>CAVORW010000003.1:0-745390 GCA_963698715.1 uncultured Chloroflexia bacterium | reverse complement strand
AGGTGCTACAAAACGTTGATTGGGACGATGAACAGGCTGCACACCATGCCTGGGATACTCACCTACGCAAGGTTTTAGAACTGCCCTTTGAAGCCGAAGTGGCCGAACCGTTGGACGTGGACGAGCTGGAAATCGAGGATATTGTGAGAGTGATCGGTTTTGCCCCATTCGATGAAGATGAGGGCGTTATGGTTGCAGTGGAAAAAGACGATTGGCAGGGGGTTGTGCCTCTGCTCGACCTGGAACCTATCGGCCAAGAAAACGCGAATTCCCGCCACATGGACGACTATCTAGTCTGGTATTCCGAAGTGTGAGCGATTGTTCTGTTCCCAGATCTACATCAGCACACTCTGGCATTAACCAGGATGATGCAATGAGGTCTAAAGCTAATAGCAGCGAGTAATATTTAATCATTTCGACACGTTACCAGCCGCCAGGTAAACACATTTACCGCTTGACATCAGTGCCGCCAGCAAAACATCCTGGATGAAAGCCTGCCAGGTTTGCAGGAGAAAGGCAGACAAAAGCCTCCTGCTAAAAATATAGAGGGGAGGCATACTGTCAAATAATCGCGAGGAGATCAGGTTGCTCTGGAGGATCGTAGGGCTGGAATTGCACCACACACGCACAGCCCCATGCAGGATCAACTCCCGAAATGTGGCTTCTTCCAGGAAAGCAACGTTCTTATGAATAATATCATCCGCCCTTTGGCCACTGGATCGAGAAGGTAGAAGTCTTAGCTCAAAATGCTACTTTGGATAACGGAAGGCTGAAATTACGGAGATATTTGTAATGAGCGAATCATGTCGTCAAGGTGGTTGAGATCCGGGATAAAGTTGGAAGGATCAGCTTGGTTAAGGTCTTGGGTGATGGTCGCGACGTACTCGGCGAAATTCTCTGAAAACTGCAGGTAATCGCCGGTGGGAAAATCGGCTCCGGTCGCCGGCAGGTCGGGGTGTGAAACCGGGAACATCGCTGAGATGTAATAGGAGCCATCGCTGGTCAGTCCCTGGTAAGTTAGGAAAAGGTCCTCGTTATTGATCGGCCAGGCATCCTGGGCAAGCTGGGTCAAGTAGCGCACCCCGGAGCCATTTTTAAACTGGACGACCTCCACCCGAGCGCGAATTAATTGTGCCGCCATCATCACTGGCAGCAGCGGGAGCGGTTCGGATGAATAGATCATTCCCTGCTCCAGCAGCGTTTGCAGTTGGGAGATCTGTTCGTCGGCATCGGGGTCAAGCGACCGGTATTCCTGCACCGGGATGACACTTATCAGCGGGTAAAACATTCCCGCAGCAGTGGGATAGCCACCGAAGTCAAATTCATAAAACATAGGCATCACATAGCCCGGTTCGTTGGCAGCCTCTACCTGGAGGGGGAAAACCCCACTGGCAAGCCCGGGATGATAGCGGAAGGTGATGCCCTGGAAACTCACCGTTGGAAAATCCGGCGTGTTTGTAGGTGTCGGGGGCAGCGGCTCATCCGTAGGCACAGACGCAATGGCGGGTGCGTTCGGGAGAGCAGCAGGATCGGTCGCCTGGGAGATCGGTTCTTCTGGCAAAGGCTGTGTGTGAAGCGGGAGAGGCGCGGCGGCCTGAGGTGCTCGTTCAGTTAGCCTTGCCAGCAGCGGCTGGCGGAAGAGGTACAGACTGCCAGCCGTAGAGCAAATGACCAACATCCCCAGCGCGGCCAGAGCCAGGCTGGGGAGCAACCAGTTTGGACGACGGGAGGGTGGTTGAAGTGGCGGAGGCTGCGGATAGGCGGGCGGGGGGTAGCTGGTGTAAGAAGCAGGTTGGGACGAAGACGGAGGCGGTGGGTAAAAAGATCGTTGGGGGGGAGCGCCACAGCGCAGGCAGCGCGGCTGGGCGCCAAAGTTCTCCGTTCCGCACTGGGTGCAGGTCCAGACAGATTGGTTTTGAAGTTTGCCCATACGTTCTCCTATACGCAACAAGTATATGGTTATTTCTGGTTGACTACATCAATATCCTTCGCACCAACAGTGTCGCCTGATTTCCAACCTGTAAACCACTACTCAAGTATAGCGGCAGTAGACCAAGCGTCGCCAACAGGAGCGACGGCGACAGGTTGAGCAGCATGGAGAAGGCATACGACCCACCCCACAGAAGCAACGCCAGGATCGAGTTGCGTCCGACCACCTGCGCTCCCTGGCGCATCATTTTTGCTGTCAGACCAGAAATCACGCCCAGAAACAGCCCAACCAAGAATACCAGGCTGCCCACCCACCAGCTCAGTTGCAGCCCACCCACCAGCATGTAGATGAACAGCAATACCAGGCTTAGGAACGCCGCCAGCAGCAGACGCCCGGTCTTGAGCGGACAAGGCTTACGAAACTGCCACACCCCTACAATGGTAAGCAAAAGCGTAATGCCGGCAGCTAGCAGTTGCAGCACATTCCAGATGAATGTCATTCAGGATTAACTCCTTCCAGACACAAGTTCCATACCGCAGGAACTGCAAAAACGGCTGCCCACAGGGTTAAATGCCCCGCAGTTCAGGCATCCAAGCCGGGCACCACACTGGCCGCAGAAATGACTACCCGGCAAGCTGCTCGCTCTGCACACTTCGCAACGAGCCCCGGCCGCTAGGCCTGAGAAATCCTCGGGTGGCTCCCAAGGTGGGCTGACCGGTTCAGGCAGCGTTCCAGCGCCCAGCAGTAAGAAGCGGTACACGCGCTGCAGCGATAATGGGTCGAGATGGTCGATCCCGGATATCATCAAAGCGCCACAGTTGGGGCACAGGTACGCGTTATCCACTTCGAGGCCGCATTGTTCACACTTTACTCGCCCTCCCAGCCAACGAATGAGCTGCATCGGATCCGGGCTGTGGCCCACCAGCACCCAGCTCTGGTCAGCGTAGCGATACCACTGCCCACTGTTGATGCCAATAGTCCAAAAACGAGCCTGTTGATCCAACAGGAACAGCCGACCCAGCAGCAGCTCAACGTCCGTGGATGAAAACCGGCCCGTCCGATAATCCTGCTCTGCTTTACGTACCAATATTTCCATGACTTCGAGGGGTTGCCAGCTTTCTTTGCCAGCAAAAGGATCCTCTAAGCCGGTCAAGAAAACCGTAGATAGCACACCGGAATCCGCCAACGTCTGGGAGCCTTCCAACTTATCTATGGATATCTCGGCCGGTTGCCAACCACCCTGATCGTAACGGTACCAGCGGCCTGTTGAAGGATCCAGGAACCAGTAAGCAGAACGTTCATCGCGCAGAATGTACTCTTTAGCAGCCATGGCGAATTCGAGCCAGCCAGAAGAGCCGCCCTCCAAGCGCTGTTTCAAAATGCGGGCTGCTGCCTGTAGCTGCTCAACATCATACCAACGTAACATGGTCATCGCATCCACCCTCCAGACAACATCCGCTTAAAGGTTGGCAAAGCGGTGTGGAAACTCCTTCTTTAATTCAGCGAGGTTGGCTTCATTACGCCTCACTGCGCTGTTAGCAATTTCGAAATCCATCTGAGTGTCTTCCATGCCGCTCTTGACCTTTCCCAGCCGTTCTTGTAGTTTGACCATCTGCGCCCGCAACTCAGCGCAACGCTCTTGCGCTCGAACCGTATCGCGCACTCCTTTAACCACTGTTTCACCCGGACCATACACCTGGCTTAATCTTTTGTGGCCTGATCGTTCTAACGCATTTTGGACCACCTGTTTCAATCCTCCACCGGGCATGATCACATCCAGAATATATTCTTTGGCTTTGTTAGGGTCTTTGTTCAGCGCTTCATAATCTGCACTGCTGAGAAATCCACTCGGTTTTGAAAACTCTTCAAGCAATTTTTCGGGCGTCAATCGAACAGGCTGATCTCCATCCATCACATAAGTGACGCCCCCGGCAACCAGATTCTTGAGGGTGTTCTTGAGCAAGTCCTTAAGATATGCTCCCCCAAAGGTCTCAGTCGCCAAAAACTTAACCTGCTTGATGTCCGTCACCACGTCAACCATATCAATGATTCCATCGCTCACCGCTTTGACGCGGGTGTGGTCCCATTCGAGCTTTGCCTGCTGGAGTTGCTGCGAAAGTTGAATGGCTTCCTTCCAAAGTAAAAGATTGCGTGCCATGGCCTCAGAGCGCTCCTGGCGAGCGCGCTCCAGCATTTGTTTCAAATCCGGAGGTTTTTGGATTTCCGGAGGGGGTTTCTTTTTCTCAGGTGGTTTCTTCTCATCTGGAGGCAGTTTAACATCAGATGGTTTATCCGCAGGCTTCCCTGCAAGTGGCTTTTTAGGTTCCTGATTTTGTGGGGGTTTATTGCTTAGAGGCTGCGTTTCTGGGATCACCATAACCAGATCGTCCAGGTTCGGGGTGCCGTCATCTTTCCAGTTGATGGCAAAATCGCTGACCGCGGTTTTACCTGGGTCGCCGCGCATGGCTTCGATCACCACCTCCCAATCCGCGCCATGACGCAATCTGCTCAAGCGCGACAATGCCCCAGTATCCTCCAGGAAGCGGCGTGCCTCATCGCCCGAGAGAATACGACCGGGTGAATGATCGTAAATGTGCTCGACCTCCGGCATGTGCACAGGCGCTGGCGTAGGCCTTCGGCTGGTCGCACTGGACAAAGATAGAGAAGGATTGGTTGGTGTGCTAGGGACTGACGATCCACTCGTAGGTGGTAGCAGCGAAACCAAGAATACTAGGACACCAAGCCCTGCCAATATCGCCGCGGCGGCTTCCCGCCACTCTGCTGACTTTCGAGGGGGCTGCGGGATGAGCGCTTCTTCCAAGATGCGGGTTAAAGCATCAATGTTGAGTTCTTCATCACCCCCAGCTTGCTGTGGCGCGCCGGCCGAATCTACTGGCTCATCTTGTGAGTTGGGGTCGGATTGCGGATCCAGCGACTTATCATTCTGCGGTTGAGCAGCCGGCTGCTCTTCGGGACAGGAGGCGTCCGGAGCGATGCAAGCGTTCAGTACAGAGTACGGACAGAATGGACCGCACAGGTCTTGATCGAAAGCATGGGAGTCTAACTGCTGGAAGCAGCCTTTTAATCCTTCATTGCAGATACAGGAGCCGGTGTAGGAGTAGTGACCACCCGAAATTTGGCTGCAATTTTCCTGAACACAACCAACGCCGGAATTGCGATCAAAGACGAATCCCGGCGGGCACTGCGGCCCCTGAGCCTCTGCGTGCCCGAAAAATAGCAGTGCGGCTGCCGCTCCGGCCGCGGTCAAGAGATAAATCCTACCCAGCCAGTGCCGTAGATGCATAGCCCCTCCAGGTGCTCGGCCCCATGTGGGTACATGCGGATACGAATATATTATAACCCAGGTAGCTATCTCTCCAGGCTTGATTGTGCTGGTTCTCAGCTCGCTGGATATTTCGAGCAAGCTCAGATGAACGTCAGGGTGGATACGGGGAGGAAGATCTTGCGACAATATTGCAATCATTAAAGAAAAGCACCCTCCCGCAAGTACAGGAGGGTGCAAAATCTCGGATGATCTTGTTTGGGATTAAGCCTGTAAGACCGGCCGGAACTTGTAACCATAAACCAGCAGTCCACGTTCGTCTCCATCTGAGCGCAAACGGCGGGTCACCATTTCAACCGGCGAGCCGATCTGCACTTCCCCCTCCAGATCAGTCAGCTGAGCTGTGACCAACGGGCCTTCTTCCAGCTTGATCAGGGCGACGGTGTAGGGCACATTTTCCTCATAGCCAGCGGGAGGCTCGTAAACGGTGGTATAGGAGTAGACCTCTCCCCGACCGCTGAAAGAGTACAGGGTCTTGGCTTCCTGGCCGCATTCCGGGCATACATCCCTGGGTGGGAAGATTTTGGCATCACAGTGGGGGCATACTTCACCAACTAAACCGTATCGCTGTTTGCGTAACCGCCAATGGCGTGGAATATCCATAATGGGTCTCCTTATTCGATCGATACACTCGATGTGCCTGCAATATTACCGAAATAACAATTCCATTTTTTGAACTCATCAACTGCAGGTTATCATGGATAAGTTTAGAACTTTAACCCTATCAGGAACTATCAACTTCCTAATAACCCTTAAGTATTATACAATACATAAACAATTGATGAACAAATATGGTACAGACTGGTCTGTATCGAGCATGACCGAAAAAATCAGACAGGCAATGCAAAGATCTTCCCTGATAATTTGTTCCGGTTTTTATCGTTCCACCCCAAAAGCCCGCTCATACCAATTCCAGAACATGGGTTGCAGCGGTAGAAGCCGGGCCGCCCAGGCATTGGATCATGCCTCTGCGAACCTTGGGCAGCTGGTTTTTACCAGCCTGTCCGCGCAGCTGTCGGACAGCTTCTACGGCCTGGTAGACGCCAGTCGCGCCAACCGGGTTTCCACGAGCCTTCAAACCGCCCAGCGTACTGATTGGCAATGTCCCTTGCAGGGAGATTTGCCCATCTTCAGCCAGCTTCCAGCCCTGGCCTCTGGCAGCATAGCCAGCAGCTTCCAGGCTTAATACCGCGAAAATCGAATAGGCGTCGAATAATTCAAAAAAGTCCACCTGCAGTGGGGTGATATGCGCTTTTTGGCAGGCTCGCTCAACCGACAGCCGCGCCGCCTGGAAATCAAGCGGGTCCTTGCGGTCGTGCAAAGCCAGTGTATCGGTCACCAGGCTGGAACCTGCGATCCGTACCAGGGGATGGGCATGATTTGGCGGGAGCAGTTCGGGACGGGTGAGCACCAGGGCCGCAGCTCCATCGGCATACGGAGCTGCATCGAACAAATTAATCGGGTCCGAGACGATCCCGGCGCGTTCATAGGTCTCAGGTTTAATTGCCTTTTGGAACATGGCATTCGGATTGCCGGCCCCGTTGGCATGTGCAGTGACCGCAAAGCCCGCAAAACCCTGGCGAGGAACTTCAAATTCGTGCAGATAACGCCGCATGAGCATGGCAGCCTGAGCTGTAGGTGTGATGCCTTGCACCGCTTCATAATCGCTATCCGTGGCAGTTGCCAGGGCAGCATCGATATCCGTGCCAACTTTGTCGGAAAATTTTTCTACTCCAACCACCAGGGCGACATCCGCCAGTCCCGACGCAACTGCCATATAACCGCTCCGCAGGGCGGCTCCACCAGAGGCACCGGCTGCTTCCAGACTCACGGCTTCAATCCCGGTCAGGCCGGCAAAATCCGCGACCAATGTTCCAAGGTGCGCCTGCATGGACACCTGAGGTGCCAGCATGTTGCCAACAAATAGGGCTTGGGGGCGCAAACCACCCGAGTCAACTTGGGTGGCTTCAATCGCCTGGAAAGCCAGCTCGCGCAGCGACAAATCCCAATGTTCTCCGACCGGGGTCTGACCCACCCCAGCAATAACGACTTCGGTCATGTACCCTCCAGGTTTATTTCATTACAAGCTTGCCGCGCATGCGCGCATAGGTAGCGTAATCAATTTCTGTGCGCCTGGCGATGTAGGCCAGGGTTGAAGGCGCTTGATTACGACGCTCCACCAGCCTATCCGTGACGAGGATATCGAACGCGTCAGAACCAGCTCCGGAACCAAAAGAGACCATCAGGATCCGGTCGCCCGGCTCAGCTACGTCCAGGGTGGAAGTTAAACCAATCATGGCAGCACCTGCGTAGGTATTTCCAATTACCGGAACCAACAAGCCGGGAGCTATTTGTTCTTTGGAAAAACCAAGCTGGGCGGCCACGCGCTGCGGAAATTTCGTATTGGGTTGGTGAAATATCGCATAACGGTAATCGCTGGCGGATGTGCCGCTGGCTTCCATTAATGCCGAGCCGGCTGAGCTAATATGCTTAAAATAAGCCGGTTCGCCAGTGAAACGCTGGCCGTGTTCAGGATATTTCTGGTAGGCTCTGCGCCAGAAGTCAGGCGTATCTGTTACGTAGGAGTACGTGGACTGAATAATTGCCAGAGAATTTTCCGCCGGTCCCAGGATGAACGCCGCCCCGCCTGCCCCGGCGGTATATTCGAGCGCATCACCCGGCCGTCCCTGGGCAGTGTCCATCCCAACCGCCAGGGCGTAATCGGCCATCTGGGAGCCGACAAAACCAATCGCGGCCACCATCGCCTCAGTTCCGGCTTTACAGGCGAATTCCCAGTCGGCCGCCTGCACATTTGGCACCGCCCCAATGGCTTCAGCCAGGATGGTCGAAGTCGGCTTAACGGCGTACGGATGCGACTCTGAGCCGACCCAGACTGCCCGCAAATCGGCCGGCAATATCCCGGCCCGACTGAGCGCATTGCGGGAGGCCTCAATCGACATGCTGACGACATCCTCGTCGATCCCAGGCACAGACTTTTCCTTAATTGGCGCCCCAGCCTGCCCGCCTGTCCAGACTCGGGAAACTTCGCTGGCAGGCAACCGGTAGCGCGGAACGTAAGCTCCGTAGCCCACAATACCAACCGGTCTGGCAGGTTTTAATAATATGCTCGAATTATTCTGGTCTGTCATCACCACATCACTTTCAAAGTTTTAGTTCTGTCTCATAAGTCGTTCAGGAATTCCCGGAGGAGTTCTGTTTTTCCCGATCCCAATTTTTTAAGATTTCTTCGGCCCGGTCAAGACGGACCACCTTTTCAGCCACCAGCTGGCGAGCAAGACGTTCAATTTGGTCACCGGCGGCGCCTGCAGCCACTGCTACCTGGCGGGCGTGCAAGCTCATATGACCGCGCTGGATGCCTTCAGTAGCCAGGGCTCGCAAAGCAGCCAGGTTTTGGGCCAGCCCGACCGAAACGATAATCTCGGCCAATTCAGCAGCTGTTTCAACGCCCATACATTTTAATGCCGCCTGGGCGGTTGGGTGGACACGAGTTGCCCCGCCAACAGTCCCAACCGCCAATGGCATTTCCAGAGTCCCGACCAGATTGCCATCCAAATCCTTACCCCAGGTACTCAGCGAAGTATATACCCCGAGCCGGGCGGCGTAAGCGTGCGCACCAGCTTCGATTGCCCGCCAGTCATTCCCGGTTGCAATCACAACTGCATCGACGCCGTTCATGATGCCTTTATTATGGGTTGCGGCCCGGTAAGGATCGGAAGCAGCAAAAGCCCAGGCCTGCAGTATTCCATCGCGCACATCCTGCGGGCTGAAATTCTCAAATCCGAGTTCGGTGAGTGGAATTGTGCAGCGCGCCCTCGCGAGCCTGCGATCCGCCAGATTTGATAAGATGCGCAAATGCACCCGGCCCCCGGTAAGTGATTCTACCAGCGGCGCCAATCTTTCAGCGGCTGTGTTGACTGCGTTAGCCCCCATGGCGTCACGCACATCATAGATCAGATGCAGAACCAGGAATGGCCCAATGGGCGATTCAGAGATCACACGCACTTCCAAATCACGGGCCCCACCGCCCAGCCGTTTTAAGATCGGATCAATCTCAGTCGCTTCTGCCAGCAGCTGGTCTTTATGCTCCAGAATAAGCATCCGGGCTGTAGCCGGGTCTGCCACGTCCAGGATCTGCATCTGGCCAATCATCTCTGGAGAAGTTGTATGGGCGTGAAAGCCACCTCCAGCCCGAGCCAGCTTGGCCATAAACGAAGCTCCCGCAACAACGGATGGTTCCTCAATCGCCATGGGCACCAACACGTCCCTGCCGTTGATCTTGAAGTTGAGCGCAACGCCAAGCGGCAGGCTGTGCAGCCCGATCACATTCTCAATCATGTGATCGGCTAACTCCAGCGAAAGGCCAGCCTGGCCGTTTAATGCTGCTACATCTCCCTGACTGAGCTGACCTCGCTCTGCCAGAGCTGCCAAACGCTCGGAGAGTGTGAAATTATAAAAGCCCGGGATGCGTGAACCACTGAAACTCTTCGACATTAAGACACCTCCAACCTCATCGACAACATTTTAACCCACCTGGCATTCTTCTGCCTGAACTGGTTAACCTACACAAGCCCGTTCCCCAGTTTAATTGCTTGCGAGCTCGGCACACCTTGATCAGAAACCCAACAGGCTGCTCGCTTCCCTGAAAACAGGAACTCAAATCCAGCCTCTACGGTTATTTATATCCCTGTCTGGCTGGCAAAAACTATCAGGGTGGGACAACTCAAGAGATTATTCTCCCCTCCCAGGGGGTGTACTAAAAGTCTGTAGATTTTTATGAATTGTAATTTCGGGGGGCTACGCACCCAAATATTACAATCCATCCACAACATTTTTTGGGACTCTTCCTTCCCCCGCACTCAGTAGGGTAATCGCATTTCAAAGCGAGAGCACCTTGAGCAAGTAATTTTCATCCCAACCGGCTTGCAAGCGTTTGGCCTGAATGCCCACTTTGGCAGACTTTTCCTGTTTCAGCATATTGAGTGCCATATGCCGCAACACAGCGAAGTTTGCCGGGCCATGATCTTTGCGGACACGGCTGATATCTTCACGAAAAGCCACATCCAGCACCCAATGCAAACGGTTTTCGATGCCCCAATGACTGCGTTTGGCTTTCAGAAAGCCCTTGGCATTCAGCACTGCGCTCGAAATGAAATAGCGGGTTTTGGTCTCGACCTTGTCACCAAACCTTCTTTCGGAACGGATCATCGCCAAAGTACTCAGGTTTTTCCAATTCTGCCGACCGCGCACATACGCCAGGTATTCTTCTTCCGAGATCGCCCAACATTCCCGGATCTCCATGCGCCCATGTGAGTTATCGACTTTGCGGGTATATGTGTATCCTGGGCTCTGGAAACCTTCTTGTTGATCCAGGCTGAATAGTCTTTCCAGATCTTCATACAGATGGAGCTGGTTCTCTTTCACGGCCAACAAGTAATCACCACCTTGAGCAACGATCTTTTCGGCGATCTCGATCTGGGTCCCAATGGCATCAATTGTCACCAGACAACCGGAGATATCGAGCACTTCCAATAATCTGGGAATCGCAGTGATCTCATTCGACTTCTCGTCCACCTTGACTTGCCCTAACACCAGCTCATTGGCAGTTGCCCAAGCGCTCACCACATTGATCGCACTTTGACCTTCAAAACGGTCCACTGAGCCTCGTAATTGCTTGCCGTCGATGGCGATCACCTCCCCTTGCGTTAGCCTTTGGATTTCTGCTACCCAGCTCAAAAAGGTCAGTTCAAATTCTTCCGGATTGATCAGCCCAAATACTCGCCCAAAGGTGTCGTGCGAAGGTATGCCATGCGGCAGTTCTAAAAACGTCTTCAACCACTTTGCCTTGCTCCTGCCAAATAGGGCTACATCACTCCATCCATCTGCTCCACAGACCACCGCACAGATCGCAATCACCAAGATATCGATGAATTTGTGCCGGGTCGCATTCCCTATCCGTGGATCTGTGACTTTCCCAAGATGCTCCCTTATCCTTCCGATCGGTTTGTCTGCCATTGCTGTACTCGCCTCCGTACAGCAATTGTCTCATATCTAGTTCAAATGTGATTCCCTAGTCAAGTGGCAGGGCGAGTGCATCTGGTTCGACGGCCGCGACCTGGGCGGCAACTGGCTGAATGTCCTGGCCGGGCAGACGCCGACTGGCGCACCGCGCTGGCTGCCGGCTAAAGACGTGGCGCTGCAGGGCTTGCTGAGCGATCTGCCGGTTTTACCCTGATTGCGCGGGCCAGCTGCCAGGCACAAACCTGCCGCCGCTTGCGGCGGGCCGAAAATTCTGCGCATCGGATGGGCAGTTGGTTAATCCGCTTTCAGCTTGTAAATCTGCACCAGCTCAAGACCATCCACCCGGATGGTTTGTATGGGGCTGAGGCTTGCCAGAAAATCCAGGATCTCTGGGCTGGGCTCCTGGCGCTGGATCTGCTGGTAATACAGGACGACATAATCCATCTGTTTGACTTCCGCCAGGCTGGTGCGTTTATACATAGCGACCGTGCGCCCCTGGAAAAAATACGAAAAACTGCCGTCGCCATACCACGACATCACCCTCAGCCCGCCTGCATTCGGCAGGGCATCCAGAACCATCCCAGCCTCATCCAATCCTTCCCCCCAGCCAACCATCATCACCTGGGCGGCCCGATCCAGGCCGCCAAGCAACGGGTTGTAGTAGCTGTAATAATACGGGTAAAGCCTGGCCCCGTCCGCTCCCTGGCCCGCCAGCAAAGCCAGGCTCAGCAGCAGTCCAGCCGCAGCCTGAGCGAACGGCCCGCGCCGCCGGGTCAACAACCTCCCGAGCTTAGCCAACAACCCGGCCCAACCCCAACCGGCCAGCAGGAGCAGGGCCAGCCAGGCGGGCAGGAGATAACGGTCATATTTTTGGCTGGAGAGACTGACCGCCAGGGTGAACAAAACGGCATACAGCAGCAGCGTCACGATGACCAGCCGGGGTTTGCGGTCTCCAGCGGTTTCTGACGGGTCTGTGATCCAGCGCCAGCCTGCCAGCATCCCGGGCGTCGCCCGCCAGATCAGCACCAGCGGATAAAAATTCCAGACCAAATCGCCGCGAGCTATAATCTGGCGGTTGAAATAGATCGCGCTCAGGTTGCCTTCCAGCGCGTAGCGAAACGCCCCACCGAACACATTTTGCAGCGTACCGATGGGATCCACCCACATGGCCGGCCACAAAAGGAAACCCGTCAACCCGGCGATTCCGGTCCAGACAAGCACCAGCCTGACACTCCGTTTTCAGCGCAGCCCTAGCGCCTGGTACTGATCCGGGGCGGCCAGCCAAACCAGGCTCAGCAGCCCGATAAACGGCAGCAGAAAACCCGCCGGGGATTTACTCAATACGCCCAGCCCGCCCGCCAGCCCAGATATCCATAAATCCAACTTTCTACCCCCGTCAAAACAGTACGCGCCCACAGCCAGCACAGACAGCAACATCAGGGTAGAGGCCAGCCCGTCCGGCTGGAGCAGGTAAGTCAGGGACAGGCTGAAGGGGTCCAGCGCAATCAGGCCCAAACCCAAGGCGGCCGCCCACCAACCCAACAGCCTGCCCGCGAACCAGCCCGCTAGTCCGAGGATCAGGCCCAGCGCCAGCACGACCAGGATACGCCCGGCAGCCAGAACCTTCAACGGCGATTGGCCTTGATCGGCAAAAAGATTTTCAAGACTGCTCGGGCCGGGCAGCTGCCCGCCTGCCAGCGCTGCAAAACCCGGGAAACGCCAAAGATATCCCAAGGCCCCGGCCCAGGTGACGGTCACCCCCGGTTGTTCGTGCTGGTAGGTCGCGGCGAGATCGCCGCTGGCCAGAGCTTGGTACACGTTGCCCGAGCGCAGCAGCCAGCGAGCCTCATCGGCCGTGACCGCCCGTTCAACTATCCCTAGCCGGGTCCCGTAGAAGGCTAATAATAGAAGGAGTAAAATGCCCAAACGCCGGATGGCAGCCACAATTGCACCTGTTAATACGATCTATTCGTCGAAAATTGAGGAGAGTGCGATGCTCATCTGGGTAGGCTGTTGTTGGTATCTCCCCCCCACAGGGTATCTACTGTTAAAATCTTACCACAACCTGGGTATTAGTACCCCCATACTCAAGAATGGAAACAGGGCGATTGCATTTTGCCGATGAGGACCTTGAGTAAGTAATCCTCATCCAAAGCAGCTTGTAGACGTTTCGCCTTGGTTTCAGCTTTCGCTGTTTTTTCTTGTTGGAGTAAGCTCACTGCCATGTGCCGCAATACAGCCAGATTGGCCGCGGCATGATCCTTGCGCACTCGGCTGCGGTCCTGGTTGAAGGCGAGATCCAATACCCAATGCAGGCTGTTTTCGATCCGCCAGTGGTCCCGAGTTGCCTGCATATGGTGCTTCGCATTCGTTTGTAGGCTCGAGATGTAATAACGCGTTTCCGTAGTCGTGTGCCGATCGGTAATCCGCTCGGCGACGATCATGACGATACTGTTCAGCCCCCTCCACTTGTGCTGATCGCGGATCGTGCTCAAATACTCTGGATCGGAAGTTGTCCAGCATTGGCGGATCGAGATCCGCCCATGATTTTTGTTGACCGTATTGGCAAACTGGTAAGGCGCATCCTGGAAATTGTGCTCCTAATCATAGGAAAATAACCCGACCAAGTCCTGGTACAATCGCCCTTGGTTCTCTTTGACGGCTAACAAGTAGTCCCCACCTTGCTCGACGATCTGCTTCGCAATTTTGGTTTGAGTTCAGATCGCATCAATGGTCACAATACATCCACGTTTATCCAGTAACTAAAGCAGTTTCGGGGTCGCCATAATCTCGTTTGACTTTGCATCCTCTTTGCGCTATCCCAACACGAGATGGTTAGCACTGGCCCAGGCACTCACCATCTAGATCGCCGGCTTTTCTCGACCTTGATCGTGGGAACTGCGCAACTGTTAGCCATCCAGGGCGATTACCTGGCCTTGGGTCAGTTCTTGGATCGCCTGCGTCCAGCCCAAAAAGCCTCGTTGCAAGGCTTCCGGGTCGATCCGAGCGAATAACCGGTCAAAGGTATCATGCGAAGGATTCCAGTTGGGCAACTGCAGGTATCGCTGCAACCATGCTCGTTTTCGCTGTCCAAAAAGCTCAACTTCAACCCAGGTATCCGCTCCACATATAATCGCACAGATGGCGATGAAGAGCATATCTAGAAGCTTGTGCTGAATGTTATCATCGCGTGGGTCTTTGACGGACCCAAAGTGATAGGCTAATTTGCCGAAGGGTGTCTCTTCCATCTTTGCCTCCCGGTTTTTGGAGGCTCATTATCTCACCCTATTCCATATGCGATTGCTCTGCCGCACTCAGCCAAACTCAGACAATCTTTGGTAAAATTAGCTATTGATTTAGGACCCACAAATATATCAAGGCTCCCTCTTGGCGAGGATTATTGGATGGTAGTTTTAACTCGTGAGCAACTTGAAGACCGTTTAGCTGCACTGCATCGGGGAAGCCTCGAGCTTGTCAGCGATTTATCCCTTGACACAGTATTAGAACGAATTGTACAAATGGCTCGCGAACAGGTCGAGGCACGTTACGCTGCTCTTGGGGTAGTCGATCCAAAAGGCAAGCTTACCCAGTTCATACCGGTTGGGATGGATGAGGACCAAATCAAGCAAATGGAACACCCACCCGTCGGAAATGGCCTGCTGGGTATGTTTCATCGCGAGCGCCAGACGATACGCATTCCTGAAATCAATGCCGATCCTCGCAGTATTGGCTTTCCGAAATTCCACCCCCCGATGCACTCGTTTTTGGGCGTGCCAATCTTATTAGGCGACAAACACCTGGGGCAGATTTATCTTACCGACAAGCAAGGGTACCACGAATTCACCGAACAGGATGAACACGTGATTGAAACCCTGGCTGCTTATGCCGCAGTTGCAATCACCAATGCCAGCCTGTACAAGGATCTGGTTATTCGCGATCAGGCCCTGGTGGAGCGCAATGAGGACCTGGCACTGCTGAACGATGTCGCCGCAGCCCTGACCGGTTCGCTGGATGTGGAAGAGATATTAGATCTAACCTTGACCCGGGTGTTGAGCTATCTTGGCGTGGAAGCTGGCGAGATCTTTCTTAGTGAAGATAGTGAAAAAGAGTATCACATTGAGATTCATCGTGGGGACTTGGTTGAAGCATTTTGGACTCGCGATCGTTTTCGGATTGGTGAGGGGACAGTCGGCCGGGTAGCCGAAACCGGCAAGCCCCTGGTCAATCTGAACCCCAAGAACAACGAGATGCTGTATTTACGGCGATCGGTTGTAGAAAATGGCATAAAATGTATCACGGTTATCCCGATGCTGGCGCGTGGGCACGTAGTTGGTGTGATGAATATTGCCACTCGCCAAGACCGGACAATGGTTGAGCGAGAGATAAACCTGCTGATCGCCATTGGTTCCTGGGCTGCGATCACAATTGAGAATGCGCGCCTGCACCGCCAGGCGCGCCGGCTGGCAATCCTGGAAGAGCGCGAGCGGATAGGAATGGATCTACATGACGGTATTATCCAATCCATCTATGGGGTTGGGCTAGCCCTGGATTACGCTCGCATCGCCATGGATGAAGATCCTCGCCAAACCCGCCAAAAAATCGAACAGTCCATTCAAGCACTCAATAGCACAATTCGGGATATCCGAGCCTACATCCTCGACCTGAGGCCGCGTCAGTTTCATGGATTGGATCTACTGGAAGGCGTGAAACGGCTGGCAGAAGAATTTCAGGCCAACTCAGGTACGGAGGTCACTCTGGCAGTGCCAGATAACAGCCTGACCGATTTCCCAGCAGCTAATTCGACCGCACTCTTCCATATCTGCCAGGAAGCGTTGGCGAACGTCGCCAAACATTCCCAGGCCCGGCGGGTTGATGTGCGCTTGTGGACCGCTCGCGACCGGGTGCTCCTGGAAATTGCAGATAATGGAATGGGCTTCGATCTACGCAAGATGAGCATCACACTGGGCCACGGCCTGTCCAACATGCACATCCGGGCCCGCAAAGTTAGTGGGGATGTCGAGATCAATTCATATCCCGGTGAGGGAACCAATGTGCTTGCCTGGGTGCCGCGCTACGGATAATGGATTTAATTTCAAGCCGCAGCAATCCAAAGATTAAACAAATCCGAGCCTTAAAGCAGCGCAAGAATCGCCAGGCAACCGGTTTGTTTTTTGTGGAAGGTATCCGCCATGTTGGCGAGGCAGTTGATTCTGGCGCACGGATTGAATCGATCTTCTACGCCCCTGAGCAGCTTACCAGTTTGTTCGGACACGCGCTCATCCAAAGGCAGAGCGAGCTTGGAGTGCCTTGTTACCAAACCACAGCCGAAGTATTTGATTCGATATCAGACAAAGATAATCCCCAGGGTATCCTGGCCCTTGTAGAACAACCTCAATCCCGCCTGACAGATATCCAGCCTGAGAATTTCGCCTGGGGAGTGGCGCTAATCGAACCCCAGGATCCGGGCAATGTAGGTACAATCTTGCGCACCATCGATGCAGTTGGCGCTTCAGGCTTGCTGCTTTTGGACAGCAGCGTAGATCCCTTTAACCCTGGTTCAGTCCGAGCCAGCATGGGTACGCTGTTCTGGCTGCCAATCATCCAGGCCAGTTTTGACGAATTTGTTCATTGGGTTCGCCATTGGGGCTACCAGATCTATGGCACCTCCGCCCGTGGCTCAACCGACATTTCGGCAGTCAGTTTGTACCGCTTTCCAGCAATCCTGTTAATGGGGAGCGAGCGCGAAGGTCTCACCCCAGTCCAGGCCGCGGCCTGCCAGCAGCTCATCCGGCTGCCAATGCATGGCAGGGCTACCTCCCTGAACCTGGCTATTGCAACCGGGGTACTGCTCTACGACATGCTGGCGAAAAAGCGCCAGGCAAGTTGATTTTCCCCTCTACAAATTCTAAGCTCAACCAATTTAACAGTGCCACATTTCCAGAAGAATTTGGTGTGTCCGGCGGCCCCAGGATGAAAACACCACACCAGAAATTCCCAAAGAGCAAAAAAACAGGCTTTTCAGACATTGCTGCGATAAGTCCCAGAAATGGGGATGTGAACGTGCGGACCTACGTTCACATCCCCATTTCTGGAGTAACACTACAGACTTTCCCAGAGAGCCATAAACAATTTTGCCTTATTGGGTATGTTTTGTGGTATGCTTTTAAAGTAATTACGAGCTGGGTCGCTTCACTCATTGGGAGAAGAGAAAGGGTGACGATGACAGAAGCTTTTATTATCTCAACCGTACGCGCTCCGATTGGTGTGGGGAAACCCAATGGAGCACTCGCACCAATTACACCCATTAACCTGACGGCCATGATTTTGCAAGCAGTTGTCCAGCGAGCCGGGATCGAATCCGGTCAGGTGGAAGATGTTATCTGGGGCTGTGTTACGCCCATAGGCGATCAGGGCGCCAACCTCGCCCGGCTGGCAGTGTTAAAAGCCTGTTTTCCCCCCAAAGTCCCCGCTGTCACCATCAACCGGATGTGTGGATCAAGCCAGCAGGCTGTCCACTTTGCCGCTCAAGCGATTCTTGCGGGCAACATGGACATCGTTATCGCCGGGGGCACCGAGATGATGTCTCATCAGCCACTGGGAGCTGATTATCCGGCTGCCTGGCCGGATGATTTCCCCATCGATCTGGTTCACCAAGGTGTCAGCGCTGAGCTCATGGCTGAAAAATGGAATCTCAGCCGCGGTGTACTGGATGATTTCGCTTACAACAGCCACTTGAAGGCCATGCATGCCATCCAGAACGGTTACTTCAGCGAGCAGATCCTGCCCATTCCTCGTCCAGATGGCCAAACTGTTGCTCAGGACGAGGGGGTGCGCATGCCGCCCGACCGACAAAAAATGTCTGCCTTAAAACCGGTTTTCAAAGCCGATGGCGTGGTTACGGCCGGGAATGCCAGCCAGATCAGCGATGGCTCTGGCGCGCTGCTCCTGGCTTCCGCTGAAGCGGTTGGACGCTACAATCTGGCGCCAATCGCCCGCCTGGTTGCTTGCAGCGTGGTAGGTTCGGACCCGATCCTGATGTTGGACGGACCCATCCTCGCCACTCGCAAAGTGCTGAAAAAAGCAGGGCTGACGATCGAAGATATAGAATTGATCGAAATCAACGAGGCATTCGCATCGGTTGTACTGGCTTGGCAGCACGAGCTGCAACCAGACCCTGCACGAGTCAACCCAAATGGCGGCGCGATTGCCCATGGGCACCCCCTTGGAGCAACCGGCGCTATTTTGATGACCAAGCTTATCCATGAACTGGAACGCAGCCAGGCTCGGTTTGGACTGCAAACGATGTGTATCGGTCACGGAATGGCAACGGCTACAATTTTGGAACGGATTTAGTTCGTATTCGAAAAGTCGGAAGGTACGTGGTTATTGTTGCGTGCCCAGCACGCAACAATAACCACGCTAACCACTTTTCAGATCAGGTCTGATAAATCCCACTCCAAAACAATTCGCAATCTGCACCCATGCGACTGATTCAATCGATCTCACATGGGTAATGTCCACCCGCACGTAAGAAAATCTTGCCGGTTTCAAGGCCCATTCCCTTTAGGAGTATGGATGGTTGAATTAGTGATAAGCGAGACAGATCTACCCCTTTTAGGCGATCAAATCATTCAAGATTACCGGCTGGCTTATCAAAGCCGCCAGGCCAGCCTGATTGGTCGCCGAGAAGTGATGAGCGGCAAAGCGAAATTCGGGATTTTTGGAGATGGAAAGGAAGTTCCTCAGCTCGCGATTGCCCAGGTTTTTCAGCCAGGTGATTTCCGGTCCGGGTATTATCGAGACCAGACCTTGATGCTGGCGCTGGGAGTTTTAACCTTCACCGAGTTCTTTGCCCAACTATATGCCCATGCGGATGTAAACGCAGAACCTGCCACTGCCGGGCGGGCGATGAACGCTCACTTTGCAACCCGCAGTCTGAAGCCAGATGGGACCTGGAAAAATCTGGCCGAGCGGGTGAATTCATCCGCAGATCTCTCGCCTACCGCATCGCAGATGCCGCGCCTGGTTGGCCTGGCTTATGCTTCGAGACTCTACCGGGAACTTGAAGAACTGCACCAGTTCAACCAATTTTCCAATCGAGGCAATGAGATCGCCTGGGGAACCATTGGAAATGCATCCTGTGCAGAGGGCCTGTTCTGGGAGTCAATCAACGCGATCGGGGTTCTAAAAGCGCCAGCTATCGTGACGATCTATGACGATGGGTATGGGATATCGGTCACCAACGAATTCCAGATGGTCAAACAAAATATGTCTGAGTTGCTCAGCGGTTTTCAACATTCTGCTGGCACCCTGGATGGCTATGAGATCTACCAGGTCAGAGGTTGGGACTACCCCGGATTAATCCAAACTTACCGGCTGGCCGCCGAGATAACTCGCCGGGAGCACAGCCCTGCTATTGTGCACGTGACCGAGCTGGCTCAACCCCAAGGGCACTCTACCTCCGGCAGCCAGGAGCGATATAAATCGAAAGAACGCCTGGCCTGGGAGCAGGAATTCGATTGCCTGAAACAGCTCCGGAAGTGGATTTTAGAAAAAGATTTGATCACCGAAGCGCTTTTGAAAGAGTACGAGAACGAGGACCGCCAGTATATTGAAGATCAGCGCCGGGCAGCCTGGGACGCCTATCTGACTCCCATCCGCAAGGAAAGGCGCAAATTGATAAAACTGATCGACCGCATCATTCCCCTGACTGCCCAATCCGAACAGTTGACCGCCATCAAGGAAAAATTAGGCAGCAATCCACTCCCCCTGCGGCGCAATAATATGTCTGCTCTTCATGAAGTGCTGCAAGCAGTTAGGAATGAAGCCATCCCAGAAAAACAAGCCCTGATCGATTGGAAAATTGACCAGCAGCGGCCCAATTACGATCGCTACGCCTCAGATCTTTACAGCGAAAATCAAGATTCGGCGCTCCGTGTACCAGTCATCGCACCTGCTTATGCTGAGGAAGTCCCAATTGTCTATGGTTTCGAGGTCCTGAATGCCTGTTTCGACGCTGCACTTGGCCGCGACCCCCGAGTGCTGGCTTTTGGAGAGGATGTAGGATATCTGGGAGATGTAAACCAGGGATTTAAAGGGCTTCAGGAAAAATATGGAGAGCTGCGAGTTGCCGATACCGGCATACGCGAAACCACAATCATCGGTCAGGCTATTGGGCTAGCTCTACGCGGCCTCCGGCCAATTGCAGAAATACAGTATCTCGACTATTTGCTCTATGCCTTGCAAATCCTTTCCGATGACCTGTCCACTCTTTTGTGGCGGACCCGGGGAGGGCAGAAAGCCCCGGTGATTGTCCGGACCCGTGGTCACCGGCTGGAAGGCATCTGGCACTCGGGGTCTTTGATGGCTGGCATCATCCATTTGCTGCGGGGAATGCATGTCCTGGTGCCGCGCAACATGACTCAGGCGGCCGGTTTTTATAACACATTGCTGCGGGCAGAAGAACCGGCCCTGGTGATCGAAGTGCTCAATGGCTACCGGATGAAAGAAAAACTACCCAAAAATGTCGGCGAATTCACCCTGCCACTGGGGGTGCCCGAAGTGCTGCGACCGGGCAGTGATATCACGGTGGTGACGTATGGCGCCTGCTGCCGGATTGCTCTGGAGGCCAGTGAACAGCTCAGCCAGGTCGGTATTGAAACAGAAGTGATTGATGTTCAAACCTTGCTGCCCTTTGATTTGCATGGCTGCATCCTGGAATCGCTCAAAAAAACCAGTCACATCTTGTTCGTAGACGAAGACGTCCCGGGCGGTGCGACAGCCTATATGTTCCAGGAAGTCATCGAAAAACAGGGCGGCTATTATTGGCTGGATTCTGAACCCACGACCCTGTCTGGCACACAGCACCGCCCAGCGTATGGTTCGGATGGAGATTACTGGTCGAAACCGAACGCAGAGACGATCTTTGAGGCCGTTTATGACAAAATGCACGAAGTTGATCCAACCGCTTACCCTATCTTTTATCGCTAGTTGGTTTATAAACCGTGGACGACCTGGACCATGACACTTACCAACGATATCCGTCTTAATATGTACTGGTTCATGCTGCTCGCCCGCCGGCTGGACGAATTTGCCTGGGAGCTGCATCGCGAGCGCAAAATCGCATTTCACCTGTCCAGCATCGGTCATGAAGCCATCCAGGTGGGCGCAGCTTTCGCCCTGCGATCCGGGCACGACTGGATCGCGCCCTACTACCGAGATTTAGCACTGCTGCTGGCGTTGGGTTTAACCCCGCTGGAGTATCTGCTGAACCTGTTTGGCAAATCCAGCGATCCCATCTCAGGCGGACGCCAGATGCCCGAGCATTGGAGTTTAAAACGCGCCAATGTCATCAGCTGTTCCTCAACCGCGGCTGCCCAGGTCAGCCAGGCAGTTGGGATTGCTCAGGCCATCCGGCTGCGCGCAGAGGATCGGGTCGTTCTGAACTGCCTGGGTGAAGGAGCTACCACCCAGGGAAGCTTTTACGAAAGTGTAAATTGGGCCAGCCTGCACAAGCTGCCGGTGGTCTTCTTGGTTGAAAACAACCTGTACGCAATCTCAATGCGGCAAGAAAAGCAAATGCCGGGTGAAAACGTAGCTGAGAAAGCCAAAGGACTGGGACTGCCAGGGTTCACTTTGGACGGCAGCAATTATCTTGAAGTGTATCAGGGTGTGCATACAGCCATCTTGCGGGCTCGCGCCGGGGATGGGCCGACTCTGCTCGAAGCCCGTACTTATCGCATCACGCCGCACTCCTCGGACGATGACGATCGCAGCTATCGCCCGCGGGCAGAGGTAGAGGCTTACCGCGCCAATGACCCATTAGAGATTGCGCGTCAGGATTTGGAGACCTCTGGCCTGCTGAACGAAAAAATCAATCTACAGCTGGAATCACGAGTACAGAAGATGATTGCAGAAGCTCACCAAGGCGCGGAGCAGGCTGACTACCCTAAAACAGTGGATCCTTATTCAATGGTTATTGCGCCGGGAGATCACCCTTGCCTGAACTCACCCTGATCGACGCCATCCACCAGGCACTGGAAGATGCCCTCATCCGGGATGAAAATGTCGTCCTGATCGGCACTGACATCGGTTCGCGCGGCGGCTTATTTGGAGCCAGCCGTGGCTTTTATCGAAAATTTGGGCCCCAGCGGGTGATCGACTCACCGCCTACGGCTGATACACTGGTAGGATTGGCTATCGGCATGGCTCTCTATGGTTTTCGCCCAATCTGCGAAATCCAATTTGCTGACTTCATCCACCCAGCGTTCAATCAGATCGTGAACGAGGCCGCCAGGATTTATTTTCGGTCTAACGCCGAATATCAGGTCCCACTGGTGCTGCGGGTCCCCTATGGGGGCGGCATGGGCGGTGGCCTGTACCACTCACAGAGCATTGAGGCCTTCTTCGCCCACGTTCCGGGTCTAAAAACTGTGGTCCCGTCCACACCTTACCAGGCCCGCGGCCTGCTTGCAGCTGCAATCTGTGATCCAAACCCGGTTCTTTTCCTGGAACCTAAACGCGGTTATCGTCGTCTCAGCGGACAGGTACCGGAAGCCGCCTACACGGTTCCCCTGGGCAGAGCGCGGATTGCACGTTCTGGCAAGAATTTGTCGGTTTTCGCTTACGGCATGAGCCTGGCAGATTGCCTGGAGGCCGCTCAACAAGTCGCTGAGGTGGGCATTGAGGCTGAAGTCATCGACCTACAAAGCATATCACCCCTCGACTTGTCAACGATTGTGACATCTGTCCGGAAAACTGGCCGAGCCCTGATTGTGCATGAAGATAATTTGACGGGTGGTTTCGGCGCAGAAATTGCTGCGCTAATTGTTGAGCATGCTTTTGACGCGCTGGATGCTCCCGTTCGCAGGCTGGCTGGTCCGGATGTCCCCGCGGTGCCGTTCAGCCCACCCCTGCAGGATTGGTTTATGTTGAAACCTGAGAAAATTGCCGCCGCCATGCTGGCTCTGACTCGCTATTGAAAGTTATCAATACCCGCGTTCCTTTGGAGGGATAATGCCCACAAAAGTTCTGATGCCCCAACTGGGCGAATCGGTTGATGAAGGCACGATCACCCGCTGGCTGAAAGCCGCAGGTGACCCGATAGAAGAATACGAGCCCTTGTTAGAGATCAATACCGACAAGGTCGACTCAGAAATTCCCAGCCCGGCAGCTGGGATCGTCTTAAAAATCCTGGCCCCCGAAGGCGCTACAGTTCAGGCCGGGACCTTGTTAGCCTGGATCGGCGAGCTTGATGAAAAATCTCTTGATTTGAATGAGCCAGGTGACAGAATTGAGGACACTGTCCCGGATAGCCGTCTTTCGGCGAGCCGCAGTGAGTCCTCATCCGATATTTCAGCGGTTGAATCAACAGCTCCAATGATTGAAACACATCCTACGCCTGGACGCAACCAGGACCTGGGTTTCATTTCCCCGGTGGTCGCAAAAATTGCCCACGAAGAACAAGTTGATCTCTATCAGGTGGCGGGTACCGGGCAAGGTGGGCGGATCACTAAAAAAGATTTGTTGAAGTATCTGGAAAATCGCCCACCAGAGCCAACTCCGCAGCCGGATCAAATTGGTCCGTCCGCGGAGCGGCCTGTCCAGACCGAATCGGCTGGCCGTCCAGCTTCACCAGAGCATTTGGCGGGTGAGCTGCTGCCGCTAAACGTTGTTCGACGTTCAATCGCCGATCATATGGTGATGAGCAAACGCACATCTCCGCATGTTACGACCGTGATGGAAGTCGATCTTAGCCGGGTGGTCTCACATCGCCAGGAGCATAAAGCTCGTTATTCCCGGGATGGTGCTAACCTGACCTTTACCGCGTATTTTATCGCTGCATCTGTCGCGGCTTTAAAAGTCCATCCGATTGTCAATTCTTCCTGGAGCGAGGCCGGTATCCAGCTGCATAAATCTATCCATATAGGCATGGCGACTTCTCTGGGCGAAGAAGGTTTGATCGTCCCGGTAATCAAAAATGCCGACGGTTTGTCGCTGCTTGGGATAGCCCGCAGCGTCAACGACCTGGCGACCAGGGCGCGCAGTCATAAGCTAAAACCGGATGAAGTACGAGACGGCACATTTACCATCACCAATCATGGGGTGAGCGGCTCGCTGTTTGCCACGCCAATCATCAACCAACCTCAATGTGCTATCCTTGGGGTTGGCGCGATTCAAAAGCGGGCGGTCGTCATCAGTGACCCGCAGCAGGGCGATAGCATTGCGATCCGACCGATGGCCTATCTAACCCTGACGTTTGATCACCGTATGTTAGATGGGGCGATAGCGGATTATTTCTTAGGCAAAGTGGTAGAATCTTTGCAAAACTGGAGTTAGGAGAACAATATGAGCGCTTATGATGTCGTCGTGATCGGAGCAGGTCCGGGCGGATATGTGGCTGCCATTCGGGCATCCCAGCTGGGTTTGAAAACCGCAATCATTGACAAACAATGGCTGGGGGGTGTCTGCCTGAATGTGGGCTGCATCCCATCCAAAGCCCTGTTAAAAAATGCCGATGTAGCCCATACCCTGCGGGAGCGCGGCAAAGAGCTGGGCTTCTCTTTTGACAATCTAACCCTGGATTACAGTGTGGCTGTCAAACGCAGCCGCCAGGTTTCCGACCGTCTGACCAAAGGCGTTGGATTTTTGATGAAGAAGAACAAAATCGATGTTCACATGGGGACCGCCCGGGTAATAGCCCGCGATACCGTTGTCGTTAAAGACCAGGATGGCAAAGAAACGGAATTGAAAGCCAAAAACATTGTTGTGGCAACCGGCGCCAGCACTACCGTACCCCCCGCCTGGAAAGTTGATGGGGAGAAAGTCGTCACTTATTTAGAAGCCATCCTCCAAACCAAACTGCCGGCTTCAGTCGTTGTGATCGGAGCCGGGGCTATTGGGGTTGAGTTTGCGACCATTTGGAATTCTTATGGTGTGAACGTCACGATTGTCGAGATGCTTCCCAGTTTGCTGCCTCTGGAAGATGAAGAAGTTGGCAGTGAATTGGAGAAAGCTTTTAAAAAGCGCAAGATCAGCGTTTTGACCAGCCATAAAGTAGAGTCCCTGGAAACCACGGATACGGGCGTAAAAGTCACCGTTTCGAATGAAAAGGATGGCGAAAAGGTCCTTGAAGCTGAACAAGCTCTGGTGGCGATCGGCTTCAAACCAAACGGACACGGACTCGGGCTAGAAGAAGTTGGAGTCAAACTCAGCGAGCGTGGCGCGGTTGAGATAGACGACCGTATGTCGACCAATATCCCTGGCATTTGGGCGGTCGGCGATGTAACTGCAAAATTGATGCTGGCTCATGTCGGGTCCGCCCAGGGGCTCGTGTGCGCCGAGAATATTGCCGGGGTTGAAACGATTAAGCTCAACTATGAAATGATGCCGCGGGCAGTCTACTGCCAGCCCCAGGTAGCTACATTTGGCATCAGTGAAGCCCAGGCAAAAGAGCGCGGTTACGATGTCAAGGTGGGGCGTTTTCCATTCCAGCCCAATGGGAAAGCCCTGGGAATGGGCGAAACTGCCGGGTGGGTCAAACTCATCACAGACTCAAATTATGGCGAAATCCTGGGAGCCCAGCTGGTCGGTCCGGAGGTGACTGAGCTGCTGCCGGAATTGACTATCGCCCAAATGATGGAATTGACTGTCACTGAAATAGCTCGCAACGTGCATGCCCACCCCACCCTCAGTGAGGCGCTGATGGAAGCCGCTCATGACGCTGGCGGGCACGCAGTTCATATTTGATCCGGCTGGAGGATAAGATCCGAAATGTGGGAGGTTGACCTCCCACATTTGATGTTAATGGCTTCAACCCGTGTGATCGCGGGTTTACAAGACAATGAGCCGCAATTTTCGCAATAATATATCCATGTGCGGCCCCCATTTCTCAAAATTTTATGACGCCATTCGTTATAATTCCCACAAATCTTGCTTAATTTGCACTATTATGGTATAATCAATAGAATGTTAAAATTTAAGAAGGGAGACTAATAAATAGAGCTAGGCAATGAGCAAAATTATCGCCAAAAGTCTGTTAACCGCCATTGAAGAAGACAAAAATGAAGATTCTGTAATCTCACGCCTGATCGATCTTGGGAGAAATCAGGGATATATCACAACCGACGATCTTTATCAGCTAATACCGGAAGCAGAGAATGATTTAGACTTATTAGAAGAAGCCTTCGCTTCGATGTTAAGCGCGGGAATTGAATATCTGGATAACCCTGAAGACCGTGATGACATCGAGCAAGAATCTGCCGATGATTCCAAGGAAGAACAATCCCCAAATGGTAAGATTTACGCAACCCAGAGTGATGACGACCTGTTAGCAAATATTGATATCAGTGACACAATCGGATTGTATCTCAAAGAAGCGGCCCGGGTGCCGCTATTGAATGCCAAAGAAGAAATCGATCTTGCTCAACGCATCGAGCAAGGCCGGATGGCGCGCGAAGAGCTTGCCACAGGTAATATCAGCCTGCATCGCAGGCGCGAACTCAGACGTCTGATCGAAGAGGGCTGGGAAGCGCGCGAACATTTGATTATCGCCAACTCCAGGTTAGTGATTAGCGTCGCGAAAAAATACATGGGGCGCGGGGTACCCTTCCTCGATTTAATCCAGGAAGGCAATATTGGTTTGATGCGGGCCGCTAAAAAATTCGACTATAACCGCGGCTTTAAATTCAGCACCTATGCGACCTGGTGGATTCGCCAGGCAGTTACCCGTGCAATCGCCGATCAAAGCCGGACAATTCGAGTACCGGTGCACATGGGCGACCGGATCAGTAAAATGCTCCGGATCCAGCACCAGTTGAAACAAAAGCTCAGCCGCGATCCAACCATCGAGGAACTGGCTGAAGCTCTCGAAGTTCCCACGAACAAGGTCGAGCATATGATCCAGGTTGCACGACGACCTCTATCCTTGCAAATGCCAATTGGGGACGAAGAAGATAACATGCTCGGAGATTTTATCGAAGATCAAGATTCTCCCCCACCCGACGAAACCGCAACTCAAAATATGCTGCGCGAGCATCTGGAAACAGTTCTGAATCAGCTCCCCCCAAGGGAAGCACGCATTTTACAACTCCGTTATGGCCTGATTGATGGCCAAATTTTGACATTGAACGAAGTTGGGCGTAAAATGGGTGTAACTCGCGAACGGGTGCGCCAGATCGAAGCCCAGGCATTGCGCAGACTGCGATCTGCCGGAATTCAACGCGAATTACGCGCCTACGTTGAGTAGAGGCATCCTACATTGAAATATCGGGTTTGCCCAAACCTGGAATCTTGTAGGCCAAAACTGCCAAACACCGTAAATTAAGAGGTCGCAGTGCCCGATAATCTTGATTACTTACTTGCTCGTGCACAAGAGGCACTGGAACATGGCAACGAGCAAGAAGCTACCGCCATCTTGCGTTTGATTCTTGAGCAAGATTATTTTCATCGCGGCACCTGGGCGTTGCTGCACCAGCAGTATGGAGCTAATCGCTCCTTTAATTCATTTCAACGAGCCTTCACCCAAAAATATTTCCCCGATAAATCCCATCTGATTGCCTCTGATGAATTTGAAGAACCAGAGGTTTCTTCGGATTCATATACAGCCATTAAAGGTTTTACCGGAGCGTTGACGGAGAGAAGCACTGAGGTTAAAGATGTATTTTCTGGATTCCTCGACCGATTTTTCCGGAGACAACCCGCCCCACCCCAGGCTCGAGAGCGTAGAATCCTGACTGAGCTGCCCCCTGAGCCAAGCTCGGAAATCAAACCCGGCAAGCCAGAACCCGAGTTCTAAGCCATCTGCTCCAGCAACTGAACCTCCCACTACTCCCACCCGCTGGACTGAAACGGCTGCTCGCCCCCCTTTGAGACACGTCAATCCATTTGTCTTGCCTGAATCTAAGCCACAACCCGAATCGCCTCCGGTATCAAGCAGCCCACCTATAAAAACTGTGCGGAGCAGTGACAGTGAGAGACCAACTGGCCCCTTGGGGTCGGCTCGTCGCTCTGGGCTTGAATCCCGACAACCAGGGTCATTGCCTGGCCTGCAATCTTCGATGGGCAGATCAATCGGCAGTAACGACATCAGAGTAATGGTTGTTGATGATATTCAACAAACCAGAGAGAGTATCATCCGGTCTCTTTCATTCCACACAGAAATAAAAATCGTTGCCCAGGCTGCATCTGGAGAGGAGGCGATGCGCAAAGCAGCCGAAACCCTCCCGGACGTGATCCTGATGGATGTGAATATGCCGGATATGGATGGCATCACTGCCACGATCAATATCCGACAGCAGTTTCCCTTTATCCAGGTGATCATCTTAACGGTCCAGGATGATCCGGATTATATGCGCAAAGCAATGCGGGCTGGGGCGCGCGATTTCATAACCAAGCCTCCCAGCATCGATGAACTGGTCAATGCTGTTCTCCGAGCCTCTGAGCATGCCAACCGTGAGAAGAATCGCAAGCAAACAGCTGATGGTGGACAATCCCAAACGGCGCTTCAGACTAAGGGAAGAATCATTACGATTTATTCCCCAAAAGGGGGCGTGGGTTGTACGATGATCGCCGCCAACCTGGCAGCAGCGCTGGAAAGCGACGATACACCTGTGGTTCTGGTCGACGCCGACCTGCAGTTCGGCGATACGATGGTGCTGTACAATCAGCAAAGCAAACATACCATCATCGATCTGGCGCCTCGAGCCAGCAATCTTGACCCCCAGGTTCTTGAAGAGGTGCTCGTCAAGCACACCTCGGGGGTCTGGCTGCTTGGACCTCCCCTCCCACATCAGGCGGAAAACATCACAGGCACTCAATTTGGCGAAATTCTGGAATATTTGCGCAATGTATATGCGTATATTATTGTTGATACGGCCTCGGAGTTCAACCATATCTCCCTGTCGGCATTTGAGCACACTGACCTGGCGATTCTGGTGACTACCCAGGATATACCCGCGGTGGCAAATTTACGCAAATTCTACGACCTGGCGCCACTTTTAAGTCTCAGCCGTGAGCGGACCTTGCTGGTGATGAATAAATATGACAAACGAATTGCCATTACACCCGAAAAAATCAGTGAGAGCTGGCAGCGAGATTTCGCCTGCGTGATCCCTCTGGATGAGCGGACTGTGATCCCATCCACCAATCGGGGGGCGCCTTTCATGCTGCAATCCGAACAGCTATCCAAACCGATCGCCCGCTCTTTCCTGACGCTGACCGAAGTTATCCGATCTCATATCTCCCGGGTCGAAGCCAAACCTGAAACGGATGACAAAACGCGGTCTCAAAAGCTTCCAGCAAGGCCTGAGGCCGGCCGCAATTCAGGTTAGCCGCACCCCTTCCCCATTAATTGCCAACCAAAGAATGGTACATCGCTTCAGCCTGCTGCATGACGGCGGCATGCTCTGCGCGTTCACGAACCTGCTGCAGGTTATACGAGCCTTGCCCGCGACTGAAGGTCGGGCTGTTCCAGGGCCAATACAATTTGCTCGGCCAGTGCTTGAGCATCATGGGGGGCAAATAGCAATCCGTTCCGGCCAGGTACGATCCATTCCCTCAACGATTCAATATCTCCCGCAATTGGGAAACAGCCACACGCCATAGCTTCCAGCAGAGTATTGGGAGTGCCGTCATGAGTGCTGGGAGACACCACCACGCACGAGCGGCGGAACCATTCAGCCATCTGGGCGCTGGATTGGCGCGGGAGCAGCCGCACCTGGCCGGCTAAGCCCAAAGCGCTCACCCAGCTCTCTGGCTGGCTCTCGCCCTGCATGTTTGGACAGATGAACTGGACCTGGGGACGCCTTTGCAGCACCAGCGGAATGGCTCGAAAAAATGTGTCGTTGCGAATGTAGGCTCGGATCCCGCGTGGATTGATTACATATTCAGGTTGAGCGGGCCGATTGCTGTCTGGGTGAAATATCTCCAGGTGGATCCCGCCCCCGCCAGGGAGTACCCAGGCAGGTCTGTCATCCGGAAATCCCCACCCGCGGCCCATGCGGATATCGCGCTGGCAGTCGGCGTGCAAGCCATTGGCTCTCTGCAGCACGCGAAGCGTGGCTTCGGCCAGGGATTTATTTGAAGCAGCATGCAGAGTAAAATCGTTGCCCCAAACCGAGACAAGCAGCGGCACTTCATTTGAACTGGATAAGGCTGACGCAGCCAGGAGCCCTTCATAGGGAATTCGCATCGCATGGATCAAATCTGGCTGAACTAGCCGGAGAACCGGGCTCAAACGTCTGGCGGCTCCTGGCAGGGTTGCCGCACCCAGTCTCTGGCGAAGCCAGGTGCGCAGCCGAACCGGGACAAATGTCCTCAGCATTGAGCTCACCCACGAACCCTCCACACCATGAGCAACCCCGTTTCCCGCTTCTCCTGCCAGTCCGCTCCCTGCGACCGGATTAATGTGCAGGCTGGCTAACCCGGGCTCGGGCCGGCAGGGATAGGTAGACACCAGGTGGGCTTCGTGTCCCATCCCGATCACGGTCCTGATCCAGTTCAATGCAATTGGAGAGCGCCCATCGACAACAAATAATATGCGCATGCTGGCCTGCTTCAGTTGCCTGCCGCCCGTAGAAATCGGGCAGCCTGTACAAATGCCGTTACCATGGATTCGAGATTGATTTCATCAGCTACGATCCGGTAAGATTCCTCGCCCATCTCCCGCAAGCGGAGTGGATCGCTTAAGGCTGCCTCCAGCGTTCTATAAAGATCATTCACGTCGCCGGGGTGGACTCGCCAGCCATTTTTCGCCCGCACAAGATCGTCCTGGGTGCCATCGCCTTGGGCAACAATAACTGGCAGGCCATGCGCCATCGCCTGCTGAACCGCCAAGCCGCCTGTCCCAGGCAGAACGAACAGGTCTGCCTGGTTAAAGTAAGGTTCAAGTGCCTCCCCGCGCAGCTCACCGGTAAACTCTGCGCGCGGGTATATGCGGGCTGCAATCTCTTTGAAATGTGGGGAGGCCGGTCCGTCACCAACAATCCAGATGTCGGGCTGGCGCTCTTCTAAGAGACGGGCACTGGCTTCGAGCAGCAAATCCAGGCGTTTGCGTTCCTGCAGCCTGCCCACAAACAAGACCTTTGGCCGGCCAGTAAACAGAGCCGGTCGCTTAGGCGGAGGTTGTTGGGGCCGGGTGGTAACTGCGTTCGGAGCAACAAATACCCGGTTGGCTGGCAGACCCAGAGCCTGGTACTCTTGGGCACCCCGCTGGCTGTAAGCGATGACGGCATCCAGTTTATTCAAGAGTCTCAACCGGCTTAATTTCCGCCAGCCTGCCAGGAAACCGCTGATGGGCGGGGCTCCCAAACCCCAGCCCAACACTTTTCGCCGGCGAGCGTGCATCCAGTGGATGGCTTGGATCGTAGTGGGATAACGAGGGTTGGCTTCCACCACCAGGACATCCGGATCCTGCGTTTCCAACCAGGCCGGTAAGCCTGGCTGCCAGCACTGGTAAAATCGAGAGCTGGGATCAAAAAGATGCCGGTTGACACCCGAGGTAAACTTGATGCCTTCGAGACGGTCTGCGGTTTGAATATTTTCTTGCGGTAAAGGCTGCCCGGCAAAAACGCTCAAACCGCCCCGGCAGGCGCGCCCCAGGGCCTCGAAAAACGGAGCGCGATAGGCGGGCACCACTCGCTGCTGTAAACTTAACTTCCCTTCAAATTCAGGCAGGCTCAACCTTTTCTCGCAATCAGATAGGCTTTCCAATCCAGCGCTTCTATCCTGGATACTACCGGATAGCCTGGCAGCATCTGGCTGATCTGATAACCAGCCCTGGTAAGGCTGTCCCAGGCCACCAGCGCCGCTTCAGGCCCATGCAGCTCCATTAAAATCAATGGCCCGGCCTGGCGAAGCGTTCTTGCCATACCGGGTAATGCCAGCACCTCGCCGCCTTCAATATCCATTTTAATCACATGCGGGATGGGGTTTTCGCCTGCATAAATGAACTCATCCAGGCTGATCCCTTGCACGCTGATATTATCCGGGTAAGCCACTGCCTCCCGCCCCGCCGACCCGGCTGCCTTTCCCATACCACCGGAAGGGCCTATCAGGAAATCTACGCTGCCCGACCGGTCGATCACAGCAGCAGGGACAACCTGGACCGCAGCGCCCAGCTGGTTGATCGCCAGGTTCATTCGCAAGCGCTCGATATTGCCCGGTAAGGCTTCAAATGCAATCACCCGGCCTTGCGCACCCACTGCCCGGGCCAGGAGCAAGCTGATATATCCGATGTTTGCGCCAATGTCATACGCGATCCAACCAGGCTGGACCAGATCACGAACAGCCGTCTGCAGCTCTGTCTCGTAGGTACCAAGCCAATAATCCTTCTCAAGCTTAAGGTCCAGCTCCAGCTGGATCCCCTTCAAGCCTCCCGCAGCCACTTCAACCCGGGTCAGCCCAGGCGGCGCTGCCCGGTTCAACCCGCGGCGGATTAAACCTGCGATCGGACCAGCCCGATAGAGAGCTCTTTTTAAAGAATCTGGCAGCAGCCGGGCCAGGCCGGCTGCAATCCTTAAAATCAACTCTGACATGTTGCGCTATTTTGCATGAAGAAGTTCCTTGCTGTCAATCAGATTTCCGTTAATTGAGCCAGGTAAGCACTAACCATCCGGTCCAGGCTAAAATGATCGACAGCCCGCGCGTGGGCCGCCGGGCGAAATTCGGCCTGCCCAACCAGGACTTCCTCCGCGCCGTGCACCAAAGCAGGGATGTCTGGCGGTTCTAGCCGCCAGGGATCTCCGCCATATGGCACAATGCGCCCGCTAGTGCCTGTGACCAGCTCCGGAAGGGCGCCCGTATCGTATGCAACGACGGGCAAACCACATGCCAGGGCTTCGATCACTGCGTTGGGGCAGGCCGCATTGACGTCGGCAGAATAAAATATATGGGCGGAACGATCCACCCGTGGTATTTCTTGGCGAGGCACCAGGCCGGCCCAGTGAATGTGAACCGGCATTTGGTTGCCCAGCTCCCTAATGCGTTGGGTCCAGCGCAACTGTACTTCCGGCGCAACTTTACCGACCACCATCAACTCCACCGGCTGGCTTTCTAGCCGTGTCCCAGGTTGGCGCGTCCGGTTGGCTAGCCCGGATGCCAGCCCAACTGCTGCCTCCAATCCAGCCTCGTAACCACCCATCAGGCTGCCTTCCACGAGCAAGATCCGGTAGCGATCTACCGGCCGATCTTGGGCTCCCTCAGGACGATAGGTTTGAAGGTCTACCCCGTTATAGATCACTGTATTGGGAACCAGAGTCGGACCGGCAGCCTGCTCCCACCAGCGGCGAGAAAATTCGCTCTGATACACGATCCGACTGGCCAGGCGCCTGCGAATAGTGCGCAGAAGCAGGTTTCCGTATTCCGCCCGCAGGTAATGCCGCCAACCCGTCCGGCGAATGCGATGCACCCAATTCATGCCGTCCAGGCGCTGGACAATCGGGGTACCTCTGCGCCGGGCCCGTGTCAAAGCCGGGAGCTGGCGGGTGCCCCCGATGACCAGGATCGCCGATAGCGCCGGGTCGCTTAAATCGTAAGTTACATCTACGCCACGGTCTGCCAGACCTTCCAACAGCTTATATTGGAAAGACACCATTCCCCCCACCCCAGACAGGCGCGGCGTCAAGCAGATCCGCAGCGAGCTAGCCCGCCGGTTCAATCCAACCCTCGCAGTTCCAGGTTAACGGTTGTCATATCGCAAACCGATCAGCCGGGCTGGCACCCCGGCCCAGATTTCACCCTCACCGGTCGATTGCAGCAGCACCGCGTTTGCACCGATCACGCTGCCCTTGCCTACCCGCAGCACCCCCTGTTTGCCAAGTATCTTTGAGCCCGGCGCCAGGATGACATCATCTTCAATCGCAATTCCCTCAAACTGCGATTCGGATTGGGGCAGATAAATATCGGCCCGTCCCAGCGTAACGCCCGGATAAATTTTTACCCGCTCCCCGATCACCGACCGAGAATGAATGACTATCCCGAAGCCGCCGTGTTCGATCGTCAGCTGAGCACCTACCTTGACCGAGCGCGGAAATTCGATCCCCAGCAATTTCAACAATAGATAGGCCAGGCGGCCCACACCAGGCCAGTCACGGGCGTAAACCAGGCGGGTGTAAAGATCCATCTTGCCCTTATTCTGAATACGCCAACAGCGCCCGCACGATCCGGGAAGCAGCCTGCCCATCCCCATATGGATTGATGGACTTTGCCATGGCGTCATAGGCCTGACGATCGTCCAACAGCCGGCGGGCCTCAGCGATGATCGTCTCTCTATCGGCGCCCACGAGCCGCACCGTACCGGCATCCAGGCCTTCGGGCCGCTCGGTCACGGCTCGCATTACCAGCACAGGCACCCCCAATCCAGGTGCCTCCTCTTGCAGGCCACCCGAATCGGTCAAGATTAAGCTGGCCTGTTTGAGCAAATACACCCAGGGCAGGTAATCCAGGGGAGGCAGCAGGCTGATATTGAGCTTATTCCCCAATAGCCGATAAACTGGTTCCTGGACATTGGGGTTGAGGTGAACCGGATAAATGAAGTGCACTTCGTGACGATAAACTTCGGCCAGCTGGGCGATCGCCTCGCAGATCTGTTCCAGGGGCTGGCCAAAATTTTCTCGCCGGTGGGCAGTGATCAATACCAGGCGCGGTTTAGATCTGTTTGATCGCGGCTCGTCAGCCTGTAAATACGCCTCGGGCACTCTGCAGCGCTTTAAGCCCGCGATCAACTCCGGACTGACGGGCATGCTTGCGACCTGCTGGATAGCATCAATGACCGTGTTGCCGGTCACAACCACTCGCTGGTCCGCAACCCCTTCCCTGAGCAGGTTCTGGCGGGCCCACTCTGTGGGCGCAAAGTGCAGATCAGCGACTACCCCCGCCACCCGACGGTTGATCTCCTCTGGAAATGGCTGCCATTTATCACCTGTCCGCAGCCCGGCCTCCACGTGGCCCACTCGAACCTGGCGATAGTAAGCAACCAGGGCAGCGACCATCACAGTGGTGGTATCACCCTGGACCAGGACCCAATCGGGCTGCTCTTGCTGCAGCACTGGATCAAACGCGGTAAACACCGCCGCTGATAGGTCTGCCAGAGACTGGTTCGGGCGCATCAGGTTCAGATCGATGTCCGGCTTGATCTCAAAAGTCTCCAGCACCTGGTCCAGCATCTCGCGATGCTGGGCCGTTACACAAACTTTAGCCTCCACGCTAGGGGTACGCGCCAGAGCCTGCACCACGGGTGCCATTTTGATCGCCTCAGGGCGGGTTCCAAAAACAGATAGGACTTTCATGCTCCTGCCCCAAGACGCTGCAGGCAGAATCCAGCTTGCTGCCACTCCTGGTTCGGCCAACCGCTCACGGCATCAAACACCAGGCGAGCCGGTGTTATCGCGGCTACATAATGCGGATCCAGCCTGACAAAATCTGCATGGCGGACCAACAGCGCAATCAGGTCAGCATCCAACAAGGCTGCCTCCAGAGATGGCACACACACCAGACCTTCAATATCGGCCTCCGGCTTGTTAGGTTCATAAGCTTGTACCTGCGCTCCTGTTCCGGCTAACAGGCGGGCCACTTCGACCGCCGGACTTTCCCGCAAATCATCAACATCTGGTTTATATGACAAGCCCAGAACAGCAATCCGCCTGCCTTTCAGGCTGCCAAGCTGTCGTGCAATTCGATCGGCAACGCGCTGCGGCTGACCGTCATTTACCAGACGGCTGGTTCGGATCAGCGGAGTGATATCCGGGGCGGCCTCAACCAAAAACCAGGGATCGACGCTGATACAATGCCCGCCCACACCCGGCCCAGGGTTCAGAATTTTTACCCTGGGGTGCAGGTTGGCTATCTCAATGGCTTTCCAAACATCGATACCAAATCGTTCCGCCAGTCGCGAAAATTCATTTGCAATAGCGATGTTGACGTCCCGGTAGGTGTTTTCCATCAACTTGACCATTTCAGCCGTCGTTGCGTTGGTTAAAACAATTTCTCCGCGTACAAAGGTTGCATACAGATCGCGTCCGGCTTCAGCCGCAGCCCGATCCACCCCGCCGATCACCCGGGCATTCTGAATCAGTTCGTGCAGGATCTGTCCAGGGAGGACCCGTTCAGGCGAATAGGCCAGGTGGAAGCCATCTGGATTCCCCACTGTACCCGCTTTGAGACCATTTTTTTCCAGGATAGGCGCGACAATATCCAGCGTTGTGCGCGGCGGCGAGGTGGATTCGAGCACTACCAGATTGCCCGGGCGCAGATGCGGCACAATCGCTTCGGCGGCAGAAATTACGAAGCTCATATCGGCGCGCTTATCGTCGTAAAATGGGGTCGGGACAGCAATGATAAATGCGTCTGCCGGCTCTGGTTGATCGTTGATGACCAGATGGCCCGAACTGATAGCCGCATGGACCAGGGTCCGCAACCCTGGCTCCTGGATGTGCAAGCCACCGCTGCGCAGGATTTCCACAACCCTGGCGTTTACATCCACCCCAACAACCTTCAAGCCATGGTTGGCGAAAGTACTCGCAGTTGGCAGCCCAATATAACCCAGGCCGATGACACAAATTTTCGAAAATTGCATGGATCACTCCTGTTCAGAGTCCTCAAACTCTCCACACTGTTTGAGCACTACCGGCCAACAAATATACGTACGCCCCCAGATTATGCCATAGTTCCAAGACTTTACAGGATTAATTCAAGATAACCGTGACCAGCGAAAACCACAAACTGCTTGTGAGCTGTCCAGGGTTTTCACTGATTTGGTCGGTTTGGGCGGTGATTGCCGTAGATCCCGACAACATAGTCATAAATTCTATCCAAATTTAAGTGTACGAACATAAGTGTACGAACCACTTGACACAGAACGCATGTTCGTGTTATATTTGGATTACAGGAACTATTGTTCTACTTAGACAGGAGAGATAGCGATGATGGCCCGAAAACGCAAGAAAGGCCTCAGTGAGCGCCAAAAAAAGATCCTGGAAGTGCTGGAACGTTTTCAAATTGACCCCGGTTATCCACCTTCCATACGAGAAATATGCGATGAAACCAACATTTCCTCAACCTCGGTGGTTAATTATTATCTAGACCAGCTTCAGGAGATGGGCTATATCGAACGCGACAGCCACGTCTCGCGTGGCATCCGGTTGTTAAAACCGCTATCGGAGGTCACGGGAGCTGCTGCGGGTGTCGCCGGTGCGGTAGCAAGCGGCCTCAAGCAGTCTGCCCAAACACTCCGGCAATCGGTCGAAGAGCTGCTGCGTATCCCTATTGTTGGTCGGATCTTCGCCGCTCAACCAGTGCCTGTTCCATCCTCAGACTTCTCCTACTACGACGCTGACAGCATGGTCGATGTTGCCCGCAGCCTGTTACCGCGCGAGAAAGCCGGTGAAGACCTTTTCGCCCTGGAAGTTCAGGGAGATTCTATGATCGATGCGATGGTCAATGAAGGCGATATCGTGATCATGAAAAAGGCCAATGAGGCTCGCAATGGGGAAATGGTAGCAATCTGGCTGACCGATCGTGATGAAACCACCCTCAAGTACTTCTACAAGGAAAACGGGCGAGTCCGCCTGCAACCAGCTAACCCAACCATGGGCCCGATTTATGTCGATGATCCTGGTACCCTGGAAATTCAAGGCAAAGTCGTCATGGTGATCCGCCAGGTACCCGGGCTGGCTTCCTGAGCGAAACTCGCTTTCAATCGATAAACTATAGACAACACCCGCCAGCAAGCCAGGGCGGGTGTTTGTTTTTACCCTTTATTTCTACCATCTGGACATAGATTGCCTGTCCTGGAATTACGGTGTGCTGCCGCTGCCAGAGCCATTGGCGGGTCGGTTTCTAAAAAGGGGTGCCATCCACCCGGCAGCCGGGTGAAAAAAGGGCACCATTCGCCCCGTCGGCCATGGTATGTCTAACCAGCGGCTCTGGTCCATAGATATCGGGAGAGCGAGTGATCGATTGGCCGTCTCCCGCTTCCGATCCATAACTATAGACCAGAACCTGGGCCGAGCCCGGGTCCAACAGGCGCAGACTGTCTGAGTAATTATCCAGTCCCAATTGGCCGCTGCTGGCGATGTGCACCAGGCTGCCACAAAAACTTCCCTGGGGGGCGCCGCCGCCAAAGATGACCACGCCTCCGCCGGGTGGAAGATAGGTTCCAGGCGGGAACACATGCCGAATGGAGACCGCATCGCCTAACTGCCAGCCGCTTAAGTCAATCTCTGCCAGGGTGGTGTTGACAAGCTCAACAAATTCATCCGCCTGAGGATCAGCTTCACCATCGCCATTCGCATCTCCGAGCAGCGGCGGCGGATAAGCCAGGATTTCATTGATCACGAGCTGGTAAGGCAGGGTTGCGGTCGGTGTTCGAGTAGGTGTTGGTGAAGGCGTACGGGGATCAATTTCTGGGCGGTCAACTTCTCCAGGATCAGGCACGGGCTGATCGCGCCAATCGGCACTGGTATCGGTATCCTGGTCAGCTGGATAGCGCTCGATCGAATGATCTTCTGCTACAGCCGGAACTGGCGGGTTAAAAGCCCAGTTTGAGCTTCCCCACGAGACTGCATCCAGCAAGCGATTGTCGCGATCCAGCAGCAGCACTTCATCCCCGCTGTTATTGAGACTGATGGAACCGGCACCCCAGACGGAGTAAGCGATCAGGTCTGGCACAACCGGGTCACTATCGACCAGCTCATAATCTGCCGGGAAACCGTGGACAGCTTGATAAGATTGAGACGCATGGGCAACGATGAACACCGAGCCTGGCGATAGGCAGGCGCTGCCGGGAAAGGCGCTCATCCCCTCGCTGCCCCCGGAAAATTCCTCATCGCCCAGTTTAAACCCTCCCAGGCAGATAACCTGCAAGCTGCTGTTAAGAACCTCAATCCATTCCCCCATGGGATCGGCTACCCTCCCAGAATGATAAAAAACTTCGCTGATTAAAACCATGCCGGCTTGCGGCGCGGTGGGCGTCGGGGTTGGGGTGCTCATTTCGATCAGCCAGGGATTGGGAATCGGCTGGTCCATCCAATCGCTGGGCTGGTCAGAATCCAGGTATCCAAACCGGCGGCTTAGGGAATGGCCTTCTGCCACCTTGGAAGCCGGCGGGTCCAGTGCCACACTGGAATTCCCCCAAGAAACCGCGTCTACCCACCAATCGTTGGCGTTGAGCACAATCAATTCATCACCGGTATTCAACAGCTCAACATATCCGGTTGACCATTGGGAATACTTCTCCAGGTTCGGGACCCCCGGATCAGATTCGCGCAGTTCGAAGTCAGGAGAAGCCTGGAATTGACTCTTAAAAATTGCTGCCCGGTTGGCAATCACCAGTGCCTGGCGCGGGGCAAGCACGAGGCCTTGAGGCAGACGGTACATACCCTCGCCTTGTCCGTGAGTTTCTTCATCACCAATTTTATAGCCACTGATATCTAAGACAAAATCGCCAGAATTGAAAAGTTCGAACCATTCAGCGTCTGGTTCGCTGAGTTCTGGGTCGTACATGATCTCACTGATGATCAATCGCGCCTGGGCTGGAGTAGGAGGTAGGGTGGGCCATTCACGCGGCACCCAGGGCAGGTAAGAGGCGCCGCCCGCAAGCCGGCTGCCCAGGCCAATACCGGTGACAGCGATGACGAAGACAGCAGCCAACGCGGCAGCCTTGGTCCAGCTCCAAAACAGCTCACGCCGGGGTGATTGCGAACCAGGTGGGGGCAACTCGAGCGGCATGTTTCTACTATAGCGTATCGCCGGGAAAATTGTCTGTAAAAAACTCGCGAATTTATTAAACCCAGAACCAACAGTGGAAATCAAGCTGTACAGCTTGGTTGTGTTTATGACAGGCTTAAAATGAGCACCAGAGTCTGTCTATAAAAAATTGCCTTCGTTTTAGGTCAGGACGTATGCACCCGGCAGGCGTCTGAGCCAGTCTGGGCATAATTTTTGCACGGCTGACCGGCCTTAGTCAGCGCACTACAGCGCCTTGCTGGCGGACTTGGCAGCGGGCCAGCCTCGTTCATGGCTGGTTCAGGCTTCATTACACGAGGCGGGCGACCCCAATTTCTCAAATAATCCAATTCAGCATGGAAGGCGGCAATAATTGCCTCCGGGTCCGGCACAAGACAGGCATCCGTCGCCACACCCAAAATCACCTGTCCTGCATAGCTTAGGATACTCACGCCAATCCCCAGGTTAGCGGGCGCCGGCACCCAAAAGACCAGCTTCTGCAAAGGGCTCCCTGCCAGGTACAGCACTTTGCGCGGCCCAGGCACATTGGTCATCACGGCGGTGCCTTTGATCCCAAAGATTTTAGTAATAATCGCTTCAATCTGGGTCGGAGTCATACCGATCGCATTCAATATCCCGAAAGCAACCACCGCCTCGGGAGAATTTTTAATGGCATCCATACGATGCTTTAGCACCCGCAGCCGGCGCAATGGATCCTTAATTCCAATTGGCAAGGATAGGAACACCAACCCAAATTTATTGCCAAGCTGTTCTTTATCGTCGGGTGGGCGTAAATTTACCGGGACGATCGCCCGGATATTGACCCCTTCGGTTGGCTGGTTGCGATCCTCCAGATAACGTCGCAGCGCCCCGGTTACAGCTGCCAGCAGCACATCGTTCAGCGTACAGCCCATGATCTGACCAATGGCTTTCACTTCCTGCAGATCAATCAGGTCGGACCATGCGGCGTTTTTGGTTCCCCGGCAGCTGCCTCGAAAGATCGTTCGCTGATCGGGTCCGATCAACAGCAGCTTCGCCAGAGCTTTGGTGCTCGCAGTACCCAGCCGGGCCACATCCAGGACACGGCTGGGTTGGAAAAGGGTTTGCACACCTTCTGAAAAAAGGTTTTTACCAATATTCCAGGTGTTATTCGCCAGTTTGTATGCACTGGCTACGGGTCTGAACAGGGTTCCAAACCGGCTGCCAGAGCGAGTCCTGGTTACTCGAGGCGCGGGCCAGGGGGCGTCTGGACCTTCATCGGTCAACGAAAGCAACACCTGCATCAAGGCCAATCCATCTGCAATACAGTGATGCAGCCGGGCAATGACAGCTGTGCCCCCATTAAAATTCTCGACAAAATGGAACTGCCATAAAGGGATGCTGAAATCCAGCTGGGTGCTCATCAGGCTGCCTACCAACTCCTGCAAGCACACCTGGTCGCCCGGCTCTGGCAAATCCACCCGCTGGATATGCCGGTTGAGGTCAAATTCAGGGTCTTCTTCCCAGGAAGGCAGCCCCAATTTGAAATCCGGCTCGCGTACTCGTTGGCGAAAGCGATCATGCAGCAGGAGACGGTGCTCGACAGTGGCCCGAAAACGTTCGAAGTCCACCGGCTCGGTGAACATCAACACCCCCGTAATCATAGCCGTATTGGTAGGCGACTCCATATGCAGCCAAGCTGCATCTACGTTTGAAAAAGTCTCACGATGCAGTCGAGCGGCAGACATTTGAGCCATCCTTTCATCAACTCAAAAAAGGATTGTACAATAGGCCGTCCGAGGCGCACAAATTGCTGTGGGTTTTTTTCGTGCCCACAACGCTACCCGATCCATACTCCACCTGTCTCAAGCATACTCTTCTATAGAAGTTTGTGTTGGATGGCAACAGACACGGCTTCGGTGCGGCTGGAAACACCCAGTTTGGTTAAGATGCTGCTGACATGAAATTTCACCGTTGACCGAGAGATGAACAAGCGCTCGGCGATCTCGGGGTTAGTCAGCCCCTGAACCATTTCGGCCAGCACTTCACTTTCTCTTTCTGTCAGCTCAAAATGGATCGGTTCAGGCTCACGGGCTGCTTCAATCAAGGCAAGTGCGGCTTCGGGCGCCAGGGTTGATCGACCGGCGTGAGCCGCCCGGATGGCACTGGCAAGCTCGTCAGCAGATAAATTTTTCAGCAGGTAGCCAATTGCCCCTGCCTTCAAAGCTGCGTGCACCAACTCCTGCTCTTTAAAGCTGGTCAGGACAATGACCTGGATTTGCGGGCATTTTACCCGAATCGCCTTGGTTGCTGCGGCTCCATCCATGCCAGGCATCACCAGATCCATCAATACAACATCTGGTTTCACCTGGTCGCAGAGCCGCAGTGCATGCTCCCCACTGTTTGCTTCAGCCACCAGATCCAAATCGTCATACGCCAGCAAGAAAGCCCCAAGTCCGCTTCGAACGACGGTATGGTCGTCGACGATCATTACACGAATAGGTTTTAGTTCGACCATTTGCACTCCTAACATTATTGGCAGTGAGCGTATCAGAATGACTTAGAGAGTGTCTGCTACCATTATACTCATCCAGTGCTACTTGTGAAGATCGGGGACTTTGAAAATACTGTGGTGAGAGGGAACGATCGGGCCTTTGGGAAATTCTGGGGTTGGATTACCCCGGAATTGGCTCAATCTGGAGGCTGAGATGGATGGATTATCAGCTGGTCCAGGTCCCGAAAAGTCACAAAGGGGTGGTAGCCACGGCGGCGCGCTTGCGAATAGGCATCCTCAATATGCGCCTGGGTCCAGGCGTAGTCCGTTGTCAGCACGATTTTCCCTGCCTGTACGTACAGGTCCAGGTATTGCTCCAGATTCGCCGTCACTTGTGCAGGGGTTGGGAGGTCATCGCCATCGTAACCATAGTAAAGGTCTTCCTGGCCCAGCCCATCAATGAACTGCAAATAATCGGGGAGCAGGCCAACCAATTCGGCTGCATTTTGAGGCACGATCAAGAACTCAGGGTCTCGCTGGTGAGCCTGAGCCCGAATGGCGGCAATGAAATCCCGCATCTCCGCAGGAGCGCTACTGCGGCCTTGTTCAGCATAATATTCATAAGCATCGATGATGTCCAGATAAGCTCCATCAAAGCCCGCATCCAGCAGCCGGTCGGTATAGGCCAGGATCAGGGATTGCCAGCCGGGATCCCAATAGTGGACTTTATAATTCCCCTGCCACTCCGGATTTTGCACGTCCAGCCAGGCGGGTGCGCCGGGATCAGGGGTTCCATCGGTATTGGCATCCCAGTCGTCCTGCCAGTAAAAGCGGTAATTCTCTGCCTCTCCGATGCTCATATAAGCCAGCACGATCTTTTCACCCCCAGGGCTATGCTTGAGATCTTCAATTTCCGCTGCAAGGAAGGTCCGTTCCGCCGATCCGTCTGACGAATAATCCATAATCACCAGGTCATAGGCTGTTTGTCCGATCGCCTGCAGATCGAGATTCTGGAGCTGATACAGGAAATCATTGACTTCTCCGAGCTGCAAGCTGCCGGCGCCAGTCGGTGTTGCAACCAACGGCAGAAACACCGATCCAGGCGTGGTGATAACATCGCTGCCATCTGGACCGTTTGTAACGGATTCGCCATCTTCCATATGAGCCACGTTATCGTCCGCCAGCCCCGGCAGCGAACATGACATCCCAACCAGGAACAGGCTGATCGTCATGAAGAGCAGGGTTTTGGATGGGACGGTCATAACATCTCCTAAAGTAACACTTAACCGTAATCAAATAGATTGTAATCCTGTTCGGTTCTACCCAGGATGCTGCTCCGGGGGTGCGCATAAAATGCGGTCGAGGAATTACTTCCCCAACCGCATTTTTTGGCCAGCAATTTTGTGACCGGGCGGAGCAGGTGGTCTGTTGCAGTAGTATCATGATCCCACTAAAACCGGAACGATTAACCAGCCTCGCTACGATATCGATCGAGCTAACTCAAACTTTAGCTGTGACGGTCACCCTGGTTTCAATCTCATAGGGTTCGAGCTCTTTAAAGAATGGCTCCGGCTCCAGTGCAACTTCCGGTGGATGCACCCCTGGAGGAATCCGGCCTTCAGCCAGCCAGATAGCAGCAATGGCAGGGGCCAGGCCGGTTGGCAAAGCCCCCCGGCAAGTCAGAGTTCCCAGGCGGTAAGTTACCGGCTGACCATTTTTGCTGCCCCAAACTTCGGTCACGATCTCCTTGGCCCAATCCGGTGGGTGCTTTTTAGCTGGCGCCAGAAAATCAGTGATGGGCGGCACGTAATCTGCCAGTAAAGTCAGCATCAACTCACGCGGTACCACTTTCTGGCCGCTGACTTCGACGGCTTCCCGGCGGTTAAATCCAAAATCTGCCAGGATGCGCACCTTTTCAACCGTTTCTTTAGCCATACCCCAGTAATTGATCTTGAAAAAGCATTCCCGCACCCCCTTATCCTTGTAAGTGAGCGGCAGGGTAGCCACTTCGGAATGCAGTGAATAGTGCATCGGCAGCATACCTAACGGTTTACTGAACCAGTAATCCTCAAAGCCAGTCAAGGGCTCTTTGGCGACAAATTCACCATTTTCGAAGACCATTGGGGCCAGCGTCAGCTCGTCCAGGATCGTGGGGACGGCATAAGTGAAACGCACATCTTCCGGAGGGGGTGGTTGGATGCCATCATAAATCCGGATGCTGTCGATCCTGTCCAAACGTTCGGCTGCATAGCGGGCCTGAATGTTCGGGATCCCTGGAGCCGAACCCATTCCCAACACGGCGCTAACCCCAGCTTCGGCAAAGGTCTCCGAGAGAGCCAGCTGTTTGTAGGTTGTGTGGAACAGCCCACCCATATCGGTGTAATGAGTTTTTGCTTCCAGGCAGGCCTGCATTACAGCCAGGTTAGTGTAGTAGACCGTGGCATTCAGGCAGGTCTCCGAGCCTCGCAGGATCCCAACCAGGCTGGCATGATCGCGTAGATCAACTTTTTGGGTCTTGATTTTGGGGCTTTGGATCGTTTCGGCTACGATCCTGGCCTGTTCCAGATTAACATCAGCCAGGATAACTTCATCCACCCGTGTGTCGCCAGCCAGGGATTGCACGGCAATGCAGCCCATCTTCCCTGCTCCACCCAGAACGGTGATGCGCATCGTCATTCTCCTTAGTCAAGTTATTAGAATGTCTGTGGTTGCCGGTGGGGTGCATGCACCGGCAACCATCAATTGGCTCACTCCAGCATATCCGCCACCCAGGCCAGGTCCAATTTTTCCAGGGTAGCGCGGGAGGGCGTACCACTGGCAACATCCCAACCAGCCAGCTGGTAATAACTGTCTTTGGCGATCTCAAGCTCCTCTTCTTGCAACGCAATCCCGTCACTGGGCCCACCCTTCAAGGCCTGGTAGAGCTTCTTGGGTAGTTTATCCGCTTCCCGACCCAGTCCTTCACGGGCATTGAAGGCTCGCAGCAGGTTGAGACGCCGCTCGCCAGCTTGCATGAGTTCCTCAAGGTCGATGTCCCAGCCAGTAATCAGCTGCATCGCTTCGACCAGCTGCTGGGAACTGTACAGCTGCCAGGCCGGGCCAAAAACGAACTGGCAAATATCGACCGTATCCAAAGCCGAATACAGGTACTCCGTCTGCAGAGCAAAGCGCACTTTCGCCTCATTCAACACCTTGCTGCCCTGCGGCTCAGTCAGGCCGATTTCTGCCATCCGCTCAGGATACTGATAGTACGATGGGTCATGTTCGCTAGATTGATGGTCTGCCCCAAATGGATTGACAGCGTAAATCAGCCCGAGCGAGCGCTTAACCTGGGGCATATGAGCGGGCAGCTCTTGTTTTTTGACCGCTACAACCAAATCCTGGGTACCGCGCCCAATGCGCTCCGCCGCCCGAGCAGAGCCTTCTGCCAGCAGATCGCCGAAACCATCCCGGATCACAATTTTCTCCAGCATTGCAACCATCGCCGCCCCATCGCCAAAGTGCAGCTTAATCCCGCCCGTATCCTCTTCTGTGATCAGGCCACGTTCGAAACAGTCCATGGCCCAGGCGATCGTAGCGCCGGCCGAGATTGTATCAACACCATACATGGCGCACAACTGGTTCGCATATGCGACGGCCTCCAGGTCGTCTATATTGCAGTACGAGCCGAAAGTTGCCAGAGTTTCATATTCCGGTCCGCCAAAGCGCGGCGCCACCTGATAAGGACCTGCGGTGATCTCAACCACGCGCTTGCAGCGGACCGTGCAGGCATAGCAGGTATCGCGCTCCTTGAGAATGGTATTGGCCATCGTCTTGCCATCGATTGCTTTCCAACCCTCAAAAACACCGCTTTCCCAGTTGCCGGTCGGCAGTCCGCCTTTTTTATTCTGAGGCTCTATAACCTCGGCAGTTCCCAACACGCCCAGGCCGTATACATCTAAATCTTCGAACCCGGCAGCGCCCCACCGTGCCAGCTTATTCAGTCCCTTAGGGTCAGCCAGATCAGGCCGTAATTTACCACGCACTGCAATCGCCTTAAGATTCTTGCTGCCCATTACTGCACCCATCCCGGTGCGTCCGTTGGCACGGCTGGTCATATTGATCAGGGCCGCGTAGCGGACCAGTTTTTCGCCAGATGGACCGGTTTGCAGGACCTGGATGCGATCGTCAGCCAACTCCAATTTAAGCTGATCCTCCACCTGATCTGTAGTCTTGCCCCACAGATGATCAGCCGGGCGCAGCTCTGCCTCGCCGTTGTGAATCCACAGGTAGACTGGTCGCTCGGCGCGCCCATGAATGACCAGGGCATCGTAGCCGGCAAATTTCAATTCAGCCGGGAAATACCCACCCGCCTGGGCGTCACCCACTGCGTCGGTCAGAGGTGATTTGGCAACCGCGGTTATGCGGCTCTGGCCAGAGATCGGCGCGCCGGTCAGCACACTGAGTGCCAATATCAGGGTGTTCTCGGGCCCCAGCGGGTCAGCATGGGCAGGGGTGTGATGCAGCAAGTAATACATACCCAGCGCGCTGCCCCCCATGTAGGTCCGGTAGAAGGCTTCATCTGGCGCTTCAACCTCCAGGCGCTGTTGGCCTAAATCAACGTGCAGGATCTTTCCATGGTATCCGTAAGGCATACAACCTCCTTCGATAAATTGCCCGGTTATTTCACTGTTCAGGAATTAATGGGGGTGATCGACACTCACAGAAATCCCCAATGCTCCTGTTATTTAGCCGACTTCACAGCATCATTGAACATATTAAGGGTCTCATCTACATCCTGATCGCTGAGGGAATAACACAGGAACCAGGGTTCCCGGCCGTCCGAATCGGGCATTGCGCCTCGCTGGATTAATTCCATCATGATCTTCTCATACAGCGCGCCATCGCCCTGCAGGTAGTCACGGAAATCGCGCGGTTCCTGATCGCTGCCCAGGAAAAGGCTGAACATACTCGGCACCCCGGTAACAACATGTGCAATGCCCGCCTCAGTCAGAATCTCGCCTAACCCGTTCATCAGTTTTCGGCCGCGCTGGTTAATTGTGGCGATAATCGGTTGAGTTTCTAAGATATCTAATGTAGCCGCTGCAGCCGCTGTGCCAGCCACATTTCCGGTGTATGTGCCGCCATGAGCCACCGAGCCGGGATTGACGGTCATCATCACTTCCTCTTTGCCAGCGATGGCCGCGATTGGGAAACCATTCCCCAACGCTTTAGCATAGGTCACCAAATCGGCCCTGATCCCAAAATATTCCTGCGCGCCGCCATTAGCGACCCGGAAACCGGTCTTGACTTCATCAAAAACCATGACGATCTTATACCGGTCGCATAACTCTCGGATTTTTTCCAGATACCCTGGCACTGGCATAATTCCAGCCGAGTTCCCCAGGATTGGCTCGATGAATATGGCCGCGATATCCCCCCATTTGGCCTCAATGGTCTCCTCCAGCCGTTCAAGATCATTAAACGGCAGCATAATGACATAATCCATGATCGCCCGCGGAATACCGGAAGTAACCGGGGCAGCGATTGGGCTGCGGGCTGAACCCAACATTCCCAGGTTGGCTGAAGCCGTACTGAACATGAAATAATCATTCATGCCATGATAAAGACCTTCAAACTTGATAAATTTCTCCCGCCCAGTATGAGCACGGGCTATTCTTAAGGCATGCATGGTAGCTTCGGTCCCAGTGTTGGTCAGGCGGACCTTGTCCACGCCGGTCATCCTGCAAATCCGTTCCGCAACTTCAATTTCCAGGGGAGTTGTCCAGGCAAACAGGGTGCCGTGCTGAATCGCTTCCTGAACCCGCTTGACCACCGGCGGGTATGAGTGCCCCAAGATGATCGGCCCGAACGCCAGCCGGTAGTCGATATAGCGCTTGTCGTCTGCGTCCCAAATATAAGTGCCTTCCCCACGGCTGATCACCAATGTATCTTCCTCTCCCCAGTAGCGGAAGTTGGAGTTTACACCGTAAGGGATGTATTGCGATGCCTTTTTGAATAAAGCTCTGGTTTTTTCTCCCTGCAGACTCATGTGGTTGTTCTCCTTAGTCCATCGTTAATCATACTTGTTTTGACCGTCCAGAAAAAAAATCAATGCTAAACGCTCAGGTAGGGGAAGATTAATTATTGTTGTGCGGTATTCTCCTCCATTTGGATGGCTGCAGCTAGCGATGATTTGGTCAGGCCAGGTAACCGCGCTCATCAATCTGTTCTTCAATCAAGATGCCGCGCTGGGCTAAAGCCTCAAAAAACGGACCAGTGGGCAGAGCCAGCTCAGGCGGCTGCACTCCCCTGGCAGTTGCCTGCCCTGCTGCAATCAACTGGGCGCCAATTGAAAGGGGAATACCCACATTCTTAAAGTAAGCCGACTCACCGCCCCAGGCCTCCTGAGGTGGATGGTGGCTCCGGTAGGAGCACACCACTTGCCGGCCCTGGCGCTCTCCGCAGACCTGGACCACCAGCCCATATGCCCAGATCGGGTTCTCTTTGGACATTGGGCTTTCAGCCAGCAGCATACGGATTAACTCAATGGCTGGCAGCTCAATCTGGCCGACTTTAACCAACCGGCTGGTAAGCAAGCCACCCCGCATCAAGGATCCCATCATGGCCATCACATGCGGTGGAAAACAGCCTCGCACAGCCGCCCGGCGCAGTCCCGGGTATGAACGCGGCAGGGTGTTTGATTCATCGTGAGGGACATAGTACACATTTTGAACGCCAATATGTTCATGAAAGCGGATGGCGATCTCTCCGGAAAGTGGTGGGGTTGCATGCCAGCGTCCATCTTCAAAATAAACCTCCTGGCGGTCTTCTTCTTCCGGGTTAAACTCCCAGAGCGTTGTCTGAAGCAGGCCTGGCGCCGGCGCAAGGCAACGAAACGCTGCGAAAAAGACTTCGACTTCACGCAGATGGTCAAGCACTTCGGATGCTCTCCGAACCATCAGATTGGTAATCCCCGGTGTGGCCCCCACTCCAGGGATAAAGATCATATCTTTTGCCAAGGCCTGTTTGTGTAAAGCAAACTGTGGATCATCGCTGGATAGGTCCAGACCATTGACCCCGGTCTCTACACAGGCGCGGTTAACAGGATAATCATACCTGAAGGGAAGTCCGTTGACAACAACATTATATCCAGGAAAGAGATCCAGCATGCCATCCGTATCATTAGCGTCGAAAAGCAAAGGCTTCAGGCGTGAATCGCCAATCTCATCCACCAGGCGGGTAACCGCCGGCAGGTTATAATCTGCCACCACAATTTCATCAAAATCGCTATATTCAGCCAGGTCACGGGTAGTTTCCTTACAAACTGCCCCAGCCCCTCCCAGTACCAGTGCTCGCATAAAATCTCCTCCTCCTTCCAGCCTGGATACCCTCATCGGATGGTATCTGCATCCTGGCTTGACCTTTTTATGGCAGCCGTGAGTTTATTTGACCCATACTCAAACGGCATGCCCTCCAGAAATCGCCGGCATCAGATTGACCTCATCCCCATCATCCAGCAACCGCTCAAGCTCTGCCACCCGGCCATTGACTGCCAGCAGCAGCGCATCCGGCTGGATTTCTATCTCAAGTTTTGCCAGCAGATCTGCCACCCGAGAGCCGTCCGGCAGGTCTACCTGGAGCCTGTCCACCAGACCGCGCTCGGTTTGTTTTTGTAATATCGTATGTAAATGAACTGAGACCCGAATCGCTGCCCTCATGCTGCTCAAAGAGATCGCTCCCAATCAAATATTTGGTCCAGTTCATCAAACGGCACATCAAAAACCGGATTGAGCGGCGGCAAGGGCTGGCGCGTCATCCACTCTGGAAGCCGGTCATCCGTAGTTGTAAAACCAGCCAACCGATTAAAAGATCTTTCCAGAGATATGGTTTCCCGCCCCAATACTTGCAGGATGTCCGCCCCAACCTGCCAGCCATAACGGGCATTCAACAGGTCCCGAATCGTTTCTGGCGCAACCCCAAACCCAAAGCCCGCAAAGATGCAGGCTCCCAATGTATCATAGCCAGCCATATTTACCTGGGCAGCCCGCGAAAGAGCCACCTGACCCACAGGATCCAGGTGATCGACTTTAGACCGGATCGTCAGCCCACAGGTGTGGTCAGCCCCCTGCGGGGAAGTGGCATAGGTTACCCCCGTGCCCTTGATGGCGCGCGGTTCGTATGCGGACATCGCCTGACCCTTGACAGCTGGCACGCGATCCACGCCAAGGATCTTTCCAGTCAGAACAGCTCCATTTCCGAGCATCCTACCCAGGGGAGTTCCTGACCGAATTTCTTCCAGCAGCGCCATGGCCTGCTTGCCATCGCCAAACGCCATCAAACCCGCCTCGGCAGCCACGCCCAGGGCCGCTCCAATCTCGATCGAGTCCAACCCTAAGTCGTTAACCACCTGGTTCAGGCGCGCAATTGTATCCAGGTCGTCGATTCCCAGATTGGATCCCATCAGACCGATCGTTTCATATTCCAGCGGTGAAACCAGAATCTCCCCCTCCTGGCTGGCAAAGATATTGGAACATCGGATGGCGCAGCCTGCCATACAGGCGTGAGTGGTCTCACTCGGGCTGCCTCTCTCCAGCAGTACCTGGCGCATTCGCTCACCGCTGATCCGGTCGGCGGCTTCAAATCGACCGCTCGAGAAATTACGAGTGGGTAAAGCGCCAAATCCGTTGCACATTTTTGTCATGGCAGCCGTGCCATAGTCAGCGTAAACCGTGGTTTGCGGATGGCCCAGGAGCGCCCGATTGTATTCTTTTTGAGCCCGGCGGAAGGCGGGCACATCGAGGATCGTAGGCTTGCTGCCTGTACTGCCATCGATTACGATAGCCTTCAGACCTTTCGAGCCCATCACAGCGCCCAGACCACCCCGGGCATTGATCCTGGAAGGCACCCGATCTTTGTCAAGATTCTGGATGCCTGCCCCGGCCAATCGCATTTCGCCTCCGGGGCCAATCAGAGCAATCGCTACCTTATCGCCAAAACGTTCCAGCAGGCGCTGCGCAGCCTCAAATACACCCAGGCCGGCCAGATCATCCGCCGGCTCGAACCTCACCCCGGAGGCACTGACATGAAGCAGCCACCAGCCTGGCCCTTCGGGCTGACCTTCTACGATCAAGGCATGAATCCCCAGGTGGGTCATCTGCAAACCGGTCCGCCCACCGGCATTTGACTCCTTAATACCGCCTGTGAGGGGGCTTTTACCACCCGCTGAGATCCGGTCGCAGCTGGACAGCATATGTCCAACCAGTAAGCCTGGCGCAAAAATCAGTTGATTCTTCGGGCCCAGCGGTTCGCAGGCAGGATCCACTTCGTCCAGCAAAATCCTCGCCAGCAGACCGCGTCCGCCCAGACGCTGCCAGGATTCCGGCACTGCATGCCGGCTGAAAGATCGGTCCTGCATGTTCACACGCCAAATCTGCATTCGCTCCTCCTGCTGCTCATCGCATTGTAAAAAACGAGTTATTGCCAGCTATAGCTGAGAATACCTTTATCAGGACTTCCTGAGAGGTATCCCCAAAGCGCTGAGTATCACCCAAAAATCTCGGAAAGTGCGCTCGCAAAGATGTCAAGCGCTTGAACGATTTGCGGTTGGCTCACCACCAGAGGCGGGATCCAGCGCACTGTGTTATCCCAAAGGCCACAGGTCAGCAGAATCAACTGGCGCTCCAGGCAGGCATGGACGATCGCTTTGGCAGCAGCCTTATCCGGTTTGCCCTGCGAGTCTCGAAACTCTGCTCCGATCATCAAGCCTAACCCGCGCACATCTGCCATGGCGGGGTAGCTGGGCTGCATGCCCTGCAGGCCAGAGATAAGCTGCTGCCCGCGCTGGCGTGCGTTCTCCAACAGATTCTCTTCTCGGATGGTCTGAATTGTTGCCACTGCCGCAGCTGCAGCAACCGCGTTGCCGCCATACGTCCCGCCGTGGGAGCCGGGTGTCCATTTCTCCATGAGCTTCAGGGGTGCAATCACTCCTGAGAGCGGCATCCCCGAAGCCAGGCCTTTGGCAATTGTAAGGATGTCTGGCTCGATACCAAAATGCTCGTAAGCAAACCAACGCCCTGTCCGCCCAAAACCGGCCTGGATTTCATCAGCGATTATGAGGATGCCGTATTGGTCTGCAAGCTGGCGCAAGCCGCGCATGAAGCTCACCGGCGGAACAACATACCCCCCTTCCCCTAAAACCGGCTCGATCAGGATCGCGGCAGTCTCCTCTGGTGCAGTTTGGGTGAGCAGCAGCAGACGCAACTCTTCCAGGCACCAATGGCTGGTCTCTTCCGGATCCCAACCATAGCGGAAGGCATACGGATAGGGGGCGACAAATACACCCGGCATTAAAGGCTGGAAGCCGGCCCGGTAAATCGTCTTGGAAGTGGTTAACGACATCGTCCCCACTGTTCGCCCGTGAAAACTGCCCTGAAAAACGATCACATTTGGACGTCCAGTAGCCATACGGGCCAGTTTTAGCGCTCCCTCGACGGCTTCTGCCCCGGAATTGCTGAAAAAGTAACCATCCAGCTCAGGCGGAACTATCCTGCTGATCTCTTCTGCCAGCTGGATTAACGGCGGGTGCCAGACGATATTGGCCTGTCCATGGATCAGTTTACCGGCTTGATCACGGATAGCAGCTACCACGCGTGGGTGGCAGTGTCCGGTGCTGGTCACCCCAATCCCGGTTGAGAAATCCAGGAATGCGCGTCCATCCTGATCATATAGATATGCACCCTCTCCACGCACGGCTACAATATCCGTGATGCGGTACCAGACTGGTGAAAGGTGTTGAGTGCTTGTTTTTGCGTCCATAGATGATTGATACTCCTCACGTTCCGGCCCTTAGCTGCCTCTATCTAGCTGTTCCACTCTAGGATGTTTAACTGGATAACGTTGGTGTAGGAAATGGCCGGATCCCAAGTCAAAATCCCACCAAAGCCAATTTCATTCTGACAATATTATCGATCACACCAGCGATGTATTCAGGGATAGGGATACCAGTAATCCTTTACGCCACCTTCGATATCCCAGTGGACATGTTTGATTTGAAAAAATTCATCCAGTCCTTCCTGGCCGAGTTCGCGTCCCAGCCCGCTCATTTTCATGCCGCCAAATGGGCCGGCGAAATTATCGGTCAGCGGGTCATTAATCCAGATGGTCCCGGCTCGGACGCCCTCGAAAAAACGCTTTACCAGCCGGGCGTCATGGGTCATCAATGTCGCCCCTAAGCCGTAAGGGCTGTCATTGGCCAGGCGAATCGCCTCGTCAAAATCCCGGTACGGCATGATTGGGATCACCGGACCAAACGTTTCTTCGCGCATCAGGCGCATCGAATGGTCTACGCCCGTCACAACCGCCGGTTGTAAAAAGAAACCCCGTTCGAGTTCGGCTGGGCGCTGGCCGCCAGTCAATACCCTGGCTCCGGCATTTACAGCCTCCAACAACTGGTCCTCCACCTTTTGTCGGAACCTTGCGCGGATCATCGGGCCCAGATCAACGCCCGGCTGCAAGCCATCCCCCAGCCGCAGCTTGCTGACAAAATCCGCCAATTCCTCACTAAACTGGCCATAAAGACTCTCGTGGACATAAACCCGCTCGGTGCTGGTACAAACCTGGCCACTGTTAAGCAGAGCTGCATAAGCCAATCCCGAGACGGCCATATCCATGGCTGCGTCGGGAGCAATCACCATCGGGTCTTTGCCCCCCAGTTCCAGGTGCAGCTTTTTCATCATAGGTCCAGCCAGGGAGGCAATGCGCTGGCCTACCGCCAGCGAACCGGTAAAAGCGATGACCGGCACTCCGGGATGCAGCACCAACGGCTCACCGGCCTCTGGCCCAAAGCCTGTCACGACATTCACCACACCAGGCGGTAAATGAGCGCAAGCTGTCCGCACGAGCTCCAGAGTGGAGAGCGGAGTCAGTTCGGAAGGCTTAATCACCACCGTGTTGCCTGCCGCCAGGGCCGGAGCCATCTTCCAGGCCAGCAAAAGGAGGGGATAGTTCCAAGGAACGATACAGGCCACTACACCATACGGTTCTTTCAAGACAAAGTTGAACTGGCCCGGATCACCCGGGGGAATCACCCGGCCTCGATCGTGGCGGGCAAGTTCAGCGTAATAATCGAAGGTCTCTTCCACCCACCATAACTCTTCCTCATTCTCCGGGACCGGCTTGCCCTCCTCGCGGGTCAGCAAGTCTACGAGATGTTCATGCGCGTCCCGGATGCCGGCCGCAATCTGGTGCAAAGCGGCTGCGCGGTCCGAGGCGGGGGTGTTCTTCCAGCCATCAAACGCTGCTTGGGCTGCCTGAACTGCAGCCTCGGCATCCCGGCCTGTGCCACGCGGGACCGTCTGCAGAATTTCTTCCGTAGCTGGATTGATCACCTCGATCTGCTCGGAGGCGCTGCCAGATGTGAACTGGCCATTGATATACATACACCCGTCCTTTCATGCGAGGTGCGCGATCGGATTTGGCCCGGCACACCTCGCATTGATACAGCTTACTGTGTGGAGGCCTTTATTTCATCCCACATCCGCTGATAAATGGATTCTGCTTCACCTACCGGCTCGATATACTGCAGCCGGCTTCTGACTTCCTCCGTAGGGTAGACTGCCGGATCGTTTAGGAAATCTTCCCCCAGGGCGGCTTCCGCTGCCTGATTTGGGCTGGCATAATAATTGTATTCTGAGAGCAATGCCCCGATATCCGGGCGCAGCAAAAAGTCGATGAACATTTCACCCGCCAGTTTCTCTTCTGGACTGACGGTGACAGGGATGCAGATATTATCCACCCAGATCACGCCGCCTTCATCGGGCACAACGTAGGCCAGGTTTTCATTCTGCTCCTGGGCAATCAGGAAATCGCCATTCCAGCCATGTGCCATCAGATTTTCACCTGAGGCAACCTGATCCTCGAAAGTGTCGCTGTCGTAGCCTGCCAACCCAGGCTTGGCCCGGATTAAAAGCTGTTTGGCCTCTTCCAATTGAGCCTGGTCAGTGGTGTTGATATCGTACCCCAAGAAGACCAGGGCGGCCGCAAACGACTCGCGCACGTCATCCAGCATGGTTGTGCGCCCGTAAGCAGGTGAGGCAGGGTCGGGATTAAAGATGACCGACCAGCTGGTAGGTTCGTCTACCTGATCGGCCAGGTAACCGATCCCGGTCGTTCCCCATTGATAGGGTGCACAAAATTCATTGCCAGGGTCATATGGCACATTCTGAAACTGCTCGGAAAGGTTGGCAAGATTTGGGATATTGGCATGGTCCAGTTTGGCCAGCAGGCCTTCTTCCTTCATAATGCTTACCGTATAATCCGAAGGTATGATGAGGGCATAGCCAGATGCCCCACCTTGTAATTTCGCCAGCAGTTCTTCATTGTTCGAAAAATTATCTTCAACGATGGTGATCCCAAATTCAGCCTCGAACAGGCTGTATATCTCAGGATCGATATATTCCGACCAGTGATAGATCACAATCTCAGCAGCTGGCTTAAGCATGCCTGAATCCACTGGTTCTTCCTGGGAAGTCGCCTCGGTGGGGGCAGGAGTTGCACCACCACAAGCGGTCAGCGCCAGGCTGAAAACTGCCAGAATCACCAGCCAGCACAGCCAGGAACGACTCTTCATTTCCATCCTCCTTTTTGACTAGAATCTATTTGAATGAACCTGTTTACAGGCCAATATCAATTTTGCCGTCATCACCTCCTCGCCGAAAAACAAGTGAGACCACGATCAACACCAGCGAAAAGCCCAGCATCAGCGTCGAGACTGCGTTAATCTTGGGGGTCACACCCTTTTTAATCATGCCAAAAACCCGCACAGGCAGAGTATTAAAACCTGCCCCGCTGGTAAAGAACGTAATAACAAAATCATCCAGGGAAAGAGTGAAGGCCAACAGTGCTCCACCAATAATCCCGGGCATCATCAGCGGCAATGTCACCCGCCGGAATGTCTGCCAGGTATCCGCATACAAATCCTGGGCTGCCTCCTCCAGGGTCCGATCCATCTGCGCCAACCGGGCTCGCACTACCACTGCCACAAAGGAAATGTTGAACGCCACATGCCCGATGATGACCGAAAAAGGAACTGTCAGGCTGACCCCAAAGAAATTGATCCGCCAGGTTTCAAAGCCTATCCCGCTCAAATTCAAAAACAGAAGCAGCATGATAGCCATGGCGATATCCGGGATGATGATAGGTAAATAGAGCACTGCGTCCATAGCCAGCTGCCCGGTAAACCGGTAGCGCTCCATCCCCATGGCTGCCAGCGTACCGAACACGGTTGAAATTACAGTTGAAACGATGGCGACGAACAGGCTGTTCCACAGGGAGAGGATGATCTGGCTGTCCTGGAACATTTCAACATACCAGCGAGTGCTGAAACCCGCCCATTGGGCAGTTGAGCGCGAGTCATTAAATGAAAAGATCACCAGAATAATGATTGGCAAATACAGGAATAAGTAGCCCAGGATGCCATAACCCGTCAGGCCCGCCTGCGAAAGTCGCTTATTCCAGCGAGCAAAACGACTGGCCCGCGTTTCGGGCAACCGTTTATAAGGCCTTTCTTCGACTTGAAGGCGAGGGATTGCCTGACTGCTGTTCATCAGAGGCCTCCCTGTCGATTGGTTGACCGGAAATAGATCAGGGTCGCCGCCAGCATGAAGACCATCATCAGCGCTGATAAGGCCGAGCCAAACGGCCAATCATGCGCCGCCAGGAACTGGTTGCTGATGATATTTCCAATCATCAATGATTTTCCACCCCCCAGAATGGCCGGGGTAACAAATGCCCCCAAGGAGGGAATGAATACCAACATGCCACCAGCCACGACCCCAGGAATCGCTAACGGCCAGATAATTCTGCGCAGCACCTGCAGCTTGGTGGCATACAGGTCATGGGCGGCTTCAATCAGGCCACGATCCAGCCGGTCCAGGGCTGCGTAAATCGGCAGGACCATCTCCGGCAGCCAGCCATAAACCAGGCCCAGAACAATGGCAAAATCATTACCAAAAAGAGGTAAAGGTTTGTTAATGAGACCTACTGAAAGCAGCGAAACATTGATCATCCCGGTATTGGTCCGCAGCAGCGTCAGCCAGGCGTAAGTTCGGATCAGAAAGTTGGTCCAAAAAGGGATCATCAACGCCAGCAAAAGCAAATTTCGCTGTCGACGGGGACGTGAGACGATGAACCAGGCCATAGGGAATCCCAGCGCCAGACATACCAGGGTTGTTAGGATCGCAATATACACTGACCGCAAGAAGGTGCCAAAATACAACGTGTCGAATACCCGCAGAAAATTCTCGAGGGTGAAGGAATAGATCACGCCACCGTAAGTTCCTCGCTCCAGGAAACTATAGACCAGCACAATCGCCAGCGGAGCCAGGAAGAACACCAGCAGATACAGGCCTGCTGGCAGCAGCAGAAGCCAGGCCCGCAGTGCCGGATACTGTCTCAAGGTCTGTTGCATTGGCTACTCCTTCAAGATGCGGGCATGCGCCCGATCCCAGCGAAGTTCAACCAAATCGTTGATCTTAAACTGGCTGGCGCCTGGGATGTTATTTGGCAGCCGCACAATCATACTTGCGTCCTGAGTGAGCCGAATCACGTAGCGTGTATCGATGCCAATATAGATCAACTGCTCCACGCGCCCGCTGGCGTGGGTCATCTCCGGGTAAGCAGGCGCCTGCCCGACCGGGTAAATGCGGACCTTCTCTGGGCGGATCGCCAGAGTAGCCCGATCACCAACCCGAATCCCTTCTTCCGCCCAGTCGGCATACAGCGGCTCGGGACTCTGAATATCCAGCTCCACCGGGGGCCCAATTCTTCGGACTGTTCCTATGATGAAGTTCGACTCGCCAATAAAATTTGCCACAAAGCTGCTGTTGGGAGCCTCGTAAATCTCCTCCGCGCCCCCCAGCTGCAGCACCCGGCCATTGTGCATGACTGCGATACGGTCAGACATCGCCAGGGCCTCTTCCTGATCGTGGGTAACATAAATAAATGTCAGGCCTACCTGGTCCTGCAAATTCTTCAGTTCAACCTGCATCGCTTTGCGCAGTTTTAAATCCAGTGCTCCCAAAGGCTCATCGAGCAGCAATACTTTAGGTCGATTCACCAGGGCGCGGGCCAAGGCAACCCGCTGCTGTTGCCCGCCGGAAAGCTGTTTCGGCCGACGGCGGCCCATCCCCTTCAGGGCGACCATTTCCAAGGCTTCCCCTACCCGCTGCTGGACCTCTATACGGGACAGCCCCTGCATCTCAAGGCCGAAAGCTACGTTCTGATTGACATTCATATGTGGAAAGAGAGCGTAATGCTGGAAAACTGTGTTAACCGGTCGCTTAAACGGCGGCAGGTAACCTTGCGGCTCACCTCGAATCAGGATTTGCCCGGAGGTGGGCATTTCAAATCCTGCGATTATTCTCAGAGTCGTTGTTTTTCCGCAGCCACTTGGTCCCAGCAGGGAGAAGAACTCCCCCTCTTGAATTTGGAGCGAAACGTGATCGACCGCGACGACTTCTCCAAACTTCTTTACGACCTGGCGAAGTTCTACTGAAAATTCATGCTCCATGTAGTTCTCCCATATCCATTTTTCAATCCAAATAGGAGACCACGCCAGGCTCATATGGCCTGACTAGCTTACCGGGTTTAAAGGTTGCCGGCTGCACAGCGGTTGAGATACTTCTCGAGCGTAGAGAGAAGCAGGTTTTGGCCCTCTTCCGGAATCGATCCAGCCAAAGGTATTTGAACCGCCTTCGCATTGCCAAAATTATGCTTAGCCTGGATCCCCATATCACCCAGGACTCGAACACATTCAATGGCTAAGTCTTCAATAAAATACCAGATATAGATGGAATCTTCACTTCGGCTGAGATGGTGAAGCAGCTTGGGATAGCGCACTTGCAGTCGGGAGAGCTCCCCTATTAACCGGTCGAAGTCGAGTCCGCCTGACAATCCTGCATCAACACCCATTGCACTTGACCTACGGAAACCTGCAAGGCAATCCGTCGGGTGGGGAAATGGAATGGTTGATGGATATTAAACGGATTACCCGATCCAGCCTAAATCCTTTTATACACTGAGGACCTGCAGACTGTAAACGGCAATTTGTACGCCTTTCATATAAAAGAGACTGTGCAAAGTGCACAGTCTCCAAGACGATTATCCCCGGCTCAATCGCCATTCTTTAATGGCTATATGCAAGTTGATTAAAGTAAAGGAGTCATCCAGATCAATCCCCCAGATATCGCTGATCTTTGTAAGACGCTGGCTGAGGGTATTGCGATGAATAAACAGCGCCTGAGCTGCCTTTTGCTTATTACCTTGCTTTTCCAGCAAGGTTTCAATTGTAATCAATAAATTGCTGCCATGGGCCAAATCCTCGGCATAGATCGCCCGCACAACGCTGTAGTATCGGTTGGCAGCCAAGATCTCTGGTGGCAAGTTGCTCAGCCAGTGCAAGAGGCCCAGGTCTCCGAAACGCCAGACCTGGGGTTGGCGGATCGACATGGCGCTGCCCAGCCGCAGGGCTTCGCTGGCTTCCTTATAACAACGCCGCAAGCCAGAAGCTTCGTTTGACACACTGCTTAATCCACCAACCACCATAACATTCTGATTCTGGAACAGTTCCAAAATGGAATTGGCCAGGTTTGCCGCCCGTTGTGGTTCTGGAATGCCCAACAGAACGATTAATCGCTGGCTTCGCTGGATCACAGTAGACTGGGCGCCGTACTCGACGGTCACACGCTCGATTGCTTGGGCCATGCGCGGCGTCTGCAGTGGGTCCTGGATGGTCGTCTCTGAAGCCTGGGTGCTTGCTTCCAGGATCAGCAGGTGGTAACCTCGCTGGATGCCCAACTGCCGGAGGGTATCGGTCAGCCGGCGAATATCGTAATAGGGATCCAGGTCCAACAAATTGTCGAGCAGGTTGGCTTTCAGGCGCTGCTCGGCTTCAAAGATGGCCTGCTGTCGGGTAAAAGTCAGGGCTGCAACGGTTGCAACCCGTTCGATCGTGATGAAATCCAGCTCGGTCAAGCTGCCTTCAGTCGCGATAATCCATACATATCCAAATAGCTGGGCGCCAACCAGGATAGGGGCGATCAAGCGCTCCAGGGTCATCCCCATTTCGGGTATGCTCGGAACATAATGCGGCTTAGGCTCACGCCGCAGGCTCGCAAACAAACCCTTGGCTTCCAGATAATCAACCAGCTCTTGGGGAGTTTGTCCCTCAGAGATGCTGCGCCGGCGCATCTCATCCACCAAACCCGGCGAGGCATGCGCCAGCACCCTCAGGGAAGCATCTTCAATCGTTACCGAGCGATTGAGCAAATTGGCCAGGGTGGCGACCAGGTCTTCAAACCCTTTGCCTTCCAACACCAGGTTTGTCAGCTGCTTATGGATATACAGCGATTCGGCAATCAGGCGGTATTGTTCGGAAACGATTTGCTCATGGATGGCCTGGGTCACTTCAACAAACGGCACCTCCCATGGCAAAGTCAGGATTGGGAAATCCAGCTGGTTGGCGACCTCAATCATCACTTCCGGGACACTCGAAAAATATGGGCCAAGTGCTACAACCATACCCGCCAGTCCTTTACTGGCCAGATCAGGGATCAGCCTGGCCTGTGCTTCTGGGTCGTCCTTGAGGGAATAGGCAGTCGTTAGCAGCAGATCACCTTTCCGAACCCAGGGCATGACATCTGGCAGCTCGACGATATGCGTCCAGTGCAGCGGCCGCGACAGGCCATTCCCACCCGCAACGACTTCTGCTCGCGACAGGATAGCGATTTCTTTTAATGCAATTTCAATCGTAAGTTGCATGGGTTATAGTGATTGGATGATGCTCTTGGAACGCTGCTGGGCTTTTTCAGCTGACGTGGCGTTGCTAATATTATATCCCAGCTCGTCCATATGCTGGGCAAATAACTCGCAGATAGGTGCACGAAAATGCTTGAGACCAGACTTTTTGCGCACCCCGCCTGAATTATTAAGAACCACTGTGACAAGGCCCAGGTTTGAGGGTGAAGCTACGCCTGCCACCCTCAAATTTGGGAGCCACCTAATATTGTTGTAAAGTACAGATGCTTGCCCTGGGAGTACAATAAGAAAAATCCCTGAGATTCCTCTTAGGGATTTAACCGAGCCACAGTCCTATTTGATTGTGCCCCCAAGGGGATTCGAACCCCTGTTTTGGCCTTGAGAGGGCCACGTCCTGGGCCTCTAGACGATGGGGGCATGAGCGGGGAAATTCTACCACGCTCAAGGGTCAGAGTCAACTGATTGGTGGTTTTCGGAGTAAGTCTAAACCACGCATCTGCATGCTGGTGCTTCCCACCAGCAGCACTTATATCGGGGCTGTTATTTTTCGTGGATATATGATGTTTGCTGATCTGAACCTGCTGGTTTTGTTCCCTGCAATCTGGCTGCTGAGTGCAGCTATTTTGGGCGCACACAGGGCCAGCTTGCGGTTTGGTCTCGCGCCACCTCTTTTCTTGCTGGGAGGCATCACGGCTATCCTGCAATTCCGTTTTCTGGGCATCTTCAATATCCAGATTTGGGATCAGATCCAACAGCTGTCTTACACCACCCTGATTTTACTGCCTCCCTTGCTCTTAGGTATCCTGTTCATTTATATTGCCAACAACTCGACCCAAGCCCGCAATATTCTGGCCGGTATTGGAGCCCTGTCGTTGTTGATCGCCATCATGCAATCCCTGCTTACATTTCTACCAACCCCGCCGGCCCTATGGCCGTTTGATGCTAGCCCTGGCGGACCTGCCCTGCGGCTCTCAATGATTTCTGCTTTCACATTGATGATGGATCTGATCGTGTTGATCCTGTCTTATCAAACGGTCAGCAATATTCTTAACCGCCATCCAAGCAAAATCGCCATTACCGTCGCAATATTTATCTCCTTGTGGTGTGATTCTTTGGTGTTCACTCTTTTACGCCTTCAAGGATTGGATAATTGGTTCTATACGCTGGCAGGCAGCCTGAGTGCAAAGACAATTATCGCTCTGGCAATCCTGCCTTTAGCCTGGATATATCTGCAAAAGGTAAAAAGCTTCTTTCCTGCGGCAACAAAATCCCCACGACCAGCTCTGGACCTTTTTTCCAGCCGGCTGCAACTCGAAGCCCAGGCACGCTACCAACAAAGCCTGCTGCGCACCCTCAGCCAAATTAACCAGCTGGTCGTGCGTGCTAAAGACCCCAAAACACTGCTTGAACAAGCATGCCAGTTGCTGGAGATCGGGCGCAGCTATCCTATGGTCTGGATTGGAACCCTGGATTCAGAATTCCCGATCGTTCAGCTTGCGGCGGTCGCAGGTCAGAAAGCCGATCAATTGACATTGATTGAGTTCAGCAGCCAGCCAGATCGAACCGGATCGGTTCCAGCCACTCCTGCTTATGCTGTCGCTCGAACTGGCAAACAAACACTTTTGGCTGATATCCGTCAGGAAAACTCATTTCCTACCTGGCGGCAAGCCGCGCTCAATAGCGGTTTCTCATCATCTGCCACATTTCCAATGCGCCATTCCGGGCTGGTGCTGGGGATTCTGAGTGTTTACAGCGCCCAAGTCAAAGCCTTTGAGAAAGACGAAATTGATCTGCTCCAGGAGCTGGCAGACGACCTGGCCTATGCTCTAGTAAGCCTGGAAGCCCGACGCCAGCAATTGATTTTGCAAACTGCAGTAGAGACCATGCATGATGGGCTGCTGATCAGCGATACGCGTGGACGGATCGTGTATGCCAATCCAACCATCACGGATATGGTGGGACTTAAGCCGGCTGAAATTGTCGGGAAAAATGTCATGTCGTTCCTGCCCCCAAATCAGGCGGCAATTTTTCTCAGTGAAGAGAGCCGCAAACAGCTATCCACCAGCCAGATCACAACTGAGTTTGACCAGCCCGTACAAGATGGATCGACCATCACCTTATCGCTGCAAGCGGCCCTCGCCTCGGACCCAGTTAATCAGGCCTCATTTATCGTCAGCAGCATTCGGGATGTCACCCAGCGCTATGAGTATGAACGCCAGCTGTTGACCCTCAGCCAGCTTACGACCGAAATGGTCCAAATCCACGAGCCGCAGAGCTTAATGCCCGCCATACTGACTGCCAGTCAGCAACTATTATCTGCAGATGCCAGTGGGATTTACCTGATCGACAACCAGACTCTGAATCTGACCGAAGTAATTACCCTCAATCTTTCAGAAAACCATCGACGACAGTTCCTGGAATATTTCGCCGAAACCAAGCCTGCATCCCTGATCCTGGCGCCGACATGCATCGAAGACATGGACCAATCTGAGCATCCACATCTAAGCTGGATGAAGAAGGACAATATCCACGCCTTGATGTTGCTGCCGATAAAATACCAAAACCAGCCGATGGGGATACTGGGTTTCTATTTTGTCCAGCCAAAGAAAATTAATGCCGAGTTCATCCAATTAGCTCAAACGGTCACTCATACCCTGGCGATTTCTCTCCAAAATGCCCGTCTCTATCAAGCAGAACGAAATCAACATAAAGTGGCTGAAGCACTGACGCAAGCAACCGCTGCATTGAACAGCAGCCTCGACCTGGATGAAGTCCTGGATGAAATCCTGCTAGAAACTTCACGGGTGCTGCCCTGCCGGTCAGTCAATTTAATGTTGGTAGAAAATCAGCGGGCCAGAGTGGCGCGCTTGATTGATCGCCATGAATCTCCGTCTCCAAAACGCATTGTGGGCGGCACCAATCTCTCGCTAAAGACCCACTCGCTCAATGAAATGTACACCACCGGACTGCCTTTGTTGATCTCGGATACACGCACTGAGCCAGAATGGGTCAACCTTGAGCCAAGCTCCTGGATTCTTTCCTACGCCGGTGCTCCGCTCATCACCCAGGGCCAGACGATCGGTTTCCTCAATCTTAATAGCGACCAGCCCAATTACTTCGACCAGGAGTTGATTCGCCACCTGCAGGCATTCGCGGCAACAGCCGCGACCGCCATACAAAATGCCCAATTATTCCGAGATCTTCAAAAGCACACCTCTGAATTGGAAGATCGAGTGAAGGAACGTACGGCCGAGCTTCAGGCTGCTAAAGAGCGCATCGAGCGCATCCTGGTCTCGGTGCCGGATGCAGTTTTTGTACTCGACGAGGCGGACCGCCTGGTGCAAGCTAATCCGGCGGGCGAGACTCTCCTGATCCAGGCGCAGCAAGCCGGTATAGATTTATTCAATCGAGAATTTCTGGCCCATGTGAAAATTGGTGACAAGCCGGACGAGAATGCAGTTCTGGATGTAGAGGGTCGCGCCTACCAGGCGCTTGCCTCCCGCCATGGCAACCTGGAACAATGGCCTGGGCTTGTCATTGGCTTTCGGGATGTGACCCGTTTTCGCGATCTTGACCAGATGAAATCCAAGTTTGTTTCAGATGTCTCTCACGAACTGCGCACGCCGCTGACCAATTTGACCATCTATCTGGATCTGCTTTCGAATATGAGTGATCCAGCCAGAGGTCAAAGCTACCTGAATACACTCCAGCGAGAGACAGAGCGGTTAACGCACTTGATCGAGGATCTACTGACGATCTCACGCCTGGAAGGCGGGCGCGTTCCAATCAGTATGTCGCCTATTGACTTGCAGCATCTGGCCTGTGAACTGACCAGCGACCGACAATCCATCGCTGCTATGAAGCGGCTCTCGCTGACCTGCGGATTGGTGCAGGATCTGCCCCTGGTCTACGCCGACCCTCGGCTGCTCTCACAAGTGCTCTCAAATCTGCTTACCAATGCCTTCAACTATACCCCGGCGGAAGGCGGGATTCAGGTCAATACGGGTTTGAATCGAGAAAACAGCGCCAAATGGGTGACCATCTCGGTCCAGGATACCGGGGTCGGCATTCTTCCAACTGAAATTGATGAGATCTTTGAGCGTTTTTACCGCGGTTCTGCCAGCTACCAAACCGGCGCGGCCGGCACCGGCCTTGGGCTAGCGATCTCAAAAGAAATCATCCAACGTATGGGGGGGAAAATAACCGTTGAGAGTACGCCTGGAGTGGGCAGTAACTTCACCGTCTGGCTAAAGCCCGTGCTATAATCGTCTCCGGATTGTCCGCCAACTGATTGTAATTGTTATACTTGCCCTCCGTTGGGATCACCTAAGGAGAGGATTATGTACGACCGTAAACAGCTCGATGAATTGCGCCAATTGCTGGAAAAGTGGGAAGAAACCACTCTGCAGCACAACCTTGGCCGAATGCCTGAAAGCAAATCGGAATATTTAACGACTTCCTCGGAACCGATCGAGCGAATTTACACTCCGCTCGATGTAGCTGATATGGACTACTCCCGAGACCTGGGTCTACCCGGTGAGTATCCCTTTACGCGCGGGGTCCATCCCACCATGCACCGCAGCCGGCTGTGGACGATGCGGATGTTCGCCGGATTTGGCACGGCTGAGGAGACCAACCAGCGTTTCAAGTATCTCTTGCAGCAAGGCCAAACCGGTCTTTCAATTGCCTTCGACCTGCCTACTCTAATGGGGTATGACACGGATGAACCCGAATCGCTGGGCGAATTCGGAAAATGCGGGGTAGCTGTATCCTCCCTGAGGGATATGGAAATTCTGCTGAGCGATATCCCCTTGGAAAAAGTTTCCACCAGTATGACTATCAACTCACCGGCAGCCATTGTCTGGGCGATGTACATCGCAGCAGCCGAAAAACAGGGTGTCCGTCCCGACCGGCTGCGAGGCACTCTCCAGAATGATATTTTAAAGGAATACATCGCCCAGAAGGAATACATCTTCCCACCCGAACCTTCCATGCGGCTGGTTGTGGATACGATCGAGTACGGCACTCGGACTGTGCCGCAATGGAACACGATCAGCATCTCTGGCTATCATATCCGTGAAGCCGGATCCACCGCTGCCCAGGAACTGGCATTTACCCTGGTGAATGGGTTCGAGTATGTTCGCTGGGGGCTGGAACGCGGGATCTCCGTGGATGATTTTGCGCCCCGTCTGTCTTTCTTTTTCAACGCCCATAACGATTTTTTTGAGGAGATCGCCAAATATCGTGCCGCCAGGCGAATCTGGGCTCGTGAGCTGCGCAATACCTTTGGCGCTAAAAATCCTCGCTCGTGGTTGATGCGTTTCCATACTCAAACGGCTGGTGTATCGCTGACCGCTCAACAGCCGGAGAACAATATTGTCCGGGTCGCCATCCAAGCGTTGGCTGCTGTGCTGGGCGGAACCCAATCTTTGCATACCAACAGCATGGATGAGGCCCTGGCGCTGCCTTCCGAACATGCCGTGACTGTTGCCTTACGTACCCAACAGGTGATTGCTGAAGAATCGGGGGTTATTAACACCATCGATCCTCTGGCAGGCTCTTTTTTCGTCGAGGCTCAAACCAACCGGATCGAAGCCCAGGCCTACGATTATTTCAAGCGGATAGAGGAATTAGGGGGTGTGCTGCCTGCCATTGATAAGGGTTTCTTCCAAAGTGAGATTTCCGACGCAGCTTACCGCTACCAGCGCGAGATTGATGCCAGCCAACGCAAGATCGTGGGAGTCAACGCTTATACCGAAAAGGCTCCGATCCGCATCCCGATCCTGGAGATGGACCCGGAGGGTTACAAACGCCAAATCCAACGTCTTAAAAATAACCGGGCTGAGCGTGACCAAGGCCACCTGGGCCAGACCCTTGATCGGCTGCGGCTCGCCTGCCAGGGAACCGAAAACACAATGCCGCATATCCTGGAAGCCGTCCGAGCCTATGCAACCCTGGGCGAGATTGTGGCAATCATGAGGGATGTGTTCGGCACATATGAAGAACCGACCTGGATCTAAACTAAAGAAAATGTAGCTACCCGGTTCATGCTGGAGAATCACAGCATCCTGCCTACGGGGATCCGAGTAGATACAAACCATTCTCATTTGGAGGTTTCAGCATGGTAAATATTAAAACCAAAAAGGGCGTCATCGCGATTTTGACCGGCGGCGGCGATGTCCCCGGACTTAACCCTGCAATTCGGGCGGTCACCTTTCGGGCGCTGCGAGAAGGCTACGAAGTCATTGGCCTTCGCCGCGGCTGGAAAGGGCTGGTCGAAGTTGTGCGCGATCCAAAAGCGGATAACAGCGCTAACTACCAGCTGCTGACTGAGGACATCGTCAATAAAGCTGGCCGGACTGGCGGGACGTTCTTGCATACGTCAAGGACCCGCCCAAGTCATGTTTCCAAGAGCGCGGTCCCTGAACATCTGAAAGATCTGTACACCGAAGAAATGAATGACCTGACTCCGGAAGTGATGAAGAATCTGGAGTTCCTGGGAGTGGATTATTTGATCCCGATCGGTGGGGATGATACCCTCTCGTATGGCGTTCATCTGTACAAAAAAGGCGTAAAAGTGGTCGCGATCCCCAAGACGATGGACAACGATGTGCCCGGGACCGATTACTGTATCGGCTTCAGCACCTGTGTAACCCGGACGATCAATATGACCAATAGCCTGCGCACCTCTGCTGGCTCACACGAACGTATCCTGGTCCTGGAAGTCTTTGGACGCTATGCTGGTTTTACCGCCATGTTGCCCACTATGGCAGGCGCTGCCAATCGATGTGTAATTCCAGAACACCAGTTTAACATCGAGCGCCTGACCGAGCTGCTGGTGGAGGATCGCAATAAAAACCCATCCAAGTACTCGGTGGTTTTGGTTTCAGAGGGCGCGACATTTGCGGGCATCGATATGGTTTTTACCAACGCCACCAAGGACGCTTACGGGCATGCTAAATTGGGGGGTATCGGGGAATTCGTTTCCGCCAAGATCAAAGAACTTTCCTCCAAGTATAACCACGACAAACCGATCAACATCATTACCCAAAAGTTAGGGTATCTGGTGCGCGGTGGCGACCCGGATGCGATCGATTCAATCGTTCCGATGGCTTACGGCAATCTGGCGCTTGACTTGATCCTGCAGGGAATTCATGGTCGCCTGGTCGTATTGAAAAATGGTCGCTACGATAATATGCCGATCGATGTTGTTACCAGCACCAAAAAGCTGGTCAATGTAGAGAAACACTACAATACCGACCGTCTGCGCCCCCATTACAAAAGCTTTGAAATGAAACCGCTGTTCATCATGACCAGCGAGTAATGACGAATTGCCCCCTACCGAAGGGACAGAAAAGAGAACCGCGTGATTTTGCCGCACGATCGTGCGGCAAAATCACGCGGATTTGTCTCTCCCTTAAGACTCCTGCTAGAGTATCGGAATTGGTTCAGCCCGCACATTTTCCGGGCCGACCAGAGAAGTCAGACGGTGCATTAATTCCGGGCAATACCCGGCGGTAAAATTGGGAAACTCCAACAGATAGCCGCGCCCGCGTTCGAATACATGGAATGAGAAACGGTCGTTCCCCGGATAGGATGTGATGATCCCATGTATTCGCCGAAGGCGGAGCACATCGCGGGTCTTATCGCCGGTAGAGCGCAGTACCACAGTGATCATATGAAGATTGCCACTATCTTCGCTTTGGATGGCAGGGCTGGCCAGAAAGGCTGGCGGTTTTAAGTGGGAATCAACCTGAGCTGGCTCTTTTATGGGATCAGCCAATGAGGGTCCCTTCTGGGGAGCAGGAACAGTCGCCGGGCTGGGTTCGCTCGCCAGAACGTTTTGCCGGATCGGTTCGGGGCTGGCAGACCTAGCGATTGTGATCTGGCCAGTGCCGGCTGGGGCCTTTTCCTGACCGTCCATCTCAGGCTGAATGGAGGCCGGCTTCGCCAGGCTGGTTTCAGGCTCAGGCATGGCAGCCTCGCCCGGCAGGGACTGCCCCTTAGCATGCTCAGCAGATGAAGTTTTTTCAGCCACCAGATCTGGTTTGGAACTTTTATGGTAACCGGAAGGTGGGGTATACGGTGAGTTGGGCGGGAAGGCATCCGGGGGCGGCGGCCCGTCCTCCCAATCATCAGGATCGTTATTCTGGAGATGGCCCCTCGCGGGCACGGATGGCGAAATTTCGCCGATCCGCTGGCGGGCGGGTGATTGAACGGCCGGCAAGCTGTCTTCGGGACTATCGGGCTCATCGTCATCCGGCCAGTCGAGCTCGGCCCTAAAAGCATTGATAGGCTGCGGGTCCAGCGAGGTGGTCATCTTGAATTCAGTCGTGATGCTGTCCACCAGCACCTTGGGCTCCGCCCCAGCCATATCGACTTTGCCATCTACCAGGACAATCGTATCGTGCCGGATCATGTCGGCATACTGGGTCCAGGTGCGCGGGAAGATCACCAGTTCAATCGTGCCCTGCAGATCCTCCAGAGCTACAAACCCCATGGGTTTGCCCGCCTTACTCTGATGGTGGCGAATACGAACGATCAGTCCGGCTACTCGCACGCGTTCCTTATCGACTGCTTCCGATAGCTGGCCCGAAAAGTGGCTGACCGCCTGGGTCAATTCGTTCATAATTGGGCGCAGAGGATGATCGGAGACATACAAGCCGATCAGCTCACGCTCCCAATTCAGCACTTCCCGACGGCTGATTTCCCCGGTAACAGGCGGCAAGATAATCTCCTCCACCACTCCCGTATGGGCGCCAAACAGGCTCATCTGGCCCATTTCGGCGGCCCGAAAATGAGAGCTGCTAACGGCGACAATTCTGTCCAGGGCTTCCAGGAGCGCAGGCCGGACGCCAAATTCGTCCAACGCCCCCACTTTCACCAGGCTTTCCAGGGCCCGTTTACCTACGTGGCGCAGATCGACCCTTTTCGCAAAATCATTTAGATCTTTGAACCGGCGCTCTGCGCGCGCCTCGAGGATCGTTTCGACCGGACCCAGGCCGACATTCTTGACAGCACCCAACCCAAAGCGAATGATGGCTGGCTGGTCCTCCTGGTCTTCGATCGTGAAATCCCAGCCGCTGGCGTTAATATCTGGAGGCGCAACTTCAAAACCCATCCGCCGGCAGTCGGCTACATACAGAGCGACTTTATTGGTATCGCTCTGACTGACCGTCAGTAAGGCGGTCATATACTCGACCGGGTAATTTAATTTCAAGTAAGCGGTTTGAACCGCAATGACACCGTAGTCAGCCGCATGACCTTTGGGGAAACCATAGCGGGCAAAAGCTTCCCAATCATCGAAGATGGCATTGGCCGTTTCTTCCGCTATACCGCGCTCAACTGCCCCGCTGGTGAACTTCTTGCGATGTTTAATAATGACATCGGCTTTCTTCTTGGCCACGCCCTTGCGCAAGTTATCGGCTTCCGAAGCAGAGTAACCAGCCAGGTTCATGGCTGTGTACATGATCTGCTCCTGGTAAACCGTAATCCCGAAAGTCTCTTTCAAGATCGGTTCTTGCAATGGGTGGCGATAGGTTACCGCTTCTTTCCCATGCATCCGGCTGATATAGCTTGGGATAAAATCCATGGGACCAGGCCGGAAGAGTGCAACCATTGCAATCACGTTATCCAGATTTTTGGGCTTCATCTGCATAAGCCAGCGCCGCATCCCGGAGCCCTCTACCTGGAACACCCCGGCCGTCTCACCTCGACCCAGCATCTCATAAGTCTGAGGATCGTCGGTCGGGATATTTTGCAGGTTGAACTTGATGCCATGCCGTTCGCTGATCAAGTCGCAGGCCCGGGCCATGATCGTCAATGTTGCCAGCCCCAGGAAATCCACTTTAAGCAAACCCAGCGAATCGAGGATTGACATCTCGAACTGGGTAACCGTTTTTACCGGGCTGTCGCCAGATGCACTGCCGGTTGGCCTGTGAAGAGGGATATATTCAATGATGGGCTTATCGGTGATAATTACCCCGGCTGCATGCGTTCCCGCGTTCCGGACGACCCCCTCCATATCTTTGGCGGTATCGATCAATTCCTGCAAGTAGGGTGTGGATGTGTAGAGCTGTTTTAACTCGGTGATCTCTTCCAGGGCCTCACTGATTTTCATCGGCCTGCCAGGGATATTCGGCACCAGCTTGGCGACTTTATCAACTTCCGAGAGTGGGATATCCATCACCCGGCCCACATCTCGGATCGCGGCCCGTGCACCAAGGGTGCCAAAGGTGATGATCTGGGCCACCTTATCATCGCCATACTTTCGGGCGGTATATTCCATCATCTCAGCCCGACGGTCATCCCGGAAATCCAGGTCAATATCCGGCATCGAAATACGTCCGGGATTTAAGAACCGCTCAAAAATCAGCTTATGTTCGATCGGATCGACAAGCGTGATCTCCAGTGAGTAGGCCACAATTGATCCAGCTGCTGAACCGCGGGCGTTATACCAGATCCCTTCGGCACGCGCATGCCGGCACAAGTCCCAAACAATCAAAAAATAGGTATCGAACCCCATCTGATGAATAACATCGAGCTCATAATTCAGGCGTTCCTGGATCTCAGCCTCACCCTTGCGTGAGCCATAGCGTTTCTCCAGACCCTGGATGCAAAGTTTGCGCAGGTAAGTGTCTGGAGTGTAGCCATCTGGAACTTCAAACTCTGGCAGGTGATAGCCCTTAAATCCCAGGTCAATGCTGCAGCGTTCAGCGATCAGCACCGTATTGCTCACCGCTTCCGGTACTTCTGCAAATACCCGCGCCATCTCCTCCGGGCTGCGCAAATAATAGGAATTATCGGTCATGCGCATCCGGTTCGGATCAGTCAGCACACAACCCGTCTGGATTGCCAACAAGATATCCTGCAAGCGCGCGTCATCCCGGTCGACATAGTGCACGTCGTTGGTGGCGACAAAGCGCCCATCATAGCGGCGGCCAAGCGCAAGCAGATGCTTATTGATCTGTTCAAGTTCACTGATCTCGTGAGATTGCAGCTCAAGGAAAAAGCGATCCTTCCCGAACACCTCATAGTACCAATCCAGCTGCTTCTGAGCCGTTTCAAGGTTGCCCTGATTGATCAAGCGTGGAACTTCGGCCGCCATACACCCGGAGGTGCAGATCAATCCTTCAGAATGCTCTGCCAGGAATTCATGATCAATCCGGGGATAATAATAAAATCCGTCCATCTGGGCAGCGCTGGCTATCTTCAGAAGGTTCTGATAGCCGACCTGGTTTTCGGCCAACAGCAGTAAATGGCTGGAGCGCTTGTCAAACTGAGCATCGCGTTCCAACATGGACCGCGCAGCCAGATAGGCTTCCACCCCGATGATAGGTTTAATTCCCGCCTGAGTAGCTGCATTGTAAAAATCAATCACCCCGAACATCGTGCCGTGGTCGGTCAGCGCCAGGGCCGGCATATCCATTTCCTTGGCGCGTTTGACCAGCTTCTTTATATTACTGAAGCCATCCAGCAGCGAATATTCAGAATGGACATGCAGGTGAACAAATGACATGAGTGTTTATCAGACGGGAGGACCAGATGGACCCCTGTCTCTACCTGGAATATTCCGCAGTCAAATAAAGCCGTGCAGGGCTAACCAGAAAGGATCGGGAGGTTGCACCATATGAAGATTATCACAAAGGGGCAGATAAAAGCAATCCTCTAAAAGTACCTCTTTGGTTCTATTCGACCCAAAACTTTGGGCGGTCTCTGTGTATACATACCATCGGCCGCAGTGCAAAAAAATGCCGGGACGGCTTGACCCGGGCTTAGCCAGATTATAGCATGGGCCCACCCTGATAAGCTTAAAAAATCACGTCTTTTAAGATTAGGAGCTCATACACTCAACCGAAGCGGAAAAAGATGGCGAAAAAGGTTAATTCAAACGATACATTACCCCGGCTGTCTTGGAAATAAGTCAGATTTTCATTCTTCCGGGTGGACCAGGTCCATGACCGTTCTTGAGGAATCACTGTGCTGGTCTCTCACACACCCCCCATTGTGGACCTCGTCACAAGATTTCCCTTTATATAATTCTAATATGGCTATGCTATAATCGCCCATTGAGGATATAAGATATGTTAAAAAGATTTGTTAAATTATTCGGGGGCGACCCGAATAAACGGGAAATAGAAAAATTCTCCGGGATCGTTGATGAAATCAACGCTCTGGAGCCCAAGTTTGAAAAACTCAGCCGGGAAGAGCTGGCTGCCAAAACAGGTGAATTCCGAAGCCGGCTGGCCGACGGCGAAACCCTGGATGAGATTATGGTCGAGGTGTTTGCCGTTGTTCGCGAGGCCAGCAAGCGCACGATTGGCCTGCGGCATTTTGATGTACAGCTGATTGGTGGGATCGCCCTGCACCAGGGCAAAATTGCAGAAATGCGCACTGGAGAAGGCAAGACGCTGGTTGCTACCTTGCCCCTCTATTTGAACGCCCTGACCGGCAAAGGCACCCATTTGGTCACCGTGAACGATTATCTGGCCCGCCGCGATGCCCGCTGGATGGCGCCCATTTACTCGCTGCTCGGGCTGACAGTTGGGGTGCTGCAAATGGCCTCCCGTACCGAAAACGGAAAGAAAGCATTTATGGTTGATCTGGAGCGCGAGTCGCCTCACGAGGATCAACACCAGCTGCGCATGGTTGCACGCAACGAAGCCTATCAGGCAGATATCACCTACGGCACAAACAGCGAATTTGGTTTCGATTATCTGCGGGATAATATGACGATGCAGCTGGAAGACCGGGTCCAGCGCGGCCATTATTACGCCATCATCGACGAGGTGGACAATGTTCTGGTCGATGAAGCCCGGACTCCCTTGATCATCTCCGGTCCTGCTCAGGATGAAGCCGAATGGTATATCCGCATGGCCCAGGTCGTCAAAGCCCTGCGCTCTGAAGACTATGAGATTGAAGAAAAAGATCGTACCGTGACCCTGACCGAGATTGGTGAAACCCATGTTGAAGAAATCCTGGGCATGGCTCTGCGCGATCCAGACCGCCCGGAAGACGTAACGCCCGAACAAGCTCGTCTGCTCGGCTATCTCGAACAGGCCTTGCGCGCCCAACACCTATTCCGCCGCAATAAGGATTACCTGGTTCAGGCGGGTAAGGTCGTCATCATTGACGAATTTACCGGCCGTTTAATGCCCGGTCGCCGCTGGTCTGACGGGCTGCACCAAGCCGTTGAAGCCAAGGAAGGCGTCAAAGTCCAGAGCGAGTCGGTCACCTATGCTACCATCACCATCCAGAACTATTTTCGGATGTATGATAAGCTCTCGGGGATGACCGGCACAGCCGTGACCGAAGCCGAAGAATTCAGCGAGATCTATTCGCTGGAAGTCCTGGCCATCCCAACCAATCTGGAATACCTGGCCTTACGGCCCGAATCCGATTTAGATACCGTCGACGATAAGGATGAAGAGGGCTATCGATACACTTACTATGCCCGCGCCGAAGACCCTGTCCAAACACCGGTCTTTTATAAGCGAAAAGACTACCCAGATGTCGTCTACCGGACGGTAGAGGTTAAATTGCGCGCCATCGCTCAGGAGATTATGCGCTACCATGTCCTGGGACGCCCACTTCTGATCGGTACAACTTCAGTCGAATTATCCGACCTGGTATCCACCCGCTTGCGAGCCGAGCCACTCCGACGCCTGGCCCAGGTGCTCTTGATGCGAGATGCCTGGCTCACTGCTAATCGCCGGGAAGAAGATGGACGCCTGATCGAAGAGCTGCAGTACCTCAACCAGCCGGTGGAGAACTTACCTATTTCTGAAATGCGCAAGATGGCCCGCGACTTAAACCTATCCTTCAACCCGGAGGAAGCGGGCAACGTCCAACGTTTGCTGGTGCTGCTTGGCATTCCGGAAGCCGAACCGGGGCGGCTGGTGGATGTTCTCAAGGCCGGCATCCCCCATCAGGTTTTGAATGCCCGCAAGCACACAGAAGAGAGCCAGATTATCGCCAGCGCCGGGGCGTTTGGCGCCGTGACGATTGCCACCAACATGGCTGGTCGTGGGGTCGATATCAAATTGGGCGGTGAGCTGGCCGAGGAAGTTATAAGCACCGTCAACCGCGTACTTGCCCGGGTTGGTTATGAGGACGCCTACGATATGAGCATGGAGGAACGACGCCAGGCGCTCCAAAAGCTTTCCCCGGATGACTACGGGATTTACGACTCAGAAATCAAATACTATTTACAGTACATGGACGACATGGAGCGGGTTCGCGTCTTGGGTGGGCTGCATGTCATTGGCTCTGAGCGCCACGAAGCCCGCCGGATCGATAACCAGCTGCGCGGCCGCGCCGCCCGCCAGGGGGATCCGGGATCGTCCCGTTTCTATCTATCCATGGAAGATGATCTGATGCGCCTGTTTGGCGGGGCCCAAGCCGACAGCCTGATGCAGCGGCTGAAAATTGACGATGCCCTACCACTGGAGGTCCGCCTTGTCAGCCGGATCGTTGAACAATCTCAAACCCGGGTCGAAGGCGCCAATTTTGATGTCCGTAAACACTTGCTTGAGTATGACGACGTGCTCAACACTCAACGCCAGAAGATCTACGATCAGCGCGACCGGATATTCACCAAGTATGATCTCAGTGAAGATGTGACCGATATGCTTCGCAGCGAGGTCAATCGCCGGGTTCCGGAATCCCTGGCCGACGAAGAAGGCCCCTGGAAGCTGCTGGCCTGGCTGGACCAAATCCAGCCTCCCCTTTCGATTAACAATTTCGTTTTCCCATCTTACTCCTTGCGCTTGCTGGTGGAAGAAGTTTTTGGCCCGGCTCCAGCCGAAGGGAATGGACGACCGGCCACCATTAGCAAAGACCAGGCTCGCCAGGCCCTGATCAAGATCGCCGAACGAGCCATCAAATCCGAAGAGCATCACCTGCTGGCGACTGTAAACAATCTACTTGACATGACCCAGGACCGGCTGGACGTTCAGGTCCAAGAACGGTTAGAACTTCTGGATACCTTTTTCGACGGCATCTCGATGGCAGACGAGACCGACACCCGCAAGCCTGCCGAGCTTGCCAACGAGTTATCCGGTCTGATCCACCTGCCTCTGCGCCTGTCTAATGAACAGCAACGCGGCTTGCGAGAAAATTCTGATGAGATCTATACAGAATTGCGTGGATTGGTGGAAGAATTCCTCAATCAGCAGGCAGTCACCCGCCTGATCGGGTCCATTGAACGCCGCCTCGAAGAGCCACTTGAGATTGATTCCAATGAACTGGCAGGCAAGGACTGGAATGAACTGGCCACTCAGGTCCTGGATGCAATCGAATCGATTTATGCCCGCCGGATAGACCGCTACCTGAGCGAGCAGGGATTGATCGTTCGGGATATTGACAATACTCTCTCTAAAATAGACGGTCCGGTCAACCGGCCGGTGTTGATTCACCTGCTGATGCTCTTGCCGCAGGGAGCACGCGCCACCTTTGACCGCAAAACCCACCGCCGGGTCTGGCAGCGAACGACTCGCCTGACTTATGTGTACGCCGCGGCCCACAACATCGAAAACCGTGAATCGGAAGAGATCACGGATGAAGTGCTCGAACATCTGGAAAATGCCCTGGGAACCATGCGCCAGGCCTGGGGTGTGGTTGAACTCAACCGCCTTTCTCCCGGCTCAATCTCCGAGTTTGATGAGACCATTCGCCAAAACTTAATGGATATCCTTGGTAAACAGCATTTCCAGGAGATCGCTGATCAACCCATTGCTAGCCTCAACGCTGATGATCTGAAAGAGCTGGTTGACGAGCTTGGCCGGCGAGCGCTGACCATTATTTACCGACAGCTGTTATTAAGTGTGATCACCGAGTTATGGGTGGAATATCTGACCCAGATGGAATTGCTGCGGGTTTCGATCGGTTTGGAAGCCTACGCACAACGCGACCCGCTGGTCCAGTACAAGAACCGGGCCTATGAACTTTTCCAGAACTTACTCAGCGATATGCGCACAGGTGTCGTGACTCGCATGTTCACCTTCCGGCCACGCGATAACAGTTCAACCCAGATGAATGCCAATCGGCTGGATGAAACTGCGATTGCCGCGGATGGCCCAGAAGCGGTTTTAGAAGCTCTGGAAATTGAAAGTGGAACCGCTAACGCAGACAACCAGGACGAAGTTGAGGAATCAGAAATCGAAACAGCCGATGCCAACGTGTCTACCTCCAGGAAGCGGCGCAGGCGGCGACGGTAACCAACTCGATAGGCCGGGGGGAGGACCAGGTTGGAAAACAAATCCGAAAATCTAACGAACCGCCAGCCTTCCAGCACCGCGCTGGACCTGCTCACCAGTGGCGCTGGGCCAGACATGGCCCAGCGCCTTCGGGATTTAGCTGTTCTCCTCCAGCTCAGCCTGGAAACCAATCCATCTCTAACTATAGAACCTGCCCTGCAGAATATCGCAAAATCCCTGAGGGGCCTGCTCACTAACTCGTCTGCTGTTTCGATCATGCTTTTGGGTGAGTCCGGCTGGCTGGAACTGACCACATCAGATGGCATTTCTCCCGATCTGATCGAAAAAGTAATCCGTTTTCGCCCAGGCGAAGGACTGCGCGGCCTGGTAGCGCTGCTCGGCCAGCCGATTTACTCGCCAATGGTCCATAATGATCCACGATACCTGGCAGCAGACCCCGAAATCCAATCGATCTTAATTGTGCCACTGCTCATCAACGGTCAGGTCATTGGCACACTTGCAGCCGAAAGTCGGATTCCCAATGCCTTCACAAGCTACGATGAAAGTTTACTGGTAATCGCAGGTATCCAGGCATCGATTGCGATCGAGAATGCGCGCTTATATGGGCGCGAACGTCGCCAAAAAAAAGAGCTGAACAGCCTGATGGCGCTTGGACGAACCATCACCCAAAATTTGGATATCGAACAATTATTCACTGCTTCCCATCAGGTTGTTAAAAACCTGCTGCCCAGTGACGCATTCTATATCTCGCTGCAGGATAGTTCATCCCCAACTTCTTCGGTCACTTATCTGATCGAAAATGATACCCACTACCCCCCTGCCCGCGGGCCGATCGAGACCGGCCTTTCGGGGTATGTGCTCCGCACCGGCGAGCAGGTGTTAATCAGAGACATTCTGAAGGAAGAGCTTCCTTTTCAGGGTATTTACTTTGGCGATCAAGAGCAAATCCGCTCACTGATCGCCTGCCCACTTCATTACCATGGAGCACTGAAAGGTATGGCCTCAAGCCAGAGCTACCAGCCAGGCGCCTTCTCCACTCACGATCTGCACCTGCTGCAGTCCATCGCCGATTATCTGGCAGTCGCGGTCCAAAACACCGAAATGTTAATCGATCTGCGCGATCGCTACCTGACTTTGCAGGAGTTGGAGCGCGTTCGCAGCGAAATCATCCAAAATGTTTCTCATGAGCTGCGCACGCCGCTCACCTTCTTGCGATCTTATATCGAGCTCCTACTCGACGAGCAATTGGGCAGCCTAAACGATCGCCAGAAAGACAGCCTGAAAATCATTCAGTCGCGTACCAATTCCCTGGTCCGCCTGGTGGGAGATATCGCCACTCTTGAAACAACTGATCCTGACTGGCTGCGGCCGGCAGAAGTAGATCTGGCCGAATTGGTTGCCAATGCATTGCAGGTGATTGAACATCTAGCCCGGGAGCGAGGCAACCAGCTAATTCTGGAAGCGCCGCCCGTCTTTCCCAGAGTGTGGGCCGATCCAGACCGTATTAATCAAGTCCTTGACAATTTGTTAGGTAATGCGCTGAAATACGGTCAAAAAGCCAGTAAAATTGTGGTACGCTTAGAGGCGGATGTCGACAAAGCCATCTTCTCAGTCTCTAATATGGGGCCAGGCATCCCAGCCCGAGAGCTTGAACGTATCTTCGAGCGATTTTACCAGGTCGATGGCTCTTTCTCACGGTTTCAAAGCGGGCTTGGGCTTGGGTTAGCAATCGTGAAGCGTATCATCGAGGCCCACAAGGGACAGGTATGGGTCCAGAGTGATATTGAAACTGGCAGTACCTTCTTCTTTTCATTGCCTTACCAAACCTCACAGAAACAAGGGCAGGAAAATTGAGAAAACATTCCAAAATACAGCGGCCCATGGCTTTTTACCAAAATCTGCCAAAGGTTGAGCTGCACCGGCACTTAGAGGGATCCCTCCGGTTGCGAACACTCTTGGAAGTTGGACGGGCTCATGGATTAGGATTGCCAAACACCAACCAGCTGCGGGAACTGGTCCAGATTGGGGAAGATGAAGCCTTTACGTTCGAGAATTTTCTTTCGAAGTTTCAGACCTTGCGGCTTTTCTACCGTTCACCCGGAGTCATCGAGAGGGTAACTCAGGAAGCTATTGCTGACGCAGCGGCGGACAATGTCCGCTATCTTGAGCTGCGTTTTACCCCAATCGCTTTGGGTCGAGCAGAGGGTTTTCCCCTGGGAGAAGTGATGGACTGGGTGATCGAAGGTGCCCGCCAGGCCTCCGAAACTTATGGGGTAAAAACCAGCCTGATTGCCAGCGTCAACCGGCACGAAGGTCCTGAAATTGCCGAACAAGTCGCACGGCTGGCTGCCGAGAGGCTGGGGAAAGGGATTGTTGGTTTAGATCTGGCAGGGAATGAGGCCGACTTTTCCGGGCTGCCTTTCACAGGTGTGTTTAAAGAAGCACGGCAGGCTGGCCTGCGCATCACGATCCATGCCGGAGAATGGGGCCCAGCTCGCAACGTCTTGGAAGCGATCACCCAGCTGGGTGCCGAACGAATCGGGCACGGTGTGCGCGTGCTCGAAGATCCTTCGGTCACTGTTCTGGCCCGCGAGCGACAGACCGTTTTCGAAGTCTGCCTGACCAGCAATTACCAATCTGGCGTCATACCGGCATTATCTCTCCACCCTCTGCCGCGCATGCTCTCCCTGGGGCTGAATGCAACCATCAATACTGATGACCCAAGCATTTCTCAGATCACACTGAGCGATGAATACAGATTAGCCTGTGAAGACTTGAATATCACCAATGCGGACTTGAAGACCCGGGTGCTTGCAGCTGCGAAGGCCGCTTTCCTTCCTGAAGACGAAAAATCCCGCCTGATTGCATCGCTCGAGTTCTGAGTTCCTGCCCGGCTAAACCCTTCTCGCGTTCGTCAATCCTGGCCACCCGGACGCTGTTCCCATTCAGCCACACATTCCCGAATGAGCGCCCGCACTTCTGGGTCTGGAACAGCCTCGACCCCATCGTAATGGTCGAGCCCAACCATGACCACCATTCCTTTTCCTGGCAGTTCCATCAATCGAATTGCACGCTTCTCGTCCGGCAGCCCAGACAGTTTTTGCTGCAGTATTTCGTCGATTTGGGCAGCTATACTGGCTGCCGGTGCACTCGGCTTAGCCACATCAGATCTTAGCGAGCGTGCAAAAACATTTAATGGATTGTAAGTCTGTTTCTGGCCCTGCTCGATCGATGGCTGAACAGCTGCAGGCTCCGATTTAGCTGGCGTTTTTTCAGTTCTGCCGGGCGAATCTGCAGCTCCGACTTTAGGAGGCTCAACCGGCTTGACCCAGGCCAGCAGGTTAGTTAACTGCTGTTCCAGGAATGCCTGCCCACCAGCATCCAGGTCTTTTGGACTGTGATACTTCTTTCCTTCCAATTCCAGGACAGTGGTCCCATGCTCTGGATCGCGATATACCCGGGCAGTTTCCACCAGCCCGGAGGCCTCGCTGGGATTGGAATCCTCTTCTCTCCGGCGGGCGATCAGCGCATTCGCAAACAGGCCGCCAAACGCGATCCCAATCCCAAGAGAGATGAACGCGATCAGGAGTAAAGTCATCAGATCATCCATGTTTAACCCTCATCAGCATATTCTAATTGTGGCTGAATAAAAAGCCACTTGGAAATAGGGCAACCTTCGCACAGCAGGCCCCACCAACGATACCGCTCTGAAAGCTGGCTCCAGACATTCAATGCGTTAATTGAGGGGTCTGGACTAATGGTTGCATGACTCATTCCAGGTAGATACTTGGCCATCTCAATTTAACAGGGAATATGGGGCAGGCTGGCAGCCCGGGCAGATGTGTGTGCTGCGTTGTCCCACAATCAGGCGCTCAATCGCAGTGCCGCACACTGAGCAGGGATTTCCAGTCTGCCCATAGGCCTGCAAATAATCCTGAAACTCTCCACCCCGGTAGACCCAATCAATCGAAGTTCCGTTCCGGCGAATGCCTTCTTGCAGCACAACCCGAATACTCTCAAACAACTCCTTGCTTTGGGTTTCACTGATCTGGTTCGATAACTGCAGCGGATGCAACTTTGCGCGGTGCAGGGCTTCATCGGCATAGATATTACCCAGGCCAGCCAAAAAATGCTGGTCCAGCAGGAGCGGTTTCAACTGGCGACGGCGGCTCTGCAAAGCCTGGTGGAATTCCTGCCAGGTGAAAACTGGATCGAGAGGCTCGGGGCCCAGATCACCCAGCACCGTTTCCGGTTCATCAGTCAGCCAAACCCGTCCAAATTTTCGGGTGTCGTTGAATGCTAACCGCCGACCATCATCAAAATCAAGGACCAGGCGGTGGTGAGGTGCCAGGGGAGCCTCGGACGGCTCTACCAGCAAGTCGCCACTCATTCGAAGATGAATCAGCAGTTCAGCCTGGTTCAAATACAACCGCAAGAACTTCCCGCGCCGCCCAATGCGTTCAATCCGCTGGCCCACAATCTGGCGTTGGAAATTGCCCGGTTCAGGTGCTGCCAGGGTGCGCGGCCATAATAGATTAGCCTTAAGAATTCTGTCGGCCCAGGATGGATGGGCTGTCCGGTGCACCATCTCCCAGAATTCGCACAAATGTCTCAACTTCCGGCAGTTCCGGCATGTTTACTCCTGGAACATCTCGCCGACTGAGCGGCCTTCGTGGGCTCGCAGAATCACCTCACCCAGCAGCGGGGAAACGGACAGGATCTTTAACCGCTCGCCGAACAAAGCTCTGTTCTCGGGCGAGATCGGGACCGTGTCTGTGGTAACGATCTGGCTGATGGGAAGTTCGATCAGGCGTTGAATGGCTGGTCCTGAAAAAACCGGGTGCACACACATCAGGTAAACATTGCGGGCCCCATGAGATTTCACCAGCTGCACTGCCTGGACCATTGAGCCCGCTGTGTCGACCTCGTCATCCACGACGATCACATCCCGCCCGGTCACTTCTCCGATCAAGGTCAGCGCCTCGGCGTGGGAATCTTTGCCTGCCCGCCGCTTCTCCACGAAAGCAATCGGCGCTTCGATCTGGGCTGCGAAATTGCGGCCTTTCTTGGCAAAACCAAGATCGGCTGCTACCACCACGGGACGCACCATCATTGGAAGCATCGCAGACAGATACTCCGTCAGGATATGAAATGCGGTTAGCACGTCGCCTGGGATCGAGAAAAAACCCTGAATTTGGCCAGCATGCAAATCCAGGGTCATATAGCGGTCAGCGCCGGCAACTTCGATCATGTCCGCAACCAGGCGGGCCGTGATCGGGACGCGCGGCTTATCTTTCTTATCAGAGCGGGCATAAGCCAGGTAGGGAACCACTGCGGTGACCCGGCCAGCTGAATCCAGGCGCAAGGTCTGGAGCATTATCAAAAGCTCCATCAGGTTGCGATGAACCGGAGTGGTTGTGGTTTGGATCACATAAACATCATGGCCGCGCACGCTGCTGTGCAGACGGACAAACAGATTCTCGTTCGAAAATTGGATGACATCCCGGCCGCTCAAAGGTTGTCCCAAATAGCTGGCAATTAAATTAGCCAGCTCCGGAGAACCTGTGCCGGCAAATAGTTTTATATCTCCGTATACACTGCAATCTCGAGTATGAGCCTGACGGGTCATTGTTTTATGCTGCCTCCTGCCATTCAGAGCGTAGCACGCTCATAATCAAAACATCACTGTACTTTCCATTACGATAAGATGCCTGACGCTTTCTGCCCTCCAAAATGAAACCGGCTTTTTCATAGGAACGGATTGCGCGCGGGTTGCTGTCATAAACCTCCAGGGCGAGCCGATTCAAATTCAACGTCTCGAAACCATGCTGCAGGAGCAGCTTCATCACCTGAGTGCCAATCCCCTGATTCCAACGGCTTTTATCGCCTATGAAGATGCCCAATTCAGCCGAACGGATGCGCCAGTCTATCTTGTGCATACCACAGTTGCCAACCGGCTGCCACTGATCCTCCCGCTCGACTTCGATCACCAGTGGGTGTTCGGCTGGATCGCTTTTGAGCATGTTTTCATACCAGGCTTCTTCATCTTTGAGTGAGAGCGGGGCATATAACTGCAGACCGGCAATGACTTCCGGGTCGTTCAACCATTTTGTAAAATTTTCCAGGTCACTCGGCTCAGGCGCTCTCAGCCGGATTCCATTACCGTAGATCAAGCCGCACCCCCACCATTTAATAAAGCCTGGACAGCCTGCCAGGGAGAGAGCTCCCGGGCAACAATTTTTCCCAGGATCTGCTGGTAGAACTGCTCGGGCGCCCTGGCATGCCAGCGATTCACCAAAGCCGCCTGCAATATGGTGTCCAGCTCGGACTGCAGCCGGACCCGTTCTCTCCGCTGCCAGCCACCGGTTTCATCCAAAAACTGGCGGTGCTGCTGAATAGCTTGAGCTAATTCCTGGATACCGGTTCCTTCGGTTGCAACCACCCGCAAGATCGGAGGTTCCCAGATTCTTTTTCGGCCGTCTCCCGCACTGCGTCCTGCTCATTGAACGGCGAGCCGTGGTGCCGAAATATTTTTTCCACCGGGTGAGCCAGCTGCAGGTTGCCGCGCAGTGCTCGTTCGGTTGCGTCAACACCGGGCCGATCTGCTTTGTTGATCACCAACAGGTCCGCGATTTCTAAGATACCCGCCTTAATGGCCTGAATATCGTCACCCAGGCCGGGCGCTTCGATCACCAGGGTGGTATGGGCCAGCCGGGCGATATCGACCTCGGCCTGACCCGCCCCAACCGTTTCGATCAGGATCAGGTCATAACCAGCGGCATCAAAAGCCTGCACGATCCCGGCGGTAGCGCTTGCCAGTCCACCCAACGAGCCCCGCGTGGCCATCGAACGGATGAATACCCCTGGGTCACCAACCAGGTCGCGCATCCGCACCCGGTCTCCCAGGATCGCGCCGCCGGTGAAAGGGCTGGAAGGATCAACCGCTACAATGCCAATCCGTTTGCGGTTGGCCTCATCCTCCTGCTGGCGGTAAAATCGGGCTAACTGATTTACAAGGGTGGACTTGCCGGTGCCCGGCGCGCCGGTCACGCCAACCAGGTGAGCCTGGCCTGTCCGAGGAAACAGCTCACTCAGCGCCGCTTGCCCTTCTAGGCTGCCATTCTCAATCTGAGTCAGCAGACGGGCGAGAGCCAGCCGGTTGCCTTCCAATACCGATTCGGCCAGAAGCATACCCAAATCGCCTCAGCTCAGGGTGCGGAGTTTTCTGCCGCGCCGAGGACTACCTGGCGCACATCCTGAATTACCTGGTCGGTCAGCGTGCCGGGGCCGTACACCCCGACCACCCCAATCTCCATCAGGCGGGGTACGTCTTCATCCGGGATAATGCCACCCAGGAAGACCTTTACATTCTCCTGCCCATTGGCCTTTAAAAGATCCAAAACGCGCGGCAGCAGGGCCATATGAGCGCCCGATAAGATCGACAGGCCGACAACGTCCACATCTTCCTGCAGGGCGCCCTCAGCGATCATCTCTGGCGTTTGGCGCAGGCCGGTATAGATCACTTCCATCCCGGCATCCCGCAAGGCTCGGGCAATTACTTTGGCGCCCCGATCGTGCCCGTCCAATCCAGGTTTCGCAACCAGTACTCGAATTTTTCGTTCGCTCATGCCATCCTTCCGGTGAAAATCATTGGGATGGACTGATTATACCGCGTTCCTTTTTGCGCTGATCCTATTTGGCGGGATGAACACCCCCGAAAACTTGGTGGCTCACTGGGAATCTCCGTGGTACCCGCCGGGGTACAATTGCTGACAGGAATAATCGGTACTCGACCAGGACAAGCAAATGACAAGGCGCAACTAACGGTACCTCTGGACATTCCGGATGTGCGAGTACTCAAAACGGAGATCAATTCGCAGGGAGAACTAATCATTACAGTTGAGAACATCAAGAAAAGGACCAACTGTCGTTGATGCGGTCGGTTGATCGACAAGTTTCACGGGCATAACGAATGGGTGAGCCTGCGGCATCTACCCGTGCTCGGGCGATCTTCCTACTTGCGCTATCGTCCTCGCCGCTATCAATGTCTGGAATGTGAAAATCATCCCACGACAAGCCAGCGCTTGGTCTGGCATGACTACAACAGCCCGCATACATTTGCCATGGATGATCATGAATTGCTGCAGTTGATTGGATCGACTCTGGAAGATGTGCGCATCAAGGAGCGGGTTAGTTATGATGTTGTTCTTGGCGCCGTGGAACGGCGGATCCGTGCCGAGGTAGACGGGTCGGCTGGGGGGCGTGCGCGTGGTTATTCTGGGGTCTTGCTAGATCAAGAATAAGCCAGAGTGGTCGCTTTTCTGCGCCCCATCGTAGTAGGTCGCTTTCACGTGACCCAGCACTATCATCAAGCCGCAGATGACCTTCGTCAGAGCGAACCCAAGCGGTTGATGCAGGAGCTGCCCAAGGAAGAATTCCAGCTGCTCAAGGGAAGTATGTGGGCATTCCGCAAGCAGCCTGAAGACCTACGTCTCGAAGAGCGCCAGGCCTTGAAAAAGTTGTAGAAATATGCCCCGAAACTGAAGCAAACCTATGACTTGCGCCGACAATTGACCGCTATCCTCTAGTAAGCCTCCTCCCAGGCCAACGGAAAGCGCCAAATCCAAGCCTGGATCGAACGGGTTCAGCAAAGCGGATTGAAGTGTTTCGATGGGTTCTTGAAGACTTTGGCGCATTGATGGCAGGAGATCGCGAATTACTTTGTCGCTCAGGCCAGCAGTGGCTTTATCGAAGGGTTGAACAACAAGCTCAAAGTGTTGCAGCCACGTTGTTATGGCATTTTTAACCGGGATCATCTGTTTCGACATTTATTTGGATCGAGAAGGTTATCGTTTATTCGCTTGGGTGTGATCACACCATTGGGTAACCGGTTGCGCAAGAAGTATCCAATAGCAGGCGCCCTGTTACTATGTGGAGCCGGGTTTCTTTTTACATGGGTTCTAGTAACAACTTTCCTATTGTTCACCCTCGGTCTCTATAACTACTAGAACTCATCTCAATAATGGTTATGTGGGGGTGAGGGCTGCGGATATTACCTATGCAGCAAGCCGTTGTGGGTCGCGATGGCGACGGCGGCGGCGCGGGAAATCGACGCCAAATTTGTTGTAGATGCTGGTCAGGTGAGCCTTGACCGTGCGTTCGCTGATTCCGAGTCTGCGGGCGATCTCCTTATTCCGTTCGCCCAGCGCGGCGGCGCGCAGAACTTCGAGCTCGCGGTCGGTAAGTGGAGAATCTTCTGTTTGGGGGGCAGGATAGACAGCGGGAGCGTGTTGTAACGCCAGCACCCGTCTGAGGATCTCCGGTTTGAGCAGGGTCTCGCCTCTGGCAGCGGCGGTGATGGTATCAAGCAAGGATTGGCGGTCGGTGTCTTTGAGCAGGTAGCCACGCGCACCGGCCTGCAAGCCGCGCAACATCAGCTCATCTTCGTTGAAGGTGGTCAGGATGACGATGGCGATATCGGGGTACAGGCGGCGCAGATGGCTGATGGCGGAAATGCCATCCATGCCGGGCATCTGCAGGTCCATCAGGACCACGTCAGGGGCTAGGTTCGGCAAAAGGCGCAGGCATTCGGATCCGTCTGCGGCTTCGCCCACGACTTCAAAGCCGTCAGCAGTTTCCAAAATCAGGCGCAGACCTTCGCGCACGATCAAGTGGTCGTCGGTGATCAGGATGCGGATGGAGGTCACGGGGTCAGTCCTCCGGTGGGATGGGGGCAACCAGGCGAATGGCTGTCCCCCGCCCGGTCCCAGTTTCGATCTCCAGGGTACCGCCCACCAGGCGGGCTCGCTCCCGCATTCCCAGCAGGCCATAATGTCCCACCCCGGTCTCTATTTCCGGATCGAAGCCCAGCCCGTCATCCTGGATTTCCAGCTCCAGGTGATCGTTTTTGGCTTCCAGTCTGACCCAAACCTGACCGGCCTGTGCGTGGCGAGTGGCGTTGGCGAGGGCTTCGTTGAGAACGCGCAGGAGATGGTCGCCAGTACCGGAGGGAAGCTCGAGATCTCCCAGGGCGATGATTAGCTGGCAGGGGATGCCGGTGGCCTGGGTGAAGCGCTCGGTTTTGCGGTGCATGGCTGCAGGCAGGCTGGCAGGGACGAGGCGCAGATCGTCTATAGCGGCGCGGGAGTCAGCCAGCGTACTGCGGGCACGCGCCAGGGACTGGTTGATGATGACCAGTGCACGCTCGCCTCGCTTGGCCTCAAGGTGTGCTTTGACCGCCTCGAGCTGCAGTACCAGCCCGGCCAGACCCTGCGAGAGGGTGTCGTGCAGCTCGCGGGCGATGCGCTGACGCTCGGCGATGAGTGTGAGCTCTTCCACTTGCGCGGCATAATCAGCAAGCTGGCGGTTGGCGGATTCGAGCTCGGCTGCAAGCGATTGGGCCTGTTCGCGGGCTTGATTCTGGCGCATGTAGAGGGTAACGAAGAGGATTACGAAAACTGCGATCGGGATTGTTGTCAGCATGAGCGAGCCGGATGCAGCCCAGCCTGAAAACTGTATCAGACTTATTGTCAGAAGCGCCAGGTAATAAACTGCTACCAGCAAACCCCGGCGTGTAAGCCCGAACACACCGACAGCTTCGCCAAGCAAACCCATGAACAGGGCAAAGGTCAGGCCGAGATTTTGGGCAAAAAGCAAGATTATAAAAGTCAACCCGCCTTGAACCAGGATATACCAGGTTGTTTTGCGTGGGTGGTCGATGATTCCCCCCAATTGCCAGTGCAGCACGAGGTGGACAAGGGTCAGCCCGGTAAAGATTAACAATGTTACAGGCTGCCGCACAGATGGGGTGTTGACCAATGTAACGACATACATGCTGGCAACGACTAGCGTCAGGAACCACACAAACAGGTCCGGGTCGCGCTCTACATTGGAAATTTTAGGGGATGAATTGGTTCGCATGGCGTCTTAATTGTATACCAGAATGATGAGCGTGCCATTGTCCGTGCCATTGTCCAAGTGGCCATTGTCCAAGTGGCCACTTGGACAATGGCCGAAAAGACAGGGCGTGTATTCCCGAAAGGACAATTGTCGTGCGGCCGGGTCATCCGTATACTGGGGACAAAGGAGAAGAAATGAACGCAATCGAAGTCAACAAACTCAAGAAATCCTTCAGCAATCTCCTAGCGGTGCAGGACGTGGACCTTGCGGCTGAAAAAGGCGAGATCCTGAGCCTGCTGGGACCAAATGGCGCGGGCAAGTCCACGATCATTTCGATACTGTCCGGGCTGCTGGCTCCCGACGGAGGCGAGGCGTCAATCATGGGGCATTCTGTGACGAAAGAGCCTGAAGCCGCGAAAGCGAGCCTGGGCGTGGTGCCGCAGGACATTGCGCTGTACCCGGACTTAACGGCGCGTGAGAACCTGGTTTTCTGGGGCAAGATGTACGGCTTGCGCGGCGCGGCGCTCAAACAGCGCGTGGACGAGGTGCTGGAAATCATCGGCCTGAGCGAGCGCCAGAAGGACTACGTCGGCAAGTTTTCAGGCGGGATGAAGCGGCGCGTCAACATCGGAGCGGCGCTGCTGCACAAACCGGAGGTGGTGATTATGGACGAACCGACGGTGGGCATCGACCCGCAATCCCGGCGCCATATCCTGGATAATGTCAGGGAGCTGAACCGCCAAGGCATGAGCGTGCTATATACCACTCACTATATGGAAGAAGCAGCCGAGCTTTCAGATCACATCGCCATCATGGATATGGGCAAGATCATCGCTTATGGTACACACGATGAACTGATCCAACTGGTCGGCGAGCAGACGCGCATCGACCTGACTTTGAACGTGGAAGGTGCCCAGGTGATGGATAGCTGGCGTGAATTAGAAGGCGTTTCGAATGCAGTCCGTGAAGACGGCCGCGTAATCGTGCTGGCCGATGACAGCAACCACGCCCTGCCCCGCCTGTTTGAGGCCGCCAATGGCCTAGGTGTGCGCATAACTTCGGTGGATATCCAGGATCCCAACCTCGAGACGGTTTTCCTGCACCTCACCGGGCGTGCTCTGCGGGACTGAGGAGAAAAGCGACCCGGTAGGTCGCCATTCGTATGAGGTACTCGTTATGAAAACAATCGACATCGCAATCAAAGACCTGACCCGTTCCTTGCGTAGCACTTTTGCGGTGGGGATGACGGTCATCGCCCCGCTGGTGCTGATCGGGCTGATCTATTTTGCCTTGGGTGGCGCTTCCAGCGGGATAGCGGACCTGCCGGCGGTTTCGGTGGGGATTGTCAATGCCGACAAGCTGCCCGCTAATGCTCCGCTGGAGCATCCGGTGGGCAAGGATATCCGCAGCATGTTTTTCGAGGAAAGCGTCGAGTCATGGATCACTGCCAGTGATTATGTTGACGAAGTAGCTGCCCGTGCAGCTGTGGATCGACGGGAGATCGGTGTGGCAATCATCATCCCGCAGGATTTCAGCGAGCGCATCCTGGCCGATGAGAGGAATATCCAGATCCTGGTCATCAGCGACCCGACACTGACGGTCGCCCCACAGGTGGTGCAAAGCATGGTCAGCGCCATGCTGGACGGGGTGATCGGTGGCAGGGTCGCAATCCAGACGCTCGTCGAGCGCCATCATGCGGTTGGCTTGCAGCTCGACCCGACCCAAATACCAGGGCTAATCGACCAGTTTACCGCCTGGTATGCGGACTTTCAGCAGGATCTGTTCCATAATCCCAACCGGGCTGCGTTGGTCCTGGCCGCCCCGGCTGGCAAAGGTAGCTCTGAGAGCCCGGTGCAAGCGATGTTGGGAATAATGATGGCGGGGCAGATGGCGTTCTTCGCCTTCTTTACCGGGGCATATTCGATGATGTCGATCCTGCGGGAAGATGAAGAAGGGACGCTGGCACGCCTGTTCACCACGCCGGTCGGACGCAGCTCCATTCTGGTGGGGAAGTTTATCTCTGTTTTTCTAGCGGTGATCCTCCAAGGTGTGGTGTTAATCGTATCTGCTCATTATGCCTTTGGAATCAAGTGGGGCGAACCTGTGGCTGTAATTCTGGCGCTGAGCGGACAGGTAATTGTGGCCTCCGGCCTGGGCGTATTTTTGATCTCTTTTGTCAAAACCTCCCAGCAGGGCGGCCCCGTGCTGGGAGGAGGATTGACGGCGCTGGGTATGCTGGGTGGCTTGTTTACCGCCAATATCTCCATGCCCGAAGCCTTCACCAGGTTAGCAATTTTCACTCCCCAAGGCTGGGTCATCAAGGCCTGGAGAATCGTCCTGAGTGGACAGCCTACCCTTGAGTTGATGATCCCGGTTGCCATGATGACGGTCATGGGAATCGTAATGTTCGTCACGGGGACGTTGATGTTCCGGAAACGCTTCGCTTAATGATCACAGACAACCGATGGCTGAAGTTGGGACCAACGTCAAACTCTGTTGTCGCTCGCGAGGAGAATTAATATGAGAATAATCGATTTAGTCATCAAAGACCTCTCGCAAATATTTCGGGATAAGCGCTCTTTGTTGTTCCTGTTAGCCATGCCGATTGCATTCACGCTATTCATGGGCTTTGCTTACCGAAGCGGCGAGGCTGGTGAGCCAGAGGACGCGCGCATATCCTTTGCATGGGTGAATGCCGGACCGATGGAAAATTTGAGCCAGAGGCTGTATGCCCGCCTCGAAGTGTCAGATAGCCTGAAACCCGTCCGCATGGAGAAGGCGGCGGCGCTAGATTCCCTGGAGAGGGGCGAAGTGGATGGGGTACTGATCTTCCCGTCCGGGTTTGGCGAGCAGGCCCAACCACGGGAAGCGCCGCAGGTTACACTGATTGCCGATACTACGTCCATCAGGGGGCAGTCGCTGTACCAACTTCTACGAGCGCCTATTACCCAACTCATGAGTGCAGTGGAAATCAGCCGGATGAGCGTGGAAACGCTGGGCGATCCTGCCGAATTTGCCCCGGCGCTCAGCCTGGCCTGGGAGAAGTGGGAGGAGAGCAGCTCCCAGAGTCAGGTGCGCCTGGAGCTCGCTGTGGCGCGGGAATCCGAGAGCTGGTACGGCGACAACCCGTATAACCAGTCTTCACCGGGAATCCTGGTGCAATTTGCGATCATGGGATTGGTGACTTCGGCACAGATCCTGGTCCAGGAGCGCAAGAGCCGCACGCTGCAGCGCCTGATGACAACCACGATGAAAGCCTGGGAGATTGTAATCGGCCACATGCTGGCGATGTTCGCCATCGTCTTCTTGCAGATCGCGCTGCTGATCATTTTTGGGCAGCTGGTACTGGGAGTTGACTACCTGAGCGAGCCGGTGAGTGTAATGCTGGTAGCGGTGGCATTGGGATTGTGGGTCTCCAGCATGGGCCTGCTAATCGGTTTGCTGGCTAAAGGGGATGACCAGGTAATTATGTATGCAATGATCGCCATGTTCGTCTTCTCGGCGCTGGGAGGGGCATGGTTCCCGCTGGAAACGACCAGGGGGATATTCGCCACTATCGGACGGATGCTGCCGTCCGCCTGGGCGATGACCGGCCTGCAGAATATCTTGATCCGTGGGCTGGGTCTGGCTTCGGCCTGGCAGCCAGCGGGAATCCTGATCGCTTATGCGCTGGGGTTCAGCGCGCTGGCAGTATGGCACTTCAGGAGGATGGAGATGTAGCACAAGGTTGCGCTTCAGGGTTGAAACAGTGAATAGTATACTATTCGTATGACGGACAAATTCATGACCTTTATCTACTGAAAAATCTGCCAGGCTCTGCCGAGAGGTATTTCTCAATCAACTTCCCAAATCCATGCTTGGAGGCAGTTATGCAAACAGCCAATCCACAAGCCCAGGCTCAGGCCATGATCGAGAAGTTAACCAATATGCTCCAGCCCTGGGAGCAGGCCTTAAGCGCTCCCGGCGAGGCGCAGCAGGCCATCCTGCACCGCTTATTAAATGATTACGCCCGCACCCAATACGGAGCCGCGCATGGGGCAGCCAACATCGCTAGCCTGGACGATTACCGGCGGGCCTTCCCGATTGCCACTTACGCGGATTTCAAACCGATCATCGACAAGGTCATGGCGGGAGAGATCGATCAACTGCTGTGCGAAGAGCCGGTTGGCTGGGCCATCACGCGCGGCACCACCCAGGGCGAATCGAAGTTCATCCCCATGACCCCAACCGATTTACGCCTGCGTGTCAGCGCCGGGAGGGCCATGATGAACTTCGTCCTGACCACTCGCCGCTTTGATCTGTTTGCCGGCGTCAATCTAAATTTGAATTTCCCCTCGGTGGTCGGGACGGTGGAAGTCGGCAAGCGCCAGATCGAGTACGGCTACAGCTCCGGCATTTACACCAAGCACGTCTCCACCTCCACCCCGGTGCGATCCGTCCCGACTCAGGACGCTATCGATGCCCTAGGCGGCGGCAAGACGGTCAAGGATTGGGAAAGGCGCTTCGAGCTGGCCTACGAGCAATGCAGAGATCAAAACGTGACCCTGGTGGGCGGTGTTTGCCCGACAGCAATCCGCTTCGCCCGATACCTGTATAAAGCTCACAAGCAATACCCCAAAGACTTGTGGAAGACCCAGATCATGACCCTGGGCAGCGTCCCAGGGATCAACACCCGTTACAAAAGTTCATTGACCGCAATGTATGGGGAGGCCTCTATCCGCGAGATCTACGGCGCGACCGAGGGCATGTTCGGGCAGCAGCGCGATGAGAAACGCGCCTGGGTTCCCAATTACGACCTGTTTTTCTTCGAAGTGCAAACGCCCCAGGGAATCAAAATGCTGCATGAAATGCAGCCGGGTGAGATGGGCGGGTTGATCGTTTCGACCCCGATCCTGCCGCGCTACAGGATCGGCGACCTGATCCGGGCTTTTCAGCCACCGTATTTCCGTTGTATTGGGCGCGAGCAATGGTGGACGCCCTTCAAATACGCCTGGGACGAATTTTCTAGCTTGAACTTCGGCCAGCTTTAAGGCTGGTTTTTAAAATAACTGACCACCCAGCAGCCTGGGAGCGGATGTTCCAATGCCTAAAAGCGGATTTCCCAGCGCCTAACGGCTCAGAGCGCGCACCACGATCGAGAGCCCCAGCCCGATCAAGATCAGCGGCCAGATTAAATTCCAGCCGATCACATTTCCCAACCCAATCGCAATCAGCAGGATCGCAAAGAACAGTGTACCGCCCACATCACGGCGGTAAACCGGCATCAGCAAGCGGATCACCACCTCAATCAGTACGATTACGCCGGCCCCAATAAAGATCAACCCCCAGGTTTCCACCTGGAAGAAGAACCAGCTGCCAGTAAAGCCCCGTGAACTCCGCTGCAGCGTATCCAAAAAGCCCAGATTACCGGCCAGCAGCACCAGGCCGGCCCAGATCAGGATGGCGGGCCAAACCAGCGCGCTGAGCGGGTCGCGCTGGTATTTTTCGTCCCAGCTTTTTTCTTCAGGCGATTTTTCTTCCCTCTTTTCCAATTCTTTTTCATCAAATTTTTCGTCTGGCATTTTGCCCTCCCTGTCCAAATTCTGCCTGTGTTAATCCCGTCTCCCCCTGATGATACCAAGAGCCTCTCCGAAAAGAGGTTTATGTAGTTGTTGTAGCGTGCTTCGCAAGCAACAACTGCTTACCTTCTGAGTTTCGGTTTGATATTAAGTATATCAGCCAGCTTGCCCTAAAACAAGCACTCACCCTGAATGCACCGGGAAGGTCTATTTTCTAAAGTAGCCTCCAGGTTGTCATCCTGAGCGCTAGCAAAGAGAATCTGATCCGTGGCTCCAGAATGTGTGCTCTTATGGATTGTCGTTTTGGGTATCCGTCGTGTTGGCGCAGAACGCCGTACACAGAATGACCATGGGCCGTTGCGTAAAAACGTTCGTTGCTGATCGTGGCAATCTTCTCTACTGCCTGTCCCAGATTGCCAGACCGGGAAATACAGTTAATCCTGACATGTAAGTGTTACAACCGTGGGCCGCAGGTCCAGTTCATCAATCAAGGCATCCAGCTCGGACTCCAGCAGCGCCCGGCCCAGGCCTGCATAGGCTGTCAGAACAGCTTCCATAACATTGACCCCAAATGAGCGGCCATCGTAGCGCGGTGTGCTGGTGATGACCTGGCTGACACCGCGCCCCCGCAGCATCTCGATATTCTCCGGCGTGGTGGTGTTGGTCAGGACAGTCTTCCCGTTCAGATCGGGTGGGGAGTATTTCCGGATGTAATGCATATCCCCTGCCAGCAGGTCAGCTTGCAGCCAGAATCGAGTGTACTTCGGGCTGGGAGGCTCATCTTTGGCACCAGGTGGGTAAAGCATCGCCAGAGGGAAGAAGCCCGCCACCGGTAACAAAATGCGGGCCACCTTTTTAAACTGGGCCAGCCCGCGAATTGCCAGTGGCAACCCTAAATAAAACATCAGATCACCGATCAAGACTTCATCCGCCACTTCACTGACCGCCTGCACCAGCCCAATCCTGTCCACACAGGAAGGCATGAACGCCCGCTGGAAATGGGGCCGGCCTCCCAGGAGTGGGGCTGCCAGATTGAACACCCGCCGTTCAAGGGTGTATTTAAGCACCCGGCCATCCACTAATGGCGTGTGGTGGACGTCCTGCACCAGGCCCAATGCTGCCCGGATTGGATAATCTCTGCCATCCAGGCGCACATATAGATCGATGCCACCCACGCTGAGGGCCTCCACCTGGCCGTCCAGCTCGGTAAACAACTGCCTGGCTCGGCGCTCGTCTCCGCCTGTGCCAATCCGCTCCACTTGAATAGGCTGCCCCTTTAAATGAATGACCACACATTTATCCCGGCTTGGGCTCCCCAGGCTGATGCTGACCACACGTTTCATTTTTCCTCCCCGGTGTAAAACATCTATCCCTTCTGCCGCACTCTTAGTACTCAGTCAGGGAGTTTTAGATGGATGTTTGTGGGCGATGTACGCCCACAAACATCCATCAAGTTCATAATGACAGACCACTTCGACTTGGGCAGATCTTGACGCCCTCAGAATTCATAATAACAGCGACAGCTCAGCCAATGGTTGAAATGGGTGCATGGGAACGACTGAGCAGGTACAAACAAACATTAAAAACCATAGACCGACTTTCTCAGTTGATCGCCTCTAGCTGAGAAGCCGAAACCATTTAACAGGGCTGCCAGGATTTCAGTTCCGGCAAAGACAGGCAAGGTAGCAAATAATCGAAAGATGACCTGCGGGTACCTGGCTTTATCCGATAGCAGATCGACAAAAGCCTGGGTAGCAAAAGGGTTGCTGACACCCAGCGCAAAACATAATTGTGGGATTAGGTAAAACACCGCTGATAGCGGCACGCCAAAACAATGGCTGAAGCCAATATTAGCGAACAGTCTGGCTGGATAGCGCTGTGGTTCGCCAACTGCCAGAGCCTCGGCTGCCAACCGTCCGCTTTTCAGTGCAAACCTGATACCTTCGCCAGTGAGGGGATCTACCACCCCGGCCGCATCCCCCGCCAGCAGGATCCGGCCCCTGACAACCGGACGAGGCCGGGTGTAGAGCGGGATCGTATGACCATGGCGAGCGCCCCGATCCACATTAATGCCGCGGCGGGCCATCTCACGCTTTAACACGGCCTGCAATTCCCCGCGTTTGGGGTGAAAAGCTGCGATTCCAACCGAAAGATGGTCGGCCTTCGGAAAGATCCAGACATAGCCCCAGCGGATCGCACCAAATAGGAAGAGAGGCCGGCTGGCATATTTCTGCAACACTGCTGCGCTAACCGGCGCTTCAACCTCAATGGCCGGAATATGGCCCTGTTTTCGCCACAAACCGGCCTGGCGCGCGACGGTCGAATTTGCCCCGTCAGCCCCAATCACGTAACGGGCCTTCAGCTTCTCACCGCTGTTGGTGACAACCTCTGCACCCTGGCTGGTTTGCGTGACCGAGCGTAGTGCCACCCCAGTCCGTACTTCTGCCCCAGATTGTTCCAGCAAATAAGCATCGAAACGGTCGCGCATCACCATCACAATCGCATCCCTGGTAATGGGCAGCTGGATGGTTTCATTGCCAATGGCATATTCCACCCGGTTTGGGCGCGCTTCGATCACCGGCTCGAATGAGAAAGGGAACGCTTGCAGAGCAGCCAGGGGCACACCGCCGCCGCAAGGTTTATAGCGCGGCATTTCCTGCCGCTCCAGCACCAGCACCCGGACGCCGACCCGCGCCAGGTGATAAGCAGCCGCTCCTCCTGCCGGCCCTCCACCGGCTATGATGGCATCATACGATGAGGCATCATTCGACATTGGCCCATTCATTCTGCCCTAATCCATATCCACTAGTTCAACCTGACCTTGGGCATCCAAGAAGCACAGCCTGGCTGAGGCCAACGGGCCCAACAATCCCCCAACAGCCTGCTTGTAGCGCAGGATCTGGTTACGATGCCGCAAGCGAGCGTCTTCAACCTCAAGCAATCCCGCCAGCTCATCGGTCTTAAAATCGATCAGATGCCAGCCGTCTTGATTGCGGTAAAGCAGGTCGATATAACCGGCCTCTGCCCAGCCTCCTGGCAGCTGGCGGGCATAAGGCAGTTCGTGATAGCGTTCCTGGGCAGCCGACACAGCTGCCCATAAAGGGTGCGCCTTAAGCCGGTTGAGCAGCTGGCAAACTTTCTCCAGGTGGGCGGTTTTCTGGCGAGCATCTATCAGGCCGTTTTCAGCAGCCAGGCTTTCCAGGAGAGGGTTGAGGTTTGGATCGTCCGGGAACAACCAGCGCCGCAAGACATGGTGGACCAGCCGGCCGGTTACATCTGCAGCTGGCGGCACCTGTCCGCCAGGGGTGTGCCAGTCTCGTATGGGAAACTCCTCTGGTGCTTGTAGCTCCACGGGAGGGTCTGCGGTGCCAGAAACATTCTGGTAGAGGGCTGGCAGGGTGCTGGTCGGACGTTCTGCCAGTTGGTGCCGGCTCTGCCAGGGGGTCAATTCTGCCCCTTCTTGGACCACACGTAAATGGAAAACAAGGCCTGCTGGGGTGACCGCTTTACCATCTACACCGAGCGGATCGAGTGCCTGGAGCTCAATTCCGGCTGCGACCAGTAAATCTTTCAACCAGCCGCTGGCCCGCGAACCCTGCCTGCCAGCTGTAAGGTGGCCGCTGACAATCCATTTTTCCTTCGCACGCGTGGCAGCCACATACAGCAAGCGCTGCTCTTCAGCCCCGTCCTGTTGGTTATCCATCCAGCGTGCCATCCGGTAAACCAGCGAATCACCTTCCAGGTTGTCCAGCCGGGCAGCCAGGCCGGTCTCTGCCATCAAATACACCGGGGCATAGGCACTGTGGGGAGAGCGGCCCGCATCCGCGATCACGACCAGATTGAATTCAAGTCCTTTGGCTTTATGGGCGGTCATCAAACGAACAGCGCCTCCTGCCGCGCTTTCGGCCTCCACAGGAGCCTCACCTTCCCGCGCCCCAGAAGCCTTCAAGGTCGCCAGATATTCCAGAAAAGCGCGCACATTGACCAACCGACTTGTAGTAGCATCTTCCAGGAGCTTATCCAGGTTGCGCCACAACCGGCTGCCGTCCCTACCTCTGCCTCCCGCTGAAGCCAGCACCGCCCGGTAATCGGTCGCATCGACCAGCTGCTTAAGCACTTCTGCTACCGGCAGGCGATCCACTTGCGGCCCTAACTCCGATAGAATCATCCAGGCGTGGGCAGCCCGAGCGCGATCCAAAGGTTCGAGCAAATCACGCTCGCTTTCCAGCGCCAGCCACAGGCTGCGCGGTTTTTCCCCAGACCAGCGCAGGCGGTAAAGCGCGGCATCGCTCAACCCAAAGGCAGGCGAGCGCAGCAAGCCAGCCAGCGCCAGATCATTCCATGGGTCAGCCAGGGCCTGTAGCATATTTAGCAGATCACGAATCTCCGGACGGTCATAAAACCCCCGTCCGGCAACCGTTACAAAGGGTATGCCGGCGTCTTCAAAGGCCTGTTCGTAGACCGGGAAAGTGGTCGAAGCCCGAAATAGCAGGCATACTTCCTGCCAATCGATGATCTGCCCGGCATGCTTCAACTCCCACAACCGATCTGCCAGTGCCTGAGCAGCCGCCGGGCGGCCCTGTTTTGCATCTGGCCCCACACCCAGAATGAATTCCAGGTACGTATCCTCACCTGGTTGGAAGCGGTTGTTTCGGGGCACCTGCCGGAATGCCTTCAGAGAGCTGAATGGAATTTTGTAGGGTTTGCCCGCCTCCACCTCGGTTCCCATAACGGATGCCAGCAGTTCCTTGGTGATCGCCAACAAACCGGCATGCGCCCGAAAGGTCAGATCCAAATCGATTACCCGACCTCCCGACTGTCCAATCTCGTTTTGCAGTCCCCGAAACACCCTCACATCGGCCCCTCGAAAACGATAAATGCTTTGGCGGGCATCCCCAACAATGAATAGTTTCCCTGGCTGTCCAGTTTGGCTGGATAGCGCGGTTACAATGGCCCGCTGCCGGCGGTTAGAATCCTGGAATTCATCCACCAGGACCGCCTCCACTTCGGTCTGCCAGGCTGCTCGGACGTGATCAACTTCCAGCAAAGCCGCCGCACCGGCTTCCAGATCGTCAAAATCCAACTCCCGCCGCTGCCGGAGCGCTTCCTGGTACCGTTCTGCCAGATAAATGAACAAATCTCGAACAGCCGGGATCGTCCGGGCATATGCCCGCTCAATGGCCTCGTTAGGCGCAATATCGCTGGATTTATCACCGCCTAACCAGGGTGCTGCCAGGGCATCGTAAGCCTGCCTGAGTTCACTGAGCAGGGCTTTTGCCAGGCTGGCTTTCCCACCTGCGCGTCCACCCATTGTCTCTCGCCGGGCTCGAAACAGTTGCTGAGCACTCGCCAGCCAATCACCAGCGGCCAGCGACCGTTCTGCTTGAGACCAGGTTGCCAATAATTCCTGCAGCTGGATCAACAGAGCAGGGCTGGCATCTGTTTCCAGCTCTCCCGAGGCCTGCATGGCTCGAATGCCTTCCAGGGGATTGGCGATCTCCGGATAGGCCAGGGTTTCGCGCAATGCCGCCGCGATCAGCCCGGCTGGATCTGGCTCCATAGCCAGCACTTCGCCAGCGTCCAGCCGCCGGGCAAGCAGGTAAGCCAGCAGTTCTTCCAATCCACGGATCGTAAAGTTGTCGAACAAGACCCGCATTTGAGGCTGGGCCACTGCCCAGGCCAGCGCTTCCTGAACCAGCTGGACTCGCAGCGCTGCTGCCAGCCCCTCATCCAGGACCTCAAACTGCGGGCCGATTCCCAACTCAGATGGGTGGGCACGCAGGAGCTCGGCGCACAGGCTGTGAATTGTGCCAATCCGGGCGGAATCCATCTGGGCATTCAGGCCTTCCCACAATCGGCTCTCTGACTCCTGGTTAGCCTGGTTTGCCAGCTCGCCTAGCTTGCTGCGGACCCGGTTGCGCATCTCGCGCGCCGCTTTCTCGGTAAAGGTGATCGCCACCACCCGCCGGGGGATCAGGCCGTCTGCCAGCAGGGACAGGTAGCGGGCCACCAGCGTCAGTGTTTTGCCACTGCCCGCTCCGGCGGTCACTGCCAGATTATGACCGCGAGCTTGAACCGCCTGAGATTGGGAGTCCGTCAACCCAAACAGGCTGGCTATCTCTGCTCCAGTAATCACCAGACTTTCTCCTCTCTCGAGAGCACTCTAGATTCCCCGGTCGCGTGCATCGCGCCTCCAGCTGGCGGCAGCCTTTATTATCAACTGAGCATAAGCCTCAGCAGTCATGACCGCTCCTGCCTGGCTCGGACCTTCACCCAGCGGTTTTCCATCCACAACCTGTAAACTCCCCTCAATTAGCTAAAATGGGACCGGGGAATAGCGCCAGCACCAGGCTGCAGCGGCGCAATAGCTGGGGCAGCCGCCCTTGGGCGCAACTGGAGGAAACTCTGCCTGGCGGATGCCGGTCACATATCTGCCAATATGCTCTTCAGCCAGCTCGCAGGCTCCTTTCACACCGCTGTAAGCATCATCAAATTCGAAAGCGGCCAGTTTTAGTGAACCCGGTTCAGCCTTCAGGATCTTCCAATAGAGACCTTCCGAAACCATGCCCAGGTGCAACGCCCGCTCGGCAGCCAGGGCATAGATGGGCAGTTGCAGCCGGAAGCCATCGATCAAATCAGATGGGGTCAGATGGCTGCCCCCGGTTTTATAATCTACCACCCGCAGGCCGCCGCCAGGATTGCGGTCGATCCGGTCGATGACACCACGGTGCTGCACGGGTCCAGTATCGCTGTGGAGCTCCAGGGTTGGCTGGTCATCCAGCCCAAAACGTACTTCGTAGGCTTGCGGTGTCCAGCTTGGATCATATGCTGCGTTTTGAAGAATAGTATTCTTCAGGTCCGCCAACCATTTTTCCTGCTGGACATCCCACAGAACAGATGGGCGAAAACCAAGCTGGCTGGGAGCTTCCTGAAATACTTGAGCAGCAATCGCATCTAATCCTGCAAGAACCGAAGCTGGATCGGACGGGTCGGCGGCTTGACGGTAAGCGTGCTCTAAGACAGCATGCAGCAGAGAGCCAAGCTGGCCGGCATCCAGACCGGGCTGGGGCGGCAGGCTGAGCTGCAAGCCCAAAACTACTTCGATATAAAAGCGGAACGGGCAGCTGCCGTAGGTTTCCAGCCTGGAAGCGCTCCAGGTATGCTGGCTTCCGTACTGCTCGCCGAGTTCGGGTCGCAGCTCACGCGGCATGCCCTCATATGGCCCCTCCACAACTCGCTTCAGGCGGGCCAGCAAAACCGTGCGAGCGTGCCCCAGCTGCTGCCAGCGATCTTGCAGGCTGAGGTACCTGGCAGGCAATCCTTGTTCGAACTGGTCGACTTCCTGAACCGCCCAAAATAAGAGCTCCTGAGGTGAAGCAGCTTCTTCCAGGGGACGCCGGTCGTCCGGGCGGATCATCTGGTAAGCTGAATCAGGCAGCAGTTTGCGTACTTCACTCCAGTAAGGCGAGGGTTCCCAGGATTCGCCATCATCGGCCAGGTAGGGTCTGGTTAATAACAAAAATTGGTCTGCACGAGTGAGTGCCAGGTAGAAAACACCGGCCTGCTGGCGGTCCAGGCGCGGTTCCAGTCCAAACCGGCGGCGGTCTGCCTCGCTGAAAAAGGGATCGGTCCGCTCGATCTGCGGATAGACTCCCTCCGACAGGCCCAGAATTGCCACGGCCTTAAAGCGCAGCCCGCGCGCTTCGAGCATTCGGAGTACCACGATTTCAGGCCGGGATGGCCTGACCTGCTCGGGCGAGTACCCATACCGTGCCCCTTGAAATGCTCCCTCGAGTTCTGCTACAAACGAGCCATAATCAAGGTCGCGGTTTCCGGCAATCAGCGCACTCATGCCGAGCGCCTGCAAGGTGTCCTGAATGCTGAACCGGGCTGCCTGATCCCGCTCTAGCTCAGCATTTTGCAAAAAGCCCAGGTCGTCCAGCAGTTCTTCCAGCCAGGTCACCCAATCCGGCATCCTGAGCTGGTCCAGCGGAGGCGCCAGGCGGGTCGCAAACTCCATCAGGCTATCCCGCAGGCAGGCTGCCTGGGCACCCACCGGCAGGGCCGGACGGTTGCTTTCGGCTTCTTCCGGCTCAATGCGTTCTACCTGTTGGGCTGCTGCCAGTTCGTCAAGCGTCTCGTACCACTGAGACATGCCCTCCAGCACCTGTCCAACTGTACTGGCGATGTCGAGCGCTTCCACCTGGAACGAATTCAGGCCCAGCCAGCCTAAATTGAGATATGGAGAACGCAGCGTGTCCAGAAGTAAGCGCCTTGGGTAATTGCGCAGGGGCAGCTCAAGTAAATCAATCAAAAGGGCTACAGGCGGCGCAAATGTCAGAGGTTCTTCGAGGGTAAAACGCAGCGGTAGCCCAAACTCGCTGGCTGCCATCCGCAAGTAAGGCCGATAAGTCTCTATATTGGGCGCTACCAGGGCGCACTCGCTGGCCCTTAATCCATCTCGGATCAGGCGCGCTTTGAGCCAGCGCAGGACCTCACGCGCTTCTTCAGCCGGGCTGCGGGCTTCGATTAACGCAATCTGTCCAGCCTCACTCAGCTGGACAGCATCCGGTTCAAACAGGGCTTGCTCCAATCTGGCAAGTGGCTGCGGCAAGAACGAGCCTGACTGGCCGGGAATAACCTGCGGCTTTAGAACGGTCTGAAGCTCGGTCAATGCCTGTGCAAAACGGCGGTGCACTGGCCGGCGCATGTCCGAACTGCCCGGCAGCGTTATCGTGACCGATTCCGCTCGCCCAGCCAGCAGCTCCAGCGCCCGAAGCTGCGAAGCAGTGAATGAGTCAAAGCCATCGACAACGAGCAGGCGCAGGTCGCTGCCCAGGGCGGGATCCAACTCCAGCGCTTCAACTGCCAGCCAGCTAAGCCCTTCCGTGTCCGCCCAATTTAAAGCCTGCAGCCCAGCCTGGTAGCTGGCGTAAATTTTTGCCAGCTCCTGGAAGGCTGATTCACGATCTTGTGCAGCAGCCATCAGGCTGAATGGATCCACCAGGGCCCGCTTAAATTCAGCAAACAGCTCTCGCAAAGACAGAACAAAGCCCGGCATGGCACGCAGCTGCCGGTAATATTCCAAACCGCCTTCAGCGAAAACATTTGCAATGGCAGCCTGGATCAGGCGGTAAGTAATTGGGTCGGATGCAACGGCTACCGGGCGGCCGCAGCGTTCCAGAAATTCCTGGTAGAGACTGCCGAAAGTGCCCACCTGCACGCCAATTGCTCCACCAGCTGCTGCCAGCCGCCGTCGGAAGTAGGCCGCCTGCAGCCGGTCGGGCAGCACGACCCACACCGCCGCGAGAGGCTGTTTGGCGCACACGGCCAGCACCTGATCGATGACTGCCCGGGTTTTTCCGCTTGCGGGTGGAGAAATTAGAACCTGAACGGCCATTGGGTGGCGGATCTCTCCTTCTCCTTGCAGATAGAATCGGCTGCTGCGATTGGACTGGGATGAATTAAGTATACTTTGCCCGCGTTGAAAAGCGACGGAACCTTTCCTTAGATGGGTAGAGCTTGAAAACCTGCCAATCGAAAATTAATAATGTATCACGCCGACAGTCCTGCTTCATGCTGTGCACCGGACCGGAATAAATCGATCGTAAAAATTGTGCCTGTCCCCGGCTGGCTTTCTACCCCAATCGTACCTGAGTGAGCCTGCACAAGCTGGCGGGCAATCGCCAGCCCCAAGCCGCTGCCAGCCTTGCCTGTGCGAGTCCGGGATCGATCCCCCCGCCAGAACCGGTCGAACACAAACGGCAGCTCATCAGGCGATATTCCCTGCCCGCTGTCTATCACCACCAGGCGCGCGCCTTCTGGCAGGGGGCTGGCCTTGAGCAGGACCGTCCCACCGCTCGGGGTATAGCGCAGTCCATTGGCCACCAGGTTGCTGAGCACCTGGTTCAGGCGATCTGCATCCGCCTCAATCGTGAATCCCGGCGAAAGATGATCTTCTACCGCCAAGCGGATATTGGCCGATTCGGCTTGCCCGCTGAAACTGGTGACCACATCCGCCAGCAGCTCATCAATTCGGACTGGGCCCAGATGCAGCGGCAGCTGCCCGGCTTCCGCCAGAGATAGGGTTTGCAGATCATCAACCAGGCGAGTCAGCAGGTGGATCTCTTCCAACATGCCCTCAAACTGCTCCTGGTCCGGCGCGTATACGCCGTCTTGCAGTCCTTCCAGGTTGCCCTGCAGGATATGCAGCGGGGTTCGCAGCTCGTGAGCAACGTCAGCCGTCAGATTGCGACGCTGTTGTTCAGCCATTTCCAGCTTGCCCGCCATCCGGTTGAAAGACCGCGCCAGACGCCCGAATTCTCCCGGTCCATATTCTGGCACCCGCACGCTCAGGTCACCTTCCGCCAGCGCGTCTGCCGCTACCATGATATTGGCCAGCGGCGTACCCACTGAACGGAAGGCCCGCCAGGCCGCTCCCATCAAGATCACAGCCAGGAGCGGCATCGTACAGCCCAACACCCAGGTTACAACGGCTGAGAGCTGCATCTGCCTCGCCACGCTCACCAGCAGCAGCGTCATGCCACCGCCCAATAAAGCCAGCAGGAGTGCAAATAACAGCCCGATGCCGATAAACCGCCCGATCAGGAAGCGATGCCTGTGACCTGACCGATACCGACCAAAGGGTCCAGCGGTGCCGTAGTATTTTTTTTGCCAATTTTTATCCATGATTTGTGGCTGTTCACTATAAGTGGTCGGTCAATAGGAATTAACCTTGACTGAGCACTAAGGAATGCGGATTAAATAAAAGTCTGAATTGGAAGGGCACGATAGTTCCAACGAGGCAGAACGGTGTCAAAAACGATGCGCATGTTTTCTTTGAAGTCATCTGCGACTTTGCGTCCAGTTTGATAAACCTGCTCGATGATATCAACCACGACCTGCAAGCCTTTGCTGGTATGGGTCTTTTCCATCAGTTTCTTGACCAGCGCGATGCTGGTAAAGATCACGCCTTGGCAGGCGCGGGTCACGTGCGGAAACAAACGGTGCTCAATCGGATTGTACTTGGAGCAATAAGGCGGATAATGAGCAATGCGGATTTCGATCCCAAGCTCATCGACCAGTTTTTGGAGGTCTTCTTTGAAGATGTAATGGTGGGTGTTGTTACTGCCACCCCCATCACACAATCCCAAGATGGCCGTTGCCTGGGGATAAGCCGCCCGCCCGTGTTGAACCCACCAAGCACGGATACAATCGCAGGCGAACTGGCTGGTATCCTTGCTGGTGCCTAAATGCAGATAACCGATGTTGCGCTGCAAGTCGTAAATCCCATGCGGAATGATGATCCCTTGGGCATCACTGTTGAAGTCGTGGTCGTAGGTATGCAGTTCTTGCAAGGTATATAAATGACCGTCGCGGTAGAAGTTGCCAATATACTCTTTTTTCTTGGTGTCGAAGCTGATGATCGGGTTGCCAGCCGCCTGAAATTCAGCTTTGAACTCAGCTATTTTGGCAAATTGATCGTTTCGGTGCTCAACAGACTTCAGCGTTTGCTTCTTCTGCGCTTTGCGCCGCCGATAATTGTGCTTGCGCAGCAATTTGCGCACCACCGTCTTGCTCACCCGCACGCGATGATGCTTCTCCATCAACCCCGCAATTTCGTGCGGGGTCAAGTCCGTCCAGATCACCTGATCGTCCATCGGATCGCCAGCGGTATGCTCTTTGAGAACCTCCAGAAATTGAGCATCGATGTCCGGATGGCTTTGTTCATAACCATGGCGTCCCCCGCCTGCCTTGCGCTGAGAAGCTTCGTACTCGGGTCGTTCCGGCATTGCTTCCAGTTCAACCAGACCTCGGCTTACCGTCTTCTCACTGCATCCCAACAACTCGGCTATGTAACTCTGTCCGCCATGCCCCAGTTTCAACGCCTCAATCGCAGCGTATCGCCGCCGATCTTTTTCGGAAAGCGTGGCGTAATATTTCTTCATCGCTTGTTCAATTTCAGGACTGTAGGGCTGCATCATTCTCCATCATAAAAAGCACATAGATTTGTCTGTTCACGAGAAGCTTATCCCTTTGAGCTATTTATTGCAAGGACGAATTGTCACCGGACAGTTATTTAATTCTCATTCCTAAGGAAAGCATAAGGGTATCTTGAGTTTCCATACAGATGCCATGGTTTAACGATTAATCCACCAGATCCGGTGGCTCTCGAAACTGGTAGCCAATCCCGTAGGCTGTCAGAATATACCTGGGGTTGGCAGGATCCTTCTCCAGCTTGCGGCGCAGGTTTTTAATATGCGAATCAATGCTGCGATCCACTCCATCGTAGACTACTCCATGGATTTCTTCAATCAGCTGCGCCCGGCTGAGGATTTGCCCGGCATGCCTCGCCAAAACAGCCAGCAGTCTGAACTCATTCGGCGTGAGGTGGAGCACGTTTCCAGCCAGGCTGACCCGATGGCCTTTCATATCAATCATCAGCTCGCCGATGCGGAGGACGTCCGGCTGGCGCACACCGCCTCGAACCCTGCGCAGCACGGCCCGAACTCGCGCGACCAGGGCTCGAGGTGAAAATGGCTTGCTGATGTAATCGTCCGCTCCAAGTTCCAAACCGATCAACTGATCGGCTTCTTCCACCCTAGCAGTCAGCATGATGATGGGCACATCCGATTCGCGCCGCAGCGCCCGGCAAACATCCAGGCCGTCCATTCCCGGCAGCATGAGGTCGAGCACGATCAAGTCGGGCTTATCGCGCCGGGCAACCGCCAGGGCGGTATGTCCATCCCCGGCAGTCAGGACCCGGAAACCATTTTTCTCCAGGAAGTCGCGCGCCAGACGGACGATTTTCGGTTCGTCATCGACGATGAGGACTGTTTGAGTGTGTGTTAAGGCCATACAAGATTTTTACCATACCTGCACAAAAAGCGGTATCCGAATATTGGGTTGATTTAGAATCTCAGACAGGTGGGATAACAAGTGGTAAGGCAATATATGGATGATCACCCAAATATTACCTTACCACATTCACACCAGTTTAGGATCTTCAGCAATCCAGACTTGCAGAGCGGGTCTTATTCGACTGGGTCTTGACTGGATTCTTTGCCTGGGGCAGGGCCAGTCTCGTCCGCAGCAGATCCGTGAGATTTATGCCAGGCTTGCATATGCTCTTCCCAGGCTTCCGGTTTCCAATCCGACCCGTCCTGCCCTTGCCAGCGGCCAGCATTCCCATGAAAGCGGCGAAATGGACGGCGGAACAGACCAAAAAACAGGAAGATCAGCCCTCCGAAGAACAGCAGCCCCAGGAACGGCCCGAACAGGGAAAACCCAAACCTGGGTCCATACCAGTAATAAGGCGCCACACCGTATGGCATGCCGCGATACAGCTCCAGGCCGCCTTCCGCCCCGTCCGCCAGGCCGCCAGCCACAAGTCCCTGGCTGTATCCGGACCGGAAGATCAGCGAGCCGCCTGCCACCAGCAAGGCTATTATCACCAAAAAACCCATCAAACGAACAAACAAACCTCTACGAAACATTTTAAACCTCCGGTTGAGATTGGTAAGAAAAGAGCAGCTCTGAACCAATCAGGCATACTCAATCAACGTTATTGCTATCATCTCAAAATCTTGTGGAGAAACTATGGAGATACCGGGGAGGTTGTATGGAAATCTCACTCAAATCCGGATTGGTATAATAAAATACGGATAATTATGCTCCGGATTTTGGTTTGAGCTGGTTTCCAGCCCAACTTTGGAAAACGGGGCATTTGAATACTGCCTGAAGGCAACAAGATGGAGACTTTTGATGCTATCGTGATCGGGGCCGGACAGGCCGGCGGGCCATTAGCCACTGCCATGGCCAGCGCCGGGAGAAAAACCGCCCTGATTGAGCACAAATACATGGGAGGCACCTGCATAAACTGGGGCTGTACCCCTACCAAAGTCATGGTAGCCAGCGCCGAGAGCGCATTCCAGGCCCGCCGCGCACGAGATTTCGGCGTGCATACCGGGCCGATCACAGTTGACCAGCGGCGAGTTCGCCAGCGGAAAACGGATATTGTCGCAGATTTTCGCAATGGCAGCTTGCGGCGGATCGAGAACAGCCCTGTCGAGCTGATTCGAGGCCTGGCCCATTTCAGCGGGAGCAAACAAATTACGGTCAGCCTGAACGAAGCACAGGCAAAGCGCCAGCTCCAGGCAGAAACAAGCATCATCAATACCGGCGCCCGGCCCCGGCTGCCCGACCTGGACGGGCTGGAGGCTGTCGAATACCTGGACTCAACCTCCATCATGGAGTTGGACGAGACTCCCGAACACCTACTGGTTCTGGGCGGCGGTTATATCGGCCTGGAATTCGGGCAGATGTTCCGCCGCTTCGGCAGTCGAGTCACCATCATCCAGCGGGGAGGCCAGCTTTTACCGCGCGAGGACGAAGACATCGCGCAAGCCGTACTCGATATTCTGCAGGAAGACGGCCTCGAAATCTTGCTCTCGACCGAGGCCAGCCAGGTTGAGCGCGCTCAACCTGGCTCCATCCAGCTGCAAGTTCAAGCCGGTGGGCAAACCCGCACGCTGGCCGGCTCGCATCTGCTGCTGGGGGTCGGGCGGGTCCCCAACAGCGACCACCTCAACCCGGCTGCCAGCGGTGTGACAACCGGTTCCGATGGCCATATTCAAGTGAGTCAACGACCAGCCGCTAAAGCGGCTGGCTTGTAACTGCGCTCTGCCGCAACTCCGTGAGAACGGCTTTGGCTTCATCACGCGCTACGATTGGCGGGTTGACTGCCGCCCGACGGCCAATGTTGACCGCCGCGATGTGGTCAGCAAGTCCAGCGAAACCGCAAACCACACAGGAGAACTTGGATTGAGACGGACGATTAGCTTTATCGACCTGACCACAGGCGGGACAAGTGCGGCTGGTGTTTCTTGGGTCAACCAGGAGCACAGGTACGCCAACCCGTTTGGCTTTGTATGTCACGAAGGCACGAAGCTGGAAGAACGCCCAACTATGCAAAGTTGCCCGCTGAGAGCGACGAACCGTGACCCTCGACCGGATCCCCTCCAAATCTTCCAGGGCAATCGCTCGATTTGTGTCTTTCGCTTTGGCAACCAGTCGCTTGCTGATGCAGTGGTTGCTGTCTTTAGCAAAACGGCGTTCTTTTCCCGACAATCGTTTCAGCTTGCGTTTGGCAGACCGTGTGCCTTTGGCTTGCAGTTTGCCCCGCAAACGGCGCTGACGATGGCGCACATTATTGATGTCACTGGCGGGGTATACCTGTCCTTCGCTGTCTACTGCAATATGGGTAACGCCCAGGTCAACCCCCAATGTGCCTTCAACATCAACGGGCTTCGGCTCGTCCACCTCGCAAGTGGCGGAAAGGAAGTACATACCTTTATACAGCCCCAAATCACTTTCCCCCTGCCGCGTTTGAAGCAGTTCCAATCGCCTCTCACCGCAAACAAACGGGATGCGAAGCCGCCCGTTTACCGTCCAAATCGACACGGTCTGGTCTTGCAATCGCCAAGCAAGGATGCGGTCATCATAGGCGATTCTGCCCGTTGTCTTGAAGGTTCGTTTTGTCTTGCGGTCAAGTTTATATGCGTCTGCGACTTTGGCAATCGCCCGCACCGCCACCTGCGCCGAAAGGCCGTACTGCTCCCGCACCGCCTGATAGCATTTGTGGTGCAAGTCGTACTGCCGAAAGGTTTTGGTTTCCCATACCGTAGCGCTCACAAACTGACAGGCGGCATTGGCCTGTTCCAGCGTGTGCCTGAGCGCATCGGCTTGTTCGGGCGTGGGAAGCAGTTTGACCTGAGCTATCAGCTTCATGCCAATAATTGTAGCACAAATGATCTAAAGTTTCAGGACTTGATACTATTTCTTTTGGCTTGCTTCGATATACCGTTTGATGGTTTCCGCACTGACGTGTCCACCAGTACCTACGTTATAGCCTTCTGCCCACAATGTTGCCTGTTCGCCCCAATACTGGCGGCGAAGGCTTTCAAACTCTTTCTTCAACTTGCGGGATGTTATTCCCTTGAACAGACGGACGATTTCAGCAGGAGAAAATTTCGGGGGTGCGCTCACAAACAAGTGTTCATGGTCGGGCATCACCTCGACCGCCAATATCTCAATACCGTATTGTGTGGCGATTTCCGCCCACAGTTCTTTCAACCTTGCCTCGACAGGTCCAACCAAAACCCTTTTTCGATCGCGCAGTATCCAGACCAGGTGATCGTTGATTATTTACGCGCTGTGTGGGCTGTGGTGGGCTTCGTTTGGCATACAACCATTTTAGCAAAGGATGGCGGCTTCCTCCACCCGCTATAGCGGAGTGGTTTCCGCCGCCAAGAATTATGAATACCTAGAAACAAACGTGACCGGCATTTACGCGGTGGGCGACATCAAGGGCGGCCCGGCTTTTACCCATATTTCTTATGACGACTTCCGGGTACTGAAAACCAATCTTTTACAAGGCGGACGCGCCTCCATCCAGAACCGGATGGTGCCCTACACAGTCTATATCGATCCCCAGTTGGGTCGAATCGGGCTAAGTGAAAAAGAAGCCATTAAAGGTGAGTACAACTATAAAGTCGCCAAGATGCCCATGAGTTACGTGGCGCGCGCGATCGAAACCGGCCGAACCCGGGGGATGATGAAAGCGTTGGTGGACCCCGACACTGAGCAGATCCTGGGGGCTGCCATCCTTGGCTACGAGGGCGGTGAGATCATGTCCATGATCGAGATCGCCATGATGGGCAAGCTGCCTTACACCGCATTGCGAGACGGCATCTTTGCCCACCCCACCCTGGCGGAATCGCTCAATAATTTATTTGCAGAGTTCGAAGGCTAATTGAAAGTTTTCCTTTGATTGCATAACTACGAACTAACCCCTTACTCCAACCAATTTTGCCACCGACTTCCCCATCCATCAGCTAGTCCGGAGACTATGGTAATCCTTTCAGGATAATTCGAGCACATCTGCATACAGTAAGGATAACGATGATCCCACAGCTAACCTAGCCTTACCGTTGCGGATCATCCAACCCATACTGCAGCCGGTAGCTTTGCCAGTAAATTCCTTCATTCGCCAGCAGTTCAGCATGGGTACCCTGCTCCACTATCTCGCCACCTTCAACCACGCAGATTTTATCTGCCTGGCGGATGGTGCTCAACCGGTGGGCGATCACGATCGCCGTACGGCCCTCCAGCAGCCTGGCAGTCGCATCCTGGATCAGCGCTTCGGTCAGCGTATCGACACTGGCAGTCGCTTCATCCAGGATCAGAAGACGCGGGTCGGTCAGGATTGCCCTGGCGATGCAGATCAGCTGGCGCTGGCCCACCGACAGGTTGACCCCACCCTCCTGCACTCTGGTTTGGTAGCCATCCGGCAGAGCCTGGATGAACTCGTGAGCGTTCGCCATCTGAGCCGCCTTAGTGACCTGCTCCTGGCTTGCTTCCATCCAGCCGTAACGGATGTTGTCCAGGATGCTGGTGGAGAATAAGAATGGGTCCTGGGGGATCAACCCAATCTGGCGCCGCAGCGAGTTCAGCCTGACCTGGCGCACATCCCAGCCGTCGATCTTGACCGAACCCTGGCTCACATCGTAAGTGCGATTGACCAGCTTGACGATCGAACTCTTACCGGCCCCAGTTGGGCCTACCAGAGCTATCGTCTGGCCTGGCTCGATCCGCAGGCTCACATCTCGCAAAACCTGGGGCAACTGCTCCCCGTAGCGAAAAGAGACCTGCTCCAGCTCTACGAGCCCTCGCGCCTCGGGCAGATCGATAGCCCCGGGTAGATCGGCCAGCTCTGCCGGCGTGTCCAGCAGATTGAGGACTTGCTCCCCACCGGCCATGGCGGATTGCAGGGTCGTAAACAAGCGGCTGAGCTCTTGTATGGGCTGGAAGAAACGCGTGACGTACGAAAGAAATGCTACCAGCACCCCCAGCGTAACCGTCTCCTGCATCACTGCAATGCCGCCGAACCACAGCACAATCGCGGTGGCCAGCATCCCCAAAAACTCTACGCTGGGCAAAAAAATAAATGACAATGAGAGGGCCTGAATATAGGTGTTGCGGTTAGCCCAGTTGATGTCGCTGAAACGCTGTTGGGCCCGCCCCTCCTGGGCAAAAGCCTGGATCACCCGCATGCTGGCGATATCCTCAGCCAGATCGCCCACCACGGCAGCCACTCGTGAGCGGGTCTCACGAAAAGCTGTTTTTGCCCGCAGGCTGAACCAGGTAGTCGCCAGCACCATCAATGGTACAACCAGGAAGGTCAGCAGTGCCAGGCGCGGCTGCATACTGAACATAATGACAACAATCCCGACCAGCACCAGAAAATCACCAGCCAGCGTAATCACGCCTTGCGAGAGCAGCTCGTTGATCTCAGCAACGTCATTGATGACTCTGGAAACCGTCACCCCGGCGATATGCCGGTCGTGGTAGCCCAATGATAGGCGCTGAATATGGGCAAACAGCTGGCGCCTTAAGTTCGCCAGCACCCGCTGTCCGACCCATGAGACCAGGTACTGCTGCCCGGAGGATACCAAAAACAGACCTATAAATGCTGCAGCCGTCAGCAGGGCGATCCGATTCAGCCCGTCCAGATCATTGCCAGCAATATAGCGATCGATTGCGACCTTGATCAGGTAAGGCGTCAGCAGCGTCAGCCCCGTCTCAACCAGCATCAATAGAAACGCGGCTGCCATGCGCCAGGTATATGGCCGCAGGTAAAACAACATCCTGCCCACCACCCGACGGTCGAAGAGCGCGCCCTCGGTGCTCTCGGCACCAAACTGGCTGATCGCGCTGCGCGGGCCGACCTGGGGCGGACCGGAACCGATCGAAAAGCTCATTGGTTAGCCCCCTTTGACCCGCCCATAAGTGACTCAAAACGGTCAGTTTCTGCCTGGGCTGCAGCTCCACCAGGCTGAGACTGCATCTGCTGCTGATAGATTTTTTGGTAAAGGCTGGAATCCCGCATCAGGGTTGCATGGGTCCCGCGTGCCGCGATCCTGCCCCGCTCCAGCACAAGGATCTGATCCGCCACCCGCAGGGTACTGACCCGGTGGGCAATCACAAATGTCGTCCGGCCGTGCATCAGGTGTGCCAGTGCATTCTGGATCTTGCGCTCTGTGCCGGCGTCTACGCTGGCCAGGGCATCATCCAGAATTAGAATTCGCGGGTTGATCAACAGCGCCCGGGCGATTGCCAGCCGCTGCTTCTGCCCGCCCGAGAGGGTTGCTCCGCGCTCACCGACCTTGGTGTTATACCCTTCCGGCATCTGGGTAATCCAATCGTGAATCTGGGATACTTTAGCCGCTGCAACCATCTCTTCCGGCGGGCAATCCGGTCGGCCGAACACCAGATTCTCCCTGATCGTACCGGCAAATAACACCGATTCCTGCAACACGATCCCGATCTGACTGCGCAGAGAATGGATCGTCACGTCACGCACATCATAGCCGTCCACAATCACCCGGCCCGAACTGGGATCGTAAAAGCGCGGCACCAGATTGACCAGGGATGATTTTCCCGAGCCGGTTTGCCCCAGCAAGGCGATCACCTCTCCGGGCCGGGCGATCAGATTGATGCGGTGCAAGATCGTGCGTCCGCCATATCCGAAGCTCACGTCTTCAAATTCCACCCGGCCTTGCAGGGCAGGTAGATCGAGCGCGTCCGGTTTGTCTTTGACTTCGGAAATCGAGTCCAGGATCTCAAATACCCGCTCGGCGCCCGAACCGGCCATGGCCACAGCCGGAATGATCATCCCTAAACGCCGCACTGGGTCCACCAGCTGGCCCAGATAGGCGATAAATGCGACCAGTTCTCCGAGCGTCAGGCTGCCCTGAACAACCTGCCGCCCGCCATACCAGATGATAAAAACCGAACCTATATTGGCAATCAGGAACAGCAGCGGAATATTGACCGCCTGCAGCCGGCCCGCATAGGCTGAAAGCTCAAACCAGTGCTGATTGGCCTGATCGAATCGCTCGAGTTCTGCCTCTTCCTGAGCAAAGGCTTTCACCACCTGGATGCCTCGGAGAGCCTGTTCAACCCGCATGGTCAGATGAGCCAGCTGCTCTTGGATCCTCTGGGAAAGCGGCCGGTAACGCTGCCCGAAGGCCAGTGCTCGCTGAACCAGGAACGGCATAGTCAGGATTACCAGCCAGGCCAGGGGAGCATTCATCCACAGCAGCATCCCAGCCGTCCCTACCAGCATCAGAACCGCCTCGATGATCCGCAGGGTCGCTCGGCCTGTCAGAAATCGGATCCGCTCCACATCCTGGATGGCCCGCGAGAGCAGCTCGCCCGTCTCCACTCGATCGTGGTAAGAAAACGAGAGCTGGGTCAGCTTGCGCTGGATCTCGTTGCGCAAATCGAAAGCAACGGATTGAGAAGCAGTTTCGCTCCACATCCCCTGCAAATATGTCAGCAGCCCTTTTAGGGCAGCGAGTCCCAGCAGACCGATCACGCCAAGAGTTAACAGGTTGCGATCAGTGCCGGAAATACCCTGATCGATCATGGCACGAATGAGCTGAGGGATCAGGATATTAATCCCCAGGACTCCCAACAAGGTGAAATAAGCGCCAGCTGTAGTTTGCCAATATGGGTTTAGATAGCGATAACAGCGCCAAAGGATATTGGAATTGAGCGTACCCGGCGGAATAACTGGAGGAGACGTTCTGGCTGGAGGCGAGGCAGTCATGATATCAAATTATATCTCGGGCTGCGCCTCAGACCCCAAAACTGCTTCTCTCGGCCATCTCGATGACAAATATGGGAGACCCATCCCTGTGTTATTGTGGCAACTGCAACTCCACCACCAGTCACCCCGATTGGACCAGCGTGCCTGTGCCAGAAAAAGGCACTCCCATTGGTGTGGTGAGCGTTTCGCCATCTGAATATCCGATGCGATATTCCCCTAAAATTTATTTCCTTGTGCTCAGAATGCCTGCGGTCATTGGATGAGACTCAACTCGGCTGCGGTACCAGGCAAGCGTCGCGGCTATCCCGGTCTCATGGGGCGTTGCCAGATTCCCAAAGGCCTGGATGAATTTGCTGGAATCAACCTGGAAAGGCTGCTCGAATTCATACATCATCTCGACCATCTCCCGGGCTGCTGGGATGAACAAACCGCCTATCGCCATCATGATGCGGCCCATCACGCGCAGTTTAAGCGGCGATCCAATCTGTTTGAAAACCAGGCCGAGCAGCTCACGCTGGGTCAGGGTCTGCGGGTTGGGAACATGCCAGGCCTGGCCCAGGGCTTGCTGTCGTTCACCGAGCACCGCTAAGGCCTCACCAAAATCATCAATAAACGTATAGGTATGCGGCTGATCCGGAGAGCCGGTCAGCTCAGCGGCCTTGCCCGCCAATGCCGGCTCAAATGTGCGCGCTCCCAGGGTCGAATCTAACACCATCGGACCGTAAAAGTCCGACCCGCGTCCCATAGCCACCTGGAGCTTGCCAGCCTGATGGGCTGCCAGGAGCGCCTCGGACATTGCGGCTCGGGTCTTGCCTTTGCGAGTCCGGGCGGCATAGGGTAAACCCTCGTGGATCAGTTTACCATTCGGATCACCATACATATAAAGATTCTCTCCAACAATCAACCGGGCAGCATGGGCTGCTGCTCCATCCAGAATGGCAGCCTGCAGTTGGGGAAATTCCGCCACCCAGCGGTTATAAGCCGGCTGAGCGCATTGGTACACAACCGCGGCCTCCCGGCAGACGAAGCGGGTGAAGTCTGGGTTAGACGCATCACCACCCACAACTTCAATTCCGGTCGGAAGTTCAACCGGGTACTTCCCGGTGCGATTTACCATCCTGACCGGTACACCCCGGCGCAATAACGCCCGGGCAGTAGACAGCCCAAGTGGGCCGGTTCCAAAAACGACATGAATTCCAGACATGGATAATCTCCTGATTATAAAATAAACGGTGTATATTTATATAAATATACACCGTTTATTTATTTCTGTCAAGAGACTCTCGGAACCTTTCCAAATAATATCTTGTGGTTGATGGGACTTACGAGACACCCCAACCACACCGATTTTGACAGCTGGGTGTCTGGTTTCCTTAAAATCGGTTGATCACCGTCACCCCTACCCCCTGGTAACTGCCTATCCGTTCAAGCTCCTCCGGCGCATGGTCCAGGCTGATCCGCTTGCCGATCAAGCGCTCCAGATCCAAACGGCCAGACTCAATCATGGCCATCAGCGCCGGGTAGCGGTGAGTCTGCATCCCATGGCTGCCCAAGATTTCAAGCTCATCCGCGATCACCCGGTCCATCGGGATCTGAGGATGGCGCTGGTCTGCCAGCAATAAGCCAACCTGCACATGCCGGCCGCGTTTCTGCAAACAGGCGATCGAGTTAAAACAGGTCTGTGGGCTGCCAAGCGCATCAATGGAGAGATGAGCGCCTCCAGCACTGATTTTTCGCACCTGCTCTGCAACCTGCGGGTTTTCTGCGCCGTTGACAACGGCCACCGCGCCCAGCGACCTCGCCAGGTCCAGCTTGTCGGGCTGAATATCCACTGCCACCACATTGGCCCCCAAAGCGCTGGCAATCATAATTGCCGAGAGGCCTACACCCCCACAGCCATGCACGGCCACCCACTCGCCAGCCGAAACCCGGCCCTGGTCAACGACCGCCCGGAAGGAAGTAATAAACCGGCATCCCAGGCTGGCGGCAGCCTCATCACTCATTGAATCCGGCAGATGCACCAGATTGGCGTCCGCCCGTTGGATAGCCACATATTCGGCGAACGAGCCCCAGGTTGAAAATCCCGGTTGGATCTGGTGGTCGCAGACCTGCTGGTTGCCAGACAAACACTGGGGGCAGGCACCACAGCTGCCCACGAACGGTAGGGTTACCCGCTGGCCTGCATGCCAGCGTTTGACGGTTTTCCCTACTGCCACGATTACGCCGGCCATCTCATGTCCGGGCACATGCGGCAGGCGGATCTCCGCATCGTTTCCTTGCCAGCCGTGCCAGTCGCTCCGGCACAGGCCAGTTGCGCCGGTCTTCAATACCACGCCATCCTCAGGGACTGCTGGATCAGGCACATTTTGGATTCGGATTGGTCCCCCAAAGGATTCATAGATTGCCGCTCTCACTTGCTGCCTCCTGGAGGTCAATCCCTGCTACTACCAGACCACGGCCGGCCTGGCACTCGGCGCATGAGACCCGGTAAAGTTAGAATAGTTAGGAGTTTCGCGGTTCAGGAGTAAATATGGTTGTTTGGTCGGGGTTCGCCCGACCAAACAACCACATCCAATACAATTAACTCTTAATACCCCAGGTAGCGATCGATGGCGAATCTATGCGCATTAATTTCCGATCGCAAAGTGAGCCATCAATGCATTCTGAATATAGTTCATCCATAACCGCTCGACATCCTCCTGATGGTAGTCATGCGACGAGAAAGTCTGGATGATCACCCGCCCATCAAGGCAGGCTGCCAGGGTGCCATAGCGCTGTTTCTCGGTAGCAATATTGCCAGCCAGCAGAACCGAATCGCTTCCGGGCGAAAGCCGGATCAGGTCGCCGGCATCACCGACCCAGTACCCCAGGTAATTCACCAGCGACATGCCCTCATTAGGCTCATGAAATACCGGGTGTTCGGGTGCCAGCCACCACAGTGATGGAGACTTGGGATTAAACCAATCCGCCTGAAAAGAGAGGCCACATTTGGTCATGATTGAGCTGAACTTGCCGCCTCCAATGTCGTCCAGGTTCCAAATCTCGATGATGACCGCAGTCCCTTTGTTGATTTCATCCAGCAGATAAACGAAGAACTCACCTTGCACCTTGCTCCGCGACTCAGAGGCGCTGATGATCAGGTCCCAATCTGTGCCAGACAGAAGTTGGGCCTTGAAATCACCGGAGGCGTCGCCCAAGTCGGTATATCGAAGACCCAGCGTATCCAGCGCATTGCGGACATACCGCACCTCATATTTTCCTGCCATGTCTTCAAACAGCAAAATCTTAGCTTCCTTTAAGAGGGCAGTGACGTCTTGGGTGGGCGTAGGCGGAATCTCAGTGGGTTCGGCGGCAGTTGGCGGAGGCGCTTCGGTAGGCAGAACCGGCGTGTCGGTTGGAAGTGCTGCGGGCGGCTGCAGGGCAGCCGCGGCCTGCCCGGTTGCTTGATCTGACAGTTGGAGGCTTTGTTCGGCAAGCTGGGTAGCTTGCTGTGCAACCAGGGTCGCCTGAACCTCCTGTGCGATGCGGGTGGCATCAGCCGCTGAGCGGGTCGCATCTATATATTGTTGAGCTTGCTGAGCCTGCATGGTTGCCTGAACGTCGAGAGCAGCCTTTGTGCCGCTGGCGTCACCATTCATCCCTGTTGAGGGCATGTTACACGACGCCAGGCCGGTTATCAGCACAAGCAATAAGATCAGGCAGGGTGGATAGAGGCTTGAACGATCGGAGCGAGATGGACGCCGGGTTAAATTCATCGATGTTCTCCTTACCTGGCGGGGAGGCGCGGCAAGTTCGTCTACCCAAGAGCAGATCAGCCGGAAAATCCCCCCAATTCTGGGTTCCCATTGTTAATTGCAGCGCGCGGATGACCTGGGCAGTGCTGCCGTCTCTACTAAAAGTATAGAGTTAAATTCCAAGGGTGTCAATCGTTACCGCGGCATTAACAAAGACGCAGCCGGCAGGGCTTCCAACACCAGCAGGAGATAAATTTTCGGGAGTGAAAAGTGGCCTCGCCACTTATCGCACACCCATAACCCATTCGCGGTTCCAGCCTTGACCGTTATTTCAACTCGGTCAGTGGGTTGGTGCCCTGGGCGGGTTGCCCGTGGACCAGGATATCGACGATTGCCTGGCGCTGTCCCGCGGTTGTCCCAAATGAAGCCAGGTAATTTTTTATCTCCGGAAATGCCAGCACGTCGGTGGGCGACCGCAAGGCGACCACGATCACGGGTTTTCCGGAGGCTTGCAACCTCGCCACCAACTGCTTTTGCCAATCGTCCTCCTGGGTAAGAGAGAGGAGATAGGCCTGGTAGGTAAACACAACGATCACATCGGCGTGATCCGCTTGGCTGCCAATCTCGGTCAGCAGCTCCTCGCTGCCGCTGGGGCCTTTATCAGCCAGAGTAAATGGAGCAATCCCCACTTCAAAGCCAGCCTGTTCCAGAGCTGGTTTTAAACTATCCTCATAAAAACTGAATTCGTCGTCGACGGTTCCAGCGATCAGCACCTGCTGCAAATCTGGGGGGATAGGGATGACACGCTCCTGGTTGCGGTAAAGTGTCACGGCCTGGTAACCGATCTGGCGGGCCAGCTCTTGATGGGCATCCCAATCCGGTTCAGGCAGTGGGGCAGGCTTCCGATTTAAGCCCAGGGAGGCTTTGACGCTCAATACCCGCCTGGCTGCCCAATCCAATCGCTCGGAGGACAATTTACCCTTCTGGTAAGATTCCAGCAGGCGGATGTACGCTTCTCTGGCTTTATCCGGCTTATTCAGCAGCAGCAAATCGACCCCGGCTTCAACAGCCTTATAGGAAGCCTGATCCACCGAGAAAAAGCTGGTGGCGGCCCGCATATCCATATGGTCGCTCATGATCACGCCGGGGAACTCCATCTGGCTGCGCAGCAGGTCTAACACCCTCGGGGAAAAAGTGGCCGGAAGCTCATGACCACTGATGGCTGGGTAGGCTACGTGGCTCAGCATTACAACCAGGCTGCCTGCATCCAGCCCGGCCTGAAATGGGGGCAGATAAGCCCGCTCTAAGAGAAACTGATCAGCCGGATCCACTGGTAATTCTTTATGTGAATCTTGAGCCACACCACCATGGCCAGGGAAATGCTTGAGAACTGGCATAACGCCGCTTTCCAGATAGCCCCGAACGAATCCGGCCACATAATCGCTGACCAGCTCAGGCGAGCTGCCAAATGTGCGCTGGCTGATGACATCATTGTCATAGTTCAGCAGCACATCCGCAACCGGCGCAAAAACCATGTTTAACCCGCTGTAGGCCAGCTCCTGGCCGGCAGCTTTTCCAATCCGGTAACCATTTTGCGGATCTCCCGCGGCGCTGATTGCCAGGGCAGCCGGGAAGGTGGTCGCAGAGTCATCGAAGCGCTGAACGTACTCGCCTTCGTGCGCCAGAGCAAAAAACGGCGGCGGCGCACCCACTTCTGCCAGGCAATTGCCAATACCCAAGATATAAGCCCGCATCTGTTCAGGATTGATCACGTTGTCCCATTGGAAGGTGACCCCGGCCGGCTGCTGCTCCTGCAGGCTTAGGCAGGTCTCTTCACTCATCTCGATACCAGGCACACCCGTGATGATCAGCTGGCCTATTTTCTCCTCAGGGTTCATTTCTGCTAAAGTCTGATTTACCCAATCCTGGGCAGATAAACTGAGTTCCACCCGTAAAACATCATTTTGGCTGGAAATTGCTGGCAGATAGGCGTTGAGCATACCATCGCGCATGGCTGGCTGCCTGCCTGCTTGTGGGGCAACTTCCTGTACGGGGTTATCTTTAAGTGGGGTAAGATTGGCACGCTCATTTCCTTGGCTGAGATACAGAAACCAGCCGAACAATACCAGCATTACACATCCAGAGAAACCAGCCAGGATTGGAACAAGCTGGCGCACTTTCAATTTAAAACCACCGGTTTGGTCAATCATAATAGGAATTTTTAAGGACAGACGATTTACCTGGGCTTTTCATAATATTTAATGGCAGTAATAGCGCAGAAATTTCTGTGGTAGATAGGGGTACATTGGGATGAAGCTGAACCAGACAAGATCAGCCAATTCCCTGGCAACGGGATTGCACAAAGCCGCATGGGTTTAAGCAGATTGAATTTAAAGGGGCGGTAGGCTGAAAATTCATCAGGGCGATGCGCATAACAGCTGCTTATGGTCGGCTCCTTTTTTTAGTGGGTTTGGATGGATTGATAGAATATCCGTAACTGCCTTGGAGATGAACCCTTACTCAATTGGCATGCGAATAAAACCGGAACGAATGGATCCTGCCCATGCAAACGATCTGGATTAAACCAATGGCGCAATGATCGTCTCGATACCCGCTTGCTGAAATTCTGCCAGAATACTATCAGGCACAAGCTCCGTCGTGATCACGGTATGGAACGAGGACAAAGGGGCTACTTGAGCAAAGCTGGTCCTCTTGAATTTGCGGCTATCAGCCAGCACGATATTGGAGGCTGTCTGGGTCATTAAGTCACGAGAGGCGGTTGCCTCAGCTTCATCATGGCCCGTCACACCGTTGTCCACTGAAAGCCCGTCGGTGCCGAGAAAAAATTTCTGGATGTGGACGCCATCCAGGCTGGGCCTCAAGCCTTTACCAATCAACTCAAAAGATCCGGAATTCAGATTCCCGCCGGTCAAGCGTACCTGGATCCCCGGCAGGCACACCAGCTCGGCAGCCAGATTGACCGCATTGGTCACGATGGTAATATCCTGCTTCAAGCGGAGCAACAACCCGAGGTAGGTGCAGATCTCTCCCCCACTTAACCCGATCACATCGCCCGGGTGGATCAGCTCAGCAGCCTGCAGGGCAATGCTGCGAACTTCGCGCGGATCAATCGCGACCCGGTTTACGCATAAGTTGTCGTATTGGATGACAGTCGCCAGCGCTACCCCACCGTGAATCCGATTGATGAAACGGTGATCGCTGACCGAAACCAGGTCACGCCGCACGGTTGATGCTGAAATTCCCAGCAAATCGCTGAGTTCCTGGACTGAAAGCTCGCCATGCCTATGGACAAGCTCGATGATCTGGTCGTCTCTTTTGCTCATCTTATTTTCCCTAAATTTTTTTCGGTACGACCCTCTGTCCTTCGAAGGCTTGCCACGCATCACATTTCTGGAAGCCTTGAATGCCGAGTACCAGTACCCGGATTATGCGCAGGTCGCATGCCCGGTCAGTGAGCATTCCTGCCGGGAAGCTTGCTGGTTGGCTCAACCCCTTTTGCTGGGTGATGAGACCGATAGGCAGGATATTGTCGATGCGATCACCAAGAAATATGAACAGCGCAAAGACTTACTTTAGTGGATATCCGGCCTGGCGCAGGTCCCAGGCCTGGATGATGGCGTCGTCGAAAGGTTCTTCATCACTGTTCTGGATGCGCTGATTCTTTTCCAGCCAGTCAATCGTCTGGCGCACGCCATCCGTAAATTTTATATTGTAGCGGAAATCCAGATCGATGCGAGCCGCCTGATTATCGAAAATATTGTTGAACTGATAATTTTCTACTACGTCTGCCAAACGATCCGGGGCCATGGCATATAACACTTCGCAAGGGATATGAACCAGCCGTGGAAGCGGCACTCCCATCACTTCGGCAATCGTACCAAAGTAGCGATCCCAGGTCAGCCATTCCTCTCCCGTGACGTGATAAGCCTGTCCAAAGCTTCGCACGTTGCCCGCGGCCGACACAAAAGCCCGGGCAACATCTGCGGCATGGCAGTGGGCGCGCAGGCTGGAGCCATCTCCCGGTGATACCAGTGCTTTCCCTTTGCGGATCCGATCCAGAAAAGTATTGCCCCACCCGAGGGTATAAATCAGGTCGCCCCCCGGCCCATAAGTATTAGCCGGCCGGAGGATGGTTACGTTTAAATCGCCCCTTTCCTGGGCGGCCATGAGAACATGCTCGCAGCGCGCTTTATCCCGCCCGTACGGGCTGACCGGTTTAAGCAGCTCGGTTTCAGTAATGGGGTAGCGGCTGGCGGGACGCTGATAAACTGCGGCCGTGCTGCACAGAATTAACTGCCCGATGCGTCCTGCGAAAGCTCGAACAAGACTCTCGGCTTCCTCTGGCTGATAACACACCATATCAATGACACAATCATAAGTGCCAGCTGACTTCATCTGCAACTCGAAGTTCGCGACATCCTGCCGGTCACCCAGGATGGTTTGACATCCAGCCAAAGAGCTTACTTGTGTCTTGCCCCGGTGATACAGCGTCAATTCATCCCCGGCTGTTAGGGCAAGCCGGGCGATTTCCCGGCTGATCTGACCAGTTCCACCAATGATTAATACTTTCATATCATCCTCTCAGGCGCTTGCTTGCGGGATGGGCGGGACAGCTGTGTTTTCGTCCGTGAAGATAGCATAATCCGGATGCCCCTGCAGAAGAGTAACCGGATAGCGGACAGTTTCTTCTCCCAGTACGGCAATCCGCAGAACTGTGCGCTGCCATGAGCCACCCTGGCAGTACAGCCGGATGCGCCGGGCGTTATAGATGTCTTGCATCCCCAGTGTAACGGCCATCGGCGGCATCGCCGCTGGGTTTCCCCCGGTTGAGCGGATGCTGTTCATCACAATCGTTTCAGGCTCCAGCTGCACGAGGCGTGTGAGGGAATTTCGAAATTCATCTGGGCTCACTTGATGCCAGCGCGAGATTAGCGCCTCATTGAAGGCTATGTGCCCATGATACCCTATGCCGCCATAACAAGTATCGATTCCCCCAACCTCTTGAATACGTTCGCTGATCCAGTCCAGATTGAGCGGATCCGGGAAATGGATCTGAGCGCCTGGTATACGTATTTCCGGTTCAAGACGCTCGAACAAGAACTTTTGAATGTAGCCCCGGAAACTCAACGGGTGGCTGGCGGGAATCGCACGTCCTTGCCAATCACAGTACTCATCCATGTTGAACGTGTAAACATTCTTCCATGAAATCCGTTCATGATTGCAAATGCCTGCCAGAATGGGAAACTGTCCCAGCGGCCCAACCGGTAAAATCAAGCGGGTGGGGTTGCCCAGACGGTTATTTTCCTGAATTTCAGCGGCGATCGAACGCGCAAAGTGCTGGTAAAGTGCTGGCAAATCTGGCAGAATCTTCAGGGCCACTTTACTGACCCGCGCCAGCTCGGCAGCAGGGAGATGTAGATATTCGGGGAGGCTGTCCATAGTTCTCCTGTTGTTTTTATACGCGCTGGGCCTGGTTAAGTGACAATTCAGGGCCAGCGAGCGGGCTATTCAAATATCCAGTGCCCAAAACAAGTCGGGCGATGAAATGAGAACGGCTGGCATTGTACCTTCTGCGACGAGTCTCATTTCCAGGACAGGCATGGAGCGCCAGGCCGATTTTGAAAAATTTCCATCGACCGAAAACGACTCCGGTATCCACCGGCAAAGATAGTTGGGCAATTTATCATTGATCCGCTGCCTGATCTATCCCTTTTGCTGAGAACATGCAAAATGTGTGGATAGGATGAACTTTAATTTGATCATAGCTGCTTTTGCAAAAAAGTCAAGCCATAATTGCGCATTTTGCTGAGGAATTAGCGCACTTGAATTGCCGATATGCTTGATTTCACTCGATGAACTGTTGATCCTGTTCTAGAGCTGCTGAGGGTCCGTACCAACCAGGGCTGCCCGGCCTCACGTTCCAGATCGAACTCAGCAGCAGAATCGAGAAGCGGCAAGGCTTCAATATCCGTGCCGTAGATAAACCGATCCTGGCAATGGAAGGCGCACTCATGTTCTAAGTGTGTGCAGGCCCACCCCACTTCTTCCCAATTCTCCAAGAGCAGGTCCCCATTTTCATCCCAGCCGGACTTATGTTATTATGTCTGTATAGTCTGGCCAATTGGTTCCAGAAAATGGCCAGACTATCGATCTGACCGGGTAAGAGCGGCTTAAAGCATCCGGATACGTTATCTTTGGCGGAAGTGAAGCCCACGCGCAACCTGAACGCTCGCTGAATATCACAATCCGCTCGCCGATCTACAAGGCCAGTTGACCTAATCATCAGTATTTAATGAGTTGGTAACGGAGGATTACTATGACCATCATTCAAACTCAGGGTGTTCACCACCTGACATTCGTCGGTTCGAACCGCCAGGCAATCATCGATTTTTATCAAGGTGTACTCGGTATGCCGCTGGTCTTTGAACAGCCCAACCTGGACGTACCGGAAGAGAATCATCTGTACTTTGACCCCGGTGATGGGCGCTTGATCACGTTCTTCGTCCGGCCGACACGGGTGAACGACCCTGCACCCAATCCCGAGAATATCGGAAACTTGCACCATGTAGCGTTCACCGTCTCACGGGCCACCTATACTCAGATCGCGGCACGCTTGAAAAAACTCGGCATCAAGAACACGGGACCGATTGACCGTGGGTTTATGGATTCGATCTACTTTCGGGATCCAAACGGGCAGCTGCTTGAGATGGCCTGTTATAAATTCATTCCACCTGAAGGGAAAACGGTCGCAGACGTAATGCGCACAGCTCACCGTCTGCGGGTGGAGAACGCGGACTACAATATCACCGATCAGCACCTGGCTGACGCCATCGCCGAGTTGAGCGAGGTCAGGCAACCTCAGGTCGTAACGGCCGAACACTAGCTTCAACAGAAAAGCTCTTAATCGGTCGGGCTACTTGAACTTTCAAGGATCCAGGCATGCAAGTAAATATATTTGGCACGTTACAATTGGTTATCGGCGGGAAAACCGTGCAGGTGGATTTCCCCGGCGGTGGGACTGTTCGAGAGCTCATCGAGGAGATTGTCCGGCAGTTTCCGGCGATGCGGCCTGAATTAACGGATGACAGCGGCAGCTTGCGCAAGGACCTGCCGCTGTTTGTCAATGGCAGGAATCCACGGCTGCTGCCAGATTCCATCGATACCGCTCTCCAGCCGGACGACATCATCAGTCTGTTCAGCCCGGTATCCAGCGGGCGGATGAACGTTGACGTGCTTCGCCTGGATGAACCCGAACAAGAGGAGCACTGAGATTGAGATTGATGGTGGCGGACCTGCTCACACGCCAACTCGTCCAGCAGGCTGACCGCACAATTCCGGCTGCCGCCTAAGGCGAACCCGCTGGCCAGACGCACCTCGCAATCTCAGATGATTGAATGCGCCGCCCGAATTGCAAACCAAATTATTGCCTCTTATCAAAATGAGGGTTAATAAACTACTCAGCACACTTTCCAGCGAGGCTCATTGCCATTCAACACAGAAATAATTTCTTCGGCTATGGATGTGGCGGCGCGAATTTGGGCTTCTTCCGTCTGAGATGCGATATGAGGTGTGGCAATCACGGCTGGGTGCCGAGCTATGCTGGACGATGGAGGCGGCTCATCGGCAAATACATCCAGGGCAGCTCCAGCCAGATGACCAGCGTCAAGTGCTTGCACCAGAGCGTCTTCATCGATTAGCCCACCGCGAGCCGTGCTTACCAGGCGAGCGCCAGGTTTCATCTGTCTAAACTGGGATGTGCTGAGCAGGTTATGGGTTTCCAGTGTCAGGGGCAAATGCAGCGTAATGTAATCTGATCCGGCAAGCAGGTTCTTAAACGAAACCGGTTCCGCCCCGCGGACTTTAATTTCTGCAGGCGCCAGGCAAGGATCGAATGCCAATACCTGCATACCAAGCGCAGCGCCATATTGGGCTACCAGCGAACCAATATTCCCTATTCCCACAACCCCAGGGTTTTGCCACCCAGATCAACACCCTTAAACCGCTTTTTCTCCCAGCAACCCTCTTTCATAGATGTATGTGCATCATGAATATGGCGGGACAGTGAGATGATCAAACCCAGAGGCTGATAATTCATCCAGCAATGCCTCGGGGGAGATTTCCGGTTTGTAGGCTAATTCAGCCCTGGATGCAAGAATGTCCAGGCCCTGCTTTCCCAGGGTATCTGAAACAAGAATCTTCAAGGCAATCATTATTACCTCAAAGCCTCCAACTAACCCTGGGTGCGCATAAATTCAGCCATGAATTGAACCAGGGCTTCAACGGCTTCCAGCGGACAGGCATTGTAAATTGAAGCCCGCAGCCCACCAACTGATCGGTGGCCTTTCAACCCGATCAAACCATTCTGCCCGGCCTGCTTAACAAATAATTTTTCAAGATCTTCACTTGGCAGGCGGTAGGTAACGTTCATCAGTGAACGGCTGCCTGGTTGAGCGTGGCCGCGGTAGAAGCCTCCACTCTGGTCAATGGCATTATAGAGCAAGTCGGCTTTGTGCTGATTGCGATCTAGGGTCGCGGGCAGTCCACCCAAATCGATCAGCCAGCGCAGCACCAGGCCTACGATATAAATGGCATAGGTGGGTGGAGTATTGTACATGGATCCTTTGGATGCCTGCACTTTGTAGTCCAACATCACCGGGAGATTATCCGGCACACGTTTAAGCAGGTCCTCATGCAATATTACTAATGTAACCCCAGCCGGCCCGGCATTCTTCTGGGCTCCAGCGTAGATCATGCCATAGCGGCTGATGTCAACCGGTCGGCTTAGAAAGTCGGAGGACATATCACACACCAGCGGGACGCCCGAGAGGGCAACCGGTTCTGTTTGCCACTGCACGCCATGAATGGTCTCATTGCTGGTGAAGTGCAGGTAGGCTGCGTTCGGATCCAGGTCGAGTTCAGATTGAGTCGAGACTCGGTCGAAGTTCGTAGCTTGTGTGGATGCCGCCACTCGGGCCTTTCCCAAGCGGAGGGCATCTTCGTAGGCAGCTTGTCCCCAGGTTCCGTTGACTGTGTAATCGGCCGAAGTATTGGGCGAGCGAAGGTTCATCGGCAGCATGCCAAACTGCAAGCTGGCGCCGCCCTGTAAAAAGAGCACCTTATAATCGCCTGGAATACCAAACAGTTGACGTAGATCGGCTTCTGTCTGCTGGATGACTGCATCAAAGGCGGCGGAGCGATGGCTCATTTCCATGAGCGACATACCCTGGCCTCGAAAATCCAGGAGCTCTGACTGGGCTTGCTGGAGCGCGGGCAGGGGCAGGGTGGCTGGACCGGCAGAGAAGTTGTGAACGCGCGTGAAGCCTGCAGCTGATGTTGATGGTTGAGTTGTTGCCATAATCGTTGATTTCCTTTAGTTCTTTAGATAATTATTCATCGAATAAATAGGTCATTTCGCCATAGAAACGAACCTCTCTGGACGACATCTTCATTCGCAACCATGCCCGCAGACGAGTATTTTTTGTTTCCAAAGGTTCTTCTGACTTAAGTTCACTGAGAGGATAATTGACACGCAAAATTCGACCCTGGATCAGATGTCGTGTCAGGCCGGTTGGCAACAGCTCGCCATCCCGCGCCAGTGTCAGCACTTCTGCGGGATCGTATTGTGGAAAAACCACCAGCCCGGTTAGATGTGGGTAAAGTTGTTTGGCCTCCTCAAGGTCATCGGTCATTGCCCGATGCAAGCTCCCGCGCTCTTTGTACGTATCGACCAGGGCGTTCAATAACTGGTTCTGTTCGTGAGTGAATAAGCCAGGTTGTTTCGGTCGAGCAACAAACACCTGACCATCTGCTCGAAGAACATAAATCAGGCACTCCCGCCGCGCCAACCCGGCGCGAGCATGCAAGTAATCTGTTGGGAAGAAGTCGACCCCCTCTACATTCGACAAGAGCTGGGTAAATTCTTCCATATCCATTTCAGCGATCAGGTGGTGCCAGGTAGTCAGAGTGACAATTGGCTCCTCGTAACGGACAACTTGCGCCAGAACGTGGGGATAGCCTAGGCTGCTCAAAGCCATGGTCCGGTTGGCTCCATCCAGAACAACAAAGCGGTCATCTCCGCTACCGATCGGCGCGACAATGGGCGGGTTTTTTAAGACACCTTGTTCTTCCAATCGTTGGGCGAGAGGAGCGGTTCGTTGAATGTCATTGAATTCGTGCTCGACCAGCAGTTTAAGAGGCAAGATACGCAAATCAGGTGGTTTAATAATATCCGATGGATGAATCTGGGTCGTCATACATTGCTCCTGGTTTCAAAATCGAAGCGATCAGTGGTGATTGGCTGTAAGCAATCTTAATGAAACAAGTGGTAGTTCGACCAATCACTTTGTGTTCACCTGCTGAAATCTACAGACGAGAGGATAAACTAATTTCCAGTATGAAGCCAAACAGGCGCGTCGAAGCAGCATGGCGCTAACAGCTTGCTTTCGCTAAACTTAGTCCTTATAACACAAAACTGGATTTTGAGCAGCCGCTACTTCGTCCAAACGTGTTACCGGTGTAGTGTGGGGAGCCGTGTGCAGCAATTCCGGATCGAATCGAGCTTCTTCAGCGATCTTTTCCAGCGCAGCCACGAATGAATCCAGGGTTTGCTTGCTCTCCGTCTCAGTGGGCTCGATCATCAGCGCATCGTGAACGATCAACGGGAAATAATTCGTGGGCGGGTGATGACCGTAATCGATCAATCTTTTGGCAACATCTAATGCCCGAACATTCGTCTTGGGGATGTCTCCATGAACGACAAATTCATGCATGCAGGTTCGATCCACTGCCAATCGATAATTTGAAGAAACCAGCGCTTTGAGATAATTGGCATTTATCACGGCATTTTCAGCAACCGCTCGCAAGCCATTTGGTCCCATCATGCGAATGTAGGTATAGGCGCGGATAAACATGCCATAATTTCCAGAGAAAGCTTTCAATCGGCCAATAGATTTTTCGGGAGCTTGCAAGGAATACATGGCTCCATCTTTCATCACAATCGGTCCAGGTAAGAAAGGCAGCAATCGCTCGTTTACTCCCACCGGGCCGCTCCCCGGGCCACCGCCACCATGGGGGGTTGTGAAGGTCTTATGCAAATTAAAATGTAAAACATCAAAGCCCATATCACCTGGTCGTGCAATGCCTAACAGAGCATTCAAATTAGCGCCATCGCCATACATCAAGCCTCCGCAGGCATGGTCGGTTTCACATACCTCCAGTACATGTTCTTCAAACAAGCCAAGGGTGTTCGGGTTGGTAAACATGAGCCCGACAACCGTATCGTCGCATTCACGCTTGAGCGCATCCAGATCCACATTGCCACGGTCATCTGAGGGTAACTGGACCACTACCGTAAAACCTGACATGGCGCTGGTCGCCGGGTTGGTGCCATGGGCTGAATCTGGGATGAGCACTTTCTTGCGTTTTGTATCACCGCGGCTCTCGTGATATGCTCGCATCATTAAAATACCCGCAAATTCACCATGGGCGCCGGCGGCAGGTTGTAAGGAAACTCCAGCAAATCCAGAAATCTCTCCAAGCATCTTTTGTAGTTTATACATTAATTCAAGACCACCCTGTACGGTGATCCGGGCTGTAATGGATGCACCTGGCTCAAACCTTCGATCGAAGCCGCTTTTTCGTTAACTTTTGGGTTGTACTTCATCGTGCACGACCCTAGTGGATAAAAGACGGAATCAATAGAATAATTTTTTTGGCTTAAGCGTGTGTAGTGGCGGACAAACTCCAACTCACTCACTTCTGGGAGATTGAGCTGACCGCGAACGTAATCATCCGGAAGGCTCGCTTCGGTACATCCAATTCCGGCAGTGTATAAGCCTCTCGACCAGGCGACGACAATTCAACAATGAAGGGTTCAGGTCAATTCCACATTTCACCAACTCTGCTTGAAAAGCCGTAACGAGGCGATCAATCTGCGAGCGAGAATTCATCTCAGTCACACATACCAGCATCTGATTTTTCCGTTCAGGGTAATCCATTTCAAGATTATAGCCGCCCAAAATGCCTTGCTCATGCAGAGTGAACGTTAAGCTCTGCCACTGGCCGAGGACACTGGATGACAAACTCGTTGAAGAATGGCCGGGGTGCGAGAACCTGGTAACGATCCAATTTATCAATCCTTGGGCGGCGTAATGCGCTTTGTGATAACAAGGCTCGGCAACCGCTCGTAAACCCGATTTACCCATGTAGGTAAGATACATAGCGGCTATCAAAGCAATTAATCCCTGGTTTGTGCAAATATTACTGGTTGCTTTTTCGCGACGGATATGCTGCTCACGGGTGCTCAGGGTCAATACATAGCCGCGACGGCCTTGGGTGTCCACCGTTTCGCCTACCAGACGACCGGGTATTTTTCGCAGAAACTTTTCGAACGGGCTGCAAAAATTCCAAGATATGGACCACCAAAATTTAGACCTGCCCCAAACGGTTGGCCTTCTGCAACTACAACATCAGCGCCATACTCTCCGGGCGGAGTAAGCAAACCAAGGCTGATGGCCGGGATTTGCCAAGACGACCAGCAGAGCCCCAACCGCATGTACCGCTTCTGCCAGACCATTCACATCCACTAAGTCCCCAAAGAAGGTGGGGTTCTGAACAATTAAACAGGCGGTATCTGCATCGAACAATTGTTTAATGCTTCCATACCATTGTGTCCGATTTTCGTCACCAGTAACTGACAACTTGATCCTCAGGCAAATACGTCCGTAAGACCTGGCGATACTGCGGATGGATTGAAGGCGAAACGACAACCTTGCGCCGTTTTCTGTTGGAAACATTAATTGCCATAACAGCAGCTTCGGCCATAGATGTGGCGCCGTCGTAGTGGCTTGCATTAACAACTTCCATACCAGTTAATTCAGCAACCATGCTCTGATATTCGAAGACAGCCTGCAAGGTGCCCTGGCTAACTTCTGGTTGGTAAGGTGTATAAGAAGTCAAGAACTCACCACGGCTCGCAAGGTAAGGGATCATACTGGGCACGAAATGGTTGTAAGCTCCGGCCCCAATAAAACTTGCATAACAACCTGTGGTGCTGTTTTTCAATGCCATCCCATAAAGTTCGTCTAGAATTTCGATTTCAGAGGCCGCCTTTGGAAATTTCAAGCTCAGGAAAGCGGAATTGGGCCGGAACATCATCGAACAACTCTGCAACAGTCGAAACACCAATGGTTTTGAGCATCGACTGAATGTCGTTGTCTGTATTCGGTAGATATGGCATCGTTCTTCTCCTAAAAAACTCTCGTAGGTTTCTGGAGACATCGAGCTCATCTATTTGAGTGGGGTCGGCTGCCCGAAACTTAATGATCCAGCCGTCTCCATAAGGATCCGAATTGATGATCTCAGGGTTGTCAGTAAGGCTTTCATTTACTTCAACGACCACGCCATCAATCGGCAAATATAAGTCTGAAGCAGCTTTGACCAATTCGACCACGCCAACTATCTCGCCTTGAGAAAATTTTTGTCCTACTTCAGGCAATTCAATGTACACCAAATCAGATAACTCACCCTGCGCATGGTCAGTGATCCCATAGACGTAGAGATCGCCTTCTTGCCGCACCCATTCATGGGATTTTGAGTATTTCGCTTGCTTGTCGAGTTTCATCACTATCATCCTTTCTGTTCGAATTCTTAATTGCAGCTCCATCTTCGATAAGCCGGAACATAAAAAGGTCGTTTCACGATCTTGGCTGGAACGGTTTTGCCGCGGATCACGATATCGATCTCGGTGCCATTTTAGAAACCTCGCGGGGAACTAAGCCATCCCAATATATCGTTTCGTTGATGGCGAGAACATCCCAGCGTGACGTATCCACCCTCAATTTCCTCATAACTGACAGCATATTCCTCACGCGCGACCCCACGGCCGGTTAACTCAAATCCCACGGATAGGCATGTCCTTTTCCAAACTTTGCTTCAGCAGGGCATCCCGCCCAATAAAATCCTTGTTATAAGCTCACTGCAAAGGTGAGCCTGGCCTGAACCGGGCGTGATATTCGCGGTCAATTCATGCCCGTATAATGGCATACAGGGTTCAAAACGCAAACTATCCCGGGCTGCCAGACCAACCGGTATTACTCCTTCCGGTTCTCCGGCTTGCAAGTATTGCTTCCCAGACTTTTACTGCATTCACGTGCCGGCAAGAAGAGCTCGAAGCCATCCTCCCCGGTATATCCCGTTCGTCCTAACAACGTCGGAATACCAGCAACCTCATCCTGGACCGCGGTGAAGCGAGGAATCCGTTCAAGATCCGTCTTTGTCAGGCGATTTAGAATCTGCAGTTGCTTTAGGCCCTTGAAATGCGAGCATGTACGTCTCGTCGGAAATATCCCTGATGGATACCTCGAAATCAGCCGCGTGAGCTTCGAACCAGGCAAAATCTTTGTGTCGATTGGAGGCATTGATAGCCAGAAAGAAATAATCCCGTTCTTCGGTTTCGGGATCAGGAAGCCGGTAAACGAACAAATCATCTACCGTTCCGTCCATCGGGGTAGCAAAATAGCGCATAATGGGCATCCAAGGCTTCATTTGCGGGACATTGTAAGTAACCATCCAGTTCACAAATGCCTCTGCCTCACGACCACGAACCTCCACCTGACCCATATGATCAATATCGAACAGACCAGCAGCTGTCGGGTCATGTGATGTTCTTTTATGGGTCCGGCCGGATACTGCACCGGCATTTCCCAGCCCGCAAATGGAACCATCCGGCCCCCATGAGCCACGTGCCATTCATACAGTTCGGTGTGTTTCAAGTCCTTTGTCATTTTCTTTTCGCCTCAGCTATATTCACTGAATAATCAGTCGATTTGTTTAAAATGAATGTGTGGTTTCAAAATGCGGACAAACATCTCCATCGAATACAAACTGATAAACCACTCAGCACAATTCTGGTCATATGGTAGTTTTAGTCTCCAGGATTCCAGCCTTGAAAACATATTTTTTTCGGCTTGATTTACGATCGCAGCAGATTGTGATTTTTCATCGAAAACTACCAGATCGGCATGACGGCCTTTCTTAAGACGATAATTCTCCAAATGCAGAGCTTTCGCTGCATGATAAGTGCTCCAATAAACATAAGGACTACCTGCTCAGACATTTTCCTGTCGCCGTTCCTTCGATCCACTGTTCGGAGGCTGTTGGAATAAATAGCTATCAAACAGCCTCCACCCAGATGAGAGAACAAGTAATCGCTTAATTGATATCAATCAGCTAAATCCCCGGTTTATACCGAGAGATTATTTCTGGAGTTTTTCAATCTCAAATTTGATCTCATCCCCAAAGCGGTCAAGGGGTAAGCGCTCCATATACCAGGACTTACTCCCAGTCATGATGTATTTCGCCATATCCCGGCCAATTGTCGGGGCTTCAATGACCCCATTGCCGCCTGCCCCAATGGCCAACATGTAACCTTCAGCCGGTGTTTCACCTAAGATCGGCAGGAAGTCCGGTGGTTCAGCTCGATAGCCAACCCAATCATTGACAACCGAAGCATCTAACAGGCGAGGATAGTGCTCCATCAATTCATCGGTCAGAAAATCCCAGAAATACGGATCAGTACCACCCGTCATCGGCAGTGAGTTGGGGTCCCAAATGCCGGCATGTTCTGGATTCGTCAGATCCATGGTCAGGTGAGCCTTACAGATGAATACATTTTCCTTATCCTTGCGGGCATAAAAACGCGGGTACTTGAGGACGGGAAATGGATAACCAAGATGCTCGCTCGGTTCAAGAATAAATACCTCCGCTTTGGTGTGCCAAATGGGCACCTCCAGACCTACCTTTTCGGCAGTGAACCGTGCCCAAGGACCAGAAGCATTGACGACAACATCGAAATCGTAATTACCTTTGGTAGTAACCAGACCAGTAACCTTGCCATTGGTCATTATCGCATCCGTCACTTCTGTGCCTGCAAAAACCTGTGCACCGTTCTCGCGAGCTTTTCGGGCCAATGTGTTGGAAATCATGGTGGCATCGAAAAAACCATCGTCCGGACACCAACCAGCACCCAAAACATTGTCCAGATTTAGATCAGGAATAATTTCGTGGATTTTCTCGGGGCTACGCCAATATTCGGCATGATAACCGGACGCCAGAGTCAAATCGATTGCCTGGAGCACATACATTTCATATTCTTTATATGGGCACACAATTAGGGTGCCTGTTTTTTCAAAGCCAGCAGATCCGGGTTTTTCTTGTTCCAATCCAGTATAAAACTTGAAACCAAATAAGCGGACAGACCAGAACTCGTGAGCAACTAAATCATCAATCAGGCAATGCGTGCCGGCAGATTTGGCTGTTGTTCCAGAGCCAATGGTGTTTTTTTCAAAGAGGGTCACATCCGCATCGGGGTATTGACTCAAGAAATATGCAATTGAGGTTCCGATGACCCCCCCGCCAATGATGCCGATTTTTTTCTTCATTTAGTTGTTCTCCTTTAAAATCTCTGTCTGGGTATTAGTGATTGCTCGATTTATCTCAGACCGACCAGCCCGGTTTAATTCCTCGGGCTTTAAGTCGTTCGATAAACACTGGCAAGAATTTGTACAAATCGGCTACCACGCCGTAATCTGCCTGTGTAAAAATTGCTGCATTCTCGTCGCTGTTCACAGCTGCAATCAAGCGAGAGTCACGGATCCCAACAATATGCTGGATCTGTCCAGAAACACCCACAGTGAGACACAGTTCGGGGGAGATTTTCATACCAGACAGACCAAGCCATTCGGGGAACCAGTCACGTTCTGATGCAATCGGGCGCGTACAGGCTACCTGGCCATCCAAGAGGTCAGCAAGGGAGCGGATCATCTCCAGGTCAAATTTGTCTTTTACACCCTGACCAATATCTACAACCAGATTGGCTTCTTCCAGTCGCGCTCCGCTGCCAGCCTTAGCACGTTTTTCAAGGATCTCTACCTGGACTGAACCTGGCGTAAAAGTGATGGTCTCAACTTGCGCTTTATGACCTGGAACTTCCAAGGCGGAAAAGACACCTGCAGCTGCGCTTAAAATGGTTCTTTGGGAATTAATTTGATAAGTGGCCTTACCGATACCACTATAGAGCATACAATGGGCTGTGGTAGCGCCCGACTGCATATCTATATCTAAATCTACTGCCCAGGCTGCGTATATGCTTTGGGTGCGCTCGGCTACTCTGGGTGCTACTTCTAATCCCAATTTCGTCGCACCGACCAACACCAACCCAGGACTGGCCTTCAGGAGAGTTTGGGTCAGTGCCGCTACGACAATCTCTGGATGAACAGCCTGATCTGCCTTGAGCTCAATTCGATAGACGCAATCAACTCCAGCAGCGTTGTAGAAATCCAAATCTACATCACCTGATCCTATAAAGACAGTTGAGACTTTCCAGCCAACCTTATCCGCTGTTTGCCGCGCTTTACCCAACAATTCATTCAAATGGGTGGGGTTTTCGCAATAAACCAGAATTGCTTCAGTCATTTTGCGCCTTCCTCAAGAACATTCTCGGCGATAAGAGCATCAATCAGTTGATCGGATATGGCAGCCATGTCCTCACTTTTCAGCATGTGCTGTTTTCGAAGGACAACAATACCGATTTGTGAGGCGGATTCTATAGATTGTGCCGCCTTCAATGCTGTGGTTTTTAGGCCTAAATCCTCTTCCACATGCCAAATGGTCACGGGTTTCTTCTTGGCCTTGAGGGCATCCATTAAAGTGGTTCTGCCGCGGCACGAACGCTTCTTCGTCTATGCTCACAACTGCCGGCAATTGGACCGAAACCGTTTGAGCATAATCATCCAACTCCTGGTCAGCCTTAAGAATATTGTCTTCAACTTCCATTTTACGAACGTAAGATACCAGCGGAAGTGCCAGACGTTCGGCTAAACGCGGAGCAAATTGGAAAGAGTAACCGTCATCGCTGGCAAATCCGCAAACGATCAAATCAAAGGGACCTAATTTCTCGATCGCCGCTTGTAAAATGGATAGTCCCGTTTTTGCATCTGCCTGTCCATCAAAGGGGTCTTCGACCAGGGTTACCTCATCCAGACCCATCGCCAGGACTTCTCGATAGCTTGGTTGGGCCACCGCTGGACCGAGCGTAAGGGCTCGAAGGCTGCCCCCATATTTTTCAATCATTTGCACAGCAGCCTCAACTACAATTTTGTCAATATTCCCAATTTTGGCTGGTACACCTGCAAGCCGTAATTCGCTGGTGTTGGGATCCACTTTAATTTCTGCTACATCGAGCGAATACTTTATCAAGACAAGAATATTCACAACAATAACTCCTTATTATTGAGCAATTAGCCGTACCGGAATATAATCCCGAAACCACCCTGAGGGTTCCGCCAGGTAATCCCACCCTCTCCGCCGGTATCACACGAGATTTGGCAAGTGCCGCATTCCAGACAATTCTCATAGCTAACTTTCACCGCCTCGTCCACCCATTTATAGACGCCAGCAGGACAAACCGTTAAGCAAGGTCGCATGACGCATACCTGGCAGCGCTCTTGATCGACTTCAATATGGCTTTGCTGTTCGTCGATCTCATATTTATCAAGCCCTAAGCGGGCATCTAAACTCATGGGACTCATAGAACTATTCCTCTGGATATCTGGTAAAGGTCTCTCGCTATTGTTCCCAGGGATACTTTCCCTTTGACATGCGACCGTATCGATGTAAGCACTTTTTTGCCAGGATGGTTATCTACTCCAAACAAATCCTCCATAACGTCGGCAACAAGTTCTGGGTAGATATCGAACAATCGTGGGTTTTCCAGTATTGGATAGACATCCTTAAATGTCTCCAGATTCTGGTACACCATGCTTTCCTTATAGTGCTTTTCGTACAACGCTAACTCATCCGCAGTGAAAGAACCACCTTGTTGATTGATGGCAATAACTGCCTTTGCAGCTGCAGCAGCCGAAGCAATCGCGATATCTATCCCTCTCAATGTCAACACATTGTTTAACAGCAGCCGAGCAGCGCTTCCAACAACAACATAGCCTTCCCCATATAATTTCGAAATCAGATGAAAGCCACCTCGATGGACAGTTTGGGCGGAATATTCGATCACTTCGCCGCCTTGGATCAGACGGGCAACAAAAGGATGCTGCTTAAATTCATCCAACACTTCGTGCGGTTGCCATTTGGATTTATAAAGCGAGTCAATTTTGGCAACAATGCCCACAGAAAGGGAGTCTTTATTGGTATAGATAAAACCCCCGCCTTCAATACCCCCGGTGCTGCCAACTAAAGTGTAGGCCATACCTGTTTCAGGTGAGCAAAGAAATCGCTCGGTAATGATCTCTTCCGGCAGTGCAATGACTTCTTTTACCCCCAGAGACACATCATGGGGATGGTATTCTTCTCGTAAACCTGCCTGGTCTAACAGTAATGAGCGGGTTCCATCTGCCACAATGACGACATCCGACCTTAATTCATCGGGGCCTGCCTTAATCCCAACCACCCGGCCGTTCTCGATCACCAGCTCATCAACTGTATAACCCGGGATTAGCGTAGCACCGGCTTCTTCAGCTTTGGCTGCCAGCCAGGGATCGAACTTCGCCCGCAATACACTGAAAGAATTATAAGGCGGCTCCGCTGCGGATGCGTTGCGGTAAGCCATGCTGGTAGCCGATTGGTTTGCCAGCATAACAATCTCATGACCAACTATAGCCCGTTCTACGGGGGCTTCTCGCCAAAATTCGGGATAAACTTCACTCATAATACGAGAATAAATCAGCCCGCCGGAGACATTTTTACTGCCCGGCGTCTGGCCGCGTTCAATCACAACAACATTTAGCCCGGCGGTGGCAAGCAAGTAGGCTGCAGTCGATCCAGCCGGACCCGCACCGATTACTATTGCATCAAAATTCTCCATCTGGTTTTCCTATTCTTTTACGCCCGCAAGTTGGAATAATAGCATTCTCATAACAGCATAACGTAAAGAAATCAATACTCCATAAATGGATAATAAAGAGATCGTAAAGATCAGAAGTCCTCACCTGGCTGACTCCTGATCTCTGTTAGTAGATTAGCCGGGGATCAGGAATCGCCAGGTCAGCAAATCTACAAAATTACGGAATAATAGCCGCCATCACACCTTTCTGGGCATGCAGGCGGTTTTCAGCTTCATTGTAGCAAGCCTCACCCCATTTGCCATCCAGCACGGCATCCGCCACTTCCGCCCCCCGCTCGCATGGCAGGCAGTGCATATACTGGGCGGTCGGTTTGGCCAGGTTCATCCGCCTTTCATCCGCAATCCAATCTTTGTACTTCCCAAATAGCTTCATCATTTCTTCACCCTGAGCAGTGCTCGTCACCGGCGGCAGCAGATCCAAACATACATAATTCTTGGCGTACACCACATCCGCATTCTCGCAAGCATCTTCCATATTTTCGACGACACTGTACGAGCCACCGCTAGCCTCCACGTTGGCTTTGATCTGCGCTTCAATCTCCGGATCTATGCCCATCTCCGGCGGCCGTGCAAACACCACTTCCGCTCCAAATAAGCTCGAAACATACATGAAATCGTGGTGCGGCGCAATCGGTTTGCTCGGGCTGGTCCCATACGACCACGTCACCGCTATCTTCCGCCCCCTCAGATCCTTCCCATACATCTCCCGCAATGCCATCGCATCCGCCATCCCCTGGCATGGATGGTATTTGTTGTCCTCCATATTGATCACCGGTATCTTGGAATACTTCGCAAATTCCTCGATGATCCTGAAGCTCTTTTCATATTCCCAGTCCACTACTTTCCCAAGGATCCGGATCGCTAACGCATCCCCCATCCGCGACAGCACCCGCGATACATCCGAGATCCGCTCCGATGCATACCCCAGATCCTCCCCCTCCAGGGTCGGCAGCCGGGTCGACGATGGCTCTAGAAAATGCGCATGCCCCCCTAGCTGAAAGATCCCCGCCTCAAAACTGTTGCGCGTCCGCAGGCTCGGGTTGAAAAACATCATGAATAATGTCCGCCGCGGCAGGATATCATCATGCAGGCGCCTCATCGTGCTATCGGCTTTCAGCTGCAGCCCTAACTCCAGCATCGAATCGATCTCCGCTTTGCTGAAATCCTGCAAGCGTAGAAAGTGCCGTCCTTTCAATCCTTCGGTTATCATGTTAGTTCCTCCTAATAGTTATTTATGGTCATATGCTTGATCCAGGCAACGTTCATCACCCGAAACTTGACAAACAAATTTAATTCTTCAAACCTTTCATGCCACCACTCATCTTTGTATTCTTCCCTATAATCGGCGTCGCAGTTTTAAGGATTCTTCATCAAACCTTCTTGTGGGCTCGGTTCAACTGTCCGGCAGTTAACTCACTTTCTGCATGGAGCTGTTCAAATTTGGCGCGGTTGTCTCCGAAGCTGGCCAAAAATTCGTCGATTGTCTTCCCACTGAAGAAAAATTCCCGGTCCAAAGTTTAGCCCTCTCCAAACAGCTTGCGCCATTCATTACCAACCTTTTCCATCTCGGACTCAGCCGCAGAACGACGCATTCTGTGTAAGTGAGGCATGCCCAGCTGCCACTCCTGCATCCATCTGGCGGCAAAATCGCCCTGGGAGGTCTCTTTAAAGATTGCGCTGATCGCCTCTCGATCGATTGCACGCGGACCGTTCATCCGGACCGCGAATTCCATAGTGCGGCTGCCCCGGCGGGAAATATATTCTTCGATACCGACTTGATCCATCACTTCTACAACCGATCTCAATGAGCGAATACACTTGGCATAAGCAAAAAAGGGCGGGTAACCATGCTTAACCATTTCTTCAAACACAGCCCGCATCAAGGCAATCGTACCCCCATACAAACATTGTTCTTCGAAATTGTCGCCTTCTGTTTCAGCCACGAAGTCCACTTCTACGGTTCCAACACGGGTGCTGCCGACTGCTTTCGCGATTGCCAGCACAATGTCCTTAGCATCACCAGTAACATCTTTATCCACGGCGATTGCGCCGTAAATTCCGGAACCTTCCAGGAACTTTTCCCGAACAAGATGGCCGGGAGAATTGGGGACGAATAGGACGACATTGACATTATCTGGCGGGCGGATAGCGCCATACAACACATTGAAACCATGACAAAAGCTCAGGGTGCAGCCAGGCTTCAGATAATTGTGGATCGAGGCTCGATAAATTTCAGGCTGGGCCGGATCGGCAAGCAGCACGTGAATAACATCTGCTCTGCGAGTGGCTTCGGCAAAATCAAAGACCTCAAAGCCGTCCTTTTCAGCCTTATTCCAATCAGAAAAACGGTCGCGTGGGCCGGCGCCAACAATCACATTCAGGCCACTGTCTCGCATGCACAGAGCCTGTGGACCTCCCTGAATACCATATCCCAGCACAGCAATCACCTTATTCTTGAGAGGGCCCAGGCTGACGTCTTCATCACGATAAACTTGGTTTAACATTGTTCCTCCATGCAGCTAAAAGTACTTATAAAAATTGAGTGTAATCCCGGTTTACATCCTTGTAGAGTAGATAAGCTGACTTTCCCCAACCAGTAGCATAATAGAATTGCGGACAATATGGCGCCATATAAATAAAATCATCTTTTTGGGTCTCCATATAGTCACCGTTCAACCAGTAAAGCCCCCGTCCATACAACATATACAACCCATGTTCCATCACGTGGGCTTCCACAAAACTGAAATACGAACCAGGATCGAACACCTGCAAATTGATCCCCATATCAAATCCCAGGCTTTCGTACGGGGTTAGGTGCTGCTCCATATACGTATCCACCGGGTCACCAGGGACATCTTTCTCATTTGCGATGATTGGATCTGGAATCGCAATGCCAGCCACCTCCTGATACTGGCGCCGGACCCAAATTACCCGGCTAAGTCCATCCCCAACATTCTTGAAGCCATAGGCTCTGTTTGGGGGTAGCCAGCTGAAGCCCCCTTCGACAAGATTGTGTTTTTTGCCTTCCAGCTCAAAATTAAGCTCTCCCTCAAGTACGAAAAAGAATTGCTCCAGGTTTTCATTACGAGGCCCAGTTGTACCGCCGCCAGATTCGACCAACAATTCGTGTTCCACAAATTTGGCACCATGTTGGGGGGTGGCCAGAACCTGCGCCTGGACACCCCGAAAATTTGGCAACTGGTGTTCCACCCGGTTCGCCCTGGGAAAGAGCATATAGACGCCAGGCTTGTTGATGGCTCTACAGCGCGAGGTAACATCCGCATCACTTACGATTAGTTTTTCCATAGATTAAGCTCCTCTAAAATAGTGGTTTGGTCATTATTGGTTGTGCCGATTTAACCAGCGCAGGGCAAATAATGTTAGAAACCGGGTTGCCTCCACCAATTCTTCTATCGTTACGTATTCATCGGCTGCATGCGCCAAGGCCGGTTCGCCCGGACCGAACAAAATGATAGGGATGCCATCCCCGGCAAACCAACGCCCATCGCTGGTCTGAACATATCCGGTGAGCGATCGTGCTTGATCTGTGATGGCCTCGAGTGTTTGCTGAGCAGTCCGGACGAAAGGTGCATCGCGAGAGGTGTTGATATTAGCAGCCACTTCTCCTGCCGAAAACAGTTCATAGTTGAGAGGTTCAATCTGTTCAGAATATTCGTTTAAAATCAGTTCGATTTCCGCTATGGCTTGCTCGCGCGTCTCTCCGGGAATCAGCCGTCGGTCCATCTCCACTTTACAACGCTCTGGAACGATACTCCATTGGATACCGCCAGATATTTTGCCGATATTTAATGTGGGTGGAGGCAATATATCGGATCGCCGCGCCTCTAATTGCGGGAATAGATTGTCCCGTAGATAATTGATCGCGCCGGCAACTTTGAGAACTGCGTTTTCACCAGCCCACGGCATTGCACCATGCGCGCTCTGTCCAAATACCGTCAAATCGATCCCACAAGCCACTCGTTCAGCGATAGCAACCTGATTATGGGTTTGCTCACCAACTACTAAGCAATCAGGCGCTAAAAGATTATTATCATAGAGCCATTTCGTGCCCGCCAAGCCACCCGATTCTTCATCCGACACAATTGCTAATTGAAGCGTCCCTGGCAATTCTGCGCCCGCACGGGCCAAAGCTACCAAAGCCATCACCTGGGCTGCGACACTACCTTTATCGTCTCCAGCGCCACGACCCTAGATGCGTCCGTTATGAATTTCGCCACCAAAGGGATCGTAAGCCCAGCTGCTTCTTTCGCCTGCTGGGACCGTGTCAATATGTGCATGGTAAAGAAGCTGCTGATTCGAGCTTTGGACCCCATAGGAAGCCAGCAGATTTGGTTGCAAGGGGTTGCGAATATGGATCTGAACTCCCACCCGGGCCTCTGCCAGCTTGTCTTGCACAACTTGAATCGCTTCCCTGCAATCGCCCGATTGGTGATCGCTTGGTGTTCGAATAAGTGCCTGTAAAAGTGCAATTAATTCATCTCGATCGATCTTTGCCAAAATCGCGAGTTCCCAGTCGGTTAAAAGGTTGTTATTCACAGATCCACCCGCACAGACCTTCGTGCCTGTTTCGTACCCTACCCAATGATCGCGGCCGGGCTGGTTAAAGTAGGCATGACAGACAACCTGCAAGATCTTTCCCTTATTTACGACAGTCCCAGCCAGAACAATAGCATCGTCGGTAACAACGCTGCGATTTTTGATATAAAGATCCACAACCACAGAATTGTCTGCCATACAATTTTTCCAAACATTACGTTTCTCCTTTTACTGGTTGAGATGGCATAGGTATCAGCTATGCAACAATCCGTGTCCCTGTTTCACCAGCCAGAGCGCGACCAATGTTTTCAGGATTGGTTATAATGGCAGTTTTTCCTCCATGTTCAAGAAACCACAAACAGGCTTGGATTTTGGGGGCCATACTCCCTTTGGCAAAATGAGTGCCGTCAGCCAGGTTAGTTTTCGCCTCTGCAACGGTCATCTCATCCAGCCACTTCTGGTCTGGTTTGCCGAAATTCAGGGCAACTCTTTCAACGCCGGTACTGATTAAGAACAATTCCGCACCAATTCGACTGGCCAGTAAGGAAGAGGCATAATCTTTGTCAATCACGGCAGCAATTCCCTGAAGCATTCCGTCCTGATCAGCAACAACAGGGATACCACCTCCACCAACCGTAATGACACACATACCCATCTCAATCAGTGCCTTTACGGCAGGCACTTCGACCACACGCTTGGGTAAGGGGGAGGGCACAACCCGTCGCCATCCACGACCAGCGTCCTCAACTACAAACCAGCCTTCATTATTCTTCTTTTCCATAGCCTGGGTTCTTCCATGAAGGAGCCAATCGGTTTGCTCAGATTTTGAAAGGCGGGGTCGTTGGCATCCACTTCAACCTGGGTAACAACTGTGGCAACACCCTTTTCGATGCCACGTTTGAGAAACTCATTATAGAGATTCTGCTGTAGCATATAGCCGGTTGCCCCTTGTGTGTCAGCCCCGCAGACATCCAAGGGTACCTCATGCAGACCTTCTAGTTTATAAGCCAGTTCAGAGCGGCGCAGAACGTAACCCACTTGAGGTCCGTTTCCATGGCCAACTGCCACAGTCCATCCTTGCTCGATCATGTCCGCAATATGCAGGCAGGTTTCGTAAACCGCCTGGTATTGGTCTGCTATCGTTTCATGTCCTTTACCTCTAATCAGCGAGTTTCCACCGATTGCAATAACTGCAGCTTTACTGCTCATTATTGTGTTCCTCTTGGACAATCATACAAATTTTTATCCAACACCTAAAATGCTGGCTACCAGAGCCATACGGATTGAAACACTGAAAGCTATCGCTTCAAAGTAAAGTTGGCTGGGTGAGTTATCGATGCGCAAATCCATTTCACCTGCTCGCCTCGGCAAAGTGTGGGTGACATAAATGTTGCGGCCATCTGCTTTACGGACTTTTTCAAGCGTGTCATAGCGGACCATGTAGCATTCCATATACTCTTTGAATTTCTCGGCCTCAGGTCCTTTTGGAGCGCTGCACCCCGGCAGGTAAACTAAATGCATATCCTCGATCAGGGCATTGAAACTGTCCTGATCGTGATCATATACTTCATTCACCTCGATCCCTTTAACGTTTACTTTCTCAATTACATCGCGTGGCGTGCGCTTAGATTTCAAACTTGCCAAAGTCACGTTCGCGCCTAAGCGAGCCAACCCCTGCGCCATGGAATGCCCTGTGCGAGCTTCAACTAAATCTGGGCTAGCAACGCAAACATTAAGACCTTCGACTTTTCCGTACATTCGGTAAAGGGTATATAAATCTAACAACGCCTGAGTTGGGTGCTCCCAATGCCCCCAGCCCCCATTGATGATCGGCGAGTCCGAGTATGGGACCGCCTCCCGGGCTTGAACGTCATCGAAATGCCGCATAACGATCACATTGGCGTATTTCGAAACAACCTTCAGCATGTCGTTCAGGCTCTCTTCCTTAGCGGCAGAAGAGGTGACCATTGGATTAGCTTCGCTGATGACCGCACCACCCAGCCGGTGCATGGCGGTCTCAAAGCTCATCCTGGTGCGGGTGCTGGGCTGGAAGAAGAGCGTGGACATCACATTGCCGCTTACCAACGGAATCATCGAGCGATTCCATGGCTCTAAAGTTTTCGCAAGCTCAAATAAGCCGTAAATTTGATCATTTGTAAGATCATTGATCGAGCATAGGCTTTGACCTTCAAAAGCTATGTCCTTGACAATTGTTTTAATCGTTCGAATTTGATTTGTAGCATCCATAATAAGCTCCTGGTGATTTACGTCTGGATAACCGAAATTTTTCTGATTAACGTTTGGTCGGGATGAGTTGAACTCAATACCAGGATCCTTCGTTGTGTTAAAAATCTGACGAAAATCGTCAAATTCCAGACATAACATTCTCCTGCATATGAAAGTTATTGCTTATCCCTAATTTATGTTATTACTGTAACCTAAATGAATAAGGATCGAATAATGAACCCATAAGGAAATTGTTAAGATGCCTGTTGGCTAATTGCCAGAACCGCTTTGCATTCCTACTACCACTACCCCTCCCACTGCCACTGGTCCCTTAACTTAAATCTCTTTGATACCTCTCTCGATAACCTGACAGCATGAGAGCCCTAGTGCAAGGTTCTCTAGCTGGATCCAACGGAATGATAAGGTTTGTCAAACATTTTTAAAAATCCTCATCAACGAAAATCCGATCCGCAAAATTCGTCTCCACTCCGAGCCGAAGGCCACTTTCACCTCGCAACGTTTTTGCCACATTACTCAAGGTTGTGATAACAACCTGCTGGCCACCCTGATGCAGGAAGTCAGATGACATCGCTAATATATTCTTTACAGGCCGGGAGCCGATGGTGTTTTGCTCAAGAATTTGATCGATCCTTCTAAGAGCAAGATAATTAGGGGTAGTCGTGGTTATCCCTGCTAACTGATATTTGTGGTCATTTTCAATGATGGCCAGGATGGTCTCCACCCCCATCTTTCTGGCTATCAGGCCAGCATATTGCTCGGTCTCGATTACAGTCTCAACCCCCTTTAAGTAACCCGATCGCCCGCATACAACCGGAACACCTCCACCTCCCACCACAACAACATACCCTGCATCCAGAAGACATTTGATGCCATTGATTTCAATGATATCCTTTACTGGATAGCTGGAGACTGCCCGGCGATAACCGCTCCCCGGCTCCTGGATGATCTTCCAATCTCTGATTTGGCGATATTGTTGGGCTTTTTGTTGATCAAAATGTGGGCCAACACCACATAAGATTATTTCCTCTCCTGGTATTTCAGTATTAATAAACGACTGGGTAATCATACTTAGCACATTTCGTTTGGGTTTGTGTTGGACAAGCACATTCATAATCGCTTGTGAAAGTATGTAGCCAGTGGCGCCTTGCGCTTGCGCCCCACATATATCTAGCGGGATGGGATGCAGGACATGGCGAGCAATTTCGGAGCGTAAGAGCAGATAGCCAACTTGAGGCTGATTGCCATACGTTACAATGAGCCGATGTTGGCTGGTTAGAACCGGTTTAAGCTGACCAGCCAGCGTTTTCGCATTTTCTCTTTGAAAATGAATAGATGTCGATTCGTCTTTGCCAGCCAGGGCTTCCCCACTTACCAAAACCATGACAGTACTGCTCATCTAACAACTCCTACGATTTCTCAACATGAATATACGGACGGCTGTTCAATTTGCTCTCGCTTAAAAGTGTGTCCCATAAAACAATTATTGGCAGGTAGAACAATATGCTATGAGCCTAAGTTTCCCAATCGATAAACTTTATGGAAGATGGGCGATGACACGAGCAAAGGCATGGTTTCATGCGGTGCATAAGTGTTCTGCTGGTTGTAAGGTGAACTCAAGTGGGCCTAGGAAACTCAATAATTCACTGTTGATTTCCTCAAAGGCGTAAAGACCGCAAGCAGAGTTGCGATTTGCGGAAGTGGTAATGAGGATTGCAGTTTTACTGACAGTATTTAATCTCTATCAATAATGTCCTCGGACATGTTAAGGCTGTTCAACAGGATCCGCATTGCGCTGTCGTTTCTTCAAGTATAAAAACAATAGCATACAGCCAATCAAGAACGCATAAGGAAACAATAAAGTTTCAGTAAAGGTTTTATATTGGGGCGATGGGAATTAATGCGCGTATAAAACAGACCAACTGATTCGATCTGCGAAACGACCAGGTGGTCAAGACCAGTTCAGCTACAAGCCGGACCAGAGGTAGTGGTTCTCTCGCTAAATTCTTGAAATTAATGAGAAGATTGGGTTGGAAAGTGAGACTTTACCCGGTTAGGAAGAGCGTTTAGAGGTTTAGTATTCTAACGCGAACCGATACCCAACCCCCGGTTCAGTAAGAATATACGCTGGCCGTACCGGATCAGGCTCAATTTTTCGGCGCAGCTGGGATACAAAAACCCTTAAATATTCACGTTCCGCTCCATAGACTTCCCCCCAGACTGATTTGAGCAGCTCGCGATGGGTAACAACTTTGCCAGCTTTCTTGGCCAGATACTCCAGGAGATTGTATTCTGTTGGGGTTAAATGAATACGCTTCCCTTCCATCGTGACCTGCCGGGCATCCATATTGATAGCGAGGTCACGTACTAGAATTAAGTTATCTTGCCTCAGAGGTCCTGTGCTATACCTCATCCAGCGACGCAAAGCAACTCGAACACGGGCCAGAAACTCATCCATGCTAAATGGCATATCAAGATAATCATCAGCACCCAGGTCGAATGCTTTTATTTTTGTGGCTTCGGACCCAATTGCAGATAAAACAATGATCGGTGACAGGCTTGCCATTCGCAATTGATCGCAAATTTTCAATCCGTCGGCATCTATCAATGTGAAATCGAGATTTAAAACAAACAGATCTGGATTCAATTGAACACTCAACTCGGATGCTTCGTGATCGTCAAGGGCAAGATAGACGTCATAACCGCGTTCGATTAAGTTGCGACGCAGAGTCCGTAATATATTCGGTTCATCGCCAATTAACAAGATTTGGGGCGTTTTCATATCACGGATTGTTCATTCTCTGTGGGCAGAGCAAGCCGCAAAACACTACCTTTGTCTGGGTGCAAGATAACCTCTAGCCCAATCCCCTGCATATGTAATATTTCGCAAGCCAGATGCAGGCCCAGGATATGCTCGGGCAAGATTGAAGTCGGCATCACATCTATAGGGGAGGTCTTGCAGCGGTGCATTTCCAGAATTTGCGCAGCAATTACTTCATTAACCCCCACAATGTCAATGACCCATTCTTCATTGAGTTCAAACGCTTCGACTTGCAATGCAGAAGGTATTAAGCTGACATTTAAGAACTCAAATAAATATCTCATTGCAAAAATAAGATATTCAAAATCAACGAGAACCAATTTACCCACATCAGGAAGCCTGAATTCGGTAACAAAATTGGGCAACCTATTGGAAAGATCTGACTGTAGGCTTGCTAAAATTTCTTGCAAGATCTCAGGTTCTTCCTTTAGTTCCAGGCTGTTCGCTTCCGAACGGAATGCCAGGGTTAAGAGCATGACCAATTTCGAGACAATATCGATGCTGTTGCTGATCGTTTCGTAGAATTCGTGCTGATTTACAGGGTCCCAAAAAATATCGTAACTGAGCAGACTCGAAATGGCAGCCTTGATCGAGGCGGAAGTAACTTGCAAACGTCGACCAGTTTCCACATAAAGACTCCACAAGTAAGCATTGCTGGCGCGCACATCTTCAAGCTCACCTGTGACGGAGTTTAAACGCTCCACCAATTCTTCGTAAGATGGTCGCGAATTTTCATTGGTAGGCATCACAAAACTCCCCAAGCTGTCTGCGGATTAGTTGTTTAAATGAGTTCTTGCTTAAGAGATCCAATAAACAAACCGCTTTCAAATTTCAATGTATCAGCCAGTCTCCGGTTCGTTGTAACAATCACCTGGTCTCCGCCGTCCCGCAAGAACTCTGCGGCTGCCTTTAAAGTGCGCTTGACAGTATTCGAGGGGATCGCCTCGTGAGCTAAGATATCTTCCAGTCTGTCTAATTCCAAAAAGCTATGGTTTTCCGTGCTAAAACCTGACAGAATGAATTTTTTATCTGCTTCTATAATGGATAGCAAGATATTTGCATTCAGTTGACGGGCGAACATGCTGGCCAATTGCTCGGTTTCAATCACTGCCTCAACACCTTCTAAATCTCCGTTGGCATTACGGATGACAGGGATACCTCCCCCACCACCGGCTATCACTATATATCCAGCCTCCACCAAATTCTGTATACCATCAAACTCCAAAATCTCCTTGACTGGATAAGATGGCACCCCGCGCCGGTAGCCTCGACCGGGTTCTGTCACAATCTGCCAACCGCGGTTCTGGCGATAGTTTTCCGCTTTATCACGATCAAACCATGGGCCAATGGCCCTTAATTCAGAGCTCGCCATGGTGGTCGAAGAATCAACCAGCGTTTGGGTCATCAAGCAAAGAACTTTTCGAGGAATGTTATGATGAAGTAATACATTATTGAGTGCTTGAGAAATCATGTACCCGGTTGCGCCTTGGGTATCTGCCCCACAAACATCCAGCGGGATGGAATGCAATACATGACTCGCCAATTCCGATCGAAAAAGCACGAAACCAACTTGTGGTTTATTTCCGTGCATAATTAATACTCTGTGGTCTCCACCCAGGATGGGCAAAAGCCCTTCAGCTAATTGTCCGGCATTGCTTCGCTGATCGGAAATTGTTGAGCCTGCACCACTGGCTAAAACTTCGCCGTTTACCAGAACTACAATGGTTCCGCCCATTTACATCGCTCCCAAGTGATTCGTGCTGACCTTCTTAATCGTATTTCATCTAAACCAAGTTCTTATGTTCAGTAAATATACCATAACGAAGGTAGGTTATTCGATCTATAGTTGAGCGGGGAGCAGGCGCAAGGGATGGATTTGATATAGCGAGAAATATTCGCTATTATGGGGAAACGACTTATTTGTTTGATGAATGATTTGCTGGTGGATGATAACTTAAAAGATTCTTAGAGCAGCCGATGGACTTCATCGGTTTTAATGAGGAAATTTTTCTACGGACTCACCCAGCGATTCATGCCCACATCCTGCCTTGCTGCCCGCATATACATCTCACGGTAATAAGGTTCTAACCTGCGGGCTGCTTCCCAGGTTTTTTCCATGTTTATCTGATAGGATTTCATAATCTCGCGTGCTTCTTCCTTGATCGCCTCTTCATCCACGGAAAGCAGCTTGCCATCCTCGTAGAGTACTTTGCCAGCCACCATGGTAAGCACAACGGATGATCCTGTCTCACAGTAAACCAACTGTCGGTAGAGATCATTGAGGGGAGTAAAGTTCAGCGTATTTAGATCAACCAGTATCAGGTCCGCTTCATAGCCGGGTGCAACCACCCCGACCTGTTTTTCCATCCGCATTGCGCGCGCCCCGCCGCGCGTCAGGCACCACAATATCTCCTGGGCTTTTGGCCAGTTGTGGTATTCAGGATCTGTAATTGAGTGGATTAATCCAGCCATTTTGCCTACAAGCCACATGTTATGGGTATCGTCCGTGCAGGCTTCGTCACTTCCCAGGCATATGTTAATACCGGCGTTTTTATGACGGCGAAAGGTCATTACCCCGCTCCCCAGCCGGAGATTACAGACTGGGTTATGCGCTACCGAACAGCCAGCTAAGGCCAGCAGTTCAACATCATAATCATCCACCCAGATTGCGTGGATCACAACCACTCTTTCATCTAGAAAACCCATGTCATTGGCATAACAAACCAAAGACTTGCCATACTTGGTTTCGCCAAACACTCTTTGCAGCTTCGTTTCAAGGATATGCATATTGAGGGGAATGTCATACTGCTTACTTAGATCCGAGAGAGCGGCGAAGTAATCCACTTTGACACGGTGTGGTGTGGATATGGATGCTCCCACTCGGACCCTACCCCCGCTAGTGTTATGCCACCGAACTAAAGAGTATTGATATAGATCAAGCAGCTCCTGAGTTTGCATGATTGGAGCTTGCTCCATGCCTTCACGGATATCATCCGGAAGCAAATCATACAAATAGGGGTACTTCTCATATTCAATCACATTAGGCTGGTCAAGGGTGGCCACACAACGAATGCCACTGTCCGTGTAGGATTGCATCAAACCATCAATCGCTTCTGGAGAAGGCACAGGAACGTAGAAGGCATCATCTTGAACTGAAGTAATCCCCAATTTGAGCATCTCCATTGTTCCTAACATCGTACGGATATAATTCGTGCGTTTATCCGGCGGATTATCGCTCAGGGGGGGAACTTCATAAAGCATAAATATTTCGAGAGGCAAGTTATCCAAGGAGCCTCGCACAAAGTTACCCGGAGTATGGACATGGGCATTGACCAGACCCGGCATTGCTAGTTTACCCGCTGCATTGATGACCCGTAGATCAGGTTCGTCTTCGGGAATTCGACAAATTTGGGCCAATGGCTGCAATTTTCGAACCGCGGATGAGAATATCCACGCAATCCAATTCGGTTAGCTGATCGTCTAGTGTCAAAACACGAGCATTACGAAAGAGTGTACTCACGCAAACGCCTCCTACCAGCCATTTCACGAATTGCGAAATACTGTCTAAAAGATATTCTGGATCTACTAATTTTCCGTGAATACAGGCTAAGTATTGACGGACTCAAAAAGGTGACTGTTGTATTGATAATTGGGCAAAGATCTCGAAAGATAACGATTCGGCAAATAGATTGTTAACACGTTGAACCTCACGCGTAGGTATCGCCGGGATTAAGCCATGTGACACGCTACCCAGTGCCCGGGGCTTATTTCCCGAAATTCAGGTTTAACCTCGGAACATATTGCCTCAACAATGGGACAACGGGTTCGAAACCGGCAGCCAGATGGGGGATGAATAGGCGAAGGCACATCCCCCTGAAGAATAATCCTCTGCCTCTTTCGCTCCGTTTTCGGGTCTGGGATTGGCACTGCTGAAAGGAGAGCTTGTGTATATGGGTGCAGCGGATTGCTATACAAACTCTTTCGATCTGCCAGCTCAACAATTATGCCCAAATACATAACTGCCACCCGATCACTTATATGGCGCACCATAGATAGGTCATGAGCGATCATGAGATAGGTCAAACCTAGCGACTCTTGCAGATCTTGCAGCAGGTTTACTACCTGCGCCTGGATGGATACGTCCAGCGCTGAGATCGGTTCATCGCAAATAATCAGCGATGGCTCCAATGCCAGGGCGCGCGGAATGCCTATTCGTTGTCGCTGTCCACCCGAAAACTCGTGTGGGTAACGACTGGCAAATGCCGGGTTCAGTCCTACCAGGCTGAGCAATTGAGCCACGCGTGCCTCGTGCTCTTTGCCACGGCCAGCATTATGAATAGCCATAGGCTCGCTCACCAGCTGGTGAACTGTCATACGCGGATTCAAGCTGGAATATGGGTCCTGGAATATCATTTGCATCCGCCGGCGAGTTTGCCTCAGGGCTTCTCCATCCATGCGGCCCAGATCGTTGCCTTCAAAAATCACCTTCCCAGCAGTCGGATGTTGAAGCTGGATAATCGCCCGTCCGGTAGTAGATTTACCACAGCCGGATTCACCCACTAAACCCAATGTTTCTCCTTGATGAATGCCAAAACTCAGACCATCAACTGCATGTACAACCCCGATCTGCTTCTGAATCAGAAACCCACGCAGGATCGGGAAATGGACAACCAGATCTTCTACCCGTAATAATTCTGGCTGTCTCATGGGCGCTCCTTGCCTGTGGCCGTATCCACCCAGCAAGCAGAAAAATGTCCTGGATTTACTTCTAAAAGCGGGGGGTTTTCTCGATGGCAGTGTTCAATAGCATATGGGCAGCGATTGAGAAACGGACAATAACCGGGTTTCTCCATCAGGACGGGCGGCAGGCCATCGATCGATGCCAAGCGACGGCGCTGATCGTCATCCACACGGGGCAAACTTCCCAACAGGCCAATGCTGTATGGATGCTGTGGGTTGTCGTAAAGCATGTCCACAGGAGCCTCTTCCACTACATAACCAGCGTACATCACCAACACCCGATCTGCCAACCCAGCAATGATCCCCAGGTCGTGGGTGATCCAGATAATGGCCATACCCAACTCATCTCGCAAGCGCTTGACAAGCTCGACAATCTGCGCCTGGATGGTCACATCGAGGGCCGTCGTTGGCTCATCTGCGATCAGAATCTTGGGTGAGCAAATCAGTGCCATAGCGATCATCACACGCTGCCGCATGCCTCCCGAAAACTGATGAGGGTAGTTGTTAATACGCTCGTGGGCGTTGGGAATGCCCACCAAAGCAAGCATTTCCACTGCTCGCTCAAGCGCTTCAGCCTGAGACATCCCATGGTGAATAGTTAATGGCTCTGCTACTTGCGCCCCGATCGTGAGAACGGGATTAAATGATGTCATGGGATCCTGGAAAATGATACTTATATCTGATCCGCGCAAATGACGAATTTCCTCATCTGAAGCCTGAAGCAGGTCTTTCCCCATGTAAATAGTTTTACCCGCCACTACTTCCCCCGGCGGCGAGGGGATTAAATGCAGCAGAGACATCATCGTTACGCTTTTTCCACACCCACTCTCTCCTACGATGCCAAGCATTTCCCCCTCATGCACCTTGAGCGAGACACCATTCACAGCGTGAACATATCCTTCCCTCGTTTTAAACTTGGTTTCTAATCCTTGAATGTCTAATAGTAAATCCGCCATGGTGAAAATTCCTCAACATCAATATTGGGGGGCTCCAGGATTTTTCTGTGATTAATCTCAGATCCGAGAGACCACCACAGGATTTCCAATTGACCCAAATTTGGTTTATTCAACTTTAGCTCTGGATCGACGAAATATTGGATGCCAGCAGATTACTCAACCGATCCCGCGCTTGTAGACGCGTCACATCAAACAGGTGTTCCAATCCAAATCCCTCCACAGCAAAGGAGGCCGTCACAGCCCCAGCCAACCCAGCCTGCTCTGGATCACCGGTTTGGACATAGTGCGTCATAAACCCGCCGCTAAACGAATCGCCCGCACCGGTGGTATCTATAACTTGCGCGGGAGCGGCAGGAATCCGGAAGAACCGGTCCGACCTGGCATCAAAAATCAATGACCCACTTTCCCCTAACTTGATGCCCAGGACCTTACAACCCAATTCGGCGAACTGGCGGGCTGCACGCGGATATTCTCGATGCCCTAAAAGACGTTCTACCTCGATCTCACTGGGAAGAAAGATGTCGACACCTTTCAACATATTTAGGAATTGCTGTTCGTTGCCAGGAATATTATCTTCTTGTGGATCTAAGGCGATAAGCGCATTGCTACCGCTCAGCCCAGACACTAAATCTTCCTGGGCCGCCAGATCCATCGCCAGGATCAAAAACGAGCGTGTTTGTAGAAAGTCTTGAGGGATGTCCGCCGTAAGTGGCGAAAGCTGGAAGAAATTATCCGCTTCCGTACGCAGCACCCAGGTGCGCCTACCATCCTGTTCATATATAACCCAATTGCGATGAGTAAGAACTTCTCGCCTCGGCATGCCCTGTAGATCTAATCCCGCTGCCAGGAGGCGGGAAACATGCGCTTCAGGATAATCAATCCCTACGGGGGCAACCAATTCTACTGCGTCTGACCAAAGGCGCGCCGACAGAGCCGCATAGATCGCATCGCCACCGAAACAGGCCATGCGCGTTGTTCCATCCGCTAATACGATATCGTCGATGGTTACGTTGCCTAAACATACCAGATCAAGCATTGGCTATTCTCTCCAAAGGAAGATGCATGAAAGTGAATTACTGCACTCTCAACCGCGGATCCAAATAATCCCTCAACCAATCCCCAAATAAATTTGCTCCCAGAGCCGTGATAAGTAACGAAATGCCTGGTAGAGTGGCGATCCACCAGGCGTTCTGCAGGTAATTGCGCCCATCAGCGAGGATCGATCCCCAAGTTGGAATGCGGATATCAACGCCCAATCCGAGGAAGCTCAGCGCTGCTTCTTGCAGGATCACTGAAGCGAAAGTGAATGTTGCCACAACGGTCAAGGGTGATACCGAGTTTGGCAAAATATGGAGAAACATCACCCGGAGAGGTCGAGCACCCATCGTATAGGCCGCCTGGACATAATCATAATTCTTTATACTGATGACCTGGCCGCGCATTATACGAGCATAGTTGACCCAGGTTGCCCAGGCCAACACAACAATCAATTTATCCAACCCCCCTCCAAAAATTGCAATAATAAAGATTGCCAGTAAGGTAAAAGGGAAAGCCAGTTGTAAATTAATCATCCAACTGATAATCGAGATCCACTCGCCCGCCATAATAACCTGCCAGCATGCCGAGTGTCACCCCAACTATTCCACCGATTAGTGAAGCGGTTATACCTAATAAGAGGGATATACGTGCTCCGAATAAAACCCGGCTAAAAAGATCCCGGCCGAGTGAATTGGTCCCAAAGAAGTGGGGTGCCTCACTTTCTCCCAGCGCCACAACAGATGGAGGATCTAGCCTAATACGCATGGCCAATTGATCGGGGTCATATGGGGCCAACTGCCGGGCAAAGATCGCTACAAGCACAACCAGCAGCATAATGAGGGCTCCGGCCATGCCCGCCGGGCTGGATAGGAGCGCTTCCCAAAACCGGGGCAAGCGTAGTTTGCGAGCCTGATTTAAGCTAGCCTTTATTGTAGTTTCCATTGTTCATTCCAGACGGATGCGAGGATCAAATACTGAGTAAAGCAAGTCCACCAGCAAGTTCGATAATACGAATACCACCGAACTGAGAATAATTACACCCTGAATTACAGGAAAGTCACGTTCGAATAACGAGTTAACACCCAACCGGCCAATCCCCGGCCAAGCAAATACCATTTCAATAATAAACGCTCCAGTAAGCACATTCCCGAACTGCATGCCCATCATCGTAATAACCGGGATCATGGCATTCTTCAAGCCATGGCGAATAAGGACAGCTTTTTCGGCAGCGCCTTTGCTACGAGCGGTACGGATATAGTCCTGACCAAGTACGTCCAACATACTGGAACGCATCAGACGGGTGAAATAGCCCACTGAAGCCATCGACAGGGTAAGCGCTGGGAGCACCAATTGAGCAGGTTCCCCTCGACCTGAGATCGGCAACCACTTTAGCTCCACAGCAAAGATGATAATCAGCATCATCCCGAGCCAGAAATTGGGAGTAGCCTGCCCCAACAGCGCTAGCGAACTTCCAAATAGATCCCAAATTGTGTTGCGTTTAAGCGCTACGAAGATCCCCAGCGGTATCGAGATCACAACACCGATAAGCATTGAAACCAACGCCAATTCCAGGGTAGCAGGCATTCGACTCAACACCAATTCGCTCACTTCAACCCGCTGGAGGTAAGAGCGACCTAAATCGCCACGAGCCAGGTTGCTGAGGAATACGCCGTACTGAACCAAAATGGGTCGGTCCAATCCCAGTCGCTTACGCACTTCCTCGCGCTGTTCCTGTGTTGCGGTTTCGGGAACCATCAGCCGAATAGGATCACCAGTGAGGCGTCCCATTGTAAACACGAGCACAGAAACCCCTAAGAAAGTGAAGAAGCCCTGGAAAAGCCTGCGAAATATATACGTAGCCATTGCACCTCTTAAGCTATTTCAATGGATGAGTTCTCCCTCCCTCCTTGCAACTCAACGCAAAAAGGGAGGGATTTGACTCAGCCGATTTTTCAAACCCTCTCCTTGATCAGGAAAGGGGTTGTGGGAGAATTGCTACTTCGTGTTCGCTTCCCACAAGAAGATATACCCGTCTGGGCGCGGTTCGTAATCGACGTCATTCGACAGGCCATAAACCATCGGCAGATGCCAAAGGAAAACCCACGGAGCGTCATCCCAGACGATGGCTTGCATCTGAAAATTTAGCTCCTGTCGCTTGGCGGGGTCAGGTTCGGACAGCATCTGGCTATATAGCACATCGAATTCTGGGTTGCAGTAATCCACATCGTTGTCCACGTGACCGCAGGTCAGGATCAAATTCTCAACGATTGGGTTGATCAAAGCTGCCCAGCCCATCCAATTCAGGCCTTCCACTTTCTTCTGATCCAGCGCATCCAGGAACACGCCATTTTCCAGCACTTCCACAGTGGCGTTGATGCCGACTGCCTTCAGATATTCCGCTCCAGCGGTCATGATCTCTTTGTCAAAGCCGTAAGCACTGGCACGTCCTTGAATGACCAAGTCAAAGCCGTTCTCGTAACCGGCTTCGGCCAAAAGTGCTTTTGCCTTTTCGGGATCATACGTATAGGGTTGCAGGTCTGGGTTGTTATTCGGCGGGTTCACGTAGCTGTTCAAGATATCGGTCTGGCCACCCATAAGGTCAGCAACCAACGCTTCTTTGTCAATAGCATAGTTCAACGCCTGGCGCACTCGTTTATCTTTGATGGCTTCATTGGCGCTGTTTTGTGAGATACCAAAGTGCATCTTGCGCAAGCCGATGACGTACTTGGCAGTGGATACGTCCGAATTGGCCAGAGGCGCTTGGTCCAATGTCAGCGCCGATGCGACATCGACATTGCCTGCGCGCAATTCATTGATCCGGGCACTCTCTTCCGGAATCACTCGAAAGATGATGGTCTTAAAATCCGGTTTTTCACCCCAGTATTCCTCGTTACGCTCCAGGGTGATATGGTCGTCTTTGACCCATTCGACGAATTTATACGGGCCGGAACCGATCGGCATCTCAGCCACAGCATCGAGCGAATTCTCACCGTAATACATCGGCGGGATGATCGGAGACTCAGCCAGCCAGAATTCCATCGTATTGGCGGGTTCTTCAGTTATGAACTGCACTGTATAATCATCGATAATCTTGACTTCAGTCAGCTTGGTTTGTGCCGGAAGCTGATAGTTTTCATTAAACTCAGGGACGCGGGCACGTTCCATGGTGAACTTGACAGCTTCGGCGTTCAAGGGCTCGCCATTGGTGAAAGTGATGCCCTGTCGAATTCTTAATTTCCCAGGTCAGTGGATCCAAACGAGTTCCAATGATTTGGCTACATGCGGTTGAGAAACCCCGTTGGTGTCGCGGATCGCAAGCAGCTCGTTAATCGAATAGATGATCGAGACATCCAATCGGCCGGCAGCATTGGATGGATCCAGAGAGCGGGCGTCTGCCGGAACTGCATAGGTTAAAGTAGCATCATCGGCGGCTGCGGGAGCCTCAGTTGCAGCGGGCGCTTCAGGTGCCGATGTGGGGGTTGCAGCTGGAGCACAGGAAGCCAGCACCATGCTCAACACCATGATCAGGGAGAAAAACAAATAGGTAGAGCGTTTCATTATATATCCTCCAAAGTTTTTGTATTGGTTAAGTGGTTCGGAACAGTTCATAAAATCAGCCTATTGCTTGTAATCCTTTTACCTCCTTTAGAATTGCATCCATTTTCTTTCTCTCATCACCGTTCCTGCAGGTGGCTATCGGCACGATTATCCCTTATGTACCAGTCAAAGGGATATGAGACTTAAGAATTTCTACTTACTACTTGAAATCCCTTTGGAAACAGCGTCTCGACCGACCGGTGCAAGTAATCTCGCTCAGCGTAGGATTGTTTTAGCTTTTCGTAATATTCTTGCGCTCGACGAGAATATTCATAAGTATCTACTCCAGGGATAGCGCGGTTTTCCATCACCATCCGTCCGTTGATGACCACTGTTTGTATGTCCATGCTGCTTCCGTAAAGAACAAGCGTACGGATTGGATCATCCACCTGACCGACAGAAAATCCGTCAAGTGAGGCAATAAAGAAATCCGGTCGTGTGCCTTCGGCCAGTCGTCCTAAATCAGAGCGTCCCAGCCAATTGGATGGCCATAGAGTAGCAGCTCTGAATAGATCAGCGGTCGTGGCAACTCCATGCGTTCCATCAACGAAGCGGCACATCAGGCTTCCCAGGCGCAGGTTCATCAGCATGTCGCTGGGATAGCAATCCGTGCCCATACCCATTCGGATGCCATGTTGCTTGAATTGCTCAAAAGATTCCATCGCTACTCCAGCGTGCGCCAAGGCAAAAGGACAATGGGCAACGATCAGGCCACTATCTTGGAGTATTTGAAGATCGGGTCCACTGCCACAATCAGCACGTGAGTAACCGTTTACATAAATAGCATGTGGCAGAATAGTACGCTCATTTAGAAACCCAATACTGTTCAGGTACTGCACTGGCGTCTTACCAAAATCCTCTCGGATAAGCTGGAATTCTCGATAAGACTGGGTGGCATGCAGACGCACAGGGACATCAAGATCATCGGACCAGCGGCGCGTTTGCTGCAGAAGCTCAGTCGTACATGTTTCTACCGTCGAGGGCACTAGTAGGCCGCGGACCAGGCCTCGATAGGCCCCATCATACTCACGGACAAATTCCACCGCCTGCTGTAACCCTTCCAGCCCGCGTGCCTCGTCCCAATGACGATAGCGGCTGCCATCCGAACGTACAACATGAACACCAGAGCGGTAGCTGGGCCCCATATACACTCGCAAACCGAGATTTTGCGCGATTTCGGCAATGCGCACAAACTCATCTTTTGTCTCAGCCCAGGCACGGTATAGTAGTGAAGTCACCGGGAACGCAGTCGTGATCCCATTGAATACTAATTGTGTCAGCGTGTAGCGGGTTTTGAAGGCTTCTTCATCCACGTCAACCAGCTCACGCGGGCCGAATTTTAGATATTCTTCAGACCAACCCATTCCTGCACTGATGCGGGTAGATTGGTCATAACTCATCACAGTGTTGTCGATATCGGCCAGGGCGTTCAGATCAATAAACCCCGGCGACACAATTGCATTGCCCGCCTCGACCACTCTATCCACCTGTCCAGCAAATGCCGGACCCACAAAGAGCACCCGGTCGTCTTCATAAACCAGCTCCCCGTCCTCATAAATCACGTGATCGTCGCCATCGTAGCCAACGATATACCGTCCACAGACTTTAGTGCGCATCCTTTACCCTTTCTCTTGCATTTCTTGATCTGCCTGGCGGAACTTTTCCATCGCAACATGATAACCAAACAATTGCACAGGCATGGAATAAACCAGGGCGGAAAACTCTTCATCTACAGCGGGAAGTTTGATAACAACGTCCGAGAACTCATTCAGAGCAGCGCTATTACCCGTGACAATCGAATATACCTGACCACCCCAACGCTTGCCCTCACGGGCAGTGTCACGTGGCTCGTGGCACGCTATATCCATCTGGAGCAATGATAAAAAGTGGATCGCCAGCTTTTAACGAATTGTAGTGATGGAACTCTTCCATCTGGATCGCCAGAGCCTGATCGGGTGAACACTCCTTCACTTTAGCTGCACCAAAAACCGCAGCCGCGTAACAAGGACCGCCACCTGCAAACAAATACATCTTGCGATCGCGCTCTCGTTGGGCAATCTCAAATACGGTATTATTTGTTTCCGAAAGCGCTGCCGCCATCTGTTCCGGGGCGCGTTTCAGGTTTTCTCGAAAGCGCTTCACCAATTCCGGATCTACCCCACGGGCATCAGCAAAATCCACAAGAAACTGCAGCAATGTGGCCATGGCTGCCGTAGACGATTGGGTGGGCCAACCCTTGCGTTCGGCGTGGATCAACACGCCCCGATCTGCTTCCATCATTAACGGTGAACCAGGGGTGTTGGATAGTGTCAGAGATTTAGCCCCTTTCAAGCGGGCCAAGAGCATTGCCTCAACGACACGGGTTGTGGCACCGCTAGAACTGAGCGTAATGACTAGCGTGCGATCATCAATAAAATTGTTGTAGTAATATGCGAAATCTAATGCTTGAACCGGTTCGACCTGAACCCCAAGTAAGCGTTCAAACGCATACCGGACCCCAATCATGCTGGCAATCGAGTCGCCGCAGCCGGTCATGATGATCCGGTCCACGGGCGTTGTCGCGAAAAATTGTGCTGCACCCCAAATCGCCTGGCCTTCCGCACGCAGTGTTGTACGGATCACATCTGGTTGGGCCTGCATCTCATCCCAGGTGATTTCCACCCGCTTGCGCCGCTTAGGGTCCAGCGGATCATCCGTAGGCAAGGCTAATGCTTTTTCCAGCTCCTTTTGATGGACCTTCTTAATCACTTCCCGGGAATGTTCATCCAAAGCAAATTCTGGCCAAAGCATGGGTGATAGTATAGATTCATTTGTCATAAATACCTCTCTCATTGATGAAAATCTGATTTCTATCATTGCCAGTCATTAAATTAGCCATCCAACTGAGCTATTCTTTGTTGTACTGGCTCTTCTCAACTGATGCGTACACGCTCGCATAAATTTCTGGTGGGCAGTTCAAACACGCTTTCCGGTATGGGCGTTTAAAACCACCCGCACGGCTTGTGTTTAGGTTTAACGAAACTAAAGCCTGTGCTTGCGCAACCGCGCATTTAACCGGGTCCAGAACCGGAGCGGACAAGAACTGGCTCAGCTCGAACTCCAACCCTGACATTACAGCCCCAGCCAGGATCAATACTTCGGCGGCATCTTCATTTATGGATTGTATGGCAGCATTTAGGAACATCTCCAGGCGCTCTTCGCCAGGCGTTATAAGTTCAGATACTTTTTGATCAACATATCGAATCCCAGCCAGGCGTTCAGACAATCCATAAGTACGCACCAAGCCGTCTAAAACGGAGCGTAAGCGACGCTCGGGTGTGAGCAACCCAAATTTGTGTCCAAGCTGAACTGCAGTAAGCATAGCTGCTTCTGCGATCCCCACCACCGGTTTATCACTTAGTTCCCGAGCCGGATAGAGCCCTGGATCGCTAAAGCAGGCAATCACGAATGCATCAGCTTCGTCTTGGTGTTTAGAAATGGCCTCGCAGACGCCCAAGGCGGAAAGCTGCCCGTCCAAATAGCCTTCTACTGTTGCAGGACCAATTGTGGGCGTTAAGGCACGTACATCAGTACCGGGGAGGGTGACCTCCCTGGCAGCCTGCTCGATGCTTGCCGTAACTGCAGGCGTTGTGTTTCCATTTATCAATAATATTCTCATCGCTGCCTTCGACATCGATCTATTTCAAACTCTTGCTTGACTGTGCCTGTTCCATGAAGGCCTCTACTTTAGCAAGATCCCAATGGACCAAATCATCCGAACTCTCCGGCTGACGTTTAAGCGCCGAACTGACAATCACCCCATCAGCCGCCGAAAATGCTTTGGCAATGTTGTTTGCATTCGCACTCCCGCCAAGTATCAGTGGGCGTTTTAGGTTTTGATTTCGGGCAGAGCGTAAAATATCTAATGATTCCTCAAAACTCCCGCCTGTCAAAACCAGACCATTCGCTCCAAGTTGCACCGCCCAACGCTCTGCCCGCTCCATAGGTGCGTTGCCGATCGGGAATCCGGTACGATCATAAACATCAGCCAAAATCAAGATATCGTCGCGGGCCAGCACACGCTTATATGCCGATGCTTCGATTTCACAGCCCTGCAGCACACCGGATGACTTCAACATGGCCCCCATAAACACCTTAATCCGAACAAATGACGCGCCACAGGCCGCAGCGACTGCCAACGGCGCAATTGGATCATGCGCTTCAATAATGATTCCGTAATGAATTTGCGGGAACTCTCGGCGCGCAAGCCGAGTAAGGCTTGCCATAATGGCAATTGTTTCAGGATAAGCAGGTCCGGACATCGGCGTCTCATCTTGAATAATAACTGCCGGCACACCTCCTCTCCAAAATACTTCCAGATTCTGAAGCAGGTAATCTTCCAGCAAAGCCATATCATTGCGCTGGCCACGGAAGAAGGGGGGTAGATGCAGTGCTGCTATTACAAGTGGGTTAAGTTGAAACAAAGTGTTCATAAAAAGGTTTCCATTGTATGGCGATAAATATCCAGGCTCAAGACCAGCTCAATAAACAGATGCTTTTAATCGGGCCCTTTGCGAGGAACATCGAAAGTCATCCGCGCTTTCCCCCAAAAGGTTTTCGGAAGTCTCATATGCTCTTCAAGCCCTGCTCTCTGGACAATAGCTTCCGCTTCCATCTGGGCAGAACCCAAAATATCCGCTTCATCGGTGTTCAGGATCTTACGATCGAGCATTAGTATGCGACCATCTACAATTGTCGTGGATACATCACCTGCGCAAGCTTCGTAAATCAGGCGATGGACAGGCATAAAATTTGGGGTTAGATGTGGTTGTTGCATATTCACTACGATTACATCAGCTTTCTTACCTGGTTCCAGCGATCCAATCTCATCATCCCAACCCAATACCCGAGCGGCATCGATGGTGATCATCTCCAATAGTTTGCCCGCCGGCAGGTAGAAGGAGTCTTTCATTAACAATTGCTGTACTAACTGCGCTTTTCTGGCGGCTTGGAACAGGTCAAATGGTGTTCGCGGTGAGGTGCCATCTGTCACAACCGCCACCGTCACGCCTGCCTCCAGCAGCTCTGGCACGGGGCAGCGCGCCCGGCTTTGAGAAGGCCCAGGCATGTGCCCAACCCGAGTATCCGTTTCAGCTAAGATGCGCACTTCTTCAACCGATAAGCCATTGCAATGCTGCAATGAAACATCGGATCCAAGCAACCCGTATTCATCCTGACTCGCCAAATGAACCATTCCACCGAATGCATCCGAATGTATGCGTGTACTATAGTGGGAAGCAATATCTCGTACCCGTCGCGATTGCTCTCGATCGTGAGTTGTTAACTTGGGGGCAAGATCGGGTGGGGTTGGCCCGGATGAATCAAGCGAGGGCACAATCAGGAAAGGAGTGATATACACCCGGATCCGGCCATCAGCAGCATGATTCCAGGCTTTGATTGCGGCTGCTGCTCCTTCTAGAGCCATATCAAATGATACATTGCGGGTCTCGCGCTGCCCATCCTTCCAACGGCTGAATGAATGCGGCCAGGGTGGGTTACACGGCCCCACCGCCACCACCACACGCGTTCCCAACTCTGCATACGCACGGGCGTGGTTCATGGCAAACACCGGGTCATCACTGCGCGGTTCTGAACCAATCACACTAAGCCCGCAAGTTATCCCAGCTTTCAAACGCTCGAGAGCTGACAATCGTCCTTCAACGTACCAGAACTCATCCGTTGTAAAATGCTGGTATACGTGCGTCATCAATCTGCTCCATATGGAGGGTGTATCAGCCGCAATTGTTTTCATCAAAGAATGTCCAGCGTGTCCATGAGCATCCACCAGGCCAGGCAATACGATCTGCCCCCGGCAGTCCAGCTTTTGTCGGGCCTGGTATCGTTCTTCCAACTCTCGACTATCACCAACTTCCAGGATTCGCCCTTTATCAATGGCTACGGCTCCATCGTCCAAAATGCGGCGGGATGGATCCATTGGGATAACCGTTCCCTTATGTAATAGCAAGTCAATCATGGCATTCCTTCCACAAGACTATTCCTATTCATCACTCAAATTTTTTCCATAATGCTTTTGCTCGGGCCTGTGCTTCCGCAAAAACCTCATCAAGGTCTACACGGGTCGAACAGCCATTTTCCACAAGACGCTCACCGCTGATGTATACCTGCTCGATATCGCTACCCAGGCCGTTATGGACCAGATTGGCAACCGGATCCACCACCGGGACCAGGTGAGCCTGCCTAAAATTCAATACGATCAGGTCTGCTCGTTTACCCACTTCCAAGGAACCGATCTCGGCTTCGAGGCCTAAAGCGCGTGCGCCGCCCATAGTAGACATCTCAAGTGCATCCATTGCTCGCAGTGCCTGGTTGTCTTCCGAACGCATCCGGGCAGTGCATACAGCCAGACGCATGGCTTCAACCATGTCCCCAGCCATATTGTCAGTTCCTATACCAATATTTGCGCCCATCGTGGCTAAATCTGCTATCGGCGCCATCATTCCGCCTTTGGCGTTGCTACCACTCTGATGTGAGATATGGGTACCACTTTCCACAAGCAGGTGTTTATCCGCTTCAGTCAGGTAAATACAATGTCCTGCGATCATATTCTGACCAAGAAGATTCAACTCGTGCAGGTAAGTAACCGGTGTTCTACTGCAGCGCTCAGCTATCTGCGCCACTTCCCGCTTACTTTGCGCAAGGTGGGTGACCAGGCCCACATTGGCCTGTTCAGCCGCTACATTGATTTTTTGTAGATATGCCGTTGAGCAAGTATCGGGCGCGTGTGGTCCCAATCGGGTGTGGATACGTCCGTCGGCGGCGCCCTCCCACGTTTCGATCAACGCCAAGTTCCGTTCCAACAGTACGTCTCCTTGCCGCGAGTCGATCTCGTAGCGGCCGTTCGGGACTTGAAACAGATCGACGTCATGCAAGCGCTCGCTGACAACAGCCCGTAAACCCAGCAGTTCAAATGCACGAGCAGCCTGATCTTCGTAAATATAGTTGTCCACTATGCATGTGGTTCCAAATTGAACCGCCTCTAGCCCGCCCAGTAATGCAAAACAATATACATCCTCGGGTGAAAGAAACACTCCCTGGGGAACTTTTGGACTATAGGCTGGAGCCACACCCAGGTCATCACCAATGCCTCGTAGAACTACCAATGCAGCATGGGTATGCAGGTTAACAAATCCCGGGAATATTATCCGTCCGGGCAGCCTCTCCATATCTCTGTGCTTATAAGCTGCCGGCAATTCTGCAGACGGGCCGAGCCACACGATCCGGCCTGATTCGATAACTAAAGCTCCGTCGTGGATCATATTGCGGAGCGGATCCATGGTCACTAAAGTAGCACCGCTTAGAATTCGAGTAACCATCTGGGGGTGATCACGCAGATCATCGCGAACCGAATCATCAGAGAAAGAGTTCAATTGACTTATCTAGTATCTCCATCTGGTCTGATCGCAATAACTTTCTCAACCATTACTTAATTTCTCAGTATCGGATTGGGATGTAAAAATTCACCATAACCAGGGCCTTGCGGGAATTCGCCATCAAGATAAACTGTTCGCCCACGCACCAGTGTCTGGATGACCTTGCCGCGCAATTGCCATCCAGAGAAAGGACTCCACTTATTTTTGGTTTGCAGCAGCGTCGAATCTGACTGTCCATTCCCGATCCAAGTCCACCAAAGCAAGATCAGCGTCCGCTCCAATACAGATGCAGCCTTTGCGTGGATATAAGTCAAATAATCGGGCAGGCTCCGTCGCCATCCAACGCGCCAATTGAGTCAATGACACCAAACCCGAGTGATAATAGGAGTTTACCAATAGAGCCAGGCCTAATTCCAGGGCGTTGATCCCTGGCGGAGATAGACGGATATCCCGTAATCCTTTATATTTATCCTCCGAGGTGTACGGCGAATGGTCTGAGACAATGCACTGTATGCGACCATCCAATAGCGCCTGCCATAACCGGCCCTGATTGTCTGCATCCCGCAAAGGTGGGTTGCACTTGGCGTACGGTCCATATTTCACCAGGGCCTGCTCATCGAGCACAAGATAATGCGGGCATGTTTCCAAAGTAACTTGGATTCCACGCTGGCGAGCTGCGGCTGCCAGATCGGCGCCAGCAGCAGCGCTCAAGTGCAAGATGTGAAGCCGTGCGCCTGTCTCGCCCGCCAGCAATATACAACGCTGGATTGCTTCCAATTCGGCGATGGCGGGACGAGAACCCACGTGATCAAGTGGCTTGACTGTCTCTGCGGACTGTAATCGTCGGGTGTAGTAGTCAACGATTGCTTGGTTCTCAGCATGAACAGCAATGAGTGCCCCAACCTCGCGCACCCGCCGCATGGCCTCCAATAAAGCTCCGTCGTCAATCATCGGATATAAAGGATCTGATGAACACACAAAGGCTTTGAAACCACAAGCACCAGCATGATAGATAGGAATTATTTCATCTAGATTTTCTGGCACGAGCCCGCCCCACAAGCCAAAGTCTACAAAACTCCGCTGTTGTGCTAAAGACCGTTTTTCCTCAAAACGTGCCACCGTCGTAGTCGGAGGGTCATCCACTGGTTGCTCCAGGACAGTAGTTACTCCGCCTGCAGCTGCGGCACGTGAGCCAGTGGCAAAATCCTCTTCATCAGACGGGCCAGGCTCTCGGAAATGCACATGCGAATCAACCAATCCTGGCAGGACCGCTCTTCCGCTGGCATCCAAAGACGTCACATCGGAGAAACACCCACCAAAATCACCCATAGCGGCAATGCGTCCCCCTGCGATCGCCAGGTCCAGCTGAGCTTCACCTTGTTCTGTAATCAAGAGTCCATTCCGAATAATCAGGTCAAATTCCATCTATAGCCTCCCGCATTGCCAAAGTGCATCATTCTAAGAACAGTAATTGTTGTTTTCAATTAGGAGCGAATCAGTAATAGGTAAACTCCAACAAAAATTCCTGCGCACAATATCAGTTTTATCCATAGGCTCAACCCATTGTCTTTCACCGGTACTAGTCCTGGCCAGAACCGATTTGCTAATGCTGTTAGCGTCAGGATGAACAGCGGTACTGTGGATTGAGTTGCTGAAACCAACGCCAACGGTCCACGATCAAATGCGGCCGTAATAAGCATCAGGTTGAGCAGCGCAAATACTTCAATTATCCCAATCATTCTGATCACCCAGGCTCCATTCTGTTTTATCGGTCGTATAATAGCAGCCCGGATAACCGGGGTGTTGAACAGCAACAAAGCTGGTAGTAACATCCCTAACCGACTGAGTGCAAACGCATCCCAAAACGCCAGATCGGTCACAGCGATTTTTGTAAACAGGTCCGAGAGGCTGCGGAGCAAAGCCCCAAACAGCACCAACCATAAAGCCGAGCTCAACCGAGCATGTTTGGGCGCGATCCCTGGCTTTAGAGAAATATCCGGCACTAAAGCTGGACGTAAAGGTTTCTCCCAGGCCAAGAACACCGCGCACACCACCAAAACCACAATCCCGACATAATTCAAGGGCGCAAATCGATCGCCCAGAAATAGCGTTCCCCATAATACTCCAAAGATCGGGCTGGCCTGGGCGATTCCCGACACCGTAGAAGCATCGGCACGCAGCAATGCCTGGGTAAAGACCAACGCTGCAGCGTAGTGCAACAATCCAGGCAGCAGTGCCATCAACCCAGCCAGCAAAGATGGTGGGTGGAAAATGCCCAGTGCTAATCGCCCTATAAGGATACCCAAACAGTACAAACCCAGGAATAAGGCAGTAAAAAACGGGTATGCCCAATTACTCTTAAGGTACCGCTCTAAAATTACTTTGTCAGCCACCGAGATACTGGCATACAATCCAGTAGAAGCCAGTCCCAAAATCAGCCAATCCATGTTGATTGCTCGCTACCCCAGGCACAGTTTATTGCTGATTTGGGCTAACATAATATAGAGGATGCTTGAACCGAGTTCGGCCTCAGGCTGGCTTGATAACGATTAAAACGCAGCGCCATAGAAACATCATCCCTCTCGATCACCAAAGAGGCAGAAACTGAACCGAAACGTGCGGCAACAAATGGGTCACTCGCTTCAATCATCCCTACCAAAAAACCGCCACAATAAGCATCGCCCGCCCCAGTCAGATCGGTCACCTTTGAAGGGTATACTGGGATATGGAGAAATTCATTGCGTTGACGATCCCAAACTAAAGAGCCCTGTCCACCCAGCTTGACTCCAATGACTGATGGGCCCATCTGAGCCATACTCATGATTGCTTCTGTATGCGTTTTACCTGGACAAAGAGCCTGCAGCTCTTTCTGGCTGGGTAAGAATATATCGACATGCGCTAACAAGGCTGCCAATCTTTGCTTTATAGATCGCGGTGAGCCTGGTTGTACAACAGTATCCATTGAAGGATCAAGCGACACCAAAACCCCCTTCGATTTGAAGGATTTGGCCATGATTAACTGCACATCATAACGATTGGGTGCGATATGGCAGCCCAAGATTGGCCAGTATACATCCGGAATATATTCGGGCCGCAAAGGATTTTGCTCTCGAAACTGGCTGAAGGATACTCCTGCATCTGTTGGAAATCCTTTGACCCATTCCACCAACGCACCTACTTGCTCCGACCCGAGTTGTTGCGGAGATTGCATCAAATTGAAAGGCAGCAGGAGCTCTGCCGTTGAGGGAGCGTAGATATGGTCCACACGGCTGCCATCCGGTTGGTAAAAAAACCACTCCTCGAGCTCTACAGGTGGGGCGGAGCGTCGAACACCACTCAGGTCAATTCCAGCTCGCTCCAACTCATTAAGCCAGATAGCCGGGTAATTCTCAGGGATTACACTAAGCACGCCGACATTAGATGACCAGATATGGGCTCCAATTGCCGAAAACACCCCATTTCCGCCAATGTTTTGGAGCGTAACCATCCCATCGGAGTTCACAATGTTGTCAATATTGAAATTGCCTACAGTTACAAAAGAAACGCCCATACGCTATACCTGAACAGGGAAAGCCGGTGTGTACCCTAAACCTAGCCTGTATTTCTCCATTGCCAGATAGTATGCAAATAGGTGCAACGGCAGGCTATATATCACTGGGGCCAAATATGGGTCAACCTGCGGCAGGTGCAGGCGCCATTGTGCTGCCGCAGCGATCTCTATCTCGCCCTCCGGGACGAAGGCATAAATCCTACCGCCATCGTATCTTCCTACCTGTGCTGTATCCAAAGCGCGAGAATGACTGACGTTATCTGGCGCAAGCAGGATTAATGGATCACCTGGCTTGAGCGAACGGTAGTGGTGGAACTCTTCCAGGGGAATCACTTCCGCATGGATCGGACACAGTTCCTTGACTTTTGCCGCTCCAAACGCCGCTGCCGCCTGATGCGGTCCACCAGCACAGAAAAACAGGAAATTAGCAGCTGCCAACTCTTCAGCCAGCTCCTGGATTGGCCTTTCGACCTGTTTTAGAACATTTTCCATAACCTCAGGTATCAGATCCAGCCTGGCTGCAAAGTTGTCAAGTTCGGACTTGGCGAGAGTGCCGCTCTCAGCGAGCCAACTCGATTCCCAGCTGCAATAGTACAACCATAGTCGATGTGCTGGCTTGTGTAGGCCAACCTTTGCGCATTCCGCGAACCAGTATTCTATAATCAAAGGTCGTCAACACGGCTGTTCCGGCATTGTTGCTCACTCCAATAGTCACTGCGTCCCTGTTCTGAGCAGCACGCAAGGCATCCATAACCGCCGGAGTATTGCCACCCGAACTTATCCCAATTACAAGACAGTCTGCCCCTAATGTATGGCTATAGTACAAAGCACTATCAAGCGCTTGCATTGGCTCTACCGGCAACCCGAGCAGGTATTCCAGTGCAAAACGCACCCCAACGCCTACAAACCATAAATCGCCGCACCCCAGAATGATCACTCGCTGAAGCTGGCGTTTGGACAATTGCTTGGCAATGGTTTTCAAATTTTCGCCTTCAGCCTCAATTGCTTCACGAAGTACAGGACCTTGCTCCATGGCTTCTTTATAGGTTAGTATGGAGCGTTTTAAGCGATTAGGGTCATTAGGAGCATCCGTTGAGGGCTCATTGGCCTTAGCTGCAGGACGTTTCAAAGAGTTGTTCATTTCATAGTCCTCCACGACTATCCCTTTACAGCTCCAAGGGTCAAGCCACGTACCAGGTACTTCTGAAGGAAAAACGCCACCAGGATGGGCGGAATGATCAGCAAAGAGCCGATAGCCGATACTTCACCCCACTGTAAAGCGTATTCGCCAACGAAGTTAGATGCTTCTACTGGTAGCGTACGGGCGTTAAACGATGTGAGGATCAACCCGTAAAAGAAATGATTCCATGCACCTAACAAGTTGTAGATCCCAGTTACCACTAATCCGGGTTGTGCCAGGGGTACAACCACTCGCAAAAAAGTTCCAAACCGGCTGCAGCCATCCACCATGGCTGCGTCCTCGATCTCCCGTGGAATATCTCCAAAGAACGGGATCATAAGCCAGATCGTACTCGGTAATAAGAAAGCCACGTACGCCAACACCAATCCACGCAATGTATCAATCAGGTTCAGGCGGCTGAAGACGATAAAGAACGGTAAACCAATCACGATCGGGGGTAAGACACGAAAAAGAAGCGTACCAAACAATAGTGGTTGGCCGCCGGTCCTGAAACGGGCCATGGAGTAAGCCGCCATCGACCCAAATATCAAGGTTAGTCCAGAAGCTACCACGCTGACCACAACCGTGTTTCCAAACACCTTTAAAAGATCAGGCCGGCCAAAGATCGAAATATAGTTTTCTAGGGTTGGTGAAAAAAACACTTTGGGGGGAAGGTCAAACACATCGCGTCCCTGCTTAAAAGATGTCATGATCATCCATAACGGTGGAAATATTAACCAGACCACCAGACCAAGGGCAACCAGAAATGCTACCGTTAGGGTTATTCGCTTTTGGAGTTCGATTTCCATGTCAGCACCCTATTCCATATTCCCTGTGCGGGAGAGAGCCCGAACGAGGCCAAATGTAAATACCAAAATGATGAGTAATAGGATAATGGCTTGAGCCGCGGCTAGCCCGTAATTACCTCGCTCGAAGGCGGTCTTGAACAGCTCAAGGGTGAACACGCGGGTAGCATCTCCTGGACCTCCCCCGGTGAGAGTATAGATGATGTCAAATTCGCGTAAAGCATCGATAATGCGAATGGTTGCCACCACAACCAGAACTGGTTTAAGCAGCGGGAGGGTAATAAAACGAAAAGCCTGCCAACTGGACGCTCCATCTATCGTAGCTGACTCGTACGGCTCTTTGGGCAAAGCGCTCAACCCGCCCAGCAAGATCAAAAAAACAAAGGAGACCCCCCACCACACTTGCACGATGATTATAGAGATAAATGCAATTCTCTGGTCCGCCAGCCAGGATTGCGGCGGAAGCCCAATTAGGGTCAACAAGTAATTGACCACCCCCCATTTCGTGTTGAGAAGCATACGCCAAAATAAGCCAACCGCCACCGGTGTAATCATCATAGGCGCCAGGGCCAGCGGCATCAGGAAACCTTTCCCCTTAAAATCCTGTGTTAAAGGCCAGGGCTGCGATCAACCCAACAGTCAACTGTAAAAAGACCGTGATCGCCGAGAAATAGAATGTGCGCAGCAAGGCCCTCTGAACAAAGACATCCTTGAAGGTAGTCACGTAATTCTTTAAACCAACATACTCGAAAATTTCCCGAACGGATATTTAACAACCCGGCATCGTGCACGCTCAAATTAATATTGTATAAAAACGGGTAGATTACCAAGCCACCCAGGATGAGCACGGCAGGGGCAACCATAATGAGGTTGATCTTGCGATCCACCATATTTAAGAACCGTCGGGAAAAGCTAGTGTTCATCATTTTATATTCATATGAGAAGGAAGGCTATGCATAACAATTATGGATTATTGTTGTGAGCGATATGACTTACATGGATAGCCGCAGTTCCAGGAGTGCAAAATTGGGTGAAAGGCGGATGCAGGTCATTGAGGTTTCATGACCTGCATCCTGATTAGATAGGAACAGATTTATAGTCGGCTTATTGTTTACAAGCCGCATTATTGGCTTCGTCCAGGACTGTCCGCAGTTCTTCTGCAGCACTTTTCAGCGCTTCTTCACCGGTAATATTCCCCGCTAATGCCTGGTCAGCCCACTTGTTGAAGATATCGTTGATCTCCGCTGCTTGTGCAATGCGCAGGTTGCCCACGCCGTTTTTGCTGGCTTCGGACATTTCAGGTAGCCAGGGACGCTTAGCCACAATCTCTGGATTTGTAAGCACACTGGTGCGGGCGCTGTTGCCACCGAACTGGGTATATACCAGCGAGCCATCCGGACCAGTGAGCCAGGACAAAAACGCCCATACTGCATCCATGCGCGTGCTGGCCGAGTTAACCATAATCCCAAGCGGATTGATGCGGGTAAAGCTGCCCAGTGGGCCGGCTGGCTGCGGAACATAAGCGATCTGGTCATTGCAAACATCGGGCGACTGCTCACAATCGGTCAAGACCGGCATACCTGCGTTGAAGAACGATGCCTGGGCCACAATGCCTTCCTGAAGAGCTGTCAAAAGTTCGGCATAATCCCATGCCGAAAGGTCAGGAGGTGTAGCCTGATCAATATTCTTCATATCTGTCAAAAAGGAGAAGGCCTGAATGAACTCAGGGCTGTCGACCAGCACACACAGGTTCTCGTCCACAATCTTGCCACCGTACCCGTGCTGGATGCCAAGAACAGTCCCGACCAAGTTGCCAGGCATGCCTGCATAGGCATAGCCGAAATCCGTGGGAGAGTCCGGGTTAATAGATCTGGTGAAATTCAAAGCGTTTTCACGTAGCTCAACCCATGTTTTGGGGGCTTCTGGGATAAGATCTTTCCGATAGACAAGGGTTTCTTGGGAGATATCCGTCGGGGCCATATACCATTTACCATCGTACATCATCTCAAACTGAACCGGGGCTGGAATATCATCCAGATTGTAAGCAGGATCATTCATAATGTAATCATCGAGCGGCGCTAGCAAGCCTGCCGCTGCCAAACTTGGGGTTACGCGGGCGATATCCAGGATTCCATCCACCTCGTCGCTCCCGGCTGCCAGAGCCGTATTGTATTTCTGTCGAAAACCAGCCCGCCCTACAATCAGCACTCTTACTGGATTGCCAGTCTCGCGAGTGTATACAACAGCTGACTTTTCCAGGGCGTCGCCTTCAGGGCCAGTCTTTGCCCATAAGAGAATCTCCGGAAGCGGCTCTTTGTTCGGCTCGGGTTCGGGTGTTGTCATAACTTCCACGACCTGGGTCTCGATCACTACCACGGTCTTTTCAACCTCCACAGGCACTTCAACCGTGCGCTCAATTGTGATTGGTGTGGCAGGCGGCGCGGCGCATTGGGTTGCCACAAGCACAAGAGCTAACCCAAGAAACATAATTTTAGTTAGCAGGTTAATTTTCGGCATTCGATTTTCTCCTTTTTCTCTATAACCTGGACCGGATAGATAAGCTGTACAGATAGCCGTACAAGTTTAACTATACCGGAACCCTGAAGATGCGTCATCTGTTTTGTGTTTATTCAGTTATAAATAAAATCTGGACTATTCGAGGGCTGGGAATACGTAAATTCTTTAACCAGATAAGAATTGAGGGTCCTATTTAGCTTAATCCTGGATGCAAACTTACCAGGCCCACACGAAGAGCAAGGAGAGCTGCCTGGGTACGGTTGGTAAGATTCATTTTGACGAGAATATGGCTAACATGCACTCCAACCGTCCGGCTGCTGATAAACAAACGGGTACCAATCTCGTCGTTAGTAAGACCTTGAGCAACAAGTTTAAGAACCTCAATCTCCCGTGGCGATAATTGATCCACCGAGGGTGACGCAGAATTTGCCTCGGTTTGGCTAATTGCGTGGAACAACAGTTGGGAAATCTCTGGCGTCATGTACACCCCTCCGCCGGCAACATTACGAATAGCTTGAATCAATTCCTTTGGGTTGGAATTTTTAACCACATAACCTTGAACGCCCAATTTTATTGCTGGTAAAATCTTGTCGATTTCGGCAAAGCTGGTCAACACCAGGATACGCGCGTTTGGATCTGTTTCAAGAATTTCCGCAGTGGCTGCCATTCCTCCTTTACGCGGCATCAGCAAATCCATTAAGATCACGTCCGGTTGCAGATCTCCCGCCGCACTGACTGCGTCAAATCCGTCTTCGGCTTCCCCCACGACTTGCATGTCATTCTCCATGCCTACGACAGCCCGCAAGCCTTCACGGACAATGGCATGGTCGTCAACAATCAGGATCCGAATCTTGGATTCCATACTTCTCCTTTTAATTATTCCGGTATGGAATATTGGCCAAAATCGTTGTGCCATTTAATGGTTGCGAGAGGATTGTCAACGATCCACCCAGTTGGCAAGCGCGCTCTTGCAAACTCGACAGACCTACGCCTTCTACTACGCGTTCTCGATCAAATCCCTTCCCGTTATCAGCCACAGTAAGCGATACCCAACCGTCTCCGGTATGCAAGCTCACATCGACAGAGGTGGCTGATGCATGCTTAAGCGTATTATTTAGGGCTTCTTGAGCGATACGAAATAAAGCATCCTCAATAGCAGCCGGCAGCTTTAAATCCTGACTGACATTCAAATGAGTGTCCAGCCCGGTCCGTTTCTCTACGGTCGCCAGGCGGTGCTGGAGCGCACCTGTCAGACCGACGCTCTCCAAAAGCTGGGGACGAAGCGAATAAATCATCAGCCGCATTTCCTTAAACGCTTGTTCAGCCACTTCGCCCAACCGATTCAGGTAAAGGGGGATAAGTTCCAGTTCGCCAGTCTCATAGGCACGCTGACCCGCCTGAGCAAACAACAATTGGCTGTACAGTAGTTGTGAAATCGAGTCGTGTAACTCTCTGGCCAGGCTCTGGCGCTCCTCAATAACAATGGCTGCTTCGGATCGATTACGCAATTGAGCATTTTCTATCGCGATTGAGATATGATCAGCCACCCCAGACAGGAGGGGCAGATCATCCTCACCCCAGGCATTGTTACTGGTAGAAAGTAGGCTTAGCACACCCAAATCCTGCTGCTTGCCGATTAATGGAAGACCAATATAATGGACATCCTGACCGAGGTATGGCCCATGATCACATTCGGTGCAGCATAACTTTACCTGCTTGAGACTGCCGGAATTAGTCACACTTGCAGCAATACGCTGAACCTCCGCAAAACAGACCACTGGCAGATTATGCGCCGCCTTCAGGACTAAAGTTTTACTAACATCATCCATAAGATGAATAACCGCGCTGGTTCCTGTCGCTTGCTGCAAGTACGCTAATGAACGCTCAAGCGTTAGCGATAGGTCGGAAGTTTGATTGATCGTTTTTGAGATGTTATAGAGGGTTTCCAATTGCCTTGTACGATTTGAAACCAGGTCTTCCAGGGTTTCCATGACCTTCGCCCGATAGAGCGCATTGCCAGCAATATCTGCAATCGAGGTGAGCAATCGCTCGTCCTCGGCAGTAAAATCACGTGGAGATAAGAATCCAAGGAATAACTTTCCCACCAAACGGTCGCCAGTTTTCAGAGGCAGCAACAACGCTGCAGGCAGTTCTGGTAAGTTCGACAAAATCTTTTCCACTGTCGGAATGGGGTTGCTGACGAAAATCGGCTGATCCTGATCCAATAATTTCCAGATCGTTAGCTCGGGAGAATTGGGCGGCTCTCGTTCGATGATTTCTTCATCGCCTGTCCCACCACTGGTGACACGGTAGTTCTTTCCATCGCGCCAGATAACTGCACTGATATCGGCGCAAATGGCACGTTCGGTCTCTTTGCAGATGATTGCGATAATTTCATTCCAGGATTCTGCAAGCCGCAGTTCAAATGACAACTTGGAGAGTGATTCGAGTTCCAAGGCCTTTAAGCGGGTTTGATTAAATAGCATCGCTTTTTGAATCGCTACTGCCAGCGAATCTGCCACATCGCGTGCAATCCGGATAGCCGTCTCATCATAAGGCTCTTCCCTGTGCGACGCGATATTGAGTGTGCCAATAATCGCGTTGTGTGAGATCAGCAGGTGTGACATATAGGAATGGATTCCTGCTGTACGCAAGCAATTTTCCATCAAACAAGAGGTTTGTGGTCTCAAAAGTTCGGCCTCTAACGAAACCGGAGCCCGCAATCGATCAATTGAAGAGAAGCAATCCTCCAATGCAAATGTATCCCCAGGCTGTATGCCTGTCTTGGCTGAGCCCATCACAGCCAGGGCTGCTCCAACATCCTTATGGAAATCAAACAGGATTACGCTGGCATGGTCATAGGGAATAATTTTTTCCAAGTAAGCAAACGCCGTCTCGGCAAAATTGCGGGGTGATTGGTCTACAAGCACAGCCTGTTTAATCTGACCCAAGACTTTTAATTGATAGACATCCTGTTCTAATGTTTTGTTCATACTCGAGCCTTGTTGATTAATGTTAGAACTCACTCGCTTGTTACTCATCTTCATCTCTCATCAGAGCTTATGATTGGAAACTCGTGGCTATTCTTAATTCCCGGTGACAGCCATCTGACTATCGAAGTAAAAACGAAACATCGTAGCAGGGTAAACAATGCGGGTGAACTCTATAGGGGAATTATTCCGGTCTACCACATGACTGATAATCTGGATAAGCACTGAACCGCGCGGCAGATTCAACAACCGGGATTCTTGTTCGCCAGCAAAACCTACTTCCAGATAGCTGTGAGCCCGGTATAGTTCTACATGACAGGCTTCAGCCATATATTCGTACAATGAGCCACCTGGGAAATGCATCAAAATCTCAAGCTGTGGCTTTGACAGCGTAATATCTGATATCAGCAAGTTTATCGGGATCTGCTTGTGATAAGCGATCCGTTCCAGGTGAAAGGCCTGCTTGCCCGGTTGCAAACTGAGCTGCTTGGATACCTCAGCAGGTGGAGTGATGATCTCCTTGCATAGAACATCCACAGACACGATAAGTCCACAATCGCGCATATTCTTATGATAGCTCTGCAGCATTGAAAGCTTTTTTTCCAGCCTTCGGTATGAAACAAAACTCCCCCGGCCCTGTTCAGTGTAGATGAGTCCCTGATGAACAAGGTTTGCCAATGTTTGCCGGACCACGTAGCGGCTGATTCCAAAGCGGTGTACTAAGTCAAGCTCCGATGGTAATCCATCGCCGGGTTTTAAAACCCCTTGTTTAATCTGACAAGACAAGAGGTCAGTGAGTTGCTGGTAGAGTGGGATCGGGCTATGTCGGTCGAGTGCATCACTACTGGTTGCAGATGTTTCAACTGGGTAGGTCTTTTTTGACCGCATTGTCGGTTTACCCTCCAAGGATAGAACTTGTCCTGATGGCCGTACAAGTTTGAAACAAAAAATAAAAATGAAACTTGTTACTATATCATAGCATTTAAACGACCGATTTTATATAAGGGTTATATAATGGAACCGTAAAGATCCAGAATAGGTACGAATTTAGCTAGAATAATTCAGCCAAAGATAACCAACCTCTTCGCAGGGAGCCCATTTGTTCCAAAAGTAAAGGAAAGGTATGCTGAAATCACAATAAGCTGAGTTCTTAGAGGCTCTCAGTATGCATAAGGTGTTTGCCGTAATAATAATTTTCCAAACCCAGGTTGTGCTTTGATCTCACCGTCTGCATAGATCTGCACACCGCGAACCCAGGTTTGCGTCACCTGACCTTTAAAACTGCTACCGACATAAGCGCTATGCTTGTTCTTGGAGAACAACTGCTCAGCATTTAACGTCCACTCACGCTCTAAATCCACCACAACCAGGTCTGCGTCGGATCCTTCACGTATTGAGCCCTTCATGGGATAGAGCCCGAACAATTTGGCCGGGTTGGTAGCCAAAAGGTTTACCAGCAGAGACAAATCGATCCCTCGCTTATGGACGCCCTCAGTTAATAGCGCGGGGAGCATTGTCTGTATACCTGTTATGCCACCCCAGGCCAGCCAGATGTTGTCTTTACCACGTGATTTTTCTTCCACTGTACATGGCGAATGATCGGATCCAATTGTATCGACCAAGCCGGCTCGGACGCACTCCCACAACGCATCCACATTCTCACGCGAACGCACTGGTGGGGCGCATTTTGCCTCTGGGCCGATACGTTCGAAGTCCTGCTGATCAAAAAACAGGTAATGCGGGCAGGTTTCAGCGGTGACATGGACGTCTTTAGCTTTCCACCTTGCTACTTCTCGAATCCCCTCAGCAATTGAGATATGCACGATGTGAAGGTTTCCACCCGTTACATACGCCCAATAGCACGCTCTTCGGATAGCCTCAAGTTCGCTTTCGGGCGGTCTCGATTCGGACCAGGCAGCTCGATCGATACGACCTGTGTCCCTGAGCTGTTGACCAATATATGTCGTCAAAAACTCGTTTTCGGCATGTAGCCCAATCAGATTTCCAAACTGGTGCATTTTCTGCAAACCTGTATAGATCAGGTCATCATCAATCCGCTCGAAATCAACGCCACTATTACTGGCAAAGGCTTTAAATCCAATCACGCCTTCTTCATTCATGGCTTCCAGATGAGCCAGGTTGTTGTTTACAAACCCACCCCAGTTGGCGTAGTCCACAACAGATTGTGTCGCGGCACGCGTTCGTTTATCAAGTAACAAAGCCTCGTTAATTGTAGGAGGGGTCGCGTTAAGCGGCATCTCCAGTACGGTGGTCACTCCCCCAGCAGCAGCCGCCATGCTCCCTGTAAGATAACCTTCCCAATGCGTCCGACCTGGCTCATTGAAATGTACATGTCCGTCTACCAGGCCCGGCAGCACAGTTTTTCCTTCCAGGTCCACCACCTGTCGGGCATCAACTTGTTGGTCCGCAGGAATGATCGCAACAATTTTGCTATCCTGCACAGCAACGCCACCAGCAACGATCCCTCTTTCCGTTATGAATTGACCGTTTTTTAGAAATAAGTCAGTTGTCATACGATCTCCATCGAAGATGATATTAATCTACTCTGGTATGCAAAATGTTATCGAACCATACGAATGCGCTGGCAATACACCAGCCCATTTACCGCCAACTTGATCAAGCACTTTTCGGATAGGGTCAAAGAATTATAAGCACAGCAGAACATAAAAGCACTTCCCTGGTCCATAATAATCATTCAAGTGTACCAGCCCGAATGATGTATTTTAACTTCACAGCCAATTCTTCGCGATTCTGTTCACCCCACAATCGGCGGCCAAAAAGTATCCCAGCCCCGCCCGCCTGCCGAGCACCGACTGCAGTCTTGAGCGTACCTTCAACAGTGTGAGGCAAAGGTGTATCTTCAACAAGCACAGGTACCGGGCATAGAGCTGTAACCGTGATAAATGAATCCGGAGAACCACTATAATCTGTCTTAATCACATCAGCTCCAAGTTCGGCACCGATGCGAGCAGCGTAGGCCAATGCATCTGGATCGAATTGGCTATCTACAGGCGGATTGATAAATGCGAGAACGGGCATACCCCAACGAAAACCTGTCTCCACAGTCCTGGCGAGAAATTCAAAGTGTTCCTTCTCAAAATTCGATCCAATGAATACGTTGACAGCCACACCACTAGCACCTAATGCTAAGGCTGTTTCGACCGAACCTACTGCTCCACGTATCGTCCTATCATGTGCATATCTTGAATTGGATGTAAGCTTTAAGATCCACGGCAAACGATAATCCGCCAGCAGATCAGCGTAACGCGCGGCAATACCTGCGTGGAGTACCACCCCATCCACACCCATTCGAGCCAACCAGACTAATGTCACAGCTGGGTCAGTGGCTGCTTCTAATCCTCGCGGTATTACTTCGTCCAGAGCCGAGAGGAAAGAATGCCCATCCCTGAACCAAGACCTTAGCCGAATGATTTTTCCTGTGGGCATAAGCATTATCCAATCTAAGATCACATGAGTTCAGGATAATTCGAACTCAAATCCAGAAAATTGCTCCTTTTCAGGATTTGAGCTTACTTATCCCGTTTTCAGGTTAAGCTATGATGCTACTTTTTTGTATGGTTTTCCAAAGACTTGCGGCAGACCTGCAAGCTTCTTATAACCTGGCTGGGCGTAAGCGCGGCGTTTGCTCGTCTTCACTCCGTAGGCAATTGCACCTTCAAGCAACTTCAGGGCAGCCACCACTCCATCGATCACAGGCACGCCTAATTGGGGCTCGAGTTCTTTATCCAGTCCAGACATCCCTGCACAACCGAGGCAGATCACCTCGGTGTTATCTTCATCCAGCGCTTTTCTGGACACTTCCAGTATCAACTCATTAATCTCGGCGTCACTCTTCGATTCCAATTCAAGAACTTGTAATCCGGTTGATCGCACGGAGGCGCAGCGTTCCGTCAACCCATAATGGCGCACCGCGTCCCAAAGCAGCGGCACCCATTCTTCATTCGTAGTTACCACACTGAACTGGTATCCCAACATAACCGCCATCAACATTGACGCCTCAGCAATACCGATAACCGGTTTATCAGAAATCTCGCGCAGTGCGTAAACAGTTGGGTGATCACTGTAGCAAGCGATGACGATGCCGTCCACTCGATCCAATTCGGACAACGCAACCTCTAGAGTTGGTACACAACTCAGAAGTTCATCGTAAATACCCTCGATTGAACTTGGCCCAACAGACGGAGTACGGGCAATGATTTCTGTGCCTGCTGCCGCATACTTACGGGCCACAGCTGCAACTTTGGACGTAAATTCTTCCGAGGTGTTGGGATTTATAAATAAGATCCGCATTGCTTATATCCTAACCTGGTTTGGTTTGGAAATATTGATGGTAATTCCGATTACAATCCCAATACAATAAAAATCGCACCGGCTTATTCTGTAACCCATAGGCGCAGAACCACTCAGGGATATAAGGTGCAATGAAAATGAAATCGTCGGTTTTCACTTGATAAGAAGACCCATTAAGCCCCAGGAACCCTTCTCCATCCAGCATATACATAGCATGCTCCCAGGCATGTTGTTCTACCAATCCGTAAAATGAGCCGGGCTGAATCTCAATCAAATTAAATGCCATATCGAAACCAAAATCACTATAGGGAATAAGCTGTCTTTCCGGATTAATATCTACTTCGGGAATAGCCGGGATGTCTTGCTCATGCCCTATGAAAGCCTTCGGGATCTCAACTCCAGATAACGGTTGGTAAGGACGTTGGAACCACAGTATACGACTCAATCCTCCGCCATTGGCAAGGAGAGAGACAGGCTGGTCTGGCGGCAGCCAACCGAAACCTCCTTCGGTTAGTTGGAAGCTCTCGCCGTTCAATTTTACCTCTAGGCGGCCTTCGATCAGATAAAAGAAAGTTTCCAGTACTGATTGCATCGGTGATATTGTGCCGCCACCTGGTTGGAGCAAAAAGACACTCATCTGGTATCCTGCGCCTTGTTTTGGCGTAACCAAGATTTGCTCATCTCCATTATCAAGATTCAGATGAGGGTTGGAGCACCGGTTTTCCGGCGGAACTATGATGTACTCGTTTTGTTTAAATACAGCCCGCGAGCCAGCGGCATATTGAGCGGGGCTTAGATTATTTTCAGGTGTATTCATAAGTGTATTGCAATCCTCCAAGTGAAAAAGTTGTCTGCGCAAAATGGCCAAAAGTATGGGGATTAAGAACGCATAAACATCGATTTTGATATCAAGGAAACCCAACCCAAGACAAGAAATATATCCGTATAAATCCTAACACGATTACTATACCGTTAACTTTTGTAGATCGCATAAGGCAAAAATAAAGAATCCGTTAAGATGACAAATAAGTACCATTTGATCTTCACTCAGATATTACCCTCGTTCATGAACTTTTTCACAGCTTCCAGTTTAGGTGCTCCGGCATGTCCACCAACTTGGGTAATGTTAATAGCGGCGACAGCGTTCGCAAATCCACAGGTGTATGAAAGCGGCCAATTCGCCAAATAACCGTGAATAAATCCAGCCGCAAAACAATCTCCGGCACCAGTGGTATCTACAGCCTCAACTGGAATTGCAGGGGTATGTATTGTTTTATTAACAGTCGCCACAATCGATCCTTCTTCCCCCAAAGTGACACACACCATTTTTGCGCCAAGAGCAGCAATTCTATGAGCTGCATCATCAGCTTTGCTTGTATTTCCGAACTTAGCCGCTCCACGCCTGTTTAAGAAAATGATATCAATTTGGGAGAGTATATTTATTAGATCTTCATTGTTTACGCTGTTACCTGCATCAACGTCTAATGAAACTGATAACCCATATGTTTTTGCCAGTGTAATTGCCCGAAGTGCGGTTGGCAGATAAAACGCAGTAGTATGCAAATGAACTGCTTGAGAGATAAGATTTTCTGAAATCTCATCGGGATCACTCTGCTCGCAACCAGTCGGTGCTGTTATTAAAGCTTTTTCTCCACTGCCATCTAATAGAATCACGCAGAAGAAGGTCTGACTACCTTTTCGAACAATCAAGCCGCGCGTATCCACCCGATTTTTGCGTAGGTTAGCACTCACCATGCTTCCGAACGCATCATCACCAATCCGTCCATGGTACCCACAGGAACGACCTAATCGACTGAGCGCGACCAAAGTGTTAACAACCATACCTCCTGGATGGAATGCGTAGTTAGAAGCCCTTATTTTCTCATCGTTTGTTGGTATATGCTCGATCGAAAGATAAATATCGATATCAGCATCCCCTACACCTATGACGTCCATGAACACTTCCTTTCGCATCGTACTCCCGCCCCATGAGGGGCGAGCCAGAGTGGGAGATCAACCACGATTGACTGCAAAGCTACATTTTAGGCACCCGGATTAATTAATTTTCCTTATTGACATGCGGTGCAACATTTGATATGTTTAACTGGTAATGACCACACTACCAATTATACTTCTTTCTCCAGCAAATTGGCAGGCCGAATTTTTTGAACACTTTGCAAATCGATCCCTATGACGTAATTCCCAATTATCATCAGCTTTTCACCATCTTAAGGGAGAAGGTTAATGATTGATTCGTAGCTCAATCCGGCCACTGTAGAAGACCTGCAATTTGATCTGGACCGCCTGGTGCCAACTCGAACGGATAGTTAAACACATTGTCGACACACCCCCGGATGCTGCAGGGCATATCAAGGCCAGCTTAACAGGCAGGCAACTGTTCGTGTTTTTCAACAGGGAAAATTGTTGCCAAGACACCTGCAAGGCTTTTTCTTTTGAGAGTTGGATGGTCCTCGCAGCCGACAGGTTCTTGTCAAATTGATCACATCTTAGGGCAATTTTTTTTGCCCAAGCTGGTAGGCACCTCATGACGTCACTATGAATTTCCGACGCTTTATAGAAGGACCATTCTTATGGCTTCGTACCCTGAAAATATATTAACCAGACAAGAGAAGAAGTATGCAGATCGGTCGAATAGTTTATTTGCCTGGTTGAGCAGCCGGCGCAAACGGAAAGATTTTGTCACTGCACTAGTTTTCCTGACTCCATCTTTAACCCTTTTTGGGATTTTTGTGTATTACGGTCTCGGGTTCAATATTTATCTTAGTCTTACATCCTGGAATTTTCTTTCCAAAACAAAAAAGATAATTGGATTACTAAATTTCGAGCGATTGTTTGCAGATCCACGCTTCTGGAAAGTTTTATGGAATACAACTTACTACGCAGTAGGGACGATAGTATTGTCCATTGTGCTGGGTTTATTGTTCGCTCTTTTGTTAAACCAAAAAATCCCTGGCCGCGGGATATTTCGCACAATAATTTTCTCCCCATATGTAACAACGACGGCTGCCATCGCGGTTCTTTGGATTTGGATTTTCGATCCGACTTATGGGTTAATTAATTTTGCTTTATCTTTGGTAGGCATTGCCGGGCCACGCTGGTTAACCAGCACAACCTGGGCAATGCCAGCACTATTGATCATGAATGCCTGGCGAACAAGCGGTTATACCATGGTGATATTTTTAGCAGGATTAACGAATATTCCTCGGGAATATTATGAGGCTGCTGAAATTGATGGTGCGGGAAGGTTACAGACTTTCTTCCATATAACCTTGCCGCTGCTTTCACCGACGACATTTTTCCTGGTAGTCACAACTTTGTTGAGTGCATTTCAGGTATTTGACCAGGTTCAGGTCATGACACAAGGGGGGCCTGTAGATGCAACCAAAGTTATCAACTACACAATTTATATTGAGGCTTTTCAAAGCTTCCGGGCTGGTTATGCAGCGTCGATCGCGTCAGTTCTTTTTATTATCCTGCTGACAATCACAATACTTCAACTTCGGTTGTCACGCCGTTGGGTTCATTACCAATAAACACTGCCAATGCACCAGTGTTGGAATTATTCCTTCTGCAACCAGGAACAGGCACTTAAAGATCCAGAGAGATAGGAAAGCTTATGTCGCAAACAACCCCTAAACTTCTCTTTCACATCCCCAATCCAGTTCGAGAGAGGCTGGTAAAAACCGTATCGATCGCGCTTCTGATAATGATCTCATTAATTCGTGATTATTCCTTTTGCCTGGATGATCTCGACAAGCTTAAAGCCTGATCTTAACTCTGTATATATATTTCCCCCTCAATGGATCCCAAATCCGCCGTCGTGGAAGAATTATCTGGATGCCTGGAACGCAGCTCCTTTTGACCGTTACCTGATTAACAGCCTAGTTGTCAGTATCAGCGGAATGTCTCTACAGGTAATCAATGCGTGCTTGTGCGCTTATGTATTTTCACGCATTAGATTCCCGGGCAGTGATCTGGTTTTTCTGCTCTTCCTCGCAGTACTGATGATCCCTGGGCAGGTTACTGTCATTCCCAATTATATTGTTTTATCAGACTTAAAATGGCTGAACACATATTGGGCTCTAATAGTCCCAAATGCTGCGACTGCTTTTGGCACTTTCTTAATGCGCCAGGCTTTTATGGCCGTACCTGATGACCTGGTCGATGCCGCCATCATTGATGGTGCGGGGCATTTAAAGATTTAAGGCATGTAATGATCCCTTTGAGCACTTCGATGATCATCACGCTTGCCTTGCTGGTTTTCAATTGGCGCTGGAACGATTACTTTTGGGTTCTGATTATGACCAATTCCGACACAATGCGGACCCTCCCCGTTGGACTTGTTGCAATGAGGGCTGGATCGGAGGGCGGTTCAAAGTGGCATATTTTGATGGCTGCAACCGTGATTGTAATTGCTCCAATCATGCTCCTCTTCTCGTTTGCCCAAAGATATTTTATTGAAGGGATTTCCCGCACAGGTTTGAAAGCCTGAATGGAGGTGCTTATACGTACAGACAACCTGGTTTTAGTGAGCCTAACCCACTAGATAAATGGATCGACTATCTTTCAGTAAACCTTAGGAGATGTATGATGAAACGCTTGCCCATAATAATTACCTTGCTCATTGTTATGAGCTTTGTGCTGGCTGCCTGTGCACCAGCTCCTGCGGCGGAGCCCACTCAAGCGCCCCAGGCCGAGCCTACCCAAGCACCTCAGGTTGAGCCAACTGTTGAGCCTACCAAAGCGCCTGAACCAACAGAGCCGCCTGCCCCTGAACCGGTAGAACCCATTGAATTTGAATTTTGGACCATGTTAGGGGGAGACTTGGGCGAACGTGTAAAAGGCATGGTCGAAGAGTATAACAACAGCCAGGATAAAGTTCATATCCTGGAAGTCAATATGGGCGATTATGAGCCCTTGCTGCAAAAGCAAATCGCGGCGGTGGTCGCCGGAAATTTCCCGCCGGTCACTTTAATCGACTATAAGACTGTTCCGTTTTTCGCACAGTCAGGGGCTTTGGAGCCGATTGCAAATTGGGCGACTGCGGAAGATATGCAGGATTTCATTCCTGGCTTGCTCTCTGACCTGACCTATGATGGGGTTGTTTATGCCCTGCCATTTAATCGCAGCTATCAAGGAGTGTACTATAACAAAGAGCTATTTCGCCAGGCCGGTCTAGACCCGGAGAGCCCCCCGCAAACATGGGATGAGTACGCTGAGTACACAGATAAGATAAATGCTCTTGGTGATGACATTTTTGGAACCTACATTTATCGACGCAGCCATGAACATATCCTATCGTTCGGCGAACCGATTAGCGATGAAAATTGCGATGTCACGATAAACAGTGAAGCAGGAGTTGCCGCCTTTCAATACATGCAAGATCTGCACTACGTTCATGATGCCTTGGTCCCCGCTAACCTGAGCGGACCTTTTGATCAAGCGGCCATTGAATTCATTCAAGGCAAAGTGGGTATGTACTCTGGATCTATCGCGATCCAAAATCGAGTTGGAAGTACAGTTCCCTTTGATTGGGGATTTGCTCTCTTACCTGCAGGGCCGGGTGGACAGGCCTGGTTGGGTGGGGGAGGAAATATCGCTATTTCAGCGAGCGCCACGCCAGAACAGAAAGAAGCCGCCTGGGACTTTGTTAGGTGGTGGACAAGCAAAGAAAAGTCGGCAGAATGGCATATGGCTACGGGCTACCTGCCCACCCGCTATAGTGTCGCCGACCTACCCGAGATCCAGGCGTTCTATACTGATAATCCTTCTTGGAAAACATCTGTAGAAGGGGCCAATTTCATCTTTAAAACCCCTTGTGCAATGATTAACATTCCGCAGTATGTCTCGATCGAGCGTCCCGCAGCCGACCGGGTTGTTTTAAACCAAGAAGACCCTAAAGCAGTAATGGATCAATTAGCGGTTGATCTTCAAACGCTGATCGATCAGGCCCGTGATGATGGCACCTTAATCATACCGAAGTAACCTTCCTCTAAGACTAGTAAGCGGGGCACAGATGTGCATTGGAGCATATCTGTGCCCCTTACCAAATTGGGATTATTGTTATGAAATCAAATGATGATCGTATTCCACCTTTAGAGAAGAATCAACCGCGATTGGTTTTGTTAGAAGTGAATCAGCATGTAACACCGGAACCCCGAATTCACTACATCAACCATAATTTTATTGTACCTACAAATGCAAGCAGGGTGGGCCTTGAGCTCTCTTTTCATAAGGACAAATTGGCTCAGATATTCATCTCCTTGCATGATCCACAAATATTTCGGGGAAATCGAATGAACCCTGGGGCCAAGGGGGACATCGTCCTAGATCTGTGGGTAAGTCCTGATCAGGCCAGCGAAGGTGCCACACCAGGAGCTCTACCTACTGGCGAATGGCGAGCACAAATCGATATTGAACGACTGAACGAAGAGGTTGAATATCGATTGATTGCGTATGCTGAGTTTAGTCCTGTACCCGAAGCTGAGCAACCACAGCTCAAAAAACACATCATTGTGCGCCCTGGAATCGGATGGTACAAAGGGGAGCTTCACGCCCATTCTACCGAAAGCGATGGCAAATATCCCGTCGCCACAGTCGTTCAAGCGGCTCTAGATGCAGGATTGGACTTCTTGAGTCTTACAGATCATTTCACTAACAGTCAGTGGAGGAAGTTGGATAAACTTGAACAGCAAACTCAGATTGCTCTAATCCATTCTTTAGAAATTACCAGCCACCAAGGTCATGCCAATTTGCAAGGCCTGCAAGACTGGGTTGACGTATATGTGGATCGTCCTGATTGGAGTATAAATCAGGCTGCTGAAAGCACGCATGACCAAGGTGGTTTATTTTGCATCAACCATGCGTTTAGTGGCGATCTTGCATGGCGATCGTTTGACTTTTCTTGGGATAACGCCGATTTAATAGAAATTTACCACAACCTGGAAGGCGCCAACAACAATTTTCACCCCGGCTTATGGGACATGTTATTGGTCACAGGATACCGAATTATTGGAGTCGCAGGTACCGATAGCCATGATCCATTTACTGGTACAGATCGCATCAACCAGGTCGTCACTTGGGTCTATGCAGATGAATTGAGCGAAAAAGGCATTGTCGCCGGGCTGAAACGTGGAAATGTGTATATGAGCCGGGGGCCCGAGATGCGTTTTGAGGGCATAAATTCAGACGGTGATCATGTATCTATGGGGGAAAATCTCGAACACAAAGGGGCCCCAGTAACGCTTGATATAAAGGTAAAAGCTGAACAGCCCCTGCGCTTATTTGTCTTTCGGAACGGTTTACTTTTCGATAGTCAGATTGTTAATGGTGATCCCCAGTCATGGCACTCGGTAAGTGTCACTGATAACCATCCACCTGAGAGCGGATTCTACCGTCTTGAATTTCACTCAGTCTTCAAGCATCCCCAGCATCCTGGGATTTATTGGCGCGATTACACCACCATGCAGGTAATGAGTAATCCAATCTGGGTGATGTGAATCCAAAATCCTGACTGGTAATCATGCCCTGGGATCAAGATTTGATGAAAGGGATTCCTTATCAGGTTTGGGTTCTAGATGCAGATACTGGATAAAAGTATCTGCAATTTCCAATTTGTGTCACGAGCTGAAATATAGATACAGCTCACCAGCTTGTAAGGCTGCAATTACCAGTGAGACAATCCATGCTGATTTCTTCTGCATTAGTGAGTGAGATGCAATCGAGCAAAGCTGGTAGTGTTCTCTGGATCAATTCCTTAAATAACATGGGTTTGGGATAAGTTTCCCCTTATCCAAGAAATGGGCATTGACAGTTCAGGCAGACTGGTTTTATCCCTGCACAGATTAACGTAAACACCAATCGTTTGTTCACTGGTTGCCAAGAGTACAACGTATATCAATCACCTTTTTAGCAGTCAAATCCTGGATGGCGTGATCAGAAAGGATGTTCCGGAGTCGTTTTGACTGAGTCGGATACATGCTGTTTTTCGACGCACTTGCCAGGTTAAGAAATGAAGAAACTGGACTCGGCTTTTTATGCGTTCGGATTGAAATTTTAGTTGATAGGATACAAAGGATGTTAAGTAGAATATTCAAGCCACGCGAGAAGTATATTTTTAAAACTTCTTCGCAATCAGGCCGCATTGACATTGAGAGGCCTAGAATTATTGAAGCTATATATGGAAAAACATGATCCTTCAGATGCTTTAAAACTGACTGCAACCGAAAAAGAAGCGGATGAGGTCCGACGGATACTGATTGACGAACTTAATCGAACATTCATTACACCCATTGATCGGGAAGACATCTTTTCACTCTCCCGAACGATAGACGATATGCTGGATTACGGATACAGCACAGTCAATGAAATGGAAGTGTTAAAAGTAAAACCAACCCCGCATATGCTGGATATAGCCTCCTTATTGAGAGATGCGGCTGTGGAAATTCATTTCGCAGTTCAACGATTAAAAGAACACCCCCAAGTAGCAAACGATCATGCCCATCGAGCAAAAGCCCTGGAAAACCGAGTTGAAGTCTTTTACCATGAGGCTCTCGCTGAACTGTTTAGTGGTCCAGAGAATGTCAAGCACGTCGTGAAAATGATGAAAACAAGAGAAATATATCGTCATTTGAGCAATGCCGCTGATCGAGGAGATGAGGCCGCAAATGTGATTGCCGATATTGTGGTCAAGATGACATAAGTTATAACTTTGAAGGGCCATCGGGCTGTGACCCTTAAACCTGTTACGCGTGAACGGTTGGTCACCCGTTGCGATCTTTTCAAAAAATTCCGTCAGCTTGTTACAAAACAGCAAAGAATTAATCCTTATGATTTTTCCCATCGACCCTGTCCTGAGTATCGTCATTATTTTGGCTGTAATCTTTGATTTCTTAAATGGCCTGCACGATTCCAGCAACATTGTTGCAACGATAATTTCGTCCAGGGCAATGGCCCCGCGCTTGGCGCTTATCATGGCTGCCTTGGCTGAGTTCACTGGGCCATTTATTTTTGGGGTGGCAGTTGCAAACACAATTGGTAATGAGATCGTTTCACCCGAAGTAATTAATATGGATGTGATCTTAGCCGCGCTGGGTAGTGCTATCCTCTGGAACATAATAACCTGGTTTCTCGGTATTCCAAGCAGTTCATCACATGCCTTGATTGGCGGGCTCATTGGGGCAGTGGGACTGGGGGTGGGTGTGCAACACATTCGCCTGGCAGGCATGGAAAAAGTGCTTATCGCTTTGTTCACATCCCCGTTAATTGGTTTAATCGTCGGGTTTCTCATTGCTCGATTGATTTTATTTCTGGCGCGTGGCGCAACACCGCGGATCAACTGGCTTTTTAAACGCTTACAGATCTTAACCGCCCTTATTCTGGCTTTCAGCCACGGCACGAATGACGCCCAGAAAACAATGGGCATCATCACCCTGGCCCTGGTAACTCGCGGTACCATCAAAGAGTTCGCTGTTCCTTTCTGGGTTGTAGCGGTATGTGCTGGCGCAATAGCTCTGGGGACATCCTTGGGTGGTTGGCGCTTGATCCACACCTTGGGAGGAAAATTCTATAAAATTAAACCGGTCCATGGCTTCGGTGCCCAACTCAGTTCAGCGATTGTGATCCTAAGCGCTTCGCTTCTTGGCGGACCAGTAAGTACAACTCAGGTGGTCAGCACATCGATCATGGGTGTTGGTGCAGCAGACCGCATTAACATGGTTCGTTGGGGCGTCGCCGGCGAAATTGCTCTTGCGTGGGCTGTAACAATTCCTGCCACAACTCTGCTTGCTGGTGGGCTATACTGGCTGGTCTTCCGAGTATTGCCTCCGCTCACCAGTCTTCAACTTTGCGCCTATCTGGGATGTTAATAATTCTGCTATCTCCGACCAATTTTCCTGGCGGATTTCTCAGTAATAATAGGCCAAATTCCCGATCCTTAATAATTTTCTCGGTAAGTCTCTCAAGAATAAAGAGAAGCTATGTTGTGCGGTTTGTGTCAATTCAAGCCAAAAGTGTTTGCGCAGAACTTAAGAAAAGCCCCAACTTATAGTGTGTCTGTCACAAAATCGGTTGGGAGTAGAAAAAAAGCAAGCTCTTAGTAAGATAGTAGTTCCTCAACCAACATCTTACCGGAGCTTGCCATGTCTATTGTTGTGCTGCAATTGCCAGATGTCAAGGGTGAAACCGAAAGTCGTCCGAGCCGATGTCCATATTGTCAGAGCGAAATCCTGCAGCGTTGGGGCGGGAGCCTGAAGAGAGTGCGGGACCACCTGGTGAAGCAAGCCGTGGTGTACCGATACCGCTGCACGAGCTGTCGACGAACCTTTCGAGATTATCCAGACGGGGTGGATCGAGCGCAGCAAAGCCAGCGGCTGCGCAAACTGGCTGGGCTGTGTTGGACCTTAGGATTGAGCTATCGAGGGGTGGCGGGAGTGTTTGCGGCCTTTGGGGTGGGGATTGCGGCGATGACTGCCTGGCGGGATGTGCAGGAACAAGCTGGCCAGCTTAAACAAAAACGCATTTGGCAGCCGGTACGGGTCTTAGGGGTGGATGGAGCCTGGGTGTTGGGCTGGGGAGAAAAGCGGGGGGTGATGATAGCGGTAGACCTGGGCACTGGTCAGCCAGTAGCCATCGGGTATGTGGATGAAAAGGATCCCCAGAAGGTGCTGCGCTGGCTGAGGCCTTTGGTCAAGCGGCTGGGGGTGAGCGTGATCGTCAGCGATGACCTGGGAACTTACCGGACGGTGGCTGAGAAGCTGGAGCTGGAACACCAGGTTTGCCAGTTCCATGTGCGCCGCTGGGTAGGCAAAGCATTGCGTGACCTGAAAGAACAAGTGCCAGAAGAATGGCTGTGGGTGCTCGAGGAAGTCAAGCAGTTGCTGGGCGAGTTGGCGCCGACGGGCAACCGCCGCTTATTTGAGTTGTGGAAACAGATTCCGGAGCGGAGTGCGGGTCGTGACCAGCCCCTGACGCCCCTGGAACAACTGCGCCACTTGCTGATCCGCTTGAGCGAGCATTGGACTAAATATCGAGTATTTGATTGGCAACCAGACGTGCCCTGGACAAATAATGGCACTGAGCAAGTCATTGGTCGCATGAAAATGCGCAGTCGGACGGTGCGGGGCTACAAAGTCTGGAAGGGAATGGAGGCCAGTTTGATGCTGGCGGGGAGCGGAACCTTCTAAGCCGCAAAGTGTGAAGGGGGTGAATTCTGCCTATCAACGAATTTCGATATTCGCCCACCAACTTTGGGCCAAACACCTTATAGTCCCCTACTTGACACGCGACAAAATATCTGATAAATTATAACTGGTAGTGACCACACTACCAATTACACTCCTCTATTTAGCAAATTGACAGGGCGAATATTCTTGAACATTCAGCGGATCGACCCCTATGACGTAATTCCCAAATATCATCAGCTTTTCACCATCTTAAGTAAGAAGATCGAAGATGGTGAATGGGACCCTCGAGAGCCTATTCCATCTGAGCGTGAGCTGGAGCTCATCTACAATGTCAGCCGTACAACGGTTCGCCAGGCATTAACCAAGCTGGAAAATTATGGCTACGTTTATCGCGAGCATGGACGCGGCACATTTGTCGCCCCACCCAAATTCCAGAACAGTTTGCATGTCCTTACCAGCTTTTCCAACGACATGCGCGAGCGTGGCTTTGTCCCAGGCCAAAAAATTCTGGAAATTGGTTTTATAGAACCGTCCTCAAAATTGCGTCAGCAATTAGAGTTATCTGATACTGTAGATCAAGTCTTCCTGCTCAAACGCTTGCGTTTTGCCAATGATCAGCCCATCGGTATCCACTCCGCCTACCTGCCTCTGCCCCCAAACCAACCCATCACAACTGAAGAAATCGAAGCCTTCGGTTCTCTCTATGTCATGCTTCAGGATAAATACAATCTTCATCCAACTGAGGCCGATGAGACCATTGAAGCCACTGTGGCAGACGCCTACGAAGCCCAGGAATTAGGGGTGCCGGAGGGCAGCCCCCTCCTGCTGATCGAACGGATTGTCTGGTCTCAATCCCGTAAAGCCATGGAATTTGTGCAAATTCTCTACCGCGGTGATCGTTATAAGTATTTTGTCCACTTAAATCGCTGATACCTAAACAATCAGTAACCAGAGGTAGTATTCATCATGTTTCATAAACTCAGTTTGCAGACAGATACGAGACAAGGTTTGTTGCTAATCTCAGATCAAGTCCAGAAATTCGTTTCAGAACAAGAGCTACAAGATGGCTTGTGCTTCCTTTTTTGCCCCCATACCACTGCAGCGTTGACAATTAATTCTTACCTGGATCCGGCCACCGTGGAAGACCTGCAATTTGATTTGAACCGCCTGGTACCAACTCGAACCGATTTCAAACACATTGTCGACACACCCTCGGATGCTGCTGGGCATATCAAGGCCAGCTTGACTGGCATTCAGCTGTTCGTGATCGTTCACCAGGGAAAATTGCAGCTGGGTCACTCGCAAGGCATTTTCTTGTGGGAGTTCGATGGTCCTCGCAGCCGGCAGGTTTTTGTCAAATTGATCGCTGCTTAGGGCAGGTATATTTTTTTTGGCCAAGCTGGTAGTGACCTCATGATAATATAACCAGCCATAAATTCTTGGTTCGTTGGAGAAACAGATGTCTATATCAGAGAATCTTCACTCCAAGCTTCCAGTACCCTCTGGAGACTCAAACCACAAAAAATCGACCGGGCTAAATAAATGGTTGTTTATTCCTCGTTATCGCAATGACATTATCACGGCTTTCCTTTTCTTAATACCTTCCTTCATAATATTTGGAGTTTTTGTCTACTATGCTCTGGGCTTCAATATATATCTCAGTTTTACATCCTGGAATTTTCTCTCGAAAACAAAGGAGTTCATCAATCTGGATAATTATATCCGCCTTTATTCTAGCAAAATCTTTTGGAGATCTGTTGGTAGCACAGTTTATTTTGCAATTGGATCTGTTTCAATATCTATGGTAATCGGTCTCCTGCTGGCGATTTTACTAAATCAGAAAATACCGATAAGGGGTTTCTTCCGGACTATCATTTTTTCACCCTATGTAACTACAACAGCAGCGATTTCTCTGCTGTGGATATGGATTTTTCAACCGGATTTTGGACTAATCAATTTCGGCCTTGAACTTATTGGCATCGATGGGCCTAAATGGCTTTCGGACACAACCTGGGCGATGCCCGCATTAATAATTATGGAAGTCTGGCGACATACGGGATATGTAATGGTGATTTTCCTGGCTGGGTTGCAAAACGTTCCAAACGAATTATACGAAGCCGCTGAAATTGATGGGGCAGGAGGGTGGCGAAAATTTCTAAATGTCACCTTACCACTGTTATCGCCAACAACATTTTTCCTTCTGATCACATCGCTTCTGAGCAGCTTCAACACTTTTGACCAGGTCCAAGTAATGACAAAAGGCGGACCTGCTGGTTCCACCACAGTGTTCAACTATTTTATATATGAGCAAGCATTTGTCAATTTTAGGGCTGGCTATGCCGCGACTGCCTCAACCACATTATTCTTTATCCTATTGCTGATCACTATTTTCCAAATGGTCGCGTCAAGACGGTGGGTGTACTACTCGGCCTGACGGTCTTTTGCCTGCCTGCTGTACTTGCTTAGTAAATTGATAAGAAAGACGATGGGCACGGGTTATACCAGGATTTGTGATATCGGCTATCAATTCGAAGCTTGAGCCATTATTAAAACTTTTTAGGATATTCACTTGAGAACAAATGTAGATCAATCTTCCGCCAAATTAAGGATTCAGCATGAAAAGACAAACGAGTAGACAGATTTGGAATACCGTTTCTACTTCAATCTTGATAGTTGTTTCTGCTCTAGTGCTTCTGCCATTTGTTTGGATGATATCAACCAGCCTTCAACCCGATTTGCGGAGCGTTTATCAAATTCCCCCAAAATGGATCCCTGATCCTCTAACATGGAGAAATTATCTTACGGCCTGGGAATCAGCGCCTTTCGATATTTTCTTAAAAAATAGTTTGATTGTTTCATTCAGCGCTACCTTTTTGCAGGTCATCAACGGTTTCTTAAGCGCCTATGCATTTTCATGGATCAATTTTCCAGGTAGAGACATCCTATTTTTACTCTTTCTGGCAGTCCTGATGATCCCTGGACAGGTAACAATTATCCCAAATTATATTGTTGTATCCCGTTTAAATTGGCTTGATACATATTGGGCCTTAATCATTCCGGTTTCTGTGACCGCTTTTGGGACTTTTTTGATACGCCAAGCATTCTTGTCTATCCCAAGAGATCTGGTCGATGCTGCATTGATCGATGGCGCCAACCACATCCAAATTTTACGCAACATCATGATCCCATTGAATGTGCCAACCTTATTGACATTTAGTTTGTTGAGTTTTAATTGGCGGTGGAATAATTACTTCTGGGTCTTAATTATGACCAACTCTACCAATATGCGAACACTGCCTGTCGGGCTTGTGGGATTAAGAATGGGCCCAGAAGGAGCGTCACAGTGGCAAATCATTATGGCTGCTACAGTTTTCGTCATCTTGCCCGTAATGTTGATATTTGCATTCTTCCAAAGATATTTCGTGGAAGGTGTTACTCGTTCTGGACTAAAAGGAGTTTGAAATGAAAGGAGATGAACTATTAAAAAGTTGCTATCCCAATTTATATCGGTCCGAATAATTCTTTGCGAATGAAGGAGAGAAAAAATGAAGGCCACAAAAATAATTTTCAGTCTGATGATCGTTCTCAGCATCGTTTTAAGCGCCTGCCAGGCAAGCACACCCGAAGTTACTGTACAAACACAAGAAGCTGCTCCACCCGACGATGGAGAAGGGGAAATCATTGAACTTGCATTCTGGACTTTATTAGGCGGCGCAAACGGGGACCGCATCCAGAAACTAGTCGACGACTTCAACGGCAGCCAGGATGGCATTGTAATCATCAATGAACGACAGGGTGGTTATGACGACCTGCAGCAGAAACTCCTCGCCTCACTGGCTGCCGGTAACCCGCCTCCCATCACAATGGTTGACTACAAATACGTACCTTTTTATGCAAAAGAAGGCGCGTTTGAGCCAATTAACAACCTGGCATCGGAAGAAGATTTAGAGGATTTTATTCCCGGCTTGTTAGTAGATTTGTCATACCAGGGTCAAGTTTATGCAGTTCCATTTAATCGCAGCACACAAGGCATGTTCTACAACAAAGACTTAATGACTTAAGCCGGGTTAGATCCTGAAACCCCGCCAGAGACATGGGCTGCGCTAATTACTGATGGCGCCAGCGTAAAAGCCCTTGGTGACGATTATTACATCACATATGGCAAAGAGTCTAATGCCCAATGGATGTTCGAACCTCTAGTTTATCAATTTGGTGGAAGAATTAGTGACGAAAACTGCCGGTTTGTATTCAATCAAGAAGGCGAAGGCGGACTTGAAGTAGCCAAGCTATTGCAAGACAACGTTTACGATACTGAATTGTTCTTGATTGGGGCTAATCCCGTTGGGAATTTCGACGAAGTATCTTTCGAATGGGTTCAAGGTAAGGTTCTATTTACGCGAAGTTCCACTGCTTTGCAAGGAAGTATGGAAGACCGTGTAGATTTCGATTGGGGTTTTGCGAAATTCCCTTTTGCTGAAAACGGAACGCCCGCGGTAACAAGTGGAGGTGCGAACCTGGCAATCTCAGCAAGCGCAACTCAAGCAGAGAAAGAAGCTGCCTGGGAGTTTTTGAAATTTGCAACCAATACCGAGAATTCGGCCTGGTTCCATATGGAAACTGGCTATATGCCAACACGCTACAGCGTGCTTGAATTACCGGAAGTTAAAGAATTCCATCAGACCCACCCCACCTGGCTGATCAGTGTTTCCCAGTTGGATTACGTGAAACCTACATCATGCGGTGTATTCAATGCTCCCGAGTGGGCATCTGTTATGCAAGCAGCTCTCGATCGGATTATTCTCAATGACGAGGATGCCCAATCCGTTCTGGATGATGCCGCTGAACAGCTGAACCTGACCATCGACAGTATCCCAGCAGATAAGCTAATCAAATAGCCGGGGGATAATAGATAACTAACATAGGGAGGGCAGGCAATTGTATCTGCCTGCTCTCCCTATCCAACAATTTTGTCTGGACCGAATAAATTATAAACTCTTGATGAGTGCGTTTCTGAGAAAATTAAAGTATTTTGGTGAGGCTATGAACTCTGGACAACGACACATTTTATTAGATATCGCTGAACATTTACTTCCCGACCCGGATGATAAATATATTCAACATTACATCGATGTGCCGGCGGGTGTATCAAAGGTAGGACTTATATTTTCTTATCATAATGAATTTTCGGACACGAAACCAAAAAAAGAAGTGATGTTTGTTTCATTTCATGATCCGCATGGTTTCCGTGGACATCGCATGAATCCTGGCGGTAGAGGGGATGTAATTCTAGAATTATGGGCTACGCCAGACTCGGCCAGCGAAGGTGCAATTCCGGGTCAGCTTACTCCAGGAAAATGGCAAATTCAGATCGATATCCGCGTCCTTCACGGTGAAACTGACTACCAATTGATTGCTTACTACGAGCTGGATGAGAATCTTCCGGCTGCGATTGAGCTTACATATCCAGAAAATCATATTACCAAACCAGGGTCCGGCTGGTATAAAGGTGAACTTCATGCCCATTCAACTGAGAGCGACGGTAAATATCCGGTCGAAAAAGTCATTGAAGCAGCCATCGATTATGGGTTGGATTATATTTCACTGACCGATCACACAACCAGCAGCCAGTGGCACAAACTGGCTAAACTAGTAAACTCAAGAACCGCCTTAATCCGGTCGCTGGAAATTACAAGTCATATTGGGCATGCAAACTTGCATGGATTATCAGAATGGGTCAATGTATATATCGATCAACCTGGGTGGAGCGTCAACGAAGCGGCTCATGAAGTACATGCGCAAGGTGGCCTTTTTTGCGTCAATCATGCGTTCAGCGGGCATTTAAGCTGGCAAGATTTTGAACTCGATTGGAGCCTGGTCGATCTGGAAGAGATTTACCACAATCTGGAGGGCGCCAACAATAGTTATCAGCTGTCCCTTTGGGACCAGCATTTGAATTCCGGATATAGAATTGTGGGGGTAGGGGGCATAGATAGTCACAATCCATACAATGGTCTACACGAGCTTGGTCAAGTTGTGACTTGGATTCATGCCGACGAATTGAGCGAGAAAGGTATTCTGGATGGCCTGAGACGTGGGCAAGTATATATCAGTCGTGGGCCAGAATTACGATTTAAAGCTCAAAACAAATCTGGTGTATTAGCAGAAATGTGGGAATCTTTACCCAATGATGGTCCTGTTACTTTGCTTATAGATTACAAATGGGAGCTGCCTCTCAATCTATTCATTATTAAGAACGGCATGATTATTGAGGTCATCACAACCACTGGAAATGGTAAAGGATGGCAGCGAATTGAATTCGTGGATGCCAAAAACCAGAAGGATAGCTACTACCGGATTGAGTTACATGATAGTGCAACAATCCTGCCATATACCGGTATCCTCTGGCGTGATTATTCCTCAATGCGGGTCTTGAGCAATCCCATTTGGGTGGGTCGAACTTTCCAAGGTTAGATTAAAGAATTCGATGTATATAAATATTTTGCAGAATGAGAACTGCAGATGCCTTTGGTTCTCAAGAACAGTTAAGATAGGGATGTGGTTATGTACATGGATTCTGTAATGATGCCCCTCGAAGAGACAATTTGTGAAGTCAACAGCCAACCTGAGGCCGTCTCGGCTGCAATTAATGCCAATCATTCTTCTATTGTCGAGTTAGCACAAATCATCGTCAATAAAAACATTAACCACCTGTATCTGGTTGGTTCAGGTGATTCGATGTTTGCAGGCCAATGTGTGGAGCAGGCATATCGAGAATATGCACGTACACCCCTCATAATCACGCAGGCATATGAATATGCTATCTATGGCGACGTTGGGATAAATGAAAATTCAGCCGTGATTGTAATTAGCTCCAGTGGACGATTATCCACAACCCGGGATGCCTTGGACCGTGCGCTCTCAAGCAAAGCACTCGTCATTGGTATAACAGATTATGCAAATATCGAAAACCCATTTTTCTCAAAACCCCAGTACAAATTAATCCCTGGTGCTGTCAAGAAGGGTTGGCCTACCCAAACTACAACTGCGACGATCATGCTTCTGCTAGACCTGGCTATCCAGATGGGAAAGCTAAACGGGACGCTTTCTAAACACAAGGGCGAAGAACTATTCGAAATTTTAGCTGACATCCCTTTGCTAATGAAGAATGTCCTACATCAATCCAGCTCTCTGACAAAACGACTTGGACAAAAGCTTGTAGCTGTCGAGACGATGTACTTTATTGGAAGTGGCCAGGGATATGGTGTAGCCAATATTGGGGGAGCTTTAATGGCTGAAGGACCCCAGAGGGTGGGAGTACCTTTGTATGTAGAAGAGTTTCATCACTCTTTGAGAGTTCATACAATTGATCTCGGAATGCCTATTTTCTTGATCGCGCCAAGAGATCCGGCATATCAGCGTTATCTCGATACAGTTGAAGCGGTGAAACATAGGGGAGGTTACATCACAGTAATAATCAACAAAGACAATGAGCGAATCGAATCGTCGGCGAATACGATTATAAGAATACCTGAAGTGCCGTATGAAATGAGCCCATTATTATCCCTGCTGCCATTACAGCAATTTAGCATTGAGCTGACAAAAAGCCGATTGGCAAGCGGATATCAAAGACCCTGGGATTCAGATTAAACGAACTTTTAAATTGATGGCAACCCGCCGCTGGTTGGCTGATTATCAACAAGATTCGTTGCAATTGAAATTCTCATCTCAAAGCCAAAAAATGCACAAGGATGTAGCTCTCCAGCACTGAAGTGGCTCTGTTTACAGGAAATCCTAATTTAAGGAGTTCAACATGACAAATAACATGATCGCACAAGTTGAAAGTTTACCTGAACTGATTAGATCTGAGTTTCATAGTTTAGATGAAAAAGTCAGGCTCACATTCAACCACAATGAAATACTTTCCACAAAAAAAATAATCATCACTGGGTGTGGTGACTCCTATTTTGCGGGCTTGGCAACAGAGCTTGCCTATGCAAGTCTTAGCGGGATTCCAACTGAGGTATTAACCTCCATGCAATTCGCCCGTTATAGCGCGGTGTACCAGGCAAAAAGCTTTCCAATGAACCCCTTAGTGATTGGAGTATCCGTATCAGGGAGTGTTGCCAGAACAATAGAGGCGCTGCAAATAGCTCGTACCGAAGGGGCCATGACCTTAGGTGTCACGGCCAATCCAGGATCCCCAGTCGGCATGTCAGCAATGAAAGTTCTGGACTGCACTATTCCCAGCTTCCCGGACGCACCAGGGGTCCGCTCATACCGTGCTTCCATGCTCTCCCTGTTCTTACTGGCAATCCGCTTTGGGGAAATTCGCAACAAATTATCACGAGATGAGGCCGATATTTTGCGGAGAAAATTAAAGGGCACAGCCGATGTAATTGAACAAACCATTGCAGCCAACCAGGAAAAGATAAAAGATCTAGCTCAACGACTATCCCAGCATAAAAACTATGTATTCGTAGGGCACGGGCCCAACCTGGGAACGGCCTGGTTTAGTGCAGCGAAGATTGTCGAGGCTACCGGTAGACATGCCACTGGTCAGGATACAGAGGAATATGCACATCTCCAATATTTTATAACCGTGGATAGTGACACTCCCACTTTTGTTATAACTCCAATGGATCGTGGTTATGGTCGCATGCTTGAAATGATGGAACCAATGAAAAGAGTGGGACGCACTACTATTGCCGTGGTTCAAGACGGGGAACAGAAAGTATCTGATTGGGCGGATATTGTGCTGCCAGTGTGCGGGGAGACTCCGGAAATCTATACCCCTATGGTCTATTCGCTAGCTGGAGAAATATTTGCAGGGCACCTTGCGGAAATCTTAGGGGAAGGTTACTTTGGTTCATCATTTCAACCTTACGCGTTGGGTAATAACACGATTCGTTCCAGCAAAGTTATTGATAAGTCCGGTTGGTAAATATTGTCATCACAGCGAAAGGCTGATGAATAAATGAAGTTATGCATTTAAGCCACCTAACCAAAAAACTTATTTCAGACCGGCGACGGCTTAACTTGTTTTACATGATTCAATATTTCGGCGTTGGTATTTTTGGCCCCTACCTGGCATTTTATCTTACAAGTAAAAACCTGACTGGTTGGCAATTTGGTCTGCTGTTAGCCTTAATGCCCATAGTAAGGATCATCGCTCAACCTGCCTGGAGTTTCTTCAGCGATTTAACCCAATCACACCGTTGCCTATTAAGTGTGGCTTGCTTGACCACGGCTCTGTCAGTTAGTTTTTACCCGTTCGTGGATCATTTTTTTGGTCTAGCTCTGGTCACAGTCGCGTATGCTTTCCTTAACGCGCCGATTGGAACGCTCTGCACTACGATAGTGCTGGAATATTTAGAGCGGAACAATCAGCAAGATGAATTTGGATTGATCAGATTGTGGGGATCGATTGGTTTCGCCCTCACAGCGTTGCTCATGGGAGGCTTCATAATAGACCGTTTGAGTGACATGTTACCCTGGTTGTTTTGTGGAAGTATGCTGATATTGGCTGGAGTAGCGTGGAGCTTACCTGAAGGGCAGAAAAGAATTGTGCCACACTGGCTGCACGGTATAACTATTTTAGATGGGCGGGCGCAGCTGCTACGATTCTTGTTAGCTGTTTTATTTCTCGGGGCCGCGATTGAGATCGGCATGCAATACCTGGCGATCTACATGGATATGCTGCAAGCAAGCGGCTGGATTATCGGATTTGCCATCGCTTTCCAGGCCATCATGGAAGTTCCACTGATGGCGCGTGTACCAAAGTGGATGAAACAATACGGCTTGCCGGTTGTTCTGTTAGCCGGGATTGTCATTTTACCCTTCCGTTGGTTTTCATATATCTATATCCAGGAACCCCTGCTGGTCATTCCCACACAAGTTCTTCACAGCCTCTCGATTGTGAGCTTAATGGTTGTTGGAGTTAAATTCGTAGATCAGCAGATTCCACACGAATGGCGCGCAACCGGTCAGAGCATCTACACTACAACAATGGGTGGGATTGGTCCAGCAATCGGTTTACTTATAGCCGGAAGTATATTTGATGGCGTAAATATAGATGCAGTGTGGATATTAAATACCTTGATTACGGTTATTGGCGTATTGTTACTCATTACGGTTTTTTATCCCGGTAAGTATCCAGTGCCCGCAGGAGTAAGATGAAACTATCATATATCTCGATTGCCAACATCATTATTGATGATGTTTTACTATCAACAGGACAAATGTATCTGGGGAATTTAGGAGGTTCAGGTTCGCATGCACTTTCAGGTGCACGAGTTTGGAACGACAATTTAGGTCTGTTGGCTCACGTAGGGTATGACTTCAGGCCAGATCACCGCGCACAATTAAGGCAGCTAAATATCGATCTTAGTGGGTTGATTGAAATCCATGCCAATACTGCCAGGGCCTGGCAGATATTTCACCCGGATGAAACACGTATCGAGGTTTTCCGCGACCCAGCAACAATTACGTCGAAACAAACGCCAGAATTTAACAATATGCAAGAAGATTTCCTTAGTGCGCTCGGCTATCATATTTACTGGGACAAAGGCTTACCCGAACTCAAACAGCAAATTGACTGGTTAAGAGCACAAAATCAGAGAGCCCATTTTGTTTGGGAGCCTGCAGAGCGACATATTCACGATCAAACGAAAGATTTCCAATTGGTGCTGCCGAAGGTGAATTTATTTTCCCCAAATGAATTGGAAGGGCGTCACATTACTGGTGAAGGTGATGTGTCCAAAATGATAGATATCATATTGGACTGGGGCGCCCCCTTGGTCGCCATTCGTCGCGGTGCAATGGGTTCTATGATAGGCAACCAACGAGGCGAAAAATGGAACGTGCCAGCCTGTGCTGAAGTGCTGCTGGATGTCACAGGCGCTGGGAATGCATATTGTGGGGGGTTTCTGGTCGGCTTAGGCGAAGGTAAGGATATCCCAGAAGCCGCCGCAATGGCTGCTGTCAGCGCCAGCTTCGCGTTAGAGCAGTATGGCTTACCAAGTTTTGATGCGAATTTAGTTGAAAAGCGTCAAAATCGGCTGGAATGGACACTATCCAAGATTCAAAAGTTGGAGCAGCAACCTCTCAGGCGAACCGTTAGGGGCAGCCTATCTCATCGAAAAAATCCTCCCCCTAATATCGAAATCTCCTCGATAGATGGGGCCTGGTTGATCCTGGAAAAAATAGCCAATACGCTGGCTCCTGGTCAAACTCTTGCTTATACTCGTGCACCAGTCCTACGAGAGATACTTAGTCAGTGGGCAAAACCCGGCTTTACCTTTGACAGCAATTACCAAAACACCGGCAATTCAGTCCTCTATTGGGGTCCGATCTTCCCTAAGAATTTATTCTTTTCCCACGCAGACCAAATCAGCTTCCTTGTTGGCCCGTCCCTAGATAAACACAATTATCGTTTAATACCCAATTGCAGCTTCCTCTCCCAAATAGAAATAGCAGGAGCTGGGCTGCGCTACGACCCCCAGGCCGGCATAATGGATCGGGTAGCAAGAGGCATAATAAAGCCAGAAGACATTGATGGGCGCCCGGTTCCTTATTTTTCCGTTAAGGAAGGCAGTTTATTACCTGGCGATCGGGTTGTCTATGACTTTCCATTGCAGCGCGAAGCAGGGGATTTTATACGTGGCAGTTTAGATAATGCCTATGGCGTGACTGCATGCCTGCTGGCAGCCATTGAATTTTCAAATACTGCACCAGATACTGATATTGGGTTTGTTTTTTCCGACGATGAGGAGGGGCCACCTCTTTACCCAGTCTCCTTTTCTCGAGGGGCGCGGCGATTAATGCGCCAGATTGAATGCCCAGACCTTTGTTTTATAGTCGACGGACATCCAAACGATCATTACGGCGTAGGCTCGGGTGCTTTATATGCTGAGACATCCGGGCAATGTGCTGCTGGTATTACCCCTCCACATATTTACCAAAAGCTGCAATTTCTTGCTGATCAGATGCGCTCGCAAGGAATCATTTTAAATGAAAATCGCGGCAAGGTGTCGCGCGGCGATGAAATTGCTTTGATTGAGTTCACTCCGAATACGGCTATGCTTGGGTATCCTTCGACCAATCGTCACTTTGATGAAGCACCGCCACGAGGGTCCCTCCAAGATTTACTACATCTAGCCAATGCAGTTTATTGGATAGCCTCTAATATTGACAAGTTCAGGAAATAATTGATCAACATGCAACGGAAAGTACCTTCAGTTGACTTAAAACAGTATTCAACCCTATTATTTGATCTCGATGGAACATTACTGCATGCCAGGCCGCGCACGGTAGACTTGCTGAATGAGCGTGTTGCAGAAATTTGGCCTGGAATTGAAAAACGACGCTTACTCAAAGGGGAGCGTTGGTGGCATTATTACTGGATGCCGTCTGAAGAAATGAAACGAGACGTCAACACATTCGGCAACACAACAAGCAGTGATTTTTGGAATAACTTTATATCCTGTTATTTCGATATCTTGGATATTGATCAGATTGACAGGGACATTCATCTCCAGAATTCTCAAGAATTGGCTCAACAGAACCAGCCTTCAGAACACCTGGAAGCCGGAGTTGAAGATTTACTCGTCGTGCTCAAAAACCAAGGGTATCGTCTTGGGCTGTTTACTAACCGGTATCGGCCCGTCGAAGACATGCTTGACAACTTGGGCATAGGTAAACTCTTCGAGCTAGTCATCTCTGGGGGCGAATTGGGAATTTGGAAACCAGACCCAAAGGCTTTTCTTGCAGTACTTGATATCATGAAACTCCAACCCAGCGAAACGATATATATTGGTGACAATTATTTCGCGGACATACTCGGTGCGAATGCTGCTGGTCTTCCAACGATGCTTGTTGATCCCAAAGGACTCTTTCCTGAAGCTGAATGCCCGGTGATTTCAAGCGTGGTTGATATGCGCGACTGGTTCCAGTAAAATCCTTTAGATCATTCCCCCCCTTTAAACCAAGTATTGTAACGTAACTGAAATCAGGAATTTATTCGATTGTACGCAAATTTCTAATGATGGAACAGCGGTCCAGCTGGGATTTTGACACGGGGCCTTAATTGGACTTGCTTTGGGATACTAATATTATGTACAATGGGGTTAACTCCACCGGCTGATCTGCGTTTCATGATCAGATATAATTTTGCGAGTCAGCGATGAGCGGGCAATTTAATTCCAAAGATGCATCCGATAAGAATGTTCTTTTGGGGGATGATATTGAACGTTTGCAAATCGAAATGCTGGGGTCGCCTCGGGTGGTGTGGAAAGGACAAGCCCTGGCAATCTCGCGGCGCCAGGTACGCGCTTTACTCTATAGATTGGCCACAAATTTCCAAGCCATACCGCGCGATCAACTTTGTTTACTGGTTTGGCCTGACATCCCAATCCCCAGAGCCCGCCGCTACCTGACTCATTTGCTGACCCATCTTCGCAAAGCTTTACCGCTCCCAGATTTGCTAGGTGATCAGAATGGATGCGTGTTCCTGAATCCTGTGCTTGCCTGGTCGGACACATTGATTTTAGATGAAGGATATGCCGAACGTCACAACCTGTTTGATTTCACATCCAGCTCTGGAAAAGATGCCCTACCCGGCCTGGAGCTCTTAGAAAGCGCAGTTAAATCTTATCGCGGCTCGTTCCTGAATGGTTTTTCGCTGAACACTTCCGCAGAATTTGAAAACTGGGTTAACCAGGAGCGGCGTTATTATGAGGGCAGGTACCTGGAGATTCTATTTGATTTAATCAATTACTATCATCATCGGAAACAGTTTGAGAACGCCATCGCCTATGCTAAGTGCTATCTCGAAATTGACAATCTGGCTGAGGAAGTGCATTGCAAACTGATCGAGCTTTCCGCTGCGGTCGGGGATAGCAGCGCAGCAGAGCGCCAGTTTGAAATCTGTGCTGCCACCCTCGAACGGGAGCTTGGGATCAGCCCCTCACCGAAAACCTGGGCTGTTTACCAGTCGGCCTTGGGGTCGCATCCAGCCAGCCTGCCGGTTTCTCTGGCCAGATTTGCGGAGAGAAAACTGGCTAGCCTGGAAACGCCTTTTACGGGCTACCACGAAGTCCTTAGTATGATCGACCAGGCCTTTAATATGGCGGTCTCGGGTCGCAACCGTGTCGTCCTGGTCAGTGGTGAGCCGGGTATCGGTAAGACTCGCCTGTTACAGCACATCGCATCGGGCTATCTCTCTCATGGAACAGTTTTATTCTGTGCCTGCAGCCAGGGGCTTGAAAATCTGCCCTTCCACCCGATTGCTGAAGCTCTTCATCCAGTCATTGAGAACCAGGCAATTTCAATCAAAAACAGCTCGCTCTGGCTGGCGGAAGCTGCCCGTTTGCTGCCCGAGATTTACACCCGGTTTCCCGAGTTGCCGGCTCCTCTGCCGGCCAGGCCGGAAGAAGCCCGAATACGCCTGTTCGAAGCTCTATACCAGCTGGTAACTGCTCTCCAGAACAGATTTCGGCCGCTGCTGATCCTGGTAGACGATCTGCATTGGGCCGATCCAACTACCCTGGAGTGGTTGATTTATTTTGTAAACCGGTTGGCGTCTGGCGGACTGGGGCATATAATCATTGTAGGCTCTTACCGCAGCGAAGACCATCAGCGCCTGGCTGAAATCCGTTCAGTGCTCAACCGGCTGGGCTTACTCGATGAATACGGGTTGTCGGGTTTGACGCTGGAGGACGTACGTCAGATTCTCCAATGTCATTTTGGCGACCATAAAAATTTGCCAGGCTTGGCAGCCAGACTGCATCAGATCTCAGGGGGCAACCCATTCTTCCTGTTCGAGACCTTACAGGTGTTAGTCGATAGTCATCTAATCCCAGATCAACCCATCAACCTGGATCGTTTCCCAATCCCCAAAACGGTTCAGGATGCAATCCGGCAACGATTGGCTCCTGTAACCGCGCTTGAACGCAAACTTTTAGAAACCCTGGCGGTCTTAAACTTTCCGATTACATTTGAGATGGTTCAAGACCTGGTCGCAGCAGATGAACTGGAAATCCTGGAAAGACTGGATAGCCTGGTTTCTCACCGTTTCCTGAGCCAGCTCCGGGGGGCTTACCTGTTTTCTCACGATTTGCTGCGCCTGGTGGTTTATCACGATATTGGTTATGGTCAACGTCGCTTCCTGCACCGCCATAGTGCCAGCTTGCTAGAGAAATATCATCCGAATGAAATTGCACTACTTGCCTGGCACTTCGAACAAAGCGGGGAACCCGGGAAGGCAGCTGGTTTCGCATTGCAGGCTGGAGAGCGTTCGATCCAGGTGATGGCGAATTGCGAAGCACTGGATTTCTTTAGCCGCGCTCTGGTTTCGCTCAAAGAAGAGGCGATACTCTTGCGATCGGAGCAAGAGATTGCCGCCAATTATCGCCTGCAGATCCAAGCGCTCTCGCAGCGGAGCAGCATTTTTCGATCTTTTGGGGAAATGGCTGCATTTCAGGATGATATCGCCGAAGAGTCCCGCATCGCCAGTGCATTGGGCGACCAAAACAATCTGGCTCAAGTGCATCTCCGCGAAGCCAACGCCCATCGCTGGTTTTGCCGCTACCGGCTGGCACAAGCTTGTGCAGAAAAAACCTTGCAGATCAGCCACCGGATCGAAAATAAGTGTTTGCAGGCTCGAGCACTGCGCGAGATTGGTCTGGCACTGCGCGCCAGCGGCGATTTCGGGCGCGCAGAAAGGAGCTTCCTAGAGGCATTGCAGCTCTTCCGTGAGCTAGATGAAGCCCACTATGAAATCCACACCCTGGGTAACCTATCTACCCTTTATATCTATATGGGCAATCTTATTAGCGCTGAGAAATTAGCCTACGAGGCCTTGGATCGTTGCGAGCAAACCAAAAATCCATACTTGCGGCGCATCGCGCTGGGAGACCTTGGGGTGGCACTTTCCGGCAGCCGGCAGATCGATCAGGCCCGAGAATGCTTCATTTCCAGCCTGGAAATTGCCCAGGAGATTTCGGATCGAACCCAGGAAATCTTCTGCCTTTGCCACCTCGGCTGGCTGGAAAATCAAGCCAGCCAGCCCGAAAAAGCGCTGACATATTTGCGGGAAGGCTTAGCGCTGGCCGAGCGCCTCGACTCCCGCTCCGAGCAGAGCCGCTTGTACGCCGGCCTGGCCGAGGCGCATCGCTTGCAAAATAATTTTCGCCTGGCGAAATCGTTCGTCTCCAAGGCATTGGAACTGGCAACGCTGCATGGCCGTCGCTATGATCAAGGCCTGGCAGAGCAAATTCTGGCTGATATAGGGTGAAATTTGTAGCCAGTCTGCATCCATTTTGTAGTCGTTTTGTAGCCATCCGTTTGTTATCCTCGCATTAACTCCGCGCCAGGTTTCTTCTCCCCATCCACCATACCTGAATAACCTGAGCACGACTCGGATCTGCTGACTTTTATCCGGAGGTGCGATCATGACGATGGCTATGACCTCACAAAAGCCTTCGCTCAATGATTTATTCTATGCCAGTCTTCAAAAGCTGCCCGAAGGCGAGCAAATTCTGGCCTGTTTACAATGTGGGACCTGCAGCGGCGTATGTCCATTCGGATATCTGATGGACTTTCCGCCGAGTAAAATGATTGCTACTTTGCGTGCCGGATTCTTTGAGCGTGTTCTGAATACCGATCTGGTATGGATGTGTGTATCCTGCTATGCCTGCACGCAAGCCTGCCCTGCCAAGATCCCATTGACCCTCGGCCTGATGACCCGCACCAAAGAAGAGCTGCTTCTGGTGGGAAATGTGCCGACGGAACTGCAGGATGCTCTGGAAAACTCACAGCGATACGGAAACCCTATGGGCGAATCGCCTCGCCGGCGTGCCGCCTGGACCAGGGGAGCCGAGCCTCCTGTCAAAATCATGAGCCAGGTACGCCAGCCGGTTGACGTGCTCTGGTTTGTGGGTGATTATGCTTCTTTTCATCCGCGGGTCAATCTGGTCAGCCAGGCGTTTGCCAAAATCCTGCATGGTTTGGGAGTCGATTATGGCATCTTGGGACACGAAGAACATAGCGATGGCGATTCCCAACGCCTGGCAGGTGAACGCGGGTTGTTCGAAATGCTGGCCGAAAAGAATGGCAAGATATTGGGTCGTTATACCTTCAATGAGATCATTACCACAGATCCGCATGCTTATAACGCGCTAAAAAATGAGTACCCAGCGCTGGGCATCCAATATCCCGTTCGCCACTATACCCAGTTCCTGGCAGACCATTTGTCTCAACTCAAGCCACTCCTGCGCCATCCGGTAAAAGCCCGAGTAACCTATCACGATCCCTGCTACTTGAGTCGTGCCAATGCCATTTATGAGGAGCCGCGCCGCTTATTGGCTGCCATCCCCGGCCTGGAGCAGGTGGAAATGTCTCATAATCGTGAGAACAGCCTGTGCTGTGGCGGTGGTGGTGGCGGGATGTGGCTGGACGGCTATACCTGGGAGAAAGCGCATGTCAGGCTCTCCGAATGGCGAGTTCGCGAAGCTGTCGCTGCCGGAGCAGACATCCTGGCGATTGCCTGTCCTTATGAGGCCCCACGCTTTGAGGATGCTGCCAAAATGGTCGAAAGAGCCAGTCGGTTGATGGTGCGGGACATCGCCGAACTGCTGGTTGAGTTGATGGGCCTGTGAAGAGGAGGAAAAAATGAATATCGTAGTCCCCGTAAAACTTGTTCCTGATCTGGTTGACGAACTCATCATTAACGATCAGGGGACTGCCCTCGATCCGATGTGGGTGCGTTATAAGCTCAATGAGCTTGACGAGCACGCCATCGAACAGGCGATATTGTTGAAAGAAAACCTTAATGCTCAAGTCATCGTGATTGCACCTGACATGGATGGTGCGGATGATGTCTTGTTTACCGCCTCGGCCAAAGGTGCCAACCACCTGATCAAGCTGTGCGGGGCGTTCGAGCAAAATCCAAGTAATCGCTTCCTGGCGCATGCGATTGCTCCGATCGTTAAATCGCTGGGGGCGGATTTAGTGCTCACCGGGGTCCAGGCCCATAATGACCTGGATGGACCCTTGGGCGCCCTGCTGGCTGGCATGCTCGAGCTGCCCTATACCGGGTATGTGACTGGTGTCCATATCGTTGATGGCAAAGCCATTGTAAACAAAGAGTACCCTGGGGGACTGATAGCAGAAATTGAGTTGACTTTGCCGGCCGTGTTAGGAATCCAGGCAGCCGAACGTCCATTGAGCTATATCGCTTTTAGCAGGATTCGGCAGGCCATGAAATCAGCGGCGCTTGAAGACCGGTCCGCTCCTGAACTGGGGATTGAAGAATCTCCGGCTTACAAGCTTTTCAAACCAGAGAGCGCAAAACGTGCGACGATGCTCACGGGAGACATTGAATCGGTTGCTGCCCAAATTGTCGAGTTATTCAATGAGGTTGGTGTGCGCTGATCTTTTTAAAGGATACAGGCAGGAGAACAAATATGAACCAGGATATTTTCGTACTGATCGAACACCTGCGCGGCCAGGTGGCAGAAATCTCCTATGTAATGCTGGCGGCAGGGCGCTCACTAACAGATGCCACTTCAAGCAACCTGATCGCCATTATATTTGGGCACAATGTTGAGAGCTTGGCCCACGATCTGGCGGCTGACCAGGTGTGGGTCATGGATCACCCTGCCCTGGCTGACTTTAATCCTGATATCTACCAACAGGCCCTGGAAGCGCTCATCGATAGCCATCCAGCGCGCCTTGTGCTGATCGGAGATACATCCAACGGCGCCGAAGTTGCCGGTCCGCTGGCCGCCCGCCGGGAATTGCCGGTGGTCAGTTCTTGCCATCACCTGCGCTCCCAAGATGGTGAAATCCAGTATGTCAGCCAGGTGTGCGGTGGAAAACTCATGGTTAAAGGGGAGCTTCCCAAACCGACAGCATTTGTGACCATGATGCCTGGCGGTTACAAGCCGGAAGAAGGACGCAGCGACCAACCAGCGGTGATTACCCGCATCGAAGCCCCAGCATTTTCACAACCCCGCCTGAACCTTAAGCAGTATATCGAGCCGGATATCAGCGATGTGGATATATCCAAGGAAAACCTGCTGGTGGCTGTCGGCCGAGGTATCGAGAACGAGGCCAACTTACAGATGGCGCAAGATCTGGCCGAGGCGCTAGGGGGAGTAGTATGCTCATCTCGCCCGGTAGTAGACCAGGGCTGGCTGCCCGCCTCCCGTCTGGTAGGAAAATCTGGCAGACATGTGAAGCCAAAAATATACCTGGCCTTAGGGATCAGCGGTGCCCCAGAGCATGTCGAGGCAATCGGCGATTCCGAGATGATCATCGCGATCAATACCGATCCAGATGCACCAATCTTTAACCTGGCTAAGTTTGGCGCAACCATAGACCTTTTAGACCTGATTCCAATTCTGACCGAAAAGGTGAAGCAAGCTCATTCGGCGCGCGTGCCCTGATCACACGGCTGGCGCTCTCTGCTAACTGAGGTATCTACGATGCCAATTAGAGAAACCTTTTGGAATATTCCTCACTGGGCGGAAATTGGGCAGTATCTGCTTGGCCTGATTACGGTCGTCGTCTTTGTCTACGGCATCTACCGCCACGTGCAGCGCTGGCGGATGGGCGAAGCAGATCGGCGTAGCGGCAAGCGAGGCCAGCGGCTGTTGGCTGTTCTGGTTCAGGCTGTTGGACAAAAACGAACTGTGGAAGAGCCATATGCCGGCTTCATGCACCTGACGATCTTCTGGGGGATGATCGTATTGGCTTTGGGTACCGCTCTGGCAACCGTAGACTGGGATGTAACCCGGTTGTTTTTCGGGTTCCAATTTCTGACGGGTACTTTCTACATCATCTTCGAATTGGCGCTGGACATCTTCGGGCTGCTGCTGATGGTTGGGTTAGGAATGGCTATCTACCGGCGGTACATCCAACGCCCTGAGCGCCTCCAGAACCTGCCAACCCCCAAGTTGGCACGAGACGATTGGCTGGTGCTCGCCGCCCTGACTGGAATTGCAATCACCGGCTACCTGGTCGAGGGACTGCGCATCGCTGTGACTAAGCCGGATTGGGCAGTCTGGTCGCCAGTGGGTGCAGCGCTGGCTTCAATCTTCGAAACAATTGGCGATCCTACCAATCGAACTCTGCACATGGCGATTTGGTCGGCCCATACACTCATAGCTTTCGGCTTAATTGCCAGCATACCCTATACAAAGCTTTTTCACATTGTGGCAACACCAGTCAACATATTCTTCAGCTCGCTGCAACCGGCCGGGACTCTCAACCCAGCACGGTCACACAGTGGACTGGGAGTTGAGAAATGGCAAAACTTTACCTGGAAACAGTTGCTGGATTTCGATGCTTGCACCCGCTGTGGGCGCTGTCAAGATCAATGTCCAGCTTATGCCAGCGGCGTAAATTTATCGCCGCGGGATCTCATGCTTAAGCTAGAGACTCATGTATGGAGGCGCACAAACGGTCAAAAATTGCATGGAGATGTCATCAGTCAAGCAGAGCTGTGGGCATGCACAACCTGCCGGGCGTGCACTGCTGCCTGCCCAGCCTTTATTGACCATGTAGCCACGATCGTGGATATGCGCCGGCACCTTGTGACCGAAGGCCAGGTCGACAGCCTGACCCAGGATGCGCTGGCGAAGCTGGCACGCTATGGTAATTCTTTTGGCCAATCCGACCGCGTGCGCGCTCGCTGGACACAATCGCTAGCCTTCAAAATCAAGGATGCCCGCCGTGAGCCCGTTCATTATCTTTGGTTCGTGGGCGATTACGTCTCCTATAATGCCGCCCTTAAAGAAATTGCTTGCCAGACGGCGGAAATATTTCAAGCCGCTGGACTTGATTTCGGTATCTTGTACGACGCAGAGCGCAACGCCGGAAATGATGTGCGCCGGATCGGGGAAGAGGGCTTATTCGAAATGCTGGCCGAAAAAAATCTGGCAGCTATGGAACGCTGCGAATTTCAGGCCATTGTAACTACCGACCCGCATTCTTTCAATACGTTGAAAAATGAATACCCGCGCTTGCAGAACAGTAATGGCCATTCCAGCACTTCCCGATCAGTTCTGCATGTAGCCGAATTACTCGATCAATTGATTTCATCTGGCCAGCTAAAGCTGAATAAGCGGCTGGATTACACGGTCACATACCACGATCCCTGCTATTTAGGCCGGTACAACAACGTGTACGATGCCCCTCGGCGTGTGATTGCTGCCACCGGCTGTCGCCTGGTCGAAATGCCGCGCCATGGCGACCAAGCATTATGTTGTGGCGCCGGCGGTGGTCGAATCTGGATGGAAGAGCAGCCGCTCAAAGAAAGACCCAGTGAGAGCCGGGTAAGGGAGGCCGTATCCATGAACGGAGTCCAGGTAATGATCGTTACCTGCCCCAAAGATGTGAGCATGTACACGGATGCGATTAAAACCACGGATCTGGAGAAGCGCCTGGCGATCAAGGATCTGGTCGAGTTGGTTTACGAAGCTATCGGACCGGTTGAATCCAAGACTGGACAGGATCTTTCCAGCTAAAACAGGAGAGCCTCTATGAGCGAAAAAGTTGGCGTATATATCTGCCATTGCGGCACCAATATTGCCGGTATGGTTGACGTTGAAGATGTGGCCCGCTGGGCCAGTGAACAGCAGCATGTTGAAATCGCTCGTGATTATAAGTTCATGTGCTCCAGCCTGGGACAAGACCTGGTCGAGAAGGATATCAAAGACCATGGCCTAACCCGGGTGGTGGTAGCGGCCTGTTCACCCCATATGCACGAAAAAACCTTCCGGGGCGCCTGCCAGCGGGCTGGATTGAATCCCTTCCTGTTTGAGATGGCGAATATCCGCGAGCTGGATTCCTGGGCGACAACCGACAGCGTTGCCGCCACCAGCAAAGCCAAAGCCCTGATCAAAGGTGCGGTCGAGCGGGTTGTGTATCACCAGCCTCTGGAGCCTGTGGTGGTTGAGATTAATCCCAACGTACTTGTGGTCGGCGGGGGAATCGCCGGGATTACTGCGTCCCTGGAGCTGGCAAACGCCGGCTATCATGTCTACCTGGTTGAGCGCGAGCCATCCATTGGCGGGCATATGGCCCAATGGGATAAAACCTTCCCAACATTGGACTGCGCAGCCTGCATTCTGACCCCACGAATGGTCGAAGTCGGCCAAAACCCCAATATTACCCTGCTGACATACAGCGAAGTTGAAGGTGTAGAGGGGTATCTGGGCAACTATACAATCACGGTGCGTAAGAAAGCCCGGTTTATAGATGAATCCTTGTGCACTGGCTGTGGTATTTGTGAGGACAAGTGCCCCAAGAAAGTCGTGGATGAGGTCTTCAATGTGGGGTTGGGCAAACGAAAAGCGATTTATCGCCCGTTCCCCCAGGCTGTGCCGATGTTCCCGGTGGTCGATGTTGAGCAGTGTACTTACTTTATCAAGGGCAAGTGTAAGGCCTGCCAGATTTTTTGCCCCCCTGAGGCAATCAATTTCGATCAGAAAGATGAAATCCTGGAGCTAAACGCCGGCAGTGTCATTTTGGCGACCGGCTATGACCCCTTTGATGCCCGCCGGATCCCCCAATATGGATACGGCCGCCTGAACAATGTGTTCACCAGCCTGGAATTCGAGCGAATGGTCAATGCCTCGGGACCTACAGCGGGGCAAATCCTGCTGCGTGACGGCAACACCGAGCCGCAAAGCGTGGCGATCATTCACTGCGTTGGCTCCCGCGATGAAAATTATAACGAGTACTGCTCGCGGGTTTGTTGTATGTATTCGTTGAAATTTGCCCATCTGGTCCGCGAACGCCTACCAGACGCAGAAGTTTACAACTTCTATATCGACATCCGGGCAGCAGGCAAACGGTATGAAGAATTTTATCATCGCGTGATGAAAGAGGGCGTCCACTTTATCCGCGGCCGCATAGGAGAAATAACCGATGCCGCCCGCACCGCGGAGGAAGAGGGCAAGCTGATCGTCCAGGCGTACGATACCCTGTACGGCGCCCAGCGACGCATCCCGGTGGATATGGTGATCCTGAGCGTAGGGATGGAATCACGTCACGACGCCCAGAAGGTCGCTAACCTGTTTGGCATGGGCTGTGATTTCAGCGGTTTCTTCATCGAGCGCCATCCCAAGCTGGATCCTATCCTCACGATGGTCGAGGGTATCTTCATCGCCGGCGCCTGTCAGGGTCCGATGGCGATTCCCGAAACTGTCGCCCAGGCCGCGGCGGCAGCCATGCGCGCTGCCAGCCTGATTGCCCAGGGAACCGTCTTGATGGAGCCGGTTCGCGCCCAGATCAACAGCGAGCAGTGCTCTGGCTGCCGAATCTGCAACGATCTGTGTCCTTACTCCGCCATCGTTTATCACGAGGACCGCAAAGTATCCGAGGTCATCTCCGCTCTGTGCCAGGGCTGCGGGACCTGTGTGGCAGCCTGCCCAAGCGCAGCCATCTCAGGCGCACATTTCACCCGCCAACAGTTAATGGCCCAGATCGAGGGCATCCTTTGGGATGTGCGCCAGCCAGCCGAAATCGATCCGGCCCCGGCGTGAGACCTGAGGCAAATAAAAAAAAGGAGAAATCCTATGGATCAGACCTATGAACCTGTCATCGTCGGATTTCTATGCAACTGGTGCTCCTACCGTGCAGCCGATCTGGCTGGAACAGCACGGCTGCACTATGCCCCCAATATGCGTGCAATCCGTGTCATGTGCAGCGGTCGAGTGGAGCCAGATATGGTGCTCAAGGCCCTGCGCGACGGCGCAGATGGCGTGCTGATCGCTGGCTGCCACCCGGGCGAGTGCCATTACATTGAGGGAAATCTAAAGGCTTTACGCCGCTACATGCTGCTCAAACGGGTGCTGGCCCAATTTGGGGTCGAAGCGCAACGCGTCCAGATCCTATGGGCATCGGCGTCTGAAGGGCCCCTGCTGGCCAGGACCGTCGACCGGATGACGGAGGAACTGCGGGCTTTGGGGCCTCTACGCTGGCACCAGACAGTACTGCGCAATGGGCACCATCCCGTCCGGTTGCCTGAAATCCCCGACGAGCTGCCAGCAGTCATGGAGGTTTAGCCATGCCACAAAATGGAAAGCCAAAACTGGCCATGTATTGGGCCGCTTCTTGTGGCGGCTGTGAGATTGCCGTCCTTAATATCGGCGATAAAATCCTGGATGTCGACGCGATCTTCGATCTTGCCTTCTGGCCTGTCGCAGCAGATTTTAAATATGAAGACGTTCGGGCCTATCCCGATAGTTACATCGATCTGTGCCTGTTCAACGGGGCTATCCGCACATCCGAGAATGAAGAGATGGCCCACCTGCTGCGCAAGAAATCAAAGCTCCTGGTAGCCTTTGGCTCCTGCGCCTACGAAGGCTGTATTCCTGCCCTGGCCAACCTGACCAGCGCTGAAGAGATTTTTCACACGGTCTACCTGTCCTCGCCGACTGTGGATAATCCAACTGGGATCCTGCCCCAAACTGAAACGCGAATGCCCGAGGGCAGCCTGCACATCCCGGCTTTTTATCCAGCCGTGAAATCCCTGGACCAGGTGATCCAGGTGGATTATACGATTCCGGGCTGTCCTCCGGAGCCCCACCAGATCTGGGCCGTTTTGCAGGCCGTGGTGGGAGTCTTGCTGCATGGAGCCGAACCGCCTCCACCGGGTTCAATCCTGGGAGCGGGACAGGCAGCAGTCTGCGAGGAATGTACCCTGGAAATAAGCGAGAAACATATCCAGCGTTTCTACCGGCCCTATGAGATCATCCCCCAACCCGAAACTTGCTTACTTGAGCAGGGCCTGGTCTGCATGGGCCCGGCCACTCGCAGCGGCTGTGGAGCGCTTTGCCCGCAGGTCGGTATGGGCTGCCGGGGGTGCTACGGCCCGCTGGATGGCGTCGAAGATCAGGGCGCCCGAATGCTGGCGGCGATCGCTTCGGTAATCGAAGCAGGCGCGCCTGGTGAAAAAGAAGATGAGATTGAAAACCGGATCAAGGCCGCCGTCGATACTCTGGCCGATCCAGCCGGAACTTTTTACCGGTTCAGCATGGCACATTCTTTTCTGAACCGGAAGCGAACAAATGGCCACAATCCTCTGCATTTTGAGACAGAATCAAAAGGAGGCGCCTGATGGAACGGATCACGATCGACCCGATCACCCGGCTGGAAGGCCACGGCAAGATTGATATCTTCCTGGATGAGCAGGGCGAGGTAGCCAACGCTTATTTTCAGGTTCCCGAACTGCGCGGATTTGAGCAATTCTGCGTTGGCCGGCCGGCAGAGGAAATGCCGCGCATCACAAACCGGATTTGCGGCGTTTGCCCTGAGGCACACCACATGGCTGCGACCAAAGCGTTAGATGCGCTGTTCCATATCGAGCCTTCCTCAGCGGTCAAAAAACTGCGCGAGTTGTTTTACATGGCATTCTATGTCACCGACCACACCACCCACTTCTATGCTCTCGGAGGTCCAGATTTTATTCTTGGGCCGGACGCCTCACCTGGCGAGCGCAATATCCTGGGCGTCATTCATAAGGTGGGTGTCGAGATCGGCAAGCAGGTTATCGAATGCCGCCACCGAAACCACTATGTGATTCAAAAAATGGGCGGTCGTGGCGTCCATCCGGTGGCTGGACTGCCGGGCGGCTGGAGCAAACCGATCAGTCCGGACGAGCGCGCAGAGTACGAGCAGATTGCCCGCCAAAATGTAGATTTCGCCCTGTTCAGTTTACAAATATTTGATCAGATCGTACTCGGAAACTCTGATTATGTAGATCTGATCCTTTCAGATTTCTACACACATCGAACCTACTCAATGGGCACAGTGGACTCCAATTTGTGCTTAAATTTTTATGATGGGTTGATCCGGGTGGTTGACCCGGAAGGGAAGGAATTCGTCAAATACCCGGCCCGCCATTATGCCAGGCATCTAGCAGAACATGTTGAACCATGGACCTACTTGAAATTCCCCTATCTCAAGGAGGTTGGTTGGAAAGGCCTGGTCGACGGCATCCACAGTGGGGTTTATTGTGCCACGCCGCTTTCCCGCATGAATGCTGCCGATGGCATGGCAACGCCTCTGGCCCAGGAATTTTTTGAAAAGTTTTATACCACCCTGGGGAGTAAAATTAATGGCGGGCGTTACCAGCCCGTGCACCAACGCCTGGCAACCCATTGGGCGCGCCTGATTGAACTGCTCTATGCAGCCGAGCGTATGCTGGAATTAGCGACCGATCCGGAGATTACGGATCCGAATGTGCGCGTTCTGGTCACCGAAATTCCGGATGAAGGCGTTGGTTGTGTTGAAGCGCCGCGGGGCACGCTAACCCATCATTACCAGACCGATGAAAATGGTATTCTGACAAAGGTCAACCTGATCGTTGGAACAACCAATAATTACGCCCCCATCGCCATGTCGGTCAAGAAAGCCGCCCAATCGCTGATCCATAACGGCACGGTGATTACCCACGGCCTGCTCAATCGGATAGAGATGGCTTTCCGCGCTTATGATCCCTGTTTCGCCTGTGCGACCCACACAATGCCTGGCCAAATGCCGCTTGAGGTGACCATCCGCGATGCTCAAGGGGAGATTATCGAATTACTTGGCCGCAAGAACGACAGATGATCGTTTGTCCAGCTAATCTGCAGAAGACTTCTTTAGCTCACATGTCGGTCAATATTCCCTGCAGAGATCAGTTTTATATCGGAGGGAACCCATGATTCAGCCCGAATTGCTCAGCAAATACCCTTTTTTTGGTTTTCTTAAGCCGGCTCAACTTAAAAAAATTGCCAAGATAGCCGAAGAGGTGTCTTATGAGCGCGGTGAGATCCTCTTCCACGAGAATGACAAGGCAGACGCAATCCACATCTTGCTCAAAGGCAGTGTTGAACTTCTATTCGTGGTAGAGGTCGAGTATCGCCCCGAACTGCGTAAAGACCTCCGATTTCGAGTGATCTATCCCGGCGAGTTGTTCGGCATCTCGGCCTTTATCGAGCCGTATATCTTAACCTCCACAGCGCGAGCAGTAGAATCCAGCCTCGTACTCAAGATCGAAGCTGTGCCGATCCTTGAGATGTGCCAGGAAGACGATAAGCTGGCCTATGCCTTAATCCAGCAGGTGGCCAGGGCGGCTATGGACCGGTTGAACGCCACCCGCCTCCAGCTGGCTGCGGTTTGGAAACCGGCCGAAATACAATAGGAGGATTTGAATGATCTCACCAGAAATCCTGCGCAAATATCCGTTTTTTGGTTCGCTGGAGGACAAACATCTAAAAGAATTGGCTATGCTGGCTGAAGAAGTGATTTATGAGAGCGGCGAAGTTATCTTTCAGGAAGGGGGGCCTGCCACTGCGCTGTATTTCTTGCTGGATGGCTATGTCGAATTGTATTACACGCTAGGAGAGAAGAAACGCGCTACCTTGGCAAAAGGCATCCCAGTCGGGGAGATTAATCCCGGTGAGCCATTCAGCATCTCAGCTCTGATCGAGCCCCATGTGCTGACCGCTACGGCAAGCACGTCAGTACAGAGCCGAGTGCTCAAATTCGATGCAAAGGCATTGCACTCGCTGTTTAAAAAAGATGGCCGGTTAGCTTATTCGCTGACCCTCCAGGCCGCCAAATCAGCGATTGAACGACTGCACGCCAGCCGGGTTCAACTGGCTGCGGCCTGGGCGTAAGATCAGCTGTTCTTTCTTCAATGAAGCTGTCTGTGAATCCTGACAGACGGTTATATTGTCGTGGCCGAACTGGCCTGTCCGGTTTTTTGGACAGGATTATTGGCCAGAGGTGGGTTTACAAAGCTGTCTTCTTCAAGTAATTGCGGCTCACTGCTCGTGCCCTGCATGGCCCTGCGCAATTCGAACTATTGGATCACGACAGGCAAATAAACCCAAAGGGTTGGTTTTCCAGTGAATGGGTTCCAATAGCCGCCATTCAAGCTGAACCGGTCGTTGTTCAACCTGCCCGCATCTGCCTGCCCCGTCGTCCCTTGCAAGGTTAGCCCGCCACCACTCAGGGCAGGCACCGCTCCGCCGCCATCCACCGTCCACCAGGGCAAATTAAGGCTGTCGACCGCAGCCAAACCCAGGCCGCTTGTCAGCAGCATGATCACCAGCAACAGAATGATCAGCTTGCCGTTCATGGCTGCCCCCCTTGGGGAGTCTGCATGGCTTCGTTGGCCTTTTCCGGGTACAGGTTGGGGTCGTTGTCAGCCCAGGGGGCGCGATCCAGGCGGGTTTCCTCGTAGCCCAGGCGCTGAGCGACAATGCGGTAAGAGAATTCAGCGTTGGCTTCACCATCCCTCAGATGCACCTCGAACCCGGTTGCGGACCGATTGCTCACATACAATTCCGCATCTGCGTAAGCTTGCACAAAAACGTGGTAGGGCTCTTTCAGGTTCACAGTTTGGGCAAAGATCGGATCGATCGCAATATCTGCACTTCCACTTTCCAGCTGCCCAAACCCATAATCGGAGAACCATACTTCGGTTGATTCTTCTGAGTACATCAGACGGCTGCCAGACTCGGTACGGACGACGGCGTTTTTGGTGCCCCCGGCAACATTCAGTCCCACATTGGGCGCCGAAACGTACACGCCATTTCCGTTGGCCGAGAAAAAGTAGCCTGCCCAACCCGAAGACTCAGATTTGTCCCATCCAAAAACACCATAGCCAGCGTTCGTTTTCGTTATGCCCACCACACCGTTGCGACCGATGAAATACCCACCGGGCTTCCAATACCCCCCCAGATCGGAGAGCGAAAACGCGGACCCAGATTGCAGCCCGGCCACCCCAACACTATCGTTAGTTTCGGTTAAGCCGTAGACGCCTATCCCCCCCGCACTCCGCCCATTCACCGCGGATCCCGATCCCAAGTTCACCCCGCCAATCGTGGGGTAGCCACTGTCGGAAGAACCATACAGGGCATGCCCTATGCCAGCGTGATGGGCCCCGATAACCGGAGCGGTGGGTCCGCTGCCGCGTGCGACAATCGCGCCGCTACCAGATTCCACGGCATTAGTATTGATAACCGTCAGAAGGGCGCTATTTTGAGTATCCGAGATCACCGCTCCTGGTCGTAAACTCAGCGCGTAAGGAGCGCCTGTGAGCAGTTGGCGGGGCGCCAGCGTCGTGTACCCCCCACTGCCAGCTGGGCAACGGGCTGCGATCTGCAGGTAACGCCGCTGTCCGTTAAATGCCTGTGGGCCAAATTCGTCGCCCGTGTTGAGGGTATAGTTAAACAAGCCCTCGGTTATCAGCAGGCTGCCAGCAGTCTCAGTCGTTCCAATCTGGATCCCACCGGTAGGCGGCACTCCTGTTCCAGATGAATCCCATAAACTGAATTGGAAATCACAAGTGTCACTCACAGGTGTGCCATTATCTTGCAAGTACCCCTGGTAAGTGAACCAGTTATCTACCGGCCCTGGTCCACCTCCGCCAAAGGTCACTCCAAAAGTCTGCGCCGGGAGGCTTGCGCCTGGTTCACTCGCACCTGCAAGCGTAGGGTTGCCCCCCAGGAGGGCAAGTGCAGCCAGGCAGATGACAAGAGCAGCAAAGCGAATATTGTTGTGCGCCATTTTCTACTCCTTTTGATTCAGATGGGCCAAATTGGAAGCTTGAAAACAGTAATATTCCCTTCACCGATATTAGATTTATTATACAGGGAATTTTGGCTGATCACCCCTGCACCGGCCGGTTCATCCGGGCCGGCTCACTGAATGAGAGAATATCTATAGGGCCTGCTTCGATTAACAATTGATCTGGTTTTAATTTTGCTTGAAATCGGGGCAAATCAGAAAATTTTCTATAAAACTATTTAAGTCGGGCGACGGCAATAGCAGGTACAATCGGTTTAATTGTATTTAAAGTCATTTCCCCCAGCAAAGGATATATCTGCTTGATAGCGAAAAAACAATTTGATCTGTTACTTCTCATATTCTTAGTGTTTTTAGCGAGCTGCAGCCTCGCTGGGGAAGTTGGATTGTCCACATCCCAATCCGCAGAACTCTCAGCTCCGAGTGCGATCACGACTTTGATCCCTTCCCCAGCTGCAACCGACTTGCTGAATACCAAAATCCCGATCATTACCCAAGAATCGAACACCCCAACACCGGAAGCCACACCGGTTGCCACGAGTGCACCGACCCCGACAGAAACACAAGTCCTTTTCGAAGTCGGCAGAGAACTCACCATCGAATACCTGCGGGACCTGGAGATCACCGGAAGTGAACTCACTTTCGAGCAGGAGCTCACCCAAACCTTTTATTATCAACAGCACCTGGTTAGCTACAGCTCGGAAGGCAACAAGATCTATGGTCTGCTAACGATCCCGACTATAGAACCGCCAGCTGGCGGTTTTAAAGCAATCGTTTTCAATCACGGATATATTCCGCCAACAGCATACCGGACCACGGAGCGTTACACTGCTTACGTTGATTATCTGGCCAGAAACGGTTTTGTAGTCTTCAAAATTGATTATCGCGGGCATGGAGAGTCGGGTGGAGAACCATCCGGGTCGTACTTCTCACCCGGGTATACCATCGACTCGATCGCAGCTCTCAAGAGCCTGCAGACGCTGGACATCATCGACCCTGAAGGGGTTGGCATGTGGGGCCACAGCATGGCTGGCAATCTGGTCTTACGGGCAATGCTCATCGAACCGGACATCAAAGCCGGGGTGATCTGGGCCGGGGCGGTCTACAGCTATGATGATTTCGTGACCTACGGAATCGACGACAACACCTACAGGCCGCCAGCGACCCCGCAAACTCAGGAAACCCCCAACCCACGAAGCAGGTCGCGGGAGATATTCGACATCTACGGCCGGCCAAACACCCAGGTCGATTATTGGAAAGCAGTGTCCTTGACGGAGAACATCGAATTCCTCAACAGCCCATTGCAGCTCCACCATGCACAGGATGACACCGTGGTAAACCTCGGCTACTCTTTCGATCTCGCAGGGGTATTGCAGGACAGTGGCAAGAGTTACGAGTTCTACACCTACGAAGGTGGGGGGCACAACCTGATCTCGCCGTATTTCGACCAGGCTATGCTGCGAACGGTGGAGTTCTTCCGAAATAACTTGTGAACAATAGACATCGCCGCTCATCATCCCGACCCAGAGATTTCCAATGATTTGGGGGTACTCAAATGTTGTAGAAAAATAATTTTGGTGTTCGGTTTGTGCGGCTTGCGCCGCACAAACCGAACACCAAATCTACAAACTTTGAGTGCTCCCAATGATCCCAAATTTAAGATAATCAGATATTTTTAGTTATAATTGATTGCTGATAAATCTTCGGTTGTTTTACCCATGGAGGAATTTATGAAACGCGATAGTGTTCTCATTGAAGCAGACGAGCTGCTCTCAAAAATTAATCAGCCCAATATCCGCATATTTGATGCCACCATAATGTTTTACATTGGCGTAAGCGCGCAAGATATAGCCAAGATGCCGACAGCCCACGGGCAATATTTGGCGGGGCACATTCCCGGCGCTGCCTTTTTTGACCACCAAAAATTTTCGGATGCCGATAGTCCTTATGAATACATGCTAATAAAAAATGATGATCTGGCTGACCAGATTGGAAATATCGGCATCAGCAATGATTCCGAAGTGATTGTATACACCACCGGTATTCTGGCCTGCGCAACACGTGCCTGGTGGATGCTCCGCTACGCGGGTCTGGAAAATGTACGGGTGCTCAACGGCGGGTTCGCTGCCTGGAAAAAGGCCGGAGGCGCCGTGGAACAGGAGGAGCACAGCTATCCGGCTGCTCAATTTAAGGGGCATTTCAATGGTGAGATGTTTGCCAGCAAGGAAGAAGTCCAAGCAGCAACAGGTGTGGGCGGCGTGTATACCGAGAATGCCCTGACTCAGGATTGGCACGACCAGGAGCATATTCCCGGTTCAAGCTGCCTGCCGCTTACAGATCTGATGATTGAATGGGACACCTATTTACCTGAGGATCAGTTAGCGGCGCGCTTGAAAGGCGCAGGTCAGCACAAGCGCGTCATCACCTACTGCGGTGGCGGGATTGCCGCGACTGTGAACGCGATGGCATATTTAATGGCGGGCAATAAAAATGTCGCTGTTTATGATGGCTCATTGTTTGAGTGGATGGGCGAGGGGCTGCCGCTGGCAAGCAATGAAACACCGGGCACGCATTAGGATATTTCTCGCAGGTTATTGAAAGCGCCGCGACTTTGGAGGAAAAAGGAATTATGGTGTTATTTCCCGCAGTGCGACGCACTGCGGGAAATAACACCATAAAAATTTAATCTTCCTTGGTGGATGTAGGGCTATTTACGCACTTTTGAAACAGCCAGGCGGTCTAACCGCCATTCAGGGTTATCTGAAGTAGAAACGCACCACGTATGGGGGTATTTTATATCTGTATGCTTTTCCCTGTTGATATATTTGACTTGATTTGCTGCTCAAGCTTGACCCAATAGTTGATTCGCCTGCTCACCTATTGTAAGGCTGATAATTATGAGCCTGCCCTTCCCGTAGACTTGCGATCGCAGGTCTACGGGAAGGGGGCTCTTTTTGTCTTCCCAGGTCTTGACTTATCCGGAACTGAAGAATTGGGTTTGATTTGATTTCTTCGGGTACCTTACCATTCTGTATGCTGCGGCGAGGATGCGCAAGTTTATAATCTGTCCAGCAATAATATTTGAACAATCATATTGAGTTGAAATATTGAGAGCGTGAAGATTTGCCCCACAGCAACCGAAAGGACCGCCAGACACAAAATATTGGGGGAGCTTCTTGACTTGCATCAAAAAAGATGCTTTCCAATATTAATTAAAGCACCATTTTTGCACCGAGATCTCATATCTTGAATTTTGCCTACCGGAGGGTTAGATGAAACGCACCAGAACATGTCTGCATCGGATTACATCTTGGTTTTTCTTGATCATGCTGGTTGCCGGGATGATGTATGCCAGCCGCGATAGTATCAGCGGCGCTATGGCTTTTACTCCCCCGGCGATACGGACTTATTATGTTACTCTGCCTGAAGATATTATGCTGCAATATTTGAGGGAGGATTTTACGGCTGGTACAACCTCAGTCAGCCCGCTCCGCAGCATCATTTCCATTGCGATTGGGACAAATAATACAGTAGTCTATTACGACCAGTGGGAAGATGGCGGGTATGAAACGGATATCTCCATTCCGGGCAGTAACATTTTTAACGCCGCGACAAACCCGGATGGAACCCAGATCTGGGGTGATGGCGTGCTGGCTAACGGATGTGTTCCCCTGGTCAACAATACCATTAATCCCTGCACTTCTCCCACAGATGATCGCCTACAGCGGGGGCAAACCATCACTCTGGATAGTTATGTGGTTGTCGATGGAGCCCTAAACTCCTATTACCGCGATCCCGCCAAAATTTTTTATGATGGACGCGATAAAATCGGGGCTTCCCTGCCGGTTGCAATTGCACGCGCCATCTGGCCGAGCGGCGCTGGCTCTCTGATTGCTGATGCCCAGGGAATCTTACCCACCGAACGATGGGGCATGCAATATGTTTCACCGGTAGGCGAAAACAACAACGGTTTCAGCGACGCTTATGATGATGTGCGGATGTTGGTCATGGCAGGGGCCGGCGGAGCTACGATTAATGTCGATGCCAATGCTGACGGGGATTATACAGATACATTTGATCGCAATAATCATGCGCTGACGGAAGGGCAGGTGTTGAGCGTCGCCGGCCTCCCCGCAACCACACCGGATGGGGTGCTGGCAGGGGCCAGTGTGGACGTCGTATCGGGCAATCCGGTGCAGGTGACTCTGATCACCAGTGATGTGGGCTCCACTTATGAAAACCGGTTCTATAACCTGGTCCCACGCTCCGATTGGGTAACTAATTATTATTCACCGGTAGGCACCCCAACCACAGTTGGAACTCTGCGATCCTGCACCAGCAACTGGATCTACAATCCGAATGCTACCGCCCTGACTGTATCGTATGATTTTTACGGCGGCGCCAGCCCAAATGGGACATTCAGCGTGCCAGCCAGAAGCGCCGTGGATTCTCCCCTTGTCCCCTCCGGCAGCGGCGTTCACTTTTACACAACAGACGGCCGGGTGTTTCTGCCAATTTCCATGACCGATTGCACTAACGGCGCAACTACGAATGGCAACGGTAACATATTTGATTGGGGCCATGAACTCTACCCGGTCAAGCAGCTCTCACCGGAGGTATTGGTGGGTTGGACTCCGGGCTGCACGGATGAAAGTTATCAGGGCGTCTGTCTCGATGCTACTGACACTAGCAGAACCACCAGCCGCACTGTGGTTTGGGTGATGCCTCTGGCAAATACCGATATTTATGTGGATACCAACGGTTCTGGTATTGCCTGTCCAGGCGGTATTGGTGCTGAACAGACGATCAATGCTGAAGCGCTTAGGTCTTATACTATTAATAATGACCCTAGTTCGCGCACCTACGTGCACGATAATTTTGGCACGGTGGCATATAACCGGGTCAGCGATAACATTGGCTTTGGCCTGACACCCGCGACCTGGGCTACCAACTGGCAAGAAACCAATGACGACGGCTCTGCTGCATCCGGGGCAATCTGGATCACAGGCGGCAGCTTGCAAATTCGTGATAACGGTGGGGATGAAACCAATGTCTCGATTCAACGGTCGCGCAACCTTTCTGGCCAGTATTACTCCCGCACGAGCTTTCGCATTCAGTTCGCCGGCGCATATGATAGTGACGACGCGATCGCCTTCGAAATCTCTCCAAACGGGGGCAGCACCTGGGTCACGCTCGAAGAAATCAGCGGCCCGATAAGCTTCGCCACAGGCCAATCCGCCAACAATGTCTACCGCACCTCAGCTTACAACAGCCCCAACACTACTTTTCGCTTTCGTACAGTCGGAAACCTGGAAGCGGGTGACAGCTGGTCGATTGACGAAGTCCATATTGATAATGCTCCCGATGGCGATTTCGACATGACCGGCTCCTACATCCGCACCTGCAACGATGCTTTAATTGCAACTGCCTTCGGCCAAAACCCGGCCTACAGCTTCTCCGGGGATGACGAAGCGATGGATTTGGGTATGGGAATACCCCCCTACGGGTCTCAAATTACCATCACCAAGAATGCCAGTGCAACCCTGGTTGCCCCGGGCAGCCTGGTGACTTATTCGTACACAGTCAGGCTCATTCAGACATTCAGCACTTCGGTCAACAATATCGAAGTTAAGGATGATATGTGCGCGCCAGCGGTCTATCAATCCGGTGATACCGCAAATCCGGGATTCCTTGACCCGGGTGAGGTCTGGAATTTTAGCTGCACGAGCCGCATTTATGCAGAAACCACCAACACTGCGATTGCCTATGCTTTGTATGGCACCGACCGAATTCTCAGTACGCCGGCGCAGGCTACAGTCAAACTTACCAGCTCGCTGGGGGATTTGGTCTGGGTCGATGAAGACGGCGACGGAGATCAGGATGCTGGTGAGCCCGGTGTTCCTAACGTGCGCCTGACTCTCACCGGCACCGATATGAACAGCAACCCGGTCAGCCGCAGCACCTATAGCGACACAAACGGGCGGTACGTCTTCACAAACGTGCCTCCGAGCGATGGCAGCGGCTATACCGTAACGGTGGACACCTCAACGCTGCCGGCAGGATTGGCAGCCAACCCAACTTATGACGAAGATGGCACCGGAACGCCCCATATAACTAATGTTTTGCTGGGTTCAGGCCTGGAATACACCACCGCAGACTTTGGCTACAACTGGGCTTCCACCAGCGAGACCAATTCACCTGCCAGCGCTTCAACTGGCATGATCGGCGACCGGGTCTGGAGTGATGGAAATGGCAACGGACAGCAAGATCCTGGCGAGCCCGGCCTGCAAAATGTCAGCATCGAACTGCTCACGGCCGGCCCTGATGGCCTGTTTGGCACCTTGGATGATGTTGTGGCCGCGTCCACAACCAGCGACGATGCAGGCAACTATGCCTTTGATGGTCTAACTGCGGGAAGCTACGTCGTTCGGATTCCGAGTTCACCTTCCGGATACGCCCAGACTGGCGATCCGGATCAACCTGGGGTGACCTGCACGACTTGCGATAGCCAGACCAGCACACCCATTTTGTTGGCTCCCGGTGACGTTTACCTGAATGCTGACTTTGGCTTTCTGCCGGATCTGGTCAGCGGCGCCACGATTGGTGACACACTATGGGTGGATACAGACCGGGACGACAACCTGGATGCTGGTGAACCGGGCCTGCCTGGCGTGTCCGTGGCTTTGATCCGGGACCTGAATGGCAACGGTTATTGGGAGGCCGGCGAACCCATTATCGCCACCGATATCACTGACGCGAATGGGCAGTACGCCTTCACCGGCGTGCCAGTCACCGACGGCACAGGCAGCGACGATTACCTGGTTTGGATCAACGACGCTGCCACAGTGAGCTCCGACCTGGTCGCCACCTACGATGCCGATGGCTCAAACCCAACTGGCGGTCTGGTCACCGGTCTGGGCATGAGTACCGTCGCCGACCTGGCCGCGGCAGGTGATCTCAACCAGGATTTTGCTTACGCAACCGCCGGACACGATGCCGGTGAAGCCCTGGTGGGCGACACGATCTGGCTGGATCAAAATGGAAATGGAACCTTCGACGCAGGTGAAGGACTCGAAGGTGTCATGGTCAACTTGCTCAATGACAGTGCCAAGATCATTGCCCGCATCATGACCAACGAGAACGGGCAGTACTTCTTCGGCGGCCTGCCAGCTGGCTCTTACAGCGTAGATGTCGATCTCAACTCGCTGCCAAACTACGGCACCGATTTGACCAACTTTGTTGATCCGGATGGCGGTATGCCCAACCGGGCCGGTTTTTCGCTCGCCAACGGCGAAGTTAACCTTAACCAGGACTTTGGCTACAATACGAGCGCGGGCTACACCATTGGCGGCACACTCTGGATGGACACTGACGTTGACGGCCTGTTGGATGGGGGTGAATCCAATCGCTTTGCCGGCGTGACCGTGGCGCTCTTCACCGACTCAAATTCGAGCGGCACTTGGGATGCAGCCGATCATCTGGTGGGCACCCAGGTCACGGATGGAAGCGGCGATTTCAGCTTTACAGGCCTGCCCAACAGCCTCTACTTTGTGGATGTGACCGATGAAGCCAACCTGCTGGAAGGCTACTGGCACTCATTGGGCACTGCCGGGGCGGATAATAACAGCCAGTTTGATCCCTACAGTGTTGTTCTATTGGGTGCTAGCAACACAACGGCTGACTTCGGCTACTATCGCGACCCGGCCTCACTGGGCGACTTCATCTGGATCGACACGAACGGCGAAGGCATCCAGGTCGGCGGTGAAACCGGTATGCCCGGGGTCGAAGTTGCCTTGACCATCACCTGGCCCCCAGGCGGAACAAGCTCGCTCAAAACCATTACGAGCGCCTCAGGCTACTATCACTTTGGAAACTTACTGCTGGATGAAGATTTCTATGGCGCAGGCGCGGGCGAGCCATCCCACTCGATCAGCGTTGTCATTCCCGCCAGCTACACTCCCAGTCCGCAGAACGCATCCGCCGAAGCCAGCGACTCGGACAATCCGGCCGGCGAAGCTGCCACAGTTGCCGAAGGTCAGACCAACAACACTTACGACTTTGGTCTCTCGCAGGTTGACTTTGGCGACCTGCCAAACGACTACAATGCCACCCTCCTGGCGAACAATGGTGGACGGCATGCAATCGGTACACTGACGATGGGCACCAATATTGACAGAGAGAGTGATGGGCAGCCGGGCAGCCTGTCCTCTGGTGATGATACCCAGAACCTGGATGATGACGATGGCGTGACGCGCAACAGTAGCCAGCATTGGACCAACACCGCTGTCGTGGATATCCTGGTAGATCTAAAAGGCACTACCCCCGGTGGTCAAGCGGATATCGGCATCTGGATTGACTGGAACAATAACGATACATTCGATGCTGCCACCGATTTCTTCACCTGCCTTAGCAGGCCGGTTGGTAGTATTGCGACCTGCTCGATCACCATCCCTGACTCTGGCAGCTATACGCTGGGCAGCTCTGTCTACGCTCGCATCCGGGCCTTTGACCCTGCCCGCCTGCCGGGCGGCAGTCTGGATGCCAGCGATTACCAGGGATTAGCTCTCAACGGCGAAGTAGAAGATTATCTCTGGCAATTCAGCCCCACTTCGGTCAGCCTGGTGAGCTTCAATGCTACCAGCTCATATGCACCCAGCCTGCTGCTGCTACTGGCCACTGCTTTGCTGGCAGGTGCGTTTGTGATCAGGCGAAATAGATAATTGTAGATTATCGGCTGGAGTGGGGATCTCCCCACTCCAGCCTCATCAAGGTGGCCAATTTTGGGGGTAAATTTCCTTTGCCAATTCCAAACTGTCGTGGCGAAGTCATTCAGATCCATCAAAACCTGAAGTCGCAAGGTTATCAACATCGGTCTCAAAGGTCTCGATATGCCAGGTATTTACCTGAATTTCGACCCGCCTCTTGCACCACACTCATCAAGTCAGCAGTCATATCGCCTGTGTAGGGAGCCCTCAAAGTTTGTAGATTTGGTGTTCGGTTTGTGCGGCTGGCGCCAGCCGCACAAACCGAACACCAAATTTTTTTTCTACAACATTTTAGTTCACCCCCTGTGTAGCGGGCGGCGGATGTGAAATTTGTTTGGGCTATAATTGGTAAGCTCGTTGGTTTGACCATAAGCTTTTGCTTCCGTATTTCCGAAAAAGGGTTACCTCGCTGACATTTGAAGCCACTTTCACCTGTTTGTCAGGCGCCCCTGAACAACCATATTCAGAGACAACCTGCGTAGCAGCTTGATAGTTAGCTTCGTCCTCAACGGTTCCAGGAGAAACAGTTGATACCGGTACTCATACAAGCCATTGTCTTAGCCTCAGCCGGACTGGTCTCGGTTGGATCAATCACCCTGGTCATTTTGCTGCTGCTTTCAGATCGCGGCTGGCATAATGGGCTTGGCTACGCGCTGGGATACACCAGCGCTTACACTGCGATCGGGTTATCGGCCGTGCTTCTGGGGTACCGCGCGACAGGGAATAACGCTGGAAAACCAGGCCTTTTTCTACCCATCCTGCTGATGGTATTAGGAACTCTGCTCTTGTGGCTCTCCTTGCGCAACTGGCGCAAACCAGGTTCCGAGAGCCAAGACGAGCCGCGCTTTTTCTCTATCGTCAACAAAATCACCCCACCAAAGGCGTTCGGATTTGGGGCGCTGGTTTCGGTAGTGAATTTCAAAAACCTGGCCCTTTTTTTGACGGCTTTATCCGTCGTCATTCTGAGCGATTTGCCCATCACTGAAAAAATTGTGATCACCTTGCTGGTCGTGCTGGTATTCTGCCTGTCAGTGATCGTCCCCATCATCATCTATATTGCATTTCCCAAACGCGCAAAGGACTTGCTGAGTTCGATCAAGCACTCCTTGAACCGGCACAGCCGCGCAATCGGTATTTGGGCTCCATTGATCTTTGGCATTCTCTTTTTGCTGAAAGGAATTACAGATTTGCCATGAACGCTATAGAAACGCTCATCCTTCCTTTTGTGGATATCCGCGCGGCTGACATTGCGCTAGTGGGTGGAAAAGGGGCCAATTTAGGCGAAATGACCCATGTAGGATTTCCCATCCCGGCAGGGTTTTGCCTGACAACCACTGCCTTCCAACGCTTTATGGCTGCCAGCCCCGAGGCGGAAAGCCTCTATACCTTGGTAGATACCGTTACCCCCGGGGATGTGGAAACCGTCCGCCGTGTGGGTCAGCGGGTGCGCCAGTCCCTGCTCGACGTGCCTATCCCCACGGAAGTCGCTGAGGCCGCCCGAAAGGCATGGCAGGCAATCGGCGTTGAACACGCCTACGCAGTTCGTTCCAGTGCCACCGCAGAAGACCTTCCGGATGCCTCCTTTGCCGGTCAGCAGGAAACTTACCTCAACGTACGCGGCGAAACCGCCTTACTGGACGCCATTCGCCGCTGCTGGGTGTCCCTTTTCACTGACAGAGCGATTTTGTACCGCTGTCAGAACAATTTCCCGCACCGCACCGTGCAGCTCTCGGTCGTGGTTCAAAAGCTGGTGAGGTCGGAAATTTCCGGCACCCTGTTCACGGCCGATCCGCTCACGGGACACCGTCATACACTCACCATTGACGCCAGTTTCGGGCTGGGCGAAGCCCTGGTCAGCGGGTTGGTCACTCCAGATTCATATCATGTGGATAAGCGGACGCACACCATCCTCAACCGCCAGATTGCCGACAAACAATTCGCCATTTTCCCGGAGAAAAACGGCGGTACCCGCCAGGAAACGCTCAGCCCTGTCCAACGGAAGCAGACCGTTCTGGCGGACAATCAAATCCTGTTTTTGGCCGAGTTGGGCTGCCAGGTCGAAAGCCATTATGGTACCCCCCAGGATATTGAATGGGCCATTGCTGATGGGCAAATCTTTCTGCTGCAAACCCGTCCAATCACCTCACTTTATCCCATCGATGGGCTGACCTCCCCGGAAGATAGTTTGCATATCTACTTCAGCATGGGTCACCAGCAGAACATGACCCGCGCCATGGCCAACCTGAGCCTGTCCAGTTTTCAATATATCATTCCAATTGGGCAAACACAAAACGGAGCGGGGAACACCGTCCTACGCTCCAGCGGCGGTCACCTTTTTCTCGATCTCACAATCCCTTTGCGCCATCCGATCCTTCGCAAGGCAGTGATGGGCGGGTTATCGCAATTTGATGCCCTGGCGCCCGAAACACTCCAGATTGCTATGCGACGGCCTGAATTTCAGCAACCGCATGGAATATCGCTTTCCTTTTCAATACTGAAGGGCGTGGCAGGCTTTTTTTCTCAAATCATGTATGCGCTCTGGCGGCAAGATTACGCCGGATTTGTGCCGGGGGTCAATCGCCTGATTGAACAGAAATGTAATTCAGTGCAGGTCAAACTTCAATCCATGCCCCTGGGCAAAGCCCAACTTCAAGCCATGTTGGATACCCTGGACTCATTGTATCTCGTGGTGCTCAATTGGGCGCCGCAATTCATCGCCGGAGAAATAGCCAAACGCCTCTTTGCGCGAATAGCTCGCCAGTGGGCCAACTCGACCGAACTGGACGCCATCAGTTTGGGGCTTCCAGGCAATGTGATCAACGAGATGAACCTGGCCATAGGCGACCTAGCAGACCTGGCTCATCAGTCGCCGGAATTGCGAGACTGGCTTGCACATCTCGGCAACGACAGCCACGCCTGGTTGGAGCAGGCCGCTAAACTGGAGGGCAGCGCGGCCTTTATGCAGTCTTGGGAAGGTTTTCTGACCCACTATGGTGCGCGCGGGCCATTCGAAATTGACATCGCTATGCCGCGCTGGTACGAAGAACCCCTGCCGCTCTTGCAGGTGATCACATCTTTTCTGCAAAAAGAGGTGGGCAATCATCGAGCCCAACTCCTAAAATTGACGCAGGAACGGGAGGCAGCTGTCAAGAAGATCCTGGCATCAGCCGGCCCCGTTCGGGCACGCCTGCTAAAGCGGCTGATTTATGTGGTGCAGGAAGCCAGCGTAGTGCGCGAGCATCACAAGTTCATGGCAGTCCAGATCCTACGCATCATTAAAGAAACCCTGAAGGTAACCGCCGCACAGATGGTGGAGATGAAAAAAATCTCCCAGCCTGCTGATATCTGGTTCTTGACCTGGGCTGAACTATTGACCATTTGGGACAACGACGGCACCTCCTGGCAGCAGACCATCTCGCAACGACGAGCCGACTTCAACCGTTTTCAAAAATTGATCCCCCCCATGGTGATCACCAGCGATGGGGAGACACCTGTTGTGCATTACCGCCTGGAAGATGCTCCGCCCGGCGCCCTGATAGGCAAGCCGGTTTCGTCCGGTCTGGTCGAGGGTACGGTTCGCGTGATCCACGACCCGCATACTGAAACTCTCAAACCTGGCGAGATTTTAGTGGCAACCTTCACCGATCCGGGCTGGACGCCCCTCTTCATCAATGCAGGTGGTCTGATCATGGAAGTCGGCGGCATTTTAACCCATGGATCAGTGGTCGCGCGGGAATATGGCATCCCCGCAATCGTAGGCGTCCGCGATGCCACGACAAAGCTGCAAACCGGTCAGCGCGTGCGCGTGGACGGAAATCGTGGAATTGTTGAAATTATCTGAAATTGCTTTCTAAGGGGCGAGATGATTGATGGTGGAAAATGGGGTGCTTACTTTCCCCGACAATCTGATGGCATTTTCTTTTCAGAATTACTTTTTTGACTGTTGGACGATCTGTTCCAGGGTTTTCCACAGATTCATCTCTTTGCCGATCGATTCGGCTTTTGTGATTTCATCCGGGTTTTCTCTCAATGCCGAGGCATAGATTGGATCCCGATAAAGATTCTTGAACCAGCGCGAACCACTGACAAACTTCTGTTCATCTGACATGTACCTTCTCTTTACGATTACAACGGTCGAACCCAATCGTCAATTCTCCTGGAAGTTTCATGTCCTTCTACCGTTTCTTTTCGGAGGCGAGCATTTTTCCGGATCGAGCCGATCAATAAACACAGGGTTCGATTCGTCGACCGGGAAATCTTTCATGGCTTATTGGTCCCTTTACAGGCCAAAAATTTGGAAACGAATGCAAAACCTGCTATGATCGCGATGGGCGAAGCGCTCAAAAAAAGAGCCGAAAACTAAGCGTCTTACTTTTGAGGCGCCCAAATGAAACCATCTCAATCATTGAGTAATCAAGGAGCTTACGTTCAGGTCAACGGACTGAGGATGTATTGTCAACGACCAGCCGCTAAAGCGGCTGGCTTGTAACTGCGCTCTGCCGCAATTCCGTGAGAACGGCGTTGGCTTCATCACGCGCTACGATTGGCGGGTTGACTGCTAGTGAGCTAAGGAATGCTGGCATTACCTAAACTTCTTTGGTTTATAAGCCCGGTTCAAATCACAAACGATTGAACGAATACTCAATTACTGCCAGATGACGCCAAGCTCGGCCTTTGCATTTGTCTAAATTTCTGAATGATAACCAGGATAACGAATATCGCGACAGTAGCGGCTGCCAGATAAGCGGCATTGGCAACCTGGGTTGTATCCGACTGTTCGACCCCGATACCGATAAAGGCCCAGATTAACACCAACAAGAAAGCCATATCTTGCCGGGAATATGCTATTAATCCAGCTACTGCTATTGCCACTACGAGCATGATAATCGTCCAGATTTCTGGAGCAATGCCGAATCCGTTCCAATTGATAAAGTCTAAGAAGGCCGTGATATTAGCAATTGTGGCCACTGAAATCCAGCCTAGATAGACGCTGAAGGGTAGGTGGACCAACCAGCGCTCACCCACAGATACAGCTTGCCAGCCTACACCCAACCGTTGATATATGATGATCAGGGAAATTAATAAGGTGAGCATGGCAACAACGGACAGTGCAAAGTAACCGTAGTGCCAGAGGTACAGCCAGATGCTGTTGGCCGCCGAACTCAAGACAAACCACCAGCCGGTTCGACGCATTCTGGGATTTTTCTGTTGCGCAGGAAGCAATTGAAAAACAGCATAGGCAATGAGCCCCAAGTAAATTACACTCCAAATGGAAAATACGTAACCGGCTGGCACAAAATAGACATCGAAGCTGTCTGCGATTTCCGGGGCCGACAACCCATTAAAGGGAAGCGCATTGGACATGATATTGACGGCAATCGTAATGATCAAGGCGATTACAACGCTTATCTGGCGAATATTGTCTTTGTTCATTCTTGCTTTTACCCTTCCTGTTCCAAGCTTTTGTTGAGCAAATTATAACTTATGTCAACATGCCCGCCTTTTTTGAATGACTAGAACCGTTTAATTGAGGATGTTACGACCGAAATCGCGAACGCCAACACGCTGTAAGAATTTATCTCCGGCACCCACGCATTCAGTTTTCACAGTGTCTGGATCGAATAATGCGGTTGGTGACCGGGGGCCAGCATGCGAATAAAAACCCTTTCACATCAACTTAAGAATGGCCATAATCCTTTTGCGATCGTTTATGATATACCTCAGCGGGGTGTCTCTAATGTTAGAAGCGATTATCCGAAGGTTTTGGAATTCAACAGGTTCTGTATCTTTCTGAGTTTGTTGGCGAAGTCGGGAGACTGGGCTATACTCCTATCATAAGTGGAAAAGGAGTAAATTGAGATGTTAAAGCCCAACATACCCATGGAAATACCAGCAGAGACAGTCCAGACAGCCAAAAAGGCCTTTCCCAAAGGGAGCAAATTAATCACCCTGCGAGATAAATTGGGCCCGATCTTTGAAGATCAAGAATTTGCGGAACTCTACCCTGCTTTGGGACAACCAGCTGAAAGTCCAGCCCGGCTGGCCCTGATCACCATCATGCAATTCATGGAAAATCTGACCGATCGTCAGGCAGCAAATGCGGTGCGCAGCCGGATCGATTGGAAATACATGCTGGGCCTGGAACTTTCCGACCCTGGTTTTCACTATTCTGTCTTGAGCGAATTTCGCCAGCGGTTGATAGAGGGAAGAGCAGAACAGAAGCTGTTGGACAAAGTCTTAGAAGGATGTCAAGAACTGGGGTTGCTCAAAGGCAAACAAAAACAACGCACAAACTCAACCCATGTTTTGGCAGCTATTCGTGCGATCAGTTTGTTGGAGTTAGTCGGAGAAACCATGCGCCGGGTTCTGGACGAAATAGCTCGTCTCGAGCCAGAATGGTTGAAAACGCATCTCAAACCGGAGTGGATCAAGCGGTATGGAAGGCGCTTCGAAAGCTATCATTTACCCAAAAGCCAGACAAAACAGGAGAAACTGGCAGTGCAGATTGGTGAAGACGGTTTCTATTTATTAGCAGCGATCTATGGGGAAAATGGGCCAGAGAGCCTGAAACGATCTGCGAAGGTGGAGACCTTACGGCGGATATGGGTGCAGCAGTTTTACTACGATGATGGCAAAGTACATAAACGAACCAAAAAGCAATGGGGCCAACCACCGGCCGGGACCATGATCGCCTCCCCTGAAGATCAGGAAGCCCATTATTGCTTTAAGCGCAGTACGCAATGGATTGGATACAAAGTTCATCTAACCGAATCCTGCGATCCGGACCAGCCTCGACTGATTACCCAAGTGGAAACGACACCGGCCACGGTTCATGACTCGCAAGTAATCCGCAAAATCCAACAGGATCTACAAGCCAAAGGGTTACGCCCCAAAACACATTTGGTGGATGAAGGCTATACCGAGGTCGAACTATTACTGGAGAATCAGCAGCAAGGTATTGATTTGATCGGGCCACTCCCGGAAGGGAAAAGTTGGCAGAACCTGCAAGAAGGAGCTTTTGATCATTCTCAATTTCGGATCGATTGGGACCACAAGATTGCCACCTGTCCGGCCAATAAGACCAGCGTTCGAGCTGCAGAGAAAACAACCTGGAATGGAAAGCTGAACCAGTTGTTTGTATTTGATAAAGACGATTGTCTCCAATGTTCACTGAGAGAGCGCTGCTGTCGAGCTAAAAATACAGGCCGAACATTGAATATCTATCCTCAAGAACTGTACGAAGTTCAACAGCAGGCCAGAGAACGTCAACAAACCGAGGAATTTCAGAAGATCTATGGGAAAAGAGCGGGTATCGAAAGCACCATCGCTCAAGGTGTGCGAACCATGGGGCTGAGACGCACCCGTTACATTGGGGTAGCCCGGACCCATTTGCAGCATTTGGCGACGGCTGTCGCGATTAACCTTGATCGTGCCTATAGTTGGCTAATCGGTGAACGGCCTCCAGAAACTCGAATCTCTCCATTCTTGGCTGTAGCTACCCAGGCTTGACTTCGCCAACAAACTCCGAAGGATACATTACCATTCAACATCTGGTCAATTCCTTCAATGAGGTAAGATTAAAGAGAGCAATTGAATTCTATATAAGCCTATCCGTAAATTCAGATGGATATTAGGATGGCGATCCCCGGATGCCACTTATCGCCTAAATTGTTCGAGCAGACACTTCCTCTAGTGTGCACAGAATGCTGGACACCTAAAGATCAAACATCATCACAGGAGCGGCTTATGAATAAAGTTCAACGCTGGGAGATCATCGGAGTATTTTTTGTTGTTGGTTTTGGTACAACGCTTCACTTCTGGTTTGAGTGGACTGACTATTGGCGACCGATAGCCTTGATCGCAGCGGTCAACGAAAGCACCTGGGAACATTTCAAAATGGCCTTTTGGCCGGGCTTGGTTTTTGCTCTGATTGAATATCCGTTTCTAAGGGAGGAAACCAACAATTTTTTTGTCGCAAAATTTGCCGGTTTGTTTGCCATGCCGGTGATCACCACGATCCTGTTTTACGGCTACACTGGCCTGACAGGCACCCATTTATTATGGGCTGACGTAATCGTTTTTATTTTATCTGTTATTGGTGGTCAATGGATCAGCCTGACCATCCTCACCAAGACCGAGAAAATGCAACTCAATACCCAAAATTTTGCCATCGCTGGATTGGTCATGATGGTGCTGGCGTTTTCACTACTGAGTTATTTTCCACTCAAAAACTTTTTATTTACCCACCCTGGGACAGGGGAAATCGGCATCTTGAGTGATTATGATCATGATCATTAGTTGACGGCTTTCACGTGGAGCCATCAATATCCATCAGATTTGTGATTTCTTCCGTCATCCACAATGATATTATTCGCAACCTACCTCACGCTATAAGCCCATTAAACATTGGTATTGGGACAGATACGTAATCTCTGACACATACTCAGCATGATTTATAATGACGCCAACATGTACTTGTGCAGACAGCCATGTAATCATCTGAAATAGATAATATACAAATTTTTCGGCATTAGGTGTTTATTGATGAAGAAAGTTATTGGTGACAGCTATGGCAAATAAGGGAGTATCTCCTCAGGACCAGGATAGAAAGATGGACTGTTTACAGGTGCCATCAATATCAAAAAAATTATGGATATATACTAATTTTGACTGCAATTTGTGGTGCACCTACTGCGTTGCAGAGTCATCGCCCAGGACTGCCAGGCGAGCTCTTAGCTTTGAAGTAATTCAGCAGTTACTAGATGAAGCCGAGTCTCTTGGTTTCGAGCGGCTGTTCTTCACGGGCGGGGAGCCTTTTATCCTAGACGATATCTATGAAAAATTAGCTTATGCCTCCAATCGCTTTCCAACAACCGTCCTGACCAACGCCATGCTGTTCCATGGAATACGGCTGCAAAAGATTCGAAGCATTGCCAACGACAACTTATCCATTCAGGTCAGTCTTGATAGTGCACAGCCCGAATTTCATGATGCTTACCGAGGTAAGGGAACTTGGGCGAAAACTGTGGACGGTATCAAGCAATTAAAAGCTGATGGTTTTCATGTTTGTATCAGTACAACCGAAACGCAAGCAAACAAAACCAAGATAGATGAACTGCGTGCCTTCGTCTACGGGTTAGGGGTTGCGAAGCAAGATCACTTCGTACGCCCCTTAACAAGGCGGGGTTTTTCCGAAGAAGGTTTGGAAGTAGGTATGGATAATCTATTGCCTGAGGTTACTGTCTCTTCTGACGGTGTTTATTGGCACCCGCTGATCTCACCCAGCGATGGTGATATGCTGGTCAGTAAACATATCTTTCCATTGGCTAAGGCTGTCGAATGTATCCAAAAGCGTCTGGTTGGCCAGCAAGACAGGATGGGTTCCGAGCGTACTGAAGTCCAGTGAGGGTGAGTTATCTGCCCCCGTTGGGAGCTAACAATCTTTCACCAATAAAATTACTGCAGAATCTTGCTACTTGATAAGCAAGTCAGGGTTTCGCTATTGATTCCCCGTTTTCATCTTACGCCATGCCTGCCATGCGCCAGTCGACCAAAGAGCCCAGATCACCAAAACAGGTTGAAAAAACAATCGGATAAAACGTGATAGGTCGGAGTTCAATCCAAATGCATCAATCCGATTGACAAACTGCGAGATGTTGCCGGGGAAGATTAATACAAAGAATACCGCGCTAGCCCAGCCGGCCATCACCCGATACCTGCCAGGAAAGATGATCAATCCCACTCCCAAAATGATCTCGACAATCCCGGAAATGACCACAACTAGGTTGCCGTCGATGTTCAGCCAGGCCGGAACCTGGGCCAGGAATTCCTGCCGCAACCCACTCAGATGCCCAAGTCCCGCCAAAACCAAAAAAAGACCCAGCCCTATGCAGAGAACAGATTGTATGGGGCTGATCTTACCCCTTCGTAGAATATTATCGACCATGTCCATATTCATTCTAACTGAAACCGTGATTTGGGAAAATAATTCTTTTGCGAAATTACTAGGGAGCGAGAGTCAACTACCACCCGCTAAAGCGAGTGGCTTGTCACTGGAGTAGTGGAGTGCCCTAAGTACTATACCGTTTCTCAACTCCGAGACATTCGCCGTTATTCCGGGTTATGCGCTGTTGTACCCGGCGGCGTTTCGGCTGGTTGACTTCTCTTACGAGAGAGAGCGGGGTCGGCCCGCAGCAGCCCTGCTTGCAGGAATTTCTCGTACTTCCCGCAAACAACAGCGCAGTTTGTTGGAACAATTGTACTATAGAAAGGAGATGTCGGCTTCCTCCACCCGCTAAAGCGAGTGGTTTCCGCCGACAAGAATGATGAACCTAATAAAAATATTAAAATATTGTTTAATTGGTTTCATTATTATAATCATCGTTGGTGTCTTGGGGATGCTGGTTTGGGTAAAAACAGGAACATACCCTGCAAGAATGGTTGCATTGTCCGCACTCGAATCAACTGACAGGGTTACAATTACACAAGACAAATGGATTGTTTTTGAACCCGACAAGAAGACGGAGACCGGGTTGATTTTTTATCCAGGTGGCCTGGTAGAGCCAACCGCTTATGCACCAATTATGCGTCAGATCGCAGATAATGGTGTCCTAGTAATTATTACCCCTATGCCATTAAACTTGGCTATCCTTAATACTGGTACTGCCAATGCTGTGATAGACGCTTATCCCAATATATCGACCTGGATCCTTGCTGGGCATTCACTAGGTGGTGCATCAGCAGCAATATTTGCGGAGAACTACCCCAATAGAATAGACGCCATCGCATTGTGGGATTCTTATCCGGCCGATAGTGCCGATTTATCAGATAACAACATTTCTGTAATTTCCATTTTTGGCACCACTAACAATATTCCAAATACCGAGAACTTTGATGACAAAAAGCACCTGGTACCAGCAGACACAATATATATCGGTATAGAAGGCGCGAACCATGCTCAATTTGGCGATTATGGCCCCCAAAAGGGTGATGTTGTTGCCTCACTGAGCTTAGCCGAACAACATGAACAGGTTGCTGAAATTATGCTGGATTTCATCAACCACAAGTAATAAACGCATGGACACCTCTGCCCCCAAATCACGCGATCTTCTCTTTAGAATTAAACCGTAAATTTAGACAAAAACCGCTCAACAGGTATGCTAAGCGGTTCTTTTAGATTGTGTTACCGTAGTGGATGAGTTCCGAAACGCCTGTACCATCCGGACAACGGGCAAGATCCAAAGCTTGGACCACTCTTGAACCGCATACAATGCGTGATGGGGTACTTGTGCTCTGCATGAAGCTCAAAATGGCATCTGGCCTGTCGTAACAATCTGCTGCTCCTACCACGTCAAGCCCGCCATCGGTACCCCACACCCTTTTTTGAGGGCAGCCGACAGTATATTTGCACTCTGCCGGATCTGCTGTTTGGAAAAACTATCCTTTGCACGCTTGTGGATTCCTGTCGAGACTCAATTTATCCACCAGTCATAGGCGTCAGCGTCATCTCGTAAAGGTTCAACCTTAAATAGCGTTCTCCCCGGATCAGGCATTGCGGGGAGTTTTTGTTAAACCGGGCAATAATCATTGACGATCTCCTAATTTTATAATAAAATATATTTCGATAACGAACTTTTCGGTAAAGAAATAAACATCATGAACAATATGCAACCAGAACCATTGTCTGATCAGGTATTCCATCGGCTGCTAACTTTGCTGCACTACTCGCGCAGGCATGCGCGTCTGATGATGGATGAAAGCGGTTTGACCCCGCGAGATTTCTCTGTATTGCGCTACCTGATGGAATCAAACTCAGCCACGGTTGGGCAAATACAGGCCTTTTTGCACAAAAGCCCGAGTACCACATCAACGTTGATTGCCCAATTAGAAGAGAAAGGCCATCTCACCCGCAGGCGTTCGCCCGAAGACAACCGCGTTGTCATCGTCGAATTGACTCCCGCCGGTCGTGAGCTTACTAAAAACACACCTATGGGAGGATTACCGCTCTTGCGCCGGGAATTAGGGCACCTCACAAAACAGCGTTTGCTGGAAATAGATGCGGTCTTAAATGAAATAATGCGGCTGATGGGAGCTGCCGAGGATCAATGAACTCGCTGAAACGCATGACCCCTTTCGTGCGCCCCTATGGCTGGGTCGTTTTTTGGTTGGTGATTACCGCAATCTTGCCGGCCGCCATGGAATTGATTGTTCCGCGCGCCCTGCGCTATGTCATTGACCAGGGCATCACACCGGGGCACATGGATGCCATCCTGCGAGGTTCTACCTTGATGTTGGTGACCGCGCTTGTGGGTTCCCTGGCCACTTTGGGGCAAGGGGTTTGCCGGGCACAACTTTCGCAGGGTTTAGCCTATGATATGCGCAACCGTCTGTTCGCCCATATCCAGACTTTCTCATTTGCTAACCTGGATCAAATGCAAACCGGCCAATTAATGACCCGCATTTCCAGCGATGTCGACATGGTGCGCGGCTTCGTCAGCAATGGCCTAGCGCTCTTTCTTCGGGCAATCCTGATGATCATGGGCAGCCTGATTTTTATGATTGCCACGGACTGGAAACTCTCGATCATTATGCTGGTGCTGCTGCCCCTGGCAGCGCTGCTCATCGGTGGGGTGATGTGGGTGGCGCGCCCGCTGTTCATCGTGGTCCAGGAAAAGCTTTCTGCCCTGAACACTTCTGTACAGGAGAATCTGGCAGGGGTGCAGGTGGTCAAAGCTTTCGTGCGCGAGCCTTTCGAGATTGACCGTTTCCAGGACCATAACCGAAACTTCATGCAGGAAAACATCAAAGTCGGGCGCTTGATGGCGGTTGCCATGCCGATGGTGACCTTACTCACCAACCTGGGGATTGTGGCTGTAGTCTGGTTTGGCGGGCTGGACGTAACTGGGGGACGGCTGACCCTAGGGGAGCTGGTGGCCTTCAACAACTACCTGATGATTGGAATGGCTCCACTGATGATGCTGGGCAACATCCTGACGATGGTCTCCCGGGCGGATGCTTCGGCGCAACGATTCTTGGAAGTGTTGGATACACAACCTGCAATCAGCGTGATCCCTAATCCCCATCAAGCTGCTACCATCCAGGGGCAGGTTGCCTTTGAGGGTGTGACTTTCCGTTTTGACGGTGACAAACTTGAAAACGGTAATGGGAGCAGCAACCAGCAGGGTGGGAGAAACGTTCTGGACAGGGTCAGCTTCAACGTCCAGCCTGGCCAACGGATTGCTTTGTTAGGAGCCACCGGTTCGGGTAAGAGTACTCTGGTTAATCTGATCCCGCGCTTCTACGATGTCGACCAGGGCAGGATACAGATTGATGGTGTGGATGTGCGCGATTGGGACCCCGAATCCCTGCGCAAAAATATCGGCGTTGTCTTACAACAGACCACCTTGTTCAGTGGAACTATCAGTGAGAATATCGCCTATGGCCGGCCAGATGCCACGCTGGACGAAGTAGTGATCGCTGCCAAGGCTGCCCAGGCGCATGATTTTATTCTGGCAATGCCCCAAGGATACGACAGTCTGGTGGAAGAGCGCGGGGCTAATCTCTCTGGGGGACAAAAGCAGCGGATTGCGATTGCACGTGCTCTCCTGGTGTCGCCAGGGGTTTTGATCCTGGATGACAGCACCAGCGCGGTAGATATGGAAACCGAAGCCAAAATTCAGGCCAACCTGAATCACCTGCTGGTCAGCTGCACCACCTTTATGGTGGCTCAACGGGTCAGCAGTGTCCTAAACGCTGACCAGATTTTCGTACTCGATCATGGGCAGATTACTGCTCAAGGCACCCATAGAGAACTGCTTGAAAGCAGTCCGATTTACCGTGAGATTTACCAATCCCAAATGGGTGCGGGCCCAGCGGTGACGGCATGAACCAGACGCAAAAAGAAGCTCCCCGAATCCGCCTGGGTTATGGCGGCGCCCAGCGTCTCACTGGCGAATCAGCCCGCAGCCCGCGCGCCACGATCCAGCGTTTGTTCAATTATGCCAGCCCTTATACCCGGCAGATCATCGTCGTGGCTGCTCTGGTACTCATCAGTACCTTTGCCAGTCTGGCTGGGCCCCTTCTATTAGGAAGAGCCATCGACCAATTTATGAGCACAGGAGATGTGCCCGGTCTGGCACGCCTGGCGCTGATGATGCTGGGGATTTTCATCCTGGGTGGTCTGGCATCCATCGTTCATGGGGTTATGATGGTCAGCACTGGGCAGCGTCTGATCGCCGATGTGCGTGCAGAGCTCTTCAGCCACCTGCAAATGCTCTCAATGGCTTACCACGACAAGCATAAGGTTGGCGACTTGATGAGCCGGGTGACAAACGACTCTGAAGCCATTAACAGCGTACTCTCCAATGGGCTGATCGATTTCATCACCAATATCCTCACCCTGGGCGGCATCATGGTCTCGATGTTCTTTTTAAACTGGCAACTGGCCATCGGCACCCTGATTCTGCTTCCGTTGATGGTCTATATCACCGGGCTGGTCACGCGCCGCAGCCGGGTGGCTTTCCGCGAGGTGCAGTTCAACCTGGGCAAGATGAACGCGGTTATGGAAGAAAACATTGCTGGGATCCGCGTGGTCAAAGCCTTTGCCCGGGCAGAGGATACGGTGGCTCAATTTGAAGGGGCCAACGCAGCCAACCGCAAATCGGGGATCAAGGCCGATATCATCACCGCAGCTCTGGGACCGATGTTCACCACGATGAGCACCATCACCATTGCTGCGACAGCGCTGCTGGGCGGCTGGCTGGCTTTGCGAGGGGTTGCCACGATTGGGGTGATTGCCACCTTTGTGGTTTACATCATGAATTTCTTTCGACCCATGCGCGGAATTGCCATGTTGTACAACAGTCTGCAATCCGCACTGGCCGGCGCGGAGCGCATCTTTGAAGTGCTCGATACGGTACCCTCGGTTGCAGACCAGCCCGCAGCCCAACCCCTGACCAATATCCGGGGTGCGGTCAGCTTTAAGAACGTCAGCTTTGGCTATGAACCGGATAAACCTGTACTGGTAGATGTCAACCTCTCAGCCAACCCCGGCGAGACCATTGCTCTGGTTGGCCCTACAGGTGCGGGCAAGACCACCATCATCAACCTGTTGAGCCGCTTTTATGATGTCAATACCGGCTCGATTTCCATCGATGGGCGAGATATCCGGAATGTTCAGCAGGCATCGATTCGCCAACAGTTGGGCATTGTTTTGCAAGATACCTTTTTATTCTCAGCTACTGTGATGGAGAATATCCGTTATGGGCGGCTGGCTGCCAGCGATGAAGATGTGTACTCGGCAGCCAGACTGTCTAACGCCGATTGGTTTATCCGCCGCCTGCCCAAGGGTTACCAGACCCAAGTCTCTGAGCAGGGTCACAACTTCAGCCAGGGACAGCGCCAGTTGTTGGCCATCGCGCGCGCCATCCTGGTTGATCCACGCATCCTGATATTGGACGAAGCCACCAGCAGCGTCGATACGCGCACCGAAATGTTAATCCAGGATGCCTTGCTCCAATTGATGGAAGGGCGCACTGCTTTCGTAATCGCTCATCGTCTGAGCACCATCCGCTCCGCAGATCAAGTTTTGGTGATCGATGGTGGCCAGGTTATCGAACGCGGCACCCATGAGAGTCTGCTGGCACAAAAAGGTTTCTATTACAACCTATACATGAGTCAATATCAAAGGGTGGACTAAAACACCCCGACCGAATTGCATCCATCAGCTATTTCTCAAAAAACGGGGGCAATCCCAATGCCTGATAAATATGCTGCCTCGAATACGGTGTCTGCATCCACCCTGAGATAGCACAAAAAGTGCGTAAGACCCATTTTTTGGTACTACCTGTCTAGTATAAAGTAACAGGGTAGGTCATATACATTTGGCTGGCTGCACAACCCCTCCTGACTCAACCTATGTTACACAACAGGCACGGCAGCTAATCTGGAATCTGAACGATGATTCTAAAGAGTTTGCTTTTCTTCTCCATGACAACGATAAGGAATATCCATCATCGTTCGATCTTGTATTTTCATAAGAAAAGGTAGAAATCTTACAAACTCCCTTTCAAGCCCCAAGAGCGAATTCCTTGGCTGAACGATGGGTGCGTTCTGCTTGCGAAGAGTGCCTGGATCAAATTCTGATCCTAAATGAAAATCACCTACAGCGTGTTCTGAATGAGTATGCAAAATACTACAACCATGCGCGCCAACATCAAGGGATTGGCCAGAGATTTCCTGTATCCGCTCCAGGACGAGAACAGAACACAAATGGTCCAATACGGAGGCGAAATATCCTGGGAGGCGTCATCCACGATTACCAGAGGCAGCCTTCTTCTCAGGTTTCACCTAACGGATAGGGTTTTTACACCATACAGGATCCTGATTTGGGTAATCATGCCGGAGGTTAAAAAGTGGTTTGGTAGATAGAGCTGGACCCTATCCACCGAACCACGATCTTTTCAAGGTTGCCTTACCGAACGATGACTACGTCACTGGCGCTGCGACCGAACACCTCCGGCGAGTACATCTCTTCCGCTTTAGCGGGCGGCACTACGAAACGACCCGGCGTAGTAGCTCGAGCAATATAGGTATATTCGTACACTCCGTCCCAAAGCAGAGGAGTGAAGGCCTCGGCCCGTTCGTCGCGCAGGTTCTGGTGCTCATACCAGGTGCCCCACCACCACCAGCCGTAACTTGAATCCTGGCTGCTCGGGTCCTGGGGGGTGCTGCCCGATACCGCCAGGGACGGGTTGACGATCTCGAATCCGGCCGGCAGCGGATCTACCAGAGCTACATGGTAGCGGCGGCTGTCCGCCACCATACTTACCCGCACCCGCACTCTTGCACCGGCCCGGATTTGCCAGACTCCATCCTCATCTCGGTTAACATCGGCGGGATCATCCACCGCCTCGTAGCTGCGTTGGATGACAAAGCCCATATCCAGTGGGGGCATCTCCAGGTCAATGGGAGCGTAACGCAATCCCAAGCGGTAGTACAATCGCCCTGGGCCATCCTTGCTCAGGGTGAGATCGCGCATCTGGCCGCCCCCCAAGCTTTCATCAACCAGGTATGCCATTGGGATCAGCGTTTCCTGACGCTCAGTGGTACGGCCGCGGAACTCGTAACCCCCAGCATAAGCATCACCCAACCAGATGCGAGCTACGAAATCCGGCGTTTCAAACTCAAAAGTGTTGAAGTAGCGGTCCAAAGATAGCAGCACAAAGACATTTTCCTGAGTATTTCCCCACCGGCCGCGCGTGCGGTGGGCCAACAGACCATTAACCAGCTTGGGGATCAGATCGGCCTGGGGGTTATCAAATATCATGGCATCTAACAGAATGGCATCCGTCCGGCGGTCCGAGCTGAGTAGCAAGTAGGTCTGATCATCGAAAGAGGTGATAAAGTTGGCCGTACTGGCTGTTTCCACCACCCGATTATTGACCAGTCGCCGGATGGACTCCAACTGGGATCCAGCTTCGGGAGCATCCTGCAGGACTTGCCATAACCAGCCAACTGCGTCAAGGTCAAGGTTTTCCAGACCTGCCTTATCAATCAAACCCAGAGCTTTCTGCGCGTCCTGGTCACCCATCAGCTGGCGCACATAGAGAGCATAAGCAGAGAGAGTCTGACGAGTGCGCTCGCCATACCAATTCGGATAGAAACTTTCGATTTTAACCAGATAGGACAATAGGTTCTGCTCCATGTCTACCGGTACGGTAAAACCTTTGGCCTTGGCCCGCGCCAGGGCGTGAGCAACATGGATGGTATTAAATGGGATCGAATCATAACCTCTGCGCCAGTATGGGAAACCGCCGTCGAAATTTTGCAGTCCCTGCAGGCGTTCAATATCGCGCTGGACTGCAGACTCCAATTCTGCTGGTGCCGGCAGACCATCGGCCTCGAACGCGGTCAGCACGTCTCGCATGGCAGCCACAGCCAGAATCCGCGATGCCAGCTGTTCGCTGCATTCATAAGGATACGATGCCAGGTATAGGATCGCATCTGTCAGGGCTTGAAGTGCTGTTGACGAAGTTTGGATTTCCAGGCCTCCGTACTGGGGAAATACGTCGCCGGGAGCAGCCACGGGCTGGACCACTGCTCCCATGTCGACGACCCCATAGGTGGCAAAGGCTTCCGTTGTGGCTGGAGTGTAAACCGGGATGTCAAAGTCCGCCGCATCAGCGTAATCACCGGAAATGGCTGCTATCTGGAAGCGGGCTGTGCCTGCCTTTTGGGCAGCCGCCGGGAATCGTACTTCTACGCGGTCATGTGCTGGGACAGTCACCTGCAAACCGATGCTGCCAGTCAGCTCGATGTTGCTGGCCTGAATGGCAATCGCCACGCTCAGGTCTGTGCCAGTCTGGTTCTGGAGGACCACCGGAAGCTCAAAACGATCACCAAAGTTCAAAAAACGAGGCGGAGACGGCCGAACCATCAGCGGCAGCCGGGCAACCAGATTGCTCTCTCCACTTCCGAATCGACGGCCTTCATCAACGGCCACCGCCATCACCCGGTAGCGAGTCAGATTGTCCGGCAGCTGTACAGCAACCTGGGCTTCACCATCTGGCCCGGTGCGGACCGTTGGCGCAAAGATAGCCAGTGGGTTGAAATCCGAGCGTACCTTTATGGGAGTATTCGCTGCACTGGCCTCGGCTTCATCGCTCATCGCCATGCTCGGCATAGCCATCGGAGCCTCCAAAGACATGGCGCCACTTTCAGCCATCACATTTTTCTCCAAACTCTGATCGGCTACTTCACCAGCCAGCGCCTGTGGATCCAGCAAGACAATACTGGACCGGCTGTAATAGCTCATGGTATCTGCGGGCCGATTTTGGTAAAAAACGCCCATCGGATCGACGAGCTGATAATTGCTCAATGCCAGAATAGCTTCATCAACCACAACCAGTGCCAACTCAGCTCCTGAAACCGGCTGGCCGGCTGCATCTTTGACCGCGACCGCGATTGAAGTCTGGCCGCCTGGCTCCAGCTCTTTCATGCCAGGGATTACCCGCACGGAGAGGGTGCGTTGGAGAGGCGGGATGCTCAAGGTTAGCTGGCCGGTGGCAAATGCCGGACGCGGCGGCGCACCCAGCAGTGCTTCACCCTGATCGTCGGTGCGCACAGCCTTACCGACAACGTCCACCTGGATATTCAAGTTGGGGATATGCTCCTCCAGAATGGGGACCGTGAGGGTGGCAGTACCTTGCTCAATCTGGAAGCGCTTTGTATAAAGAAAGCCGCTGCGGCTGACGGTTAGAAGGCCTTCCGCCGGACTGAATGGGGACTGGACCAGGATCTGGGCAGATTCACCTGGCCGGTAGGTCTCCTGATCCGGAATCATGGTCAAAGTCTCCTGTTCAACTTTGCGAGCCGGCGGCTGCTGCCCACCACTCACCCAGCGAGTGAACCGGCTCTGGTTCTTACGACCAAGCTCGTCTTGGATGACTGCAGTGATCTGGTAGGTCCCGCCTACGGGGGTCTCGAAAATGCAGCTGACCGGCTCAAGCGCTGAACCCAGATTACACACCTGCACATCGGCTTCCTGCTCAATCCAGGTGCCAGCCTGGTATTTCCATTCTAAACGGGCGGCCTGGACTCCAATGGGCCGGTCGACCACCGGGTTACCATCCAGGTCGGTGACGATCAGTTCGATTTTTAATGGGTTGCCGCGTTCCACAAAATAACGCTCGCTTCGTAAACCCACATAAAGATCAGCCGGATGGACCAAAAGGGTAGTAGCTCTACTCCAGGCCTGGCGGTTGACATCGAACACCGTCGCCTCAGCAATCACACTCTGAGGCTGGGGTTCAGCCTCCTGACCGAAGTCCAGGCGCAGATAATTCGTTCCAGAAGCGTCCGTCTGGCCGCTAAAAGTTTCGGACCGGCCACCCCCACCCCCCCCGGGTCCATAAATGCCTTCTTCATAATCTATATAATACGACCACCAGGGATGCCAGGTACCAAAAGTAAAGTCGTCCCAATTGGGTGGTGCGTAGCTACCCGGGGAAGTTGTAACCAACCATGAGACTTCGGCGTTGGGCAGAGGGCCGCCAGCGTAATAAGCCGCTGATACTGCTACGATGGCTTGCTCGCCGGCGAAATAAGGGCCAGGCGTCTCGTTGCGGGCAGTGACTTCAAATTCCGGCCTACGGAATTCCTGGATCTGGAAGCTATGGTAATACTGATGGTTGTTTAATCCGCCCAGGTCGCCTTGCGCAGCCAGGTAGATCTGGGCGTAGCCCAGATTAACCGCCTCTGGCACGTTGAGCACAAAGTCAAAGCCACCTAAAGCGTTGATCTCAGCCCGGCCGTTGATGATTTCGTTTCCCTGCGAGTCGATTACTTGATAGCTGACTGCTGAAATCTGGCTGCCCACCAGCCCGATATCGCCATCCTGTTTACCACCCACCCGCCTTAGCCAGCCCTTAAGATGCATTTCTTCTCCCGGCCGGTACATGTGGCGGTCGTCAAAGACAAACCAGCGCAGGTTGTCGCTGACTGATTGAACGGACCAACTACCGTCATCCCAGGGATAAATCGAGCGTGGAAGCAAAGCCTGATCTGCACCCCGGCTGCCGACCAGGTAGCTTGCCCCATTGGGGATTGGGAAACGGACTGTGCCATTCTCGCCTGTTGTTATCTCGCCACGGGAGGGCTCGGCTTGGATATTGATACCCGCTAGCGGTGTGCCATCTTTGAGCGCTGTGGTCCATACCACCATTTCGCTGTGATCCACAAACGCGTCTAGACCGATCTGGGTCACCTGGACCCAGGCATGAACCGTCTGCCAATAGCGAGACTGGTTATTTTGGAGAAACGTGGTGGGCGGGGCAACGACTACGATGAAATGGCCAAAATCTCCATCCATATAATCATCCAGCTCAATTCTCACTTCACTGAGCGTATCCGCCTGGGCTTCTACGCCGATAGCTTTATCCAGCACTAACCGACCGGGAAGCTGGGCCTTTGCGTTCGAATCCTGGTATTCACGCAGGTACTTGCGATAGTCTGGCCAATCGGACGGCTGAACTGAATAAATCTTTACGTCCAATTTGGAGTAATTTATTGCGTAAACCGAGAACGCAGGTTGGGAGGCAGCCGGGTCTATTGTAATGAAAGTTTGATCCGGCCCAAACAAGAGTGGTTCTGCTGGGCCCACCTTGAACGTCAGGCTGGTTTCTTTGCCCAACTGCTGACCAAAGATGTCCTCAATATCACCGGCCAGGACTACTCGATAGATCGTCTGCCCACTGGTCGCTCCTTGGATGGAAATGGTATTACCAATGATATTGATAGATGCGCCGGGCAATTCCGGCTGGATGCGCAGCATACTCTCTGAGTACAAATCCACATTGATCGAGTTATTGAAGCGAATATAAAAAGGTGACATCGGGACGCAGGTGTCGCGGGACCAGGAACAGCCGTGTTCTTCAACCCGCAAGGGAGCGTATGTACTGAAACTGAAAGATTGCGAAGTCTGAGTGACCAGCGGACCTTCGGCGGAAGGCGTGCCGGGGCCAATATCTACTGTAACTGTTGTATCTGTAGGCAGAGGTTCCTGTGCCTGGAATGCCAGCCAACGCCCTTCTGGCGTATTTTTAACCAGACTACTCACCGATTTGTCTGCCAGTATTGCAGCCTCTTCAACCAGCTTAAGTCCAACGGAGTGGCTGCCGGCATGAACCCGAACGTTCTCCAACACTGAAGCGGGTTCGATCCGCTGGTCAAATGCGATGAAAAATACTGGCTCCAACGGTTGGGAAGTCCCCGTTGGATAGCCGGTAGTCATTTTGAGCGGCGGGGTGCTGAACGTCCAGGTCACAGATTCAGCCAGCTCACCGCCGATCGCCGATTTAGTCCCGACAGGAATAGTAACCCGATAAGCAGTTGCCATTGGCAGGCGGTCGATAAGCGCTGAATCGTATTCAAATGTCAGGGTTTTCGCGCCTAACCAGCGCCAGGTTCCCGGCAAAGCCGGTTCCACTTGGACGGGAACCGATTCTGACCCCAATTCAGAGAGTGTTGAAAGGGCGACCATTGGCTGGTTGAAGGTGATATTGACGAAAGGCGCCAGAGGGATTTCCCCTTCGGGGCCAAAACGGAGCACTTCCAACGGGCCGGAATCCTGGGGCGTGGGTTGGGCCGAATTTCCGGCCGGCGGAAAAGGCTCTGCGATAATCTCGCCCGTGCGCGGCGGCGGGATGGGATCTTGTGGCAGTCGAAAATCCCGCTGATCCGTGGGCTCACTTACCAGCGCTGGCAGGCGCGCCAGAATTTGCTCGATTTCAGCTTCAGAAAGCGGTTCGCCGGTCGCCACGGGCACGGGCTGAACAAACTGCGGTACCGGCTGACCTTCACTCAGCTTGATCGGTACGTATTGATCAGCCTTATCATCTGCGATAGAGCCTACTGTGTTGACCATATTTGGATCCATAGGAACCGGATGCCAGCTTGAGCTGGATGATGAACGATTTTTAACGAGCAAGAAGATGAGGGCTGCCATTATCAAGGCCAGCAACAGGATCACACCCCCCAGGATACGATTGCGGTGATAAATATTCTTGTCCGATTGCTCCACTGGTTTACCCTCCCACTGACTGGCGCCAGCCGAAAATACTTACGGGTTGCTCTATTTTCAGGTCGAAATTTTCGTTAGATCTATTGTAAATGAAAAGCAAATGATCTATGCTTTCCAAGCATTTGATTGTGGGATTCTTGTAGTGGTATCTACGGGCAAAGCCTGCAAAACCTTGCCATTTCTAGCCTTTACCACAGAAAATCTTAAAGAACCAATAATTACAAGACGCTAACGAAAGAGAATTTGTTCCTGTTACAGAGTGCTTTGGCCTGATGGGGATTAGTGGCATAAGCTAATGCGTGCCGCGTACTGCAAAGCATCCAAAAACTCTAATCTACTCCCTGGCTGAGCAATAACGGTATTCTTTTGTGAAAAAATTCCTAAAATTGACATGCCTATAAAGAGATATATGTTAAAACAAATCAATTTGGTTGTTGATTTGGGATGGGCTGTACTGGCTACTTGAGTCATCCGTTCTGATATTTAAAAGTCAAACGAGCTGAAGATGCTTCATTTTTAGTGTAAATGCTGTCTTATTCCTTTCTCTTTCCAAATTAGGAGCAGCTTGATTTATTCCATCATCAATTGGAGATCTTTTATATTTCGGCCAAAACAGCGTCTTAAACACTGGTCAAGACCCGCTACTCTGTCTTTAGCCTATGGTGTTCTTACAGATCTGACGCGCAGCCGGTCCGATCAGATTGTTGAATATGCCCTACTTCATCAACAACTCATCTTTCTCCAACGACAGGTGAAACGTCCTCTGCTGACCACGCGTTTTTCCCGTTTCTGGAAACAAGCCCTTCATATTATTCAACCAAACCCACTCTTGCGTTGGCATCGAGAGCTGTTTCGCTTCTATTGGCGGCGGAAGTCGAAGAGCAAGCAGAACCAGACCCAGTCGGCAGCATGACGTCCGGGTCGATCCTCGGGGGCCTACAGCACAGCTATTCCCGCCAGACTTAGCTGCACTGACCCAGTCATGTCCCACCAATAGACTTAGAAGGCTAGCATTCCAAGAAGGATGGCTATCGGATTAGTTTATCTGGCGATTGGATTAAATTGCTGATTTCCAAATGTGTTCAGCGATTTCCTCATTTTAAGGCTTTATCAGAAATCCTATTTACAGAATAAGGTCCAAAAGCTACCAAGATTCCTTTTCTTTACCCAATAATAATCACGGATAAGTTAAGTAGCCAGGACAATAGTTTCCGACATGTGAATAAACGCACGGAGGAGTTCTTCCGTGCGTTTATTCACTTTGGTTTCTCTTTAATTTGATTCAACTCAGCAGCCTTACCCTTCGTGGGTAAGCCACCCACCCTCTCCGCAGGTCATAAGTAAAGTCAGCATAAATCCCTAGCACTTATTGCCGGTATTTAATAGATTTCTATTGAGTGCCGGCTTTTTGATTCTCCCGATGAAGTCGAAAGACATGCAACAACATACTGACGAGGTTGCGTCAAAGCCGGCGGGAGAAAAGGAAATGACCACACAATCTACACACACACTGCTGGGAGCTTGGAATGCTCGGAACTTGTTGAATTTTAAGTCGCTTATTATTGTCCGGCACAATCTGATCTGCTATGGTACTTTTGATCCACAGCTCGTAAAAAGAGTGTTGAACCCTGGGGATTCTACAGGGCTGCAAAGAACTGGCTGTCAGGCCGGAGATCGATCCTCGTCTTTACATTCAGATATCTCACCAGCCGGCATCGCAGGCATTCAAATGACATCTCTGACCCTCCAACAACCCAAACGATTGATTTAGTCAGGTAGATCTATGGTCAGCATAAACACCGTCCCGGAGCTTTCATTGAGTTGCCACAATTGGCGGACAGATTGGTTATTTTCAAGGCCAAGCAAAACAATTGATTCACTACCGGAAATTTTTGGGACAAACTACTTACCTGGATTTTGCAAAATATTGAATGGCGGTAATTGCGCAGCAATTTCTGTGATTGAGACGGTCACATTGGGATGAAGCTGAACCAGGGAGCCTGGGAATGAGGGCGTAATGGGGCCGAACAGCCCCCGGCGAAGCACACCGGCATGCCACGAACGCATGAAAGTCAGATGGAGACGCCGAGCGCCCAGTAATTCTTTCATTCCCAGGGTAGCAGCTTTGGGAGGGATGATCTCCAGGTTACCGGCTGTTCCGCCAATCGCCATTTGGACGATGTCTCCTTCAAGGGGCTGAACGATGCGGACTGTCGTATTCCTAAACGTTTCGAGATCGGTTTCTTCACTGGGCGGGCTGTTGAATGCAAAGTGCCCGTTGATCCCAAACCCGCCATAACAAACATCGATTGGCGCATACTGGGCCAATTTCTCGCGAACCAGATCGAGATCAGCGGGATCGGGGAGGATCAATTGGTCGGATGGCAGCTTATGCTTCGAATCGAGCAAGTCCAGAAGGTTGTGCTGGTAGAAAGCCCGGAAGCTGAGCGGGTGTTCGACGGAGACAGCAGTGCCATCGGCATTGGCATATTCATCCATCGAGAAAATCACCAGTGACTTGCAACTCACTCCTTCCCGGTTGCAAAGTTCAGCAAATGCGCGGTAGTCGAGAGGGCCAACCGGGAGAATGACTTTGGTCATCTCGCCGCGGGCCGAATTCGTTTTTATTAGATCGACCAATTCCCTGGCAAAAAGATTGCATAAATCCGCATGGGTTTTAAGCAGATTGAATTTAAAGGGGCGGTAGGTTGAAAATTCTTCGGGGAAAATAGCATAATAGCTGCTCATGGTCGGCTCCTTTTTTAGTGGGTTTGGATGGATTGATAGAATATCCGTATCTGCCTTGGAGATGACCCCTTACTCAATTGGCATGCGAATAAAACCGGAACGAATGGATCCTGCCCATGCAAACGATCTGGATTAAACCAATGGCGCAATGATCGTCTCGATGCCCGCTTGCTGATATTCTGCCAGAATACTATTAGGCACAAGCTCCGTGGTGATCACAGTCTGGAACGAGGACAAAGGGGCTACTTGAGCAAAGCTGGTCCGCTTGAATTTGCGGCTGTCAGCCAGCACGATATTGGAAGCTGTCTGGGTCATCAAGTCACGAGAGGCGGTTGCCTCAGCTTCATCATGGCCCGTCACACCATTTTCCAGAGAAAGCCCGTCGGTGCCGAGAAAAAATTTCTGAATGTGGACACCATCCAGGCTGGGTCTCAAGCCTTTTCCAATCAACTCAAAAGATCCGGAATTCAGATTCCCGCCGGTCAAGCGTACCTGGATCCCCGGCAGACACACCAGCTCGGCAGCCAGATTGACTGCATTGGTCACGATGGTAATATCTTGCTTCAAGCGGAGCAACAATCCCAGGTAGGTGCAGATCTCTCCCCCACTTAACCCGATCACATCGCCTGGGTGGATCAGCTCAGCAGCCTGCAGGGCAATGCTGCGAACTTCGCGCGGATCAATCGCGACCCGGTTTACGCACAGATTGCTATATTGGATGACAGTCGCCAGCGCTACCCCGCCGTGAGTCCGATCGATGAAACGGTGATCGCTGACCGAAACCAGGTCACGACGCACGGTTGATGCTGAAATTCCCAGCAAATCGCTGAGTTCCTGGACTGTAAGCTCGCCATGCCTATGGACGAGCTCGATGATCTGGTCGTCTCTTTTGCTCATCATATTTTCCCTGGTTTTTCACACATGAGGTGAGTTATTAAACCAACGTGAGTTCGGGGTAACTCGACCTAAAGATAAAAGGTGCGCCCTTCCTTGGATATGGGAATACTTATCCCGTATTCACGTTTAACCAATAATATCTTATCATATGCGCACATCATGTCAAGAATTATACTTAAAAAAATCAAAATATGGTTTTAAAAAAGCATATACCAAGAAGGTTTGCGCATTTCTGTTGGGTTAATTATCCATATATTCTTGACAAAGTGATTGTTATCTCATAATATCAACCTGTAAGCAATGGTTAAACCGGGTAAGCACCGGTGCGCTCTCAAGAAATCGCCGTGAGTTGCATCGTGTGCACCGAGAATATCTCCGATCAGAAGGTGCGTAAAAGGCTATGTCTACCCTAGCGCTTCTTGGCGGCTCACCCATCAGATCCAGGCCTTTCCCACAATGGCCCGCATCCGACGAAACAGATGAAAAAGCTCTCTTACAGGTCCTGAGGAGTGAGGCATGGGGCCGACATCAGGGTCATCTCACAGATGAATTCGAGCAGCGCTTCGCCAGCTACCAGGGAGCGCGCTTCGGGATAGGGGTTGCCAATGGCTCGGTTGCCATTCGCCTGGCGCTGCACGCTGCCGGGCTCCGACCCGGTGACGAGGTGATCATTCCCCCGATCACCTTCTTTTCAACTGCCAGCTCGGTGGTGGAGGTCAACGGGGTGCCTGTTTTCGCAGACATAGACCCCGAAACCTACTGCCTGGCCTCCGGCGCGATAGAGGCAGCCCTCACAACCCGTACACGGGCTATCATCCCGGTGCATTTCGCAGGGCAGGCCGCCGCCATGAACGAGATCATGACGATTGCAAAGCGCCACAATTTGGTTGTGATTGAAGATGCCGCCCATGCCCATGGAGCTGAATATCAGGGAAAGCGGCTTGGCTCGCTGGGGCAAATGTCAACCTTTTCATTTCAAACCACAAAAACACTTACCAGCGGGGAGGGCGGCATGATCCTGACCTCCGAGGAGGCTTACGAAAGACTCTGCCGCGCGTTGCACACTTGCGGGCGATTTCCAGGCGGCGCCTGGTATGAGCATAATATACTTGGTGGCAATTACCGGATGAGCGAATTCCAGGCTGCCTTGCTCTCAGCCCAGTTTGAGCGGCTGGAGCAGCAGATACAGCGTCGTGAAGCGAATGGTTTGTTCTTAAACAGGGCCCTGACAGCTGTTCCAGGCATCCGTCCGATGTCGCGCGGACACGGAGAAACACGTCACGGCTATTACCTGTACATTTTTCGGTATGACCCGCTGGTCTTCGATGGCTTGCCACGCAACACATTTCTAGAAGCCTTGAATGCCGAAGGCGTACCTTGTACCCCGGGCTACGATCGCCCTCTTTACCTTCAACCAGTATTTACAAAACGCGCCTTCGGGCCCTTTACATCTACCGAGTACCAGTACCCGGATTATGCGCAAGTCGCATGCCCGGTCAGTGAGCAATCCTGCCGGGAAGCTTGTTGGTTGGCTCAACCCCTTTTGCTGGGTGATGAGACCGATATGCAGGATATTGTTGATGCAATTACCAAGGTATATGAACAGCGCAAAGACTTACTTTAGTGGATGTCCGGCCTGGCGCAGGTCCCAGGCCTGGATGATGGCGTCGTTGAGCGGCTCTTCATCACTGTTCTGGATGCGCTGATTCTTTTCCAGCCAGTCGATCGTCTGGCGTACCCCATCCGTAAATTTTATATTGCAGCGGAAATCCAGATCGATGCGAGCCGCCTGGTTATCGAAAATATTGTTGAACTGATAATTTTCTACTACGTCTGCCAAACGATCTGGGGCCATGGCATATAACACTTCGCAAGGGATATGAACCAGCCGTGGAAGCGGCACTCCCATCACTTCGGCAATCGTGCCAAAGTAGCGATCCCAGGTCAGCCATTCCTCTCCCGTGACGTGATAAGCCTGTCCAAAGCTTCGCACGTTGCCCGCGGCCGACACAAAAGCCCGGGCAACATCTGCAGCATGGCAGTGGGCGCGCAGGCTGGAGCCATCTCCCGGTGATACCGCGTCAATTCATCCCCGGCTGTTAGGGCAAGCCGGGCGATTTCCCGGCTGATCTGACCAGTTCCACCAATGATTAATACTTTCATCTCGTCCTCTCAGGCGCTGGCTTGCGGGATGGGCGGGACAGCTGTGTTTTCGTCCGTGAAGATAGCATAATCCGGATGCCCCTGCAGAAGAGTAACCGGATAGCGGACAGTTTCTTCTCCCAGTACGGCAATCCGCAGAACTGTGCGCTGCCATGAGCCACCCTGGCAGTACAGCCGGATGCGCCGGGCGTTATTGATGTCTTGCATCCCCAGTGTAACTGCCATCGGCGGCATCGCCGCTGGGTTTCCCCCGGTTGAACGGATGCTGTTCATCACAATCGTTTCAGGCTCCAGCTGCACGAGGCGTGTGAGGGAATTTCGAAATTCATCTGGGCTCACTTGATGCCAGCGCGAGATTAGCGCCTCATTGAAGGCTATGTGCCCATGATACCCTATGCCGCCATAACAAGTATCGATTCCCCCAACCTCTTGAATACGTTCGCTGATCCAGTCCAGATTGAGCGGATCCGGGAAATGGATCTGAGCGCCTGGTATACGTATTTCCGGTTCAAGACGCTCGAACAAGAACTTTTGAATGTAGCCCCGGAAACTCAACGGGTGGCTGGCGGGAATCGCACGGCCTTGCCAATCACAGTACTCATCCATGTTGAACGTGTAAACATTCTTCCATGTAATCCGTTCACGATTGCAAATGTCTGCCAGAATGGGAAACTGTCCCAGCGGCCCAACCGGTAGAATCAAGCGGGTGGGGTTGCCCAGGCGGTTATTTTCCTGAATTTCAGCGGCGATTGAACGCGCAAAGTGCTGGAAAAGTGCTGGCAGATCTGGCAGGATCTTCAGGGCCACTTTACTGACTCGCGCCAGTTCGGCAGCAGGGAGATGTAGATATTCGGGGAGGCTGTCCATGGTTCTCCTGTTGTTTTTATACGCGCATGGCCTGGTTAAGTGACAATTCAGGGCCAGCGAGCGGGCTATTCAAATATCCAGTGCCCAAAACAAGTCGGGCGATGAAATGAGAACGGCTGGCCCGGCGTTGCTGCCCAGCTCGAATATTCTTCCCGGGGCCAACGATCTATCCGGTACAGATTTACTCGCCACTCTTCACCGGACAGGACCGGGCCGGCTCCTGAGCCTAATAGTTCACCTAAGGGGATCTGCCATTCCACGCTCCAACCCGGAGGGCTCGGGGTAGCATTGGGTCGTTCGGCGAACGAACAAACCGCTGTTCGCCAGCCAGCGCAATCCCAGGATCCATCGAAGATTTCATGATCTGGTCGGGCATTCGGGCTGGTTACCCTCAAGTCCCGCACCACATTGATCGGGCTGCATTGAAATTCATAATAGTGGCGCAGATCACCATATGGCGCAATAAAAGCCTCCACAGCTTCTTCCTGCCATACAAGATCATCGCGATGCACCAGGTTGGCCCGGATATCGAGATCGTGGCATTCGAAGGCAAGGTACAGATTATCTCCATCCCAACAGCCCTGCACAGAAGTAAATTGGGTGGGCATTTTACCGTCTGCCGCGAGTCTCAATTCCAGGACAGGTATGGAATGCCAGATTGGCTTTGAAATATCTCCATCGACCGAAAACGACTCCGGTATGCGCTGGCAAAGGTAGCTTGGCAATTTATCAGTACGCTGCATGCCTGATCCATCCCTTTTTCAGAGAACCCGAAAGGTGCTGGCATTATGGACTATGATTTAATCCTAGCTGCTTTTAAAAAAGGCAAGCCATAATTGCACATTTTGCCAAGGAATTAGCGGATTTGATTTGTCAACATGCTTAATAATAAGAAATGAGTGTTGGGCCTGATCTAGAGTTGCCGAGGGTCTGTACCGACCATCTGCTCAAAATTAAGCCGGTAGATTTTTTCGAGCGCAACGGTTGGTAAAGTGATCCCGCGCAGCCTTTTACCTGCTGGCGCAGCTTTCATCACCCCAATCCAACCCGGGAATGGAATATCCCAGTCGGTTTCCAGAAAAGAGCGCACCAACCAAGGCTGCCCGGCCTCACGATCTACATCGAAATCAGCAGCAGAATCCAGCAGCGGCAAGGCTCCAATGTCTGTTCCGTAAATTAACCGATCTTGGTATTCAAGAAAAAACTGGCGAGACTCGGCTGCCTCATGACTCATCTGGATATACCCTTGAACCCCGGGGGTTAAATCGAAGGCGATCGATGGGTGTGCATCCAGTATCCGACGAGCTTCCTGCAGCTCCCCCCACAAGAACAGTAAATGCGCCAAAATAAGGTTGAGGCGTGGGTGGCGGTTCAAAATTGTCTCTAAATTCGCGTACATTTCCTCTCGGGTGGGGTAAGGCTCATCCGCAAAAGACCAGGGATCCAGGCCTTTGCGGGCCGGATCCCAAAAGCGGGGTGCATCCGCCAGGTGCAGGATAATGGGAAAGCGCTGCTCTTCTGCCCAGGCAAAGAAGGGATCGAAGAAGGCTCCATCCAGCCTGTCAGGGAGCACGATGTATGCCAAAGGTTTCCCCTCCCACATTTTTATTCCATCGAAACCCAGGGTCTTCAGACGCTGGGCCTGCAAAACCAGGTCTTCGGGTTTCATTTTCCCGCCACTTAAGTGGGTTTTGTAATCCAATGACCCAAATGCATAAGCCCTTCCGCTGGAGGCTTTCTTAAAATTCAATGCCTCCACATTCAAGGTGCCCCCCATTTTAAAATTATTCAGAGACAGCGCATTGCAGCGTTGGACGCCGACTTTCTTTAAAGTATCCCAAATCTGTGCTGGTTGAAATCCTCTCCAAACATGTAAATGCCCATCTGTGATGGGCATCCGGGCAAATGCATCAAAATTGCGGTGATAATCCTGGGATAACATCTCTTTACTCCTGGAATTAATCCTGTCATGGCCATCTATTCTAAAATAACGTGAACTCGGGATCACTCGACCTCAAAGCTAAAAGGTGTCGTTGTGTTGAAATATGTTAAAACGCGCATTTCTGTGTCCAATTAACATTTACTAATTATAATGCGCAATTTCCTAGATGAATCGATCATTTTTTTGAATGAGTTGGTCGCAATTTTGCTTGACAAAGATATTTGATTCGTGCTACTATAAATTATCTAGCGCTATCAGCGATATATAGGGTTTTTGGGAAATCCTATCGCTGTAGCACAGAGATGTGCTTGGGCCAGTCAAGTGACCAGGACCCGTCCGAAAAGGAAGTCCGTGATCGGCAGGCCTTTGGAGTAGGCATCGGCTGCCACAGCGCTCAAAATTTTCGGATTGAAAAAAAGTATAATGTTCTGTGTAGGTTTAGAACTAAGCGGATTATCCGATTTCCCAGATTTCTGACAAGGTTTCGCATGGATACTCACGGTATAGCCATAATTGGTACAGGGAATAATGCCCGCGCTCATGTCAAGACGATCTTATCAGACCAGAAAGTTAGGCTCGTTGCGATGTGCACGAATGACCCCAAACAGGGCCAGGCATTAGCAACGGATCATGGGGTTAAATGTGAAATCTACACCGATCTCGACCAGATGTTATCGAACCCCGAGATCGAAATCGTCCTGGTCTGCACGCCCAACAGCTTCCATGCCAGCCAGGCGACTCTGGCCGCCCAGGCCGGCAAACATATCCTGATCGAAAAACCAGTTGCATTAAACCTGGAAGAACTCCGTACTCTGAGCACTGCCGTCCAAAAAGCCGGAGTCAAAACCCAGGTTTCTTTTGTTTTACGCTGGAACCCCTACCTGCAAATGGCTAAAAAACTCATCACAGATGGCGCGCTGAGGCAGTGTGTTTATGATCGAAACATGTTACTGGCACAGCACACCCCGGGCTGGCCCAGGCCATTGGATTACCACCAAATCGGTAGCTGGCAGTGTTTTTCTGGTGGGTGGCTGCCACGCCCTCGACACAGCTCGTTGGCTGGCAAACTCGGATATTGTGGAAGTCTCGGCTTTCGGAACCCAAGGGATCGGAAAAGAATGGTACGAATACGCACATACGGTGGAAGCACTGGTTCGTTTTAAAAGCGGCGCAATCGGCCGGGTGTCTGCCAGTATGGGCTGCGTCATGCCCTACTCCTACAATATAACAGTTCTGGGTGACAAGGGCAGCTTGCGCGATAATCGCCTCTGGTCCCATCTTTACCCGGGCCAGACGGATTATGTCACGATACCCACTCAAATGCCCGATAGTGGTTTGGTAACGGATCATCCATATTCGCCCGGTTTAGCCAATTTAATCGCCTGCATTGAAGAGGATCGAGACACCGACATAAGCCTGTCCGGTACGATGAATGTCCACGAAGCTCTGCTGGCAATCGACCAGTCCGTCGAGGAAGGTAAACCGGTGTTTTTACCGCTTTGATAGAAACTGAGCAGACAAGTCGGATTTTTACAGAGAGGAGGACCATATTCCAGGGTTAATTAAATAATTACCCAAACCATCCACAGATTTTTGTAATCCAATTCTTTCAATGGAGGAGAATGAAGTATGTTTAAGATCCGGTTTTCAACAATTGTGCCAATTCTGCTCGTCATCATGCTCATGGCAGCTGCTGGTTGTACAACCGCCACCCAGGCTCCCGCCGAACCAGCCGCACCCGAGGCGCCTGCAGCAACAGAATCAAAACCTTTACGCGTGGCCCTATACGCCCAATACATCCAGTGGTTCCCGCTCGAGCAGGCGCTAAAGGACTACCAAGCAGCCCATCCCGATTTTCAATATGAGTTCTTGACCCTTCCGGCTGAGGAGCAAGCTTATGCAGCCCTGACCCAAAAACTCCAGTTGGATGCCCAGCAGCAAACTGCACCATATGACGTCATCTTTGGCCCAACACCCTTCATCGAACCCAGTTTCCTGGCAAAACTTGGTTTGCTTGAACCGTTGGATGATTATTTCCCTCAGGAGACCTGGGACGACGTATATCCCAGCGTATTAACGGAAATTAAATACACTGGTGATGGAAAAATCTACACCTATCCCTTCTGGTCGGATGTCTTCGGGTTGATTTATCGACCTTCAATGTTGATCGAGGCAACCGGCAGTGATGTCCCGCCCAAAACTTGGGATGAAATATTACAGGCTTGCGAACAGGTCAAGGCAAATTATGGCGACACCGTCAGCTGCTTTGGCGGTGATTGGAAATTCTCGCATCGCTTGTTCATGCCCATCCTAGGCACTTACACCGACAGCATGTACACTCCCGAAGGCATTCTCAACCTGGAAGGCGAACCGACTCTCAAGACCCTCCAGCTGATTAAGGCGCTGTACGAATACATGCCCGCCAACTCGGCAGATGCCCTGGGTTCCTCCAAGACATTTCAGGCCAATGGTGTGGTCATGATGACCTACTGGCAGGCGCAGGTACTGCGGGCGATTCAGGCCAATGTACCGGCTGATGATGTGCTCATGACCAGTTTTCCAAGCGGCACCAATGACAACACCATCTTTTGGACAGGTGGCGCCATCATCCCGAAGTATTCCTCTAATATCCCTGGCGCAATTACCTTCCTGAAAGAAATCCTTCATACCCAGCCGATGATTGACATTTCCTACCTTGAAAACTACAAAATCGTACCCTTCAAATCCATCGCGGATCGATACATCGCTGAAAATAAGCTGCCCGAATGGGCTCCAGGCCTGATCAGCCTGCTCGAAGTAGCCCAACCTATCCCCTCCAACGAATATTATCTTTCGTTCGAACAACCAATCCTTGGTGAGGAACTGGAGAAGATGCTGCTGCTGGATCAATCTCCCGAAGAAACCCAGGCGAACATCGTCAGGCGTATGGCTGAAGAGCTCGAAAAAGCCAAGTAACCCGGCCTGAACGGGAACCGTCTCTAAACTGTTTGATCAATCACCTCCAGAGGCATACCCAGTATGCCTCTGGAGGGAAAGTTTTTTGGGAAAAACTACTCCGCTCTTTTCTGCTGGGAGCCCATCTGAATATGGCCGAGCGCACCTCAAATACCGCCCGTTTGGCGCGATTTCCCGGAGATCTATTGCGAAACGTGTGGAATGGCAAATTGGCTTATCTTCTTTTAGTCCCATTGTTTCTATTTTATGGCCTGTTTGTGCTCTATCCAAGTTTTCGTACAGTCCAGTTTGTATTCATGCGCTACGAGTTTTTGCGCCCCGATCGGATCCAATTCAATGGTTTGGAAAATATCATCAGATGGGTTCAGGACCCTCGCGTCCTGGAAACTACCTGGGTAACCCTTAAATTCTTCCTCATGTATGTTCCAAGCAGCTCTTTGCTGGCCCTGCTGGTCGCCCTGGCTCTGGACCGGGTCGCCAGGGCCAGGTTAGCCACGATCTACCGGACGATCTTTTATCTGCCGGTAGTGCTCCCCGCTGGTATCATTTTCATCGTTTGGACCTGGATTTTCGACCCCACCTGGGGCGTGCTGAACACGATTATATGGAACTTGGGCATACCCTGGCCCTGGACCAGATGGCTGGCCCACCCTGCATCCGCCCTGCCATCGCTGGCTTTTATGAGTGTGTGGCGTTTGATGGGCGTTACCATGATTTTATTTCTGGTTGGTTTGGGGAATATCTCTAACGAAATCCGCGAGGCGGCCCGCATCGATGGCGCCAGTGAATGGCAGCTGATCCGCTTCATCGAGCTGCCCCTTCTCATTCCTACTTTCCTCATCATTCTCACGCTTCGGTTGCAGGTCTTAGGTATGGTGGAGGAACCCCTGGTGATGACTCAAGGCTCTCCAGTCCGGACGACCATGACCTACGGTTTGCAGGCCTATTACATCAGTTTTAGAGATGGCAACTGGGATATGGGCTACGGCAGCACCTGGTTTATCATTTTGGGCATTTTTTCAGCGCTGACAGCAGTTATTGCCTGGAAATTAATGCATGCAGAGGAAGATTAGGAGGAACGGATGTTGTCTTCTCTTAAACTTAACCGCTTCGCCCTTATCCGGCGCTTGCAAACCAGCTTAAAACAGCTTTTTCTGATTGCTGTCGCACTCTTCAGCCTGGCACCATTGATGTGGCTCATCAGCATAGCATTTCGACCAGTCGAAGAAACGTATATCATTCCCATGAAATTGCTGCCCTCCACCTTGACCTTGGATAATGCTCGCCTGGTGGTTGAGATGTTCCCTAAACTGATCCTCTTTTACCGCAACAGTATTATCATTACCGGAACATCTGTACTGCTCATCCTGCTAATCGCATCTCTTTCCGGCTATGTATTTTCCCGGATGAAATTCCCAGGCAGAGACTTCATTTTTTGGAGTGTTGTGATCTCTATGTTTTTGCCAAAAAGTATGTCGATCCCAGGGCTTTACGAAGTTCTGCAAAAGATGGACTTGCTGGATACAACCACAGGGCTCACGTTTGCCTACACCGGTTGGTTTCTCTCCCTAAGCATTTATATTATGCGCAGCGCATTTACCGCCATCCCCAAAGAGCTGGAGGATGCAGCCGTTGTAGACGGCTGCTCCCCGATACGGCTCTACTGGCAGATTATGATGCCGCTCGTGTCGCCATCGCTCGTTACCGTCGCGATCCTCAGTTTTGTCCCAATCTGGGGTGAATACCTATACGCTTTCACCTTTTCGACGACATTAAAAGCAATGCCCATGTCTATCGGCGTTCAGCTGCTTAAACCTTCCCCGGCCTCCGGGGACTGGACCTTTCCGGTGGCATCGATGGCAATATTGATCAGCTTCATCCCACCATTGCTGATTTATTTTGGTTTGCAGCGCTGGTTCACAAAAGGCTTAATGGAAGGCGCACTAAAATTCTAAGCCTGGGAGCACTACTGGGGATGCAGCATGCAAACTTGAAGATCTTCAGCTGTCCAAGCTAAGCGGCGTTCCTCCGGCGTCTCCGAGGAAGGGACGCCATTTTCATCACAGCCCGACATTGGATAATATCTCTGAATAGCCCCACCAATCTGCTCCGGGGGAATTACCAGCCCTTCGGTTTATCCGCCTCTGCGTGGCTTGATAACTTATCGGGCAGATAATCGTCGGCGGCTATGCAACCTTCACACAGATTGAACACCCGTTGATGGTTAGCTGGCCACTCGCCGATCCGAAGCAATACCTTAATGCTGAAATTCCAACCAATGGAGGCTTTGACCAGAGCCTCCAGCTGGGAAGTCGAGAACCAATGCCCGGCCAGCCCGCACCTTGCTGAATCTGCAAGCTAGCACGGAATGGGTCACGAAGGAAGAGCGTCAGCTGCTGGTGCGCACCATGATCCAGGAAGTCGGCTGCGACGTAGGCACCAAGCGTATTATGTGGGTCAAGGTCAAGCCCGACTTCGAGATCCTTTTCCGGCTGATGGACAGGCTTGATCCTGGCGCCGAAAAGCACTACTGGATCCGGGAAAATGGGGCGGAAGGGATGATTCAGGAAAGATAGAGACCGGAGTCAAAATCTCCCTGGGTGGTGGGCCGCAACTGTGGGGTGAGTAAGCGGAATTTAACTAGCAGCTGACTTTCTGAATTGGTCCTCGTTTTGTTTTCACAGTATGGGTTTAGCAAATACTACAAGCCCACGTTAATCGCTTTCTAGAAGCCATTCAGCCAAGGAACGGATTGTTATTGTAAATCCATTCCTTGTTGTTGCCTCGGTATTTGAATCAGCCAAGATCAATCCGGAGGAAAGGCTGAGGGCACCCATTCCATCCACCAGCGCCCGTATCTCTCGTTCCCGCGTCGTGGGATTATCCATGCTTTGAGCCACCTGAATCAATTGATCTGACTCTGGCAAGTAAAAATCCACCTCGTAGCCAGCTGGGGTAGTGTAATAGTAAATCTCGTGCGTCTTACGTCGCAATGCCAGGTAAGCCGCGTTCTCCATCAATTTGCCGGTGTTGGGAGAAAAACTGAAACCAATTGCATTGACCAGACCGGTGTCGATGCTGTATATTTTCTTGGCCGCGATTTGCTGGCGCTTCACCGAATAAGCATAAACGTTCATGGTGAATATAAGCCAGCTGTTCTCCAGGTATTCGATATAATTCTTGATTGTATTGACGCTACCCAGACGGAACTGCTCTTTGAGCTTATTGAAAGAAACCTGGCTGGTAGGATTACTCATCAGATAAAAAGCCAGTTCTTTCAACGCCCGCACTTCCTCGATGCGGTGGCGCGTGGCAATGTCGCGATAGAGAATATCGTCATACAAAGTACGCAGTAGCGGTAGTTCGGGGTACTTCAGTGGATCAGGAATGCCACCCAGGCGCAGGTACTCGCCAAGAACCTGTTGCAGGTGCGCCATCTCCACTGTCGTCTGGCGTGCCAGGTCAGGGACCGTGTGTCCCTTGAAGTGCAGGAACTCAGCGAAAGAAAAAGGAAAAAGCTCTACTGGTATGTAGCGTCCTGTCAGGCGGGTACCTAGCTCGCGACTGAGCAGTGAAGCGTTGGAACCGGTGATGTAGAATTTAATCCCCTGATCCATGAAACGACGCACGAAGTGCTCCCAACCGGTGACATTTTGAACCTCATCGATGATGAACACCTTGCGCTCGCCAAAGAGTTCCACCAGTGTCTGGTAGAGGTCGTTAGCATCCTCAGCCTGAAATCCTAGGAAGCGGTCATCTTCAAAGTTGACGTAGTAGAAGCGTTCCTCTCCTAAACGATGTGCCAACTGCGCCAACAGTGTGGATTTGCCCGCCCTCCGCAGTCCAGAAATGACCACCGCATGCGGTAGAGGTATGGCACGCTCTATTTCACCCAATCGCTTCCGCTCTATCCCGGTCTCGCTCTGCCAGAAAGCCTGCTGCTGTTCCAGCAGCATTGCTTTGATCTGGTCTTTGGACCATCTGGATTTCCAATTGTTTTCATTCACAACGAAATAATACACCAATTTGTTTTCACTGTCAATGAAAACTATTGGGTTTATAAAGGAATCAAAAGTGGGCGACTTCATCACCGTTCTGGCGCGAGAAGTGCTGCGCAATGCGGAGGTAGACAACCTGCAATCGCTGTTTGCTGACAAAATGCAGGTCTCCAACTCGCCATTAGGCTGCCCGACTGAAAACAGTCCGGTGCTGTTGACAGTCTATCCCAGGACTTGGGATGGGTGGCTCAACGAGCGGAACCTGTCCGGCAGGTTGCCCACTACAAGGAGATCCGGCAACCGTAGGAACATGGTTGCGCCAGTTCAATTGTCTATTTGGAGTACGATGAAGGGGTAATTGAGCGAGGTAAACCTTATCTAAACTCAACCCTCCCGTTCCGACACATTTCATGTTGGAACCGGAGAATAGCCCACAGGCAATGTTTGCCAGGTCCTGGCCAATAAATTCCTGGTTGCTATCCAGGCACTGGCGAGTCTGGGCGGCGATCACCCGGCCGATGGACATCGTCTCCACCAATCCGATAGCGGCAACCGCCAAAGCTCCGGTCATCAGCACACTAACGAGGTTCTGGTCGAGCCCGGCGAGATCGACCATAGCCGGCAGGCCGCGCGGCATCTCGCTGATGACCCGCTCACCCGCCTCATCCAGCCGGAAGACGGCCACAAGCAAGGAGATAACTAACATCGCCAGCAAAGGTCCCGGCAGGTTTTCGTTCAGCCGCTTGAGTATGACGATCACTGCCATCGCTGCCAGACCCAGACCAAGGCTGATCAGGTGGGTTTGCTGGATGTTTCCAGCCACCAATACCAGCGTTTCCCTCAGGCCGGGCACGGAGAGAAATGATCGTTACCGTCAATGCTGCCAATATGTCAGGTCGCAATTACTCCCGGCGATAGCCAACCACGATATCCACCGACCTCAGGAAATACCACCAGGCTGAATTCAATTCGGCTCGCGGGGTGTGGTTAAGATTCGTTGGTCCATATTTTCGGAGTAACATTTAACTATAAAACCATTAACGTTTGCTCGATCGCCGACCGCGATTTCTTTTTCTTCTTTTTCTGTATAGGCTGAGGCTTTAAGGGCTGGCTATTAACGGATGGTTCGGCCTGATCGAGAAGTCCCATGATGTCAGCCGGAGCCGCCCAAGTTTGATCAGTCCAGATTTTGACATTTTCTTCATAGGCTGGTCGATATGGTTGAAAAACGCCCGGTAACCTTTGCACAGGTAATTCAGGCCTGGCTCGCCATCCGGGGTTTTCAGGATCCTGTTCTTGGGACAGCCGGCATTACACATAATGCGCACTCCACAGCGGCGACAGTAATCCGGTAGTTTGTCCCTCTAGGCGGCTCCAAATTCGCCAATGTTTAGCAAGATAAATACCGCTAGCTCAAAGTTCCGATACTGATTCATCCGCCATCATGAGATGCACGCCAGCTGTCCGAAAGGTAAATGGCAGCGCCAGGATCTTCGGATCCAGACCCACGTAGCGCCGGGCGTCCTCCAGGGCAGCCGCGAAGGTTGGCCGGGTCTTCATGCCCATCGCCCGGGCATAGCCTGGCTCATAAGCGCCGACGATATAGGTCGCCAGGGTGTGCATCTCGGCAATATGACCACAGGAGATCATCGACAAGGCATGGTAGGGGTGGTAACCGTAATTGAAGCGGTAGCGGTCGATATACTCCTGGCGGGTGGCGATGTACTCGCCGAATTTCGCCAACTCTGGCAGGGTGTTGTGGTAGTCCTTCTGGAACAGCTGGTACACTTCCCGGTAGGAGGGGAACTCCTCATCGTGGAAATAGCCGTTGCAGATCGACGAACAGATCACCACGCAACGATCATTCAGGACCCGCTTGTGGCGGACGATGTTGGCCGCGATGGCCTGCATGATCAGGATCGGGTTGGTGCCGTGGCCATTGCCGTAGTGAAAGTTCTGGGGCATTCCGAACATCATCACGTCATACTTTTCCGTCGCCCAGGGGACGTAGGTGCGGCGGTTGGCGATCTTCCAGGATTCTGGCTGGATCGCCGACCCAGAGCCCGAGAAGATAGCAATCTGGTGTGCCCGGGTATCCAGGACCGCATCGCACATAAAGAATTTGCGCCCCATACGGGCTTCCATGTGCCGGCCGATGGCGTCGAACTTATCCCGCATGGTGCTGTGGGGCGAGACCGTCGTGAAGTCCGGTTGGTGCATAACCGCCGGGATATGGTGCGAAGCGATCGATTTCCAATGGGTGATGCCGGTGGCCGCCATCTTATAACCACCTGAATAACCGCCATACGGGTTGCCAAGCACGTGACCGATCAGGATCGCCAGATCGGATTCGAAAACGTCCTTGTTCATGATGACCCGATCGCCGAGATCGTCATAGCCCAGATCGATCAAATGCTCCCAATCCTCCGAGTCGTGGTTGACGATCTGGTGGGTTGGCATGAACTGGTCGTACACCGCATCGCCCAGCAGAGCCCGGATCTCCTCATCGGTGTTCTTGCGATGCAGGCCGTTCGAGCAGATCAACAAGATATCCTGCTTCAATACACCCGCATTCAGGCATTCATCGATCAGAATCGGGATAGCTGTCTTGCGGTGCGAATTGGGCTGGAAGCCACCCTTGACGCGATCCGGGAAGCTGATGGTCACCTTAGAGTCGGGGCGGACCAGTTCGGCGATCGGCGGCACCCCAAGTGGGTTGAGGATCGACTGGCGGGTGGCTGCCTGCACGTCCATGAGATAAGGCGGGTCAGCTACCGTCTCACCTGGAATGAATACATCGGCCGAGTCAGGCAGCTCAACATTCAGGGTGCCTTCGCCGTATTCAAATTGAACGCTCTTCATGATGCCTTCCTTGTCCTATCAAGCCAGATACTTTGCAACGATACCCTTCAGACCAGACACATTAAAACCGATTTCTCCCGTGAAACGGGTAAGAGCCACCAAGCCACCAGCAATTGTTTCAATGCTAGAGATCATGGCTGCATTCTCCTCTTTCAAGCCGCCCCCATAAACCACTGTGATCTCATAGCCAAATTGCTTGCGGACCACATCCTGAATGAAGGCTGAGACGAAGCTGATATATTCTCTGCCGGGCGGTACCTTGCCAGGCCCAATCGCCCAGATGGGCTCGTAACCGATCACAACTTGCCGTCCAGTAGCCATCCCTGGCAGACCGACCAGATTGGCGAGCAACTGCGCCTCCAGGATGGCCCGGATGCGGGGCTGCTGCTCTTCGAAGCTGCCTTCGCCGCGCTCTTCGGCAGCCTCACCGACGCACAGCAGCACATCCAGCCCGGAGGCGAAAGCGTTTTCAACTTCAGCGTGGATCAGGCCGTCCACTGCAGCTGCTGCTCGCTGGCGCAATTCCGGCAGGCTGGCTGCCATGGGCTCATAGGCATGGATGATCTGGCTTTTAAACCGGCGTTCTTCAGAGTGGCCGATGATAGTCCAACTGCTGCCCAGGTTCCTGGCGGCGGCAGCCGGAAGGGCAGTGGTAAACGCCCCAAAATTCTTGCCTGGAGCGATATTATCCCAATGCACGCCCTGGCACCCGACGGATATGCCCTGGGCTTCAGTTGCGGGTTGGTCCGCCAATAACCGGACGGCCGCCGAGACCAGGCCTTCCGGCAGTAGGTATACCAGCCGCAGACCCGGCAGGCTGCCCATCCCTGACCGGACAGAGTCGACCATGACCGACTCGATCCAGGCGATCGGATCGCTCTCCGGGCACAGCCCGCCCAGGCTGCGGGGCACATCAAACCGTTTTAGATTCACAAATAATTGCTTCATATCGAATCCCTCCTGCTCATGAGAAAGATGTCAGAAATAAACTTTGCTCAAATCCCTGTAAGGGCAAATCCCAAAAAACGGGACACGAAAGATCTTTATAATAATGACTCCATTACTTCTACCCTTCCCAAGGCCAACCGCAGGATGAAAGTAGCGAATACATTTTCTCAGCCAGCAGCTCATCGCCTACTACCGGACCTTTTAGCGGTGCGCCCACATCTATTTTTATTTGGCTGATGGGGTCAAAGAAAGTTGGCGGATATGATGACTCCCTTGCTGAGTGTGACAATCGCAGCGATCTAACGGCCGCAATGGAGGATCAGCCGGAAATTACTCACGTAGTCGGACAAATAGCTACACAGCCACTTCCAAGAGTTCATCCATCCTTTCGCCTCGCCGAGCAATCGTCTGCTCCACGGCTTCTTCAGCTGAAATGCCAGCATGGACGATCATGTGGACTGCGTTGGCGACAGCGGCCGGGTCGTCTGCCCCGGGATAGAGCACATTTCGTCCAACCATAACCCCACGCACATTCTTGCGGCTGTTCATACCGGCTTGGAAATCCCTGAAAGTTGGCTCCGGATTACCGAGCGTATCGCCGCCTAGCATTAATATCGGTAAGCTGGTTGCCATTGCAACCCGCTGAAAGTCCTGGCAGTAGGGCAGTTTCATCCAGGTACGACTGGATGTCTCCCCCAGGGCGCTGATCACCCCAACTAGTTTGACCAATTCATCGGCAGTATTCTTCATCACCCAAGAATTGCCATCCCAATCCATTCGTAACGGTTCAACAAACGGGACGAGATCGCGCTGCACCAGATCGTTGATTGCCTTGGAGCAGTAATCGATTGTCCACAATGACCGCTCGTCATCCGGCACCAAGCGGAACATCATTTTGCCTCCGTCCAGATTAAAGCGCTGGAGAGAAGCGGCACTATAACTACCAAAGCGGTCGTCGATCTCGCCGTGAACGCCAGCTACGCCTCCGCGCTGCATACAGCCCACCAAGACTTTGCCATCCAAGAAAGATGCTCCTCCTTGTTCTTGAAGCAGATAATCAAGAATGAGCAGATCTTCGATCATATCCGGTGTACCCATGAAACCATCAAAGTCAGATACCACCAGTACACGCAGTACCCGACCCAGATATTCGTGACGGTCGGCCATCCCAAAGGGGTCGCTAGCCAGCCGGGTCACTCCACGGCCCGGGTGGTCAGCTGCAAGTAAAGTAAATTTACCATCTTTTGTTAAAGTTGACCGGCGCTTGCGTGCCCGGGCGGATTCGAGAATGATTTCAGGTGACTGGACCCTCATATCCGTGATCCGATCGAATAGGGATATCGGAAAATACTGGTTGAGATCGAACTGGTAAGATGCACAGGTGTAGGTCATGGGGTTCCTCTTCTTGGACAATTACAGGATTGGGCCATGTTTGAGATCGGTAGCTTGCGCCCAACCGGGCGAGGTTCAATAGAATGAGACTTAATTCCGAATTGGAAAGCGTAACAAAACCGGTAAAGGATCCCCGATCAACGGCTCCAGATACGTTTTGAATGACGGCAGGATCATATTGCCATTAGGATGAATATATTCGCGGGGAAAAGGATGGGTACCGGTTACAACCTTATCCAGGGGTACAAGCTCATAAGTCACATGGTAAGGCAGATTTGAAACTCGTCGGATCGATACCATTTTTCCGCTGACCTTTTTTGCCAGGCTTATGACTGCAAATTTTCCCACCTCATAAGCTTCCTGACGATCGACAACAGAGGTGGTAGCCGATGAAGTGCGCCCGGTAAACAAAGGCCGCGATGAGCGAGCCTGCAGTTTTAACTCCCGGCGGACTAGTTCTGCCAGGAAGGCGGCAGCACCGCTGGTTAAAGTCACCTGTGGATTGCCATTACGATCAAGACCCCAGTCCTTATCTCTAGGCTGGCCGATGTAATGTCCGGAAGCATCGCGCAGCCCTTCACCAATGGCCACGACGACCCTCCCTAAGCGGCTGTGTACCTGGCTGACGTCCTCCAAGAATTTTCTTTCATCAAAGGGCAGCTCCGGTAAATAGACTAAATGGGGGGCTTCATCGTCATCATACTTGCCTAAGATACTCGCAGCCGTGATCCAGCCAGAATCCCGACCCAGGCATTCTAGGATATGGACATCATCGAATAAGCTCATAGCCTCCAGGTCCAGGCCCAGATCGCGGGTAGCTGAGCCACAGAAGCGTGCTGCACTACCATAACCAGGGCTGTGGTCGGTTTCGGGTAGGTCGTTGTCGATGGTTTTCGGTGCACCCAGAATACAGATTTCATCGCCCGCCCGATCGGTAATTTCCAGCAATTGCCGGCAGGCTGCCATCGAGCCATTGCCACCGATGGCGATAAAATACCCGATACTCCGCTGCCGCAAAAACTCCAGAACTCGGATCTGATCGTCTTCCTTCAGCTGGTAACGGGAAGAACCTAATGCAGCGCCTGAAATCAGTTTTAATCTTTGGATATTCGTTGGGCTTATCTGGCTTAGATCGATCACCTTGTCCTGTAAAGCCCCCTGGATACCATGAGCGAGGCCGTAAATCCCGGAGAAACCAAGTTGCTGGGCTGCTTCGATCACACCCGCCAGGGTGGCATTAAGCACCGAAGTGGGGCCTCCGCTTTGACTGACCAGCAGATTAGATGTCGGTTGAACCATATTTATCGCACTCCCAGATTTGGACCTCAAGCGCGCCGCTTGAATTGAATGTTATTTCATTCCATTCGCATAAACCGGGAAGGGTTTGTAGTCGGTATAAGGCACCGGCTGAACCATTTTCAACTCCAACCAGCTGGCAGCTTCCAATACGGCATCGGTCCAATCGCCCAAAGTCAATGCGTAGTGATGCGTGGCGCCATAAGCCATTACGGTATTGACCAGATCCAGTGCCCGGGCAGGAGACTGGTTGATGCGCAACTGGTTGAACCAGCCGCGCGAGCCATCATGCGAAGCTTTTGTATTGCCCATACCCTGTCCATCGAGCAGAAGTAGTTGCTTCCCGTCTGCAAACACCTGTACGATTGGTGCCGGCCTGCCCCCTGATTATATACCAGTCATAGTGTTAGTGTAACTTGCGGGATTTGGGCAGGAACACGGTCTAATCTTTACAACCGTTTCCGGTAGTCCGTTCGATCAACGCAATATGGATCGGGACAATAAAAACGTTCTGAAGCGCGCTGGCTTAGAAAACTACCGTTTTCATGATATGCGCCATTATGGGAAGCTAAAAGTTATGGGAAGCGTTTATGATTTAACCGGCAAATTGGCTGAAATTTCGGGGAAACACTTCCCATAATCCTTCATTATTAGCTTACAAAAGGAGCTAATTATGAGTACACAAAAAACCATTGATCAACTAGTGAAGGGGGTTCTTGAGGAACTAAGGAATGAGAATTAAATAACTGTCCAGTGGCAATTCGTCCTTGCAAAAAATAGCTCAAAGGGATAAGCTTCTCGTGAACAGACAAATCGATGTGCTTATTATGGTGGAGAATGATGCAGCCCTACAGTCCTGAAATTGAACAAGCGATGAAGAAATATTACGCCACGCTTTCCGAAAAAGATCGGCGGCGATACGCTGCGATTGAGGCGTTGAAACTGGGTGTATGGTGTAAATAATACATCCACACCTTCTGGATACCCTACTTGCCCTGAGTAAAGCGATATCTTCATTATTTTAAAACAGCTTACCGATTTGTGGTAAGCTGTTTGACTTAAAGAACCCATATCTCAAGGAAGGCTCATGATCTCAACCCTGCTGATGTCATTGTTCTCCATATTTTTCGATCTGTTGGCAATCTTGAGAACCTCTAAAAGTGAAAAAGATTTGGAGATTCTTATCCTTCGCCAACAGGTGCGTATCTTACAACGCAAAATGTAAATTCCTCTGCGAATATCTGACCCTGACCGAATGGTATTGGCGACCATCTTGGATAGGTATTCTAGATTCACGGATGGTACACGCCAGCATCTTAATCAAGTCATGTTGATCTTCAAACCGGATACAGTTCTGCGCTGGCATCGAGAACTGGTTCGGCGCAAGTGAACCTTCAAACGAAAAGGAAAACCTGGCAGGCCAGGAATCTCGCCTGAGCTGGAAGCGTTGATTATTCGTTTGGTGAAAGAAAACCCGCGCTGGGGCTACGGCAAGACCAGGGTGAACTGCTCAAACTTGGTTACAAACTATGTGCCTCTTCAGTACGTAATATCCTGAAGCGACATCGGGTACCACCTACAAATGAACGATCTTCTGGTACCTGGCGAGCCTTCCTGGGACACTACAAGGATCAGATCCTGGCCTGCGATTTCTTCACCGTGGAGACCATCTGGCTCAAGACCATCTACGTTCTGTTTTTTATTAAATTGGGTACACGACGGATCCATTTGGCAGGATGCACAACCGCTCCTAACTCAACCTGGGTTACACAGCAGGCACGGCAGCTGGTCTGGAACCTGAACGATGATTCTAAAGAGTTTGCTTTTCTTATCCATGATAACGATAAGAAGTTCACCTCATCGTTCGATCTTGTATTTTCATCAGAAAATGTAGAAATTGTTCATACCCCATTTCTGGCTCCCAGGGCAAATTCCTTTGCTGAACGATGGGTGCGATCTGCTCGCGAAGAGTGTTTGGATCAAATTCTGATTCTGAATGAAAACCACCTTCAGCGTGTTCTGAAAGAGTATGATCAATACTACAACCATGCTCGCCCACATCAAGGTATCGGTCAGAGATTTCCTGTATCCGTTTCAGGACGAGAACAGAACCGAAATGGTCTAATACGGAGGCGAAATATCCTGGGAGGTGTCATCCACGATTACCAAAGACAACCTTCTTCTCAGGTTTATACCAATGGTTAGGTTTTTTACACCATACACCCATAATAATCACGGATAAGATAAGTAGCCAGGACAGGAGTATTTACACCCTTCGAGTATGTTTGGTTGTTTTTTAACTGGACTAATCCATCGAGAAATCAGTTCCACCTGGTGTGAGACGATTAACACAAACAATCCTCGCCTCCTATTATTATTTGAAGTATAATACTTGAAATAATAATAGGAGGCGGGGATGAAAGTGTTTTTAAGGCGTAATCAAGAATTGTCCATGCTGGATCAAGCATGGGAATCAAATTCAGCGCACTTGCTAATCCTATATGGGCGTCGTAGGGTCGGAAAAACCGCCCTGCTCACCCATTGGTTAAAATCATCCAAGCGACGGGCATTGTACTGGGTTGCTACACCGTCTTCAGCGACGGCGCAACTGCGTTCTTTCTCCCAAGCACTCTACAATTTCACATTCCCCGACAGCCCCGCGCCCGAATCTTTTACCTACGCAAACTGGGAACAGGCGTGGCAAGAAGTTGCCAGACTCTCTCAGAATGAACGGCTGGCGTTGTTCATCGATGAATTCACGTATTTGCTTTCCGTTACACCGGATTTGGCGGGCCGCTTGCAAAATACCTGGGATAGTACCCTGTCCCAAGCAAACCTTCTCCTGGTGTTATGTGGGTCGCATCTTGGGATGATGAAAAAAGAGTTCTTATCATATCAAGCCCCCCTCTATGGTAGAGCATCATCTCGTTTACACTTGCGTCCCCTCCCATTTGGCGTGACAGAGGAATACTTCCCGAGCTACTCGGCTGTGGATCGAGTTGCCATTTATTCGATTTTTGGCGGTATTCCGGCCTATTGGGAACGCATCGATCAAAGCCAGTCGCTATCCAAAAATATCATTTCCCAGTTGCTTACCCCCAACAATCTGATGCAATCAGAGCCGCGCTTGCTGTTGCAGGATTTCATCAATGACCCTCACAACTACATCGCCATCCTCAGCGCCATCGCCTACGGAGCGCGCACTCCAAAGGAAATTGAAGCGAGTACAGGATTGCCGAACGTCCAGATGCCGAAGTACCTGTCGGTGCTTATGGAAGCGGAATTCGTGGATCGCAAAGTATCCGTCACCAGCAAACCCAATTCCCGCACTGGACGGTATCATATCGTGGACCCTTACCTGCGGTTCTATTACCGGTTTCTCGAAAAGCGACAGGATCAAATCGCTTTGGGGATTCAAGAGCCTGCTCTGGTCGAGATAACCAAACACATGATCGACTTTATCGGGAAACACACCTGGGAAGAATTATGCCGGGAGTGGGTTTTACGGTCTGGCACGAGAAAAGCATTGCCATTCATGCCTGACCAGGTGGGGAGAGCCTGGAACAAGAATGCGGAGATAGACGTCGCCGGAATCAACAGCATGGAAAAAACCATGATCCTAGGCGAATGCAAGTGGGGGCAAACCGCTTCCGATAGGCCGATACTAAAAACACTTGTTGAGAAGACGGATCAGGTGATCCCGACACAGGGCAAATGGCGGGTTTATTTCCTGGGATTCTCTCGAAGTGGCTGGACATCCGGGGCGAAAGCGTTTGAGACCGAGATGAATGCGACCCCCCTATCAGGCAGCAACTGGCAATCTGCAGGAATGAACTTGCTCGATCTGGATCAGGTGTCCCGTAATCTGGCAGATTGGTTGTGATCAAAGTGGACTTATGATTGCGCCAATAACGACTAACCACATACCGCCAAGTTTATAAAAATACACCTGTATGGTGTAAATAATACATCCACACCTTCTGGCTAATCGATTTGCCCTGAGTAAAGCGATATCTTCATTATTTTAAAACAGCTTACCGATTTGTGGTAAGCTGTTTGACTTGAAAACTCATTTCTCAAGGGAAGGCTCATGATCTCAACACTACTGATGTCATTGTTCTCCTTATTTTGCGATTTGTTGGCAATCTTGAGAACCTCTAAAAGTGAAACGGATTTGGAGATTCTTATCCTTCGCCAACAGGTGCGTATCTTACAACGCAAAACCAAAACGCCTCCGCGAATATCTGACCCTGACCGAATGGTATTGGCGACCCTCTTGGACAGGTATTCTAGATTCAAGGACGGTTCACGCCAGCATCTTAATCAAGTCATGTTGATCTTCAAACCGGATACAGTTCTGCGCTGGCATCGAGAACTGGTTCGTCGCAAATGGACCTTCAAACGAAAAGGAAAACCGGGCAGACCAGTAATCTCGTCTGAGCTTGAAGTGTTGATTATTCGTTTGGCGAAAGAAAACCCGCGCTGGGGCTACGACAAGATCCAGGGTGAACTGCTCAAACTCGGTTACAAACTTTGTGCCTCTTCAGTACGCAATATTCTAAAGAGACATCGGGTACCACCTTCAAATGAACGATCTTCTGGTTCCTGGCGAGCCTTCCTGGGACACTACAAGGATCAGATCCTGGCCTGCGATTTCTTCACCGTCGAGACCATCTGGCTTAAGACTATCTATGTTCTGTTTTTTATTGAATTGGGTTCACGACGCATCCATTTGGCTGGCTGCACAACCGCTCCTGACTCAACCTGGGTTACACAACAGGCACGACAGTTGGTCTGGAATCTGAACGATGATTCTAAAGAGATTGCTTTTCTTATCCATGATAACGATAAGAAATTTACCTCATCGTTCGATCTTGTATTTTCATCAGAAAAGGTAGAAATCTTACATACTCCCTTTCAAGCACCAAGGGCGAATTCCTTTGCTGAACGATGGGTGCGATCTGCTCGCAAAGAGTGTCTGGACCAAATCCTCATCCTAAATGAAAACCACCTTCAGCGTGTTCTGAAAGAGTATGATCAATACTACAACCATGCTCGCCCACATCAAGGGATCGGTCAGAGATTTCCTGTTTCAGTTCCAGGACGAGAACAGAACCGAAATGGTCCAATACGGAGGCGAAATATCCTGGGAGGTGTCATCCACGATTACCAAAGACAGCCTTCTTCTCAGGTTTATACCCATGGTTAGGTTTTTTACACCATACACCATGGCCTGGAGTTTGCGGAAAGGTCGCGGCGGTCCAATAAAGAGAATATCCACGCAGGGATATTTTTGTCCAAACCCAGAATGCGATTATTTCTGCATAACCGATGAAAACATCCATGCCCTGGTCGGATACGGCAGGCATGGAAAGCAGGAGCCGATCCAGGATCTCAAATGCCAGGCTTGCCGGAAGAAATTCACCAGCCGCAAGAACACCATTTTATACCGCTTGAAAACTCAATCCTGGTTGGTTGAGAAAATCTTGTGGTTAATGGCCCTTGGTGTAGATGCCTCATTCCTAGAAGAGGTGTTCAGCGTAAGCGAGATCACAATTCGCACCTGGTTGTGCCGCAGCGGGATCTAGAGCAAGAAGCCGCATCAGTACTTTATGCTGGAGTTGGATCTGATCCATGTACAGTTGGACGAACTGTGGGCCAATATGAAACGCTCCAATCAGGATATGTGGGTTTGGGTAGCCAGTGATGCGATCACCAAGATCGTCCCGGTCATGCTGGTGGGAGGACGCTCCCAGGATATGGCCTTCCGTGTGGTGCACGAATTAAAAGGAAGGCTACGCTCAGGCTGCATCCCTGTTTTCAGCACGGATGGATTAAAACATTATTTCTAGGACTTACGCAAGACACATCTGAATGGTAGGAGATTTGAGTTGCTGTCGCAAATAATCATCCAAGAGGTCATGCTTGACACGATAGACAGTTCGATTCGTTTCAACTGCGACTTGCTGGAGACGGATCCAAACCAGGATAGCACAACCCATATGATTTCTGACAATTCTGGCTCTTCGGCATTGATTCCCTTCAATTCCAGTGACCTGCTTGGTTTCTCGGTGAAATTGCTCGACTTTCCAGCGGAAGTTAGACACATCTTGTACAACCTCCACGTTGTCTTGCGCTATCTCGTTGGTCACAATATAGTCCGTGCGCTTGGTAGAAAGCACCACCCGGAAAACTTTCACCTTATGATTGGCAGGAAAACCTTTGATTTTGATCATCTTGCCGTGTTGTTTCTCAGCTTCCGTCCAGGTCAAACTGTCAACTCGCTGGTAAGGATTTGAACCTCCTGAATCGTCGACTTGACGATTGTCTTTGAGCGGGCAGTAGTAAATCTTGTTGTACTTTTCAATCTGAAGCAGGATGTCTTTGGTAGCATACCAGGTATCCATCAAAACAGCCCAAAAGGCAAGTTGTTTTTGATAGATGCAGTTCTTCAGCATATCCTGTAAATGGTCGAGCTTCGTTTTTCCGTCGCTGTCCGGGTCATAGATACGAAAATCGATGATCCAGAATTGGTCGATTTCTGGGTTGACATACACACAAGTCACCACACCAATTCCTTTAATGACCCCGTGTGCATTCCCGCTATACTGCCTCCTGACCAGTTCGATCTTGCGGGAAAAGTTTTTGTCTAGTACGGTGTCATCAAACACCAGAAAGCCGTATGGCGTTTCGATTACCTGGCCTTTGACATTTTCCCATACCAATCTGGGACGAATTTCATCCCCTGCCAGATACCGGTTGGCCATATCGTGACTGAATTTCTCTGTGTGTTCGGCGTAGTTCGTTAGTGTGTAATTGATTTGACTCACCAGCAAATACTGGCAATAGTCTGTTCGTGTTACCCGTTCTTTTTTCGGTCTCATGCCTTTACAATAATGGCTTTGCTCTCTTTCGTCAATCTAGCAGTTTTGCGTAAGTCCTAATTTCTATGCATTGACTGCACATTTTGGGTTGTGGGAATCATTGACTGGCAAGAAACCCATTTGGGTTTTGTTCAGTAACTTCGTCTATGCCCAGGTTATAAAACATCAGCGCAGACGCCGAACTGTGCAAGTTGAACGAAGGATATTGTGTGGAGAAGAACAATACTATCGAGAACGATTGATATCCGTTGGTTTGAGCGGCCGAATCAATACCTCATTTGTTGAAAGAATTAATTTAACGATCCGACAGTGTGTGTCCAAGTTGACTCGCCGCACATGGGGTCCCGCCCATTTTACGCCGGAGCTTTTAGAACACCTCGAATGGTGGAGAGCCTATTATCATTTTGTTCACTTCCATGAATCCCTGGCAGTAGCCCTTGTAAACCCCATACAAAGAAAAGGTAAACAACAACCAATTCGATACCGTCATAGCACCCCTGCTATGGCAGCCAATTTGACAAACCGACGTTGGACGGTAAAGGAGTTATTGAGCTATCCTTTGCCGTGATTTTGATAAATGATGGGGGAGAAAAGTATCCGAATAATCGTGGCGATCCGATTCTCGGGTCAGTTTGGCCCCGCAGCGGTCCCGCAAACTATAAATTCGCGGTCATTTTCTCTTTTTCCAGTTATACACCACGGATAATGGCGGGACACTTTAATGAGTGCGGCTTGTGGACTGCCCCTGTGTTGGCGGATCATTTCTTTGATCCGTCCGAGGTGGCGTTTTTGCGCTTCCAGGCTGGGCTTGATGATTGTTTTATAGCCTGGTTGATCCCGGAAGGTGCGGGTGTGGTATTTTCCCACCCGATATTGCCGGATGTGGAAACCCAGGAAGTCGAACCCGACCTGTCCATCCTGCGCATTGAGCGTGTGGACGATACGGGTTTTACTGGGTTTCAAGCGCAATCCCATTTCAGCCAGCCATTCTTCGGCGATTTGCTTGAGTTCGTGGAGTGTTTCCAGGTCATGGTGCAGGATCACGAGATCATCGGCGTCGCGAATGACTGTACGTCCTCAGAACAAATGGGACAAAAAGGTCTGTTTGTTAAGAGACACTTTTCCTGTGGTTAGTTGAGATTAAACACTCTCCAGCGCCTGCGAATGTTGCAGACGTCTTTGCTCCAGGGTTCGAATCTTGATCTCTTTTCGTTTGCCCAACACCTCCTTCTGTCTGCCGAAGTAAACATCCGCTGGGGTCAGGTTGTCCAGTGATTCGTGGTAACGCTGGTGGTTGTAGTACTCCACAAAACTGGCGATCTCACGATCTAGTTCCCAAGGGGAAAAGTAGTTCTGCAACTTCACAACATTCTTCATCGAGCTCTGACACGCTACAATGTTGACAGGCAGGTGGAGATCACTATAATGATAGTTAGAACCCAGTTTAACGAAAACAAGCCGTGTGACTATGTCTGATCAAACATCCTTGTCCAATGACATTGGTTCTAGCTTCGGACAAAAACTTGCTCAACGCGAGGCGGAACTAGCGATCATCAACAGTGTCCAGCAAGGCCTCGCCTCGCGTCTCGAAGTCCAGGCTATCTATGACCTAGTCGGGGATAAAGTTTGCGAGATATTCGGAGCGCAAGTCGTCATGATCTCGACCTACGACCAGCAGACTGAGACGATAGAACATCGTTATGCGATCGAACGTGGCGAGCGAATTTACGCGCCTGGCAAATTCCCAATCCGCGGATTCCGGACGCAAATCGTCCAAACAAGACAGCCCGTACTGGTGAATACCAAAGTCGCGGAACAGGCGAGCCGCCTCGGGCAACCTACCTTACCCGGGACCGTCACACCCAAATCCTGGCTGGGTGTACCGATGATCGTTGGTGACCATGTGACAGGTATCCTGAGTCTGCAACATATCGAACAAGAAAATGCCTTCGATGAATCCGATGTTCGCTTCCTGCAAACCCTTGCCGCCTCAATGAGCGTCGCACTCGAAAATGCACGTCTCTTTAACACAACCGAGCACCTGCTAAAAGAGACCGAGCAACGCGCGGCCGAGCTGCTAACCATTAACAGCGTCCAGGCAGGGCTGGCTCAAAAACTGGATATGGCTTCCGTTTACGAGCTTGTGGGTGAGAAATTACTGGAAATCTTCCCGGAAGCGGACCTCTCCATTGGGGTTTATGATCCTGAAACTGGTCAATTTTCTGCGCCATTTCTAATTGAAAATGGCAAACGGCATACTTTCAAGCCGTTCGAAGTGAAGGGGGATGGATTTATCGGGCATTTACTCCATCATCCCAAATCCTTGCTCATCAACGAAAGGATGGAGCAGGCAAACCTCCAATATCAAAATGTCGATGTTACGGGGAAAGGGCTTCCGAGGTCCGCGCTGTATGTCCCCCTAACGATGGGTGGCTCGATGCGCGGCGCGATTGTTTTGGAGCATATGCAAAAGGAACATGCTTTCAGTCAGACGGACGTGCGTTTATTGGAAACGCTTGCCAACTCGATCAGTATTGCGCTTGAAAATGCCCGCTTGTGGGAGCAGGAGAATTTACATCGAAGAGCGCTTGAACGCGAGTTTGAGATTGGGCGAGAGATCCAGGCAGGTTTCCTGCCAGATAATCTGCCCCAGCCAAAAGGCTGGGAGATCGCGGCTTCGCTCAAACCAGCCCGTGTGGTTGCTGGCGATTTTTATGATGTGTTTGAATTGGCGGGAGGGAAGGTTGGACTTGTCATTGCTGATGTATGTGATAAGGGCTTGGGCGCAGCATTATTCATGACCTTATTCCGAAGTTTGATTCGCATGATGTCGAGCATTGATTTCTTTTCGCAGAGTGAGTCTACAGTCAGGGTTTCCTCTGCCATGCGACTTAAGAATGCTATCTCGCTGACCAATCATTACATCGAAGAAACCCATGGTAATACGGGCATGTTTGCGACGATCTTTTACGGGATACTCGATCCGCGAACAGGGGTATTGAACTATATAAATGGCGGACACCTGCCGCCGATGTTGATTAATAAGCATGGTGTAATGGAAGGTCTGTACCGTACCGGTCCTGCAGTCGGGGTCATACCCGATGCAGAGTACGCAATCCGGGAAGTCGTGATTGAGCCAGGGGATACGTTCTTTGCCTATTCTGATGGTTTGACCGACACGGTAAACCCCGCCGGAGAATCCTTCAGCGCTCAGGGGCTGATCCCATTGTTTGGCGGGGCCCAGACGCTATCCTTGTTGTTGGCGCAATTTCAAAAACAAATTGAAGACTTCTCCGTGGGCGCCCAGCAAATAGACGACCTCACCATGCTGGCAGTTAGGCGCAAAAATAGCGGAGGTGCTTAATGCAGATTTCAAAGGCTGAGGTCACACCCGTTGAACTGAAACTACGGGAGCCTGTCCGAATGGCAGGGCTCCCGGCGATCAACCAGATCACGGCCATATTCGTGCGCCTGGAGACCCGTAATGGACAAAACGCCTGGGGCTGTACCATTGCCAACCCTGATCTGACCGGCGAAAAGCCGGAAGATGTCATCCGGGCTTGCCAGGTGTGTGCTGATCTCACACCTGACTTGCATCCGACGAACATTGAATTTTCTCTCACTGAACTGGCATCCCGGACAAGTGCCTCTCCATCCGCGATGTGCGCCTTCGACCTGGCATTTCATGACTTGTTGAGCCTTGCGGCTGATATGCCCCTTTACCGTATCCTGGGAGGTTACCGCAACCGAATCCAGACTTCGGTAACCATCCCAATTGCACCGGTTAATGAGAATGTAAAGCAGGCTTGCGAGCGCGCCCACCAGGGATTTCGAATGCTGAAGATTAAGGGTGGTCTCGATGCCGAAGAAGATGTCCAACGGGTGCAAGCAATCCATCGGGCACTGCCTCATCATATCCTTCGCCTGGATGCTGACGGAGGCTATTCAGTCCAACAGGCATTGGACGTCGCCCGCGCTTTGGAGAAAGTACTCGAGATGCTGGAACAGCCCACGCCCGCATATGATTTGGCCGGACTTTGCCGAGTGAAAGAGATGAGCCCGATACCCGTCCTGGCCGATCAGAGCCTGAGAGGACCTGAGTCAGCGCTTAAGCTGGTATCTAATCGAATCGTGGATGGGTTGAGCATCAAATTGGTGACCAGTGGAGGATTGCGCAATGCCCGCCAGATCGACGCAATCGCCCGCGCCGCCAAAATGACCACTATGATCAGCTGCTTTATCGAGCCCGCCCTTCTCATTAGCGCAGGCTTAAGTCTGGCATTAAGCAGCCCCAATGTGGCCTACGGCGATCTTGACGGTTTTCTGGATCTCACCAATGACCCGTCGATAGCCGGCTTTAAACTCGAGGATGGTTGGCTTGTGGCCACGGATGTTCCTGGTTTGGGTTATACGGTTGACCTGGATCGTTGAACGACAAGCGCAATCAGGGGTTGGAGTGTGATGGGTTGTCCTCCATGAATGTTTCCGCGCAAATAACCGTTCGATATGAGCAGGACGCGTCCAGTAGACCTGTATGGTGTAAATAATACATCCACACCTTCTGGCTAATCGATTTGCCCTGAGTAAAGCGATATCTTCATTATTTTAAAACAGCTTACCGATTTGTGGTAAGCTGTTTGACTTGAAAAACTCATTTCTCAAGGGAAGGCTCATGATCTCAACACTACTGATGTCATTGTTCTCCTTATTTTGCGATTTGTTGGCAATCTTGAGAACCTCTAAAAGTGAAACGGATTTGGAGATTCTTATCCTTCGCCAACAGGTGCGTATCTTACAACGCAAAACCAAAACGCCTCCGCGAATATCTGACCCTGACCGAATGGTATTGGCGACCCTCTTGGACAGGTATTCTAGATTCAAGGACGGTTCACGCCAGCATCTTAATCAAGTCATGTTGATCTTCAAACCGGATACAGTTCTGCGCTGGCATCGAGAACTGGTTCGTCGCAAATGGACCTTCAAACGAAAAGGAAAACCAGGCAGACCAGTAATCTCGTCTGAGCTTGAAGTGTTGATTATTCGTTTGGCGAAAGAAAACCCGCGCTGGGGCTACGACAAGATCCAGGGTGAACTGCTCAAACTTGGTTACAAACTATGTGCCTCTTCAGTACGCAATATCCTGAAGCGACATCGGGTACCACCTTCAAATGAACGATCTTCTGGTTCCTGGCGAGCCTTCCTGGGACACTACAAGGATCAGATCCTGGCCTGCGATTTCTTCACCGTCGAGACCATCTGGCTTAAGACTATCTATGTTCTGTTTTTTATTGAACTGGGTTCACGACGCATCCATTTGGCTGGCTGCACAACCGCTCCTAACTCAACCTGGGTTATACAGCAGGCACGGCAGTTGGTCTGGAATCTGAACGATGATTCTAAAGAGATTGCTTTTCTTATCCATGATAACGATAAGAAATTTACCTCATCGTTCGATCTTGTATTTTCATCAGAAAAGGTAGAAATCTTACATACTCCCTTTCAAGCACCAAGGGCGAATTCCTTTGCTGAACGATGGGTGCGATCTGCTCGCAAAGAGTGTCTGGACCAAATCCTCATCCTAAATGAAAACCACCTTCAGCGTGTTCTGAAAGAGTATGATCAATACTACAACCATGCTCGCCCACATCAAGGGATCGGTCAGAGATTTCCTGTTTCAGTTCCAGGACGAGAACAGAACCGAAATGGTCCAATACGGAGGCGAAATATCCTGGGAGGTGTCATCCACGATTACCAAAGACAGCCTTCTTCTCAGGTTTATACCCATGGTTAGGTTTTTTACACCATACAACCCCGAGCGAATGGCATATGCGAACGGTTCATAGGCACCTTGACAAGAGAATGCCTGGATCACATCCTCATTCTTCATGGTCAGCATTTGCGGCGAGTGGTCAAGGAGTTTACCATTTACTTCAATCAGGAACGGCCTCATCAAGGAATTGGTCAACAGATCCCCGACTACAACAATCAACCTGAAGCAAACCCAATCGGCAGCTTCACCTCCAGGGCGATCCTTGGTGGTCTACATCACAGCTATTCACGCCAAACTTACCTGCACTAACCCGGTCATATCATACCGATACAATTCAAAGGTAACCATTCCAAGAGGGATGGCTACCGGTTTAGTTTGTCTGGCGATTGATTTGAGTTGCTGATTTCCGCTTGTGTACAGCTACTTCCCCAGTTTAGAGCTATTTCGGCAATCCTATTTTCAGAATAAGATCCAAAGGCTAACAAGATTCGTTTTCTTTACCCGATAATATTGACGGATAAGATAAGTAGCCAGGACAGGATTCAGCGGATCGGATGAGATTAAATAACCAAGCAACTTAGGTTACTACTTAGAAACTTGAAAGTAAACGCTGGTAGACTTTTCTTTCTCGGCGGTATGGATCTTTCGCAAGGGCTGCTTCATCCTTATTCATTTCCATTAAGAAACTATAACTTTGCTGAATTGTTTCGAAAACTACGAGAGGCGTTAACGCTTTACTATGTTTGACAAGGCGTTCAAGATCAGCCCAATCATATTGTTTCTTGGGTAAGTTCTGTAGGAATGCAACCGGGTCAAAAGCATAATTTGTTTCCCAACACTTCAAAATCGCAATCCTGCGGACGATGTTGCGATCATACTTCAGGGATGCAAACTGGTAGAGGTCATAAAGATCACGGATTCGGCTGCGCTGTGCAGATGCGCGAACTTTTTCCCCAATAATTTCGTGAAGATTCAGAGTTGGAACAAGCGGTGGTTCTATCCCCAGCCACTGGAAGTAACGTTCTTTTATAAAACTTGCCGGCTGCACCGAGAGAATGGGTTTGGCCCGAAAACTTACCTGAAAACTAAACTTTCCATTCGTGACCCACGCATGCTTATATGTGACAATCGCGCCGCAAGAATTTGGATTAGCGTAATAATCCTCTGAGCGAATTTCAAAAGTTATTCCAAAATACTCCTTATCATGCAGAATCGAAACGATATTGAGTACAAATTCTTCAGGATCGAAGTCATTCACCATGGTGAAATCCAGATCCAAGCTGAAACGCCCCTGATTTCCAAGGAATATTTTTCGGATGGCCGTACCACCCTTGAATGCCAGATGCGTTAATATACTACTATCACAAAGTACTTTCATGACATAAGTCAGGACAACTTCCCTTTCCGCTATGTCTAAATCGACACCGGAATTCGCTGCATACCATTGAACGAGACGTTTTTCAATCATCAGCCAATCTTTATCTCCGCCTGGATTTCCGTTTCTGGGATGTTTTCAATCACCTGCCAAGTAGCATTATGCTTTCCCCCTTTTCCCCACTTACCTGGTCGGCCTAAATAGCAGACATTCTTGTTAACGTTTCGCAGTAAGCGAGCTCGTTCCGCAATTGGGATCTCAATTTTTAAATAATCCAATAAAAATCCTAACCGTTGAACAAGCGACTGAGAGTCATACTTCAGTGAATAATCCACTAACTTTTGCAAGTCTAATTTGTTTTTTCCTTGCCAGAGCATTGCAACAATTTCCGGGATGTCTCCTGCTGTCGCGGGTTTGAAGATACTATCCAAGACCGTTTTTTCCGGTTCTGTCATTTTTACGGTGGTACCATAGGCATCGACATTATCGATCCCAAAGAATAAGGGGATCGGAACGTAGATAATTCGATAGGATTTTCCACGAGCCGTAATCGTATGCGTTTTACCAGTATTGGTCTGCAAATATACTGTAGTTGGCGCCTGCGTGGTCAAACCATAAAAGTAAGCAGCGGTTGAGTAAGCAAATGCATATGGATCAACCAGCACACTTCCAAGAGCAAGTGGGTTGGTATCAACGAATGCCGCTTCTCCCCGTTCCGCTGGTATCAGTTCAAATACCCCAGGTACCACCGGAGCCAGCCAGCCTTTCTTGAACAGACGGTGAAGTATAACCCTGGCGTGGTCGTCCGAAACAGAGAGAATCTCTTTTGCCTGTTGGATTGTGAGAAACGGCTGTTTCTCCCATTCCAGGGACAATATGAGCTTGGATTCTTGAGAAGATAGAGATCTTGTCATAATACTTACCTACAGCCGTAAACATTACGTTATTTGTAACAAACAAGGCCATCTGTAAGTATTATACACTGAATTTAATTGCATAATTCTCTTAGCGTAAGTTTTGTGCAAATGGAGGGTACACCCCCAATCGATGGTGGATAACTTCGAAGCAGTAATCTCCGTGTGGTAAGATAGCAGGCTATATTCCCAACTCACACGGAAATAGCCTGCCAGATGAACCATCTCTTCGAACTCCTCGGGTTTCTGATTGTCTTGATCCACCTCTATCGTTGGCTGTATCGGATGTGGTTGCAACACTGGGTGAACAGGAAGAAATCTGTCAAGCTTCCCCGCAAGCCACGCGTGTTGAAGCCCAAAACTGAACATGACTGCCCGGTCTGCCAACAACACAACAGCAAACCAACTCCCCCGGCACAGCTACCACCCGTCGCCTGGAGCAGCCGTAAAGGACGCGGTGGTCCCAGGAAGAAGATCTCCACCCAGGGCTTCGCGTGCCCGAATCCCGTCTGCGAGTATCATGGCATCCGCGATGAAACGATCCATGCTCTGGTTGGCGATGGCACACACGGCAAGCACCGAGCCATTCAGGATCTCAAATGCCAGGGCAAGAAGTTCACCGTGCGCAGAAACACACTCATGTACCGGCTGAAACATTCCCCAGATACGGTCGCCAGGGTCCTGTGGTTATTGGCTCTGGGGGTGGATATCTCGGCTCTCGAAGAAGTTTTCAAGGTGCGCGAGCTGACCATCCGTACCTGGCTCGCCCGCAGCGGCGTTCAGAGCATGAAGATCCACGAGCGTTTTATGGTCCAACTCGATCTGCTCCATCTCCAACTTGACGAATTATGGGCCAGCGTCAAATTCGGCGCTCGCGATCTGTGGGTATGGGTGGTTAGCGATGCTACCACCAAGCTGATCCCCGTTCTGCAGGTGGGCAGTCGCTCTCAGGAGATGGCTTACCGGGTGGTGCATGAGCTCAAACGCAGGCTTCGCTCTGACTTTACTCCTGTGTTTGCCAGCGATGGCTTGAAACACTATTTCTATGCGCTGACCGCCCACTTCGGCCAATGGGAACCCGGACAAGGCAAAAAGCCGGTCTGGGTTTTGCTCAGCCAGTTTGCCTATGCCCAGGTGATCAAACATCAACGCAGGCGGCGTACGGTAAAAGTCGAACGCCGCCTGCTGTGGGGTGATCAACAAAGCTACCGATCGCGCCTTAAACAGGCAGGACTGAGTGGCAGAATCAACACATCCTTCGTCGAGCGTACCAATCTCACCATCCGCCAATCGGTTTCCAAGCTGACCTGTATGGTGTAAATAATACATCCACACCTTCTGGATAATCGATTTGCCCTGAGTAAAGCGATATCTTCATTATTTTAAAACAGCTTACCGATTTGTGGTAAGCTGTTTGACTTGAAAAACTCATTTCTCAAGGGAAGGCTCATGATCTCAACACTACTGATGTCATTGTTCTCCTTATTTTGCGATTTGTTGGCAATCTTGAGAACCTCTAAAAGTGAAACGGATTTGGAGATTCTTATCCTTCGCCAACAGGTGCGTATCTTAGAACGCAAAACCAAAACGCCTCCGCGAATATCTGACCCTGACCGAATGGTATTGGCGACCCTCTTGGACAGGTATTCTAGATTCAAGGACGGTTCACGCCAGCATCTTAATCAAGTCATGTTGATCTTCAAACCGGATACAGTTCTGCGCTGGCATCGAGAACTGGTTCGTCGCAAATGGACCTTCAAACGAAAAGGAAAACCGGGCAGACCAGTAATCTCGTCTGAGCTTGAAGTGTTGATTATTCGTTTGGCGAAAGAAAACCCGCGCTGGGGCTACGACAAGATCCAGGGTGAACTGCTCAAACTCGGTTACAAACTTTGTGCCTCTTCAGTACGCAATATTCTAGGACTTACGCAAGACACATCTGAATGGTAGGAGATTTGAGTTGCTGTCGCAAATAATCATCCAAGAGGTCATGCTTGACACGATAGACAGTTCGATTCGTTTCAACTGCGACTTGCTGGAGACGGATCCAAACCAGGATAGCACAACCAATATGATTTCTGACAATTCTGGCTCTTCGGCATTGATTCCCTTCAATTCCAGTGACCTGCTTGGTTTCTCGGTGAAATTGCTCGACTTTCCAGCGGAAGTTAGACACATCTTGTACAACCTCCACGTTGTCTTGCGCTATCTCGTTGGTCACAATATAGTCCGTGCGCTTGGTGGAAAGCACCACCCGGAAAACTTTCACCTTATGATTGGCAGGAAAACCTTTGATTTTGATCATCTTGCCATGTTGTTTCTCAGCTTCCGTCCAGGTCAAACTGTCCACTCGCTGGTAAGGATTTGAACCTCCTGAATTGTCGACTTGACGATTGTCTTTGAGCGGGCAGTAGTAAATCTTGTTGTACTTTTCAATCTGAAGCAGGATGTCTTTGGTAGCATACCAGGTATCCATCAAAACAGCCCAAAAGGCAAGTTGTTTTTGATAGATGCAGTTCTTCAGCATATCCTGTAAATGGTCGAGCTTCGTTTTTCCGTCGCTGTCCGGGTCATAGATACGAAAATCGATGATCCAGAATTGGTCGATTTCTGGGTTGACATACACACAAGTCACCACACCAATTCCTTTAATGACCCCGTGTGCATTCCCGCTATACTGCCTCCTGACCAGTTCGATCTTGCGGGAAAAGTTTTTGTCTAGTACGGTGTCATCAAACACCAGAAAGCCGTATGGCGTTTCGATTACCTGGCCTTTGACATTTTCCCATACCAATCTGGGACGAATTTCATCCCCTGCCAGATACCGGTTGGCCATATCGTGACTGAATTTCTCTGTGTGTTCGGCGTAGTTCGTTAGTGTGTAATTGATTTGACTTACCAGCAAATACTGGCAATAGTCTGTTCGTGTTACCCGTTCTTTTTTCGGTCTCATGCCTTTACAATAATGGCTTTGCTCTCTTTCGTCAATCTAGCAGTTTTGCGTAAGTCCTATATTCTAAAGAGACATCGGGTACCACCTTCAAATGAACGATCTTCTGGTTCCTGGCGAGCCTTCCTGGGACACTACAAGGATCAGATCCTGGCCTGCGATTTCTTCACCGTCGAGACCATCTGGCTTAAGACTATCTATGTTCTGTTTTTTATTGAATTGGGTTCACGACGCATCCATTTGGCTGGCTGCACAACCGCTCCTGACTCAACCTGGGTTACACAACAGGCACGACAGTTGGTCTGGAATCTGAACGATGATTCTAAAGAGATTGCTTTTCTTATCCATGATAACGATAAGAAATTTACCTCATCGTTCGATCTTGTATTTTCATCAGAAAAGGTAGAAATCTTACATACTCCCTTTCAAGCACCAAGGGCGAATTCCTTTGCTGAACGATGGGTGCGATCTGCTCGCAAAGAGTGTCTGGACCAAATCCTCATCCTAAATGAAAACCACCTTCAGCGTGTTCTGAAAGAGTATGATCAATACTACAACCATGCTCGCCCACATCAAGGGATCGGTCAGAGATTTCCTGTTTCAGTTCCAGGACGAGAACAGAACCGAAATGGTCCAATACGGAGGCGAAATATCCTGGGAGGTGTCATCCACGATTACCAAAGACAGCCTTCTTCTCAGGTTTATACCCATGGTTAGGTTTTTTACACCATACAGGGTGGAGAAGCAAACCTACCAACCCAAACTGCCCAATTTTTAAAGGATCAACACCGCATTCATCAATTGCTACTTTGTGAACCACCCTCTCTCGCGCGAGGTTTTTCTACGATGACAATTGGCACAAAGAACCTGGCACTTGGCAATTTCTTTCTTGATGGCTTTTATGGAATAACCTTGACCGGCCAGTGTAGCAATATCTTTATCTTTTCCATAAAGATGGTCAAACTCCAAAACAACAGGATCGGTTTCACCGCACTCAACGCAAGGATGAGTTGTAAGGTAATCCCAGACAAATTCTCTGGCTTTTTGGATTGATTTTTTCTTTCTTTCGTAAACATTCCCAATGTGTTCTTCTTTGTGGCTCTCATACCAGCTTTTGCGGTAAGATTTATGGCATTCCCAGCAGGTAGGATGGCGAATACCCAACGATTTCCACCGCCAATTGAATTCGGTTTCTGGTTTTTCAACCTTACAGGTCGCACATGTTTTCATGGCTGTTGCAGTAAATAAGCAGTAGTTTGATTAAAACGCAAATGACGGCGAAAAAATCAGCCGTCATTTTGCAATTTACGTTGTGACCCCGACAGGACTCGAACCTGTAACCAATTGATTACTTGCCAGCTACGGCTTTCGCCGCCCTTGCGGTTTGTGGTCTGGACTATCCCTTCACCATGTCTTTCGACGCAGGTGGGTGCCGTCTAGTCTCTACACCTTCCCTTTCGGGCTTGGCTCGGGATTACCTTAGCTTACGCTGTAGGGTTCCCCGACTTTGACACCTTTTCACTGTTAGGTTTCCCTAACAGGCTCCCAGTTGGCAATATTAATTGTATTTTTAATATTTAGCCCGTTGATTAAAAGTCAACTGCTCTTCCATTGAGCTACGGGGCCGTGCAGGCCAAATTATACCCTAAAGAGTTAGCCTGTCAACAATGCTACCGCTTTGAAAGGGTACTTCTCTCCTAGAGAAGTTTTCACACCCATTTTAAGCCCCATACTCGAGCCGGCTTTCGCTCTTCAAGCGCTGACATTTTTGCAAGCCTTTCTACAAACGTTTATTGCCCAGTTTGAATAGGGTTTATAATGGATCCTAATTTCTGGCACGCGTCAGGAGAACTGATGATCAGTTCATTCTGGCTCGTCGCGAAAAGGGTATCGGGTTCACATGGCTCGTGCATTAACCAATTCAATCTGCGATATTCCCGGTATTCGAGTTGGGCACGCCCACGATCTTGCCGCGCTGACAGGCTGTACTGTTGTGCTCTGCGAAGCAGGCGCAGTTGGCGGAGTGGACCAGCGCGGGGGCGCGCCGGGCACCCGCGAGACAGATGCCATGCACCCTATGCACCTGGTCCAGCAGGTCCATGCCGTAATGCTGGCTGGGGGCTCGGCTTTCGGCCTGGACGCTGCCAGTGGAGCCGTCCAATATCTGGAACAACGCGGCGTAGGATTCAATGTCCAGGTTGCTAGAGTACCCATCGTACCATCCGCAATTCTGTTTGATCTTGGAATCGGACGGGCTGATATACGCCCGGATGCTGTCATGGGCTACCAGGCCTGCGAGAACGCAACCAGCGAACGACCCGCCGAAGGAAATGTGGGCGCCGGTACCGGGGCTACGGTTGGCAAGATCCTTGGGATGGGACAGGCAATGAAATCTGGTATCGGATCTGCCAGCCAGGCGATTGGCAGCGGCGTAGTGGTTGGGGCCATCATGGCGGTCAATGCCTTTGGCGATGTCATCGATCCAAATACTGGCCAGATCATTGCCGGGGCACGACCGCTTCATAAGGGGCCTATGAGTATCGGCGGTAAAGGCCAGTTTGCCGACACCTTAAATGTGATGAAAACGCTTGCCGGCCGGACGATTGCCGGGTTCAGTTCGCGCGGCAACACCATCATCGGTGTAGTCGCCACCAACGCCCAGCTTAATAAGGAACAGGTAAATAAAGTTGCCCAGATGGCCCAAGATGGTCTGGCACGCACTATTCGGCCAGCCCACACAATGCTGGATGGCGATACAATTTTTGCTTTGGCCACTGGCGAGCGCAAAGCGGACGTAAATATCGTCGGTGCCTACGCAGCCGAGGTCGTTGCTCGTGCCATTTTACAGGCCGTACGTGCAGCTATGCCGGTGGCTGGTCTGCCAGCTATCAGGAACTTAAATTCAGCGGTGCCTGGATGACCGAAGAAAAAGAAACCCTTTTAATCGTTGAAGACAATGATGCCTTGCGAGACGGCCTGGGTGAGATGCTGCGCCTGGAAGGTTTTAATACCCTGACAGCGGCGAATGGCCGCCTGGCGCTCCATAAAATGAACGGATCCACCCCTGATTTGATACTCTCCGATATCACCATGCCAGAGATGGATGGCTTCGCGTTTTTCAAAGCGGTCCGCACCCGCCCAGATTGGATTGCTATCCCTTTCATTTTCCTTACTGCCCGAGGTGAGAAAAAAGACATTCTCACCGGGAAAAATCTGGGCGTAGAAGATTATCTGGTGAAACCCCTCACCCGAGATGAACTTGTCACCGCGGTACGTTCGCGCCTGAACCGCACTCGCCAGCTCAAAACGGCCCAACTCCATCAGGCCTATGAAGCTAGCCTGACCGCATTAGCCAATGCAATTGATCTGCGAGATGAATATACTCGTGGTCATGTAGAGCGGGTCCGCAATTATGCCTTGGTCCTGGCCGAACACCTCGGTTTTCCCGAAAAACAACTGGAGCACTTACGTTTCGGCGCCATTCTGCACGACATCGGCAAAATCCATATCAGCGAACACACCTTGCTGAAAGTTAGCCCCCTCAGCGAAGAGGAATGGCTGGAAATCCTGCACCACCCGATCACTGGGGCCGATATGGTCAAAGATATACCTTATCTGGCAGCGGCAGTGCCGATCATCCTCTATCATCACGAACGCTGGGATGGTGAGGGATATCCCGATCACTTGATGGGCAAAGCCATCCCCACCGGGGCACGGATTGTGGCTGTTGTGGACGCCTTCGATGCCATGACGACCAACCGGCCTTACGGGAAGCGCCGTTCGCTGCCGGAAGCCTACCAGGAGATCCTAGATTGCTCAGGCAGTCAATATGATCCAGAAGTGGTTGGCGCTTTTCAAAAGGCCTGGAAAGCCGGTCAGATCCAGCAAATATTTGCCAACCATAGTCCATCCGATCGACAGCCCTGATGGCTAGCCAGCCCCTGGGCAGGCAATTTTCATCCATCTGATTTTGATTAATCTGCACAACCCGGCTGGTTGCATGGCTCAGCAGAGGCGCTTGATGGGCTTTTGGCGTTATGCGAACGAGCACTATTGATCAATATAACCGACCCTACAATTACCAAAGCCGAGATCAAGATGCGGGGGGTGAGCGGCTCTTGGGCCAGTAAATTGCCAACTAGGATTGCAATCAGGGGATTGACATACGCATAGGTGGCTACTAACGGAGTGGGCGCCACTCGCAGCAGCCAAGTATACGCAGCATACCCGACTAATGAGCCAAATGTGATCAGGTAGACCAGGCCCCACAACGAACGCGGCGCAACCTCGGCCAGGTTCAGCCTGCTCCACTCGCCAGTCAGAGTTGCCAGCAGCAGCAAGCCGACCCCGCCCGCCAGCATTTCCATAGCGGTTCCCATCAATGGAGAGTCAGGCAAAGGCGCGTTGCGGCTGTATAGCGAGCCGGCTGCCCACAGAAACGTCGCCAGGCATAGCGCCAGAATCCCTACCAGATCTATGTCGTGGCTAAATCCTAACAAATTGGATGGACCTACCAATAGGACGATTCCTGCCAATCCTAAAACCACCCCAATGCTCCCCTGTAGTCCGGGGGTTTTCCTGTCTCGACCGACAGCATCCATTAACAACATCCAAAGCGGCACCAGTCCAACCATCAGGGCCGCCACGCCCGAGACCACCCGCTGTTCAGCCCAGGTAACGCCGCCGTTCCCGCCCACCAGCAGAAAACCACCGACAATTGCGGCCGATCGCCAGTTTATGGCGGTCGGGCGCTGATCGCCAGCTGCAACTCTCCAGCCATAGAGGATGGCTCCAGCAATCAGAAAGCGGGTAGCCGCCAGGAGAAAAGGTGGAAGGGTCTCCACCCCGAATCGGATAGCCAGGTAAGTTGAGCCCCACACGATGTAGAGCGCAATCAGAGCTGTCCAGATCGAAAAATTACTGGCGTTATTCTTCATTTAATCCTATATCCTTGTATCTGAATGGATCAATCGCTCGCCTGGCTGCCGGCCAGTTCCCATCCAAGCAGGGCTTGTTTACGGGCCAGGCCATAGCGATAACCCCCAAGCCCGCCCATCTTGCGGATGACTCGGTGACAGGGGATAAGCACAGGGACGGGATTTTTCCCAACCGCATTTGCCACCGCCCGGACAGCTTTCGGCTTTCCGATATACACTGCCAGGTCCTCGTAAGCAACCAGCGATCTTGCTGGAATAGCCAGCAGTGCTTCCCATACCTTGATCTGAAAGTTTGTTCCTTGGACGTGCAGGTTCAACGGAGTTTCGTCGGTTCCAGGACCCAAATTGAATATCCGTCGTACCATCCCCTCAGTCTCCGAGGCAGATTCCCGCAGTTCCGCCAGAGGCCAGGCGCGCTGCAGAGTTATGGTTGCCGCAGCCCGGTTGCCATCCTGGACAAAGATCAGGTTGCTGAGACCACGCGGCGTGCTGGCCAGCAAACACTCGCCAAAAGGGCTGGGATGAAATCCATACGTAATCTTCAGCCCCCGCCCGCGCGATTTGTACTCACCGGGCGTAACAGCTTCGGTCACAACAAACAGGTCATGCAGCCTGCCAGGCCCAGACAGCCCTGCTTCCAGAGCAACATCCAACAGGCTATGAGATTGGGCTAGCAATGACTTGGCGCGCTCACGCGTCAGGTATTGTAAAAATCGTTTGGGGCTGATCCCTACCCAGCGGGTGAACATGCGCTGAAAATGGTATTCACTCAAACTGAGCGCATCAGCTATTTCCTTTAATGTGGGTTGTTCACCGATATGGTTATTCAGGTAGTTCAGCGCCTGTTCGATCCGGTAATAATCTTGCGACTGTTGTTCGAGAGTAACAATTTGGGCATCCATAAAGTGTATCTGCGCAAGGTCACCAATCAGTATTTAGCTGCGCAGCCTCCATCAATAATTATACGGCTTTCATCCAACTGTGCCACCCGATTCTTGCTCAGATTTCAGTGCCATTCGAAAACAAATGCCAGATGCCTTGATACTTTGGAAAAGGTATTATTTATCGGCTGTACTTGTATTGCTAAATGGTTTTCTCGCTAAATTCTTTGCAAACAAAAGAAGGATGTGTGTTGATCGGTTTGTGAGCCGATCGGCTCACAAACCGATCAACAAAATTTGTTATTTCACCAAGCTTGAGTGCTCCCTGTCAGTTGTCAGACAATTGACAAGCGAGGCCGAATCTGATATATTTATGTTGTCTGACAAATTTGCTTTACTCAGAATATCAAGCATCCTTTATTCAACCGGATAAATCTGCCCTACCTACATTCACAAGACCACGTCAATCAAGAGTTGTCCTTATCTATGTAGCAATGCTCAAGGACTACCCAGAACCAAAATTGATGAGAAAACATCATGGCAACGCTTCTTGTTCGTAACGCTTCATTGATCGTAACTATGGACGACCATCGCCGAGAGATCGCAGGGGGTGGTCTTTTCATCAGGAATGGCTTCATCGAACAGGTTGGGCCCGCCGATGAGCTACCCACGAGCGCAGACCAGGTCCTGGACTTGAGCGGTCACCTGCTGCTACCAGGTCTGATCAATACCCATCACCATTTCTACCAAACTCTGACCCGGGCCGTGCCAGCTGCTCAAGATGCGAACCTGTTTAACTGGTTAAAAACCCTGTATCCGATCTGGGCAGGTCTCAATCCCGACGATATTTACATCTCCACCCAAACCGCTCTGGCTGAGCTAGCCCTCTCAGGCTGCACAACTGCCTCCGATCATCTCTACATCTTTCCAAACGGATCCCGTTTGGATGATGAAATTCAGGCAGGTCTGGATATCGGCATGCGCCTGCATGCGTCGCGCGGTTCAATGAGCCTGGGCGAGAGCAAGGGTGGTCTGCCCCCTGACCGGGTGGTCGAGACCGAGGATTTCATCCTTAAAGATTCCCTACGCTTAATCGAAACCTACCACGACCCTAATCCTGGCGCGATGACCCAGGTCGTACTGGCTCCCTGTTCCCCATTCAGCGTAACTGCAGACCTGATGCGCCAATCAGCTTCCCTGGCACGTGAATACGGCGTTCAGCTACATACTCACCTTGCAGAGACCGCCGATGAAGAGCAGTTCTGCCTGGATAGGTTTGGATATCGTCCAGTTGCTTATATGGACAGTTTAAACTGGGTTGGGCAGGATGTCTGGTTTGCCCATTCAGTACATGTGAATCCGGAAGAAATCCAGTTCTATGCTCACACCGGCTGCGGCGTAGCACACTGTCCAACCTCCAATATGCGCCTGGCATCCGGCATTGCTCCGATCCTGGAGATGCTCCAGGCAGGCGTCAAAGTTGGTTTGGGCGTGGATGGTTCGGCCAGCAACGACGGCTCGCACCTGTTGGAAGAGATGCGGCAGTCCATGTTGGTGGCGCGCGTCCGGGCCGGTCTGATGGGCGCCTCCCTATCGGGTGATCAAGCGCCTCCTTTAATGACCGCCCGCCAGGCGATAGAAATTGCCACCCGCGGCAGCGCGGCAGTGCTTGGACGCCCAGATATTGGCTCTCTTGAACCGGGTAAATGCGCCGATTTCTTTGCCGTCAGCCTCAACAAACTGGGATTCGCTGGTGGATTGCACGACCCTGTGGCAGCCCTGGTGTTTTGTGCCCCAGTTCAGGCCGATTATACAATGGTGGGCGGCAAGTTCATCGTGAAAGAAGGCCAGTTAGTGACTGTCGATGTCCACCAGCTGATAGAGAAGCACAATCGGGCTGCCAAGCGGCTTGTATCCGGCGCTTAATCTCGGGCGCGAGCCAACCCCAGGAGAACTTATGACCCCAGTAGATTATGCCAAACTAACCCGCAGATTGGTTGACGTCGCCATGGGACGGCTGCCGGCTGACCTGGTGATACAGGATGGGCAGTGGGTTTGCGTACAAACCGGTGAAATCATTCCACACAGCGATATTGCAATTAAGGATGGGCGGATTGCGTATGTAGGCCAGGATGCCTCCCACACAATTGGAAAAAACACCCGGCTGATCGAGGCCAATGGCCGCTATCTGGTTCCGGGGTTGCTGGACGCCCATATGCATGTCGAGTCGGGCATGCTGACTGTGACTGAATTTGTTAGAGCAGTCGTACCGCACGGCACGACCGGCATGTTTATCGACCCCCATGAAATTGCCAACGTTTTCGGCCTTAAGGGAGTTCGTCTAATGGTCGACGAAGCTGCCCGCCAGCCGATCCATGTCTGGGTTCAGATGCCATCTTGCGTGCCATCCGCACCTGGGTTGGAGACCCCTGGCGCAAGCCTTGGGCCGGAGGAGGTCAGTGAGGCCATGACATGGGAAGGCATTATTGGCCTGGGTGAAATGATGAATTTCCCGGGGGTGTTTTCGAGCGACGAGAAGATGCACGCCGAGATGGGCGCTACCCGAGAAGCTCGCAAAGTCATTGGCGGGCATTACGCCTCCCCTGATCTAGGCCTGCCATTTCACGGGTATGCTGCCGGCGGGCCAGAAGACGACCACGAAGGTACTCGTTTGGAAGACGCCGTCGCCCGAGCCCGGCAGGGCATGAAAGTTATGATGCGCTATGGCTCAGCCTGGCACGATGTTGCCGCCCAGGTCAGAGCAGTTACGGAGATGGGCCTGGACCCACGGCGGTTTATCCTGTGCACAGATGATTCCCACTCTGCTACCCTGGTCGGAGAAGGTCACGTCGACCGGGCTGTGCGCCGGGCAATTGCACAGGGCCTGCCACCAGTCATCGCCATTCAGATGGCAACCATCAACGCAGCCGAGCATTTTGGGGTGGGGCGCGACATGGGTATGATCGCGCCCGGACGTTATGCAGACATACTGCTGGTCAGCAATTTGGCACAGTTCAAAGCGGAGCTGGTAATTTCACAGGGAGTCGTTGCTGCTCAAGACGGGCGCTTGCTGCTAGAAATGCCGGTCTTTGAGTATCCGGAATGGGCTGTTCACTCCGTCCACCTGGGACACACTTTAACCGCAGCGGACTTCCGGATTGCTGGCCCGGAAAGCCAATCCGTGCAGGCCAATGTGATCGGCGTTATTGAAAACCAGGCGCCCACCCGCCATCTGGTGATGGAAATGCCCGTCCTGCAAGGTGAGATTCGCCCAGATATCGACCGCGATGTCGCCAAAATTGCCCTGGTAGAGCGCCATACGGCCAGCGGTCGGGTACAGGTCGGGCTGGTCCATGGCTTTGGTTTTAATGTGCCTTGTGCCATCGCCTCCACTGTAGCTCACGACAGCCACCATATGATTGTGGTCGGTACCGACGAAACGAACATAGCAGCCGCCGCCAATAAACTGGCCCAGCTGGGGGGAGGGCAGATTGTAGTGCGCAACGGTGAAGTGCTCGGGCAGGTCGCTTTACCAATTGCTGGTCTGATGTCGGATGAGCGGGCAGAAGTTGTGGCCCGCAAAGCAGCCACAGTATTATATGGCTTCCGAGCCTGCGGCTGCCAGATGAACAACCCCAATATGCAGCTCAGCCTGCTGGGTCTGGTCGTAATCCCCGAACTGCGGATCTCTGATCTGGGTTTGGTAGACGTAAATCGTTTCGAACTTATTCCCGTACTGGAGACCTGAGCGGCGAACACAAACCCGCTTCCATTAGAAAATATTATGACAAGCCAATCTGTATCTCATAGACTTCATGATGAACTTGGCACCTTGATCGCGGAAACCGCACCTGGAGAGAGGCTGCCATCCGAGCCTGTACTGGCAAAACGATTGAGCGTTTCTCGAGCCACATTGCGAGAAGCTATGCGCACGTTTGAAACCCAGGGTTTGATTCGCCGTAAACAAGGGTCCGGGACCTATGTGTCTCACCCTGGGAGCATCCTCGAAACCGGACTCGAGGTGCTGGAGAGCATAGAGACTCTAGCAGAGCGACTTGGTTTGCCGGTAACTCTGGACGATTACAAACTGGAAAATCGACCCGCTGATGGAAATGAAACCAAAGCTCTCAGCCTCAAACCTGGTAGCCATGTTTGGGTTGTCTCGCGCGCCATACGGGTTGAGAATCGCCCAGTGGCTTACCTGATCGACATCCTGCCAGAGGATATCCTATCGGCCGATGAACTGGACAACAACTTCACAGGCTCGGTGTTAGATTTTTTGCTGCGGCGCGGGACACCTGAGTTAATCACATCCCGCACGGAGATCGTGGCCGATTCAGCTACCAGTGAAGTGGCCCGCTCCTTAGGGATACAACGCAATGATGTATTGCTGCGTTTTAAAGGCTATCTGTACGCCAGCGATGGAAGGATAGTCGATTATTCCTTCAGTTACTTCCTGCCCGGCTACTTTCGTTTCCATGTCGTTCGCCGGGTGGGTCGGACAAATCAGGCTTAGTGGGAATCCTTGCGAATTGGAGTTTTATCGATCATACAGCCCTGACTCTGGACTCTCCCTATCAAGCCCTTTTTAAAAACCTGAAACGGCGATCCGTTTCTTGTGAATTCAAATCAATACAATTTTCAGGAGGTTTGTAAAATGCGTAGTTTCCTTGGTCGTGATATTCTCTCATTGAAAGAATTTGAGCGTAATGAGTTCTTCCGGGTTTTTGAAATTGCCGAAAAACTGGAGCCTATTGCACGCAATCGCCGCAATGTGGATATGCTCAAAGAAAAGACGATGGTAACGGCTTTCTACCAGCCATCTACCCGCACCCGATTGGCCCACGAAGCAGCCATGCACCGCCTGGGCGGGCATGTGACTGGCTTCTCGGATGCCAAAATGACCCGCGCTGGAGACTGGTACCAGGAATCGATCAAAGATACCGTAAAAATGCTCGAGTTCTACGGCGATGTAATCGTTATGCGCCACTTCCAGCAGGGCGCTCCACACGAAGCTGCCAAATGGGCTTCGGTGCCGATCATCAACGGCGGCGATGGCTGGGGGGAGCACCCCACCCAGATCCTGACAGACCTATACACCGTGCTGCGTGAAAAAGGTCGCATCGATGGGCTCAAATGGCTGGCTGTCGGCGATATGCGAATGCGCACCATGCACTCTCTCGGCTATGCCCTGACCCAGTTCGACTGCCCGATCACATTTGTGAGCCCGCCGGATATGTCCCTCACTGAAGAGTTCAAGGCCGAATTGAGGAATTACAACCTGGACTTCAGCGAAGCCGAGCATGTCGAACAAGCGATCGCCGAGGCAGACGTTATTTTAGTCGAGCCGGTTGTGCAGCCAGATTACACCCAGTCCCGCCAGGAAGCCGGCGAGCACGGATTGACCCCAGCCAACTACAAAATCACCCGCGAGCTGCTGGCATCCAAGGCCAAACCAGATTCGATCCTGCTGCACTCCCTGCCGCGTATGGATGAGATTCCTCCCGATGTGGATATCACCCGACATTCGCGCTACTGGCAAGAAGCTTTCAACGGTGTGGTCATGCGCATGGCCCTGCTGGCCCTAGTTCTGGGCGCAATGGAATAGGAATAAGGAGAATAAAGAATGCAAACCGATCTGCGTGGCCGAGATCTAATCGGCGATCTTGATTTCAGCAAGGAAGAAGTTGAAACAGTTTTAGATGTAGCTTTTGATTTAAAGCGAAAACGCGCCCTGGGCGAACCTCATGCCTACCTGCGCGATAAAGTACTGGCGATGTTGTTCTTCTTCTCGAGTACCCGCACGCGCGGCTCGTTCGAGGCAGGCATGGCCCAACTGGGCGGTCACGCGGCATTCATCGAATCGCGTACTACCCAAATTTCACACGGCGACACCGAGAAAGAAATGGGCGAGATCTTCGGCCGCTATTTTGATGGAATCGCAATCCGCCATGTTGACTGGGGCACAGGCAACCGCTATTTGAATCTTGTAGCCGAAGCCTCCCGCGTACCGGTCCTCAATATGCAGTGCGAGATTTACCACCCCTTCCAAATTCTGGCCGATCTGATGACCATCATCGAAAAGAAAGGCCGGGATCTCCGCCGCAAGAAGATGGTGGTTTCCTGGGCTTATGCCGCCTCCTACCAGAAACCCATGTCGGTGCCACAGTCCCTGGTGCTGCAGATGCCTCGCTTTGGCCTGGACGTTGTACTGGCTCACCCACCGGAGTTCAAGCTGATGCCAGAAATCATGGAACAAGCTCAAGAACAGGCCCGCAAATACGGGGCCGGCTTCGAGGTGACCGATGATATGGAAGAAGCCTTCCAGGACGCTGATATCGTCTATGCCAAATCCTGGGGTGCGATGCTGACCACAACCGATGCAAATGAAGGCGCAAATATTATCAAGAAGTACGAGCACTGGATCACGGACGAGCGTAAAATGGCGCTGGCAAAACCGGATGCCATCTATATGCATCCTCTGCCCGCTGATCGCAATGTCGAGGTCACGGATGGCGTGATGGACGGCCCCAATTCCGTCGTATTCGATGAAGCTGAAAATCGTATGCACGCTCAAAAAGCCGTTATGGCTCTAACAATGAGGTCCTGATGAACGATAAAAGAGTTGCAGTCGTTGCCATTGGTGGCAACTCGCTGATCAAAGACAAGCAGCACCAGACCGTTGAAGATCAATATCTGGCAGCCAAAGAGACGACACAGCACATTGCCGATATGATCGAAGCAGGCTGGGATGTTGCGATCGGTCATGGCAATGGTCCGCAAGTTGGCTTCATCCTGGCCCGATCGGAGATCGCCCACCGGGTAGAAGGTATGCACGAAGTTCCACTGGATGTCTGTGGCGCCGACAGCCAGGGAGCTATCGGCTATTCTTTACAGCAGACTCTCCAGAACGAATTGTACCGCCGGCAAATCAAGAAACCGGTAGCAACCGTGATCACCCAGGTGTTGGTTGACCGCAATGATCCGGCTTTCAAGAACCCATCCAAACCGATTGGTGGCTTCATGGATGAAGATGAAGCTCAAAAACGGGCTACCGATTTGGGCTGGAGTGTGGTAGAAGACGCCGGGCGCGGCTGGCGCCGGGTCGTGGCCTCCCCACTGCCTAAAGAGGTTGTTGAACTCGAGTCAGTCGAGGCCCTGATTAAAGCCGGTGTAGTGGTCATCACAGTCGGGGGTGGTGGTATTCCGGTCATCGACAGCGGAGATGGGAATTACATCGGCACGGCAGCAGTGATCGACAAAGACTTTGCCAGCAGCCTGCTGGCCCGTCTGATCCAGGCGGATTTACTGCTGATTTCCACTGCAGTGGAAAAAGTGGCCCTCAACTTTGGCAAACCAGACCAGCGCTGGATCGATCGTATGACCCTGTCGGAAGCCAAGGCTTATCTAGCAGAAGGCACCCATTTCGCCAAGGGCTCCATGGCGCCTAAGGTCCAGGCGATCGTCTGGTTCCTGGAGGCCGGTGGAAAACAGGCGATCATCACCAATCCAGAGAATATCGGCCGCGCCTTAAAAGGTGAAACCGGCACCTGGATCGTACCAGACGCATAAAATACTTGACCTTTGCCGGGCGAGGTGGTCTCCTGTCTGCCTCGCCTGGCAGTTCGGGCAGTTGAATTTTTTTGGGAAATTTTGACCGCTCGAGGCGGAAGGAAAAGGTTGAAGTTCAACCCAAAACCGTCTATAATAAACTAGAGAATCATGACTTGATCACCGGCCAAACCTTTGATTATTTCACATCTATGAACAAGGCGACTCGCAGAAAAATGTTTGGGCAATTCCTCAATGGGATTTGCTTAACGACTGCTGTCGCCTTTGTGATTAATTCCCAAAAGGGTAGACAAAAAATGGAATTAAATGTTGGATAAAATATATTTCATTTCTTTTGTCTTGAGTCACAAAAAATTCCTGACAACCGTCTTAATACATGACGATATTGGACAATAGACAGAAAAATAAACTCAGGGTATGCTTGGTAACGAATACCAAACTGCGGTGAAAACTAAGGTCCATCCGTCATTAGTTAAGGAGGTGCACCAGCCTTAATTTAGCAGACCAGCAGTTCGCAAGCCGTTACCAAAATCAAGTTTTTTAATCAAAGCACGAGGAGAAGTTAACAAATGCTTACAAAAACGTTATGGCGTATGCTCGCCCTGTTCTTGGTATTAGCGATGGCATTGTCCGGCTGTGCTCAATCAGCTGCAACGCCCGAAGTTGTTGGCGGATTTCAAATTCCGGCGATCGAAGAAGGCAAGTTCAATCTAGCTGCAGTTTTAATCGGTCCGCACGATGATGGCGGCTGGTCTCAGGCACACTACGAAGGGCTATTATATGTGGAAGAAAACGTGCCCAACGTGCATGTAGCCTACGTGGAAAACGTGCCTGAAGGGGCTGACTCGGAACAGATTTTCCGCAGCCTGTCTCGCAAGGGATTCGACCTGATTCTGGGCACTTCTTTCGGCTACATGGATCCGATGGAAGTTGTAGCTGCAGAATTCCCCGACACGACCTATATTCACTTAACTGGTATCAAATCCAACACGACCAACTTCGGCAACCTGATGGGTGCTATGGAAAACATGAAGTACCTGGCTGGTATGCTGGCTGGGGCTCGGGCAAAGATGGACGGCAACCCCAAACTGGGTTATATGGCTACCTTCCCGATCCCAGAAGAACTACGCCTGGGTAATGCAATCGCCCTGGGTATGCGCAAGACCTGCCCAGAATGCACCATGGATGTTCGCTGGATCAACACCTGGCACGACCCAATCATCGAAAAAGAAGCAGCCGCATCCTTGTTCGATGCCGGGGCGCAGGTTGTCTTTACCGGTGCTGATACTCCGGCCGTAGCAGACGTCGCCCAGGAAAAGGGCAAATGGGGCGTCACCTACGACTGGTATGGCTCCTGCAAAGTCGAGCGCTGCCTGACCGCGCCCTACTGGGTCTGGGGTCCCGAATATGCCCGCATTACCAGGGGCGTGATCGATGGGTCCTACACACCGGGTTGGGATTACTTCGATGCTGAAACCGGCGCGCTGGGTCTATTTGGGTTCATGGAAGGCGAAGAGCTGCCCCCTGGGGTGAAAGAATTGCCGCCTGAGGTCGTACAGGAAGTACGTGATACCCTGGACCAGATGCTTAATGGCCAATTCACTCGCTTCGATGTCTTCGCCGGCCCCATTAACGACAACCAGGGCAATGTGATTGTCCCGGCTGGCGAAAAGCTGGAGCAGATCGATCTGGACGCCTTCCCAGAGTACGGACTGGGATGCAAGTACTGCATGAAGTGGTGGGCCGAGGGCATCACTGCTGAACTGCCGTCCAACTAAACTCATAACCCGCAAGCCAAGGGCCAGGTTCCCTGGCGAACCTGGCCCTTTCTTAATATCTGAACATTGGATCTGGCTGGTATATGCAATCGGGTGCGCTAATAGTAGATTGAATTTGAGCCGATCCGAAAAGTGGTTTATGTGGTTGTTGTTGCGTGCGCATCACGCAACAACAACCACATACCTTCCGACTTTTCGGATAGATACTTAGCTACTTAGTGTATCTGCTCATGTTTGAGAACGGAAATTGGGCAATGGGAGCAGAGGTATGATGGATCAAAGGTCAGAGAACCCAAACGAACTGGTTATCCAAATGCGGGGGATTGTAAAGGAGTTTCCAGGTGTACTGGCAAACGACCATGTCGATTTCGAGCTGCGTAAAGGCGAAATCCATGCCTTGCTGGGCGAAAACGGCGCCGGGAAAAGCACATTGATGAATGTACTGGCTGGTCTGTATCGCCAGGAGGCCGGCGTTATCCTCGTCAACGGAAAATCGGCGGATTTCAGCTCACCCAGAGATGCCATCAATGCCGGAATTGGGATGATTCACCAGCATTTTATGCTGGTTCCAACCCAGTCAGTGACCGAGAATATCTTGCTAGGCTTAGAAGAACCCCGTTTTCGCTTAAACCTGAATGAGTACCACAAGAAAATTGGGGATATTGCCCGGCAGTTCGGGATGAAGGTCGATCCGCAGGCCAAGATCTGGCAGCTCTCGGTGGGCGAGCAGCAGCGAGTTGAGATTTTAAAAATGCTCTATCGGGGCGCCCAGGTGCTGATTATGGACGAGCCAACTGCCGTATTGGCTCCGCTTGAGATCGAGGGCCTGTTTAAAACTTTGCGGGCCATGGTCAGCGATGGCAAGTCGGTGATCTTTATCAGTCACAAACTCAACGAAGTGACTGCGATTGCCGACCGGATAACGGTCTTGCGTAAAGGCAAAAGTACGGCCGCCGGAATAATAACCAGCGAAACAAACCGCAGTGAACTGGCCCGCTTGATGGTCGGTCGTGAAGTTATTTTTCATATCGATAAAAAAGAACAAGAAGCCGGCGAAATTGTCCTCGAAGTTAAAGATATCTGTGCCGAAAATGATAAAGGCCTGCCGGCTCTGAATGGCGTCTCCTTTTACGTGCGAGCTGGCGAGATTGTTGGCCTGGCAGGTGTCGCTGGTAATGGACAGCGAGAACTGGCGCAAACGATTAGCGGCCTGCGCAAATGCACCTGTGGCGAAGTCTTATTAAATGGTGAATCGATTCACGATAAAAACACCAAATTCGGCATTCAAAAAGGATTGTCTTACGTTCCCGAAGATCGCACTCACGTTGGCAGCGCTCCGAACCTGAGCGTAACAGATAACGTCATCATGAAAAATTACCGCAAACCGCCCATCGCGCGCGGAATGGTGCTTGACCAAAATGCTGCCAACAAATTTGCGGAAGAATTGAAGGAAGCTTACGATATCATCGTCCCGACCATCGAGACGCCAGTGCGTTTGCTCTCGGGAGGCAATCTGCAGCGGGTGATCCTGGCTCGCGAAATTTCCGGGGAGCCAGCATTCATGGTAGCTGTCCAGCCAACCCGCGGCCTGGATGTCGGCGCGATAGAAGGTGTACAGCGCCTGTTACTGACCCAACGCGAAGCTGGGGCTGCGGTTCTCTTGATTTCCGAAGAATTGGAAGAGCTGCTCTCACTCAGCGACCGGATCTATGTAATTTACGAAGGTAAAATCATGGGCGAAGTGCTGGACGGTGACACCGAAAAAATCGGTTTGATGATGACCGGCACCCCACTGGACGAAATCAATGCTAAAGGAGCGACCGAGCATGTCTGAGTCATCCACAGCCTCTTCACCTACTGCCGGAAGCCGTTTTCCTTACCGCATCAAAATAGAAAAACGGCATACTGAAGTTGGGCGCTGGTATCCCGTTGGCGTTTCCATTGGCGCAATCATTGTGGCCCTGATCCTGGGTGGAGTAGTGATCGCGTTCTCCGGTGGCGATCCGATCCGGTCCTATGCCCACATCGCAGAAGCCTCGTTCGGGAATATTGGCGTGTTTTCTGATACGCTGGTCAAAGCGACTCCCCTGATTCTGGTTGGCCTGGCCTGTTCGATTGCATTTCGAATGCGGCTGTGGAATATCGGCGCCGAGGGGCAGTTCTTCCTGGGCGCATTTGGCGCTAGTGCGGTTGTGTTGCTGCCTATCCTCCCAGAAAACACTTCACCCTGGATTTTTATACCGGTTATGGTGGTGGCAGGAGTACTGGCTGGCGCGCTTTGGGGATTTATTCCAGGCTTTCTAAAAGCCAGGTTCAATGTCAATGAGATCATCAGCTCGTTAATGATGAACTATATTGCCGTGGCCTGGAATAATTTCTTTATCTTCGCCGTGTGGAGCGAAGGTGGCTTCCAGATGAGCCCCATGTTCACCAGAAACGCCTGGCTGCCGCGGCTGACTGATCTGGGCAGCCAGATCCCACTCTTCCGAGGTCTGACAACCCACCTGGGATTGCTCCTGGCTATTTTGGCTGCCATTCTGGTATGGTTCGTCCTTTACCGCAGCCGCTGGGGTTACGAAATCCGGCTGATTGGCGATAATCCCCAGGCTGCGAAATATGCCGGCCTGGACATTCAAAAAAATATCATCCTGGTAATGATGTTTTCGGGAGGCCTGGCGGGCCTGGCGGGGATGTCGGAAATTACTGGGGTTGTACATCGATTGCAGGGAGCAATCTCGCCCGGTTATGGGTTCACAGGCATCATTATCGCCTGGTTGGCCAAGCTAAATCCGTTTGCCGTGATTCTAGTCTCCATATTGTTTGGGGCTCTCATTCTGGCGGGTCGTGAGATTCAACCATCGGGTATCCCAAAAATGATCCAGGGGATCATCCTGGTCAGCTTGATCGCCAGCGATTTCTTAATGCGCTACCGGGTCCGTATCATTCGCTCCGCCGAGGAGGCCGTATGAATCTGATCATCATCCTACAGGCAGGTGTCGCCAGCGGTACGGTACTTCTTTTCGCCACCATCGGTGAGCTGCTGGCAGAACGCTCCGGTGTTATGAATTTGGGTGTTGAAGGTATGATGTTGATCGGAGCCATGAGCGCCTTCAGTGTCGCCGTTGCTACCGGCAATCCCTGGCTAGGTTTGCTGGTTGCGATGCTGGCAGCCGGACTGCTCAGCCAGATCCACGCCTTTATCACCATCACCCTGCAGGCCGACCAGGTCGTCAGCGGTTTGGCCCTGACCTTTCTGGGCTCTGGGATCTCGGTTGTGCTGGGCGAAGGTCTCAGCAAAGCAGGCGCCGTCTCGCTGCTGCCCAATTTTTCAATCCCGCTCCTGAGTCAGATACCATTGATCGGGCCTGTCTTTTTCGCCGACCAGAGCATCATGGTCTATTTAGGATACCTGCTTATCCCGGCTACCTGGTACTACATTAATCGCACCCGACCTGGGATGCACCTGAGAGCGGTTGGCGAATATCCGGCTGCGGTAGACGCTCTTGGAATGAGCGTCTATAAGATGCGATATTTATATGTGTTCATCGGCGGCGTAATGGCGGGACTTGCCGGCGCGACGATCAGTCTGGCCATTTCTCCAGGCTGGTTCAGCGAACTGACCACTGCCGGGCAGGGCTGGATCGCTATCGGCCTGGTCATTTTCGCCCAATGGGATCCTCTGCGGGCAGCCTTTGGCTCCTACACTTTTGGGGCTTTGAGGCGGCTGATTCTAGACATCCAGGGGCCGACCAAAGTATTTGGCCTGGCGAACCCATTTTATTACAACCCATACTTGGGCTTTTTCCTGCAGATGATCCCTTATGCTTTTACGATCATCGTACTGGTGATCGGTTCACGCGAAGCCACTCGCAAGCGCCTGGGTGCACCAGCAGCCCTTGGGAATCCATATATACGCGGAGAGCGAGGGTTATAACCAAATAATATGAGCAATTTAATAGGCTTCGAATGCTCGCTGTGCGGGCAGTCTTATGCTGTCGATGAGATCCAATACACCTGTCCAAAAGACGGTGGCAACCTAAACGTGATCCTGGATTACGACGCGATCCGACAGCAGATACAGGTGGAAGATATACTTTCACAAACGGAACCATCTCTATGGCGCTACCTGCCACTTCTACCGATTTCGGACCCAGGCGGATTAGGAACCCCTTTGCGAGCAGCGGGCTGGACGCCAGTATTTTCGCCCACGAGGCTGGCAAAAAAGCTTGGGATGGAGATGCTTTGGGTCAAAGATGAGAGTCGCAACCCCACGGCATCCTTCAAAGATCGCGCCAGCGCAGTGGTTGTGGGACGGGCCCAGCAGATCAAAGCAAAAGTGGTCGTGACTGCCTCGACCGGCAATGCTGGGGCCGCTCTGGCAGGAATGTCTGCGGCGATCGGTCAGCATGCGGTGATTTTTGCGCCACGCACCGCACCACCAGCCAAGATTGCACAGCTGCTGGTATTTGGGGCCCAGGTCATGCTCGTTGATGGCACTTATGACGATGCTTTTGACCTGACGATTCAGGCGGCTGAAGAATTTGGGTGGTACTGCCGCAATACCGGGTTTAATCCATTTACGGCTGAAGGCAAAAAGACGGCTGCTTTTGAAATTTGGGAGCTGGCGACCAAAGGCACAATCCTGAACACTGCCGCGAAACCTCTGACGATATTTGTTTCTGTTGGAGATGGCAATATCATTTCCGGCATTCACAAAGGCTTTAAAGATCTTCAAGCACTCGGTTGGCTGGAGCAGATGCCGCGCTTGATTGGAGTACAAGCAGACGGGTCTGCAGCGATTGCGAACGCCTACCTGGCTGGAAACGAAATAATTGTTCCAGTTTCAGCCAACACGCTGGCTGACAGTATCTCCGTCGACCTGCCGCGAGATGGTGTCCGGGCCATCCGGGCTGCCACCCAGACCCGGGGAGCCTATATCACTGTGCCGGACGAAGAAATTCTGGCAGCAATCGCCGAGTTGGGAAAAGCAGGCATTTTTGCGGAACCCGCCGGAGCCACGGCATACGCCGGTTTGCAGAGAGCTTTACAGCAAGGCCTGGTGAATACAACTGATCCAGTCCTGGTTTTAAACACTGGCAGCGGGCTGAAAGACGTAAAGGCAGCCATGCAGGCGGTGCATGAGGCCCCAATAATTGAGCCCAGCCTGGATGCAGTCAAGAAGATGTTGAAGTAAGGTTTATGGATACACCAATTTATTCGATCATAGCACCAATCTATAATGAACTGGCTAACTTACCCGAGCTTCACCGGCGGGTTGCAGAAGTCATGGATCAAACCGGTGAAACCTGGGAATTGATCCTGGTCGATGACGGCTCTACCGATGGTTCTAGCGAAACCATCCAAGAGCTGGCAAAGAAAGATACTCGGGTGAAACCCGTGATCTTTGCCAGGAATTTTGGCCATCAGATCGCAGTGACGGCAGGACTGGATTACAGCCTGGGGGAAGCGGTTGTCATCATCGACGCCGACTTGCAAGACCCGCCTGAAGTCATCCTGGATATGATCGCCAAATGGCGGGAAGGTAATGATGTTGTTTACGCCATCCGGGCTGAACGGGAAGGTGAAAGCTGGTTCAAACTCTTCACCGCGTCTATGTTTTACCGCCTTATCTACCGGATCACCGACGTTAAAATCCCGCTTGATACCGGAGATTTCCGCCTGCTTGACCGTCAGGTGGTGGATGTTTTAAACCAGATGCGTGAGCGGCATCGTTTCCTGCGCGGCATGGCGGCCTGGGTTGGTTTCAAACAGGTCGGCGTCTCTTACCGCCGGGCAGCCCGACAGGCAGGCGAGACAAAATATCCATTCAAGAAAATGCTGCGCCTGGCGATCAATGCAGTGACGGGATTCTCATATTTTCCATTACAGGTCGCGACTTATATGGGTTTCTTCTCGGCCGGGTTGAGTATCATAGCCATTCCGATCGTCATCATCGGGCGTTTGGCTGGATCGCAGGCCTTCTTTGGTCAGGCGACCACCCTGATCGCAGTGCTTTTCCTGGGAGGCGTCCAACTCATCTCCCTGGGCATTCTGGGTGAATACGTCGGCCGCTTGTATGACGAGGCCAAAGGTCGCCCGCTTTATATTGTTCGAAAAGCACCCGAGCAATCCTCAAAAGACCATTAAACCTACAATCCGAATTTTCGGGGCCTCAGCATGAGGTTGCTTCAGCGCTGACCGGCCTCATCATTTAACAAATAAAAGGAGTTTTAGCTAATGAAAATCGATTTACATATTGAACCAGAGCGACGAGAACGAGCCATGCAGCGAGTTCGCGAGCGAAACATCATCATCCCTACTTTCGCTCAAATGAAAGATCCTAGCCTGATACCTGCCAAAATCAAAGAATCACTTAGCAAGGTTGGCCTCTGGGACTTAAACCCGACCAACCTGTTCCGCATCACCTGGAAAAACGAACCAGTCCCAACCGGAGGCGGATATGGTGGGGTTAACTACATAGAGCTTCCATCCAGCCTGACCGGTACAGACGCGCGCATCATTGCGCTGGTTGGCAAATGGTTTCCTACCGGCGCACACAAAGTTGGGGCAGCTTTTGGCTGCCTGGTGCCCCGCCTGGTTACCGGACAGTTTGACCCAACGACTCAGAAAGCAGTTTGGCCATCGACCGGCAACTACTGCCGCGGCGGCGCGTACAACTCAGCCTTGTTGGCCTGCGAATCGATCGCTATCCTTCCGGAAGGAATGAGCCGCGAGCGGTTCGAATGGCTGTCAAACATCGCTGGAGAAGTCATCGCCACACCCGGCTCAGAGTCCAACGTCAAGGAAATTTTCGACAAGTGCTGGGAGCTGCGCCAATCCGGACAGGATTTGATGATCTTCAATCAGTTTGAAGAATTTGGTAATTATCTGTGGCATTACGAAGTCACCGGTCATGCAATGGAAGAAGTGCTGCAGCAGGTGATGGGACCGCGTGATGAATATCGCGGTATGACCTCTGCTACCGGATCAGCCGGCACAATTGCCAGCGGGGATTACCTGAAACAGCTTTTCCCAGGCAGCAAGATCGTCGCCAGCGAAGCCCTGCAGTGCCCCACCCTGCTCAACAATGGCTTTGGCGCTCACCGGATTGAGGGCATCGGCGACAAGCACGTACCCTGGATCCACAACTCAAAAAATACCGATTTTGTGGTCGCAATTGACGACAATGCTGTCGTGAACTTGTCCCGGCTGTTCAATGAACCGGCTGGACGAGCTCACCTGGTAAAACAGGGTGTCCCGGAGGCGTTGGTATCTAATCTGGACCTGCTGGGATTCTCTAGCATTTCGAACGTACTGACCGCGATTAAATTTGCCAAATATTATGAAATGGGTGAGAATGATGTAGTTCTGACCATGCTGACTGACTCGATGGAGCTGTATGGAAGCCGACTGAAAGAAATGCATGCAGAATTTGGGGAATACAGCGCAATGGATGCGGCGGCCGATCATGCCCGCTATCTGGCTGGCCAGTCCACTGATAATATGGAAGAATTGACCTACGTGGGCAAACATCGGGTCCACAATCTCAAATACTTTACCTGGGTGGAGCAGCAAGGCAAAACCTATGAGGAAATCCAAGACCAGTGGTATACCCCAGATTATTGGACCGACGTGCAGAAACAGGTAACTGAGATCGACGAGCAGATTGAAGCTTTTAACAGCGAGGTCGGGCTGATCTAGACCCAACTAAAACAACCCACATAAGCGAAAACAGGGTGTGTGAAAGTGGCTCGCCATTATTCACACACCCTAGTTTTCATTCCGGCTTTGATTGACAACACCAAATTGTTTCACTTCATTTGACCGATTACCCACTTTTCAATTAAAATAGACTGCCTAATATTTCAGTCCGTTTACAAACCTTAAAACCAATATCAGATCATTCACCTTCAAGAATAGTTGGCTCAATTTGTATGAGAACTAATCGGTCGACCCACAAAAACCCTCCAGGTTCAAAACTGGCCGCTATCAACCTTCAAGGGCTGCGAGGCGCAGCTGGCGAAAAAATTTACGAACGCGGCGAAGCCTATTTTCGCTGGGGGCGGGTTGAAATTGATGAGATAACAGACAGCATCGCGATCTGCTATGTGCGTGGCAACCAGCTGTACCGGGTCAGCCTTAGTGTTGCGCATGATTACCTGTACATGGATTGCGACTGCCCATTTGCTGAGAATGGTTGGATTTGCAAACATCAGGTCGCTGCTGCGCTGGCAGTCTTCAACCACTTGCGAGAACAAGATCATCTGGATTGGCAGAAACAGCTCAATAAAATCCTGGGAATCCGTCCCAGCAGCCGCAGCCCACGTTCCCGTCCTTATTATCTATTTTTCAGCTTGCAGCAGGCAGGAGTTGCATCCTGGAGATTGGCACCTTACATCCTGCCGTTGAGCGCCTTCCCTCCCAGCCATAGAAACCAGGATGAAGGGCTGCCGCCAGAGCGGTTGCAGGAAATGCTGGAAACCACCCCAGAGCTGGATTTTCATATCAGTAAACCAACAACCATTTTGCAGGCTGGCAAATGCTTGAATTGCAGCGGGGAAAGCGTCATGTTGGCCAACCTGATTTCTGACCGCAGCCGCTCCTTTGGTCACTACCCAACCAGCTTCCCACTGCCGGATTATTTAACCCTGGCAGCCGCACTAAGCAGCCCCGTCTACCTGGGGACTGTCGAACGACCGGTGCAGACAGAGCTCGAAATTTTCCCGGAACATGCCCAAATCCATCTCGAGATTCTCAAAAACGAAAATGGTCTGAATGTGCGCGCCTGCGCTGTTTTCAGCCAAGGTTCGGTTGCACTGGAACATGGTGAAACGGAGTTGCTTTATTCAAACCCGCTCTGGGTGCTGGCTGGGTCGTCTGTCTTCCATATCAACGATACCAATAATCGCGAAAGAATTATCGAGTGGATCAAGGAGCCAAATATATTCGTTCCTCAAGAAGAGGAGACCAGTTTCCTGGAAAAATTTTTTCTTCCCCTGGCTGAGCTTTTCCCTCTAGATGGTGCCACAGTCGATCAGGAAACCCTGCACACAAATCTCGTAAAACGATTGTACTTAAGCGAGGCGGGCGGCAAACTGCAGGTTCAACTTCGATTTGGCTACCAGGAATTTGAGCTAGCATACGAACCTGATCCCCCCAAGAAAAGTTTGCGACTACGCCCTGGTTCATGGATGCTTGTGGAAATCGAACGCCAGAGAGTGAAAGAAGAGGCAGTTTATCGCACCCTCTCGGAACCCAAATATCACCTAAAACGCCTGCCCAGCGCCAGCGGAGCAGGACTATTCGGCCTGCGCAGCCGGACCCATCCAATTGATTTTCTTCTGCATTCTATACCCTTGCTGACTAAAGATGGATTCGAGATATATGGCGAGCAGGAGATCAAATCGATCCAGGTAAACCGCACGAAGCCAAGCCTGAGTTTTAGCATCAGTTCCGGAACCGACTGGTTCGATCTACAAGCATCCATCCAGTTTGGCGAGCTGAAAGTCTCACTTAGCGAGATTAGAAAAGCACTTCGCAAGAAAGAGCGCTACATCAAATTGGCAGATGGAAGTATTGGAGAAATTCCAGAGAACTGGCTGGAACGCTATAAGTACCTCTTTGGGCTTGGGAAAGAGAATCAGGGATCCCTGCGTTATTCCAACAGCCAGATCGGCTTGCTGGATCAGCTGCTTGAAGAAGAAAATCAAGCCAAAGTAGATCGGGAATTTCGCCGCAGACGAGAGCGCTTACGCAACTTCACCAGTATTGCTGCCCAGTCTCTGCCGGGTAGCTTCAACGGCGAGCTGCGGTCTTACCAGCAGGCAGGTTATAACTGGCTACATTTCCTGGATGAGTTTGGTTTTGGCGGCTGCCTGGCAGATGATATGGGGCTAGGAAAAACGATTCAAGCATTGGTTTACCTGCAGTCCCAATATGAAACTGCACCCCGAGGGCAGCCAGCCAGCCTGGTAGTCGTGCCTCGTTCACTGCTGGTCAACTGGCAGCGGGAGGCCAACCGTTTTACGCCCGAACTCCGGCTGCTAGAATTTTTTGCCCAGGACCGCACCAAAGATGTGGCAGTCTTTGACCAGTATGATGTCATTATCACCACTTATGGCATCATGCGCCGGGATATTAGTTTGCTAAAAAAATATACCTTCCGGCACGTGATTCTGGATGAGTCGCAAACGATTAAGAATCCGCTCTCTCAGACCAGCCGGGCCGCTCGCCAATTGGCAGCCAAACAACGCCTGGCTTTAACCGGCACACCGGTAGAAAATTCCACCGCAGAACTGTGGTCATTGTTTGCATTTCTCAACCCCGGGCTACTGGGAAGTCTTGAGTTCTTCAAAAGGGAGTTCAGCGGGCCGATCGAGAAAAAAGGAGACGAGCAGGCTGCTCAAACACTCAGAAAAATGGTTTTCCCCTTTATATTGCGCCGCACGAAAAAACAGGTTGCGCCTGAGCTGCCCCCTCGCACCGATAAAATTCTGTATTGCGATATGGAGCCGGCCCAGCGCAAATTTTACCTGCGGATGCGGGACACTTATCGCGGGTTGTTATTGGGCATGCTTGAGCATGAAGGTATCAACGCCAGCCGGATGAAGATCTTAGAGGGATTGCTGCGGCTAAGGCAAATCAGCAACCACCCACGCCTGGTTGAGGAGCAATTTCGCGGCACTTCAGGCAAATTCGAACTGCTACTCGATACATTGACTACTTTAAGAGCTGAAGGGCATAAAGTTTTAGTTTTTTCCCAGTTTGTGCAGATGCTCAAGATCTTACGGCAGTCATTAGACCACCAGAAGATGCCTTATCTGTATCTTGATGGCCAGACCCGCAACCGCCAGGAACGAGTGGATGAATTTCAGAACAATCCCAAAATTCCCCTCTTCCTGATCAGCCTGAAAGCGGGTGGTGTTGGGCTGAATTTGACGGCCGCCGATTATGTAATTCATATCGATCCCTGGTGGAATCCAGCAGTAGAAATGCAAGCCACCGATCGTACTCACCGAATCGGGCAGGAAAAACCGGTATTTGTCTATAAATTTATCACCCGTGATACGGTAGAAGAAAAAATCCTGATCCTTCAAGATCGAAAACGCGAACTGGTGGACAGTTTGATCAGCTCCGAAAAGGGTTTCTTTAAATCGCTGACCAGCGATGATATCCAGGTCTTGTTTGGGTCCTAGCGAGACAAGTCTCAAATCAAGCGATGATCATCAGCAAATTTTTTTACAGTTTTGTGCAGAGACGACTATTCGATTTCAAATGGGTTAGGATGCTGGTCGAAAATCCGCGTTAAAATCCCGGTTTCGCGCTCCTGGACAGCCAGTATGAACTTCTGACCACCCTTCATTTGTTTGAATGCCACACAACCGCGTTCTAAAAAGTTCAGCAGGTCTCCCCAACCAGCCATACTGGCGGGACCGCGCGCCAACCGTAAAGTGATCAGCACCACAGGTTTGCGAGCGCCTGCAGCAACCTCTTCCAGCACTTTAACCAGACGGTTGATCTGATCTACCCGCTGGACATGATTGTCACAAATCCGGTATGCAGCAGCATATTGTACGGTGGTTATCGGATCCGGCAGCCCTCCCTTTTCTTTCAGTGCGCTCAACAAACCCAGATCTAGCTCGTTTGAGAATTGATTGAGTTCGATTACCTCCCGCATCAAGGCCAGCATATGCTCGGGCACAAAACGCGCCATCAGCTGGTAGAGATGCTGGACATCATGGTCGCGCTGGCTGAAATCGCGCGGAGCATATATGTCATCCAAGAAAAACCGGCAGGCGGGGCCATACTGGGAGTGGTGAAGGAAATCCTGATAGGTATGCATCAGGCGTTGTGTCTGCCAGCTCCTCAACTGCTGCAGCTCCGTGGAAAGTCCGGCAGAGTCAACTTCTTGGCGCTTCATGCTGCTATCCTGTTTGAGGTCCTGGATAAATTGAACCGCAGGCGGCAGCTTGGTGGAATGATCTTTCATTATGAATATATCTCAATATGGGTTGAAAACCAAATTCTTACTGTCCTTATGATACCATGCAGGCTGTACGGCACAGCCGGGTCCACCAAAGCTCTTCAGGAATTACTGGAGGAGATCCCCAATGATCCTGCACCGGGATGCGCTGATGGTTTGTAGAATTGAATTGTCAACATTCACGTGCACCTAACAGTTGTGCGAAAATGTTGTCAATGTGACATTACAGCCATGTTGGCAGAAAGACGGTCTGGTGGTAGACTATCCGCAAACAACGAACACATGCATCCTCACAGCCGCCTGGTGCGAACAAAGACGATGTCCCAACTGCCAGCCCCCAATTCACTCATTCTGATCGCAGTAATCAACAACTTGCGCGATTTCGAGATTGCCCGCCTGCTCGGTTGGTACCGCATTCCTCTCAATTCTGCTCCCAAAGTTGTGGCAGTGGATTACTTAGCCTTTTATCAGACTGCCGCCTTCGGCGATGAGAAATGGCGTATTCAAACGCTTGCGCCTGTAACTGGGCATGAACTCACAACCCGGGCTGAACTGCTGAAAGACGAGCCGGACCACCCTCGGGCAAATCAAGCCTATTACAAAATGCAACTCGGCCCGTTAATCCGCTTACCCAAACCTGTTCTGGCAGATGGATGGCGCAGAGTTACTTTCTTTTATACAACTGGCGAATATCTCCTGCGGGCTCAACGGATAAAAGATCTTGTCATCGAATCAGATGAGCGCCAATTGCTCTGGCAGGTGCTGCGGGAGCGCGCCAACCAGGCCCAGCTATACGGGCAGCCAGAGCCCGAACAGCCAGAATTAGAACTTGATCCCAGCTTGCTCTCTTTGTTGCTGGGTATCCAGGAATTGGAGGCAGATTACAGGCCTCACAATGAAGAGTCTCCAAACAAGCCGCATACGGGATAATTTCTCCCGGAAAGAGACCGATATTATGCCTATCGATCCGAACAATCTCTCGCCTGAAGAAATAGTGGAAGCACTAGCTGGCGGAGAGCAACCCCAGGGTTCGGGACAAGCCGGCGATGATCAACAGGCTGTCTGGACTTTCCGCGGTTATAAGCTGCGGCCCAGCGAATTCACAACGGCTATGGTTCACTTTTTCCGGGCTGAGGTCGCCAGGGCAAATGTGTGGCGCCAACGGTTGGATGCAACTACCAACTGGGCAGTCATAACAACCGGTGCGGTAATCTCGTTTGCCTTCACAGAAAGCCAATCGCCGCACCTGGTCATTGCCCTCAATTTGCTGCTGGTGACCTTCTTCCTGTCGATCGAATCCCGCCGCTACCGGTATTATGAATTATGGAGTTATCGGGTGCGCCTGATGGAAACAGATTTTTTCGCGCCCATGCTGGTACCGCCCTTCCATCCCTCACCGGATTGGGCGGAAGCGCTGGCTGAAATTTTACTGCATCCCCATTTTCCCATCTCAACCCTTGAAGCAATGGGGCGCCGGCTGAGGCGCAACTACCTGTGGATCTACATCACAATCGGGCTGGCCTGGGTTGCCAAACTCTGGCTGCAGCCAGATCCGGTTTACACCTGGCCAGAATTCGTTCAACGAGCGGCTGTTGGCATTATACCTGGCGAGGTGATCATGTTCATCGTGTTTGGATTTGCTGTCCTGGTTATCTTGGTCAGCATCCTGACAGTCGGCCTGCAGAAAGCCTCGGGTGAAATACTGCCGCGCTATGAAGGGCTCCCCGAACATTTGCTGGCAAGCGTTCGTGGCGAAGCCGGAACTGGTGCGCCAAATCGGGCCTGGTACCGCCGCAGTCACCGGCGGCGGCAATTATTGACCTTCATTGTCACAGACCAACCTAAGGCCGTGGCCGATAATATTTTGCAAGATATGAATCGCGGCGCCACTTCCTTAGCAGGTACTGGGATGTACACCGGCAAGTCCCACGCCGTTTTGATGATTGCCCTGACCGTGACTGAGATTCCAACTTTAAAAAGCCTGGTCAACAAGGTGGATCCCAATGCGTTTGTGATCGTCTCTCCAGCCCAGGAGATTTTCGGACGCGGTTTTATGCCCCTCGGCGAAAAAGGGTAAGGTCGGGAGTACAAGATTACTGTGACCACTACACATATTCATTTATCTACTCTCAAAACACCCACAAGGTGAGTTTTGGGTAGTTGGCAGTCAGGCGGACTCCGCCAGCCAACCGCTACACAGCCCAATTCATTATCTGTCAGGAAGGCAAATCTATGCGTAAAATAATCCAATCCGGCACAATCATTACTGCCGCCGATACTTTTAAAGCCGACATTCTCATTGAGGGCGAAAAAATCGCTCTCATTGGCAGTCATATCGATCCTACTGACGCTGAAATTGTGGATGCAGACGGGATGTTTGTCCTGCCAGGCGGGGTTGATCCCCACACGCATTTCGATTTACCAATGTTTGGAACTGTTTCCAGTGATGACCATTACACCGGACACAAAGCCGCCGCGTTTGGCGGCACGACCACGGTGATCGATTTTGTTTCTCTGGACGAGCCAACCTTGGAGTCGTCGATCGAAGCCTGGCGGGTAAAAGCTGACCCCAAGGCATGTATCGATTTTAGTTTTCACATGAATATTACCCGCCTGGATGAGGCGATCGCCGCAGAGATTCCTCTGCTTCCCCGCTGGGGTATCACCAGCTTGAAAGTTTTTAGCGCCTATAATGGGCGTTTGCGATTACAGGATGGTGAAATATTTCAGGTGATGCGGATAGCGGGCCAAAATGACCTGCTGACGATGCTGCATGCCGAAAATGGGGATGTCATTGATCTCTTAGTCTCGGAAGCTCTGGCTGAGGGCCATACCGAACCCATCTGGCACGCGCGGACCCGGCCTGCCTGGGGAGCGATTGAGGCCAGCCTGCGCGGCTCCGCTCTGGCCGCGCAGGCTCATGCCCCGTTATATATTGTGCATATGAATGCCGGAGGCGAAGCCGACCAGCTGGAGTACGCCCGTCAGCAAGGACTGCCCATCATGGGCGAAACTTGCCCTCAATATTTGTTTTTCAGTGAAGAAAATTTACAGCGAGAAGATGGTGCTAAATGGATCTGCTCGCCGCCGATGCGGACGGCGGCTGATAACGAGCGCTTGTGGGAGGCCCTGGCAGACGGCACGATTCAAACCATTGGCACGGATCACTGCCCATTCTTTTTCGATGGTTCACGCCCAATCCTATTTGAAGGCCAGGAAATCGCGATTCCGGGCAAGGAACTGGGCAAGGAGGATTTCTCCAAAATTCCCAACGGGCTGCCGGCGGTTGGAGACCGCCTGCCGATCCTTTGGACTTATGGGGTTGGATCAGGCAGGATAAGCGCGAATCGGTTTGTAGAGCTGAATTGTACCAACCCGGCCAAGATATTCGGGCTGTACCCTCGCAAAGGCACGCTGCTACCGGGAGCCGATGCAGATGTTGTCATCTGGGACCCGGAGAAACGCATCACATACGGTGTGGAGATTGCTCAACATCGAACAGATTACAATCTGTTCGAAGGTTGGGAGCTCGTGGGCTACCCACAGAAGGTTTTCTCTCGAGGGCGGTTGATCGTGGACGAAGGTCAATGGTTGGGCAAAGCGGGGCAGGGACGCTTTATCCGACGTGAGCCGGGCGTGCAAGTCATCTAGACCTGTGGCTGGTTGGCTGGCCACCAGGCATTATTCTCTAATGGGTGCAATCTGGCGGATTCTATTCACAGACAGCGTGACGATCTCCTTGATTGTCATGCTGCTGGCAGCCTGTCAGGCGGTTCCACAGGGCGAATTACCGGGAACTGTTGAGGCTGCAACCATAGCTCCCAGCCCTAGCCAAACCCCAACTGTCCCATTAACTGCGACGCCTGCTCCAATTCTGAAGAACCCAACCATCCCTGCCTCAATCCTGACCCAAACCCCAGCCCAGATTCCTTCCCAGAAGATAGCCTTGCCTTATGACCTGCTCTTTCTTTCTGGCGGACGCCTGATGCGCTGGTCGCATACTCAAAACAGCGTCCAGCCGGCTGTAATCGATGTGATCGACTATTCGGCCAGCCGGGATGGCTCAAGAATAGCGGTGCTTCGCAAGACCGGCATAGCTGCCAATGCAGTTGAGAGCTTTGATTTAACCATTCTAGATACCATTAATGGCGACTTTGTTACGCTCTTGGACACCGTTCCCCGCCTGACAGCTTTTAAAATCTCGCCGGATGGGCATTGGGTCGCTTTTATGAATGAACTGCAGCAGCTATATTTGATTCCCAGTGATGGGTCGCATGCCGGGGGATTGAAAATAAGCGATTGCCGCAGCAGCCGGATTGGAGACTGCAACGATCTTGCCTGGTCGGCGGACAGCCAGGTGGTGATTTGGGATGATGCCCAAGGAATCTGGCAGGCCAGTTATACAAACCCATTACCGGCCCAGGTAATCGACAATCAGCTAGAACTGGCGGACCCCAAGGGCGAGCTCATCCGCAAACAGGTGCAGTACCATGGCCTGGAATGGTCGCCTTTTGGCCGGTATATCCTGACGCGCATTCAGCCAGTGGGATCATATGTTTCCTGGCTGGCGATCATTGACTCTCGCCTGAGACGTTTAGCAGAAATTCCGGCATCTTACCAGACGGACGAGCCTGCAGCTCGTGCGCTCTGGCTCAAGAATGGCAACCTGCTGGTCATCCACCATCTGGCCAACCAAGGAAACCAGTCTGTCGCCATTGAGAGCTGGCAGATCCTGCCTACCCGGGACAACTTAATGGGGCTGGACTTTCGCTGGGAAATCCCGAGCGATAGTTTGGATGGTTTCAACAGTACCAATCAATGGAAAGATTTACCCACTTCACCCTGCCAGGTGAATGATCGGACTCTGTCAATCGCCTGGAACTCAGCAGAACTGGATGGCCCCAGCGGATTGTTCAGATTTGATATAAAATACGGCATCTTAGACAAAATTGCTGATCTGCCTGCGCATGCGGTCAAAATCATCTGGACACCAGATGGTGATGGCGCTCTGGTGGTGGGTTCGGACGGCTCTCTGATCTTTGTGCCGTTAGATGGAATAAACATTGCCGACCTCACGCCTCGGTTTGGCCACCAGACCTGTTGTTACACCTGGTTGGTGGAGGGGAAGAGATTGCCTTGATCACACCTGCGATAACCCCCCTGCTATTGGCGCTGCCCATTCTTCTGATGCTCTTTTTTGCGCTGGTTGTTCTGATCTTCCGAGTTGTCCAGCCGAAATTCAGCTATTTCTGGTTGATTGCGGCTCTTGGGGCCCTGATAGCCTGGCCTATTCAACTGGTCAATCGAGTGACCATTCCTGCCGAGATCACCCTGGCAATATGGCGTCCAGGAATCTATTTCCGCTCGTCGCCGGGGCTTTTGCTGGATGATATATCCTGGCCGTTTGCCCTGGCCCTGGTAAGCCTGGTGCTGGCAGTGATTCTGACCGACGTAGCCAGAGCTGCCGAAGCGGATTGGCTGGCCTGGGCCAGCAGCCTGACAATAACTGCTCTCGGCTTAGTGGCGGTGCTGGCGGGCAACCCACTTACATTAATGCTGGCCTGGGCGGCTCTCGACCTGGCAGAAGTGCTGATTTTGCTCAGCAAAACATACAAAAGCTCGATCCGAGAACAGATTATCATCGCCTACGCAACTCGGATTGCCGGAATCTTATTTGTACTGATTGCAATCATATCCTCCAGTGCAAGCGGCCTGCCCTTGTCGTTCGATACGATTACACCGGTATCCAGCCTATATCTCATTCTGGCTGCAGGATTGCGCCTGGGTGTACTGCCCCTACATCTGCCTTTTTTTGAGAATCTACCACTACGTCGCGGCCTGGGAACGCTATTAAATCTCATTCCAGCAACGACCAGCCTGATGCTGCTTGCCCGAACGGCAGCAGCCGAAGTAGAGCCGGCCTTTGCCCCATACCTGCTTGCTCTGGCGGGCCTGGCAGGGTTGTATGGCGGGATATCCTGGTTAACAGCTGCCGATGAACTGGAAGGCCGGCCTTTTTGGATCCTGGGCATTGCCTCCCTGGCACTTGCCTCGGCTGTCCGCTCACAACCTGCTGCCACTCTGGGGTGGGGGATTACGGCCCTGCTAAGCGGAAGCTTGATTTTCTTGCTATCGGCACGCCACCGCCTGCTTTACCCGGTCGTCGGGTTAGGGTTATTGGGGATACTCGGACTGCCATACCTGCCATCCTGGCAATCAGCTGGTCTCTATCGATCTCCGTTCAATATTCTGCTTGTACTATTTCTGATCGCTCAGACCATGTTCGCAGCGGGATATATACGCCATCTGGTGCGCCCAGGTGATAGGTTGGCTGGGGTGGAGCGTTGGGTGTGGGTGATCTATCCCTGGGGCCTGATAGTTTTACCCCTAACCCATATCCTATATACCGTCTGGGAGTTGCGGCAACCCGGTCTCGAGCAGCCCGACCTGGGGAATTCCTGGTCTGGTTTCTTGATTGTTGTGACCATCGCAGGCTTCGGCTTGCTCTACCGCCGGGGGGTTCGGATGCCGGTCAGGCTGACACAGACGATTCGCCGGACTCTTTCTCTGCACTGGTTGTACCGCTTTGCCTGGCAGATCTATCACCTGGGAGCCCGCCTTGTGGCGTTTATTAACCTCATCCTGGAAGGAGCCGGCGGCATATTGTGGACCTTATTATTGCTAGTGATCCTGCTTTCCCTACTTGCGCAGCAACAACTGGGGGGCTAACAAATGAATGTTGATTCATTGGCCCCCCTGGCGGTGCTAATACTGGCAGTTACCACGCTGATCATATTAACTTCACCAGATTGGCGCTTGAGTATTGCTGTCTTGGCACTGCAATACATCGGGGTATTCGTCCTGGTTGCCGTTGCCTGGCCGCTGGCAATGTCTGTAACAAAACTGGTCACGGGCTGGATTGCAGGAGCTGTGCTGGGAATGTCAATCAGCGGACTGCCGCCTGAAATCGCAGCCGCCAGCCCGGAAATGAGCCCTTCCAAATTAGACCCGGTGACCCGTCCAGGTCGCGATCAACGCTTTCGCTTTCGATTGTTCGGCTGGATCCTGGCAGGCGTCCTTCCAGGCAGCCGTCTGTCTGGACGTCTGTTTCGGTTATTTGCAGCTACTACGGTTGGCCTGGCTGTGTTTTCGGTGGCTCCTGCAGCAACGGAATGGATCTCAGGCCTGACGGTTGAGCAAGCTTTAGGCGGTTTGCTGCTGATCGGGATGGGTCTGCTGCAGCTTGGGTTTGCTCCAGCTGCGCTGCAAACAATCTTGGGTCTCTTGACGGCAGCCGCTGGTTTCGAGATATTCTATGCTGCAGTGGAAACTTCCACCCTGGTCGCAGGCTTGCTGTCGATGATCAACCTGGGGTTGGCTCTGGTTGGAGCCTATCTGCTGGTCGGACCCCATATGGAGAAAGACGAATGAGCGCCCCGCTCATTTGGATTTTCTTACCGGGGCTTGTGGGTGGTATCCTTTTCCTTGTACGGCGCTGGGAACGGGTTGTCGTCCTGACCGGCGTCATCGCGGCGCTACTGCTGGCGGTGTTTGCCTGGCAGCTGCCTATCGGTGAGGTGATAGAGACCGTTGGCATCCCCAGCTTTACCGTTCGTGAGTCAGTCAATGTTCTGGGAAGAGCCTTCTTACTGACCAACACCGACCGGCCCATTTTGATCCTGATCTATCTAGGATCCGCCCTCTGGTTTGGCGGAGCCAAGATTGCCGCGGTGAATCGAATGTTTACCCCAATCGGGCTGGCGATCAGCGGGCTATTGACAGCATCGCTGGCGGTTGAGCCGTTCCTCTACGCCGCTTTGCTGATCGAACTGGCGGTATTGGTGAGTGTGCCCCTGCTTTCCCCGCCGGGTGAGCGGATCGGGCGTGGCGTCTTACGTTACCTTACATTCCTGACACTGGGGATGCCTTTCATCCTGTTCACAGGTTGGCTGTTTGTAGGAGTCGAAGCTAGTCCTGGGGACCCAACTGCCATAGTGAGAGCCATTGTGCCGCTATTGCTAGGTTTTGCCTTCTTGATTGGTATCTTCCCTTTCCATACCTGGATCCCCATGATCGCGGAGGAATCCCACCCTTACGCGGCAGCTTTTATCTTCTTTATCCTCCCAGGAATCATTTCTATCTTTGGATTGAGTTTTTTGGAGCGCTATCCATGGTTGCAATCCACCCCCCTGATGAGTTTAAGCCTGCGGATTCTCGGCCTGCTGATGGTTTTTACGGGAGGGATATGGGCCGCTTTCCAACTTAACCTGGGCCGGATGATGGGTTATGCTGTCATGGTAGATATCGGTTTATCTTTGCTGGCAATCAGCCTGGGGGCTGGCAGACCGACTGGTCAGATCCCTGCTATTGGCTCAGAAACGCTGCATACATCCGGGTTGTTCTTTGCCCTATTTCCTGCCAGGGCGATAGGCCTGACCGTTTGGGCGCTGGCGCTTTCCACTCTTCGCAACCATTCATCTGGACAGAATTTTCGGTCCGTGCAAGGACTGGCCCGCAAACTCCCCATCGCTTCAGCCGCACTGATCCTGGCCCATTTCTCTTTTGCTGGCCTGCCGCTTTTGGCTGGATTTCCGGTTCAATTTGCCCTTTGGAGCTCTTTGGCGACCCAATCGTTGCCCACCGCCCTGGCTGGGTTGGTAGGCATAACCGGCTTGATGGCGGGGGCGATCCGCTCTCTGGCAGTCCTGAGTATGGGTACAGACGAAGATCATTGGGAAGTGAACGAGGGCAGGTGGCGAGTTGTTTTTCTCTCGCTTGGCATCCTGATCATCTTGCTGCTGGGCTTGCTTCCCCAAACTTATCTGCCTCTCTTGAGCATGATTGGCCCATTCTAGTTGCGGCCGTACAGGTGTTACAAAATATTGAGTTAATCACTCCCAGGATGACAGGGTGGTCTCTATTGCCGTCCTCTATGCAATATGTGATAGGCTTATCGTGAATCCCGATGACTTCAAGAAGCCATGCACTTCACCAACATGCTATAATCAGGTCAATTGAAAGCAAGCAGAGGTTGTAGAACAATCGTAGTGGTGTCCGGTTTATGCGGCTTACTCCGCCCAAACCGAACACCACTACAATAATAACAACACTCCCAGAACATCTGGTATCCTCACCGGAAGGAGATCAGCCCGTGGAAGTTGAGCAAATTCAAAAACAAGTTGATTGGTTAGATGGTGAACATCGTAAGGATAAAAAGGTTCTCGATGGATTGGTGGGACGCCTAACAGCCTTGGAGGGCAACCTCGCCCCATTGTTACACCAGATTAAAGAAGTTGATGGTGAGCTCACCAGACTAAGCACTGTAGTAAACCGGATGGATCAATTCGATAATGCGGTGCTACAGCAGCGGGTTGAAACCAAACAGTACTTTGACGAACTTGAAAGGCAGTTCAAAAAAAGAGAAGAAGAAAGCGAAAAAGTGCGCCGGGTGGAGAGGCGTTCTCTTGATGGCTCTCTGGCAGAACTCCGTAAAGAGCTCGAGCCAATTCCAGAAATAAAACGCGGCCTGAAAGCACGCGTCGATGAGGACAACCGGCTCACAAAACTGATTGACGAAGTCCGGGTAAAAATCGAGAGTGTTCGGCGTAGCGAAGAAGAATACACCCGCACCTATCGGCTGCTTGACGATAGCCGCAGGCAGGATGCCAAACGTTTGACCGATCTACAAGGTGAGGTCAGCGCCATGCGAAAACGGGTCGACGAGCAGCGCGGGTTGGTGGATCTGGCAGCTAATACCCTTAAGAAGCTTGAAAATCGCCTGAATGAATTGTCGGTTATAGAAACTGAGCGGCGTGAAGCACAGGCAAGTTTCCTTGAAAATCAGGCCTTACGGGAAGTTGAGCGCGATCGCGTCTGGAAAGAATGGCAAAATCGTTTTGAAGTGATCGAAAACCAGACAGCCGATGTCGATACCAATCTGCAGACCCTCGATGCCACTCACCGAGATGTCAGGCGCACTCAACAAAACGTAGATGAACTGGCTCAGAAGGTCGACCGGCGCATCAACGAAATCACAGAGATCCAGCGTTTGGCGGAGGAGCGCTTTCGGCAGGAATGGGTCACTTTCAAGGCAGATGATCAGAAACGCTGGACAAACTATACCCTAACTCTGGAAGAACAGCGCGGCGAGGCGAATCGCCAGTATGAGCGCTTATCCGAACGTGTAACCCGCCTGGAGGATAGCCTGCAGGAAGTTCAGGATTTGCTTCAGCAGTCAAACGAGCAATCCGAAAAACGCCTGCAAACACTTCTGGCAACTGTCCACGAATGGGTAGCGTCTCACGAGCGGACGATCGGGCGCACACGTTAACCGCGCAACCAGACTGCTACAAGAGAAAGTACCCCCAAGTATAGGAGTCAGGCCGGTAAATCCACTCTGCCAGGTCTGCAGGCGCGTGAGAGGCAGCGAATGCGAGTCATTGGTACAGCAGGGCACGTTGATCATGGGAAGTCCACCCTCGTCGAGGCAATGACAGGTACCCATCCCGATCGTCTCAAAGAAGAGCGCGAGCGGGAAATGACCATAGATCTCGGCTTTGCCTGGATGACGCTCCCGCAGCCCAATTTAGAAGAACCGGAAGAGATTGGGATCGTTGATGTCCCTGGCCACCGGGATTTTATTGAAAATATGCTGGCTGGGATCGGTGGAATCGACGCGGTTTTGTTTGTAGTTGCTGCCGATGAAGGCGTGATGCCTCAAACCCGAGAGCACCTGGCAATTTTGAATATCCTGCAGGTGCCGCGCGGTGTGGTGGCACTGACCAAAATCGACCTGGTTGAGGATCCTGACTGGTTGTACCTGGTTGAAGAAGATTTGCATGATATCTTCAGGGATACAGTGCTCAAGGATGCGCCTATCATTCGGGTTTCTGCCCGAAATAAGGCAGGGATTCCCGAGCTGCTCTCCGCACTGAGTGCCTGCCTGGCAGAGACACCTCCCCGCCCAGATACAGGACGCCCGCGCCTGCCAATTGACCGGGTTTTCACAATTGCTGGTTTTGGAACGGTCGTCACCGGCACATTGGTTGACGGGCATTTGCGCACGGGCGAAGCGGTAGAGATTCTGCCGGGGGGCCTGCAAGGGCGAATCCGAGGATTGCAAACCCACAAGCGCAAAGAGGACCTGGCGGTACCGGGTGGACGTACGGCAGTCAACATTTCTGGCGTAACGCTCGATGAATTGCAGCGCGGCGACGTGCTGGCTCACCCTGGCGATTACCGTGTTACACGTCGGCTGGATGTCAGCTTCAAGCTGCTGCCAGATGCTAGTTCATCCATCAAACACAATACGGAAGTAAAATTATTCATCGGTGCTGCCGAGCTGGTTGCCCGACTGCGCCTGCTTGGCAGCGACGAACTGCTGCCCGGCGACACCGGCTGGCTGCAGTTGGAGACTGTCGAACCGGTAGTTGCAGTGCGTGGAGATCGTTACATTTTGCGCCGTCCATCGCCTGGTGAAACCCTGGGCGGCGGAGCAGTCACTGACCCTTTCCCAAAAGGGCGTCATAAACGTTTTGCCCAACAGGTGATTGAGCGCCTGGAGGCCTTGACAAAAGGAACACCGGCGGAAGTTGTTTTCCAGGCAGTCATCGCCCTGGGTGCTGCTTCTCAAAAAGACATCCTCGCCCGGTCTACTCTGGAACGTGACACTGCCCAGGCTGCCATCCAGGAACTGATCGAAATTGGGCAGGCGATTGAACTGGAAGAAAGCGGGGGCTTGCTGACCAGTAAAGGTTTTTGGGAACAGCTGGCAGATCGCGCTGTTCAAGAAGTTGCCAATTACCACCTGAAAACCCCCTTGCGGCTGGGGATGCCGAAGGAAGAGCTCAAAAGCCGGCTGAAAATTCAACTAAAAGTCTCGCCCCGTCTGTTCAGTGCCATGATGAACAGGCTGATTGCTGATGCCGCCTTGGAAGAAACCGGCCCGTTGGTGCTGATACCTGGACACAGCGTAAAATTTACCCCCTCCCAGCAGCGATTGGTCGATCAGCTCCTTGATCGATTCCGGAGCGAGCCATATGCACCGCCTTCTGCCAAAGATTCGCAGGCAGAAGTTGGCGAGGATATTTTCTCGGCCTTGCTCGATTTAGATTATCTCATATTGGTGGCTCCAGATGTAGTATTCCGCACTGAAGATTACGACAAAATGACAGCCGATATCCGGAAGCTAATCGATGAGCGAGGTTCAATCACTGCGGCGGAGGTGCGCGATCATTTCAGCACCAGCCGTAAATATGTATTGGGATTGCTTGAGCATCTGGATGCGATTGGTGTGACTGTACGGAAAGCTGACATCCGGGTCCTGCGGAAATAGGGGAATACCCGCCGATGATATAATCAGTCATAAAATTGCACGAGCAATGATCGTAACAGAAGGCAAAATTGGTATGCGTCAATGCTGCCAATCTATACCTGACAAGGTTCTAAAATAGATATCCATGAACCAAAAAGTGAGGGGCGCATGACTAGCGCAAATCGAAACTCAAGCCGCAGTCGTCTGGCGTTGATCATCCTAGCCTTTATCACTCTGGGCTGGTTAAGCCTGTATTCCTGGACAAGCTCAAATGCCGCCTCTGTACAGTCCGGTGTCTCCATCCACCGCAATCAGGGCGCTCAACCGGATATCAATAAGAGATTCTTGCAAGTTGCTACTGAAACGCTCACCCCTACGCCTACCCCGACCGAAACAGCCACCCCTACCCAGACCGCGACGTTTACCGAAACACCTACAGCGACTGGGACATTTACATCTACCCCAACATCCACCCCAAGCGAAACGCCCACTACCACCCTGACTGGGACTCCCCCCACAGCGACCAGTACGAATACACCGACAGTTACCGGAACACCGCCAACCCTGACACCCACCGTCACCGGAACACCGCCAACCCCAACCATGACTGGGACAATCTCGCCGAATGTCACTGTTTCTAATTCGGTCAGCCCAAATGAGGCGCGCCGGGATCAAACCCTGACCTTTACCGTCAGGGTCACCAACAGCGGCAGCGCACCGGCTAACAGTGTTACTGTGCTGGATTCTTTCTCGACCTACTTGAATATTACCAGCGCCAGCGTTTCCCAGGGCAGCCGCTCAATCAACACAACTACCCGTTCCGTCAGCGCTAATTTTGGCACTATCAATCCAGGGCAGTCAGCCACATTAACCGTTGCTACAACGGTAAACAACCTGGCAACTACTACTGTTTCGCTCAGCAATGCCGCAACTGCTGAATATAACTATAACAATATTCAATATTCCAGGACCTCTAATACCATCACTTTCCGTGTTCTCGGCACATCCAGCTTGCCAGGCACTGGCGGAATGGAACGGCCGGCTCCCTCTAGCGATTCGGATAGCCTGGCCCGGTTAAAAACCCTGGCTCTAGCCAGTGGCATCTTGCTTGGATTCTTGGGGTTAGCCGCCATTGTTTACGGCATTAGGAGCCGGATAAAGCGCCCGGATTGGGCAGATTGGTATCAAAGAACCGGCTTGATGTTGGTTATTGTTGGGGTAATTTTCGGATTGGCCTCGCTGGGCATTCCACAAGACACAGGCCGTCCACAACCTGTCGCCATCCAGGAAGACAGTCCGCAAGTGGCTGATACGAGCGGCGAGATTCGCCGGGTTGAGGTGATTGATGGCGAGACGTGGATCTTCATTGAACCGGTCCCGACTGAAGAGATCCTGCCGGATTTCCCTATTCCAATTCCGAGCGTTGTCCCAACATTCGAAGCTGAAGAACTGCCCGACACCAGCGCGATTCAAGAGATTGTTATTCCCGCTCTCGACCTGGATGCGGTTGTAAAATATGTGCCTTTTGACGGCTATACCTGGCTGATCACCGGATTGAGGCAAGAAGTGGCCTGGATGGGCGATACCTCCTGGCCTGGGTTAGGCGGAAATACTGCCCTGGCAGGGCACGTCACCTTGCGCGCGGGAGACGATGGCCCATTTCGCAACCTCTCCAACCTGGCGCCGGGCGATACTATCACCATTTATACTCTTGAGAACGAGTACACCTACCAGGTCAGGGAACAAAAGACTGTCAGTGATGGCGATTTTTCTATTCTTGACTCATCCCAGGCTGCACAGTTGACTCTGATCACTTGCGACGGTTGGGATCCGGAAAATAAAATCTATCTGACCCGCCTGGTGGTATTCTCTGATCTCGTGAGTGTTGAGCCCTTCGCAGAGCGCGCCACTCGCAGCAATTAAGGCATAGATATCACCGAAGCAAAATACGGGCGTGCCTGGGAGTGCTCACTCCCAGGCACGCCCGTATTGATGCCTGTTTCTCGTCCAAGTTAGAGGTCATCGAACACCCATTTACCTCCCAGCATTGTAGCGACCGAAGCAATCTCCGGGATCTGTTCCAGCTCGCAGGCAAACGGGTCTCTATCCAAGACGACCAAATCAGCAAGAAAACCAGGTGCAAGCCTGCCAAGCCGATCTTCTTTTCCGGCCGCGTAGGCTGCCCCCAGGGTGTACGCCCGTATAGCTTCCAGGCGGGTCAGACTTTGCTCGAGATACCAGTCCGGGGCTGTTTGAGGTTCTCCCGGCAGACGACGTGTTACGGCCGCGTAGATTCCCAAGAAGGGATTGGGCGATTCAACCGGGGCATCCGAGCCGAAAGCCAGCTGAGCGCCAGCCTGCAGCTGGGTGCGCCAGGCGTAAGAAAAGGCTGCCCGACTGCCCCAATAACGATCAGCCATATGTTTGTCCGAAGGGGCATGCAGGGGTTGCATGGAGGCAACCACGCCCATCCGGGCCAGCCTGGCAGCGTCATCCGGATGGATAACCTGTACATGTTCGATACGATGCCGGAGGGGAGTGTAATCCCCGTGCCGACTGCGGGTTAACTCCTGCTCGTATTCGCGCAGCTGGGTGAAGGCATTCAGAACTTCGTGGTTTGCCAAATCCCCAATAGCATGAATGGCCAAACTCAGACCCCCAGCGACTGCTTGACGGCCGCGTTCAAAGAGTTCTTCTCTATCCAGAAGTAGCATACCGCGGTTTTGGGGGTCATTTTCGTAAGGCCGGAGCATGGCAGCGGTTTGCGGACCCAAAGCGCCATCTGCAAAGCCTTTTACCGAACCAATGGAAAGAATGTCATCGCCGAACCCGGTTCGCAGGCCAAGTGCCGCTGCATGTGACAGGTCTTCTAGCGGAATGCTTTTTATGACCCGTAATTTCAAGTCCCGGTTGGCGCGCAATTCCTGCAAGGCAGAAAAACAACGCTGGCGGTCGAAATCATGCACACCCGTCAGCCCAAAGCGCCATAACTGTGGCATCGCCTCCCGAATGGCCTGGGCAACCTGTTGGATTGAATCGGCAGGAATAGCACCTGTTACTAACTCCATAGCGCTTTCGTAAAGTATGCCATTTGGGCTGCCATCCGGGTTCCGGCCAATTTTACCCCCAGCCGGATCAGCAGTTCCCGGCCCGACCTGAGCCCGCTGCAGCGCCAGGCTGTTAGCCCAGGCGGCATGCAAAGATTTGGCTGTCAAATAGACCGGGTTTGCCGGTGCAACCACGTCAAGATCTGTGGCGTTGCCAAAGCCTTCTGGCCAGTTGTTCTGGTTCCAGCCATGGCCTAAAATCCACTCTCCTGGCTGAACGGTCCGTACCCGATCAGACACGCGCTGCAAACAAGCCTGGCGGATGCCTGTTTCACAATCCACTTTCCGCAAACCCAGAGCGTAATGTTCCAAATGAATGTGAGCATCCGTCAAGCCCGGAATCACGGCACGACCATTCAGATTGATGGTTACATCCGCTGAATCGAACAAGCGATCTGCAGCGGCGTCAAGTGCCAAAATCCGCTCTTGATCAATGGCAATCGTGGTAGTTTCAGGCTGGCGAGGATCTAGCGTGTAGATGCGGGCATTATATAATATTTTCATCGCCCAGGATCTGACCCACCAATGAATTCAATTCTTCGTCTGAATAAAAATGAATGACCAAGGTACCCCCATTACGTCTCCGGTTCAGACTGACACGCGTCCCCAGCGAGGCCCGCAGACGTTCTTCCAGGGCAGTGACTTCTGGAGGTGGTGCCGGTTTCTCTTTCGGTTGAGATTTGTGCCCGCTGAGTCTGCGTACCAGCTCTTCTGTCTGTCGGACGCTTAAGCTGCGGTCCAAAATGGTCTGCAGGGCCGCCAGCTGCGCCTGAGTTGAGCTCAGTACCAGCAAAGCCCGGGCATGCCCTTCACTGATCTTGCCTTCACTCAGCGCCTGGCGAACGCTGGTTGATAGATTCAGCAGGCGCAGGGTATTGGTCACAGTGGGACGTTTTTTTCCAACTCGGGCTGCGATTTCTTCGTGCGAGAGGCTAAATTCTTCAGCCAGCTGGCGATATGCTTCCGCTGCTTCTAACGGCCCTAAATCCGAACGCTGTAAATTTTCGATTAATGCCAGCTCCAGGCGCTGCTGCTCGCCCGCCTCTCTCACCAGAACTGGCACCAGGTCCAATCCCGCCTGGCGGGCAGCCAGCAGCCGCCGCTCACCAGCAATCAGGATATAAGAGTCCCGCTGCTCGCCATCTGTCACGATTAAAGGCTGCAAGACACCGTGCAGACGGATCGATTCGGCCAGCTCGGACAGCGATTCCGGGTCGAAATTTGTGCGAGGCTGGCGCGGGTTAGGAGTTATCCGATCAACTGGAATCTGTCGAACTCCCTGGCCAGCGTCTGGGCTATCACTACCAGGAATCAGGGATTCTAAACCACGTCCGAGACCAGGTCTACGCGCCATTGGGCATCCTTTCTAAAGTCACCCTAAGTGTCTCTGGGCAGTACTGCAATCGCCCGCAGGCTCAACCATAGAGCGATCATGGACATAATCCACCTGGTGGGAGGAATGAAAATTTGGCCAATTTTCAAGTCGGCCTCTCTAAAACTCTGTGAGCGGGATATGGATTCCATCTCCAGCCATTAATTCACGGGCCAGGCCAGCATATGCTTCAGCGCCGCTCGAGCCCGGCGCATATACCGATATTGGCTGCCCATAGGAAGGCGCTTCTGCCAGCCGGATGCTGCGCGGGATAACCACATGAAAAACTTGCTCTGGGAAAAATCGCCGCACTTCTTCGACAACGTCATTGGAAAGGTTTGTGCGAGCATCGAACATGGTCATCACCACACCGCGCACTCGCAGATTGGGAGAGAGGGCGGTGCGAACACGCTGCAAGGTCTGGTTCAGTTGACTCAGCCCCTCCAGCGCCAGGTATTCACATTGAACCGGGATAATGACTCCATCTTGAGCGGCGACCAGACCATTCAATGTCAATAAGCCCAAGGAAGGTGGGCAATCGATCAGTATGTAATCATAACGAGTGACCACCGAGGCGACAGCATTTTTCAAACGACTCTCTCGGGCGAGCTCGCTGACCAGCTCAACTTCTGCCCCTGCCAGCGCAGGAGATGAGGGCAAGAGGGAAAGCTTAAGCCGAGGGTTGTGAAGGATATGATTTCCGGTTGTGGAAGAACCGAGAACTGCCTCGTAGGTCCCCCCACGGACCGTATTTTTATCGATCTTCAGGCACGATGTAGCGTTGGCCTGAGGATCAAGATCGATCAGGAGCACTCTCTGACCATAATAGGCCAAATACGCTCCCAGGTTTATTGCGGTTGTCGTTTTCCCAACGCCGCCTTTTTGGTTGACGAGTGTGTATATGCGTCCCATGGCTCCCTAGAATACTTCTACCAGGCTATCTTGGATTTCCAGTTGGGTGGGAATGCTGTCCAGGCCAACCCGCGCGATGGATTGAGCCGAGAGCAGGGTGGCAAAGCGGGCCGCTTCCCAAGGATCCCGCGTGGTATATAACCGGGCAAAAAAGGCTGCCGCAAAGATATCCCCAGCGCCCGTGGCATCCACCTCATCTAACTCAGGCGGCCGGAAGCGGCGCACATCACCGTTCCAGTACAGGCGAGCGCCCTGATGCGCCTCAGTTACCGCTAGAATACGGCTGTAAGACGCCATTTCTTCCACACGCTCTTCGTCACCAGCAACATCTTCAATGCTGATTACAGCTGCACCCGCTCGCTCGAGCACAAATGCCGCCTCAGGCCATTCGGCCGGTGAGACCTTGCCATCGTTATCCCAGGAGCGCATCCAGCCCTGCGGGGTTACGCCGATCAGCGCTGAAGGGAAATTCCGAACCAGTCCCGGCTCAACTTCTTGGGCTACCGGGCCAAGATGGACAATTGGAGCTGATCGCCACGGTTCTGGGATCATATGATAGTCAAGCGAGGGAGCATGGTTCAGGATAGTTTGTTCACGGCCATGCGAAGTAAAAACGTTTTTAAATGTTGTGCTATGTTCAGCCGGATAGCTGGTGATCGGGATCGATCCTAACTCAGTCAGCGATATTTCACCACCCCAGGCTGATACTACTCCAACCCTTAATCCCAAGGCGTGGGCCGCTAATGCCGAATACGATGCCGTTCCGCCTAACCGATATCCATCGGGAGTTACATCGCAAGTAATGTGACCAATAACCAGATAATCGATAGGTTCTAAGTGAGTCAATTGAAGCATTGATATATTATACCTGAGTTAGGAAGGTGGATTAAATCGACTGTGTCGGAATTTCTGATAGATGGGTCGATAAGCGGCACTTTTTTGACACCTCTACAGGATTTCCTGAATACCCATAAATTCAGTGGGTATACGATTGTTCGGGCCAGGAAAGTTTGTGCTGGGAGCACTAAAATGTTGTAGAAAAAGGAACCTCTAGGCTATGATTAGGTTATCCAAAACAACAATCACAGAAAGAGGTTCCCAGATGGATTTTAGCACAAGAGCAAAGGACGAGATAACGGGTCTATTGGCAGACGAAATTAGCCGGCTGATCGAAGCCGGAGAAATTCAAAACCAGGTGGAACTTGAAAATGGGATCCGAGCGCTGCTGCAACAAGTGGGACAGCAGACATATGGGAAAGTGTTGGAAAGGGAAGATGAGAAACAGGGACGGCGAGTAGGCTGTGCCTGCGGGGCACAGGCGCCGCGGATCTCAAAGCGGAAGGCGCAAATCCTGAGCGTGTTTGGTTGGGTTAACTACCATCGCTCATATTATGGCTGTGCAGCCTGTGGGCGGAAGTACTACCGGCTGGATCAGCTGTGGGGCTTACATCCGGGAGAAGTCAGCCTGGTGATGGGCAAACTGCTGGCCATAGCTGGCGTGGATATTGCTTTTGAACGAGCCCAACGCAAGATCCGAGAATTTTTATTGGTCGAAGTCAGCGACAATACCATCCGCAAGCAAACCCAACAGATCGGGCAGAAACAAGCCCAGCGGGAGGCAGAGTGGGTCCGTCAGAGCCAGGATGAAGCTTGGCTGCAAGAGCGGGAAAGAGCGATTAGCGCAGTGCCAAAGCGCTTATATGGTTCGCTAGATGGCGCCCAGGTGCCGGTCGGGCAGCAATGGCGGGAGTTAAAGACCTTGAGTTGGTATCAGGTGGCGGAAGTGTATGGGCAAGCCGATCCGAAAGCCCAAGCGATCAGCTATCATAGTGCGATTGCGCCTGCCGAAGAATTCGGGCAGCTGTTATGGGCCACTGGGGTGAGACGTTTAGCCGACAAGGCGCAGGAACTTGTCTTCGTTTGTGACGGCGCCGTTTGGATCTGGAAACTGATTTCCCATTACTTCCCCGATGCGATCCAGATCGTCGATTGGTACCATGCCTGTGAATATCTCACACCGATCGCAGATGCTGTTTTCTCTCAAGCAACCGCCCGCCAGGAGTGGCTGGAGCAAGTCACAAACTGGCTATGGCAAGGCCAGGTTCAAAAAGTGATCGCAGCCTGTCAGCACTATGGCCGACATAAAACAGCCGAAGAGGCGGCGCAGCGTGCGGTCACTTATTACTCCAATAACCAACACCGAATGAATTACGCTCAGTTCCGAGCTCAGGGGTATTGGATTGGCAGCGGCACGGTTGAGAGTGCTTGCAAACAGATTGCTACCGCTCGGCTCAAGATTTCTGGTGCCCGTTGGACGCTCGCAGGTGCCATCGCAACCGCCAAAGCACGGGCGGCCTGGCTCTCTGATGGAGCGGCTTTCGACAGCCTTGCCCTTCTGCCCTTGGCTGTCTGATTCTACAACATTTTAGTGCACCCGTTTGTGCTCGACTTTGGGCTCTATGTCCGAAAAAATGTTATTATTGGTGTCAAAATTCACAGTATAGCCCGTCCAATAACCTCTGCAAAAATGGGGATCCGTTCAATGGCTCGACTCCGGCAGCGACTTCATGAACTCCGCACAGCCTGGCCTGCAATCAATCTGGTCGAAATCGGGTTGCTGATATTGTTAGGATTCGCTCTTCTACAATCCTCAATGTTTGGTTTTAAGATACTTTCTTATCCATATCAGGTGGACTATGGCGAAGGGCCGCTACTCAGCCAGGTAGGGCGGTTAGCAAATTTCGAAAATATTTACACTACTGACCTGGCCCAACCGCCGTATATTATCACGAACTATCCGCCAATCTATATGTTGCTCCAGGTAGCATTGAATTGGTTGTTTGGGCCTGCCTTTTGGTATGGACGTTTGCTTTCATTAATAAGCATGGCAGGAGCAGGTGTCTTGATCTCGCTGACCCTGCACAAGCTGACCCAGGATTGGCTGGCAGCTTTGATCGGGGGTTTGCTGCTGTTCAGCATCCCGTATGTCAAAGCCTGGGCGCCATTATACAGAATCGATTCACTCGCCTTGAGCTTGAGTTGGGGTGCGCTGTATCTGCTGGTCCGAGGATCAAGGGACCGCCGCAGCCTTTTGGGAGTTGCTTTGCTCCTGACGGCGGCAATCTATACCCGCCAGTCGTACGGACTGGCTGCACCTCTGGCTGCTTTCACCTGGCTGCTGAGCCGCCAGCCACGCCGTCAGGCTTTCTTCCTGGCAGCCTATGTGATCGGACTGGGCCTGGGGTTGTTTATCATGTTGAATCTTCTGACTGGGGGGGGATTTTACTTCAATATCATCACAGCCAACCTGAATACATTCCAGACTCCCATCTTGATGGCCTACATAGGCCGAGTCATGATGGATCTACCGGTGCTTATCTCGGTTGGAGGTTTGTTTTTATTATCCGGCTGGATCAGGAATCGAGCCTGGATGCTGGCTGGCCCTTATCTGCTGGGTTCCTTTGGGTCGGCGGTTACAATTGGAAAGATTGGCTCAAATGTCAACTATTTGTTGGAACTTTCTGCTGGCTTGTGCCTGGTCACAGGATTGGTAATCGCCTGGCTGCGCAGCAGACGACGGCAAGCCAACACGCTTCCATCCAAGGCCGGTTGGCAACTTGCTTCAATACTTCTGACTGTGATTCTGGCGACCCAGGTATATTGGTCAGCCAATAATGATACTGGCTACGATCGATACCTGAACCAAAAAACTGAACTGATTATCCAAAACGAGATACTGCTTGGATTAATCGAACAGGCTGATGGGCCGGTGCTGACAGGAGAGCACATGGGTTTACTGGCATTAGCCAGCAGACCGATCCTATATCAGCCATTTGAAATGAAGCAGCTGTCTGACAGCGGCATATGGGATCAGACCCCATTTTTAAATGAACTAGAAAATGGCAAATATCCTCTGATCCTGATGTATCGACCGATGGGAGCCAACGTGCACGAACGGCGCTGGTCGCCAGAGATGTTGGCGGTGATCACAGCACAGTATCGCTATGTCAATAATTTCGATCAAACTGTTGTGTACGAGTGGAAGAAGTAATTTTAAATTTGCTCCCCATAAATTTATCGAGCATGGTATAATCACTAGCCGCGCCGCCTTGGGCGGTTTTCTATTGTCATTAAACGGAGCTGACCGCAGTACCTGACGATCGGGATCGCAGCGATATTGTGTAAGCAGCAATTATCACATGATGCAAGGACTGATTAGAGATGAGCGAACTACTGAAAGCCGTAGAGGCACCCGATAATCCAAATATACCCGATCTGCGGGCTGGCGATATGGTCAACGTCTTTCTGCGGATTAAAGAGGGCGCAAATGAGCGCACTCAGGAATTCAAAGGCACTGTGATCCGCTTACGAAACTCCGGCAACAATCGCAATTTTACCGTGCGCCGGATTGCAAGCAATGGCATCGGAGTTGAACGCACTTTTCTGGTCCGCTCTCCCCGGATCGAAAAAGTGGTTGTTGAACGGCACTCTAAGGTCCGCCGAGCCCAACTTTACTTCTTGCGCGAACGGCGGGGCAAACGGGCACGCCTCAAACAACGCTTTTCCTGATCGGGTAAGCGAAATTGGGAATTAAGGGCGCAGCTCCGCCAGGTGTTGCGCCCTTTTGTCGTACCAGTTAATATAGGAGCGCAAGTTGAATGCGGCACTAATCGGCGTGACGGCCAGCCACACCACCAGTCAAAGCGGATTGGTTCAAACCTCCATCACGGAAGCATATTTCCAGGCGATTTTACGGGCAGGGGGCATCCCTGTCTTGATTCCTTTCGAGATAGATGCTGATAAACTGGAGCAGCTAACTGAGCGCCTGGATGGAATCCTCTTCAGTGGGGGTGGTGATATCCAGCCCAGCTTCTACAATGGCAACCCACACCCGCTGGTAGACGGGGTAGATATTGGCCGTGATCAACTTGAGATCGATTTATTGAAACAAGCTATCAGGGCGGGCAAGCCATTCTTAGGCATCTGCCGCGGCCTTCAGCTCATCAATGTGGCCCTGGGTGGAAGCTTGTACGAAGATCTGATTGACCAGCGTCCAGGCGCATTGCGCCATCAATATGCGCCCGAATTTCCACGTGATTATCTTGCCCATTCTGTAAAACTTAAGGAAAACAGCCAGATCAGATCGCTGATGCTTCACCCGGCAATCCGGGTAAACAGCTTGCACCATCAGGGAATCGATCGGCTCGCCCCCGATTTGCGGGCAAGCAGCTACGCTCCAGATGGGCTGATTGAAGCCGTTGAGCTGCCGGGGTACAGCTTTGGAATGGCGGTCCAGTGGCATCCAGAATGGATGATCGCCGATCAAGATATGCAACACTTGTTTAGCGCGTTCACTAGAGCCTGCCAGCCGAGATAAGCAGTCGACCGGCGATGTTTATTCAGCCAACCGGTGAAACGAGTACCCAGTGAATCCAAAAAAAGATGCTTCTGCCCCAATCGGAATTTTCGACTCTGGCGTGGGCGGATTATCCGTGCTTAAGGCGATTCGCCAAGAGCTCCCACAAGAAGCGGTGATATATCTGGCAGATCAAGCCCATGTGCCATACGGTCTGCGGCCGCTGGAGGAAGTCCGCCAGTTTTCTGAGGAGGTGACCGAGTTCCTTTTGGCAAGGGGAGTAAAACTGGTTGTGGTCGCCTGCAACACCGCCTCGGCTGCCGCGCTGGCAGCCTTGCGACAGAGTTATCCTGAAATAAGCTTTGTGGGGATGGAACCGGCTGTCAAACCGGCTGCAGAAACCACTCAAACAGGCCGGGTCGGGGTACTGGCTACACCAGCCACCTTTCAAGGCGCTCTATATGCCTCGGTGATTGAACGCTTCGCCAATGGAGTGACCGTGTTACAGGATACCTGCCCAGGACTTGTGGCTCAAATTGAGGCGGGAAAACTACATCATCCAGCCACTCGCCAGATCCTGGAAAAAGCATTAAGACCCATGCTGGCAGCCGGGATCGATACGGTCGTACTGGGCTGCACCCATTACCCCTTTGTCATTCCATTAATTCAAGAAATCAGTGGGCCTGGGGTGCGAGTGATCGACCCTGCTCCAGCAGTCGCCCGTCAGGCAAGGCGGGTGCTGGATGCTGGAGATAACCTGGCTCCTGTCCACCCTGGGTGGCCCACCCAGCCACCGGTACAATATTTAACCTCCGGTGATCCGGCCGCGCTAGAGTCCCTGCTGCCCATCATGGTTGGAGAGACAGGGGCGGTCCGTTCAATCCGCTGGCGAGACGGGCGCATTTTCGATCTGGCAGAAAATATTTCGGAGTAAAATCTCAACGATTGACAGGCTGATCCGCCGGGAAAATTTCAAGCATCTGCAAGCTGACATCCCTGTCTGTAAAATTTTCAAAAGACAGGTCCCGAAAATTCCATCCCATTTTTTCTTTCAACAGGCTGAAAATCTCGCTGTAGCTAAGAGGCACAGCCGCATCCCATTTTAACCCCAGGAGACGGTTGACCTCGTGCAAGCTGGCAATATCCGGTCCCTCAATTTCGGCAAAGCTACCATAAGGCATTTCATCCAGTGTGACAATGGCACCTGCGAGCTCGTACATAGCCCGGTATTTTTCGTACACCATGCTAATTCGGTAACCCAGGGCTTCCAGCAAAGCCCAGGCAGCGTTAAAATTGCTGACCACAAACTCAATTTCCAGGCGGTCACGGACGCCGGTCTGCACAACGCTGGGGCCTTTAAAAGTCATCCTGGCAGCAGTATCCTGGCGCAGCCTTAGAACGCTGGCAGTTTTTTCCAGGCTGGAGTCCCAGGTGTCGAATCTCAAATTTGATTCAAAAATTCGTTCCTGAATTAAAACAGCGCCAATTGCTTTCAACCTGGTTTCCAGAGCGGGCAGGTCAGTAATAGCATATTTGACTTCAATTTCTCGATTTTCCAGGCTCATTGGCTCTCCTGCAGGACGATCGGTCTTCAGAATTGGCATTGAATCTTGGGCTTGACCAATCATGCAACTGCCACGTGCAGTGCTGACGCTCACACCACATTTAGCAAGATCTGGCGCTGCTCAACGCTATCTCCAGCTTTCACTCTTACTCTAGAAATTGTCCCGTCGCGAGGCGTTTTTAACTCGTTCTGCATCTTCATCGACTCCAGGATCAAGAGCACATCCCCGCGCTGGACGGCCTGTCCTTCGGCAACTGGCACGCTGATCACCAGCCCGGGCATTGGCGAACGGAGATGGAATTCGCCCCGCTCTGCTACCCGGCTGCCGCCCGCGGCTTGCAAACGTTTTTCACGCTCGTCCTCTACAGTTGCCGGGAAAAGCCGACCGTGTAGTAAGATCTGCCAGTTGTCTTCCGTTTGGTAAACATAAGCCTCGTACGACTGGCCGTCCACCAACAGGGAAAAGACCGGCTGGTCGCTGATCGAGTCGAAATCAACTTCGTACAGGACATCATTTACCAGAACATGCCGTTCATCAATTAGCTCTACCAGGAACTGCTGGTCGCCTATGGTAGTTACATATTTCATCGTCATACGCTCCATTCGGGGTGTGAATTCTTCGCAATGAGCAGGGATGCCCATCCAGACGGAAGATTCAAGAAACCCGCTTTTCCTGTCTAGCGATGCATGCGCTCCCAGCGGCTGATCCATTTCCAGTTACTGGTATCACGATCACCGCGCTGGATGATCTGGGCAGCACGCTGGGTTTGTCGATGGGCAACCAGGGTGGCCAGGATTGCGGCAATATCAGCTCGTGGCGCTTTGCCCTCTTCAGCTGCCTGCATGGAAAAACGCTCTTCAACAAACCGGGTGTCGAACTGGCCGCCCATAAAGCGGTGCGAGTCCATCAGGTTCTGGTGGAATGGGATATTGGTCCGAACGCCAACGATCTTATACTCTTCCAATGCTCGCCGCATTCGCAAAATGGCTTCAGCTCTGGTCTCTCCCCATACAATCAGCTTCGAGATCAAGGCGTCATAATAAGGCGAGATTTCGAAGCCGGGATACACCCCTGTATCCACCCTGACTCCAGGACCGGTCGGGAGCAGGCTGTGAGTGATACGGCCGGTAGAGGGCAGAAAATTGTTATAGGGATCTTCAGCGTTCACCCGGCATTCGATCGCCCAGCCATTAAAATGGACATTTTCCTGGGAATAACGAAGCTGGCGGCCGCGGGCAATCCGCAGCTGTTCCTTGACGATATCGATCCCAGTCACCATCTCGGTCACCGGATGCTCAACCTGCAAGCGAGTATTCATTTCCAGAAAATAAAAATTCTTATCTTTGTCCACCAGAAATTCAATCGTACCGGCATTTGCATATTCAACCGCCTGAGCAGCCCGTACAGCGACCAGCCCCATCCGTTGGCGCAGTTCTTCATCATCTCCAATAAATGGAGAAGGTGATTCTTCTAGAAGTTTCTGATGGCGTCGCTGTAAAGAACATTCACGCTCACCCAGATGGATAACATTGCCATGCAAATCGGCCAGGATCTGAAATTCAATGTGCCGCGCACCTTCTACCAATTTTTCCAGGTATACATTGCCATCGCCAAACGAAGATTCAGCTTCCCTCCGGGCAGCATGGATTAAGGCGGGCATTTCACCAGGGGTTTGAACCTCGCGCATACCTTTGCCGCCACCCCCAGCAGTCGCTTTAATTAACAAGGGAAAACCAATTTCGGCTGCCATTAAAAGTAATTCATCATCACGCAAAGAGCCTTCGCCCTCAGTGCCGGGGACCACAGGCACGCCTGCAGCCGATACCGTTGCTCTGGCGACCGCTTTATCACCCATGGCGGCGATGGCAGAGGGTTTAGGCCCCACAAACACCAGCCCCTCGTCCTGGCAGGCCTGAGCGAAATCGGCCCGCTCGCCTAAAAATCCATATCCGGGATGAATAGCCATTGCGCCAGATCTTTTGGCAATGTCAATGATCTTATCGCCCCGCAAATATGACTCGCGGGCTGGCGCCGGTCCCAGCTGATAGGCTTCATCCGCGAATCTCACATGCAAGGCCTGCCGGTCGGCATCCGAGTAAACCGCCACAGTATGAATGCCCAGCTCCCGGCAGGCACGAATGATCCGTACGGCTATCTCCCCCCGGTTAGCAATCAGTAATTTATTAAACATCGTTATCTCCAATTCGCGGCTCACCAGATGGGTCAGGTGTTTAAGAATGCCAGTAGCTTCTGATTGAAGCGGTCTGCATGTTCCTGGGGCAGCATATGCCCAGCGCCCGGTTCCAGCCATAACTCAGCCGATGGCAGGGCGTCTACCAAGTCCTGAGCATGTTTGTGGGAGGCATGCTCATCTTTTTCTCCCTGCACCACCAGGACCGGGCAGACAATTTGGGCTAGCGTGGGACGCAAATCCCAGCCTAAGCTTTCCGTACGGTACCACCCGGAATACCAGCCATAAAGTATCTGCTCCGTTTTCTCTCCATGCAGCCTGCTCAATCCGGCCCGAAAGCGTTCATTTTGCTCGTAAGTCTGGCGCACCCCTTGGATTCCTGATCTCATTTTCGGTTCAACGTATATATGCGCGGCAACAACTGCCAATCGTGCGACTCGCAACTGGTGTCTGGCTGCGTAGTATAAAGCGATCGTTCCTCCGTCGCTGTGCCCCACGAGGCACACATTCCTAAGCCCGTAGTGCTCCTGGATGAACTGCAGATCCGCCAGGTCATCTTCGAAAGCGGGCATTGAGAACTCTGACCTGCCCTGAGAACGGCCATAACCCCAGCGATCATAGGTCAGAACATGATAACCAGCCCCTACCAGGAATGGGACTTGAGCATCCCAGGACTGAACGGCGCCCAATCCATGATGGAGCAGCACCACCACTGGCCGGTCGGGAGGGCCATGCCGCTCGATATACAGCTCGTGCGCATTTATCTCAAGCCTTTCCGATAGCATCAGACACCAACCTCAAATTCTCTCAGGGGTCACTCAAGGGCAAGACACAATATAACGCTGTTGCCTTGATGTGCACCCATCTCTCTGGATGTCTTGAAGATTCCAGCCGTAAACCTGCCATGACGGGTTCACAGCGGGATACAGCTGTGTTTTTTAGGTGGGTTGGTATCGCGCTTATTGGTCAACATTTCCAAAGCATTGATGAGACGTGGTCGGGTCTCACGCGGTTCAATCACATCATCAATATAACCGCGCGAAGCTGCAACATACGGATTGGCGAATTTCTCCCGGTATTCACTCACCAGCTCAGTTTTACGCGCAACTGGATCATCAGCATTGGCGATTTCTTTGCGGAAGATAATATTAACCGCTCCATCCGGTCCCATGACGGCAATTTCAGCCGTGGGCCAAGCCAGATTAATATCGCCGCGAATATGCTTGCTGCTCATCACATCATAAGCCCCACCATAGGCCTTTCGGGTCACCACTGTCAGCTTGGGAACGGTTGCCTCACAATAAGCGAAAAGCAGTTTAGCCCCCGAGCGGATTATGCCGGCATGTTCCTGGTCAGTGCCAGGCAAAAAGCCCGGCACGTCCACAAAAGTGACGATTGAAATATTGAAAGCATCACAAAATCGGACAAACCGGGCGGCTTTTTCCGAAGCTTTGATATCCAACACACCTGCTTGAACGGCCGGCTGGTTAGCGATCACGCCCACTGCATGCCCGCCAAGGCGAGCGAAACCTACCACTATATTCTGAGCATAGTTCTCATGTATTTCAAAAAACTGGCCATCATCCATAATCAGGTGGATGGCGTCTTTGATATCGTATGGCTTGCTCGAGTCATCAGGAATCAGGGTGTCCAGAGCTAAATCCATTCGCAATGGATCATCACCATTGGGCACAAATGGCGGATCTTCCAAATTGTTTTGAGGGAAATAGGACAGCAATTTTCGAATCAGGTAAAGGGTATCGGCCTCAGTGTCAACTGCGACGTGGCAGACCCCAGAAACTTCCGAATGGACATCTGCACCACCCAGATCCTCGAAAGTAACCTCTTCATGGGTTACAGTCTTGACGACATCCGGGCCGGTGACAAACATATAGGATGAATTGCGGACCATAAAAATGAAATCCGTAAGCGCCGGTGAATAGACCGCGCCACCTGCGCAGGGTCCCATAATCACACTGATTTGAGGAATGACTCCGGATGCCAGGGTATTGCGGAGAAAAATATCCGCGTAGCCGCCCAAAGAGACAACCCCCTCCTGAATACGCGCTCCCCCAGAATCATTCAAACCGATGATCGGCGCACCATTTTTAACAGCCATATCCATAATCTTGCATATTTTTTCCGCGTGGGCTTCTCCCAGGCTACCGCCAAACACCGTAAAATCCTGTGAAAATACATAAACCAGACGCCCATTAATCGTCCCCCAGCCTGTAACCACACTGTCTCCCAAAAACTTTTGCTGATCAAGGCCAAAATCATGGGTCCGGTGCATGACAAAGGCATCTATCTCTCGAAACGAGCCTTTGTCCATCAAGAGATCAATCCGCTCTCGAGCGGTTAATCTGCCGCGCTTATGCTGAGCTTCGATTCGTTCCTGCCCTCCGCCTAACCGGCCCAGGGATTTCTTTTCTCGTAACTTCTGAATTTTGGGGTCTTTGCTCATTTGTTACTCCAAGAATATGTGAATGCGGCAGCCAGTCCGTCGATTATACCGACGGAAACTGGGGGAAAAAAGTTTTAGCGTTACGCCGCGAGAGAATCCAATAAGATAGCAGAATCCCAACCAGAGACGCGACCATCGCAAATGGCAGGTTGGCTTCCCGTCCTGGATGGCTTGCCAGCAGCAGCCGGTCTAGCCAATAATAGATTAAATAAGCGACAGCTGCAATCCGGCAGAAGCCCGGAGCCCAGGCAAAGCCATGCCATAATCCCCAAAACAGCGGCAAGCCAAAACCTGCCCAAATCAGCCCGGTTGCGATTAGATACAGCCCAGAAAATGGCAATACTTCTTCCAGAAATAGCCAGTACTTTATGGTTGCCATGATGCGGGTGAGGTTAAGTACTGCAATCATTAACACCCCAAACGCTAGCAGCGTTACGCCGCGCGGTCGTTTTGGATTTTGTGCATTATTCTCAATGAACTCCGACCTGGTATGAGCTATGATTGTATCTCCAATGTAATTTTGCCAAGCTGAAGACCGCTGGAGAGATACTCATGGGCGGACCTGGCATCATCCAGTGGAAAAGCCCGATCCAGCGCAACCTGCAGTTTGCCCCGAAAGATTAAATCCATCACTTGGCTGAAATCAGCTCGGGTACCCATCGTCGAGCCGAGCAGTGAGAGATGTTTGCTAAACGTATAACGATTATCAATCTCTATTTTGGGCCCACCGGTATTACCAACGGTAAGGATACGCCCACCTTTTCTGGCAGCTCGGAAGCTGAGCGGAAACGTCGATCCAACATTATCTACAACAACATCGACGCCTCGCCGGTCAGTCAGCTGGTATACAGCCCGGGACCAATTCTCCTCTTTAGAGCGATCGATCAGGAAATCTGCTCCCAATGATTCAGCCAGGGCGAGTTTTTCTGGACTCGACCCGACCACATATACAACCGCTCCGGCCAATTTTGCGATCTGGATGCTGGCTGTATTAACACCGCCCGATGCGCCGACCACCAAGACGCTCTCACCCGGCTTTAATTGCCCGCGCTGAATTAGGGAATGCCAGGCAGTATGGTAAACCAGAGCCGCAGCCGCAGCTGTACGAGTTGGGAATCCTTCCGGGACAGGATAAATATTGCCAGATGGCACAACCACGTACTCCGCATAAGTGCCACGTCGGGTCTCCCCCAACAGCTCGAAATCTACACAGCGGTTGTCCAGCCCGGCGTTACAGGCCCAGCAATGCCCACAGCTCAGATTTGAATTGACGACTACTCGGTCACCAACCTGCCAACCCGATACACCAGCGCCAAAAGCTGCGATCACGCCAGCACCATCCGCCCCAGGGATATGGGGGTAGTCGAGGCGGATACCGGGCCAGCCCTGGCGCACCCACAGATCCAAACGATTCAAAGCTGCCGCCTCAAGACGCACCTGGACTTCTCCTGGGCCAGGTTCTGGGGTTGGAAATTCCGCAACTTGCAGCACTTCCGGCCCACCATGCTCATGAAACAATACAGCTCTCATTGGATGTCTGCTTTCTAAATCGTTAATATTTTAAGAGGTTACGCAGTGCCGAGGAAATTTTGGAATGTTTCGGCAGGCTGCGCCTGCCGAAACATTCCAAACCCTGCTCCATCTGCGAAAGTTCTAACTTTATTATTCGTGGACACCTGGGTGGATAAGTACCTAATTATACTAGCGTAGCCGGATCTCCCATAGATGCACATGAGCTGGCTCAGTTTGGTGAACATCTTTAACTTCCAACCGCAATATCTGGGCGTACACCGGCCTTTCAAAATCCCAGGCAACTTCCGGCTGTTCCACCGAACCCCTGAAGCGGGCAACTTGCTTGTCTGGCTCGCTATCTTGAGCAGTGTAACGCAACGCTGTGATTTCAACCTCGCTGCTGCCGATAATAACTGAAATCCCACTGATCTTGCGTGGCTCGGAAAAAGTCAGCTCAAGTATATACGGGTTGGCCTCCAATGTTCGAGTAACACTGCTGTCTTCTTGATCGAAAAGGTTGACGATCGAACCCATGTCGAGCAGCGAGAATCGGGCGTTCACCACCTGCCCATCCAGGTTGAATTGATCTTCTTGCAGCTGGTGACGCAGTTCTCGCTCAGATGCCAGGATCGTGTCAATTTCAGGCACATAACGCAGCTTCAGAAAATAAAAACCGGGCTTACCATCTGGATAGGGTACCGTCCGAAGAATCTGGATGTCAGTGAATTTACCACTAGACACCGCTGCCTGGTATTCGTCGGGGGGAAGGATAAACAAGGTATTCATATCGAAATTTTTTCGCTGATCCATAAAACCTTTGATGCTGCCTAATTCAACTGGAAGTGACTCTGGCAGCATAAACCGCGCCAGAAGATCAGTTCCATTCGCCCAGGTCGGGGATATAACGGCCTGGCTTCCTGGATTGTCATGCAGGTATTCGCGCACCGCTGGAAACATCTGGCGGGTACCATATTGCAAGCCACCCATGCCGTACTCACTGTACCAGGTCGGGCCATTTGCCAGGGCATCTCGCAGCATCCAGAAGTTGAAACCTGCCAGCACGAAGAACACTGCCAGCCCCAGGATCCTGGCAGATACCCGAAATCTGCCTACCCAGGACAGGAGCCAATCCAGACCTACTGTGGCGAAAAGCACTGCAGGAACGACCATCGCCAGCAGGCGAGTGATGCCAACTTGAACCAATGCAGCGCTGACCGGGATAACCAGCAGGCAAATCCAGGTCATCCGAAAAGCAGCACTTTGGCGCTCAGCACCAATTCCTCGGTTATGCCAATAAAAATTCTTAAATGAACGGATGAATCCTGCCCCGATCAGCGGCAGGTAGGTCCAGGGCAGATACGCATAGCCTCTCATCTCATGGCGAATCAGACTCTCTGATTGGGGTGAAAACCAATAGGATAGAGACAGTCCATGCATGTATTCGCGGGCAAAAAATAACACTTTTTCGGACAATGGCACCGGCTTAATCCAGATCGACCCTAAAGCAGCCAAGGCGCCAAGATTGGCCTGGCTGCGGGTAAGGATGAAACGCAGGTATGGAACAGCCAGCAGGAGTGCCAGGATCAGCCCACGGGTCATGATGGCGCGATTGGACCAGTGATAACGCCAGTCCACCAGCAGCAGGAGAGCACCACAAAGCGCCATAATGATCTGAAAAGGGCTGTAGGTATAAAAGGCCAGCGCGCCGGCCCCTAAGGCTAGATATAGATAACGGTGCCTCCCAGCACGATATTCAAGATAAAAATAGATAAACAGCGATAAAAAGGAAACAGCTTCGGCCGTCTCAAATGCTGTCCGCGAGTGCAGGAACCAGGCAGGAGCGAGCGAAAACAGCATTATGCCACTCCACCAGTAACGCAAGCGAAAATGATTTCGGAGGGTTAACCCCAGCGCTATGACTCCCAACAAGGTGATTAAAACTGATGTTCCGCGGGTAACTGCAATTGATTTGCCAAACAACAGGTAAGGGATGACCTGAAGATATACACTAACGCCCAGGCGGTAATAGCCACCGTTCTCAAAGTATGTGGGTAGAAAGTCTCCAGCATAGTTCTTGAATTGATCACGAACAAGGTCGCCAGCCAGGATGGTCTGAGCCGCCTCATCCGTGAAAAAATAAATTGGAAATTGGGTCAGGCCAACCAGGCGTGTAATTAAGTACACTCCCAAAATCGCGGCCCATACCACCAGTTTGACCGAGATCTGCCGCGCAATGGCGTCCAGGAGATCGCTGGTAGCCATCAACCAACGGCTTACGGCTGTTCTTATATCTAATCTGGCAGCAGCGGCCTCATCTAACTCGCTTTCTGGTTGCTCACTAATAACCTGCGAGGTATCTGATAGGACGAATCTTGCCCAGCCAACCAGCCTGACCCAGGCATGGCCAAGGCCAGAAGATAACCGATCCACCTTATGACGGATATTGCTTCGACTCAGATCAAGGTCACTGATGAGTAAAAACAGCGTGGCAGCAGTCGCTAACAAACTGATGAGCAAACCAGCCAGAAAAACTTTGGGCTGGTAAGCAAATGTATAAAGATGCTTTCCAGCGCGCAGATCGACTCCCAGATAACCGCCCACATTCAATAGTTCAAACGGCTGGCCATCTATTTGGACAGTCCAATCCGGATAGTTGGTTGCGAGAGCAACCAAAATCTCGCCCACCTCACTCTCTGCAGTCACCTGGAACCGGTTTGGGCTGAATACAGTTGGCGATAGCGATACAACTTCCTCAAGTTTTAGTGGACTAGCACTGTCACTGTGACTGAGGCTGGTTTTCGCCAGCTTAAAAACAAACGGCAGGCTCTGCATGTCCTGATAAATATGGGTGCCCAGCAGCTGATTGAGCAGGCGTATATCCGCTCCGGCAGGGGCTGGTTCCTGACTGGATTGGAGAATGTACTTCGGCCTGGCGTCTACCGGCCGGAGGTAGATTTGTTGATCGTGGTTGCGGATATCGGCAAATTGGTGCCAAACCCCAAAATAAGGCAGGTTGGCAGCTAGCGTGGCTTCCTGCCAGCCGTTGCTGGTTATGTGACGAACGGAATACACGGATGGATCGTATTCTTTTAACCAGTTCATCACAGAATAAGCGGGCGGGTGGACCTCTACCGAACGCGTGATAGGCGCATTGGTCTGGTATAGATCTACCAGGCTGACCACAATAAAAACGATTATAAAGGTCGATCCCAATAAGCCAAACACTTTTGACAGGCCTGGCTGGGATCCATCGGTCCCGATTTCGACTGGTTTCGCTGATAACCGCCAGAGCTGATCTAAGCCCATACCTGCCAGTAAAATCAGGGCGAAGCTACCCAGTACCAGGATATGCAGCGGTTGCTGAAATTGGCCTAGGTCAGGCAGCAGCGGAAAAAATTCTCGCCAGGAGATTTGATCCAGGGTTATCCAAGAAATTACCAGCAGGATCACCAGTATTAGCAACACAATTGGCCTTCGCTTGCGGTATAGCCAGGCCAAAGGCAGCAAGGGCAGTGCTAGAAAGGGCGCCAGACCGATATAGGCATAAAACCCTTCTTGCGCGTGCAACTGGCTGTGAGTGTCTGGGCGGTTGGTCGCTTTCGAGGTGTAATCCAGGAATACTTGCCCAAGGGTATGGTGCCCAGCCACATTCTTGTCAATTTTGGTCATGGACCAAAATTGGGTCTGCGGGAAAAGCTGGATAGCAACGATACCGAATGCCAGGATAGCAATTGTGGCAAAGATCGCCAGCAATTTCAAATCGATCTTGATGTAAGGGCGTTGGGATTGAAATTTTGGCAGCAAAACCAATGCAAAAATAAGGCCAACGAGATAAATGTAAAACGAATAATATGAGTTTCCGGCGAAGAATAGGAGCCCTAAGAAGATAACGGTCAGGGCTGCGTCACGCCGACGACGGGCCCTTGCAACCAGGAATAGACCAGCCACAATCCAGGGAATCCAAGCAAATCCCAGGATAAACAGGTACCGTCCCTCGAAGAAATGCGCTAACGGCTGACCTGCAAACGCATACATCAAGGCGGCCCAAACTCGGGCAGGGGCTTTGAACTCCAGCTCTTTGCCCAACTGCCACATACCTAAGGCGGCAATCAAAAAGCTAATAAACACCGCCAGTTTAAAACCGGCTCGCACCCCAAACAGCAGCACCGGCAGAGTTACGACTGGGTTATAGACATGCAACCTGGGATCGGCCACATAAGGTACACCGGTCCAGATATATGGATTCCAAAGCGGGAACTGGCCGTAGTGACGAAAGCTGTTGACAAGAGTCCAATCAAGGGACTGCAACACTTCCGATTCTTTCCCAGGCAGGCTAGTTGGAGCCGACAGATCAAGAAATCCCGCGCAGAAAAACGATACAGACAGCAGAATCACCCCCCACTCCAGCCAGACCTGTCCGGAGAAAAGCCCCCCTGTGAGGGTGGATCGGGTTTGCGAGCCTGCCTGCTTTTCTGAACCTGAATGAACAGGCGAGGACTGAAAAATCTCCCAGGGCATCAGCCGCTTTGCAGAGAGCTTGAAACGCTCCAATCGACGCACGCTGATCTGCCTGGGCCCCACAGCCGGTTGCTGCCGCTGCTTGTTTCGCGAACGCCGGTATCCCAAAATAATCCCAGCATCCAGCAGCACCGCCAAAATAATGACGATGATTATCGTCTCAGGCGACATCAAGCTAGCGCAATCCCAATTCCTGTCGAGAAATTACGAGACGTTGGATCTCGCTGGTGCCTTCATATATTTCAGTGATCTTTGCATCCCGGAAATAGCGTTCAATCGGGAGTTCCTTGCTGTATCCCATACCGCCATGGATTTGGACTGCCGCATGCGTAACGAACATGGACATTTCGGACGCAAACAGCTTTGCGATTGAGGCTTCCAGACTGAACCGGGCTCCAGACTTTTTGGATTGTTCTTTGGCCATTGCGGCATGATACGTTAACAGCCGGGCTGCTTCGATCCTGGTTTTCATATCCGCCAATTGAAAGGCAATCCCCTGAAATTCGCCGATCCTCTGCCCAAATGCTTCCCGCTCGCGGGCAAATACCAGGCTGGCTTCATAAGCTGCTTCAGCAATCCCTAAAGCCTGGGCCGCAATCCCGATCCTGCCTGCATCCAGCACCGTCATAGCGATTTTAAACCCTTCACCATCATCACCCAGCCGGTTTTCAACCGGTACCTGATAATCTTCAAACACAATCTCACTGGTAGCCGAAGCCCTGATCCCCAGCTTGGGTTCTTTTTTGCCAACCTGAAATCCCGGCTTATTCGTATCAATAATGAACGCTGTGATGCCGCGATGCTTTTTTTCCGGATCGGTCATCATGAAGACCACAATCATATCGGCTACTGGGCCGCTTGTCACCCAGGATTTTCGCCCATTCAGCAGGTAGACATCACCCTGGCGTCTGGCCCGGCTGCGCATTGTGCCGGCATCCGAACCAGACATGGGTTCGGTCAGCGAATAAGCCCCGATTGCCTCGCCAGAGGCTACCGCAGCCAGATAGTTTTGTTTTTGGCTATTGGTGCCGAACCTTAGCAATCCGTAACAGAACAAGGAGTTATTAACCGACATGATCGTTCCGTGGGACGCATCCGCTTTGCAAATCTCTTCCAGAGCCAGGACATAGCTCAGAGTATCCATGCCAGCCCCGCCATATTCTTCTGGAACTTCAATCCCCATGAAGCCCATTTCACCCATCTTCTTGATCGTCTCAATTGGAAATTCGCCGCTTTCGTCGAAATCAGCCGCAATCGGAGCAATCTCTTTTTGAGCAAAATCTCTGGCAGCCTGGCGGATCATTTCATGCTCACTGGTCAGCGAAATCAAACCATACCCGCTCATCGTCTCCTCCTCGGTCTATTCTCGCATGGCTTATATCCGGATCTAGGTTATTTGGGAATCGCTGGAGGTGCGCTCTTTTTTAGGCACATCCTTAGAACCTGATTATAGCATGCCTGGATTTGAGTGTTAGAATACGGAAGTAATCGGGTGTACTAAAATGTTGTAGAAAAAAAAATAATTTTGGTGTTCGGTTTGTGCGGCTGGCGCCGCACAAACCGAACACCAAATCTACAAACTTTGAGTGCTCCCAAGTAATCAAACTGGACGCGTAGCGAGTTACAAAGGAACTGCTTAATGAGTGATGAGATCACCCCGGAAGTCTTCAACCATATGGTCCAGCTGGCTGCCCTGGAACTAAACAAAGAAGAAAGCGAGTACCTGCGGCAGCAGTTAAACAACCAGCTGAAAGCAATCCATGAATTAGAAGCCATCCCGTTAACCGAGGATGTGCTGCCTACGTCCCATGGTGTTCCATATACGGCCCAAAATACTCCTCCTGTCCGACTGGACGAATGGGTGCCATATGCCAATCCACAGGAGATCCTGGCACAAGCCCCTGAAACCCAGGATGGTTACATCGTTGTTCCTGATATTCCCCATGTGGACCTGGATTGAACGGAAAGCAACATGACCAATCTTGCTGACTTACCTGCTTTTCTGCTGGCCGATATGATCAAACGCCGCGAAGTATCAGCTGTTGAAGCCCTGGAAGCGACCCTGGAACGAATCGAGCTGGTGGACGGCCAGCCTGGGAGATTGGACCCATCCGAACAGGCCCAAGCTGAGACAGATAAAATTCACGCCTTCATCACGCTGACTGCTGAAAGAGCCCGCCATCAAGCTGATGCAGTCGATCGCCGCCTGGCTGCTGGCGAAGACCCGGGACCGCTGGCTGGGGTACCTTTCAGTGTCAAGGATATATTCTGTGTGAGAGGGACCCCATCGACAGCCGCCTCCCGCATGCTGGCGAACTTCACAGCGCCCTATACCGCCACACCAGTTGCCCGGATGGAAGCTGCTGGGGCAGTGATGCTGGGCAAAGTCAATCTGGATGAGTACACTTATGGCTCATCCAACGAATCATCCGCTTTTCAACCCAGCCCGCGCAATCCGTGGAATACCGGCCGGGTGCCAGGTGGATCATCAGGCGGCAGCGCAGTAGCAGTCGCAGCCGGTGAAGGAGCGCTTTCCTTAGGTACAGATACCGCCGGCTCAATCCGCCAACCTGCCGCGTTTTGCGGCGTGGTCGGCGTCAAACCCACTTATGGGCGGGTCTCCCGCTACGGATTAATCGCCTTTGGCTCTTCCCTGGACTGCCCAGGCCCACTGGCACGGACTGTGACCGATGCAGCCATGATGCTGAATGTAATCGCCGGCCCAGACCCGCACGATTCGACAGCCGCAACAGCCCCACTAAGCGATTACCGCGGAAATATCGAGAACAGCATACGTGGAAAACGGATTGGCCTTTCACCAGATTATTTTCAAATCACTTACCCAGACCCTAAGACTGGGGAGCTGCGCCGGGAACCGATTAGCCAGGAGATCGAAGACGCAGTTATGAAAGCTGCCGGACGGCTGGCGGAGATGGGTGCCGACATCGTCGAGAACGTGCCAATGCCGCACACTCCTTATGGCGTGCCGGTCTATTTTGTGATCTCGCGGGTTGAGGCGGCTTCGAACCTGCATCGCTATGATGGGGTTAAATATGGCTTTCGAACGAATGAGCCGGTGGATGAGCTGTCACAGCTATACCGAAAAACTCGCGCTCAGGGGTTCGGACTGCAGCCCAAGCTGCGCATCTTAATGGGAATGTATGTCAGCGCAGCCCAATATAGCGAACAATATTACAACCGGGCGCTGCGCGTTCGGACTTTGATCCGGCGCGATTTCAACGAGGCCTTTGACCCTCAGGGCAGCTATCGCCTGGATGCGCTTCTTACGCCCACTACGCCCACTACAGCCTTCGCGATTGGAGATATCTATGGCGACTCAGTCATGATGCAGTATTCCGATCAATTGGCAGTTCCTGCCAATCATGCCGGCATACCGGCTGTATCTTTGCCCGGCGGGATTGATCAGGGCGGGCTTCCGATCGGCATCCAGTTGCTGGGACCGGACTTCTCAGAGGCTGCATTGCTGCAAATCGGTCGGGCGTTTGAAATAACCACCCAGGATGACGCCTGGCGTAAAATTAAACCGGCGGTATTAAACTTTCTTAGAGACGATCAGTAAAAAGAGATGATCAAAATGAGTGGGGCTGAGTGTGGATGCTTGCGCTCACACCCATTTTGCAGGTTGATCTGGTGCTTGCGCGGAGAGCCATTGAATGAAAATATTAATTGCGGCAGATATGGAAGGGATTACGGGCGTCGTGAACTGGGATCAGGTTACACCCGGGCACACAGAATATGAACGCTTCAGGCATTTAATGACTCAAGATGTGAATGCAGCCATCCAGGGGGCTTACTCTGCTGGCGCCAGCGAGGTGCTGGTAACGGATGGGCATTCTTCCGGCTACAATATCTTGATTGAGAAGCTGGACCCGCGAGCGCGCTTAAATTCTGGCAACCAGTCTCCTTTGGGCATGGTACAGGGTGTCCAGGAGGGTGTCGAGGGGGTTTTCTTTATCGGCTACCATGCCTGCGCAGGCTCAGGACATGCTATTTTGGACCATACCTGGTCCAGCAGCACAATCGCCAACGTATGGCTGAATGATCGGCTGGTTGGTGAAACCGGTTTAAATGCTGCTGTCTGTGGCCATTTCAATGCCCCAGTTTTGATGATTTCCGGCGACCAGACCGTTTGTGGGGAAGCCAAAGACCTGCTCGAATCGCTGGAGGTTGCAGTCGTCAAGCAAGCCAGCACACGCATTTCAGCTGAATGCCTGGCGCCTGCCCAGGCAAGAGAAAAGATCTGTGAAGCCGCAGCACGGGCAGTTACACGCTTTTTGAGCGGAAAAGGGCCAGCACCTTTTCGGGTTGAGACCCCAGTGAAGATCCACGTCGAGTACTTTACGACAGAAATGGCTGACCGGGTGGTGCGGATGCCAGATACCCATCGCTTGGCCCCCAAAGAGATCGAAATCAAAGCCGCGGATATGCCAGCTGCTTACCAGGCTTTCAGATCAGCCGCCAACCTGGCCCGTGCTTAAATTCATCGGCTGGTCCGGATGGAAAGATTGCAGACATCCATCTGAACCAGCCAACCCGATTCACACATGGCCAGAACCAGCTAAGAAACGTTCAGTTCCTTAACGTCACCTGTAGCCATAAAAATAATCCGCTCGGCGATATTCGTGACTCGATCTGCGATTCGTTCCAGGTTGTGAGCGGTCCAGCTCAAGTATGTTGCCCGGGGAATCAGCTCGGTCTTCTTAGCCATAATTACAATCAAGCGATCAAAAACCGATTTGTAAAGCTGATCCATTTTGGCATCCTTAGATGCAATCCGGCGCGCCCAATTCGCATCGCGCTGGACATATGCCTGCAGGCAGTCTGCCAGCATCTGTCGGCTTAGTTCTGCCATTTTGGGAATCTTCTTAATGGTCTTGAGCAGTGGCTCTTCGCTCATCAGGATGACCGTCTTAGCAATTCCTGCGGCATGATCCCCCATCCGCTCCAGCTCAACCGCAATATGTATCACAGCGATCACAGCCCGTAAATCACTGGCAGCTGGCTGTTGTGTGGCAATTAATGTCAGGCAGGCCTCTTCAATTTTATAACGCAGCTCATTGACCCGCTCATCCCTTTCAATGATCTCCTGCGCTAGTTCTTGGTTTGCGTCCTTAAGGGCAGACATCGAGCGTTCAATTGCCCAATCCAGCATGCTACCCATCTCTAAGAGCGTTTGCTCAATATCCTTGAACTCACGATCAAAAGCTGTCCGTAAATGAACCGACATGATCTAATTCTCCTATCCCATTCGTCCTGTGATGTAGTCTTCTGAAAGCTGTTTTTCAGGACGGGTAAACATTCTTTCGGTCGGTGAGAACTCAATCAACTCGCCTAACCAGAACAGGCCGGTGAAATCAGACACGCGAGCAGCTTGCTGCATATTATGGGTCACAATGACGATCGTGTACCTATCTTTCAATTCTGCAATCAACTCCTCCAGGCGCAGAGTAGCGATTGGATCAAGTGCTGAGGCCGGTTCATCCATCAAAATCACTTCTGGCTCTACCGCCAGAACTCGGGCAAGGCACAGACGCTGCTGTTGACCGAGTGATAGGTTTAAAGCATCTTCTTTCCAACGCTCTTTTACATCCTCCCATAACCCAGCTTGCTCAAGGCTATGGACAACCAGTTCATCTAGCTGTGCGTTATTTTCTGTGAGACCCAAGACGCGAGGGCCGAAAGCAACATTATCGTACACGGTTTGCGGGAATGGATTTGGTTTTTGAAAAACCATGCCGACCCGCCGGCGCAGCTCTGGCAAGTCGGTGTCCGGTGAATAAATATCCTGACCGTTCAGCAGGACTTCTCCCTCAACGATAGTTCCAGGGATCGTATCATTCATCCGATTAAGGCAGCGCAAGTAAGTCGATTTACCACAGCCGGATGGCCCAATCAAGGCTGTTACCCGCTGCGGCAGGATATCCATGTCGATCATGCTCAGGGCTCGAGAAGCCCCGTAGTAAAAATTCAGATTGCGGATTTGAAACACGGGTTTGGGAGAGGAGAGCTGATCTTTCATAGGTGAATTTTACCCGATCCGGAACTAAAGCAGATACTTATTTGCTGGCTTTCGCCCATGAATCCTCAAATCACCTTGTTGATGAATTATAAAACAGCTATAATCACGCCGATGAATGCTTCTCTCTTCGTTATGCTATTGATAGTTTTGTCTCTTCTGTCCGGGGGCTGCTCCAGGCTGAATCTCGCACAATCTAACGATAATGCCCCGGTTGAAACGGCCTATATCGAAAATAAAGGCTCTGATACCATCGTCAACCTGGCCCTGGCCTGGGCAGAGCGCTACCAGAGCCTGCATCCTGAGGTGCGCCTATCCGTGACTGGGGGTGGATCAGGCACTGGAATCGCTGCGCTGATCAATGGCACCGTGGATATTGCCAATGCCTCCCGCCAGATTAAACCCGAAGAGCTGTCTGCCGCCGAGGGTAACGGCAGCGAACCGGTCGAATTTGTTATCGCTCGCGATGCGATTGCTGTGATCGTTAACCTGGAAAATCCGGTCAACCAATTAACCCTGGAGCAAATCTCCAACATTTATAGTGGGAAAATGAATAACTGGCTGGAAGTGGGCGGTGAAGATCGCCCGATTGTTCGGCTCTCCCGCGAGACAAACTCTGGCACTCATGTTTATTTTCTTGAAGAAGTACTCAGGTTGGGTGAGAATGATAATAAAACCCTGTTCTCTCGCGATACACTCCTGCTGCCATCTTCCGAGGGGATCAGCGCTGAAATCCGAGATAACCCAAACGCGATCGGCTATGATGGTCTCGGCTACGTGACCGAGGACATGAAGGTCATTGCCGTCTCCCGCCAGGTGGGCGAGCCATATATCTATCCATCAGTGGACAGTGTCAACAACGATACCTATCCGATTGCCCGCGACCTGTACATGTACACCAATGGCCAGCCGACAGGGGCTGTAAAAGACTATCTGGACTGGATTTTCACAGTGGAGGCCCAGGCGATTGTCGCTGAACTGGGCTTTGTTCCTGTAAGCACGCGACCAATATCCCGAGTGGAGCCGAATTAATCAGAGCAAGTGAATATGGATAAAAGCATTAGCACACAAGAATTTATTATTACTCGTCTTATTAAGGCCTCCGGATATTCTGCAATTATCTTCGTTGCCATGATCTTCTACTTTTTAATGAGTGAAGGCGTAAAATCCCTGGGGGAGGTTTCACTCTCGAATTTGTTCAGCACCCGCTGGTACCCGATTGAGGATTATTTCGGGTTGCTGCCATTGATGGGCGGATCCTTGATAGTCACCTTAGGCGCGGCTCTGATCGCCGTACCAGTCGGAATCTGCACCGCAATTTTTATCTCCGAGATTGCTCCCAGGTGGGCTCGCGAAATCTTAAAACCGCTGGTAGAGATCTTGGGTGGATTGCCATCGGTAGTTTTGGGCTTTTTAGGCATCCTGGTGTTATCCCCATATCTGAGGCGGGTTTTGGATCTCCCGACCGGCCTGACTGCCTTTACAGGCTCAATTTTGCTGGGCGGAATCGCCATTCCTACAATTGTTTCAGTTGCTGAGGATGCGCTCGATGCGGTGCCCCGCTCTTACCGCGATGCTGCTCTGGCATTGGGAGCAACGGAATGGCAGACGATCTGGCGCGTTACACTGCCGGCAGCCCGCTCTGGAGTGCTGACAGCCGTTATGCTGGGAGTTGGACGAGCGATCGGTGAAACCATGGCTGTCATGATGGTGACTGGCAATGCACCCGTCATTCAAACCAGCCTGGCGATGCTGTTTGCGCCCGCCCGGACCATGACTGCTACAATCGCGGCCGAGATGGGTGAAGTCGCCAATGGAAGCGTGCATTACCATGTGCTGTTTATGATCGGGATCGTTTTGTTTTTGATCTCTTTGATCGTCAATGTGACGGCTTCGGCAGTGGTTTTTCGCCAACGCAAGCGGGCTGAACGCATTCTCTCCTGAACCCTATGATCAAAGCTTATTGAAACGATGAAAGCCAGAACCTCTTCCACATCTCGACAGCGCGCTCAACAAATCGCGTTTGGCATTTTAACATTGATTGCACTGGCGACTGTTATTCCCATTATCGTCGTAGTAATCTACATCGTTATTCAGGGTGCGCCCGCAATCTCCGGGGAGTTTATTACCGGCTTCCCAAGTGATGGCATGCGAGCGGGCGGGATTTTACCAGCCATCGTGGGCACATTTTACCTGACCCTGGGCACAGCGCTTTTCTCGGTGCCGTTGGGTGTTGGCGCAGCCATTTACCTTTCGGAATACGCATCCGAAAACCGCTGGACGCGTCTGATTCGAATTGCTATCATTAACCTGGCCGGGATTCCCTCAGTAGTCTATGGCCTCTTCGGGCTGGGGCTGTTTGTTCTGTTCCTGAATTTTGGCACCAGCATCCTGGCTGGATCGCTGACGCTTTCGATAATGACTCTGCCGGTGATCATCAGCACGTCGGAGGAAGCTTTGCGGGCTGTGCCTCAGGCTTTCCGAGTAGTTAGCATCTCACTGGGAGCTACTCGCTGGCAAACAATCCGGCGGATTGTTTTACCCGAAATCTCTACCCGGCATCCTTACCGGGGTAATCTTAGGGTTGGAAAGAGCTGCCGGCGAAACTGCACCAATCCTGTTTACAGTGGCAGCATTTTTCCTGCCCCGGTTGCCCCACTCGCCTTTGGATGCTACCATGGCCCTGCCTTATCACCTGTTTGTCATTTCTACCCAGGTACCCGGAATGCCAGTCAGAATTCAGTACGGAACCGCCCTGGTTTTACTGGTCTTTGTGTTGGGAATGAACCTGCTGGCAACCATTGTTCGCTCAAGAGCGCGCGCTCAGCGGCAGTGGTAGAACATATCCTGCTCGCCTGGCAGATCTCATGTGTGCACATAATCACGATCAGCTTGCTGGTAATCAATAGATGGGTCCACAGGACCGACAACCAATGAATAAGATCACAATTGAAAATCTAAGTCTGCATTATTCGGATGGCACCGAGTCGCTTAAGAATATCTCTCTCGAGATCCGCGAAAATGCCATCACGGTGCTGTTTGGGCCAGCCGGGGGCGGAAAATCCAGCTTGCTGCGAGTTTTAAACCGCTTGAATGACCTGGCCGATGTAGTCGAGCTGTCGGGCCGAGTCATGATTGATAATGAAAATATACTCGCTCCGGAAATTGACGTCATTCGATTGCGGCGAAAGGTCGGCATGGTTTTCGCTCGCCCGGTGGTGCTGCCGCTGACGATCCGCGGCAACCTGACCTATGGCCTGGAATTAGCCGGGGTAAAACAACAATCCAGGCTGGACGAAGCCGTCGAACGCAGTCTAAACCAGGCTGCCTTATGGGAGGAAGTTCACGACCGCCTCGACGATCCAGCTGTTGCCCTATCGGGCGGACAACAGCAGCGCCTTTGTCTGGCCCGGGTCCTGGCTCTGGAGCCAGAGATCATCCTGCTGGATGAACCCACCTCAGGGCTCGACCCCATCTCTACCGGAAAAGTTGAAAATTCTTTAGAAGAGCTAAAAAACCAATACACCATCGTCCTGGTCCCCCACTCGATCCAGCAGGCCGCTCGCACAGCGGATTATGCAGCCTTCTTTTTGCAGGGCGAGCTAATCGAATATGCTGAAGGAAAGCTGATTTTCACCAATCCGCGTGAAAAAAGGACCGAAGATTATATCGAAGGGCGTTTTGGGTAATGACACCAGACTGGTCCCAATCAGGTTTGGGGAGTTGTGGTAAAACTATTGGGAGCCTCTTAGTAAAACCGCGGGATTAGACATACGAGTGAGCACCATGGATCAAACAACCACCCAATATGAGGCCGTGATCGGCCTTGAGACCCATATTCAACTCAATACAATCACGAAAATATTCTGCCCTTGCAAGGCTGATTCGTGGAACGATCCGCCCAACACCAACATTTGCCCGGTATGCACCGGATTGCCGGGCGTGCTGCCGGTCTTGAATCAAGCGGTTGTTGAAAAAGCCGTCTTGCTGGCGGCGGCTATGCATTCCGAAATTCGTCCGGCTTCGTTTTTCGACCGCAAGAATTATTTTTATCCCGATCTGCCAAAAGGCTACCAGATCTCGCAGTACGATATGTCGCTGGCTTCGGGTGGGTATCTTGACCTGCCGATGCCAGGTGGTTACACCCGGCGGGTATCGATTCATAAGCTGCACATCGAAGAAGATGCCGGCAAAACCAAAAATGAAAACGGGCAGCGCTTGATTGATTTTAACCGCTGCGGGGTGCCCCTGATCGAGATGGTCACCGGCCCGGATTTGCATACTGCGGATGAAGCTGCCCAGTACCTTATCCGTCTGCGCCAGCTGCTGCGCTGGTTGGGTATTTCCGAAGCGGATATGGAAAAGGCTCATTTACGCTGCGACGCCAATGTTTCTATCCGTCCAGCCGGTGCGGATTATCTCAATCCCAAAACCGAAATCAAAAATGTTAATTCGATTGCGGCTGTTAAGGAAGCCATCGAAACCGAAATCGAACGCCAGATCCGCCAGGTTGAAGCGGGCAACCGGATTCAGGCCTGGACCCTGGAATGGGACGAAGACACGAGCACACTGCGAAAGATGCGCTCTAAAGAGACCGAAGCGGATTACCGCTACTTTCGTGAGCCCGACCTCCTGGCGATCCAGCTCGATCAAGAGTGGCGCGAACAAATTCTGTCCAACTTCCCGGAACTGCCGCTCGAACGCCGGGGGCGTTTCATGGAGCAATACGATCTGCCCGAATACGACGCCGACATCCTGACCGCCGAGCGCAGTTTGTCGGATTATTATGAAAGCGCTGTCCAGAGCTACGGCGGCGATTCAAAGCGGGTGTCCAACTGGCTGATGAACGATGTGCTAAGAATGATTAATGAAAGCGGTAAGTCCGCTGGCGAGCTGAAGCTCAAGCCGGCTTATCTGGCAGCCATCATCAAATTGGTTGATGCCGGCGCGGTCAACACTTCTACCGGCAAGGCTCTGCTCGAAAAAGTTGAAACCAGTGGAGTGGCCCCCGAAAGTATTGTCGAAGCCGAGGGATTGGCACAGGTAAGCGATACGGACGCGATACTCAAAGTGGTTGTGGAAGTCCTGGACGAAAATCCGGAGCAGGTGGAGGCTTATCGCGGTGGTAAAGTTACCCTGATCGGCTGGTTCGTCGGGCAGGTGATGCGCAAATCACGCGGCAAAGTCGATCCCCAAATGACCCGCTCCTTGCTGGAACAGCATCTCAACCAGGACTGAGACAGCGCCTATGCAAAGCTCCTATTTTTTCCTGAATAACTTGCGCGTCCACTACCTAACCTGGAAGACTCCGGAGGTTGGCAAGCCGGTCATCTTGATCCACGGCCTGGCTTCAAATGCCCGCATCTGGGAGCTGGTTGCTCCCCAACTGGTAGCAGGCGGGCTGCAACCGCTGGCGCTGGATTTGCGCGGCCACGGGCTGACAGACGCGCCGGATGGTGATTATGGGTTTGAGACAATCAGCCGGGACCTAGCTGCCTTTGTAAGAGCCTCGGGCGTTGAAAAGCCGCTGCTGGTCGGGCACTCGTGGGGGGCGGTGGTAGCCCTGGATTTTGCCAGCCGATTCCCAATCGGCCCGCTTGCGCCAGCCGGACTGGTTCTGGTGGATGGCGGCATGAACCAGATGGATGATTTTCCTGGAGCAACCTGGGAAAAAATGCGGGAACGCCTGACACCCCCTCGCCTGGCGGGTCTGCCTTTGGATGCATTCCTGAGCCGGCTGAGCTCATCAAACCCTGCCTGGCAACCAGACGATCGCGCCGTCCAAATCATACTGGCCAATTTCGAGGTGAACGTAGATGAAACAATCAAGCCGCGCCTGAGCTTTGAACACCATATGCAAATCGTGCGCGCTATGTGGGAGTTCAAAACCTATGCGCATTATGAGCGGCTGAACTGCCCCGTTTAATGGTACCGGCTGTCCCAGACCCGGCTGCTCCCGCTCAAGATCAAGAATACCTGGCCTTCAAAGAGCGTGGCCTGCAGCGGGCCTTAGAGCTGATCCCCGTTCTACAGATCGAGCGTATGTTGAACAGCGTTCACGACATCCCCCTCCAGCGTCCCGAGGCTCTGGCCAAGCTGATCTTGCAGTTTGCGGATGCTCAAGCCTGAGCAAAAAAGCGATCTAACCCGAATCCAGGGGTTTTATCCCTATCTCTAAGTGGTTCTCTCGCTAATTCTTAACTTACAAAAGAAGGGTGTGTGGTGTTCGGTTTGGGCGGCTAGACTGCCCAAACCGAACACCACAAAATCTCCTTTTCTTCAGTGACTTGCCGAGAATACCACTAAGAACAGGGGCAAGCCGCTGAGTGATCTGTCATCATGAATTTGATGGATGTTTGTGGGCGATGTACGCCCACAAACATCCATCTAAAACTCCCTGACTGAGTACTGAGTATAAATTCACGTTATCTAGCTCAGGGAAACCCTCTTATCAGTGGCCCTATGACTCTTCCCACCAGAATAAAATTACGACCGGCTGCAGAAGGCGATCAAGCCCAAATCAAACGCATGGTCGCGGCCGCCCGCATCAATCCGACTGGGCTGGATTGGCAGCGTTTTGTGGTGGCCGCCACTGCGCAGGGAGACATCATCGGCTGCGGGCAGATAAAACCACACCGGGATGGCAGCAGCGAGCTGGCGTCCGTTGTTGTTGAACCAGCCTGGCGCAGCCAGGGCATAGCGAGCCAAATCATCGGGCACCTGATTGGCTCACACTCGGGCCTGCTGTACCTGACCTGCAGGGGCGGCCTGGAGTCATTTTATAACCGGTTTGGATTTATCAGCCTGTCGCCAGAAGAAATGACCCCTTATTACCGCCGCATCAGCCGTCTGGTTAGCGCGCTGGGCGTTCTCGGCCTGGCCCAGGAGGGACTGCGGGTTATGCGCCGGGAAGTATCCTGAACGGCCATTGGCCTCGCTTGCGCGCCAGGTAATCTTGCCGCAAGCGGGCGAACTGCGGATCGAGCTGCGAATAAGGGACCAGGCACCCTTCAACCAGCACATCCGGATCGATTGTGCGCAGCTTGGTGCTGACCCAAAAATCAGCCCGATTTTCATCTTCCACAAAGCGTGTCTGCGCTGAGATCAACCTGACCTGCTCACGCAGTTCCGGCTGCTCCGCAGACTGCAAACGCTGCCAGACCCATGCGTCGGTTTGCATAAAATCCGGTTCATGCAGCAGACCCATTTCCAGTGCAGTCCGCAGGGCTCGCGCGGCCAGTTCGTACAGACCCACCTCGCGATAATTCGCCCAACTGCGCTCGTCGGCTGCGATAAAGGTCTCTCCCATCCACCTGGCAGTTAGCGGATCGTCCACCCCAATCCTGCCATCTTTCACGACCAGATGGCTCAAAACGCGCTGCACATCTGCCGCAGAGGCAAGCCCCAAATTCTGGCTGTCGCGCAAGAAATAATCCAGGCGGTCGGCGCAAAGTGCCGGGGCAGGCTGCTCCAACAAGCTAAAGCGTTCTGCATCCAATATGTGCTGCCATGTATAGCCCCACGATGTTACTACCAACGGTATCTCGGTGGCAGCAACGTATTCGAGCTTGATAGCTTCATGATAGCCTTGCTGGTCGTGCTGGTTGAACACATAATCAACTACATGACTGAAAGCCGTGTGGCTGACATCGTGCAGCAACGCTGCGATTTGTTCTTCCAGGCTCGCCCCCAAGCGCCTGACCAGCATCATCACCCCTACGGAATGCTCGAAACGTGTGGTTGGATAGGTAATCCCAATCAGGGCTGTTATGCCGTGCTGCAAGATGCCCTTAAGCCGCTGGACTGCGTTGGTTTGCAGCAATTCGAGCAGCACCGGCTCATCGATCTCAATCGTGCCATACAGTTTATCAGCCAGTCTCATAGTACCAAGGCGTCCAATAAAAATTTTAGGATCATTGGGAATTTCTGGAAGCATGCCCCAGCAATTCCTGCAGAGCGCAATTATTTGAATATGGGATAAGTATCTTCAACCAGCTAAGGAGATGGAAGGCAGAAAATTTTGGCTTTGAGGTCTGTTATCCCGAACTCACGTAAAATCCTTGTTCTTCAATTTCTTTATCTTCAATCAGGCAGTTCCCAGAACAGAAAAATACCCGTCAGGCTGATGCCACAAGTCATTGAGCGTGTTCGGATCATCGCCCGAATCTCCTCCCGATCAAACCAACCCAGGTCCTCGATTTCGTCTTCATCCCGGGCCTGGCTGGTGCTTAAGGCCCGGCAGTGGACCAGGGCCATCCTCTTATTGGAAATTCCATCCATCGGGTAGAACTCATACATCATGCGATGGTCCACAGTGGTAAAGCCGGTCTCTTCCAGAGCTTCGCGGCGGGCAGCTGCCAGGTAGTCGGAATCTTCCGGATCTACCCAGCCTGCGGGGAGCTCCCAGACCGCCTCCCCTAAAGCGTAACGCGGGACTTTAACCAGAGCAATCCTGCCAGCCTGATCTTCGACTATGACCACCACCGACGGGGAGTCAAAATCGACCAGGTGGAGTTCCTCCAGGATATGCCCATTCGGGAAACGCACCCGGTCGACGAAAAGATTTACCCAGGGACTGCGGTAAATCTCGCGCCGGGTCAAGCGCTCAAAGACCATGGTTAACGGTCTCTCTGGCGGTAAGCCCCACGCCCATCGGCGGGCGGAGTTCTGCCCCCGGCTTAGGCGGCATCTGGCTCATGGCATACTCGGCCAGGGCTGTAATCGTCAGGCTGGGGTTGACCCCCGGGTTAGCCGGAACAATTGAACCATCCACAACGTACAGGCCTGGATAGTTATGGATCTGAGTTTGCAAATCTATCACGCCATCTTGGTCGTTTCTGCCGAATGGGCAGCCACCCAGAATATGGGCCGTCAACGGGATATCAAATAAGCCCTCGTTAAACGAACCGGCCGGTATTCCGTCAATCTCTTTAGCGAAGCTGCGAGTCACCTGGTGGCCGATCTCTATTTTGCTCGGAATGCTATGGTCTGCATCGCGCACCGAGACCAGATTGCGCCGGAACAGGGTGAACAGGCTTCGCCCAAAGCGCATCCGCATGCGGTTATCCTCGGTTTGCATGACAAGCAGGATGGTTGTGCGCTGAGCCCAGCCCGGCAAGATATGCGTGCGCATAAAATCGAGCGGATGCATGAAAATCTGGCTCAAGGTGCGATACAAGCGGGAGAGAAAGCCGTTGCCACTGTTTTCCAGCAATGGGCCAGATAACAAGCGCATCAGTGACGAGCCGGCCGGATAACGCACCGGCTCGACTGTGGTGACCGGATCGGCGTGAAAAATGGAGGTGATCGCAACCCCGAGCGAAAAATCAGTTTCATCATTGCGGCTGACGGCACCCAGCAGCAACTCGCTGTTTGTCCGAACCATATGACCCAGGCGAGGAGAAATCTTGGGAAGCGAGCCGGTGATATCCCGGCAGCGGAACAACAAACGCTGGGTACCGAGTGAACCGGCTGAAAAAATGACGTTCTTGGCGCGCACCTTCCCAATTGGCTTAAATATCCAGCCGGTCGTGCGTTGGTACAGAACCTCGTAGCGTGCGCCGTCCGGCTGGCCTTCTGGCAGCGGGCGAACATCCACTACTTCACTTTCTGGACTTACTCTGGCGCCCCATTTTTCAGCCAAATAGAGGTAATTCTTCACCAGGGTGTTCTTGGCGTTGTGACGGCAGCCTACCATACAGCCCCCACAGTGATTGCAGGCAGAACGAGGCGGGCCTTCTCCACCAAAATATGGGTCGGGAAATTCGCGGCCTTCCTGGGCGATGCTGCCGAAAAATGCACCAACATCAGCGGCATGAAATGTGCTTTCCATGCCCAATTCGGCAGAAATTCCCTGCAAAATTGTGTCAGAGGTCCATAGACGGGGATTTTGAGATACCCCCAACATCTTGCGAGCTGTTGTGTAGTGCGGCATCAAGATGGTTTTCCAGTCCGCCAGGTGCCTCCATGACGGGTTATTGAACAGCTTATCATCCGGCTGCATCAGCACATTGGCATATCCCAGGCTGCCACCCCCAACCCCACTGCCGTGCAGCACGAATACATCCCGAAAGGGGCTGATCTGCAAGATGCCGAAACAGCGCAAGGCTGGCGCCCATAGATATTTAAAAACATTCCAGTTCGTTTTAGCGAAATCCTGATCGCGATAGCGTTTACCGCGTTCCAACACCAGCACCTGGTAGCCCTTTTCGGTCAAACGCATTGCCGAAACACTGCCCCCAAAGCCTGAACCAATAATGACAAAATCTACTGCTTCACCCATTGCATTTCCCTCCGAATTTCCCACCCAAAAATCCTAAGTCAGGCCGGCGAAAGAGCTTTGCCTCTAGTTGTAATCGTAAAAGCCTTTGCCGGTTTTACGGCCCAGGTGTCCGGCATCCACCAACTTGCGCAGCATATAGGCAGGGCGATATTTATCATCGCCCAGATCGCGCTGCAAGACTTCCATCACAAACAGGACGACATCCAGACCGATCAGGTCGCAGAGAGTCAGAGGGCCCATCGGATGGTTCATCCCAAGCTTCATGACCGTATCAATCGCCTCCGGTGTGCCGATGCCTTCTTGTAAGGCAAAGATCGCTTCATTGATCATCGGACACAGGATCCGATTTGAAATAAAACCTGGCAAATCTTTAGCTTCAACGGGCTCTTTACCCATCACCCGGCAGACATCCATGGTTGTCTGGGTGGTCAGATCCGAGGTAGCAAGACCTCGAATTACTTCTACCAGGCGCATCAAAGGAACAGGGTTCATAAAATGCATCCCGATTACCAGTTCCGGTCGCCGGGTGGCCGCAGCAATTTTGGTTAGACTGATCGAGGAAGTGTTGGAGGCCAGAATCACACCCGGTTTGGCGATCCGATCCAGCTCGCTGAATATTTTTAATTTAAGCTCCGGGTTTTCGGTCGCCGCTTCGATGATTAGATCAGCCTGCCCAGCTTGCTCATGATCGGCAGCCATTTTGATTGCCTGTGCGGCTGCCTGCTGCTCGCTGGTTATGACCCCTTTGCCCGCCAATTTGCCGACTGAGGCCGCAATGGCGATTCTGGCCCGCTCCAGTTGCTGAGTATCAACATCCATCAGGGTGACCTGATAGCCGGAGACCGCTGCTGTTTGTGCGATCCCATTGCCCATGGTGCCGGCGCCGACCACGTAAACATTCCGGATTGCCATCCTGCCTCCTTGTGAAAAAATTTGAACCTCAGGAAATAGCACAGATTAGGGAACAACTCTCTCCAATGTAGAATTGGAGGGCAATCTAGGTTGTAAAACTTTAGACCTCCAGCTCGACTGCCAGAGCCACGGCTTCAGCCCCGCCCAGGCATAAAGAGGCAATCCCACGCTGCAGACCGTGCCCTTTAAGCGCATAAATCAGGGTGGTCAGCACCCGGGCTCCGCTGGCCCCAATCGGGTGTCCGAGGGCAATTGCCCCGCCATGCACGTTCACCTTGCTCCAATCCCAGCCTAAGTCAGCCAGGGCTTTGCCGTTAGCCAGAGCCTGGGCGGCGAAGGCTTCATTTAACTCGATCAGATCCACATCCTGAAGGCTCCAGCCGATCTGCTCGAGCAGGCGCGGCATTGCCTTGGCAGGCGCATCAAACAGGTACTTAGGCTCCACCGCCGATTGGGAATAACCCACGATGCGGGCAAGCGGCTGCAATCCATGAGCACGCGCATATGCCCGGCTGGCAACTACCAGAGCAGCGGCCCCGTCGTTTAAGCCCGGAGCATTTCCGGCAGTTACTCTACCATCCTTTTGAAATGCTGGCTTCAATTTGGCAAGCCCATCCATGGATGTATCCCTGCGGGGTGATTCATCCGTGTCGAACACGGTCACCTGGCCCTTGCGGTCCATCAACTCTACCGGGATAATCTCGGCCTGAAACCGGCCCTGATCTTGAGTCGCAATGGCTTTCTGGTGGCTGGCGCAGGCAAATTCATCCATCGCCTGGCGGGAGATATCGAATTCAGCTGCAATGAATTCCGCCGAGTCTCCCATACCCCAATTTTCAAATGGATCCCACAGGCCGTCGTGCAGCAGGGCATCGGTCAGCTGAGCATGCCCATAGCGCAGGGTCCCTGTCCGTCCATCCACCAAATAAGGCGCACGGCTCATGCTTTCCATCCCGCCCGCCACGAATAAGCGCCCATCCCCAGCTCGAATGGACTGGGCCGAAAGCATGACTGCCTTCAACCCAGAGCCGCAGACTTTGTTGATAGTTGTTGCGCCAACGCTGCTGGGCAGGCCGCCAAAAATGGCCGCCTGGCGGGCCGGGTTCTGCCCCAGGCCGGCTGACACCACATTGCCCATCAGTACCTCATCCACGTCCCCAAGAGCGGGCAGCCCAGCCCGCTGGCAAGCTGCCCGCACGACAATCGCCCCCAATTGCGTGGCGGACAGCCCGCTAAGGCTGCCCTGAAAACGCCCGGACGGCGTCCGGACTGCGCTCAAAATGACCGCCTCCGTTTCTGAATTATCCCTAGCCATTATTGCCTCCTGTCAATGGTAGATGAAATAGGTGTTTGTGGAGGTATTTGCTCCAAGCACGTCAATTGCCCTAATATTTTCCACGGGCTCCATCCCCTCTGGTAATGCAATAGTTTACAGGTCGGTTTGCGCCAGCCATGCCGCCTTAACCCGGCGGTAGGTAATTTCCAGCCCTTCCGGCAGCACGCGTGTGTCCGCCAGGGATGACATAAAGTTTGTGTCGCCTCCCCAGCGGGGAACGATATGGAAATGAATATGCTCGGCAATCCCAGCTCCAGCCGCTTCGCCAATATTCATACCCAGATTATAGCCTTGGGGGCGGTAGACAGTCTGGAGCACCAGGGTGGCACTGTGGACCAGCTCCATCATCTCTGACCTGGTTTCCGGATCGAGACCTCCCAGGCTGGAGCAGTGCTGGTAAGGAACTGCCATCAAATGACCACTGGTATAAGGGTAACGGTTGAGGATGATGAAGGCTAGCGGGCCGCGGTAAATCACCAGGTTTTCTTCGCTATCGGGACGCGAGGCTGCAGTGCAAAAAACACAATTCTCTTCTTGGATATGGTTTTCAATATAAGACATACGCCAGGGGGACCAAAGATGATTCAAAGCCTTACTCCCATTCGTGCCCGGGGTCACCCAATGGGACACAGGACAGGCTCTCAGGTTAGTGGGCGAGCAACTAGGATTTGGGCTCTATCCATGGCGGCTTTTCCCAGGTTAGCGATCATCTTGCCGAAGGTTAATACTTGCAGCCAAAGAAAAGCTCAATCTCCAGGGTCTCGCTAATCTATTGTAGCAAAGAATCACACTTCGGTGAATAGTCCTAGCATAGCCATTCCAGTGGCAGCCTGGTGAAATTGACCTCAAAACGAAAATCTGCCGTGTCGATAAGAGCACCCAAGTTTTATCAGGTAAATTATTATGTTGTTCGGTTCGTGGAGCGATTGTCGCACAAACCGAACAACAAATCTAAAACTTTATATTGCCCTCGTGTAGATTCATATGGTTGACAGCATGGGCGAAGCAGAGTATCCTCATTTGCGCTGTGCCGCCTTCTTGGCCAGGCTAATTGTTTCCAGACAGGGTTCGATGTCACAACTATCCCTTTTCGAACAGAATTTTTGGTCCGTCACCCGCCTGACACGCTATCTGCGCGATCTACTGGAAAGTGACGCCCAATTGCAGGACCTGTGGGTACAGGGAGAGATCTCCAACCTTTCACGGCCCAGCTCGGGGCATATGTATTTCACCCTCAAAGATGCTGGAGCCGCCCTGCGTTGTGTGATGTGGCGAGCGGCAGTCGCCCGCCAGGGTTTTACACCGCGCGAAGGCGAGGCGGTCGAAGTGCACGGCAGTATCAATATTTACGAAGCCTCGGGACAGTACCAGCTCTATGCCGACACGCTGCGCCCGGTCGGTGAGGGCGTTCTATACCAAGAATTCCTGCGGCTGAAAGCCAAGCTCGAAGCGGAAGGCCTGTTCGACTCAGAACGTAAAAGGCCTGTGCCGCGCTGGCCGCACAAAATCGGGATAGTGACTTCTCCTACCGGCGCGGCCCTGCGTGACATCCTTAACACCATCCGCCGCCGCTACCCCCTGGCAGAGGTCATCCTGGCAGCAAGTCCGGTCCAGGGCGACGAAGCCCCGCCCGGGATTGTCGCCGGGCTGCAGGCTCTTAACACACTCGCCAAACCGGATGTGATCTTGTTAGCCCGTGGCGGGGGTTCAATTGAAGATTTATGGGCATTTAACGATGAACGGGTTGCACGCGCCATCGCCGAATCCACCATCCCGATCATCAGCGGAGTCGGCCATGAGACCGATTTCACCATCGCGGATTTCGTCAGCGATCTGCGGGCGCCCACCCCAACTGCTGCTGCCGAGCTGGCTACCCCAAACCGGGTAGATCTGCTGGTTTCCCTACAAGACTTGCTGGCCCGCAGCGGACGTGCCTTGCAAACCCGGTTAACCAATGCCCGCTGGGTCATAAACCACACTGAAAGCCAGCTGCATCTGTACTCACCCCAAACCCGCATCCGCTCAGGCCGCCAGCGGCTGGATGAGCTGGATCGGCGGGCTATCGCAGCCATCCGCTACCGGCATAAACTGCAAATTAGTGAAATCAGCGGGCTCCAAAACAGGCTGGCTGCCTTAAACCCAATGGCCGTGTTGGGACGCGGCTATGCAGTTGTCACGGGAATGGAAGGTCAGACCGTCCGATCAATCCAGCAGGTACGCCCTGGAGACCAGGTCCGGGTACGGGTCAGTGATGGAGCCTTTGAAGCTCGAGTTGAAAAGCAGCCTGAGCAAAGACAACCCAAACATGAGTGATACCAACGATCTAAATCAAGAACAAATCGAGTTATTAACCAGGTTGGCTGAAGACGCTGAGCGTGACCTGGCCTTGGGCGTTCAAGACCAGTCTAACCGGGCCTTTAACCTGGGCTGCGCCTTGTGGTTTATCCCTGGGGCAGTTGTGGTTGTGGCAGCATTTGTCTTATCAAATGGCAACTGGGTGATCGCGTTTTTCCTGTCGGTGCTGGTCAGTTTGCTTGCAGTGGGTTTTGCCCTCGTTTCCGCTTACAACACCAAAAACAAGGCCATTGTCCGGCTGTATCGTGGAACTACGCTGCCGAAATTGGTCAAAGATCTGGCGGAAAGTAAGCTGAGTCTGCCAGCATTTTCAGAAATAGCTCAGCAAGTTTTGCCCTCCGACGCGCTCTTACACAAATTGCTTCGCAAACAGGACTCAGAAGAGGGACCGGGCCCGGAATCGGCCGCCAGGAAACCCAATGACCGCCAGGAACCCAATGACCGCCAGGAAACCCAATGACCGCCAGGAAACCCAATGACCGCCAGGAAACCCAATGACCGCCAGGAGTCCCAATGACTGCAACTGAAGCACTCACCAAATTCTCTCCCCTTGAAGAACTGAGCTACGAACAGGCCCTGGCTGAACTGGAGAGCATTGTAGCTGCCCTGGAAACCAACGATCATGCACTGGACAAGTCGCTGGCACTTTTTGAACGCGGGCAGGAGCTGGCGCGCTACTGCGCCGGCCTGTTGGACCAGGCCGAATTAAAAGTGCAGCAGCTTTCCGGCACCGAGTTGATCGATTTCAATAGCGAATAGTGATTTACCGGTTTGGCAGGGTCCTCCGCCATAGGTAACCCCCCAACACTCAGTGAACCAAGAAATCTAAACACTACTGGAGACCCTTAACAGGATGGAACTGGGCAGCATATTTACCAATCAGGTGCTGGGGGCGGCATTGGCCGCCTGGGGACTGGCGCAAATCATAAAAGTTCCACTGGAATATTTGCATACCCGCCGTTGGAACTGGTCGCTGCTGCTGCGAGCTGGCGGTATGCCCAGTTCGCATTCTGCCCTGGTTGCAGCCCTTAACCATGCACTCGGCCTCTATCTGGGGTTTGGCTCCCCGCTGTATGCCTTATCCTTCGTACTGGCTATGATCGTCATTTATGATGCCACCGGCATCCGTCGCCAGGCCGGCAAACACGCCGAGATTATCAACACCATGATCCTTGACCTGGCCAGCGGACATCCTCTCCAGGAGGAAAAACTGCGCGAAGTGCTGGGCCATACCCCACTTGAGGCGCTGGCGGGCATGTTGATGGGATTGGCGATCAGCCAGGTGTTGTGGATGATGGGCAACTGAACGACGATCTAGCGCAAACGGCGCGCTTTGATCGCCCGAGTTAGCTCGCCCACTTCGGGGACCCCTAAGACAAGCACCAATAATCCATACACTAAACCACCAATGGCGACTCCGCCACCAGCAACCAGCCAGGCCGAACGCCCGGCAGTCTGCGCCAGCCACAACCAGACTCCGCCTGCCATCAGCAGCCCAGCCAGGCTAGCCTGTCCCAACCCGGACAGCACCCGCCGGCCTTGCAAACCGTTCAAGCGGCGGCTCATCAAATAAAGCAGCCCGAGCATCTCCAGGGCGGTCGCAAGGCTGTTAGCCAGGGCCAGCCCGCCGTGCGGCAGCCAGCCAATTTGGGCAAACCAGTAGGAAAAGATCAAACTGAAGATCACATTCAGGCTCATGGCCACCGCCCCCACGATAACTGGCGTCCGGGTATCGTGTAAGGCATAGAAAGCCCGTGAGAGTATCTCAACTAGCGAGTGGCCTACCAATCCGGCCGCATACCACAGCAAAGCCCAAGCCACCAGCTCAGTAGAATAGGCATCGAACTCGCCGCGCTGGTAAAGCAGTACGACCAGTGGCTGGCGCAGCAGGATCAACCCGATCGTGGCTGGGACCGCCAGCAGCAACACGCCCCGCAGGCTGGCTACCAGGGAGGTTTGCATCTCGTCCAGCCGCTCGCGGGCCACCTGGGCTGAGAAAGTTGGCATGGCGGCAATTGCGATCGATTGAGCAATGACTGCAAGCGGCATATACATCAAGGTAAATGCGTAGACCACCCCATTGACAGAGCCTTCCGGCATCTCAGACGCCAGGCGCACGTTGATCCAGAAATTCAACTGAACCACCGCCACCCCGACCAGGCGCGGGCCCATCAGGCGAGCCACCTCCCGGACCGAAGCAAGCTTAAGTCCCAATGTCGGGATATAATGCCCTTTTTGATGCAGGAGTGCCGGAACCTGTAGCAGCAGGTGCAGGCTGGCGCCGATCAGCACGCCCCATGCCAACCCGTAGATACCCAAGCCGGGCGCCAGCACCTGCACCCCGAAGATAATCCCCAAATTGTACATGGAAGGCGTAAGAGCCGGGATCAAGAAGACCTGCTTGGAATTAAGAATACCCATGACTAGGCCGCTCAACCCAAAGATTACGGCTGAAGGCAGCATCAGTCGCATCAGGTCGATGGTCAAATTGAATTTCAGGGGATCGCCCACGAAGCCGGGGGCTAACAGATAGCGGACAACCTGGGGTGCAAATATGGCCGCCAGAACACTCAGGGCGGTCAGCAGCAGCAGAATCAGGTTAGCAATCGCCGAGGCAAGTCTCCAGGCCTCCTCACGCTGATCGCGAGTCAGCAAGCTGGTGAAGGTTGGGATAAATGCCGAGGCCAGCGCCCCGCCCGCTACCAGGTTGAAGATCGTCTCCGAAACCCGGTTGGCGGATGCAAATGCCTCCAGGCCCGGGTTGGTGCCGAAGGCGTTGGCAATCAAGATGGTACGCAGCAGGCCGGTCAGCTGGCTGAAAATGAAAGCCGCCATCACCGTCCCGGCGGCCCGGGCTATCTGGCGGTTGGCGGAAATTTTTGGGGCAGGAGGAGTGGATTCCGGCATCGGCATTCATTATAATCGTAGAAGCAGACTCTCGACACAGAACAAATGTTCCTTTATAATCAATTTATCCTGGTCCTGGCTGTCGCAACAGCCAGGGATGACCTGGCCCAACCGAATATGGTTCTAACGGGAAAGGAATTTAGCCATGAGCCGCTTCAGCTCCTCTCCAAACCGCAATGAATTCAACGCCCAGGTCTGGGCGCTGGTCAAACAAATCCCTCATGGAATGGTTGCAACGTACGGGCAGATCGCCGCCTTGATTCCGCCCCCGCCCGGCATGGCGGAGAAAGATTATCGGGCCTGGGGGGCGCGCTGGGTGGGCGGCGCGATGGCAGCCAGCCCAGAGGGCGTGCCCTGGCAGAGGGTGGTCAATTCCCAGGGCAAGATCAGTGTACGCAAAGGCCTAAGCGGCCCCGGCGCTCCACCTGATGCCAGCCCATACCACACCCAGCGCCGACTGTTAGAAGACGAGGGAGTAATATTTGACGAGCGCGACAGGATCGATCTCAAGCGCTTCGGTTGGGGTGGCCCAGGGTCTTCAGACACTCCAACCCAGACCAGGATGGAAATGTTTGAATAAGGCACTGTTATGAATTGTGAAGTGCGCCAAACTATTGTAGATCTGGTTGGCAATTTTTGGGGCCTGCCTTAAAAAATACAAACCACAAAAATATCTACAGACTTTTGGCACACCTTGAGTTGTACCTTCAATATACCTGGAGAATTAAAGATGTCCATCGATCTGGAGTTCAAAGGTTTTTCACCCGAGACCATTTCGTTCTTTCTGCAGTTGCGCCAAAACAATAATAAAACCTGGTTCGAAGCCCACCGTCCGCTGTACGACCAGGCTGTTTTAGGCCCTTCCAGAGCCCTGGTGGAGGTGCTTGGGCGCAAGCTGGAAACGATTGCGCCTGGAATCCACGCCGACCCAAGAGTTAACCAGTCGCTTTTCCGCATTAATCGGGATGTGCGCTTCAGTAAAGACAAATCGCCTTACAAAACTTATTTCGCCCTGCTCTTTTGGGAAGGTGAGGGCCCTAAGCTGGAGTGTTCAAGTTTCTATTTCCATGTCGAGCCTCCCAACCTGCTGATCGGCGCCGGGATCTACATCTTCCCCACTCACATCCTGAAAGCCTACCGCCAGGCAGTTATCGATCCCGAGCAGGGGCCAGCCTTGGCCAGCGCGCTGGAGGCCGTCCGGAAGGCTGGCTTCCCAATTGATGGTCAGCACTACAAGCGGGTGCCGCGCGATTTTCCCGCCGATCACGAGCGGGCAGACTTGCTATTGTACAACGGGCTGACGGCCCGGTATGATAGCGTGATCCCGGAGGTGTTTTACACCCCTGAGCTGGTGGATTTCTGCTTCGAACATTTCCAGGCAATGCTGCCGGTGCACCGCTGGCTGGTCCAGCTGACGACTGGGCTTAACGAAGGGAAGGCATAAATATGATCACACGCTGTGATTGGACGGGTGATGACCCCTTGATGGTCGCCTATCACGATCAAGAATGGGGCCTGCCCATACACGATGACCGCCTGCTGTTCGAATTCCTGATCCTGGAAGGGGCCCAGGCTGGCCTGAGCTGGTCCACCATCCTGCACAAACGCGAATACTACCGCCAGGCTTACGACAATTTCGATCCGCATAAGGTGGCCAGCTACGATGATGCTAAAATAGGGGAACTGCTTGCCAATCCCGGGATTGTGCGCAATCGCCTCAAAGTCCAGGCTTCGATAGGAAATGCGCGTGCCTTTTTGAAAGTCCAGGAAGAATTCGGCAGCTTCGACGCCTACATCTGGCGTTTTGTGGATGGCAAACCAGTGCAGAACCGCTGGCAAAGCCTGTCCGAGCTGCCGGCGCAGACACCCGCATCGCAAGCCATGAGCGAGGACTTAAAGCAACGTGGTTTCAAGTTCGTGGGCCCAACCATCTGCTACGCACACATGCAAGCCACCGGCATGGTCAATGACCACCAGGTGAGCTGCTTCCGCTATGGCGAGCTGAGTGAGGCTTGAGCCAGATCGAAGTATTTAATATTGTAAGATGATATATCCTGGGGTAGTCACTTAAATCGACGAGAGCCGGGTACGCCGCCCCCGGCTCTCTCTAAGGAGGAGAAGAAGAGAAATCGCCCTTCGAGAGTAAGTTTATCTTAATGGCAACTTTCCTGCTTGACGATTACCCTACGATTGCCCTACGATCGAGCTACTTTTACCCAACAATTTTGATAATTCTTCAGGGTTAGCTATGGATTTTGCAATAAAAACCGATAAATTAGGCCGTATATACAAGATTAGGGGCGGTAAGAAAAGCGAGGCCAAAGAACTGGTCGCCTTGCGCCAGGTGGATCTGGAGGTCCAACCGGGCGAATGTTTTGGCTTACTCGGCCCAAATGGGGCCGGGAAAACTACGCTGATAAAAATTCTGACCACCCTGCTGGCTCCCACCTCTGGCAAGGCGTATGTTGCTGGCTACAACGTCGTCGAAAACTCGCAGGCCATCCGGCAGCGGATCAATATGGTATCTGGCGGAGAGTCTTCGGGATACGGGCTACTGACCGTGCGCGAGAACCTATGGATGTTCTCTCAGTTTTACGGGCTGCCGCCGGCCGAGGCCAACCGGCGGATCAAGCACATGTTGGAGATTGTCGGCCTGGCGGACAGAATCAACACTAAATCATCCGACCTGTCCACCGGCCTGCGCCAGAAAATGAACATTGTGCGCGGGTTCCTGACCGATCCGGAGGTGCTTTTCCTGGACGAGCCGACTCTGGGCCTGGATGTCAGCGCGGCGCGTGATGTGCGCAATTTCATTCGCAACTGGGTCAAAGAAGACCAGCTAAGGACCCTGCTGCTGACAACCCATTACATGGTGGAAGCTGACGAGCTGTGCGACCGGGTAGCGATTATCAACCAGGGCCGGGTGCTGGCCTGTGATTCGCCCGCCAACTTGAAATACCGTTTACAGCAGTCAGCCATTTTTCGCTTCGAGGTCAGCCCGCTTAACGGCCTGGGGATAGCGGCATTCGAGGATATACCAGGAGTTCTGAATGTCATTCACACCGAGCTCGACGGCCGCTCGCTACTCGAATTCCGGCTGGCAGAAGAATCTGTGATCAGCGAGGTAGTCGCCGTCTTGACCGGCTCTCAGATCCGGATCCTGACTTTGCAGAAGCGGGAACCCAGTCTTGAGGATGTATTCGTCGACCTGGTCGGGCATAGCATTGAAGAAGCCGAGAAAATCAGCGCTCCAGAAGGTGACCAGTGAGCGCCCAGGGCATTTCGCCTCTACGGGCAGCCAAATCGAGTGGTTGGCGGCTGTTCATCCAAACCGTACTCGCCCGAGCATACCCGCGGGTCATCGGCCAGATGCGCGAAACCTCCTGGATGTTCTGGGAGATGTTTTTACCCATCCTGGCGACTTCAGCTTACGTGTTTGTCTACCGGGCCATCCAGGCTCCAGAGGAGTATGTGGGTTTTGTGGTGATGGGCGGCGCCATGACCGCTTTTTGGCTGAACATTCTGTGGAGCATGTCCAGCCAGCTTTATTGGGAAAAAGAAACCGGTAACCTGTCACTGTATATCATGGCGCCCAACTCGATGATGGCCATCCTGCTGGGGATGGCACTTGGCGGGATGATCGCCAGCACCTTACGAGCCGTCGTCATTCTGACCCTGGGAAGCTGGTTATTCCAGGTTAGCTACCAGATTGCCAGCTTCTGGCAGCTATTTGTGGTCTTTGTCTTATGTATGGTCGGCCTGTATGGGATGGGCATGATGTTTGCCTCAGTCTTTCTGCTGCTCAGCCGGGAAGCCTGGCATATATCCCATCTGGCCCAGGAGCCTGTTTACCTGCTGTCTGGTTTTTACTTCCCAGTCAACAGTTTCAACTTTTGGATAGCCGCTGGCGCTTCCCTGATTCCGCTCACCCTGGGCATGGATGCGATGCGCCAATTGGCGTTTGCCAGCGGCCCATCGCTGGGCTTTTTGAGCGTCCGGGTTGAGATCGGCATCCTGATTGGGCTCTGCCTGATCTTCCTGGCGGGCGCCAAGATTGCCCTGGACAAGATCGAAACGATGGCGATCATAGAAGGCCGGCTGACGGAAAGCCGTCGTTGAGCTTGAAGGGTATTGTTATGAATACGGCCATCAATAAAACATATCCTGAGCGCTGGGTCAGAGCCTGGCGATCTTTCAGCACGGCGACCTGGCTGGGCTGGCAAATTGAATCAAATTGGGCCGATCCGCTGCTGTTTGCGATCTATTCGATTATTCGCCCGCTGTCCAGCGCTGCCATACTGGTGGTGATGTATGGCGTGATCACCAAGGCCAACTTTGAAAACCCGCTGTTTGCTTATATCTACCTGGGCAACGCTTTTTATATCTACGTTGGGCAGATTATGAACGGAATGGCTTGGACGATCATCGAGGATCGTGAGCACTACAAAACCATGAAGTACATCTATATTGCGCCGGTCAATTTCCCTGCCTATCTACTGGGTCGGGGAGTAGCCCGCTTCCTGATCGCCAGCCTGTCCGTCCTGATTACGATCCTATTTGGGGCTGTCTTTCTGAAAGTTCAAATCGATATTACCGCCGTGAACTGGCCGCTGTTCCTGGCGGCATTGTTGATCGGGATCGTTATGCTGGCAATGATGGGCCTGCTGCTTTCCGGTATCATGCTGCTGCTGGTGCATCACAGCTGGGGGATCGGGGATGCAGTCGCCGGGGCGCTGTATCTGTTCAGCGGGGCTATCTTTCCCCTGGAAGTGTTGCCAGCTTTCTTGCGACCAGTAGGTTTTTTCATCCCCATCACATATTGGCTGGAGCTGCTGCGGCGGGCGCTGGTAGGCTCGGTCGCCCAGGCGTTCCCTACCCTGACGCATCTGAGCGATACTCAGCTTATGGGGATTTTGATCGCCCTGACCCTGCTATTCGGCCTGCTCTCTGCCCTGGGCTTCAGATGGTGTGAACGGCGCGCCCAAAGTCGAGGGTTGATTGATGTTGTCACCAATTATTGAAGGTCTGCGCAGATGAGAACACTACCCCCAAAATAAAACTGATAAAATAGTTTACTAGAGCTGCCTATGATCTACCCGACAGCAATTATCAAACAATGATCGCCCAGCCCACTCCCAGCTCAACCTTTGGAGAGGCAAAACCTCTCAAGATCATCAATTCAGCCGCCCCGATACGGATTTGCGATAATGGCGGCTGGACAGACACCTGGTTCGCTGGACACGGTAAGGTCTTCAATATCGGAGTGTATCCATACGCGGAAGTCCAGATTCGTGTCTATCCTACGCCCGGGGCAGGCCAGCAAATCATAATTTATGCGGAGAATTACGGTGAGCGCTATCTGCGGGGCCAGTCGCAGGAACGGGACCGGCACCCTTTGCTGGAAGGCGCGATCGAATTGATGGGCATCCCCCGGAAATATTCCTTTGAAGCCATCATTTACTCGGAAGCGCCGGGAGGGGCTTCCACCGGGACTTCTGCCGCTGTCACTGTTGCCTTAATCGGAGCCCTGGACTGCCTGACGCCCGGCCGGATGACGCCCCACGAAATCGCTCGGACTGCCCATCGAGTAGAGACTGAGCTGCTCCACCAGCAAAGCGGCATCCAGGATCAGCTGTCTTCAGCATATGGTGGCATAAATTTTATCGAGATGCACAACTATCCTTATGCAACCGTCTCATCCATTCAAGTCCCAAATGCAGTCTGGTGGGAGCTGGAACGTCGCCTGGCGCTAATTTTTCTGGGTAAGACCCATCATTCGTCCCAGGTACACGAGATGGTGATCGCCTCCCTGGAACAGGCCGGGCCGGATAGTCCGAAACTGGCGGGCCTGCGCCAAACCGCCATCCAATCCAGGGATGCGCTCTACAATGCCGATTTCAATGCACTGGGGCAGGCGATGATCGCCAATACCCAAGCCCAGGGCCAGCTGCACCCGGCCCTGATCAATCCGGATGCCCAACGAGTGATCGAGATCGCCCGGGACTATGGAGCGATCGGCTGGAAAGTCAATGGCGCTGGAGGCGACGGCGGTTCGCTGACAATTTTAGGTAACGATCACTCCTCAGCCAGGCGAGCAATGACTGCCGCAATTGAGGCGGAAAACCGGCTCTATCGCAACATTCCGATTTACCTGAGCCGGCAAGGGCTGAGAGTCTGGCAGCAGGAAGCTGTCGACCAGACTCGGTAAGCGCCAATGATGGTTTAGACTGATTCAAAGTATCTGAGCAGCAAGTGGATGGGCGCAAAGATTGCCGGATTAAAGGAGCAAAACATTCACTTGTCTATTGGCCCCCACCTTGGTGCGGATGCTTGGCAGGCTGCACCTCGAGATAAATCAGATCATTGGGAATCTATGTTAGTCTGCCCCAGATTTGGGGATCTACCCCACTAATTCCCGAAGAGCGGATAAATCACAGAGATCCCGCGAGCGGTAGGGTGGTAGAATCTACCTGCTGGCGCTGGTTCGGGCATTTGTATATACGCCTGCTGCCCGCCTAACCTAATCTAATCTTCCTCGCCTTTACCCGGACAGGAGAAACCTTAATGCCTGAAGCAACCATTATCGATGCCGTACGCACACCTATAGGCGCTCTGGGGGGTGTTCTGGCTGGTGTGCGGCCTGACGATTTGGCAGCTCATATATTGAAAGCACTGGTTGACCGCACCGGCCTTGACCCCGGCCTGGTGGAGGAAGTGTATCTTGGCTGCGCCAACGGTGCCGGAGAGGATAACCGCAATATCGCCCGTATGGCAACCTTGCTGGCTGGATTCCCAGTGCACGTACCGGCTGTGACTTTCAACCGCTTATGCGCTTCCGGGCTGAACGCCGTCAATCAGGCAGCCCGGGCGATCCGGGTCGGTGAAGGGGAAATTTACATCGCCGGGGGCGTGGAAAGCATGTCCCGAGCGCCGTATTCTGTCCCAAAGCCCGAACGCGGCTATCCATTTGGCAATCTGACGGCCTGGGATACGGCACTTGGCTGGCGCTATCCCAATCCCAGGATGGAAGCCCAGTATGGCACTGAAGCGATGGGCGAAACAGCTGAAAATATTTTTGACCAGATCCCGATCAGCCGAGCAGACCAGGATGCCTTTGCGCTTCGCAGCCATCAGCTCGCGGTTCAGGCGACCGATTCCGGGAAGTTTGCTGAAGAAATTGCCCCGGTATCGATTCCGCAGCGTAAAAATGACCCAATCATGGTAACGATCGATGAACGGCCTCGCCGGGACACCAGCCTGGAAGCTCTGGCACGCCTGCGGCCCGCTTTCCGTGAGGGAGGCAGCGTTACTGCCGGCAATTCTTCCGGACTCAACGATGGCGCGGCAGCCATTTTACTGATGAACGCCGATAAAGCTGCCGGCTTGGGTTATAAACCGCTGGCGCGGATTGTTGCCTCGGCAGCAGCCGGGGTGCCTCCCCGGACGATGGGATTAGGCCCGGTGCCAGCCACCCGCAAAGCCCTGGCGCGGGCTGGACTGACTTTGGATCAGATCGGCCTGATCGAGCTGAACGAGGCCTTTGCCGTTCAATCCCTGGCTGTCATGCGCGAGTTGGACATGGACCCAGAGATCACCAACGTCAATGGTGGCGCCATCGCTCTCGGCCATCCTTTAGGCTGCTCAGGAGCCCGCATCCTTACGACGTTGGTGCACGAAATGCGGCGGCGCGCTCCGCAGGAAAAACGTCCTTATTATGGCCTGGCAACTTTGTGCGTGGGTGTGGGCCAGGGCGAAGCGACCATCATCGAATGGCTGGATTGAAGGACGGCTGATGGGCTTGCGGGTGTTGGTTACCGGGTCTACCGGTTTCATCGGTTCCCGGCTCTGCCAGGCTCTGGCTGCCGAAGGGCACCAGGTGCGCGCCTTTCACCGATCAACCAGCCCATTATTGGCGCTGGAAAATCTACCGGTCGAACATGCGATCGGCGATATTACCCAACCGGAAACACTGGTAGCTGCTATGCAGGACGTCGAGGTCGTCTTTCATGCTGCAGCCCGGGTCGGCACACGCCGGGCCGGTTCGCACCAGGCGACCACGATTGACGGAACCCGCAATGTACTGCAAGCTGCTGCTCAGGCAGGCATCGGGAGGGTGGTGCACACCAGCTCCGTGGCAGCCTTGGGGCTCCCAGAAGAACATCGGGCTGGCAATCACCGGCGGCCAACCATCAACGAAAACCATACCTGGAATCTCTCGCCCGCAGACTGGCAGTACGGTTACGCAAAATACCAGGCTGAGCTGGAAGTCCAAAAAGCAGTCGCCCTCGGTCAGGATGTCGTCATCGTCAATCCGGCGGTTGTGATTGGGGCAGGCGATATCAACCAGATATCCGGTAAATTGATCGTACAGATCGCTCGAGGCAGGCTCCCCGTCACAATCGAGGGCGGCCTTAACGTGGTTCACATCCAGGATGTGGTGGCTGGTCACCTGGCGGCGCTCGAACGCGGCCGCACCGGCGAGCGTTATATTCTGGGCGGCGAGAACCTCCCCCACACTGAGTTCTTGCAGCAGGTTGCTGCCGTTGTCGGGGTCCGGGCTCCCTGGCTGGAACTTCCCGGTCGCTTGGTGCGACTCCTGTCCAGACCGGTCCGACTGGTTGACCGATTGCTCAATCTGCCGGTCACTGGCGAGGCTTTGCGGCGAGCAGGTTATTATTTTTACTTCGACACTCACAAGGCCAGATCTGAGCTGGCACTGCCGGAGCCCCTGCCCACCCGCCAGGCCATCATGGAAGCGTACCAGTGGTACCTGGATCACAGAATGATTTAATTCGTTCAGGAGGCAAATTTGCGCATTCGATTTCCCGTAACCGCCCACATTTTTCTAATTCGGAAAGGGAAAGTACTGCTATTGCGGCGGTTCAACACTGGTTTTGAAGATGGCAATTTCAGCGTTGTTGCCGGCCACCTGAATGGCAACGAAACTGTCCGGCAAGCTGCCGTTCGCGAGGCACAGGAAGAGGTGGGAGTTATGCTGGATCCTGAGGATCTTAAGGTTGTCGGTGTTATGCAGCGCAGGTCTGACGAAGAAAGGATTGACTTTTTTCTCGCTTCTCACAGCTGGCAAGGCGAGCCGCACAACTGTGAACCGGGCAAGTGTGATGATTTGAGATGGGTGATGCTTGATCACTTGCCATCCAATACGATCCCGTACATCCGCCAGGCGCTCAAGAATTTTCATTCTGGAAATTGGTACAGTGAGTTTGGCTGGGAGTAAACAGTTATATGCGATCCGAGCGCCTCACCTATTAAGAAGAATATTCGAACAGATTAATCATAAGGAGACACACGATGGAAACCCGCCCTTTTGGACCAACAGGCCACAACAGCACTGTTGCGATCTTCGGTGCAGTAGCGCTCGGAGGAGCAACGCAAGAACAGGCCGACGCCACCATGGAGCAGGTCATCGCGGCTGGCGTGAACCATATTGACGTTGCACCATCTTACGGCATCGCTGAAGAACGTCTGGGCCCCTGGATGGTCCGGGCACGCGATCGCTTCTTTCTGGGTTGCAAGACCATGGAGCGCGATCGTGCCGGAGCAGCAGCAGAACTTCGCCGTTCTCTGGAACGATTGAAAACCGAAGCATTCGATCTTTATCAAATACACGCCATCACGACCTTCGAAGAATTGGACCTGGCAACCCGTTCCGGCGGAGCGTTAGATGCCATCCTGGAAGCGCGCCAGGCAGGACTGACGCGATTTGTGGGCATCACCGGTCACGGTGTGGATACCCCAGCCATTTTTATTGAAGCCCTGCGCCGTTTTGAATTTGACAGCGTGTTATTCCCGCTCAACTTTGTTCAATACGCTGACCCTGATTATCGCCGGAACACAGAAGCTCTTCTCGAGCTTTGCCAGGAAAAGCAGGTGGGTTGCATGACAATCAAATCGATTGCCAGTTCACCGTGGGGAGACCAGCCTCACAGCCATCGCACCTGGTATCGGCCGATGACCAGCCCAAACGAGATTCAGGCTGCTGTGAACTTTGTACTCTCACAACCGATAACCGGTTTGTGCACAGTCGGCGATCCTGAGGTCCTGCCGCTGGTCTTGGATGCCTGTGAAAACTATACTCGCTTGTCCAATAAGCAACAGGAAGCGATCATCGCCACTGTCGGGGATTACGAACCGATCTTCACGGGTTAAATGGTAGCCCTGGGGGATGCAGTTAACTTTTGGGGGGAATAGAATTTAGGTGTTATCCACAGTACGAAGTATTGCGTATAACACCTAAATTAACTTTCTAGTTGGGATACTTGGGTAAGCAAACCACAAACCGAATTGACCCTAAGCTGCCAGCAATTCTAAATATGGCAAAAAACATATGATAAGCTAGGGGGATGAAAGCCTCCAAGATATTTGACGAACTAGTAAACGAGATAACACAGAGCTTTGAAAGGCTGCCAGATCACCGCACAGGGGAGAATAGGCGTTATGAAATCAAGGATGCGGCAGTAAGCGCCTTTGGGGTCTTCTTCACTCAGTCGAGTTCCTTCCTGGCGTATCAACGTTTGCTAGAAAAGGCGAAAGGAAGAAGCAACGTGCAGAGCTTGTTTGGAGCAGAGCGCATTCCCAGTGACGCCCAGATCCGTTACCTGCTGGATCCGCAAGAGCCGGAATTGCTGTATGGGGTCTTTAGTAAAGGACATGCGGCCCTGCAAGCCAGCGGTCACATGGAAGCCTTTAGCAGTTATGCTGGGCAATATTTGATCTCCTGTGATGGAACGGGCACGATTTCATCGCAGAACATCCACTGTCCGAATTGTTCCCGGCAAGAGCTAGCCAATGGCGAGACACTGTACCTCCATTATGCGATCTTGCCGGTGATCGTGAAGGCCGGCGAGAGCCGGGTGCTGGTGCTGGAACCTGAATATGTCAGCCCGCAAGACGGGCATGAGAAGCAGGATTGCGAACGGGCGGCGATCAAGCGCTGGGTCAAGCGCAATGCTGCGCACTATCAGGATCACAAATACACATTGTTGGGTGATGATTTGTACGCCTGCCAGCCAATCTGCAGCTTGTTTTTGGAGAACGGCTTCAACTTTACGCTAGTGTGCAAGCCGGATTCGCATGTCGCGCTCTATGAACAGGTTGATTTTCTGACCAATCTGGACGCAGTTGAGCAGTTGAAACTGCGCCACTGGAATGGGCGTTATGCTGAAATCCACCAATACCGTTGGGTCAATGCGGTCCCTTTACGCCGTGGGGAGGAGGCTCTGTCGGTCAACTGGTGTGAAATCACGATTACCCGTGAAACTACGGGCAAAAGACTGTACCACAATACCTTCATCACCAATCATGAATTGAACCGCAGCAATGTCGTTCCTATCGTTCGGGATGGCCGGGCACGTTGGAAGAGCGAAAATGAGACCAACAATGTGCTCAAAACCAAAGGCTATCATCTCGAACATAACTTCGGGCATGGTGAACAATTCCTGGCCAATTTCATGCTCACCCTCAACCTGTTGGCTTTTCTGTTCCATACGCTCTTGGACCTATTGGACGAACAATATCATGCTTTGCGCCAGGAGTTAGTGTCTCGCCAGGATTTCTTCAATGACCTGCGGGCCTTGTTGCGCTACATGCTCTTTGACAATTGGAACCATTTGCTGCATTTTATGCTCGTTGGCCTGGAACTGATCCCGGATACTTGATGATGCTCCCCACTGATTGCCAGGGGTTGTCGAAAAGCTGCCAACATCGGTTGGCGGTTCTTTCAGCTTGCGCCCAGGATGAACTTCAGCAGCTAAGCATCCTATTCTTTCCCGGAGGTTTTTCGGAAACGATTACCCCAACGCTGTCATAAACCTCGCTTTTTGACACCTGCATGCTTTTCTTCTCAAAATCTACCTCATATTTAGAATTGCTGCTAAGCTGCACCTAAATTTGACATTTTGCTCAAGGTTTGGTATATTTTTTATCGTGTTCAAGTCGTGTATTAAGCATGGAACACAATAATCAAATAATTTGTGCTGCTATTGGATAAGCTGGCCACACATTTGGGGGTTTTAGGCCTTATGATTAAATGTATAGCAAGGTATGCTCGTTCATACCTTCATCTCTAAAACATTGATGCAGGGGTAATTAATATTTCCCTGACCGGCCCCTCCATTTTACGCTCGCTTTCGATATGGCAGTCGAATAATTAGCCCAGGCTTGCCAGACTGGCAAGGTTCCGGCATAGTTATTCTAAATTTGTCCGGGCTCTATAGACGATCCCGAACTCAACCAAATCCATACTCTATAGGAGGATCGTTTGCAGGCACTGGAGACTCAGGCCATCGATATTGGTCTGACCACATCAACTATGAATGAGAATGAAGAGATCACCCCAAAATGGTTCGAACAAGCCCTCGATGGCTATGACTATGAACGCCCCAAGCGAGGCCAGTTCCTGGAAGGCAACATCCTAAGGATTGATGATGATGCTATTCTGGTCGATATTGGTCTTAAGCGAGATGCGATCGTCCCAATTTGGGATCTAAATTTACTACCCAAGGATTTGCTGGCAAGCCTCTCCCATGGGAACAAGGTGCTGGTCTGTATCATGCGCACACCAGTAGGTGACCAGGACCTGTTGGTATCTTTAAATAAAGGCCTTGAATATAAAAGCTGGCAGCAGGTTGAAACATATCTGGAAAATGGGCTAACTTTTGAAGTGGAAGTAATTGGTGAAAATCGAGGTGGCTTGCTGGGTAATTTTGAAGGCTTAAGAGCTTTTATTCCAAATTCGCAAGTCGCTGAACTGCGGCGTCGGGACAGCCAGCAAGCTCGCCAATTAAAGAACGATATGATTGGGCAAAAATTGCTGGTCAAGGTCATCGAAGTAGACCGTGATCGCCAGCGTTTAATTCTATCCGCTCTGGCTGCTGAATATGAGAAGCGCAAGAAACGGCTGGAAGAACTCGAGGAACGCCAGATTATCCTTGGCAAGGTCAGCAGCACAGTTAAATTTGGCGTATTTGTTGACTTGGGCGGTATTGATGGCCTGGTTCATATTTCAGAGCTAGATTGGCAGCGTGTCGATCGTCCATCAGACCTTTTCAAAGTCGGCGACGAGATTCAGGTCCAGGTAATTGGAATCGATGTGGAGCAAGAGCGGGTCAGCTTGAGCCGAAAAGCCCTGCTTCCAAGCCCCTGGCAGCAACTCGAACAGCAGTTTACACCCGGGGATGTGATTGAAGGCGAAGTCAAAAATGTGTTGGATTTTGGGGCCTTTGTTGAAATATCTGAAGGCATCGAAGGCCTGGTACATGTGAGCGAGATTGGCTACTCCGCCACAGGCGCTCCCCAGGATCTGGTAAAGGCCGGCGAGAGGATCCTGGTCCGCATCCTGGATATCGACCCGGACCGCGAACGCATCTCATTAAGTATGCGCCGCGTGCCTATTGAAGAACAGATCGCCTGGATGACCGAGAACGAAATCCAAGCAATGGAGCCGAACGCGGAAGCGCCCCTGGCGGGAGAGCCTGAGAACGATTCGCCCGAAGAAGTGGAGACAGCCGAAGCAGAGCTGCCAGAGGCAGAAACGCCCGAGGTAGAAACAGCCGAAGCAGAACTGCCAGAAGCAGAAATGCCCGAGGCGGAGACAGCCGAAGCAGAACTGCCAGAGGCAGAAACGCCCGAGGTGGAGACAGCCGTAGCAGAGCTGCCAGAGGCAGAAACGCCCGAGGTGGAGACAGCCGTAGCAGAGCTGCCAGAGGCAGAAACGCCCGAGGTGGAGACAGCCGAAGCAGAACTGCCAGAGGCAGAAACGCCCGAGATGGAGACAGCCGAAGCAGGGCTGCCAGAGGCAGAAACGCCCGAGGTGGAGACAGCCGGAGCAGAGCTGCCAGAGGCAGAAACGCCCCCGGCTGATACCAGCCCGACCGCCCAAGAATCAGAATCCGGGCAACCGTCTGCAACAAATACTGAAATAGTTGCAGTTGTTGTAGCTGACGACGAAGTAATAACCCCCGAAGATGAAGAGGCTACTGCAGAGCAGGAAGTTACTCAGGTACCCAGCGCGCTGGACAAAGATAAATAGGGTCGTAAAATAACAGAGGTTTTATCTGACAAGCCGCTCTATGTGGCTTTGTTGTAGTTAAATACCCCCAGATCAAGTTCAGCGCTACAAGGCTGAGGCGGCCTACTGGTGCGCATAAAGTACACTCATGAACTTGAACGAACTGCGTTCAGGAAATCGGCGAACAAACCATAAGCAGTTGTATGCGGGCCGGGATCCGATTCGATGATCGAGAGCAGTCCGAGCACATCACTTTCGAACTGCACAATGCTGGTGGTCCCTTCCACACCATACATAGGCAAATCATGAGGGACGATTTCCGGGGATACCTGCGCTCGCACCTCATCTCCTTCCAGAACTGCCGAACAGACCAGCTTCCACCTGCCACCCTCCCGGCGTGCCCTCTGGATTTCAGCCTGGGTGATCTCGCGAATCCCGCGCCGGTTCACCTGGTCTGGTTTCATCGGGACCCCCAAAATGACAGTGGTTAACGCTGCCACCTTCACTGCAGCATCCCAGCCATCGATATCACCGCTGGGATCGGTCTCGGCAATTCCAATCTTTTGAGCATAGGCAACGGCTTCATCAAAACCCTCGCCAGCTTCCATCCGGCTTAATATCAAATTCGTAGTGGAATTCAGCACGCCTCGCAAGGAGCGAATGCGGGCTGCGGGCAGGGTCTCCCGGAACAAAGAGAATATTGGCGCTCCGTCCATAACGGTTGATTCAAAATAAAACTTCACCCCCATTCGGTCCGCCAGCTCACTCAATTCCCGATAAGCATGAACAACCGGCCCTTTGTTGGCAGTAATGGCATGCATACCCGATTGGAGCGCCAGGCGCAAATGGCTGATTGCAGGCTGCCCGGCATGATAATCGACTGGAGTATTCTCGAACAACACCTGCGCGCCACAGCGCCGGATGAAATCGATGCTATCTAAAGGCAGATCAGTTCTGCTCAGGCTGGTTAATGAACCCCCGCCAGACATGACAGCAAGCGCTTTTTCCAAATCCAGGCCATTAAGATCGATCGCCGATCCATGCCGGCCCGTAGCCAGACCGGTAACCCTGAAGGTCAGGTCGTAAGCACGCTCAAGTTCTGTCCGTTTCTTGAGCAGCAGGCGGGCCAGCGCCTGACCGACATTACCAAATCCAAGGAATGCGAGATTATAGTTGGGCATGCAACGCTCCTGTGTCAAACTTCTTGTGCTGCGCACGCGACAGCAACCACATACCTTCCGACCTTTCGGACAGATACTAAATCTGCGGCCAGGGATAGGGACGCCGGTACGGATTAGGTGATGGAAAGCGGCCTATTTCCAGCAGCCGGTCCACTCGCGTAGCAATCGCCTTGATTTCAGTTTGGCTAAGATGGGTTTTCAGCACGGTCTCAATTTCGGATCTTTCTCCCGATGCTTTTTCAAACTTCTGCCTGAAAGTGTTCAGGCTGGCACATAGTTCTTCAGGGAATGATTCACCTGCAAAGTCCCAGATTACTGTGCGGATTTTTTCTTCAACATGGAAGCAGATCCCATGATCGATCAACCAGAGGTGATCGGCTGAATCAATCAAGACATGACTCCCCTTGCGGTCGGCATTATTTATTACCAGGTCGAATAACGCCACCGGTCTCAGCCTCTGCAAATCCCGTTCATTAAAAGTGAAATAATGGTATTCGGGATCATGCTCGATATACAGCTGCAATGATCCTGGACCCAAAGGAGCTTTACGGCGGTACATCGTCGGTGGAACCAATGCCCAGCCCAAGGTTTCGCTGACCAAAAATGCGGCCGCTTCACGCCGAGCAAGAGAAGCAGCCGGGAAGTCCCATAACGGTCTTTCACCCCTGGACGGCTTATAGACGCCTTTCAGGTTATTCCCATTCAGCTCCACGTCTACCAAAAAAGTGTAATTCGAGCCCCACAGGAATTCGCCTTTGATTATGATCTCCCCTTGTTGCAGGGTTGTGAGTACATCAGCATCCATATTATTTATTAAAAACATTCCAAATCATCGCACCAATAAGCAACATCCCAAGGGATTTCCGCTGTAGCTCCACAGATTTAGGAGCAGATACCAGAGATGGTCCTAACCGCAATGTAGCCTCAGCAGGTAGAACCATCTCGAAAAGTGACTTTTAATTTAACTCAGTGCTTATGCCCGTTCCGTTTAGGGCAAAAATGGCCTTCCGGATCCATTGGTTGACCACATTGAGGACAGACGGCGCGCCCGTGAGAAACCACCTCCATGCCCCAATGGCACATGGCTCGGATTTGCTCCCGCTTACACCAGAAGCGGACCACACGAGTCTCATCGGGATCTTGCCCCTCCAGAACCAATTCTTTGGCTACCAGCACAACCAGGTCGTTTTCCGAATCGTAGCCCAGGCCAATTTCTCCCACGCGAAATAATGGATCTACCGGCGGGTTAATCCGCATATTCTCTTCTTCGTATTCGGCAGATGCATCTTGTAAACCAGTATTTTGGCTGGCAATTTCCGATAAAAACTGCTCTAAACCAACTGCCAGGGATTGGATTTGTATCTTCTCAACGATAAGGGTAACCGTTCGCTCGCCCTGCCAGCCCTGAATGTAGAACACGCGCTTGCCTGGCGGGCCAATTGCGTCGGTCGTTATATGAGCGACCGGCTTCAGGTCGATCTCAGCTGCTGGCATAGTGATCTCCGGAAAATAATTTCGGCGTTTGGGTGAAGCTTATGCATTCGCACATGCTCCCCTGTGACCCTCTTAGTATACCAGAATGGAACAATCCATAGATGATGATGTGATGTGAAAAATGAGGGCGTTTGTCCAAATTCATCAATACCCCAAACTAACCTATAAAGGTCGAGTGCACTCTACCAGTTCAGGGTTTGGATAAAGAAAAAGAAAGATCGTAATTCAGGTTGAACAAGCGGCTGCCGCCCTCACCAATACCCAGGACTGTAATCGAGGCAGGCGCGATATGCAGCCGTTGAAATAAATCCAGCGGCAAACCGAGATAGTAGGCTACCACGAGTTTAATCGGATCTGAGTGTGAGACACACACTATTAAATCCTTTGGATCATGTTGAGCCCGCAGCGTTTCTAACTCCTGCATCATTCTAAATTGGCACTCTGCAAAGGACTCGCCCTGTGGAAAACGCATCAGAGCTGGCGCAAATTGTACGATGCGCCAGATCTTCAGGCGGCTCAAGCCCTTAATTTTTTTATTCTCCCAGTCTCCAAAATCAGTTTCGATCAGTCCCTGCCGTGGGATGACTTCCAGCTCAAGTGCCCTGGCGACCGGTTCGGCGGTTTCCATCGTCCGCTCCAAGGGGCTGCTATAAACCGCTTTAACAGGGGCGCCGGACAGCTTTTCTGCAACCGCTTGGGCCTGTTGGCGACCTTTCTCATTCAGATGTACTTCCGGTAACCGGCCTGCCAGCCGACCCTTCTTGACATAGTCGTTTTCTCCGTGTCTTATCAGCAATATTGTTGTCATTAACGGCCTGCTTTATGTTTCCCTTTGATTTCCTTGATGGTTTCTTCGGATAATTCCGGCAGCGTCTCAGTCTGTGCGACACCCAGGGCGCGTTCCTGAGCTGCCCGCCAGCGCATTAGCCGGTCGAGGACTTGAGCCTCATAGCCCTGTTCGGATGGCCGATAAAAATATCTGCCCAGCAGTTCCCGCGGCAGGTACTGTTGTGGCAGGAAGTGGTTCGGACCTTCATGAGGGTATTGGTAGCCCTGCCCGTGACCCAGAGCCCGGCCATCGCGATTGGCGTCCTGCAAATGACGCGGCACTTGTGTTTTCCCTTCGTCCTCGACCAGTTTAAACGCCTTGAAATAAGACCCGGCAGAGTTAGATTTCGGCGCAGTGGCCAAGTAGAGGGTAGCCTCCACAATCGGATAGATGCCCTCTGGCAGACCCATATAATCGAATGCCTGGGCAGCCGCGTTCGCTACCACCAGGCCCATGGGATCTCCCAGGCCAATATCCTCGCCTGCCAGAATCAACAACCGCCGCAGAATAAAACGGGGATCTTCCCCGGCATAAAGCATTTTAGCCAGCCAGTAGAGGGCTGCATCCGGGTCTGAACCGCGGACAGATTTGATGAAAGCTGAGATGGTGTCGTAGTGGGCGTCGCCATCCTTGTCATATAAAACTGCTCGCCTTTGGATAAACTCCTGAGCGATCTCCAGGCTGATATGTACTTCTCCGTTCGGGTTGGCCGGCGTACTTTCAACCGCCAGTTCGAGCGCATTGAGCGCATTGCGTGCATCCCCGCCTGCTACGCGGATCAAATGCTCGATCGCATCCGCCTGGATGCGGATGCTACGCTGTCCATAGCCTCGCTCTAAGTCGTGCAATGCGCTCTCGAGAATTCTCTGGATGGCCGCATCGTCTAGTGGGCGCAGTTGAAAGACCCGCGAGCGTGAAACCAAGGCTCCGATGACCTCAAAGTAAGGGTTTTCGGTTGTAGCGCCGATCAGGGTGACGGTTCCGGTTTCAACATGCGGGAGCAAGGCATCTTGTTGGGCTTTATTCCAGCGGTGGACCTCATCGACGAACAAAATAGTGCGCAGGTTATACAGCTTGCGCCGTTCAATCGCTTTTTCGATCACTTCCCGCAAATCAGCCTTACCCGCCAGCACGGCTGAAAGGGTTTCGAAATGAGATTTGGTCTGATTAGCGATCACCATCGCCAGGGTCGTCTTACCAGTGCCCGGCGGTCCCCATAAGATGATGGATGAGAACAAGCGGTCGGCTTCGATCGCCCGCCTCAGTAGCTTTCCCGATCCGGCGATATGCTCCTGCCCAATATATTCTTCCAGGGTACGCGGACGCATGCGGGCAGCTAGAGGCGCTTCGTTTTTCATACGATTTTGGAGAGCGTGGTCGAAGAGATCCATACCAGCATTATAACGCTGGATAAGCGTGACGGGTAGCCGATGCCGATGGTGGTGAATGAAAAGGCAGTTGAATCTTTGTCGGGAGCAGACGGGGTATCGAATGATCATTGCAACGCGAAGTGGGCGGAGGTAAAACTCCGCCCACTTCCATTTCCCAAATCCGTCCAGCTGTTGAAATTTCGTTCAGAAATCCAATTGCACTACTTCAAATCCATCTTTACCACTATACCAAATGAAAGTTTATTTGTAAAATAGTATTATTTTATGAACATCATAGGCAAACCCTTATCTTCACCGAGGTTCTCTGATGCTTTTCACAGAAACTCCAGAACAGCCATCGCTTAGGGGAGAGTGCCAGAATAATTGAAGGATTCGCCTAAGATTATTGACAGTTTCGGGATGATCAGATGAAATGACTAAAGAACCGCTGATGAACCTGCGAAGATTGAAAATCTTTCTGTCAGTCTGCGAAAGTATGAACATGACTCAAGCGGCAGAGGTTCTACATATGACCCAGCCTTCTGTTAGCCAGGCGATCGCTGAGCTGGAAAGAGAACTTGGTAGCCGCTTGTTTGAACGTCTAAATCACCGCCTTTATATCACTGAGGCCGGCAGGCGGCTGCAATCCTATGGCAGGCACATTTTGAATCTGGTTGAACAGGCACAGCAAGAACTTTCAGAGCTAAGCAGTGGGGGCAAACTGCGGGTTGGCGCCAGTCTGACGATCGGGACGCATCTACTGCCGCAAATGGCTGCCTGCTTCCAAGAATTCCACCCAGAAGTAGAGTTGATGAGCTTAGTAGACAATACCAGTGTGATCGAAGCGCTAATCCTGGAGGACCGGCTCGACCTGGGTTTGGTTGAGGGCCGCTTAAATTCGTCCGACATCCTAGAAAAGTTTATTCAAAATGATGAATTAATCATCATTGCCGCACCGAACCACCTGTTGGCTCAGCGGGTGTCTGAGATTCGCCGTGCTGAATTACCTGTTGCGGTCCAACGATTTCCTTTGCTGGCCAGCGACCTGACGGGTGAAGGGTTTATCGTCCGGGAGGACGGGAGCGGTACTCGAGAACTGTTTGAGAGCGCAATGCGAGACGCGGATATCCCCTGGAAAATTGCAGGGGTTTACAACAATATTGAGGCTATCAAGCAGGCTGCCAGGCAGAATCTCGGCTTGGGGGTTGTTCCAGAAATATCTGTCGAGCTGGAGCTTCGTTCCGGGGTGTTGATCCCAATCAGGATACCAAATTTGAAGTTGACCCGCAAATTCAACCTAATCTATCATCGCCAAAAATACTTCACCAAAGCGATGCAGGCATTTTCCGGTTTATTCGGGAGTCTCGATATGGAGTCGCCCTACGGTTAACGATGGTCGTTCCCCCCACCCCGGACCGCCAGATTCACATTAATATTGAAGTTGATTATACCGAGAGAACCTATGAAACATAACATCCAAACCCAATTGGCACAGCTGCTCCCAGAGCACAACCGGATTATCCCACGCCTGCATCCAGATCTGGCGGACTATTCGAACCGGTTGCCAACTAGCTGGCAGACCGCCCTCCAGGATACAGGTGATCCAGGTCAAGCTGCTGCACTAATCTGGCATCCGCTTCTGACAATCGCCCGCGGCTTTATCTTTCGCCTGGAGAATATCACCCAGGAATTGAAGCTTGTCGTTTCAGAGGCCGCTGAGCTCTCACCTTATCTGCTCTATGTTTGCTCGTACGGGCGTTCTCAGCACGGCTGGCTGGCTGGGATGCCGGTGTCAGAAGATGAGCTGCAGGCCTTTGAGCTCCATCTGGGAAACAGCTTGCCCAAATCCTACCGGGCTTTCCTCAAAATCCATAACGGCTTTGTTGCCACCGACCGGCCCGAGCTTGGGTTTTTATCGCTTAAACAGGTTCAACTGGTTTCGCTGACAGATATGGATATGCCCGAACGGCCGAAACTAAACCTGCTCTCGTTCAGCGAAGATCGAGTAGGCCAGTTGCATGCCTTCGACCTGACTACTCAGAATGGCAGCCGCGATTTTCAAACCGGGGTATGGGATGCCGAGACATTAAACCTTGGGCAACTGAAATCATTTTGGTCGTATCTAAAAGATTTTTCGGTCCACAGTTTCAGATAATCGGCACATCAGCCGGAATTCCGGCAAGCTGGTCCGGTCGAGCTGGAAGAATTCGGGCAAGGCCATCACAGTTTGGATATGATGGAGAACAAGAATGAAGCGTACTGCCTTATTGGTTATCGATGCCCAAGTGAATATGTTTGACCCCCTAGAGCCGGTATACGCCGCCAGCCAGATGCTCGAGAGGCTCCGGAGCTTGATCTGGCGCGCTCGAGAGAGTGGTGCGCAGCTGGTTTATCTGCGCAACAATGGCGCCCCGGGCGATCCGGATGCGCCTGGAACAAGGGGGTGGGAAATTCACCCGGCGCTTGCGCCCAGGCCATCTGAGATGGTCATCGATAAATTCACTCCCAATGGATTCGAGGGCACCGACCTGGGACCTGTACTGCAGCAGCGCCAAATCGCACGGATTGTCCTGGCAGGAATGCAATCCGAGTTCTGCGTCGCAGCCACCTGCCGGGGAGCGGTAGCATCTGGATACGATGTCACTCTGGTTGCAGACGCCCACAGCACTTATGATACGGATGACCTTAAGGCAGGCATGATAATCGCCCGCTACAACAGCGAGCTGAAGGCGCTGGCTCAAGTTATGCCATCCCGGCAAGTAAAATTTTAATCTTCGGTGCCAAGGCTGACCCCACAGTGATCCAGGCGAGCCCATATATGCGCCCAAAGGGTAGCTTGCTGAAGAAGATTTTCCTGCCCATTCAAAACTCGATGAAAAAAGTGGACGGGGTTGATCGTCCACTGGCGATTAAAGTTTCTGGCGAAGTAGCGAGCCAGACTCTACTTCAGTAATATAGAACGCTTTCTCCTCAGGATGAAAAGCTAGATTTGTCGGGCAGCGCCCCTCCGTCAGGTAGATCATCCCTCTCGGCTCTCCATTCTGGTCCCAACCAACCAGCTTGCCGCCGCCATAATGAGCGGCCCACAGCCATCCCCGCCAGTCCATGCAGATGCCATCCGGGCCAAGCTCATGTGCCCTGCCAGGGTCGAGCAGGCAGTGGTTATCTAGCCTGGCGAATACTCTCCGATTCGATAAACCCCCGTCTACTTCAATATCAAACCCTAAAATCTGGTTGCGGCGGTGCTCAGAAACGTAGAGCTTGCGGCCATCAGGTGAAATCGCAATCCCATTCGAAAAAGCGATCCCGGTCGCCGCACAATTCAAGTCGCCCTTTTGACTAAGATAATAGACCGATCCAACTGGTTTACCGCTGACCCAATCCGCCTGAAAATTCCCCGAGTCGGTAAAGAATAACCCAGCATCTGGCGCATGGACGAGGTCATTCGGACCTTTAAAATGTTGGTTATGCCAGGCGTGATATTCCCGCAGCAGCCCTCCGGCCCGGCCAATCTGGACCACCTGGCAAGCAGAGTATAAACAGACCCATAGAGTGCCATCCAGATCCTGACTCAGCCCACTCGGACCGCTGCCGGGTGAAGCCTGGTAAATAAGACGGGTTTCTCCATCCCGATAAGCGAAGATCCGATCACCCAACCATTCGACAAAGTATACACATTGATCCTGGTGGGAGTAATACACACCTTCAGGATACTTTAAGCCCTTCAAAATAGTTTCAACCTGTGCGTTCATGTACAACTCAAAAAATATGGAAGAAATGATGGAAAAAGAACCCGTTTGTAAGAATTATTATTGTAGTTCCCATACAGCGTTTTTCAAAGACCCAGAGGTCTATTGGAAAATCCTGGTTGTGTCCCCATCTTCCGGTTGCCGGCCCAACGGAGGTTTCCATGAACGCCAGCGCGTGAAAAATACCGCGCTGGCGTTCTTATGAGTCTAAAAAGTCAACCTTAATGGCCTATTGATCTGCAGTCGACCATTTCGGCGAGAATGGCTGCAGTCAAGATTTGCCCACAGATTCAAGGATCTTTTGTAGGGCAACGCTTTGCTCGTCTGGCAGCGTTTGCGGTTCGTGGTTTTTAAGGATATCTTTAACACGTTGATTCAAGCGCTGCCCAAGAGTGGTCCCACCCTTGTCCAGCCATTGCGACCGAATCCGGCGATCAAGCAGACCCGGGTACCAGAAATCTCGAAAACGATTCAAAGTCTGAGAGGTGCTTATATAGTTGCCGCCAGGACCGACCTCGTGAATTTCATCCAGCATCAATGTGTCCTCACTGACCTCAATGCCCTTCATCAAGTTGTCACACATTGCAACCAATTCATCGGTCAGCACAATCATTTCGTACGAGGTAGTCAAGCCGCTTTCCATATATCCCACATCGTGAATCAGGTTCGAGCCGCATAATTTGGCCATCAACACGGAAAGCATGGCCTCCAGGGATGCCTGTTCATCCATCACTTTAGCATCTGAACAGCCAGCATATCCCCAGGTTGGCAGACCATACCAGCGCCCCAGCTCTGCGATGGCAGCTTTGGTCAGTTGAAACTCGGGTGAAGCATAGCAGATCTGCATGGATTTCATGTCCATGTGGTGCAAACCTGCCCCAAAGACAAACGGAGCCCCAGGGCGGGTAAATTGATGAACAACCAGGCTGCTCAGGATTTCCGCCAGCGACATCACCAGCCCACTGGCCATCGTAATCGGCGCAACTGCTCCCATTTGCGGGCCAGGAGAGTGCACAACCGGCAGCTCATATTCTGCCATTAGGATCAGCTTATCGACTGCCGTATCCGATTGCTGCAAAGGTGAGCTAGGCTCAGAATAAAGCAGGATGTGTTGTTGTTCACGCAGCGCCTCATATCCACCAGCTACGACAGCCGCCATGTCAATGGCTCGCTGACAGCTGGCTTTATCATTCGTGACAAAGACGAGCGGCTTAGTACAGTAAGTAAGCATATCAGCCATCTGGACATCATATGTCAGGTGAGGATCCACATCGGCGGGGATGCCCATTGACATCAAAAAATGGATATTCGGCAGGGCGTCCACCAGTCGGTAACCATCTTGTACATCTTTGCGGGTGAATTTGCGGTGCTCGCCAGTAGATGGATCGAGGTAGTTTAAGCAATCCGAACCTGTCCCAAAATAAGTTCGCTTGCCTTCAAGAAAAATCGCCGGCTCACCAACCCGATCGCACATCACGATCCGGGACGGTGCATTAGCCAGAGCTTCGTCGACAATCCGGGCAGGGAATTTAACCAGGTTCCCATCTGAGATGAAGGCTCCAACATTTTTCAACATTTCCAGTGCGCCATCGTGATGAAAACGAATACCGGTATGCCTCAACACCTCCAGAGCGGCCAGGTGCAGGTCTTGTAATTGGCTTTCACTTAAGACCGAAAACTGTGGGGTGATGCTTGCGAAAGTATTGGCCTTGTTCACTGTACTATTCTCCTTTAGGAATAACTTGTTTAGATTTTTTGAAAACAATTATTTATGGTTGGAGGAATTTCTGGGGTTTATACCGGCCAAAATGGTCCTCAGCCGCCCTATTCATAGGTGTTTAATAATTGTTCAATGTACTCCATGTGTACCTGGGCAGCTTTTTTGGCTGCCAAACTATCGTTGGCCTTAACTGCCTCAAAAATCGCCAGCTGTAAAGGCATTGACTCCGATTTCACATTTGGCAATTGAATTAGTTCGTTAACAACATCTACCAGCAATTTCTGCACAAGTTGGTACAGCTGTTCCAACAGCTCGTTGTGGCCAGCTCGGGCGACCATCAGGTGAAATAAAAGATCTGCTTCAATAAAAGCTTGATCGTTTTTAGCGTTTGCCATCTCTTGCAATGCCTGAGAAATGTTTTCGATATCAGCAGGAGTGGCACGGCTGGCTGCCAGTTCGATCAGGGCGACCTCAATCACGGATCGGGCTTCGTAAACCTGGCGAGCTTTCAATTCCCCCAACCGCGTTTTAACCACTTGTGGATGAATAAGCGTGCTGAGTGCATCGTCTCTGACCCAAGTACCTTTGCCGGGATGGGATTTTAACAAACCAGCTGCGATCAATAACTGCATGGCCTCCCGAATTGTAGATAGACCGACCCCGAAGCGTTCTGCCAGTTCCTTCTGAGGTGGGAGATAATCACCCACGCCAAAGCGCCCCTCTGCAATCTGTGCCCTCAACTGCTCGGCGACGTTGCTGGCTAAAGTATTCCGCCCGATAAATTCGTTCATTGATCTCCCGAGGACTGTACCTTCCGAAAACCATATTCCAGCCAAGGTAATGGCTCGCCAATTCACCCACAACAATATTATAATATCAGATATTCTGATATTATTGTAGCAAAAGAAATCAATCTGTCAATCTTTTTTCACATCTGTTCAGGCCCAAGTTTGGGATTTGTGCAAAATAAGTGGACTCAGAACCGAACACCTCCACTCAGGCCTTTCTGGGATCTCGCAAAAAGCGACTATCATCCTATGATATGGGTAACATTTGTACCCGTACAGTTCGGGAATAATTTGTTAGAATAAATCTTGTGTAAAATTACACAAAACGTAATCCCTGATCATGATCCTATAAAAGGCCGCCCACACGGACGGCCTTTGTCTGGAAATTATTGGAGTTGATAATGAATCAAGTAACACTGCCCTCTTTTGATCCCGCCCACGACGTCCTGCATTATGAAAGCCAGGCTCTGGATGCGATTTTTGCCCCAAAAAATGTTGCCGTAATTGGTGCTACCGAAACTGCTGGCTCCGTCGGACGAACGGTTCTCTGGAACCTGATCAGCAGCCCTTTTGGGGGAGCAGTCTTTCCCGTTAATCCCAAACGCCCCAGTGTCTTAGGCATCAAAGCCTACTCGAGTATTTCGGAAGTACCCGAACAGGTTGACCTGGCAGTCATCACCACACCGGCCCATACAGTCCCGAATATTATTAAGGATTGTGTCGAGGTTGGCGTCAAGGGTGCGATCGTAATCTCTGCAGGTTTCAAAGAAACGGGACCCAACGGAGTAGAGTTGGAACGACAGATCATGGAACATGCCCGACGCGGCAAAATGCGGATTATTGGACCAAACTGTCTGGGAGTTATGAGCCCGATCAGCGGGTTGAATGCCACATTTGCCAGCAAAATGGCCCGCACAGGCAGCGTGGGTTTTCTCAGCCAGAGCGGCGCACTTTGCACAGCAGTCCTAGATTGGAGCCTGCAGGAAAATGTTGGCTTTAGTTCTTTCGTTTCGATCGGCTCGATGCTGGATGTCGGCTGGGGCGACCTGATTTACTATCTGGGCGATGACCCGCGCACTGAAAGCATCGTAATTTATATGGAAACCATCGGAGATGCCCGGGGCTTTCTGTCTGCTGCCCGGGAAGTGGCGCTCACCAAGCCGATTATCGTCATCAAACCCGGACGCACAGCCGGCGCGGCCAAGGCGGCTGCCTCGCACACCGGCTCGCTGACAGGCAGCGACGAGGTGCTGGAAGTTGCCTTCCGCCGCAGCGGCGTACTGCGGGTGAACAGCATCGCTGAACTGTTCTATATGGCCGAAGTGCTGGCCAAACAGCCAAGACCGAAAGGCCCGCGCCTGACCATTCTTACCAATGCCGGCGGGCCCGGCGTGTTGGCCACCGATGCCTTGATCACGAATGGCGGAAAGCTGGCAGAGCTGTCTGTAGAAACTATGGATGCATATAACAACTTGCTGCCCGCAGCCTGGAGTCATAACAACCCTGTGGATATTCTGGGCGATGCCAGCCCGGATCGATATGCCGAAGCCCTAAAAATTGCTGCTCAAGATCCTAACAGCGATGGCATGCTGGTCATTCTGACGCCTCAGGCCATGACAGACCCAACTGAGACCGCCGAAAAGCTCAAGCCCTACGGACAAAGCCTTGGCAAACCAGTTATTGCCAGCTGGATGGGCGGCGATGACGTGAAGAATGGCGAGGCAATTTTGAACCGCTCCAACATTCCGACCTTCCCCTACCCAGACACTGCCGCTCGCATGTTTGACTATATGGCGCACTACGCCAATAACCTGCGCAGCTTATACGAAACCCCCAAGCTTCCAAACGGGACGGAAGGGAGTGACGTCCAGCGCGAACTGGCAGCCGAGATCATTGAACATGCGCGTGCGACCGGTCGAACAATCCTGACTGAATACGAATCCAAACAGCTGCTGGCTGCCTACGGCATACCTACCGTTGTCACCCGCATCGCTGCTGATGTGGATACAGCCGTTCGATTGGCGGATGAAATCGGCTACCCAGTGGTACTCAAACTGCATTCCGAAACCATTACTCACAAAACCGATGTGGGGGGCGTTCAATTGAACTTGCATGACGCCAGATCAGTCCAGGCTGCTTACAGCCGCATTCAGGCTACAGTGGCTGAACTGGCAGGAGTAGAACATTTTCTGGGTGTAACCGTCCAGCCGATGTCATCTCTGGATGGCTATGAATTGATCTTGGGCAGCAGTATCGATCCACAGCTTGGCCCAGTTCTGTTATTTGGACTGGGAGGCTCGCTGGTAGAAGTGTTCAAAGATCGGGCCCTGGCGCTGCCGCCATTGAACTCGATCCTGGCCCGCCGCATGATGGAGCGAACCAGAATTTATACCGCATTGCAAGGCGTGCGCGGGCGCAAACCCGTTGACCTGGTTGGACTGGAACAGATGTTAGTGCGATTCAGCCAGTTGATTGCAGAACAACGCTGGATAAAGGAGCTGGATATTAATCCTTTGCTAGCTTCCGAAGAGCGGCTGCTGGCCCTGGATGCCCGGGTAGTGTTATTTGAGAATGAGGTCCTTGAGGCAAATCTTCCCCGCCTTGCGATCCGACCGTATCCATCCCAGTATATAAGCAGCTGGACTGCAAAAAATGGCACTTACATCCTCAGCCGCCCCATTCAGCCTGAGGACGAGCCTTTGCTTGTAAAATTCCACGAGACCCTTTCAGACCGCTCGGTTTACATGCGCTATTTGCATCCGATGCTGCTGAACGAACGTGTTGCACACGACCGACTGGCTCGCATCTGTCACTGTGACTATGACCGTGAAATCACCTTGATTGCTGAGGATCGCGATCCGGAAACCGGCGATGCGCGCATTTTGGGAGCTGGGCGGCTTTCAAAGATGCATGGTATGGACGAAGCCCGTTTCAGTGTGCTGGTGAGCGATCTATATCAGGGGCTGGGAGTCGGCAAAGAGCTGATGAAACAGGTCATCGAAGTTGGCAAACAGGAGAATCTCTGCCGGATTCATGCCCATGTGACGGTTGAAAACATTTCCATGCAGAATATCCTGAAGCAACTTGGGTTCACATTGAGTCCGACGAGCGAGCCACATCTGGTAAGAGCCGTGCTGGAGCTGTGCTAACAAACATAAAACATGTTTATGGCCCACACGAGCACCGACCTGGAGAGCATCGAGGAGGCTGTCACGGCATACCTCAACGGTGATATCGTCAGCCGAACTGATAAACTTCATTAAGCGCCTATCCCGAAGGGTGTTTATGAGGTGGTGGTGGCGTGCTGCGCAGCACGCCACCACCACCTACCATTCGACTTTTCGGATAAATACTAAAGGCAACCTCGCATGGAATTCCGATTTAGATCTATTGGGACTATCCGTTCCCCGTTTACTGAGGCAAGCCAGGTTCCCATCCAGGCTTCTCGCTCAACAGCCCGCGGCCAGATTATCCTGGAGCCAGAATTTTCGGCGGGCTTGAAAGATATAGATGGATTCAGCCATCTGATCCTTTTATATGTTTTTCACCAGTCCGACGGGTATGATCTGCAGGTCCAGCCATTTTTGGACGATCAAAGCCGCGGCCTTTTTTCAACCCGCTATCCTCGCCGGCCTAACCAAATCGGCATTTCGGTCGTCCGACTGCTGAATTGTCATGGAAACTTGCTGGACATAATGGATGTGGATGTTTTGGACAGCACGCCTTTACTTGACATCAAACCTTATATGCCCGAGTTTGACATCCGCAATGATGTAAAATCTGGCTGGTACGAGAGCCGGAAAATTAAATAACGCTTCAATATATAGCCTGTACCCAGAAAATTAATAAATGTGGTTGGTGGTGCTTGCGATTTGCGAGCACCACCAACCATATTTATTACTGGATAGATTTGAAGTAAAGATCGTGGAGGTATGGCCCTTAACCCGCTTGACCGCCGCGATCTATCTTTGTCCCTGGCAGGGGGAGCACTAAAATGTTGTAGAAAAAGGAACCTCTAGGCTATGATTAGGTTATCCAAAACAACAATCACAGAAAGAGGTTCCCAGATGGATTTTAGCACAAGAGCAAAGGACGAGATAACGGGTCTATTGGCAGACGAAATTAGCCGGCTGATCGAAGCCGGAGAAATTCAAAACCAGGTGGAACTTGAAAATGGGATCCGAGCGCTGCTGCAACAAGTGGGACAGCAGACATATGGGAAAGTGTTGGAAAGGGAAGATGAGAAACAGGGACGGCGAGTAGGCTGTGCCTGCGGGGCACAGGCGCCGCGGATCTCAAAGCGGAAGGCGCAAATCCTGAGCGTGTTTGGTTGGGTTAACTACCATCGCTCATATTATGGCTGTGCAGCCTGTGGGCGGAAGTACTACCGGCTGGATCAGCTGTGGGGCTTACATCCGGGAGAAGTCAGCCTGGTGATGGGCAAACTGCTGGCCATAGCTGGCGTGGATATTGCTTTTGAACGAGCCCAACGCAAGATCCGAGAATTTTTATTGGTCGAAGTCAGCGACAATACCATCCGCAAGCAAACCCAACAGATCGGGCAGAAACAAGCCCAGCGGGAGGCAGAGTGGGTCCGTCAGAGCCAGGATGAAGCTTGGCTGCAAGAGCGGGAAAGAGCGATTAGCGCAGTGCCAAAGCGCTTATATGGTTCGCTAGATGGCGCCCAGGTGCCGGTCGGGCAGCAATGGCGGGAGTTAAAGACCTTGAGTTGGTATCAGGTGGCGGAAGTGTATGGGCAAGCCGATCCGAAAGCCCAAGCGATCAGCTATCATAGTGCGATTGCGCCTGCCGAAGAATTCGGGCAGCTGTTATGGGCCACTGGGGTGAGACGTTTAGCCGACAAGGCGCAGGAACTTGTCTTCGTTTGTGACGGCGCCGTTTGGATCTGGAAACTGATTTCCCATTACTTCCCCGATGCGATCCAGATCGTCGATTGGTACCATGCCTGTGAATATCTCACACCGATCGCAGATGCTGTTTTCTCTCAAGCAACCGCCCGCCAGGAGTGGCTGGAGCAAGTCACAAACTGGCTATGGCAAGGCCAGGTTCAAAAAGTGATCGCAGCCTGTCAGCACTATGGCCGACATAAAACAGCCGAAGAGGCGGCGCAGCGTGCGGTCACTTATTACTCCAATAACCAACACCGAATGAATTACGCTCAGTTCCGAGCTCAGGGGTATTGGATTGGCAGCGGCACGGTTGAGAGTGCTTGCAAACAGATTGCTACCGCTCGGCTCAAGATTTCTGGTGCCCGTTGGACGCTCGCAGGTGCCATCGCAACCGCCAAAGCACGGGCGGCCTGGCTCTCTGATGGAGCGGCTTTCGACAGCCTTGCCCTTCTGCCCTTGGCTGTCTGATTCTACAACATTTTAGTGCACCCCTGGCAGGTATGATAACCGGCATGTTTCCAAACCGTGATACACTTATTTCTGTCTATGAATGAACATACATCTTTTATACCTTTGCTCGTTGTTGTCCTACTCGCCTTTCTCGTCCCATTCCTGATTTCTCAGTTCAAACGGTTGAAACTACCAATTGTTGTCGGAGAGATTATCGCCGGAATCCTGATCGGCCGCAGTGGTCTGGCTCTGGTAGCCAATCACGATCCAATTCTGGATTTGCTTTCGGAATTTGGCTTCGTGTTCTTAATGTTCCTTTCCGGCCTAGAGATTGACTTTTCTAACCTGAGTCTATTCGCAAACGGAAAGAAGAGAACGTCTCAAGAAAGCTGGGGGCCAGTTCAGCTTGGTTCAGTAACATTTGTGTTAACCCTGGCTCTCTCAGTCATTATAGGGCTGCTGTTCTATACCGGCGGGCTTGTCCGGAATCCTTGGATGATGGCTCTAATCCTGTCAACGACCTCCCTGGGTGTCGTGGTGCCAGTATTAAAAGAGCGCGGCTTGTCAAATGGGATTTATGGGCAATCTTTGCTGATTGCATCCTTAATCGCCGATTTTGTTACCATGCTGCTGATCACGGTTGAAGTGGCGGCCTTATCACGCGGTCTGACCCTGGATTTGCTGCTGATTGGTTTGCTGTTCGTGGCTTTCTTCTTTATGTATTATTTCGGGATGTGGTTTTTCAACGGCATCCCAGCGGTCCGCAAACTCCTAGATGAACTCAGTTCCGCAACCGCTCAAATCAAAATAAGAGCCGCCTTTACAATGATGTTGATTTTCATTGTACTGTCCGAAATGCTGGGAACAGAAATCATTCTGGGTGCATTTCTGGCGGGGGCCATCTTGTCTCTGCTCAGGAAGCCGCAGGACATTGAATTAATCCGCCAGGTGGAAGCTTTCGGCTTTGGCTTTTTTATCCCGGTCTTTTTCATCATGGTTGGGGTGGACTTTAATCTGCAGTCCTTGATCAGCTCACCGCAAGCACTGCTCCTGGTTCCAATCTTTCTGGTTGCAGCTGCCCTGGTCAAGTTGGTACCTGCCCTGATCTTTCGCAAACGATTCGGCTGGCGGGAAACCATCGGCGCGGGAGTACTGCTGTCCTCCCGTCTATCACTCATTATTGCCGCTTCTGCGATTGGATTGCGATTAGGTGTACTAAGCGAATCGGTCAATTCTGCCATCATTCTGGTTGCTATCCTGACCGTAACAGCTGCCCCTCTCATCTTTATCCGGATCATCCCGGACGGTCCCGACAAGCGTCAGCGACCAGTGCTGGTTTCAGGAGCGGGGGAGTTAGGCTTGCAGGTCGCTGAACAGCTTCGGCTTCATCAAGAACAGGTGATTCTCATAGATGACGATCGGGAGCGCCTTGCCCGGGCCCAGCAGCGAAAATTTACAGCAATATACAGCTCGACGTATGAACTATCACCCCAAGCTGCCGAATGGATGGATATCGCCAAATCCCTGGTTTGCACTCATAATGACACCGAGAAGAGCTATCGGATGTGCCGGATCGCACATACGGAGTATGGAGTCGAACATTCAGTTGCCCAGATCAACACTCCAAACAATATCAAACGCTTCAAAACCCTTGGGGTTGCCACTATGAACGCGGCCCTGGACCGGGCTTCGCTGATGGTCATGGTTTCCCGTAACCCAGCACTCTACCAACTCATGACCAGCACAGAGGATGATAAAGAGGTTTCAGAAATTGCTGTCGCGAATCCAGTACTAGTGGGCAAAAAAATACGGGAAATCACTATTCCCGGCGATGTGCTGATCCTGGCATTGAGACGCAATGGTGAGCTGCTGCTACCACACGGCAACACTCAGATTGAAGAACACGATCATCTGACTTTGGCTGGTAACGCAGCCGATATAGAGACTGCTGAATACTATTTCGTCAATGGCGGGCTCGAGCCGGTTAGAATTTGAGTTGACTGAGCCTATCAAGGGCTGGACGAACTTCCGGGCTCTTTACCCAGTCGCAAGTAGCGAGGTCGAGTCATATTTTCCGGCTTGAGCAGATCTTCGAGTTCGGCGCGGGTAAGATAATTCTTCTCTAATACAATTTCGTAAACCGAACGGCCGCTAACCAGGGCTTCGTGGGCAATCTCGGTCGATTTTTCGTAACCAATGACCGGGTTTAAAGCAGTTACCAGCCCAATGCTGGATTCAACCATACGCCGGCAAACCTCACGATTGGCTGTGATCCCATCAACGCACCGCTCCGCCAAAGTGCGGCAGCCACGGCTGAGCATTTCGATCGAGGTAAATAGCTTATAGGCAATTACAGGCTCCATGACGTTCAGCTCAAGCTGGCCAGCGGCAGCCGCCATCGTAACGGTTATGTCATTGCCGATTACATCGAATGCAATTTGGTTGATCACTTCTGGGATGATCGGGTTTACTTTTCCCGGCATTATGGACGACCCGGGCGCCATGGCTGGCAAATTGATTTCATTCAAGCCGGCCCTCGGCCCGGATGAGAGCAGCCGCAGGTCATTACAGATTTTGGACAGCTTGGTCGCTACCCGTTTGAGCACACCCGAGAGCTGGACGTAAGCACCCGCATCTTGTGTCGCTTCCACCAGATTGGGCGCGCCAGTAACCGGCACACCGCTTAACTGGCGCAATATTTCCGTCACGATAGCTGCATACTCTGGGTGGGCGTTTAAACCGGTGCCAATTGCTGTTGCACCCATATTGGTTTCTCGGATCAGGGATCGCGCTTCCCTGATGCGTTCGATATCCTCACCGATTGTTACCGCATAGGCTTCAAATTCCTGTCCCAAGGTCATTGGAACCGCATCCTGAAGCTGGGTGCGGCCCATCTTGATCACGTCCGCAAACTGCTCACCTTTGACATCCAGCGAACGACGCAGCATCTGCTGTGCAGTTTCTAATTGATCGAGTTTCAAGCTCAGCGTCAGCCGTAAGGCGGTTGGGTAGACATCGTTTGTGGATTGGGACATGTTCACATGGTTCAATGGATGAATGATGTCGTAGCGCCCCTTTGAATAGCCCAGTTTTTCCAGAGCCAGATTGGCGATGACCTCATTCGCATTCATATTGGTAGAAGTGCCTGCGCCGCCCTGGATTACATCGACCACAAATTGATCGTGATACTTACCTGCCAATAAATCATCGCAGGCTGCAGTTATCGCAACCGCCAGTTCCTCCGATAAAAAACCCAACCGCTGATTGGCAAGCGCAGCGGCCTTCTTGATATAAGCCAGAGAGCGAATCAAGACAGGGTAATGTGATATTGGGATGTCCGTAATGCGAAAATTTTCCACGGCGCGCAAAGTTTGAATGCCATAATAACACCCATCAGGCACCTGGCGCTCGCCTAGCAAGTCATGTTCCAAACGCGTTTCCATAAATGCTTACCTTCCCTCTAGCTATAAGAGATACGTATTGGTTGCAAATCACCGTGCAAACTCAGCCTGCCCAAATACACCCAACCCTACTATAACTGCGCAAGTCCTGTCTATTATAAAGGCCGAAAGAATGATTGAGACATCTACCAATTCAGGCTGCCTTGAATAGACGGCAGATCAGAATATCTTCGGATGGACAATATCCAGGATCGCCACATAAGACTATCACAAAGAGCATGTCCAGGAATCAATGTAAAAATCCCACCCCGGAGTTTTCCACAGAACCATCCTGATGAGAACCCCGAAATCACTTCGCCTGTGGTAAAGTATGCTTTCCTTTGAAAGATGGACAGGGGTGGGAGCACTCAAAGTTTGTAGATTTGGTGTTCGGTTTGTGCGGCTGGCGCCGCACAAACCGAACACCAAATAATTTTCTACAACATTTGCGTACACCCGCAGGGGCGGGGGCGGGCACTCCCTGCTAGGGCTATTTTGTTGATATAATATCTAAGTAATCTATACACTAATGACATGGCTTGGAAATAACGTGGGTTCGGGATAACTCGAACTCGAACCTGGATGTTTGCGTGTAAAGTTTGGCCTTTTCCATCCCTGGCGGTAATTCTCAGGTCAAACACCATCCTATCCGGGGGTGAAATTGTGGTAAAACTTAAAAGGCCAAATTCAAGACACCCCGTTCTTGGATTTGGGAATAGCAAAGTACAAACGAAATAATTGTTTTTTGGAGAAGTGAATGGAAGAACACCTGGATTTTGCACCTTTACTGATTGTATTGGTATTAGCCTTTGCCGTACCGCTCGTCTTGGGACGCTTACGCTGGCTGCCGGTTGTGGTCGGCGAGATACTGGCTGGTGTCGTGATTGGCGCCTCGGGGTTAGGATTGGTTCATCAAGACCCAATGCTGGAAATATTCAGCAACATTGGACTTTCTTTTTTGATGTTTCTGGCGGGACTGGAAATCGACTTTGACAGACTGTTCCCTGCCCCAAAGCGGGGCCAGCAGCATAAAACCCCGGGCAATAAGATCTTGCCTCTTTCAGCCGGCGTGTACGCGCTGACACTTGGACTGGCTGTACCAGCTGGGTTTGGCTTAAACGCCCTTGGGTTGGAAGGCGACCCCTGGCTATTGGCTTTCATCCTGAGTGCAACTTCTCTGGGTGTGCTGCTGCCTGTCCTTAAACAGCGCGAAATGTCCGGGACAAAAACCGGGCAAGCCATTTTTTATACGGCTATGCTGGCCGATTTTGTGACGGTTGTGCTGCTGACCGTATTCATCATATTCTTGAACAAAGGCCTGGATCTGGAGATTTTCTCGGTCGGGCTGCTATTTCTGGCTTTCTTCATCTTTTACCGACTGGCTGGTGGTTTTTTCCGTATCCGGCGAATCCGGGTTATGATCGAAGAGCTTTCCCAAGTTACTGTACAAATTAAAGTGCGTGGGGCTATTGCTATCTTGATGGCCTTCGTTGTACTGGCCGGGATGCTCGGTCTTGAGCTCATCCTGGGCGCTTTTTTGGCAGGCATGATCATCTCTTTGTTGAAAAGGCCGGAGGATAGCGATCTGGTCCACAAACTGGAGGCGTTTGGATTTGGCTTTTTTATACCGGTGTTTTTTATTGCGGTTGGAGCCAACCTGGATCTGAGAGCCCTGATCGATTCGCCGCAAAGCTTGCTGCTGCTACCTATTCTGCTCATCGTAGCGCTCGGTGTCAAAACCATCCCCAGCCTGCTCTTCGTTAAAGAGATTGGATGGCGCAATACCTTGGCCAGCGCAATGCTTTTAAATACCCACCTATCCTTAGAAATTGCGGTGGCTGTGATTGGGGTAAGGCTGGGCTTGCTGACCGAAAGCGCCAATGTCGCTATCATCTTGTTTGCGATTTTGACCGTACTGATCATGCCCATCTTGTTTAACAGCATACTTCCCCAAGCTCCGGAAAAAGAAAAAAAACACATGGTGCTGTTCGGAGCTAACGATCTTGGCCTGCAGGTAGCGAGCACCCTGGCTGGACATAGCGATCGAGTGCGCTTTATTGAGCCAGACCCCAGTAAGGTCGACCTGGCACGCAAAGCCGGCTATGAGGTCATTCAAGCCGACACGATCGATGATTGTTTAGGGGCCGCATGTGAGGATGTAGTCCAGGCATTGCTGGTGCTTACACCGGATGATGACCGCAACCTTCAGATTTGCCACAAGGCCGTTCACCAGGGAATCGGCCACATCGTATCTTTGGTCAACAATCCTGCCCGGCTGACTGAGTTCCGGAGACTTGGCGTTCACCCGTTTGCACCGACATTATACCGGCCCACGTTGCTGGCAATGCTGGCGCGCAGCCCGGACATGATGCAATTATTGACAAATACAACCGATCAACAAGATGTACGGGAATTGCATTTACGCAATCCAGCTGGACAGTTTCGCAGGCTGAACTCCTTGGACCTGCCAGGAAACTTGCTGGTCCTATCTATCGGCCGAAATGGAGAGATCATTATCCCGCACGGCAACACTCAAGTTGAACTTGGCGACCGGCTGACAATTCTGGGGAACATTGAAGACTTGCTCGAAGCTGAACGCTGGCTGGAGAGTGCCCTGCCGGTTTGATTATTCAGACTGAGAATAAAACTGAGTAAATGTGGTTAGCAATTTGAGGCTGCGACCCAAAACTGCTAACCACAAATTAATTCTAAATGCGAATAGCGCAGCTTACTCAGACATCTGCTGTCGGGTGCTTAACCGGTCCAAGTAGTCTGGCAGATCAATTAACCGGTCGATGACTGCATCCGGGCGAATGGTCCCCTGATGAGCACGATTCGCGGGAGTGTCCGCTCTTCTTGTGATCCAGATGCTGAACACCCCGGCATTTTGAGCCCCCAGGATGTCTGCACCCAGGGTATCGCCTACCATGGCAATTTGCCCAGGGGCAAACCCCCAGCGATCGATCAGCGGACTAAAAATCCGCGGATCAGGCTTCCGAATTCCTTGGGCGGCGGATGTCAGGATCAGGTCGAAATAGGGCCGGATGCCAGCCTTATCCACCAGGGCCTGGACATCAGGATCATCGGCTGCGTTAGAAACCAGTCCCAGGCGGTATCCGCGATTTGATAGGATCTGAAGGGTTGTTAGAGTGTCGCTCTCCAGCAGCCAGTAATTTTGTGAGACTGCGTAATATTCACGCAGCGCATCTTGCAAGGCCTTTTCGAGAAAGTCCGGATATCCAACCTCGGTAAGCATTTCTTTTAAAAAATACCGAGTAGTGTATTCAATAAATTCGGATTCTCGCTCCTGATAATAAGCATTCAAGCGAGTCCGGAATTCTGCCAGAAAACTGCTCTCGTCTAATTTTAGCCCGACAGCCCGCAGGTGTTTAAAGAGCGCTGAATCGGCCTGTGCCATAACCTCCGGCCAGACTCCGGTGAAATAGATCAGCGTGTTGCCCAGATCAAAGATAACTGCTTTGAATGGATAAGGCACGAAACCTCAATAACCCCGTTCGGGATCAAAAATATTTAGCAGGGTTTGGCCAGCCATATACCGGCGAAGATTTTCAATGAACAACTGCAAAGCGCGCTGGTTGAAGTAGGTGCTGATACCCGCGATATGAGGCGTCAGCACCAGGTTAGGCGCCTTCCACAGCGGGCTGTCCTCCGGAAGCGGCTCCACAGGAAATACATCTACGGCCGCACCCGCCAGTTTGCGATCTTTCAGCGCAGCCAGAAGGGCAGTCTGATCCACAATCCCGCCACGCGAGACATCTATCAGGTAAGCTTCTGGTTTGAAGGCCGCCAGCTCTTGCTGGCCGATCAGATTGCGCGTCTCCGGCGTCAACGGCACACACACCACAACAAAGTCTGACTTTTTAATCATCGACTTCAACGCCTGGGCCGGGTAGAGTTTGTGTACCATCTCGCCCTGGGGATCGCCCATTTCATCCGGGATATAGCCATGATCTTCGGGGTGCATGGCATTCTGCTTCGTAGCGAGTATTTCCACGCCAAAAGGTTGGAGCAGGCGTGCGAGCTGGCGTCCAATGCTCCCATAGCCGATGATGCCAACGGTGCTGCCGCGCAGTTCGCGCGGGCTGAAACGCTCCCAAGTGTCGCGCGGCCATTCCACCCGGCGCTGCTGGCTGATCAATTCGGGGAGATGATGACCAAGACCTAAAAGCATCGCGAGAATATATTCTGCGACCTGAGAGGCCATCGTCCCACTGGAGGTGGTGACTCTAACATCCGGGTTGCTGATAATCGCTGCATTGGCTACATGATCTATACCTGCAAAAGGGAATTGGATCCAGCGCAGGCGAGGAGCCTGATCGGGGGCAGGTAGAATCCGGGCGGTGTACAGCACCTCAATCCTTTTCCACAAATCCGGAGAAATCTCAGTTGATTTTTGGGCTTCTACAAGATGAAATCTTAAGCCGCGGCGATAGGGCAATCAATGAATTGATCAGTTTGTCGGAAAAGGGTACCGTAATCAGGACTTCAATTTGTTCGCTCATATCAATTAACTTTGGGATAACCGATCAGAATCACACATAACTGTGGGATATTGTGGGTAAATTGTGGGATAACCAGGCCAATATCGCACCTTGGGCTGCAACCTGGAACGATTGTACCACTGCCCAGCTGTTGACGAATAAGGGCTCGATGGGCTGCCTTGAAAATAAGGTAGATTTTCATTCCTCCGGGTGGAATATGTCCACGATCGCTCTCTGGGGTATGGGTGTATATGTAGTGCAAGGCAGCAGCAGGCAAACTCCAACTTCTGGAACGTATGCAACCTTACTCTTAGTCGAATGCGCCACTGCTTTAAAACAATTCACTCATCCAGCGGTTGGCGGGCACTGGATGTAATGGACACTGTCGACATTACGCAAGCGATCGGCAGCGGTTTCCGGCGCCAGATCACGCTGGGGCATGGCCAGCATCTCAAACCCGACCATAAATTTTCGTACCGATGCAGACCGAAGCAGTGGGGGATAATAATGCGCATGCAGGTGACACCCAGCCCAGCTTTCATCATTCGTGGGGGCCTGGTGAAAGCCCATCGAGTATGGGAACGAGACCTCAAACAGATTGTCAAGCCGGATCGTCAGCTGTTGCAGAATATCTGCCAGACCACTGACTTCGCCAGGGGACAAATCCATCAGCGAAGCAGCATGGCGGTTACTCAGTAAAAGGATCTCGAATGGCCATACAGCCCAGAACGGAACCAGTGCGGTAAAAGCGTCGTTGGCGGCCACAATGCGTTCCTGGCGCTGCCTTTCTTCCTTCAGATAATCACACAACAGGCAAGCTTGGTGCTCTGCCTCATAATCCGCTAAAGAGGCCAGTTCTTTGGCAGGCTCATTCGGGATATGGGTAAGTGCCCATATCTGGCTGTGAGGGTGAGGATTTGAGCAGCCCATGGCTGCACCTTTATTCTCGAATACCTGAACATAATTAATCACTTTTCGGCTCCCCAGGTCGCGAGATTGTTCAGTCCAGGTCTGGATAATGTTCTCGATCTCTGGCAAAGATAATTCAGGTAGGGTAAGGTCGTGGCGCGGCGAGAAGCACACTACTCGACAGATACCGGCCTCTGGCTCAGCTCTGAACAGATCGCTGGCACGCTGCGCCACGATTTCAATTCCTTCCCCTGTTTTCATAAGATCTGCGGAGAGCAGCAAGGCGGGGAAATCATTATCAAAAACAAAGGTCGTGTCATAGGCGGGATTTCGGACTCCCCCGGCCCGCTCATTGCTTGGACAGAGATAGCAGCTCGGGTCATACGCTGGGAGACCCTCAGCGGCCACTTTTTCGACCTGTCCCAACCATGGACGCCGATCACGGTGAGGAGAAACCAGCACCCATTCGCGGGTTAAAGGATTGTATCTTCGATGTGGCGTATCGTAATTCATATCTTTAACCTTTCAGGTTTCTAGTTCTGGTTGTTGCTTCTCGGGGAATCTGTGGGGGAGTCCCAGATTTGGGATGTGAGCGTGCGGTTGCACGCTCACATCCCAAATCTGGCGTACCACCCCAGCAATTCCTAAAGACCCTGGTTGTTAGAGAGGGCGAAGGGTAATTGATTGTAATATTATACTATTCGCAAAAATTGATTAAGTGACCCAAATTGAATGGGCGCACGAAAATACTGCAGATCTATAGACTTTTAGCGCACCTCAATTATATCGTTGCCCCCCATCATTGTGATTTGATTGGAACGATTGGGCTGATGCCGGTGATCCTCACTCAGCAGCTTGTGCCCCATCTCGATCGACAATTTACACAGATATACAGCCTGTCTGGGGACTATTAACCACTACATATTCTCCCTACCCCAGATACCCAAAGAGCCCTGCGTTTTGTCACAGCCGCCCACCTTGCACAAGGTTATAATTGGCAGGGAGCATTAACATAGTTTATCTGTGGATGGCGGCTTTTGTACACCCTGACAGACTTTAAAATAAACGATGGCAATTATTTAAAGGCATGAGAATCAGTGGGTGGGTGCATATTCGCTGTTGACCAAAATGACATTAATCGGACTTACGAAGCTGGGACGGGGTTGGGTGTGAGGAAATCTCAATCAGAGCTATGAAATTTGGACAAAAATCTGAGCCAAGTTATAATTACTATGTAACGACCTTTTTAATGACACAATAATCGAGAGAGGTTCGATTTATTTTGGGTAAGTGGCAAGCGAATGCCAGTTGCTCGCCCAAAAATCTTGGAAACCCTTCGAATGTGACATTTTCATACTACTCAGCCCAGGGTAGAAATGGATACCTGACATACCTCCGCTGCATTGAACAGAAATCGCAGCCGGATTTTCGGCAGGTTATCCAGGCAAAAGACTGAGCGAATAATATGATGAACCAGTCAAAAAAAGTGAAACCAGAAGCAATTCTCAACCAGGGAACAGACAGCCGCCTACGCGAAGCTCTGGTGCTCAATCGAGTCATATCAGCTGCACTTTCATCGCTCAAACTCAAAGACATCCTGCAAACGATTTGCGAAGAACTGGGCAGGACTTTCGAAATTCCCCAGGTAGCCTTCGCCTTGATGAATGCCAATCGGGCCTACCTGACTGTATTTGCAGAATTCAACGCTCTTAACCTTCCTACTACCCTAGGCAAAATCATACCCGTCAGCCAGACCCCTATCATTCAAGTTATTCTAAAATCTAAATCGCCCCAGGTCATTCCTGACGCTCAAAACGATCCGCGCCTGGCTTCGCTGCGCGAAGAACTGATCCAACGCGAATCCGTTTCGGTCCTGATTGTGCCAGTAATTGTGAACAGTCGTTTGATCGGTACCCTTGTTTTGAATGACACTCAACCTCGCCAGTTCACCCAGGACGAGATCAGACTGGCAGAGCAGATTGCCCAGGCAGCTGGGCAGGCGCTGGCGAACGCTCGCCTGTACGGCCAGCTCCAGCAGGAGCTCAACCAGCGCAAGCGGATCGAAAGCGAATTGCAGGTGCAAAGAGATTTTGCCTTACAAGTCATGAACACTATGGGCCAGGGATTGGCTGTTACCACAATTAGCTGCAAATTCGAATATGTCAATCCGGCACTGGCCTCCATCCTCGGTCGCCTGCCGGAGGATTTGATTGGCCTGACGATGTTTGACGTTACCTTGAAAAACGATCACGATGCGTTGCGAAAATCACAAGAAGAGTGCGCGGCCGGCCGTACGGACATTTATGAAACTCGACTGCTGAGAGCTGATGGCAACATCGTGTACGCCATGATCACTGCTGCGCCGCGCTGGCAGAACGAAGAGCTGACTGGCACGATATCCGTGGTTACAGATCTGACTGAGCGCCGGCAATCCCTCCAGGCTCTGCGCCGCAGCGAAGAGTCGATCCGGACGTTGTATAACATCGCTTCCGCCCAGCAGCTCGAATTCTCCGATCGAGTACAAGCCTTGCTGGTGATGGGCTGCCAACACTTTGGTTTACCCACAGGGATTCTGTCGCGCATCACCGGTGAGCGCTACCAGGCAATTGCTGTACATTCCAACGAAAAAACTACCCAGCCAGGAGACATACTGGCGCTGCGCGAAACATTTTGCTACGATACGATTCGTGCCGGCGGGCCTGTTCACTTCGAACAAGCCGGCAAGAGCGAGTGGCGCTTGCATGCTGCCTATCAAGCCCTGAAAATTGAGGCTTACCTTGGCGCCCCGGTATTGGTCGACGGCCGAGTCTACGGAACTCTCAGCTTTTCCAGCCTGAAACCTTTCCCGCGCCAGTTCCAAACCAGCGATAAAGAGTTCTTGAGACTGATGGCCCAATGGATTGGTGGGGAACTCGAGCGTGAAGATAAAACTCGCCAGTTGCAGAGTTATACTGAGGAAATCGCTCAAAAAAATCAGGCTCTGGCAATCGCCCACGAGCGGGCCCTGGAAGCTTCCCGAATGAAATCCGAATTTCTGGCGAACATGAGTCATGAAATTCGGACACCTATGAACGCGATTATCGGCATGAGCGAATTGCTGCTGGATTCGCGCCTTAATGACGAACAGCGAGAGTTCGCTACAATCATTCGCGATTCTTCCCAATCTTTGTTGACCCTGATCAATGATATTCTGGATTTTTCAAAGATCGAGGCAGGTAAACTGATCTTTGAAAATGTCGATTTTGAACCCCTTCAAACTGTTGAAGGCGCCGCTGAACTTTTTGCGACCAAGGCTCAGCAAAAAGGGCTGTCCTTAATGACTTTTGTAGACCCTGTAATCCCAGATCAGGTTCAGGGCGACCCATCCCGATTGCGGCAGGTACTGGTCAATCTAATCGGCAATGCTGTCAAGTTCACCGACCAAGGCCAAGTAGTGGTGCGCGCAGCTCTGGAATCCCGCAATGAGCAGGGGGTGGTATTGCGGTTTTCAGTCCAGGATAGCGGGATCGGCCTGACCGAAGCGGATCGCCAGAGGCTGTTTACGCCTTTTACACAAGCCGATGGTTCGATGACTCGCAAATACGGCGGCTCGGGATTGGGGTTAGCCATCTCGAAACAGCTGGTCGATCATATGGGCGGGGTTATTGATGTGGAAACCGAGCCAGAACGGGGATCAACGTTCTGGTTTACTGCTCGATTTGCACATGCATTACAGCCGCTCGCAGAATCAAAACCAGATGTTGCCGAGCGAGACCTGCAAGGTTTAAAGATTCTGATCATTGACGATAATAAAACCCACCGTGAGATCCTGCACCAGTACATCACCTCCTGGGGAATGAAATGCAGTCGGGCCGTTAGCGGTTCTGACGGACTGGCCAAAATGAATCAAGCGATCGCCAAGCGAGAGCCATTCGATATTGCGATCATTGATCTGGCGATGCCACGCATGGATGGGATCACGATCGCCCAAATCATCCATGGGGACAAAGCTCTGGACAGAACAAAGCTGATTTTGTTAACTGCCTTTGACCAGCGCAACCGCGGGATGGAGGCGATTGAAGCAGGATTCTCGGCCTATCTAACCAAGCCCGTTAAGCAATCCTTGTTGTTCGACGCGATCGCTGAAGCGATCAATGGCGCTCCCAGTGCGCCGGAAGATCGCCCTGATACGGGCAGTCTGCGAAATAAATCGCTAACCACTCAATTGACTCAAACCGGCGCATTGCGGGCTGGACGGTTGATCCTGGTGGCTGAAGACAACCCTGCCAACCAGCGGGTTGTCCAGCTCCAACTGCAGAAGCTGGGTTACATTGCACAGGTTGTTGGCAATGGCTCAGAGGCGGTTGAAGCGATTAAACTGGTCATGCGCACCCCGGGCAGGTATGCCTTGGTGATCATGGACTGCCAGATGCCCGAAATGGATGGGTTCGAAGCGACTCGCATGATACGCCAGATTGAGGCCGTTACAGGCGACCATACGCCAGTGATTGCCATGACTGCCAATGCCATGCAAGGTGATCAGGAGGCCTGTATGGCTGCCGGGATGGATGATTACATCAGCAAACCCGTCAATATGGGCCGCCTGGCTGAAGTGCTTAACTTATGGATGCCGGTACCCCCGGATGTGTCGGATGCTAACCCCGCCCCACAAAATGTCATCGCGCTAGGTCCTGCCATCCTGGATCCAATCACCATTTCTGGTTTGCGCTCCCTATCTGGAGAAGACGAACCGGATTTTCTCAAAGATCTGATTGGAATATATTTTGAAGACGCCGAAGAACTGCTGGCAACGCTCCGTAAAGCGATCGCAACCCTGGATATCAAGGCCCTCGAGTATGCCTCCCACCGGCTGAAAGGCAGCAGCGGCAACCTGGGAGCCATGACCCTGGTTGGTCTGCTTCAGAACCTGGAAATCGCAGCTGAAGAGGGCCGGATGGAAGAAGCCCCCCAGCTGCTGGGAAAAATCGATGCCGAATACCAGCGAGTTGTGATCGCGCTCAAGGCTGAAATCGGTCCCTGAGCATCTGTCAATTTCTTATCGGCCTGAATCAACACATTATCAAGCGCAGCAACCTCGCTGCTGCTATGCTGGATTCAAACTCGAATTCAGACTGCACAGGAGGTTGAAGATGAAACACAGGCGCTTCTTCTACATATCTGTCCAATTGATCCTGGTCGCTGGCCTGCTGCTGGCAGGTTGCTGAATGGGCGCGCAAGCCGGCATCCCTGACGTTTGTCATTGACGTTTCCGGCTCGATGGAGCAAGAGAACCGGCTCGAGCAGGTCAAACAATTCCTCATTCTCCTGGTTGATAAATTGAATCAGGCCGACAGTGTGGCTATCGTCACCTACGGCTATCAGTCCCAGATCTTACTGGAGCCTACCGGCGGTGCAACCAAGAATTCTTCCACTCAAAGATCAAGCGCCTGCGCACTGGAGGCTCGACCAACGCCGAAGCAGGTCTGCGGCTTGGCTCCCAGCTTGCTTACCGGGCCTACCGTTTGGGAGCGACCAACCGGGTGATCCTGTGTTCCGCTTGCTTGGCGAATGTCGGCGCAACCGGGCCGGATGCGATACTGGAGTCCATCCGTGGCTCATCACACCGAGCTGCTCCGGCGCAGTCCCTGGGGTGGACAGCGCTTCAATTGATCATATCTTCAACCACAGCGTGCGCCTGGCAGGTCTGCTGTCCGATGACCCCGAGGTCGCAGAACTCGCCAGCTTGGTGAGCCGGGCCAGTCTGATCCAAGCACTTGCAAATCAATTACATGGAATCTGGTTGTATGTGGGCAGGCGCAGTTCGCCCACATACAACCAACCTTGCCCCAATTGGGCTAGTTCGACTAGTGTTGAATGATGGGCAAGAACAACTTTTGCCCGGTTCCGGCAGGCTCAATAAACAGAGCAAATTCCGAGAAGTGATCGAGCAGCACGCTGATGGTGTCGTTTGCCAAATCGCGGGAGAGAACCGTCAGTCCAACCCAACTTCCAGAACCCGTATCATAGCGCTGCAGATTCAAAGTGGATTCATCCGTTCCAACGGGAAAGATCGTTTGATCGTAGCGGACGGTGAGCGTAATCGGTTGGCTCAGTTCGGTTATTGGGAGTCCCTCACCATCTGTGGCCTGCAGCTCGAAGGCTTGGTCTGCAAACTCATAGATGCCAGGTATGGATGAAGGGGCAGGCTGGGGGGTGTACGATATTGTCACAGTGCCTGTGATAGAGGATGGAATATTGATGGTCAATTTGCCGTCGGTTGTGGATACACTGCTGCCAGGATTTACCGGCAATAACTCGTATACCGTAACCAACCCGCTGGCTTGCTGCATCCCCAGGCTATTGGCAGCCGTCAGCGCCACCGAATACAGGCCCGGTTCTTCAAAAGTGTGTTTTGGTAAAGGCCCGCTTGCAAGAGTGCCATCGTCAAAATCCCAGGACCAGGATGCGTGCGTTCCGGTAATGATTCGCGCAGCAAAGATAGTCGCTTCTCCTAACAGGGTTGGGTCCATACTCGATGCAATCCGCACGCCGTTTATAGCCACTGGCGTCGCATACTCGTCTGCGCCTAAATCGACAAAGGGCGCAATGCCGTTTCCGGTGTTAGGAGCTGCCAAATCATCTACGTGGCGAGCGCCTCCGTCCATATCCAACGGGACAAATTCGCTGATGTTTCCGTTGCCGTTTGAGTCGGCTAAGTCACTTACCACATGGTAATTATCGCCAGCGTCGATCGCCGGTGAGCCTGCCTGCAGGTGCAGGTCGTCGTCCAAGGTGCCAAAAAGATTGTCTGGACCATCCGCATCAACAAACAGCGGATCCATCGTCAGGATGTTGCTGCCGCCAATAAAGTTCCCGTCCACAATGCTGTAGCTCACTGAAGCAGTGGCAGTACCTTGCAAAGCAATCTCATCACCCTGATTGTTCCATAAAATGGAGTTATAAACTTCCGCATGTGCACCAGATAGATTGACGATCCCACCGCCATTTCCACCCGTGTTACCAATTAAGCTGCTGTTGATAACGACGATCTCAGAAAGGTTTCCGATCCCCCCGGCATTGTTTGTGGCGCCGTTCCCACTAAAAGTGGAGTTGACGATCACTAAAGGCTCGCTGTTATACTGGCTGGCGATTGCCCCGCCATGATTGAGCGCATAGTTATCGATAAAATTCAAATTAACCAGCGTAGGATGACCATAACTATTCAGCAAACCTCCACCTTTTTCCATCTGGTTGGCATCAACATTTGCATACCCGCCCATTATGGTGAAACCATCCAGGATAGTGGTTTCATCAACCGGATGCTCGTATGTGGATGCGGTCATCACGACGTGATAGGTGTTATCCAGCTTGGTACTGAAATCGCCGATTTCCCCGCTCAGGACAGTGGTATTGGCGCGCCAGTTCCGCTGAAAACGATAGGCTTCAGTCCCGTTGAAGCCCCCATAAACCGCCACGCCATGTTTGAGGACAAAGCTGGAATCTCGAGTTGTGCCCGGCGTGTACATGCCGGATGCTACCCAAATCTCTTCGCCGGATTCGGCTGCGGCCAACGCATCCTGCAGATCAGGGAAGGCATTATTCCAGGAACTGCCATCTCCCGTTCCCGAAGCGCTGAAATCTACATGAAGGATGCCGCCCAGGGTAATATTTACACCCGTGATCACGTTGCCCGTATAGATGATCGGATCAGGATTGCCGTCTTTATCCGCATCGTGCCAACCGAAAGGTTCGCCTGGTTCTGGCGGACCACCCGAAGCGTTAACATCGTAAAACAGGCTGGCATAGTAGGTGCCAGCCGGACCGCCGCTGAAGAGAAACTCCTCACAAGGGCGGGATATGCTGCGTGCAACCACGGGAGCATCTGCTGGATTGACATGCAGCCCAACTTCGATTGGGCCTGGACCATACACACCCCCCAGATAGCAAGCTGTACCCTGGATATATTCGCTATCTATATCCTGCATGGCAATATCAATGCCAGTCAGATTGCCGTCATTCACTACCATCGGATCAGGGTTGCCATCACTATTGGGATCGTACCAGCCAAGCGGTTCACCAAATTCTGGTGGCCCCTCGCCGCGATCGTAAATATCTAAAAACGCGGAGATATAGTAGCTCCCATTCGGTAAACCAATCAAAGAATAATTTCCAGGCCCCCAAATATGGACATCGGCCAGAGGGGTGCTGTCCGGAACAGGGTGGGCAGCCACTAAAACCTCGTGATTTGTGTCATGACTGCCAGCGTAGGTTATGGTCCCGCTGATCGAGCCATTTACCGGCATCGCAAGACTGGATGCAGGTATCGACATTGCTACAGCCAGCAGGCAGGCCACTCCGATGAAAGAAAGTAGAGTCTTAGGTTTCATTATTCGTCTCCTTATCCATTAGCAGTTTGGTGTGTTTTTGAATTATTTCGGCGATTTCTTCGAGATGGGAGAAATGGATTTTCTGGCCGGTACCTGCCATTTCGATGACGCCTTGCCAGCGCAGCGGCTGTTCGCTTAAATATTCCGCCCATACCCGCACGATAAAAATCACCGTTCTCCGCTTCAGGGAGTGGCTCATCGGCAGTTCCAATAAGAAATAAAAAAAGCTACAGCCATCGACTATAGCGTATCAAAGCAACCTTACTGATTTCTTACTTTAATAGGGCTTACTGGTATTCTCGCTAAATCAGAAGGATGTGTGGTGTATGTTCACTACAACCATCTTTTCTGTGTTAGAGACTTAGCGAGAGAACCACTTACGCAGTTGAAGGAGCAGATGGTTTATCCATCAAGCCCTCTGAACTGCGTAACTCCTATTTAATTCGGAATAAAGTTTTACGATTGCCTGGTTGGCTTTCACCATTTCAAGGTACGACTGGCGCAAGCGGGCATTATCTATGGCTGCACCACGTTCCTGCAGCCGGCTGAACGCAATCTCGATTATTTCATGCCTGCGCGGATCCCGGCTTCTGTGTAGCACCTTATAACAGGTCAGGTATACGCTGAATAATTGATCTGGCCCTGCCAACGTCTGAATATTTGGAATTTGCAAGATCTCTTCAATCCAGGCTTGCGCCTTAGCCAGGTTGTTTTGCTCCAAGGCCAATTCTGCCAAGCCTGCCAGGGGTTCTGTTGCCAGATGCGGTTGCTTTAAACTGCGGCGAATTTTCAGAGCTTGTTCAAAATGATCGCGTGCCTGTTCATAATTAAGTAAGCCAGCCAGGGCATGCCCGACATTTGTCAGGGCTATAGCATGAATCTGGGGCAGGTCTTTGCTCAGAGAAAGCGCTTGCATCCCGAATTCCAGGGCAGTTTTATGATCAGCAAGAAGGTGATAGAGCAAACTCCTGTTTGCCAGAGCGCGAATTCTATCCGGTGACTTCTCGTCTTTTATAACACTTATTGCCCTTTCAAAATAATTCTGTGCGGCTGAATAATCTCCCAACTCGGTATGAACCAGCGCTAATGAATCGAGGGTTCCGCCTTGCTGTTCGCGATGGTCGATGCGCTTACTGATTTCGAAGGCTCTTTCATACATAGCCCTGGCATGCATGTATTTCCCCTGCAGCCGGAACACATCGCCCAGCCGTTTTAACGCCACACCGACTCCCTCTTCATTCGCGATTTCCTCTCGGATCACTTTCGCCTGCTCTAACCAATTCTGGGCGCGAGCATAATTGCCTGATTGGATCGTTAGATCGCCCAAATTAGTCAGTAGCACGCCCTCGGCCAAGCGATCACCAGTACCCTGGGCTATCGCAAGGCCCTGCTCGTAAAAAGCAATCGATCTATTCGGATCGCCCAATAATTGCATTAAATACCCAAGGTTGTTTAATGCCGATAGTTCGCCGTGCAGATCACCGACTTCTCGATGAATTTTGAGAGCTTGATCAAAGTATGTCCCACTTTCTTCGAAATTGTTCTGCCAAAAAAAGGCATTTCCTATACACCGCAGGATATCGCCTTCCATCCCGCGCAGCCCATTTTGTTGTGCCAGAATCCTTGCTTTTTCCAGGTCCTCTCTGGCAGTATTTTGATCTGTAGTGGCGCGCCCTCGCAAGAGATAGGCTGCTGCTTCAATCTCGGTTGCCTGGCTGTTATATGCCAGAGAGATCGCTTCTTCAAGCGCCGGACCTGACAGCGTGTCATCGCCAATAATCCATGCGTATGCAGCCTTGCGCAGTGAAATTTCGGCTCGCTTACAAGTTTCCAATTTATTGGCCAGAAGCTCCAGTGCGTCCAGATCATTTTTCTGCTTATGGCGGTCTCCCAGCAAATCATAGACGCGCTCACGCGCCAAGTACAGCCGAGAGCGCTGGGTGAAATCATCGTTGGGCGTCAGTTCCAATGCCCGGCTCAAGTATTGGATCGCTTCCCGACTGGCAAATTGAGCTGCAGCTTGTTCCCCCGCCAGGCAAGCATAATGGCGTTCACGCTCAACGACCAGGGCTCTGGCAAAATGATCTGCTAATAATCCAAAGTAATTTTGCAGCTCCCCTGCATATAGTTTTTCAATGGCCTCTGCCGCCCGGAGGTGCATTTTTTTGCGGCGTGCCTGGGGAATGGTTTCGTAAACGATCTCAGTGTAACAATCGTGGGCAATAGAAAATTCCCCGCGATCCCGGTCACGCGGCTCAAAGATCAAAGCCAAATCCATCAATTCATCCAGTATCGCCAACAATTTATTTTCAGGTTGACGACTGGCCTCCTGAAGGAGAGCGAAATCGAACTCCCCACCAAAAACCGAGGCCTGATCGAAAATGCGGCTTTGGGAACGGCTCAAGCGTCGCAAGCGCATCTCGATAATTTCTCGCACTGTTGGAGGGATAGTTACCGCCTGATCCCCGGTTATACCCCACCCGCCAATGGCATCGACATATAATTGGCCGATTTCGAACATATGCTGCAGCAACGCCACCAAATAAAGCGGATTACCGCCACTGAGGTCGACAACCTCTTGGGCAATTTCGGGAAGGTCGTTGGCAGCTAAGCGATGGATCAAAGCCTTTATACAATCGGAATCCAACGGTTCAAGCTGCCGAATAACCACACTATTGGCGCCCCTCACGTTTCGAAAAACAGACCGGATTGGGTGATCGGTTGAAGCTTCTTCACTTCTGAAAGTCAGTAACACTTTGAGCGAGCCTGAAAGCCGCACCAACAATTCGCAAGCCGCCATGCCCAAATGATGCGCGTCGTCTAAAACCAGCAACATCCGCGAGTGGGCGCACGCTTTGACAAGGACATCGACTGCCTGGAACAAGCGCTGCCGCTCGGCTTCGGGCGGCAACCCAGGTAGTCGAGGGAGACTGCCTGCGAGCACAGAAACCCCGGGAAAGAGTGTGGATAGAGCCGCCAGGGTGGTTGTTGGAAGATTCAAGTTCTGTTCCAAAAGTGGACGTAATGCTGTAACAATTGGCAACAAAGGCGAGTGCTCTGTAGAAGGTATCCTTGCATGCAGCACGCGTGCCTTCTGGGAAAAGATATAGCCCGCGAAGGTTTCTACCAGCCTGCTTTTACCAATCCCGGCCTCACCCTCTATCATGATCACACGCGTACCATCGTCTCGCCACTGCTCGATCAACCAGGCATACTCCCTTTCACGCCCCACAAAAGGAATCTCGCTTAAGGAATAGGGAACCTCAAACAGGCGACCTTCATATATAGGAGGAGGATAGCGAGGCGCGTCGTTGCCCGCCCACAATTTACCATCCCTGATTTGTGACGCTAATTCCAGTGTAGAAGGTAGCGGCTTAACAGCTAACTCATCCTCTAAGACTTTGCGGCAGCGTTCGATCGTTCGCAATGCCTGTACACGTTCTCCAGCATAGAAATGGTAAAGCATCAAACGTACGTAGATCGTTTCACGGACCGGATCGTGAGCCAGAGCCTCCTGGCAGAGCGCGATCGCCAATCTAAACCGTCCTTGTTGAGCGTAACATTCTGATAACTCAATTAACAACGTTAAAAAACGCTCGCTCAGGAATTCACGCGGAGAAACTGCCCAATCGGCATACAGGTCTTCGGACAGAAAGTCTCCCCGGTATAGCTCGCGCGCCTGCTCGTAAGCACGGATAGCTAAAGGTTGTCGATCATCCTCTTGATATAGCTTCGCCTCGGCCAGCAAGGCAAGAAACTCATCCACGTCCAACCAGCAGGTCTCGTCAAGATTGAATATGTACCCCCCGTCTACAGTTTGCAGCAGAGATTTACCTGACCCCAGCGCTTTCCGCAATTGGCTAATGCGCACATGCAAGCGGCGGCGGGCTGCATCGGGCGATTCATCGGGCCAGAATATATCGATGATCTGTTCGCTGGAAACCACCTTCCCCCTGGATGCAAGCAGGAACTTACACATTGTGCGAGTTTGCTGCGACAGCCATTCGTCATGTGTAATGAGGCGATTATTACGAAAAACTTGAAATGGTCCGAACAGGAAAAATTTTAAAGAGTTAGCCATTGTGTTCAGCAATGTCGCAGAGGGTAGCAATCCTACCAGCAAGGCAATCCAGGGTCATTTGGTGTTCGGTTTGTGCCACTGACGCCGCACAAACCGAACACTAATAAATATCTTCCTACAACATTTTAGCGTCCCCGTCCCTTTTAAAATATCTTACCATATCAGCCACTGGGAAAACTACAACGTAATCACTTTCTCCGCCCGGCGCTGGGCTTCGATGATGTCGGTCATGCCGCCCTTGATACCGACAGCCACATTTTCTGCCAGGCCATAGAAATTCAGGCAGGTGTTACAGATGATCAGCCGGACGCCTTTGGTCTCAAGGGATTGGAGTGATTCCAGAACCGGAGACCCCTCCACAACCAGGTGGACTCCTTTGGCGTAAAAACAGATTACTGCGGGCAGGGTATTGCTCTCATCCAACAATTTAAAATAGGTTTGAATGAGCCGGATTTGCAGCTCAGGATCAGCCTCCCCCATTCCTCTGCGAGTAATCAAAATCGTGGTATCGGATCCAGGCATATTATCCTCCATAGAAAGTGAATGCGCTACTGCTGGTAGCGATAAATAAAAAACCACCGCGCACGGCTATACGGTGGTCTGGAAGTTTTGTCTGCTTTTAAAGCATCTACCTTTCTCCGCCACACGCCGGCGCATCAGGATTAGCTACCGGGCGTTGTCCAATGCCGGTGGGTCATATTCAGGTGTGACGGTGATAAAGTATCATCGTAAATGCACTCCAAACTAATATCTGCAGTAAATAATATCGCAAGTCCTTGATATTCACAAACCCAAGAGCGGATAATACCACGGCTTTACAACTCGCTGTTGATAACGCTTATCCCACAAACCTGGTCTTAAAGTTTTCACTTTGCAACAACCACGTGGCGTCTGAGACTCCCTTCCCAGACGCGCAGGGCAATCACGCTGCCCAGGATCAAGCTGCTTCCCCAAAGTTGGGCAATGCCCATCGTCTCCCCCAGCAAGAGCACGGCCAGGATCGTAGTCTGCACCGGTTCCAGGGTGGCGATCAGATTGGCGACGTTGGTGGGCAGATAATTAAGGCTGTTGGTATACAGGCCGTAACCAGCAATAGTAGGGACCAGCGCCAGCAAGATCAGGATGGACCAGCCGGAGAAGGAATCACCCAGCCATAACAAATCGGCCACCGGCGTCCGGCCGTTTGCTAGGCTGGCGATCAGGTTATAAAAGAGCAGGAAACCAGCCGCACTCCCAAATGTGACCGCCAGGCTGACCCAGGAGTTGATCTGGCGCCTGACTGCCAGCTTACCAAACAAACCATATGCTGCGAAAAGCAAGCCAGAAGCCACCCCGGTGATTACGCCGGCCAGGTTGACCTGCCACACCGCCCGAGTATAAGCCTCGGAGACAAGAAATGTACCGGCCAAGCAAAACAAGATCACCCCAACTTTAAACCAGCCGATTTGCTCCTTAAAAAACCACCACCCGAGAACCGCTGTAAACGCCGGTGAGCTGTACACCAATACGGTGGATACAGCCGCGCCATTCAGCGCTACTGAAAAAGTCCATAGGGCGTTGAAGATTGACAACATCCAGCCATAGAACAGCAGAAATTTCCAATGGCGGCGGATGGTGGCAGAGAAATGAAGGCCAGCAAATTTCAAGCCGATCAGCAAGGCCAAGGCTACGAATAAATCACGCCAGAAGGCCAAGACCAGGGCCGGGAGCTGGAAATTTACGGTCAGGTAACGGATCAGGATGCCAGTTGTTGACCAGAATGTAACCCCCACCAGGCAAATCCAGTACCCTCGAGACAGCATCGGAGCAGGTTGATTTTGGGAATTGTCCATTTCGTCCTACAATCGCACGAGCATCTCGGAGAGACATTCTTGTTGGAGTGGTTTTGATTGCGTGTGATCTTATCATTCCATGCAATTCCGTGCAAATGTTTATCGCGCAGCCGGCGAATGCAGGTTGATTCCCAAGGAACCATTGAGAATTTCCAGAGTGATCGGGAGGGCTATTCGTGAAGTGAGATACAATAAACCAGATTTTCAAGAAGGAGTTGCAATTATGAAAAGCACTGTGTATTTTGGCTCTCCACGCCAGGCCAGGCTGGATGCCAAAGAGACCCTACCTGCCAAGCTGGATCTGATTATTGAGAAACTTCACATCCGCGAGCGCGTCAAAGACGAAAAAGTAGCCATCAAGATGCATGTCGGCAATCATATAGGCTATTCAGTCATCCATCCTGTCTTTGTACGCAAAGTCGTTCAGGCTGTCAAAGATGGGGGCGGCCAGCCATTCGTGTGCGACCTGGATTGGGATACCCAATCGGGGGCTGAGCGCGGTTATACAGCGGAAGTTCTGGGCTGCCCAATCTTTCCAGTCGCAGGCCTGGATGAGAAATATCGTTACCCTCATGAATGGCCATATAAAAACATTAAGACCTGGCAGGTCGCCGGATTGATAGAGGATGCCTCTTTTTTGATAAACTTCGCTCACGCCAAAGGCCACCCCAGCAATGGTTACGGCGGCGCCATTAAAAACCTTGCCCTGGGCTGCATGGCAGGCGAAACACGCAGTGCCATTCACGACACTTGCCACTTTGATCGCTACTGGTTCGGCGAGCTTTGCCCGGATGAAGAAACGCGCCAGCAGATCATGGCTGCCTGCCCTAGCAGCGCGCTGGTAGAAGATAAAAGGCACCCCGGCGAAGTTCACCTGCACATTGAAGAATGCAACCAATGCGGTCGCTGTCTGAAGGTGGCTCCACCTGGCAGCCTGAAAATTGATCCGATAAATTTTCATTCTTTTCAGGAAGCCAACGCAATCAGTACTGCTATTTCAATGAGCACCTTCGCTAAAGAAAAAGCCACTCATCTGGTTCTCGCCACCCACATGACGCCGGTATGTGACTGCTTCGGCTTCACCGGTATGCCCATTCTGCCGGATGCCGGTATATTTGGATCGGACGACATTATTGCACTCGATCAGGCCGTGCTGGACACAACCGCTAAAACGCCATTAATCGAAGAGAATTTGCCGGTTTCTATGGAAGTCCATACCCGAGAGGGCCACCCTTTCCGCTGGCTGCATGGCCCTTACAAAGACCCTTACAAAGTGCTGGAATACGGTGAAAAATTAGGCCTGGGCAGACGTGATTATGAGCTTGTAGACGTACTGCCCGTAGAACAATTCCCGCGTGCGGAGGCCACTTACATCCCCGCCCAATAACTTCATCTTTCCAGAGCTCCTGGTCAACCAAACCTGGAAAAAATATATAAACTCCACATCAGTTCTTAACAACTTCTGAACAGGTTTAATCTATACTGTCGGGGCAGGGCCTACCCGACAGTATTTTTTATTAACCGGGTGTATGGCCAGGAGTGAAACAGGATGCTATCTTTGGATAAAACTGGACACGCAGCAATCGCGGTTAGGGAGATCAAAGTTATTCCCCATTTTGAAGGAGTGTAGGGATGAAAGAACAAACTCAACCGGCAATGACGGCTAAGAAGAAATTTGAGCTGAAAAGATTCATCCGTCAAAAGCGGATTTGGATGGCAGGGGCTGTGATCGTACTGATCGGCGCAGGAGGATTTAGCGCCTATCGGGTGCTTTCAGCAGGCAATCCACAAACGGACGCGACACCTCAAGTTCAAACTGCAGTGGCCCGGCAGGGTGACCTGACGGTCTTTGCGAGCGGTGTCGGGGAAGTGATCCCGGCCTCCGAGATCAATCTTGGCTTCGATGAGAACGGCACATTGTTTGAACTGCTGGTCAACGTGGGCGATAAAGTCCAGGCCGAGCAGGTGCTGGCCCGTCTGGATACGGGCAAATCCGATCAGGATATCGCCCTTGCCCTGGCCCAGGCCGAGTTGAACGTAATCGAAGCACAGCAAGCTATGGATGACCTGACCGATTCCGCCGAAATGGATGCCGCCCAGGCATTAAAAGACGTCGAGGATACCCAGCAGGCGCTGGATGACATCCAAAACAGCGATCTTCGCCTGGCCCAGGCTCAACAAGCGGTTGCCGATGCCCAGGAAGCGCTTAATGAAGCCCAGCGGATGTACAACAATGTGCGGTCTACCGCCGAACAAAATTATATCGATCAAGCCAATGCTGAGTTGGTACTTGCAGAAAAGAATCTAAAAGAAGCCAAAAGCAAGTATGAAGAATATGCTAATAAGCCGGATAACGATCTTGAAAAAGCCAACCGGCAGTTAAAGCTTTCTTCCGCTCAGGCGGCCTACGACAGCGCCCTGCGCAATTTCAACTCACTGACCAGCACCGGCAGCGAAATCGATCAGCAAACCACCGAAGCTAATCTGGCGGCAGCCAAAGCCGCCCTGACGGACGCGCAGCGAACGTACGAGCGCGTGAAAGATGGTCCTACTCCAGGGGAAATTGCCCTGGCGCAGGCCCAACTCGCCGTCGCTCAGACCAAATATGACACCCTGAAGAATGGACCTGACCCGGCTGCGGTTGAACTGGCCCAGGCCAAATTGGCCGATGCCCAGGCGCAACTGGCACTGGCTCAGGAAGACCAGCCCCTCGTCGAGTTGTCCGCTCCTGCAGACGGCACGATCCTGACGATCAGCGCCAGTGTCGGCGAGGCCGTTGGCAGCGGATCAATCATCAGCATGGCCGATCTCAGCCTGCCGGTTCTAAAAATTTATATGGACGAAACGGATTTAAACAAGATTGTAATCGGTTACAAGGCCAATGTGGTTTTTGACGCCCTGCCCGATTCAACCTTTGCCGGGCACGTCACCTCAGTCGACCCCAGCCTGCAAAGCAGCGGGAATGTCCAGACCCTGGTCGCTCAGGTCCAGCTTGACCCCGAGTCCTTCTCGAAACCGCAGTCTCTCCCAGTCGGGTCGAATGCCAGTGTCGATGTGATCGGCGGTGAAACGATCAATGCAGTCTTGGTCCCGGTGGAAGCTCTGCGAGAAATTTCTCCCGGCGAATATGCGGTCTTTGTGATGACGGACGGACAGCCCAAGCTGCGAGTGGTGACGGTCGGCCTGATGGATTACACCTCTGCCGAGATCAGCAGCGGCCTGGAAGCAGGGGAAATTGTCACCACCGGCACGATCGAAACCAGCAGCTCGGGTTCTTAGGAGTATGACCGTGAAACGCAAGCGATGGATGTTAGCCATCTTGGGAATCGTGCTGGCTCTGGCTGTGACCTTTTATGCCTATCTATTCAGGAATGGGAGTGCAACCGGCCTGGCGCAAGACTCCGATCCAGATCCAACGACCATCCCCCAGACCATGGCGCGCAGGGGAGATCTGACCGTCTCCATTCGCGGCTCAGGCGAGCTGGCGCCGGTCAGCAGTTCGGATTTGTCATTTGGACAAACCGGCACCCTGCTCGAGATGCATGTGGCAGCTGGTGACCAGGTGCAGGCCGGGGAACTGCTCGCCCGGCTCAAGCTGGACCTGACCCCGGCGGAACATCAAGCGAAGCTTACCAGTGCGCAATTGGCGGTCATCCAGGCTCAACAAAATCTGGATCAGCTGGTTGCGAACGCCGACCTGGAAGCGGCTCAGGCGCTGAGCGGTCTCGAAACCAGCCAGGCGGCGCTGGACGACTTGAGTCACACTGAAATGAAACAGGCTCAAGCAATGAAGGCAGTCGCTACAGCCAATCAAGCAGTCTCCATCGCGGAGATGAACTTATATATCCTCCAATCGATGCCATCGCAGCAAGCAGTTGATATTGCCAACGCCAGCCTGTTGTTCAAGCAAAAGGATTACCAGGATCTACTGGGCTCTACTGCTAAACTGGAAAACCAGATTAAAAGCGCTCCAAACGAAACGGTACGCGATCGGCTTGAAAATCAGCTCATCCAGATGCAAATCACCCTGGCCCAACAAAAGATCGATTTAGATAACGCCAGCTACAAAGTTGCCAGCATGGGCGATCCGGGCGATCCTGCCAGCGTGTCGTTGGCGGAAGTTCAGCTAACCAGCGCTCAAGCCGAGTTAGCCCAGGCCCAGCGGGAGCTTATATCGGCACAGGCTGAGCCGAACCAAGTGGACATGACTGAAGCAGAGCTAAATGTCAGGGAGGCCCAGGCTGCTTGGGAGCGCGTCCAGGATGGTCCCGACCCGGTTGCCCTGCAACTAGCAGAAACCCAGCTGGCGGAAGCCAGGGCTAAATTGGCTTTGGTAGAGCAGGAAGAGCTGGTCCTGGAGTTGAAGGCCCCTTTTAACGGCACCATCCTCTCCGTCAAGACCGAACCCGGCGACCGCGTCGACAACACTACCGCCATCACCCTGGCAAACCTAAGCCAATCCATAATCGAAGTAAGCCTGGATGAAAACGATCTCATCATGGTCCAAACCGGCATGGAAGCTCAGGTGGTGTTTGATGCGCTGCCTGAGGTGGCTTTTTCCGGTCAGGTGATCAGGATCGACCCCAGCTTACAGCTGTCCGGCAACACTTATTCAGCCCACGCATGGGTTCGCCTGGATCAGCCGGAGGATCGTACTTCAGTTCAATTACCTCTCGGCTTGAATGCAAACGTAGAAATTTTTATTGGAAAAGCCGCCAATGCAGTCCTGGTGCCGGTGGAAGCCATTCATCAGCTTGAGGATGGAACTGCCATGGTTTATGTGATTTGGGATAGCCAACCGGAACAACGCCTCGTAACCATCGGCCTGATGGATCTGATCTCAGCTGAGATCACAAGCGGACTGCAAGCTGGAGAGATAGTAACAACCGGCGCGGTCGAATTATCAAAAGGTAACCCGTAATGAAATCAGCAATTATCCAAACCTTCGATTTAACCAAGATTTATGGAATGGGCGACATCCAGGTGATTGCCTTGGAAAATATCGATCTGGAAATTCAGGAAGGGGAATTCGTCGCCGTGATGGGCCCTTCAGGTTCAGGAAAAAGCACTTTAATGAACATCTTGGGCTGTCTTGATCGCCCCACCTCTGGAAAATACTTTTTGGCCGGTGAGGATGTCAGCGATCTAAGCAAAGCCCAACTCGCCCATATCCGCAACCGCAAGATTGGATTTGTTTTCCAGTCCTACAATCTGCTGGCGCGTACCACCGCCCTGGAAAATGTGATGCTTCCACTATTGTACAACCGCGATAATCATGTCTCGGATGACGATCAAATAGAACGTGCCAAGCAGGTGCTTGAATCGGTAGGGCTGGCCGATCGCATGCTGCACAATCCCCAGGAGCTATCCGGCGGTCAAAAGCAGCGGGTGGCTATCGCCCGTGCGCTGGTCAACGATCCCGTTTTACTGCTGGCTGATGAACCGACTGGCAACCTGGATTCCTATTCCGGCGAGGAAATTATGGGCTTGCTGTCAGTTCTGCACGCGCAGGGCAGCACGATCGTTATAGTCACGCACGAGGATGAAATTGCAGCCTACGCCGAACGAGTGATCCATTTCAAAGACGGTCGAATTCTTACCGATCTTCAAAATGGACATCGGATCCCGACACCTGTTGGCAGCAGTCAAACTTTGTAGGTCTGCCCCAACCATTCACAAGGAACAAGAGCATGAACCTCGCTAAAGTTATTCGAATTGCCTGGAAAGGTTTAACCCGCAATAAACTCCGCTCACTACTCACCATGCTGGGCGTTATTATCGGTGTTTCGGCAGTAATTGTCATGGTCTCTGTCAGCGCCGGTACCGAAGCGGCGATAGAAGATCAGATCAACACTCTCGGGACGAACCTGCTGTTCGTGCAGGCTGCTTTCACGCGCGGCGGCCCGGGGCAAGGTCAAACCTCCGGCGGACTGGTGTTCGACGATGCCGCCGCGATTGCCGGTATAACAGGAGTCAAAGCAGTCAATGTCGAGCAAGCTAGCAGCCAGACTGTCAAAGCAGGCAATGTATCACTGGATGAGGTTGCAATTCTGGGCACAACCCCGGATTTTCCATCCGTGCGAGATATGGAGATCGGCAGTGGGCGTTATGTCAACCAAATAGATATTGATCGCACCCAAAAGGTGGCTGTACTGGGAGCCTCACTAGCCAGTGAATTATTTGGCGATACCCCACCGGTAGGCCAGATCGTCACGGTGGGCAGCACCAAACTGACCGTGATCGGGGTTATGGCAGAGAAGGGTCTCACCAGCGGCATCGATTACGATGCTTATCTTTTCGCGCCAATCACCCTGGTGTTCGATAAATTTACCCCAAGCCAGTTCGCCCGCATGTTTGGCGATCGGGTCAGGATAATCTATGTGGAAGTTGAAAATCAGGGTGTAGTTGAAGATGTCATCTATCAAATCGAACTGCTGCTTGCCAAACAGCACGATGTTTCACTCGACGCTCTTGATTTCACCGTCCAATCTCAATCTGACTTGATCCAGACGCAGGAGGCTACCACGGCTGCATTTCGCAACCTCCTGGGCTGGGTAGCTGGTGTTTCTCTACTGGTGGGCGGCATCGGTATTATGAACATTATGATGGTCAGTGTCACCGAACGCACCCGGGAAATTGGAATTCGCCAATCGGTCGGAGCGACTCCCAGCGATATCCGCATGCAGTTCTTGACTGAAGCCCTGCTGCTCAGCCTGGTTGGTGGATTGATTGGGGTGCTGACCGGCGTCGGCGGCTCATGGCTGTTTGGAGAACTGGGTGATATGCGTACAGTGGTTGCACCAGTTTCAATCCTCGTAGCTTTTTCATCCGCCGCGGCCGTGGGGATCTTTTTCGGATATTATCCGGCAAACAAGGCCGCCGGGCTGGACCCGATTGAAGCTTTGCGGCACGAATAAAACCAAGCACGGATCGAAAGATCCTGGCCCAAATTACGTGATTAATCAAGGAAGGAATAAAATAATGAAACAATCTAGGTTACTCATCAGCCTGCTGGTGGCAACGCTGGTCATATCGGCTTGCGGGACTGCTGCTACAGAGGCGAACTCGCTTCCTGGGACAACGGCTCAATCGGCGGGTGCAAGCGGATCGTCCGCTCAAACGGACAGCGCTGCCTCCGATCTCCCTAACAGTCTCAAGATGGCGTTGGGCACCTTCAAACTGGCTGACAGTGCGAATGATATCAGCGCCGAAGAAGCCGCAGCTTTACTGCCGCTCTGGAAAGCCGTCCGCAGCCTGGGCAGCAGTGAAACCGTCGCGACTGAAGAGATAGAAGCTCTTTACATCCAAATTCAGGAAACCATGTCTGCCGACCAGATTGCAGCCATAGATCAAATGGAGCTTACCCAAGCCTCGATGGCGGAAATTGCTGAAGATCTTGGTATTGAGCTGTTCTCGAATGGCGGGCGGTTCGCCAATATGACCACCGAGCAGCAGGCCACAGCCCAGGCTGCCCGTGAGAGTGGGGAGTTTCCCCAGGGCGGTTTTCCCCTCCCTGGAAGCGGGTCGGGAAGCGGCTTTGGAGGCGGTCCAGGTGGCGGAGGTGGGTTTGGCGGCGCATCTCAGAGTGGCGGCGGCAACATAACCCCTGAGCAGCAGGCCACCATGACTGCCAGTCGAGCAGCCAATGGAGGGCGGATCAATATCGGCGTTCCAACGGCCTTGCTGGATGCTTTAATCCAGTATCTGGAAGGAAAAGCTGGATAGATCTGTAGATGAAGCGCTTTACGAAACATTCTCATAAGGGTTTGAAAATAAAGAAACATGGCAAACCCCTAATTTATTCTAGGCAGTGAAAAGGATCTGAAAGCGAACCAAAAAGCACTCTAGGTTAAGCGAAAACGGAAAAGCGGAGCTGCGGTTGAGCAGTTCCGCTTTTCCGTTCTGTGGTACCAGTGTCTGAAAAGCCAGGAACACAAGGGAAGCTCCAGCAGAGCCACGGTCCCAGAGGCGGACCACCATTCTGCCCCAACGTTTGACCACATCCCGCAGCAGGCGTTGCTCACGCTCTCGTTTGGTGGTTTGAGCCACGCCCCGGGTTGTCCAAAAGCGGATATGGATCAGGGCGGAGGCGCCCTTCGATCCGGTCATTACCACTTGCAGCCAATTCAACCTGGCACAAAATCCGGACATTCGGTCGGCGGGATAATATAGTAATCGCTTTGGCCTCCCTGCCTTGGCTGGGTAACAAATTACTGATCCGTTTGGTTCCGGCGTGAACATCTTCCCCTCCCAATAGATAGACACCTGGTTCGCTCAGCAGCAAGCTGTGATTGCGATGACGATGCATGATGATCACCAGCATGAGATCCAGAAAGGATTGCACCAGCCATCAAACCTGTTAGCGACCAGTTCCCCCAGTAGCGGCTGGGCAAAGCGGTACATAGATCGACAAATACTATAGAGTGGCAGGCAGACCCTCGGCCGGCAAGGTGATTCGCTGTATGCTTTTCCATGTGTTGACCTCCTGATTCTCGTTTTTTCTTGGCAGAGTAAACTTATCAGGAGGTCTTCTTTTATCTAGCCCTGAATCAACACCTCCCGAATTTAATATTCGGGAGGTGCCTTGTATTTCTATCGAACCTGGTGTACCTGTTCATTGTCAGCAGACACCCAGGACAGAGTAAACAGATTACCGAGAAATTAGAGATCGGTGTCTGTTGCAGCTGGCGGCGTTGCATCGCCAGGAGCTTTCGGCATGCCACGGAACCCGTGGAAACCGTCACCATCGGGCCGCATTTCGAAACCACCTCCTCGCTCGCCACGACCACCGAAATGTCCGCCGCGCCCACCTGCCAGAATGGCCTGGTCTGCCTGGGCTTGAGTGATGATGCCATCAGCGACGGCCCGCTGTAGAGCAGCTTCAAACGCTGCCTGTCGGGCTTCCACAAATTCACTGGCAGTCAGACCGGTTTCGCCGAGGATATCGCTCAGGCTTAAACCCTCATCGTGATATGCCTGGAGCGTATCGGCACTAATACCGAGCGTTTCCGCCATCAGCGCTTGTGGGTCGATATAAGCCTTGAGCGCCTGCTGAGCTGCCATTTGATCGGCCTTTTCCTGGGTGATGACACCGTCCGCGACTGCCTGTGCAATCCGTGCTGATTGAGCCTGTTCACGGGCTGCGGTCAGATCATCCACACTGATACCCAGGGCTTCTGCCAGCAAGCTATCTGGATTGATTTCACTGTCAGGTCCAAAAACAAACCTGCCGGCAATTCCACGTTTACCATCCAAGCTGGTTCCGCTCTTGAGCTGGTCAGCCTGAGCCTGAGTGATAAGACCGTCGGCCAGGGCCTGATCGACCGCAGCTTGATAAGCAGTGTTCTGGGCTGATTGTAGTTCCTCTTCGCTGATGCCAAGGGCCTCAGCCAGGAAGGTATCATCCTGCCCCTCCCGGCCGGGGAAGGGCTGCGACCCGCCGCGGTGGCTGATCCCGGGCAGACCGGTTGCATCATTCGCCCGGGCAATTGACGTATAACCAAAGGCTATAACGCCAACAGTAAGAGCCAATACAGCTGCGCCGCCTATAAAGGCCAGTGCCAATTTGCTTTTGCTTTTCATAATCGAACCTCCTTCAAATAACTCCGAGTTTATCTACTCGCAATATGAGACTTACCAAAACCATATCGCGGTCATCCAAGCAATCTGCATTGGATACGCTGTAAGGATATCAGGCAGATATTTAGAAAGTTTAAAGGAGTGATTGTGATTAGATTTAGATTACAGTGTCTATTTCCCCAAAACGCAGGTTCGACTGGCCCTATTACTATATTTTCCAGTAATAATAAACCATCTATAGTGGTTCTCTCGCCAAATTCTTTGCCTATAAAAGAAGGATGTGTGATGTTGGTTTGGGTGGTGTGGCCACCTAAACCAACATCACAAAATCTCTTTAATCTTAAGTGACTTGCCGATAATACCATTTAGCCAAAATAAAACTTCGGTCGTGCGATTAAACTTCGAATTCAACCTCCCCAAGGTAACCCATTTCTGCCAGGATTAACAGGACTTTTCTGGCAGCTTCAGGTCTGACGATTATGGCCGTAGGCCCCAGAGGGTCCCCCAGGAAGCGAGCTGCCCGAGAACCGCGCAGGGTTTGCAGCAACTCAGGGTTGGCCACTTTTAAGATCACCGCTTGCTGCAAACGCGCCTGCACGCCAGCCTCATCCCAACGCTCAAGCGCTTTGATCAGGCTGGGCGGGGCAGCCGCAGCATGTTTTCGGATCAGGGTTAATAAATGGGCCAGCTTCAGCCCTTGCTTGCGGGCTCGCTCGAGAGAGGGTGGTGTTAGACGATAGTGGTAGCTATCTTCGCGCTGCTCGTCCCATTCGCTGAAACGCGCGATCTGGTAGCGCACACTGCGGGGCGCCAGACGCAGCACATTCAGACGAGCATCCGAACTGACATGGATAGGCTCGTTTTCTTCTGGCAGCCCAGCTGGCGCTTCACAACGCAGCAAGCGTTCAGCCCATTGTGAGAACCGAAAAGCTGTAGGCAGCCTGGCTGGACCGGCCTCAAGACTAGATGGGTAGGCCAGGTCAAGTATACCCAGCCAATGCAGCGGTCCAGTGATCAAATAGCGAATCAGGGCGCCATCTACGTCGTCCCAATGCTCGGGGCCACGCAAAAACTTACCGCTTTCCACATCTCTCAAAAACCAGGAATCGTAATCGCCGGCGGGCCGCTGGAAATCCGGATAGTTTTCATGAATGGCGCGAACGAAGGCTGTCAGGCTCCACCATGACTTCGCTGGTACTCCGGAAATAAAATGAAGGGTAGATTGGCGCGCGAGCAGGGGATCGTTCTGCCACTCTCCTTCGACTTTCAGGCCCGGCAACAGATGCAGCTCATTGATTTCCGAGCTGTGCAGCCAGGTGCAGGCTAACTGAGCCAGCCCTTCCGCTCGGTTGGACTCTAAAAAAGCCCGGGTTGGCTCGGGCTGCGGTATTTTTTCAGTATCGATCAAATCCGCCGCAGATAGTAGAGAGAGCAAAAAATCAACCGGGATTTCCCAATCGCTGGAAATATCTAACGGCAGGAAATTTAGCCGGAGCCCAGCGAGCAAGGTGCAGCTGTGATCCAGAATACGGTCCGTGACCTGGGAAAACTCGGCTCGCTCGGCGGGCAAAGCCGGGCGGCCCAACAGCGGTGACTCGTCCATACCAGGGGCTGGCAAAACGGAAAGCAAGTCATCCGGTATATACGCAAATTCCTGGGGCCCGCTCGGAGTATCTAAAAAACCCCGTCCAATCAAAGCCCGGTACCAGAGTAACTCGGCCGGGACTGTGCTGATCCGGTAAGGTTTTTCCCGATCCCGGCGAGCCGGGCCCATCTCCTGCACCAGGCCATAGCGCCTTGAAAATATGGGCCAGGGCAGCTGCCCCTGATGAACGATCAAATCGTTTAGGGCCCTGAGAGCCTCGGTTGGGAGTGTTTCTAACGTTTCTTGAACGAGCTGCGGGTCCAACATGGCCAGCACAAGGCGCTGTAAACCGCTCCGAGCATCTGGCGCTTTCAATTCAATGCCCCATAACTCGGCTACAATTTTTAGGTGGGTTAAATCCTGCCCTTGCAGGCTTTGGGTTAAATCTGGCATTCTGTAGGATATTGCCTGAAGAGCGGGCCCTTGTTTACTGATAACGATCGAGCAGTTCGGTGACTGGCAGTACAATCTGCCCTTCTTGGGTGTCCCCCACCATACTGGTCTCTTCGGGATGCGTACTCACCAGCCAGGCCGTATAGGCTGCCACCAGCGCGTCCAGTTCTTCCACGCTGTAGAGCCCATCGTCTGGCAGGATGCCATTCAAAAGGCGATAGCGCGTGATCTCTTCAAAAAAGCGCATCGGGTCACTTACTTTGACTTTATTCTCATACAGCACAAGCTGGCGCTGCAAGCGGCCCTCCAGAGTATTTTTGGGGAAAGGCAGCTTGCCCAACAATGCCGCATAACAAGCATGCGGATACACTTCCATCAGCTGGCAAGAAGCGTTTTCATCAGGATAGGTGAGGTATCCAAAGCCCTCCAGGCGGCGGAACAGGGTGAAACTCTCCTGCATCCAGTTCTGGCTGGCTTGTGAGTTGGACAGGGTTTGAGGAATACTGAGATTGTGCTGGCGCAGCTGGTATTCTGCCAGTCGAAAATCGACGTAGCGGCCCGGCTTAGGGGTAGGTGAAAGCCGCTGGCGCACATCCGAGTCTGCCATCAAACCCTGGTTCGGCCGGCGCGGCCCGCATACAGCCACCATTGCTTCCCGCTGGCCGGCTGCAAAAGCCAGCACCTCATCCATGTGCCCCTCGCCTAGAGCCAGCAGGTTACATTCATAATCTAGCGCCACGTAGACAAACGGACGCTGCCCAGCAGTTGGATCGATCCCCAAGAAAGTGGTGTGATTAAATAGCATGCGAATCCCCGTCACCTTGACGCCAGCCTGGAATGCTTGCGCGCCTCGCCAGGTTAGGAGCAAAAGGTCCTTCGCAGGGACAGGCACGCATTTTCGAAATTCGAATTGCTTCTCGTTGTCTTTCCTATGAGTTTAGCGCAAAACCGGCCAGGACGCAACAGAAAAAGAGGGCAAATTGCCTAACTACAATAAATAAGGCTGTAATAACGGTATGATTGACGTTCAAAACACAAATGCGCCTTCGGTATGCAGATGACCAAGGGCGTATTATTCGTGATCGAGATAGATAAGCACCCTCTTTCGGGATAGCCTCAGCGCCCTACTGTAATCCGTACCGGGTGTGGAAGTGGTTGTCAAGGTGGAAGATGGCGGTTAAGCCACAGAATCTGCGGTTAAACTTCAACCCGATGTGATTCTGATGGATTTACATCATACCCCCAAGCAAACCCCGCCTCCGGCCTTCTCCAAACTGACCGAGCTCGAGCGCCAAATCCTGGAATTGATCGCCCAGGGCGTGAATAATGTCGAAATTGCTAACCAACTGACAATATCTCACAAAACGTGCCCAACCACGTTTCCAACATCTTCAACAAATTGCAAGTCTCTGACTGTGTGCAGGCTGCCCTGCGCGCCCACGAAGCGAGGATGGGTGTAAACGGACCACAGGATCTCCCATAAACCCATAATATCCCTTTTGACGAGAACGCAAGGCTCGGCTATACTTATGGAACCGCACATTAATAATTTATGGGTAACTGCCGGGTTGAATTTTTTCCTGTTCATTTTGAAGACCTCCATCGTCCTGAAAGGTTCCTTCACCATGAAGACCTGCGCAGCTGCTCAACAATTCCCAAAATCCAACCAACGTTACAGGCGAGCTCTCCTGGAGCTTGCCCTTGTGACACAACCCTTTTCTAGCTTAATAAGGAGGCTAGCAAGCATGACCGAAACATTTAAACTGACCTACGCCACGATGTTCAACCCGCCGGAAGAACTGCATACCCGGTTCGAAGAGGCGTTGGCCAAGATCAGAGCCAGCCTGGGACAAGAGTATGGCATGATCATCAATGGAAAGGATCGTTTTGCTGAAGAGAAATTCGAAAGCCGGTCGCCAACCAATACAAACGTCACGTTAGGGGTTTTCCAAAAAGGAACCGCCCAGGATGCCCAGGACGCGCTGGCCGCCGCCCGAAAAGCATTCCCAAAATGGAGCGGCATGAAATGGCAGGATCGAGTTGCTTTACTTCGCAAGGCTGCCGATCTCATCGACCAGCGCATTTTCGAAATGGGTGCAGTCATGGCGATGGAGGTGGGCAAAAACCGGATGGAAGCCCTGGGGGATGTGGCCGAAACTGCCGACCTGATCCGGTATTCCTGCTACCAGATGGAGAAAAACGACGGTTTTATTGTCGAGATGGGCCGTGACCCACTGGTGGGATATACAGCCACCAATATGTCCATCTTAAAACCTTATGGGGTATGGTTGGTGATCAGCCCGTTCAATTTTCCCGGCGCGCTCACCGGCGGACCCGCCGGAGCGGCTCTGGTGACTGGCAATACCGTGGTCATGAAACCCGCCACCGACACACCCTGGCTCGTTCGAATGCTGGCTGATTGTTTTCGGGATGCCGGGCTGCCTGAAGGGGCTTTCAATTACGTAACTGGTCCGGGACGGACCCTCGGTCAGGCATTAATCGATAGCCCAGAAGTGGACGGGGTCACTTTCACAGGCTCATTCGATGTCGGTATGAAGATCTTCCGCGATTTTGCCGAGGGCAATTACGTACGCCCCGCTATTCTTGAACTGGGCGGGAAAAACCCCGCGATTGTTTCCAGAAACGCCGATCTCGAGCGAGCTGCAATCGGGATCGTCCGCTCTGCATTCGGGTTGCAGGGACAAAAATGCTCGGCTTGCTCGCGTGTTTATATCGAAGATCAAGTTTACGACGAACTGGTCCCCAAAGTAGTTGAATTAACCCAGAAACTGACCATTGGCGATCCAACCGATCGATCGGTTTACCAGGGCCCGGTAGTCAATAAGAGCTCTTACCAGGATTTCATCGACTTCACCGAAGAGCTGTCTCAGGCTGGGCGCTTCCTGACTGGCGGAAAAGTTTTGACAGAAGGAGACTACGGGCAGGGTTATTTCTGCCCACCAACACTGGTCGCGGATCTGCCCTTCAACCATCGCTTGTGGAAGCATGAAATGTTCCTGCCAATCACCACACTGGCCAGGGTCAGCAGCCTGGCCGAGGCCATGAAACACAGCAACGATGTCGCTTACGGGCTGACTGCCGGTTTCTATGGTTCGATGGAAGAGACCAAATGGTTCTTTGAAAATATCGAAGCCGGTGTTACCTATGCCAACCGGCCGCAGGGCGCCACGACCGGCGCCTGGCCTGGCTTCCAGCCATTCGGTGGCTGGAAAGGCTCTGGGTCATCCGGCAAAAATGCTGGCGGGCACTATTATCTGCCGCTTTACATGCACGAACAGATCCAAACTTTGATCGACTGATCTGCCGATCACCATAACCCTGCCCGGGCGATAACCGCGCCGGGCAGGGTAGCTTCATAATTTGATTACTTGACCTACCAGATTTCGATGATAGCAAAAGTTGGCCAGTTTTTTCTCGTCATTGGACTTATCTTGCTGGTAATTTTTTTTGGCACCGATCAGATGGATCGGCCTGCCTATAACTTTTTTTGCGGGGGATTGACTATTATCATCTTTGGCATATACCTATACTGGCGCGACCGGCCTCCTGCTCAACCAAGCGGGCGTTTTCGACTCCTGCGCGGATCGAATCGTCCAGATCAAAAACAAGAAGAGAAAAAATCGGATCAAAAAGAAAGATAATCTTGGAATAATTTAAAGCCCCTCAAATGGAACATCCATGAGCAAAATAACCTCCCTGCCTGACGCGATTTCCCGCCTTGTAAATCCAGGCGACTGTATATACGCTGCCGGATTCACCCACCTAATCCCCTTTGCCGCCGGGCATGAGATCATCCGGCAAGGGCTCAAAGATCTTGTTCTGGCAAGAGCCACACCGGATCTTATCTATGATCAAATGGTGGCTGCCGGCTGCGCCCGCAAAGTAATTTTCTCCTATATGGGCAATCCAGGTGTTGGCTCATTGCGCTTCGTACGGGCCGAACTGGAAGCTGGCAATTTAGAGTGGGAAGAATACTCTCACTTCGGAATGATCTCCCGTTTGCAAGCCGGGGCAACCGGCCTGCCGTTCATGCCGATGAATCCCACCGCCGCGGCTGATCTGGCACGCGCCAACCCAAACTATCGTACAGTCTTGGATCCTTATTCCGGGCAGGAGGTCGTTGTCGTGCCGGCCCTTAAACCGGATGTTGCTATCGTGCATGTTCAGCGCGCAGATACCGATGGTAATGCACAAATCTGGGGCATTATAGGTGAACAAAAAGAAGCGGCCTTCGCGGCCCAACGGGTTATCCTGACTACGGAGGAGGTGGTTGATGAATCCATCATCCGCTCAGACCCAAACCGGACCCTGATACCCGGCTTTATCGTGGATGCTGTCTGCCACGTCCCCTATGCCTCTCACCCTTCTTATACCCAGGGATATTACGATCGGGACAATACTTTTTACCTGGAATGGGACGAGATCAGCAAAACTCGGCAAGGAGTTCAGGCGTACCTGGATGAATGGGTGTACAGTGTAAAAGACCGAACTGAGTATTGGGAGAAGCTGGGCCCCGAAACGCATGCGCGCCTGCGGGTAAGCGATCGACCCAGCGAGACGATCAATTATGGAAATTATTAAGGCAAACGGATTCCTATGATGACTGCTTATACCTCTTCCGAATTGCTGACAATCAACGCGGCCCGGCTGCTTCGCGATGGTGATGTGGTTTTTGTGGGTGTGGGCCTGCCCAATCTGGCTTGCAACCTGGCCCGGCACACGCACGCCCCAAACCTGGTTATGATTTACGAGGCCGGGGTGATTGGCGCGCAGCCCGCCCGCCTGCCGCTCTCGATCGGTGACCCAACTTTGGTAAGTGGTGCAATCTCGGTGTGCAGCATGTACGATATTTTTGCCTTCTATTTGCAGCGCGGCAATGTGGATGTCGGATTTTTGGGTGGAGCCCAAATTGACCGCTTCGGCAATATTAATGCAACGGTCATCGGCGATTATCAACACCCCAAAGTGAGGCTGCCTGGTTCTGGCGGCTCGATGGAGATCGCCGCCTGGGCCAACCGCTGCTACATCATCACACCCCACCAAAAACGGCGCTTTCCAGAGCGGGTCCATTTCCGCACTTCAGCCGGCTTCCTGGATGGGCGGGACGAGCGTGAGCGCGCCCGGCTGCGCGGCAGCGGGCCTCAGGCAGTGGTGACCGACCTGGGCATTTTAGAACCCGACGATAATGGCGAACTGGTTTTAACTGCTCTGCATCCTGAAAAAACGGTTGCAGAAGTTCAGCAAAATACCGGTTGGGAGATCAAAGTTGCCGATTCGCTGCGCACGACCGAACCTCCTGCAACTGGGGAGCTGCGGATTTTACGCACAGAGCTTGATCCGGATGGGATTTATTTAAAGGGCGGAGAATAGGGACATCACAAACTTGAATTTCATCCTTGCCATCATCCCAATTGCTCTCATCCTGTACTTAATGGTTGGTCGTCGCTGGGGCGCGGCCAATGCGGGGGGTATGGGCTATTTAAGCGTGCTGCTGGTTGCCATCGTTTTCTTCGGCGCTGGCCCGCAGTTACTGGCACTTGCACATGCCCGGGCCCTGCTGCTGAGCATCGATGTGCTGCTCATCATTTGGGCCGCGTTTCTGCTCTACCGGGTAGTGGATGAAGCCGGGGCGATCGCCACTATAGGCAGCGCCCTGCCTCATCTAACCCCTGACCGTGGAATGCAGGCCTTGATCATCGGCTGGGTCTTTGCCACATTCCTGCAAGGCGTGGGCGGATTTGGGGTGCCGGTAGCGGTAATTGCACCGATCCTGGTCGGTCTGGGATTCACGCCCCTGACTGCGGTGCTGCTCCCTTCCGTTGGGCATGGCTGGGCAGTCACTTTCGGTTCGCTAGGCTCTTCCTTTCAGGCGTTAATCGCCTCCACCGGCTTGCCTGGCGAGAGCCTTGCCGGCCCTTCGGCTCTATTTCTGGGCATTTCGGGACTACTGGTTGGAATCCTGGTCGCACAAGTGGCCGAAGGCTGGGGAGCAGTCCGGCGTCTACTTCCTGCGATCCTGATCCTGGGATTCGGGATGGGTGTTACCCAGTACCTGGTAGCGATTTCAGGATTATGGAATATTGCAGCATTTATGGGCGGCTTAGCCGGGCTGGTGATCACCTTTCCTCTGGCTGTGCGCTCGCGAAAGACACCTCACCCAAATAACCAGTCTGGGCCGAATGGCAAAGTGGATCTGCGCGCCTTATTCGTGGCAATTTCTGGCTACGTGATCCTGGTTATCATCACATTAAGTATTCAGCTGATACCAGTTCTGCGCAATGGGTTGGGCCAATTTGTTATCCAGATAAATTTTCCGGAGGTGAGCACAACCGGTGGATTTGTCACTGCCGCCGGCCCAGGCCGCACAATTCCCCTCTTCCGCCACGCTGGGGCCAGCTTGTTTTATGCTTCTGGACTGGCTTATCTGGTTTATCGGCGGGCCCATCTGTATAAACCCGGAGCGCTGCGACGGATTGGCGCAGGGACGATCCGGCGGGTAATGTCTTCCAGCGTCAGCATTGCGGCGATGGTTGCAATGGCTTTGGTGATGGAAAATTCAGGCATGACGGACACCCTGGCGCGTGGTCTGGCAGAGGGGACCGGCGCAATTTTTCCGCTGGTCTCACCCTGGATCGGAGCTTTGGGTGCATTTATGACCGGCAGCAATACCAATTCCAACGTCGTATTCGGAGCGCTGCAGCTCCGGACGGCCCAACTGCTGGGGTTCACGGCCCCAATTATCCTGGCAGCCCAGACGGCTGGGGCCGCCCTGGCCTCGGTGATGGCGCCGACCAAGGTGGTTGTGGGCGCAAGCACGGCCGGCATGGCAGGTAAAGAAGGCGAAGTCATGAGCCAGATGGTGCGCTATACCGTTCCCCTGGTATTGCTGATCAGCCTGCTGGCAGCAATCTTTACATGGCTGAGCTGACGACGTGGGCACAAATGTAGTTGTATATCAATGGCCTGGAGTCAAGGAATTTGGTTTGATCGAGATGAGAAACTGGCTGAAATCCCATAAATTCGAGTCCCAAACTCTTAGTTTTTTACTGATGGTCCTGCCGCCAGCCGGTATGTACTACGCTGCCCAAATCGAGGCCGATGGCCTGATCTGGGGGCTTCTGGCCCTGGTGGTTTCTGGCAATCTCCTGGCTGTGGCTCTGCGCTGAAGCTGACCGATTGGCAAAATGGGATGGAAATTATTCTCGGGACAGCATGAGGCGGAACAAATACCTTAAGGTATCCCCCAAATGCGAACCACGGCATCCAACCCTCCGGAAGCCAGGCGTGTCTGATCGGGATTGAACGCCAGGCATGAGGCTGCCCGGCTGTGGCCTGATAGATCAATGAGCGGCTTATCGCCAGGTGGCTCCCATACACGGATCGATCCATCGCTGCTGGCGGAGCCTAACAGGCTGCCATCCGGGCTATAAACCACTTGCTTGATGAATGCTGGAACAGAACTTTCTGCCGGTTCTGAGGAAGCTAGCATCCAAATACGCTCACCAGTCGCAGCCTCCCATATCTCCAGCTGATTGTTGAGATTGCCGGTTGCGATCCACTGGCCATCCGGACTGAAGTCCAGGCTGAGCAACGGCGCATCCGCCCTTATTGTCGTGCCAATCCGGCCGGTCTCAATCTCTCGCAAACGCGCCAGCGAGCCGTTCACAACCGCCACGAATTTGCCATTAGGCTGAAATGCCAGGGCTGGCACTGCAAATGTACCTCCGATCATTTGCTGTACCTGGCTCCCGTTAGCAGGATTCCAAAGGCGTGCAATAGCGTCATTGCCCCCTGAAGCCAGATAGCCTCCATCCGGGCTAAAAGCAATCTGATTAGCCCCCTTTTTATGCCCGTTCCACTGGATTGCGGGTTGGGCATCAAAACTACGCCCAGCGCCGGACATGCGCCAGATACGCAGCTCACCATCTCGGCTGCCTGCAGCTAGCGAGCGGCTATCCGGGCTGAAAGCCAATCCGCTCGTCCAAGCGCCAACCACGAGGGACTGGACCAGTTCGAGGTTCGCGCCGTCATACAAGAAGATCGAATTGCCGGCTGCAACAGCCAGCCAGCTGCCATCCGGTGACCAGGTAAGCGCCAGGACCAAAGCCCAGGGATCGTATTGAATTATGTCAATCTGGCCTAACAGAGAGGCGTTATCCGGCATTATATGGGGCAATCTGCGGGCTGCTGAAACTGGTGCAGTTGTAGAGGGCTGGCTGGTTGGAAGAGCTGTTGGCGGATTGCCGGTAGATTTGGGTGAAGCAGGCCCCCCAGGCGCAGGCTTTGGTGGAGCTGTATCTGTGATCTGGACAGGTCGAGTTGCGCTGGCAGGCACTACCGGCTGCGGGATCGGACTGCATGCCGCCAACTCGAAAAGCATCACTGCCAGCCAGCCAGCTTGCAGCCAGAAGCTCGCCGGGGGACTCTGGGGAGATTTACGGGCGGATACCCCATAAACGCAGTGTGCCGTCGTAAGAGCCAGAAGCCAAAAATTCGCCTAACCTCGAAAATTCCAGGCTGTCCACAGCGCCAGTATGGCCCTCCAGCTGGCGAAGCAATTCACCGGTCTCTGCATCCCACAACCTGATCGACTGGTCGCTATAGCCACTCCCGGAGGCGAGCAAACTACCATCCGGATTAAATGCCAGACTTTCTACTACGCCTTCTGTCTGGATCTCCACCAGTAAAGTCCCGGAAATTGCATCCCACATTCGCAAAGCTCCATCATAGTGCCCGGAAGCCAGCTTCCTTCCATCGGGCGCAAAAGCCAGACTGTTGACCGCGCCGGTAAAAGATGAATACAGGGTATGTACAAGCAGCTTGCTGTCCAGGTCACGGATTTGGATGGCATAGTGGTCTGGCGTGGAGGCCAACAAATTACCGCCCGGCGCAAACACAATGTCCAGCACCAGGCCAGTTTGAAGCGTGCGGGTAATCTCAAATGTGTTAGTATTCCAGAACAGCAGGCGGTTATCGTAGAGATTCTGACCGGTGAACGCGCCTACAAATAATGAAGTGTTTGGTGAAAAGGCCACACTTGTCACGGGCTGACTGTCATAATAAATCGGGCCAATTGGCTCCCAACCATCTACGCGCCAGAAGTCTATACTGCCATAATAGCCGGTCTCCTCGCTGCCTGCCCGGTGACCGGCAGCAAGATATCGAGCATCGCTGCTGAAGGCAATGCCAATCAATCCGTTTTCGGTTTCCAGGCTGCGCTGCAGACTCCGGGTGCGGGCATCATATAGATCAATGCTTTCGAACTTTGCCACCGCCAACGTCTCGCCAACCGGGGCCCAGGCCAGGTCGGAAACTGAACTTGCTTCCCAGACAGCCAGAGCAGAAACAGCGCTGGCACTGGTACGGGAGATCGTTGCCAACTGGTCCGGCAAAGCGGTCCCCTGTTTTACAAGTAAAAGGGGGGTCGGCGTGGGGGTCGAGGTAAAGGTGGGGGTGACCGTTGGAGTTTGGGTCGCTGTCGGGGTAAAGGTGGGCGTCCTGGTTGGCGTGATGCTGGCAGTCACCGTAATGACCGTAGTCGGCGTTGGGCTGGGCGGTAGAGCTGGCGGGACAGGGCTGCAGGCAGATCCAATCCAAAGCAATCCGACCAGGAATATGATCGTGCTTGCTAAATGAAAATCCAATTTATCTTTCAAAGATATTCGATCCTTGCTGGTTCAAACAGGAGATAATTGCTTCCATACTGAAACTCGATCAGCCAAGCCAATTGTAGCATTAGATTGAATCAATAACTGCTCGCACATGCCCAGGGATTATAATTCCACCATCCTTGTTGATGGCTCTGCAAACATTGGGCTATCTAGAAAATACGGCAGATAATCATCTCGCCATGCAGGTATGTCTTTGCTGAACACAATGTTCTTGGAATGGGGCATGTTTTGGATCTGCTAGCCTTACCCTTCATCATCTTATCTGGTTTCTTATATGGCTCCACACTGGTGGTTTCCCGGTTTAGCGTGGGACAGTTCGAACCGACGACCTATCTTGGCCTACGTTTCTTATTAGCCAGTTTAGGCCATGCCCTGGTGTATACCTTGCGAATTCGCGGCCAAAGCTGGCCGCGCGATTCCTCGCTTGTGGCGTTTGGCGCTGATACTTGGGATTGGGACAGCGGCAACATTTACGGGTATTATTGTATCCTTGCGTTATCAATCCAGTGGGGTCACAGCAATCTTGAACACTGCCAATCCAGCCATTACGGTTGTGATTGCCCATTTTGTTCTGGCGGACGAGAAACTCAACCGCCGAAAATTAATCGGCATTTTCCTGGCGCTAGGCGGGGCATTGTTGCTGGCTGCTCGAGGGGAGAGCGGCTTACCCGACATCGGCAAGGCCAATCCGATCGGCTACGGATTGGTTCTGGCGGCGATGGTTTTGGGCGGGTTCAACACCGTCTTCGCCCGCAAGTATCTCACCCAATACCCGGCATTCGATGTCGCCAGCATTCGCATGTTCGCATCCACGCTGGCTGTCCTGCCGCTCTCAGCTCTGGTGATTGGGATGGATTTCTCGCAAGTCAATCAGCAAGGTTACCTGGCATTGGGTTATGCCGCTCTGGTTGGAACTTTTTTGGGATTGCTGCTAAACTTTTACAATATTCAGCATTTTGGTGCAACTGCTGGAGCGTTAGCCGCATATATCATACCGGTGTTTGCGACTGTGGGTGGGGTGCTGTTTCTAGACGAGCAAGTTACTTACGGAATGCTGGTGGGTATGGCCGTGATTCTTGCGGGGGTATCGCTGATTAACCAAAACACACCGCTTACACCGACTATTCCTAGAGGGTAATCCCGCTGCATTTAGGCGCTTAATCCGGCGCTAAACGTTGGACAGCCTGGCAACGGTTACTCCCTCGCCGCCTTCGTTCTCTGCACCAGCTTCGAAAGATTTTACCTGAGGGTGTTGATGAAGGGCCTGGCGCACAACCTCGCGCAGCCTGCCAGTTCCTTTGCCATGAATAATACGCACAAACGGAAGACCAGAAAGATAGGCGGCGTCCAGATATCGATCGAGCTCATCGAGAGCTTCATCTGCTCTTCGCCCCCGAAGGTCCAGTTCCATGCCCGGTGAAGCTGGCAGGATTTCTTCGACTGGTTTCTTCTTAGGCTCGTGAAGTCCAGGCCTGCCGGGCGCATCGGTCTGGTGCTTTTCTACTTGTTTGTCCGATTCGCTGAAACTGCCCACAGCTTCGAGCTCAGACAATCGCGTGCGAACCCGAAGCACACCCACCTGGACTTCGGCTTCTTCGCTGCTTAATGAAGTCACTATACCCTGGGTGTTCAGGGTGCGTACTTTGACTTTGTCACCCAGCCGAACTGGACGTCGAAGCGGCATCCCCACATCCGGCACGATCCTCGCAACCGGTTTTTCAACTGCTGCTTCAAGTTCATCGGCAGTCTCTTCGACAACCTTCAAAACCTCCAACGGCTGCCGCGCCCGCGCCAGCGCCCGGCGGGCTGCTCGTATTTCCGCCTGCAGGCTGTCCACTTCTTGCTCAGTCTCCCGGCGGGCTTTTTCTAGTATTTGCCTGCGCTCATCCTCGATCCTATCCAAGCGCTGGATGAGTTCAGCCCGCAAGCTGTCCACCACCTGACGGGCTTGCTCCGCTTCCGCTCGGGCTCGGCGCGATAGATCGCGCTGGTGATGGATTTCGTTCAGCAAGTCATCTGCCCGCAGTTCATTTGGGTCGATCTCTTTGCGGGCCGCATCAATGATTTCATCCGGCATGCCTAGACGGCGGGCAATTGCCAGGGCATTCGAGCGCCCCGGTAAACCGACTGTCAGGTTGTAGGTAGGCTGGAGCGTTTCGACATCAAATTCAACACTGGCATTCACCACGCCCGGCGTGCCGTGAGCGTATGCTTTCAATTCTGGGTGATGAGTTGTGACTAGAGTTGTGATGCCTCGGTCCAGCAAATGTGTCAGAATAGACCGCGCCAGGGCTGCCCCTTCTTGTGGATCTGTGCCCGCACCTAACTCATCCAAAATAACCAGGGAGCGGGAGTCCGCTTTTTCCAGAATGTGGATGATGTTGGTCATATGGCCCGAGAATGTTGAGAGCGACTGTTCGATTGATTGCTCGTCTCCAATATCCGCATAAATATTGTCAAACAGACTGATCTCAGATCCAGAATGAGCCGGGATATGCAGGCCGGATTGAGCCATTAGAGCCAGCAGGCCTGCGGTCTTCAGTGTCACCGTTTTCCCGCCAGTGTTTGGCCCGGTAACAATTAATGCATACGTTTGAGCATCCAATTCAATATCGATAGCCACCACAGTTTTTGGATTCAAAAGGGGGTGGCGGGCCTGGTTCAAGCGAATGATACTGCCTGGATGGCGACCGCGCGGGTTATCCGGAAAGGGTCGCAATCCGGGCTCTGTGGCGCGCAGTTCCTCCGCATATTTAGCCCGCGCCAGGACCAGGTCCAACCCGGCAACCACGTCCACTGTGTTCTTAATTTCATCAGCCTTTTGGCTGACCTGGGCGGACAGCTCGGTCAGGATGCGCCGTTCTTCGTCCCGCTCTGCCAGCTGCAGCTCCCTGTTCTGGTTGTTCAAATCCACCACACCCAGAGGTTCCACAAACAGGGTTGCGCCAGAAGCGGACTGATCGTGAACGATAGAACGCATGCGGCCCTTAAACTCGGCCCGCAATGGCAAAACGTAGCGTCCGTCCCGTTGGGTGATTAATGCCTCCTGCAACAAGGGTGCATTTTTGGGATCGGAGACCATACGCTGCAGCTTGCTGAACAAACGATCGCGAGCGATCTGCAGATCGCGGCGAATTGAAGATAGTTTTTCCGAGGCCGAATCGAGTATTTCTCCCCGCTCGGATATTGCCCGCGTGATCGCATCGATCAAACCCAAAGGTGGGGGCAGCTGTGACACGATTGCGAACAAACGCGGGTACTGGTCGCCCAGGCGTTCAAACGTTCTCGAGAGGGTTCGGGCGGCCACCAGCGTTGATTTCACATCTAACAAATCGGTGGTAGCCAGCACACCTCCGCGCTGAGCAAGCCCGACTACTTCGCGGACATCGCGTGCGCCCCCAATCGTGAGATCAGCATGCACTACTAAAAGCCGGACTGCTTCGCTGGTTTCTGCCAGTTGCCGGCGGGCTTCATCGAGTTCTGTCGTGGGCGTGAGGGCGCGCGCTTTTTCAGCCGAAGCCGGGAAGGCAGCATAAGCAGCCACCCGCTCAAGGATTTTGTGATATTCAAGAGTTTGTAAAGTCTTTGCGTCCATCGTTACCATTGGCTGATTCCACGATGCAAAGCGGAGCTAATTAATTGGGATTATCTTTAGCTTCGCTTAAGTGGTATTTTCGCTGAATTCTTTGCAATCAAAAGAAGGATGTGTGGTGTTCGGTTTGGGCGGCTACACCGCCCAAACCGAACACCATAAAACCTATTTTTCTTAAGTGAGTTGCCGAAAAGACCACTTAAGTCCCACGTATGAAGTTTCCCAAAGAAACCCAAAGCGAGTTTACCATATTTCTCTTTTGTCTTAATCTAAGGTCTTTGGCAAATCCCGTGATGAGGTCCAGATTTGGTGGTATTTCATGCAGCGACTGCTCGAAATATAATTAAACTATTTCAGGTCGAGGTATTGATAAAGTGTCTCTCAAGAGCTGTAAAATCCACATAAAATCAATTTCAAAGCTCCAATTGTGCTGTAAAATCATCTATACTAATAGTTCAGACAAGAGGTTGAACCACCTGTGTGAGGGATCACTCCAAAAGAATTCAAGGAAATGCAGATGCAGGATTCCCAAAATGCCCGTGGTCAGGGGCTCGTAGAATATGCAGCAATTTTAATTCTTATGGTCTTCGTGGTCGTGGTTTTGCTGTATTTACTTGGTCCTTCTGTGGGAAATATGTACAGTAATGTCATGGCGAACTTCTAGCCACGTCAGTCCCCCCGCAATCATGATGTGCTATAAAATTAGGGTAAATTTGGGCTGGACCTATTGATTTTTTTTAAAATCGATCTATACTGATATTATCGTAATCTTTCGATTATTAATTAACTCATTTTTTCTAGCACTTTTATTCAGGAGTATAGAATGACCACAACCAGCTTGCCTATCAGAGGCCAGGGGCTGGTCGAGTATGCCATGATCTTGATGCTCGTCGCAATCATCGTAATCGTCGTACTTGCGCTGCTCGGTCCAGCAGTCGGAAATATGTTCAGCAACGTCGTCAGCCAGATTTAAACTATCTGGCGCTAACACCGGTAAAACCCGCTTCTTCATTCATCGAAGCGGGTTTTTTGATTCCTGAAACGTCCCACAGTGTGCAAAAAGTATGCAGATAATCGATACAACCGATGCGCGCCAGTCTGCATTGCGGATCTTTGGGATTCTCCGGGATGCTCTGGGGGGCTACCCCTGATCAGGGAACACTCAATAAATTTAGAATCGTAGTTTTTCTACAGAACTTGAGTGCTCTTCCGCCTTGATAGGCATCCGAATAGATGGTGGCATAGTATAATCGCATCATCGCAATCAGATCAGTTGGCAAGATTGGAGCTCAGAATGACTGCTCTTCCCCCTTTACGCGAACTACCACAATACCAGGAAACCTGGCATCTAGGGATACGGGAGTTAAACTTAGGCCTGCCCACCGACCCCGCCGGCCTGGCTTACCCGGTAATGATTTTATTGAATTGGGATACTCGCAATGTTCAGGCTTTTGAGGTATTTGCGGGCGAACCGAACAGTCAGGACGCTCTTGAGTTCATACAGAACACACTCTCCAAGCCATCGGAGGACTTAAGCCAGCCGCCACACCGTCCGAAACATCTCCTGATTGAAGATGAAAAACTGATCGATACCCTGCTACCAGCTTTAAAGAGCATTGACATTCAGGTACAGATCACAGACAGGCTGGATATCATCGACGAGATTGTCAAAGCCATGGAGCGGGAAGTCCGAGCAACATTGATCGACATCCCCGGGCTGCTGACCGGCAAAGGTGTTACCGCCGCATTGGTGGGAGATGTTTTTGAGGCCGCCGCTGACTTCTACCGCGCCAAACCCTGGGAAGCGCTGGCAGATGACCAACCTTTTCGTGTGAAAATTTTGCCACGCGGTCGGGAACGTTATATCCTTATTCTGGGCCAGGGAGGTGCCGAGTACGGCATCGTTCAGCATAAACAGATCGATGATTTTGCCAGCGTCTTTACCAGCCTGGATCCACTATCAGAGATTCCTGCCGATGGCTGGCATACATTTTTCTTTGAGTTCGCGAGACGAACTTCCAGGTGCGGATTTGGAAGCTATCCAGCACCACCAATGGCCCGTAGCAGATGAAGGTGCCTTTCCGCTGCCGGTCATTTATCTGAAAACTAAGGTAAAACGCCCTGATCAATCTGAGCTGAAGTTTTACTCGGCGGTATTGCGCGCGATACCCATATTTATCCATAAGCATCTCAAACCTGACAGCGAAGATGATTACTTGCCAGTCGAGGTGGAACTAGAAGTCAGTACGAAGACAGGTCCTGTTCGAGTTAGTATTGCCTATCAACCTGGAGAGATGCTGACCGACTCGATTTTCTATGATTGGGATGACTTGTTGGAGGAGGAAGATTTTGATGGAGATGGCCTTGATCTGGACGAACCCTTTGCTGATTTCGCTTATTACGATGATGCCTTTGAGGTCATAAGGCAGAGCGAGCAAGCAGGCGAACTGGACAAGGCAGGCATCCATGACCCGGCCCTCCAGGAAGCCCAGGACCTGCTGAAACAAGCCTACCAGCTGGCAAACCCACGCCGGAGAATCGAATTAGCCCATGATGCCCTGGCAATTTCCCCTAAGTGCACCAGCGCTTATATCCTGCTGGCCGAGGAGGAAGCCCGAACGCTTGAAGAAGCTTATGAGTATTACCGCCAGGGAGCTGCCGCCGGCGAGGCTACCCTAGGCGCTGAGTTTTTCGAGCTGCACCAGGGCAATTTCTGGACATACCCAGCGGCTCACCCATACCTGCAAGCGCTGATGGAGATGGCCAACCTGGAATGGGAGCTTGACCGAACGAACGAGGCTCTGCAGCATTACCAACAACACCTTATGCTCAACCCGGTCGATCATTATGGGGTGCGATATTCTCTGCTGAATCTATTTATTTCACTGGGCCGCGATGCCGACGCCCTGGCATTGATCGAGCGTTATGCCAGGGATCCTTTTGCCGATTGGGTGTACAGCCGGGCTTTGTTGCTCTTTCACGAGCAAGGCGACTCGCCAGCAGCCAACGAAGCGCTGCGGGCTGCTATCATGCGCAACCCACTCGTGCCGGCCTATCTGACCGGTGAAAAACGCCTGCCAAGACGGATTCCGGACAGCATCGGTCTGGGTGACGAGTCCGAAGCGGTCCACTACGCCACTGGCAGCTTAAGTCACTGGCGGCAAACCCCGGGTGCACTACCCTGGCTGCTAAAACGAAGAGGGGATCTCTTGGGATCCAATTGACGGCAAACACTGCGGAGGAATTGATGCAGGATATAACTGACCAAATTCTGGAACTGGTGCGGCGTGCTGCTACCGACCTGCCGCCTGATGTCGAAAAACGACTCCAGCAAGCAGTTGAGCAGGAAGAGCCGGGCTCGGCTGCGCGCAGCGCCCTTGAAACCATCCTGAAAAATGTGGCCTTATCACGCCAAAACTCCACCCCAATCTGCCAGGATACAGGCACGCCAATTTTTTACGTCTACTACCCCGAAGGCTGGAGCACCCGCAAACTGCGTCAGCAGATTGAGGCTGCGATCGTACAAGCCACCCAATGCTCTTATCTGCGGCCCAACTCCGTAAATTCACTGAGCGGTAAAAACACCGGCAATAACCTTGGCGATCATTACTATCCTTCAATTCACTTCGAGGAGGTTGAGGGCGACACTCTGGTGATTGACCTGATTCTGAAGGGCGGCGGATGTGAGAATGTTGGCATTCAATATTCTTTGCCAAATGCCGCCCTGGGGGCTGGTCGCGACCTGGCAGGCGTGCGCAAAGTTGTGCTGGATGGAGTGTATAAGGCCCAGGGCAAGGGTTGCGCCCCTGGGGTGCTGGGAGTGGCAATTGGAGGCGACCGGGGATCCTCCTACTTTGCTTCTAAGGAAACGCTTTTCCGCCAGCTGGATGATACCAATCCCGACCCGCAGCTGGCTGAATTGGAGCAGAAGATTAGTGAAGAAGCGAATATGCTTGGCATCGGCCCAATGGGTTTTGGCGGTAATACAACCGTGTTGGGGACTAAAATCACTGGATTGCACCGCCTGCCAGCCAGCTATTTCGTTTCCATTTCCTACATGTGCTGGGCTTATCGCCGACGCCGCATGATGTTTCGGGAAGAACAAGTCAGCTACGAGTGATTCCGGAAGGAGGCAACGAATGCGAACCCTTACAATCCCAGTCCAGGATGGTGAAATTCTAAGCTTAAAAGTTGGCGACTCGGTGTCCTTGTCTGGCATCATGCTGACTGGCAGGGATGCGGTCCATAAATGGATGATCGACACCTTCATCAAAAAAACCCGCCAGCCTCAAGGTGATGATCTGGCTGTCTACGAGGCCATTTTGCCGGTCCTGGATGGCGGTGTCATTTATCATTGCGGGCCAGTTGTAGCCGGCCTGGATAGTGGGGATTATCGCTTCGTGGCTGCCGGACCGACCACCAGCGCCCGTGAAGAACCCTATCAGGGTGACGTGATGCGCCATTTCAACATCAAAGGGGTAATAGGCAAAGGCGGGATGGGGGCCAAAACCCTGCAGGCTTGCCAGGATGTGCCGGGAGTATACCTGCACGCCATCGGGGGAGCTGCTTCTCTAATCGCTCAAACTGTCAGCCAGGTGCTCGGGGTTTACAAATTGGATTTTGGTGTACCGGAAGCTATGTGGATGATTGAAGTTAAGGATTTTCCGGTTGTAGTCACTATGGATGCCCATGGCGGCAGCCTGCATGCAGACATCGACCAAAGGTCCAAAAAGGTGTTGGACGAGCTCCTGGCCAAAGCATAAACCTAGTTGAAATAGTGTATGGAGTGGGGATATTTGAGCAATTGCTCAAATATCCCCACTCCATATTTTAATCGTATGAATGACAGGCGTGTCCGGCTTGGCCGCTTTTATTTACCCGAAAGGATGCGAGCCGCCAGACACGATGAGCGTGGATCCCGATCGAAATCCTCTTCACAAACCGGCAAACAAAAGTATACAACTTCGCCTTGATACTGGATACAGGGGGTATTGGCGGCATATTGGATGACCCCGCCGCAGGCAGTCCTGACCAGGGAGTCAATTTTTACTGCTTCGCCGGCACAGTTAATGGCATCTTTTGTACTCATGGATTTTGTTCTAAATCTTGCAAGAGTTCCAGATCCTGATTGAGATTGCGTTTTCTAACAATCAGGCTGATCAGATAAATCAGCATTACCCCAAAGATAACGCTGTAGCCTGCAATCATATAGGCGGAGGTTTGAGCGGGGCCATCCTGCAAGAATAAGTTAACTAATGCCAATGTATTCATTTTCCATCTCCATCAAACACAAAGTCCAAATTTGCCTTCTAGATCAGGTCATCATCTTTAATTTTAACTGCTCTACTTTCTCGGAAAGGCGGCCGAGTCGAATACGATGCCAGAGCAAATCGGCGAAGATGAAAGAAAAGGTCAGCAGGCTGAACATAAAAGTTTGAACCATCTTGGGAGTCATGTCGAAACTTCCCTGGGCCGAGGGATCGCTGCTGCCGATAACGACCGGATGGATGGTGCGGAACAGACGTGCTGAGTAAAAAGTAAGCGGCACGCTGATCACACCAACGATGGCGTAGACCGCTCCAAATCGAGCCCGGCGGTCAGGATCTTCAATCCCTGAGCGCAGCATAATATAGGCCGCATAAATCAACTCCATGATCGTGGCAGTAGTCAGCCGCGGATCCCAGGTCCACCAGGTGTTCCAGATCGGCCGCGCCCAGATCGAACCGGTAACCAGATTTATGAATATGAAAGCGATTCCAATTTCGACCGCAGAAAGTCCTACAATATCCCATCTCTGATTCGCGCTGCGCAGGTATAAGATTCCAGCGATGGCAGCTGCTACAAAGCTAAGCATGCCAACCCAGCCAGCTGCTACATGAAAATAGAATACCCGCTGAACATCGCCCATGACGGCTTCGGTGGGAGCATAAAAGAAAACCATCCCGGTCGCAATGACCAACATCAGAGCGGTAGTGCCATCTAATAAGGTTAATAAACGAGGTTTTGGATCCATTGATAGACTCCGTTCGTTAGGTTAAGATGGAAGTATTGCAGCCTGACAATACCTCACCGAGATAGAACATTCGACTTATTGGCATTTTCGCTAAATTCTATGCAATCAAAAAAAGGATGTGTAGTGTTCGGTTTGGGCGGCTACACCGCCCAAACCGAACACTACAAAATCTCTTTTTTCTTAAGTGACTTGCCAAAAAGACCACTTACTTGCACAACCGGCTTATTCTTCCACTACATAATCAAAAGTCATAAAAGCAACCGCAATAAATATGACATCATACACAACCAATAAATTCAACCAGGGGGTTATCTCATTCATTGGGAAAGCTTGTAGATAACCCGTACTGGCTTTTACCGAGGCAATCAACACCGGGATGACAATTGGAAAGAGCAGGATCGGAAGCAGCACATCCCTTGTGCGGGTCTGAACCGCCATGCTGGAAAGCAGCGTACCAACAGCCACATAGCCGATCGAGCCCAGTATGATGACGAGCAGCAGGCCTGGTTGAAAAAGGTTGGTATTGTAAAGAACGCTATAAACAGGCAGGACAATGGCTTCCACAATCACCATAAATACCAGGTTTCCCAAAGCTTTGCCAAAATAAATCGCGCTGCGATCTACCGGCGCGAGGAGCAAACCGTCCAGGCAGCCGCGGTCCTTCTCGGTTGCCATAGACCGGTTGAGGCCAAGTGTCCCGGCAAAGGCAAAAGTCACCCACAGCACCCCGGCTGTTACGGTCGCCCGAGTCCTGGTATCCAATTCAAGAGAAAAGTTAAAGATCAAGATCACCAACAGAGCAAAGACCAGCATAGCGGAAAGCAGTTCTCGGCTGCGCAATTCAGCAACCAGATCTTTCCAGACAACGGCCCAAAGCGCCTGCAGATATTTCCCGGTTTTGGAGGGCTGCGGGGAGGCTGAAGTGGTTTCGATCGGTAAAATTTTATCTTCCACAGGTTGTCTTGCTCATTTCTCGTGAATATCAGCCTGTTGATCAGACGGCCGGATCTAGAATAGCCTGCCGGTAGAATGCCAGAAGCTGGTTTGGGCTGATATCTTTTCGCTGTACTGTATCAGTGATGATGCCCCTCGAGATAATATCAAAGCGGGATGCCAGGTCTCCAACCCGAGCAAGATCGTGGGAAGTCATGACCACCGTCCGGCCGCGGGCTGCAACTTCCTGCAGCACGTTGTCCAGCATCGTAGAAGCATCCTGGTCCAGTCCCGTGTGGGGCTCATCAAACAGCATCACGTCCGGATCATGCAGCACGGCCCTTCCGATTGCCAGCCGCTGCTGCATACCCCGCGAAAAAGTTCGCACCAGATCCCGACGGCGTGCCGACAGTCCAACCATATCCAGCACATCCGCAATTCGCCTGTCCATTGCTGGAATGGCATACATTTTCCCAAAGAATTTCAGATTCTCCTCGGCAGTCAAATCTCCATACAGGAGCGGTTGGTGCGAAACAACCCCCAGCCGCCGCCGGACAGCTGCAGCCTGTCCTGGTAATCGATAACCGGCGATCACGACTTGCCCCATGGCCGGGCGCGATAAAGTTGCCAGGATCCGCAGGAAGGTGGTTTTGCCAGCTCCATTGGGACCTAACAAAGCCACGAATTCACCCGGCGCAACAGAGAAATCCAGGCCGCGCAGAACGGTCTTCAAGCCAAATCGTTTAACCAAGGATCTGACTTCAATCATCGCTTGACTTCATCTTCGCTTCACAATCACTTCGACGAACTATCTCTGGCAAGGATCTCACGCAATCGGTCTTTTAATTCGGCTCGCCGCCTATGATAGGCTTCTTCAGGAAGTTGGCCTGCTTTATGCAGATCGTCCAACGCCAGGATGGCTTCCATTAAGGTTTCCGAGTTCTCGGAAAATGGTTCGCTGGCCGCATCAAGATCGTCGTATTCAGTTCCGACATCCGAATTGCGATTTCGTAAGTACAAAAATACCCCAGCACCAATCATTACAATCCCCAGTGCGCCCAATCCAATCAGCAAACCTGATTGCGATCCAGTGCTGACACTTGTACCAGTCGCGGCTTTCCCGGTGATGGTCAGGCTGAGTGTCTCGCCTGCCTGCAAGGCGTTCCCATTGTACATTTGGTATTGGGTGCCCTGAACATCGCGCGTCCCGGCGTCGGTTAAGCCGTCAGCCTTAACATTGATACTACCCTGAGGCACCAAAATCACCAATGCATTAGCTGGAATCGTGATCTGCTGATTTAATTCCAGTTTGCGATCGTAGGGCATCTCAAAGGCAAACAATACCTGGTAGCTGCCTGAACCAGGCCGCACCGCAATAGTATCTGCAAAACCGTCCGGTGTTTCCAGGTACCGGCCGCCCAGCAAGCCATCCTGAAACTCCAGATTCATAGCTCCTTCTGGTAGGCTGAAATGGATGGTCTCACCCGAATCCGGATCAGCAACCAGAGTCTGCTGGGTTGGGTTCGATATTATCCACAATTCAATGACCCGCATAGTATCGGCATCGGCAAATTCAAAGAAAAGATGGACGCGGTCGGCTACCAGGATTGAGGCGTCGCTCGTATTCTCATAAAGCGTAATTGGTAAATCCAGATTTCGATTCCCGCTCTCGGCAATAGCGATATCAGAGCCATAGGTTGTGCCGTCGTAATCGATTGTTGCCATGAACACCCGCCCAGCTGGCATTTCGACCTCATTGAACTGGTATGTCCCATCCTCTGCCAGAGCAGTCGTTTGGGTATAGACCGCCTGCATATCATCGAATCCAGTTAAGGTCACCATTAGATCAGATGGATCGGCGACAATTGAGGCATTAGACACCAGCCCAAAAACTACGCCAGTCATTTCCTCCAGGTTGGCTTCAGCCACAGCATTAGCATCTGATGTTGCCTCCTGTCCGGCAGGTAACGCGGCCTCAACAGCAGGTGTGGTGGCTGCTGCAATGGGTTCTCCTCCGCTCGTAAATGAAAGCGTGCGAACATAATCGCTCAAAGACCAGATCTGCGCCTCGCTCAGCTGGCCTGCAAAACCCGGCATACCAGGTGTGATGCCAATGGATACAGCCTGGTAAAATTCAGCCCCAGTTTTTTGAGCCATTGCAGCCTGGTCCGTGAAATCGAGCGGCTGGCTCGCTAACCCGGCAACATCCGGCCCATCCCCTTGCCCCATCTCGCCGTGGCAGCTGGCGCAATTTGTGTCGTACAGCTCTCCACCTTCAATCAGGCTGGCATCGGACATACTGAGTTTCAGTGTATATGCCACAACATCCCAACGTTCCGGATCCGATAGGCTGGCAAACGGTGGCATAAACCGGTCCAGGTTGCCCTCAGTTACGATCCTGTACCACTCAGCTGGAGATGACTGGCGGGCCAGTTCGGCTGTACCAATCGCAGCTACCGGATTCGGCAGTTGCGAGGCTCGGGGACCATCGCCGAGTCCGGTCGCCCCATGACATGGGGCACACTTTTCCGTGTAGATCGCTGCCCCAAGAGTCGGGTCAGGCGCTACAAACGGATAGAGCGGACCAGCGACTGGCGCTGGTTGGGTCTGGGCCACAGCAGGCGCCTGGTAATTCGGAGGCGGAGTAACATCTTCCGCCAGTGAAAACGAACAGGCTGAAAGCAACAGCAAAACAGGCAGGCTGGCTAAGATACGAAAAGGTTTCATAGGAATTTAGTTAATACTCAAATCATCGTCAGGTTAGAAGCGCCCAAAATCATAATCTGGGTTTACTGAATTTATGTGCTTGATTATGTCAGTCCAGCCCCACACTTAGGGCAAAATTGATCAGACTTTCGGACTGGATCTCCGCACTGTGGACAAAAACCGCCCAGTTTTTCTTTTTGCTGGCGGCGGCGGTTGGCAAGCATCACTTCAATATCATCTTCCGGGTCGACTGGCGGTGCAGCTACTGCAATCGCTTGCGAACCAGGGCTGCCATCCATGCGGGCAGCATCAGCTCGACGCTGGGCTATCGCAGCTTCAATCCGGGTATCCAAATCATCCCCGCTCTCGATTATGCCCGGTGTTTGGATCTCGTCCAACTGCTTAAGCACCGCGGTCCCTTTCTGCAGCAAGAAAGCACGCTGAGCCGGGTAATCTTCATCCGGGATTTTTCCCAAGACATGATCGAAATCCAATTCCTGCAGGGCATTGAGAATGCGATCGCGTTCCGCCAGCAGAGACGAATAGTCATGTTCTTCTTGAACTGACATTGCATTCTCTTCAACCACAGGCCGTTCAAAAAATGGTCGGCTGATAAAAAGGGCCACCAGGATTAGAAGGGCCAGGATCAAAAATATAGAGCCAATATCCATGCGATGTTTTTCCAGTTAATGTATCTTTTGAGCGTGACCATTGAATCGCGCCAAGTTATCATCAGCGGTCACGAATTCTTCCGAATTGGGTCAATGGCAATTACGGACCCAATAAAGGCTCAATAATCCCTCTGATTTGTGAGAGCGAGCTGAACGGACCGATTTGGGCATGGGCCAGCTTGCCTTCGCGATCGACGAAATACGTTTCCGGCACACCCCGAATGCGGAAACTTTGCGAAATCCGTGTCCCCAGGTCAGGGCCGTTGGGATAAGTGATATTGAATTTACTCAAATATGCCAGCGCTTCCGGTTCAGTATCGACGTAATCCACGCCCAGGAAAACCACATCCCCCCGATCTTTATACAATTGCCAGGCAGCTTCGAGGTCAGCTGCTTCTTGTTCACAAGGCTTGCACCAGGAGGCCCAAAAATTCAGCACTATGATTTTACCGGAAAGGTCTTCGTAATTGAACAATTCACCGTCAAAAGTGGTCAGGCTGAAAGCTGGCACAGCCTGACCACGGCTGACCGGTCCCTGCTGGCTGCGCATAAGACCCAATGCCAGAATTACCAATAAGACCAACAATCCTCCCCAGGCAAGCAGTCGCCCCCAACGGGGGCGGCTTTCTGGCTGAGTGTTTTCGGCAGGGATGTCAGTAGTATTGGTCGTCATAATGTTCTCTCAAAATTCAACATTGAGGCTATAGAAACCATTGTGGGAAAGTGCCAGACACTACCCTTGAAATTCCCAGTGGGCTTCAACGTTTCTTTAACTCTTCTTCCAACCGGGCGACATAATCATTTTGCAGAGCTTCGGGTGGAGCAGTCCCGGTTTCCGGTGACTCGGGAAGCGGCTGTTTCCAGGCTTGAAACGCTCGAAACAATATATAGCCGCCTGTCAGAATCGCCAGGGGTGGGACCACATAGACCAGCCAGTTTAGACCGCGCGCTGGCGGTATGGCCAACACTCGATCGCCATATTGATCGACAAAATACATTTTAATCTGGTCTTCACTCCAGCCGACAGCCAACTTCTCCCGAATGAGCTCCCGCCATTGGGTACATGCCTGGGTTGGGCAGACATCCAGCGGGATATTTTCGCAAACCGGGCAATACAATTGCTTGGCAACCGTGTTCACATCATCATCCGAAGGCAGGGGCTGGCTGCCGGTCTGAGCTGAGACCGAGGCGACGGCTGAGCCCATCAAAATTAAGGCTATCAGGATTGCCAACCAGATTCTAACATTCATTGGACTTCCTTTGATTTTATCAACAAGCTCAGGCTTTAGCACCTGAATAGACCGGTCGTTGTACCCTGGCGGAGAAAGTTTCCGGATCTTTATCAGGCCAGGCCGCGATCAAGGTGCCGAAAATGAACACAAAACCTCCCAGCCACAGCCAGTTTACCAGTGGGTTATGGTAAACCTTGAAGGTTGCCCCTTGAGAAGAGATCGGCTGCCAATCAACCAGTAGAACGTAGAAATCGTCCTCCATTGTGCTGCGCACGCCAGGGATGGTCATTGGCTGCTGAGATTCATAGAAGTAATCTCGGCGAGGATGTAGCTCAGCGACATATTCCCCATCTTTGTAGACACTGACAACCGCCCTGGCGACATTGCGCCCATCGGCAGTATCAAAATTTGCCAGAGATTCGTAGGTCATCGTATAGCCCGACAGCGTAAGCGAACTTCCAGCCGGGATTGTACCCTGAGTTTCAGACTGGAAAATTTCGATCCCAATAATCCCCAGTGCCATCAGCACCACACCCAGGTGAATGATATATCCACCATAACGGCGGCGGTTGCGCCCCGCCAGATTCCAGAGAGCAACCGGCAGCGCTTCGCCTGATTTACGGTGGCGAGCAACGGCTCCCCGCCAAAACTCGTACAAAGTGACAGAGGCCACAAATGCAATCAGCCAGAAGCCAAACAACGCCGCCCACTGACGCAGCCCGCTGATCAGCAGCGCAGCGACAACCAACAACGAAAAGATGAAAGGCTTCCACATTGCCCGGCCCAAGGTCTTGGCGGTTGAATGCCGCCAGGCGGCCAGTGGGGCAACACCCATCAAAAGCAGTAACCCGGCAAAGAGAGGCGAGGTCGCCCGCTCGTAATAGGGCGGACCAAAGGTCACCTTTTGGCCGGTCACAAGTTCAGAAATCAGCGGGAAAATCACTCCCCAGAAACAAATGATCAGAATAGCAATGAACAGCAGATTATTGAGCAGGAAGAGCGCTTCTCGCGACAGCATCGAAGTCATGTGCGCATCGGATTTCAGGCTGTCCCAACGATGAAGCATCAAGGAGAGCGAGACTATGAAAGACAGGCCGATATAACCGAAAAACAAGGGCCCAATATAGGATTGTGCAAAAGCATGCACGGAGGATAGCACACCCGAGCGGGTCAGGAATGTACCAAATATGACCAGCGAGTAGGTTAGCACAATCAGCACCATATTCCAGTGCTTGAGCATGCCGCGCTTCTCCTGAATCATGACAGAATGCAAGAAAGCTGTGCCAGTCAACCAGGGCATGAAGGCCGCGATTTCAACCGGATCCCAGCCCCAATAACCGCCCCAACCAAGCACATCGTACGCCCAGCGTCCGCCCAGAACCAGACCCAGGGATAAGAACAGCCAGGCGACCAGGGTCCAACGGCGGGTTAGCCGGATCCAACGGTCGTCCGTTCGCCCGGTCACCAGGGCTGCGATCGCAAAGGCGTACGGAATGACGAACGCGACAAAACCCAGGTACAGCATAGGCGGGTGAATGATCATCCCGGGGTGGCGCAAGAGAGGGTTCAGACCGCGACCATCAACTTGCCGCACCAGACTCGCACCGGCAGGCTGGAACATGGCAACCGTGACTCCGGCTGGTCCCTGCCAGATGCTTTTGAAAGGATTCTCATAAAATATGATCATGACCAGGAAGAAAGCCAGGGTTACCAATGCTACAGCGATTACCCAGGGCAGAAACTCCCGATCGCGATCCCATTTCCGCAGCATAACCGCTGATGCGAAGGCAGACATGAGCCAGGCCCAAAATAACAGGGAACCAGCCTGCCCACCCCACAAAGATGTTATCCGCAGGTAAAGCGGCATACTGTTGGATGTGACGGAGGCTACGTATTCTATTTCATAATGCCCGGTTACCAGTAAAACGATCAGGCTCAGAGCGGAAATTGTCAACAAAGGCCAGGTAAGGAGCATTGCCAGACGCGCGCTGTCCACCCAGCGTTGGAGATTCCTTCTCGTTCCATAGATCGCTGCGAATACCCCATATACCGAAACCAGAAAAGTTATAAATAATGATCCAAAACCAAAATTGGCTACCATCTAAATCTCCAATCAGCCGCTCAGCCAATCGTCGAGCCAGATAAAAATAGCTCACCAGGCAAACATGCCATCCACACTATTTCTACCGAGCCTTTCCATTGGCTGAGATAGCAAACAACGTTCAGAGAGTGCTCATGCCCATGAGCATGCCTGATCAATCAGCTGCATCGACTTGTTCAGGCACCGCTTCCTCGTACTTGGTGGGGCACTTAAGCAACAATTCATCGGCATAGAACTTGCCGTCCGGCCCAAGACGCCCCGTCATAATTGCCTGGGCTTCATTTCGCAGCAAATCGGGTTTGACACCATTATAAATTACTTCCATCCTGGCCCGGCTGGGATCTACGGTTGCCTCATGGAGTACCGCTGCCAGACCACCTTGAGCCTCGATCTCGTTGTTATCACCGGGGATGTCGGCCACCGTAAAGGACAAAGTCAGGGATTGAGTATCGTACTGGATTGTTTCCCCAAGGACGGCACCCGAAACGCGCAAATCACGGTCCATGACCTCGCCGCCTTTGTCCACGACTTCGCCAATCGTCAGGAAATATTGGGCGCTGGCCTGGGTTGATGAAGCGATCAGATATACGACCGCAGCGATAATCAATAAGCCGCCAATAATAAATTTGATCCGATTACCAGGATTCGTATGTTCCGTGGAGGTTTGTTCCATATGCTCTCCTTTTATTGAGGTGCTACTCGGTGCGCTTTTACAGTACACGTTGCAGTGTCATTCTGTCACAGGAAGATTAATACAGCCTGAGAATGCCGGAAAAATCGAATGAGAAAGCAAACCGTTGATACATAATTAACGTATGTCTATTAATCCGGTGCGAATGGCGAACTTCACCAGCTCGGCGCTGGTATGTAAATTCAATTTGTTCATGATTCGTTCCCGGTGCCTGGCAACAGTTTTGAAACTGATTCCCAGCTCCTCGCCAATTTGTGGGTTCGTAAGTCCGTCTGCAACCAGTTCAAGTACCTGTCGCTCCCGAGCGCTAAGAACTTCCAAGGCCATATCGCCATCTTCCTCGCTCAATGCACTACGCCCATCGGCAGGCAGCTGATTGAGCAGCCGGCGGTAATCATCCAGCAGCCAGCGAGCCAGGGTTGGCTGTAAATAGACTTGCCCGCCCGCTACAGCCCGGATCGCAGCGACCAGATCCTCGGCTGCAGCTTGCTTGGTGACGTATCCAGCGGCCCCAGCCGCAAGCATTTCGAAAAAATACTGCTTGTCTTCATGGACCGTCAATGCCAGAACCTTGCAATCCGGACAGAGCACCTTAAGCCGGCGAGTCGCCACCAATCCATCCATTTGTGGCATGGTTATATCCATTACAATCACGTCCGGTTGAACCTGCTCAGCAATGCGGATGGCCAGCTCTCCGCTGCTGGCCTCAGCGACAACCTTAAGACCAGATTGAGTTTCCAGAAACGATCGCAGCCCTGTTCGCACCACATCGTGATCATCCACCAACATTAAACGGATTTCTTCCATAACATTCTCCCTGCTCGATTTCGGTCTCTAAGAAATTCAATCCTAATAATTCTCACCCTGATCTTCGGTTGACTCGGCCTCAATAGTCTGAAGCTGGGTTGGAAGCACAACTTTTACAACCGTACCATTGCCTGGGGCCGATTCAATGATCAATCTTCCTTCCAACGACTCGGCCCGCTCCCGCATCCCTGCCAGGCCCCAGCCGCGCGGAGGGACCAGCTCAATCCTGGTGTCAAAGCCAATCCCGTGGTCCGTAACCGTCAGAACGACTTCTTCCGGTTTAAAAATCAGTTCCACAGCCGCCTGTTTTACTTGAGCATGCCGGGCGACATTCGCCAGGGCTTCTTGCGCTACCCTGAACAAAACAATCTCAACCAAGGGTGCCAGCCGCTGGCGGGAGCCGGTGGTGGAAAAATTCACCCCAACACCGGTTCGCTTCGGCTCCTCATCTGCCAGATAATTCAAGGCAGCCACCAATCCAAGATCATCCAGTTGGGCGGGGCGTAAGTCATGCACCATCCGGTAGATGCCATGTGACATCTGCCGGCTGAGGGACTGCAGTCGCACGAGAATCTCACCAAAATATTGCTCGTCCGGCAGCTGGTCTTGAAGCGTTGCCAGGTTTAGAGAAAATGCGGTCAATATCTGAGCCGTGTCATCGTGCAACTCGCGGGCAATACGCGCTCGCTCTTCTTCTTGGGCTACCACAGTATGGCGCAGCAGCTCGCGACGCAGGTTCTCCCGTTCACGGAGTTCGTTCTGAATTTGCTCTAATGCTTCCAAACGGGCCAGCTGGACAGATTCATACTGTCTTTGCCGGATTAGCTCTGCTTCCTGAGAAGCACGCAGCAAACTGACTGTCGCGGCCACTGCCAACGCTGCTCGAAAAACCTGGATAGGCAGGCCAACCACCTGATCGAATGCCAATGAGTTCACCAGACTCGCCGGAAAAAAATCGGCCGCAGGCACGAATATCTGCGTGACGCCATACAGGATAAAACTGAACCCCGTCCATCTCAGGTAGCGCTGCAAGCGGGGGTGATCAGCCAGAAGAGCTGCTCTTCCCTGCTGATTGAGCGCCTGCCCGGTCAAGAGAGCCCCTGGAACTGCCAATGTGTAGCGGATCAGAGCATCTGTGTGAAGCGCCCAATCTGTGTGAACGGTGCGGGTATAGATCGTTATAATCACCATCCCGAACACATAAACGCCCAATGCGATCCAGCCAAGGGTGAGTTCACGCCGGGTGAACCTGTGCTGCGGCAGCAGGACTCGTAAGCCAAAGATGATCAAGGGGCTAAATGAAATGGCCAGAAGGCCGATGCGGAGCAGTTCTACCTGGATCGGAAAGTGAATCGAGAACCACTCTGCTCGATCAACTGCCACTTCAAGCCACTCGTGGATGCCGTGCACAAAACCGAAAATTGACAACCAATATAACGCTTTGGTTTCAACGATTAATGGAGAACGGCCGGCCTCCATCAGCATCACCAAACCCATACTGAAGAAGGCTAACCCGTAAATAAAGAACACCAGAATAATATTGACGTCAATCGCGATCATAGCCAGAAATGGGATCTCCAATGGATCGCCATGATACCAGCTTGAAATTTCCCAAAGATCTAAGCACATATTTCAGGTATAGCATTTATTTTAACAGGTATTGGGGGAAATATATCATTTCTCACAAATCAGATTGGGTTATTTACCACAATACAGGATACAATTTCGTTTAGCTGCTCAGAGTGGTGTTAAGTATCGAATTTTCCTTTAAGTTAGCAGCATTGGAACCGCATCATTAACCCAGTCTTTGATATCTACTATGATTAAGCGACGAATCTTAATCCTCACGCCGATCGTCTGCCTGGCAGCAGCTGCGGCGCTGGCCTGGTTCGTATTCGGCAACCTGCCATCCCCCGAAGCGCTGCCCGATCAGCTCAATATCCCCAGCATCCGCATCGTCGATCGGAACGGACAGTCGCTGTACGAAATTCTGGCAGAAGATGGTGGGCGACATGCCGTGCTGCCGTTGGACCAAATTCCACTGGCGCTGCAGCAAGCCACGATCGCAACCGAAGACAGCCGCTTTTACAGCAACCCTGGGGTTGATCTGGTGGGTGTGTTGCGCTCGCTGTGGATTAACCTGCGCGGTGGGGAGACGCTGGCTGGTGGCAGCACCATAACCCAACAGGTGGCCCGCAACCTGTTATTAAGTGGAATAGAACGCAACCAGCGCAGCCTGCGGCGAAAACTGCGGGAGGCGCTTCTGGCCTGGCAGCTGACCCGCCGCTACAGTAAAGATGAAATCCTGGGGATGTATTTGAACCAGATGTATTACGGCGGGCTGGCCTATGGGGTGGAAGCAGCTGCTCAGACTTTTTTTGGCAAACCGGTCAGCGAGTTGGATCTGGCCGAAAGCGCCATGGTAGCAGGCCTGCCCCAAGCGCCGGCTCTGTACAACCCCTTCAGTAATCTGGAGGCTGCCCGCCAACGCCAACTGGTAGTTTTGGGCCTGATGGAGAGTCAGGGTTATATTTCGGCTGAGCAGCGCGGCAGCAGCAGCGCGCGAGCCGCTGGTTCTCAGTGGTGAGCCCTACCCGATTGAAGCGCCTCATTTCGTTTTGATGGTGCGCGCCTTGCTGGATGAAATCCTGACCCCCGAACAGGTCTATACCTCGGGAGGACTGATCGTACAAACCAGCCTCGACCTGGATTGGCAGCACAAAGCCGAGAACGCGGTGGCACGCCAGATCGAAAACCTTACACGCAGCCCAGATGGCCTGGGCCACAATGTCCACAATGCAGCCCTGGTAGCATTGGACCCTATCACAGGCGAGATTTTAGCGATGGTGGGCAACCCGGACTACTTTGATTTGGAGGTCAATGGGGCGATCAACATGGCGTTAGCACCGCGCCAGCCTGGCTCGGCCCTCAAACCCCTGGTTTATGCCCTGGCTTTTGACCCGGCTCGGCCTGATCCATGGACTGCTGCTACCCAGATCCTGGATGTTCGCACCACCTTTATCACCCACGATGGCCGCGCCTATCAACCTGAAAACTACGATCTACGGGAGCACGGTCCTGTCCTGGCTCGCCAGGCGTTGGCTTCATCGTTAAATATCCCCGCTGTTAAAACCCTGGATCATATAGGTTTGGCAGACCTTTTTAGCCTGGCCCAAAAATTGGGTGTCACCAGCTTGCGCGATCCGGAGAATTACGATCTATCCCTGGCGCTGGGCGGGGGCGAAGTGCGCTTGCTGGATCTGACCGCAGCCTACGGAGCCTTTGCTAACGGCGGTCTGCGAGTTCAGCCGGTTGCGATTTTATCGGTTCGCAACCTTGAAGACGAGCCGGTCTTCTCTGCACCCCCAGCTCAGCAGCCGCGGCTGCTCGACGAGCGGGTAACCTGGCTGATCAGCAATATCTTGAGCGACAATCAGGCGCGCATGCTGGGTTTCGGTCCGAACAGCGCCTTACGCCTGGACCGTCCCGCTGCAGCAAAAACCGGCACAACCACAAACTTCCACGACAACTGGACAATTGGCTACACGCCCGAGTTGGTGGTCGGTGTGTGGACCGGCAATGCCAGCTACGAGCCGATGCGAGAGGTGGATGGCCTGAGTGGAGCGGCTCCGATCTGGCACCAGTTCATCCGCAGCGTGCTGACAGGCCGCCCAGAAACGCCCTTTCAGCGCCCGCCTGGATTGACCCAGGTAGAGGTCTGCAATTTGTCCGGGCTGCTGCCGGGCTCGGTATGCCCCTACCGCAGGTTGGAATGGTTCATTGACGGCACGCAGCCCACCCAAACCGACACTTTTTACATAAGAGTACAGATCGACCCTGCGAGCGGGCTGCTGATCGACCCAGCCAACTCCAATGGCGCAATGCGCTGGCTCACGGTGCTCGATTTGCCCCCGGAAGCTCAGCCCTGGGCCCGGGCCGAGGGCTTAACCCTGCTGAGCGATTTACAGGCCCGCAGCGGGCTCTCCCCGTCCCCAGGCGGCTCAACTGGCGCAAGCCAGGGCACCCTGCGGATTGTCTCACCCCCAACCAACAGCCTATACCGGTTATCTGCCACCTATAATCAGGAAGCGCAGCGCATCCAGATTGCTGCCGTGGGAACCCCGGGTTTAAGCGAGGTCAGCCTGTGGCTGGACGATCAGCGGCTGGCCGAGTTCAGCCAGCCTCCGTTTGAAATCTGGCTGCCTCTGGAAATCGGCGTGCACCAGGTCTGGGCCGAGGCGCTTGGTCCGGATGGCGAAAATATTGAAAGCTCCGTCATCAATTTTCAAGTGCTGGCTCCAGGAGAAAATCCATAATAGAGATCGTCGGCAAAAGAAGCTGGGTGGCGGTCACGTGACCGCCACCCAGCTTCTTTTGCTCAATATCCTTACGAATGACCTGATCAGCGATAATATTTATGGATTAACGGTAAACAGGCTGCCTTCGCCGCGCCCATAAACCTCCGGGAAGTAAAACTCCTGTGCGGTAGGCGGAATGGTTCGGAATTCTCCGGCCGTGCTGGCCCGCACCAGGTAGCTGTAGACATAGGTCCCGGCCGGCAGGTAATCGGCCGAAAGGACCAGCTTCTCGTCGCGCAGTTCGGAGTGGGTAAAATACCACCAGCCCCAGCCTTTGGTGGAGAGGTCCTGCCAGTCATACTGCTGCGGCGTTACGGACTGCTGGCTGATATTCAGGCTTTGATCGAGGGCTTCCAGGCCAGCTGGAAGCGGATCATCGATCACGACGTAATGCAGGTCGTTGGGTGCCACCACGGTCAGGCGCACCAGCAGCAAATCGCCTATGGCGGCTTCACTGATCGGCAGGGTGCGCTCTTCAGGATCGAAATAACTGCGCATGATGATGATCCCCTGGTCGAGGGGCTGAATCTCTTCCACCGGCAGAGACACATCCAAGTGGGCGGTATAGTACAGGTTGCCGGGCCCTTCGTCGCGGGCAATTGCAAGACGGTTAGCCTGGTCGGCCAGCAGGCGAGCCACCTGCACCTGGTAGGTATAGGTTTGACGCAGACTGTTTGAGTTTGCCGTCCCTTCACCCAACGTCTCCCCATTGATGGCTACCCCAAAATTGTAATCCGCCTGCAGCTCGCCGCTGGCAACCATCCATTTGGTCAGTGCCAGGATGGTCCAGGCAGTCTCCTGGGTGGTACCCCAGTGGCCTGCCGTGCGGTTGCTCATCAGCCAGCGGGTGGCATTGGCGTTAAGCGGGTTCTGCGGGTCCACCTGGCTGATGGCAGAGAGCACAATCGCTGTTGTACGAGTATCTGTATTCCAGTTGTACGGATCCGGGTCGGACTCTTCCCAGTGGGTTCCTGTGGCAGAGGTAATCGCGGCATTGTTGAAATCCGACAGCAGTGTTTGCAGCCGCGGGTCTTGCGGGTCAATCCAGAACATCGTCTGAAGCAGGTATGCTCGCGCAAAGAGCGCCAACTCCTGGCGGTTCTCATACAACTGCCCGGTCCGGCTGACATCCGGCTGTCCTGCCCGAGCCAGGACGTACAGCAAGAAGCTCTGGCGATGCACCATGTAAGGTTGGCTGAGCGCTGGCAGTGATCGTAACTGGTTATTCAGGTACTTCAGGCCATTAGCAAGTGGGTTGACTGCCACCCCATACCCGGCGTCGCGCGCCTCCAACAGCCCAAACACGACGTAGGCGCTGGTCAGCGGATCACTCTTTTGGTTAGACCACCAGCCCCAGCCACCATCCGGATTTTGCCAGTTATACAGGCGTTGCAGCGCAGTGCTGACCTCAGACTCCAGGTTAGCAGCCAGGGTGGGATCGTCAATCCCGGCAGCTTGGAGGGCTGAGGTCGTAAGCACGTTAGGCAGGAAGCGCGAGATGGTCTGTTCGACACATTCGTACGGATAGTGCTGAAGGTAATTCAGCCCGCTGGTCATACCGGCTGCCAGGGAGGGCGCTACCTGGATCGTCAGGTTGCCCTCATGGGTGGCAGTTTCGGTCCAATTGGCCGGCAAACTGACCGCTTCAACCTGGGTCCCACCATCCGGCACAATCCCTGAAGTGCCCACGGTTTCATGCGCCTCATAGCGATATACCGGCAGACCTTGGCCTTCAAGTTTCGCCAGGGTTGGGCGGCTGGCGTCCTGGAAACCTCCACCCTCGGCGCTGAACACCAGGTCGACGCGATCCAGTGGATTGCCTTCGCCATCCACAAAATCCACGCTGGCATCCCAGGACACATAGGCCTGGCGGCGGGCAGGAATGTCAACCAGCTGGGTCAGATCTCCCTGGACCTGGACACCTTGTCCTGCCAGGGTGACTCGGGCGCTGATCGGCTGGTCGGTGTTGTTGTGCACGGCCGCGCCCAGACGCAGTTGATCGCCGACCACCAGAAAGCGCGGCGTCTGAGGCCGCACCAGCAACGGTCTGGTGCTGATGATGTCCAGGGTCGTCTGTCCCACGTGCGAATCCAGGGTAACTGCTCGGGCATCCATTCGCCAGGTGGTTAAATTATCCGGCAGAGTGACGGTTACGCTGGCCCGCCCATTGGCATCCGTGACGAGATGAGCCTCCCAAAAAGCGGTGTCGGGGAAATCCTGACGAACTTCGATCACCGCAAAATCACCGCCGCCTTTACCACCGCCGCTGCCCATCCCTCGGCCTTCGGCCAGGTACTCCTCAATGGAAGCATTGTGATCATCAATCGAATTGACAATCGGGACTGAAGTCCAGACACCCAGCGAGCGTCTGCTGTAAAAGAAATCCAGAATTGGAGCCGAGTTTGGATCCCTCAAGGAGAGAGTTGCAAGATCGCTCAGGCTGAGTGACAGCTCAGCTGAGACCGGCTGGCCCTGATGATCGGTCACGAGAATGTCATATTGAACCTGCTCGCCGGGACCGGCCTGGGGCTGGTCGCTGGACAGCTCAATCTGAAGCGCCCGCTGATCGCGATCAACTTGCAGCTCGACAATCCCCATTTTGAAGTCTGGTCGTGGATTGTTCTGGTCGACCCCTTTGACAATCAATACTGATACATAGACGTTCGGCGACATGCTGCTTTCGATCGGCAGCTGGTAGATCGTGCTGTTGCTGGCCAGCTCGATCACTTCACTGAAACGAATTCGGCCGCGTTCAACCGTCACCAGGGCATAAGCTTTTCCCTGGAACGGAGAAGCGATCAGGATCTCGGCAGTATCGCCCGGGGTGTACTGGTCCCGGTCGGCGATCAAGTCAAAGCTGCGGTCGTTGGTCTGCCGCCAGGGAATGAAGTCATTGCCTGCTACCCACATAAACGTCGAGGCTTTGGCTTGATTGCCCTGTGCGTCGGTAACGGCAACCCGCGCCCGGTAGGCACCGCCCTTTTCGGGCACAAAACTGACGCTGGCCTCCCCTTGAGCATCGGTCTGCACGTCGCTGAAGCTGGCGACCGGGATCTCCTCAACTGAAGATTTCCAGGTGATACGGCCAGTGGCATCCTGTTCCTGGATACTGTACCATCGCCTTTCAATAATCTCAACCTCCAGGCTTTGCCCGGCAAGTGGGGTCCCATCCCAATCTACCGCGATCAGGTCAAAGCCCTGCTCCTTGCCCGCCTGGCCAACATATGTCTGCGACGCAACCCCGGGATAGATTGAACTCAAGTGGGCAGTAACACTCGTCCGGCCGCTGACAACATTGCCAGCCAGATCTGTGACCGAGGCTTCAAAAGTCAGCTGGCGGCTGGCATTGGTCTTAGAGAGATCGGCCGCCAGGTTTAGCACTAGTTTCCCGCTCGCATCTGTCTGGCCCTGACCGCTGGCAATGACCTCCTGATCGAACGGTCCTGACCCGTTGTAGAACACCCATTCATCCTGTGGATCGGTAAAACTGTAGCGGCTCAGGTCGCCGCCCGGTTGGAATGTGTACGGCTGGGAGGTCAGGGTCCAATCCACGGTTGCTTCACTGACTCCCCCACCCGAGTAGAAATCCGCCGCCACGCTGACCTCAAAATTCTCGCCAGCCAGAACGTCCGGCTGAACTGCGCTGACCACAACCTGGAATTCTGGACGGCGATATTCTGCTACACTGAAATCCAGGTAGGCAAATGGATCCGACTGCCCGGGGAATTTGACCATGATGGTATAAGCCCCCAAGGCGGCGTCATTGTCGAGCGTGAAAACTCCATCAAAGCTGCTGTACTCGGACAGACTGAGGATCTGGCTATAAACGGTCTCTTCAAAACTTGTGATTTGAACCTCAACCCGGCGCTGATCCGGCAGCAGATAATCCAGGTCGTCATCCAGGCGGACTATGCCTTTGAAGTAAACCGGCTGCCCCGGTCGGTAGATTGGCCTTTCGGTATAGATATAACCGACCGGCTGCTGTGGAGGAGCGAAATAGCTTGACCCAATCCCGTAATCCCAGAGCGAGACTCCGCTGTCCATATTGGTTGAAGCAAACCCGAAGACGCTCTCAGGGGCCTCGTTGCTGGTCATCACGTAGCGCACGCTGTAGGGATCTTCCGGTACGGGCAGGTAAAGCTGCAATAATCCACTGTCATTGGTTGAACCGCCGCCAATGGCGTTGAATATGTGATCATAAACCATCAAAGAGACATTGCTCAGTGGCGCGCCGCTCTCCAGGTCGGTTGCCCAGATGAGCGCTTCGCTGGAATCGGTCTTAAAAGTCAGATTTGCCGAAGCAATGGTTAAAAGGCGAGTGTCCACAAATGGTCCCTGTTTGCGTACAGACGAAGCGTCTAACCCCAGGAAATAAAAACCTGGAGGGAGCGGTCCCCCGTCCGGCCCGCTCATCTGCAGGTTATTCAGCACCCGTTCATCCAAAACGGCTCGGATAGTCCGGCTCGACTGCCAGACCAGATCCGACTCTGGAGGATTGTAGCGCCATTGATCCAGCTGCCCGTTCTGGAAATTCACAAATTGCTTGGGAGTAATCCGGAACAGCTGCACTGTGAGCTGGCTGATGTTGGTATGGGTGACATAAAATTGCTGCGGCTGGCCCGCCCGGAACAGGGAGGCCTGGTATGGCATTTGCAATTGGGCGCCTGGCTCGACGCTGGCAGTCGTAAACCGGATGGTCGTCGCCTGCTGGGTGGGGTTGCCATAGATGTCTTCCATACCAGCCTGCAGTTGAATTTGATACCCGGTCGAAGGTTCTAAGAAATATGCCGAAAGACTATTATCCCATTCGTTCCACCACCATTGACTATCTTCCCCAGGTCTGGGAGTGACCACAATCCGTTGTTTGACCGAATTGAGCATCATTGGAGAAGCGAATTTTATCGAGATCCAGCCGTTATAGTTGGGCTGGCGCGAGCCATTGGCCGGTTCGGATGAGACAAACGCAGGATAAGGCACAGTTGTAAATCGCCAATCCAACCCGGCCTGCAGTTGGCCGCCATCGGAAGACTGGGCGCTGGGGTCCAACACCAGATCATAGGTGGTCCCTAAGGCCAGGCGCTGGGTTGGTGTTATGATGGCTTGAGTAAACTCCTCATTCCAAGCAGTTGTCAGGTCTACCGACTCCCCGGCTGTGCTGGTCAGGGATAGCACTGTTTCAGTGCTGCCCGGATGCATTGGCTGGAAGAAATTGATCGTGAAGTAGGCATCCAGGAGCACGTCTGGGTAATTATCTTGTGGATTGACTTCCCCGTTTGAGAGCATATAACTGGCAATCCGGGGAGCCGCCGTTGTGAACTGCCAGGAATAATCCTGCCCTAAACTGGAGGCCCGAACTGCATCCTCAAGCCCAGCCATTACAGTCACCGAATAAGTGGTTGCGCCTCGCAGGGGCTTATCCGGCCTGAATGCATAGACGGATGTGCTGACCCATTCCCCTTGTCCCGTAGTAGCCGGCTCAATCTCGAGGGGCTGCGGCAAATCGGCTTGTTCTTCAGTAATCACCAGTGGAACCACCGGGCGGTTAAAGATGACAGTGATGACTGCGCTGTTAGCTATCTCATTGCTGCTGTCTGCTGGAAATACCTGGCTGACCTGCAGCTCGCCAACTGTGTTAAATTGGAACTCGACCGTTTCAGCCAGCGCCACCCCCGCCGAGCTGGCAGCTTCCGTGCTTAAACTGGCCAGGTAAGTGGCGCCCAGCGCCAGCTTCTCATCCGGAGTAAACTGTAAGGTCCGACCGGTCGGCCAGGAGATCTCTCCATTCACTTCTTCGCCGCCCGGTCCTACCAGCTGCCAGGCTTTCTCGGCTGAGGGCAGGTCCATCGCCTGGTCAAAAGTCAGCTGGATTATCCCATCCGGGGCAAGCTCCTGCCCCCCAGAAGGGTTTTGTTCGATCACCAGGGGCGGCAGCGGCTCGCCAGCATCGTCGATTCTGACCAGCGGAGTTGGTGTTGGGATAGCCTCCGGCTGCTGTGAGGGAGTTGGGGTTGTTCCACCATCCCTTTTACAGGCACTCAAAAAAACGGCCAGGACTAATAGAACGAGAATTATCGGTAACTTATTACGGTTGACAGGTATGGGAAAGGTAAACATGCTGTTCTCTCTCACTTTTAGTAACAAGAGGCTGCTTGGGAATTACCAGATATTGTCCCAGAATTGGGGTGGGCACACCAATTTTGCAGATAGTTATTACTTTGACCTTACCAAATTCTCTAATAAATAATGCTGAAGGCAGTTGAGCGCGTCAAAAGCTGCCAGACGCACCTGAGATTACTAATAAGACGAGTATAGCACCTGTTTTGTTCCCAGGAATCATCCATTTTCGGGGTGTTTGGAAAACCCTCTGATGATGTTCAGAATAGGGAAATCTTGATGAGGACGATATGTGATACTTCAAGATAGTTCAGGTGATGTACCCTTCTGCTTTGAGAATGCCTGTGAATGCCTGACGACAAGCCTGCACAGCCTTCGCCTGCCAATCCGGTGTTTGGGGAGAATAGAGCGCTTCAAAGTCACGCGCCACTCGCTGGCGGAGCTTAAGACTGCTGGTGCCAAAATGATAAGCCTGATTCTCCAGGATCATGGTGCGCAGCTCGCGCAGGTGGTCGAATATGCTGTCGCCATAGGTTCCGAACTCAAAACTGGCAGCGTACAGGGCAATGTCCGGAAACCGAGATGATTTCAAAGCATAAACAAAATCGATCATATCGCCTTCTATGGCATAAAATTCATCCGGAGTGGTACTGACCACTGGCGAATAATCAAAGCGCTCGGCTAGCACCACCGAGCTGCGCAACTCCCGGTAGGAATTCACCAGGCTCATCTGATTTCGCGGGCCATAGCCGGTATGCATATCCAGCAGGACGGTTTGTTTGTAATCCGGCATCAAACGTCGGAATAACGCGATGATATGGCTGGTCTCTGCCTGCCGGCTAGTGCCGCCATAATACAAACCGAATGGGAATTCGTATTGCCCCAGCAGGATCGCTCCCAATGCAGATTTAAAACCAAGTTTTCGCAGCACAGACAGTAGCCCGACGCCGTACTCCAGGTTAATCTTCAGCCAGCTGCCCGGCGATCTGGCTGGGTTCAGGAAATCCGATATCCCGGCATAGCGCGGATTAACCGGACGCTCAGCCTCGGAAAAAAGAAAATTTCGGTTCAGATCTACGTTGTTAGCATTCACCCTCCGGTGGTGCTTCATCCCCCAAGGATTAATGGTATGGACCAACAGAAGTCCTGTCTTCTGCGGATCAAGCTGTGGGAGGACTTCCAGGATAAATATTTCCAGCATAGCCGCTCCAGCGGCCCCTTCAATGCCATGCTCACCGGTTGTCAGGATCAATAATCTTTCCTGGCGCAGCGCAGCCGGCGCTTCAATCCGATCTATGGTGAGATCTTCCTCCGAATCCAGCTTGAAGCTTTCCAGGCTGGCGGATGGCCAGCCGCACCGGACAGTAGACAAATGCGCCCGAAACCTGGCTCGCGAGCTCTCATAATCGGCAAGAAATAAGCCTGCCAAATCGTTTTGTTCCAGATGCTCGGCCAGCTCTACTCGTAAAGGGTTTTGTTTAAAATGGTCCATACCCAATCGCCACACCAATAGCCAGAAAGATGAAAGTGATACCCAGGATCCAGATCCAGAGTTTGTAAGACCACTTCAACCACTTGGGATAACTGACTACTGTCAGGCCCAGGGAAATCAACAGCACCGGGTTGGTTGGATAGGCCAGATTCGAAAAGCCATCTCCAAAGCAGTAAGCCGTAACCGTAACCTGGCGGGTAACCCCAACCAGATCGGCCAGCGGCAGTAAAATGGGCATCATCAGAAAGGCTTTCGCAGAACCCGAGCCAATAAAAAATTCGATGAACAGGGCCAGGAAATATATGATCAAGGCGGCAGTAAAAGGGCTGGCTCCCGCGAAGGATTCGGCGGCGCTGTGCAGAATGGTGTCCATGATCCCACCCTGAGCAACAATATGCTTGACTGCGGCTGCCATCAAGATCAGCGGGATAGCAGGCGCAATTCCTGCTGCACCTTCTGTTATAGCTCTCAACATTTTGGATCGCATCGTGCCGGAGAGCGCCCCAGCGCCAATCCCAGCTGCGAAGAATAAGATTCCTACCAGCGGCAGTGAAAATTGGGTAATCGCTGGCAGCAGCGGTCCGCTGACCAACACCAGCAAAATCAGCGCCAGAAAAGCCAAAAGCCACAGTATCGCTTTGCGCGTACCCGCCTGCTCATGCGCAAGCGAGCCTAAATTCAGGTGTTTATATTTCTCTCTTTCTAACTGGTCTTCGAGATAGACTGGCGAGTCCTCCGGACGGCGTTCGACCCGGCGGGCATAGCGGGTCAAAAACAATGCGAAAACGCCATAAATGGCGGCAAATATAAATATTCGCAGCCATGCACCCGAAAAAAGCGGCAAATCGGCGATCTTTTGGGCCACACCGATGGTGAATGGGTTGGTAATGGCGGCTGAAAAACCCATATTGGTAGCCAGGATGCTCATACCCAACCCCACCAGAGCATCCCATCCCAAAGAATACGACAGGGCGATCATCACCGGAACCAGCGGCACGACCTCCTCGAAGATACCAAAAAATGCGCCCAAAAGCATGAAAAACAAAGAGATCAATAAGAGCAGCAGATATTTTCGGCCCCCAAAACGATTAACGATTCGATCTAAAACGGCCCGAACCAGACCGCTCTTATCCAGGACAGCAAATGAAACCCCCACCAGCAGCAAAAAAACGACAATCGTAATAATGGTCAGGCCATCCGGTCCCCATAAAACTTCAAACGGCGCAGTCAGCCAGCGCCAGACCGGGTAATCAGGCGGAGGAATGTATTGAAATGATCCTGGGTCAATCACTTCGCGCCCGGCTTCTAGCGTGAGTGCATAGCGGCCGGCAGGCACCACCCGGGTGAGGATGCCCGCGCCCAGCATCAGCACCAGCAATAATAATAAAGATTGGATAAAAGCCCGCTGGCTGATTTGTGCGCCCGCCCTGGTTTCTGTACCCGCGTGTGCATCCATTTGGTTCTCCTTGATCGAGAGCTGACAAGGCTGTCAAGGGTATACGACAAATACCATCCCACTGGATAGAGCATGTCCAGCATCATCCAATGGGGGTTCAAATGGAAAGGCCTCAATTCAGGGCCTTTTTGCAGCGATTACCAATCAATTCCAATCTTAGCTTAAGCCAAATTGACGATAAAATATTTATGTCAGCAGCAAAAACAAACCAAATACGAACTCAACGCCAACACTGATCCAATTTGAACTGACGACCGATCGATCCAGAAACATGGCTGGCAACCGGGTGATCCCAATCGCCAGATACGCGATTCCCAGCATCTTGTAGGCTACCGGGTCATTCAAGATCAGCGGGGCCGCAGCCAGGCCAATGAAAAGCCCTCCAATGATAGACCGGACCTCGGTGATTCCGCGTCCGCCAATCCCCTCAAAACCAACAAAACCCAGGATAGATGTGGGTTTGAACAGGGCAATTAAACCTGTAGCGAGTGTCCCCAAAATGACGATCCAGCGTAGAATTATGACAAACATTTTGCTATTCCTCCTTTCGATTAAGTATATCAGTCGATGGATACAATTCGCTGTCATGCTTCCCCGGTTTTCAGGAATTTATATGGCCAAGTATCCGATGTGGAACTCTCCTGGAGGTATGGATGAGACCTGAGCGCTTAATCTTTTTGCATGGTTTAGAGGGCAGCAGTCAGGGTGTAAAAGCGACCCTGTTGCGAGCGTTGTTCCCCAACCTACTGATCCCCGATTTTAACGGCGACCTGAACGATCGAATGGATCAATTGAACTCAATCCTGGGCACTCAGGCAGGTTGGACGATTATCGGCTCGAGCTTCGGCGGTTTGATGGCAGCCCTGTTTGCCTGCCGGAATCCCCAGCAGGTCGAACGCCTGATCTTGCTGGCGCCCGCCCTGATCTGGCCGGATTTCGCTATGCAGCCACCCAGGCCTATTGCCACCCCAGTCGTGGTCTATCATGGCAGTCGTGATGCAGTCGTGCCGCTCGAAGCAACCCGTCTCCTGGCGCAGCAGGTATTCAAGAACCTGGTTTTTAACGTGGTCGATGATGATCACGGCCTGTATAAGACCGTGCATGCCCTCGACTGGGCTGGTTTGCTCAGCCCGGGGGAGAACTGAAAGTTGTGAGGGGTACCGTACAGTCCGAGTAAGCTAAAAGTCTATAGATATTTTCATGCAGAGAGCAAATATAGGAGGCTAAGTCTCCATTAATTGCTCTCCACATCAACGACATATTAACGCACCTGGCTGATTTGGGTTCCCAGGAGCAGAAGAATCAGGCGTCATATGTACTGGAGGTTACATCCCCGCCAGCGCCAGTCCAGTTAGTATGAAAGAATTCACCCCGCGGGCGGTCGACCCGCTCGTAGGTATGGGCGCCGAAATAGTCACGCTGAGCCTGAATCAGGTTGGCGGGTAGATGCTCGTAACGCAGACCATCGTAGAATGCCAGGGCAGAGGACATTGCCGGTAACGGCACCCCGTACTGGGCCGCCTGCCCGACGACTCGCCGCCAGGCAGCCTGAGCCTCAGCGATCTCTCCCGTGAAATAGGGAGCCAGCAGCAGGTTCGACAGGCCGGGATGCTTGTCATACGCTTCCTTGATCTTGCCCAAAAAGATCGAGCGGATAATACAGCCGCCGCGCCACATCAGGGCGATGCCACCATAATTCAGGTTCCAGCCGAATTCAGCAGCAGCGTTCCGCATCAACATATAACCCTGAGCATAAGAGATGATTTTCGCAGCATATAAGGCCTGGCGGATATCCTCAACAAGTCCGGCGCGGTCCCCATTGAAAGCTGCCTGCGGCCCCTTAAGTACCCGGGAAGCCTCTACTCGTTCGTCCTTTAATGCAGATAAGAAACGGGCCAAGACCGCCTCGCTGATCAGGGTCAGGGGAATACCCGATTCGAGGGCGGCAATTGCTGTCCAGCGACCCGTGCCTTTTTGACCAGCAACATCCAGGATTTTCTCGAGAACAGGATCGCCTTCTTCATCTTTATAAGCCAGGATGTCGGCGGTGATCTCGATCAAATAGGAATCCAGCTTGCCCTGATTCCAGCGGGCAAACACTGGTTGCATCTCATCCGCACTCATTTCCAAAACAGATTTCATCAAATGATACGCTTCACTGATGAGCTGCATATCGCCATACTCGATTCCATTATGGACCATTTTGACAAAATGCCCGGCCCCACCTTCGCCCACCCAATCACAACATGGCGATCCATCTTCTACTTTGGCCGCGATACTCTGAAAGATGTCTTTAACGTGAGGCCAGGCAGACGGTGTACCCCCCGGCATGATCGAGGGTCCGTACCGGGCGCCCTCTTCGCCGCCCGAGACGCCAGTGCCAATATAGCGCAGGCCGCGGGACTCCAGGTATTTGGCTCGCCGGGCCGATTCCTGGAAATTCGAATTGCCGCCATCTATGATGATATCGTCTTCTTCCAGGAGCGGCAGTAACATTTCGATAAAATCATCCACCGGTTTGCCGGCTTTGACCATCAGCATTACCCGCCGCGGGCGTTTGAGAACAGAAACCAGCTCCTCCAGTGAATGCGTGCCCACAACCTGGGTGCCCTTGGCTTCGTTTTCTAAAAACTGGTCCACTTTGGACGTTGTACGGTTGAAGACCGCAATCTTGTACCCGTGGTCGTTCATATTTAAAACCAGGTTTTGGCCCATTACAGCCAGACCAATCAATCCAAGATCACTTTTTTCCATGAATATACTCCCATCCTGATGTTGAGTCCCGAAATCAATATTGTTGGGCGCTAAGGCGCCCCTATTTCGCCTAATAACCCCTTGTCCTGGAGATCGAGAGCTGCGCCATAAAGCTCCTCCAGACGCAGCCCGGCAAGCGAATAGATTTGATGGCGCTCGGCATCTGCTTGAATAATTGTATCGTTAAGCTCTGGGGCGGATGCCAGATCTGGAAAGACACCCATGGACCTTAAAGCCAGCACAGATGCGCCCCTGGCTGTGGCCTCCTCAGTTTGCCAGGTCGTCACCGGCCTGCCCAGCGTATCGGCAATAATTTTCAGCCAGGTAGGGGAGCGCAGCAAGGCTCCACCGCTGGCAACCACTTCCGGTTCGGAAGATAGCGCCGGGAGCAGCAGCTTATAGATGACCACCAGCCGGGCTGCCACACCTTCCAATCCAGCTCGCAGGATTTGCACAGGTGTTGTCGCCAAAGAAAGGCCGTAGAGCGCGCCGCGCAGCTGACCCTGCCAGCCTGGGCTGCGCTCGCCAAGCAGAAGCGGTAAAAAAATCAACTCAGGGGCCGCCGGAGGCAGATCAGCCAGCGCCTGCTCGAGGTCGGCAATGCCTTCAAGATTGAGCGTCTGGCTCAACCAGGCGTAAACATTTCCGCCTTCACTCATTGCACCACCAAGCAGAGACAGCTGGCGATCCACCCGGTAGCACCACAGGCCTGGCGGAACCTGCGCTACAGGCTCAGAGGTTGCCACCCGCAGAGCGCTGCTCGTACCAACGGTCAGGGCCAGCTTGCCCGCAGCATGGCAGCCGCTGCCGATATTGGCGGCTGCCCCGTCGCTGACCGCAGGAAACCAGGGGACAGCGCTCAAAGCCGGCCAGCGGCTGGCAAATTTCGGACGCAATCCTTGCCAGGGCTGGTCAATATCAACCAATGCCGACAGGCTGAGGCCATCTACCGGTAATACGCGCAACAGCTCGTCATCCCAGGTCAGAAGGCGGCGATCCAGGAGCCCTGTCCAGGAGGCAACCGACAAGCTGACAGCCAACGATTCGAAGAGCCGCCAGGCCAGGTACTCTCCAATAGAAACCCAATACCGGACGCGGCTTAACCAGTGCGGGTGTGTGCGCTGGATCCATTTGAACCGGGCGGGCAGATAACTGGGGTGAAGATGAGCACCGGTGCGATCGTGCAGGGCGGCTTCGTCCAGACTATTCTTCAGATCAAGGGCATCCGGGGCAGGCCGTGTATCGGCATAAGTCATCAAGGGAGTGACCGGCCGCCCATGTGCATCCAGGCCGAGTAGATTGCTGACGAAAGTGCTGATGGCCACGCCCCCAATCATATGCGCCAAAGAGCCAGCCGCCTGGCAGCACTCATCCACGCAGGCCCATAAAGAGGTCAGCAGCTGATCCGGGTCGAGTTCCGAAGCACCGTCCTGGGAGACGTGCAGGCGAGTATCCCGGCGTGCGGCCGGTACTCGAACCTGGCGGGCCTGCGCATCAAACAGTATGGCCCGCACCGATGAGGTGCCAATATCAAGCGCCAGGACGAGAGGGGCTTCAGCTGCAGCAGCCTCAACTGCATAAATCTGCCTATTTGAGCCGGTTCTATGAGTCATTTTAGATGGCCCGCAGAGATTGAGGCGGGACCGGAACTCTCCGGGTGGCCGGCTCTCAACCGGTAAAGAACTTCGCCAGCGTGCGGCACGACCAGGAGATTCTCATCCTGGCGCGCCTGCCAGGCGGCAGGATCAATTGTCGCTGGATCGCGATACCCAAGATTCACTTTTTGACAGCGCTGATGGGAAATGCCGGTAGCCAAAGTTACCCGGATGCGCGGCCGCTCGACCCCATCTTGAAAACTGCCAATCCCGCGCAGGTGAGTAGAATGCGCCAGGACACCCCAGGGGAAGTCTTTAAATTGTTCCCATTGTTGTACAAAATAATCGCGGACATGGTAGCCGATCTGGTCGATGACCGGTCCATGCGTATAAGATATTTCGGTAATGTGAGGGGCATAGATAATCAATTCGCCCTCATCAGCGACAATAGGCTCGAGCTTATACATACCTTTAGCGCCTGTCCACAGGTCGTCATACATGCTTGGCATCACCGACAGCACCTGCGGATAAGGCCGGTCCACGTATGCGATATGCAGCTGGGCAGACAGGTCTGCTGCGGCAGACCAGGCATGCTGAGGCTCTCCGGCAAAAAGTCCAGCTAGGCCTTCAGGTTTGACCACCATGCAAAGGCACATTTTCGGACGAGGGATCAGCTCGGCAACACGCTCGATCACATCCCGCACAGGGGTCGTTTTCGTCCCAATGATTTCGTAGCTGGTGATCAGGGCTCCCAACCAATGCGTGAAATGGATGATCTCCGGCCCACTTATCCCGGGCGAAAAATATTTGCTTCCCCCCGAAAAACCAACCACCTCATGTGGGAATACCGGGCCACAGACCAGCAGCAGATCATAATCCAGCACTCTCTGGTTGAGACGAATCGGGACGTGTAAAGAAAGCATGCCCCGGGACAAGCGAGACGATTCCTCCTGGTTGATTGCGCCAATTTCAAAGAATGTATCTTCCAAATCCCAACGGTGATTATAAATCCTGGCTTTTGGGTAATGAGTTTCCCACTCGTCTGATCTGAGGCCGACATGCTCACAGAGAGCCGCCTCGCTCATGGGATGATGGGTACCCAAAGCCACCAGATAATCCAGGGCTGCAACCCGCTCACCCAGGATTTCATAAAGCAGGCGGAAAAATAAAGGGATCGGCGCGGTCCTGGTGCTATCGGGGATGATAACCAGCACCTTGCTTCCATCCAAATCGCGGCTTCGAAAGGCCTGAATCAAGAGATTACGGATCTCGTCTTCGGTCAGATAGTGATCGATCGAGCCTTTGCCTACCAGCTTCAATTCATTCATCATTACACTTCACTGAACGTCAAAAAACCAGCATCAATTGGGACCACTACCCTACAGCTTTGATTTCCTTTAATCGCTCTGCTTCGGGCATTTGTTTATAATAGTCATCCAATGGATAGCAGCCTGAGATCATGCCATTGCGCGGCGCGGTAGTACAGTCGCTGAATGTACGACAGATACGCTTCCTTTGCAGCGGGCGCCCCGCCAGCACATCCGCCGGCATATCCGGATAAGCCAGGACCATCCTACCGATCCCAACGAAATCGACCATATTTATTCTCACAACGGCCTGGGCAACATTGGGCAGCCAATCCTGCAGGTAGCTGTACCCAGATCCAACCAGAGCCAGCCCAGGGAAGCGTTCTTTAATTCTAGCAACTGTATGGATCTGGCGCGCCACTCCCACCAGAGGATCCTCAGGTGGTTGGTACCCATCTGAAGGGGGGAAGAATGCCGGGCGCATAATATGCGGGTTGTAATAAGGGCTGCCGGCGGAGAGATTGACGAGCTCGATCTTCAGGGATTGCAGCAGATTTAGAAACGCGCATGTCTCATCAAGCTTCATCTCGAGTGGATGATCCGGGTCCCCCCCGAACGCAAATGGGTACTGGCCATTTCCATTCCGGTATTCAAGCGGCTCGCCGATGCCATCCGGGCCTGGACGGAAAGGAGGAAAATCAAAGGCGCTAACCCGCACACCAATCAGCAGGCCAGGAGCTTCGCTGCGAATACCTGCAACAATAGTGCTCAAGAACCGAGTTCGGTTTTCAAAACTTCCGCCATAAGAGCCGGAGCGCTGGTAAGCGCTGAGAAATTCGTGCCCCAAGTAGCCATGACAGTGCTTGATATCAACGAACTCGAAACCCAGTTCGAAGGCCTGGCGAGCTGCGCGCACAAATTCTGCAATAATCGCTTCGATTTCAAGGTCGGTCAGAACGGGCAGAGCAGGATCGACATTGAAGATCTGCTCAAGCAGGGGGTGATGATAGAGAATTTTTGGTTCCAGCCTGGTTTTCTCATTTGGGCGGGCAAATCGACCCGAATGGGTCAGCTGCAGACCTACCAGCAGATCTTCGGTGTTTCCAAAATGGTTGCGGTGGGTCTGGATTAATGTCGTCCGGAGTTTATCCAAACCAGCCAGGGTATGGTCTTGGATCATCAATTGGTTTGGGTTAGCACGCCCATCGTGCCGGACTGCGACCGCCTCTCCTCCCCAGATCAACTTGGCCCCGCTTAAGCCAAAATTGGCCCAACGCCGGATGGTATTTTCAGTAGGCAGACCCTCCAGGGTCCCATCCCAGCCTTCCATTGGCAAAATGGCAAACCGATTCCCGATGAACCGGCCGGTTTTCAAATGATAGCCCTGTGCCAGAGGTGATTGCTCTCCGGATTCCAGCTCTGGTTCAAACGGCAAGTCGATTTCCAGATCTTGAAGATAAGCTAAAAAATCCTGGGGAGTTTTCAACCTGGCAATACGAGTGTATGGGTTTAGCATACGAACCCCTTCATTTTGACCGAAAAGACTTAATCCATCCCAGGGTTTGGGCTGCCATTGCGGTTATTTTGGCATAATCTCTGGCTGCGACCAGGTCCTTCCGAACCAACTTGCTGCCGATTCCGACACAAGCTACACCCGCCTCAAACCAGTCTCGGATATTCTCTTCGCTCGGATCAACACCGCCGGTCGGCATGATATTCGTCCAGGGCATGGGGCCGCGCACCGATTTAACAAAGCCCGGGCCGCCCACCTGGGAGCCAGGAAATACTTTTACGATCTCCACACCCAGCTCTTCGGCTGCAGATATTTCTGAAACACTTCCGCAGCCAGGCAAATAGGCAACTTTACGGCGGTTACAGATCCGGGCGACGTCCGGATTAAGCGCCGGGCCTACAATGAAATTGGCACCCAGCTGGATGTAGAGAGCAGCCGTACCGGCATCCAGAATCGAGCCAGCGCCCAGGATAGCCCTTTCATCGTTATTAAACCGCCGCACCAGCTCTGCGAAAACGAGATGGGCCTGATCGCCTCGATTGGTAAATTCGATGCAGTGCACCCCAGAATCCAGGCAGGCAGCAACAATCTGGCTGGCGACTTCTACATCCTGGTTATAAAATACTGGTATCAGGCCTGTATCGATCATCGTGTTGAGGACTTTCAAACGAGGGTATTTAGCCATAATGAAACGCTCCTATAGCGGATTAATGTTACTTCACATATGCATGCCCTTGTTCCATAGACTTGCCAGTTCAGCGGCTGACCCGCCCAGAGGCGTCTCCTTGCATCAGTTTTTCCACTTCGGCAACAGAGACCAAATTAAAATCACCAAAGATTGTATGTTTGAGGGCCGAGGCAGAGACAGCAAAATCGACCGCCCGCTGCCAATCTTCCTGGTAGGTAAGCAGCCCATAGATTAATCCGGCTACAAAACTATCGCCGCCGCCGACTCGATCGACGATATGGGTGATCTCATAGGATGGGCCGAAGAACAACTCACCGGCCTGCCACAGGACTGCGCCCCAATTATTATGGCTGGCTGAAATAGAGCTTCGCAGTGTGATTGCGATGGTTTGCAAGCTGGGAAAACGTTCGGCCAGCTCCTGGCAAACTTGGCGATATTTTTCTGCCACCAGGCTGCCGGAAGCCACATCAGTATCCGGAGCATGAATTCCGAACACCTTGGCCGCATCCTCTTCGTTGCCAATGACCACATCACACAACGCCACCAGCTCTGCCATCACATCACCAGCAGGCCGACCCCATTTCCACAACTTGGCCCGGTAATTGAGGTCGGTCGAAATGGTCAGCCCACGCGCTCTGGCAGCCCGAACGGCCTCCAGGCAGACCTGGGCGGCCCCTTTTGACACCGCTGGCGTGATTCCGGTCCAGTGGAACCAGGTAGCCCCTTCGAATATTGGCTCCCAATCCAGCATGCCCGGCTGGATTGTAGCCAGAGAAGAGCCCGACCGGTCGTACACCACCTTGCTGCCGCGCTGGACAGCGCCATGCTCCAAAAAATATATGCCCAACCGGTCACCACCCCACACGATATGTCCAGTGCCGACCGCATACTGGCGCAAAAACTGCAGGCAGGCTTCACCCAGGTCATTCTTCGGCAGGCGAGTGACATAATCGACCTCGATGCCAAAATTTGACAGTGATACAGCAACATTGGATTCCCCGCCACCATAAATAACATCATAGCTGCGAGCCTGGGAAAAACGCAAATTCCCGGGCGGAGACAGGCGCAGCATGATCTCACCAAAGGTAACCACCTTTGCCATTTTACATTCTCCTTCCTCACGAGATGAATCAGGTCTTTATCTCAAACCTTCTCCTAGAGACCCCTTAAGGCTACAAGCGGTGCAGGTGGAAACCGCCATCCACATTAATGATTTCTCCGGTAGAAAAGGGCAGCAGGCCCTGGGCGATCGCCAAAACCGCCTTACCGATGTCTCCCGGCTGTCCCCAACGGCGGATAGGGGTCAGGCCCTCCTGAAATATCATGCGGTCGTATTTGTCTTTAACCCCAGAGGTCAGGTCGGTCGCGATAATGCCTGGCCGGATCTCATAGACATTGATGCCGTGTTCAGCCAGACGGTCGGCCCAGAGGGCGGTCATCATACTCATGCCGGCTTTACTGATGCAATACTCGGCTCGTGCTGTGCTGCTGGTATAAGCGCTGATAGAACTGATATTGATGATTTTAGGATTTTCCAACACACCTTTGGCGCGCAGGCGGATCATCTCATGAGCCACCTTTTGGGTAAGGAAAAAGGGGCCGCGCAAATTGATCGCCATCACCTCGTCATAGCTCTCCACACCGACCGCCAGCATGTCTTTTCGCACCCGCGGACCAACTCCAGCATTATTCACCAGCAGATCAATCCGGCCAGCTTCTTCCAGGGTAACAGAGACCATCCGAGATAAATCGTCCAGCGAGGCGATATCGGCTTTTACCAGCAAGGCCGATCCACCAGCGGCTTCGACTGCCAGTCGGGTTTGTTCAGCAGCCTCCCGGTTGTTGTGATAGTTAATAACTACCTGCCAGGCATTTTCCGCCAGCGCCAGCGCGATACCACTTCCGATTCCACGACTGCTCCCAGTGATTAAAGCGACTTTTCTTACGGTCATATCGATCACTCCTCAAGTGACAGGGCTTTATCCAGAGCCTCGACAAAGTAATATTCACCCCACATAACACTCTCATCTACGCCCAGCCCTTTACGCTGATGGTAACTGCCGTGTAAGAGGATGCCTTCCCAACCCGGGGTATAAGATGCCAGGTAATCCGGCCCTGTCAGCGTATCCAGGATCGCCAGAGCGGCCTGCTGGTATCGGGCAGCATACTGGGGATCCTGAACCATCTGGCCAAGGCTTAGGAATCCGGAAGCTGCAATCGCGGCTGCCGAGCTTTCAGCCTGGCTGCCGGGTTCATCCCAATCATTGGGCGGTACACCGGGTCCGAATGGTGCCACTTCAGCGAAGCTGGTGTGATCAATATAAAAATCCGCACACATTCTGGCAACCTGTAAGAACTGTCGGTCTCTGCTCAGCTTGTATGCCGTGCTGAAGCCGTACAGGGCCCAGGCCTGGCCGCGGGCCCAGACCGAATCGCCCCGCCAACCCTGGTGAGTAGATTGGCGTAAGAACTCGCCTGTCTCTAGATCAAAAATCCCTTCGTGGGCGGTGCTGCCATCTCCACGGACCAGGGTGCGACGGGTTGTCAGGCAGTGCTGGCGGGCTTTATTTAACAAGGCTTCATCGCCTGTTTCAAATGCCGCATAAAACACGATCCCAATATTCATCATGATATCTATGAAAAGCGAATCATCGGCGACGAAGGAGCGTAAATAATTGCCTGGTTCTTTAAAGCGAAATCCCATGGTTTGCCCGGCAGTGATGACAACCTGGTTGATCGCCGGATCATCCGTCAGGTCATACCAGCGTTTCCAGGTTGGCCAGAATAAAAATCCGAGATCATGCACCGAGCGATCATGCTTGCGCTCTTCGATCAAGCGTGAATAATGTTTCGCACGCTCCAACCAGGCCATATCGCCTGTGCGGCGATAAAAAATCCACATCATCCCACCCAAAAAACCCTCGCACCAGTTCGTCCATGATTTGCCGGTATGCATCCAGTGGCCTTTCTGGGTGTACATCGGAAAATAATCGGGATGCTGGGCTATCAATTTGGCAACCTGGCTCTGAGCAAAATCAATTGCAAACTCCATTTTGGGTCGCAAATTATCCAGGTTTGTTCTGGGCAGCATCGGTCGTTCCTTTCTCATGGAGCCTGGTTCTGCGGTTAGCAGCTCAGAAAATGATCAGTGCAATATGATGTAAGTGAGAGCAGCCGCCTTTCACCAATACCATTTGGCAATTAGATCGCAGCTGCGTTGAAGGAGTGAGAACCTTTTATAAACGGGCAGCGCTCAATTCACGCGAGATTTCGCCAGCCGTAGCCTTTACCCAGCCACCATAATCATCGATTTTTTCCTTCGGAAAACGCTGGATCTGGACCGAGATACTGACTGCCGCAACCGTGTTGCCGCGATAATCAAAAATCGGCGCGGAAACACAACGCCCACCGGGTTCGTTTTCCTCATCGTCAATCGCATAACCTCTCTTGTAAGTCTTATGTAGCTCACTAAGGAATTCCGCTGGAGAGGTAATCGTGCGTGGGGTCACGGCCACAAAATTTGTTTTGGAGATAAGATCGATAAGTTCCGATTCAGGCAAAGTCGACAGAATGGCTTTACCTAGCGCAGGAACCCTTTTTCACGCCTATGACAGAATTGCGATAATACTTCCTCGAACCCAGACCACTGATCTCTAAAAGATTAATAGCGCCCGCGCTCCAAACGAGCCTCTGGCTTCTCCAGCTCCCCTTCCCTGACTGGCACAATCTGAACTGCACAGGCCTTGAATTCGGGGATTTTCGCTTTCGGATCCAGCGCGTCGATGGTCAACAGATTTGCGGCAGCTTCAGCAAAATGGAAGGGGATAAACACCACCCCGGCAGTCGTTTTGGGGGTAACCGACGCCCGCAGAACGATAGAGCCTCGCCGAGAAGAAACCCTGACCACCTGGCCGTCCTGGATACCCGCCAGATCCGCATCGACCGGGTTGAGCTCGACCCGCGCTTCCGGATAGAGAGCATCCAACTGTGAATGGCGAGTCATCGTACCGCCATGCCAGTGCTCGAGCACCCGTCCAGTGGTTAATATGAAAGGAAATTCGTCATCCGGGCTCTCAGTGACCGGGACAAAATCCAGCGGGAAAAATTGGCCGCGCCCGCTTGGAAAGCGCTCGTCAAACAGAAACGGCGTTCCAGGGTGTTCATCATCCCAAACCGGCACCTGTAATCCATCCCCCTCAAGCCGGTCATACTTCACGCCCGCATATTCTGGAACGACTTCCGACAACTCCCTGAGGATCGCCTCCGGGCTGGCATAATCCCAACCGGCAGTGTTTGGCCGGTCCAGGCGGGCTTCAACCCGTTTCGCCAGATCGCAAATGATCTCCCAATCGGCCCGAGCCTGACCACGGGCGGGAAGCGCCTGGCGAACGCGCTGGACCCTGCGGTCTGTATTGGTAAAGGTGCCTTCTTTCTCAGCCCAGGAAACGGCGGGCAAAAACACATCGGCATATGCACCCGATTCATTGATGAACAAATCCTGGGCAACCAGGAATTCTAGATCCTGCATGTGCTGGCGGGTGACGTTTAGATTCGGCTCCGACATCATCGGGTTTTCGCCCATGATATAGAGCGAGCGAACGCCGCCCGGATGGGCGTTGGATAGGATCTCGGTTGTCGTCAGGCCTTTTGCCTGGCTTAATCCGCCCGGCTCAATGTTCCAGGCCGATTCCCAGCGAGCCGCATTTTCCGGTTCATCCACCGGCATATAGCCCGGATAGTGATGGGGCATGGCTCCCATATCCGAAGCGCCTTGCACATTATTCTGGCCGCGCAGCGGATTAAGCCCAGTCCCCTCCCGCCCGACATGCCCAGTTAAGAAAGCCAGGTGGATCAACGACAAGGCACTGGCAGTGCCGTGGGATAGTTGTGAAATTCCCATCCCCCAATAGATTGCGGCACGTTTCGCTTTAGCATACATGCGAGCCGCCTGAACAATCAGGTTTCGATCGACCCCGGATACCATTTCGGCATATTCGGGTGTGAATTTTTCCACCGAGTGTACAAATTCATCGAACCCGACAGTACGGGTATTCACAAACTCTTGATTGACCAGCTTTTCCCGGATGATGACATGAGCCATTGCCGTGAAAACCGGTACATTTGTGCCGGGTTTGAGTGGTAGCCACAGAGCTGCATAATCGCAGAGTTCTGTGCGGCGCGGGTCTACAACAATTAACTTGGCGCCATATTTTTGTACGGCAGCCTTCATTTGCAAGGCAATAATTGGATGATTCTCAGGAGCGTTGGAACCGGTGACTATAAAACAATCTGACTTGATGACTTCAGCCGCCGTATTACTCATCGCCGAGGAGCCAATCGCCTGCATCAGTGCGGCTACGGAACCGGCGTGACACAGGCGGGTGCAGTGATCAATGTTATTGGTGCGGAAAACTGAGCGGAATAGTTTCTGCAGCAGGTAATTGTCCTCATTTGTGGCTTTGGCACAGCAGTACACAGCGTGAGCATCCGGTCCATCCCGGCGAAGAATTTCGACCAGCCTGTCTGCGACAGTATCCAGCGCTTCATCCCAGCTAACGGGCTGCCATTCATCCAGGTTAAATGCCTGGGTGCGAGTTCCGGGCTGCTGCTTTACTTTGCGAATGAGCGGAGTCGTGACCCGGTGGGGGTTGTAGATGAAGTCATACCCGAATCGGCCTTTGACACATAAATTCCCCTGGTTGACGACTGCCTCAAATGGAGATGTGACCTGATAGATGTAATCGTCCTTTAAATGCAGTTCTAACTGGCAGCCAACGCCGCAATATGGACAGGTGGTTGTGACTACACGATCTGCTTGGATCATCGCTTTCTTCTCCCGTTCGTTATCGGCGCTTTTTCTTGCGTCCCATGCGTGTCTCTTGTAAAATATCGTCCATGCTCAGGCCCTGCTCTAGCAGCCACTCCCGCTTGGACTTCAGTGCCCCGGTTGGGCACACGCCGACACACTGCCCGCAAAATACACAGGTGGTTGCTGGCATGGCTTTATCAAAGAAAGTCCCGATCTGAGTTTGATAACCGCGCCCGGTAAAATTGATCGCGAAAGTATATTGGGCATCTTCCGCACACACCTGGACGCAGCGCCAGCAAAGCACACATTTGGCATAATCCCGGATATACATTGGATTATCATCAATCACCAGCGGTTCCCGCCGAACAGCATCCGGGAATCGTTCCGAATCAGCCTGATAGGTCTCCATCATGGCCAAAATCTCAGGCGCATCGGAAAGGTCGATCGAGGAGGCCAGCATCTCGAGGATTGTTCGGCGGCTGCGTTCAACCTTTTCCGAAAGGGTGTGGACGACCATGCCTTCCCGCACCTGGGCCACACAAGACGAGACCAGGGTACGGGCGCCCTCCACTTCCACAACACACATCCGGCACAGTCCATTGGCTGTGCAATGGTCATGGTAACAAATGGTTGGAATCTCACTGCCCAGGCTATCGGCAGCTTTGTGGATGGTTGTCCCGGATGGAACAGTTACCAGTTGTTCATCTATGGTCAGGGATACTGTGTCAGCCATTTCGCTCCCATCATTATCATAAGGCCGATCCAAAATAGTTTTGTTGGTGGGCCAAGCAAAACGAGGCACCACCCACAACCTACATATGCTTTTTCGAATAGATACTTAATCTCCAGTTCGGGCAGGTTCAACTATCCGAACCACAAAATCCTCCAGGGAGGCCTGTTCGAGAGCCATCAATCGTTCAGGATGGGCATAGACGTTCATCCGGTTGCGCCGGACATATCCGCACAGGGTAATATTCCACTCCCGAGCCAGACCAACTGACAGGCTGGTTGGAGAGGTCCGGGAAGCCACAATCGGGCAGCCCATTCGGGCTGCTTTATGGATCATCTCCGAAGAAATCCTGCCCGTTGCCAGCAGGATTAGCCCTTGCGGCTCGATCCCCTGTCGCAGGCATTCTCCATGCAGTCTATCAATTGTATTGTGCCGGCCCACATCTTCAGCCGTGATCAACAGCTGGACCCCATCACTCAAACCTGAGGTATGCACGCCGCGAGCGCGCGCATACAGGCTGTCCCGATCCTGCAGCTGGGCCAGCAAATCGGCCAGCTTTTCCGGGCTTATCCTGGTATTCGCCTGAACCGGCGGCTGATAAGCCGCTAAATCGGTGAAAGTTAATCCCCCACCGCATCCTGAAGTAATGATTTTCCGCCGCGGTTCACCTGAGATTGGGTGGGCCAGCCAGATATCCACACAACCGCCTCCCCGGCAGGTGTGGCAAATTTCGACTTCCTGAATAGTCTGAATGAAGCCCTCATTTGCCAGGAATCCCAGCGCCAGTTGGACCGGATCGCGCGGCGTACACATCAGAGCAGCTAATTCCTGACCGTTAACGAAGATGGTCAGGAAGCCTTCCTCGATCACTTCGGCTTCAATTTCTTGCCACTCACCATCAAAAATATGGTAATGAAATGGAACAGCACCGTTTGACATATTATTTTAATCAGCTTGGCATCTACCCTGGCAATGACACATTCGTCAAGATAGGGAGAATTAAATTTCCTTTGGGGCGACGAACAAGTCGGGCCACAATTTCATAGCAGACAGGACCGCAAAGGCCGCTGTCTGGCCTAACCCGCATAAAGACGAGTCGGTCATCGTCCAGCCAACATCCTGCAAGCGCAAATCATCTCCAGGCAGTGGGTTGCCCAAAGAAATCCGTTGCAAGATCTCCAGCTGGCGTTGGGTGCCAATCTGGCAGGGATAACATTTTCCGCAGGATTCGTCTGCAAAGAAATGCGCCAGCTGTTGGAGCACTGTCGCCATTGATCGAGTTTGGTCGAAGACCATGATAACGCCTGCTCCCAAAGGCAGACCTGCAGCTCGCAAATCTTCGAAAGAAAGTCGGACGTCCAGGTCCGCTTCGGTCCCAAAATTCCCGGCCGCTCCACCAATCAAAACAGCCTGAAGAGGTTGTTCGGCCCGCATCCCACCCGCAAAATCGAACAATAACTCTCGCAGACTGAAGCCCATTGGAACTTCGTACAATCCTGGTCTGGCGACATCCCCAGATATACAAAACAGCTTGGGGCCAGGTGACTCCTGAGTACCGATCTGGCGAAACACCTGGGCACCATTTTCAAGTATATAGGGCACATTGCATAACGTTTCAACATTGTTGATTGCTGTCGGTTTGCCAAACAGGCCATGGGTGGTCGGGAATGGCGGCTTGATACGTGGGAATCCACGCTTGCCTTCCAGAGATTCAAACAAGGCAGTCTCTTCACCACAAATATAAGCACCAGCACCCTGGCGCAGTTCGACATCGAATGCAAATCCAGACCCTAAGATATTTTCTCCCAAATAACCGGCCTGGCTGGCGTCTGCCAGCGCCAGCCGCATGATTTCATAAGCCCGTCCATACTCGCCGCGCAGATAAATATAGCCGCGGCGCGCTCCAATTGCATACGCCCCAATCAACATGCCCTCGATAATTTTATGGGGATCACCTTCCAGAAGAACTCGGTCCTTAAAAGCGCCTGGCTCGGATTCGTCAGCATTGCAGACAAAATATTTCTCGGAACCAGGGGCATTCGCCGCGCCTTCCCACTTCACGCCAGTTGGGAAGGCTGCCCCGCCGCGGCCTGCCAGACCGGAAGCCTTGATTTCAGCGATTACCTGCGCAGCAGGCAATTGGAGCGCTCCCCGGGCAGCCTGGTAACCACCGCTCGCCAGATATTGTTCCAGGCTGGTCGAATGTCTGCCATCACAATTGTTGGTTAAGATCCTGATTGTTCCAGCTACCCGGGTAGGTTGCAGTTCAAAGGGACGATTGAAAATTGCGCCTGGGAGGCTGAGAGACAGCTGGCCTACTGGCTGGTCGCCCACCAGAGCAGCCGGCGCATGTTCGCACAGACCAAGACAGGGTGAGGCTACTACCTGATAGCGCCCATCCTGGCTGACCTCCCCTGGCTGCAAGCCGAGATACTCGCAAGTGTTTTCCAGGACTGTCTTCCCGTCCCGCATTGCGCAGGCAGGATCAGTACACACACGGACAACCGTCTCGCCGACTGGTTCGATGCTGAGCATGGCATAAAATTCAATCACCCCGTAAATATCCGCCAGAGGCACGTTTAGTCTCCGGCTAATTTCAGCCGTGACTGGCTCGGGCAAACCGCCATACTTTTTTTGAGCCGCTAGAAGGACAGTAAGCAGGGCAGAACGCCCCTGTGGGGCATACTGATCCAACAAGGGCTGCAAAACACCGAGATCGTAATCGGACATATCGTCTCCTTTTATGTGGCCCTAGTATAAACCGAACCACTGCAAATCGCAACATGCTTGGGTTATTGGGTGAGATCGAAGGTGTGGAAAATGGTATTGTTATTCGATTAAGGCAGCAGGTCTGCGTTAAAAGGGCTCTCGCTTACTCTTCCCGGGACAGAACCATCAATGCAATGTCGTCCTGGCGCGGTTCATCCCCTAAAAAGCCGCGCACTTCGTCCAAGACAGCTTCTCGAATCTCGTGAGCGGAGGTGCCAAGCCTGGACCGGATGGTGCGCAAGAGTCGTTCTTCCCCAAAGTATTCGCCTCTCCGGTTGCGTGCTTCGGTAATCCCATCGGTATATAACAACAGAAAATCACCCGGAGCAAAGCGCGCAATCTTCTGATTCCAAACAGCACTTTCCAGCACCCCCAGTGCCATCCCTGTGCCGTGCAGTTTATCCACCGGTTTACCCTTTTGGCTGCTAATTAAAAATGGTGGGTTGTGTCCGGCATTGACATACCGCAGACGTCCGGTCTTCGGTTCCAGAACGCCATAAAAAGCCGTAACAAACATATTGCCGCGTGTATCGGATAGAATTCGGCGATTAACGGCGCTCATTGCAAATGCCGGCAAGGTTGGATATTGGGTGGCATAGGTGCGTATTAAGGTGCTGGTAAGCGCCATTATCAAGGCAGCCCCAATACCCTTATCCGTCACATCCGCAATCACGATCCCCATGTTGCCGTTCGCGAATGGGATGCAGTCGTAGAAATCACCAGAAGTCTCTCTGGCAGGCTCAAGATAAGCTATCAGCTCCCAACCGTTGATCTTGGGCAGGCTCTCTGGTAAGATGCCGGCTTGAATTTTTCCGGCCGAAACCAACTCCTGCGTAACGGTTTGTTTGGCCGCCATATCTTCACGATTCTGGACTTTATTGAGCACACCAGTAATTTGCTGGCAAATCGATTCCAGGAGACCAGTAAGCTCAGTCAAACCTCCCAAATTGTCATGCCGGACAACACAAACTCCTCCAACAACCTGTTCATTCACATCCGAATAGAGCGGTGCCAACACCATCCCACAGTTTTCACCCTGCTGCCCACCCCAAGGATAGCGTGCACCTGGCAAATAGGCATTCGGACCAGACGCCTGTCGAACCCACTCCCAGGCCAGTTCATCGACCAGTTCTACCGCCCCTGCGGGGTGCACCAGCAAATCCTGATTCGGAAACATTCTTACGATAATCGTACAATCCGGCAATAAATTGGGCAAATGGCGGGACAATGATTCGGCCAGTTTCTTGAGCTCTAGATCAGCTCCATGCAGCTCGCGCCGGAATTGATCCAGCAAGTCGCTAGAGTCCAGCGCCTCAACCACGTCCTTATCCACCAATGTATGACCAGCTTTTACCTGCCGGATGGCTTCGACCAGTTCCTGGGCAGTGATATCTTTGGATAGATAACCTTTGGCGCCCGAATCCAGGGCAGCTTGAATATTGGCCTGGTCTTTAAAACTGAGTTAAAACCAACACCTGGATATTGGGCCACTGCTGCCGGATCTGGCGGGTGGCAGTGATGCCATCCATAATCGGCATTTTTAAATCCATCAGCACTACATCTGGCTGGACCAATTTGCACAGCTGGATAGCTTCTTCGCCATGGGACGCTTCGCCAACCAAGTTAAGTTCATCAAAGGCCATCACAAACGCGCCCAGCCCGCTTCTGACGATAGCCTGATCATCCACGATGATTACCCGGATTGGTTTTTTTTCAGTCATTGGATTGATCGTCCTGCCCTGATATTGACAACAAAATGAACGGTAAACGCAAGCATAAGATCAACTGGCCAACTGTGTTCAAGCCAGCCTGTTTATATTCCATATCCTGCTATTTTACAGGAAAATAAGGTTTTTGAGTTCGAATTTTCCCCGAGTCAATTTGAGTTCCTATAATAAAGCTTATCACAAGCCAATTCTCCCTATCGTGGGTGCCCTGATAGATTGTAGATTTGATTTGTGGTTTGCAACCAGGTTCAAACAGGGGGTTGTGGGAGGGTCTGCCGTTTAAAACAGTATTTCCTAACCCGGACAAGCCGGAACCAAACAGGTTAACGCAAAGAGGGAAAGTTGCTCAACAAGACGGGGCCAAAGCATAAGCCGGCACCCTACACAGGTCATGAAAGAGGCAAGCACAAAGGCTTCCTCAGGCCTGAAAAACGAGGTAAGCAAATTGCTTCCTCAAGAAGTGGCAACTTTCCCTCGCCACTATTGTAGCATAAGCAAAAGAAATCATCCTTGAAAAATCCTCCGTTTTCGGTACGATTGTCTCAACTCAACCTTATTCCTGCGGAGTTGAAGAATATGGCGACCGAACTTCTGACCGATAAGTATACCGACGCATTAGATGGCGTCCTGAATTGCTATGACCGGATCGTTTTGACCGGCAGTGTCCAGCCGTGGTGTTATGCCCGCGGCATGACCGGCTATCTTTACGCCCACGGCATTCGCATTTTCGATTATGCGCAATTTGCGCAATCCCTGCGAGAGCAGATCTGCGCCCATGCGGAAGCACTTGCCCAGGCCAATGGCCTCGAAATCGAGTACATTCGCAAGAAGAACTTTCGCAAAGAAGACCGGATCCGAGCCATATTGGATCAAAGCGGTGAGCAGCCTGGGTTGGTGCATATCTTCTCGGCCTTGGAGCCTTGTTTTTCGTACAAACCCTGGCATAACAAGCAGACCGGCAAAACTTATCTAAAGCTGGATAGCGGCAAATGCCTACATTATTACTTTTACTTCATTCATGAGCAGCTTGGTCTGTGCTATCTGCGCGTACCGACCTGGTGTCCCTTCCGCTTGCAGTTCTACTGCAATGGGCATGCCTGGCTGGCCGCTCAACTGAAACAGAAAGGGGTCGCCTTTGAGTTGCTCGACAACGCCTTTGGGCACATTGCTGACTATGCCCTGGCCAATGAACTGGCCCAACAACTGGATGTGGAACAACTCCATGCCTGGTTAGATGCCCTCGTCCAGCAGTATTGTCCGGTCGTTCCCATGCTCAATCTGCGCTATCACTGGAGTATCTGGCAGGCCGAATATGCCACCGACCTGGTCTTTCGCAACCCATCGAGTTTGCAAGCCTTTTACCCACTTCTCCTGGAAACCCTGATTTCAGCCGTCAAACCGGCTGACATTGCCACCTTTTTAGGACGTAAACTACGGAGTGCTGCGCAGCTCACCGCAATTACCAAGGTGAGATGGGCAACCGCTTCAACAAACGCTGGCTGGGAAGTCGCCTCAAGCATCAGATGGGACCGGTTTCGATCAAGCTGTATGATAAATTCAACCTGATCTTGCGCATCGAAACCACCGTCAACAATGTCGCCTTCTTCAAGCAGTATCGCCAGGTGCAGCATCGGGATGGCACCACCTCGCCTAAGTGGGCGCCGATGAAAAAGACCATCTACAGTCTGCCACCCTTACGAGAAGTCTTGCAGGCAGCCAATCAGCGCTACCTCAAATTCATCTCGGCCATCGCCACTCCAGAAGTCGGCGTCGAGAAACTGCATCGCCTGGCTGAGACCCAGGTGGAGAACGATCATCGCTTCAAGGGCTTTTATCTCCTCTCAGAGGAGGATGCCACCTTGTTTCGCACCTTGCTGCGTGGAGAGTTCACCATCTCCGGTTTCACCGCCAAAGATCTACGCCAACTCCTCTCTGACAAGAACTCCGGCCAGATGACCCGCTTGCTCAGGCGTTTGCGTGCCCATGGTCTCATTAAGAAAGTCGGCAAACGTTACAAATACTATCTGACCGAGTTCGGGCGACAGGCTGCCACGATGGCTTTGAAACTGCGCGAGATGACCGTTATTCCTCAACTCGCCTTGGACTGCCCTCCGACTGCCTGATTTGCTTGCTTTTTGTGCAAGGATTAAACTATTAAGGTACTAAGGGGCCAAAGAAGCCGGGCAGCAATGAATCGCAAAAATAGATCGGAATCTATTCCACAATTGATGACAATTTAGATAAAATATATATAGCTTCGGTCTGTTAAAATTATTTTCCGGAGTCACCTATTAAAGCCTGGCCATCATCACAAAAAAAAGTTGGAGAAGATCGGACGAAGTCTACCCGAAACACCTTCCCCCCCTTTTTATAAAATGATGCCTATCAAGAGTAGAGGGAGAGTCTGCCGGTGAGCGAAACATTTCAATGCCCGAGTTGCGGTGCGCCGCTGGATCACGATGGCGGTATTGATCCCGTCATCCGCTGTCCATATTGCAGTTCAGGAGTTGTGGTCCCTGCGAATCTCCGGACTCAGGATCCATTCAAGCCTGTTGGGACTGGTCTGGGTGACCCAGCGCTGGGTCACCTGCTGCAACCCGAAACATTGATAAAAATCAAAGATATCAAGCAGAAGGTGGAGGCAGGCCAAAAAATTGAGGCGGTCCAGCAGTACCGCGAGGTTTTTAAAACCAGTTTAAAGGAAGCCAAGGATGCCATCGACCGGTTAGCCGAAGGCAAACCCATCGCGATCAGCTTCACATCCTACGAGCCAGCCGGTTTTTTCGCCGGAGAGCCCCCAAATCTCCAGGTAGAATCGGAGATTCGCCAGTTCCTTCAGAATGGAAATACAATCGAGGCTATCAAGCGCTATCGGGAAATTTATAACGTCGATCTAAACGAAGCTAAGGAAGCCATCGAAAACCTTCAACAAACCGGGGTGTTCATTACGCCTCCAACCGGGTTCGACACCATCACAGACGGGCCTCCACCCCAGGCCGCCGATATCTCCATCTCAGGCTCCCAGATTGCGAAAGCTGCGATTGGAGTTGCCGGCGGCATGTCGTGTTTGTCTGCAACCATCGGCAGCTTCATCCTATTGGCAATTGTCATTCCTATTTTATTCGCCTTGATGAGTCCGGGTGCACCATTGGAAGGGGTCTGGAACCGGGTTAATCCGTTAGCCTTTGCCAGGGAGTCCTTAAGTATCGGTGAAAAGGGCAGCGGGCCGGGCTACTTAGATGATCCTCGGGCCATTGCGGTCGATCCTTCCGGCAACATCTTTGTTGCCAATTACGACGATGGCCGGATCCAAAAATTTGACCCTTCCGGAAGCTTTGTAATGTTGTGGAACCTTGGCAGTCAAAAGTACGTCAGCAGCCTGAGCGTTGATCGAGCAGGCAATGTGTTTTGTGTGTATGATGGCGAGCTCTGGAAGTATAATGGTTCAGATGGCCAATTGATTGGCCGGGTTGAGCTGCCAGGCGATCCCTGGCTGGAATTGGCCTCTGCAACCGCAGATGGCGGTCTGATCGCCGCTATCAGTACAGACAGTTTTTGGCAATATGACTTAAATGGCCGGATTGTTTTTTCTCTGGCGGATGCCAATCGCAACATTTCTGGAGAATCCGAAGGCGTGGATGCTATGGCAGTGGATGGTTTGGGAAATGTTTTTCTATTGGGCGATTCAAGCCATACGATTTATAAATATTCCCCTGATGGGCGTCTATTGGCCCGGTTTGGCAGTTCCGGTGATGAACCAGGCCAATTCCGGGCTCCGCACGCAATGGCAATTGACGGGCAAGGTCGTATCTACGTAAGCGATGTTAAAGGTATCCAGGTGTTTAGCGCAGATGGCCGCTACCTGGAAACATTTGATACAGAAGGGGTAGCATTCGGGTTAGCATTCAGCGACCAAGGCGATCTATGGGCAGTGACAAACAGCCCACGAATATTAAGATTAAAGATTATGCGTTAGCCTTTTCGTATGGCTGATTCCGTAATCCTTTACGACGCTGCTAGAAGAATCTGGCTGCGTTTTGAACAACCTGTCGCGGTATTTAACACCCAACAACGCGACGGGATTTTGCCGGCGCTTGAATCTATTGATCACGCCGTGCAAGAAGATGGCCTGTATGCAGCAGGTTTTATCAGTTATGAAGCGGCACCTGCCTTTGATCCAGCCCTTGTAACACATCCAGCCGGGAAACTGCCGCTCTTGTGGTTCGGTTTGTACCGGCGGCCAGAAATCTTCGCGCTCCCAGCACCCTCTGTTTCTTCAGACTTCTCCAAGTTGAACTGGGCAGCTGCCATTAGCCCGAATTCCTACCAGCAGGTTATTGCCCTGATCAAAGACCAGATCGCTCTGGGCAACACCTACCAGGTGAATTTCACTTTGCGACTACGGTCGATCTTCAGGGATGACCCCTGGCAGCTTTTCCTGGTACTCCAGCGGGCCCAACGAGCTAATTACGCTGCGTATCTGGATATCGGCCAATTTGTGATTTGCTCCGCTTCTCCAGAGTTGTTTTTTCATTTAGAGGGGGAGAGCATAGAAACTCGGCCCATGAAAGGCACCGCCCGGCGCGGCCTCACTTTCGATCAGGATCGACACCAGGCCGAGTGGCTGTTCAGATCAGAAAAGGACCGGGCGGAAAACGTGATGATCGTGGACATGCTGCGCAATGATCTTGGGCGTATCGCCACGACAGGCAGCGTCCGGGCCGATAAATTGTTCCAGATCGAGCGTTATCCAACCGTCTGGCAAATGACATCGACCGTTACGGCTCATACCGGTGCATCGTTTGCTGAGATCCTGATGGCTTTATTTCCCTGCGCCTCGATCACCGGCGCCCCGAAAAACAGCACAATGAAGATCATTCAAGCCATCGAAACTGAAGCGCGCCAGATTTATACCGGTTGTATCGGCTTTCTGGCGCCCAAGCGGCGGGCTCAATTTAACGTCGCCATCCGAACTGTTTGGATCGATCGCCAAACTGATCAGGCCGAATATGGGGTCGGGGGAGGTATCGTATGGGATTCGACAACCGAGGGCGAGTATGCAGAGTGGCAAACCAAGGCCAGGGTACTTACCAACCATCAGTCTGAATTTAAACTACTTGAAACCTGCCTTTGGGAGCCAGCAGAAGGCTATTTTTTGGAAACCTACCACCTCGACCGGATGTGTGACTCTGCTGAATATTTTGGTTTCCCTTTCGACCGGATCGAAGCCAAAGAGTATCTTCAAGCTTTGGCCGCCCAAATGGGGCCTGAGCCTTACCTTGTACGCTTACATCTGGATGAATCTGGGTGCTTTGACAGTCAGGTAAAACCCTTGAAAGATGCCCCGGCGCCTTCCTCGGTCCGGCTGAAATTGGCGGAGAAGCCGATAAATTCACAAGATCAATTCCTCTATCACAAAACTACCCACCGGAGCGTGTATGAGGCTCAACATTTTAACCCCACCCAGGTGGACGATGTCTTGCTGTGGAATGAACGCGGTGAGCTGACTGAAACCAGGGTCGCCAATCTCCTCGTGAAACTGGGCGGTCAATGGCTGACTCCGCCAGTATCCTGCGGCTTGCTGGCAGGCACATATCGGGCCTGGATGCTCGAACGGGGCATGGTGAAAGAATGTGTCCTCACCCTGGATGACCTGGCCAAGTGCGAACAACTGGCTGTGATCAACGCCGTCCGTAAACTCAGAGCTGCAGTCCTGATCGGGAAATCTTCAACTCAAAATTCTAAAGAGGAATAAGGGCTTCATTCGGAGAATCCAATTTAACTGCCGGTTAACCCTGAGAGCAGACCAAAGGACCTGCGTTTAGGTTTGGCCAACTCGCTATCTCCAGCGACTGCGGGTTTCAACTCGCTCTGGTCATCCAATTTGAACTGCATGCGGTGCAGACGGGCATACAGTCCGTCCAGTTCGATCAGCTCGGCGTGAGGTCCAATCTCAACCAGGCGACCATCGTCCAGCACGGCTATTCGATCCGCATTCTGGATCGTGGACAGCCGGTGGGCGATCACGATGCTGGTTCGATTTTGCATCAGCCGTTCCAGGGCTTCCTGCACCAGTCCTTCGCTTTCGCTGTCCAAGGAGGAGGTAGCTTCATCCAGCAGCAGGATTCTTGGATCCTTAAGGATCGCCCTGGCAATGGCGATCCGCTGGCGCTGCCCGCCGCTCAATTTAACTCCCCGCTCTCCAACCACGGTGTCATAACCGTTCGGCAGCTGCTGGATAAATTCATGGGCATTGGCGGCTTGAGCCGCAGCCATCAGGGCTGCCTGGTCGGCTTCCAGGCGACCATACTGGATATTCTCCCGAACCGTACCGCCGAATAGAAGCGTCTCCTGGGGGACGATCCCAATCTGCCGGCGGAGGCTGTGCAGTTCGACCTCTCTCAGATCGTGCTGGTCTATGAATATGCTCCCGTCACTCGGATCGTAAAAACGCGGGATCAGGTTGGCCATGGTTGTTTTCCCTGCCCCACTGGGCCCAACCAGAGCGAGCACTTCACCGGGCTGAACCTCCAGAGAAATCTCCAACAGGATCGGCGTGTTCGGATCATCGCTGTAGGCAAAGGTTACCTGTTCAAACCTGATAGCACCTTGCAGAGGCGGTAAGGCCGGCGCCCCTGGCTTCTCCTGGATATCAGATTGGGTATCAAGGATCTCAAACAGGCGCTGGGTAGCGCCAAGTGCTTCCTGCAGACCGGTCCACAGCCCAGAAAACTGGCCGATTGAACCAGCGATTGTCAGCGTCAGCACCAGAAACATGAATAACTGCCCGGCTGTTAATCGTCCGGCTAACACTTCGTGCCCACCAAACCAGAAAAGGGAGACGACAGCCGCAAATCCCAGAAAAGAGATCGTAGGCCCAAACAACGACGACAGGCGCACCCGCTTCATTGCCAGATTGAAGGTCTGCTCAATGCTGCCGGTAAAGCGCCCGATCTCATAATTTTCGCGCGTGAAAGACTGCACGACCCGCACGCCGCCAATCGCTTCTTCCAGGACAGTTGTAGCGTTGGCCAGCTGGTCCTGCACATTTGAAGAAAGCGCTCGCAGTTTGCGCCCGAAAAAGATCGCAATCGCCATCACCACCGGGATCAGCGCAAACATGAAAATGGTCAGACGCCAATCTGTGATGATAATTAACGCCAGAGCTCCGAAAAAGGTCAGAACTTGCGAGAGGGCGGTGGAAATATCACTGGTCACGACCCCACGGACAGTCGAAACATCATTGGTCAGCCGGCTGACCAGTTCACCCGTGCGGCGCTCGTTGTAGAAACTCAGCGAAAGTCCTTGCAGATGCTCGAAGAGCTGGATGCGCAGGTCGGCCATAACCCGCTCGCCGATAAAGGCCAGCAAGTAAGCTCGAACAAAATAAAATATGCTTTGAGCTGCAAAGATTGCGACTAGAATCAGGGTGATGCGGTTCAGCAGTTGGGGATCATTCTGCTTGAAGACTGCATCAATCAAGAACTGCAGGGCGTAAGGACCTGCCAGACCCAGGACACTTCCGACAACGATTGCCACCAAGACCAGTGCCAGGTGACGGCGATACGGGCGCACGAAAACCAGCAGGCGACGAAACTGATCCATGCCTGCCAGTGGATTGGTACGAAATTGTGGTTGTTCGCTCATAAACACTCATGCTAACATAGATATCTGTGGTATGGGAAAAGGGTACCCCGAGGTGTGCTAAAGTCTGTAGAATATTTTGTAATTGAGGACGGCTGTCTGATCATGGCCCGCTGGCTAATCGACGCGGCATTATTTTCCCGGCTATTGCGACTTTGGTAGCCGCCTGAGGGCAAGCTCGCAGCCAATCACGATCAACAAAACAAAGTTTCGGCTATCCTTTTCATCTCCACCCTGTACATATCCTCCAAATCTGTCAGGTAAAGTGGAAACTGGTTACCGATCTCCAAAGAGACCAGTCCGTGGACTCGCGCCCATATAGTGACAGTTAAGTAAAGGATTTCCGGCGCCGCCCCTGGGTGGGCAAGCGCCACGCCGAACAATGATTGGTACAGCTGTGGGGAAAAGTCTTCCAGTTTAAAACTCTGCAGTACTCCGGCTGCCTGTGCAGCCGCGATCACCTCAATCAAAACATTCAACGCCCGAGCAGCGATCGGCATTATTTCTTCCAGAGGCGCGTGATAACCTGGAATCGGGGTACCAAAAATCAGCTGATAGCGCTGGGGGAAGCGCATCGCCCAGCCGCGGTAAGCCAGTCCTAGATTAATCAAACGGTTGTAATGATCGGTATCAGTTCCAGACTGTACAGCAGCCCATTGAGCTTCGCCAAAGGAGGTGTAGGCATCTTTTATTAATGCCGTTACTAGATCATCTCGGCTGGGATAGTAATTATAGATCGCTGGAGCCGTGATGCCCAGTTCACGAGCAATCGCCCGCAATGAAAGGGCTGCTGCCCCATGTTCGGCAATCTGCTTCCAGGCAATATCTTTGATTGCCTCTTGTAGATCGATAATTTGTTCGGATCTTTTGGGACGGGGCATGATTCACCTATTAAGTGTGGGTTCTGGTGATCTCACGCCCAAACCCAGAAGGATGCCCCTTTTCTGGAGTTGCGGATACTCATACCAAACTCACAAATTAACTAAACGCCGTTTATTTCTGGGCTAACTATATGTGTTTTCAGCCAGCCTGTCAAGGTTGCATTTCATTTAATTCACCGCATTAACAAGCAAGGGTTTTGGGTGTCAAACCCAAAATTCTCTCCTGCCGATGTTGAAAGCCAGGCTGGCTGAGACTTTATTAAAGCTCTATCAGTTAAACAAGTCCTTCCCAAAGGCTAAATCTAGCTCTCGATCTCAGAATCTGCCCTCAGCATTCCCACAATCCGTTCTTCGAACGGGCATGATTGGAATCATAATTCACTCAAGCCTGCCCTCTGATCCTGGCCAGGATCCGCTCCGGGGTAGCCGGCAGCCTGCGCAGCCGAACATTGATGGCGCGCGAGATCGCGTTGATGATGGCAGGCGCAGTTGGCAAAATCGCCGCCTCTCCTAAGCCTTTGGCCCCCAACGGGCCATGGTAACTTGGGACTTCAACCAGGTGCACATCAATTTCCGGTACGGCCTGAATCATCGGCAGGATATAATCGCTAAAGCCGGTCGAAAGGCCAGGCTGGTACTCTTCCAATAAGGCAGTTCCCAATCCCATCAGCATTGCCCCTTGGATCTGGCCAACCGCATCGATCGGATTGATTACCTGCCCCACATCGTGTGCGGCTGCCACCCGTTTTACTGTTACCTGGCCCGTTTCCATATCGACCAGAACCTGAGCCGCCTGAGCGCCGGTCACAAACAGGGGAATATACTCGGGCCGGGTCGCCTCCGGAAATTGCGGGCTGAGGTCGAATAAGCCAATTACTTTCCGGGATTTTCCAATCCGGTCAAATTCTTCGGCCAGAGTGTCAAAGGCTGCGTAGACAGATTGATCACTTTTAACTGCGATCCGATCCTGATCTATGACTAAATCAGAAGGATCATGGTCAAGGAGTTCCGCGGCCACTGCGAGCATCTCGGCAACCAGATTTTCAGCCGCTCTAACGACCGAACTGCCGATAAAATAAGTTGCCCTGGAGGCCCCCTGGATACCGCTATCAGGGGTCAGAGCCGTATCTGCATTTACCAGGCGGATTCGCTCGCGCGGCACTCCCATGGTCTCGGCTGCCAGCTGGACCATCACTGTGCTGATTCCCTGGCCGTAATCTGGCGCGGAACAATAGATGACGATTTCGCCGTCCACGCTCAGTTCAGCATGGGTTTCAACTGTAAGTGAGCCGGACTTACCAAAGCGATACCACATGCCCGCCAGGCCAACCCCCATCTTGTAAATGCTTCGGGACGCGCCGGCATTGAAAGTCTGGGCTTCTTTTTGAAATTTTACGTAGCTGGGCCTGATCGCTTCCAGAACTTCCTGGTAGCCCAATGACTCTGCAACGGGGTATCCCAGAAATGACTTTTCATCCTGGGCCAGCAGATTGTTCATGCGGAATTCTAGGGGATCGATGCTCAACATTTGAGCCATCTCATCCAGGCAGCACTCCAATGCAAAGGCGCTTTGGGGAGTGCCATAGCCGCGAAACTGTCCGCACTTGGGCCCATTGGTATACATGCTGCGTGCAGAGGCGTCAACAGCTCGCCAGTGGTATGCCCCCCCAATAGCTGTAACTGCATAGTTTGGGATCCAATAACCGGCGCTATCGTACCCGCCTGTATTGGCTTCGATCCGGGCTCGAATTCCGGTCAACCGACCAGCTTGGGTGGCACCAATTTTCAAATGAATATGATAAGGGTGCCGCTTTGGGGTTGCATCAAACACCTCCCGGCGAGAGAAAGCCAGCCGGGCTGGCTTACGCAGCAGGTAAGTGACCAACCCCACGGCCACCAGCGGCCAGGGATCCTGCCGTTTCCCAAACGACCCTCCGGTAGGCGGCACGATGACGCGCACCCAGGCGGGGTCAATTCCCAGAGTTTGGGCGATATAGCCTTTTTGCCAATGGGGTTCGTGCGTGCCAGCTACGACGGTTATCTGCCCGGTTTCATCACAATAACCCAGGGCAGCTTCCCGCTCCAGTGCAGCATGTTCCTGAAAAGAGGTCTGGTATTCTGCCTCCAAGATTTTTTCTGCTTCAAAAAATGCGGCTTCCAGATCTCCATGCTTGATTTGATACGTGTTTAGGATGTTTCCACCCGGGTAGAGCTTGATCGCGTCCGGCTGCAAGGCTTCAAGAATAGTTGTCACAGGCGGCAGCTCCTGAAAAGCCGCCCGAATCGAGGCGGCTGCCTTGCGGGCGGCCTGGATTGTTTGGGCTGCTACCAGGGCAATCGGCGCCCCTTTTTGGCGTAAGGTAGAACCAACAGGCGTTAGGATCGGCTCATCAAGGCTGTAGCCTGCCAAGCTGTTATCACCGGGAATATCAGCTGCTGTCAGGATCCGAACTACGCCTGGCAGCCGGGCTGCACCAGCCATATCCAACTCCAATAAACGGGCATGATCGAAAGGGCTGCGGAATACACACACATGCAGCAAGCCGGGCAGGTCCATATCTTCAACATAGTGAGTCTGTCCAGTTACCTTCTGGATTGAATCTATCCGCAAGGCGCTGCCTCCAACGGTTTTTCTATCCAAAGCGTCAACTCCAGATGGTACTTCGGGATGAGTCATCGCACCTCCTGTGACAGAACAAGGCTGTCCCGGTCTTGAGAGCCCTGCGTGTGCAGGCTGAAAAGCTTGACAGGTCTATTAAATAATACTACAATACATCTAGTTATCTATACAACTAGATGATAGTCCACTGGCAAATTTCTGTCAAGCAGTGGCTTTGACTGCACGCTTAACAGAAATGTCTGCGCTAAATCCATCATAGAATTTCCCGAAGACCCTCCCCACAGGAGCAGCATTCTATGCAAATCCAATCTGGGGTCATTCCCCGTTATTACCAGCTCAAAGAAATACTAGAAGAACGAATCAATTCCGGCGAATTTCAACCCGGAGACCAGTTCCCTACCGATGGTGAGTTATGCCAACGGTATGATCTCAGCCGCGGCACCGTCCGGCGGGCGATCGAGATTCTGGTTGAAGAAGGCCGGCTGCGCCGGGAACAAGGACGCGGCACTTATGTTACGACCCCACAGCTTTCACCGGTATTCTTCCGGCTGGCAGACTTTGGAGAAGATATGCGCCAGCGCGGCCTGAAGCCGGACACTACGCTCCTGCACCTGAAAAAATTACCTGCCTCAGAAGAAATCGCTGCCAATTTACAGATCCTGCCCGGCGCAGAGGTGATCGAAATTGCCCGGTTAAGGCTGGCAGATGGCAAGCCAATGGCGATTGAAACCCGCTATCTGGCGCGAGAAATATGCCCGCAACTGCTGGAGGAAGATCTCGAACACCAATCTATCCACCGGTTGCTGATTGATAAATTCAACATTCCCCTGGTGCGAGCCTGGCACGCGATTGAGGCCCGCGTTCTAAAAGGTCGGGAGGCTGAACTGCTGCAGGTCGCCCAGGGAACAGCGGGATTTCTGGTTGAAAGGGTCACATTTACTGTTAACAACCGGCCTGTAACCTGGTTTCGGACCATTTATCGCGGCGATGAATACCGTTTCACTGCTGAACTGTAATTCGAATCTCCAAGAAATCCTGGAGCGAAGTCCCAAATATTCATTGTAAAGCCGAGATCTCGCCCCTACATTATTGAACACACCTGGATGGCCCGGGGTGTTCGAAAATATACAGGAGAATATCATGACAATCATTCTGGACGGCTCCAACCTGACACTTGAAAAGCTGGTGCGGATCGCCCGTCAGGGCGAACAGGTCCAACTGCACCCGAATGCCCTGGAGCGCATCCGTACCTGCCGAGCAATGCTTGAGCGAAAAATTGAAGCGCATGAGATCATGTATGGGGTAAATACTGGTATTGGGGAATTCTCGGAAGTCGTTTTGGATGATGATCAAGTTAAGCTGTTTCAAAGGTATTTAATTTACAACCATGCTGCCGGTATCGGCGACCCAGTCCCAAACGAATATGTTCGAGCTGCGATGGTAGGCCGGATCAACGTACATGCGCACGGCAATTCTGGCTGCCGCCCGGAGATAACCCTCACTCTGATCGAGATGTTGAACAAAGGGGTCACGCCGGTGGTCTGCCAGAAGGGTTCTGTAGGAGCCTCTGGTGATCTGGCGCCCATGTCTCAGATCGCCCTGTTGTTGATGGGCGAGGGCGAGGCTGAATATCAAGGCCAGTGTTTGCCAGGCCACGAAGCACTAAACCGAGCTGGCATCCCGATTCCCGGACTGCAGGCTCGCGATGGTCTGGCAACCATTAACGGCTCCAACCTCTTGACCGCCATGAGCGCCTTGCAACTATATGACATGAATCGCTGGCTTAAACAGGCTGAAATCGCTTGCGCGATGTCGCTCGAAGCCCTGCTCGCCAATATGAAGCCCTACGATATTCGCCTGCACCAGGCACGCGGCTTTACTGGGGCAATACGTTCTGCCAGGGCAATCCAGAAATGCATCGAGGGATCAGACCTGGTGACGGGCAAAATGAAAGTCAAAGTCCAGGATGCATACTCAATGCGTTCCACCCCTCAGGTGATCGGCGCAGCTCACGATGCAATCGCATATGCCAGGAACCAGGTCGAAATTGAGTTGAATGGGGTTGGCGATAACCCTATTTTTTTTCCAGAATACAACCTGACCCTGACCGGCGCTAACTTCCAGGGAACGCCGGTCAGCCTGCCGATGGACATGGCAGGCGCTGCCATCACGATGATTTGCGTGCTCTCAGAGCGCCGCTTTAACCGCCTGACGAATCCGAACCTGAGTGTTGGTTTGCCCCCCTTCTTGACCAAAGGCGCCGGCCTGATGTCCGGCATGATGCTGAGCCAATATACAGCCGATATGCTGATTGTAGAACAACGCATTCTCTCGACCCCGGCCAGCATCCAATCCATACCGGCTGCAGCTGATCAGGAAGATTTTGTCTCGATGGGCATGAACACCGCAATTAAGAACCATCAGATCATGGATAATGCCTATGGTGTCCTGGGGATCGAATTTATGGGAGCCGCCCAGGCCTGGATTTCCGTAGCTTCTCACCCGGCCGCGGCGTGCAAGTCGCCCGCGATATCATCCGGAAATATGTTGAACATCTCGGTGAGGACCGCCCGCTTTATCCTGATCACAACAAGATGAAAGACCTGGTCCAATCCGGTGAGATTCTGGAAGCTGTGGAAGCAGCTATAGGCTCGTTAGAATAAAGCTAAGGACCAATAAAATCTCAATAAAAGGTAAGCAATACTAACTCATCTGGGGATTGTTGTGTTCAATAATTGGCGAAATTTGCCATAAATTCGACCCAACCAACCTTCCTGAAATTGAGTTCAAGCTGTGGTGAACTCTATCAAAAATCTTGATGGCTTAAGACTGGAGGCAAGCATGAGCCGCACGATCCAGGCCCCACGTGGCACCCAAATCACCTGTAAAAACTGGCTGATCGAAGCCCCGTACCGCATGATCCAACACAATCTGGAGTCCGAAGTGGCTGGCGATCCAGCCAATCTGATCGTATATGGGGGGCGCGGCAAAGCCGCACGCAGCTGGGAATGCTTTGATGCAATTCTGGAATCTTTGCGAAACCTGGAGCCGGATGAAACCCTGCTGGTGCAGAGCGGCAAACCTGTCGGTGTTTTCCAGACCCATGAAGACGCACCCCGGGTGATCATTGCCAATACCAATATCGTTCCCCATTGGGCTACTCAAGAGAATTTTGACCGCTGGGAAGCGGAAGGTTTGATCATGTACGGCCAAATGACAGCCGGCAGCTGGATCTATATCGGCACCCAGGGCATCCTGCAGGGCACTTACGAGACCCTGGCAGCCGCAGCCCGCATGCACTACGGCCCAAATGCCAGCCTCAAAGGCAAATTCGTTCTGACAGCCGGCCTGGGAGAGATGGGCGGTGCCCAGCCGCTGGCTGTGACCATGAATGAAGGGGTGGCGCTGGTCGTTGAGATCGATCCCTGGCGGGCCCAACGCCGCCTAGAGCACCGCTATCTGGATGTGGTCGTAGACACCTTGGAAGAAGCGATGACCCTGGTAGAAGAGGCTGTCCAGGATGAGAAACCGCTCAGCGTGGGATTGATCGGCAATGCCGCCGATATTTTTCCCGAGCTGGTCGTACGCGGAATAGTGCCGGACATGGTCACCGACCAGACCTGCGCCCATGACCCCTTGATGTACCTTCCCAACGGCATGTCACTGCAAGCAGCTGAAGAGCTGCGCAGGCGCGACCCGAAAGAATATCAGCGGCTCTCAATGCAGACAATGGCCAAGCATTGTGAGGCCATGGTCGCTATGCAAAAGCAAGGCGCGGTGGTTTTTGATTATGGCAACAATCTACGCCAAATGGCCTACAATGCCGGCTATTCCGAAGTCATGCAGGCCGATGGCAGCTGGATCTACCCCGGTTTTGTGCCAGCATATATCCGGCCTTTGTTCTGTGAAGGGCAGGGACCCTTTCGCTGGGTGGCACTCTCCGGCGATCCCCAGGATATCTACGAAACGGACCAGATCATCATGGATCTGTTCCCGGAGAAAGAACATCTTGTACGCTGGATCAAGATGGCGCAGGAACAGGTCGAATTTCAGGGGCTGCCGAGCCGGATCTGCTGGTTAGGTTACGGCGAGCGTGACATAGCTGGCCTGGCGTTCAACCAGGCTGTTGCCAGCGGACGGCTCCGCGCCCCGGTCGCAATCGGGCGGGATCACCTGGACTGCGGGTCAGTTGCCAGCCCCAACCGGGAGACTGAGGGCATGCTGGATGGCTCGGATGCTATCGCCGACTGGCCAATCCTGAATTTTGCCATGAATGCAGTCGGCGGCGCTACCTGGGTCAGCTACCACCACGGCGGCGGGGTAGGGATAGGCTATAGCCTGCACGCTGGCCAGGTGATTGTTGCGGATGGGACCGAAGCCGCCGCCCGACGATTAAAGCGGGTCCTGAGGTACGATCCCGGAATGGGTATCCTGCGCCATGCTGACGCGGGCTACCCATCGGCGATCGAATTCGCCAGGAGCCACCAGGTAAATATTCCGATGCTGCCCAAATAATGAGTGTAACCATGATCAGTCCCAATTCTGAAGGCAAAAAGGTGTGAAAGCCCAAGCCCGCACAGGAATTGGGGATGCCTAACTCTTACAGAAGACCTTGCTTATCCCTGGAGGAACGAATGGTATTACAAAGCAATTATACGAGCTTGGAGGCTCCGCACTTCCGCAAGCTCTCCGATGATCAGGTCGAACATCTCCACCATGCCAGCCTGGAAATATTGGAGCGCACCGGAGTGCGCTTGTTTGAGCCGGAAGCCCTGGAACTGTTGCAAACCAAGGGAGTTAAGGCCGAAGATGGCAACCGCGTACGGCTGCCTGCCGGACTGATTGAGTGGGCACTTTCTGTGGCCCCAAAACGGGCGGTACTCTGCGACCGGAACGGCAGGCGAGTCATGCCGCTGGAACGCAACAACGTCTTTTATGGCCCCGGCTCCGATTGCCCGAACGTTATCGATGTCCGCACGGGGGAACGCCGTCAAGGGACACTGCAGGATATTGTCGAGGCCTCCCTGGTTTGTGATGCCCTGCCCAACATCGATTTTCTAATGTCCTTCTGCGTAGCCTCCGATCTCCCGCAAGAGACGGCTGACCGGCACCAGATGCGGGCGATGCTGATGAACAGCACCAAACCGATCCTGTTCGTCACGACCGAATTTGAAGGCTGTGTCGATGCGATCCGGATGGCCGAAGTTGTGGCTGGTGGAGAAGAAGAACTGCGGCGCAATCCAATTTGCGCTTGCTATATCAACGTCACCCATGCGATGCGCCACAATCAAGAAGCGCTGCGCAAGCTGCTCTACCTGGCCGGAAAAGGCCTGCCCACCACTTATACCCCGGTTGTGCTGCGCGGCGCAACTGGCCCGGTGACAGCCGCCGGAGCGATCGCCCTGGCTAACGCTGGTGAGCTGGCTGGTTTGGTGATCGCCCAGCTTAAACGCGAAGGCGCGCCGGTCATTCTAACCGGCGGGGTGAATGATATGTTGGACATGCGCACCACTGTGGATGCCTACGCCGATCCTACTAACCGGGTGATGCTGGTTGAGCTTGCCCATCGCTATGATCTGCCTATATTTGGGCTGACCGGCTGCAGCGACTCCAAACTGCCTGATGAGCAGGCAGCCGCCGAAGCAGCCTTCTCCATCATCCTGGAAACCCTGGCAGGAGCTCAAATGGCCCACGATGTCGGGTACCTGGAAGGTGGAATGACCAATTCGATCGAGCAGATCGTCATCTGCAATGAGTTGATCGCCTATACCAAGCAGTTTATGCGCAAATTGGAAATTAATGCTGATACCTTAGCCCTGGACTTGATTGACCAGATCGGTCCGGACGGTGATTACCTGAGCAGCGATCACACCCGCGAGCATTACCGCCAGGACTGGTATCCAAAGCTATTTGACCGGCGCAACTATGAAGACTGGAAAAACGCCGGCAGCAAGACTCTGCGCCAGCGGGCCCAGGAGAAAGCCCTCAAGCTCCTGAGCAGCCATAAACCCGAACCACTTCCTGGGGAAATACAGACAAAAATCGATGCGATTGTAGAGCAAAGCTGATGGCCAGACAGTTAATCCCAAAATAATAATTGGGGGGCGTCGCGATCGCACGCCCCCCAATTTCAATAATGATCCTCGGACGCTTTTTTTATCGTGGGATACTGGACACAAACGGTAAAAAGATCATCTCCCCGCCTACCAGCAGGCTCAACTTTGCAGAGCCTGAAAATCCGCCGCCGCTCCCATCAACCTGCAGATCGTACCAGATCGGCGCGCTGCTGGAATGAGTGTCTGTGAGGGTCAACACGACCGTCTGCTGACCATCAAGCACAGAATCGCTCAGGTCAACGATCAAGCCCGGCGGGGCCACAGGCTGCACGAGCTGAACGGTGAAAGGCAGATCGGAAGGGTTCAGGCTGATCTGGTAGCGGGCTGTTCCGCCGAGGCCTACTGCGTGGCTGACTGGGTCCACCTTGATGGCGAAACCGGCCTCATAGCGACCGATATCATAAGCTGCACCCCGTCGTTCGTCCTCTATCTCGAAGGTGTCCAACAATGTGACCAATGAAGCCGGCAAGAGTGGAGTGCCGTGATCGATGGCGTTCAGGCTGGCTACAGCTAGGTGAAAATCGGGCCAGCTGCCATCGTGCAGGTTGTGATCGGCCAGATTATAATTCCAAAAAGCTGGATCGCCAGCGCGACCATGATCTTCCCAGGGTGTAGCCGTTCTGGCGTCTTCCAGGGTCTGAAACGGCTCCCACGAGCCACCCTCTCGAATAAGCACATCGCCGGCATGCCAGATCCCACCTTGATCATAACTTCTCCAGCCATTGTTGAAATACAGATTGTAATCCACGTTTGTTTGAGCGTATTGACCATCCGCGTAGCTTAGCGAAAGGCCAAAGCCTTCGTTGTTAATCATAATGTTATTGATGACGCGGGTATCTACCGCCCCATGGGTATCGTACTGTCCGCCGCCCAGGCTCATGCCATACAGAGAATTGGCTGCCACATTATTGACGTACACCAGGGCCCCATCTCGCCAGCGTCCATAAACCATGTAGTCCGTGAAGGCGTTGTTATAAGAGATATTGCGATAGGCATGGATTCCGCTGGCATGGTCCACGTATAGGCCAAACCCACCCATGCCCCGAACCTGGCTGGATTCTCCACCCATCCAGCGCCGCCGCTGTTCGGAAACAAAGGTCCACCCAAAAGTATCGCGGAATATATTTCCAGTGACAAGCACATCTCGGAATACGTGGTTGTCCGGCGGGGAACCCCAAAACTTGAGCCCCCCGCAGTCGGTCGTCAGCTGGCAAGCTTTTTCGAAAAGGTTGTCTTTAATCAGGATTTCCCCGGTTTTGATCTCGCCCGGGCTGAAATTATATTCTTTGGAGGATTGGATGACCGAGCGTGAGAACTGGACACCATTATGAGCCACATTATGGATGTGGTTGCCCTCAAATCGCAGGTGGTTGGCAAAAGTAAACGACAGTCCAATGGCATTATCGCCATCAGTACGAAATCCCAAATGATGAAATTCATTTTGTAAGATGGTGGTATTGAGAATCCCAGAATGGCTGAAAGCATCCGGATCGGCCCCGTTATCCCACCAGTCGATCAGGCGGATGCCCTGGCTGTCGATATAGGCCACTTCCAAATCTTCCAGCCGGAAACCATCGATCACATTGGCTTGTGGCAGATTGACAGCCACGCCTTGCTCAATATAAACCCCATAATTAGCATATTGCAGATCCAGATTGCGAAGCGTATTGGAGTAAGATTTATGCTCGCTCCAATTGTGCTGGTAAACAGCGCTGTGGTTGAAAAATTCCATCTTCAGCCCATCCAGCGTGATGTATGAACGGTTGCGCAGGCTGAAGCCATAATCCCGGTGCGAGATTTCTATATTTTGATCTGCCGGGTTTCCCGGTGCAGGCGGCCAGAGATAGAGTAGTTTGCTGTTCGAATCGTACCACCACTCGCCGGGGCTATCCAGCAGTCCCGGTTTGTCCTCCAGGTAATACTTGCTGCCCCAACCCAAGCCGGGATTTCCGCTGCCTCCATCGTGCTCGCAAATCCTATCCACGGTGATTTTGCCGGCCCCAATATCGTGGGCAATGATCTTGCGGCGATAAACGTAATGGCCCTGTAAGGTATCAATCGCGACCAGCGCGGCTCCGGTCAGATTGCCCACAGTGGTCAGATTGCCGGGTTCGATCCCAGATGGGCTGATGTCGTTGGTGCGATCAGTGAGCTGGGTCATGGAGCGGGAGGACAGGTCGCAGTTCGGATCCGGATCGGTGGCCGGGTCACAAACTGCCGATCCAGAGCCGCCATCAGCGGCCCACCAGAACTCATGCGTTTTCCACTCGCTGGCAACAGACCAATCCGGCTCGCGGGCCAGCGGCAATCGCACCGCGCCTCCCGCTGGACTGCTGGGATCCAGCTCCACAATGAAACGCGGGGGGACGTCCTGGTCCCAGGATGAGAGATCGGCGGCATAAAGATTGGCAGGATCGACACCTGGGGGAAGGCCAATTGGATTGGCCTCCAACCGAGTCCAGGAGAGGGAAGCGGAGGGAACAGAGCCGCGCAGTACGGCTGTCCCAGGTCCGTTTTCGGCAAAATACTGGACAGGCGCTGTCTTGGTACCGTTCAGGGCGGGCCAGACTGTCTCCCGATAGACACCAGGCAGGATATGAACGCGAGTGCCCGGCCCGGCCAGGTCGGCTGCTCTCTGGATAGTGCGCAAGGCTGACGCGGAGGTCACTCCAGTGTGGGTGTCATTCCCATTTTGGGCGTCTACAAACAGATCGTCAACCCTCGGCACCTGAAAGGCAACCTGATCGAAAAGAATCGTCCCAGCCGGGCTGCTGCTTGTCTCACGCACCTTGCCAAAGAAAATGATATCGCCGTACGGGTCGGGATGGACTATGCTGCTGTCGTTATAGCGCACCAGCTCGCCATTCAGCCAGACCGCCACCCAGGCGTCAATCCGGTAGCCAATCGTGATCTGCTGCCAACCGTTTACCAATTCGAAGGCATTCTCATAATCGTAATGGCGTGTACCCGCCTCATCGGTTGGCCAGGCCAGGTAAGCCTGGTAGCCCTGGCCTGGCGGTTTCCTCAGGTAGAGCGCCACCAATGGCGGCCACCAATCCTGGCTGTTCACTACCTCAGCCAGTGAGATGGAAGTACCAGGCGGCCAATAATTCGGGTTGGGCTCAGGCAGGCTGACGCTGTTAGGATTGAACCAGAAGGTGAGATAGCCTTCTGCTGCTTTAGCAACACCGGTCTGGTAAATGTAATGAGACTCCGTATCTACGTGAATTGCCAGGCCGGTGCTGCCCCACAGGCCGCCGCCGGGCAGCAGAGCAGGATTAGCGCGGGAAGAGGTTTTCCACAAGTCCAAACTGCCCAACTCAAAATCATCCGCCAGGATATCCCACACAGGCGGCAGCAGCGGCTCAGCTTGCACCAGCTGAGGCCAGGCCAGACTGCTGGCAAGCAGGACTGTGACAAGCAAAAGATTTGCGAATTGGCCAGGTTGTTTCATAGGATTTCCCTCTTCAGCCCGGACCAGTGAGGGTTAGGGCCCGGCAGGAAACTGGCTTGCGCCACTGATTGTCCCATTTTCGACGTGCGGAATGGCGCTGTCCACCAGAATATTGCCGTAGCTGTCTGTCACTCGGAAGCTGAACGGTCCCGGGCCCATCCCAGGATTCGTTTGGACAAAGTAATTGTATGCAGTGCGCGGCACGCTCACCCACTGCAAGCCATTGAAATATTCCAGCCTTGCGATTGGGTTGCGGTGATTGCGGATTTGAACTGCCGTCCACCACTGGTTGCTGCCATCCTTAAAATGATAGGCGATCGACCCAATCAGCTCCGGGCTGACTACCTGCCAGGTGATCGGCACCCGACCCAGGTAAATTTCGTCAATCCGGGCAAACGCCTCCCAGCTGAGGTCGAGATGACCAGCCTTACACTCCGGGCATAGATCGACAACCCGAACTACGATTGTCCCTTTCGCCCCAGATACCCGCAAGTAAGCGCCACAGTAGGCCGCCTGATCGTATTCTTCGGCGTTCATCGCCGTCACCAGCAAATCATTTGGGGATGGATCAAACAAACAAGCGCCGGCCCCGGTGGCGTCGTAATAGGTGGCAATCCCATGGTGAATGGGATTGGCGGAATTTGGCGGTCCGAAAACCAGCGGCAGCCAAATCATAGTGCTTTTGGCAGAATAGCCGTAGGCAGGCAAAACGCTCGGGATTGTTAGCACAACCAGCGAGAAAAAAGCCAGGATGGGAAGTGCATTTTTCAACAGCATAGCCCTCCACACGTTTTTTGAATCAAACTATCAACATTATACGGCGCAACCCACGGAGCCCTAGTTAACAATAACGCGAGTTCTTGTTAAATAACTTAAATGTGATGTTTGCGCGGATTTCACATCCCAAACACCACCACATATCCCCCACACTACAGGGATTCCTAAAAACCCCCATTTATTAATAAGAGCTTTGCGATTTTAAATGTATAATATCTCTAATTCCCGCGTATAGTCAATTCGCACGTAACTCTGCGATAAAGAGAACCATAAGTTCTGGACAATTCGAACTCAACCTCAGCAGGTTGCCCAATGGTGGCTCATTGGGTATTCGATCTATGAATGATCCCTATCATTTGATATTGATAAGAGGAGTCTCTAATGGACCTGAAACACCGATCTCCAAGTTTCTCTAAACGCGATCTTTTTAACAGGTTAAACGGGGGCAAAAATACAGCCTCACAAGAAAACCGAGGTCGTTTAGGACTGCTTTACCGGCTGATGTCTGTCTTGCTGGCTGCCATCATGGTAATCAATTGCAGCCTGGTGTCTTCTGTCGTCCAAATCACACCCGATTCGGCGGGCCCGGCTCAGGGCGAGGTTGTGCCTGTCAGTTCGCCCCAGCTGCCTGTGCCCCCCAACCCATTAGCGGTTTCCCTGCAGAACCCGGAACAAGAAGCGATCAGCCTGGCGAATGCTTTGGCCGGGCCGGACAACCTGGCGGCATGGCTGGGGTTATATCAAGCTCTGGGCATACCGGTAATCAGCGAGAACCGCACGGCTCTGGACGGCAGCGATGACCCGATCGGGCCGCCCTACTGGCAGGTGTGGTATTCCGCCAGTCTCGACCTGCCCGGACATGGCATCCGGCTCTCAGACGCCGGGCGGCTGCTGGGCTATGTGTTCGAACTGAGCCCGGAAGATTCCCAGACGATAGGCGACACCCTGCTTTCTGATCTGCGTTTGGCGTTGGATAGCCAGAATCCCACAGTACGCTTACTGGGCACAGTGGCGCGCGAGCGCATCTTGCACAGCGGGTCGAAACAGGATATTTTGGACAGCGCCACAACAGCTCAAACGGCCTCGATCGATGTCCCTACGCTGCAGTTGATCTTCTGGGTAGTGCTGCGCGGGGCTCTTTTCCAACACTCCGCCCAGTCCTTCAACCTTCAAGGCGTCCCAGCTTTGGTTTCATATCCCGTCCAGCGCAACACTCAACAGACTGGAACCTTTAACTGCTCGGAGATGTTTAGGGATGCAGACACCACCTATTGGGTTAACTGGCTTGTTAATAAGGCATTTGGCGGCGTGCAGCTGCCGGGAATGGAAAAAGCCTTGCCGGGATTGCTCGAAAAGGCGCTGACTTCCCTGGGCATGAGCGCCGATACATTTTCCGTCGCCAGCAAGGCAATTGGCTGGACCAATGTTGTGGGCAGTGCAATCAGTTTGATGATGCAGATTTCATCCATGGAATTGGTTGGCATTCAGGCTCCCGATAATCTTGTACGGACTAAATCCACTAAGGATGGAAATAAGACCACTATTACCTGGCGTTTGGCGTCATTTCCTGACAACCTCCCCAACGGCAATGAAGCCCGCCAATGCTTCCTCAGCTTTGTTTCAAACGTATTGGGGGTCGGGTTTACCTTCCCTGGGCAGAGCAGGATCGCGGGAGCAGAGCTTACTTTTAAGGCCGGTAAGAATATTCCAGAGCGAGTGTATTTTGGAGATTACAATCAGCTCCGCAGTTGGACGGATCATAACGGGGAAGCCAAACTGTTGATGCTTGGAAAAGGGCAAAAGAAGAATTTGCCTGAGAGCGCTAAGTCCGTAGATGAGGAATTCTCGGTGTTTGTATCTGCCCAGCCGGAAGAGTCGGGCCTGAACTCAATGGCCAACATCTTTTTTGGCGGCCTTACCTTCGGGGCCGCGCCGGGGCTGGCTGGATTCATCAGCAGTCTGATCGATATGCTTAAAACCTTCTCCTATGATATGGGAGAACATGTCTTTCCGATGACCGATTGGGAGCAAAAGTCTTACAAAGCAAGTGGCGGGCAGAAAATGAATATGATCGGTACTATATGCGACCTGGAAGCGGCATTTCAGCTGATCGCATTAGGAGATAATGGTGTGACCTACGATTTTTCTTTCAGCCCAGCCAGCGACACGGCCGGCAGTTTTCAATATTCAGGATCGGCAGAAGAATGTATCGAATCGGGCACTGGAACGTACACCATCCTATTTAACGAGGATGCCACTTTGGGAACAGCTAAGGTCGAAGTCTCCGGAGCCATCAACTGTCCAGACATCCACAGTACGTTCAGTGATTCGGGTTCGTTTGACCTTACTGCAGACCCATCCGTCACGTGCCCATAGACAGTGGGTTGAAAGGGCTCACATAACTCGGTATATCGGTATAGGGCATAGCATCAAAATTGGAATTAATAAAGAAATTGAGAATTGATTTAAACCCCGAAGTAGGGGATTAAACGCAAAAACCTGCCATTCGGCAGGTCTAGGTGGGAGAAATCACTCGATTTTGCCCCTATTTAGGGGCTAAAGTGGGGATCAAGTGAGCGCGGCAGGACTCGAACCTGCAACCAATGGCTTAAAAGGACGAGATCCCTGTAACCGCTTCATCCAACCAAGAGCCTGGCAGAATCGCCCCAGTCCATTGGACGAATGGAGAAAAAAGTCTCTTGGATATTTTTATTAAAGGTCTGTCAATGCGGAAGCAACCAATGGATTCGCTTCACAATGACTTCGAGAAAGATCATCATTTTAGAAGAATTGTACTACTTGACAGGAAGTACATTGACTTAAATTGTGGTCGAAGCTACTTTTGAAATATTTTTTCAAAGTCCGGGGGTTCAGATGTGAAGTTTTGATGATTACCTTTTATGTCTGCTCCCCGATTCATCACCAATAAGGCGATTGATTTCGTTAGCGACAAGTTGCCAGATGCAGGTACTTCTGACACTCCTTTAGAGCCAGTGAGCGGGTAAGTCGCGCTTGTGCCAATTCAGCCACTTCCATGATGTCCAGAAGATAAAGGCGTATCGTTCCATCTTGTAAACTTCCTGTAGCGAAACGTTTTCCCCCAGGGGTGAATGAAACGAAATCAATGTAACCATCATGCCCTATTAAAGTGAGTAACTCCTCACCTCCCTGTGGTCCATTCGAAATGTCCCATATTCTCGCTGTTCCATCGTGACTGCCCGTAACCAGAAGAGATCCATCTGTATTGAATGCCAAGGCGATGATTGAAGCTGTATGTCCTTCTAGGTTGAACAGATTGTTCCCACTTTGAACATCCCATATTCTGGCGGTCTGATCCATACCGGCGGTAGCAATTCGCTGACCATCTGGACTATAAGAAATCACATAGACAGGCAGTGTGTGGCCAATTAGGGTTAATACCTCCTTTCCAGTTGCGATTTCCCATACTTTGACAGGACCATCATACTTACTTATGGCAATAAGCTTTCCATCGTGACTGAAGGCAACGCCAACAATGTCGCCAGCAAATCCTGTCAAATTCAACAATTCGCGCCCTGTAGTAGCGTCCCATACCTTTGCTATCCCGTCGTTTCCTACTGTCGTTGCTTGCGTTCCTGTAGAATTTACGGCGACACCAGCCAATGGCGAGCTCTGATCTATCAGAAAAGAAGCCACCTCTTTACTCGCCTTTGCATTCCAGACTTCCACAGTGTTATCTATATCCACGGTAACGATAAACGATCCATCTATACTGCTATTCCCAAGAATTATTGGTGCCGGATGGCTGATAAGGCCGTTTGAAATCCACCGGCTCGCTCCATCCAGCGATATATCCCATGTTTTGACTTCTACCTCATTTTGGCTGATAAAATTATTGGTAGATAGTTGTGTTTCACTAAAGAGATACCCAGAAAATCCCGGCAGCGTAGCTAGCTCACGACTACCAGCCGGAGAGACATCCCAAACTTTTGCCGTTCCATCACGGCTGGCCGTGGCAAGCCAACCTCCACACCATTCGAATGCAGCTACTGGAGGAGCGGTACATGCTGGGTTGAATGATACATCATTGACCGCACCAGCATGACCTGCCAGAATAAACAAACGTTTTCCAGTCTGCGAATCCCATATGCCCACAGTCCCATCCTGGCTTCCCGCCGCCATCTGACTTCCATCCGGATTAAACTCGATGCCTATGACCACAGCTTTAAATTCTGCCGGGGTCATCAGTTCCTCGCCGGTTAGAACATCCCAGACTTTAAACTCTTCCATTACTGTTACAAGGCGTTCCTCATCTGGACTGAAGGCAAGCGCATTCGCGGCATAGGGAAGAGAAAGATATTCCTCCCACGAATCTGTATCCCATAACTTTGTTGTGCCATCATCCCCAGAAGTTGCAAGGTACTTCCCAAGGGGGCTAAAAGCGATAGGAGCGTGTTGCGCTTCTAAAGTCAGAATTGATTGTCCGGTATTTATATCCCATACGATGGCAGTCTCGTTGCCACCGGTTGCCAGGAAATTACTATCTGCACTAAAGGAGATTTTCCAAATGACATCTGTAAAGCCGGTGAACGAACGCAACTCTTGCCCATTTAAAGGATCCCACAGCTTGACTGATTTGTCATCGCTGGCTGTCGCTAAATACCTGCCGTCCGGGCTAAATGCGATATCCTCCAATCCTTGGCTGTGACCATATAAAGTCATCAGCTCTTTTCCCGTTGCAGCTTCCCAAAGAATTACTTTTTTATCACTGCCGGCTGTTGCCAACAACTTTCCATCGGGGCTGTATGTTACTGCTACAACATCACCACTATGCTTTGCTAGGGTGTAATGGATCCTGGAATTTTGGATTGCTTTATGAAGTGCATCTTGCACCTGGTAAGGAACCGGTACGCGTGCTAATCTGGATTCCGAAACTGCCTCTAATGCCAGAAGGATGCTGAGTTCTGCGTCCTTATCTAAATTATTGATTGATGCGAGGGCTAATTCACGCGCTGAGGCCAGATGGGCCTGTCTGTTGGCAGTATTACGCTGTACGAAAGCAGTGATGACCAAGATCAGTGAGAGAAACAGTAAACTTGCTAAATAAAAGGCGCGCTGGCGTAACTGCCTGGCTGCTCGCGTTTGTCCTTCCGCACGCTCTCTTTCAGATTCAGCTAACTTGCGCGCAGCTTCCAATTCGCGCTGTCGTTGCTCCTCCCGTTCAGCCGCTTCTTTTTCTTCTATAGATTTGGAGGTTTCTAAAAATTCTCGCTCCAATAAATTCAAATCCTCCAAATGAGATTTAGCCCTCTCCAGAGCCTGTACCAGTCGAGTACCTCGATAGACTAAACCTGGATCATACCCTTGCGACTCCCATTCCTGTGCTGACTCTGTGATATGACGATGCAATTGCAGCCATTCCCAATTCTCTGACAGCCATTCGTGAAGCCTGGCCCACTCTCGGATCAAGGCTTCATGTGCTACCTCGGCGGTCACCTCTGTTGTGGTGACAAGCCGCACGTCTGAAAGCATTTTCAAAACAGTTTCAATTGATTTACCCTGGGTCGATGTTGATTCGGATGCCGGGATAATTTCGCTTAATAAAACCCGGCGACGAGTCTCTTGCATTCCTTTTCCTAATTCTGTGAGGCGCAGGAAGATATTGCGGGCGATGAACTGTTCGCTTTCTGATAGCTGGGCATATACCAATTCAGCGGTTTTCGCGATGGCTCCATGGATACTACCTGATTCCGCGTAGCCAGCCAGGGTAAGCATTCGCCCACTTCGTCGATGCCAGGTTTCCAACAGCGCGTGAGACAGCAATGGGAGCGCACCAGGTTCTGGAGAGCGATCACCATCTGCTCCAATGTCGCGGAGCAGTAAATCCGCCAGACCCGGTTCGAACAGCCATCCATAAACACGGGGCGGTTCTTCAATCGCCCGGCTTAGCTCGCTGGCCTTCATTGGACCGATGTATTCCTGGTTCTGGCTCAGGATCCTGCGAAGGTTTTCATAAGGTTCGCATGCTGCATAAAAATCTGCTCGAAGGGCGATGACTACAAAAGCCAATCCTTCTTCAGCGGCATTAAGCAACTTATCGATGAAAAACCTGCGCTCACTTTCATTCTGACATAGAGTAAACAGCTCCTCGAATTGATCCACAATGAAGAAAAGTCGTCCTTTTGCTGTTGGGCTGTCTATGTCGCAGGAAGATAATGAATCAAGAGGATATTCTGTTGGAGTGATAATTTGAACAAGGTGGGGCCTGCTGTCTCGTTTCAAGGCTGGAACCAATCCGGCTCTAATTATTGATGATTTGCCGCTACCTGATGCCCCAATGATTGCCAAAAACCGCACCCGTCTTGATTTTTCCCGATACTGAATCTGTCCCACCAAATGGGAAATCAATGCTTCACGACCGAAGAATATATCTGCATCTGACTCATCAAAATATTGAAGTCCCTTGAAGGGCGGCTCGCCAGGCGCGGGAGGCTCTCGTTTTAGTAGGTGAGGAACTTTTTTAAAAGTCCCGTCACGTATTGATTCGTATAGTTGGATCGTTTCATCGCTTGGCTCAACATCTAATTCAGAGATCAGTGAACGGCGGCAGATCTCGTATTGGGCAAGCGCGGCACTTCGTTGACCGTCCAATGCGAGTAAGCGCATCAACTGCTGGTAGGCTTCCTCGAGCCAGGGTTCAAGCTCCGTCTGGTGGCGGGTAAATGGCATTGCTTGCTGGTATTCTCCGCGATGTTCGTGATAGTCAGCAATGAGGCGCAAGGCTTCGATGGCTAGCTCTTTGAAATGTTCGCGCTTGAGCAGGAGCCACTCTTCGAACATATTGCTCTCTATGGAAGGAAATCCGCTAAGGAAATCACCCTGATAGAGCGCAATGCCTTGCTTGAGTTTCTCAATATCTTTCGTATTTAGAAAATTAGCAAATTGAGAGGCGTCGAGTTCAAAATTACTCGAGGAGTTAAATTGCAGATTTCCGCGGCTGACCAAGAGGTAGGGGGGATTCGCATCATGATCTCCGATAACTTTGCGGAGGTCCGCCAGGGCGTATCGAAGATTCGCCAGTCCTGTCAAAGTCGGGCTTTCAGGCCAGAGCATATCGGCCAGCACCTCGCGATGATGCGGCCGGTCCATTTCGATAACAAGATATGCCAGGAGGGCGCGTACTTTGTTCAACTCAAACTTGTTCTGGATCGGCGTTGTTGTAACAACTTGTAGAGACCCAAGCACAGAAATTATTAAGGTTTTCATGTGCGCCTCGAAAGTGAGAAACGTGGACCCGGAGTTAATTATACAGGGATACTTCTGCACCTCCAGATGTTTGTTTCACCAATTTAATAAACGAATTCAATTAATTAGGACTTACGCAGTTTAAGGAAAAATCAGGGATGTTCGGGCGGGCGACGTCCGCCCAAACACCCCCATCATCCTTCCAACTACGTAATTCATATTAATATCAGAGGTTGTATTTACCCCACGTTTTCCCAACGGCTAATTGTTAGTATAAGGGCGAAAATGCGTCAAAAAATTAGGCTTTCAGATTGGAGGATCCCATGAAACAAATAACGTTACTTATATTTTTTGCCATCCTGATTGCAGCATGCAGCCCTTCAACCCAGGATTTGGTCAATTCTTGGCAGGAAGCCTTGAACAAAGGCGAAATTAATGCAGCACTCTCTTACCTTGCAGAAGATGCGGAGGTAACCATTATCCCTCCTGCCGAAGGAGACGGTGTTTACAATGGTCACTCTGAAATTCGCAGCTGGTACGAGATAATTGCTTCTGGAATAGGTTCAGGATCTTTAAGGGACTGTAAATTTGTGAGCGATACCATGACCTGTATTTCTACATATACCGATGAAGGATTGAAAGCAATGGGTGTAGACTTCATCGAAGGAGAGTGGGTCGCCACGATTAAAAATGGAAAAATCCAGGCCTATACCTTCACTACAGCTCCAGATTCTTTAGCGAAATTTCCTCCACCACTTCCCACACCAATAGAGTCACTCGCCAATACGATTAATGACATCGTCGGTACTTGGTGGTACCCACAAGGGGGGTTGAAGATTGAATTCGATGCAGATGGAGCCTACCGGGTCATTTCTGGGTCGAAAAACATTGGGCAGATAGACTCTGGCACTTACAACTTTGATGCAGGAAAGGTAACGTTTGATGCTGGATGCGGTGGCCAAACCTCAACCTATGAGGCTTATGTGACAACTGAAAACAACAAACCAATTTCACTCCGCATGCAAGTTATTGGCACCGATCTCTGTGAAGATCGCGTAAAGGTCCTGGCTGGTATTGGAAAATATAACCCTTGAGGTTGTGAGGTGGCTGATGAAGCCGGGCAAACATCGCTATCTCTCCTATCTACTACGTTTGTGGTTTGTAAAGCAGAACGGCGGTGGGATCTGGCGGGCTTCTCTTGAGGATCCTCATACCGGCAAAAGAAATGGGTTTGCAGATATGAAAGCGTTGATGCAATTTCTTGATCAACAAACTCAGGAAGCTGGAGGTAAGATGACCGATCGTGATCCTGCGTGAATTTGCTGATATATTTTTGGTCCATGACACATCCCGAATTCAAGGATGTGTCATGTTTGCTGCTACTGGAATCTTATGTTCAGTGGATTGTGCGAGAATCGAACAATACAGAAACCTCAGTTACTAGAAACATTTACAAATCAAGCTGACTCATTAATCGCCCTGCAACAGTATCCACACTGCTTCGTCGGACCTATATACTCTTACAAGTCAGGGTAAATGCAAAGGATATCGTGCTCTTTCAGATCAATACTCATCTTGTCCGGAACCACGGACGGAGTTTATCCTAATAGGTGTGCTTTCTTGATCTGTTGCTTGGCGTTGACTGATGTTGACTGATGTTGACAAGCGATAAGTTCCGCTGGTCAAGCACATTGGATAAAAAATAATTTTCCTGGGCCAAAACCATGGTTTTAATTGATAAACTCGAAGATTCCCAAGCAAGAGCCGCCATATACGGGATGTCGAAATAAATAACCCCCAGGTATGGGGGTTAGTGAGCGCATCAGGACTTGAACCTGCAACCAATGGCTTAAAAGGACGAACTCCCTGTAACCGCTTCATCCAACCAAGAGCCTAGCAGAATCGCCCCAGTCCATTGGACGATTGGTGAAAAAAGTCTCTTGGAATTTTTTATTAAAGATCTGTCAACGCGGAAGCAACCAATGGATTTGCTTCACAATGACTCAGCAAAAGACAGCGATTGGGTTTATTTTACCTCATAACCATGCGAGATCCCTCCTGGTTTAGCTGATCCAGAAATTGGCGGGCAGTGATAATCGGGATATCCCGAAAGACACCTAAATCTAACAGGTGATGGTCGCCGCTCACGACGATGTTCGTTTGTCCATCTAGAGCGCAAGCCAGAAACATCTCATCCTTTGGATCATCCGGGACACTTCCGGCGACATTGGAGTTTCCTGCTACCAAAAGGGAGTCATGTTCCAGGAGTGTAATCGTCGGTTCTATCTCATCATCGTCGAGATAGTATTTGTGACGGATGCGTGGATATTGTAGGACAGCCCGCACTTCTGCAACGATAGCAGAGGAGCTGAGCAACAAAAACCGCCTCTCGCGCCAGGCGTTCAATAATTCAGCCGGCGCTCCATTGCAGCTCAAGATGCCGCTTACGATCACGTTCGTGTCGATCACGACGCGCAGCATAGCGGCTAATCAAGCTCTGCCTGTTGTCCAGACGCTGACTTCCTCACAACATCAATAGCCTGGCTGATATCGGTCTCAACTTCTTCTTCTGGGATCTCCGGCAGCTTGCTGCGGATGCGATCCAGCACCTGGAAACGCGCTTCACGCTCAGCCACCATTTTTTCGTAGACTTCCACGGGGATGAGTGCCACCATCGGCTTGCCGGACCGCTCAACGATGGCAACCTCACCACCATAGCCCACCCGACCCAGCAAATCAGCGAACCGCCGGCGAGCCTCACGCGCACCAATAACTATGGTCATACTGCACCTCCATTCTAAACAGAATCAGTATAGCATAATGTGCACAGAAAGTAAATAATGATTATTGTGTACACAACTAGTGCGTCGATTTAAAATTGCTTACTGGAGTACACCAGCAGCATTACCGAAGTGATAAATTAAGCTCTGAACGCCGGCTATTCATAATAGGGTTCAGTAGGCGGCAGATAAGGAGCTAGAATCTCCCCCAACCGCCAGGGGCGATAGCCTCGAACTTCAACACACAGGTTGACGTGCCTGGCTCCCAACTCGGGAGCTACATTGTTGTGGATGTGACCGTGCAGGTTGAAAACTCCCGGCTCCAGGGGAACGATAGGGCGGTGCGAAAATATCAGTTTTGAGCCGGAAGGATGGATCATTAGGTAAGGATCGGGAACCAGGGTGATCCCCAGTTGATGATAAAAAGCTATGCTGCGGCGGTCGTGATTGCCCCGCATCAGGTACAGCCTGCCGTTGAGCAGCGGAACCAGGCCTTCGATGTTTTCCCTCTTGCCAAGCGCCAGATCTCCGACGTGGAAGACAACCTCTTCAGGTTGAATCAGGCGGTTCCAGCTATCAATGATCATCTCCTGCCAGCCACCCGGACGATCGCAATAGCGACCGATGTTCTCGTGGAAGAAATGGGTATCGGAGATGATCCAGGTTTGGTCACCAACGGGGTAGATCATCTCACCCAAGTTGATAACCTACCGGCGGCGGATTGTCTTTCACCCAGGCCTGGAACCAGGTTTCGTCAAATTGGATCACACGTACCAGCCAATCGCGTTTCTGAGTGAAGAAGACATACACTTCCTGGGTCTGCTTGTGGGTTTGGTGGATGGCCTCGTCCATGTCCATGTGATCCAGCTCCCCGGCTTTCCACTGCTGGAATTTCTGATACAGCGGCTCAAGCACCTGCCGCCAACGGTAATCGTCGTAGGCATCCAGCAGGGCTTGTTCCCATTTATACTCCGAGGTTTGGGTATGTTCCTTTCGACTCATTATTGATTTTACACGTTTAAATAAGCTTGTGCCGAGAAAAGGAAAGCATCCTCCGGCTTTCCACGAAACATTCCATCGGGGAACAGAGATAATTCGTACTTCTCGTTGCTATAGGTGTAAAATGCGAAACCCCATTGATCGTCGCCAAAATACCGCAAACGGCAAAGATGGACGGGAGTGTTGCGCATTCTTTCGATATATTCTTCGCGGCTTTCCGGCCAATTTGGAGGCGGCCAATTTTCACTTGCATTAGGCTCGGTGTAGGCATCAATATAGCAAAACTGGCCACGGAAGCAGATTTCCAGGTGTGTATATTTGCCCTGGAATTGCTCGCTGGCTACGATATGGATACGCTTTTCGATATCTCGCTTGACTGTCTCAGGGATTTTCTTGCCACCCGAATCCGGATCGAACAGCCATTGCCTCGTGCAGACATATTCACCTCTCCTCAAACCGCGACTCCAGGTCAACTAAAATCTCCCAAACCTCATCGCTGTAACCCCAACCAATATCAGATACTGCATTCTTCAAATCATCCATCCGGTTATCGAATTGGTCATAGGCTTGCTTAGGATCGGACGATTTGAATATACCCTCGCAAAACTCAGTCAACATCGATTCAAGACTGTTGTAAAATGGCTCATCGATGTCTCCGTAAGTATTCGTTAATTCGGTGCCAGTCTCAACATAGTGCAACATCAGATCCAGTGTTCCCTGAGTATCCTTCGTAGCTTTTCGGTACTCACGGATCAAACTGCGTGCATCTCTGAGCCTAGGTGATTCATCGGGGATGTCTCGCTTTCCAAAAAAACAATATTCGATTTCTTGTTTGTACTCCGCTAATATCGCCTCAACCTGTTCCGGTTCTACTGAAAAGCGAGATTCCAAAAATCGGCGGTTTTCACCAGATAATGCATACAAATCCTTGATCTGGCCAATCAACTCATTAAGATCCAGAAGAAGGAGTTGTTTGCGGATCCTTGACCACTGAGGTTTAGGTTTGTCCGACAAATGTGGGTCATTCCTCAAATTCAAGAATCCTAAAAAATCCGTCTGTACTTAAAATAGCTCAAAGAAATCATCCGTTCCCAATTTGGGTATCAATCGGCGAGCCAAATCCTCTGCCCTTCCCGACTCGCCTGTATCAATCCAATTGTCTCCTCTACCAAAATAGCTCATGCGTTCGGCATAAAATTTTCGTTCCTCTGGATTAATCAGGATAAAGCGGAGGATCGGGCTGAAACGCGCCGATCTATCCAGCCCTTCCTGGGCACGCTTCTTCAAAATTCCGGGTGGAAATGGGCTAAATTCCCCAAATAATGCAACCAATGTTTCCGCGTCTGGCCCAAGCTGTTCATAAACCACAATCTGGTTTTTTTGCGCGTCCACGCGATAATCACGTCCTTTGGGATGAATATTTATAGCAGCCTCTACACTGGCGACCTCGTTCGGCAAGATTAACTGCGGTCGATTTTTAACCAGCGAAACAACTCCGTTGACACTCTCCCTGATCCGGTAGCCTTCTGGAATCTGGTCAGGAGACTCATCTTTCGGTTGGCGGGCAAAGTAGTAACGCACCTTGCCATTTTCCGTCATCCCCTGGCACAAGTAGTATGTAATGCCCTTGCGATTGTTATAAGTGACAGGCATGCCCGAATCCTCCGATTGATTATACCCAGCCACGTTTTTTCCAACGATCGATTAGCGAAGGGCGCGATCCATATTTTTGGGCCAGATGATAAAAGCGCATCTTAAAAGAATCGCGCGTATTCTGGAACTCGGCTAATTGGTAGAGTTTTTCCAATAGCGCCGTGGCCTCATCGTAAACCGAGGCGATCTTGCGCCCGGTGTCCAGAATTCTCTCAACTTGCTGCCAGACCTGCGCCTCACGCGCTGCCAGGGCCTTCATCTCGGCAATAAGTTTCTTACGAGCAGCTTCTGCCCGGCGATCCTTCTCGGCTTTTTCGAGCTGTTTTGCGCGCTTGAGCAGTTTCTGAATAGTCTGGCGTTGGGTTGGTCGAGAGGGCTTCTTGGGTAGGCATGTCCTCAGGCGTTTACGTAGAGCCAATCCCACACCGGGATCGCCTTCAGCCAAACGCGCCAGAAAATCATCACATTCTGAGCGTGGCAGGCGCTCGATCAGCTCGTGGTAGTTAACGGCAAGTGCGTTCTTGAGGTCCGGGCTGGCTTCGGCGGCGGCCTTCACCAGGAAAGAATCGATCTCGAAGACCTGTTTGAAGTTCTGCAAGGAAGGCGTGAGTTTTTTCAATCCCGGTGGGACGGCTGGCTCGCGGTCGTAATTGTCGATTTCAGGACCATCGTCTTCGTATTCTTCATCACCAATCGGATCGCCATACATCGTCATTGCTTTCAGCCAGGCCAAGAAAAGCAGGCGGTAGTCACCTTCCAATAGATCGGCGCGCAGGCGGATGAAGTGTGACAGGCTGGCATCTTCTTCCAACCAATCACCGCCGTCGTCTGGATTGAAGTCCAGATCCAACACCTGATAATTTCCGATGGTCTCAAAGGTAATGTACTCACCCACGCAATAGGGCATGATGTCGGCTTTATCGATCAGCCCTTTCGGAAAACGGAACATCAGCCGCAGGCTGCCCCAATTCGCCAGATAAAAGTAGGCGTCGAAGTATTTCAGCAAGACCTGCCTGGGATCGTGGCGGAAGTCGCTCCAATGGTAGGTGACTACTGCCCGACTGGAGCTGACCTCGATGTGGCTGGAAAGATCATTTACAGCATCCTGCTCTTCAGGTGTGAGCACTCGATCAATCGCCTGCCATTCGTGGTATTGGTATTCGCTCATAGTTTTAAGGTTAACGCATGATATCCAATTTTCCATCAATCTGGAAACGCAGATGATTTCATACACCTGGCTGCATCAAATAGTTAAACATCTAACAACGAGAAATTTACCCGAGCAAACAGTTTAACAATTTCTCAAAGTTGCCTGAAGTTAGTAATCCAGAATCATCTATTCGCTCCAAGAATGGTTTCACATCGGCAACCGAATTCTTCCAATCGATCTTTCCCAAACGCCGGCAAAGGATCAGCCGCCAATTTTCCTCGGCTGGAATTGGTCCATCCCAACCTGTCTGCTGTAAAGCGTTGAATAATAGCGTGAAGTTTGGATCTGGCCAATCCGGATCGCTGAGGTACCACATCAGGTCATACAGATCGCGCCCTTTGATATAGCGACGTTGGAATAAGGCATGCAGCTTACCCGCCAGCAGCGAGGCGCGATCGTGATGTTGTAAGCGTAAAGTGACGTGGCGCCGGATGAGGGTGATGTCCAAACCAGCTCCAGCCGGTGGATTGGTATCCACTTCGATTTTCACTGCCAGGACTTCATCTCTTTGTGCAGATAAACCAAATTCATAGAGAAGCGTATTGAATCTCACAAAGGCAACGTTCACCGTCTTTTTGTCGTTCAGCTTGACCCCGACCTGATAACCTTCCTTTACGAACTCATCTTGAATGGCCTTCAGGTAGGCGCGAAAATCATAGCCGGCGCCTGGCTTTTCCAGGGCGAAGTCGAGATCTTCGGAATAACGGGGAATGGCGTACAGGAAGCGTAAGGCCGTGCCGCCATGAAATGCCAGGGGCACCATCGCGCCGGCACGCTGTAAGCCCTCTAAGATCCTTGCCTGCAAGTATTCTCGCAGCAGGTTGCGACCATGGATCGGATCGGCGGCACTGCTCAGTAACTGTTCGATATAGGCTTTCATAAGCTCTCAAATTCCGCTTCTTCTTCAGCCAATTCCCGGATCGCAGCCATTGCGCGCATCAGCTTGGGTTTCTCAAGCTTCCTGGTCAGGCGTTCGAGAAGCTGCCAGTCCAGCCGTCCTAGATTATTTAGTCTCAACTCAGTCAAATAGTATGGCTCATCTCCTCCAGGTTCCAGGTAAACCAGGTCGAGCAAGGCTTTTTCAGGGGTAGCGATAATCGCTCGTTGATTCTCACCGAGATCCATGAATCGATAACCGTCGAAAAAACCCACTTGAATATGGCGAAAATCAAACACCCCCAAAGGCGTCTCCCATTGAGCTGGCCTGCTCGTGGTAACGCTGGTCGTCATCGGCACGTATTCAGGGATCATGCCATAAAACGCCATGGCTGACTGCAAGCTGACGTAAGATCCTGGAAGCAGGCGGTTAGCGACCAGAAATGGGTGGGGTTTTACTTTCTGGAATGGAGGCGCTAGGCAGTACAAGCCGCGACGCAGCTGATAGATTTTTCCGGCTTGCCTCCAGCGTGAGAGCTGGCGATAGATCTCGCGTGGATTTACATCGCCAGAAAGCAGCAACCCGGTTTCAAACACTGGCTCATCCTGGACGATTTCCAGTAGCTCAGTAAATTCCATGCAGATAAGATACCACAGTTGGCATCTTATTGCAATAGAATAATATCTTTCTGTTTGTCCCAAAGTTGGTGGGCGAATATCGAAATTCGTTGATAGGCGGAATTCACCCCCTTCACACTTCGCGGCTTAGAAGGTTCCGCTCCCCGCCAGCATCAAACTGGCCTCCATTCCCTTCCAGACTTTGTAGCCCCGCACCGTCCGGCTGCGCATTTTCATGCGACCAATGACTTGCTCAGTGCCATTATTTGTCCAGGGTACGTCTGGTTGCCAATCAAATACCCGATATTTAGTCCAATGCTCGCTCAAGCGGATCAGCAAGTGGCGCAGTTGTTCCAGGGGCGTCAGGGGCTGGTCACGACCCGCACTCCGCTCTGGAATCTGTTTCCACAACTCAAACAAGCGCCGGTTACCTGTCGGCGCCAACTCACTGAGCAACTGCTTGACTTCCTCGAGCACCCACAGCCATTCTTCTGGCACTTGCTCTTTCAGGTCACGCAATGCTTTGCCTACCCAGCGGCGCACATGGAACTGGCAAACCTGGTGTTCCAGCTCCAGCTTCTCAGCCACCGTCCGGTAAGTTCCCAGGTCATCGCTGACGATCACGCTCACCCCCAGCCGCTTGACCAAAGGCCTCAGCCAGCGCAGCACCTTCTGGGGATCTTTTTCATCCACATACCCGATGGCTACTGGCTGACTAGTGCCCAGGTCTACCGCGACGATCACCCCTCGCTTTTCTCCCCAGCCTAACACCCAGGCTCCATCCACCCCTAAGACCCGTACCGGCTGCCAAATGCGTTTTTGTTTAAGCTGGCCAGCTTGTTCCTGCACATCCCGCCAGGCCGTCATCGCCGCAATCCCCACCCCAAAGGCCGCAAACACCCCCACCACCCCTCGATAGCTCAATCCTAAGGTCCAACACAGCCCAGCCAGTTTGCGCAGCCGCTGGCTTTGCTGCGCTCGATCCACCCCGTCTGGATAATCTCGAAAGGTTCGTCGACAGCTCGTGCAGCGGTATCGGTACACCACGGCCTGTTTCACCAGGTGGTCCCGCACTCTCTTCAGGCTCCTGCCCCAACGTTGCAGGATTTCGCTCTGACAATATGGACATCGGCTCGGACGACTTTCGGTTTCACCCTTGACATCTGGCAATTGCAGCACAACAATAGACATGGCAAGCTCCGGTAAGATGTTGGTTGAGGAACTACTATCTTACTAAGAGCTTGCCTTTTTTTCTACTCCCAACCGATTTTGTGACAGACACATATCTTTTAATAGCTCTCACATTCGGCATGTTCATTTTAGTAGCAGAAAGTTCAGTTAAACGTTCGAAACCTCAGTAGGGCGACTCTGCCGGCCCATCGTAGCCGCACATCCCCAGTCGGGGTGAATTAACAAGTGCGATGGGATCACCGTATTCGTCGTGGGGGTGATCAATGACATGTTCATCACATAAGCACCACATGCCAGGTTCTTCCGCTTCATAGAGACATTCAAGGCACAACCAACCAGCAGGTTGGTCACATACCATGCATAACATTTCGGGCATCTGGTTTCGCGCCAGCAGTGCGATGGGATGTTTGGTGGTCACTTTTCCTTCCCGGAATCCAACCACTTTGATATCGGTCTCGGATGTGGTGCCAAAGTCATATAGATGTCGCAGAACCAGTCCAGGCTCAAATATCGCATTGGCTTTACGCGCTTTGCCGATATCCTGGCCACCCCACCCGCCAATCGTGAACTTGCTCAGGTGACCGCAGCATTCCAACCAGATGGAGCGCAGGTATTTATCGAGCTTATCGAGTGATGCTGAGCCGACCATCTCCAGGTCGAGCCAAAAATCTTTATCGTAAGAATCTTGAACGCGTAAATGCCAGAGCGTTTCCACCGGTCGGCTGCTGGCATCTGCAGCGAAAAGAGCTTCCTGTCGTTTAGGACATTTATCCAGGTGTTTAACTACACCGCGCTTGGTGATAATCTCACCGCAATAAGCGCAGGTTCCAGGGTTTTCGGGTCTGCGAGGCATAGGAATTCTCCTTTTGCATTCTAATAAAAATGGCCAACGTCTTAAAATACTCGCCAAATGGGATACAAGCTATATGACTAGAAGGCCTTGATACCGGTCTGCGTATGCCAGCTTTATGGATTCCTGGCAAACCTTTGCCTTAGGTCTTTCGGTACTTTCCCCACATAGGTTAATACCAGCCTTTGCCCGGCCCGGGTTGCCGCCATATAAATCTTGCGGGTGGTCTCCAGGATCAACGCTTCACGCTCCTCATCGGACAATCGCAGACTATGCTCCCTTTCAAACAGATCGTGCAGCCCAGCCAAAAAGACGATTGGCGCTTCCAGGCCGGTGCCGGCATTCAAGGTTGTGACACGCACATAATCACCTGGATATTGGTCTTTGGGGTCCCAGGCAGCATTCGGACCAAGCCTGCCACGGATCGCCATAATCAACGCCTTCACCCCCTGCCAACCGGCATGCAGAACCAACAAGTCTCGCAGTGGAACCCCCTGGTTGGCCAGGGCAGTCACCTCATTCGCCATGCGAGCGATCTCATCCTGCGGGCTGGAGAGAGGGATCAGCAGTGGGAATGGCCCATTGGGCATAGAATACAAGTCCGGAGCCAGAATATCTTCATCATCACCGTCTTTCGGGATACGGCTGCGGTAGAAAAGGGTCGCGAAGTTGAGAATTTCGAGGGTAGTGCGATAGCTGCGCCGCAGATGGTCGGAACGCCCGCGCACTTCGAAGCCCAGCGATTTCCAGCTCGCGCCGCGGCGCAGAAATCCCTGGGTGGGATCAGCAACCAGGAATAAATGCCCCACACCCGGCTTCACCAGGCGGCGAACGATCTCAAACCATAACGGTGCAAAAAATTGGGCTTCATCGACCAACACCACATCGTACGGCTCGAATTTTACCGAACTATTTTGTAAAAAGCCCCACATCCGGCGCGGCACATCCGCCCAATCCAGCCATTGTTTCTTTTCCAATCCACTCTGAAAATGCTCGATCGCGGCCCACATTTGTTCGCGATTCGTAAGTCGAAAACCGCGTCCGCGCCGGTCACCCGTCAGGTACGCATCACGGGAGAACTCAATCTGATCCTTGGCCCAGTCGATTTCACTTCGCAGCATCGATGATGAAATATTGCTGCTTTTCAGCTTTTGCTCCCAGGCAAAACGAATGACCTTATTGCGCTTACCTTCACCGACCGGATTTTGCCAGGCTGGCTCTTTGGGCCAGTGCTTACGGCACCAGGAGTTGAAGGTATGCCATTCGATACTTCCAGGAAGAACTCCCGTAAGGCGATGAAAACGTGCCTGCATATCCTTGTTAAGCGGGCGATTGTGGGTAAGCACCAAGAAACGCTTATTTGGATACAGGCTATATAGCAGGCGAAGGCGATAGAGTAACAAAAGAGTTTTCCCACTGCCCGCCACACCATTCACAAGACTCAAGCGAAAATCCTGCGCCAATACTTCGCCCTCAGGCTGCAAATCCAAATCGCTCTTCAAGGCAGCTTCCTGATCGTAATCCAGTAAATACTTCGTCAGGCCGGCGGCTAGCGGTTGCTGCTTGGGAACGCGCGTGGTCAGCTCCGGGGGGATCACAACTTCCGGCGTAAAGCAAGAACGCAGTTGGGTTATAGCGTCTTCATCCAATACAGGGCCCTGGAAGCAGGCTTCCCACTGTGTGAGCCCCTCCGTTTTAACGGCCTCCTGACCGAGCCAAACCGGCTCTGGATCATGACCGATCGGCCGGCTTTTCCAAAGCGTTCTCTCAGGAATGTTTGGAAACAGCACTGCAGTGCTGATATCCCGTGGATCAGATGGGGGCAGATGAGATGATCGTGTCTGCGCCACGAATTGTTTTACCACTCGCGTTTCCAATTCACCCAGTGCAGGGCGATCGTCCTCCAAGAGCAACAATTGAGCCGCCGGATGGAGATCCTGGGGAGCTGCACCGCTTACCTTAACAAGCATAGCCTTAGATTGAGGGTCGAGGATCAGGAAATCTGGAGCGTCCTTTTGCCAGGGCGCTAAATGATGCCAAACGGTGTAATCGTCTGGTAAGGTCTTTAGAAATCGAAATACCGTCAGAACTTCAGGCGGCAAGGCGCCAGCAGGAGAATTTGGAAATATGCGCGCCATTTTAATTGAGCCGGCCGCCAGGCAGATTGAACACGGTGCAGTTCGCAACCAAATCGCGCATTAATGCCACCCAGGACCGCTGTTCTTCGTCTTCTGGCTCGGCCATGAGCACGTGCTGGCTGCCGACCAGGATTAATTTGGTACGTGGGCGGGTAATGGCTACATTCAGGCGGCGTGGTTCAAAGAAGAACTCAGCCAGATCCGCCGCAAATCCTGGGCTGGAGGTCGCCAGCGAGACCAGGACGACTTCACGCTCCTGGCCTTGCATGCGCTCCACCGTATCGGCTACGATTTCCTTGAGCATATCTCGCGAGGGCAGCGCACTGCGCAGCATGTTACGGATCAATCTTCCCTGAGCGCGGTAAGGCACAACGATGCCAATCTCGGCGGGTGGGACCCCGGCCCCGATCAACTGGATTACCAGCTCGCACACCACCTCCGCTTCAAGCCGGCTGCGAGTGGTGCTATTGCGGTGTTCCAGATCTAAGAAGACGGCTGGCTGATCAGGATCAAGCGCAAATGCCCACCGCTCATCAACATGTGCAAGGCGCAGGCGGCGCTCAGCTACACCTGGGGCGGGCTGGATCATACCCTCATAGAAGTTGCGGCTGGGCCAGTCAGCCAGGATGTCATTCAAACGATAGGTGGTGGCCAGCAGGCTTTGATTGCCGCGCGGGCTGAGGTAACCAAAAATGGATGTGCTCCCAATCTCTGACGTGCCGCAAGTGACCACCGGGGGAAGCTGCTGCTCATCCCCGATAAAGACATACTTCGCTCCCGCCAGCATCCCCATGATCGCAAGTGGTAAAGTTATTTGTGAGGCTTCATCGAAAACAACTACGTCAAATTCGATATGGCTTAGCCGGTTGCTGCGAGTTGCAAACGGCGTCGCGCCGACAACATAGCCGCTGGCTAAATCGCCGAAGCCGGATTGGGCAAAATTCTCGAAGTTATCCATCTTCAGATCGGCTGAACGCGTGGTTATGCCGACTTTGCAAACAGGCAAGGAAGCATCTACCTGATGAATTTTATTCAAGGCGTTGTTGATTGCCCGATGGGTCAGGGCGGTTACCAGCACTCGCTGACCATCCTCCACCAGTAACCTCACCAGATGAGCCAGCGCGAAGGTCTTGCCAGTGCCTGGCGGCCCTTGAATAAGATGAAACAAATCAGAAGCATATGCCAGCGCCACAGCCTCTGACTGGCTCTCGTCTAATCCGGATAGATAAGCTGCTTCCAATGCGCGCTCGTAACGAGCATAATCCAGGATCGGCTGTATCTCTCCGCTTAACAGCGGCAATATGCGCTCCCGGCCGCGCTGTGTATCGGCAACCTCATCCAGCGCATCCAGGAAGAATGGACTGAGATCCAGCATGCTCTCATCAGCGATCCACCCATGCGGCTGGTCTGCTAGCAAGTATTGCTTTCCGTTTCGGATGCTGATTTCAAGCTGGGTTTCGTCATCGTATTCCAGGACGACCTCAATGGTGTCTTCATCTTCAGGGTTGCCGCGGTGCAGCACCAGAAAATCGCCATCTCGGAAACGCGACTCGTTCGTTTGGCAGCTTAATTGGATGGACCCGGGGGATGCAAAGGAGGCAAGGCGAACGCCTTCGATCGCAAAGCCGCGCGCCACGCGTTCGGATAATGGGCGCGCCCAGCGCTCGCGCAACTGATCGCGTTGCGCATCGGCTTCGGCACGGACGAAGCGTCCCAACCGTTGGAGCAAAATGGCGTGATCTGGCATGATCAGACAAATTGTAATCTATTCCGGGAGGGAAGTTAACTTCCGTCTCCGTCAAGCTACTTTGGATAACTGCTCTCGAATCCACGCCAACGCATCACCCGGTGTACCAATCCGCAAGCCACTGCGACGAGAAACTTCAGGATCATCGATAAAATGCTTTGTGTTTAATGTAGCCAGGAAATCTACCCGGTCTAGTGTTGCAGCAACCAGTATGGGCGCATCGGCAACATGGCTCATCCAATCCTGGCGGAGTTGGTAAAGCGCCTGGCGCAAGCTGCGGCGGGCATGGGTCTCTGAGACATCTGGCCAAATCAGGCAACGCCTATGGCGGCGAGTTCCACCGAATCCCCTGAAAAATTCGACTACCCGACCAAGCGTTTCCTTGGGTGAAGTGATCGGAAAACGGGTTTAGGCGCGGGATGTCATCCAAGCCAGTGCTAACGGCACAGACAAATTTGGTGCCCCGACTTGGATGCCTCCATAAAGTGGCTTTATGATTTTCTCTCCAGGTGGTAGAAGTCTAACGCGTTCAATAGGGTCGCGCCGTATTTGCTGAACAGTTCGAGACCAAGACTCTCTTCAGATGGGAAAATGCTATCTGATAGCGTGACCTGCCCATCGTTGGCAAAGACCTCCACTGAAGAATGGTCAACAAAGATGTGTAAGCGGAGGCTGCCATTCACAGGAGCCAGGTCGGCGGCGTGGAGGCTGGCAAACACCGGGTGAAAATCGCTTTGTCCGGAATGAGTACGGTCTAGATAAACCTTCTGCTCTCGGGGAATGACGGTGATGGTGGTCTCCTCTCCCTGGCCGATTCGCACTCGAAAACCAAAGCATTCAGTGTCAGGACCAATCTGAAAGTCTGCGGCGATTTCGTAACTATCACCCTGCAGCCCGGCGAGCAGGTTTGCGCCTGGCACAATTGTTTCATTCCGCCAGCGCTTATGTTCGCCACGCAAATTCCCCAGTTCGGGAATAGGCTGCTGAACGAGACGAACGCCCGTCGCTGTTCGTGTGAGTGTCAACTCACGCGGCAAGCTGAACATGCCGCGCCAGGTTGTGGAAGGGGTGATGATGGCATATTGCCAGTTGCTCATCCAACCAAGCATAATGCGGCGCTGGCTGGGTTCATCGTTCCAGGATTGTGAGGCATAATAATCCGCGCCATAATCCGCCCACAGAATGGTTTCAGGTGGGTTTTCAGATGTGAAGATGCAGCCGTTAAACTGGCCAATGAAATACAGTGTTCCGGAACCACCGGCAGGGCAGCCGTCTTGAACACCAATCGTCATAATCCAGCGGGTTTCCTGACTGCCATCAACACGAAGTTCAAACAAGTCGGGGGTTTCCCAGACACCGGCTGTTGCATCAAAGCCCGGCCCAAGTTGTCCGCTGGGTGCCCAATGGATTAAATCGGGGGACGTGAAAAACAGGATTCTGTCACCCGCCGCCAGGCACATTACCCAGTGCCCGTCAGCCTGGCCTGCGAACCAAAAAACTTTTGGGTCGCGAAAAATCGCGCAGGTTGTCGGGAGGAGAAAGGACCGGGTTACCGGCATATTTTGTCCAGGTGCGGCCAGAATCAAGACTATATGCCAAACTCTGACTCTGGCGTCCATCTTGGTGATGGGTAAATATGGCCACCATAGCTGCTTCGCCAAAACCAGCGGTATTTTTCCAATCGATGACTGCACTGCCAGAAAAGATCATCCCATTTTCATCGGGGTAGAGGGCAATTGGCAGATGCTGCCAGTTGACCAAGTCACGGCTAACTGCATGGCCCCAGTGCATCGGCCCCCAAATTGGGCTCTCAGGATGATATTGGTAAAAGAGATGATATTCGCCCTGGTAATAAACCAGACCATTGGGATCGTTCATCCATTTGGAAGGAGGTGTGAAATGATAGAGCGGACGAGATGGTTCATTGGTCAGCATATTGAATGTCGTGGTGAAATCAGCTTTGTGAATGGTTTTTATGTAGACATTAATTGAGGACAGATCGATTGACCGGCCACATCTAGGCTCCCACCCCCGCCCCATAGGCGGGAGCTTTTAAGAGTAGAAAGAGCATGTAACCCTGTTCGTTCTTTCTCACACCGCCCCGAAATCAGGGTCATTAGGAATCTCTGTGATATGTCCCAAATCTGGGGTACCGCCACAGTATTTCCTGAAGAACCCGAAATCATCCCTTGATACCGGTTGTAGCGATACTCTCCACAAATGCGCGCTGGAGCGCCACGAACAAGATGATGATCGGGACGGTAATCACCGTCAAGTAAGCCATCATCTCTCCCCAGGGAAGAATCCCTTCGCCAGCGACATTGGAGGAGGTAAGCTGCCAAAAATAACCCAGCCCCACCATAACCGGGCGATACTGTGTACTCTGGACCACCATACTGGGCCACAGATATTGATTCCACATAAAAAGGCCCCGGAGAATGGCGACAGTGGCAAAAACAGGCCCGGAGATCGGCACGATCACCTGGGCATATATTCTGAACCAGCCTGCCCCGTCGATCCGGGCTGCCTCGATCAATTCATACGGCAGCGCTTTAAAAAACTGGACGAAGAGAAAGATGGAAAATGCGTCAACAATAAAAGGGATGATCTGTACATGAAGGCTATTAAGCCATCCGTAGTTCAAGCCTTCCAGGCCTATCCATGGCAATTTACTGACTACCATCAACAATGGAACTGCAATGGTTTCGAACGGCATGATCAAGGTGGCGATGATCACCGACAGCACAATCTGCTGCCCTTTCCAGCGCATGCTGGCCAGCGCAAAGCCCGCCATTGAGTTTATGAGTAGGCCTAGCGCCATCGTGACCGCAGTGACCATCAGCGAGTTGAAAACAAACACGCTGATCGGCGCCCGTTGAAACGCCTTGTAATAATTAATAATGGAGATGTCACCCACCGGCAGAAAAGCCATCAGCGATGAGGAATCCCGCAGAATTTGAATGCTGGGTTTTAATGATGAAACCATCATAAACACAATCGGGAATGCAAATACTATGGCCAGCAAAATCATCAATCCATAACGGATTAATGAAGCTAAGGTTCGTTTGTGTTTGGTCGTCATAGTGAAGTTCATGCGCCTTTCTCCCTGGTGAGGTAACGTTGGATGAGGGCCACACTCAACACAAAAATAAAGAACACAACAGAAATAGCCGAGCCATAGGCAATGTCTTGCATTTTATAGCCCTTCTGTACAGCTTGATAAATGACAGTGGTGGTCGAGTTTAGCGGTCCGCCCTGAGTCATTACATCAATTTGGGTGAATAGCCCCAAGGCTGCAATGGTGATGGTGACAAGGATAAACACGGCAGTATTGTGCAGCCCTGGCCAGGTCACATAGATGAACTTTTGCCAGCGATTTGCCCCGTCAATGCTGGCGGCTTCGTACAATGTTTCAGGAATGGTTTGCAAGCCGGACAGCCAGAGGACCATATGAATACCCACCGCCTGCCAGGCCGACATGACCATGATCGCCGGCATAGCGGTTGACGGAGAAGCCAGCCAGTCGACCGGTTTAAACCTGCCTCCGGTGATAAAAATCAGGGCGCTGTTGGCAAGGCCTGTGTCGCCATCGTAAATAAATTGAAACAAAATTGAAACGACGACGATCGAAACAACGACGGGCATAAAGTAAATGGTGCGGAAAATATTTACACCCTTAAAGCGCTGATTAACCAACAGAGCCAGCAACAATCCCAGCCCGGCTTGCCCCGGCACGATTACCAGGGCAAAGTAAAAGGTATTGATCACTGATTTCATAAACACGGCATCGCCGGCCAATAATACAAAACGGCTCTCACCGATGTCCCACGATGTCCATTTCTGAAGGCCGTTGTATTGCGGATAATTGGGATTGTCGCGGGTGAATTCACGCTCGCGAGGGTAGGTAAAGTTTCCGTTTTCGTCTAGAACAGGTTGACCGGTTGCATCGACAATCGGGCTCAGGCGTAAAATATTCAGCGTGAGCAATTGTTTGAAATTTGCGAATCCAACATACTCGGTTGGATTGGGGGAGATGAGCCGCTGATTGGTGAAGGAATAGTAAAAAGCCAGGAAAAAAGGGATGATCAGAAAAGCCAGCAGAAGGATTACCGCGGGGCTGGCCATCAGCCAGGCGGCTATCGCTTCCAGATACCTGCCTTTGATTCCATTGGATGAGTGGGCCTGACCCTGAGGTCCTGAATTGGTTATCGCTGCCATTTCAATTCTCCTAATGCACCCTTCCTGAATTCAACCCGCACCCCTGCCCCCTCTCCCAATCCCTGGACAGGTTGGGAGAGGAGGCGCGTTCGCGACAGAGAGGGAATTATGATCTGGTGTTATTGACTAAGATTTGCTTTGGCAATCGCATCCTCTTTGATTGAGGGGCCCACCACTGAGCCGTCAAAACCGTAACCGTTGTTGGCCTTAATGTCGGCATTGATTTCATCCGTCGCGGCATCCAGGGAAGTGGTGACATCCGCACCGTTGGCAATATCAGCCAGTGCTTTCTCAAAGGTCAAAGCGGCGGACATATAAGCCGGCGTGGGCGGGCGGAGTGTGGCTTGGACAGCCGAATAGCTGAAGAAGATCTCGAATGGAGCGCCGGGCGCGTATTTCTCGGAGGCGGCAGCTGCTGCGACGGTCGCGGGAATATTGCCGGTAACGTCCGAGAATTGAACCAGGTACTTGTCTTGCATCATAAATTCGATGAACTCAACTGCGCCTTCTTTGTTATTAGAGTCGGCAGATACGCCAAACTGCCAGCTGCCAGCCCCAATCCGCGCGCCATTGCCAAAGTTCGGCGCCGGCAAAATCAGCAGATCATCGCCTAATTTTTCCCCCGCTAAACCACCAGCCCAGTTACCATTCCACTGCAAAGCATATTTGCCATCAATGAAACCGGTATCGCGATCAGCATTATCTTGGGTGGTACCTGAGACATATCCTTTCTCAAACAGACTCTGCCACCATTCACCAAAAGCAATGGCTTCAGGGCCATTGAGCGCGCCTTCAGCGGTTGTGAAGGTCGAGCGGTCAATAATATCGCCGCCAAAGCTCTGTAAGAAGGGGGAGAAGCCGTAGGGATACCATTCTCCTTTCCAGGCCATGCCCATATCAAGTACATAATCAAATTCCCCGGAGGCTTTCAGGGTCTCCAACGCAGCATTGAATTCATTCAGATCCCACGGCTTTTCCAGGGAGGGGATACGGATACCATAAGTTTCCAGCACCGACTTGCGCGCGTACATGGCGCAGGCCGCTTCCCATAGCCCCACCGAGTAGACCTTACCGTCCCACTTGCCAATGGTGGTGGGTAGGAAGCTATCAAGCTTGTCTTGAGGAATATCGAGCGGCGCCATATAGCCCGACCAGGCCCAGTTGGGCATTACTGGCCCGTCGACATCGATAATATCTGGCAGGTTACCGGCCAGGGCAGCCGCCACCACAGATTCGTTATAGCTGATCTGCGGGAAATCTTGCACTTCAACCACATACTTGTCTTGGGAGGCGTTGAAATCAGCAATGATGCCAAGCAGGACATCTTTTTCTGCTTGATTACCGGCGCCGTGATACCACATGCTTAACTTCGTCGGGCCGGCTTGCGCAGCGGGCGCATCGGTTGCAGAAATCGTAGGGGCGGTGCTTGGTTCATCAGCAGGAGCAGCCGCTGGGGCACAAGCCGTCATAAGCATGGCAAAAATTGCCAGTCCAGCCAGGATATACCAAACTTTCGTTTTCATGTCTCTCTCCTTAATAGAATAGGTCAAGTTATTTGGAACTTGCGAATGAGTTGTGAGGGAAGTACGGTTCAGTCAGTATTAATCAAAAAGACCTCCTTGGATTGTCCTTTTGGGCAAAAAATGGCCAATCATTATAGTAAATCGTATTACTAACATGGCAAAAAAAATCCACCTGAATTACGCAGAGTCCCTTTCGATCAATGGGCACGCCATTTTGTGTTGAACGGGTTGTGTTTGCTCGACATCAGAGAGAATCTCCACTAGCTTTTGAACCGCCCAAACACCCATCTGATAGTGAGGTAATTCCATGGTGGTCAACGCTGGGTAAAGATGTGCCGCGATAATTTCCTGATTATCGAAACCTACCACAGCCACATCCTCCGGAATTTTGAGATTATATTGTCTGATTGCATCATAAACGCCCATCGCAGTGCGGTCATTGAAACAGAACAAAGCCGTCGGGCGATTTTTATTTTGCAAAAGCTGGCGCGCGCAGGGAAAACCATTATCAGTGTGACCCTCGGTACAAGAAACCAGCTCAGGATCGAATGGGATCCCATAATCATGCAGGGCAGATTTATAACCTTCCAAACGCCCAATAGCCGCAGGAATATTCTCAACATGGTTTACAAAACCTATGCGACGGTGCCCTTTTTCAAGCAAATACTTCACTGCAGCATAACCTCCGCCAAATTCATCGGGCACCACCGATGGGAGTTGGTGATCTTCCACAAAACAATCTAATAATACTGTTGGCACATTGCGCAAAGCTGCGGGGAGTTTCACCGGGCGATGATACATCGTTGCATAAATAATCCCTTCAACCCTACTGCCCAGAAGCAAATCAACCGCAGTAGCCTCGATCTTGGGATCAGTCTTGGTATTCACCAACAAAAGGCTTTTCCCATTCTCCCAGGCCATGTCTTGCGCCCCCTCAAAGATTTTGCCAGCATGAGGTGAGATCGCGATTGTATCGGTAATAAAACCAAAAAAACCTGAACGCTTCATGCGCAAACCTTGGGCCAGGATATTCGGGCGATACCCAAGCTCGGCGATGGAGTCCAAAACACGTTTGCGGGTTTCATCGGGTATATTGGGAGTCTCGGCGTTATTCAGCACAAAAGAGACCGTGGTTTGCGAGACCCCGGCATGCCGAGCAACATCCATCATGGTTACAGCGCCTATTTTTGTCATATTTGAGAACGAGTCATTAATACGAATTAGTAATACGATTTACTTATGTTGATTATACAACATTTTTGGCCATTGTCAATAAGGAAATTTCCGATTAACCGCGGCTTTCACAGAGCCAAATTTCATAACACAAATAGCCGAAGCGGTGAGTTCAAGGTGCTGTACGTCCTCAAGGTGGATCGTCTGGCGCGCCGTCTGGAATGGTCGCTGGAAATCGTCCACGAGCTGCAATCCCTGGACATCAACTTCAAGGCCGTTCAGCAACCCTTCGACTTGCGCACACCCGAGGGCAAGCTGCTTTTCCACCTGGTCAGTTCGCTGGGCGAGTTCTACAGCGACAACGTGCGCCGTTTGACGGCATGAAGTGATCGCGCATCATGCGCCACAGGTTGAGGAAACTGCCTGTGAGGCCATCCGACTTACCGAAAAGGGAAACCTGTACGGGAACATCGCCTGTCGGAGAAGGGGTGAACCGGGAAACCGTTTACCGGAGCGTTGCCCCAAGGCCTGGATGAGATGGGTAAAGCTAAACTGCTTGAAGTCCAATGGCAAGTTGGAGACCGAGTACTCCCTTGACACAACGGTTAAGGTCAAGACCCGGCGGCAGCAGTCAGAGGTTGTCGGACTGTGAAATCCTCCCAGCCGGGAACAAGGGTCAGTGAGACCTATCAAGCCATGAATGGACACCCTAAGTCATCCTATCACGTCACTCATGACCGTACTACGGGATCGTCTACGGCGCGCGAGCCCTAAGGCGACAGAAACTCCATAGTAGTCGGTGGGGTCACGTCCACCCAGGGTGGTTGGGAAAGCCAACTACAGGGCGAAGGGAGTTAGGAACTGGGCTTGTTGAAGAAGCGAGGTATGCGAAATGCAGACAGCCGAAAATATTCTACAAGCAATGCATAAGATGGGTGAAAAGCGAACCCCATTGGAGCGGGTGTATCGCTGCCTGTTCAACGAGGATCTGTTTCTCGTTGCATACGGCAGGATTGCTCGCAACCAGGGCGCTCTCACCGCAGGAAGTGATGAGCGGGATACCGTGGACGGAATGAGCCTGGAACGCATCCGAAAAGTCATCGAAGAATTACGTAATGAGCGTTTCCGGTTCTCCCCGGCCCGGCGTATTCAAATTCCCAAGAAGAGCGGCGGTAAGCGTCCGCTCGGCATCCCGATGATGCCTTCATACTGCACCTCATACAGGGAGTTTGGGGATTTTCGAGAGAATATCAGGGGTTTTTCTTGAGTATAACATTCTCCGAGGAGAAATCAGCGTCAATTGCTCGAAGAGCGTCGAGACCAGCGTTGGCGAACAGGCTTGCGCAGTTTTCGGATAATTTTTGGTGTCAATTCTATCCAGCGGGGACCGCGTGGTTTGGCCCGAACACAATCTAATCGTCCTTGATCACACCAGGTAGCGACGGTAGAAACATCGACATTCAATAACTCAGCCACAGCTTTGGTAGAGTAACGACCGTCACCACGCTGGCCAGTGGGACAGGCACCCGGCGCTTCTGGACAGACGGTGGGGATCTGGTTGGCATAGCGGATCCAGTGGATCTTGGAAGTAGTGAAAAACCCGCCGGTGCCAGGCGTGAAACCTTCGAGATTGAGCATTTCAGCGATGCGTTGATCAGTGTGGGTAGAGGCCAAAGCCCGAATGCGATCCACAACGGCAGGCTTGGTGCGGACAACCTCGGCGCGTTTTTGTAACCGGGGGATTTCCAATTCAGTGAGTGCTTCGGTTTGCCAACGGATGCCGATATGGATGGTGGTAGCTTGTCGGGTCAGGGTAACATCTTTGACCAGAAAGCGGAGCAGTTGTTTGCGTTCGGTTTGTGAGGTCGTTTCTGCCTGCCAGAGCCGCGGGAAGTCTTGAGCCAGGGAGAGAATGCGCTGGCGTTCAGCAGGACTGGCCAGTTGGGCAGCCGGTTTGGGGAGTGCGGCATACTCGCGTTCCAGTTGTTGGATATGGAGCAGTTTGTCATTCCAGTCGCGTTCCAGGCTGCGGGCGACCAAACGGTTGTCTGGGTCGACCGCCATAAAACGCCGCCGGGCCAGGTCGGACTGGTACTGAGCGCGTTCGAGGCGCAATTGCCATTGCTGGTCAATTTGGTGGGCGCGGGCTTCCAGTTGTTCCAGGGTAGCCAGGGACACTTCCAGTTGAGCCGGTTTCATGGCATCTAACAAAGCTTGTGTCACAGCAGCATCGATGCCATCCCCTCGGATCGATTGACAAGAACGTCCAATGTATTGCTTGCGTTCATGAACACATTCGTAGGATGGAGCTGTGCACTCTTTCAGGGTCAGATAGCGGATTGACATCCGCCGACCGCATTTACCACACAGCACAATACCCTGTAACAGTGCCGCCCCTGCTCGGACCGCTCCCCGACGATCTTCGGCCCGAAAAGTGCGATTGTCATCCAGCTGGTGCTGGTTGCGCAAGAATTGTTCCCAAGTGATGTAGGCTGGATGGGCATCTTGTAAGACGATTGGCCAGTCTTGTGGGAGGACCCGTCGTGTGCGTCCCTTGATGCGAGGGGTTTCTCCAGGCAAGAGCTTGGTGCGAGTTTTGGTGCGCCCATAGACATAAGCACCGGCATACGTCGGGTTGTGAAGGATGCCCGTCACCCGGCTGTATCGCAGCGGAGCCCAAACCAGTTCGCCATCCCGGTCTCCGCCCCAAAAGTGTTGTGGGAAAAGAAGCTTGTGAATGCGAAAATGCTTGACAACCGCACAAGCGGTCCCCAATTCAGAGAACAAGGCAAACACCAGACCAACGGCTGCTTGAACTTGCTCATCCGGATCCAATACAACTTGCCTGTTTTCAGCATACACGTACCCTGCTGGCAGACGGAAACGCAATTTACCCTGGCTGGCCTTTTCGAGTTTTCCACCGAGTAAACGCTGCCACAGCCAGTGCAACTCGGCTTCGCTCATGGTGCCTTTGAAGCCCAGGAGCAAACGGTCATTGTATTGGCTGGGATAATAGATGCCTTCTTCGTTATGTAAAGCTTTACATAATCTCGATCAGCGATCAAACAATTCCTGTAACCACAAATATCCAGCAGAGGATACCAATCGGTGCAATTGCGGGAGAGGCGGGTGACTTCGGAAGACAGGATGATGCCGACCTGCCCCAGGGTAACCTGGGCAACGACTTCCTTGAAGCCCTGGCGAAGTTCAGCAGCAGCGCCGGTCATGCCCAAGTCGGCATCGATAATCTCGATATCTTCAGTCTGCCAGCCCAGATCTAATGCCCGTTGGTGCAGTGCGTACTGCAGGCGCAGACTTTCTTGGTTGGTGAGCACCTGATGGGGGGTTGATTGGCGAATGTAGATCAGCGCTTTGCGGGTCCGATGGGCAGTGGTGATCAGTTCTGAGGTAATCATGGATCACTCCTTGGAAGATGATGATAAGTTCGGAGAGAATTTGGGCTTGGCATGCTGAGGACAATTGTCCCCAGACGTGGTGGGGTTGGCTGGACATAACAACACCTCGTATTGTTCAGCTAGAGAGAGGAGTTCCTGCAAAGCTGAGCGGGTCAACTTGCTAGGAATAGCTAACTGAAATGATACGAGGTTAGTTGCCTCGATGGGAATGCGCAAGTTCATATTCTCCCGGTAACTCACCAGCATATGTCGGGTACCCGGGCTCATTTGTGAAAGAACCGTGATCAGACGGAAAACACGCCCAAATAAGGGGTGGGTTGGGTCGGTGACTTCGATTTCTTCGATTGGGTTCTTGAAGGGGGCATTAAGTTGTGTGATCGTGGCGCCAGCACCGGCCGCAGCCCGCTGAAATCCACCAGACGAAAGCCGGTCGAAGTCACCCAGGTCCAGCCAAGCCTGCACCTGCCCTGGCTCCCGGCACACCTCCGCCCATGGGTAGCGATACCCCGAGAGATAGCTTTTCTTGGGCGATCCTGGCAGCCCGACCGGGGTCGGCCATCTCAATGGCAGCTGCTGCCTCAGCTGCATCAGGCTGCATTGCTGTACAAAGGCGCTATCCTGCGCACGAATTTGCTGCGCTGTACCCTTAGCCCTGTTCATGGTGGCCTCCTCGGCGGCGCAGATACGCCTGGGTTACCCGTTCCACCCATTCATACTCTCCCTGGCTGTGCCACCCCAGCAGGCTGCGCAATGCCTGACTGTGCCCAGGCTGCCGCAGCCCGATCCGCCCGGCTTGGAGTGCCTCTTCAATCGGCAGCCCACACAACTGCTGCTGTGCTGCGATCTGGCGTACCAGACCTTCATGCTGGCGGAGCAGCCGGTCGAGGCTTTCTGGACAGCCCGCCTGCGCCGATCGATACACGGCGGCTTCAGCCTGCTTGCTGAAGCCGCCTTTTTCCTCTGCTTCCATTCGGACACCTCCTCTTTGAGATGCCCTGATTGAACCAGTTTTCTGCTCGCCTGTGCTTCCCTGTGGGGTTGATTTTAATCTTCTCTACTGCTTCAAAAACCCCACCCCCCAAACATCTTGACATAAAGACCACAAATATGTAATACTACAACTAGTTGTTAGTTTTAACCTAACAATTGGTGCTTATATGTCAAAAGGCGACTATTTAACCATTATTTTGCGCTCCCCTAAAACTGTCTTTACAATTAAAGACATTGCCCTTTTATGGGAAGAATCTGCATCGGACGCGGCCAGGGTCCGCTTGAATTACTATGTAAAAAAGGGTGATCTCCACCGGATCCGGAAAGGCTTATATGCCAAAGACAAGAAGTATAACAAATTGGAATTGGCCACCCGAATATTGACTCCTTCATACGTCAGTTTTGAAACCGTGCTGGCAAAAGAAGGTCTCATTTTTCAGTATTATGAACCGATATTTGTCGCGTCATACACAACGCGCGAAATAACCATAGACGAACAGACTTATTCCTTCCGCAAAATAAAAAACAGCGCTCTTTTGGATCCTTTGGGTATCGAGCATGTCAACGAAACATCCATCGCCACCGAGGAACGCGCTTTTTTGGACACGCTTTATATTAATGCCGGATATCATTTCGACAACCTTCGTTCTTTGAATTGGGAAGTGATTTTCGAGATTGTCCCGATTTACGACAATAAACGGATGGCAAAAAGGGTAAACGGTATTTTCAAAAAAACAAGTCAATAAACAATATGACACTTGATATAGCCACCCACAAAACAATCCTGTTTCAGATTTTGAAGGAAATCTATTCGGATACCACCATATCCCCATTTCTGGGGTTTAAAGGCGGGACGGCCGCCTTGATGTTTTACGGATTGGATCGGTTTTCTGTTGATCTTGATTTTGACCTCCTGGATGAAAGTCCGGAGGATCGTGTGTTTACGCGGGTGGAAGAGATTGCAAAAAAATTCGGCAGAATAAAAGAATCGCAGAAAAAACGTTTCAGCTTATTCTGCTTGATTTCATACGGCGATAAAGCCAGAAATATCAAGATCGAAATAAACAGAAGGCAATTCGGTTCAAGATTTGAGATTAAGACTTATTTGGGTTTGTCGATGCGGGTTATGGTCCTTGAGGACATGTTCGCAAATAAGCTTATGGCCATGCATGAAAGGATCGGGAAAACCGGCAGGGATATTTATGATGTATGGTTTTTCCTACAATCACGCAGCCCGATCAATAAAGCGATCGTGGAAAACCGAGCCGGCATGTCTTTTGACGAATTGGTGAAAAAGTGCATTGACCAGTTGGAAAAAACGGATAATCGACGCGTTTTGCAAGGATTGGGTGAGCTTTTGACGCCCAGCCAGAAAGACTGGGCAAGAGCTAAGCTCAAAGAGGAAACCATAGCTTTGTTGAAACTGCGTATTTGAATATCATGCAGGTTTTAAAAGAAAAAAACTTAAGCTAAAGCCAATGTGCCAACAGGGCTCTTATTCTTATTTGTATATAAAAGCAATCCCAAATCCAAATAGCGACACACAAAGTCACTTTCGAATGGTGAAATGAACAATGCCTATTGGATCGGTACTAATCCTCGGTTGACTGTTGACATGGCTCCCTATTTTTGCTTAGATTAGAAATACAGTACTAATCTAGTACCCACTACTGTCCATTCGCTGAAAATATTTCGACATTTCTCAATTATCGGCCAGGCGAGTGTAGACATTTGCAGACAGGCCGAGTAGCTCCAGGATGCGGATTTGCACCGCCGTCAACGCGGGCAGATGGCGGATGGTTTGGCCGGGTAACTGCACAATGGTCAGGGTGATGTTGTCGAACATCTTCAACAGCCTTTCCGTGGTCGGGTTGTCGATGCCCTTTTTGGGGTTGTTGGCGATCAAGCCGGCCAATTTCTCCTGGTTTTGCTTGAGTTTGCGCCGGACGACAAACTCGATCAGGGTCAAGAAACGAACCGCCAGGCTCAGCAGGTTGGTCAAACCGACGACCTGGTCATCGCGTTTGACAAAGAGCGGGCTGAGCGAAAGCGGCACACCTTTCAAACGATGAAAACCACGCTCGATCAGCCATTCATCCCGGTAAGTCAGGACGGCCTGCTCCAGGCTCAATTGTTCGACCGGAGCATCGGTTGCGTAAGCGCGCCAGCCGAAGGTTTTTTGCAGGGCGGCGATGGCTTCTTCCTGGCGGCTAATGGCCGTCATCTGGTAACGAACGGTGACAATTTCCTGTTGAGGCCGCTCCGGGCCACCGCGACCGCGGCCCACATACTTCTTGCGCCGTTTTTCCTGGCGCTCATAGGAGTAGTTCAGCAGCCCTACCACTTCATGCGCCTTCAAGATCGCTTCAGCCGCAGCCACCAATTCGGTTTCATCCTGAACCTGACGTTTTCCACGCCCGGGTGCCGGGGTCAGGGCCAGCAATGCTTCACTCGCACGCTGCAGGCGGCCTTCCAGGCCTTGTTGCTGCACTTTCCGGTAGCTCTCCGACTGCACCACCAGCACCCGCTCCGTCCATTCCTGGAGTTCTCCGTCGATTTCGGCCTGAACCAGGCGTTCGAATTCATAGCCTTTCGCCAGCAATTTGCGTTCACCTTGGTCATTCTCGACATAGATTTCCTGCAAATCGCACTCGCCTTGATTGGCGGCCTCGACCCACCCCGGCATTTCTTCCGCCGTGCTTCCCGTTTGCGCCAGCGGACACAGGTAATGCTGATCGAGCGCATGGATGTGTGCCCGGATGGACAGGGCGCTCATCTTGCTGTCTCCGACGAACAGCAGCCCCACGCCATCGATGATTTGCAGCACTCGGTCGACCGCCGGAACGTACAGCGGATCATCCGCCTGGTTGCCAGCCACCACTTCCGTCACCAGCGGCAGCCCCAAGGGGTCCAGCGCCGCCACCATCACCTTGACCTGTGCCAGGCTGGGGTCATCTTTGCTGTGCCCATACTGGAACAACGTCTCTTCTCCGCTGGCGTGATACCCCGAAACCGTGGTCGCATCCAGCCGCACCCGCTCAGGCGTCAATTCATACACCCGCAGGATGCTGCGCCCCAACTCGGTCTCGATCGCTTGCCAGGTTTCGGGCTCGCTCAACCGCCGCAGCAAGAGCGTCAAGCGATCATCCGTGAAATCCAATTCTCTCACTTGCATCCCGGTGATCCGCTCGATCGTCTCATGCGCCTGTTTCACCCAGGCCTGCACCGGCTGCTTGCGAGGATTGCTCTGGCTCAAGATGTGCGCCAGCCAGATCGTCGCAATCCAACCCCAACTCAAGCCCTGCTGCAATCCGTGACGAACCAGGTGATGGTCAATGATCGCAGGCAGGCCCAGCCGCTGCATCACTTCCAGCAAAAGCGGAAAGTCGTCTATTCTTTCTGTGGTAATGTTCATCTCAGGGTTCATCCCCTGAGTTTATCAGCTAATTCGCGATTTCGCTAGATTTTTCAGCGAATGGACAGTGATAATGAATCGAAATAACCACTTAGGGACTTCATCTCCCATTCCAGGGGCAGCCTACATCCGTTACTCATCTGAGATGAGCGACTCGTTCAGTCTGGACGCGCAGCTGAGGCAGATCAAGGAGCAAGCCGAGCGCGATTGCGTCAAGATCGTCAAAGTATTTGCCGATCCAGCCCAATCAGCTTACCACGAGAAATACCGCCCCGGCATCAATGCCATGCGTGAAGCTGCCCGGCGAGGCGAGTTCAGAATCCTGTATGTCCACAAAACGGTATAAATTTTTTGTGATAGAAAAACATTTAACAGCGTCACTCTGATCTCAGTAAAGACATCAAATTTATTTAATCTCTTGTTCGGATAAGAGTTCGGACAAGAGATTTGGCCTTATTAATCGGACTCATTCGAACGGAACGATGCCGGCAACAGGTGAAAAACTACTTAAAATCAGTTGACCGCGTTCATCCTGTCCGATACAATAAACATCCTCGGGAATGATCTTATCGTACGCTGGAGGCTAGTACATCAGGGCTTAAAAAGGCCCAGGGATGTGGTAGGATAATCTATCTTCGAGAGAAAGGTGGAATATCATGCCAGGACCAAAACCTCCGGAAATCCTATTGACAGATGCTGAACGCCAGGAATTGGAGAAGCTGGTGAGTCGGCACACGACGGCGCAGCAAAAAGCCTTGCGCGGACGGATCGTATTGTTGGCAGCCGATGGAAAGAACACGCCTGAAATTGCCAGGGAATTGAGAACCTCGCTGGACACCGTACGGTTATGGCGGCGACGTTGGCTGGACTTGCAGCCGATCTTGCTGAAAGATTTGAGCGTAGCAGAACGGCTCGAAGACTTGCCTCGACCCGGGACGCTCCGCCGTTTTACAGCCGACCAAATCTGCCAAATGGAGCAAATGGCGTGCGAGAAACCGGAAAAAGCGGGGCGTCCGATCAGCCAGTGGACGGGGCGTGAGATAGCCGATGAGCTGGTGAAGCGCGGCATCGTGGACAAAATCTCAGCTCGGCATGCCTCCCGGCTGCTTAAAAAAGGGGTCTCCAGCCGCACTTGATCCGATACTGGTTGACCCGGGAAGCGGATGAGCGCTTCGATGAGAAGGTCAATGACATCAATGCACTGTATCGACAAGCTCCAGAACTGGCGGAAAAAGGCGAAGCTGTGATGAGTAGCGATGAAATGACCGGCGTTCAAGCCCTGGAACGCAAACACCTGGGTCTGCCGATGGCGCCTGGCAAAGTCGAGCGACGGGAGTTTGAATACATTCGACATGGAACCTTGTCTTTCATCGTCAACTTTGAAGTGGCTACTGGCCAAGTGGCCACAGTCTCCTGTGGCAGCACGCGCAACGAAGAAGATTTCGCCAAGCATATCCAACGCACGGTTGAAAGCTCCCCACGGATTGCCAGGTGGCACTTCGTGGTAGACAACCTCAACACGCATCAGTCAGAATCCCTGGTGCGCTACGTGGCTGACGAATCCGATCTTGCCATCGATTTGGGCATCAAAGGCAAATGCGGCATTCTGCATTCCATGGAAACACGGGCAGCTTTCTTGGCTGACCCATCCCATCGGATTGTTTTCCACTACACACCAAAGCATGCTTCCTGGATGAATCAGGTGGAAATCTGGTTCAGCATCTTGGTTCGTAAATTGCTCAAACGAGGTAATTTCAGCTCCGTAGAAGAATTGAAAGCGAAGGTCTTTGCATTCATCGAGTATTTCAATCAGACGATGGCGAAACCTTTCAAATGGACCTACCAAGGCAAGGCGCTCACAGCGTAACTCTAGCTTTATTTTAGCCGAGATGTACTAGTAAGCAAATGATGAACGCCCTCCCCGCTCTCACCGAAGACGCTGTCCGGGCGCGCGCATCCCAACAATCGTTTGCGCGCGGGCGGGACTATTTTAAAAGCTCCAACGTGATAGAGGTGACGTGGCGAGACGGCCAATTGAGCGCGCAGGTACAGGGCAGCGACTGGGAGCCCTATATTGTCCGAGTGAGATTCGATGGGCAGGAGATTGGGGATGCGGATTGCACCTGCTCATACGACTGGGGTGGGGACTGCAAGCACATCGTCGCCGTGTTGCTATTTCTGGTCCACAATCCGGAACTGATCGAGTTACGTCCCCTCATCACCGATCTGCTCAACCCCCTCAGCCGCGAGCAGTTGGTTGACATGCTGCTCGAACTGACCGATGATTTTCCGGCCATCTTCGACACGCTTGAGAGCCTGGCCACCCGCGCAACCCTGCTGAAAGAAGCCCCGCAAACACCCACTGGCCAACCGCCGATCGATTTCAATCTGCTCCGGCGGCATATCAAAGCGGAGCTGCGTGCCTCGCTCCAAACCGGTTACGATGCCTGGGGGGAAGACCGCTTCTACGACAGCGACCTCGGTTCGGCCCTGGAGCCGGCTCTCGAGCAGGCCCAAAGTTATCTGGATGCAGGAGACCCGCGCAGTGCCCTGGCGATCCTGGAAGCGTCGGCCGGCGCCTGGGATGAGGGGATCTCCAGCCTGGATGAGTTCGTGCAAGAAGCTTTCGAAGACTTTGCCGAGGAATTCACCTCTCCGCTGGCCGAACTATGGGCCGAGGCGCTATTGTCGACGGACCTCACCTTGGATGAAAAGGCATATTGGATTGAAGTCCTCGACGACCATAATCAATCCCTTTACGGCGGCGGTTCGCTGGAACTTGCCTTGGCAGCTGCACAACAGGGCTGGGATTACCCGCCGTTGGTAGCGGTCCTGCAAGGGGAGGTCACCGAAAAAGGGGGCTGGGAGGGCGAACCACCCGATTATGCCGACTTGCTGGCCGAGATCCGCCTCCGGGTGCTGGAACGGCGCGGACAGCTCCAGGAATATCTCTACCTGGCCGAGGCGGAGGGGCAATTTATGCTCTACCTGAACATGCTGGTCCGGTTGGGGGAGACGGATAAAGCCGTGGGGGAGGCTATGGAGAGCCTCACCCGGCCGGAGGACATCCTCGAGCTAGCGTGCAGCATCGCAAAGCATGACACGATTAATAAAGCCTTCGCCCTGGCGCAGCATGGTCTGGGGTTGAAGAGCACGCATGGAACTGCCGAGCTTGCCGTGTGGCTCCGCGATCAGGCATTAAGGCACCGACGCAACGACCTGGCTCTGTGGGCCGCTCAACGCGCCTTGGCCGAAAAAGTAAGCCTGCAAAACTATCGCAGACTGCAAGAAATTACCGGCAGCGAATGGGAGCGATTGAAGCCCGAGGCGCTTAAGATTGTCGCGGCTGATATATCCCCGGATAATCAAGTTGACGTGTATCTGTACGAAAAGATGTACCCACAAGCCATTGAGACGGTGGACAGCGCCGGGTGGTTCTTCAAGATCGATAAAGTGATCGAAGCTGTCAAAGCGCAATACCCGGAATGGGCCTTCGAGCAGTGCAGCCAACGGGCAGACCAGATCATGGACGCAGGACATGCAAAAGACTATGCTGTCGCAGCTGACTGGCTCCGGCGCGGGCGAGACATCCTGGTGGCTGCCGGCATGCACGCTCGCTGGGATGATCACCTTGCCGCTTTGATGGAGACTCACCAGCGTAAGTACAAGCTGATGCCTATGCTGCAAAACCTGCGCAGCTGAGTGGCACATCGAAAGACCCTCTGCGAGAAGCTCCTGAAAAAGAGAGAGCAATGATTATGCCCATAACCTACACCAACCGCAAAAGCAAAACCTACACCCTGTGCCAAGGGCGAACCCAAAAGGGGGGCGTCCGCTACTTCTTCTCGCCGGACCCGGAGGGTCAAACCGTCATTGATCACATCCCCACAGGCTACGAAATCCGCGAAAATGTCAACGGACAGGTTACACTGAGCAAGAAGCGTCCCCAGCTTATCCGTCCACAGGAACGCCGTGCCGTAGAACAGGCCATCTTGCGTCATCCCAAGGCGAAAAACTACAGGGTGGACGTAAAAGGCAAGCACATCATCGTATTCGAAAACATCAGCCCAAGCCTGGATACCATTCTTGGGATATTAGAAAATTTTGTGCCCCTTTCCGAGAGCCGGAGGGAAGCGCTCGAAGCCAAAGAAGCGCAGTTTAGCCAGTTCAGCCCGGTGATTCGGTTCGAGTTAGTAGACCCGGAGACACGAGGGTATCAGATAGAGCGCATGGGATACACAGGCCACGGGGGCTGGCGTAGCCTGACGCGCTGGGGCGACATCGAAACTCTGGCTGATGAGATCATTCCCCTGCTCGGGACTGATGGGTTCTTTGAGCTTTAGTAAGTTTCATAGGAATATGGTGTGGTAGTATTTTGAAATTTGCAGACTGACGCCAGGATGACCCTGTCCTTATTTATGCTCCAGATCAGAACAATTACCATGAAATATCATAGTCTGCCTAGGACTTTTCATGGTCTTATACTGCTATGATAGTTAGATCATCTTTTGTTCCGGACATCCAAGCAGCCTTTCAACGCAATCGGATTGTTGCCCTGATTGATCCACGCAAAACCTGATTATTCTTACCTCGTTCGCCCTCTCCTCTTCGCCCTGAATCCCAAATTATCCATCGGGCTGAACTGGCGGTGTTTCTCTTAGACATCCCCAAAAGCCATATTCACGTATTTCCTGGTCATTTCCAACGAAGTGTGCCCCAGGATCTTCTGCAAGCTGAAGGCATCTCCACCGTTGACGAGATAACGCACACTGAAAGTGTGCCGGCAAACGTGTGGATGCAGCTTGGGAACCTCCGCCCGGACCTTGACGCGATCGAACACTTTGGCGACAGCTGTGTGCGTCATCGGAGTGCCATCCACCGTCAGGAATAAACGATCTGCATCCTGGGGGCCGAGAGGCTCGCGACGTTCTTTGGATATATAGTCGAGCAAAGCTTTCTTGGCTTGCGAGCCAACCGGTACTTTCCGCTCTTTGTTCCCTTTGCCAATGACGCCATCTCGCCGAGTGGGAAATCGATTTTGGAAAGGCGCAGATGGACCAGTTCACCCAATCGGATGCCGGTATCCAGAAACAGCATTAGCACGGCAAAATTTCGCCGGCACTCGTAGGTGCTGTCGAGGCAGGCGGCTAACACCCGCCGGATCTCCTCCTCGGTCAGCGGTTCAGGCTGGGTCGCTGGCAGCCTGGGCAGCTTCAGACGGCGCATCACATTGTCTTCCAGATAGCCTTCTTCATAAACCCAGGTTGAAAATGAACGCACTGCCCGGCCGCAGCCATGAATATATTGGATCGACAGCTTGCCTTGCTGTTCCTCGTGCATGGGATGATCCCTGAATTTTGTATCTCGGCTCATCAATTCATGCAGGAATTCACGTCCATCTTCTACAGCTAAATCTTGGAGTTTAAAATCAATCTCATAGGCTTGATGGATAAAATTGGTGAAAAATCGAAGGCGGGTTTTCAGCCAATCGATGTAACGCGGGCTTTTGCCCTCTGCCTCCAGGGTGGAGAGATACAGCTCAATCGCTCGTTCTAAGGAAACCATCATCAACTCCTTGCGTTTTCTTGCTACCATCGTACACCTCCTGTATTCTGTATGGGTTGACAGTTGTTGACTCGTGTTGACTGGCACGCAAAGTAATTGAACGAGTACATTGGAATTACTCTAGATTTTTCATTTTTCGAGTTTCGCGATTTAACCACCAAAGTGGAGGATTAAACGCAAAAACCTGCCTTTCGGCAGGTCTGGGTGGGAGAAAAGCGGCGTTTTGATAGGCTTAAATGCCTACAAAACGTATCTATAGTGAGCGCGGCAGGACTCGAACCTGCAACCAATGGCTTAAAAGGCCACTGCTCTGCCATTGAGCTACGCGCCCTTGATTCCGCTTGCTGCGGCGTTCAACATTCTATCACCCTCTCTGGCGGGCGTCAACAGCAGTTGATTGTAAATTAAAGTTCTCACAAAGAATATGGTATATAAGCTGCCTGAGCGACCGAGCGGCCCAGGCAGCTTGGTTATTTTCCTTGACTTTTCGTAACAGTGTCGGTACCATGACTGCACAATTATACGACTTAGGCAGTTGGGATGGGGTTGGGTTAGAAGAACGCGATGGAGCAGCAGTCCGGCATTAATTCGGATGCACCTTGTTGATTGAACTATTTTCATTGTGGAGGATTTTGTGACTGAACTTATCCATGTTTCTGAAGATACTTTCCAGGCCGATGTGCTGGATGCCACCCAGCCTGTCCTGGTAGATTTCACTGCCGTGTGGTGTGGTCCTTGCAAAATGCTGGATCCGGTAGTCGCTGAACTGGCCCATGCCTGGAACGGTCAGGTAAAAATCGTCAAGCTGGATGTGGATATGAATCCTAATCTGGCGATGCAATACCAGGTGATGGGTGTTCCTACCCTGATGCTGTTTAGAGATGGGCAGCCAGTTGAACGCGTCACAGGTTACCAGCCCAAAAAACGCCTGGAAAAGAAATTTCTGCCCCACCTAAGCTGAATTTTTCCCACCTTATAAATCTTTCACGTCTGGGTTTAGAAGTATTAATCCAGACGTTTTTTCTTCTCATAATCTATACATCTTACAACTGATATAATTAATTATTGTGAGTACTATCTATAACGGAAGGCTTCAGAAACGCTCAATGTGTGAGTGCCCGAAAACAGGTAACCCTACAAGCCTTCCCAGGCAGCCATTAAAGAGGCCGTAATGTTAAACAGCTATATTGCCAGGTTGCGCGAGCATGGTTTTCGGATCACACCCCAGCGGCTGGCGATTCTGAATATCCTGTGCGCAGCTCCACATCACCTTTCACCGCTCGATATCTACCACCGGACCCAAACGGATATTCCCGGCCTGACTGAGGCAACAGTTTATCGAACGCTCAATTTTTTGGTTGAACAGGGGTTGGTAATGCCCGCCCATATCGGCAATGGTCAGTTGGTTTATGAAATTGCCGAAAGGGCCCACGATCATCTGATCTGCCGGGCTTGCGGCCAAAATCAGGAAATATCCCATGAAAATTTGCACGAGTTATACGAGCGATTTCTAAGGAATACCGGTTTCCAGATTGACAGCATGCATGTCACATTTTTTGGACTTTGTCCGGGATGCCAGTAATCAAGAACTAAATCTTAGTTGTATAGGTACACAACCAGCCACATATTGGTATTTTGAGCATGCTGGCTGAGCAATTTGAACAAGCTTAATGTTGAACGAGGCTGAAATGTTATTATCTCCTACCCCGATGCATATCCCCGATGGTTTCCTTTCGGTGACAGTTTCTATTATTCTCTGGATCATCTCGATCGCTGTCATTGCTTACTCCCTAAAACGAGTCAATCAGGAACTCGGTGAACGACAGGTGCCTCTAATGGGGGTGCTGGCTGCCGCGATCTTCGCTGGCCAAATGCTCAATTTCACGGTCGCTGGCGGTACGTCTGGACACCTTATGGGGGCGGCCATTGCTACAATCCTACTCGGTCCGTGGGCGGCTATTTTGGTGATGACCAGTGTCGCCGGCATCCAGGCATTAATATTTCAGGACGGCGGCCTGCTCGCTTTGGGTGCGAATATATTCAACATGGGCTTGATCGGCGTGGCAGTATCTTATACGGTTTTCAGTACGGTTCGTAAAATTGGGAGAGATAAATCCTGGAGCCTGTTAGTAGGCGGCTTTAGCGCAGCCTGGTTATCGATCGAAGCTGCAGCTCTCGCAGTCGCTTTACAGCTCGCAATTTCGGGCATCTCTCCAGCGAATATCGCTGTGCCGGCGATGGGTGGAATTCACGCCTTGATTGGGATAGGGGAAGGCCTGATAACGGTTGGAGCTCTGGCTTTCCTGTTCTCTACCCGACGTGATCTGATTGTACGGAGCGATAAACAAACCACCGCCGGTATTTTGGTGTGGGCTGCCGGTTTGATGATCGCGATTGGGCTGGCAATTGCCTCCCCGCTGGCATCTTCTAACCCGGATGGACTGGAATGGGTTGCTGAGCAGAACGGTTTCCTCGAAGCAGCCCGCAGACCGCTTTTCAATATTCTTCCTGACTATATCTTCCCTGGCATTTCGAACGAGGCTCTGGCAACAATCATTGCGGGTATCATCGGCACTTTATTGGTGTTTGGGGTTGTACTAGCAATCGGCTACTCAAGGCGCAAGCGCCAGACCAGCGGTTAATGCACGTCCATTTTCTTGATCCATACCAGGCTCGCCAAAGCCCGATTCATGATCTAGATCCCAGAGTGAAACTGGTTTTAACTCTAGCATTCATCCTGACTGCTGCTTTGGTCCCATCAGGCGCATGGCCGGCTTACATCCTGCTCCTGGCAATCATTCTCTCAATAGACCTGCTGTCAGAATTAGGTGTCCGGTATATCTTACAACGCGCCCTCCTGGCACTGCCGTTTGTACTGGCCGCGTTACCCGTGATCTTTACGATGGCGGGTCCCCCACTTTTTCAGTTTGCCATTGGAAAATGGACCATTACTGCCTCTCAAGCTGGTCTGGAACGTTTTATCAGTGTGTCGTTGAAGTCCTGGGTCTCTGTCCAGGCAGCGATTGTACTGGCCAGCAGCACACCATTCCCCGATTTGCTGCTGGCAATGCGGGCGATAAAAATACCTCGGCTCCTGGTAGCGATTTTTGGCTTGATGTGGCGCTATCTGTTCGTCCTGGTAGACGAGGCTATCCGCCTGCTGCGCGCCCGTTCAGCCCGCAGCGGCTCGTCCGACCCAGACAGCAAGAAGACCGGTGGCAGCCTCATATGGCGCGCCAGGGTCACGGGCGGAATGGCGGGCAACTTGTTCCTGCGTGGATTTGAGCGTAGCGACAGGATCTATATGGCAATGCTTTCCCGCGGATATGACGGCGAGGTTCGCGCATTACCTTTGCCCCCATTAAAATCCGCTCAATGGGTGGTCATGACCTTGACCCTGTTTATATTCACTTTCCTGATTGTTCTTTCTTACTTGTTTTGGGGTTGAAAACCGAAATGCATCACTCTATCGAAATTGATCATCTTTCTTACGCATATCCAGATGGCCATAAAGCGCTCAATAATGTTAATCTGCGTATCGAGCCGTGCGAAAAAGTTGCCCTGGTTGGGCCGAATGGGGCCGGTAAATCCACCTTGATATTGCATCTAAATGGAATCTTAATTGGCCAACAAGGTTCGGTGCAAGTGTGCAGCCTGGATGTAAAGAATGAAAACCTCAGCAGGATCCGGGCCATGGTAGGCTTGGTTTTCCAGATTCCTGACGATCAACTTTTCTCTCCCACAGTCTTTGATGATGTGGCTTTCGGGCCGCTCTACCAGGGATTGTCCCCCCAGGCGGTCCGGGAAAGGGTCTCAGAAGCCCTGGAGGATGTACATATGAGCAAATACTCGCGGAGAGTATCCCATCACCTGAGCACAGGCGAAAAGAAGAGGATTGCCATCGCGACCGTGCTGTCGATGAAACCCGAAGTACTTGTCCTGGACGAACCGACAGCCGGCCTGGATCCACGCTCGCGGCGCTCTCTGATCAAACTATTGGATGAGCTGCCACTAACCATGTTGGTCTCATCCCATGACATGTTGATGGTCCAGGAGCTTTTACCCCGGATGATCATTATGGATGAAGGGCAGATCGTCGCTGACGGCCCCACCCATGAATTGATGGCGAATAAGGTTCTACTGGAGGCGCACGGGCTGGAACGTCCGTGAATCTCTGTTGAATAAAAAAAAGTGGCCTGTTATTGCGCTTGTCGCAATAACAGGCCACTTTTTTATTTAGAACACACTTCGCAATCAGTCTGCCAGGGCAGCTATTTGCTCCAAACCAGCGGCCTGTCGCAGGAGAGCCGCCCGGTTTGTACGCTCCCAGGGCAGTTCGATGTCATCTCTGCCAAAGTGGCCATATGCGGCAGTCTGGCGGTAAAGCGGCCGGCGCAAGTTTAGATCGCGGATGATTGCTCCCGGACGCAAGTCGAAATTCTCTGAAATGAGGCGCGTAATCTCCTCATCGGAAATGATGCCGGTTCCAAAAGTCTCGACATTCACGCTGAGCGGATGGGCGACACCAATGGCATAAGCCACCTGAATTTCGCACCGCTCCGCCAGGCCTGCCGCAACAATATTTTTGGCTGCCCAGCGAGCTGCATAGGCTGCCGAACGATCGACCTTCGTCGGGTCTTTTCCGCTAAATGCCCCACCGCCATGGCGGCCCATTCCACCATAAGTATCCACAATGATTTTTCGTCCGGTCACACCTGCGTCACCCTGAGGACCGCCGATCACAAACCTGCCAGTCGGGTTAATGTATATATTGAGGCGCTCATCTACCATCTCTGATGGAAGCACTGGCAAAATCACGTGCTCAATGACAGCTTTGCGAATTTCTTCCTGGGAGATTTCTGGGGCGTGTTGGGTGCTGACAAGTACCGTCTCTACCCTGACGGGGCGGCCGAATTGGTATTCCACAGTAACCTGGCTCTTGCCATCCGGACGCAGCCAGGGCAGGGTCCCGTTCTTGCGTACCTCTGTCAGGCGGCGGGTCAGTTTATGCGCCAGATAGATCGGCATGGGCATTAATTCCGGAGTTTCATTACAGGCAAACCCAAACATCATCCCCTGGTCGCCAGCCCCTATGGCCTCGATCTCCACTTCGCTCATTTCGCCCGTCTTGGCTTCCAGGGCACGGTTCACTCCCATAGCAATATCACCAGACTGTCGCGCAATCGCCACCAAAACCCCACAGCTGTTACCATCCAAACCTTTAGCGCTGCTGTCATATCCGATCTCGTTTATGACTTTGCGAACCAGGTCATCATAATTGATTTGGGCATTTGTGGTGATCTCTCCCAATAAGGCTACAAACCCAGTTTTAGTAGCCGTTTCGCATGCCACCCGAGAGAATGGGTCTTGTTCCAGGCAAGCATCCAGGATGGCATCGCTGATCTGATCGCAGAGTTTATCTGGATGACCCTCTGTCACCGATTCCGATGTAAATAAAAGCCGAGCTGAATTCATAAATGTTGTGTTCACGCAACACCTCCATAAAAAATATTGCCCCATCCATAACTTAGAAAGGGCAATACATGAAAACACTCGCCCTCTCATCTTCCAGAACCTCCGTCTGCCGGAATTGGCACCTTCCTCACGGAATACACCGCTTGGGGTTGCCGAGGTTTCTCAGGGCCGGTCCCTCCACCTCTCTGGATAAGAGTGCCATCAGGGGCATCAATTAAATTGTTCTCGGATGATACCACGACTAAGAAAAGCTGTCAATTAGGACAAAACAGGTGGGCGATTTTTATTATGGGGGCAACTCACCTGACTGCCATTCTCCAGATGAGAATTTTAGGTATATGAAGCAGTCAGCTGTTCGCGGCGCGACCATGGTGCGAAGCGTTATTAAAACAACCAGACAATTGCATAATAACCGATTACGCCAGCCCATAACCATGAATCAATCCGGTCGAACACACCCCCATGCCCGGGCAACAAGTTACCCGAGTCCTTCAAGCCAACCTGGCGCTTAAACATGCTCTCTCCCAAATCGCCAAGGGGTGTGATCACTGCCATCAATAGACCAATTAATGCTCCACTCCAGGGCTGGATGGCCGAATCGACGATTAACCAGTTCTGCATCCCAAGTACCAGCAGCGGGGTTGCAATCACGCTAAACAAGATCCCACCAAAATACCCCTCCCAGGATTTCTTTGGGCTCAGGCGAGGACTCATTTTATGGCTTCCAATCCGGCTGCCCACCAGATATGCGCCTGTATCCGCAAACCAGACGGCGGGGAGAACCACCAGCAACCACCATTTACCCTCTGGTAGAAAACGGACGGAAATAAGATAGGCTCCTATCCACCCCAGGTAGAGCGCCCCACCTACAGTCACCCCAAAATCGGTTGCCGATTGGGTCTGCCCGCGCTCATATTCAACCAGGTGAAAAATCAGACTGATGAGCAGAATCAGGCTGATCACCCAGCCTGCGCTCTCGAAACCGTTGTAGGCTCGGGTGATGGCGATTAAAACTGCGCCGGAGATAACCAGCACACTGGCAGGTTTTAACCCACCTGCGCGCATCATACGACCATATTCCCAGGCGGCCAATCCAAGGATCAGCGCGATAAATCCTGCATAAAGTGGACCGCCCAGATGAATCAGGATCAGCCCAATTGGCAGCAGGATCAGAGTTACGATCGTCCGTTTAACCAGCATGGTGAGCGATATCCTCTTCAGCTTGAGATATACGCCCATACCGCCGTTCACGACGGCTATATTCCTGTAATGCCAGGCGCAACTGTTCTTTATCAAAATCAGGCCAATAGGTTGGCGTGAAATACCACTCACAGTAGGCGCCCTGCCAGATCAAGAAATTACTGCCTCGCAATTCGCCAGACGTTCGGATAATTAGATCAGGATCCGGTACGCCGGCGGTAAAAAGGTACTTGCTGACCAGTTCATCGGTCACATTTTCGGTTTTGACACCATCCTCGATGATACGTTGAATGGCGCACACAATTTCATCACGGCCGCCATAATTAAAGGCGATATTAAGCACCAGTTTGGTGTTGTCTTTTGTAAATTCAACTGCGTGTAAAACTTTTTCACGCAAGGTTGGATCCAGGCGTTCCAAACGGCCGATATGCCGCAGTTTTACACCTTGATCGTGCAATTCTTGCAGTTCCCGATCGATCACATCCTCCAGAATGCGCAGCAATCCCTGGACTTCTTCCTCAGGCCTGCCCCAGTTTTCGGTAGAAAAAGCGTAAATGGTCAGATATTGGATGCCAAATTCAATGAACGCTTCAATGACCCGGCGCAAGTTTTCTGTACCTGCTCGATGGCCTGCCAGCCGCGGCAGATCACGCGCCAAAGCCCAGCGCCCATTCCCATCCATAATGATTGCTACATGGGTGGGGATTTTATCTGGAGAATCGTGATAGGATTTTAGATTCATATAAATTGGGCTGTCCGCTCAGACTTCAAGGATTTCTTTTTCTTTGCGTTCGCCAACTGCAGTAATTTCCTCGATCATCCGATCGGTTATTTTCTGCAGTTCATCCTCACCGCGCTTGAGATCATCTTCAGAGATCATCTTTTCATTCTCGAATTCCCGTAAATCCTTGATGCTATCCCGCCGAACATTCCGGACAGCCACTTTCGCCTCCTCAAGCCGATTATTGACCACTCTGACCAGGTCTCGCCGGCGTTCTTCCGTCAGAGGAGGTAAATTAAGGCGGATTGATTTTCCATCATTGTTCGGGGTCAAGCCCAGATCAGAGATCAGGATCGAACGTTCAATTGCTTTTAAGCTGGTTGCATCAAAAGGGCGAATTAACAAAGAGCGTGGTTCTGGAACGCTGATGGACGCAAGCTGAATCAATGGGGTAGGCGCCCCATAATATTCAACAGGCATCCGTTCTACCAGCGCCGGCGTTGCCCTGCCAGTACGGATTCCTGCCAGATCCTCTTCCAAAGCCTGGATTGCCCCACGCATACGGGCCTCAGCTTCTTTGTATACTTCTTTTAGCATAATGCCTCCACGCTCGCCTGAAGTTGGATAAATGGCCTCAAACAGCAAACAACCTCCCACAATGGGAATGACGATTGGCAAGTAATCATCCAATATCGCTAACCTATAGGATACCCGAAAATGCGATGAGAGGAAAGGGCTAAATAGCCAGGACTTTCACAAATTCAAGGTCCTAACAATCATCTACACAGGAATAAAACAGTCCCGGGTGGGAAAGCCACTCAGGACTGCTCATGACCAGCGGCTGCCTTAAAAATCTAGCAGATGATCATATTTAGTAGCCATCCAAAAAGTGGTATTTGTAGTAGTTGGTGTTGAGAGCCCAGCACGCAACAACAACTACTACATACCTTCCGCCTTTTCGGATAGGCGCTAAGTGATCAGGGTACCCACAGATTCTCCGAACAACGCCAGGCGGAGTGAGTCTGGGTGCCATAAATTCAAGACCAGGATGGGCAGATTGTTATCCATGCAAAGGGAAATCGCCGTACTATCCATCACTTCCAAACGCCGATTGATTGTTTCCATGTAAGAAAGGCGTTCGAAACGCACTGCGCCAGAATTTGTCATCGGATCGGAGTCGTAGACGCCATCAACCTTGGTGGCCTTTATAACGACATCCGCGTCGATTTCCATAGCCCGCAACGCAGCGGCTGTATCCGTTGAAAAATAGGGATTGCCTGTCCCGCCGCCCAGAATGACCACCCGCCCTTTCTCCAGGTGCCGAATGGCCCGCCGCCTGATATACGGTTCAGCCACTGCATGCATTTCTACGGCAGACTGCACCCGGGTCACAAGGCCCATACGTTCCATCGCATCCATCAGGGCTAAAGCATTCATCACTGTAGCGAGCATACCCATATAGTCAGCGGTAGCACGATCCATCCCGCGGTCCAATCCGCTCCGACCGCGCCAAAGGTTGCCGGCGCCGATCACGATTGCAACATCCACACCAAGTTCGCGAACGTCTCTTACTCGGATCGCTAGTTCTTCAGCCTTCAGCGGGTCAATTCCAAATCCACTTGCTCCAGCCAACGCTTCACCGCTGAGTTTGAGCAATATTCGTTTGTATTTTAATTCTTTTCCCATTTTCCTTTCCTTCATAGGGCCTTGATACGGTCAAGGAATCTTGGTTTCACTGGATGAGTTAAAGGTAGAAAAAAGGCCAACCTGTCGGTTGGCCCTCAATTGATCACCCTTCTTTACCTTCACCTAACTCCCAACGGGCAAAGCGCCGGATGATGATGTTTTCACCAATTGCGGCGACCTGCTGCATCAGCAGCTTTTCTATGGTGAGATCCTCGTCACGTATATACGCCTGCCGCAGTAAACAGGATTCGTCTTTGAATTTTTCCAACCGGCCTTCAATGATCCGCTCGAGGACCGCTTGCGGTTTGCCTTCTTCGATGGCCCGGTTGCGAGCAATCTCTCGTTCGTGCTGCAGCACATCTTCGGGAATATCTTCTGGGCGCAGGTAGTGTGGCGCTGACGCTGCTATTTGCAAAGCCACTTCATGCGCAAAAGTGCGGAATGATTCAGAGCGTGCGACAAAATCTGTCTCGCAGTTGACCTCAACCATCACGCCTACCCGCCCTTTACCGTGGGAATACAATTCAACGACACCCTCTGAAGCATCGCGGTCTGAGCGTTTGGCAGCTGTAGCAAGTCCTTTTTCCCGCAGGTAATCTACGGCTTTGTCGAAATTACCATTTGCACTTTCAAGAGCTTTACGGCAGTCTAATATTCCAGCATTGGTCGCTTCGCGCAGTTCTTTAATCTGTTGGGTTGTAATCGCCATAATTAATTATCGTCCTCATCGTCATCATCACTGTCATCGTCCTCATCGTCATCATCACTGTCATCGTCCTCATCGTCATCATCACTGTCATCGTCGTCATCGCTGTCATCGTCGTCATCGTCATCATCATCGCTGTCGTCGTCGTCATCGTCGTCATCATCATCGCTGTCGCCATCATCGTCGATGTCTTCGACTTCCTCGTCTTCTTCTTCGTCAACAGCTAAGTCTTCCTCTTCTTCTTCATCTTCTTCATCGGGGGCGGCTGACCTTGAAATTTTAGCCAATGTAGCTTCACCCAGCAGGTCCTCGTCGGAGAGCTCATGGTCATCAACCATTCGTCGCTCAGGTCGACTGGTTTCTGCCGCCAGTTCTTCGTCAGCAACTTCCTTCCGCATAGCTTTGCCTTCAAGCACTGCGTCGGCAATTTTACCCACCAGTAGTTTAATAGCCCGGATGGCATCATCGTTGGATGGGATCACATAATCAATATTGCGAGGGTCACAATTCGTGTCAACCAGTGCCACAACCGGTATATCCAACAGGTTAGCTTCATGAATGGCAGTGTCTTCACGGCGGACATCAACGACAAACAGGAGCTCAGGGAGTTTTCCCATATGGCGTATTCCGCCCAGCAGCATTTCAAGCCGTTCGATCTGCCGGGTCAGGATCAGAGCTTCTTTCTTGGTAATTCTTTCGAAATCACCCTTATCCCGCATCCGTTCCAGTCGTTCTAACTCGTTAACTCGCTGGCGAATAGTACGCCAGTTCGTGAGCATTCCGCCCAGCCACCGGATCGTCACATAAGGCATCCCAGCCCGGGTGGCTTCCGATTGAATGGTTTCTTGCGCCTGACGCTTGGTGCCCACAAAAAGAACTGTGCCGCCATCGGCGATGGTGTCGCGCACCAGGTTATAGGACTGTTCGAGGGCTTTGACAGTCTTCTGCAGGTCGATGATATGGATGCTGTTGCGTTCCGTGAAAATATAGGGCTTCATCATCGGGTGCCATTTATGGGTCCGATGACCGAAATGCACGCCGCTCTCAAGCAGCGCTTTCATAGGTACAATTGCCATTGTCTTACTCCTTTGCGTTATTCTTCCGCCTCCGTCATTCCCGCCTGGAACCGCTGTCGCGGCACGCCCAAAGGGGTCGAGAGACGTGTAGGATGGGATTTGCCCGCTCGCGGGCAGAATAGCTCCCGCCTATAGGCGGGAGCGGATGCAAGTATAACACAAGCGGTCTGGATTCGTCCAGCTTTTCGGGACAAAATCGGGGGATTAATAAAGTCACATCCGGCACGGCTTTCAACACCAGCTGGAAAAATCAATTGGGTGTGAGAATTGTGACGAAGCCACAATTCTCACACCCATAATCCTTGCTGTTTAAATGCGTATGGCTTTCAGCTTTGCAGGGTGATCGTGTTGGCTTTAGATATTGCGGTAAAATGCGGACATGAACTCAGACCAAATTACCTCAGCATTGCATGCCCTTGCAATTGGTCCGATTCGATATTATGAACAAATCGACTCGACCAACGCAGAAGCCGCTCGCTGGGTAGGAACCGGCTGCCCAAATCTGGCGCTGGTTGTCGCGAATGAACAAACGGCTGGGCGAGGCCGGGCGGGACGCCAATGGATCACCCCCCCCGGGGCTGCACTGGCATTCAGCCTGGTGCTGCTGCCAAAGCGTCCACGCCCGGAGCCGTCCTGGTCCAATTCACCCGAATCTCTCCCTCGAGTGACTGCTCTGGGTGCCCTGGCTGTAAGTAGTGCATTACGCTCACGGTACAATCTGCCAGCCCAGATCAAATGGCCAAACGATGTATTGTATTCTGGCCAAAAATTATGCGGAGTACTGGCAGAGGCCCATTGGCAGGGAGATAAGCTGGCGGCAATCATCCTGGGAATTGGCATCAATATAAAAGCAGATTCCGTACCCCGCCCAGAAGACCTGAGATTTCCCGCTACCTGTGTTGAATCGGCCTTGGAACGTTGCTGCCAGGCAACAGTCCCCGTCGACCGGCTGGAACTGCTGCAAGCCGTATTAGAGGAGCTAATCAATTGGCAAACCAGGGTTGCCAGCCCCGAATTTATCCGGGCCTGGGAAAGCCAGCTGGCTTTTCGCCATCAATGGGTGAGAGTCAGCGAGTTTGGAAGCCGGACGGGCGCAGTCTCAAGTTCCGACGTAGAAGGCCAGATTCTGGGCCTGGAAGCCGACGGACGGCTGAGGCTGCGGAATCAAGCTGGCCAAATAATAACCCTTCACAGTGGTGAACTACACCTGCGTCCGCTGGAAAATCAATTAGAATAGGACATACGCAGTTGGAGCAGGGTTACTCCAAACTGCATAACTTCTATAGAATAAATATGAAATCTCAACGCACGAATCCAGGTGCGCTTACATCCGATATAAATACTGCACTAAGGAAGGTAGACCATGCTTGACGATTTTCGCGAACAAGCTGATGCATCATTATTTGACGAAGATGAAACTCCCAACTTCGGGGATCTACCCCCCGTGACCAAGCATGAATTCATGGGGATGTCACCAGCGCAGCGTTTTATCATCGCGCTGATGCTGCTTTTCCTGGTTGTGCTATTAAGCGTTTTTTGTTTGCTGGTAACTGGCAAGGTCGCGCTGCCGCTATGAGTCATCAGGCAGCTTTGTCCATGAATTTCCATCACAGACAAAACTGCCTCATTATCTACCAAGTCAGCTGCTCTAGATGGTTTTCTCGCTAAATTCTTTGCTTATCAGTGAAGGGTTTGTGTTGTTCGGTTTGGGCAGTTAAGCCGCCCAAACCGAACAACACAGGAGCTCTTATTTCTAAAGTGACTTGCCGAGAAATGCACAAAGTATCTATCCGAAAAGTCGGAAGATATGTCGGCAGGCACAAAAGTTTGTCACACTGACCTACTTAACTTTCGCCAGCCTCGACCCGACGCAAATCCGCGTCAGCAATCCGGGCCAGTGAGACTACCGAATCGCCTGGCTGCATGTTCATGATTGTCACACCCCGGGTAGCGCGCCCGGACTGTGAAATATCTTTTACTTTGGTGCGTAGAACCACGCCATTGGCTGAAATCAAGGTCAGATCGTCTGCTTCTTGAACCACCCGAGCTGCGGCAATCACGCCAATTTTCCGAAAAGCTTGCTTATCAATCGTCAGAACCCCTCCAGTTGCCCGCCCTTTAATCGGATATTCGGCGATCGAGGTCCGCTTTCCGAATCCTGCTGTGGTAACAACCAGGAGGTCTCCGCCTGGTTCAACCACTTCCATCGAGGTCACACTATCTGCCCCTTTTAATCGGATACCAATCACACCCGCAGCAGTGCGGCCCATTGGTCGTACCTGCTGTTCTGAGAAGCGGAGCGCCTGACCATTTTCTGTAACGAGAATGATATCATCCTTGCCGCTTGTCAAGCGAGCCCAACCCAACTCATCACCATCGTCCAGGTTCAAGGCGATCAGGCCAGAAGGCCGTACAGATGACAATTCGGAAAGCACCAGGCGTTTGATGCGACCTTTACGAGTTGCCATCGTACAATACTGCGAGTCTCCAAAATCGGGCACAGTCAGCGCAGCAGTGATGGTTTCATACGGATTCAGAGCGAGCACATTAACGATTGGCACACCCCGGCCAGTGCGGTCGGCCTCCGGGATTCGGTATGCTTTTTCGGAATAGACCTTACCCCGGTCTGTAAAAAATAGCACCGTGTCCAGTGTGCGCGCTGGGAACAGCATCAGGACTTCATCCTCATCCTTGGTGGCATGACCGGTCACGCCCCGGCCTCCCCGAACTTGAGCGCGGAATGCTTTGGCATCGACACGCTTGATATAGCCGCGCTCCGTAATGCTGACCAGCATAGCTTCATCAGCAATCAAGTCCTCTTCATTGAATTCGGTGCTTTCATCTCGGGCAATCACCGTGCGGCGTTCGTCACCGTATTTTTCAGCTACATCGGTCAAATCTTCTTTAATTAATGCCAATACTTTGTTATGGCTGACTAATAGATCTTCAAGGTAAGCGATCCGCTCAAGCAGTTGGCTCTGTTCATCTTCAATTTTTTGGCGCTCAAGAGCAGCCAACCTGCGAAGCTGCATATCCAGGATTGCCTGAGCCTGGACGTCGGATAGATTAAAGCGAGAGATCAGCCGCTCTTTGGCGACATCCGCATCTGGAGATTGTCGGATGGTTTGAATGACATCATCCAGGTTTGCCAGCGCAATCAACAATCCTTCCAGGATATGGGCTCGTGCGCGGGCCTTTTGCAGTTCGTATTCGGTTCGCCGCAAGATCACGGTCCGGCGGTGCTCGATGTAGATCTGAAGCGCTCGCTTGAGTGAAAGCAGCCTTGGTTCATTATCCACCAGGGCCAGCATCTGGACTCCGAAAGTTGACTGAAGCGGCGTGTATTTATAAAGCTGGTTGAGCACTTTCTTGGGCTGGGAGTTTTTCTTCAACTCCACGATGATGCTCATCCCACGCCGGTCCGACTCATCTCTCAAATCCGATATATCGCCCAACTTGCCTTCCCTGGCCAGTTCAGCGATCCGTTCAATCAAGCTGGATTTATTTAACTGATAAGGGATTTCGGTAATCACGATCCGGTAGCGGTCGCGTCCCATTTCCTCGATATGAGCCTGGCCGCGCAAGACGATCCGGCCGCGCCCAGTTCCGTACGCCTGCATGATCCCCTCGATCCCGACAATCATGCCGCCTGTTGGGAAATCTGGTCCGGGTACGAACTGGATTAAATCCTCAATCGGGATATCGTCGAGTGCATCGTAATGGTCAATCATATAACAAATGGCATTGACCAGCTCGCCCAAGTTGTGCGGTGGGACGTTGGTTGCCATCCCGACTGCGATCCCGGAAGAACCATTTAATAAAAGGCCCGGCAGCCTGGTTGGCAGCACAACCGGTTCTACCAGCGACCCATCGAAGTTATCAGAAAAATCGACCGTATTCTTGTCGATATCAAGCAGCATCTCTTCAGCCATGCGGGCAAGGCGGGCTTCGGTATAACGCATTGCTGCCGGGGCGTCGCCATCGATCGAACCAAAATTCCCCTGCCCATCCACCAGCACATAACGCATGGAAAAATCTTGCGCCAGGCGAGCCATTGAGTTGTATACCGCTGAGTCACCATGTGGGTGATACTTTCCCAATACTTCACCAACAATACGAGCTGATTTTTTATAGGAAGAATTCGCCCGGATGCCCATATCGTGCATGGCATACAGGATACGGCGATGGACAGGCTTGAGCCCATCTCGCGCGTCGGGCAATGCTCGGGCCACAATGACACTCATGGCATAGTCGAGATAGGCTGAACGCATTTGCTCGTCGATATCTACAGATTGAATTGTCCCAATATCCATTCACGTTCCTTCAAAAAATGCCGAACTTGTACTTGCTTGGAACACATTTAAGCCACATAAAATGCGCGTGTCCGACAGACACACACCCCTAAATTATACCCTCTAAAACCAGAATTTCCCCGTTTTAGGCTCTTTGGGGCAGGGCGATTGCATCTTATGCGCCCGCCAAGACCTTGAGCAGGTATTCTTCGCTCCAAGCGCATTGAAGTCGCTTGGCTTTAACACCGCCTTTGGCAGTTGTCTCCTGTTTGAGCAAATTGAGCGCCATGTGGCGGATGACCGCCAGATTTTCAGGAGCATGATCTTTGCGCACACGGTTCTGATCTTCGGCAAAAGCGATATCCAGGGTCCAATGTAAGCTATTTTCAATCTGCCAATGGCTGCGGATGGCCAGTAAGAGCCGCTTGGCATCACTTGCCAGACTGGAGATGAAATAACGGATCTCTGTACTCGATTGATCTCCAATGATCCTCTCCGACTCGATCATCACGATACTTTTCAGACCTTTCCAATTCTGTCGACTGCGAATACTTTCCAGGTATTCGGGGTCAGAAGTACTCCAACACTTGCGAACTTCAATCCGGCCATGATCCTTCCCAACCGTTTTGGCATATTCGTAGGGCGCCTCCTGAAAATTGCGCTGCCGGTCGTAATCAAACAAGGCCGTGAGGTCCTGGTACAGCTTGCCCTGGTTTTCCTTGACGCTCAAAATATAGTCTGCTTCAGCTCCAACAATCAATTTGGCAATTTTGGTCTGCGTTCCTATCGCATCGATCGTGATGATACATCCTGAAATCTCCAGTGTTTTCAATAATTCTGGGATGGCGGTAATCTCGTTAGATTTTTCGTTGACTTTCTGTTGCCCAAGTACCAGGTGGTTGGCTGTCGCCCAGGCGCTCACCAGATAGATCGCACGCTTCCCTGAACTTCGGTCGTGCGAACCACGCAACTGTTTCCCGTCTATGGCAATCACCTGCCCCTGGGTCAGTTGGCTGACCGCTTGAACCCACTCTAGAAAGCTCCTTTGAAATTCTTCCGGGTTTACCAGCGCAAATACTCGCCCAAACGTGTCATGCGAAGGGATCCCGTTGGGTAGTTCCAGAAAGGTTTGCAGCCAACTCAGTTTCTGCTGACCAAAGTTTTCAACTTCGACCCAATTATCTGCCCCGCAGATGACTGCACAGATGGCGATGCAGATGATATCGAGCAATTTATGCCGCTTCGTGCGTTCTATCCGTGGATCACTGACTTTGGCAAAATGCTCCCCGATCGTTCCAATTGGTGTTTTGGACATTCGTGGCCTCCTTCTTCTTGCTGTAGCCCACGATTATCCCATTCTTTTGACCATTTTAGATGCAATCGCCCTGCTCTTTGGGGTGCACTAAAATAGTGTAGATGTAGTTCGCCATTTTTAGAGGCGTTGCCCCTAAAAATCACAAACTTCAAGAAAAGTCTACAGACTTTAGCACACTTGGTCTTATGGAAATCCTGTGGTGGGAACGGTTATGTGGTGCTTTTTGCGGGGCTGGCGTCTGTAAAAGGCACCACATTCACCCATACCCCAGAGGTTCCCAATGAACCCGGTTTTAAGCCTCTATGAGGAAGCACTCAAAAGCGGAAAACAGGGGCGCCTGCGGTCTTATAGGGGAAGTGGGCATTTGTAATAATAAACGAGCAACCCTGTGCGGGTTGCTCGCAATTCAACAGGAGATATGAGATTGGGTTAGATCACTTGCGACGCAATTCGGAGTAATCAGCCTAAGAGAGTCATCAAATACTGATGAATGGCTGCGGCAGCTTTACGACCTGCTACCATCGCAGTCACGACCAAGTCCGGCCCTGTTACGCCATCGCCGCCGGCATAGACACCTGGTCGAGAGGTGGCGCCAGTCTCGCGGTCAGCGACTACCAAGCCCCATTTATGCGTCTTAAGATCCGGCGTAGTATCACCAATCACAGGGTCTGGCCAATAACCCAAAGCCAGGATCGCGGTGTCGGCCTCAACGATGAAATTCGAGCCTTCAATCGGCACAGGCCGGCGTCGTCCCTTCGCGTCTGGTTCACCTAACACCATCTGTATGCATTCTACCCGAGCAAGATGACCATCACTGCCGGCAATAAACCGAACCGGCTGAGTGAGAAATTGGTATCGAGCGCCTTCCTCGCGCGCCAGCTGACGGTCTTTTCTGCCACCAGGCATTTCTTTCTCGGTTCGACGGTAAAGGCAGGTCACTTCTTCAGCGCCCAGACGGAGCGCAGTTCGCAAACAATCTGAGGCTGTATCACCACCGCCAATAACAACAACTTTGTTTCCTATCTGAAGACGATCCTGCATGTCTTCTGGCAGCTGTTGCGGGCTTACATTTCCACGGATCAAGAATTCAGTGGCTTTGTGGACCCCCGGCAAGTTCTCACCTTCGACTTCCATCGGAGCATCAATCTCAGCGCCTACACCTATGAATACGGCCGAGTAGCCTTCAGCAAACAGGCCATCCACCGTTTTGTGCTTGCCAATATAGGCGTTGGGAACTAGTTTAACTCCGGCACGTTCCAGGTCGTTCCATCTGGCAGCAACCACATCCTTGGGCAGTTTAAAGTTGGGGATACCGTACAATAACAGCCCGCCAGGAGCCGGTTTAGCCTCGTAAATTGTCAATTCATGCCCATACTGGATAAGCTGTTCGGCGCAAGCCAGCCCGGCAGGACCGGCCCCAACAATGGCTACTTTTTTGCCAGTGCTTTCGGCGGTCGGGATAAAGGTCCCATCCATATGCCGTTCGTATTCAATAGCAAAGACTTCCAAAGCTCCGGTCAGGACTGGCTCATGAGATTTACTGCGCACGCAAGAACCCTGGCAAAGCTGCTCGTGCGGGCAAACCCGGCCGCAGATTTCCGGCAACGAGCTGGTTTGGCGGTACAATTTAGCCGCCTCCAGAAACTGCCCATTCTCAATCAACCACATCGCGGAGGGGATATCGTTATGGGCCGGGCAGGCGGCAACACAAGGGGCTGGGTCAGGGCAGTGGATGCAACGCGAAGCCTCCAGCATCGCCCGTTCAGCGTCCATTGGAATCGTGACGTCCTCAAAATCGCACACGCGCTCCTGAGCTGAACGATGATCCACATCCAAATACGGAACTCTCAGTCTGGCTCGACGATCAATGGCAAGAAAATCGCTAGGAACTGCTTGCATGCTAAGATACCTCCGTCTGATTTCGAAGATTGCTTGTACTGTCCATGACCAGGCGAGGAAGATAGCTAATTCTCTCTGCCAAAGGCGGTTCAGTTACGAATAGATGCACTAAATTTTTGTCAACGTGCGTACAACCCAGATTGGCAGACTCTTAGTGCACCTGTCACGAATCTGCTTGTCAGATAATAACGACAAAAGTGGTTTAATTTCAGTCCCAAAAGTCATGATTTGTTGTGACGGTTGTCACATACTGGGGTATATTAAATGTAACAACCTGGCTATGATGTTCAGCCAGGCAAAACAGGTTACCGGGGGATCAGCTTTCTTGTTAACTCGGTTGCTTGCTTAACTGGTCTTTTCGGCAAGTCACTTAAGAAAAAAGAGATTTTGTGGTGTTAAGTTTGGGCGGCTGCACCGCCCAAACCGAACACCACACATCCTTCTTTTGTTTACAATGGATTTAGCGAAAATACCATTAATAAACATTAACCTTATATTGCGAAACTTTATTCGATGAAAAACGTGCTATGAGTGGACAATGAACAACCAGGAGGCTGACCAACAGTTGCTGGAGCGCACCCGTTCGGGGGACTCCTCTGCTTTCAACCTGCTGGTCGAACGGTATAGTCGGGATCTGTTCCAGATCATTCGCAGAATGGCCAGCGATTCATCGGAAACCGAAGCCATCGTTCAGGAAAGCTTCTTACGGATCTGGCGACTTCTGCAATCCCCGCGCAGCAAGGCACAGGATTGGACAAAGCCTTTCTTTCCTTACCTGGTTACCATTGCCATGAATCTTGCCCGAGATCGCTGGCGGAAAGATCGCTTCCTGGATTTCTCCGGGCTGGAAGCTATTCAGGAAGTATTGCCCTCTACCTTGCCTGACCCGGAGGCTTTGCTGGAAAAAACCGAACTGTTAGCAGCCCTGGCAGAAGCAGTTGCAGAACTCCCGTCTTCTTACAGAGCAGTTATTGCACTTCGTTATCAAGGCGGGTTGAGCTATGCGGAAATTGCCGAAATATTGGATCTACCAGTCAATACTATCCGAACCCACCTTCACCGGGCCAAAAATCAGCTCCGCCAGGCATTAAATGAATGAGGGTAGAATGATAAACAGATCATACCAGCGAGAAAATCCGGACTCTTTGGATCAGCTGCTCGCGAATCTTCCAGAACAGCCCGTTCCGGTTGATTTAAGCGCCCGGATTTGTGCGAACATTCTTGCCCATCATAGGCGTCATCTCGCCTTTCAATATGGCATGAGTGTTGTGTTGGCCATATCCGGAGTCTGGCTGGCATTACCTGGGCTGGCTGGCATGTTGCAAAGTATGGCGCTGCCAGACAATGGCTGGTGGGTCGTTTCTGCCCTAATCGAAATGACCGGAGCAGGAGCCACTCGTATGAGCACTGACCTGATCTCAGCATTTTCCGCTTTTCAGGCGAATCTCAGCAGCCCGTTCAGTGGGGCTGCCTGGATCGGAATCATCGCCCTGGCAGTCGGCTGCCTGATTGCTCTCGAGCATATGCTGCCTGGCAGTCAATCTTAATTACCGCTCAGTCTGGAGCATATCAGAACTATTGCAAGGGTTTCTAGAAATTTCTATATCGGATCCCCAAAGTGCCCCAAACAATAAGACGCCTGAGCGAATATGAAGGATGAGTGTACTCAAAGGTTGTAGAAAAATAATTTTGGTGTTCGGTTTGTGCGGCTGGCGCCGCACAAACCGAACACCAAATCTACAAACTTTGAGTGCTCCCTGAAGGATGTATGGATTCATGAAAAAATGGCGATATATTACAATTACGGCAATCCTGGGAGCGATCATTATCCTGATCGGCTCGGACTGGTTTGCCTGGGAACCGGTAAAGTTTTTCCAATTTTCTCGTACAGAAACGTGGAATCCTGAAGCGCCTTTTTTTCATCGCTTTGCTTTCCAGGAGGAGAACAATGGTTGGCTGTCTTCATTCAGCATTCTGGCTACGATCTATCTCTCAGGTATATTAGCCTTGTATGCTTTTCCAGAAAAAATTCGCCACATGGAGATCTACCTGTCGGTTGGCGGTCGCAATCTGATCAGAATTACGCTGCTTGGCTTATTGATTTCGATTGTGGTTTTCACAATTGGGCTTAGCTCCTCGCTAACGATGGAGACATTCCCGCTGGCAGTTTTTCTAGGGAGCATTTTGTTTATATCCGCCTTTTTGGGCTTTGTGAGCCTTGCCTACGCGCTGGGTCATCTTCTGACCATCCGGGCAGGCTGGGATAAGGTATCGCCTATACTGGCTTACTTGCTTGGACTAACCTTGCTGTTTGCACTGGCTAAAATACCCTATCTGGGGCTTCCGATGCGCCTGATAGTTTTAATGACAGGAGTAGGCCTGATCACTGGCACCCGTTTTGGATCGGGTAAGCCCTGGAGCTTATCCGCCTTGCATGAAGAGTAAAAAAATATGCGTGAAAAGTAGCATGAGAAAAACCTTCACACTAATTCTATTGGTTCTGATAATTCTGGCAGTTGGTGCGTATATTTTAGGGCAGTTCAGGGTAAGCGCTCAAGCACAAAATCAACTGCAGACCGAACTTGTCCAGCGCGGCGATTTGACGGTGACGGTAGGTGCTTCCGGGACAGTCCGCAGCAACCAAAGCGTCAACCTTGCATGGCAGAGCACGGGAACAATTGATCAAGTTTATGTTAAGGTTGGTGATCTTGTAACATCCGGTCAGGAACTTGCCGCGTTGGAGCCAGGCTCCCTGCCCCAGACTGTCATCTATGCCAGGGTGAGTTTGATCAATGCCCAAAAGAATCTGGATGGTCTGCTGCATTCAAGGCTTCAGGCTGCCCAGGCTCAGCAAACCTACGAAAATGCGCTACACGCCCTTGAGGATGCTCGCGACCCCGAATTGAGTTCGAGCCAATGCCTTACAGACCCTGGCTGAGGCTGAGAAGAATATAGAAAATGCCAAGACTCAACTGGCAATTGTCCAAAAGAAGCCACCCCAATCAGCTATCGATCAGGCCCATGCAAATTTGCTTTTGACTAAAAATGTTTTGGACCAGACGAAGGCCAGCGTCCAACGGATTCAGAACCGCTTAAATCGCCCTGCGAGCACATATTATTTCTTTGAAAGCAAGGAATTTTACCGGCGGATCTTAGAAAATCTAGAATTCAAACTGGTTCGCGACCAGCGAGCTTATGACGAGGATCTAGAAAAATACAACAGTCTGCTCGAGCCTCCCGATCCAAATGAGTTGCTGGTAGCTGAGGCTAATCTGGCCAAAGCTCAGGCGGAGCTTGCTAAAGCCAAGCTTGATTGGGATCGAATTGAAGAAGGTCCTAATCCAGCAGATATTGCCGTCCTCGAAGCTCAATTGGAGGATGCTGAACGAGAATGGGAGCGATTGAAACAAGGTCCGGACCCGGCTGATCTGGCTGCAGCACAGGCACAGGTCGATTCCGCTCAGGCAGTCTTAAATCTAGCGCGTCTAACGGCTCCATTTTCTGGAACTGTCACAGAGGTCTTAGGAACTGTCGGGGATCAGGTTGCTCCTGGTGTACCCATGATCCGACTGGATGACCTGACGCAGTACGTCATCGATATAAATGTCTCTGAAATTGACATCAATAATATCCAGATCGGGATGCCTGTCTTGCTGGCATTTGATGCTATTCCAGACAATCTTCGGTCCAGCGATGCGCCCTCCGAACAACTCGAGGACTACCAGGGCCGGGTGATTGAAGTTCAGTCTTTTGGCCAGGAAATCCAGGGTGGTGTGGTCTACCGGACCAAAGTACAAATTACCAATCCTGACCAGTTTATTAAACCTGGGATAACTGCTGACGCCGAACTGGTGCTTAGAGAGCTCAAGGATATTCTGCTCATCCCAAGCAGCTCGATACGATTTAGTGCTGGAGAGCGGATTGTATATATTTTGCAGGACAGCCAGCCAATCCCGGTCTCGGTCCAAATAGGCGCCACTGCTGGCGAACTTTCGGAGGTACTGGCAGGCGACCTAACTGAAGGTGATCAAATCGTGGTAGATCCACCCCCGGGTCTGCTGGATTCTTGAGATAGCCGGTATGTACTAACCAGCTACCGAGACTGCGTTCAAGTAAAAAAATAATTGTTGGAGGAAGTAATGAAAAAGTGGATCATCGCGATTGTTGTCCTGGCTGTTCTGGCAGGCGCATTCTATCTGCTTGGCCCTGCACGCGCTCAGCGACAGGCAGCCAGCGCATCCGGATATCAAACAACTACCGCCAGCCGAGGCAGCCTGACGGCTACTGTAGGGGCGACAGGGATTGTACGCGCCAACCAAACTGCCATCCTGAACTGGCAAACCACCGGGACAGTCGGGGATGTCATTGTGCAGGTCGGGGCAAGCATCCAGGCCAACCAGATACTCGCCAGACTGGAGTTGACCTCGCTACCACAATCCGTAATCCTGGCCCAAGCGGATCTGGTGAACGCCCAGCGTGCGCTGGATGATTTGCTGACATCGAACCGTCAAAAAGCTCAGGCGCAACAAACGGTGGAAGATGCACAACAAACGCTGGAAGATGCCAGAAACCCAGAGCTGGCTCAGGCCAATGCTTTGGAAGCCATTGCCCTGGCGGAAAAAGCAGTCCAGGATGCGGAAAGAAATGTGCGCTGGCTGAGCTCTCCGGCGACCCAAAGCCTGATTGATGAAGCTCAAGCCCAGGTTGTCATCGCCAAGGACAGGCTCGATAGAGCCCAGGAGAAATTCGACCCTTATGCCAACCGACCTGAAACAAACCTGACCCGGGCGCGTTTGCAAAGCGAACTGGCCCAGGTACAGCAACAATATGATGCCGCCGTCAGGCAGTTGAACAACTTGCAAGGCACTGCCAGCGAGACCGACCAGGCCGTTGCCAAGGCTGATCTTGCCACAGCCCAGGCCCGCCTGCTTCAGGCGCAGCGCGATTGGGAGCGAATTAAAGATGGGACCAGCCCGGCAGCTCTCGCCTTGCTGGAAGCCCAGCTGGCTGATGCCGAGCGCGAATTGGAGAGAGTGCAGAATGGCGCAGCAGCGGAAGATATCCTGGCCGCCCAGGCGCGTGTGGATGCCGCTCAAGCAACCATTAATCTTGCCTACCTGTCAGCCCCCTTCTCCGGCACAATTACTGATGTGATGATCAAAACCGGCGACCAGGCGTCACCCGGCGTCACAGCCTTTCGATTGGACGATCTTACTCACCTGCTCATTGATGTATCGGTATCAGAAGTTGACATTAATCGGATTCAAATTGGCCAGCCTGTCTCACTCACCTTTGACGCCATCCAAGGCAAGGAATACTCCGGAGAAGTAAGCAGAGTCGATCAGGTTGGAACAAACAATCAAGGGATTGTTGATTTCACGGTGACAGTCGAATTAAACAATGCAGATGAACAGGTCAAAACTGGGATGACCGCAGCCGTTAATATTGTAATAAACCAACTTGAAGATGTACTCCTGGTCCCAAACCGGGCCGTTCGGATCGTCGACGGAAAACGGGTCGTCTATATTTTGAGCGATGGTCAGCCGATACCAGTAGACATCAATCTCGGCGCTTCTTCGGAAGTCAACAGTGAAGTGGTCAGCGGCGACCTGAACGAGGGCGACACAATCGTGCTGAACCCACCATTAGAGTTTTCATCTGATGGGCCTCCGCCCTTTGTAGGGAGGTAGCCATGACAGATTGGGTTATCGATGCAACAGAACTAACCAAGGTTTACCAGATGGGTGATGTTGAGGTCCACGCGCTGCGAGGCCTTTCTACCCAGATCGCCCGTGGCGAAGTGGTTGCCATTATGGGCCCGTCTGGATCGGGCAAATCCACTTTGATGAATATTATTGGCTGCCTGGATCGCCCAACTTCGGGCGAGTATTTACTCGATGGCGAAAGGGTTTCCGACCTGAAAGATGACCAGCTGGCTGCGATCCGCAACCGGAAAGTCGGATTCGTCTTTCAGAGCTTCAACCTGCTTTCTCGAACATCGGCGATTTCCAATGTGGAGCTACCCATGCGCTATGCAGGCATCCTGCGCGGCCGCAAAGAAAAAGCGATCGAAGCCTTACAAGCCGTCGGTTTAGGAGATCGGATCAATCACCGGCCAAACGAACTTTCGGGAGGGCAGCAGCAGAGAGTTGCTATTGCCAGAGCGCTGGTAAACGATCCGGCGATTATCCTGGCAGATGAGCCCACCGGCAATCTGGATACCAAATCCGGGGATGAGATTATGCAAATTTTGCTCTCATTAAATAAAGAACGAGGTACTACCCTCATCATTGTTACTCATGATCCTGATGTAGCTGCCTTAACCCAGCGCAGGATCCACATACGCGACGGGGTTGTAGAGGAGGAAGAATGAACTTTCTACAATCCTTTGTTGAAGCATTAGAAAGCCTATCGGCTAACAAGCTGCGCTCGGCCCTGACCGTACTCGGGATCGTGATCGGGGTTGCAGCCGTGATTGCCATGCTTTCGATCGGACGCGGAGCCCAAAACACGATCACTGGTTCAATCCAGGGTATCGGTACCAACCTGCTTTTTGTAATCCGGGGCGGCTCTAGCGAAGAAGTCCGCAATCCAAAACCCCTAACCTTAGGGGACGCTAGCGCTATCGCCGATCCGTTCCAGGCGCCCTCCGTTCAGGGAGTAGCTCCGGTCCTGCAAGGTTCAGGCGAATTCACTTATGGAGGTGAAACCTCCAACTCAACCATTGAAGCGGTCACTCCAGCTTATGGCCCGGTGAACAATAACACGGTGGCGGAAGGCGAGTTTATCAACGAAGAACACATCTTGGGGAAAGCCTCGGTCGTGGTGCTTGGGCCTGACCTGGCAGAAAATCTCTTCGGGCGCAGTGAGGGCATCACCGGCGAAACCATCCGGATTGAGGGTCAGCCCTTCCGGGTCATCGGCGTACTGACCTCGAAAGGCGGTTCGGGGTTCTCCAACCAGGACGACCGGGCTCTGGTTCCACTCACAACAGCCCAACAGCGCTTGCTGAGGCGGTCGACCATCGACCGGGTGGATATGATCATGGTTCAGGCCGTCAGCGCTGAAGCAGTCCCGCTGGCAACTGAAGAAATCGCTCAAATCATGCGGGCCCGCCACCGGACTGCCATCGGTGCAGATGATTTCACAATCTTTAGCCAGCAGGACTTCCTGAATACGGCCAGCACGATCACGAGCGTTCTGACTATCTTTCTGGGCGGGATCGCAGCGATATCTTTGCTGGTCGGAGGCATAGGTATTATGAACATCATGCTGGTCTCGGTTACGGAACGAACGCGCGAGATCGGCCTGCGCAAGGCACTGGGCGCGCGTCGGGTGGATATCCTCACTCAATTCCTGACTGAATCATCCGTACTCAGTCTCTTAGGCGGTTTAATTGGTATCCTTCTCGGCTGGACGATATCTTTTATCGTCGGACAGATCGCTGTAGCCAATGATACGCCGATTAGTCCCAGCATTGGCCTGGATGTCATTCTGCTGGCGACGGTCTTCTCAACCGCAGTTGGACTGTTCTTTGGATTGTATCCAGCTAACCGGGCAGCTGGCCTCGAACCCGTTGAAGCGCTGCGGTATGAATAACTGGCTTAAATCTTTCTGCTCATGAGTATTTCGAGCAAAGGGTGCGTCTTTTAGGACGCACCTTTTTTCATCCGGTCGATTCCACAATCCAATTCATGTACTCGGATAAACCCGCTATGATTGGCAAGGCGATGATCTCAGGGACTTCATAGGGGTGGAGGGACTGCACCAGGGAGGCAAGCTGCTCGAAAAGATCCATACGGCTCTTTACAATTAACAAGGTTTCCTCATCCTGATGAACTGATCCTTGCCATTGGTAGAGGGACTGGACTGCCCCGGCCTGGTTCACACAAGCGGCCAGCTTATTTTCAACCAAATGCCGGGCAATTTCCTCACCCACATCCGCTGAAGGCGCAGTGATTAAAACGACAATTAACTGCTCTTGCATTTTCACCTCTCTTTGGTTTGCCTGGAATCCCTGTGGGGGACCACCCCAGCAAATCCTAAAGACCCTTATTTTTTGGGATCATTGGGAATTTCTGTGCGTATGTCCCAGATTTGGGGATCTACCCCAGTAATTCCTGAAGAGCCATTTTTGGGAATTGTTTTGGGGCCAGGTTGTGCGGTAAAATCAGATTGGTATGGATCACAATTAAACGCATCATTCTTGTCAAGCCCTCCCATACAATGGAGTTAAATATGCCAAAATGGAACATCCTGCTTACCGATGGTCTGGAAGAAAACGGGCAGGAAATATTAAGCGCTTCGGCTCACGTGGATGATTGCGCTGGAATCAGCGCTGACGAGCTCCTGCGCAGTGCAGCGAATTATGACGCCATGATCGTACGAGGTCGTACAAAAGTTACAGCCCAGGTGTTTCAGGCAGCCGGGCGACTAAAAGTTGTTGGACGAGCAGGTGTGGGCGTGGACAACGTTGATCTAGCTGCTGCAAATGCCCACGATGTTCGAGTGATCAACTCGCCGCGTGCAACTACCCTGGCTGTGGCTGAACATACCCTGGCGATGATGTTAGCTTTGGCACGCACCATTCCCCGTGCGGACAGGGAGCTGAAAAGCGGACGGTGGATCAAGGACCAGCTGATGGGGATCGAGTTATACGGCAAAACCCTTGGCATTATTGGCATGGGCAATATTGGGGCAGCGGTTGCAACTCGAGCGGCTGCCTTAGGCATGCAAGTCTTAGGGCATGACCCGCGGCGCGCGCTGGATGAGATCCGAACGCGTGGCGCGAAGCCCGCCAGCCAGCTGGAACTTTTTACCCAATCCGATTTTATCACCTTGCATGTGCCGCTTACCCCAGAGACACGCAATTTACTCGATGGGCAGGCATTCGGCCAGATGAAGCGCGGCGTGCGTTTGATCTGCACCGCCCGCGGCGGCGTGGTCAATGAAACCGCTCTGCATGGAGCGCTCGAATCGGGGCAGGTCGCGGGGGCAGCACTGGACGTATTCACCAACGAGCCTCCAGGACTGACCGCCTTGGTCTCACATCCTAACTTGATCGCAACCCCACATATCGCCGCACAAACCGTAGAAGCTCAGATCAGAACGGCCGAGGATATCGCTACCGAGGTGCTGGCTGCCTTACGTGGTGATCCATTGCGCTGGAAGATCGTTTAAGCCGCTTCGTTTTAGCTTTGAACAAACCGGATTGCGTGCAAGGAACCTTAACAGCACGATGAAGAACCCAAGCCTGATCGGTAGCACAGCACTTTTCCATGTTTAATCGATCTACCCTATTATTATTTAAACCGTTCTAACCACCCAATAAGGAGCACAATGGAAGAAAAAATCAACCAACTCAAAGAAATTTTGGCCGAAGTGGCCGATGTAAACAACGCCACCGCCCTACTTGGCTGGGATCAGCAAACTTATATGCCTGCTGGGGGGGCCGAGGATCGCGGCAACCAGCTGGCAACCCTCAGCCAGATTGCCCATAGAAAGTTCACTTCCGACGAAGTAGGACGGCTGCTGGAAGATCTCGTGCCGCAGGTTGCTCAACTGGACCCGGATTCCTTCGAGGCCCGACTGGTAAAAGTAACCCGCAGAAACTACGACAAAGAGACTAAAGTACCGCCAGAAATGGTGGTCGAGTTTGCCCAGCTTACCTCAGCAGCCTTCCAGATCTGGCAACAGGCACGCGCAGAAGATAATTATGGCAAATTCCAACCTTCGCTGGAAAAGATCATTGATCTCCGCCAGCGCTACGCTTCTATTTTTAAACCCTTCGACCATATTTATGATCCGCTGTTGGATGACTTTGAGCCCGGATTAAAGACAGCCGATGTCAAAGCCATATTCGAGGCTTTACGGCCCCAGCAGGTTGAACTGCTTCGAGCGATCTCCGAGCGCCCACAGGTGGAAGACACGTTCCTGCACCAGTCTTTTGATGAACAGAAGCAGTGGGATTTTGGAGTGGAAGTAATCACCAAATTCGGTTACGACTGGAAACGGGGCCGACAGGATAAATCGGCCCACCCATTCACTACCAATTTCGGGATCGACGATGTCCGCATCACCACCCGCGTCAACCCAAATTTCCTCAATCCAGCGCTGTTCGGTACGATGCACGAGGCCGGACACGCTCTGTATGAACTGGGCATCGACCATACTTTGAGCCGCACTCCCCTAACTGGCGGCGCCTCACTGGCGATTCATGAATCCCAATCACGAATGTGGGAAAACCTGGTTGGCCGTTCCATGCCTTTCTGGGAGCACTTTTATCCCAGGCTGCAGGCTTACTTCCCCAGCCAGCTTGGCAGCCTCGACCTGGACAGCTTCTACAAGGGCATCAACAAAGTTATGCCATCCTTGATCCGGGTGGAGGCTGATGAAGCCACTTACAACCTCCATATCATGCTAAGGCTGGAAATGGAAATTGCCATGATGGAAGGTGGTCTGCTTGCCAAAGATCTGCCAGACGCCTGGAACAGCCGCATGGAAGATTATCTGGGTGTTTTACCATCCAATGACGCTACAGGCATCTTGCAAGATGTGCACTGGTCGGGCGGAATGATCGGGTATTTCTCCACCTACGCCCTGGGAAACCTTATCTCCGTCCAGCTTTGGGAATTGATTAACCAACAAATTCCCGACCTGGAGGATCAGATTCGTCAGGGTAAATTTGAATCGCTGCTGGCCTGGCTGCGAGAGAACATCCACCGTCATGGCAGTATGTTCGAACCCCAGGAACTTGTCCAGCGTGTGACCGGATCAAAGATCGACCCTGCTCCGTATGTTCGTTATCTGAATGGTAAATACAGGAAGATTTACGGGCTTTAAGGACTATAAATGTGGTTCGCAATCTTAGGGGCGCCCCTAAGATTGCGAACCACAAAAAAAATCAAAAAACTATTAGCACACCGCTCGATATCCGTTGGGCCGGAGACATAACTGGCTGTGGTAAAATCGTGTGGGGTAAGCAAGGTAAATCAAACGGGCGAAACTGGCATAGAACAACGATGGCATGCATTCTTTTTGTCGATGATGATCCCGATACGCTGGAGACAATGACCCGAGCCGTCCAAATCTTTGGACATCAGGCAGTAATTGCCAGTAACGGCCAGGAGGCATTGGTTAAAGCCGCCAGGACTCCACCGGATTTGATCTTTATCGATATGCGTCTGCCAGATATTAGCGGGCACGAGCTGATCAGCCAGTTAAACAATCTGGAAGTAATTCAAAATGTCCCCATCTGCATGTTAACCGCCAGCGTCGAACAAGAGGCCGAAGATCTCGCCAAAGCCGCCGGGGCCTGGGAATACCTCACCAAACCGGTTCGCCTGCAAAAACTGATTGAGATCATCCGCCAGTACACGGAACCCTAGCGGCGCCATGAGGTTTGCCCCTGGTCCCATCTCAAAAAGATTGCCCATGCTTTGCTTCGCCTTGCTGGCTTTCTGGCTGTCTGCTTGCTCTGGTTTGTCCCAACCCAGTCTCCCAACTCCTCTGCCACAAGAATATTTACCAACAGTTATTGCCTTGACTCTGGAGGCCGGTAACTCTCCAACCCTGACAGACAACCAAACCAGTCAGACTAAAACGATCCCAGCCACGGAAACACCCCTCCCAACCGAAACAAATGCTTCAAATCAGACTGCTTCGCCTACAGCCAGCCTGGCGGGCACTGAGCTCCCGCCGAACATTGAAACCCCAACCTCCGGTCCAACCCTTACCCCAACGCCCGAACTACCCATTGCAGGTGTCCAGATCTTCAAACCTGGTGACCTGTCCAAAGTGGTCTCTCCAATTGAAGTCAGCGCTTACCTGCGACCCGGAGAGCGCGGCCGCGTGACGCTCGAATTGTTCGGCGAAGACGGCCGCCAGCTGGTACGCCAGATCACAACCTTTAACACCACGCCCGGGGCGCGGGTCAATATGAATGTTAAACTTGAATTTGGCATCCGGGCTGCCGCGGAGGTTGGAAGGCTGGTAATCAGTGCTCAAGACGAGGCCGGGCGGGTGGTGGTTCTTAATTCGGTGGACCTGATTCTGCTCTCCCTTGGACAGGAAGATATCAACCCATCGGATGCCCTGCTGGAAGATATCATTATCCAGCAGCCAGTGGTCAATACATTGATCCAGGGCGGGACGCTGGTAGTATCCGGACTGGCCAATCCGGACACTGATCGGCCGCTGCATGTCGAGATCATCAATGACAATAATCAAGTCGTCGGTCAGCGGCTAGCGGCTGTTGACCGGAAAGATGGAGAAGCATACGGCAGCTTTGCAGTGGAGGTGCCATACCAGGTGAGCGGTTTCAGCTCGGTCCGACTGGTGGTGTACGAAGACGGAGAGCAGATGTCTCCACTGCGCCATCTTTCCAGTGTGCAGTTTCTCATCAGCCCCTAATCGCAAATTGCCTGAAATGGGTTATAAGAACTTTACACAGTCAAAAAACCGGCAAGCTTGTTGTGGGCAGCAGCCCCCTCGCCTGTGAAATCGCCGGAATGGATTGACTGGACTGGTGCAAATCTCGTACAATATAGCTATGCATGAGACCATGATCCCTTCCGAAATCGCAGGGTTTCACCGCACAGATCACGACCCTCCCGCAGCGGCGATCTAACAACTGTTGTATCTACTTGAGCCCAAACTGTTTAGGCAGAAGTGGTGGGCGTGTAAGCTTCCGTCCTCCCATGTGCCTCTTATACAACGTATACGAATACTGGCTTCGTAGTTACCAATTGACGTTCTAAAAGTTGATTTGCTCAGCCACCTGACACAATCACAGGCCGGCTATACTCAAGATAAATTACTGGTTTATTCCGTAGGAGGAGTTCTCTCAATGGCTAGAAACCCATTTGTATCCAAGCGAGCACCTTTTTATGCTGATGTTCCAGACGAGAAATGGAGCAGCTGGCGCTGGCAGCTCAGCAACCGGATCAACACCGTCGAAGAGTTCGAGAAAGTTCTACCCCTGACCGAGAGCGAGCGTAAAGCCCTATCAGCTTCAGGGCTGTTCCGAGTAGACATCACCCCTTACTTTATATCGCTGATCGATCCAGAAGATCCCAACGATCCGATCCGGAAGCAGGTTGTGCCGACCGACACTGAGCTGGTACCGTTCACTGCGATGATGGAAGACTCCCTGGCGGAGGATCGCCACTCACCGGTGCCAGGCCTGGTTCATCGCTACCCGGATCGAGTGCTGATGCTGGTAACGACTCAATGCGCCAGCTACTGCCGCTACTGCACCCGCTCGAGAATTGTGGGCGATCCTGCAGCCACCTTCTCGCGCGGCTGAGTTTGAAATGCAGATCGAATACCTCAAACGCACCCCGCAGGTGCGGGATGTGCTGCTTTCTGGCGGCGACCCGCTCGTACTCAACCCTAAGATCCTGGAAGAAATATTGAGCCGCCTGCGCGAGATCGAACATATCGAAATCGTGCGGATCGGCTCGCGCGTGCCGGTCTTTCTGCCCATGCGGATAACGGACGAGCTATGCGATATGCTCCAAAAATACCATCCGTTTTGGCTCAACATCCACGTGAACCACTCCAACGAGATCTCTGCAGAGCTGGCTGAAGCTTGTGACAAGTTGAGCCGGGCAGGAGTACCACTCGGCAATCAGGCCGTGCTCCTGGCAGGGGTAAATGACAACGTTCATATTCAGCGCCAGCTGGTCCAAGACCTTGTGCGCATCCGGGTGCGGCCCTATTACTTATACCAGTGCGACCTGGTAGAGGGCGCCGGCCATTTCCGCACACCGGTTGCCAAGGGAATCGAGATCATTGAAGGCCTGCGCGGGCATACATCCGGCTACGCAGTTCCCCAGTTCATCATCGACGCTCCGGGCGGAGGCGGTAAAATCCCGGTCCAGCCGCAGTATCTGATCAGCCAATCAGATCATAAAGTGATCTTGCGCAACTATGAAGGTTTCATCACTACCTACGAAGAGCCGACCGACTACCGGCCTGAATTGGCCGCTAAACCTACCTTGAAACGCCCTGAGCCAGGCCAGAGTGGGGTGCTCGGTCTGCTCGAAGGCGACGAAATGTTCATTAAGCCAGAAGGCTTCGACGAGTTGCACGACCGGGGCGGCCTCCAACATCGCCTGAAAGACGCAGCTAAATGGATCCCATTAGGTATCGGCGCTGGAGAAAAGCCAAAGGATGTGGATGAAACTGGCCAGTAGTTCATGATTGGGCGGGTAATCAACCCCGCCCAACATCTCAACCTTGTTCATGAAAGCCAGATGAGTATTTTACAAATCCTATCGACATGGTGGAAATAGCCTCTTGACAGGGTTCGTGAGTAGCATATAATTATTATTAGTTTGATCATAATAATTTTGATGTTTGCTCATTGTCAAATTAAGAGCAAAGACCATCAACATTTAACTGGAGCATCATTTGATGAAAGCTTGCATGTGTCTGAGGCGGGGATTGTAGCCACCGTCTCGTCACAGAAAACCCACTGAAGCAGCTAACACCCAGCTACTTCCGGCTAACAGACTTGACGAGGGTGGTTGCGACCCCGCTTGCGAATTCAATCGCATAGCTTAGCGCACCTGTGCGCGGTCCACCGCCCTTTTTTATTATCTGTTAGCCGTTTTGTTTTTAATATATTTGGAGTTATAAGATGGATCTTGTCATATCACAAAAGCTGCACACCAGCACCCACCCAATAGGTGGGCTGGAATCCATCGTTGGGAATACCCCCTTACTTCCTTTGCACAGACTTGGCAGTCAGCTCGCCTCGCAGGTTCAGATCTATGCAAAAGCGGAATGGTTCAATCCCGCCGGCTCGATTAAGGATCGCCCGGCCCTGAATATCATTCGCACCGCAATTGCGGATGGCTCACTCACGCCAGGCAAACGCCTGCTGGACGCCACATCTGGCAATACCGGTATCGCTTACGCCACTTTCGGCGCGGCCATGGGCATTCCAGTCACACTGACCATGCCGAGCAACGCCAGCCAGGAGCGGATCGCTATCCTGAGAGCTCTGGGTGCAGAATTGATCCTGACCGATGCGATGGAAGGCGCCGATGGGGCTATCCGCAAAGTTCAGGAGCTGCTGAGCGAACATCCCGAGCGCTACTTCCATGCCAACCAGTATGATAATCCTGCCAACTGGCAGGCCCATTTTCACACTACTGGTCCAGAAATTATTCAGCAAACCGAGGGCACCATCACCCATTTTGTAGCCGGTATGGGTACTTCTGGGACAATGACCGGCGTTGGTCGCTACCTAAAACAGTACAACCCAGCTATCCGTCTAATCGGTGGACAGCCTGATACCCCTATCAACGGGATCGAAGGCTTTAAACACATGGCGACAGCTATCGTGCCAGGTATCTACGACCAGGATCTCTTGGACCAGACCGAAATCATTACCACCGAAGCTGCCCGCCAGATGGTCCGGCGGCTGGCCCACGAAGAAGGCTTGCTGGTAGGTGTATCTGGTGCGGCTAATGCCGCCCTGGCGCTGCGGGTAGCTCAGCGGCTGGAATCGGGCGTGGTCGTGACTATATTTCCCGATTCGGGTTATAAGTATCTGAGTGATAAAGCTTTATGGGAAGCGGAAGAGTAAATTCTGAGCATGCCTATTCAACTCACCTTCGAAATCATTAAGCAGATTCACACATTTTTAGAAGCAGTTTATCCTGACGAGGGCGCTGGGCTGCTGCTAGGAGACGATAAGAGTGGCCAGCGGCGCGTGCTGGCAATAATTCCACTGGAAAATTCGCGTGAGAGCGGTGCCCGCCATAATCGCTACCTGATCACTCCTCAGGATATGCTTCGGGGCGAACAGGAAGCTGTGCGATTAGGGCTGGATGTGGTTGGTATCTTCCATTCACACCCCGATTCACTGAACCACCCATCAGAGTTTGATCGGGAATGGGCTTTACCCTGGTTTTCTTATCTGATCACAACGGTGAGCTCAGGGCAAGCTCAGGACAGCCGCTCCTGGCGGCTGCAGGATGACCGCAGCCAATTCAAGGAAGAACTGATTGCAGTAATTCCGGAACAAATGAAATCATAAAAAGCCTGTCAGACCGGATATTTAGCTAAGATTGACTAATATTCAGTCCAACGAAGGCTCCCGATTATGTGCTCAATTTTTACTGAGCTCACATAAATATTATTTATTGGAGGAACAACCCATGTCTCTGTATTTTGTACGCCACCAACATTCGGACGCCACCTGCCCGGCCAAAAACCCGGAAGCCGGTGCCATGTTGCTGACCCATATAAATCGCTTGAATGCCCGCAAATTTGGTGTGGATATTCAAAGTGATGCCGTACTGGACGGCCAGCACACTTTTGTTTTGATTGTCGAGTCCGATTCGCCAGCTAACATTGAGAATTTCATGCAGCCGTTTAAACAGGCTGGCAGCGTTGAGATCATTCCGGCTTCTACCTGCGAGGTAGTTGTCGAGCGCGCCGGATGTTGATAGAATCAGGAAGCTGAAATCATGCCAAACCTACGGATCCCAACGCCTTTGAGGCCCTATGCAGAAGGCCAGACTGAAGTAACCCTGCAGGGCAAGACAGTGGGCGCAGCCCTCGAAGATCTCACAGATCGTTATCCAGCCCTGCGCCAGCATCTATTTACCGAATCTGGTGAGCTGCGCGCTTTTGTAAACCTTTTCTTGAACGATGAAGATATTCGTTACATGGAAGGTGTGGACACCCCTCTGGGTGAGACCGACAAATTAATGCTCATTCCTAGTATCGCGGGCGGTTGAATTGCCGCTCCAAATAATGGAACTTAAAATGTATCCTGAACTCTCTCGCAACGAAATCTTGCGCTATTCACGCCACCTGTTAATCCCAGAAGTTGGTCTGGAAGGTCAAAAAAAGCTTAAGGCAGCCTCGATTCTGGTGATTGGGACAGGTGGTTTAGGTTCGCCGGTCGCCCTTTACCTGGCTGCTGCCGGGATCGGCCGGATTGGCCTGATCGACTATGACGTAGTCGATTTTTCCAACCTGCAGCGTCAGGTGATCCACGGCAGCGCGGCAATCGGTAAACTCAAGGTTGAATTGGCCCGTGAGCGCATGCAAGACCTCAACCCGGATATCCAGGTCGAGGTCTATAATGAAGCCTTTACTTCCGAAAACGCGATGCGAATCGCTAAGGATTACGATATCCTGATCGACGGAACGGATAACTTTCCAACTCGTTACCTGGTCAACGATGTGTGTGTGCTGCTGGGCAAACCGAACGTGTATGGCTCGATATTCCGGTTTGATGGCCAGGCCAGCGTTTTTGATCCCAACCGAGGTCCGTGTTATCGCTGCTTGTTCCCTGAACCGCCGCCTCCCGGATTGGTCCCATCCTGCGCGGAAGGAGGCGTGCTGGGCGTGCTACCCGGGACAATTGGTACGATCCAGGCTACCGAGGCGCTTAAGCTGATCCTGGGGATCGGCGAATCTTTGATCGGACGGCTGATGCTCTATAATGCCCTGGATATGTCGTTTGAATATGTCCAGCTCCGTAAAAACCCCAAGTGTAAGATTTGTGGACCAAATCCGGAAGTCACCCAATTGATAGACTATGAAGCGTTCTGCGGGGTACCTGGACATGATCATGATAGCGGATCAGTCGGCGGCGGCTGGGATATCACCGCCTCAGAGTTGGCCGAAAAGCTCGCGAACGGACAGAAGAACAACCATTCTGTCAAATTGCTGGATGTGCGTGAACCGCACGAATTGCAAATCTCCAATCTGGCAGGGGCTCAATTGATCCCACTCGGCCAACTGGCTGCCCGCCTGTCGGAACTCGATTCGGCGGACGAGATGGTAGTTTTTTGCAAAGCTGGAACCCGCTCTGCTCGGGCTCTTGAGCTGCTGGTCAGCGCCGGCTTTCGTAAAGTCAAGAACTTGCAAGGCGGGATAAATTCGTGGGCGCGTGAAGTCGATCCGGAAATGCCCATTTATTGATTGTCAGCAATTGGCTGGCAATCAGTATTCAAAGGCTTAAGAATTTTGTTTAGTTTGTGCGGCTACCGCTGCACAAGCTAAATTCACATGTGAAGGGGGCATACTGCTGGCAATCATCATTCCATGGAAACTACAACGCTTCTTATCTTATTATCCAGCCTGGGCTTAATGGTTGGATTGGCAGTAACCATCTGGATACACAACAGCTACCAGATGGAGATCGTGGTTCATCCGCAAATGGCCTCGCATCGGAACGGCCATGCCATCCCAATGATTTCAGTGATCGTACCGGCCCGCAACGAGGCTCGCAATATTCGCCGCTGCATCCAGGCCTTGTTAGCCCAGGATTACCCCCGCTTCGAGTTGATTGTCGTCGACGACCGCTCGAACGATGAGAACTCCGCACATACTGGCCGAAATGGCTGGGACCTACCCAAATTTGCAAATCCAGCAGGGCACTGAACCCCCACCCGAGTGGGCCGGTAAGCCCTTTGCACTTACCCAGGGAGCAGATCAGGCCACAGGGGAATGGCTGTGCTTCATCGATGCCGATACTTTTTGCAACCCCTCCTGCCTGGCTTCTGCCTTGGCATGCGCCAGAGATCAGCAGGCCGATTTATTCAGCATACTGACCGCCCAGGAATTGGGCAGCTTCTGGGAGAAAACAATTTTACCGCTGGTGTTTACGGCCCTGTCGGTGGGGTTCCCCGCCGACAAGGTCAACGATCCGAAACAACCGCAAGCGATCGCCAACGGCCAATTCATCCTGATCCGCCGTTCTGTGTATCAGGCAATTGGCGGGCACCGCAGCGTGTACGACCAGATCGCCGAGGATAAAGCCCTGGCCGAACGGGTGAAACACCTGGGATATCGACTGATAATCGCTGATGGCCGGGCAGTTGCCCATACCCGCATGTACACAAACCTGTCCGAAATTTGGGAGGGCTGGACCAAGAATATTTATCTGGGGATGCGTGACCGATTGGGGCTGCTTCTGGTAGGCGCTCTGGTCGGTTTGCTGGGGGCCTTGCTGCTGCCGTTCTGGCTGCTGACCGGCCTGGCGTGGTTAACAGCAAGCGGCCTTCCTGCTGCCTGGGTTGTGATTGGAGAGGCCTGTTTGGTGTGGGTTGTTTTACTTTGGTACCGGGTCCGTGCCGCCCGTGCATTTAACATCTCGGCTGCCTATGCCCTGACCCTACCGCTGGGGGCTCTCATATTCACGGCCATGATGGCCTCTTCAGCCTACAAAGTGCTTTCTGGGCAGGGTGTTACCTGGAAAGGCCGCACTTACCTGCGTTGAACCATTGTTTCGAAATCATTTATAGTTCTTCCGACTCGCTTTCGTCCAGCAGGCGGCGCAGCGAGGCAAGTGCCCGAAACTGCAGTGCTTTGACTGCCGCGACCGATTTCCCTATGATTTGGGCGGTTTCATCAAGGGAGTGTTCCTGGCCGAAACGCAAGGCCAGCACATGTTGTTGATCATCGGTAAGCCGGCTGAACGCTTCCCGTACTTTCTGGTTTTGCTCCCCTGTTTCTATCAGGTCGTCTGGAAGATGGTCGTCAACCAGTAAGTTTTCGTCTGTTTCGTCCAAATTTTCCATCGTTCGACGATATTTTCCCCTCAGATGATCGTTCACAATGTGAGAAGCTGTGCCAATTAACCATCCGTGCAAATTGGAGTTCGGACCGCGTTTGCGGTTAAGGGCATCGAGGAAGCGCAAAAACACTTCAGAAGCAATGTCTTCACACAGTTGCTCATCGATCAGGCGGTAGCGAACATAGCGATAGACTTCTGAGTAGTAGCGGTCATGAATCTGGCCCAACGCCTGTTGTTCCAGGCGTCGAGCGCGTTCGAGCAGTTCATGATCATCCAGGAAAGAAGTCATTGGACGGATACTGTTGCTTTCTTCTGCGCGCGAATTTCTGGCATTTCCTCGTTAGATTATGAGGATCAGTGAAGTCGTGGAAAGGGTGTTTAGCTTTTCAAATTTGAACAAGCTCACCCAAATCCAATTATACGGCTTTAACCCAAATATTTACCAACTTGATGGCAGTGGGAGCACGAACAAGTTGTAGGTGCGGCAGTTTTTCCAGACACTTACTGCAAGACGACTTTTTCGATATATCTGTTGTGAATTAAGCCACATACAGAGATAATGGGCGGCCGACAGGTGCGCTAAAAGTCTATAGATTATTTTGTAGTTCGCACTTCATGGGAAAACCCCTAAAATTACGAACTACATTTACACCCTTGCGACAGAGATGCCCGGAGAGGGGAGCACTCAAAGTTTGTAGATTTGGTGTTCGGTTTGTGCGGCTTGCAAGCCGCACAAACCGAACACCAAAATTATTTTTCTACAACATCTGAGTACACTCCCGGAGAGGCTATATTAATCCAAAATGAGTAGGATAGTGTAGAATATTAATCTACTGTTTAACAACCGAAATGCGATAACTCCTTTTGAATGCACAGTCCATGGATGTTTCAAAGTCGTAGTGCTGTGGTTTTGTTCGTAATAAGAGAGGATTCGTAATCAAAAGTAGCCAATTTACTTTTGACTTATATAAATTCCCTTGATGAGGAGGATGAAATATGAGTGAAGGACAGAATATTTTTCGATCTGCCCGAGTATTAATTTTTGGTTTGGTTGCGGTCATTGTGATCCTGGGTGGTGCCCTGATTGTCATGGCGATCGGCCGCTCAGGTACACCTGTGGCCGCCGAAAAAGTAGATGCCTTGGCCAACAGCGACAATGAATGTGTCATCTGCCACCGTCGGACTACCCCAGGAATTGTCGAACAGTATGGGCACAGCACCATGGCAGAAGCAGAGGTCGCTTGCCAGCAGTGCCACGAAGTTACTGCCGACTATCCCGGAGCCACAGAGCACGAAGGCTCCTATGTGCTGGGCTCCCCGACCACCAGTATGTGCCAAAAATGCCACGCCCAGGAAGTGGCCCAATATTATCAGAGCCGCCACAGCCTGCCCTCCTATGTAGCAGTCTTTGGCTCGAGTGATCTTTCCCCTGACCTTCTGGCTATGTATGAAGGAATACCTGAAGGAAGCTACGCACCAGATAAATCTCGCAATGCAATCGCAGCTTTGGAAGGACCCGATATGACTCCATTTACCTGCGAGGCCTGCCACAATGTTGGTCGGCCGGCTGCGGACGGATCAGTCGGTCAATGCCAGAAATGCCACCTGCGCCATGAATTTAGCCTTGAGCAGGCTCGTAAACCGGAAACTTGCAATGCCTGCCACATTGGTCCCGATCATCCTCAATGGGAAATTTACCAGGAATCGCCGCATGGGATTGCCTACGCGACAATGGGTCATAACTGGGATTGGGAGGCTGAGCCCGGCACACTGACTGTTAGCGATTTCCCTGCTCCAACCTGTGCTGTCTGTCATATGAGCGGCTTCGGTACTGCCGGGACCACCCATGATGTTGGCGACCGACTGACCTGGTACTTATTCGCACCAATCAGTGATCGCCGTCCCAGCTGGCAGGACAATCAAGTTCGCATGCAGGGGGTCTGCCAGGAATGTCACAATCAAAACTTTATCGACACCTTCTATACCGCAGCAGACAAAGCAACTGAGCGTGTCAATGTGTGGGTTCGGGAAAGCGATGCGATCATCCAGCCATTGAAAGATCAGGGTCTGTTGACCCCAGAGCAATTTGATGAACCCATCGATTTCACCTATTTCAACCTGTGGCACCATTGGGGTCGGACGGCAAAATTCGGAACATGGATGCAGGGGCCAGATTATGCCCAGTGGCATGGCGCCTATGAAGTCCTACACGAACTCGCTAATTTGAAAGAAGAAGTCCAACACAAACTTGAAGCGGCGGGAATGGGCCAATAAAATGTATCACCTCGCGACTGTAATCCCACGGGCGCGGCGCATCCGCAGCCCCCTTTCACGAGATCAGGTGATGCTACTGATGGCTGCCATGAATGAGATTATGCTGGGCGTGGAGACCTATCTGGCCCACCTGATCAGCGGCACTATCGTACCCTACGAGTGGATTCCCATTATTTTTGGGCCAGTAGCAGGGGTGCTTTTATTGGCAGCCGGGCTGCTCGCTCTGAGGCACCGTCTCCTGGCAACCATCATCGCCAACCTTGTCTTTGTGAGCAGCATCATCGTCGGATTGCTTGGAGCATATTTCCACCTGTTACGAGCAATCTTGCCCTATGCCGCCGCAGGCCAACAGGTATCGGTGCCTTTACTGGTTTGGGCTCCGCCCATCCTGGGCCCGTTAACGTTTGCACTCGTTGGCTTACTCGGTATCAGTTCAGCTTGGATCGAAGAGCCTTCTGACAGCGGCCGTTTAAACATTTTTCGCCGCCAATATATCCAGCTTCCTTACAGTAAAACCCGGGCCTATTTCTTCATTGTCGGGATGAGCTCGCTGGCGACTGTAATCAGCAGTGTCTTGGATCATGCCCGGACCAACTTTTTAAACCCCTGGCTATGGGTTCCGACTGCCGTGGGTATATTTGCTACGATCGTGGCTGTGCTCATTGGCGCGATCGAAAATCCTTCTCGCTGGGACATCTGGACCTACCTGGTCGCCATGCTGTTAATGATCGGCGTGGGTGTCTTGGGCTCAGCGCTGCACATCAACCAAAACCTTACCAGCCAGGGCACAATCGTTGGCGAACGTTTTCTACGCGGCGCACCTTTTTTAGCGCCGCTGCTATTCGCTGATATTGGCGCTATTGGCCTGGTAGTTCTGTTGGATCCAAAAGAGAGCAGCAGCGAATAAGATCCTTCCAACACCGCACTAAAGGCAGAGCAAACTGTACGCAGATTTGTTTGTGGTTCGCGATATTCCGAGCAAATGCTCGAAAAAAAATCGCGAACCACTAATTTAAATAATTTAGCAGTTACGCAGCTCCGATGAAATTTGGGTGTGTTTGGGCGGGCTACACCCGCCCAAACACACCCAAGACCGTCCCAACTGCGTAAGTCCTATAAATAAGTTGCTATCATCGCGCGCGATAAAGGCCAAGAATTCTGGGTCAATGCTGGCAGGACTTTAACAACGTTGCAGCAAGCTTCCTTTTAACACCAGCAGGAGAAAATATTTGCCGGGCCAATTCTGGTTGAACACTGGACAAAACCGGAGGAAAATAATATCCTTAAAGACAAGATAGGCCAGATGCCCGATTCTGGTCCATCATGAAACCGAAAACCGGGCTCGAAACTTAAGCTACGCCTGTTTCTCTTACAGGCGCTTGCCAGGAACGTTACACCTATGCTCGCTGGAACCGATTTTGTTCAAAGAATCTCCAAGAAGAAATACAAGAAACAGATACGTGTTCTGAAGGAACGGCTGGCGTGTTTGCAAAAAGCCTCCTGGGATGCAGGTTTGCCGGTAATCGTCCTGCTGGAAGGCTGGGAAACCGTTCCAAAAGGCGGCCTGATCCGTTCTTTAACAGGACCCCTCGATCCACGCGGGTTTGTTTTCCATGCCATTCGAGCTCCCCAGGCATATGAAAAAATCAAACCCTGGATGTGGCGTTTCTGGTTAAAAATCCCTGAACGTGGGCAATGGGCAATCTTTGACCAGTCCTGGTATCGCCGGGTCCTGTCCGAACGCCAACAGGAAAAGGTCAGTGAACGGGACTTGCGCCGCGCTTTTCGCGACATCAACGATTTTGAACGCACCTTAAGTGATGACGGCACCTTAATCTTAAAATTCTTTCTACACACTGAGAAGGCTGAATACAAATCGACCGCTGGCCTGGCTGCACGTCCCTCGGATAAGAGTTCAGATAGTACAGTGGAAACCAAAGCCCTGTCACGACGTTACGATCAACTGCATGATATCTATGAGGATGCGCTCCGCCACACTCACAAGGATTTTGCCCCCTGGTCCATTATCCCTGCCATCGACAAATACACCGCCCGCTACCTGTTCTTGAAGGCAATCGTTAAAGCGCTCCAACACCGGCTGGGCATACCTTGCAAACCACAAAAAAGCAAAGTCAAACCTGACAGTGCATTCAAACGCGAGACACCTGTAGAAGAATCGCTGCCTCAACCAACTCTGATTTTAACCCCGACAAACGACCCGCTCTCACCAGAGACAGCCAGCGAAAATCAAGACTCCGAAGAGGATGTATCAGGTATTGAGGCAGAACAACCTGATACGGAAACACCTGCTGAAACATCTCTCGCAACCCAACTACCCGCCCAGCTCGATTCAGAAGTATCGGGCGAGATTGAATCTGACGCAGATCCAGTTTCTTCCAATTAGAGGATTGCCATGATCGAGAAGATCGACATCCAGACACCTCTTGACCCAGCTAAGTATCGCAAAACCTTGCGGCGCTACGAGAAGGCATTTATTGCCCAGGTGAATCGTCTAAAGCAATCAAACCGGTCGGCTATCTTCCTATTTGAAGGCTGGGGAGCAGCAGGCAAAGGCGATATCATCCGCCTGATCACCAACAAGTTGGATCCGCGGCTATACTCGGTACATGCCAATCACCGGCCCGAAGGAGTTGATGCAAACCGCCATTATCTCTGGCGCTACTGGCGTATCGTCCCCGAGCAGGGACGGATTGCGATTTTTGATCGCAGCTGGTATCGCCGAGTCTTACTGGACCGAATTGATGGCGCCTGCAGCGAAGAAGAATGGAAGCGCGCGTATCAGGAAATAAATCAAATTGAGCGCCAGTTGATCGATTTTGGCTGCATACTGGTCAAGTTCTGGCTTCAGATCAGCCCGGAAGAGCAGTTAAGGCGGTTCGAGTCTCGGGCGAACGACGATGCCAGGCGCTGGAAAAACAGCCCGGACGATTGGCATAGGCGCAATATGTGGGTCGAGTACCAGGGTGCGGTTAATGATATGCTGGCAGGCACATCCACAGTTTATGCTCCTTGGGTTGTGATTGAAAGCGACGTAAAGAACCATGCCCACCTACTAACGTTTCAGAGCCTGGTCGCAGTATTTTCAGATGAATTGAAGTACAATCCTTTAGAGTCGGGCAGCAAAAATAAACTCACGAAAAAGAAGCCTAAACGGAAACAGGCCTGATACAGCAAAATGATGAGGTAGCGATGGCAGCGAACGTAAAAACTGAGGAAAAGGCCCAGACTGCTCCGATCGACATTCAGGATCCCGCCAACTATATCAACAGGGAGCTGGCTCTTCTGGAATTTCAACGCCGGGTGCTTGAAGAAGCTCAGGATGACAGCAATCCTTTGCTGGAACGGATCAAGTTCTTGGCTATTGTCGGCTCAAACCTGGACGAATTCTACATGGTTCGGGTGGCTGGTATCCGCAAACAGATTGATGCCGGCGTTATTGATACCCCGCCAGATGGTCTGACCCCTGCCGAGCAATTAGTTGAGATCCGGAAGCTTGCCTGGAAGCTTATGACCGAATCCCGTGAGTGTCTTCAGTACGACCTTCTGCCCTCGCTTGACAAGAATGGCATTCATGTCATGGATTACCGCAAACTCAACAAACGTCAAAAATCTGTTGTCGACGAATACTTCAATGAAGTCATCTTTCCTGTGCTAACTCCACTGGCACTCGATCCGGGCCATCCGTTTCCCCATATCTCAAATCTCAGCCTGAACCTGGCGGTCCTGCTGGAAGATGAGCATGGCCAGCAGCATTTTGCTCGTATCAAGGTGCCCGGAACTTTACCCCGCCTGCTCCCTATAAAAAGGTCATCTGGCAGTGTACGCCAGGATGGCACAGTCCCTTACCATCACTATTTCGTTTGGCTAGAACAGGTGATGGCCAACAACCTGGATAAACTCTTTCCTGGCATGAAAATTCTGGAAGCACATCCTTTTCGGGTTACCCGGGATGCGGACACGATCATTCAAGAACTGGAGGCTTCCGATTTGCTGGAAACCACAGAGGAAAGTGTCCGAAAACGACGTTTTGGGTCAGTGGTGCGGGTAACGATCAATGATAGTATGCCGGTGCATATCCGCAGTATCTTGATAGACAACCTGCAATTCGATTCGAAAGATATCTATGCCATGGATGGTCCTTTGGGAATCAGCGGATTGATGAGTCTGCATGGCATAGATCGCCGTGATTTGAAAGATCCACCCTTCAAACCTGCTATCCCTGTCAGGTTAAAGGATTATCAGCAAGATAGCAACCTGTTTAATATCATTCGGCGGGAGGACATCCTGGTTCACCATCCGTATGATTCGTTCAATCCGGTGGTCGATTTCCTGCGGTTAGCGGCCCGCGACCCGGATGTCCTGGCAATTAAACAGACCCTTTATCGGGTTGGGAGGAATTCGCCGGTTGTTGATGCGCTGCTGGAAGCCCGCGAGAACGGTAAGCAAGTTGCGGTGCTGGTTGAATTAAAAGCCCGGTTCGATGAGGAAAGCAATATCAATTGGGCCCGTAAGCTGGAACGTGAAGGCGTACATGTAATTTACGGTTTGTTAGGTTTAAAAACCCATTCAAAAATTGCGCTCGTGGTCCGAAAGGAAGGCGAACATATCCGGCGCTATATGCACCTGGCGACCGGCAATTACAATGCAATCACGGCCCAACTCTATGAAGACATCGGCATGTTTACCTGCGATGAAGATATTGGGGCGGATGCAACCGATCTCTTCAACTACCTGACTGGTTATTCCACCAAACAGGACTATCGCAAACTGCTGGTAGCTCCCGTTAACTTACGCAGCGGAATGGAAGCCCTGATTCAACGCGAGGTTGAACACCATCGCAAAGGACGGCCCGCCCATTTGATCCTCAAAATGAATTCCCTGGTCGATTCACCGATTATCCAGTCGCTTTACCAGGCATCCCAGGCGGGCTTGAAGATTGATCTGATCGTGCGCGGTATTTGCTGTATGCGCCCTGGTATTCAAGGCTTAAGTGAAAACGTCCGGGTCATCAGTGTGGTCGGACGGTTTCTAGAGCACAGCCGGGTTTATTATTTCCAGAATGGTGGTCATGAACAAATCTACCTGGGCAGCGCCGATCTGATGCCCCGCAATATCAACCGGCGAGTCGAAGTGCTTTTCCCGGTGCGAGAAATGCGCTTGATCCGTTACCTGCGCGATGAAGTGCTTGAAACCTATCTAAACGACAATATCAAGGCCCGGCTGATGAATTCTGATGGGACCTATAAACGGGTGAGCGCTAAGGGTAATACACCTCGGCTCAACAGCCAGCTCTGGCTGTTGAACTACAACCAGAAAGCTAATAAATAATCGGAATGACAATTGATTAATGACAGATTTTTTCTTAACTCCCCAACAGCACCAATACCTCACCAGTCTTCTGAACGATAACTCTCCCAGACCGCTGTATCATCGGGCCCAGATATTAACTCTTTACGCTGATGGTTGGCCAACCCATAAAATTGCAGAACAGGTCGGCCTGACCCGCAGCGCGGTGCGTTATTGGCGGGCTCGATTCCGGCAGGAAAGCATGGCTTTGTTCCCCGATTATCCTGGAGAAGCCAGCTCTGTCGGTATGCCTGCCTCCGAGAGAGCTATCACGCCAGATGCACCTCCCGAGGAAGAAAAATTTTCGGAAACAAAATCAGAGGAACCTTTGCCAGGCGCGCCTGGTGAGCAAGAACTGCCGCGGAAAAAGCTGGACCCAGCCGATATCCAGCGTTTGCAGCACATTTCCAAACAGGCACTGGCAATCTTCGATAGCACGCGCTCCCTGCACCGCTTACCCGAGCAATATCGTCGCCTGTTAGAACAGGCCAGCAGCCTGCCAACATTTCGAGCTCAAAAATCATCTCGAAAAACCCTGGCTGCCGCCCAGCAATGGATCGATCAGCATCTTAGTAAAGTTTCACCCAGCGAGCAAGAACGAGTGCTCTGGAAAGCTGTTCTAATCTCACAGCACGGCAAAAAAAAGACCCGGCTCTCGCAAAATATGGGACTCGACCCAGAAGAACAACGTCAGGTGAATTTGCTGGCAAGCATTCTGCGGATTGCACGTGGGCTTGACAACAGCCACAGCCAAAGCACAAGTTTTCAGAGAGCTGACCGCCTCCCTGGAAGAATCCGTTTGATTGTCAGCGGCCCGCATGCTGCCGAAGACGCGGCAGCAGCCCAGCGCTACACATCCGGATGGAAGCGCAGCCATGAATACCGGCTTGAGGTGATGGAGGCCACCCAGGCTGAAAAACTTAGCTCAGCAGAACCAGCCCTGCCGCAGCCGCGGGATAAATCAGGTATCTTACCGGACGACCCGATGTCCGAAGCAGGGCGAAAAGTCTTGCTTTATCATTTCGCAGAAATGCTCGCCCATGAAGAAGGCACCCGCCTGGGTGACGACATTGAGGAGCTGCACGATATGCGCGTGGCGACCCGCCGCATGCGGGCTGCCTTTGAGGTATTTGGAGAAGCTTTCGAACCAAAAACCTTGAAAGTTCATATGAAAGGACTGAAAGCCACCGGGCGGGCATTAGGCAGGGTGCGCGATCTGGATGTATTTATGGAGAAGGCCCAGCACTATTTGGATGAACTGCCAGAGAGTGAACGGTCGGGGCTGGACCCTCTGCTTCACGGCTGGCAGGAAGAACGCGAACAGGCTCGAACCGATATGAACGCCTATCTGGGTAGTGAAGCGTATCAAGATTTTAAACTTAAGTTCAATCACTTCTTGCAAACTCCAGGCGAAGGTGCCCTGGCGGTTCCTCAAGATCAGCCTACCCCTTACCTGGTCAGAGAGATTGCGCCGATATTAATTTATAACCGTCTGGCAGCGGTGCGCGCCTATTCATCCGTACTGGCGCATGCCTCCATCGAACAGATGCACGCACTGCGGATCGAATATAAAAAGCTGCGTTACACGGTTGAATATTTTCGGGAAGTACTGGGGACGCACGCCAAAGCCGTCATAAACGATATTAAGAAGCTGCAAGATCATCTGGGCGATTTGAATGATGCCGATGTAGCCACCGAGATCCTGCGCAGTTTTCTGGACGGCTGGGATACCCGCCAAGCTGGATTGCCGGTCAGCGAGCGCCAAAATCCGGAGGCAATTTTTGGGTACCTTGCAGCTCGGCATGCCGAGCGACACCGGTTGATGGTAACTTTTCAGGAAGCCTGGGCGTTTTTCCTGCGGCCTGAATTTCGCGAGAACCTGGCCTCGGCAATCGCCGTGCTATGATCAGGTCGGTTGCATGTAAATAACGTCCGGTAAGCATGAAGAATTTATATCCACACGTCAGTGATAACGGGCAGATTGCAAAGTTGACTGCATAATCATCCGCCAGGCGGATTCTGCTCCCATCCTTTATAGCACAAATCGAGAACGGGGGTTCACATCTCGCCTAATGCAACCATATCCGCGCCACGATCAATCTCCCATGGATATATGATATGAGCATCAGTGATGGCGGCGTAATAATCTGGTCGTGCCGAACTGAACAGATTGCGATATGGGTTGAAATGAAACACACAAGTTTTAGGAAGACCGCCAGCAGACGCAACTCGGTGGCGCACGGATGTGATCGTCCGTCCTGATCCCCAAACATCGTCCACAACAAGTGTACGCCGATTTCTCAACAGGCTATTTTCCGGAAACTGGATAAACTGCGGCCAGGCCATCAGCTTAGCCCGTTCCATTTCCACCTGGGCGGGGAAATCCACTGCTGCGGTGAGCAGATGGGTGATATTCATTTTCTCAGCCAGGATTCCGCCCGGAATGAGGCCGCCGCGCGTGATCATCACCATGGCCTCATACTCACCTTCAAATTGAGGCATCAGGTGCTGGATCAGGCGTTCCACATCCTCCCAGGTAAGTAATTCACGCCTCATTTGCATAAATATCTCCTTGTGAAATCCAGTTCTATTGGCACGAACAGGGCAAATCCCCTAAGCGCACTAAGAACTTGTCTGAGAAGGGATCGATGTGGCTGTCGATGCGTGCAGCAGGGATGCCGACAGCCACACACCTTCTGGATTTTAAATTAAAGCCTAATTCAAAACAGCGGCCAGAGGCGCCGGTGGAGTAACGACTCCACCCGGTTCGTCGGATTTTTCGACATCCCGAGCCCATATATACAGGCAAGTATGGTAGGCCGTTGCTGTGTATGAGCCAAGAACGACTGCCACCATAATAAATAACCCGGCAATGGCGACACCCAGACTGATCCCTGCCACCAACCCGAAGATTGCGCCATTGGTCAGGCTGATTGCTCCAAATGCCACCCCAAATCCAAGGGCTATGCCTGTTCCACCCAGGAGGAAACCCAGCAAACCGGTCACCGCCCGCACCCCAACAGTGCTGACACCTACCAGGAGCAGATTGTCCTTAACAATGTGGGTAGCCCGCCGCAAGCTCTCTTTCAAGCTGGTATCATCGATCACCATTGCTGGCAGAACCAAATAGGTGGCTTCGGTCCAGATGGTATCGATCAACCCAGCCAGAAAATTGCGCCCGCCCTGGTTACCTTTACCTCGCACCAGGCTGCGCAGTAAATTTACCCCGGTTGAGGCTACCGCCAGGCTCAGGATATCCAGGAAGTCGCGGCGCACAATTCCCCAGGCGCGATCCATGCGCCCATCGCCCTCGGAGAGATACCCAAAAATCAGGTAGATCGTCATAGCCGAAAACACATAACTGACCATATATTGGACAAAGATCAGTGCTGCTCCTAATACATAACCGATCACCTGACCAAAGCCCTGGTCTCCGAAGAGTACAAAAGCCAGGACAATCGGAATACTCCCGATGATGGTGACAACAAAGCCTGCTAACAAGGCAAAGAACGACGGTTTGATCAAATCTCTGTCTGCCAGCATCATCTGATAGGATTGTTTTAAAAATGCGAAACCGCGACGAAAGCTATCCATGGTTGCCTCTTTTAGCTCAGGTTTGTCATTCCACTCAGCAAGATTGTGTGCTCACTCAAACAATATTGCTAATAACTCGCCTATTATAACGTTAGATCTTAGTGGTATTTTTGCTAAATTCTTTGCAAACAAAAAAAGGATGTGTGGTGTTCGGCTTGGGCGGTCGCGGCCGCCTAAGCCGAACACCACAATATCTCTTTTTTCTTAAGTGCCTTGCCGAAAAGACCACTTAGAGCAGGCTGGCCGGGTTAATTTCAATTCTCCAATCCTTGAACGTTTTATCTCGCAGCAGATTCTGCGGATTAGGTCCGCGCAGAATTATTTGCCAGCGATAGACACCGTCTTGACGCGCAAAAAAACAGGGAGCAGGGCCGATCATCTGGGTGGCCTGGCGATGTCCGGTCTGCATCCAGCCTCGAATTTCAGCTGCCAGATGGTTTGCATCCCGTTCTGCTCTACCGGCATCCCGATGACGGTATTCCAGCCGCACCAGGTTGGCATAAGGGGGGTACCCGAGTTGCTGCCGGTAGGCCATTTCCTGGCGGTAAAAATTGCGGTAGTCGTGCGAAGAAGCGGCTTTGATAACATAGTGATCCGGCTGGAAAGTCTGCAAGATCACTTCACCTCCCAATGGACTCCGCCCGGCCCTGCCAGCGACCTGGGTGAGAACTTGAAACGTGCGCTCAGGAGCGCGATAGTCCGGAAGATTAAGCCCCACATCCGCCAGGACAACCCCCACCAGAGTCACGAACGGCAGATCCAGGCCCTTGGCTAACATTTGAGTCCCAACCAGGATATCAGCCCGGTGAGCCGCAAAATGGCTTAATATCATCTCGTGGGCGCCCTTGGTTCGGGTAGTGGTGTAATCCCACCGTAAAACCCTGGCTTGCGGGAAAAGCCCCACCACCTCGCTTTCCACTCGTTCAGTCCCGGTTCCATAATGCCGGATCCGTTTGCTGCCGCATTCAGGACAGGAGGCTGGCATTCCTCGCTGATAGCCGCAGTGATGGCAGGTCAGGATTCGGCGGGCCTCATGATAGATCAAAGGCAGGTCACAGCGTGGACATTTCAGGCTGTGACCACAATCGCGGCAAAAAACATAGGTTGCCATGCCCAATCGGTTCAAGAACAGGATCGCCTGCTGGCCACGCTCCAGCACCGTCGCTAAGGAATCCTGTAAAGCAGTGCTAAAAATCGACCGGTTACCGGTCCGGAGTTCCTGACGCATATCGACCACTCGGACCGGCGGCAGGTCAATTGAATCTGCCTCGGCCTCGAACGGTCGGTAGCGAGATGAGGTTCCATCTACTGCCGCGAACTCGCTGGTCGAAGTTCTGCGTGACAAGCGCGCAAGTTGTGCCTGGACTGTAGCTCGGTGGGCAAGAATTCGATCGGGCAAATGCAGGTATTGCCAATCGCCCTGCTGAGCGCGGTAGGTGCTGACCACATCCGGTGTTGCAGAACCCATCAGACACACAAAACCAGCCAACCGGGCGTAAAGCACCGCAGCATCCAGGGCGTTATAACTGGGAGACTCGGTTTGGAAATAAGATGTGTCGTGACATTCATCCAGAATAATCAGGCCAAGGTCAGGTAAGGGTGTAAAAAGGGCGCTGCGCGGGCCTACGATTACCGAGAGATTGCCGGAGCGAGCCCGGCGCCAGGTATCATAACGCTCACCGGCGGATAACTGAGAATGTACCAGGCCTACCCGGCCCGGGAACCGTTCCATAAAGCGCCGCACAGTCTGGGGAGTCAGCGCGATCTCAGGCACCAATACGATGGCTTGCTTGCCGGCCTGTAGGGCCTCCGCCACAGCCTGCAGGTAAATCTCAGTCTTGCCAGAGCCTGTTACCCCATGCAGCAGGAAAGGCTTTACGGGCTCGCCTGACACCGATTGCTGGAAACCCTCCCGGATTGCATCCCAAACCAGTCGCTGGCCTTCGGTCAGAACAGGGGGGCGGTTTGCAGCTACTTCAATCTGTCCGAGAGGATCGCGCCAGATCTCGCTCTCGCTTAAAGCAACCAGGTCCCGCTCTGCCAGGTAGCGCAGGTCGGCAAGAGAACCACCGCTAGCGGCGTATAACCAGCTCACATCCACCGGACCGGGCTCTTCGATTAAATAACCCAAGATAGCCTGCCGGCGGCCCAAAGCCTTGCTGCCTGCCCGTCCAAGTTCGGGCAGCGCTTGTTCTGCGATATCTGGAGGGCAGCTTAACCGCGCCATACGCACAACCTTGGGCCGCACATTCGGATCTGGCAGCTCCACGGTTGAATCCAGTATGCCTTGCCGGACGAGGCGATCCGCCCGTCTGCGCCAATCGAATTTCGGCATAGCCCGGTCGATTTGGCCTGCCCGTAGCGGGCCGCGTTTGCCCAATAGATTGACCAACCGAGTATCCAAACGGGATAATTGCGGGTCTCGCTCCACAGCTGCAGCATTTAATGTGAAGACTGTTTCGGCTCTCCGGCTCAACCCGGGTGGGAGCATCATATCGATGATACCTGCCACCGAAACCAGGTTAGCTTCCGCTAACTGTTCGGCCAGGATGATTTGTTGAGCGGTCAGGACTTCGATTGGATCAACCAGAGAATGCACCGGTCTAGTTTGGGACACTTCGGGTCGATCCAACAAACGCAACACAACGCCCTGTACCTGCTGGCGACCAAAAGGAACCACAACCAGATGCCCAGGACCGACCAAACCTTCCAGTTCTTCCGGCAGGTGGTAATGGAAAACAGCAGTTACCTGGGGAATATTGACAGCAATCTCGAGAAACGTTGGCATTAAGAATTTGGCCTGGGTGATTGGACCGGCTCATCCAGTTCTTCTGCTTCATCGAGTGGGAGAAGAGATAGGCGGGCAATCCGCAAACCATCCATTGCTTCTACTCTCAGGCGCACACCTTCTCCCTCAACTACGTCCTGCAACCGCGGGATACGGCCCAGCTTGCCGAGAACAAAACCCGCAATCGTATCGTAATCGGGATCTTTCAAATCCAAACCCAACTGCTCGTTTACAACTTCGATCAGGGTCAGGCCATCAATCAGAATCGTGCCATCAGGCTGTGTTTGAATCTCCGGAATGAACATGTCGAACGGATCGCTGACTTCGCCTACGATCTCCTCCAACAAGTCTTCCAGGGTAACCAGGCCAGCTGTGCCTCCATACTCGTCCATAACAATTGCTATATGCTGCTTCTCTGCCCGGAATTGATGCAGCAGTGCGTTCACGGAGATTGTCTCCGGCACATAGATCGGTTCGCGGGCGAAATCACGGGCAATACAATGCTTGCAATCCGGGTTTTGTATGGCGCTCAGCAAATCCTTAATATGCACGATCCCGATGATCTGATCCAGGCTGTCTTCATAGATCGGAAATTTTGTATAAGTCGATTCGCTTACCAGGCTGATAATATTATTCAGCGGGGTAGTCGCATCAACTGACACCATCTCGGTGCGCGGAATCATCACCTGGCGGACGATCAACGAGCCGAATTCAAAGATCGCATGCAGCATCTGGCTTTCTTCTGCTTCAACAACGCCAGATTCAGCACTGGCTGTTACCAGCATTTTCAATTCTTCGACTGAATGGACCAGTTCGTGCCCAGAAGCAGGCTGAACACCCACAAGTTTCAACAGGGCATTGCCGGTCCCATTTAGTAACCAGATCGCCGGCTTGAAAAGCATCTCACTCCACAGCGTGGGCCGAGCAATGATCAGCGAGGTTCGCTCCGGGTCTTGCAAGGCAATAGATTTTGGCGCAAGTTCTCCCACAACAACATGCAGAAAAGTGATCAGCGCAAAGGCTATGCCCGCAGAAATGCTGTGCGAAACTTCGCCTTGAACCACATCGGGGAACAGGTTTACCAATGGGAGGATTAAGTGGGAAAGAGCAGGTTCGCCGATCCAACCCAGGGACAGGCTGGCCAGAGTTATACCCAGCTGGGTGGCTGCAATCACACGATCAGGATTTTCAATCGCTTTTTGCACAGCATCCGCGCCCGAAATGCCATTGGAAACCAATTCGGCAATCCGGGTCCGGCGCACACTGACCAGTGAGAATTCGGCTGCTACGAAAAAACCATTCGCTAATACCAGCAGCAAAACGACAACAAGTTTGAGCAGATCAATCAGTATCGTACTATCCATATCCGGATTGCTTTTTAATCTCCACTCCGGGTGATCACAGCAGCCCCATATCCTACCACCTGATCGTAGTCACCGGTCACATCTCCCGAGGTAGCATGATAGATCGCCCGGGCTTCATCGGCACCCATCTCCAGAGCAGCCCAAAGCACCGCTGCCAGAGCAGCCCTGCCGCAAGCATAGCCTTTGCCTTCTTTTTCAACCTGCAGCACCCCTAAGGGATCTAAAGCCTCAACTCGCCTCAAGACCTCTGTATCCAGCTGATTGGCAACCTTTTGAGGGTAAAAATGGGATAGATCTGTACTGGCAACCAACAAAGCTTTGCGACCTTGAAGAGCCTGTGCCAGTGCGCTTCCAAGCATCCGGACCAGACGAGGATCGTGCTCGCGCACCATTAATGGCAGCAGGTTAAACGGTTTCTTCAAAACCCGCTGTAAAAAAGGCAGTTCGATCTCGAGAGAATGCTCCGGGTCATTGGGCACTCGGGCCAGGGAAATGCCCAGCTGAGCTTCCAGGTACCGCTCAACCGTCTTCAAGCTATCCCCATCGACCGGTACGTGGCCCAGTGGTGTGGCGTAAGCCTGATGGGCAGTCGTCAGCAGGGTTTCTAAATAAGCGTGATGCATGGGTGACACAACCGCAACCACTTCTGGTTCAAGCCCCCGCAGGGTGGCAAATGCATACCCTGCAACCGCCCCCGAGTACCGGTGACCAGCATGGGGAACCATAATCGCTACAATCTGGCCTTTTATCTCTTGGGTCTCACCGGCACGCAAATATTCGTCCACGGATTGAGCCAGCCGGCGCGGGTCTGCTGGGTACCACTGACCGGCAATCGGCGAGGGACGGATATCCAGACTTGTATTCATATCGATTTTCTCGGCTTTCTAAAACAAGTACGAATTGGGAGCGTTCAACTTGTTGAGATTTGACTGTGGGTTGCATTGTTTGGGCGATTTCTGAACCCTGAACGATAACAACGCGTACAAACTTAAATGCTGCACTTGATGAACAACTCAATCCCTTAATTTTAGCATACTATGCCCGCAATAGGATCTTTAGGAAAATGGTTGTTTGGGATTTGCAGTAAGGAATTCCAGATTTGGGGTGTGTGGGCGGCTCGAGCCGCCCACACACCCCAAATCTGGGCCTCCCTACGGCGATTCCCACTGAGCCAGGAAAATCAGGTCTTTGGGATTCTCTGGGAAAGTCTGTTGCGCGCTAAAAGTATGTGGTTTTATATAGTTCGGCCTGTGCGGCGTTAGCCGTACAAACCGAACTACATCTACATCAGGATAGTACACCCGTGCTTCCCGGTATTACCATAAGAGCCCGCCTGATACAATTATGTTATACTAGCCGCCAATCAGCCAGACCATCACCGCAAGTAACAACTATCCACGTAAGCCTGCATTGAAAGTGAGAGCGCGCCAATGTTGATCAACATATCCATCGTTTATTGCGCAGTTTGACACTACACCGACCGCGCCGTCAGTTTGATGGCCGAATTATTAAAAAATTTTGAACCAGAAATTGAAACGATTGCGCTGGTACCTTCCGATGGAGGCCGGTTTGAGATCACAGTAAACGACAGGCTGATTTATTCTAAACTTGAAACTCATCGCCACGTTGAAAAAGGCGAGGTGGTATTACTGATTAAAAAACTTCTTCGGGAGGGTTTATGACATCAAATGTCAAAAAAGGACGGGTATTTTCTGGGGCCCGCCCAACCGGGCGCCAGCACCTGGGCAATTACCTGGGGGCGATGAAGAACTATGTGGCCCTGCAGAATGATTACCACACCATCTATTGTATTGTAGACCTGCATGCTCTGACCACCATTGAAACAACAGAAGATTTGCGGCAAAATTCCTACGAGATGGCTTTAGATTGGCTGGCAGCCGGGATTGATCCTGATGCCTCTATTATTTTTATTCAATCGCAGGTGCCTGAAGTAACCGAGCTGCATATGATCTTATCGATGGTTACTCCCCTGGGTAAGCTGACCGACCTGCCCACTTTCAAGGAAAAAGTTCGCCAACACCCCCATAACATTAATTATGGGCTGGTGGGTTATCCCGTATTAATGTCCGCAGATATCGCTTTGTATAAGGCCGACACAGTACCTGTTGGAATTGACCAGGCCCCACACATTGAGTTCACCCGCGAAGTGGTGAGGTCTTTCAACTATCGCTACAACACCAATGTACTGGTCGAGCCGCAAATGAAAGCCACCGAATTTCCAAAAGTGCTTGGAATCGATGGGCATGCCAAGATGAGCAAGAGCCTCAATAACCATATCGAACTGGCTGCCACTCCGAATGAAACCAGCAAGCTGGTTATGCAAATGGTGACCGACCCGCAGCGCATGCGCCGCAAAGACCCAGGAAATCCGGATGTTTGCAACGTTTTCACGCTCCACAAAACTTTCTCAACCGATGAACAGGTAGAGACCATCGGGGTTGAATGCCGGCGCGCCGGCATCGGCTGTGTGGATTGCAAAAAAATCCTGGCAGCTAACTTGAACGAGCACCTGGCCGAATTTCGCCAACGACGCACCGAGCTGGATCAAAACCCAGGAAGTGTCTGGGATATCCTGCAGGATGGCAAAGAACGAGCGAAGTCAATCGCCTCGCAAACGATGTCGGAAGTGCGCGAAGCTGTCGGCTTGCCTGGCTGAAACCCAGCCGAACCAAACCTTGGTATGCATCTGGAAATTTCAATATGCTTTTTAGACCCGCTAACGAGAGCAGGTAAATGCGAGTACTTGTCCAGCGTGTCCGTCATGGACGCGTGATCGTTGCAGATCAGATAATCGCCGAAATTGGGCCGGGAGTTGTGCTCCTGGTAGGCATTTCGCCCCAAGATAGCGACGAACAGGCCCGTTACCTGGCCGAAAAAATAGCCAACCTGCGCATCTTTGAAGACGAAGAAGGAAAAATTAATCGTTCTTTGTTAGACATCGAAGGCCAGGCGATCGTTGTTTCGCAGTTCACTCTGTACGCGGACACTCGTAAAGGACGGCGGCCATCTTTCACAGAAGCCGCCCTGCCGGAGGTAGCCCGCCCGCTGGTCGATGACTTTGCCCGGCTGCTGACTGATCGGGGTGTGCCCACCCAAACGGGCGAATTCGGCGCTCATATGCTGGTTGAAATCGCTAATGATGGGCCGGTAACGATCTGGTTGGAGCGTTAAGTTTCTACCAGACCTGCGCGCCACAGACAGGCATCCAACTGAACTGCCAGAGCGCCCAGCCTGAACATGGCGTCTGCATCCCTTTCACTGTAAATTCCCCCAGCTCCAATCACAGGTATATCGAGTTCAGCTAAAGCTTGCACAAGGCCAAGCGCTTGCGGTAGCAAGCCCGGTCCATATAACCTGCCACGAAGGATACCAGCTGCTTCGCTGGCGAGTAATCCGCGCGGCGGGCTCAAGCTAACTGCCGCTGCGCCAGCCTTGATGGCGGCTGAGACCAGGTTCAAGGCTGATTCAAATGGCAGGCGGACGATCACAGGCAGTTCGCCACGCGCCATTTCCAGCATGATCTTCAACCCGTTTTCATCCATTTCGGGCGGCAAGCCTAACTCCACCCCCATCACTCCTTCCAGAGCTTCCAGGCGCTCCACCATTTCAGACACTTCACTCACGTTCTGCACCAGTAAGTGCACGATGATCGGCAGGTCAGATCGCGCCCAGCGAGGCGCATACAGGCGAATCACCCTGTTCAAGCCAGGATTGGGATAACCCGTATGTAATAAGATACCTCCCTGGAAAGCGGCGAAACGCTGGCCGCGAGCTACAGTTCGCACCCTTAAACTAACCGGATTGGTGACAAATACGCCCAGCCGGCCCAGATCGACCGGGCCGTAGGAATTAGGCGCAAACCCAAGGCTGCCGGCTGCATTCATGTAAGGAGGTTGGATGAAAAGGTCGTATTTGGACATTCTATGAAACTCCGAATGCGACAAGGGGGCCGCCTGCAGGTTCATGACTGCCGATCAGGACTGGGCGGGCAAATGCATCCAGGGCTGAAGCAGGCAAGCAATCTCGTCCTCCAGGCCGGTTGTAACAGGCGGATGTATTCGATGCAGGCCTTCCAAAGGAATAATGATATCCGGTACGCCCAAGGAACGCCCAGCTTCGCGTGAGGAACGGCGAACAAACAGGGCATGCTGGGTGCGATGGCACAGCGCAGCCAGTATTTTTTGTTCGCGAGCCGGGCCTATCTCAACCACCAGATGGGCTGGATTATCCTGATTGGTCAACCTGGGCCTGGGATGCTTTGGGAAAGCTGCCGAAACGCCATAAAACAGTATGTTTTTCCCGTCGAACGATTCAACCGCCAGGCGCGCAGCCTGGTGGGTCAACACATGCGCCGGATGTCCATATTCGCCATTGACGCCATGCGTAAACACAGCCTGGGCGTTAACCTGGCGCATTTTGGTAGCAACCTGCCGGGCAACCCAAGCCAGGTCGTCACTATAGGCGTACAGCTCATCTTCGGGTCCTACCCGTGGATCTGTGTAACCCAAAAAATCCAGGGTGCTGCCGCCCAGGGCAGCCACAGCGCAAGCCATTTCATCTTCGCGCACCTGCCCCAGTTCTTCAATCGAGCATAATGCGGGCTCTCCAACTTCTCCCCCTTCGCCGCGGGTCGCAGACAGATAGTGCACCTGCACACCCTGGCGAGCCAGCAGCGCCAGGATCCCACCTGCCAGCATGGTTTCATCATCGGGATGGGCAAAAAATGCCAGGACATTCATGATCCGTTTCACCACTCCAATTTTTCAAGATCGAAAACCGGCCCATCCTGACAGCTCAGTTTCCAAGAACGACGAGCGGGAACACCGCAAACCCCGCATTCAGCGAGGCCTCCACAGGGCATTGGGGATACGATCAGCACCTGGGCTGGACATGGCAGACGTTCTCCCGGAGACAGCCGGAGCATCCGGCGCAAATATTCCAACTGCTCTATCGCCAGATCGATCGCCATGGTATCAGCCCAGCCATAAGCTACTTCTAGGGCGCTTAAGGGGCTTCCTTCCATGGCAACGGGCAGGTTAGGCAAAGGACAGTCCGTAAAAAAGGCAACCGCCACCCCAGATTGGATCGCCAGCAGCCCGAGGGGCAGCAACCGGCTCAAGCGATTACTTAGAGCTACCAGAGCCAGGCGTTTAGTAGTGGCAGGCAGTTCAAAGCCGCGTCCGAGCGGGCCGCGCAAGGTCAACTTGGTGCCAGGCTCCCAGCTCCGCGGGATAGGAGGCACGGCTAAAAATCCGTGCGCTCCAATTTCGCCTGCAAATATAGCTGAGCTGATGGCGGCTTCTTGATCCAGAGGTGACCAGGCGCTGAGATACTGGCCTGGCTGGGGAATCGCAGCCGGTGGGCAATCAACCCAGACAGCCTTTTCGGATCCATCCAGCCGAATTTCGGTGACCTTTCCCAGGTAGCTTAGCATGATTGCATCCTATCATGAATATTTCAACCCGACAACACATAAACTGTTCGTGGTCTCTCAAAAGTTCGGACATTATCGCTAGATGTGATCATAACCAGCGATCATAAAGAGCGATTTTTACGAAGCTATCCCCGATATCATGGCTAATCCCGGAGAGAGTCCATCCACGGAGCGAGCCCCCAGAAAATTCCGTGTATAATCTAGCCTGGGATTACATGAACATTTGGCCCGGACAGGAATTCCAAAAGGGTTGGGCACACAGGAAGCTGCGGCTTTGCCCCAATCTTTAATCGCCATGCTTATGATCAATGAAGGAAATCCAGCCGGGATTAAAAATCGTTTTATAGGTCAATTGGAGGAACTAATATAAATCTATGAACTTTGCAAATGCGCTACAAGGTTTCGTCGTCATGGTCTGGATCATCTTCGTCGGCCTGGTCTTTCTGGCCGTCATGCGGGCCTCGCGCGCCCAAAAAGTGCGCGGAATATCCACGGCAATTGCGGTAGTCGGGGTGCTTGCCCTGGTCCTGACTTCGGTCAGCGCCGGGCTGGTTTTCATTGAACCAGAAGAGCGTGGGGTCGTTATTTCTGCCGTGTCGCCCAATGGCTACCGGACAGAACCGCTCCTGCCCGGATTGCGCTGGGTGATCCCCTTCTTGGAGCGGGTGGAGCGCTACCAGATTTCTCGCCAGACCTACACCATGTCGATCGCCCCCCTGGAGGGTCAGGTTGCGGGAGATGACTCGGTGACTGCCCGCACGTCGGATGGGCAGGAGATCTTGATGGATGCTTCAGTCATTTATGCTGTCGATCCGAATCAAGTTATCCAGCTCCATATCGATTGGCAAAAACGCTACACGATTGAGCTGGTTCGCCCGCTTGCCCGCGGGATCATGCGGGATGCTGTGTCGCAGTATGGCGTTGAACAGGTTTATAGCTCCCAACGAGTGGCGATGGCAGAGCAAATTCGAGCCGACCTGGAGGCCAGACTGGTTCAGAATGGCATCGTGCTGATCGATTTCATCTTGCGCAACATCACCTTCTCGCCAGAGTACGCTGCTTCGGTTGAACAAAAGCAAATCGCCGAGCAGCAGGCCCAGCAGGCGGGGTTGGTGGTCGAACAACGCCGGCAGGAAGCCGAACAAGCCCGCCAGGTAGCCCAGGGTCGGGCCGATGCTGCCGTGATCGAAGCCCAAGGTAGGGCACAGGCCCGGGTGATCGAGGCCGAAGCTGAAGCCAATGCCCTCAACCAAATTGCGGCTGCGCTGGCTGAAAAACCTGAACTCCTGACTTACCAGTACATTACGAAGCTAGCCCCAGGCGTACAGGTCATGCTGGTTCCAAATAATGCACCTTACTTGCTGCCGCTGCCGGATATCGGACCGGCTGCGCCGACGAGTGTATTGCCGCCCCAGCCGACGGCTGTCCCCACCCCGGAACCGACAACTGTGCCATAGTTCGGCTCGATTATTTTTAGCATGAGTAAACCCGCAAATCCACCGTCCGGGCGCCAGATCCGGCTTACAAGCCTGTCGAGCTGTGCTGGCTGAGCGTCTAAATTAAACGCGGAAGCGCTGGCGCAGGTGCTGCGTCCCCTACAAGGCCTGTTTCAAGCGGACGACTACCCAGATCTACTGGTTGGGTTAGGCGATCCGGACGACGCGGCTGTCTGGCGCCTGGACGAGGATCGTGCTCTGATCGCTACCACCGACTTCTTTACACCGGTTGTGGATAACCCTTATGACTATGGCGCAATCGCGGCAGCCAATGCCTTGTCCGATGTCTATGCAATGGGCGGGAGTCCTTTCCTGGCACTGAACATTGCTGCATTCCCACCCGACCTGCCGGCTGAAATTACCAGCCAGATCCTGCTCGGCGGGGCCGAAAAAGCCCGTGAAGCCGGGGTAGTCTTGGCAGGCGGGCACACCATCCAGGATGAAGAGCCCAAATATGGCTTGATCGCCCTGGGTTTCGCCCACCCTCAGCGCATGATGACCAAAGGCGGCTTACGAATTGGCGACCGATTGGTGATCAGCAAACCCATCGGTTTTGGCACCATCACAACAGCCCTCAAGCGCGGTGAAGCTGACCCAACTGACGTCTCTGAAGCCGTAGGCTGGATGAAGATTTTAAACAAAAAAGCCGCTGAGCTGGCGCTGAACGCGGGTGTGCGAAGTGCAACCGACATAACCGGTTTTGGATTGCTTGGGCACGCCTGGGAGATGGCTGACGCATCCGGGCTCGGCCTGCATTTCAAGTTTGACCAAATTCCTTTTACGCGCGGGGCCCAGCGTTCCGCCCAGGAATGGATTTTCCCGGGAGGTTCTTCTGATAACCGGCTATATTATGGCAAACACGTCGAGTTTGGGCCCGCAATCGATGAGCCATCCCAAATGCTGATGTTTGATGCCCAGACCAGCGGGGGGCTCTTGCTGGCAGTCCCAGAAACCAGGCTTGCAGATCTGTTCGAGCAGGCTGCTCAGGCCGGTCAAATGTTATGGGAAATTGGCGAAGTCACCCCGGGCAGGATAATTCGCGTCGACTGAAATATCAACTCAATGCGGATTATTGGGCTCACTGCAGCAGGCTGTCTCGCTCGCCAAACTTCGAGCTCAAACACATAAGGCCAGATGTCTGATCAAATTGAATTTAACTCTCGCCGATCTCCAGTCTACAGCACCCGAGGCATGGTGGCAACTTCCCAGCCGCTGGCGGTCGCTGCTGGGCTTGAAATCCTTGCTGGGGGAGGCAACGCCGCAGACGCAGCCATTGCCACTGCGGCCGCTTTGAATGTTACAGAACCAGGCTCGACTGGCCTGGGCGGGGATTGTTTTGGGCTGTATTACGAGTCTGCCAAGCGTAAGATCCACGCCCTGAACGGTTCCGGGCGCGCTCCAGCATCACTCACTCTGAAAAGGCTTGAGCAAGAGGGGCTAGAGAAAGAACTGCCTACCTATCACCCCTATACGATCACTGTGCCTGGCGCCTGCGCCGGTTGGTGTGACTTGACCGAACGATTTGGTCGACTAGCGTTGAGTAGAATCCTGGCCCCCGCGATCCGGCTGGCTGAATCGGGTTTCCCGGTTTCACCTCTGACAGCTCGCTTCTGGCAGATGGGGGCCGAGTTACAGTTACTCACTGCCCGCGGCGGGCAGGAATTGACAATAGATGGACGAGGTCCTAACCCGGGTGAGATATTCCGCAACCCTGGGTTGGCTCGCACCTTGCGCAGGGTTGCAGAAGGCGGAAAAACAGCCTTTTACCAGGGAGAAATAGCTGCCGCGATTGCAAACACCGTCCAGCAGGCAGGTGGCTGCCTGGAAGAAGCAGACCTGGCTAACCATACCAGTACCTGGGAAGTGCCGATCAGTACTGGCTATCGTGGGCTGCAGATCTGGGAATGCCCGCCCAATGGGCAGGGATTAACGGCATTACTGGCATTAAACCTGCTGGAAGGCTTTGATCTGGCCCACCTAGAGCCTCTATCCGTAGAAAGGCTACACTTGGAGATCGAGGTCTTGAGATTGGCATTCAGCGATACACGCTGGTTTGTAGCCGATCCTGCCTTTACGCAGATCCCACTGGAGGAGCTGCTTTCGAAACAATACGCTGCCCGGCGCCGACAGCTAATTGACCCTCAGCGGGCTACGCTGAACCAGCAGCACGGCAACCCGCTGGCATCATCCGACACGGTCTATCTGTCGGTGATCGACAGCGACGGCAATGCCTGCTCATTCATTAACAGCAACTATATGGGGTTTGGTACCGGGATCGTTCCTGCAGGTTGGGGATTCAGCCTGCAAAACAGGGGGCACAGCTTTTCGCTGGATCCAGACCATCCGAATGCACTGGCGCCCAGGAAGCGCCCCTATCATACCATCATCCCTGCTCTAGTTACACGGGGGGCTGCAGACCTACAGGAACAGGGCGAACTGCTTGCCTGTTTTGGAGTGATGGGTGGTTTTATGCAGCCCCAGGGTCACATGCAGGTAGCTATTGGCCTGATTGATGATCACTTAGATCCTCAGGCTGCATTGGACCGGCCGCGCTTTTGCATCCAGGACGGATTAACTGGCGGAGCGGTCGCGCTGGAAGAAGGCATTCCGGTGAAAGTCATGGCCCAGCTAGCGAGTCTGGGCCATCCGGTTGTTCCCGTTAGCGGGCTGAACCGGGCAGTTTTTGGACGCGGGCAAATTATCCTGCGCGATCAAGAGACTGGCGTCCTGTGCGGCGGCAGCGATCCGCGTGCCGATGGCTGTGCGATGGGTTTGTAATGATATAATTTTGTGGGGAAATTATTGTACACCCAGCATGTCCAAAGAATAGGTTCAAGAAAAATCAAGGAGACACCGTTATGTTAATTAAAAAAGAGCTTTCGGAAGCAATCAATGCTCAGGTTGGACGTGAATTTGGGGCCAGCATGCAGTATGTCAATATCGCGGCGTATTTCGACTCAGATCACCTGCCTGAGCTGGCAGCCTTTTTCTATCGGCAGGCCGAAGAAGAAAAGATGCATGCCATGAAATTTGCCCATTATATCGTCGATGCGGGTGGTCATCTGCATGTCCCAGCGATTCCGAGCAGCAAAGCCGATTTTACATCCGCTGAGGAAGCCGTCCAGGCTGCCCTGAATTGGGAACTGGAAGTGACCGCTCAAATCAATGCCCTGATGGATATGGCAGTCGAACAAAAAGACCATATTGCTCAAGATTTCCTGCGCTGGTTTGTCACCGAGCAGTTGGAAGAAGTGACTACCATGGAACAATTATTGAGCATCGTCAAGCGATCGGGTGCCAACCTGCTGTGGGTGGAAGACTTCCTGGCCCGTAATCCAATCGCCGCCGAAGCCAGCGCTCCGGCAACCGAGTAGCTGATTTATCTGAGAACCGTGTCTGGGGCTGCCCGCAGGGATCCTTGTTGGCAGCCCTTTCCGTTAATGTTGGAGAAAGGCACTGCTGGGATCATCCAAAACTGGAATCAAAATAGGACACCTCAAATTTCGAGATGTCCTATTGTCCAGGAAAGATAGAGATTACATTAAGCAACAGATTCAACCCGCGCAATGTCGGGAAAAAATTGGCGCACAGTTCCTTCAACCCAGCCGTGCAGGGTTGCTTGAGAAAGCGGGCAGCCCAGGCAGGCTCCACCCAACCTGACCTTCAACACCTTGCCATCAAAGTCGATCAGTTCTACGGAACCCCCGTGGATTTGTTCAATATATGCACTGATCTTCTCGATCAACGCAGCCATTTGTTCATAGCCCGAATAGCTAGTTTCAGTCCGAGTTTCGTCCATCCTTTAACCTCCTCTGGCCTTTACCGCATGGATGTTGTTATGAGATACCCTGGCGCCTAAACCTTGCCGCAGAAGTGCAACCACATGATTATGGGTGCTCCGCAATCGCTGGGCGATCACAGCCGCCAGGCGTTCCAGTATCTGGGCTCCAACCTCCGGGTTTTGTTCATAAAATAACCGTAAATCCTCACCGCGTACTTTCAGCATTTTACAATCAGTCATACAGACCGCAGAAGATGTGTATAAGGGGCTGCCCAAAGCTGCTGACCAACCCACTACCCCCTCTGGCTGAACTTTCGCAACTGTTATCAAGGGAGCATCATCCGGCTTGAAGCGCACATGCACCTCGCCTTCCACCAATAAGTATAAATACTCAGCCGGGCTGCCTTGTTCAAAAATTATACTGCCATTGGCTTCTTCTGACGCGATGAACAAAGGCCGCAGCTGATCACATACCTGCGGCGTAAAATCCTGAAATATCAATAATTCATTCAATACACTGCCAGACATAACCTATTCCCTATCTTACAATTTACCTCAGATTAAGGTTTCGGTTCTAGTGGCAAACTTCCTCATTGTGTTGACAAATATCATCACGGTACTGACATTTATCCCTTGCAATCCATTAAAGCCGGGTGATGACAGATTTCGGTATGCACGATTTAGCAATTTAAGGCCCCCATCTTGACAATTCATAGCAGATACAATAAGCGTATATACGAGACCATGAGGGGCAGTTCTAAAGTAGCAAACCCTAGTTGCTCACATCTGCGACCATCTTGGGGAGAATTTGGAGAAACAGACGGGGCTGCCCTAAAACTCATTTTAGGACAGCCCCATTGCTACCAAAGTATCAGGCCATGCTGAGCCGGATCGGATCAGCCACAATGACCTTTGCGCAGGTGAGGACGCGTTTTCGATCAGTTTCCGGTTTATGATTCGATTGAATCTAGCTCAAGAGACTTTTCGGTTTTGACTGGTTGAACCGGCTGAAATTTCAATTTATGGTTATCTTCATCCACATCAGCCAGAATAGTGTCACCTGCGGAGAACTCCCCACCCAGCAAGCTGATGGATAAAGGGCTTTCAACGTACTTTTGAAGCGCACGCCGCAACGGACGGGCTCCAAAGTCCGGATCGAAGCCCTCATTGGCAAGCCAGTCCCGGGCTTCTGGCGTTAACTGAACAATCAGGCCCTGCTCCGACAGCCGTTCTTGAACATCTTTCATCTGCAAATCAACGATGTCCGTCATTTGTTCCAAGGAAAGCGGAGAGAAAGTGATAATCTCATCGATCCTGTTGAGGAACTCCGGTCTGAAAGTGGACTTGAGGGCTTTTTCGATCTTTTCGTCCTGCTGCCGCTCCTCGGCGTCGCCTGAGCGCTGTAAGAAGCCCAAACTGCCAGATTTGCGGACAAATTCAGTGCCCAGGTTGCTGGTCATGATCAGCACACTATTTCTAAAATCGACAACCCGGCCTTGTCCATCGGTCAAGCGCCCATCATCGAGGATTTGTAACAAAGCGTTCCAGACTTCGGGATGAGCCTTTTCGATTTCATCGAACAAGATAACCCGGTAAGGACGGCGGCGGACCGCTTCAGTCAGCTGGCCGCCTTCTTCATAACCTACATAACCGGGAGGGGCCCCGAACAAACGCGAAACTGTATGCTGCTCTCGATATTCACTCATATCAATTCGCACCAGGGCATCGGCATCATCAAACATAAACTCGGCCAGAGCTTTGGCCACTTCGGTCTTCCCAACGCCCGAAGGACCGATGAAGATGAAGGACCCGATGGGCCGGCGTGGGTCTTTCAAGCCGGATCGAGCACGCCGGATAGCATCTGAGATCGCCCGGATGGCTTCATCCTGGCCAATGATGTGTTCGTGCAGGCGGTCTTCCATTTGAAGCAGCTTCTCAGCTTCCGTCTCCATCATTTGGTTGATCGGGATGCCCGTCCATTGAGCCACAACTTCGGCGATATCTTGGACATCCACAACTTCATCAAGCTGATGCTCAGATTCCCATTGATCACGTAGTTCCTTGAAATCATCTTCTTTGCGCAAACGCTCGGCTTTCTTTTGGGCGGCCCGTTCGTAGTCGCGTTCCACACCTGCCTGTTCTTCTTCAGCCGCCAATCGTTCGATCTCACTCTTCATAGCTTTTAACTCAGGCGGCAAAGAATACAGGGCGACCCGTAGTTTGGCGGCAGCTTCATCCATTAGATCAATCGCTTTATCGGGCAAGCGGCGATCGCTGACATAGCGAGCCGAGAGCCGGGCTGCACTCGCCAGGGATTCATCGGAGAAACGAACTTTGTGGTGGGCTTCATACCGATCGCGCAGCCCATGCAGCATTTGGATCGTATCATCGACACTCGGTTCTTCAACATATACTGGTGCAAATCGGCGCTCTAAAGCTGCATCTTTTTCAATGTGCTTGTGATATTCATCCAGGGTGGAAGCGCCAACGCACTGGAGTTCACCTCGTGAAAGAGCCGGTTTGAGCATATTGGAGGCATCCATGGCTCCTTGTGCTGCGCCAGCTCCGACGACGGTGTGCAGTTCGTCGATGAACAGGATAATCTCGCCTTCCGATCGCTGCACTTCTTCCAAAGAGGCCTTCAAGCGCTCTTCAAACTCGCCTCTGAAGCGAGAGCCGGCAATCATGCCGCCCAGATCAAGCGAAAGCACCCGCTTCCCGGAGAGAATTTCGGGGACATCATTGGTCGCGATTTTTTGAGCCAGCCCTTCAACAATGGCTGTTTTGCCGACCCCCGCCTCGCCAATCAGCACCGGATTATTCTTGGTCCGGCGTGAAAGAATCTGGATAACTCGCAGGATTTCCATATCTCGGCCAATCACGGGATCCAGTTTTCCCTCGCGGGCAAGCTGAGTAAGGTCACGGGAGTAACGTTCCAGGGTGCGATAACGGGTCTCTGCCTGCGGATCGGTCACTCTCTGGCCGCCGCGAATTTGCTGGATGGCTTCATACACCCGTTCCCGAGTGACCCCCGCGCCTTCCAAAAGGCGGGCTGCTGGCGTACTCCGCTCGCTTAGAATCGCCAGGAAGATATGCTCAGTGGAAATATATTCATCTTTCAACTTATTGGCTTCTTCGTTCGCCAGGTCAATGATGCGTTTGACACGAGGTGTGATGAAAATCTGGCCCGCGCCGCCACCAAAAATATTGGCCTTTGGGCTGGTGCGGAGAATATAATCAAGCCGTTCTGTTAACGCCGCCGAATCTACTTTTAAAGTCTCTAATATTTGGGGGATTACCCCTTGAGGCTGCTCAATCAGCGCCAGCAGAATGTGCTCGGTGTCGATCTGATTGTGTCCGTACCGCTGGATGATCTCGGCAGCTCTTTGAGCGGCCTCTTGGGCTCGCTCGGTAAACCGATCAAATCTCATCATAATATGTTTTCCTTGATAATTTTTCTGGGAACCGTTGTTTTGGGCAACCTGCCTTCCAAAATCTCCCTGAAAAATCCAAATTGTTCTTTCTATCTCATGTGAGTTCAGGGTAACTCGAACTCACTCCCATAGGGTTCGTGTTGATGGTTGCTGTGAGTGCAATTCATGGGCCAAATTCAAGCATTTACAATCACTTTTTGGAAAGATCCTAAACCCTGATGAGGAGATTATAACATTGAGCCTGTTAGCATCACGACTTCATAGCATAAGAAATGTATATAATTGCTATAAGTATCGCTCTAAACGGGATTCTTTCGGAACTTTTATATGCAATTCCAACGTCTACTTTACGAACGTGACAGAAAAAGTCTGGTCTGTCACTAAATAATATTGCTGCTCGGGCCAAGATAGAGATTAGCAAACCTCTCTCCGCCAGCTTGGGCAGCCAAGACAAATAACTAAAGGATCATAAGGAGTAATATCATGCGTAACAAAATGTCGTTCTTCGTCGGCTTATTACTGGTAGCCAGCCTGTTGAGTGCTTGTGCAGCCGCACCGTTCGCCTCAGCCCAGCAGGCCGAACCGGAGACCCAGAATCCCCGCACGCTTACCGTAACAGGCAGCGGTCAGGCTCTGCTCACCCCGGATATCGCCTATGTGACCATTGGTGTTCATACCGAAGATAAAAATGCAGCCGAAGCGGTCTCAGCCAATAATTCCCAGGCCCAGGCCGTAACCAGCGCACTCAGGGAATTCGGTATTCCAGCCAAAGACATCCGCACCACCAACTTCAGCATCTATCCGCAGCAGCAATACGATGAGCAAGGGCAGGTTCAGGGGATCACCTACATTGTAGATAATTCGGTTTATGTCACTGTTCGTGATCTCACCAAGGTTGGTGATCTGCTGGACACAGCGGTCAAGGCCGGAGCCAACTCGATCTCTGGAATTCAATTCGACGTGGCTGATAAAACCAATGCTCTATCCGATGCGCGTAAAGCGGCAGTAACTAACGCTACGGAAATCGCTAACGAACTGGCGACTGCAGCCAAAGTAACCCTGGGACCAGTGCAGTCGATCAATATTTACGGCAGCAGCCCAATGCCTGTCTTCGATGCCCGCGCCGCAGCCATGGAGTCAGCTTCTGTTCCTGTTTCGCCGGGACAGCTGAACATCACCGTTGAGGTGCAGATCGTGTTCGAGATCCAATAATCTTATCTGGACGATTTCAGATAGGGCACTAAAGAGGCGTGGTGCTGATTTTCCAGCGCCGCTGGAAAATCAGCACCATCATGATTCCAAGACAGATCAGCCTCTCACTCTGCCACTGCCCTGCGGTTATGGTATAAATGTCAATCGTGAGTGAAGAGATTGTTTTTCGAGCGCATCGCCGGACGGGGTTAGTATTTCATATAATCATCATCCTGGTTCTGATCGTCGGGGCGGGCATTGGCCTTAGACAGGCTGCCCAGGCCAGCATTGGGCCGGTATTCCTGCTTTATCTGCTCCCCGGATTGATCTCAGCCGCCCTGATTCCAGCATTTGGGTATTACGGTTATGCCCTTTATCGTTCGTATTACGTACTGCAGCGGGCTGGTATCCGGCTGCATTGGGGTCTCCGAGCCGAAGATATCCCCATCAACGTTGTCCAATGGGTTCATCGAGCCAGCGAACTGGAACAACCGCTGGTACTGCCATGGCTGCATTGGCCGGGTGCTGTGGTAGGCAAACGATTTGTACCGGGATTGGGAGAAGTTGAATTTATGGCTTCCAACCGGTCGTCGCTGGTGCTGATTGGAACTGCGAACAAAATCTTCGCCATCTCTCCCAAGGACCCCCAGGAATTTATATCCGGCTACCAGCGGCTGACGGAACTTGGTTCGCTTACTTCGCTGCCGGCCAGATCTGTTTTTCCAACCTTTCTGCTTGCCAGGGTTTGGTCCTCTCGGGCTGCCAGGCTCCTGCTGCTGACCGGGTTGGGCTTCAGCTTACTGCTGCTGATTTGGGTCAGCCTGGCGGTACCTGGCCGGTCCCAAATTACCCTTGGCTTCGATCCTTCTGGAAATCCCCGTGATCCGATCCCATCCGTGCGGCTGCTGCTGCTGCCGGTCATTAATACATTGGTTTTCCTGTCAGATACATTATTGGGATTCTATTTTTATCGCAACGAAGAAGCGCAACCCCTGGCCTTTTTATTGTGGGGCGGAGGTGCATTGTCGTCTCTGCTGTTCCTGATCAGTGTACTTTTTATCTTAAATATGGGCTAGTTATCCACAGTTGAATACGGTTTATCCACAGTTGAATACGGTTTATCCACAGTTTTCCCCTAGTACTTCATCAAACAAGTTTTGATAGTAAAATTCGCCAAAAGCCAGAAAGGAGTTGGCAATGGCGAAGAAATACATTGTAGACTTGAGCAAAGACGAAAAGGCAGAGTTAGTTTCACTAACCCAAAAGGGTTGGCCTGGTGCTAGAAAAATCAAGCGAGCAAACATTCTGCTATTGGTTGACTCTGGGAAACCCGATTTTGAAGTTGCTGAACTTTTAAATACAAGTTGGTTGACGGTTCTGCGCACGCGACAAAGATATGTTGAAGGCGGTCTGGATTTTGCGCTAAACGAGTTGCCACGGGCAGGACGGCTGCCTAAAATCGACGACAAGATTGAGACGATCCTAACCACTTTAGCCCAAAGCCATCCCCCAAATGGGCGCGTGCGTTGGACGCTGCAATTGCTCGCCGATCGTTTGGTTGCACTCACGCGGCTGGATAGCCTTTCGTATGAGGCGGTGCGCTTGGTGCTAAAAAAACGATCTCAAACCCTGGCAACGCCAGAAATAGTGTATCCCAACTGTCATTGGCGCTCGATTCGTCTGGCGCATGGAAGATATCCTGGATTTGTACGCTGAGCCTTATCAATTTGCCTTTCCAGTGATTTGTTTTGACGAGGTGCCCTATCAGATGGTGAGCGAAACCAAGTTGCCTTTGCCAATGCGAAATGGAAAACCAGGGCGTTATGACTACGAGTATCGCCGGGAAGGTACTTGCAACCTGTTCATGTTTCTGCAGCGCCTGGTAGGTTGGCGGCACATCAAAGTCACTGATCAACGCACCAAACAGGATTTCGCTTGTTGTATGAAGGATCTGGTAGATATTCAATTCCAGCGGCTGAAATGATCCGAGTGGTGTTGGATAACCTCAACACCCATTCCCCCGCTGCTTTTTACGAGGCCTTTTCACCTCAGCAAGCTCGTTACCTCACCAAGAAACTGGAGTTTCACTATACGCCGGAACATAGCAGCTGGTTGAACATGGCTGAAGTTGAAATCTCTGTTCTGACTGAACAATGTTTGGATCGCAGGTTGGCCAGCCAGGCAATCGTCGCCAGTGAAGTTGGTGCTTGGGAAGTTGAACGGAACGCCGTCCGGGCAACTATCGATTGGCGTTTCACCATCCCGAATGCCAGGGATAAACTCAAGAAATTGTATCCGGTGGGAGAAGAGTAATGATGGCCAACGGAATAGCTCAGCGGCAGCGGAGGGATAGGTGAGATGCCTTCTTGTGTTTTTTTCAAGCGAAAATGGGCCCATTTTAATAACGAAATTGCACCCACTTGGAAGAACCGCACTGAATCCCCTAAGCCGAAGGCGGGTCAGCTTGACGCGGGGTTAGGCAGAATTCACGGCTTTCAGATTCTATTGAAATAATAATACAAAAATGCTTGGAGCAATAGCGCCTCCTAAATCGAGTATTCCACCAAGACTATGCGAGATAGCATTCCATTTGATTGTCCTTGTCTTATAGGATATCCAACCATAGCTAATGCCAAGAAAAAATGTTGAAATTACAAAAGGCCAGATTCCATGTTCCGCGGGAAATACCAGTTGTGGGGATATATGCCAAAATGCAAATCCAATCGCGGGAAAGATGACACCCAGCATCGCGTTATTTGGAAACGCCCATACATATAAACCACGCCACAATAATTCTTCACTTATCCCATTGATTATGGCCACTGGAATCGCAATTATCAATAGCTTAGCTTGTACATCCACTAAACTTGTGAGCGGATACATTATTACCGTAATAACCACGATCAAAACAAACAGGCCAGCAGGTAGCCAATTTGATTTTCTAAACAAAGGATTTTTTTCTTTGAATAGGGAGATAAATCCTTCTCTTTTCAACATGAGCAGCGGAACGAAAAAACACCACACCAGCCAATAGAAAATGAACCCCAATACATATCCGAGTTCTGCTTTTAACCACTTTGACAATGACATAAACACTAAAGCAGTACTCAGAATGAGCAAAATGGGCAAGAGTAGCAGAAATATCTTTTGCTGGTTGGTTAGCTTCATTTTTTTAACTTAACGACATGCGCTTTACGGGTGCGCTAGAGAGAAGATTCTTTGGACTTTGATGGAACGCCTATGTATCTTGGTACTTCATAGCAATATTCTTCATAACTTGCACCGTATAAATGCAAAAGATGTTCTTCCTCAGTAATTATCATTATGTGAATAAGCACCACATATAGAAACACCCAAGAAATAGCATACCATGACGGCCACAGCATTGAAAATCCAACAACATAAAAACTACAAGCCAATGCTTGGGGATTTCTCGAAATGTCGTAAATACCTGTTCGCTCCAACTCATCACTCGTGCTTCCTATTGAAGGAAGCAACCCAAGCTTTAACATTCCGTAGGCGAGAGACGATAATCCAACTATTATGAATACCATTCCAATAAAATGAAGTGTGGAGCTTACGTAAATTTTTGGCCAATCATGTGAGATGTATAGATATGGAAATCCGCCATAGATGAAGAAGAGCAGGGTTTGAAGGATTGACACAGGGATGGATAATCTTTCGCGCATCTTATAATCACGCCGAACCAGTACACGAAGAATGAACCAACCAAAAACAAGGAATAAAAAGTATATGATTATGTATTTTGTAAGAAAATTCATAAGCATCCTTGTTATCCGATTTCATGGATATTATGCTTGAGCTTCTGCCTAACAGCCTCGAGCTGAGCGGCACCGCAATGATAGCCCAATTGATTTTCGCACCTCGCGGTGGGTCCGCTCCAGCGAGACGTTAGGCGGATTCATGAATAAACTCGGCCTCGGCGCGGTTTTTGATGGATCTGAGTGCCTCTCGCCGGATTACTCCGCTAAAAGGCCCAACTAAGGTCCAGTACATGCGAAAGAACATCGAAGCGGAACGGCCATAGGTGGCTACACGTGTTTCTGTCGCTAGTTCACACCGATCGGTGTCTACGGCGCTTGTTGCAAAGTTCCACACGGCTTTGCTGTATCCATCAAGACGAAATCCTTCAAACTCTTCTGCCGGAACCCGCATTAATGCCCCCGAGGGTTTCCAGAATTGGCCAACTATTCCAAGTAGATACTCTTGGTCTGTAATCTCGCCCAATTCAATAAAGCCCATGGCCAGTAAACCGTCAAGGCGCAACGCTGGTCGCGGCAGACCTCTGACAAGGAACAGAATTTTTGTCAGATCCGAGTCAGTCAGATCGACGGCTCGAATTGATTTGAAGACCAATTCCGGTGTCGAGGTAACTGTAACTCTATGCCTGGAATGAATTTCGAATGTTGGAAGGAATTTATCGATCAGCACAGAATTCTAGTCCTTCAAATAATCCGCCTAACGGCCTCGAGCTGAGCAGCGCCAAACGCCTTCATCAATCATTTTCCCGCATCAACTCTATCGATTCCAATCAAAATCTTGGTCCTGTTTTGGCGTCCGCTCCAGCGAGTTGTTATCCCGCGCCAGCTTGACCGAGTCACCGAGTCGATGGATGCATCCGGCTCTTTCGGGCCATACTGACGGATCACAAGCATGGACTCTGGGCGAGCGGTTTACCGATTTAGATGGCCTGTGTCATTCAGGGGTCGGCAGAGTGACCTCCGGGCGCCATCTCCACGCCAGCCAGGCGATTACGACGAGCCCCACCAACTCCAGTGCCGTGAACCAGTAGTCATCCAAGTCCCCTGGCGGATTCGTGATGATAGCGACCGCGATGATGAGAACGACCAGTAGGTTTGCCCTACGGCTCCATACAGGCAGAAGCAAATGGTTCAAGGGCACCATGAGGATGGGCATAGCGAGAATGATTCCCGCGACTAACAGGAGACTTTCTGGCACCGTTTGGTTCAGCATCTGCTCCACAAACTCCGGATTGGCAAGCTCATGGATATCCCGAAACAGCATGCTCAAGAGGACAAAGACCCAGAGAGCCGATAGACTGGAAGCTCTTCGCATGTTTGTAAGTTCAGTGCGCAAGTCAAGATCGGAATCAGGCATGATGGTATATTTCCTCCAGTCGATATGGGCGGATAAATGCTGCCGTTCGAATCTGCGTTGGAAAAAAAGCCGTCAGGCGAAAACAGTTTACGGCATGTACTCTCCGCGGGATAACGATTAAGGTTTGATGTGGCGGAAAGGGTGAAAGTCCAAACAACGGTACCTTGCGCCGCCACATCAAACCGAGTTGAACTAAGCCGTTTTAGCCAACACACCTGGCTATTTGGGATTTAAGGCAAACAATCAGGTCAAAACCGTCATCAAATCTGCAGCTATCGTATTGATTGTACGACAAAAAAGCCTGATTGCACAAGCCAGAAATCCGGTGAAAGCGGCAAACGGGTAAATATTTCCTGGCATGAGACGAGTGGAAACACGGGTGCAAGCGTGAGATCCAGCATCCAGTAGAAAAGTCAGGGGCGGGAAAGCCAGAGCAGCTCATGGTGGACAGCGTCCAGTGGGTTGAATGGTTCGCTGGAACAGCAGCGGCTGACCGCAGCTTGGGCAGCACAGCTTTGGTTCTGGCGGTAAATCTGCTGGCTCTTGGGTGGATTCTGCTTCGTTCGCACAATCAGTGGGTAGGTCCTGCTGGAGCTGTTGGCGCAATGCAGCCAGGCGCTTGCGGCAGCCGGGTGCAAAGAAGCCAAAGTAACGCACCTTGACGAAGCCTTTGGGCAGCACGTGCTGCAAGAAACGGTGGATGAATGCTTCGGCGGAGAGTGTACAACAGTTTGGGTTGCCCCGTGTCCGTCGCCCGGTAGCGAAAGGTCACCTGGTCGTTTTCCAACTTGACCAGACGGCGGTTGCTGATGGCCACGCGGAAGACATAGGGGGCCAGGTATTTCAAGGCTGTGCGTCCATTGCCCACCGGCTTGCAGTGCACCACCCAATCCTGCTGCCAGACCTTGGCGGGTACTTGCGTGAATAGGGCTGTTTTTTGCAAAGCCTGCCGGAACTTGCCCCGGAAGATCTTGGAGAGCGCCTTAACTGGCAGCAGAAAATCCTGCCGAGCAGGCAGCCAGGTCTGTGTATCGGGTGCCAGGCCACCTGCCGGAACCAGGTAGTGGATGTGCGGGTGATAGGCCAGATTGCGTCCCCAGGTGTGCAGGATACCTACCAGGCCAATCTGTCCGCCAATGAAACTGGGATCTTTTGCCAGATGCTGTGTGGCAGCCGCGGAAATCCGAAAGAGCAGGTTGTACAACAAATTCTGGTTGCTGCGCACGATTTCACACAGCGCGGCAGGCAAGGTGAAAGTCAGCATGAAATAAGGCACCGGCAAGCAGCAAATCTCGTTGCGCTTCCAGCCATTCCTGCGCCTTGTCATTCTGGCATTTAGGACAGTGACGATTGCGACAGGAATGGTAACTGTACTGCACCTCGCCGCATTCGGGGCAAGTGTAAACCTGCCCGCCCAGGGCCTCGGTGCGGCACTGCTCAATCGCACGCATCGCCTGCCGGTGGCTCGGCAGGATCTGATCCGAGCATACTTCTGGCGATAGGCAGGGCCGTACTGGCGAAAGATGTCGGCCAGTTCTAATCCCACAATCCCGCCACGCACGCTGGTTAACAATCTGCAGCGACAGGTCTTACGCTGGGTTTGGTCAGGTGGGTGTAAATGCGCGGTCGTGCTGGGCGAGGCATGCCCCAGGTATGACTGGATCAGGCGCAGGTTCAGCCCATGCTTCCAGTAAATGGGTGGCATAGGAATGGCGCAAGGTATGCACGGTAGCTGGTTTCTGGATGCCACTGTCCAGCAATGCGCCTTGAAATGCTCGTTGCACCCCACTGGCATTCATCGGCCCTTTGGCGCTATCTGGCGCGACGATGGAAAGATCCAGATTCGGATCGCGATGGGTTGCCCAGTACTGACGCAGCATTCTCAGCACCGGTTCAGGCAGCGGCACGTAGCGATCCTTGCCCCCTTTCCCATGGCAAACGTGCAACAATCTCGACGTCCTCCGTCTATGTGACCGATCTGCAAATGCAGACCTTCCTGCAAGCGCAGCCCGCAGGCGTAGATGGTACTCAGGCATACCCGGTAACGCCAACGCCGCACTCGGGCCAGAATCTGGCGTACTTCCTCCACACTGAGCACCACCGGCAGCTTCTTCTCCTGCGGCGGGCGCACCAAATCCAATGTGGCCCAATGCCGCTGTAATGTGCGCTCGTAGAAGAACTTGATCCCGCATAAAGCCTGGGTGATACGTGCTGCGCGCAGACTTTCTTGACGTTCTTCAGGTACAGAAAATACTGGCGCAGCTCATCTTCGCTGATCTGATCTGGCGGCTTGTTGAAGTACTCCGCCAGCTGGCGCACAACCCGCAGATAGGAACCTTGCGTCCTGTCTGCAAAACTGTGCAGTTGCATATCCTCGATCATTCTCTGACGTAACGCGGTCATGGCAAAACCTCCTGTGAATATGGAATTTGAATCTTCTCACAGGAAATATAGCCTGGATCGCAGCAATTTGAGATTGTGATCGAGCTTGGGAAAGAAAAGAGCGCTGGCTTTACCTGCGCGCAGCGCTTAGTTCAACAATATATATACAGAAAATATCCGTATATATGGCCGTTTCGTTGTTATATACAGAATTTTCCTATATAATCAAAGACTGCTGAAAATTATTATACAATCCTTTGATCTTTCAGGCAAATTCTTGGAGCATAAAACATGCAAAGCCGCCCCAAAAAACTGCTGGACCAGGTGCGCGACGCTATCCGAGTCAAACATTACGCCCGCAATACCGAACAAGCTTACGTTTACTGGATCAAAAAATTTATCCTCTTCCATAATAAACGCCATCCCAAAGAAATGGGTGCTGGCGAAGTTCAGACTTTCCTAACCCACCTGGCCTTAGAAGAGCATATTTCGGCATCTACACAGAACCAGGCGCTTCAGCGCGTTGCTTTTCCTGTACCGCAATGTCCTATGCCAAGAGCTTAATCCAGTCGAACTCGGTGCGCGCCAAGCCATCTCAACACGTGCCCACCGTGCTCAGCCGTGCTGAAGTGCAGGCCGTCCTGCATGAAATGAGCGGCATTTATCTGCTGATGGCTCGCTTATTGTACGGCAGCGGCATGCGTCTGATGGAGTGTATCCGTTTACGCGTGAAAGATTTGGATTTTGAGTATCGCCAGATTGCCGTGCGTGATGCCAAAGGCGCGCACGACCGTTATACACTTCTGCCCGCCAGCCTGATGGAGCCACTAAAGGAGCATTTGACTCAAGTAAGAAGAACTCACGCAGAGGATCTGTCCAAGGGATATGGCGCCGTTTATCTACCATTTGCACTGGCCGAGAAATACCCCAACGCCAATCGGGAATGGATCTGGCAGTACGTTTTTCCCTCTCATTCGTTAACACCGGATGAACAGGATGGCGTTATTCGTCGATTTCATGTGAGTGAAACCGGGCTGCAAAAAGCCGTCAAGGCGGCGGTGCAGAAAGCGGGTATTCCTAAAAAAGTTGGCTGCCATACCTTCCGACACTGCTTTGCTACCCACCTGCTTGAAGCGGGCTATGATATCCGCACCGTTCAAGAACTTCTCGGTCACAAGGATGTCAAAACCACCATGATCTACACACACGTGCTTAACCGCGGCCCCAACGCCGTGCGCAGTCCATTGGATGAATAAAGTTGTTTGTTCAAGGTTTTTTCTTGTCTGTGGTTTTCATCCATACATTAACTTTATCGAGCTGCGCCAGATTTTACTCAAATCGTGCTGCCTAACAAAATTTTTTTGATGAGGTACTAGTTATCCACAGCCTTTTCCAGGTTTTAAGGTGTCCTGAAGTGAATGGTGTAATTGGCGCATCTTTTCGATCAGATTCTGAAAAACGCCATTCCCCCCTGAGCCATGAGAGGCATTCCTTTTTGCACATAGCGCTTTAGTTATACCACCTGAGCTGACCTGTATGGTATATCAACTCCCGATAGGATTACTGCTTGGAATTACGATCGCTTTTCTGGCCTGGAGAGCACAGTCATTAAGCATCAGCGGCGCTCTGGCTGCTGCATTGACCGGTGGCCTGATTTTCGGCCTGGGTGGGTTACCCTGGGCGATGATCTTGCTGGCCTTTTTCGTATCCTCCAGCGTCCTCTCGCGCCTGTTCGAAAGCCGTAAAAAGGCTTTCACAGAGAAGTTTTCTAAAGGCAATCGGCGCGATTGGGGGCAGGTGCTGGCGAATGGGGGCCTGGGAAGTATATTCGTGACCCTGCAGATTCTGGAGCCCGGACAATCCTGGCCCTGGCTGGCGTACGTTGGCGCTATGGCTGCTGTAAACGCTGACACCTGGGCGACAGAGCTAGGTGTGCTCAGCCCCAGCGAGCCGCGTCTGATCACGAATGGATCACCAGTCGAACGGGGCACATCCGGAGGAATCAGCCTATGGGGCTCGTTGGCATCTCTGGCCGGGGCGGTTCTAATTGGCCTAACTGCTTTCCTGGTTGCGCCAGATTCTGGCTGGCTTGTAGTCGCGGTCGCAGCGGCAGGCGGTATGGTTGGATCGTTCCTTGATTCTTATCTGGGTGCTACGGTCCAGGCCATCTACTTTTGTCCAGTCTGCCATAAAGAAACCGAGCGCCATCCTCGGCACTCGTGCGGCAGCCAAACAACCCAAGTACGCGGGTGGCGCTGGCTGAACAATGATCTTGTCAACCTGGCCTGTTCCCTGGGTGGGGCATTAATTGGGGGAATGTTCTGGCTGGTGATGGTTTAACAGATTTGGCAGCTCACCCAGGCTTCTGATCACCGGGCATTCTGCATCTGGAAATATTTCCTCAGGATCAATCAGAACCGGAACCAGTCCTGCGCTGAACGCGCCGACAATATCGGCATAATAATTATCCCCCACGTAGATGGTTTGATCTGGCGTTGTACCCATTCTTTTCAGTGCATGGTGAAAAACTAGAGGATCGGGTTTCCAGGCGTTCACTTCCCCGGCAACCAGGGCGAAGTCGAAATATTCCAAGATCCCCAGAGAATTAAGGTGATCCTGGCACGGTTGGCTGCGATTAGAAAGAACTGCCAGGGGATAACCGGTGTCTTTTAGTGCCTGTAAAGTGGTTGGAACATCCGGAGGTACCCAATCTTCTGGTTGGTATTCAGCATTCATGTACTCCACCATGATTGGCGCCAGTTCATCCGCACATTCTATTTCACAATCGAACGCCAGCAGATTTCGCCGGGAGTAGTTTGTCCAGAAGGGATCTTCAAGTTCTTCGTAGATGCGCAAATCATCCGCCAGGTCTTCAGATTGTGCCCAATAATAATGCGCCCAACGAGCTGCAGCCTTTCGCTTCTCCAAAGAGTCGGACAGCCCATTTTTGACCGCATAATCAAAAAATGCGTGCACTGATGAAGGTCTGTTGTGGCGAAGCGTACCATCAAGGTCAAAAAGAATTGCCCGAATATTATTCCCAGAAAACAACTTACCCTCCAATTTCACTCATGACTCAATTCAACGGAATAACTCCCTGCGCCAACCCATGCCCCCAGGGTTTATGCCAGATACCGTCCAGAATCAGTTGGCGCAGATCATCTAAGGAGGCACCGCCTCGCAAAGGTGTCAACAGATCGACTTCTCCGTCTCGCAGCAGGCACAGCCGCAGCCTGCCATCGGCTGTCAGGCGGGCTCTGGTACAGGAAGCGCAGAACGGTTCTGTCACACTCGATATAAAACCCAGGTCCCCTATTGCACCGTCTAAACGGAATAATCTGGCCTCTCCATCTAACTTGCCGCCATTGGCAACTTGCAAGGGGCCACAGGCCTCAGAAATGCGAATCTGGATCTGTTCAGCAGTCACGAGCTGCTTCAACTGCAGCTCTGTTGCGCCAGCAAATGGCATCATCTCAATGAACCGGACCTGCCAGGCATACTCAAGGGTCAGCTGAGCCAGTTCGACGACATCCGATTCATTATAACCCTGAACCACAACTGCATTGATCTTGATGGGATTGAGTCCGGCTGCCTCTGCAGCCTGCAGACCCTCCCAAACAGCCTGCACAGATCCCCAACGCGTCAACCGCTGGAATTTCTCGGGATTCAGTGTATCCAGGCTGACATTGACCCGCTGCAAACCGGCTTTTGCCAGCGGGGCCGCTAACCGGGAAAGCAATACGCCATTGGTTGTCATCGAGAGCGACCTGACACCCGGGACCTGAGAGATTCCATTAACCAATTCGACTAAATTGGCTCTGACAGTTGGTTCCCCGCCTGTCAGACGATACTTGTCGAAACCAAGTTGGGTGAACAAGCGTACCAGCATCAACACCTCGTCATCTTGCATTAACTCGGCATTGGGACGGAAAGTCATATCTTCCGGCATGCAGTAGACACACCGTAAATTGCAGTGATCCGTTAGGCTGATTCGCAAATAATGGATGTTTCTTCCGAATCTGTCGATTGCCATCACTACACCTGTAAATGGGAATACTCAAATCTTATAGATTGATATTGGGGGGTAGGCTTATTTTGGCTTAGTCCAAAAAGGCCCCACGCCATCAACATTAAGAGTGATTTCCTATAAGCTACCACTAATTTTTCTGAATAACATGATAATAATTATACCGTAGAATAGATTCGCTAAGAAATCGGTTCTTTGCGGGTCTTTGGGAAATCCTGTAGTGGTAAGGTTTATGGGGAGGGGTTGCCTCAGATTTGGGGGTGTGCCAGATTTTAGAATAACGCAACGCCAGGGTTTTCACTTGATTACCAGTATCTCCCCTCCAGTAAGCTCGTGCAATATTTGTGGCGTAAGCCGGAAGACAGCATGCGGGGTTCCGGCTGCCGCCCAAATCTCTTCGTACAGAAAAAGATCTTGGTCGATAAAGGTTTGCAGGGGCACGAGGTGCCCGAGAGGCGGCACGCCGCCAATCGCGAAGCCGGTTGTTGTGCGCACAAATTCGGCATCCGCTTTTCCCAGCGGCTCTCCAATTCTGGCTTCAATCCGCCTTTCGCTGACCCGATTCAACCCACTGGCAACCACCAGAATCGGTCGTTGGGAACGTTTAGCTTTGAAAACAAGGGATTTGACAATTTGCCCAACCTGGCAGCCAACTGCCTGGGCCGCTTCGACTGCCGTTCGGGTTGAACCCGGCAGTTCAACGACCTTGAGATCATAGCCGCTGAATTGCAGAGTGTCCTGGATTTTTTTAGCGCTGGAGCTTAATCCGTCTCCCATCTCGTCTGTCTCCTTTCATCATCGAAGCATCACAAAAGTTGTAGATTTGGTGTTTGCTGTAGACCGCTGCAGCCGTACACACCGAACACCAAAAAAATCTACAAAACTTGAATGCTCGCTCCAAACCAGAAACTTCATCTTTCAGGCTGGCTCGCGATTCGGTTTACATCCAACCACGCCGCCGGACCCAGAAGTACATACCCACTGGCATAAACACCAGCAAGAGCAGCGCAACAAAAAAAACTGGTCTGGCAACCCAGGAGGTGACTGGTGCGTTTGGAATAAAGAAATTCATCCCAAAAAAAGAAGTGACAAAAGATAGCGGCATGAACAGGGTAGTGATCAGGGTCAGAGTTTTCATGATCTCGTTCATGCGGTTGTTGATGACCGAAAGATATGAGTCCAGAGTTCCGCCTACCAGGTCGCGGATCAATTCGGTGATGTCATGCAAGCGCACCAAATGATCGTATACATCCCTGAAGTAAACTCTCGCCTTTAAGTCGATCACCCGGTAATCGTCGCGCGCCAGTTTGTTCATCACCTCCCGCTGCGGCCCGATTATTCGCCGTAAGTGCAGTATCGCTCGCTTCGCTGAAAAGATCATCGCCAGTGTGGTAGGCGAGGGCTGATCAAAGACTTCATCTTCCAAGGTATCGATCAGGTCATCCAACGCCTCAACCGCTGGCATATAGCTGGCAACCAATTCATCTGACAACCTGTAGAGCAAGTGATCGACGCCGTATTTCAAGTGACGATCATCGCGTTGGATATATGACCACACTTTTTCCACCGCCAGGATCGGAGGATCATGATGGGTAACAATGTAGTTCGGACCAAGGAAAATATCCAATTCCTGAGTTTCTATATGCTCATTATCATTCAGGTTGAACACTACCGAGTGCAGGACGATATACAAGAATTTACCCCAATCATCGACCTTTGGTACGTGGGTCTCCTGTAGCGCATCATCAATTGCCAGGGGGTGAAAGTTGAATATACCGGACAGGATCGCCTCGGCCTCAGCATCGCTGTGTTCCTGGAAATCAACCCACAGCAGATTCTGGGGGTCTGCTATCAAAGCGGCAAAATCCTCCGGTTTCAAGTCAATTCGTATCTGGCCATCCTGGGAGTAGCATAAAGTTCGTATCATGATATCCTCCTTAGCAAGGGTCTATAAGAATCATTGCAAACGAGTCCATTGGATTTGGCCAGTCCGCAGCCCCGACAGGCGGATGGTTAACCTGCTCAACGCAACCAGGGGCCAAAAAGACCAAACTCCAAGAGTAATACCTTCGGATTTCTCAGAGACCCAATATCAAACCTGGCATGAATAATTGGAATGAAACAAAGGCATAGAGATGATTTTATCCGAACCGGCATCGTTTAAGGGAGCTTCTTTGGGAATTTCTGGGGTGGCGAGAATATCCTTATATCCAAGTAATGGGGTGCTAAATTCAAAGTGGATGTACAATTGATAGCGACCGCAGTGGTAAAACCCTGGCGAAATATATTGTCCTTTGAGCTGCAGGAGCAATGCCAGCCGGATCAATGCGAACAATGCAGATAACAACCATAATCAAATGACGTTTATCTCCCAATTACTGCACAGGCCATTAAGATGGCCAATGACCTTTGCTGCCCTGAATCATCCCAATTTTAGGTTGTGGTTCCTTGGGCAAATGATCTCCCTGGTTGGCACCTGGATGCAGACTACTGCCCAGGGCTACCTGGTTTATGAGCTGACCCAATCACCTGCATTTTTGGGATATGTTGGCTTTGCGGCCGGTCTGCCATCCTGGTTCTTTACCCTTTACGGTGGAGTGGTTGCAGACCGGTTTTCCCGACGTAATTTAATTATCATTACACAGTCTTCGATGATGATTTTGGCTTTTATCCTGGCTGGTCTGGTGTTTGCCGGCCTGGTTCAACCTTGGCATATCATTGTGCTGGCATTTATGCTGGGCATAGCCAATGCTTTTGATGCGCCGGCTCGCCAGGCTTTTGTCGTCGAGCTGGTAGGCCGCGAAGATCTCTCAAATGCGATCGCCTTAAACTCGACCCTGTTCAATGGAGGCGCCCTGATTGGTCCGGCTGTCGCTGGTATCGTTTATGCCTGGGTTGGCTCTGCCTGGTGCTTTACCATTAATGGCCTGACCTTTGTCGGCGTGATCACCGCCCTGGTATTAATGCGGATCGTGCGTCCAAAGAACGCCGCCCGCCGTCTTTCGGCTGCCAGCCAAATCGGCGAAGGCCTGGATTATCTCAAATCCCACCGCCGGGTGCAGGCCCTAATGCTCAACATGGCGATGATATGCCTGTTCGGGCTCAGCCTGGTAACCTTACTACCGGCCTGGGCAGTTGATATCCTGGGAGGGGACGTTAAAACCAATGGCGCCTTATTATCTGCCCGCGGCGGAGGAGCTCTGATTGGCGCATTAATGATCGCTGCTCTGAGCCGCTATCATGTCAAAGGAAAAATTTGGACCGCAGGCAGCTTCGTAATGCCTGCCTCCATTCTTCTGTTTGCCGGGGTGCGCTGGCTCCCGCTGTCCCTGGTCGCCATCGCCTTTTTTGGCTGGAGCTTTATGGTCCAGGCCAATACGTCCAATGCCTTGATCCAGGATGAGGTCCCGGATGAACTGAGGGGCCGGGTGATGAGTCTCTTCACCTTAACCTTCATGGGCGGTATGCCGATCGGTTCACTTTTGGCGGGTGCAGCAGCAACCCGGTTCGGCGCACCAGTTACAGTCCAAATAAGTGCAGTTGTTCTGCTGCTGTTTGCGGTTGCAGTATGGTGGCGGGTGCCCAAATTACGGAAGATAGCTTGATGATCGATCGGCTAATAATTCAGTGGATTAATTTAACAGTGCTGGCACTGTTATGTGCCTGTACTGGTCTGGAGAACAGCCAGCCGTTTGATATGGACACAACCAGTCCTGCAGATACAGCCACCAGAGCGGCATTAGCCACGCTCCCTGGCCTGCCTGAAGCAGACCCAATCACTGCTGACGTTCTCTCTGTTCAGATTAGCGGCACACCCGGCGGATATACCTTGGCAGTTGAAATTGCCAGTCCGGATAAAGACTGCTCGCAATATGCTGATTGGTGGGAAGTGATCGATGAAGAAGGTCAGCTTCTTTACCGGCGGGTCCTGGCCCACAGCCATACAGAAGAACAGCCTTTCACTCGCACAGGCGGTCCAGTACCAGTGGAGCCGGACACAACGATCTGGGTACGGGCCCATATGAACCCCGGTGGATATGGCGGGGCAGCCATGAGAGGCAGCGTGCAAGCCGGTTTTCAACCGGCAGAGCTTAGCCCAGATTTCGCTGCCGATCTTGCCAAACTCCCCCCATTGCCGCAAGACTGCGCTTTTTAGAGCCAGAAGGAGCTTGAATTCATGTACAGTGTTGCCATTCAACGTGATTTAATCGCCCAGCACTACCTGATTGGTGGTGACTGGGGAGCGGAAAACGAGAAACATTCCCACCACTACCGGATCGAATTGCAGTTATCTGGTCAAGAACTGGACCAGCACGATTATTTGGTCGATATTGTTGACATCGAAGCCCAGCTGGATGCCCTGGTCCATACCTTTCGGGATCACACCTTGAACGATCTGCCAGAATTCAAGGGGCTCAACCCGAGTATCGAGCGATTTTCTCAGATCCTGTGCCAGCAACTTTCCAATAAGATCACGGCCACCAATGTCTTGTGGATCAGGGTAAAAATCTGGGAAAACGATATTGCCTGGGCCTCTTACCAGATCGAGCGCCAGGATTAACCAGCAGAATGCGTAAGAGGGCAGTAGATATAAGACTATTTTAGTGCTCTTACCTGAAGAGAAGGCTTATCACAATCATGCGGATCGGATTGATCATTTACGGCAGTCTGGATACCCTCTCTGGAGGCTATCTTTACGACCAGAAACTGGTCGAGCGGCTGCACGCGGATGGGCACAGGGTTGTAATCCATTCTTTGCCCTGGCGAAATTATGCCCGCCATCTGCTCGATAATTTTTCGATTCGCTTAAGAAAATCCCTGGACTCTGGGGGTTATGATCTTTTGCTAGAAGATGAATTGAACCACCCATCCCTGTTTTGGGTGAACAAAAATCTAAAAAAATCGGTTCGCTATCCAATCGTAGGGATAATCCACCATCTTCGCTGCAGCGAAGTCCGGGCGGAATGGCAGAACCGGCTATACCAGCCCATCGAGCGAGCTTTTTTGCGCAGCCTGGATGGCGCAATTTACAACAGCCTGACCACCCGCAGTGCCGTAGAAAAACTGAGCCAGATGGAGCTGCCGCATGTAGTAGCCTACCCGGCTGGAGATCGTTTCAACCCTCAGATGAGCCACGAAGAAATTTACGCACGGGCGCATCTACCCGTGCCGCTGCGCATCCTGTTTCTGGGAAACATCATTCCCCGCAAGGGTTTAGCTACGCTTCTACAGGCAGTTGCATCAATCCCTCATAATCACTGGGAAGTGAAGGTTGCTGGCAGTCTGACGGTCGAACCAGCCTATACGCGCAGAATTCGCCGTTGGACAGTGGATCACGGCCTGGCAGACAACGTCCGCTTTATCGGGGCTCTCAGCGAGGAACAACTAACGGAGCAGCTCAGAACCAGCCACATCCTGGCGGTCCCTTCCAGCTATGAGGGCTACGGGATTGTTTACCTGGAAGGCATGGGTTTTGGTTTGCCCGCAATCGCCACAACTGGTGGGGCCGCGGGAGAAATCATCACCTCCGGCCAGGATGGATTTCTAATCTCTCCTGGCGATGTTGAAGCACTCCGTGACCATATAAAACAATTGATCGAAAACCGGGAGCTTCTGGTCAAACTGGGCCAGGCGGCTCGTGAGCGCTTTCTGTCCCATCCGGGATGGAGGCAAACTACCGGGAAAATTTCAGCCTTCCTCGAAAAAATGGCGGCTCGTGAGTTTGAGGATTGAGTATGGCGGCTATCCGGAATTATTCATTTCAGCGCTACCTGTCAGCTAAGAAAAGCGTAGATGATCGGGCCCTAAATCGTGGGGTTCAGGAAATCCTAATGAACAGCCTATCTCCAGCTTTACACCCACTGCAGGTGCTTGAAATCGGAGCTGGCATTGGCACGATGCTGGAACGGCTGACTACCTGGGGCTGGAACGGCCGGCTGGAATACACCGGAATTGATGTCCAGGCCGAAAACATAGAAACTGCCTGGCAGCGACTGCCGATTTGGGCTCAAAGACATGGTTTTCAGCTCCAAAACACCGAGAGCGGGCGCCTACTGCTGAGTAGAGCAGAGCAACAGGTTATGGTCTGGTTTGAATCTGCAGATTTGTTCGAGTTTGCCAGCCGCTCAGCAGGCCAACAGCGTTGGGATTTGCAAATTGCGCATGCTTTTCTGGATTTGATGGATATACCTGCCGCACTGCCCCACATGTTCAGGCTCATTCGTCCAAAAGGTCTATTCTATTACACCGTAAACTTTGATGGGGTTAGCATATTCGAGCCAGCCATCGATCCTGATTTTGATGCCCTGGTGGAACTGATGTACCATCGCAGCATGGATGAGCGCATCACGGATGAGCGCTTATCTGGAGACAGCCAGGCCGGGCGGCATCTATTTGCACACCTTAAAGCAGCTGGCGCCAGTCTGTTAGCCGCCGGCGCTTCCGACTGGGTGGTTTACCCGCAAGCGAATGCTTATCCGGAAGATGAAGCCTATTTTTTGCATTTTATCGTCCATACCCTTCATCAAGCACTGTCGGGAGCACCAGGATTGGACAGCGCCAGATTCGAGCGCTGGATCTCCGAGCGGCATGCTCAGATCGAGCGGGGCGAACTGGTGTATATCGCCCACCAGCTGGACTTTGCTGGACACTCGCCTGTCGCGTCTGGCTAAGAATCCCGTTCCGGCAGCCGCGATTTATTCTATAATGCCTCTCAAATGATGGTTCCACACTTATGAATCCAGCTATCGCCACGAACCTGCCAGCTGAACCGGGCTCTTATGCTCTCGTATTCCAGCTTGGACAATCTCACCGCCTTCGAGTGGGGCGCCTGGGGACAGCCCGGTTTCAAGCAGGAAGATATATTTACCTCGGCAGCGCCCAGGGTCCGGGAGGCTTGCGCGCCAGATTAGTACGCCATGTTAAAGGTGAAGGCTCTTTACACTGGCATGTCGATTATCTGCGGCGGGTTGCCCCGATAAATATGATCTACTACCTGGCTAAATCTGTAATCCAACATGCATCTCCGGTTCATCACTTTGAACGTCTGGAGTGTCGCTGGAGCCAGGCAATTGCAAATTTAGAGGGAGCTTGCTATCCCATGCCCGGGTTTGGCTCCAGCGACTGTCAGTCAGGCTGCTCAGCCCACCTGGTTCGATCCGATTCTATGCCTGAACTTATTTATGCATGCCTGGCTGAGAGCTCTGGAGTTCAACTTTCAATCCTTGTGATTTAATCAAAGGAAATATGGGATCAGTATCCCCATATTCACAAATGGGTTGTTTAGATTTACCTAAGAACACTACAACAGGCCCTTCCCACCACAGCATTTCCCAAAGAGGCGCTAAATCAATGGCTATCTAGAGTGAGGTAAAATGGTGTGGATATGATCACTACTGTTGGAGGGTTGGGTTGAAAAATTACCTTAAGGATTACACTTATCTGTTGACTTTGGCCGGGGTATTGATCGCCGCCGACCAGATTACCAAAGCATTTGTGCGCAGCAATCTGGCTGTCGGAGAGATTTGGGCTCCCTGGCCCTGGCTGTTGCCTTATGCCCGCATCGTGCACTGGACAAATACAGGCGCCGCATTTGGGATGTTCCAGAATTGGGGCGGGCTGTTCACGATCCTGGCAGTGGTTGTATCGGTAGCTATCCTTTACTATTTCCCACAGGTGCCCGCCCAAGATTGGCCCCTGCGGTTAGCCCTGGGAATGCAGTTGGGTGGCGCAGTTGGCAATTTGATCGACCGGCTGGCGATTGGCTCGGTTACTGACTTCATCTCGGTGGGAAATTTTGCGGTGTTCAATATAGCCGATGCCAGTGTATCGCTTGGGGCAGCGATTCTGGTACTCGGTATGTGGTTGAAAGAACGCAGCGAACGCGCTGCCCAAAACAGAGGGCAAGAAGCTCCATCAGTGCAGGGTGGACTGCCGCCTGGTGGAGAAAGCGCAGATATCCTCGGTGAGTGAACAATCGATCCATCTGTTGTTTTCGGACCCTCAGCCGCAGCGTCTAGATAAATTTCTGGTTGCAAAGCTGCCGGAGTTCTCGCGTTCCAGACTTCAAGCCCTGATCAAAGCTGGTCTGGTTAGCGTTGATGGGTTACCTGCCCAGAAATCGGGGCAGATGTTGGAAAATGAACATACTATCCTGGTTCGCGTCCCGCCATTGGAACCAAGCGGATTGATACCAGAAGCGATCCCCCTCGACATTGTATTTGAAAACCGTGATCTGATTGTAGTCAATAAGCCTGCCGGGATGGTTGTGCACCCGGCGGCCGGCCACCAGGCCGGAACACTGGTTCATGCGGCCCTGGCACACGCCCCAGATCTCGAGGGTATTGGCGGTGAACTGCGTCCCGGGGTTGTGCACCGGCTGGACAAAGACACTTCTGGGTTAATTCTTCTGGCCAAGAATGACCGGGCTCACAAGTTTTTACAAGATCAGTTCCGCTTGCGGAAGGTAGTCAAAATATACCTGGCTCTGACGGACGGCAAACCACCCACCCCCACTGGTCGGATCGAAGCTGCGATTGGTCGAGATTCTCGCCAGCGAAAAAAAATGGCGCTGGTCACACCCCAGAAAGGCAGGTCGGCGACCAGCGAATACCGCACGCTAGAAAGCTTCCCCCACCACACCTTACTGGAAGTGCGCCCGATAACAGGCCGGACCCACCAAATCCGTCTTCACCTGGCTTTCATTGGCTGTCCGATCGTCGCAGACATGATTTATGGGCGGCGGCATAAAACCATCCCGATTGAACGCCATTTTCTGCACGCAGCCCGGCTGACCATTCGTATTCCCGGCGAAAGCGAAGCTCGCACATTCGATGCATCCCTGCCCGAAGAGCTGGAAAATGTGCTCACTGAACTGCGGAGCCTGATCTGAATCGGGCTTAGTCCGTTTATCTGCCAATCCTGTAAACTTGGCAGCCACAACAGAAATCTGCATACTCATCGTACGCTCTCAAACTCTGTCTCTTTGCAATCAAAGCCAAATCCACGATAGGAAACCACATGGACACCATCGACCTGCGATCCGACACTGTCACCCGGCCCACTCCTGAAATGCGTGCAGCTATGGCGCGTGCGGAGGTGGGCGACGATGTTTATGGTGAAGATCCGACAATCAATCGCCTGCAAGAACTGGCTGCTCAGATGGTGGGGAAGGAAGCCGGCTTGTTTGTGCCATCTGGAACCATGGGCAACCTGACTGCTGTCCTTTCCCACTGCAATCGTGGTGATGAAATCATATTGGGAAATCTATCTCACATCTTTTATTTCGAGGCGGGAGGCGTTTCTGCCTTAGGAGGGGTTCATTCCCGGCAATTGAGCAACCAACCAGATGGCACCCTGGAACTATCGGCGATTGAAGCAGCCATTCGAAGTGAGGACGATCATTTTCCCACTACCCGACTGATCGCTCTGGAAAACACCCACAACCGCTGTGGCGGCGTCGTATTAACTGCCGAATACACCCAGGCCGTCGGCGAGCTGGCGCATTCGCACGGCCTTGTTCTGCACCTGGATGGCGCACGACTGTTTAATGCCTCAACAGCCCTGGACATACCAGCCCGCAAGCTGGTTGGGCCGGCCAATTCGGTCACCTTTTGCCTGAGTAAAGGTCTCTGCGCACCAGTGGGCTCCGTTCTATGCGGCTCCCAGACATTCATCCGGCGAGCGCACCGCATTCGCAAACAACTGGGGGGAGGTATGCGTCAGGCTGGCATTCTGGCTGCCGCCGGTATTGTGGCACTCGAGACAATGGTCGATCGTTTGAAAGATGATCATGAACGCGCCAGGCAGCTTGCCCACGGGTTAGGCGAAATCCCCGGCATCCAGATCGAGCCGGGCAGCCCTAATACCAACATGGTCTTTGTCAGGCTGGACGAAGGACTATCTGTGACCGCACCTCAATTAGCAGAAAAACTATTGGCCGAAGGGATTAAGGTCAGCCCCATCGGTCCGCGCCGATTCAGGCTCGTGACCCACTATTGGATCGACCCTCCATCTGTCGAGCGAGTTGTGCAGGCATTTAGGGTGCATTTGTAAGGTCACACCTTCAAATCTGGAACTCCTTGAGAATAACTGATATAAAGGCAGATTGGGTAGTGTTTTCAGGAGCAGCCCGAAAACATGCCCAACTCCTCCCCCCCAGCGCCAGATTCCCAATGACCTGGTTGGGGTACACGAAAATATTGCAAACTGCAAAAAATCAGACTTTTAGCGCACCTCCTGGTTGAATTAATGTGGCGAATTTCTAAGGATCAGTTACAATATGGGTATGCATTTCTTAAGGAATAATTAATTATTCGGGAGATCAAGGATTCAATGGGCAAATATTTTACAATTGCTGAATATGATGAAATTGCCAACCGGATTCGGGAACAAGTCTCTTTCACGCCGCGGATCGGCATGATTCTGGGCTCTGGACTGGGAGGCCTGGCTGATTCGGTCGAAAAATCGATAAAAATCCCCTATAACGAAATCCCGAGCTGGCCCATATCGACCGTGATCGGGCACCAGGGACAGTTGGTGTTTGGCCAGTTACAAGGCCAAAGCGTCATGGTCATGCAAGGACGGGCCCATTATTACGAAGGCTACAGCATGGCAGAAGTTGGATTACCCGTACGGGTCATGCAACGCCTGGGCGTCGAAATTCTTATCGTTACCAATGCCGCCGGGGCAGTCAACCCGGATTTTAGCCCTGGTGATCTGATGCTGATTACTGACCACCTTAACCTGGTAGGCATGGCGGGACGAACCCCATTACGAGGGCCAAATTTGGATGAGCTGGGTCCGCGATTCCCCGATATGGGGCAAGCATATGATCGTAAGCTTGGCGATCTGGCGCGCCGGGTTTCCGCAACCAATCAAATCCCATTGCAAGAGGGTGTGTATATCTGTCTGGCTGGTCCGTCCTTCGAAACACCAGCCGACCTGCGTTTTTTGCGGGGAATCGGCGCTGACGCAGTGGGTATGTCTACTGTGCCGGAGGTCACTACAGCCCGGCATGGCGGCATGCGAGTTCTCGGTATCTCAGGAATCAGCAATAAAGCGAACCTGGATGGGAACACGCTGACCACTCATGAAGAAGTTCTAGAAGCAGGCCAGGTCATTGTTCCCAAATTGACAGCGCTGATCCGCGGGATCTTGCGTAGTCTTTAATAATCGGATTTATACGGGCACTCGGTCTTTACAAGCAGACGAATCTAGCGCCCCTACCTGGGTGTGGCATGGCGGAAGCACTACGCGATCTAAAGACCTTTGAAGTCTGGATATACTTGCTGCTTGGGTTGGGGGGGCTGTTCTTTATACGTAAATTTGTGCTGGCCTGGCAAGAACTGCGTGTTGCTGCTTTTGGGCTGGAACGCCAGCAAGCACAGGCGCGCTTAAACCGGGCTGCCAGTATATTGGTTTTACTATTAACGATTGCTGTTGCGGAGTTTGTTTTGGTTTCGTTTATCGCACCATCTGTACCGGGAGCTAATCCGTTGCTGACACCCACTCTGGACCTGTTGGCAACCCCGACAATCACGTTGGCGCCTACCGATCTCCCGGTTGGCAATGCCCAGCAAGCTACGATCACGCCGACACCCTCATCACAGTCTGCGATCAGTGGCTGTTTGGCGGATACGATCGAAATTACCAGCCCTAGAAACGGGCAGGAAGTCAGCGGTCCGGTCGATATTGTTGGCACGGCCAATATTCCCAATTTTGGTTTCTATAAATTTGAGATGAAACGACCTGAAGAGCCCAACTGGCAAACGCTCCAGGCTGGCAATCAGGTTCGCAATCAGGAAAGTTTAGGCGTTTGGGATACTCGGCGGCTTTTACCTGGTGAATATCAACTTAGCCTGGTAGTCGTGGATAACCAGGGGCAGGCATCTCAAGCCTGCATCGTTCAAGTACGCGTGCTGCCATTTGAAGAAACGCCAGCCCCTTAGTCAAGGCTTTGCAACAGAGGTATACCATGCCCGAAATCGAAATTAGACCGGCAATTTCCAGCGATATTCCTGCCCTGATGGCACTCGACCATAACTACACCAGCGAATATGTCTGGCAAATGGAGATCCAATCTCAAGAAACCGGGGTCGAGGTCAACTTTCGGGAGGTAAGGCTGCCTCGCTCTGTACGGGTGGATTACCCTCGCTCAGCAGCCAATATGGCAGATGATTGGACGCATCGCTCGGGTTTATTGGTAGCCTCCTTGGAAAGTGAGCCGGTCGGTTACGCCAGCTTAATGCTGGATCTGGCGCCCAAAACTACCTGGATGACAGACCTGGTAGTGAAAAGGCGGTTGCGCCGGCAAGGCATCGGCAGCACCCTGGTGCTGGCTTCTCAGGAGTGGGGGCATCAGCATGCCAGCCGCCATTTGATCCTTGAAATGCAGCCAAAAAATTATCCGGCGATTCATATGGCCCAGAAACTCGGTTTCGATTTTTGCGGTTATAACGACCGCTATTACATCAACCATGATATTGCGTTATTCTTCGCTAAACAACTGCGGTAATGCTGGACATGGGCCTGCCCAGGCCTGCTGGTGACCAGGGTAGTACCGCCTAAATGGTTAAGGTTTCGGTGTTATTAACAAGTCTACAAACGTTAAATGAACTGCTCACTGCGGGAATTGCAGTAACAGCATTTTCGCTGTTGATCTACGCGTTGAGCTTCAACCTGCGCGACCGGGTTGCGCGTTCATTTGCGGTTATTATGCTGAGCGTGGTGATCGTCTATGTCGCCGAGTCGTTTGGCAGCGTTTCAGTCTTGTCGCAGCAGATTACCACCTGGATGCAGCTTCAATGGCTGGGCATCATCTTTCTGCCGGCTGCATACCTGCATATTTCAGATGCGCTGCTTGAAACGACGGGGCGGCCATCGCGTGGTCGCAGACGGCGAGTAGTCTGGCTGACCTACATCATCTCAACAGGATTCCTGCTGACGCTGCCGTTTGGGTTGGTGGGCCCGCTGGTGCAAAATGTTAAACCTGTGCCGCACCTGGAGCGTACCTGGTTGACCTGGGTGTTTACAACATATTATGCCCTGGTTATGGGCCTATCCTGGGTCAACTTCTGGCGAGCTTACCAGCGCACAGTAACGGGTGCAAGCCGCCGCAGGATGGGCTACCTGATCGCCGGAGCCCTGGCCCCCGCGCTTGGCTCTTATCCATATCTGCTGTTTGGCTCTGGATTCGCCGAACGTTATCAGCTGCTTTTCTGGCTGGCATTGACCGTTAGCAATTTACTGGTGTCAGCCCTGCTGATCGTTATGGCCTATGCAGTGGCTTTTTTCGGTGTACCCTGGCCCGATCGGGTGGTCAAACGCAGGCTAGCAAAATGGTTGATGCGTGGTCCTGTGACAGCTTCCAGCGTTCTGGCTGTTACGACAATTTTACGACGGTTAGGTTTCAGCTTTGGTTTGCCAAACTCGGCTATCGTGCCGGTTGCAATGGTTTTTACGATCTTGATCATGGAACACGTGATCACTTTTGTTGCCCCGCTGTGGGAGCGCTGGTTGTTCAATGGCGGAGACCGCAACAACATGGAAATTTTACAAACCTTGGAAGAACGCTTGTTGACCACCAGTGATCTGCGCCAGTTTCTGGAAGCTATACTGGCAGCGGTTGTGGACCGGTTGCAGGTCAAGCAAGCCTTCGTTGCAGCACTCGGCTCCCAGGGCGTAGAGCTCATGGTTACGATAGGAGGTGATAATCCGCTCGAGAATGAAGACCTTTCGACCAACCTGCTTCAGGTTGCAGCCCAAAATGGATTAAGTGAAAATCTCTTCAGTTCCGGTGACTACTGGTTTATCCCATTGCTGGATCAGGAATCAGAATCTGGCGAGCTGATCGGATTACTGGGTGTGATGCACGGCCCCGAAGGGACCCTGGATCCTGAACAGGTAGAGGCGTTATCGATCCTGACCGAAAGAGCAGTCATGGCGCTCCAGGATCGCAAACGCCAGCAGCAGGTTTTCTCCACTCTTGAAGCGCTCTCTCCAATGATGAGTGTGATTCAAAGGTTGCGAGCAGCAGCCCGTTACGACGGTACCGAGGTGCTGACGACTCCAGATATACCTTTGGAAGATCGCAAATTATCCCATTGGGTTAAAGACGCTCTCACGCATTACTGGGGTGGGCCAAAACTCACCGAGAGCCCATTGATGGGATTGAGCATCGTCCAGCTGGCTATCCTGGAGAATGAAGGCAACCCTACCAATGCCCTACGTGCAATCTTGCGCAGGGCGATTGAATATACCCGACCTGATGGAGAAAGGCGCTTTACAGCGGACTGGATTTTATATAATATTTTGGAGATGAAATTTATGGAGGGCCGTAAAGTTCGCGAGATCGCGATGCGACTGGCGATGTCTGAGGCAGATCTCTATCGCAAACAACGAGTTGCAATCGAAACGGTCGCGAATGCGATTGTGGAAATGGAAAATGAAGCCCAGCAAGAGGTTTCACAAGTTGCTGTCTAGGAACCGAAACAAGCGGGCACCCGGCCCATTTATTATGGATGCACGTGTGTCTAAAACTATCATCATAAAAGGTTGGGTTTAATGGTAAATAAGAACTTTACCCAAGAATTAAAGGGGGGGCCACCTCCGATGGATGAATCCTGGTGGGGAGCGGTCATGGCTGAAGACGAAGCGATGAACCATACCAAAACTGTTCAAAGCTACCCGTCACGGCCCAGTACTGCACAATCCCCTGCTTACCGCCCGTCTACCGACACCGCTCAAATGGACTGGGAACGGGCTGTCGATCTGTATGAGCAAGATGATACAGTCGATCTTTTGGTTAACGGCTACAATCGGGGTGGTTTGTTGGTGGAAGGCGAGAGCCTGCAAGGCTTTGTTCCGCTATCCCATCTGGTTGAGATGGTGGAACAAAAGACCGAGGATGAACAGGAAGACTGGCTGGCTTCGTACATTGGGCAGAAGCTTATCCTGAAAGTCATTGAATGCGACCAGGCGCGTGGGCGGGTTGTATTCTCCGAACGGGCTGCGCTGGCTGAGCCCGGCAGCCGAATTGAACTGCTGCACAACTTGACGACCGGAGAATGCATACCTGGAACAGTCACTAACGTCACCGATTTTGGGGTTTTTGTGGATCTGGGCGGGGTTGAAGGCCTCATCCACGTCTCTGAGATCTCCTGGGGCCGTGTCCGGCATCCTGGTGATGTTGTCCGACTGGGACAACCCGTTCAGGTTTACGTGATCAATGTCGATCAGGACCGGGCACGCGTTGCGCTCAGTCTTAAACGACTGTATCCTAATCCCTGGGAAACAGCCGAAGAGCGTTACCATCCCGGCCAAATTATCGATGCTACGATCACCAGCATTGTTCCTTTCGGTGCATTTGCCCGGCTGGAAGAAGGTTTGGATGGGCTAATCCACATCTCAGAGGTTTGCCTGGATGGAAATCCGGCCGTGCCTGGAGATTGCCTGGAAGAAGGTCAGGTCGTCAGGGTGCGGGTCCTGCACGTCGATGGCCCCCGCCAAAGGCTGGGTCTGAGCCTGCGCCTTGAGGATCAGGAAGTAGAATAACTGCCCGATTGCCAGAGGTGATATCGCCTGGCAGGCAAGCTCCTGTTAAGGAGCATCAATACCTGTTGGTACGATCGAAAGATGGTACCAGCATATATTGTTTGGTATTGCTGTAATGGTTATGCTGCAGGTGCGTTTGGAGCCTGCGCCAGCCTAATCGCGTGTTGGATGGGAAACTCCATGATTCAAGCCATTCGCGCGAATTCCTTATGATCTGATCCTTGATGAAGAACTGGCGGACGATTGCTATTAGCCTGGTCTGCGGGCTGTTGACTGCCGGCGCAATCTGGCTGGTAAGCCGTCTGCCGCGCGGGGAAGCCGTCCGTCTTAATCCCCCACCCACCCTCAAACTGCTGGCAGTGCATATCAGTGGAGCAGTAAATCGGCCCGGGGTCTACACCTTGCCGCCGGGCAGCAGGGTTAAAGATGCGCTTCTGGCAGCTGGGGACACCTCACCAGGGGCTGACCCCGAAGCCCTAAACCTGGCTGCTCCTCTGGAAGATGGGTCCAAAATCATTGTTCCGCTTTTAAACGCCTCAACCGCTACGGCTCCGTCTTTCTCTACCTCACCCGCTCAGCCAACCACAAGTGCCCTATCACCTGGTCCGATCAATATCAACCAGGCAACCCAGTCTGAATTAGAGAGCTTGCCTGGAGTTGGCCCTGTTATTGCTCAAAGAATCATTGCCTACCGGGATGAAAACGGTCCCTTCACGACTACTGAAGCGATACAAAAAGTGGCTGGGATTGGTCCAGTCACTTTTGAGCGCCTGAAAGATTTGATTACGGTTGGGGAAACCCCTTGATGGGTAGCTCTCCACCATACGGGGGCCGATCCCCCACGCCAGAGGCGGAAGAAAAAGGCGTGCTAAATCCGCAGCCGGGAATGGCAAAAGTTTACTTGTTGCTCAATCAGGCGCCAACCAGCCTGTCCCGAGCCAGTTGCAGGTAGTCTTCACAGGTGTCATACCCCAGGTAGCGCCGCCCATCAGCTTTGGCTGCCAGGCAGGTGGTGCCGCTACCAACAAACGGATCCAACACCACATCCCCCAGGAATGTGTAAAGCTGGATTAAACGATGGGGCAGTTCGAGCGGGAATGGGGCTGGATGGCCAATTTTTTTGGCGGAGACTGCCGGGAAGCTCCAAACACTGCGCGTCCATAACAGGAAATCTTGTTTCGCAATCGTGTTAGCCTTCTTAGCGCGCTTGCGTTTGAAGCTGCCCTTCGAAAAAACCAGAATATATTCATGAACATCCCTGAGCACAGGATTGGCGGCAGACATCCAGCTTCCCCAGGCCGTGGAAGCGCTGGCGCTGGCTCCCTTGTCCCACAAAATCTCACCCCGCATCAAAAAGCCGATCTCTAGCATCTGCTGGATAATAAAAGCGTGCAGCGGCAGGTAAGGTTTGCGCCCTAAATTTGCAATATTGATGCAAATTCGCCCGCCGGGCGCCAGCACCCGGTAAGTCTCCGCCCATACCCGGCCCAGCATCGCCAGGTATTCATCCAGGTTAAGATCTTCATCGTAACTTTTGTTCGCATTGTAAGGTGGTGAGGTGACAACCAGATGAACGCTGTTATCGGGCAACTCATCCATCGCCTCGCTCGATTTACAAAACAACTGGTCTAGTGTATCTTCGGGAATTGGATTTTCGATAATGCCTTCCCACTCCTGTTCGCCTGGAATGCCTTCATACAGGCGGCTTTCGTAAAATTTTGAGGCATCGTGGCTGATCCTGCCCGGCGTCCCGAATGGGCTGGTTTCTGTCCGCTTGCGCCTGCTTGAATTACTCATATGCTCTTCCCGCTCATAATTTGATCACTGGTGCCAATATTGTACCTGATGAGATCCGTTTGCTAATCATAACAATAATGGTTCTCTGGAAAAGTCTGTGGTGTTACCCAAGATTTGGGGGTGAAATTGTTAGAAAGATCAAAAAGTCCAAACTTAGGCCACTAAATCCTGGCACAGGCTGAGCGAATCCAAAAGATGTTAGAATAGCACATCCTGTCTAGTTATATATTAAATGCACAGACCACGATGATGAATTACTCCGGACTGCTCTCCCGTTATGGACATTTGCTCGATCTACCCGACCACACCACTCGGGTCAGCCTTCAGGAAGGCAATACGCCTCTTATCCCGGTTCCCCGCATCGCGGATGAGTTGGGCGGCGGTTTCGAACTCTTTGTTAAATACGAAGGCCTGAACCCGACCGGCTCCTTCAAAGATCGGGGAATGACTGCCGCCATCAGCGAAGCTGCTGGACGCAACGCCAAAGCGGTGATCTGCGCTTCAACCGGCAATACTGCTGCTTCAGCAGCGGCTTATGCGGCCCGCTGTGGACTGCGATCCATTGTGCTGATCCCCCAGGGTAAAGTGGCGGCTGGCAAGCTGGCTGGGGCGGTTGCCTATGGGGCGGAAGTCATCCAGATCGAGGGCTCATTTGACGACGCGCTGTCGTTGGTAGTTGCCATCACCCAAAAGTATCCAATTGCCCTGGTCAATTCGCTCAACCCTTACCGTCTGGAAGGCCAGAAAACAGCTGCTTTCGAAATTTGCGAACAGTTGGGCAGCGCTCCGGACTTGCTTTGCCTGCCGGTCGGCAACGCGGGCAATATCACTTCCTACTGGCTGGGTTTCAAGCAGTACAACCTGCTTAATGGCAGTGGGCTGCCGCGCCTGCTGGGAGTCCAGGCAGCCGGGGCTGCGCCGCTCGTACTCGGACGTCCCATCGAACATCCAGAGACGCTGGCAACGGCCATCCGGATTGGCCGCCCGGCACGCGGCGAGCAGGCCGTGCAGGCTGCCGAGGAATCCGGCGGGCAAATAATCGCGGTCAGCGACGATGAGATTCTGTCCATGCAGCGCCGCCTGGCAGGTGAAGGCATTTGGGTTGAACCCGCTTCAGCCGCTGGAATGGCGGGCCTGGCGCGTCAGATCAGGGATGGATTTCTTGCACCCGGTGGATGGCGAATTGTGGTAGTTTGCACCGGGCATGGCTTAAAGGATCCTGATATCATCACACGCCGGATGGCCAAACCCCAGAGTTTGCCGGTTGATTTGACGGCGCTTGAGCACGCCATCTTGGGGTAATCCAGGCATCGAAGCATGTTGTCGTGTGCAACCTTTCGCCCCAGACTGCGTAAACCCTATAGAACTACCAAATCGTTCAATAGGGAGTAAAGAAATGTCTCAAAATGTCAAACGACTCTATCGATCCCGCAGCAATCGCATGCTGGGCGGAGTATGCGCCGGTATCGGCGAATTTTTTGATATCGATCCAACCTTAGTCCGGCTGTTTTTCGTGTTTGCATTTCTGCTTGGCGGACATGGAATCCTGGTCTATCTGGTCCTGTGGCTGGTCGTACCGGAAGAATCAGCTGGACAGGCAGTTATCATGCCGGCCCCTTCGTCAGATGAAATCAATTCGGCATCTGGGGCCTGATACCCTGGACAGCCTCAATAGCTTGAGTTCTGGAGCACTCGAACTCAAACCGAAAAGGTTACCTAGATCCTGGATATAGGGATACGTATCCCGCAATCCCGTCATATAAACCGAGAGACGACCAGGGGTTGGCCGTCTCTCGTCGATTCTGGTACACGACTGCAGAAAATAGACTGTTTTATAAACGCGCCTCTACGTCCCCAGGATGTGAGTCGGGGTACGATGAATAGGTAGATAGCCCTGGCTTGTCTGCTCGGGAGTCGGCAGGGAAGCCTCATCGGGCTTATCCGACAGACCGAAGAGCAACACGCCTTTCTGCAACCAATCCACAACCAAAGCTTGCACTTCCCTGGTAATCAAAATTTCATGCTCCAAAAAATCCTGGATGGGAGCATCATCTGGCAAATGGCCCATCCGACTGACGGTTACCAAGAATTCGTTGCGCCGGAAGGCCTTGAATGGCGTCGGATCCCCGATCTGGACATTGTCATAAATCAGCCGGTGGATCTGACCCAGGGCCGGCAGGAGTTCATTGGATCGAGATTCGATCTCAGCCATGAATGCCCGGATCGATTCGAGCTGGTCGGATTGGATCTTCCGGATAAGCTCCTGCAAATCATAGATCCCGCTGCCCAAAATCAGGCAGATGTAGGCCAGATAATCCTGGTTATCGCGCGTGAAGGGGTGAAATTCCACCTGGTTTAACTGGTTGTAGGCGGCCTGGAAAGCCGGTGGATCAAACTCTGTGCCCAACAAACCTGCAACCGTATCTCGGACTGCCTGGACACGAGCCTGATCGATCACCTGGGCATTGCGGCCGCGTGCTCCTAGAGCAGTTTTATCGAGATCGACAACCACTGCAGTTTCTTCATCCACCGGAAATCCGTGGGAGGCACGGAAATGCTCGAATCCAGCCCGGCTGTTATCGAGGAGTGAGGCCCAGCGATTTGAGAGAAAAATTGCCTGGCCGCTGGTGCTGTAAGTCACTTCCGTCGCCGCAGGCCCGGCGGATTCTGAGCCAATGAATGCCAATCCCGGCCAACCACCTGCCCGGCATATATTATCGAAGGCGGTGCCATCATTCAGACGAGTATCGCCAATAAAAATCAGGCGCCGGATTCTGGCTGCTGGAGCATCCAACATGCGAGCCAAACCCAACAGGTGAACAACTGCTCTGGCATAATCTGCCTCACTCTTTCTTGGAATCATACCAGCCGGAATGGCCAATTTTTCTCTGAAAGCATCCAGCCCTGGCAGGCGCTTATCGACCGGAACCAGGTTGCGGTATACAATCCTATCGTTCAGGAAATCACAGATGGCTGCTCTGCCATAAACTTTCAACATACTTTTGCTCCCAATCCTATACCCTACCCAGAACAGCTCAGGCCAGGGTTGAAATTATTGCCTGTCGTAATCTTCTCTAGCAGCCAGGGCCGCCAGGGTAGCCTGATGGCTGGTGCGTGTGATTGGAAAACGCCAGGCGAACAGAATTGCCAGAAGAAGCAAGGCAGCCGGCACTGGGCCGGCAAAGATCCGGATAGCTGAAACCACCTGTTCAGGTTGGGCTGGCAGCGGTTCACCTACAACCGGAGTAATGTAACCCGTGTAGGCCAGGGCCTGGCCTATCCCCCAGATAGCCAGACCAGTCGCCAATTTTTGGAAAAAAGAGGCAAAAGCATAGAACGAGCCTTCTCTACGCTGGCCGGTTTTCAACTGATCGATCTCGACAATATCGGGAATCATTGCCCAAGGAATTACATAGGCCGTCGCTATCCCAATCCCAGCCAGCGCCGCCAGCAGGTAGGCCAGCCCGATCTGATCCGATCTCAAGATTGAAATCCCCAACAGCACCCCAATCCAGGTTAATGTGCCCAGGATGAAAGCCCGGCGCTTATCCAGCCGCTTTGCCAATAAGACAATCAGGGGAATAAAGATGATTGCGCAACCCTGGGCAACCAGGACGAAATAGTTGGCCTGCTCGGGTACATGCAAACGATAATTGGCAAAATATACCAGGACGGCTGCCAGTATGCTGGCTGTCGTCCAGCTGAAGAGATAGAGCCCCATCACAAGCTGAAAAGGTTTGTTGCTTAAGGTGGTTACCAGTGCTTGCGCGGCTGGCAGGGCTTCAGGCTGTTGATCTGCAGGTATTTCGCGAGTAACTTTAAAGACTACCAGGGGCGGGACCATCGAAACCAGACCCAGGCATATTCCCACTACCGCGAATTGAAGCCGGGCAGGTAAGTACCAACCCAATACAGTTGCCAGGATAATCGCACCCAATGTCCCCGAAATACTGAAAACCATGCGATAGCCGTTTAAGGAGCTGCGCTCATCATAATCTTCAGTCAGCTCAGGGGTCAGGGCGTTATAACCCACGTGCACCATTGTGAATACAGTATCAAAGACAATGAATACGGCTGTGTAATAAATGGTCAAACCGAGCGGGTCCAAAGGAGGCACCAGCCACATCAAGATGAATGACACACCCAGCGGGATTGCGCCAAATAGCAGCAGCACCCGGCGCCTGCCCCAGCGGGAACGAATGCGATCTGACATCAGACCAAACAGGGGATCATTGACAGCATCCCAAATGCGGCTAAGCCCAACAGCCCAGCCAGCTAAATCGGGGCGCAGGCCGGCTACATCCGTCAGAAAGTAAAGCTGAAAAAACATCAGGATCGCCAGAGGAATGCTGGTGCTTAAATCCCCTGTACTGAACAGCATTTTCAATCGGCGGCTCAAACGGCTTCGGCTTGCCAATTCTGGGGTGCTGGTAGTCATAGTTCCCCTCCTGAAAGCGATCAGGTGCTATTGCAAACTCGGGCCATCCGTTTGAGGCCGGATGGCCCGAGATCATAGCTGAAATGCCTTGATTAGGCTAATTGCTTGCGCTGGCTTCAGCCTCTTTAACGCGTTTGCGATAAGCCTTAATCCACTGCATAGCATATTCATCATGGCCTATCAGCAAATCGCACGCCAAAAGTGTGGTACGAATCTCAGGAACCGTTGGATCAGTAATGGCGGCCGTCATACCACGGGCGATTGCCAGGGCCAGATAAGCAGTATTGATAATCTTGCGGTCGGGCAAGCCAAAGGAAACGTTGCTGGCTCCTAAGCTCAGATTGACACCCAATTCATCGCGAATCAAGCGCATCGCATCCAAGGTCACCTGCCCGGCTTTATGGTCTGCGCCGACAGTCAGTGCCAGACAGTCAATCACAACATCTTCTGCTGGAATACCGAAATCAGCTGCCCGCTTGAGCAGCTTCCGGGCAACTTGCAGGCGGTCCTCGGCAGTAGCCGGGATGCCGGACTCGTCTGAAATCACACCAATCACGGCTGCATTATATTTCTGCACCAGCGGCAGCACCCGATCCATCATGCTGGCCTCAGCGGTTGTGGAGTTTATCAATGCCTTGCCCGGATATACCTGCAAAGCGACTTCAAGGGCATCCGGATTGGCAGAATCGATACACAGCGGAGCATCGGTGATTCCCAGGAGAGCCTGGACCAACCCAAGCATGAGGGCGGGCTCATCTGCACCGGGAACCCCGGCATTGACATCCAGGACCTGTGCCCCGGCGTCCAACTGGCGCCGGGCGTCTTCCAACGCGACCGAAAAATCGCCTTCTGCCATCGTAGAAGCCAATTTTTTCCGGCGGGTTGGATTTATCCGCTCACCGATCATAACAAAAGGATGATCCGGACTGATAATGACAGTCCGATCTCCATTGGTCAGCTTTGTTTGCATAATATAAAACCGTTTTCTCTATTCGTGGCGGGTGGAGAAGACTGGCACCAAGCACAATCTGCTCCAATCCGGCTTGAATCAACTCATCAATTTACCAGAGAGCGTAGCACCCGTGTTGCACTTGAAGCATCCGGAGCATAAGCGTCTGCCCCAATCTTCTTTGCATAATCATCGGTGACGGGCGCACCGCCAATGACTACTTTGACTTGATCACGCAGCCCGGCCGCGGTTAATGCGTCGACAGTCCGCTGCATATTACCCATCGTAGTCGTCAACAAAGCCGACATACCGACAATCTGGGCGCCTTCCTGAGCGGCTTTGACAAAGGCTTCCGGGGAAACATCGACGCCCAGGTCGACCACTTCAAAACCAGCGCCTTCCAGCATCATGGCTACCAGGTTCTTACCGATATCGTGCAGATCGCCCTTTACAGTACCGATCGCAACCTTACCAGCCGATTTAATATCCGTATCTGCCAGGTGAGGCTTGAGATGCTTGAGGCCGGCCTGCATAGCGCGGGCAGCAATTAGCATTTCTGGAACGAAGAAGTCGCCTTCCTCGAAACGCTTACCCACTTCATCCATCGCGGCAATGAGGGCCTTGTTTAGAATAACATCCGCGGCGACCCCATCTGCCAGAGCTGCATTTACACCTGCTTCAACATCCGAAGCCTTTCCGTCGATAACGTCCTGGTAGATTTTTTCTAGTGACATAATCCTTTTCCTCAATCCAATCTTGAATGGTTTTATGAATGCCTGCAAACCTGGCTATAATTGTTCTTGTGCTCGCTTTCCACACAACACAAGCACCAACCTCTGGCTTATTAGACAGGAACTTAGCACATTTTATAACAAAGTTGCTTTAATTGCCTATGGCTTTCTGGCGATACTCCCAAATCCAACTCCTTATTTTAGATCCTTGTAGATCTCTGAAGGGTAAGCAGCTATGGTTCTCAGTAGATGGATGGAAGCCTAATAATTACAGACCAAAAGATTAAACTTTTATGGAGGCCCGATTCGCATCCAAATGCCAGAAAGCAGCTTCTTCTTGCATCACGCCATCCAAAATAGTATCCCGACTGGTATCAATTTCATCCAGCAATGCCTGTTTGGCTGCCTCCAGGTTATGCTGCTCCAGGGCGATAACAATATTTGCATGGGTAATATCCTGAGACCGCCCCCCATGACGCATCACCATAAAACGAGCAAGCCGGTCGTGAAGATGCCCAAGCATAGACGCCAATTCATGGTTGCCGGAGGCTTCTGCCAGCAAATAATGGAAGCGGCGATTTTCATCCGTATATCGATCATAAGAGACATCATCATCACCCGTGTAGCCGGCATGCACGCTTTTCAGCATTGCAATCTGCTCGTCGGTAATTCGGAGCACTGCCCGCTCGATGGCAGCTATTTCCAATATCCGGCGCAGTTCCAGCATATCGCGCAATTCTTTCAGGGTTATACGGCTAACAAAATACCCTGAACGAGGTTTGATTGTGACCAACCCTTCCTGGCTCAACATTTGTAGAGCATCGCGAACGGGTGTCACGCTCGTCGTATAGTGGTTGGCAATATCTTCGACGTTAAACCGCTCACCTGGATTTCGATGACCCATAATGATTTCACGCCGAAGCTCCCTGTAGATAAGCTCTTTTGAAGTGTCCCCTGCTTTCACGTTGTAATCTCCTGAGCATTCTGTAAAAACCCCCGATGGGGGGCATATCTGTTCGATGGGCTGTACACAGCCAGGCGGTTTGAAAACCGCTTATTCAAGTTATAATATCATATGATATATCTATTTACAAGTGCTAGCGTCTTATAAAACCATTATCTTGACATCAGATATATTAGATGATAGTATTATTATGTTAACCATACAATCTGATATGCCCAATCGGTTTTTGTTTCCTTTCATCAACCTGGTGCATCCATGAAACTTTACCCGACCTTACCCATGCGAGAATGTCCAAAAACATCCCTCCTATGGGTATTTTTTTAGTAAATTCTCGCTGAACTGGTCATCCAATCGCTCCCCTGACGGTACGGGTTCAATTTCCTGACCTGTACGGATCCAAATAGTATCACCCAACCCCACTTGCTAGAAGAGTGGCTTGCCAGCAAACATCTGATGCCCTGGACATAAAGGCTTAAAAATGGCATCAAATTTACTAACAGATAATTATTGATTTTAGGATTGCTGCCTTACCGAAAGAATTCGCGTTCTTTCACGAACCCGGGAAGGAAGCCCGATCACTCCGTCAGAAAAGGACCCTGCAAATTCACCGATTTGTGGTTGTGCTCTTATTCTTGCGGCAGTTGTTGGCCAGCCCTTTGGAAACCTTTGTTGAATGCATATACTCCAGGATTCCCCAATAAATCCTAAAATATTGGAGGCCGATTTATGATAGAAACACATGGTACCAGCATGACAAGCGCCCATTATGCTCGCATGGGCCCCCATGAGTGCAAAAAGATTCACCAGGCCAGCCTGGAGATTCTTGAGCGGGTTGGCATCGACGTTCATGATGACCGGGCGCGCGATATCCTGGTTGCTGGAGGGGCGAAAAAAAATGGGTTGAGCGTTCGCATCCCCGCCTATATGGTCACGAATGCTCTCGCCACTGCACCCTCCCATCTGACCCTATACGATCGCAACGGTAAGGTGGCCATGCGCGCAGGCGGCTATAACACTTATTACGGTGGGGGCTCTGACTGCCTGAACATCCTGGATCATCATTCCGGCGAGCGCCGCAAACCCATTTTACAGGATGTCATCAATGCGGTCCGGCTGATGGATGCTTTGCCTGAGATCGATTTTGTGATGTCAGCATTCCTGCCTATGGATGTCGATCAATCTATCTATGATCGCTACCAGATGGAAGTGATGCTCAACAACACCAGCAAGCCCATCGTCTTCGTTACTCCTGATTTTGAAGGCTGTGTGGCGGCTCTCGAGATGTGCGAAGCAGTAGCTGGCAGCCCAGAAGCCTACCAAATGCGCCCGTTCGCCACCTGTTATATCAATGTCACATCCGGCCTGATTGCCAATGCGGAAGCTTTGCAAAAATGCATTTATCTAGCTGAAAAAGGATTGCCCCAATTATATATCCCGCTCAACGCCGGTGGCGTGAACTCACCTGTGACAACTGCCGGCTGCATGGCATCAATGAACGCAGGCATCCTGCTGGGTGTGGTTCTTTCGCAGCTAGTTCAACCTGGCGCGCCGGTTGCTGTGCCTGGTTGGAATGGCGGTCCTTACAATTTGCGCACCATGGTGGGCAACTATGTCCTGGCTGATGAGCAGGGCGTCCCAACGACCATGGGCAAGTATTACGACCTGCCAGTCTTTGGCCTGGGAGGCTCAACCGATTCTAAGCTTCTCGACCAGCAATGTGGGTTCGAAGCGACGATGAGTTTGATGACCGCTTTGCTCCACGGCGCCAATATTGTTCACGATGTCGGATTTATGGATTCGGGGATGCAAGGATCCCTGCAGTTGATTACCCTGTGCAATGATTGGTTGGGATTCATTCGAGCCGCTACGGCGGGCGTGAAGGTCGATGACGAGACCCTGGCCCTGGATGTGGTTGACGAACTGGGTCCAACTGGTACATACCTAAGTCACGAGCATACTCTGCGACACTACAAAGAACCATATTACTCAAAACTGGCAGACAAAAACCCACACGCCGTCTGGATGAAACGTGGCGGAACGAGCATGGAAGAACGGGCAGCAAAAATGGTGGATGAGATCCTCGCCAGCCATCAGGTCGCCCCCCTCTCGCCAGAGGTTCAGACCGCTATCAAAAAGATTGTCGAACGCGAACAGGCCTGGATTGACAGTCAGGGCTGACAACGGCTTATCCAACCATCGGTATAAGGCTGTCCCAAAGCAAGGCTCAGTGTTTCTTTTACACCCAGGTGTCGATGCAGGTTCTACTGCGTCCTTGCCTTATGCGGTCGCTAATGAATTACACGTACCTTTTGAACAAACTAGACCGTTTTATGATAGAAGTCCCCTCAGGATCTCAGTAGGACCCTGATTACTCTTTGGGGAGCAATGCGCAACTTTTTTGAAAGGTTGATACAAGATGCATAGCCATAAACCATTTTTTATGCGTGATCCCTGGCAATATGACCCTAACGCCCAGGCCTCCAAGCCAAAAGATGCCGAGCACGGTCTAGCAACCCAAGCACTGCATGCCGGGTATCACCCACTTGAAAACGTAGAACATTTCCGTTCATTCGTTCCACCAATCATCCAGTCAATGACCTATCCTTATGAAACCTTCGACAAGTTTCCCGATTATATCTATGGTCGCAGCAAGACTCCGACTGTCAGCATCCTGGAAGAACGGCTGGCAGCCCTGGAGGGAGGCGAAGGAGCTGTTAGTGCAAATTCTGGCTCGCAGGCATTGTTCAATTTGATTTTCACCATTGCCCGCCCGGGAGACAATGTGGTCACCTCGCTCAATATCTTTGGGGAAGGGTACAAGCAAGCTGCTGCCATCTTCCCACAGCGCTGCGGGGTTGAATTTCGCTTCGTAAAAGACCCTGGAGATCCTAAATCCTGGGGTGCCGAGATCGACCAGCGAACCAAACTGGTTTGGGTCGAAACGCCCAGCAACCCATGCCTGTTTGTGACCGATATTGCGGCTGTTGCGGAGGTAGCTCATTCACATGGCGTGCCCCTGATGGTGGACAACACGACCGCTACCGCGGCTTTACAAAAGCCGGTAGACCTGGGGGCAGATATCATTTTGCTCTCCATTACAAAATTCCTGAGCGGCAACGCCAGCGTGTTGGGTGGTGCGATCATTGGTCCAGAAGCTCTGGTTGAAGATATTCGCTGGAACACGACTGAATTTGTAGGTGCGATCATGCAGCCTTTGGAGGCCTGGCTAACCCTTCAGTATCTCGAAACGCTGCCATTACGGATGGAGCGTCACAGCCAGAACGCCCAAAAAGTGGCCGAATTCCTGGATTCTCATTCGAAGGTAACCCACGTCAACTACCCAGGCTTGAAAACACACCCTACCTACGAACTCGCCCGGGCCCAGATGAAAATGAACGGGGGTTTGCTATCATTTGTAGTCCCTGGTGGGATGGATGGAGCTGCTGCTGTGATGAACAGTGTTCGGCTTGTCGTGCACGCCGTTACGTTTGGCACCAGCCGGACCATTTGCATGCATCCTCGCACCATCACCCATGAGCACATGACCCAGGAAGAACGCGACGCAGCCGGCATTGATGATGGCCTGATCCGGCTCTCGGTAGGGATGGAGGACCCAGCAGACATTATTCGCGACCTTGAACAGGCACTTGCTAAAATTTAATCGAATTTACTTTTTGATGCACAACGCATCAAAATTGTTAATGTTTAATTATGCTCAAGAACACGACCCTGGTAGAGAGGACTTGAACAATGATGCCAACTAGCAGAGACCCAGATATTCAGCGGATCATATCCCGCAAAAACCACCTGGTCTATGGCATGGGCCTGGGTGTGATTATCCTGGATGATGTCTATCCCGGTTTTCCCGGTGACGTGCGCAATGCCAGCGCTTATCCTTTTCCAATCCAGTATGAAGTAGCAGAAGGTGTGGATATTTATCAATTGGTCGTCGAGACTGACAAATCCCCTTGCTTGGAACCATTGCTGCGGGCTGCCATGCGGCTGGAGCGGATCGGTGTGCGAGCGATTGCCGCTGAATGCGGCTACTTTTCTTATTTTCAGCGCGAAGTGGCTTCCAGTGTCAGCGTTCCAGTTTTCACGTCCAGCTTGCTGCAAGTGCCGCTGGCCCAGCAAATCATATCCCCCCAACAGACGGTCGGGATTTTGATGTCAAACGCCGATCACCTGACCAGTCGCCACCTGGAAGCAGTCGGAATCCTGCCTGACAGCAATTACGTGATTGGTGGGGCTATGGAGACGTTCGAGTGTGAGGAATTCGATCACTTATGGACGCGTGAAAAACGCACAGATCCACCCTCCGCTCGATATAATAAAGCTCGGGATGAGTTTTTATCGGTCGCCATCCAATTTTATCAGCAGCATCCCAATATGGGTGCCATGGTGCTGGAGTGCACCGGTTTCCCGCCTTTTGCCCGGGCTTTACAACGGGAAATCAATATACCCATTTATAGCTGGGGCACACTGTTAGATTATGCCTATTCAGTCGTCGTTCATCGCGATTACTACGGACATGTATAGGGGTATACTAAATGGTATTTTCGCTAAATTCATTGCAAACAAAAGAAGGATATGTGGTGTTCGGTTTGGGCGGTATAGCCGCCCAAACCGAACACCACAAAGTCGCTTATTTCTTAAGTGACTTACCGAAAAGGCCACTAAAAGTTTGTTGAATTGTTTTCGCCTACAACATTTTCGGGCACCCCTCAGAAGAAAATAATAACGTATCGAAATGATTGTAAATACGAGCGAGGTCATCATGGATTTTGCAGATCGTGTTGTCACCCTGGCGCCTGAAGGGGCCTATCATATGCTGGCGAGAGCTCAGGCGCTGGAGGCCTCTGGGAAAGAGATTATTCACCTGGAGATTGGCCAACCGGATGTGCCTACTTTCGAGAATATCTCTCAGGCGGGGATTAAGGCGATCGAAGACGGCTATACTCGTTACACTCCCTCATCAGGGATGGGCGAACTGCGCCAGGAGATCGCCAACTACGCCAGCCAGCAAAAGGGATTGGCTGTGCAGGCTTCTCAAGTGATTGTAGGTCCGGGCGCGAAGCCGGCCCTTTTCTTCCCCACCCTGGCCCTGGTACAGCCTGGCGATGAAGTCATTTACCCGGACCCGGGTTTCCCGACCTATAAAGCGATGATCGAAGTGGCTGGCGGAATCCCAGTGCCAGTCCCACTGCGTGAGCAGGCTGATTTTTCATTCGATCTGGATGTATTCGACCGGCTGGTCAGCGACCGGACTCGCATGGTGATCCTAAATTCACCCAGCAATCCCACCGGTGGGATCATGCCGCTGGAGGCATTAAATCATATTGCTAAAGCCGCCCAGAAGTATGATTTCTGGGTGCTATCGGATGAAATATACGATCGCCTGGTTTATGACGTCAAGGTCATTAGCATTGCGACTTTGCCAGGGATGGCAGAACGAACAATCATCTGTGATGGTTTCTCTAAGGCTTACGCTATGACGGGCTGGCGGCTGGGATACGGCATTATGCCAGAGGCGCTTGCCGACCGGGTTGGGCTGCTGCTGACTCACTCAATAGGTTGCACAGCCAGCTTCACTCAAGTCGCTGGTATTCAGGCCTTGCGCGGCCCCCAGGCGCAGGTTGATGCCGTGGTAACAAAATACAAGCGCCGTCGGGATGTGCTGGTAGATGGGTTGAACAAGATCCCCGGTTTGAGCTGCCGTATGCCCCAAGGGGCGTTCTATGTCTTCCCAAATATCACTTCATTCGGAAAAACCTCCACCTGGATAGCTGACTATTTATTGGATCAAGCCGGAGTGGCCTTGCTTTCTGGCACTTCGTTTGGTGAAAACGGTGAAGGCTATCTACGCCTGTGTTTCGCAAATTCGCTGGAGAATATTCAGGTTGCCCTGGATAGACTCACAAGTGCATTCGGCAAACTTTAGAGTATCATGACCTACAGTCACCTTCCAACCGATGGAGAAGGAAAGTGCTTTATTCCTCTCAGGGAATTCCAAAGACTAAACGATAAACTGGAGAGAATCCGTTGATTATCAGCAACTATTCCGACCGTCAGACCCCTCAATTTCGGGTGCTGTCTGATAGCCAATGCCACGAGCTATATCTGACCACTCTGGAATGCCTGAACCGGATTGGCGTTCAAGTCAACAATGCCGAAGCCAGGGAGCTCTTGGTGCAGGCTGGAGCACGCTTTCAAGATCATATCGCCTTTATCCCGCCTCATCTGATCCAGGAAGCGCTGGTTTCGGCTCCACGTACCTTTACAATCTGGGGGCGGGACCATACTCACCAGATGCGGATCGCGCCTGACAGGGTTCATTTCGGCCCCGGCCCAACCTGCACCTATTTTATGGACCCGGTAACAGGTGAAAGACGACCGGCTCGACGTGGTGATGCTGCGCTGACAGCGCGAGTTTGTGATGCCCTACCCAACATCGATTATGTGATGGGCTTGAGCCTGTTTGACGACGTCACTCCAATGCTCTCCGCGGTATATGAATTTGCGGAAGAGATCGCCAATACCACCAAACCGATTCTGGCCTGGGCTCACCGCACGGAAGCCCTGGCAGATATCTACCAGATCGCCTGTCTTGTTGCGGGCGGTGAAGCGGCGTTTGCTGGCCGGCCAAATTTTGGTTTCTTCAGTACCTGGCCCTCTCCGCTGCGCCACACCGACGAAGATCTTTCGAATATCTTGTGGGCGGCAGAACATAATATCCCGCTCATTTATCTGGGAGGGCCAACTGTCGGACTGGAATCACCAGTGACAGCTGCGGCTGGTCTGGTTCTGCTCCTGGCGAATGTGCTTAGTGCGGTTGCCATCGTCCAGCTCAAGAAACGCGGCGCACCAATTGTCGTAGGCGGGGTGCCTTCTGCCATGGATCTTCGGACGGCCCGTCCGGCATACGGTTCGCCAGAGATGAGCCTGAACAGCGCTGCGGCTGTCGACATCACTCGCTACCTGGGGCTACCCTTTATGGGCACTGCTGGCGCCTCGGAGAGCAAAGTTTTGGATAGCCAGGCAGCCATAGAAAGCGCCATCCAAATCCTTATGGCCTCCCTAAGCGGGACGGCTCTGGTTCATGATGTGGGTTTTCTGGACTGCGCTGACATTGGCTCGCTTGAAATGCTGGTCATGGCTGACGAGATTATTTCCATGTCCAGGCGGATCCAGCGCGGGATAGAGGTCAACCAGGAATCAATCATGCTCGACCTGATCGAACAGGTTGGACCCGGAGGTTCTTTCCTGGCGGAGCCTCGCTCGGCGGTATTGTGTCGCAGCGAGGTTTGGATACCCACTCTGCTCGATCGCAAGTTTTATCCCAACTGGGTCAAAGATGGTAAAAAAACCATGGAAACACGCGTGCATGAAAAGCTGGCTAAAATCCTGGCATCCCATCAGGTTCCGCCCTTGGATCCCGGGATTGAAGATAAGGTCGACACAATCTTATTTAATGCAGAACTGCGGGAGCGGGAGCGTTTAGATTAAAAGGCAGCAACAAGCAAGTTTTCAGACGAAGCTTCGGTTGGCTGCAGCTTATCCAGGCTCCGTTTTTTTCTATTTTCCCAGATCCGGCGGGGGAAAAGGGTTTGATTGTGCCAGTCTGATGAAGTTGAGCCCAAACAAAATGCGCCCGCTGCCAGGCAAAATCTGTCCAGGCAAAATCTTGACAGGTGAATGGCGCAAAGATACACTAATGGGGGTTAATTAAATTTTTCCTTAAATAAACGACTTGCAGGTTTTAATGCTCTCAGGTATAACCCCCGCCCAAATCAAAGCACTCAGCCACCCAACCCGAGTGGCCATTCTGCGTTCGCTCATGAACAACCCGGCGACCCTTTCTAAATTAGGCGAGCAGTTTGAAACCAGCGCCGCTCATATGCGCCACCATCTGAAATCCCTGCAGGACTGCGGGCTGGTTGAGCCAATCGCGGATCACCCCCAACAAAACCACCTGGAAAAATATTACCAGGCTTGCCAGCCAGCTCTGATCGCCCAGCTGGCCATCCTGCCCGCACCGCCCACAAGTACACCGGAGTTAACCATCAGCAGTATGGATTCGGGTTTCAGGCAAGTGCGATCTGCTTTGAGCAAGATTCAATCTGAGATCTACCTGCAGGTGCTGCCATTGAACAGTCTGGACGGCCTGGTGCTGCTGCGCCAGGGTGTCTGCCAAATGGCTACCTGCCACCTGCTGGATAGCAGTACCCAGGAATACAATCGCTCTTTTGTACGCCACATATTTCCGGGCCGCCGGATGGCGATCATCCCGCTGTACGGCCGGCTCGAGGGCCTGATCGTACAGCCCGGCAACCCGCTCGGGATCCGGGATTTGGAAGACCTGCTGGACCCTCGTTTACGATTTATCAATCGCGAGCTCGGATCAGGGATCCGAATCTGGCTGGATCAAGCGCTGACAGAACGCGGGGTGAAGCCCCATCAGATCCGGGGTTACAACCGGGTTGCCGACAGCCATGCCAGAGTAGCCCAGGCGATATCTAATGGGCAAGCCGATGCCGGATTGGGAATCGCCGCCATAGCCATGGAATTGAATCTGGGTTTCATTCCATTATTCGAAGAGCCTTATGAATTGGTAGTGGCTGCAGAGTTGGTAGAGGATCCTCGCTATAGCCCCTTTTTCGAGCATCTCAACAGCAAGGTATTTCGTACCGCCATCCAATCACTGGCTGGCTATGCCAATCTGCCAGTTTCAGGCCAGGTAGAGACGATTAACTGAAGAAACTAAAGTTGTTCTGTGGAGAACATACCACGGTATTGGGTATCGCTCTTATAAAGGAGATCAGAGCGCCGTGAAGCAGATCCTTTTATGTGTCCTGTTGCCAGTGCTGCTCTTATCTGCTTGCAGGCAGGCCGCTCCGAACCCTACAGACGGAACGTTCTCGCCAATTGCTAACTCGCGGTCCAGACAGCTTTATATTTTTGCGGCTGCCTCGCTGACAGAGCCATTTAGTGAGATCATCCGGGCTTTTGAAAAAAGCCATCCGGATGTAGATGTCATCCCGAATTTCGCCGGTTCTCAGCAGCTGGCTCAACAGATTGCCCAGGGTGCGCCAGTTGATGTATTCGCCAGCGCCAACCAAAACCAGATGAAAGCCGCGATTGCATCCGGCCGTGTGAATGCCGGCGACGAGCAGATATTCGTAAATAACCGTCTGGTGGTGATCGTCCCAGCCGATAACCCTGCCGGCATAACTTCCCTCCAGGATTTATCCAAACCCGGGTACAGCTTGATTCTGGCAGACGAGGCCGTTCCGGTGGGAAGGTACTCACTCATCTTTCTGGAGCAGGCCAGCCAGGATCCGGCCCTTGGTGCGGGCTATAAAGATGCAGTAGTCGAGAATGTTGTCTCTTTTGAGGAAAACGTCAAAGCGGTGCTCAGCAAGATCATCCTCGGTGAGGCAGATGCCGGGATCGTCTATTCGAGTGACGTGGGTCCAGCCGATGAAAGCCGGCTTATGAAATTGGACATACCCGATCCTCTGAATGTCCAGGCCGCATACTATTTGGCGCCAATAAACGACAGCCAGGGTTCCGGTCTAGCCCAAGAATTTATTGCCTCAATCTTGGCCCCCGCTGGGCAAGACAGCTTAAGTCGTTTCGGGTTTCAGCCTGTCCGGTAAACGCATGGATATCCCCAACCGCCCTTTGCCGCTAACCTATGTGTCAAAAACCTGCTTAGTTCCATGAACAAACACTCTCCCAGATTTAATGAACTCCCAGCCCACCCCATTCGCCCTGGCACTCGCCGGGTATTGCAGATCTTAAGTCTGCCACTGCTTTTCTTCTTTGGTCTGCCTTTGCTGGCACTCTTCCTGCGAGCCACGCCGGTTGCCTTAATGACCAACTTGCAAACTGAACAGGTTCAGCAGGCTGTTTTGCTCAGCATCAGCACTACCCTGGCTACAACCCTGATCACAATTGTGTTCGGCACGCCATTGGCTTACGCCCTGGCGCGCCAATGTTTTACTCGCCAGCGTTGGATTGACACCCTGATTGATCTACCCACCGTGCTACCTCCGGCGGTTGCCGGAGTGGCGCTCCTGATGGCCTTTGGCCGGCGAGGCCTCTTGGGCAGTTATCTCGATCTTTTTGGCATGCGGATCGCTTTTACGCCTCTGGCCGTCGTTATGGCTCAAACCTTCATTGCGGCCCCTCTATATGTCAAGTCGGCTGTATTGGGCTTCAGTGCTATCGATCTCGAGCTCGAACAAGCCGCCGGGCTGGACGGCGCGAGCGGCTGGCAGGTGTTCCGTTATGTCATCATCCCGCTTTCGTGGACAGCCCTCCTGAGCGGCAGTGTCATGACCTGGGCCCGCGCCCTGGGTGAATTCGGGGCTACCATTATCTTCGCTGGGAATTTCCCGGGGCGTACCCAGACCATGCCTCTGGCGATTTATATTGGTTTTGAGCTCGACCTGAATGTTGCCCTGACTCTCTCTGTGATTCTGATTGGTTTCTCTTTCCTGGCGATTATGATCGTCAAGGGCGTGTTGGGGCGCGAATACCGGCCTCCAGGTACCCTGCAATAAATCATGGGAGCTGAGCTGCAGAGCTTAAACAGAGCCGCAGCCGGGATGGCCTTCAGCACCGGCAGGAGATAATGTTTAAGCCGTGAGCTCAACGGTTGACCCAGCCCCCACTTTGTGGGATAATCAGAACCAATATTTTAATCTAAAGGCATCGATGGAAACGAGTAGGACTGAGCTGGTTTGTCAGCGACCCCGGGCAGGGTGCGAGCCGGGGCAAACCAACAGGCCGAAAATCCTTCCGGAGCCGCAATCTGAAAGCCGCCCCCGGGATCTTTCCGGAACTGAGCAGCGGCAAGTAGGCGCGCCGGGTTCGCCACCCGTTAGCATAGGTGCAGGTATATCCTTCCATCTAAAGGTTCGTTTTAGGATGCTGGTCGTACCTGAATAAGATGCCCGCTGTTCGGCGGGAATCAGGGTGGTACCGCGGGAGAATTCCAGCTCTCGTCCCTCGAGTGGGACGGGAGTTTTTTTATCGGATTTACGCTGTTTAGGGAATAATTTCGCCAACGGAGGACTTATGGCTTTTAACGAAGTACCGACCAAGATGGATTTTCCGGCCCAGGAACGGGACTTGCTGGAATTTTGGCGCAGGACTGGCGCCTTTCAAGAGCTGCGCCACATCCACACCCACGATCCGCACTGGTCGTTTATTGACGGGCCGATTACAGCCAACAATCCGATGGGTGTCCACCACGGCTGGGGGCGCACCTATAAGGATGTATTCCAGCGGTTTCAAACCATGCGTGGCCAAAAACTACGCTATCAGAACGGTTTTGACTGCCAGGGGTTGTGGGTTGAGGTAGAAGTCGAAAAGCAGATGGGCTTTGAGACCAAAAAGGATATCGAGGACTTCGGGTTGGAGCAGTTTGTCCGCAGGTGCAAAGCACGCGTGTTGCGTTACGCCGCAGTCCAAACCGAACAGTCCATCCGTCTGGGCTATTGGATGGACTGGAACGACCCCGACCAGCTGCGCGAGCTGGCAGACCTGATGATGGAAGATCCTTCCAAGGTTATTACGGTGGCAGGGCCAGAAGGTCCGGTGACCGACAGCGTCGAGCGGATCGTTGGGCGGCTGGGACTGCCCGAATTGGGCGGCAGTTATTTTACGTTTTCGAACGAAAACAACTACATGATCTGGACGATGTTGAAAAAATGCTGGGAAAAGGGCTGGCTATACCGAGGCGCCGATGTAATGCCCTGGTGCCCGCGCTGTGCTACCGCCATCAGCCAGCACGAAATCGTCACCGATGGATACGCTGAGCTGACTCACCGAAGTGTCACCTTGCGGTTTCCTCTCCGCGGCCGCCAGAACGAATCGCTGCTGGTCTGGACCACCACCCCCTGGACATTGACCAGCAATGTGGCAGCTGCTGTTGGCCCTGACCTGACATATGTCAAAGTGCGCCAGGCAGATCAAACCTACTATCTTTCCAAAGGCACACTCCATATGCTGCGCGGTGATTACGAGGTATTGAATGAGCTCATGGGCCGCGATCTGGAAGGCTGGACTTATAATGGCCCATTTGATGAGCTTCCAGCAGTTCAGGCAGTTGGAGGGCACACTGACCTAAAAGAACTCGTGGAGGGCATCAGCCAGAGCGCTGCCCAAGCCCATCGGATCATTCTGTGGGATCAAGTTGGCGAGACCGAGGGGACCGGTATCGTCCATATCGCCCCAGGCTGCGGGGCCGAAGACTTTGCCCTGGGGCGGGAGTATAACCTGCCCCTGGTCGCTCCGTTGGAAGATGAAGGCCACTTTGTCAACGGCTTTGACTGGCTGACAGGCAGACAGGTTTCCGAGATTTCAGAACCGATCTTCAAAAACCTGGAAGAGAAAAGCATTCTGTACCACGTAGAACCCTACACACACCGCTACCCAACCTGCTGGCGTTGCAAGACCGAGTTGGTCTTCCGGCTGGTTGACGAATGGTTCATCAGTATGGGGAAAGTCTACGACAAAGCGCGCCAGGAGCTGACCGTCGAAGAAAAAGCAAACAGCCTGCGATACCAGATTATGGATGTCGTCGAGCAGATCAAATGGATCCCAGAGTTTGGCTATTCACGGGAAATGGATTGGCTGCGCAACATGCATGATTGGATGATCAGCAAGAAGCGTTATTGGGGGCTTGCCCTGCCAATCTGGGTTTGTAAAAGCTGCCAACACTATGAGGTCATTGGTGATGAGCAGGAACTGCAGGACCGTGCGACTGCAGGCTGGGAAACATTTAAGGGCCACACTCCCCACCGGCCCTACATTGACGCCGTGACAATCGCCTGCCCAGAGTGCGGTGGTGAGATGCGCCGTATTCCGGATGTGGGCAATCCCTGGCTGGACGCTGGGATCGTTCCCTTCAGCACCCTGCGCTACCGATCCGATCATGAATACTGGCAGAAATGGTATCCAGCGCATTGGATCAGCGAATCCTTCCCAGGGCAGTTCCGTAACTGGTTTTACAGCCTGCTGGCAATGGCTACTGTCCTGGACAGCAGCCCACCTTTCTTGGAAAACTTTGGCTACGGCACTTTGCTGGCCGAAGACGGGCGCGCCATGCATAAAAGCTGGGGTAACGCCATCGAATTTAACGAAGCTGCCGATCGCATGGGGGTCGATGTTATGCGCTGGCTATACTGCGCCCATAAGCCGGAGAACGATCTGTTGTTTGGCTTCACCCGCGGCGACGAAGTCCGCCGCCAATTCCTGATCCCACTCTGGAACGTGTACAGCTTCCTGGCAACGTACGCCAATCTGGACGGCTGGACACCGGACACCAGCCAGGCGATCCCGGACAGTCCTCAAGGCTTGTCTCCCTCCAGCGCCAACCTGCTGGACCGGTGGGTTCTGGCTCGTCTCAATCAAGTTGTTGAACAGGTCACCCGCAGCCTGAAGGCCTCTGACCCGTTCAATGCTTCGCTGGCAGTCGAATCTTTTCTGGACGATTTAACGAATTGGTATGTGCGCCGGAGCCGGCGTCGCTTCTGGAAGAGCGAGCACGACAGCGACAAAAACACGGCTTATGCCACTTTGTACCATGTCATGGTTAAGCTGGCCCTCACCTTAGCACCCTTCACACCGTTTGTCAGCGAGGCGATTTACCAAAACCTGGTCGTCAACGTCAACCCCCAGTCCCGTGCCAGTGTCCACCATTGCAGCTGGGTAAAAGTGGACCAGGCTGTGATTGACACCAGCCTGTTGGAGCAGATGTCTCTGGCCCGCCAGATTGCTAGCCTGGGATTGAGCGCCCGCAATGGGGCCGGGTTGAAAGTTCGCCAACCGTTGGCTAAAGTTTTTGTGTACACTGGCAATGACCAGACCCTCAGCGACAACTTGATTGCCATCGTGCAGGATGAATTGAATGTCAAGGATTTTGAATTCGTACAGGATGCCAGTCAGCTGGTGAACTACCGCATTCTGCCAAATAACAAGCTACTTGGGCCGCGCTTTGGGGCGAATTTCCAGGCGGTCCGAGCGGCGCTGGCTGCCGCGAAACCCGATCATGTGGCCAAAAGTGTACAGGCCGGCCAGGCAATTACACTCATCGTGGATGGCGAACCGGTTGAGCTCAGCCCGGAGGAAATTCTGGTGCAAACCGAGCCGGCTGAAGGCCTGGCGGTGGCGGCCGATAAACAGGTTACCGTTGCCGTGGATGCCAACTTAACTCCCGAGCTGCGTGCGGAAGGCTTAGCGCGTGAGATCGTCAGGCGGATCCAGGCCATGCGTAAAGATGCTAATTTTAATATCGAGGATCGGATCACGACCTATTATCTGTCTGAGGGCAGCTTCGCTGGTGTGATGGTCGATTGGGCTGAATATATCAAAACTGAGACTCTCTCGACTGAGTTGAAAGCTGGTCAACCGCCTAAAGATGCTTTCCAGGAGACCCATAAGGTCGAGGGGGAAGAGCTTATGCTTGGCATCCGGCGCAATGCACGCTAAAGGTGATCGCAATGTTTAAAGCTGTCACTCCCCGGCTGGAAATTACTCTGCTCGAAGAAGAAATCCTGCGTTTCTGGAAACGCAACCAGATCTTTGAGAAATCCGGGTTGCTTCGCAAGGGCGAACCCGAATATGTTTTTTACGAAGGCCCGCCTACAGCTAACGGCAAACCTGGGGCACACCATGCGTTGGCGCGAGCATTTAAAGATATCTTTCCACGCTATAAAGCCATGCGCGGCTATCACGTCATCCGCCGCGGCGGCTGGGATACGCACGGTTTACCAGTCGAGATCAGTGTAGAGAAACAGCTTGGCTTTACCAGCAAAAGTCAGATCGAGGCTTACGGTATCGCGCGGTTTAATGAGTTATGCCGTAAATCAGCTTTCGACTATATCCAGGATTGGGAGAGGTTTACAGACCGGCTTGGCTTTTGGGTTGATCTTCAAGAAGCTTATGTCACTTTCACCAATGAGTACATTGAATCGGTCTGGTGGATACTTAAGACCTTCTGGGAGAAAGGCCTGCTCTACCAGGGATATAAGGTCGTCCCATACTGCCCGCGTTGTGGAACCCCATTGTCTGATCATGAAGTTGCTTTGGGATACAGCGAGACCGTTGATCCTTCTGTATTTGTGCGTTTACCGCTGGCAGACGACCCAAGCACTTCCTTGGTGGTATGGACAACCACGCCCTGGACGCTGCCAGGGAATGTGGCGGTTGCCGTTCATCCGGAGGTGGAGTATGTCAAAGTCGAGCGCCAGCTGGCGGAAGGCGGCCGCGAGCGCCTGATCCTGGCGGAGGCCTTGTTAGATCAGGTTTTCAGCGGTGAGACAGTTCAGATTCTGGAGCGCTTTAAGGGCAAAAAACTCAAAGGCGTCCGCTATAAACCTTTGTTTACTTTTATCATTCCCGATAAACAGGCTTATTTTGTGCTGCTGGAAGATTTCGTCACAACCGAAGATGGCAGCGGGCTGGTCCATATCGCCCCGGCTTTCGGCGCAGAGGACATGCAGGCGGCCCTGAAATACGATCTGCCCATCTTGATGACCGTAACTGAGGAAGGAACCTTCATTCCCGAAGTGCGTCCTTGGAGCGGCAAGTTCGTCAAAGATGCCGACCCATTAATCGTCCAGGATTTGGAGGCCCGCGGGCTGCTTCTGCGAGCAGGCAGTTATACTCATTCTTATCCTTTCTGCTGGCGCTGCGAAACACCCTTGCTGTACTATGCACGCGGCACCTGGTACCTTCGCACCAGCCAGTTTAAGGACAGGATGGTGGCGCTCAATCAGGAGATCAACTGGGTACCCGAGCATATCAGGGACGGACGCTTCGGAAACTGGCTGGAAAATAACGTTGATTGGGCTTTGGGTCGTGAACGCTACTGGGGCACTCCGCTGCCAATTTGGGAATGCCAGCTTTGCCATCACCAGCTGGCGGTCGGCTCGATCGCCGAACTCTCTCAACTTGCCGGTCGCGATCAGTCCGGCTTGGACCTACACCGGCCCTATGTCGATGAGGTTCAGCTGCCATGTTCGGAATGTGAAGGAACGATGCGGCGAGTAGTTGAATTGATCGATGTCTGGTTCGATTCTGGCTCGATGCCGGTTGCCCAATGGCATTTTCCATTCGAAAACCAGGAGGTCTTCGAGCAGCAGCACCCGGCGGATTTTATCTCCGAAGCAGTTGACCAAACCCGCGGCTGGTTTTACTCCCTGCACGCGATCAGCACCCTGTTGTTCGATAAAGTCAGCTTTAAGAACGTCATTTGTCTGGGATTGATTTTAGACGCTCAGGGCCAGAAGATGTCCAAGTCGCGGGGAAATATCGCTGATCCCTGGGAAGTCCTCAAAGTACACGGAGCCGACGCTTTCCGCTGGTATCTATACACTGCCGGTCCGCCGGGACAGGAGCGGCGATTTTCTGTTGATCTGGTAGGCGAGGTGCTCCGCAGTTTCACGCTGCCCTTGTGGAATGTTTATTCTTTCTTTGTCACCTATGCCAATCTCGACCAATGGTCTCCTCCAGCGAAAGACCAACCCCAAATTTATTACGCCTATAACGAATTAGACCGCTGGCTGCTTTCCGAACTACACAGCCTGGTCGATCAGGTGACCCAGGCGTTGGAGACTTATGATGTAACTGGCGCGACTCGTCCGATAGCGGCCTTTGTCGATACCCTCTCAAAATGGTACCTTCGCCGATCTCGACGCCGGTTCTGGAAAAGCGAATCCGATGCCGATAAACAGGCCGCCTACGCCACCCTTTACGAGGCCCTGATCACCCTCAGCCGGCTCCTGGCACCGACGATGCCATTTCTGGCGGAAGAACTGCACCAGAACCTCGTCCGTTCGAGGGATTCGCAGGCGATTGAATCAGTCCATCTCACAGATTGGCCAGAGACCCGCTCAGAATGGATCGATCCAGACCTTAACCGTGACATGCACCTGGTGATGACCCTGGCATCGTTGGGTCACGCCGCTCGAAATCAGGCCGGGATCAAAGTTCGCCAACCGCTGGCAGAGATCGCCTTCTCGGTCAGCAACCAGGACGAAGCTCTCGCCCTGCAACGGTTCGCAGATTTGTTGGCTGATGAATTAAACGTCAAGCAGATTCACCGACTGGGCTCAGCCAGGGAGGCAGTCTCTTATCAGGTCAAGCCGCTGGCCAAGCAGCTGGGGAAAAAATATAAAGCCTTATTCCCGAAGGTCAGTAAGGCGATCTTGAGCATCGAGTCAGATGAAACAGCTCTGGCCCTGTTGGCTGGCAAGACCGTTCAGGTCCCAGTGGAAGGCATCAACCTGGATATTTCTCCCGATGAAGTGGAGGTCCGAGCCGAAGCACGCGCCGGGCTGGTGGTGGCATCCGAAGGGCCTTACCTGGCAGCCCTGCTCACTGAATTGACCCCCGAGCTGATTCACGAAGGACTTGCTCGGGAATTCGTCCGCCGGGTTCAGGATCTGCGCAAACAGGCCAACTTCGACATCTCCGACCGGATTCACCTATACCTGAACGCCAGCCCTGGCCTGGCGCAGGCGATCGATATCCATCGTAGCTATATTATGGCTGAAACCCTGGCGCTTTCATTGATGGAAGGTGACGGACCACCAGATGGCGTGTATCAAGAAATCGATTTGGATGGCGAGCGGGTTGATTTGACAATCGTAAAAAGTTAAACGGGGGATAGGCGCTTTCCAAAGACTCGCCAATTTCTGTCACAGAATACCGCCGGCAGGTGTTAACTTAATGATCACGCGATCGGCGGAGAGGTTACTGGTGACATTGACTGCAAAGAAAATACCAGCTTCGATTTCCCAACCGCAGGAAACCCAATTTGAGGACTTGTTCCAAGAACATTGGAGTCGGGTTTGCCGGGTGATTTATCGCCTGGTAGGCGATTGGGATGAAGCAGAAGATTTAGCCATAGCCACTTTTTGGCGCTGGTATAAGAACCCACCAGCCCGCCAGGACAATCCTGGCGGCTGGCTGTATCGGGTTGCAACCAACCTTGGGTTGAACGCTCTGCGGGCTCACAGGCGCCGCCAGCATTACGAACAACAGGCTGGCATTGAGCGGCTGGAACACGAGGCTGCTGACACCGCCACAATTGCGGCCCAGGCTTTGGAGCGCCAGCGAGTACGCACCGCTTTAGCCAGTATGAAGCCCCGCTCCGCTCAAATTTTGATCTTGCGCCACTCCGGCCAAACCTACGCCGAGATCGCGGCAGCGATTGGAGTTGCGCCCAGTTCTGTCGGCACCTTGCTGGCACGCGCAGAACAAGAGTTTGAGACCATTTATACAGGGCTGGAAGGAGATTGAGATGCATCTACAAGCCGGTGAACTACGCGCCTATATTGACCACGAGCTGGACCAAACGGAAATGGAACGGACGGGCCAGCATCTCGACACCTGCCCCGAATGTCAGGCTCGTTTTCAAGCCATTCAAGCCCGTTCCCAAAGAGTCCAGGGTCATCTGTTCAGTCTGCAAACGAGCTCGTCCCGATCACCCATATCTGTAAAAGCCGCTCGTGAACGACTGGAGAAACGCCACAACCAACCCCAAATGGAGGTTATACCTATGTTGAATAAGTTATTTTCCCGCCGCACCCGCCCGGTCTGGGCTGTGCTGGCAGTTATTGCGATCCTGGCAGTCTCCCTTGCCGTGCCCTCCGTCCGAGCCATCGCCAACAACTTCCTGGGACTCTTCCGGGTCCAGCAGTTTACGGTCATCTCGATCGATGAGAACCAGCTGGAATCGCAGCTTAATGGCGTCAGCCCAAATCAGCTGGAAGCCTTGTTTGCGGATAGCGTCACTTTCGAGGGTGGCGGAGACCCGATGCCCGCGGCTGACCCGGCCGAGGCCAGCCGGCTGGCCGGCTTTTCAGTTCGGCTACCAGCCAACGCCTCAGCACCGGTTGTCTACGAAGTTCAACCCAGTCTCAACGCCAGTATGCAAATCGATGTGAGCCGGGCCCAGGGCATCCTGGATGAACTCGGACATAACGATGTCCGCCTGCCAAAATCGCTGGATGGCGAAATCGTTACGGTAGATGTTCCGGCTGCGGTGGCTGCCAAATATGGCGATTGTCCGGCTCAGTCAGAATCCGACTACCGGGATGGCCCGCCCCATGTCATGTCGGGCCAAAATTGCATCAGCTTCATCCAGGTTCCCAGCCCCACAGTCAACGCTCCCCCCGATTTAGACATCAACCTGCTTGGGCAAGCCGCGCTGGAAGTCCTGGGGATGTCCGAACAAGAAGCTGCTAGCTTCGCACAAAATATCGACTGGACCACCACCTTGATTATTCCAGTTCCCCGCTACCGGGCCCAATATGAGGACGTTGCGGTGGATGGCGTTCAGGGCACCCTGATTTCATCTGCCGGAAGCAACTTCGCTTTGCTGTGGGTCAATAATGGGGTCGTCTACGCCATCACAGGCCAGGGGAACAAGCAAGCTGCCATCGATATGGCTAACAGCCTCCAGTAAGCCGCCTGCTTCACTAGAGCATCAATTATTACTGTTAGGATCGACGCAGTTGAGGATGATGTGGCTGTTTGGGCGGGCTACGCCCGCCCAAACAGCCACATTTTTTCCCCTGACCCAGGTGAGGTAGAATCTCACCCAGACAAGCCTCTCAAACAGGATTACCCTTTTATGCCTTCTCTAAAATCAGATTCGATTATCGAAACCCACTCTTTACAAAAAGTATTTGGCGATAAAGTTGCCGTGGAAAACCTGACCCTTTCAGTCCGGCAGGGCGAGGTGTTTGGCTTTTTAGGTCCAAATGGCGCTGGAAAGACTACTTCAGTCAAGATGCTGCTTTCCCTGATTAACCCTACCAGTGGAACCGGGTCATTGTTTGGCAAACCACTGGGCGATCCATCGGCTCGCAGCCTGGTGGGCTTCCTGCCCGAACATTTCCGCTTCCATGAATGGTTGACAGCCAGAGAATTCTTAAGACTGCACGCCGATCTGTACGGAATGGCCCAGCAAGATGCAATCAAGCGCACAGATGAATTATTAGGACTGGTCGGTTTAACTCCGCACACACATAAAAAACTAAAGGCATTTTCCAAAGGAATGCTGCAGCGAATTGGATTGGCTCAGGCTTTGCTGAACCGTCCAAAACTGGTCATTCTGGACGAACCAACTTCTGGGCTGGATCCGGTTGGGCGGCGGTTGGTTCGGGATATCATTCGGGATCTAAAGCAGGCCGGCACCACCGTATTCCTGAATTCCCACCTGCTCAGTGAAGTGGAAATCACCTGCGACCGGGTGGCCTTCATCAAGTTTGGCCAGATTATAAAAATTAGCGAGCTGGCTAGTTTAATGGATGGCGCGGTCAGCGTCAATCTGCGCGCCGGCAACTTGCAGCCCGAGATCATTGACGGATTATCTTTCTGGAGCCAGAATGTGCGCTACGATCCGGGGAAGCCAGCCGATCATCTCAGCCTGACTGTTACCAGCGAAGCGGTATTGCCAGCGATCAACCGCTTTCTGGTAGAACGTGGCGTTGAGGTCTATGCGCTTCAACCGAAGCACATTTCTCTCGAAGATCTCTTCATCCAGATCATTGGGACAGATGGAGGCTTATAAGCATGAAACGACCCTTAACGACCCTTGTGATTGCAAAACTAACCTTCAGGGAAGCCTCTCGCCGCTGGGTGCTGTGGGTAGCCCTGCTGCTTGGATTGCTGTTTTTGTTCGTATACGGGCTCGGCTTCCGTGAAATCTTAAGCGACATTTCCGAGGACACTTCCCTGCTGCAGCGGTCGGAGGTTACCAGCTTCATCATGCTTGCTGGCCTGTACGCAGTCAGCTTCTTGACCTTGATGATGACCGTCCTGACGTCCGTCGATACCTTGTCCGGAGAAATCACATCCGGCACAATCCATACCCTGGTAAGCAAACCCCTGCCCCGCTGGGAGATTGTTCTGGGCAAATGGCTTGGATATACGAGTATGCTCACGCTCTATTTGCTGCTGATGGCTGGGGGAGTGCTCATGATCGTTTACTGGTTGTCTGGCTATACGGCCCCTAATGTCTGGAAAGGGTTAGGCCTGATGTGGTTGAATATTAATCTGGTCTTATCGGTTTCCCTGTTCGGCGGCGCGTTTCTCTCCACTCTGGCGAATGGCGTGCTCGTCTTTGGGCTGTATGGAGTTGCTTTTATTGGCGGCTGGATTGAACAATTCGGTGCTTTTTTGAATAACCCGACCGCGATCAATATCGGAATTATTTCAAGCCTGATCCTGCCGAGCGAGGCCCTCTGGAAGCGTGCAGTCTACGAAATGCAGTCCCCGCTGGTTGCCGCGATTGGTTTTACCCCCTTTTCTTCGACATCTACCCCAAGCCCTTTGATGATTGCCTACGCAGTTGTTTATCTGCTGATTATGCTCTGGCTGGCAATGCGGCAGTTTTCACGCCGAGATTTGTAATACTTCCCCCAAAAAGGGGGGATATCCGGGTCTTCTCAATTAGATGCCCTTGTCTACCCAGGACAACAATATACATCCATTTCGGAATATTTAGCGTACATTTATCATAATAATGCTGCCGGGATGGTAAAATATTTGCAATGTATCATGCAAATCGTGCACCCAAATACATAATTTACGCCTTGCGCCTGCGTTGGGGCATCTTTGTCTTCCTGTGTGGGAGCTCAGCCGTACTTGGTTACCTTGTCTTGCGCCAGGCCTGGACACCAGAAAGCGCCATACGCTGGCTGATTCTGGCTTCAGCGATCTTAATCTACCAGGCCGTTGTATTGGGCAGCAACCTGGATAAAAATCATCGTCCGGCTGAAACCAGCCTGTTACCCGGCCTGGGGATCGGCAATCACCTGACCCTGCTGCGCGGGATTCTGATCGCGGCATTGATCGGTTTTCTTTTCTCACCGCGCCCGTCAGGCTGGCTGATCTGGATACCCGGGATTCTCTACACTTTGGCTGATGCCACAGATTTTTTTGATGGCTATTTGGCGCGAGTGACCAATCATGCTACCCGGCTGGGTGAAATCCTGGATATGAGCTTTGATGGGCTTGGGGTGCTGGCTGCCTCATTGCTTGCCGTGCAATATGGTCAGGTCCCTTTCTGGTATCTGGCGGTGGCGCTGGCGCGTTATGTATTCCTGGCAGGCAGGTTGGTGCGGGAAAAAACCGGCCGGGTCAACTATGACCTTCCGCCCAGCATCAGCCGCCGGTTGTTTGCCGGTTTGCAAATGGGGTTTATCGGCGTGATCTTATGGCCGGTTTTTTCGCCTCCAGGGACTTATTTCGCCGCCAGCCTGTTTGCTTTGCCTTTTCTAATCGGCTTTGGTAGGGACTGGTTGTATGTCAGCGGAATACTCAAACCGGGCAATCTGAGGAGCAGAAAAAATCCTTTGAACAAGTGGGGACCGCCCACGTTGAGGCTGGTTGCAGCTGGCCTGGCAGGATATATTTTTACCAGACGGCTGGACCCGGCAACTCCTGGTGAGTTGCCAATCCTGATCATGATCCTTGAACTGGTAGTAGCGGCCTTGATATTGTTTGGTGTTATGGGCCGCATTACGGCCGTAGCGGGGTTGATCCTGATTGGTCTGAGCCAGCAGTTCGTGCCCCTGAACCCGCCCCAATTCATTCTGGCTGCCGTTTACACGGTCTTATTGTTTGCGGGGACGGGGGCGCTATCCATCTGGTCTCCTGAAGATCGGGCGGTTTACGGACGCCCCGGAGAGGCCCGCCAGCCGCAGATACTGGAGAGCGGCCAGTGAGCAAGCTTGTTAGAAAGCCAGCCTGGAACATACAGCTGCTGATTTGGCTTGGGTTAATTGCATTATTTGTCTGGGGGCTGCTGACAATCCCCCTAGAGCCGATCTGGCAGGCTCTTCGCGGTCTCAGTTTGCGGGCTGTTGCGACATTGATCCTGGTTAACCTGGCCCTCTTTCTTATGTTCAGCAGCCGCTGGTGGATAATCCTGAGGGCCCAAGGCTATCGCCTGCCTTATTTGGCCCTGGTGGGCTATCGTCTGTCGGCTTTCAGCATGTCTTACTTCACACCTGGTCCCCAGTTTGGCGGCGAACCGCTCCAAGTGTATTTGACTCGCAGCCGCCACGATGTGCCGGACGGAGTGGCGATTGCAGCTGTTGCCCTGGATAAGCTGTTAGAATTATTAGTAAACTTCACGTTCCTGGTCACGGGCATTGCCATCATCATTCAAAGCGGTCTGCTCGGGGATCTAGCGATTGGCCAGGTCCTGGGTCTGGCTGTGGCCTTGTTGATATTGCCGGGCGGCTACCTGCTGGCTTTGTGGGCGGGCTGGCAGCCATTGACACGCTTAAGCGGGCGTCTGCCAACCTGGGCACACAGGTTCATTCCGCGCATCATTGTCGATGCCGAATCTCAGGTCACGATATTCTGCCGCCGGCAGCCTGGGGTGATCTTACTGGCAGGGCTTCTCTCACTGGTTATTTGGGCAGGACTGATTTTGGAATACTGGTTGATGCTGCACTTTCTAGGTCTGCAGCTCAGCCTTGCTCAAACAGTCAGCGCGCTGACAGCAGCCCGCCTGGCTTTCCTTGCGCCGACACCGGGAGGTCTGGGCGCTCTGGAAGCAAGCCAGATATTTGCCTTACGAGCACTGGGTTTTTCACCTGCCCTTGGGATCAGTGTCACATTATTGATCCGGGCTCGCGATCTGGTCATTGGTGGAATGGGGCTATGGTGGTTAGGGATCTTAACCCGCGGTCAGTCGAACGTTCCGATCCCAGTTGAGGCCGGTAATTGAACTCACATCCCCATAATAATTTTTCAGAAGCCGCCTATTCAAATCAGGAGAAAATCCTATGATAAATCCAACCAGAAGCAGTAATGGTTCAAGAATAGTCATTTCCATCCTGGCGCTTCTGACAGCCGGCATTCATTTCAGCTTGCTTTTTCCGGACCTATTGTTTATCCTCAATGGCCTGGGGTATTTAACCCTGCTGGCTGCTTATCTGCTGCCTGTTCCGATTGCGCGTGACAATCGCGGCCTGGTTCGCTGGGTGTTTATCGGTTTCACAGCAGTTACGATTATTGCCTGGATAGTCATCGGGGATAAATCCTGGCCGGCAGGCGCAGTGGGCTATGTAACCAAGGCCATTGAAGTCTTATTAGTGATTGCCCTCTTGCGTGACCGGCCCTAATAGCAGAGCCAATATGACTGGACGTTCGGTTAATTACGATCAAGTCGCTCCGACTTATAACCGGCGCTTCACAGATCTTGAAGTCCGACCGATTGCCGCAGCTCTGATCGAATTGGTTCGCGAATCTGAGGCCAGGAAAGTGCTGGAAATTGGCTGCGGCACCGGTCGCTGGCTGGCAGACCTGCTAGATAGTCGGGCCATCTCCCCAGCCAGTCTATTCGGGCTGGATCGCTCCGCCGGAATGCTGTTTGAAGCAAATGGTCGGCGGCTCGGGTTGCAAATTGTTCAGGGATTGGCCGAATTTCTGCCTTTCCCGGCCGCAACTTTCGACTTGGTATACTGTATCAACGCTGTGCACCATTTCACCCAGCCGCAACAGTTCATCCACCAGGCTTTTAGTCTGCTGCGCCCAGGTGGTCATCTGGTTGTGATCGGGATGGACCCGCGCAACTGTGTAGACCAGCCCGGCAGACCTGTTAAAGCCAGTTGGTACGTGTATGAATTCTTTGAAGGCACCCTAGAAACCGATCTGCTTCGCTTTCCATCCTGGGGGCAGATTCTGGACTGGATGACCGGCAGCGGCTTTGAATTTGCCTGTTTACAGCCAGTCGAAACTGTGCAAGACACCAAGATCGGGTCTGCAATTTGGTTAGATCCCTTTCTTGAAAAAAACAGCACGTCACAATTGATCCTGCTATCGGACGAGGCGTACCAGGTAGGTCTGGACAAGATCCGGTCTGCCCTGACAAAAACCACAGCAGCCAACCAAACAATAACTTTTCATGTCAATCTGCAGATCGAGATGCTGGTTGCACGGAAATCGGATGGGAGTTAATGAAAAAAAAGTTGATTGTCGAAAGAAGTGTTTGTGCCCGCATCCCCACTCTGGAAGGCGAATTTACACTCTGCCTGTATGAGAACAATCAGGATGATAAAGAACACCTGGCACTGGTTATTGGGGAAGTGGCAGGGAGAAGCAATGTCCTGGTGAGAATGCACTCCGAGTGTTTCACTGGAGATGTCCTTGGCTCGCGGCGCTGTGATTGTGGCGAACAACTGCACAACGCCATGGAGACTATTGCCCAGGCCGGCCAGGGTGTGATCATCTACCTGCGGCAGGAAGGCCGCGGGATCGGTTTGCGAGATAAGCTGCGTGCTTATAACCTGCAAGATGAAGGCTTTGATACAGTCGAAGCAAATCTGCTTCTCGGGCATCAGGCCGACGAACGGGATTATACGGTCGCCGCCCGTATCTTGGATGATCTTGGGATCCGTTCCGTCCAGATCCTGACCAATAACCCCACCAAAATCGAGCACCTCAAAAGGTTGGGAGTCAAGATCAGTGAGCGAATTCAGATGGATCCAACGATATACGCGGACAATGCCGGCTACTTGCTGACCAAAGTGCAGCGTATGAATCACCTGCTGAACTTAAACCCGGCGGGGATCTCCGCAATACAGAGCAGGAATGTTTCCCTTTGAGGGCAGCCTCGCCCAGGCTTCTGACCACCTGCAATTAACCGGCTTGCCGCTGGTTACCCTGACTTACGCCCAGAGCCTGGATGGCAGCCTGACCGCTCGGCGCGGCCAGCCGTTGGCACTCAGCGGGCCGAAATCGATGCAGCTCACCCACCAGCTGCGAGCGGCTCACGGTGCGATTCTGGTTGGGCTCGGGACCGTTCTGGCGGACGACCCCCGTCTTTCTGTCCGCCTCTCCCCAGGCGATCATCCTCAACCGGTAATCTTGGACAGCCTGTTGCGCACACCCACCTCTGCCAGGCTGGTAAGCGAGCCTGTCCAGCCATTGTGGATTGCTACGACTGAGGCGGCACCGCAGGATCGCCGCAATGCCTTGCTTGCCAGAGGCGTTCGGCTGTTGGAACTGCCCGTTTGCTCAGATGGCGGGATATCTTTGCCAGCGCTGCTGGCCCAACTGGCCAAAAGGGGGATCAACAGCTTGATGGTGGAAGGTGGGGCCAGGGTGATTGCGAGCTTTTTGCACCAGCGGCTTGCTAACCAGGTGCTGCTAACGATTGCGCCCTGTTTTGTTGGTGGCCTGGCCGCTCTAGAGAGTCCCATATCGGGCGAATTTCCACGCCTGTTGGGGATGCAAGCACAAAAACTTGGGGAGGATTTGATCGTATGGGGTACACTCGGCTCGCAGGTATAACTCGCCGGAATGGTAACCAGGGATGAATCGTCGCAGCCTTTACTTTACCGCACCCGGTTGTATAGAAATCCGGGAAGAATCTTGTCCCGGCCCATCTTCCACCCAAGTGCTGGTAGCGACCCGTTATTCTGCAATCAGTCCTGGAACTGAGGGCCTGATCTATCGGGGCCAGTTTCCGGACGGGCTGGCCCTGGATGCTACGATTGGCGATCTCGCTGGCAGTTTCAACTACCCTCTTAAATTTGGCTACGCGGCTGTCGGTCAGGTGCTGGCAATCGGGCGGGATGTGGACCCAGGCTGGGAAGGCCGTTGGGTGTTCGCATTTCATCCCCATGAAAGTCATTTTATTGCCCAGCCAGAGGATTTAATCCCTTTGCCGCCCGCGATCATTCCCGAACAGGCAGTTTTCTTACCCAATATGGAAACTGCAGTTAATTTTTTGATGGATGGCGCGCCCCTGATTGGAGAACAGGTGTTGGTTTTTGGCCAGGGAATTGTTGGCCTGCTGACGACTGCCCTGCTGGCCCGCTTTCCACTCGGAAAATTGATCAGCCTGGACCATTTTGCCAAACGTCGCCAGGCTTCGCTTGACCTTGGAGCACATGCCAGCCTTGCGCCGGAAGAGCTCACCGATCTGGCGCAGATTAATCACTGGCTGCCAGGCAAGGCGGATCTGGTGTATGAAGTTTCCGGCGCCCCGGCCGCTCTGGATCACGCGATCAGCCTCACTGGCTTCGCCGGGCGGGTTGTGATTGGCTCATGGTACGGCAAGCAGCGAGCCAGTCTTGACCTGGGGGGGCTTTTCCATCGCAGCCGCATCCGCCTTATTTCAAGCCAGGTTAGCAGCCTGGACCCCGCCTTGCGTGGGCGCTGGACCAAAGCCCGGCGTTTTGACACTGCCTGGGAAATGATCCGGCAGGTTCTCCCCCAACAATTGATCACCCAGCGCTTGTCGCTAGATGAAGCCGAGCAGGCTTACCAGCTGCTGGATCAGACCCCGGAAGCAGCCATCCAGGTGATATTCTCATATTCAGACTGATAATCGAAAAGAAAGGGCAGCTATCTCTGCGCAGGCTGAAGCCGGATTAATCGATCTCAGGCCGCCCGGGCAATCGCGGTTAAACCCAGAATAATTACACCCAGGATCAAATTTATTCGCATTAATACCAGCTCACGCCGCTGCAATTTTTCCGCTTCTGGCACGAACTGCCCGCGTGCTTGCCGCAAGGCAACCCGCCGTAGCGCGGGCAGCAGGCCCCAGGTGAGATAGGCAGACATAGCTGTCATCCCAAAAAAAACCAGGTGTTTGATTAAAATGGCTGCTGCCCAGCGGTTCTGAATGGAGAGAAAACCGCTGTAGTTTGGATTGGCGCTCATCTGGAACATACCAGTGGCGATCAGGACAACCAGGCTCAGCCAGGCCAGCGGGTCCAGGCGCTGCTGCAAACCACTTAAGAAAGCCGAATAAGTCCCTGGTTCCAGAGTGCGTCGGGCAACCGGCAGGATTAGCAGGGACAGCGCCGCCAGGCTACCGATCCAGACGACGGTTGCCAGCATATGCAGCCAATAAATGATGCTGAGTCCCCAGTACGGAACCATTATGGGTTTGGCGCCGGATACGGTGTTTCGTTTGGCGATGGATCGGTTGGTGCCGGTTCATCCGTCGGTGGTGGGCCTTCCGTAGGAGCGGGCGCTTGAGTTGGTTCGGGTTCGTTATCTCCCGAACTCCCATTGTCCGATTTGCCTTCGCAGCGCTCGTTTGCCTCAGCATTAGATTCTTCGGCTGCTGCATCTGGCCCAAACGATAAAGCCAGGTTATATTGCTCCCGGGCATCGCAATATTGTTCCTGGACCATCAGTTGGTCTCCATAACCAATCAACGCTTTGCGGTAGCGTTCCGCAGCTGTCATTCCAGAGCCGTCTCGCAAGCCCGGCAATTGCGGCGCGACCTGAGAAAAATAAAACACTGCCTGACTCCAATCCAGCTCCCAGAAGCTGGCCCCGGTAATATAAATACTGGCCCAGGTTAACATGTTTTGAGCTTCTGCATCAATCGGCCCAAAGCGGGAAGCCAGGTTCAGATCATAAATACCGCCTTCCAGGTCGGCTTCTTTAACGATCTTGTCCCAGCCCCGGTTACGCAGAGCGATAAATAGCATGCCGTCCAGATCAACTGTGTGATATCCAGGATCCTTCTTGCGGAGCTGCAGCAAGGTCTCAATCGCCTGGGTCCACTCGCCGTTTGCCAGGTACTGCTGCCCATCCGAAAAAAGCTGTTCCACATCTCGCAAATCTGGGGTTGGAGTAAGTGTAGGCGTCGGCGCAGTGGTGGGCGTGGCGGTTGTGTTCAGCTCTAACAAGACTTCAGCCAGCTTCTCCGTCACACCCGGGTAGTCCGGATCTAGCTGGATGACATACTCGAACCGCTGGCGGGCTCGAAAGTACTGCCCTTCGGCATAATCCTGCACTCCCAGCTCAAACTGCTCTTTAGCCGTCGCGACCACCTGGGTTGCCTGTGCGCCTGTGCGCAGGGCAATCCCCTGGTTATAGCCCGCAAATCCACTTGCGGCTGCCACTCCCGCCAGAACCAAGATGCCAACAACAGCGATCTTGCCCCAGGAAATACGTATTTTGTTATGCTGCGGTTCATTTACTGGCTCGTTTTTCGCCAGAAGAGTTTTTTGGGGTTCGTTGAGGTCGTGATTTTCCATGCGGCACATTATACCGCATGAAGTATAGATTATTTTAATGCTGCGCAGGGCCTATGAGAAATCCTGAGCTAATATTCCGGCTTATGGGACGCCTCCCCTCAAATCCAGTCAACTCAATTAAATGCGGGTGCACGAAAATATTGTAGATGTGGTTTAATATTTTTATGTGCCCAAGAAATGCCTGGCGAGCCTCCAGGGAACTCGGGCGCGGTATAATCACCCTATGTCAGTCTTCCATTTTTACCACCCAATTGAAGTTCGATATGGCGACCTGGATCCACAAGGACATGTCAACAACGCTAAATACCTGACCTATCTTGAACAGGCTCGAGTCACCTATTTCCAGCGTTTGGGTTTGTGGCGTGGAAGATCCTTCATGGATATTGGCGTTATTCTGGCAGACGCCCAGATCACTTTTCGAAAACCGATCGTTTTTGGAGATCTAATCCGGGTAGGGGTCAGGATTACCCGTCTGGGCAATAAAAGCATTTCCGTAGAACAACAAATCGAAGGGTCCGAGAATAGAGAAATTTTCGCCAGTGCAATGCTTGTATTGGTTGCATTTGATTATCATCAGCAAACCTCAATTCAGATCCCTGACGATTGGCGCACAACCATCAAAAACTTTGAAGGCCCAAGCGAAAATCTGGAGTAATTGGCTGCCTGGAACAAATTAAGTTGATCGCTGGAATTCGTCATGCCAGCGAATTGCGAACAGTACACTCCTGGAGAACCTGCATGCAACTGCCCAGCATTGATACGGAATATTTATTGTCTTTTCTTACCAATCTTTTGAATACCCCCAGCCCGACCGGGTTTGCCGGACAGGCGATAGCCTTGACCGAGCAAAGCCTGAAAGCCTTTCCGGAGCTAGAAATTTCCTATACCCGCAAAGGAGCTCTGGTGGCAGTTTGGTCCGGAAAAGCCGCACAGTCTCCTCGGGCATTAACGGCCCATGTGGATACTCTGGGCGCAATGGTCAAGGAAATCAAAAGCACCGGCCGTTTAAAGTTGAGCAAGATCGGCGGGTTTGCCTGGAACACAGTCGAAGGGGAAGGCTGCACGATCTTTACCAGCCGCGGAGAAAAACTGCGCGGCTCTGTGCTATTTGAGAAAGCCTCCAGCCATGTGCATGGGAGCCAGGTCAACGAAACCAGGCGCGAAGACGAAAATATGGAAGTTCGTCTGGACATGCGCGCCTCAAACCAAGATGAAACCCGCCAGTTGGGCGTCCAGGTCGGTGATTTCGTAGCCTTTGATCCAAGAGTGGAAGTAAATAATGATTTTGTACGTTCACGCCATCTGGACGACAAAGCCTGTGTCGCCTGTATCGTGGCAGCTATTAAATCACTGCACGATGCCGGTCTAAAACCCGGGCAGAAAACCCTGCTGCATTTCAGCAACTATGAAGAAGTTGGGCATGGTGCTTCCGCCGGGATCACCCCGGATATCACCGAACTGCTGACCGTAGATATGGCGGCTGTTGGCGAGGGCCAGGCTTCGGATGAATATCACCCCACTCTATGTGTGAAAGACTCTGGCGGTCCATATCATCATGGTTTAAGCCAGCGATTGCGGCAGCTGGCCGAAGAACATGGTATTGAATATAAAGTGGATATATACCCGTTTTATGGTTCAGATGGAGAGGCTTTCTGGCGCTCAGGCGGTGACGTAGCCGTAGCCCTGATCGGCCCAGGAGTAGACGCCTCCCACAATTATGAGCGCACCCACCTGGATGCCCTCGTGGGGACAACCCAATGGCTGATGGCTTATCTGCTTAGCTGAAGCTCCAGCCAGCATTTGTGCAAGGAACAGGAGGGGAAGACAATGACTATCCGATTAGATGCTACACTTCCACCGGTTGCTTTGACAGCTATACCGGCAATTGCCCAAGCGGCTGAAGCGATGGGATTTAAGGGACTCTGGTCCAGCGAGACTGTCCACGATCCTTTCCTGCCGGGCGCATTGATAGCCGAACACTCCCGCCAGCTCGAATTTGGGACAGCTGTAGCGATTGCCTTTGGGCGCAGTCCGGCAACCCTGGCTTATACCGCCTGGGACCTGGCCCAGGCCTCCGGTGGGCGCTTCATCCTGGGGCTTGGCACCCAGGTTAAGGCCCATATCGAACGGCGTTTCGGTATGCCCTGGCCGGATTCGGTTACCGGAAAACTGCGCGAGCAAATTGTCGCCATCCGCGCTTTTTGGGACACGTGGCAAAATGGCACGCCTTTGAATATCCGGGGAGAATACTACAAAATCAGCCTGATGACGCCTTTCTTCAGCCCCGGCCCGATCGAGCATCCCAATATTCCGATCTACCTGGCGGGAGTTAATACCGGCCTGGCTCGCCTGGCAGGCGAGGTGGCAGACGGATTTCAGGTCCACCCCTTCCATACACGCCGTTATCTTAGTGAGGTACTCCTGCCTGCTATCCGAAATGGCGCGGTTAAGGCGGGCCGCAAACCGCAGGACATTAAAATTGCGGCTACAGCCTTCATCGCCACTACACCTGAAGAACAGGCCTTCGTCCGCCAGCAGATCTCATTCTACGCTTCCACGCCATCCTACCGGCGGGTGATGGCCATCCATGGATGGGAGGCAACTGCCGAGCGCTTATCCGGGCTGGCAGCCCGCGGAAAGTGGGCTGAAATGCCTATCCTGATCGACGACGAAATGCTGAACGCTTTTGCGGTTCTTGCAACCCCCGAGGCAATCCCTGGCGCATTGCAGGCCCATTATGAAGGCCTCGTCGATCGCCTGGGAGTTTATTCACCTTTTCTGCCAGGCGAGCGGGACGGCCTCTGGCGAAGCCTGCTTCGAGGTTAGGAGATCCATCAGGATCAGGCAAGAAAATTGACTCAGCCGACTGAGGCCTGAGCGGATAAAGGATAAGAATTAGGAAACCATTTAGCGTCGTGGAAGATTTATGAACGAAGACAGTTTTTACCAGATTGAACGGGAAAGGATGGTCCGCGAGCAGCTCGCCAGTCGCAATATTCGCGATCCGCGTGTCCTGTCCGTCATGCGAATCGTCCCTCGCGAGCAGTTCGTCCCGCCTGAAAATCGCCATCTTGCCTATGCGGATGGGCCGCTGCCCATCGGTCAGAGCCAAACAATCTCTCAGCCTTATATTGTGGCCTTGATGACTCAGCTGCTCGAACTGGACAGCGAAGAAAAAGTGCTGGAGATCGGCACTGGTTCAGGTTATCAGGCAGCGGTTCTCTCCCACCTGGCAAAAAGTGTCCATACAATTGAGCGCCATACTCCACTGGCTCGCCATGCAAAGCAGGTGCTCACACAGCTGGGCCTTGAGAATATTCATATCCACATCAGGGATGGCACTCAGGGGCTGCCAGAGGAGTCCCCATTTAATGCCATCATCGTCACTGCCGCCGCCCCAGAAGTGCCCCAGCCACTGCTGGAACAGCTGGCTGACGGCGGGCGCCTGGTCATCCCGGTTGGCGGGCGGAGCGGCCAGTATCTCGAGCGCTGGCGGCGGGTAGCTGCCGAATATATCTCTGAAAGGCTTGAGCCGGTCGCCTTCGTGCCCTTGCTTGGAAAGCATGGCTGGGAAGATCGATCGCAGCAAGCCGACAGATAGCCATGTTTTCAGGATCCTCAATGAACTACGCCGGACTTGTGCTAGGCCTCTATATGCTGTTTGTGATCGGTTTCGGTTTTTTTTGGGTGATCAAGCTCGAATATTATCTGGGTGCCAGGATCTGGAGAGCAGTCCTGGCTGCCGGATTCCTGATATGCCTGGTTTCTTTGTTGCTGCCAACTTTTTTCAGCTCGGCTGTGGTAGGAATCTTCGGGGGCTCGGTTGTCTGGGGCGCTACCGAACTGCCCGGGCAGGAAGACCGCGTTCGGAGGGGTTTGTTCCCTGCGAACCCCCGGCGAGTTCACACCCAGGAGAAACATCAGTGATCGTACAGTGGGCCGGGATCATCCTGGCTTTCGTCACCTTCGCCACCATCGGGGTCGGGCACGTGCTGGTTCGCCAGTTGCATGCCCGCTACGGCACGCAGCCGGCGCTGCCTTTCTTTGGGTTGGGCCTGATCGTGATGGCACTTTCGCTGGCTGCCCGCTCTGATTTGCTCTCGGCGGCCTTGGGACTGACATCCATTACCCTGCTATGGGATGGGATCGAGATGTACAGGCAGGAGCAACGTATGCAACGAGATTCCACTTGAACTCTGTAAGCTTGGAGGGGGGAGAAACTAACAAAATTGGCGTCTTCGCGGGCAACACCCATGAAGACGCCAATTTTTACTCACGGACAGAAAGTTTATGTCCGGCTCAATGTGACGAAAACCATCGGGCGGCGCTTTGTCCGGTTATAAAAGAAGCTGCGCAGGCTCCGCTCCAGGTCAGTCTCCAGGCTATCCTTACCACACCGGACGGCTTCTAAAACCAGTTCTCGGGCGGAATCGAGCAGATCATCACCATTACGAGCATAAATAAACCCACGAGTGATGATCTCCGGCTCTTCAACCAGGATGCAGGTATCCTTGTTCATGGTTAGATTGACAAGAATAAACCCATCTTTAGCCAGAGCTTCCCGCTCGCGCATGACGCTTGGCCCGATATCACCAACACCCGAACCATCTACAAATACCCAGCCGCCTTTGACCCGTTCGCCTAGTTGCATGCTTCCATTAGAGAATTCGACAACCTGGCCGTTCTCGATTACGGCGATATTTTCCTCTGGAACCCCAAGCTGGCGTGCAATTCTGGCGTGCTGGTGCAGATGTCTCAACTCTCCGTGAATGGGGACAAAATACTTTGGTCGCACCAGATGCAGCAGCAACTTCATTTCTTCCTGGCTGGCGTGCCCTGAGACATGAACCGGCGCAATGCCTTCATAAATCACATTGGCGCCCCGGCGGAAAAGGCGGTTGATGGTGCGAAAAACTGTCTCTTCGTTGCCCGGGATAGGATGTGAAGAGAGGACAACCGTATCACCTGGCTGGATATCAAATTGACGATTTGTGCCGGTAGAAAGACGGCCCATAATCGAGCTGGGTTCTCCCTGCGAGCCAGTGGACATTAACACGACTTCTTTAGGATTCATCTTGAGGGCCTGATCCAGACTGACCAGCAGATCGTCCGGCAGCTCCAGGTAACCCAGCTTGCGAGCCATTTTAGCATTTTCCACCATGCTCGTACCGACAAAGGCCATCTTACGCCCGTGGTTGACGGCAGCATCACCCACCTGCTGCATGCGGGAGATCAGGGAGGCGAAACTGGCGGTGATAATCCGACCAGGTGCATTCCTGAAAACCTCGTCAAATGCTGGGTCGATCACTCGCTCGGAGGGAGTCCAGCCGGGTTTATCGGCATTGGTCGAATTTGCCAGGAGAGCCAGAACACCGCGCCCGGCCAGCTCCGCCAGTTTAGCGTAATCGGTCGGCCAGTTGTCGACTGGCGTATGATCGAATTTGTAATCCCCGGTATGAACGATCAGCCCTTCAGGGGTAGTAATACCCAGCCCAACACCATCCGGAATAGAATGGCAGACATGGAATAATTCAACCTCGAAAGGTCCAATCCGGATGCTTTCCCCGGCCTGAACCGTAATTAGCTGCGCCTTCGAGAGTAATCCGCCTCGCGCCAGTTTAACTTCCAGCAAACCGCGTGTCAGCGGAGTAGCATAGATCGGAGCATCGAGCGCTTCCAGCACATGGTTTATCGCGCCAGTGTGGTCTTCGTGACCATGGGTAACAATAATACCCCGCACATTCTGACGTTTATCCAGCAAATACTGAAAATCGGGGATGATATAGTCAATCCCTAACATATCGTTTTCCGGGAACATCAGGCCGGTATCTACGAGCAAGATATCTTCCCCATATTCGTAGGCCATCATGTTCTTGCCAATTTCCCCTAACCCTCCCAGGGGAATGATCCGCAATTTCTTATCGCTCATTTGTGAGCCGCCCATATCGCGGGCACCTAAATTAAAGTCGTTCATGCTTGGTAAACCTTGCCTCGCTACTCACGCCAATCTGGCAGAGCAATAATAAATTAATGGGTCTAAGTTAATATAGCACATTCAATGAGATTCATTGAATTCTTTGGAGTGGCGGATGCCCGTCACTCCCCCTCAAAATCGGGCCTATCGTGATTCATGTGACATTTTCAAGTTGCTCAGGTCAGGGTTAAAAAAAAGACCCCGTCGGAAACTCGCCGGCCGGGGCTCGCATTACCATCAGGTTTTTACACTAAATCTAATGCAAGACACTGCTTAATTGCTTTGGACGGACCAACCACCAGGTTCAGTGGTGCGTGATGGGCCGGAAGGCCGGCTGGGCTCATACAACGATCTGACCAGAGAAATTTTAGCATGGAGCACACGTTTTGTCAAAGAAACTGTTAGCTGAAATTAAAACCGGCTCACCCCGTCCATGAACGGGATGAGCCAGGGAGCCATAGATCTTGATCGGTTGGAGAATTTTAATAATCCGGCATCGGCGGAGGGGCCGGTCTGTCCTTCTCGGGCAAGTCGGTAATCAAGGCTTCAGTGGTCAGGATCATGGCGGCGATAGAAGCAGCATTTTCCAATGCACCGCGAGTCACTTTGGCGGGATCAATCACACCATCAGCAACCATATCGATGTATTCTTCGCTGATCACATTGAAACCGATCCGCGGGTTTTTCTGGGCTTTCTGAGCGCGGCGGACATTTTCCAAAACCACGGAGCCATCTTTGCCAGCATTGGCAGAAATTTTACGCAGCGGAACTTCAAGCGCCTTGCGAACAATGTTGACACCAATCTTTCCGTCATCATCATCCATCTTAACATCGTCGAGGGCATCGATTGCATTGATCAGGGCCACACCACCACCCGGAACAATACCTTCTTCAACGGCAGCGCGAGTCGCCGAAAGGGCGTCTTCAACGCGATGCTTCTTTTCTTTGAGCTCGGTCTCCGTTGCAGCTCCAACTCGGATGATCGCAACGCCACCAGACAGTTTGGCCAGTCGTTCCTGCAGTTTCTCGCGGTCGTAGTCGCTGGTGCTCTTGTCGATCTCAACCCGAATCTGCTCGATACGTCCCTTGATCTGGTCCGAATCGCCCTTACCGCCAACAATCGTTGTGTCGTCCTTATTCACAACAACTTTTTCAGCACGACCGAGGTCGGCAAGAGTGGCGCTTTCCAGCTTGCGGCCAATATCTTCAGAGATAACGGTCGCACCGGTCAGGGTAGCGATATCGCCCAGCATAGCTTTGCGGCGGTCGCCGAAGCCAGGGGCCTTGACAGCTACAACATTAAGCATACCGCGCAGCTTGTTAAGCACCAGGGTCGCCAGAGCCTCACCATCTACGTCTTCACAAATAATAACCAGCTCGCGCTTTCCAATCTGCACCAGTTTCTCGAGCAGCGGGACAATGTCTTGAGCGGCGGAAATTTTCTTGTCGTGGACCAGGATGTAAGCATCTTCTATTGAAGCTTCCATGTGCTCTGAGTCGGTAATAAAATATGCTGAAATATATCCGCGGTCGAACTGCATACCTTCGACATATTCGGTTTCAAATTCCAGGCCTTTGGATTCTTCAACAGTGATCACGCCATCTTTGCCGACTTTATCCATGACCTCAGCGATCAATTCACCGATTATACGGTCCTGGGCAGAGATAGAAGCCACATTGGCGATTTCCTCTTTGGTAGTTACTTCAATAGCCTGCTCGTTAATTTTATCGGCCACTGCTTTCGTTGCAGCTTCAATCCCGCGCTTAAGCAGCATTGGGTTGGCGCCGGCAGCCAGGTTGCGCATACCTTCAACCACAATGGCATGCGCCAGAACGGTGGAGGTGGTAGTGCCGTCGCCGGCGATGTCGTTGGTCTTGGTGGCTGCTTCTTTGAGCAGCTGGGCACCCATATTCTCAAATGGGTTTTCCAATTCAATTTCTTTAGCGACGGTCACGCCATCGTGGGTGATCGTGGGGGAACCGAATTTTTTGTCGAGAGCAACATTGCGGCCTTTTGGCCCAAGAGTTGTAGCAACCGCGTTGGCAAGAATTTCCATACCGCGGGACAACTGGCGACGTGCCTCTTCTGCGAAAATTAGTTGCTTAGCCATAGATCTTAACTCCTTAAAAATTTTGTTCAGTCGTTGATGACAATTGCCAAAAGATCGCTATCACGCAGGATGAGAAGCTTTTTGCCATCCACTTTCATCTCAGTACCAGCGTATTTCGCAAACAAAACCATATCGCCTTCGGCTACATCGAGCGGAACGCGGTCGCCCTTATCATTGCGCTCGCCAGGACCGACAGAAAGCACGGTCCCTTTTTGCGGTTTTTCCTTGGCGGTTTCGGGAAGAACGATACCGCCTGCGGTCATCTCTTCCTGCTCGGCGGGTTCTACTACGACCCGGTTACCCAAGGGTTTAAGTGTCATTGACATATTTACCTCCTGAAATGGAATTGGACGTTCAAATTCTTATCACAGCAATTAGCACTCAGTAACTTAGAGTGCTAATTGCGTCAGCAATAATACCGACTTTTGGGAATAAAGTCAAGAGTTTTTTAACAGATTCTTTCAAATTTCTTATATTGGAGGGAAGATTTGCCTCCAGCGTATTCCCCACTTGCTTCCCAGGTTATCGACCCTACAAAATTGATCTAACCGCCAGCCATATCGTCTTCGGACATGGGCGTCTCTTCAGGTGTGGGAACAGTGGCTGGCCCTCCGCCCCCTTCTAACCGGTTGCAAATCCCCTCACTATCTTCGACAATACTGATCAAGATAGCATCCTCGGGATATTTGGAACGCACTTCTTGCAACACAGGTCGGGCTTCCGGACAGAAATTCTCGTTCGGGCGGCTCAGGAATGCCATAACTGTCCCATACTCCACGTAATAATAAGCCACAGATAAATTCGACAATGGTAAACCCTGGACTGCCGCTCCACCCATCTCATTCTGTTCAGCTGTACAACCAACCACCGCGCAACGTAAAAGCGGCAGAGCTCCCTCATAGTTGCGAGCCCGGATAAAAATAATTCCCAGCTGCCCATAAGTTTGGGCATTGGTTGAATCGAAGTCCAGCGCCTTTTGAGCATTGACCGAGGCGGCAAAAAACTGGCCTTCCTGGGTATAAGTTTTGGCAATCTCGATATAAGGCAGGGGATTTTGAACGCCTAGCTGCTCGTTGATCTTAGCCGCCCGATCGAAATACTCCAGAGCCCGATCGCTGTTTTTAATCCCTTCACGGAAATTCTGGCCGATCCGAATGTAGAGAAAGGTTAAGTTGGGCGTGATTTCTGCGGCCCGCTGGTACTGCTGGATCGCGCTGTTGTACTGACCGAGGGTCTCAAGCACATAGCCGTAAACACGATGAGTGTCCATCAGAGATGAGTCCTGATTGACCGCTTGAACAGCGTACTGTTCAGCCTGGGCCCACTTCTGCTGATCAGCCAGAATCTCAGCGTAGTAAGCCAGGGCCAGCGCATTGTTTGGGTCAAGCTGGAAGGCCCGGGAAGCGTCACGGTTGGCTTCGATCAAGGCTTGTTCTCTAGCCACAGCATCCACCAATGGATTAAAGGCATACCAGTCCCGCACAAACGCCCGAATTGCATAAAAAGTGCTGTTATCTGGTTCCAGGGTGACGGCATTTTCGGCGGATTGCAAGGCCTCTTCCAGCCGGGACAGACGCTGCTCGTCGTTTTGCAGCATGGTTGTGGAGTATGTCTGGATACGGGCAAGTTCGGACCAGACCTCGGCATTGTTCGGGTCTAGCTGTAGAGCTGCGCTATAGGCTTCAATCGCGTCATTAACCGGAGGCAGGTCGGTGCCCGGTTGGTTGTTCCTTGGATCATCAATCACCCCCGCCTCAAAATAAGCCTGAGCTTCCAAAAGATAGGAGACCGCCATGCGAGTCGGGGTAGGTGTCGCCAGAAACAGAGGCTCAACTTGTCCGCGCTGGTAACCTAACAGAACCCAGATCCCGCCTAATATCAGACTGATCAGCAGCAGGACCCGGTAGAAACTGGTGCCCGATTTGGATTGGTGGAAAGTCGGGCGTTTACCAACAAGAGGGCGCTCCATGTTAAGGTGTTTGGGTTGTTTCCTCAGTGGGGGCTGGTGCTGTACCCAGGCTTTCCAGGCACAGGTCTATCCCGGCATTGGCATTATAAACAGCAATATCATCATCCGGTACACCCGTCAGCAATGCCTGAAAAATTGGCACTGCCTCGTTGCAGCGATTGGATTTCGCCAGCGCAAATCCATAATACCAGTAATATTCTTCTACCCGACCATAATCCAGCAGCAAACCTTCGACTACTTGCCCGCCTTCTGTTGTTCCCCCCCTGACCGCCAGGCCGAGTTGTTCAATGGCTTTACTGAACTCCTCGTTCTTATAATAGGCAATCCCTAAATTGCCATGTAAGTTTGGGCTAACGGGGTCTACCAGGATCGCTTCTTCAGCATATTGAGCAGCCTGGCGATAACGGCCATCTGCGAAGTAGGAGCGGGAAATCTCTGTCAGGGCAATTGTATCGGTAGGATTTAATGCATAAGCAGCCAACAGAGACTCTTCAGCTTTATCGTAATCGCCAAGAGCCTTATAAGTCACCCCCAGATATAGATGGACGTCTGCGATATTCTTATTGATCGACAGGGCCGCATTCAATTCGGTCACTGCTTCTTCCAGGTTGTTGGTATTTAACAGCACTATACCGCGGGCCCGATGGGTTTCGAACAGGCTGCTATCCAGATCGCTGGCTGTCCGCGATTCTTGAATCGCCTTCTCTTGCAGCTCGTAATCACCTTGAATAATCAGGACTTCGGCATAATAAGCATGGGCCAGGGCGTTGTTAGGATCCAGATCGAGTGCTCTTTTGATCTCAAACTCCGCTTCCCCATATTTTTCCTGGAAGCCTAAAGCCCAGCCTTGAACGGCGTGCGCCAGCGGGTTGTTCGGGTTTTTCAGCAGAGCATTTTGCGTATTGAGAATTGCGTCATCATATTGGCCAGTCCATACTTGCAGCCGGGCCAGTGCGATATAGTTGGCAGGGTTGCCTGGGTCCGCATCAATGGCGGCTTTGTAAGCACTCACTGCCTGCTGCAGCTTGCCTTCATTGTAGAACTGTACGGCCTGGTTGACAAAGGCCTCCGGGCTGGTGGTCGCGGTAGGCGTGGGGATAAAAAGTGGCGATGTTGTTGGCACCACCACTTGATTTACATAGAACATCGTCCCAATCGCTGCCAGCAGGATACCCACCAGGCCCCAATTAGTCCGTTTTTTCTTGCGACGATTTATCGTCCACTTATTGCCGCGCAGATACATATGTGCATCTTACCACTCCGGGTAAACCAAAGTCAAGACAAGGTCTTGAAAAGAGCCACGGCTTTAACAAAGTCGCAGCCAGCATGATTTTCAACATCGGAATCAGAAATAATTGGTCATGTAAAATCGGCATCACCAATTTTAAACACCCTTACCTCAGTAATTCCCAAACAGGCTATTTTCCTTGCCAATCCCGTGGCTTGGGGCTAGAATGGAGTTGGCGTTCAGTTTATACTTTATCATTCCAAAGGGCTGCCATGCCAACCGCTCTGCGCTTTGATGTCTTCAGCTTATTCCCGGAAGTATTCGAACCTTATCTGCAATCCAGCATCCTGCTGCGCGCCCGCCAAAACGATTTACTAGAAGTGCAGCTCCATAATATCCGGGATTGGGCACCCGACCGCCATCATGTCACGGATGATGTTCCTTACGGTGGGGGCGGCGGGATGGTTATGAAGCCGGACCCGATCTTTTCGGCCGTGGAAAGCGTGCTGGGCACGCCACCAGTTTGTCCCCTCATCTTGCTTACCCCTCAGGGACGGCTTTTCACCCAGACCGTAGCCAAAGAACTGGCAGCCCCTGCGATCACTGCTCTGGCCAACCCAGACCCGGATAACCCGCCCGCTCGCCTGGCTCTGCTTTGTGGTCGCTACGAAGGGTTTGACGAACGTGTCCGTCAATATCTTATCCAGGATGAACTATCAATTGGAGATTATGTCCTGACCGGCGGCGAACTGGCGGCTCTGGTGGTCATTGACGCTGTGACCCGCCTGATTCCGGGCGCGCTGGGCGATCCCGATGGCGCCCAAGATGACTCGCATGCCGCCGGTTTACTCGAATACCCCCACTACACCCGCCCGGCTAATTTCCGTGGCTGGCAGGTGCCCGACGTACTGGTCTCCGGCGACCATGCCCGGATTGAGCGCTGGCGGAGAGAACAATCTCTCCTGCGTACCTGGCAGCGCCGCCCGGATTTGCTGAAACAAGCTTCTCTGACAGCGTCCGATCTGAAATTTCTGACCAGCCTCGAGAATGAAACAGCTTCCCGCAAGCCTGGAGAACCCACCGATCCCAATTTATCCAAAGACTGAACCGACCTGGTTTTATCCAATACTCAAACCCAAACCGATGATGGAGGCACCCATGAAGTTCAATTACGGCAAAATCTTCCTGCTTGGCTTTGGCTTCTTCGGCGTTAGCGTTATTTGGGGCGTTTACAATGCATTTGTGCCGCTCTTCTTGGCCAACAAGTTCAACCTGGCGCCGGCTTTAATCGGTTTCTTTATGACCCTGGATAACATTGCGGCCCTGCTGATCCAGCCCCCGGTCGGCGCCTGGTCGGACCGGCTGCGAACGCCGATTGGCCGGCGCATGCCCTTTATTCTGATCGGTGCCCCCATTGGGGCGCTGGCTTTTGGATTAATCCCCTTAGTCTCGGTACTGCCCCTTTTTGTGGCCTGCACCAGCACACTGCTGCTCAGCATGGCTTTCTGGCGCACGCCCGTCATAGCGTTGATGCCCGATATCACCCCCTCCCCATTCCGGTCGCAGGCCAACGGAATCATCAACTTCATGGGTGGGATTGGCGCGATCATTTCATTCTTGGGTGGAGCCGCTTTATACGAGATCGATCAGGCCTTCCCGTTCTGGCTGGGTTCAGTCCTGGTTATCGTGGCCAGCCTGCTGGTGTTTGTCTTGATTAAAGAACCCAAAGACTACGCCGATAGCGAAGCCCAACCCGGGATGATGGAGAGCCTGCGGGAGGTCATCAACGATCAGGATAAAAGCGCTCTGAGGCTGTTCCTGGCAATTTTCTTTTGGTTCGTGGCCTACAATGCCATCGAGGCGTTTTTCACCCTGTATGCAAACCGCCATCTTCTGCTCCCAGAGGCCGATGGGGCTCGCCTGCTTGGACAGCTCTCGCTGCTGTTTGTACTGTTCGCATTGCCGGCTGGTTATCTCGGCAGCCGTATCGGACGGCGGGTGACCATCATGATCGGTATTTTCTTGCTGAGTGCCGCAATGCTGGCTATGTACACCCTGCCGGTCAGTTTGCTGACAACCCAACTTACCAGGCTGCCTGTTCTGGGTGTTGTTCCAATAGTAGGCCTGATCTTAATGGGAGCAGGGATTGCCTGGGCTTTGATTAATATTAATTCTCTGCCTATGGTAGTGGACATGACCGATGCTGCCCGCCTGGGCACCTATACCGGGCTTTACTACCTTTTCTCGACCCTGGCCGCAATCGCCGGACCTAATATCAATGGTTGGATCGTCCAGTTGACCGGATTGAACTACAATCTGATGATGCTGGTTGCCCCAATGTTCATGCTGGTTGCCTTGCTGCTGATGGCCGGCGTGCGGCGGGGCGAAGCAGTCACCGAACCAGCCCCGCTGCCTGCCTCCGACTGACCTCTTACTCGACTTGACGGGAGGTCAGTGCTTTCCCAGATTGAGGTTATATTAACACCTTATCAGAATTATCCGCCTCTGCTGATCGTTTTCTTGACGTACTTTTTCCGCCGTGGTATCATAAAATGCAGTTTTTTAGCACTCTCGATACGAGAGTGCTAAAAATATCAAGGCTACATTCAGGATTGTAAACGTTTTTTAAACATAAAGCCTGCCATGGTTGAATTAAGTGCACGACAGAAATTGATCCTGGCCCTGGTGATCCGGGATTATATTGAGACTGCCCAACCCGTAGGATCGCGGCGGCTGGTAGAGAACTACAACTTGAGCGTCAGTTCAGCTACGGTTCGCAATGAAATGGTAGCTCTGACGGACATGGGCTTTTTGCGCCAACCGCACACATCCGCCGGGCGAGTGCCTTCCGAGGATGGCTACCGGTATTTCGTGCGCCAATTAATGGGTCACACCGACCTGCCAACGCCCACCAAGCGCACGATCATCCATCAGTTCTACCAGGCCGGCACCGACATAGACCGCTGGATGCGTTTGGCTGCTTCTGTTCTTGCCCACCAATCGCAGGCGGCCTCTCTGGTGACAGCTCCACATCCAGTTCTGCCGGTTTTTAAACATATCGAGCTCATCAACACACGCGGCCAGCAGGTACTGATGGTGCTGGTGTTAGCCGGTGGCGAGGTGCGGCAGCAGATGCTGGCCCTTGCCGAGCCAGCCACGCAGGAACAATTAAGCCAGGCTGCTCAGCGGCTTAATGACCAATTCCAGGGCAAGAACGCGGACCAGATCAGCGCTCTGGTGAGCCATATGGATCTTTTGAACCAAGACATCACTCAGCTCGTAGCGGAAGAACTCCGCCGTTCAGGCGAAGTTTTGAGCGGAGAAGTTTACCGGGACGGCCTGACCCATGTTTTGGCAGAACCTGAATTTGCCGAGGTCGAAGTAGCCCGCAACGCCCTGCGCATATTGGAAGAGCGCTCATTGCTTGAGGACCTGCTCAGCCGGACAGTGTTATCCACTGAGATGGGCGGCGTGCAAGTCCTGATTGGCGGCGAAGGCACCTGGGAAGAGCTTCGAGACACATCGATGGTGCTGGCCCGTTATGGAGTGCCTGGCTATATGACCGGCACCCTGGGTGTGCTGGGTCCAACCCGCATGCCCTATGGACGGACAATCTCCACCGTGCGCTTTGTGGCCGGCTTATTGAGTGACCTGGTAGGCGGGGTAATCACGGAATAAGACTTGCAACCTCATGTTTCAACATCGCGGCCTCTTACCCTATTAGAAAAAAGGGCTGCCTGGCTTTAGATTGAGTAGGACCCACGAAATTTATCAAGGAGCAAACTGGTCTAAAATGAGCAAAAAAGATAAAAACAAAGAATCTAGCCTGGAAGAAACCCTCGATGAAGCTTTGGATGAACAGCAGGAAGTTCTGGAAGGGGAAATTGTCGAGGTATCTACAGGCGATCATCAGGCTTTGGAAGCCGAACTGGCAAAAGCAAAGACGGAAGCTGCCGATTACCTGGAGGGCTGGCAAAGAGCAAGGGCCGAATTTGCCAACTATAAAAAACGAGTCGAGCGCGATCAGGCTTTTGTGTACCAAAATGCCGCCTCAAGCGTTATCCGCCGGTATGTAGAGTTAATCGATGATCTGGAACGCGCCTTGAAAAACCGGCCTCAAGAAGGCGAGGGCCTGACCTGGGCAGGCGGCATCGAGTTAATTTACCGAAAATTTCTCGCCATACTGGAAAACGAAGGGGTGACTCAAATGAATCCGGCCGGGGAGATGTTTGACCCCAATATGCACGAAGCGGTTACTTCGGAAAACAGCCCGGAACATGAAAGCGGAGAAATAATTGAAGTTCTACAGAAAGGCTATTTGATTGGCGATCGGGTCTTACGGCCCGCCATGGTCCGGGTAGCGAGCTGAGATCTCTGGCTATCCAAGATATTATTTTAGTTCAATCATACACTAACCATCAAACTGGACATTCAGTAAACCATCATCCTGGAGGAATTAATCAATGGGCAAAATCATCGGTATCGACCTGGGAACGACTAACTCTGTCGTAGCTGTCATGGAAGGCGGCGAGCCAGTGGTTATACCTTCGGCGGAAGGCGAGCGCCTGATTCCGTCTGTGGTCGCGTTCAATAAAAATCACGAGCGGCTGACCGGACGTGTGGCTCGCAATCAGGCCGTCATCAATCCCGAAAACACGGTCTTTTCTATTAAACGATTTATGGGGCGCAAATTTAGCGATGCCCAGGTACAAAAAGCGGTTACACGCGTCCCTTATAAAGTCGCCAATGCGCCCAACGGGGATGTGTGGGTCGAACTGGATGGCAAAGAGTATTCGCCACCGGAAATATCCGCCATGATTTTGGCTAAAATCAAGGCCGACGCAGAAGCCTACCTGGGCGAGCCGGTTAACCAGGCTGTAATCACCGTGCCAGCATACTTCAACGATGCCCAACGGAATGCAACCAAAGACGCTGGCAAAATTGCTGGTCTGGAAGTATTGAGAATCATCAACGAACCAACCGCTTCATCTCTGGCTTACGGCCTGGACAAGAAAAAAGATGAGGTCATCGCTGTGTATGACCTGGGCGGCGGCACTTTTGACATCTCGATCCTGGATGTCGGAGACGGCGTTTTCCAGGTCCGCTCTACCAGTGGCGACACCTTCCTGGGTGGTGATGACTTCGACCAACGGCTCATCGATTACATCGCAGAAGAATTCAAGCGCGATAACGGCATCGATCTGCGCAATGATCGTCAGGCACTTCAGCGCTTGAAAGAGGCTTCTGAAAAGGCCAAGATCGAGCTTTCCAGCGTGATGCAAACTGAAATCAATCTGCCTTATATTACGGCTGACGCCAGCGGACCCAAACACCTGGCGATGACCCTGACCCGCGCAAAATTGGAACAACTGACGGCCGATCTGATCGAACGCTCGCTGGCTCCCGTACGCAGCGCGCTCAAAGATGCCAGCCTGCAGCCATCCGAAATCAGCGAGATCGTGATGGTGGGCGGTATGACTCGTATGCCTGCCGTACAAGAAGCCGTTCGCCGCTTGTTTAGCAAGGAACCTCATAAAGGTGTTAACCCAGATGAAGTGGTGGCTGTCGGCGCGGCCATTCAGGCAGGTGTATTGGGTGGTGAAGTCAAGGACATTTTGCTGCTTGACGTCACCCCGCTCACACTTTCCGTAGAGACAATGGGCGGTGTTGCAACCCCCTTGATCGAGCGCAACACTACTATCCCAACCCGCAAGAGCCAGATCTTTTCGACCGCCAGCGATAGCCAGAACCAGGTAGAAATCCATGTTTTACAAGGCGAACGCCCCATGGCTTCAGACAACAAATCTTTGGGACGCTTCATCCTGGATGGCATTCCCCCGGCGCCGCGCGGCATCCCGCAAATTGAAGTCACCTTCGACATCGATGCCAACGGTATTTTGAAAGTAACCGCACAGGACAAAGCCACCGGACGCAGCCAAAACATCACCATTACCGCTTCTTCCGGCCTTTCGGATGCAGAAGTGGAAAAAATGCGTAAAGAGGCTGAAGCCCATGCCGACGAGGACAGGCGGCGAAAAGAATTGATCGAGGCTCGCAATAACGCCGACAATACCGTCTACTCGGCTGAAAAAGTGCTTAAAGACTTGGGAGAAAAGGTGCCAGCCGATATCAAGAGCAAGGTCGAATCGGAGATTTCCAGTGTACGCACCATCATGGACAGCGAAGACGCCGCCGCCATCACCAAGGCAACCGAGCGGCTCTCTGAAGAATTGCAGAAAGTTGGCGCAGCAGCCTACCAATCGGCTGACCCGCAGGCAGCCGCTCCTGGTGAAGGCCCCGAAAGCCCTCAACCCGACCCTGGATCCGATGAAGAAGACGTCGTAGACGGCGAATTCCGCAACGCCTGACAAGAAGGAAGATTACGGGTGAAGGTTGGTTGGTATAATCCCCCAACCTTCACCCGCTTCTCTTTGGCTCCAAAGGAACTAGTGTAATAAAGGGCTCTCCTAACCACAGAGACTCCCAAAGAAACTCTTTTTATCAATGGATTTATGACTCAACGCGATTATTATGAAATTCTCGGGGTGAGCCGCACTGCCAACCCTGAAGATTTGAAAACTGCCTTTCGCCGCCTGGCGCGTCAGTATCATCCGGATGTTAACGATGCTCCAGATGCCGAAGAACGCTTTAAAGAGATCAACGAAGCTTATGCCGTGCTTTCGGATGGTGACAAACGAGCCGCGTATGATCGTTTCGGTCATGCTGGTGTGCGCGGTGCAGGCGGCGTACCGGACTTCAACGTTGATTTTTCGGACTTTGCCGATATCTTCGGCGACCTCTTCGGGTTCGGGGGGTTTGGGCGCAGCAACCGCCGCTCTAGGAACGTTCCCCGGCGGGGCGCCGACTTACAGTATCGGCTAGACCTGACATTTGAAGAAGCAGTCTTTGGGGTTGAAAAAGAGATTGAAATAACCCGTGATGAAGTCTGCAGCACCTGCAACGGCAGCGGCGCGGAGCCGGGCACCTCGCCAATCCGCTGCACTTCCTGCAACGGCACGGGGGAAGTGCGCCAAGTGCGCCAAACAATTCTGGGTTCGATGGTCCAGGTGGCTACCTGCCCAACCTGCAGCGGTCAGGGTGAAACGATTGAGTCGCCTTGCCATACCTGTCAAGGCCGGGGTGTAGAGCGGGTAACTCGCAAAAAAGTCGTCTCTATCCCGGCTGGTGTAGATACCGGCACCCAAATTCGCCTGGCTGGCGAGGGCCAGCCAGGCTTGAACGGCGGCCCGGTCGGCAACCTGTATATCGTGATCAATGTCAAATCGCACAAATTCTTCCGGCGCAGAGATGATGAAATCCTGCTGGACCTTAATATCAATATTGCCCAGGCAGCCTTGGGCGCCGAAGTTGAGATCCCAACAGTAGATGGTCCAACGTCTCTAAAAATCCCCAGTGGTACACAACCCGGAAAGGTTCTAACCCTGCGCGGCAAAGGTGTTCCGCATCTGCGTGGCAGCGGCCGCGGCGACCAGCGAGTAGTGGTCAATGTTGAAATCCCCAGCCGCTTAAACACAGAACAGCGCGAGTTATTCGAAAAACTGGCCGCAAGCCTGGGCAGTGAAGTGCGCCCTCAGGAACGCAGCTTTTTCGACTGGCTTAAAGAAACTCTGGGCGGTTAGCTCAGTTCCCTGCCCCTGAACGAAACATCCCATGGATAAGCCAACCTGGTTGGAAGTATCTTTGATCGTTGATGGCGAGATGGCCGAGGCAGTAGCCGATGTACTGTCTCGTTTTGCGCCGGATGGGGTGGTGATCGAAACTACAACGATCGAATCTAACCTCAACGATGTGGAAGGCCACCCGGCAGGGCCGGTGCGAGTAGCTGGCTACCTGGCGATGGATGCCCTGATCGAAGAGACCCGCCGGCGATTGGAAGAAGCCCTATGGTACCTGGGCCGCATCCGAGCACTCCCCGACCCGCAGTTCAAGCTCGTTCAGCAGGCCGACTGGTCTGAGGCCTGGAAACAGCATTATCGGCCTATCCCGGTTGGGCAGAAGTTGATGATCGTTCCAGCCTGGCTCAATCCGGAGACCAGCGGGCGCATCCCAATCCGGATCGATCCGGGCATGGCTTTTGGAACCGGCACCCACCCAACAACCCAGCTTTGCCTGGAGATAATCGAACAGCGCTGTATGCAGACCCCTTACCCCCAAACAGTGATTGATCTGGGCTGTGGTTCTGGCATCCTGGCAGTTGCGGCGCTCAAATTGGGCGCTCAGCGGGCTTTAGGCGTGGATATCGATCCCGATGCCATCCACTCAGCCCACAAAAATGCCTCCGCAAACCAGGTGACAGAAAAACTCGAATTGGGACTCGGCTCGCTTTTTGAGGTCCGGCGTGGAGATTTTTCCCTGAGAGAGGCCCCGCTGGTGCTCGCGAATATCCTGGCGCCGATCTTAATCCGCTTGCTGGACGAAGGTCTGGCCAAAATTCTGACAGCGGATGGATTGTTGGTATTGTCCGGAATCCTGGCTGAACAGGCCGGCGAAGTACAGGCCGCTCTGGAAAAACATGGCCTGCATTTGGTAGAGCAGCGCCAGACAGAAGACTGGGTAGCGATCAGCGCCAGCTCGCCTGGCGCTTAACCGTCCTGGCCTAACAAGCTATCCAGGCGATCGAGCAGCCGGGTCAGGTGAACCAATAGGGCTGGATCACCCGCAGGTGAGGCTGCCAGGACTGCCGCAATATCGGCTGCCAATCCCTCCGGCAGCTTCTGGCAGCCGGTTAAAGCGTGGCTGACCAACCGTTTCTCCCCAGGGTGCAGAACCCGATTGAATGCGAAAAGCAGGTCGAAATAACTGGCAAACAAGGCTGCCAGGCGATGATTGATTGAAATCAGATCCTTGCGCTTCACAGCTTTGCCAATCTGGTGATAGTAGGAAGGAATCACGGTCCTTAATACCGGATGATTCAGGACCATGATATTTCGCCGCAGCCCTTCCGGGTAGGCTTGCCGGCACTGTTCCTGAAGCGCTGCCAGCCAACCATTCGGATCGTGGAACGCCCTGGACTGCCGGATTGTATGCCAGAAACAGGTGGAATACCCCAGGCTGGCTTGATGCTGCTCGACCACCCGGTCGATCTGGCCCGCCATCCAATCTGCATCAAAGTACACGATATCCACCTCGATGCCTGACCTGGCATCGAACCATTCATCCCCTGACCCCCAATACATTAAACCCAGGCTGGCCTGGGAGGCCCCGCCGGCCTGCCCGACGATAGCCTGCCGGACAGATAACGAGATATCGGCCCGGGTATAGACGTACAGATCAATATCTGAAGCTGCATCGGACGACCAGCGGCTCGGCGACTGGCTACTCGGTGCCCTGACGGTTTGAGAGCCGCCCAATGCAACAGCTTCCACCTGCGGCAGCTGGGCAAACAGGCCGGCAATTCGATCAGCCAGCTCAAAATGGGGTGAGGGGAATAGGGTCATCAGTCTATATCCTGCAGGGCTTGTCTTCATAAGTTTGGGTAAATATCACATGCACGAAACAACAAAAAATTAACCGCACCCCTGATTTTACTACCGCTATATTGCTTCAATCCTGCGGACCCTGGATGTGCTGCCAGGCCGTGCGGACTAGATTACGATCACCGACCGCTTTGCCCTGCTGCCCTCATCCGGCGTCCTGGTCAGTGGGCCAGGAAAGCACTGAGCAGGCCAGCCTAACATCTCTTTTACCCTGGTTTGGATGGCTCTGAAGATCTTCTCTAATGGCTCCGTTACACCCTTCCGGGAGCCCGAATATGATGAGGGTGTGGTTCGAAAATTATTAGGCATCCGTCTTCATAAAATTCGAAATACGCCTAATTTGCACAGACTCGTAACGCGCCCCATTTTCCCAACCACGATTCTGGCCGGGTCCTATTATGGTAAGATAGCGAACATGACATCCCAAAGATACACCAACCAGCAACTAGCCGACATCTTCACCTTGATCGCTGACCTGCTTGAAATTAAAGGCGAGGTGATTTACAAAACCCTGGCTTACCGCAAGGCAGCTGACAGCCTGACCAACCTGGGCCGGGATGCTTTCGATATCTGGCAGGAAGGCAAGCTGACCGGTATTCCCGGGGTTGGCAAGGCGATCGCCGAGAAAATTGATGAGCTGTTTACTACTGGGAAATTAACCTTCCTGGAAAAGCTAACCGCTGAAGTGCCCGCCAGCCTGGTTGAGCTGCTGCAGGTGCCGGATGTGGGCCCCAAAAAAGTGGCCCTGTTTTGGAAGGAAGCGGACGTCATCAATCTCGAACAGTTAAAAACTGCTGCAATGAATGGTACGCTGCGTGATTTGCCCGGCATGGGTGAGAAATCCGAAGCCAAAATCATTGCCGGACTGGAAGCGCTCGCCCGCCGGACGGACCGCATCCCGCTTGGCAAGGCCTGGCCTTTCGCCCAGGAACTGCTGGCAGTGCTGGCAAAAGCGCCGGGCGTTGAAAAGACAGCTTTTGGCGGCAGCCTGCGGCGCATGCGTTCCACGGTCGGAGATCTTGACCTGCTGGCGGCAGCCCGCGATTCTGGCCTGGTGATGCAGGCCTTTACAGGCCATCGCCAGGTGATCCAGGTGATCAGCCAGGGCGAGACGAAAGCCAGCGTCGAATTTGACAACGGCCTGCGCGCCCAGCTGTGGGTGCATCCACCCGAGCGATTTGGTACGGCCCTGGCTTATGCCACCGGCTCCAAAGATCATAATGTGCGCCTGCGCGAGCTGGCCCTCAAGCAAGGCTTGTCGTTATCTGACCAGGCGTTCCTGCGCCCGGATGGGACTGAGATCCTGTGCGAAGCAGAAGAGCAGGTTTACCAGACTCTGGGCTTGCCCTGGATTCCGCCCGAACTGCGCGAAGATCGGGGCGAAGTCCAGGCGGCTAAGGCAGGCCGCCTGCCGCAGTTGATTCAGATCAGCGATATCCGGTCTGACCTGCATACCCATACCACCTGGAGCGATGGCAAGCTCTCTATTCGTGAAATGGCCCAAGCAGCCATCCGGCGCGGCCTGAAGGTGCTGGCTGTGACGGACCATTCCGGCAGCCTGGGCGTGGCAGGCGGACTTTCAGCCGAGGAGCTAACCGCCCAACGAGCCGCCATCGATGAAGTTCAGGCTGAGCTGGGAGATGCTATCTTGCTGCTGCAAGGCTCTGAGATCGAGATCCGGGCCGATGGCAGCCTGGACTATCCGGATGAGGTCCTGGCTCAGCTGGATATCGTGATCGCTTCCCTGCACGTCAGTCTGCGCCAGCCGCGCCAGCAGGTTACCGAGCGGCTGTTGAATGCCATCCGCAACCCGCATGTGGATGTGATCGGCCATCCTACCGGGCGAATGATTCCCAACCGGGAAGGCGCTGATCTGGATATGGATGCCGTCTTGGCTGCGGCACTCGAAAATGGCGTGGCCCTTGAGATCAATGCTCACCCATCCCGCCTGGACCTGGATGACGTATATGCCCGGCGAGCGATTGAAATGGGAATCATGCTATCGATTAACACCGACGCCCACAGCGAGAGCGATCTGGACCTGCTGCAGTTTGGTATCGCCACCGCCCGGCGCGGTTGGGTAGAGCCCTGGCATGTGATTAACACCTGGGAACCAGATCACCTTCAGGGCTGGCTGAAATCGCGCCTTCAAGTTAAAGGTTAAGTGGTTTGATTGGCTGGATCACCGGGCTCTTCCCAGGCCAATTCTTTCTCTACAAACCAGGCGCCTTTTCGACGGTCAACCCCGGCTGGGGCCCGGTCATAATACAAGTCAAAGATTCGCCCGCTGTCCGTCTCTACCCGGAAATAATCCTGGCCTACCCCCCACGAACCACGGCTGGAGGCTCTGGCAGCATGTTCAGGCCGCATATTGCGCGCCATCCTGCCGCGCCGCTGGTAGTCATGCCATTCCGATAGCTTATGCACGATCCGGTAATGCTCCCCTCGCCAATGGAAACCGTCCGGGCAGCCGGGTTTCTTCTCCAGAAGCGGCGCCTGATCGAACTCGGGTTCAACCGGCTCCTGGATAAAACTGATTGGTCTTAAGACTTTTTCGCTCATTAACGACCTTTCATCCCTGGAGTTTCCGGAAACCGGGCTGAGGGTTCCCGAATCCGAGGTTCAGTGTAGTGGTGATTTACCGAATGCAGACGCCAGAACTCCTCATTTTTGTTAGTTGGAACATCCAAGCATTGCAGTAAAATGGGACTGCTTGCTGACGCATTTGGTCCGCCAGGTGGAAAAATTTTTATGCCGGAAACCGCTCGTCGCATATTGCTTTCGTGTACAGTTATACTTTTCGTCGCCTGCCTGTGCCTTAGCCTGCTATTAGTCGGCTGGGCTGGCATTATTATACTGAATTAGGAACTTAATTCACCCTATGGCTATTGATCCGGATCGTGTCCAGGCCCTTTGTTTTGATGTCGATGGCACATTGCGCGACACCGACGATCAGTTGGTTCTGCGTCTTAGCCGGTCCTTACGCTGGTTTCGTTTTATCTTTCCTGAACAAAATCCCCAGCCCTTTGCCCGTAAACTGATCATGGCAATCGAAAACCCCGGCAATCTCCTGCTTGGGCTGCCCGATCGGCTCGGAATCGATCATTATCTGGTTTCAGCCAGTGAGAAGCTGTCCCACCTGCGATCCGGGAAAAAAGCCCCCAATTTTTTGATAGTTCCCGGCGCGAAAGAGCTGCTGGAACGCCTGTACCCCTATTATCCCATGGCCATTGTAAGCGCCCGAGATCAGCGCAACACCCTGGAGTTCTTGGATCATTTTGGCCTGCGCTCCTATTTTAAAACCATTGTGACCGCTCAAACCTGTCGGTATACCAAGCCTTTCCCAGACCCAGTCTTGCATGCTGCTCGGGAAATGGGCGTCCGACCCGAAAACTGCATGATGATCGGCGATACCACCGTCGACATCCGCTCGGGGCAGTCTGCCGGGGCCCAAACGATCGGGGTCCTGTGCGGGTTTGGGGAAAAATCCGAGCTGATTCGGGCAGGCGCTGATCACATTTTGGCGAGCACTCCGGATATGATCAACCTGCCAGGCCTGCAGGGAAGCTTGCAAAATTGATAGGTTTAGCTGAGATCGTGCGTTCGGGCCGATCTAGTTATTTGAGATCGGATGCCCTTACCAGAGGTCCAAACAACCGTTTTTATGTAGTGATTGTACAAAATGCCACAATTGAACCTGTTATACATCAAAAGTAATAGTACAATATATCTATTGCCTTCGCTCAATATACTTTCTATAATGATACTGTGAAGACAAGTAGCCGCTGGCTTATACTAACCTTAATCCTAATACTAATCAGCAGCCTGGGGTGGACAGGGGCAAATGCCCAGCAGAACAGGCAGCGATACTTTCCAGAAACTGGACATCTGGTATCAGGGGAATTTCTGGATGCCTATGAACGCGTGAATGATCCGCAACTGTTGTATGGATACCCGATCACTGAGATGTTCAAAGATCAAGCTACCGGGTATTATGTCCAATATTTTGAAAAAGTCCGTTTTGAATTGCATATGGATGCCCCGGCTGAACTGCGGGTCAATCTGACCCCGATCGGCCAATTCGTGTACGATCCCGGTCCGGCTCTTCCCAAGCTGGAGAGCTCTTTGGGCTGTGACTTTTTCCCTGCCACAGGTTTTCAGGTCTGCTACAGCTTTCTGGACTTCTTCAAGAAATATGGGGGCGTGGCCCACTTTGGCTATCCGATATCCAACTTTGAAGATCGCAGCGGGCTGATGGTCCAATTTTTCCAGAAGTCCAGTCTAGAGTGGCACCCTGAGCTTCCCCCTGGCAGGCAGGTAACTGTCAGCAACCTGGGGCGGCTGTACTTTGATGTGCGAGGGGAAAACCCGGACTTGACTCAGCCTATCCGTCCGGATAACTTTGCTCCCCACACCATTCTGAGGCTGCATGCACGAGCTTTTACTCAGCATTCGGTGACCGCTCTAAAAGGCCAGCAAACGATTTTTATTATCGTTCAGGATCAAAACCGCTTCCCTATCCAAGGCGCCAGAGTAACCCTTACGCTGAGCACGCCTGGAGGCGGTGATGTGCAACTGCCTGTCCCCAATGTTACGGATGAAAACGGCATCACGAAAATCAGCTTTGCTTTCAGTGCCAGGACCCAGGGATCGGCGCAGGTAAAGATCTATGTAGAATATGAAAACTTGCAGACGAACACCGGAACTTCATTTCGTCTGTGGTGGTAAGCCAGATCAACGTAAAATATATCCTAAAAGGTTTGTGGTTGGCGGTGCGGACCGCCAACCACATTTTCTTTTAAGATAGGCCTTCATTGTGGGAAACAAATTAATTTACCAGATATGATTACGCCCCTTATTGTTTTTGACGCAGTGTGTTGAGCAAATTCTGGTAATCGATCGCATTGGGCGGATTCAGGCCCAGGATATCTTCAATTACCTTGAGCGCTCCGGCTCGATCCCCGCTTTCCAGCAGCGCTTCACCAATCTTATCCAGTTCTTCGATCGCCTGAGTGCGCATACCAGTCTGGCGATATAATTCCGCCAGACGCCGACGGACCGCGGCTCGTTCCGGATTCTCCTTCACCAGGACTTCCAGGAAAGTTTGGGCCTTTTTTCGCTGACCTGTGCTGGCCAGATGTCTGAGAAAATCATCCAGCTCCGCCAGGGCATTCTGCTCCTGGCCCAGGCGGAAGTTTAACTCAATCAGGCTGGATCGGGATTTCTCGTCATCGGGATCCAGGGTCCGGATTTGTTCGAAAATCCGCAGCGCCTGGCGCCAATCCAGGCTTTGCAAGTCGATATCAGCCATGCGGTGCAGCACCTGGACTCGCCATGAACGATCCAGGCGAGAAGTTTGAGCCTGCCTCAATGCATCCGAATAGGTTTTGCGGGTCATATCCAGATCGGCCAGGCTGTAATACACATCTGCCAGTTCCATATACTCGTTAATTGCATCGGTTACCTGGCCCATCGAAATCAGCTGATCGATCAGGGAATTGCGCGCCGACAGGTCCATCGGGGCAAAATCGATGATCCTGCGGTAAACATCTACAGCCCGATGAGTTTCTCCGCGGGTATTATAAGTGCGGGCTACAGCCAGCAGTTTAGCAATTGCATCCTGAACCAACCCCTGTTTGACCAGCAGCTCTCCCATATAGGTGTGAAGCGGCAGGTACGTGGGCGCATACTGGATCGCGTAAAAAGACTCTTCCATTGCCGAGCGCAAATTACCGCTATTGGCAAGCTGGTAGATGGTCCCCAGAGAATCTACGACCTGGCTGCTGCGCGCTTCGGTTAAGATCTCCGCAAGCGGGATAACAGGAGTTTCGCTGCCCTGGACTGGCATCTGTGTGCGAGCCCTCACCATCTGATCGCGCCAGTCAGGACGCATCAGCAAGCCGGAGACATTCTCGCACAGACGAGCCTGGAACTCGGCGTCATCATCATGCCGATGGGCTTCAATAATCGGTTCGTACAACTGCAGCAGGTCTTCGGCCTTATTTTCCGGCACAACCTGGGAGTCGGCCTGGCGCAGAGCTTCCAAATATTCAATCGAGCCATCTTTTAAGCGGCCTTTATTACGCAGCACCTCACCCATCAATAGATGGCCTGCCAGGGCATACTGACGGCTTTTCACTGCGTACTGCAGGTTGGAATAAGCTTCCGCTTCCTTGCCCAGCAAGTAATATAGATAACCTAAATCAAAATACACTGCCGGGTTAATAAGGCCAGCCTCAATCGCGCGCTCCAGCTCTTCGGCAGCCTGGGCATACTGCTCGTTGCTCTGCAAATCTACGACCTGGCCGAGGTGAAGTACAATCTTTGTCCGGTCCATTTCCTTGGGAGCCTTGCCTTTGCCTCGCGTAATAGCAACCAGATCGCGTTGCCCAGGCTGGTCATCCAGATGATCTTCAGGAAAATCGAACAACATGCCGGCGATCGCTGCAAGTGCCCGCTGGCTGGCTTGTGTGACCGGATCGGTGCCTCGCTCAGCCTGTTCGCCGGGTGCTTTTGGGCCTTCAAGCTGGGGGACCTGGGATAGCTTAAGGGGTGAGGTCCCTTTACGCGACCTGCCTGTAGGCCGGGTGGGTTTAGGCAGATCCTTATAATCGCGAAGTAAGGTCAGGGCTTGAATCGCTTCGCTGTGATTGGGCATGATCTGTAAGGCTTGATTGACAGATCGGACTGCCCTCTCCATATCGCCCGCGTGCTGTGCCAGGCCGGCAACAGCCAGATATTCACTCGCGGCACGCTGGCTCTCTCCTATACGTTCATATACGCCAGCCAGGCGGGTATGGGCGGTGATATTATCCGGATCCAGCTGGATCACCTGGTTCCAATTCTCAAGTGCCTTAATCACTTCCCGGTTTTTTAGATAAAGCTCAGCTGCCCGCAGATAGGTTCGGGCGGCGTTTAGCTCGTTCCCCAACTTTTCCAACAATTCAGCAACTTTCTCCATTGGGATCGGATCTTCTTTGGAGATTTTTGCAGCCTGCTGGTAATAAGTCAGCGCTTCTTCATATTTCTTCTGTTCGTATAAAGCTAATCCAAGGCTGGTCAGCGCCTGGGGGTCTTCCGGGAATTCCTCCAGAGCCTGACGATAAAGTGCTGCGGCTTTATACCAGTTTTGTTCCCAGGCAGCCGAATGCCCTTGACTCATTGATTGATGAAAGAGTTCGTGATTTCCGCTCATTCCAGCTCCATGAAGCAAACCCGGTACACCAGCCAGATCGGGTATTATTTCTGCCGGCCGATGAAATTCAATAAAAGTCACAACCAACGATGATGACGAGATTTCCAGGCCAGCAGTTTAAAACAGGATTATCGGCAGGTCAATTCACGCAAATTTCTGCAGATAGAGAACCCTGATTATTTTAACCTGAATACTGGCTTAAATTGGCCATTTCAAAGTTGAAATGTTTGCATTGTTGATAACAGGCAGTTAGTTGTATGGCACTGGCTCCATCACGCCCCAATTGCGTCCGAAACGCGCCTCAGTCCGCAGAGGCGCATTCAACCGATAAGCATTTTCCATCACCTGACGGACCAGCCTGGCAGTTTTCTCCAGTTCGTCCCGTGGACACTCCAGCACGACTTCGTCATGAACTTGCAGCAGCATGCGGGCAGATAAACCGGCTTCCTTCAGGGCTGGCGGGATGCGAAGCATGGCGAGTTTCATAATATCGGCAGCCGTGCCTTGAATGGGGGAGTTAATCGCCTCCCTTTCTTCGCGGTTGCGGATATTGTAATTACTCTGATTTTTCAAGCCAGGAAAGTAGCGGCGCCGGCCCATCAATGTTTCTACATAACCCTGTTCGGCTGCCAGACGCCGGATGCCATCCAGGTATGCTTTAACGCCAGGAAACTGCTGGAAATACGCCTGCATGAAATCTTCCGATTCGGCCAAGGTGAGGTCGGTATAGCGCGTCAAGCCAAATGCGCTCATTCCATAGATCAGCCCAAAATTGATGCCCTTGGCGCGCCTGCGTTGATCCTTGTTGACTTCTGCAAGTGGAACATTGTAAATTGCTGCAGCTGTGGTGGCATGGATATCCTGCCCAGACCGGAAGGCCGCCAGCATAGCCTGATCGTCGGCAATATGCGCAACAATCCGCAGCTCGACCTGGGAATAATCTACTCCCAACAGCACATGTTCGGGGGAGGCCACAAAAGCATGCCTTACCTTACGACCCAATTCAGTCCGAATAGGAATATTTTGCAGGTTCGGATCCGAGGATGCGATCCTGCCCGTCACTGAACCGGTTTGGTTATAAGAAGTATGCACCCTTCCAGTCATTGGATTCACCTGGAGCGGCAAGGCATCCAGATAGGTGGATTTTAATTTGGATAGCTCACGATACTCGAGCACCAAATCCACGACCGGATGTTGGCCGCTGAGCGCTTCTAGCACACCAACTGCAGTAGAGTAATATCCACTAGCAGTGCGTTTACGTTCGGGCGGCTCCAGCTTTAATTGCTCAAACAGGGCGACAGAAAGCTGCTGGGGCGAATTTAAATTAAACGGCTCGCCGACAGCCTCCTGCACCTGGATCTCAATTTCGTTCAGGCGCTCGGTCAGCTCGGCCGACATCTCGGCCAGAAAATCCGTGTCCAGGGCGATGCCTTCCATCTCCATATCCGCCAAGACTTCCACCAGCGGCATCTCCAGCTCATCCAGCAATTTTCGCGCCTGCGCCCCATCCAACTCCTTTTCAAGCTCCGGCTTAAGGCGCAATATGACTTCCGCATCTGCAGCGGCGTATTTCGCAGCTTCGGGGATTGCAACTTCCGCCATAGTCAGCTGGCCCTTGCCCTTACCGATCAAATCTTCTATGGGGGTCATGTGCACATTCTGACGCACCCAGGCCAGGTTTTTCAGGCCCAGATTCCGCGAGGCCGGGTTGATCAACCATTCAGCAATCATCGAATCAAAATGCAGTGGTTCGACCCTGAGTCCATAGCGGGCGAGCAGGATAAAATCATACTTCAGGTTATGACCAGCCTTTGGAATGGAGGCATCCGTCATTGGCCCCCGGATTGCATCCAGAACGGTCTCTAACGGCAGCTGCTGCCCGTCGTGATGACCGACCGGGATGTAATAGCCCAGGCCCGGCTGCACTGCCAGGGAGATCCCTACCAGGTCGGCTCTCATCTGATCGGTTGAAGTGGTCTCAGTATCGAAGGCAATCACTTCCGCCGAGTTCAACTGTTCGACGAGCTCCTGCAAAGCGTCTGGGGTATCCACCAGGATGGCAGCTTGCTCAACATCCACAACTTTTTCAGCCGCTTCATAGGCCGCCGGGGAGCTAAACATCGACAATTGCTGTCCGTGTGAACTCAGGCGCTTACCATAAGACTCCATCAGTGCGCCAAACCGGTCCATCAAGGTTCGAAATTCCAACTCTCGGAAGAGTGCTTCAACTTTGTCAGGCTGAATATGGTCGGGGCGGGCACGTTCCAGCTTAAATGGCACTTCCAGATCCTGTACAATCGTGGCTAATTTCTGGCTCAAGTAGGCATTCTCGCGGCCAGCTTCCAGTTTTTTACGCACAGAACCAGAAAGCTCGTCCAGATGGGCATAAATCTCATCCAGGGAGTCAAATTGCTGCAACAACGAGATGGCGGTTTTCTCCCCAACGCCGGTAACGCCAGGAATATTGTCAGATTTATCCCCAACCAGCGCTTTGTAATCAATGACCTGACGGGCCGGGACACCAAGATATTCAACAACATCGTCTGGAAAATAATCCCTGGCATCCGAAAGTGAACGGCCTGGCAAGTTGACTATGATCCGGTCAGTAACAAGCTGGAGTAAATCGCGGTCGCCGGTGATGATTTTAACCCCCAGGCCATCCTGGGCAGCCTTGCGGGCGACGCTACCGAGCACATCATCCGCTTCATAGCCCTCCATCTCCAGCCTCGGAATATCGAAAGCATCCACAATCTGGCGGACGCGGGCCATTTGGGTCACCAGATCATCCGGCATTTTCTCGCGAGTGCCCTTATATTCTGGGAAAAGATCGTCTCGGAATGTGCGCCCGGTATCAAAAACAACCACCAGATAATCCGGTTGTTCTTGTTCCAGGATGCGCAGCAGCACACTCGTAAACCCGAAAACTCCAGCTGTAGGTTCGCCTTCACTGGTCAGAAAAGCAGTTGAAGAGCCACGCGTGAGCGCATAATAAGTACGGTAAGCCAGTGCATGGCCATCAATCATGTATAGGGTTGGGGGCATAAAACACCTGTTATTTCCGGCCAGGTATGCCTTGAACTCGCCGGGTTTGTTCGATAAAAGTTTTCACGACCTGTTGGGCTGGAGGCTGGTTTGCTGTAATCAGTAAGTATCCCGGCGCCCAGAAATCGCCGGATGGATTTTCACGACCCAGCCGCGGGAAATCGTCAAAAATCCAACGAGAAGTATATATTTTAAGATTCGCAACCATGATTTCTGGAGACATTTCCGGGGGCAGAGCAACGATCAAGAGCAGATACTCGGGGCGCACCGAAAGATGTTCCAATCGCCACCCGAAGGCAACACTCAGGCTCTGGATCGTATCAGCCAGCTGGTCGGAAAGATCGCCGGTGATGAAATGATGTGGCAGGCGCGGCAGCAGCACCAGGGCGAAGCTCAAGCGATGCCAGATGGACGTAGCCGCCGCTGCAGCCAATAAGCCAGACGCGTCATCCGGTGAAACGTTCGCTGCGATTACGGTCTCTGGCTGGGCGCCAGGCTGGACTGCTGACTGACCAATCGGGCTGGGTGCGCCAGAACTCAGCCTGCGGCTGCCAATATTCTGTCTCCTGGTTTTGAAAGCCAATCTGCGGGGCCAGCTCATCGATCTCTGAACGGGCGCTTGTTGAGTAGATCCGTCCTGAGGGCTGAGGTATTGGAGGAGACGGGGGCACAATATCGTCCTGGGCCATAAACGGCTGGGCAAGCCGATCAACTAGACGTTGATCTAACTCGGGCTCCGGGATCCAGGCATCTGTGGCTTCATCCAGGTCGGATTCCTTATCTTCATCCAGGGAGGCCAGGAGATTTTGATCCTGAGCAGGCGGAGAAGCCAGGGCGCGTGCAAGACTGCCAGTCTGAGCCCTCATCTTGCTAAAGGGCATTTGGGCATCGAAAGCCATCGCCAGCACCATTTTATCGCCCAACCCAGTTGTATATAACATATAGTCGCAGTCTGTCGATTCCAGATGGATGAAACGGGCCAGGTCGCCATTGAGAACAGCTGGGCTGGCGCCAACGCTCCAGTCGTAGTCCTTCAGCACCGCAGCTGCCAGCTCGCTAGCCGCCTCCTGCGGCAGGTGCCCGGCATAGGCCCACAACTCGCTGTCCCTGGTAATCAAGGAAGCCTGCGCAGCCGTCTCGAGAGATAGGCGAGTAAGATGCTGGGCCACCCGGGTGACATCTTCCAGCCAGGGCGGCACCTCCTGCCCTCCCATAAGTCTGTTCCGGCTGGCTGCTGGATGTCCATCCGCAGCCAGCTCATGGCGGATCTTTTCACTGACATACACCGGGATCGGAGAAAGGATTTCATCCAACTTTTCAAGCAAATCTGGCATGTAAAATGGCTTGGTGAGGAACAGATCCGGCGAAAGGCCGGACAAATTCGGATCGCCCTTCCGGGGTATCACAACCAGCCGCATAGAAGGCGATGTTCTACGCAGAGCCTGTTCCAATTCAACCAGGGGCGGTTCGCGCAAATCAGTATCCAGAATCACAACCTCAAATGAGTGCTTACTGGCATGCCGCATGGCTTCCTGAGCGTCGAACACCAATACTGGCCGGTATCCGCCATCTTCAGTCAGCGCTTGCCGGATTATTTCCCCAAAGGCGGTTGTGGGCGTGACAATCAGAACCGAAACAGCCATAGGTAGAGTGTATCACGGGGATCAAGCTGAATCAAGTGAGGTCTCCGAAATTTCAGGTAAATTAAAGAATCCCCCAGCTTCAGGGTGGGATGGGCAAAACGGTGGTTCACCGTTTGTTGAAGGGTAACCCGGTTTAGAAATGCGTAATTAAATGAATTAAATAATTAGGAAGAAATCAGTGTTGACAAGCCAGATTGAAGATGGTATTGTTACTCCAAGATGACGATATCAAGACGCGCCTTGGTCGCATGCTTCGCTCTTCTAATCCTGTTTGCGGCTCTGGTATTACAGGAAAGAAAGGCCAACGCGCAAAGCCCAAGTCGCCAGCAAACGATCGTTGTCTCCTACACTGAATACGAATGGTGGCTGATCCGCTGGACCGACAATCAGATTCTGTGCCGTGTGAAAGCTGATCATGAAGGTCTGCCAACAGCCGAGGAAGTCTTCTCGGCTTGCGGAACAGACATAAGCCAGCAATGGCAGAGCACTCCACCTTGCAAAGTTGTTAAAGACGGCAAAAAAACCACTACCTTGTGTTCTGGCCTCTATCTACATCTGGTTGCATCCACACCGCGCGAGCGCGAGGTCGTTGTTGACCTGCCCCCGCCAGTAGTTTGGGTCAACCTGGAGGGCTGTACACCTCAACCTCCCGAAAATCGTTGTGCTGAAATCCCCTCCCTGCAGCTCACCGCAGATGAGCCTCTCCCAAATGAATACATCATATCAATAGAAGGCTTTATTAACGGTGATCCATTCCTTTGCGATTCGGCGCTTTGCACGATTCCTCTGCGAACAACCGGCATGGAAGGGTTACGGGTTGAATTTTGGGCCAATTCCAGCTTCGGGGACGTATCTGAGACCTACACCGCCCAGGTGCGAGTGATTGATACCGGGGTATCGAATGTGCCAGGCGGAGGCGGTTGGTATGTGGATGTGATCAGCACACAATGGAGAGGCGCCGAAATAGCCAGCTGCGCCCGCATTTGGGATTCCTTTCCAACTGTCGGGTCCCCACCCACCTGGCTATCTACTCCGGATCACATAGAGCTGCTCGCCTCCGATGCTCCCTATTATTACCTTGCTGGCAGATTGATTGCCCAGGAATTAGTGGACGCAACCAGCTGCCCATCTGGGGGGTTGCTGCCTAACGGTTATGCTGACGCCTGCGGCCTGGAGCAGGCCCAGCCCATGGTCGAAGAATGGCAGAACCAGTTCGATGATCGCATCATCGAGGTCGCCAAAGAAAGCGGGGTACCGGCGCAGCTAATGAAAAATCTGTTCGCACAGGAAAGCCAGTTCTGGCCGGGTGTTTTCCGGGTGAAAAACGAGTTTGGGCTGGGGCAGCTTACAGACAATGGTGTGGACAGTGTTTTGCTGTGGAACCCCTCCTTTTATGGCCAGTTCTGCCCCCTGGTTCTGGCTCAGGACGCCTGTGCAGGCGGCTACCTGCGCCTCTCCAGTGATAATCAGGCTATTTTGCGGGGTGCTCTGGCTGTTGAAGCCAAATCGGATTGTTCGGACTGCCCAACAGGGATCGATCTCACCAACGTCGACTTCAGCGTCAGCCTATTTTCCGATACGCTGGAAGCCAATTGCCAGCAGATCAGCCAGTTGATCTTTACTGCCACCGAGAGTATTCCGGGTGAAGTCAGCAGCTATGAAGACCTCTGGCGCTTAACCGTTGCCAATTATCACGCTGGGCCCGGTTGTGTATCTTATGCCATTCACAATTCCTGGGAGAGAACCGGTGAACTTTCCTGGGATCAGGTGTCGAATTATTTCACTGAGCCATGCCAGGGTGTGATTCCCTACGTCAACCAGATCACCCGCTGAGCGCCTGTTTCCCCCTGATTGTTTATTCTCACATCTCGAGCCAGTCGGTTTAGTGTTCTTTTCAGTAAGTCATTTAAGGAAAAGAGATTTTGTGGTGTTCGATGCGTGCGAAACACGCATCGAACACCACATACCTTTTTGAATTTTCGGATGGATACTTATCCTATTATTTGGCGGCCAGCATCCCGGCCAGTTTCAAGAATTCCTGCCACTCTTCATAAAAAAAATGCAAAGTGACGTTATTTAATTCCAGATGATAGGTTGTTTCGCCATCGGGCTCTTCGGCCCGCCAAGCCACAAAATCATCCGTTTCGGCGATCACTTCGGTCTTTGGTTCGAGATCATTATTTGCCATGTGCATATCCTCCTCAAGTTGTGCTGATTATGCCCCCACTGCTATCATAGAATGGGTTGATGCTGCTGCGCGTATCATCGTGGTCTTTTCTGGATGATCAGGGGGCTGGAAGAACAAACCAGGGATTTACAGAATCCTCCCTGAAAGCGAACTTCAAAATGCAGGTGCGGGCCGGTAGAATTGCCCGTGCTGCCACTGTATCCGATAATCCCACCTTGGCCAACGCTGCGACCACAGGAAACGCTAACTGAACTCAGGTGGCCATACAGGGTTTGATAGCCATTCCCATGGTCAATCATCACCATGTTGCCGTAGCCGCCGGTGGCCCATCCGGCAAAGACGACCACACCGCTGTCTGCTGCATATATCTGGGCTCCCTCGCCAGCCGCGATATCAATCCCCAGGTGACCAGACCAGTAATCATTACCCGAGACATAATGATTGCCAGCGGGCCAGAAAAAAGCCCCACTGCCATAGGCCCCCTCATAGCCGCCATCACAGGCTCCGGCCCCATAAACCGAGCGGGAGACACCGGCGCTGCCGCGCGGTATGACCGGGATAATCCATTGGCGAAATTCGCGATGGCCGCCTGGAACCAGTATCCAGGTGCCCGGATCAATGATTGGGTCGAATAAATCCAGCTGATTCCCAGGCCAGTTTAATATATCTTCCGAGCGGGCCTCAAAGCGTGCCGCAACCGCATCAAGCGTATCTGCTTCCTGCCATTGGTAATAGACCCCATCCACGGGAGGTATTTGCAGATCCATTCCCACCGAGATCATATCCGGATTATCGTTTAGCAAATCGTAGTTTGCCCACAGTACCGTCTCAGGTGTGATGTTGAAAATGCTGGCAATCTCAAAGACTGAATCGCCTGTATTGACCTGATAATCGCGGACTTCCTGGCGCGGACGGTTCGGAATGATCGTATGGATGGATGTCTGGCGGGTGATGGGCTCAATAAGTTCAGACTGCTGGTAGGCCGGCATTCCGGTTAACTTACTGGCGGACAGCCGCTGGGGAGTGTTAACCACAGCGGCAGCCGGCCGGGAGGTCCCGGGTTCGGCCGCCAATTTGCTTTTAAGCACACTCCAGCCCAGATATACAGCTGCTACGAATGCACCCAACGCAGCAATCCAGGCGACGACCGGCAGCCAACGGGCCAGTCCTGCCGGGGTTGGCGCTGCCGGTAGTTGCGGTTTGATCACGGATTGTCCTCGGTCAACGTCTCGAGGAAGGTGAGATTATCCGTAGTGCGCGCCAGCCGTTGAAGAATCGCTTCAGTTGCGGAAGATGAATCCAGACCAGCGCCATGAGGAGGTGCAGTAACCATCTGATCGTACATCCGGCGCATGAGCCACACACGCGGGGTCAAATCCGGACCAAGCAGCAGTTCTTCACGTCGAGTGGATGAACGCTCGATATCGATGGCGGGGAAGATCCGGCGCTCCTGCAGACGGCGGGATAGATGCAGTTCCATATTGCCGGTGCCTTTAAACTCTTCGTAAACAACGTCATCCATTCGGGATCCGGTATCGATCAGGCAGGTAGCAATGATCGTCAGTGAACCGCCTTCTTCAATGTTGCGCGCCGCGCCAAAAAATCGTTTTGGAGGGTACAAAGCTGAAGGGTCGATACCGCCAGACAGTGTTCGACCTGATGGAGTCACCACGAGGTTATACGCTCTCGCCAGCCGCGTGATCGAATCCATCAGAATGACAACATCGCGGTTGACTTCAACCAGACGTTTTGCACGCTCCAGCACCATTTCGGCTACACGTACGTGAGATGTAACTGGTTCGTCAAAAGTGGAAGAGATCACCTCAGCATCTACAGAGCGATCCATATCGGTAACTTCCTCAGGTCGCTCGCCAATCAATGCCACCATCAAATGTACTTCTGGATTCTTGGTTGAGATGGAATTAGCGATTTGTTTCAAGATAGTCGTCTTGCCAGCCTTGGGTGGTGATACGATCAGGCCGCGCTGGCCGCGTCCAATCGGTGTGACCAGATTAATCAAGCGAGTGGCCAGGGTATGGCGGTCTAATTCCAAATCGAATCGGTGGTCTGGGAAAATTGGAGTAAGCGACTCAAACGTCGGTCTCCTTCGAACCTCGTCCGGATCGAAACCATTGATCGTTTCAACCTTGAGCAAACCATAATGGCGCTCCGATTCGCGCGGTGGGCGCACATTGCCGATAATCAGATCACCATTCCGCAAACCATAACGACGGATTTGCGATTGTGAAACATAGACATCATATGGGCCTGGTTGGTAATGCCCCGAGCGCAGGAATCCAATCCCTTCACTCATGATTTCCAGGATGCCTCCTCGCAGTTCAAGTCCTTGACGTTCGGCCTCAGCCTGACGAATTTTCAAAATCAAGTCTTCTTTTTTCATGCGCGAGGCATGCGTGACATCCAGGTCCCTGGCCATCTGGCGCAGAGCGTTTAACGAAGTGTTTTCTAATTCAATTATTTTCATGATGATCTGACTCTCGGGGGTAGAAGATATGGAATGGAAGATATAAATGATGAACTCAACAAAAGATGCCGCTTCTCAGCTGGGGCTTCAACTGAATGGATAAGATGCTGGCAAGTTCAGGGAGTAATGACCAAAAAGGGGGGATTTCGAAAAAGATTCGCAATTACCTCAGTAATTACGCCTTCATTATAGCATGCATGCATCCATACAGCAAGCGCCCTTAATTCGACTGGCAGCATATTAGTCTGGAATTCGATTAGGGTAGATAGCCGAGCTTGTTTCAGTAGTGAAATAACTTATTAATCGATAAGATCCTGGCCCAAGATTGTTATAGGTACTTCCCCTGGTCCCGTTCATTATACCTTAAAATTATGCAGGTTTGATAGGGAATCTGGGAATAATGGCACAAAATCTTAACAAAATCTTCACTAATTATCGCGTGTCAGCCACTTTTCCAGCCCGTCGGGGTGAGTGTGATTTTGAATTTTGTCCAACAGCAATTCTGGATGTTCAGCAAATGAGAACAGGGCCCGGTGCTCATCGTAAATAAAACCTTCTGCGCGGGCATGTTCAACCATCTGCAACAGCGGGTCAAAATAATGGCGGGTGTTCAACAGGCCCACAGGTTTGCGATGCAGTCCGATCTGCGCCCAGGTTAAAATTTCAAACAGCTCTTCGAAGGTACCAAAGCCACCGGGCAAGGCAATAAAGCCATCCGCCAACTCAGCCATACGCGCTTTGCGTAAGTGGATGGTGTCGACAACTTCCAGGCGTGTCAACCGCATGTGTGCCAGCTCGGGGGTATTGAAATATGCCGGGATGACGCCAGTTACCTGTCCGCCGGCCTGCAAGGCACCATCAGCCAATGCCCCCATCAATCCGGTCGAACCAGCGCCATATATCAAATGCATTCCGCGCCCAGCTAGGGCCTCGCCAACCTGGCGGGCAGCCGTCAGATAATCCGGATGCATCCGGTCCGATGAGCCACAATAGACACAAACATTTTGGATCTTCATTGCATTGCTCTAACGCAGAGCCTCAGTTCTTTCGGGTGCTGTCCGCGCCTACCCGCCCAGCACTTTCCAATATTTACGCACCCAACCGCTTTGGGGTTCTTCAAAACGTGCAAAATGGTACTGATGATCAACCAGCGCCTGGTGGGCGGCATTGTCCACATCGGGATTACCAGGGCAGAGAATGACTTTCCCGCCAGGCCGAGTCACCCGTTCGAACTCCCAGATCTCCAACTCGGGAGCATCACCAAAGACGTGCCCACCCATTGTAATATCAAAAAATTGATCTGGGAATGGAATATCTGTTGCCAGACCGTCCAGCGCAAAAATGTTCCTGAAACCCGAGCGGCGGGCCTTTTCCTTGAGATAAGCGCGCAAATTTTCCACCGGTTCAATGGCAAATACGAACCTGGCCCGGGCTGCAGCCAGCATTGCCAACCGGCCGGTACCCGAACCCACATCCGCGACCACCCGGCCCGTAAAATCTGCCAGTTCGAATAACTCAGCAGAATCCCAGCCCAAAAACGGCTGCTGGTCGTAAATTGATGGATCGACAACATAAACCAGCCAATCGTTGATCGACTGCATAATCGTCTGTTCGGCTGCGTACACCTCATCGGGATCAAGCGTGTCGAACTGGATCGTTGCTAAATCATCTATCCAGCTGGAGAGCTGCGGGCATTTATGCTGCAGGTACCAGGCCACTACTGGATTGGCTCGTAACGCCAGCGCCATCTCCTGTTCAGGTACTCCCGAGATCCAGCTCAACTGAACCCGTTCAAGCAGCAGCAAACTGTTGAATGACAGGTTTGAGGTATCCATCCAGCCAGGTGCCATCGACGCTCTCCTTTCTCAGGCGTATTTGGAGCGGCCTGCCACTCTGATTTTTCTGCGCAGTTGCACGAATAATGTCCCCAGTGCTGCCAGGGCCAGTCCCGCCAGTTTCTGCGGTGTCAATCCCTCGCCCAGGAGTTGATCCCCCAGAAAGACGGACTGGTTAAAAATAAACAAATGCCCCTGCCAGGGCCAGCAGAATGCCAAACCACTGGCGCAGACCTGGCACTTCGGTCAGCCAAAATATCCCAATGATCGCCACGAGGCTGGTGGTGAAATTGAGCAGCAGGCTGGCTGTCGTAGCCGGGAGATAGGCAAGGCCGAGAAACTGGGCGCCCTGGGTGACTGCATAAAATAATATCCCCAGAACCAGCAGCCACATCCACTGGCGTCCCGATAAATAACCCAACTGCTGCCGCCGGTCGGATTTCAACACAAACGGTAGCAAACACAGGCAAGCCAAGCTGTAGCGTAAGCCCGCAAAGGTTAACGCAGGGATATCCGTCAGTCCGATTTTTATCAACACCCAGGATGTTGAGCAAAGAAAGGTGACTAGGAGCGCTTGCAGGACCGCAGAGAGATGGGAAGATATTTTCAAGGCCGGGAAAACTCGCTTTCTAAATCGATTATAACCCTGGCACATCGCCACCTCATGGCTCGTTCAAGAATGATAACCAGGTGTGAGAAAACGGCAGAACTGTTTTTCTCACACCCAACAACTCATTTTTCAAGGTTGAATATCCCAAGGTTTTCGACTTTAGAAAAGCCTTGCTCGGTACCCTTGACACCTGTACGTATTGATCTACAATGGCTGCCGATGGCTGGATACCGAACCGGCGCGCACATCAGCCGGCATGGCCTGCTTAAACTGAAAAGAATGCTGTGCTTACAATCATCCAGCCGGTGTCACAACCTCGGGCAGTCTTGAAAATTGGTCGGATTTTCATTCCTCCGAGCGGACTATGCCCGTGATCGCTCTTTGTGATTCTCTGGGGAGATGCCCTCAGTATAGGAATTCTCAAAGACCCGAACCCTGCAGTCTTAAGTAGTATAAGGAGCCCACGAAAGAGTATGGCTGATAAGCAGAAATCATCCAGATCATCCCCAGAAGATAAAATCGATTTTAAAAGGATCCTGCCCATCTTCGTCATCATCCTGGTCGATCTATTAGGCCTGACAATCATCATTCCCCTGATGCCGCTCTATGCGACTGCTTTCGGTGCCAATGCTTTCATGGTCGGGGCCTTAGGGGCAGCCTATCCCATCTTTCAATTTATTGGCGCTCCAATTTTAGGACGGCTCTCAGACCGCTTTGGGCGCAAACCGGTTTTGGTCGTCAGCCAGATTGGCACCTTCATTGGTTTCATAATCTTAGGTTTTGCGAACACGCTCTGGATCCTATTTTTGGCTCGCGTGATCGATGGAATCTCAGGTGCCAATATCTCTACTGCTCAGGCGGCCATATCAGACAGCACTACTGAAAAAACGCGCACACAGGGTTTGGGGTTATTAGGCGCAGCATTCGGATTGGGTTTCGTGATCGGGCCCGTGATCGCGTTTGTCTCACTGGCTGCCAGCGGCAATGATTACCGAGTTCCCGCTTTTGTTGCCGCAGGTTTTTCACTCGTCTCAATTCTCTTAACCTGGTTTTGGTTCCAAGAGACCTTGCCGGCCGACAAACGTGGGGGCAGCGCCCAAAGTACATCATTTTCCTTCTCAACCATGCTCCAGGCATTACGCAATCCGGCGGTCGGTCTGCTGCTGGTCCTGATGTTTGCCCAGCAGATATCCTTTGGCGGCTTCGAACAACTATTGGCGCTGTTCACTTTGGATCGGCTCGGGCTGAATGCATCCGGCAACTCGGTCATTTTTGTATTTGTTGGCGTGATCGTCGTATCAGTCCAGGGCGGGTTCATTGGCCCATGGAGCCGTAAGTTGGGCGACAGGCGCTTAATTTACCTTGGCCTGGCAACCCTGGCTGTTGGCCTGACTTTGGTCGCCCTAACCCCACGGCAGCCCGCGCCCTGGTATTCTAGAGCGGAGCTCATCAATGAGCTCGAAACCAGCGGCAGTTTTCGAACCCATGAGAACCCAAGCACTCAAAATCTTTCGATCAATTTACCCAATGATACGCAGAATGGCTGGCTGGGGCTGGGATGGATTTTGGCTGCCATGGTACCGATCTCTATCGGCGGTGGAATATTGCAGCCCAGCATTAACAGCCTGCTAACCAAGCGTGTCAGGCAGGAAGAGGTTGGCGGTACTTTAGGCATATCATCGGCCTTCTTAAGTGGCGCTAATGCCATTGCGCCGCTGATCGGCGGTGCAATCTTCCAGGCTTTTGGATCCTCTATGCCTTTCTTGCTGGCAGGTATTCTAATGGGTATTTTGTGGCTGGCTGCGATCCGGCTGATCAAACCTGGAAGTGAAGAAAGCACTCTCCCCGGATTGGCTCGCTCTCGCAGTTAACCTAAGAGCTAATCCGAAAAGTGGTTTTTTCGCTAAATTCTTTGCAATCAAAAGCAGGATGTGTGGTGTTCGGTTTGGGTGGCTACACCGCCCAAACCGAACACCACAATCTCTTTTTTCTTAAGTGGCTTGCCGAAAAGACCAATAAGCCAGGCAGTCTCTAATTCCTCGATAGATTAAGGATTTTGGCGCACAAATTCCAGAGCGTACTGACCATCGAGATAATTTGGGTTTTCATCCATCGCTCTCTGGAAGAACTCAATCGCCTGGTTAGTACTGCCCTGGCGATAAGCCGCCCAGCCCGACCATAGCAGCGCTTCCTCTGCGTTTGGCGTGCGCTGCAACGCGTATGTGGTCAGCGCTTCCAGGTCATCCATTCTGCCGCTGTGAAAATAAGCAAAGAACGGGCTGAACTGGTAGCGCAGCATGCGCTGAGGCCAGCCGATTTCGCGCGCCCGATCATACGCGCTGGCAGCCTCACCGTAGCGCTCAAAATAAACCAGATTGGTGCCTAGATTGAACCAGGCAAAAGTATTCTCTGGGTCCCGCCTGGCTTCTTCCTCGGCAGTTGCCAGCGCCTGCTGGCGGTTGATCTCGACATCCCAATCTGAACCAAGTATTGCTTTAATCCGTTCTTCCTGCTCCGGCGTGTAAACCAGCATATAGACCCGGTTGAAGGACTGCCAGTATTCATCCAGCTTTTGGTAGGATGTCTTGCGATCAGAACCATAATAACTGTCTTGCCCGGTAAAAGTCTGACTGACATCATCGTAGCCAGTCAGCAAATTGTAATGAGCTGCCCACAAATCGTCATTCGGCCAGTAGGACTCCTCGAAGAGGAATGTCTCTTCAATCATTACCGGAAAGCCGGCGGCCAAAAGCTTTTTCAGCAGCTCTAAATTCCCACCCACCCGATATTCTGCGTTTAGCCAGCCCGCCCTGGTCCGTACATAATAGGCAAGTTCCTCAACATTAACATTGCGATCTTGGCGCTGAGGCTTGAGCAGGGTGGCGATCTCAAATTGGTCGCCTTCCCAGCCATAATACCGTAAGTACATTGCCAGAGCAGCGGGGCCACAATTATTGATATCCTGCTTCTCCCAGGATGGAGCCGCCAAAGCAATGCTGGCGGGCAAGGGGGTCGGTGATGGGGTCAGGGTAGGTGTTGGTCCCGGGGTTAGGGTCGGCGAGGTAGTCGGGGTTAGGACCTGGGTAGGTAAGCTGGTCACCGCCACCCGGGGAGGTGGTAACGGGGTTGGCAGCTGGTCCGCTGGGTAGATCAGGCCGCGGGCATAAGCCAGGGCAAAATCAATTCGCCAGGAAAGCCGGTCCTTGACTGGCGGCAGAGAGTAGATCAAAATGGCCAGCAAGATTGCGCCGGCCACAATAGCTATCCATTTTGTCAGAGTCAATTTACGCATGGCGGGTATTGTATCATCGAAAAAAGGCTTGGTTGTTTGGTGTCAGTATTGTATAATCTTAGGCCAATACCAAAGTCGG
>CAVORW010000002.1:0-633890 GCA_963698715.1 uncultured Chloroflexia bacterium | reverse complement strand
GGCCACAAGGTGTGCTTGAAATATATCCTTCAAACACACTTTTTGGCCCATCTTGTTTGCACAGGACCGAAATGGACCCAAAATCACTTAACGGACTGTTATAATATTGGACATGAAATATCATATTTGGACTGCTGGTTGTCAAATGAATGTAGCTGATTCACAGCGGGTCGCATCTTCACTGGAGCATTTAGGATACCAGATGACCCGCCAGGCAGAAGAAGCCGACGTGATTGTGCTGAACACATGCGTGGTGCGCCAAAGCGCTGAGGACAAAGCCTACGGGCGCTTGAGCTCGCTGCGGCCCCTTAAAGAACAAAACCCTGGACTGATCATCAACCTGATGGGCTGCCTGGTGGGGGTCAAAGGACACGAGCGCCTGCAAAAACGCTTCCCCTTCGTGGATGTATTCTCCCCCCCTTCCGATCCCGGGCCGCTGGTAGCGTACCTAACCCAGGATGAAAGCCGCGCCCTTGAACTGGCCGAGATAGATTCTCGCTTTGCAGCTATGGATGACGAGCTGATTCTCCCAGTCCATGAGCGGGGAAAACTGGTCGCCTCACATGTTCCAGTGGTGCTGGGTTGTTCGCACGCCTGCACATTTTGCATCATCCCTTACCGCCGAGGGGTGGAGCGCAGCCGCCCGGTAGGCGAGATTGTGGCTGAGACCCGATCGCTGGTCGCCCAGGGCGTGAAAGAAATCACTTTACTGGGCCAGATCGTTGATCGCTACGGAAAAGATATTCCCGATGGCCCAAACCTGGCAGCTTTACTACAAATCATCAGCAACGTTGAGGGATTGGAAAGGGTGCGTTTCCTTACCTCGCATCCCAATTGGATGACTGCTGACCTGCTGGATGTGGTTGCCGAATCGCCCAAAGTTATGCCCCATATCGAAGTCCCTGTACAGGCTGGTGATGACGAAGTGCTTGAAAATATGAAACGCGGCTACACGGCTGACGACTACCGCCAGCTGGTAGAAACCATTCGCAGCCGCATCCCGGGCGTTTCAATTGCAACGGATATCATCGTGGGATTCCCAGGTGAGACCGAAGAGCAGTTTCAAAAGACACATGATTTATTAGCTGATCTCAGGCTGGATGTGGCCCACCTGGCACGCTACTCCACCCGCCCAGGCACCGTCGCCTCCCGCCGCCTGGGGGATGATGTGCCAGAAGCTGAGAAATGGCGCCGGTTCAGGGCGCTGGAAGAATTGCAGGCAAGCATCGCCACGGAAATCAATAGCCGCTATCAGGGCCAAATGACCGAAGTTTTATTTGAAGACAAAGTGCGCGGCCGGTGGCGAGGCCGTACACCCACGAACAAATTGGTTTTCGTCGAATCGAAAGAGAATTTGCGCGGGCAGATCAGAACTGTCCAGATCACCTGGACAGGCCCGTGGTCTATGCAAGCCAGTCTACCAGCCATGCCCAAGCTTCTCCAACCGGCTGAATTAGCCACCGCTTGACCAGCCGCTTGACCAGCCCCGACTTAATCCAGGCAGCCCCCGGATATATGGGGGCTGTTTGTTTGATCAAGTCAATTGCGAGAACAATATAGTTTTGCTACTCTACGTCGTCAAAATCGCGAAAGTCTGCCTCTGCCTGTTGCAGGTCTTTGCGCGCCCTGCGTAGAAAAGCGGGCGTATTTAGTCCGCGTTCAAGCATATACGTGAGGTAATAATTCATCAACGTTTCCATTTCTCGATTTAGGGTGGGGGTGAGCTGCGCAAGGCGGGCATCCTGAAAGTTGCTGCGTTGGAAATGGCGCAAGTATTTAAGAGCGGCCGTCCCAACCATGCGGGAACCAGGCGTTTTCGACCCACAAGATGGGCAGAGGACCCCTCCCATTTCTGCCGAAAAAAACTGGTCTTCCGCCTTAATCACTTTTTCACACGAAGCGCACTCAAACAATTGGGGGCGATATCCGATCATATCCAACAGGCGCAGCTCATAATACCGCACCACCAGATCTGGATTGACCGACGCACACAGTCGGGTCAAGGTATCGGCTAACAACCGGTAGATCCCCCTGTTTTCCTCCTCGTCATATGTGAACCGATCCACAACCTCGACGACATACGCGCCAAAATTGGTAAGCAGGAAGTTCTCCCGAAGAGGCAAAAAAGCATCTATGGTCTCAGCCTGGGTCACAATAAACAGATCCCGCCCACTGGCAAGCTGCAGGCTTACCCGGGTGAAAGGCTCCAGATGGCCTGCCTTCCTGGATCGAACCTTCCGAGCGCCTTTGGCGATCGCGCTGATTTTACCCTTTTCAAGGGTATAGAGGCGTAGGAATTGGTCTGCTTCACCCCAATCCCGGTGGTGCAGCACGATAGCTTCAACTCGAAACGAACGCTCCCTGGAAGGCATATGGGCATTATATCAGGGTACGCTCAAGCCACAAGAAATAGGCTGCCTTGAAAATAGGGTAGATTTTCATTCCTCCGGGTGGACCTGGTCCATAATCGCTCTTTGGGGATCTCTGGGGATTGGATGTAGATGCACCACATATTTCTTCCCACCACGGTATTTCCCACAGAGGCAAGAAATGGTCACTGCACTCTTCCACAGAGTCTCCCAAGAACCCGGCTCAGTGAACCCTCAAGCAATGCGAGCCGGCAGGAAACCTAAATTTGGGGTGACGGCGGGTAAGCTAACGGCACCCCAAACCAACAATATCTTATCCTGACAGCTTACGCATGTAACCTCCTTCATTATGTTGTTGACGCGACCTACCCCTTCTGGTAAAATCAGTGGGCCCGGAGCGTTGTACCCTTCGCCCGGGCCTGACCGCGAGGTAAGCGGAAACTAAATCAAACTTGAAAGGGCTTGACCAATGAAAGTACTTTTGCTGAAAGATGTCTATAAACTCGGCCGGGCAGGCGATGTAAAAAGAGTTGCCGATGGATTCGGACGCAACTACCTGATCCCCCAAGGCCTGGCTGTATTGGCTACAGCCGGAGCGCTCAAACAGGTTGAACGGATTCGCCAGCACGCGACCACCAATCGAGCCGTGCTGAACAAGGAGTTGAGCGGGGTTGCCGATATCCTTGCTAAGCTCACCCTGGCCTTCCCGGCTAAAGCCGGTGAAACAGGCAAACTGTATGGCTCCATCACCTCCCAGATGATCGCGGACGCAATCAAGCAGAAAGTTGGCGTAGAGGTAGACAAGCGCCAGATGGACTCTGAACCCATTCGCACCCTGGGCGAGCATCAGATCAATGTTCGCCTGACGGTTGATCTGATTCCAGAAGTCAAAGTCATCGTCCATCGCGAAGGTGAAGCCGCCGAACTGGAAAGCGCCGACGAAACTGAAGCTTCCGAGCAAGAAGCGACCCCCGAGGCTGCTGAAGAGGTGGAAGAGACGCCTGAGGCCGAGGCTGAAGTCGAAGCGATGGAATAAACTGGCAGGCATTGGGCTCGAAGCCCATTACCGCTCATTTACCGGCCTGGGCAAAAACCTGGCAGCAAGTGATGCCAGAGGGTGGAGAACAGCGCTGCGGCGCATGAAGCTCCATTCAATTGCCAGGCCGGTATGCATTTCCTGAAATGAACAAACCGATCGGCCAGCAACTACAAGAAGCACGCCAGGATCGCTCCTTATCTCTGGAGAGAGTGGCAAACGATACCCTGATCCGGCAGCATTACCTGCAAGCCATGGAAGCCGGGAATTTCAGCGCGATGCCATCCAATGCCCAGGCCAGGGGTTTCCTGCGCGCTTATGCCACCTACCTCAATTTGGATCCAGAACCTTTGCTGGCGTCTCTGGAAGGACCGGCGGGCAGCGCTGTCCCGGCCTCGCCTGGCAGCCAGACGGCCCCGGTACTTGAAGACGCTTCCAGTCCTAAGAACACTGGGCAATCAGACGAGATTTTTGATCAATTAGGTAAGTCTCTAAAGAAGCAGCGCGAGCTCTTAGGGCTCTCGTTGGATGACGTCGAACGGCACACACATCTGCGCCAGCGCTATTTATCTGCCCTGGAAACCGGCACACTTGAGCATCTGCCGTCTCCCGTTCAGGGAAGAGGCATGTTAAATAATTACGCCTCGTTCCTGGGCATGGATCCAGAACCTTTACTGCTGCGATTCGCTGACGGGCTGCAGACCCAGTTGGCTGAAAAAAAAGCTGCCCGTCCCCTGGAACGCCCGACCCGGCCGCGCCGCCAAGCCGTCTTGCCCGCACCACTGCGTCGCGTTTTTGCCAGTGATTTTCTGATCGGCGGTGTCCTAATCGTGCTGCTGTTAGCTTTCATGGCCTGGGGCGCTATCCGAATCATGTCCTCACAGGAGGAACTGCCCCTCTCACCAACTGCGCCATCCATTGCCGATGTGTTGCTCGCGACTTCATCTCCATCACCGACAGCCACGCTCGCCCCGGCAACACCTACCCGGCCTGCTTCAGCGTTCATCCAGCCAACAGTCGCCGCAGAGAGCAGCGGTACACCACCATCCATCGAGGTGCCAACCGATAGCCAGGTAGGCGTTCAGATCTATATCACGGTATTACAGCGAGCCTGGATGCGGGTTGTTGTAGATGGCAAAATCGAATTCGAAGGCCGGGTTATCGCTGGAAGCGCCTATAATTATGCTGGAGAAGAACGTATAGAAGTGCTGACTGGCAACGGAGCTGCTCTGCAGATATTCTACAATCAGCAGGACCTGGGAGTGCTCGGTTTCTTAGGTGAAGTGATCGACCGGGTGTTCACCCTGGATGGCATCCAGACCCCAACCGCTACAATTACCCCAACCACTACCCGAACACCGCGCCTCTCGCCCACTTCCCGCCAGACGGCTACTCCACAAGGCACACAGCCAGCCATCCCATAAGCGATTGTTTAGCAGTAACTATGATTTGCTCTGCACCGAACATACAAATCGCCCATAAGTGGGCATAAAGAATTTACAGGTATATGAATGAAAATAAAAACCTTTCACATGGTTTCACTTGGCTGCGCTAAGAACACCGTCGATTCCGACTCAATGGCTCAATTGATGATGAATTCCGGATACGACCTGGTGGATAAGCCTGCCCGGGCCGAAGTAGTTATCGTAAATACCTGCGGGTTTATCGGACCAGCCAAAGCCGAATCCTTGCAGGTGTTGGGCGATCTGGCCGCCCAGAAACGCAAAGGCCAAACACTGATTGCGGCCGGGTGCCTGACCCAACGCTATGGTGCCGATGTCGTCCGCCAGGTTCCGGGTATTGACGGCATTTTAGGCACCCGCCGCTGGATGGATGTCGTCGATGTGGTGCGCAGCTTGCGGCACGGCGCCCACCCTGAACCGATTTACCATCTGCCGGATTCAGCTACAGTTGGCACAGACGAGCGCGGGGCGCTGCGAGTCTCTGTCCAGGGAGCCAGCGCTTATATCAAAATTGCAGATGGCTGCCGGAGGCCGTGTGCTTTTTGTGCGATCCCATTAATCAAGGGTACCGCCGTCAGCCGACCGGTTGATTCTATCCTGGATGAAGGCCGGGAGCTGCAAGCTATGGGGATCCGAGAGATTATCTTAATCGCTCAAGACAGCACTGATTACGGCCACGACCTCGGCCTGAAAAATGGATTGGCTCACCTGCTGGAAAAGCTGGCCCAGGCCGTTCCGGATATCGACTGGATCCGGATCATGTACGCTTACCCAGGCTATGTGACCGATCGCTTAATCGAAGTGATGGCAGCCGAGCCCAAAATTGTACCTTACCTGGATATGCCCCTCCAGCACGCTCACCCCATGACACTGCGGCGTATGCGCCGCCCTGCCAATATGGAGTGGGTTCATCAAACGCTGCACAAGATGCGAGCCGCCATGCCTAACCTGGCTCTTCGGACGACTTTCATCGTCGGTTATCCTGGTGAAACTGAAGACGAATTTCAAACCTTGCTGGATTTTATTGAGGAAATCCGCTTCGATCGGGTCGGCGCGTTTCAATTCTCTTTCGAACCCGGCACCACCAGTGAACCGCTTGGCGATCCAGTCCCGTCAGAAGTGAAACAGGAGCGCTACGAGCGCTTAATGCTGCTCCAGCAAGGCATCTCTCTGGAGAAAAACCAGGCTCAGATCGGACAGACGCTCGATGTGCTGGTTGAAGGCTTGGGCGATGGCCTTTCCATGGGCCGGAGCTATCGGGATGCCCCGGAAATAGACGGCCTCGTGATCATTGAAGGGAATGCCCCGCCAGGGGAGATTGTGCCTGTATTGATCACAGGGGCCATGCCCTATGATTTGAGTGGTGTTGTCAAAAATAGCACCAACCTGCTCCAACTTTAATCCGCCTGGGGGTGCAGCCAGTTGTTTTTAGCACCTCAATCCGAAGGGACGCTCTATGCTAGATCTCAAACAGCCTGAATTGAATTTTGCTATCGAAGCAGTTCGGGAAGCAGCGCTGATGGTTCGCCATATTCAGGCAGCCCTTGTATCGCCAGCGCTGACCAAAGGCGACCGATCGCCCGTAACTGTGGCAGACTTTACTTCCCAGGCGCTGATTGGCCGCCGGCTTGGCGAGCGCTTCCCTCAGACCGCACTGGTAGCCGAGGAAGATTCCGGTGCCTTACTTGTTCCGGAGGCGGCAAACACTTTGCATCAGGTTATAAAATTCGCCAGTCTGGCAGTGCCGGAAGCAACTGAGCAGGAAGTCTGCGGCTGGATCGATTTCAATCGAGCCGATTCGGGCCAGCGCTTTTGGACTCTCGACCCCATCGATGGCACCAAAGGTTTTTTACGAGGCGATCAATATGCCATCGCCCTGGCCCTGGTAGAGGCTGGCATTGTTCAAATCGGCGTTCTCGGCTGCCCTGCCCTTACGTTAGCAGGTGAAAAAGCGCCCAGAGCAGGCCACCTGATCGCCGCCTGCCAGGGCCAGGGCGCCTGGCTGACCGATCTTAATCAGCCCGGTCATTTTACTCGCCTGATCGTCTCGCAGGTAAAGGACCCACACCTGGCCCGTCTGCTGCGATCTTTCGAGTTGGGCCATACCAACATAAGCCAGATCGATCGATTTGCACAGGCGCTGGATGCGCAAGCCGAACCCGTACGAATGGACAGCCAGGCGAAATACGGGGTGCTGGCAGCCGGGCAGGGTGAAATCATTCTACGCCTGTTGTCCAGCTCTCAAATGGATTATCGTGAAAAGATCTGGGATCAGGCTGCCGGATCAATCATACTTGAAGAAGCGGGAGGACGGATTACTGATCTAGATGGGCGCCCGCTCGACTTCTCAACCGGTCGCCAGCTGCAAAATAACCGCGGCATCCTGGCATCCAATACCCACCTGCATGAGGCCGCTTTGCAGGCGCTGCGAGAAATTGGCGCCTGATAGTTCAGACCCGACCACAATCCTGACTGGAATTCCCAATGTCACGCGCCGATCGCATTGCTTTGCTGCTCAGTTTGCTGGCTGTAGCTGCTGCTTACCTGGTGACCGATCAGGTCTTCGAAAGCATGGCCCACATAGAAGATGAAATGGCCTATGTATGGCAGGCCGAGGCGATTGTGGCCGGACGTTTGACTGTTCCATCGCCACCAGAACCCAAAAGTTTTTTGGTCCCGTTTGTCATTGATTACAATGGCCTGAGGTTTGGAAAATACCCACTCGGCTGGCCTGCCCTGCTGGCTATGGGAATCCGCCTGGATGCCCGCAGCTGGGTCAATCCAATTCTGGCCGGATTGGGCGTCTGGCTGATTTATCGCCTCGGCAAACGCACTCTGGGTGAAACCGTCGGCCTGATATCAGCAGGACTGACGGTCAGCTCCCCATTCTTCTTAATGAATTCCGGATCATTGCTTTCACATCCCATGGGTCTGGTGCTAACTGCGAGTTTTGTCTTGGGATGGTTGGACAGCTTTGGTGAAAAGGAGTTCAAACCGGGCTGGCTGCCTCTGGTGGTCTCAGCCAGCAGCCTGGGTTTATTGGCAATCACTCGCCCGCTCACAGCCATTGCAGTGGCTGTTCCGTTTGGGCTGCATGGCCTGTATTTGCTGGTGCGTACAAATCGGAAGGTCAGGCTGCGCCTGTTGGTCTTTGGTCTGATCGCACTCTCGCTCGGCTCGACCCTGTTTCTATGGCAATATGCTGTAACTGGCGATCCGCTGCAAAATCCATATACCTTGTGGTGGCCATATGATCGGGTTGGGTTTGGACCAGGGCACGGCAGACTGACTGCCGGGCACACCCTGCGGCAGGCCTATATCAACACCCGTCACAGCTTGAAGGCCGGGATCAACGATCTGCTGGGCTGGGGAGCTTTTTCAATCGCTTTACTGCCCTTTGGTCTGTGGGCCGCCCGACGGAACTGGCGCGTCTGGTCGCTAACAGGAGTTTTTACAAGTCTGGTAATTATTTACCTGGCATATTGGATCGGTTCTTCCCTGTATGGCCCCCGCTACTACTATGAAGGGTTAATCAGCCTGATGCTGTTGAGCGGCGCTGGAGCAGCCTGGCTGGCTGGTTGGCCCACTCACCCTGATGAAGCCTGGATAAATTACACCGGATGGCACCGGGCTCGACCACTGGCCGCAACCGGGGTGCTTGCCTTCTTAATTGGTATCAATGTCTTTTTCTATATTCCGTTCCGTATCGGCGGCATGCACGGCCTGTATGGGATCGAGCGGGTGCATCTGCAGCCGTTTGAAACCCCCAGCGCGCTGGAGCTTGCGCCGGCAACGATTATCGTTCACCCTGAGGAAAAGTGGGTGGAATATGGTACACTGCTGGAGCTGAGCGGTCCAATGCTGGATACTGACTTCATTTTCGTCCACACTCGTGGACCCGAAATTGATGAAAGGGTCGTTTCCAGCTTCCCAGACCGGGCTGCTTACCACTACTACCCTGACCAGCCCTATCAATTCTATACCGCGCCCAGACTGGAAAAATAAAGGGTCTCTGAGAATAATCCCAGAACTTTCTGAAAAGCCAAAATACACGCATAAACTATGACTGAAGAAACCACAAAAACCTATCAGGTTCTTTATGTAGATGATGACGACCAGCAGACGGATATGGTCGCCGAGTATTTCCGCTTGACCGGCGAGTTTGAACCAGTCATGATCGACAGTTTGTCTGATATGTGGCCCCTGCTGGCGACAGGCCAATTTGATATCCTTGTACTCGACTATATGCTGCCCGATGGGAATGGGCTCGATACAATCCTCGAAATTCAGAAACAGGGTTATAAGCTTCCCATCGTTCTGGTCACCGGCCATAAGGGCGAAAGGATTGCAAATGCTGCACTGCAGCACGGGGCCAGCGATTATATCCTGAAGACGGATGATTATTTGCGCAGTTTGCCCAATGTGCTCCACAAAGTGATGCGGTCGCGAGAGCTCGAAGAATCGATCAGCCGATCGATGGAGCAGGTTCGCTATCAGGCAACATTGCTGAATAACGTCCGAGATGCGATTGTGGTCTGGGATTTAAACGGAGAAATCACATATTGGAATCCGGCCGCTACCGGCCTATTCGGTTGGAACCATTTAGAGCGCCTGGGGAAAATGGTAGATGAGGTTTATGTCAACACATTTAATCCAAAAATCAGTTTACCCCGCGAAGGGGAAACGATCGGACATCACATAGAACGACTGTGCCAAACCAAAGACGGAAAAAAGATTTGGGTGAGCTCACGAATTGCAGCCCTGCGAGATATTCAATCTAATAACCGATTGCTGGGTTATATGGATGTCAGCCATGACATCACCAAACGCAAGCAGATGGAAACTCAGATCCAGGCTGCTCAAACCCAACTGACCCAGGCGGCTCGCCTGGCAACGATTGGTGAAATGGCCTCCGGGATCGCTCATCAAATCTACAATCCTTTGACAACCATCATCGGCGATGCCCAACTGCTGCTGCGAGCTCTACCGGCAGACCAGCCAGGGCGCGAATCCGCTGAAGCTATCGAGGCAGCTGGATGGCGCGTTCAGGAGGTTGTCCAGCGGCTGATGGAGTTTTCCAAGCCTGGCTCAGGGGCTATGGAAGTGCTGCCTGCCAACGCGACGATTGAGCGCGCCCTGGCAATGGTAGGCGAACAAATCCGTTCGGCTGGCATCCAACTGGAAGTAAAAATATGTTCCGATCCCCTGCTTGTCAGAGGAAATTCTCGCCAATTGGAAGATCTTTGGCTGAACCTGCTCCTGCTGGCCAGAGATGCGGCCTCCGATGACCAGTCCCATCGCATAGCAATTCAGTCCTCCCTGGATGAGCAGGGGTGGATCGAAGTAACCATATCAGATGACGGCGCGTCAATCCCACAAGAGGATTTGCAAACGATCTTCGAGCCAAATTTTATTGGATCGGCCATCGGCCGCGGCACCGGTATGGAATTAAGTATCTGCCGGGAGATTGTCCGGCAACACAATGGTTATATAGAAGTTGATAGCATTCCCGGGCGTGATACAATCTTCCGTATCAGAATGCCAGCCCAACAATCCATGGATTAAGCGGCTGGCCCGGTCGTAAGGCGGTTCAACAGACGCCCTGAGTATCCCGCAACAATGATTGAGCTAGAGGTGAGACGTGGATACGGCCAATGTCCTAGTAATTGAAAATGATGAGATTGTCGCCCGCACAATCGAGCGTAGTTTGCGGGGCGATGAGTTCCGGGTGAGAGTCGCCTACAGCGGCCTGGAAGGATTGATGTTGGCGCGCCAGGATCCACCTGATCTCGTCATCCTGGATATCATTATGCCTGGTATGGATGGCTATGAAGTCTGTGCTGAAATGCGCGCCGACGAGCAACTGGCCGAAGTCCCGATTCTGTTCCTGACAGCCAAAATAAAGGATGAAGATATCATTGCAGGGTTGAAAGCCGGCGCTGACGATTACATCACCAAGCCTTTCAACGTAGATGAATTGATTCTCCGCATTCGAGCGATCTTACGCAGGACTTTTGATGCACGAGAACTCCAGGCCAGCTCTGCCTCAGAATCTCAAGAAACAGAACAAGCCGAGGATGTGGAAGCCCTGGCAAGTTCACTCCTAGTCATTGGAGATTACAAACTGGACCCACGCACCTTTGAAGTTGACACACCCGATCATGGGCGGATTCGCCTGACCCCGATCCAGTTTGATCTGCTCTATCACTTGATGAGCCATGCCGGTGAAGTGTTTTCACCCATGCGATTGTTAGATGAAATTTGGGATTATCCTTCCGATCGTGGCAGTCCCGATCTGGTTCGAGTCCACATAAAAACCTTGCGCGAACGTATCGAAAGAGATCCTCGTTCGCCCACATTTATTAGCACAGTTCCAGGTTTCGGGTATACCATCCATTCAGAGCCTGAAATCTTAGATGAATAAAGCATGAAGAATAGGAGCAAAAATGGTGTGCGCGGGTGCGTACACCCGCGCACACCATTTTTGCTATCCATTTTCTTTTGGGCAACAAAGTGACCCCACATTAGGATATCCAATGGACGATGCCTCCGAAACTCTGGTCAGCTTATACGACCTGCTTGAAAATATCCGCAGCGATGAGTTGGCGTTTCAAGCTGCCCTGGAGCATCTATTGAGCGCAGTAAGTCGTTCCTCCGGGGCACTCTTCATTCAAACCAGACCAGAATCCGAACCCGAGCTCATAGCCCAAACGAACTTATCACCAGCCTGGCAGGAACAAGTTACCGCGCCAGACAGCCCTATCCGCCAGCTGGTACAAGCGGTAACTCTCCCGTATCAATCAGACCAACCTGGTTCCGATTCAAGCAAGCCAGGTCCTGGACGAGACTCCTATCGCCAGCCGATGCTAATTGATAATCTGGCTGTAGCAGTCCCAATCCGGCATCAAGATCAGGTTTTGGGGGTAGTTGTAATTGAAGGTTCGAAATGTTCTTATGAAGACCGTCTTTGGTTAGAACGGCTGGCCCGACCGATTGGTCGCAAAGTGGCTGCCCAGATCGTTCAAACCCTTGCCGATGAGCGGGCGCGCTTACTGGACGATCTACAGCTACTCATCACCCAATTCGATCCAAACACAAACCAGGATGAGCTGCAAAAACGCTTGATTGAAGGTCTGTGCAAGCTTTTGGATGCTGAGTGCGGCGCCATGGCTTTGATTGATGACGACAGTGAAGATTTCATCATTAAAAAAACACTCACTGAAAAAGTTTCCTGGAGGTATAAGGGAAAAGGGGCTGAATCGGGAGGCCTGATAAGCGAGTGCATCCGCAGCGGCGAGGCTGCCCTGGTCAACGACCCGTCTAAAGAAACGCGCTTTCACCCACAATACGACTCTGCTTGCGGAGAGCATGTGTCCTCCCTTTTGTGTATTCCTCTCCAGGTTCGCGAGAAAATATTGGGCGCGATCTTGATGATCAACAAACGCCACAGAAAATTCGACCTGCAAGACCAGCATCTTTTAGGCGTAATTACAGATTTAGCCGCCCAAACGATCTACGGTAACCGCTTGATCCAGCAACATAAAGTTGCCAATGCGGACCTTGAAGCCAGCCGTTGGGAGCTGCTGCACTCCCGTAACACCTTGCGAGCCCTGTTCGACAGTATGCCAGCAGCCCTTTACATCATTAACCGCCAATATACCCTGATAGCCCTCAATATGAGCTGCGCCAACCGGGCAGGAGAAAGACCCAGTATGCTTGTGGGTCAAAAATGCTATCAAGCGCTTTACCAGCGCCAGGAGATTTGTCACGGTTGTCGGGTAAGTGAGACGCTGGACAAAGGGCGAATTACCAATCGCACCGAACGGCGCAATCTTGCGGATGAAGAGTCCACCGAGTGGGATATCAATACCTTCCCAATTTATGACGAGTCGGATAACACCGTTCAAGCCATTCTACTGGAACAAGATGTTACCGAAAAACGGCGCCTGGAAACCACCCTGGCTCAATCCGAAAAACTTGCGGCAGTAGGCCAGCTGGCAGCCGGCGTCGCCCATGAAATCAACAACCCGCTGACTGCCATTATCGCTAATGCCCAACTCATGCAGCGAGAAGTTTCTCCCGAGGATGAACTCTACGAATCGTTAGACTTGATCGCACGCGCGGGGCGCGTGCGGCCCACGTTGTCAGAAACTTGCTGGACTTTGCTCGTAAGGAAAGGTATCAATTCCTGCCGACTGACGTGAACGAAACCGTCAAGCGGGCGATCTCATTGGTCCAACATGAGCTGCTTGCGCGCTCGATCACTCTTGAATACCTTCCTATGGCAGAATTGCCCCTCGTCCCGGCCAGCCAGGACCAGATCCAGGGTGTATGGTTGAATCTGCTGCTGAACGCCATTGATGCAATTGAACATATCAATGGACTTTTACGAGTGAAAACATACTTAGCTGAAAACTTTGTCGCCATAGAAGTATCTGACAACGGCAAAGGTATCCCCCCCGATCGACTGGCCAGGATTTTTGAGCCGTTTTTCACAACCAAAGCCATTGGGCGCGGCACTGGCCTGGGGTTGTCTGTCTGCGATCGAATCATTAAGCAGCATGGCGGGCGCATCCTGGTCAAAAGTGAGCTTGACCAGGGCACTTGCTTTACAGTGCTGCTGCCAGTCAGCTCCTATTAAGCTCCAGAATTGCGCCCTATATCCTAATGGGCCTCGATCACTCCCCACTTGCATCCACAAGAAATCTATACCCTATTTGTGCTCTCGTTAGCTTTTTCCACCTGCGAGAGAAGTTTTTCCAGCGGCAGTTCTGATAAGGATTTCAGGCATAGGTTTGCGTGAGCAAGATCCAGCCGGCTGGTGAGATTGTTGGGCACCGCCACGCAAAAAATACCGGCTAGCCTGGAGGCCAGTATCCCATTGGGAGAATCTTCGAATACCAAAGCCTCGTGAGGGCCAACGTTTAAGCATTTCAGGGCTGCCACAAACAGGTCTGGAGCGGGCTTAGTTTGGACAACATCATCGCTGGTGCGCAAACAATCAAAATAGCCTGATAAGCCCAATCGGTCCAGATGGCCTGCCACCCATTTGATATCCGAGCTAGAGGCCAGGCCGATCTTCAACTTCAGTTGCCTGGCGCTTTGCAAGTAATCTTCCACCCCCGGCAGAACCGGTTGGGCGGAGATTAATTCTAACTCACGCTGGCGACGACGCGGTCCAATCACTGCCCAGTCCAGGTTATAACCCAATTGCTCTTCGAGGTCCAACATTGGATCGAAAGGCGCCTCCGCTTCGGATCTGCCGATGGTATCTGCCCAGCTAGACAATGACAGATCTAAATGGTAGGACTGGTACAATTCCTGCCAGGAGCGAAATATCGGCACTTCTGTATCCAGAATTAAGCCGTCAAAATCGAAGATCAGAGCCCTAATCATCAACGCCTTACCCGCAAGAAGGAGCTTACCAATAGCCAGAGTCCCAACAAAATCAGCAGGACCGGCCAGTATGGCCCCAACAGATCCCACCCACCCAGGAACGAAGCAAAGATCACAAAGGCGACCAGACTGCCAACAATCATATTAATGCCCGTCCGGAAGGATTGGCGAGGGTTTTCACCCAATAAGCCCATCAGGAGGGTTCCAACTCCCACAAAGCCAGGGATCAAAGTCCAGACGTACGCCCAGGACTCCCAAAGACCAGTCGCATTCTGCCAGTATAGGATTACCCCAATGCCGCTGACAACCATAGCCGGCACAGCCAATCCGGGCACTCCAACCAGCAGGCCCACCACAAGAATCAATAAACCCACTCCGATCACAATCCAGGGCCAGGAGATCCAGGCATTGATCTGGACTGACAGACCTGGAATCAAGCGCATGGCCAGTAGCCAGGCGCCGATCAAGATCATAATCAATCCAACAGCCAGAGTTGAGCGGTTTTGGCGTTTCATAATATCCATTCTCCTTTCCAGAAACACAACAAACTGTGCTACAGGTTTCTATTCGCTTGCGTCATGACGCAGAGCCCCAATAGCTGCCAGAATCGAGCGCAATCGCGGATCCGTGATAGCCTGGTCGCTTGTATCAAAGAATTCTTGCAAGTTGGGATACCCACTGTATTCATAAACACTGGCCTGTAAGGCCATTTCTAACCGGTCAATCTGGTGCACAAAGTGCGCCTCTGGCGATTCTCCTGCTTCGAATTCTTCCCACAAAGCCAAATAGCTACCACCTTCCGGCAAGTCAGCAAAAATACGCACCACGGATTGCCGCTCGAGCTTTACCTTCTGTTCTGGATCCATTTGGTCCGAAGGAATGATGTCGCCCGCATAAATTTCCCCAAAATCATGCAGCAAAGCCATTCGAATGACCCGATCCAAATTCAGTTCCGGAAAGTAGGCCTCTGCCAGAAAATACGCCAGCACAACCGTACCAAAGGTATGCTCCGCAACGCTCTCACATCGCTCTTTAGAAATGCCGCGCTTTAGCCAACCTTGCCGGAACAAGTTTTTGAGATGATTGAACTCAAAATAAGCTCGCACAATTGCCGGCGTGCTGCCCCCGATTAGATGCTGATAAGGAAGGACCGACTTCATCTCCATTGACTGGTTCCCGCAGATATATAATAAACAATGCCAGGCAAGGAATTATACCTAACTTGACAATCTGATTTTGCCAAGGACCCCGGCTTGGGAGCACTCAAAGTTTGTAGATTTGGTGTTCGGTTTGTGCGGCTGGCGCCTCACAAACCGAACACCAAAATTATTTTTCTACAACATTGAGAACACCCCCCCGGCTTAATCTTTTAACAGCTGCCCCACCCGACTTTCACCCAGGCCATAGTATCTGGCCTGCGGGTGATGAATGATAATGGCAGCAGTCGATTGCTCGGGCACCAACTGGCAGGCCTCCGTCAGGCTCATCCCCAGTTCCGATTCGGCCGGCAACAGCTCAAAGACTTTGCGATGATCCTCCAGATCGGGTATGGCCGGGTAACCCCAAGAATAACGCTTACCCTGGCCTTCTGCCAGTCCCAATTCTCGCCGAATATGGCGGTGCAAATATTCAGCGGTTGCCTCAGCCGTCTGAACAGCCAGGCCGTGGATGAAGTAAGCTTCGGAATAATCTCCGGCAGCCTGCAGCCGGTCAAAACGTTCGGTGGCTGCCTGACCGACGGTGACTACTTGCAGGGCAACCACATCCATCTTACCTGAATCTAAGGGTGCAAAGTAATCGGCCAGGCACAGGTAGTCTCCGGATGGCTGGCGGGGGAAGCTGAAACGCTGAATTTCCCGGGGCGCGCCAGCTGTGACTGAGGCCGGATCGAAAACAATCAAATCGTCACCAACAGATTGTACCGGCCAGTAGCCATAAGTTCCTTGCGGCTGGAGCCAGCCTTCTCGCAAAGCCAGCCGCTGCATTTGCTCTAACCGGATTTCGAACTCCTTTTTAAGCCGCTCCCACTCTTCTCCATGGGCGTTCTTAGCTCCCCAAGAAAGCCGGAACAATTCATTCTTGAATAGGTGCTTGAAGATCAACTCGAGCGGCATCTGTCGCACGACACGTGGTCCCCAATGGCTGGGGGTGGGAATCTGGGTTGAATAGCGGACTCCAGACTTGCGCGCCGGCTCGGCGCCTGTCTGTCTCAGGTGAATACTGCGCCCAAGCTCACGTTCGGCATCTTGCCTAAGTTCAGCCAGCAATTCACGGCGCGGTTCTGGCTGGGAGAGAGCATCCATCGTAGCCAAGCCTTCGAAAGCATCTTTACAGTAAAAGACGCCCGGCTCGTAGGATTGTTCGTCATCCGTAAACAGGATGCGCCAACCAAACCGGCGATTGATTGCCGCTCCGCCGATCAGGACTGGAATTTTCAGGCCGCGGCGCTGAAGTTCATTAACAATCAACGGCATCTGCTTGCTGGTGTTGACCAGCAGCGCAGATAAACCAATCGCGTCTGCACCGGCTTCTACTGCTTTGGAGATGATCGTTTCGGCCGGCACCTGCTTGCCCAGGTCAATCACGCTGTAGCCATTGTTGGAAAGAATCGTCTTCACAAGATTCTTGCCGATATCATGCACATCACCGTAAACCGTCGCCAGTACCACCAGGCCTTTGGTGGTGCCTTCTTTCCTCTCAAGAAACTGTTCTACATGGGCGACCGATTTCTTCATCACTTCTGCTGACTGCAGAACAAAAGGCAGGATTAATTCTCCTGCGCCAAACTTATCGCCAACTTCTTTCATGGCCGGCAGCAGTACATTGTTCAACACCGAGACCGCCACATGATGCTGCGAATGCGCTGCCTCTCCATTTGCACCGGCTTCACGCGCCAGGATCTCATCGATATCAGCCTCGACCCCATCTTTGTGGCGATGTAAGATTCGCCAGTGCAGACGTTCTTCTGGGGTCATACCAGCAGTCGGGTCTTCTCGTTGCGCGCCTTCAAATTCGGGACGATCGGCATGATCGAAGTATTCGATAAACCGCTGCAGGGCATCCGGGCGGTGGTTGAAGATCAAGTCCTCTGTCAACTCTCGCTCATTGGCTGGGATTTCCGCATACGGGGTGATATGGGCTGGGTTGACGATCGCCATATCCAACCCAGCTTGAACAGCGTGATACAGCATCACGCTGTTCAACACCGGACGAGCAGCCGGGCTGAGCCCAAAGGAAACATTGCTGACTCCCAGCGAAGTCATTACGCCTGGCAGACTGGATTTAACCAGCCGAATCCCATCAATTGTCTCGACAGCCGAATTAGCAAACTCAGGGTCACCAGTCGCCAGCGTGAAGGTCAGAGTGTCATAAACCAGAGCTTCTGGTTTCAATCCATGATCTTGAATGGCGATTTGATACAAGCGTTGAGCCACTTCCAGCTTACGCTGGGCTGTTTTCGCCATTCCTATTTCATCAATTGTAAGAAGCAGGACGGCCGCATTGTGCTTTTTTGCCAGCTCAAATACCCGGTCAGCTTTCTCGCGGCCCGATTCTAAATGAGTGGAATTGAGCAGGCAGCGACCAGGCGCAGTCTTAAGAGCCGCCTCCATCACCTCGGGTTCTGTCGTATCAATTACCAGCGGCACCTCAACCCCCATCGCTAGCTTTTTAACAACTTTGCGCATCAGTTCGGTTTCATCCGGTCGTTCTGTCACTGCAACGGAAATATCCAGGGCATGCGCGCCCCCATCGACTTGGTCCCGCCCCAGCTCCAGGATAGTGTCATAGTCTTCAGCCAGCAAGATCCGTTTAAATTTCCGGCTGCCCTGAGAGTTGCAGCGTTCGCCAATCAATAAGGGCGGTGGCTCCTGATGCATCAGTGTGGCCCGAATAGAAGACGACAGGCGCGGTGCTTCGGCCTTGGGCCGGGCCGGGTGCGGACGGCGGTTTTTTCCTGACCCGCCAAGTTTTTCCACCAACAATTCCAAATGGGCCGGAGTGGTGCCACAACAGCCGCCCACCACACTGATATGATTTTTCTCAACGAACTCCAGCATCGCCTGGGCAAAGGGCTCGGGTTGGAGGGGATACACGGCTTCCCCATCCACATTTAGAGGCAGACCCGCATTGGGAATGCAGGACACCGGCAGAGTCGCGTTTTCGCCCAGGAAACGAATTGGTTCACGCATATGCTCTGGACCGGTTGAGCAGTTCAAACCAATCACATCAATCGGCAATCCTTCCAGGATCGTCAAGGCGGCGGCTATATCCGTCCCCAGCAGCATTCGCCCGGTTGTGTCCAGGGTTACCTGGGCCTGAATAGGCAGTGAAATACCTTTATCTTTGAAAGCCTGCTGGATCCCGTGGATAGCTGCTTTCACCTCCAGGATGTCTTGGGAAGTTTCGATCAACAGCAAGTCAACCCCCCCTTCAATCAAGCCAATTGCCTGTTCCTGAAAAATCGAAGCCAGCTGGTCAAAATTGATATTGGACAGCTCCGGGTCATCGGCAGAAGGCAGCTTACCCGTGGGACCCATTGAGCCCGCCACAAAGCGCGGCTGCTCGGGTGTCGAATAAGCGTCGGCCAGTTCTCGAGCCAATAATGCCGCCTTGCGATTGATTTCGAGCGTCAGGTCTTGCAGGCCATATTCGCCCAGTGTCAGGCGGTTCGCCCGAAACGTATCGGTTTCGAGCACATCTACCCCAACTTCCAGAAATGAGCTGTGAACGGCTCTTACCGCTTCTGGGTAACTGATCACCAGGTAATCATTGCAGCCATTGGTTCGCTCCCCACCAAAGTGCTCGGCGGTCAGATGCTGGTTTTGAAGGCTGGTTCCCATCGCGCCATCGTAGATGAGCACTCGTTCTTGGATGGCATCCAGGAAACGGCGATTCGTATACTGTCTTTGCATTGAGTTCATACCTCCATAAAACTGTCCGCAGACCCGGCTGGGTGGGCCAGCTTCTCAAAAGCTGACTGCAGCTTAAGCTTCAAATCATCAATATCTTCATATGTTACCAACTGGTCAGCACAGCCGGTCACCGAGCTGGATACCTTCTCGCCTGATCTGGCAAGCAGCCAGACCAGTTTATTCAAGCCATACGCGATCCCGGCTTCAATTAACCCACCACGCAGTTCTGGATGGTAAAGGATCACTATCAAATCAGAGGCCAGGATGCGCTCCCGAACAAAAGGCATAAACTGGTCTGGGTGGGCAAGCTGCAGGTGGGCAATTTCACGATGCGCGATCAAAGGCGTATGGCCTGCTTGAATGGCACAATCCGAAATCAGGTCTGCAATCTGCTCTAAATTGCTGTCCATTCGGGGCACTTTCATGCCGATAAATACCTTGTGTGAAGCGACCAAGTCCCTTTTCCTCTCCAGGTGGACACCCAAATGGGAAACGCCTCTCAGGAAGAGAGGCGCCTGCATCCAATGTACGTCCCTCATCTTCCAGTTTGCCCAACCTGGGTTGAGCTATCTGCCGGAATTGGCACCTTCGATGGGAATTTGCCCATCATGGTTGCCGAGGTTTCTCAGGGCCGGTCCCTCCACCTCTCTGGATGAGTATAGGCAGCTTATGGCAATTGATGGTCGTTAGTCTACCACAGGCAGTTAAGCCTGTCAAAGTCTTTTTGGGGTTCTCCGAGGCAGTATTCGGGTGTCTCAAAAACCCTATCAAACCTGAAACCAGATTACAATCCACACAAATTGCCCCGGAACTGTATAACAACCAAATCTATACTTTTCGGGCAGCCTTAAGTTGGTTTTCTCGCTTTGTTTCTACCAGCATATTTGGGATGGGTTCTTCCTTTCTCATCGATTACTTTTGACGAAACATTCCCACCGTGATACACTTTTTTATATGCACGCTCATTCTCTGACAGAGCGATTCCCTGCCCACGACATGCATAAGGGCTGCAAATCCCCACCTTCAAGGACAAGAAGTTGGAGTGGTACTCTGGTGCTTTGCACCAATCAATTAACCCAAGACAATCTCCTGGGATCAAGCCCAGTTAGTCCTGCTCACATCTTTTATTATGTATCGTGATCGCTATGAAACTGTCCGCATTCACTTTACGCTCCTTTTCCGATTCCGCATCCATCTGAAACTCTATTTCGCCAACACCTCAAACATTACATCGCGGTCCCCCCTAATTACGCTTCTCTTTCACCATTTTCGGTTTCCGAAAATATTTCTCGCTCACGTTTCTTTAAAAATTATTCTCATCCCCCTTTCTGCCCATCTCTTATCTCCATATCTTCTTCTCTCTGTCGCTCCTTCTTGCCGCCGCCATTCCGCTGCCTCTTTATCTCGTCTCTTTCCTTTCTTTTCCTTCTTCCTCCTCGCTCTTCTCTTTCCTCTGCGTTTCCTTCCTCATGTCGTTTTCATTCTTTTCCCTTCGTCCCTTTTCTCCGTTTTTTTTTTTCTTCTTTTCCTTCCGTTTTTTCTAACCCAAGACAATCTCCTGGGATCAAGCCCAGTTAGTCCTGGCTCACATGCTTTTATGTGATGTATCGGTGATCAGCTATGGAAACTGTCCAGCGAATTAGGCACCTTGAGCAGCTCAAGCTCGTGGCCGATTCCCGGCGCATGTCCATCCTGAAACTTCTAATGGTTCAGCCCGAAACCCTTACCACGCTTGGCAAACAGCTGGGTGAACATCCCGCCCGTGTCCGCCACCACCTAAAGCAGTTGGAAAAGGCCGGGCTGGTCGATCTGGTTGACACGCAGGTGGTGCGTGGTTTTACCGAAAAATATTATGCCGCCACAGCTCAGGCGTTCACTTTAAATGAAATTATTCTGCCAGAAAACGCCCGGCCCGACACAGTAGTGGTCCTGGGTAGCCACGATCTGGCTTTAGAGATCCTGGCCAGGGACCCGGATGGAGATCGCTCACGCTTAATGGCTCTGGCTGTGGGCAGCCTCAACGGGTTGGTCGCTCTGCGGCAGGGCAACGCCCACATCGCCAGCTGCCATCTGTTCGATGCTCAAAGCGGCGAGTACAATACCAGTTTTGTGCGCCATTTCTTTCCCGATCAAGCGATGCTCCTGATCACACTGGCCCATCGCGAACAGGGTCTGCTGCTAGAACGTGGAAATCCACTTCATATCAAAGGACTGGGAGACCTGCAGCGTACGGGGCTGAGACTGATCAATCGCAATCCGGGTTCAGGCACTCGCATCTGGCTCGACCAGAAATTAAACCAGCTGAGTATCCAGCCGGAGTCTATCGCGGGTTATCACCATGAGGTGCGCACCCATACTGCGGCAGCCGAAATGATTGCCAAAGGCAGGGCAGATCTGGGAGTTGGCCTGCGGGCAGCCGCCAGCCAGTATGAATTGGATTTTATCCCGTTATTTGAAGAACGCTTCGACCTGGTGTTTTCTCAGGCACTGTTAGCCAGCCCACAATTACAGCCCACACTCGATTGCTTGCAAAGCCGCGCCCTGCGGCAACAAATTGAAAAACTCGCCGGATACCACACTGACCAGACTGGGAGTGAGATCAAACCGTAGTTTTTTTGGTACCGCGCAACCCCCCGTTGGATTTGGGGGTACCAAACAGGTGCGCCTGGCGGAGGATACCGCCAGGCGCACCTGTTTGGTAATAAAATTGATAACTTTTAGCTCATCTCTTGCCGCCCGGAAAGCGCTCGGAGCAAAGTGTTTTGATCGGCATATTCCAGGTCTCCACCAACCGGTAAGCCGCGCGCCAGGCGGGTTAATCGCACCGGGCTGGAATGCAGCTGCTGGCTTAAATAAGCCGCAGTATAATCGCCTTCCATGCTAGGATTGGTGGCCAGGATCACTTCATGTACGCCGCCGGCCCTTACACGCTCTAAAAGCTCGCGCACCTTAAGATCTTCTGGACCGATGCCTTCAATCGGCGACAAGGCCCCATGTAAGACATGATAACGACCCTGGAAACCCGCAGTCCGCTCGAGAGCAAGCACATCCAGCGGTTCCTCGACCACACAGAGCAGGCCTGCTTCACGTTCCAGGTTGGTGCAGATCTCACACTCGTCCCGGCCAGCAACTGTAATATTAAAACAGGTCTGGCAGTAAGTCGTCCCAGATTTAAGGTTAATCAGTGCGTCAGCCAGGTCACCGGCCAGGTCATCTGGGGTGCGCAGCAAATGGAAAGTCAGGCGCGAAGCGGTCTTCGGGCCGACTCCTGGCAGGCGCGAAAGGGCGTTGACCAAATTCTGGATAGGTTCAGGTAGAATCATGCTGGTTGGGGTGTCAAATAGCCAGTTCGGCTAGAAATAGCGTTTAGAACGGCAGTCCGCTGGATAATGGCCCTAACCGTTCGGCAGCCATCTCGCGCGATTTTTCTAAAGCTGAATTGAAGGCGGTTAATATCAGATCCTGAAGCATTTCAGCATCTGCATCCTGCAAGATTTCCGGATCAATCTCAACCGCCTGGCAGCGCTGGTCCCCCGTGACCGTCACCTTAACAGCCCCGCCACCCGTTGTCGCACTGACAGTTTCCTCGGCAAGCTGAGCCTGGGTGGTCTGAATTTGCTCTTGCAGTTTCTGCAGCTGCTGCATCATCCCCATTTGGCCGCCCATCTTTGGTGCTTTAAATCCTTTTGCCATAATCGATACCTCCAATAAATTGTTAGTTGTTGTTTTGTCTTGGCTTGTTCCCTACTGAATATCGACAATTTCTCCACCCAGATCTCGTAAGGCTGCCGCGACCATCCCATCGCTGTCAATATCGGGTGGCAATTTACCGCCACGCCCAGTCGCAACAAAACATCGGATGGGGATTGCGCTGCCCATCACATCTTCGACCGCCTGGCAAGTGATTTTAATATGATCGATTGAATCGTCTTTCTCCATCTTTGATTTGGCAAACTCACCATTGAAACCTAAAAACAGGACGCCATCCTTCATTCCGAATGGCTTGCAGGAATTCAATAGCCCCAAAGTCTGACGGCTGCGCTGGCTGACCAGGTCCACTATTTTTCGCCAGTTATCGTTGATCTTTTGCAACATCCGATCCCCACCGGCGGCATCCAACACCGGGCTCTCAGAAATTTCGCCGCTCTCTGCAGGAGTTTTACTTGCCCTGGCAGCCGATTTGGTTTTGGATGCTGATGGGCCAACTATAGACTGGGTCGGTGCGGCAGGTGCAGAAGCAGCAACTTCGTCCCGAGCTTCCAAAGATTCGACAAACGCCATTTCAAGGGGTAACGATGGCTGCCATGAGCCACGGGCGTCAACAGCCGCCTGATTAAAATTGCGGATGTATCTTAAAAGTGTAGGATTGTCGAGCGCTTGAGCATGGCGCGCCATCTGAGCCCGCACTTCGGCTGTGGCATCCACCTGATCGGCACTGCCCATCCGGATTAAGAGCAAGTCCCGCAAATACTCTACTATCTGGCGAGCAAACTGGCGCGGATCACTACCGGCATCCAGCGCCTGGTGAAGTTGAGCCAGCCCTTCATCTGGCTTTTGGCCAATCAATGCTTCCACCACATTGAGGACTGCCTGGTTGGCAGCGGTTCCCAACAGATCTTGAGCCAGCTCCAATGATATATTGTCGCCGGTCGAGGCAAGCTGATCCAACAGGGAGATTGCGTCCCGCAATGCGCCTGTCGACTGGCGGGCCATCAGAGTTAGCGCTTCATCGGAAATCCGAATCGATTCGCTATCCGCCATATGCCTTAAATGAGCGACGATATCTGTGACAGGAATCCGGCGAAACTCATGCCTCTGGCAGCGCGAGAGCACCGTAGCCGGAATCTTGTGAACCTCAGTTGTTGCCAGAATAAAAATGGCATGGGCAGGCGGCTCTTCTAAAGTCTTTAATAAGGCATTAAAGGCCGCAGTCGATAACATGTGAACTTCATCGATAATATAAACTTTATAGCGGGCCTGATTGGGGGAGAAATTGATCTTATCTCGCAGATCGCGTACATCTTCTACGCTGGTATTGGAAGCTGCATCGATCTCGATCAGATCCAGGAAACGGCCTTGATTGACAGCCTGACAATGCTCACACTGGCCGCAGGGTCGTTCGGCCAGCTCTTCAGCCAGGCAGTTAACCGCTTTAGCTAACAGGCGCGCGGTCGTGGTTTTTCCGGTACCACGTGGTCCGGCAAACAGGTAAGCATGGGCAACTCGCTCCGCGGTGACAGCGTGCTGAAGGGTTTGGATCACATGCTCCTGGCCCACGACCTGGTTCCAGCGGTTGGGCCGCCATTTGCGATATAGCGCTTGAGACATGTTTAGAGTGTATCAGAGAGGTGCGGTGTGGTCAACCGATCTAGCTCTTGTTCTACAGGTACCAACCGCTTTTGAAATCGTTCCAGGGGAACCGATAAATTATAGTTTCTGATCTGTTGGTTAATCGCTCCGACCTGCAATTTGAAGGTTTGGATCGCTCGCCGCCAGGCCTGTTCCCCGGAGGCTGTTTGATTGGTTTGGCGTTCACACCAGGCTTGAGCAAGCATGCGCCTGGCCTGATCAAGGTCCTTCTCGATGAACTGGTGCTGATCTATCCATGGGAGTGTAAAACCGTTGGCTTGCAATACATGAAAAGCCATCCGCCAGCCCGGATCTTCCCAGGGGTTTTCTTCCAGGCAAAGAGGCATGCCCTCACCTGGAAGGTTGCTGAACTTGCCATCCTCAATGGCCTTACGGATCAATTCATCAACATGACTCATGGTATCTGATAAGTATCTCGCACACGGCCCTGGTCATCTTGCATGGTAACCGTTTCCCCCGAGCGCCAGACAGCTTCGGAAAGCCCCCAATATAGATCAACCACTGTGTCGCTGCCAGCCCGCGTCAGCACATTCACGGCCCCGGCTTTATACAAGATTAATTCGGGGAATTGTGGAAATGTGAAAACATTGGCATTCTCATCCAGAATTTTCCAGCCCACCAGAGAGATCTCTCCATCACCTAGATGTTTTAACAAGATCCGCTCTGCTTGTAAATCGCCAACCCCTATAACACTATCAATAGTCACCTCACCGCTAACCATAGGAGCCGCTCTGGTCACAATTGGAATCTGGAGATGCTCGCCCACGCCGAGTGAGCTGGGGTCTGTGAAACCATTCAGTTGCATTAATTCATCGACAGTGACCCCGTACTCCTCAGCAATCAGGCCAAATGTATCTCCAGACTTTACCGTATAGACAATGAAAGCCGGTGTGGAAGTCGGTGCTGGGGTAGGGGTATCAGCAGGCGTGGGAGAGATGGATAAGGTTGGTGTGGGGGGTTGGGCACCGCCGAACACCAGCGTTAAGCCATCCTCCAGGCTAGGATTCCGGGTGCGCTCCCAAAAAAACAGGACGATCAGGATTGTGCAAGCCGAAACGAACACGTTCAGCAGCAAATAATAGACAAGCCGTTTCCACTGTTTCATGACATTTTCTCCCCAGAAGATGATAGCATAAATCTGGCAATGTGGCTATTATAAAGGGTCTCTAGGGCGCGATGCAAACCGCTGAACAGTTTTGAATTGCGGTCTGCCAGAGTAGCGTTTTGCATAAGTGATTGGCGGGTTGTTTTGAAGGAGTCCAAATTGCCTTCGGCTAATCACCAAGATTGACGCAGGCTGTAATTGAAACTACAATCGGGAATATGTCCGTAATCATTGATGGTCATAATTTAATCCCAAAATTAAATGGGCTAAGCCTCCACGATCTGGATGACGAAGAAAGGTTGATCGAATTGTTGCAAGAGTATTGCCGACTCTCGCGCAAAAAAGTGGAAGTGTTCTTCGACAACGCCCCGCCTACCCAGGCTCGCAGCCAGAAATTTGGACTGGTAACCGCCCGTTTCATCCGGCAAGGGAAAACGGCTGACGAGGCGATCCGAGAACGCTTAAGACAGCTGAAACGCACAGCCCAAAACTGGACCGTGATCAGCTCCGATCACGAAGTTCTGGCAGCTGCCCGCTGGGCCAAAGCGCATACGCTTACCACCGATCAGTTTGCCGGGCTTCTAAAGCAGGTACTTAATGCAGGCTTAGAAAAGCCAGCAGGGCAACAAGAGCCTGCCCTGGATGCGCAAGAAATAAAAAACTGGCTGAAAATCTTTGGGGGAGAATCTGATGAGTGACTGGTACAATTCGGACACTACCTGTCCGAAATATTAATCCACCATTAATGCTATTAAGGTCAAAATAGTGTATATTAAAGAGGCCGACACCTGCCCTCCCTCTTATTGGTATTACAGGTGTCGTGTCACCGGAATAAGCTGTCAGCACGCCCCCCCCGTGCTCCAGCACCGGTGGCCCTCCTTAGATCGCCGGGCGTGCCCCCCCCACGTCCGGCGATCCATTTTTTTCGGTTCAGGCAGACAGCCGCCGCAGCACCATCAGGCTCAAGTCGTCATACGGCAGCGAATCCCCCAAAAAAACGCAAACAGAATCGTCGATTGCCTCCAACATCTCAGCCGCAGTACCGTAGGCAACCTCAGAGTTTAAATCAGGGAGCCAATCCGCCTCACCTCGGATGATGGCTTTCAACCGTTCTTCCCCATACATCTCGCCATCCGGCGAGAACGCCTCCGTTACCCCATCGGTGTAGAAAACCAGGTAATCACCTGCCTCAATCTGGACGCGGTGTTCATCAACCCGGCTTCCATCCAAAACACCGATCGCCATTCCACCTTTCTGCAAACCCTCAACGCTAAACGTGCGATTGCGAAGCAACAAAGGAGGATTGTGCCCAGCGTTGGCATACACCAATTCGCCTGTTTTCTTATCCAGCACGGCATAGACCAGGGTGACAAACATCCCCTGCTGGGCATCTGGGACCAGAACGTCATTGACGCGGGCCAACACCTCAGCCGGTGAAGTGATGCCCTGCACTGTCGCTCGTACTAAAGTGCGGACCAGGACCATAAAAAGCGCTGCAGGCATACCTTTATCCGCAACATCCGCCATCACCATGCCAAGGCGCTCATCTGGCAGTTCAAAAACATCATAAAAATCACCACCAACTTCACGGGCGGTCCGCCAGCGCACATCCAGGCTCCAACCGGGGAGCTCCGGCAGCTGGTGCGGCAAAAAAGTGCGCTGAATCTGGCGGGCTAGCTGCAATTCTTGCTCCAGCCTTTCCCGCGCAACCATCTCGTACTGCAGGCGATCGTTCTGAATTGCCAGGGCTGCCTGCTGGGAGATACCCGTTGTTATTTCAAGCCGTTTCTCCCGCTGCCGCCTTATCGTACCGCTTCCCAAAGCGCCTCCAGCGCCGCTGCCCTCAGGTTCTTCGACCAAAAACACGCCAACCACTTCGCCCTTGACCGAAAGCGGGAAAGCCAGTAACAGGCGGGTATCCCCGAACAGATATTCATCGACCCGATCCAGATCGTCCAGCTTCATACCAGACCAGGAATCGGGCGGCTCCTGCGTTTCAGCATCCAATGCGGCGCGGTTATCGCCCAATGGATAAGCCATCAAACGGTCATATTTGCGGGCATTTTCCAGGATCTCAAACTCCTGAGGAGCATAGATCGTTTTACCAGCACTGCGCGGGATGCCATACGATTGAGCAAGTTGGAATACCTGACGCTCGTTATCCCACAGGAAGATCAGGCTGCGCCGGACACCGACCAGGATCGGTGTGATACGTACGATAGCCCCCAAAATATCGTCCAAATCATTCAGGCTGACCACTGCCTGGGCTACTTGCAGTAAAGCAACCGAGACATAGGCCTCCTCTTTTTGAGCCTTCATCAAGTAAATATTTTCTACGGCAACTGCAGTTTGGTGGGCGATCCCCTGCAAAATAGCCAGCCGTTCATCGAAGAGATGCTCCAGGGTCTCCAGATTGCTGACTCCTGGTATATCGGTGCTGTAATCCACCAACAAAGCGCCCAGCATTTCTCCCCTGGTCAGCAATGGAGTCAAAATCATCAATTCGGCATCCGGCAAGATCTCGGTCGTCGAAAAAGTGACCCCGGGCAGCCTGGGGCTTTTGGCCAGGCTATGGGTTAAGACGGGGCGCTTCTCTATCAGTAACCGGTCAAAAATCTCGCTATCGCCCCGAGCGTACCGCCAGCGTTCAAAGGCCAACTGCTGGTCGGGGGTCAGTCCAGAAGCGGTCGCGGGCGCGAAAGCCTCGGCCATTTCATCCCACATGTAGAGCGCGCTGGCCTTCACCCCGACCAGCATCGGAGTAATCCGAACGACAGTAGCCAGCAGATCATTCAAATTGGTGAGGTTCTGGGTGGCTTCAGCTACCTGCAGTAGCACGGTTGATACCCAGGCTTGCTCATGAGCAGCTTCGAACAGGCGGGTGTTTTCAATTGCCACAGCTGCATAACTGGCAAACGTAGCAGTCATGGCACGCGCCTCACTGCCGTATCGGCCTGAAGTGCGATGTGCCAGGCTTAACACGCCAAGCGGCTGCTCACCAACGCGTAAAGGGGCAGCAATGGCTGAATAATCAGAGGGATAACCAAGGACCGCGCCAATTGGCTCAAATTCAGTTAGCTCGTTGCGCACCAATGGTTCGGCTGCATGCAAGGCTTCCAGCAGCCAGGTTTTTGCCGGCTGGTCCAATTGTCGCTCTAATTGATCGATCAATTCGCCCAGGCTGCCGCCGCTCTCATCCGAACCTAAAACAGCTGCCAGGCGCAGGTGAGTGGTTTCAGTCGTTTCAAATGCCAAATTATTATCATTCAACAGCCAGACCGCGGCAACATCGCATGGCAAACTGCGCTTCATTTCGGCCAGAATAGCTTCCAGGACCTGATCCTGATCAACATCCGCCGAGAGCAAACCAGCAACTTCCCTCAGGCTGTCTGCCACCTGACGGCGCCAGAGTTCCGAACGGTATAAAAACGCGTTTCGCAAAGCGACTGCCACGCTATCAGCTAGAGTCTCCAGAACGAACACATCATCAATATCAAACGCATTGCGACGATCGCTTTGAAGATCGATAACGCCCAGGACCACCCCACCAAAGATGATCGGTACAGCCAGCTCAGAAAGCGTGTTGTCCGGTGGTAAAACGGAGGGCCGGTAGCGCGGCTCTGAAGTGACATCATTGGCCAGCAGGGATTCGGCCTGGCGAGCCACCCAGGGGATCATTCCCTTGGGATCATCGAGATCGTAAGCAAATCCCTCGGCTTTCAGCACATGCCGGCGGTGATCGCTGCCGGCCTCGAAAAACACCTTACGACGGCCAGGGTGCACAGAAAAGAGGTGCACGTATGGAAAACCGAGTCGTTTTTGGAGTAAGTGAACCAGCTCTTCCAACAACTGCCCTTCATCTAAAATTGAGGCAATTGCATTGCTGACCTCCGATACAATCGTCAGCTGCTCAGCGCGCCGGTTGAGCGTATGGAATAGCTGGGCTCCTTCAATTGCAACGGCAATGCTGCCCGCCAAAGCCCGCAGCACCAGCATATCGGTCTCCTGGAAGTCACCCAGCTGATCGCTTTGGACATCCAGGACCCCAAGCACCCGGTCTTCAATCTTTAGCGGCAGAGTAACCTCGGCCCTGGTATCGGACAGGGATTCTAAATACTGAAAGCGCGGCTCCTGACTGACATCATTGGCAACGATCTCCTGCCCGGTTTGAGCGACCTGGCCGATGATGCCATCGCCCACTCGAATGCTAAGGGCCGGAGCTCGCTCGCCCTCGGGCAGATCTCTTATACCGCCCGCGCTGGCTCGGAAGTCTAGGTATTCGTGACCCTTTTCAGCCGTGAAGATCGCCACATAATAGTAATCAAATGTATCCAGAATTAACCTGGTGACCTGGCGGGAGAGTTCATCCAGATCACGCACATTAGCAATCTGGGTGACAACCCGGCGCACCAGAGTCAACTGTTGGATCCGCCATTTTTCAATCGCGGTCTGGTAGCTGGCGTGCAAAGCAATCGCCGCCTGGGTAGCCAGGCCGGCCAACAAGGCCATCTCTTGCTCAGTGAATGGTTTTCCCGCTGGTTTTTCGACTTGTAAGACACCCAGGATCATCGCTATGGATATCCCATCCGGCTGGATGATCAACGGAAAAGCCAATGAGGCGGCTTCGCTTTCCAGCGAGAAAGCATTTGGCAGGCTCGATCCATTGGCCTGGACGGCTTCCAACGCCTTTTGCATCAATTCGCTTTCCGGCGCAGAGGGAAATTGCTTTTGCAAAGAGGGGGAAATTTGGGAGGCTGAAAAAGGCAACAAGTCGCGCGACAACCACAACTGGGCTTCGCAACCCAGCAGTTGACTGGTCGTCTCAAGAATCAACTGGCGCTGCTGAAGAAACAAACTGCCGAGCTCACGCTCTCCCCCCTGAGGCGTGACCAGGCTGGTTGAAGATTTCAATGCGAGCAGGCGCTCGCCTAATTGAAGAACTTGTCTCCAGACCGCTTCAGTGCTATTCACAAGCGACTCCATTCGGCCTATGACTGCTGCTTACGTTTGACCATTGTCAAGATATTGCATCCGGTGCCTTCTGCATCAACATCCTGATTGAAAGAAAACCGGACTTCATCCATCAATTTGCGCATGAAAAACAAACCCAGCCCACCTGTGTCACGCTCCTCCAAGCTGGCGTTCAGATCAGGCTCAGGAATTTCCAGTGGATTGAATCGCTCGCCACAATCAACAATTTGCACGGTCAAAGCGTGCGATTCGAAGAAGCAGCTGCATTCGATCTCACTCAGGCATTCTCCCCCATAAGCGTGTTCAATAATATTCGAGCAGGCTTCATCAACAGCCATCTGGACGGCATATACATCCCTGGGGCTGAGACCGCAATCTTCGGCTGCTGTTCCTGCGAATTCACGGATGCTATCCAGACTCTCGAACTGGGCTAAAAAAACCGCTGACCTTGTGGGTTCCATAGTCGTTAGTATCACTCAGCAATGCGCAGGCATCGTTGACCAATCATCACCGGAACTTTGGGAATTCCTGCGGCGGGGTCACAGCAATTCCAATAGCCGGATTTATGCGAATGATTGATGGCAAACTGCCCGCGCCTGCCTGTATGCTTCAAAAATAAACAAAGGATGAAGGTGGAAGTCCGAACCGTCTTCCAACCCTCATCCCAAAACTACCAGACAGGCAATCGGCCGGGCCATTAAGAAATGCAGGAGCCGATCTAAAAATTACAGGTTGCCAACGGCCGCAGTTACATCATCATAAAACTTAAAGAGCGGCACAAAACCCGCCAGATCGAGGGCATCGTAAATTCTCTGCGGAACACAGGCCAGGACGATTTCACCGCGATTATAGCGTTTGCAAGTTTTCTGGGTACTGATCAAGACTCGTAAACCAGCGCTGGACATATACTCGAGCCCGGTCATATCGAAAACGATCTTATAGCGTCCCGACTCCGTGATCGCTTCCATCACTTCTGCCAACTTTGGAGCGGTAAAACTATCCACTCGGCCAATCACTTTGACAAGATCGCTATGTTTATACTGGGTTGTGGTGATATCCATCGGCAAACCTCCGCAGTAGAAAATGGATCCAAGCTGGTGTTCTCGCAGTTCAATCGAAAAAACCAGGCTCATTGACTTCAAATTTTCACAAAGTCAGGTTCTTCAGGAAGCTCTCTGGTGGTGGATGTGTGATGCACATCATGCCCTTCGCACAGAAATTTTCGGAGACCCTTAAATTATGCGAAAGTGATTATATCACGAGGGCGCCCTCATATGGTGTTTTTTTGCTCTTCGGGAAACACTGTGGTGAGGAGCACTCAAAATTTGAAGAGCAACTATTATCTACGACTCTAGGGCAAGCAGGCTAAGTTTTAATCGGCATCACCTCAGCCCACCGAGAAGTGAATGGTGTTCCCGGAAGGATCATCCAGCACGAGCAGCTCAGGGCCAGATGCATAGGGCCATTGAGCGCTTTGCAAGCGCGCGGCTAACTGGTCGAGCTCATTGCTTTCGGGTAAAACCACGCTGAAAAAGCGCAACCCTGGCGATTCGGGCTGTGGAGCCGGAGCGCCGGCACTTTCCCAGGTATTCATCCCCAGGTGGTGGTGATAGCCTCCAGCTGAAACGAACGCTGCCGATGGCCCATAACGCAAGATCAGATCAAAACCGATCACATCACAGTAAAAAGTTTGGGCTGCAGACAGCTCAGACACTTTGAGATGGATGTGGCCCATGCGGGTGCCAGGATCGATCCCTTGCCAGGCCTCCACTCCCTGGGATAATTCTGCCAGGATACCTTCTGCATCGAGCGGGTCGGTCGCCATCTGAAGCTGGCCATTGCGAGTTGGCCAGGAGTCCTGTGGGCGATCCCGGTAGATCTCAATCCCATTCCCATCCGGGTCAGCCAGATAAAGGGCCTCACTGACCAGATGATCTGCGGCGCCCTGTAAAGGCCAGCCCGATAGCAGCAAATGGTTGAAAACACTGGCCAGCGCCTGGCGAGACGGGACCAGAAATGCCATATGGTATAAACCCGTGCTCCTGCCCGCCGATCTACCAGCTTGGATTTCTACCAGGTTAACGAGCGCGGGCACCGTGGGCGTCCCCAGCCAGGCAGAAGCTTGCTCGCGGGTGTGCAGCTGCAATCCCAACACCTGTCGATAAAACCCGATTGATCTCTCCAGATCCGAAACATTCACGGAAACCGCCCCTATTCCAGTTTTCGGATGAATTTTTGTCGCAATGATATCTTTATCCATTTTGCCTCCGTGATGCAGACACCGCAGTAATTCCCAGAGAGCCCAAATTTCTAGTATTTGGGTGATCTATCTATGAATTATACTATTTATCCTGGGAGCAGCACAGCACCAGGCGCTGCGATAAGCACCTAAGGGCCTATCCGAAATGTGGTTTATGTGGTGAGCAATCCTTGAGAAAATCGCTTGTTATCTTCGCAGTACACAAGTAGAATATAGCCTCCAGATCAGAGGGCATCTATCCAGTGAGGTGATCGCAATGCACAAACAATCGAAATATCGCTGGTTCGTTGTACTGGTTTTCTTTCTTTTTATGCTGCTACATCAAGCCGATAAACTGCTGATCGGCCCCCTGACCACCCCCATCATGGAGACCTATGGCATCGATGAAGTCCAGATGGGAGCGATCTTCTCTGGCGCCCTGCTGGTTGGAGCGATCCTGTATCCGATTTGGGGATATCTCTATGACCGCTACGCCCGTTCGAAACTGCTGGCCCTGGCCTCTTTCGTCTGGGGGGCTACAACCTGGGTCAGTGCAATTGCGCCCACCTATCCTGCGTTCTTGGTCAGCCGAGCCTCAACCGGTATCGACGATTTCAGCTATCCCGGGATGTACAGCCTGATCGCCGACTATTTTGGGCCGGCCATTCGGGGCAAAATCTATGGCTTGCTGCAGTTAGCCCAACCCCTGGGCTACATGGCCGGCTTGCTGGTCGCCACACTGCTCAGCGGGATGATTGGTTGGCGGGGTGTTTTCTATATCACCGGCTCACTCGGTATTATTCTGGCGGTGGTGATCTTCTTTGGGGTAAAAGAGGCTCCGCGTGGCCAGAGCGAACCAGAGCTTGCCAATCTGGAACAGGTCGGTGTTTATCGCTTCGATAAAAAGATTGCCCTGGGGCTCTTCCGCAAACGCAGCCTGCTGCTGTTGTTTTTACAGGGTTTTGTGGGTGTCTTCCCCTGGAATGTAATCACCTACTGGTTTTTTCGCTATCTGGAAACGGAACGGAATTACGATCCCGATTCGGTTCTGCTCACCATGGCTCCGGCAATCCTTGTACTGGCGTCCGGGTACTTTATTGGGGGCGCGATGGGGGACTTTTTCTTTAAACGTACCCCGCGCGGCCGGATGTTGGTTTCCATGGTGGCTGTGCTGCTGGGCGCGATACTCCTGACATTCACCTTGAATGTCCCGCTTGAAAATCAGGGCCTGTTTTCGATCCTGCTGATGGCAACTGCGATTTTCATACCTTTTGCTTCCCCCAACGTCATTTCGACTGTGTATGACATCACCCTGCCTGAGGTGCGCAGTACGGCCCTGGCGATTCAGTATTTCATCGAAAATGGTGGCGCTGCCCTGGCTCCACTGCTGGCAGGGTTCATGGCACGAGGCTCTTCATTGGGCAATGCCATCCTGATCATCTGCGTCTCGGCCTGGATCTTGGGAGCGGTCTTCCTGGCATTCACGGCGTATTTTGTGCCCCACGATATCAACACTTTGCGGGAACAGCTGCGAGAGCGGGCCGAGCATGAACGCCAGCTGCAAGAGCGCGGCGCCGCAGCTTAAGGGCAGGTTATCTCAAGCCGATTCGCGCTGCAGTTCTCTTAATCGCGGATGGCTGCTGTAGTAGCCATGATGATCGTCCGGCAGCAGGGCTGCAATCCGGCACATGATCTCTTCCGTGTACTGCTCCAAAACAAGCTCACGCTCGCGCGCAGGCAGGCGCGGCAAAGTAAACGGTGCCCCAATTCGAACCGATAAATCCAGGCGCTTGAAGCGCTTCAACCGGGAAACCACAACCGAGTCTTCCGTGCCGGTCAGCCCGACCGGAATAATCGGCGCGCCAACCTTGGTCGCCAGGTAGCTGGTCCCTGTCCGGGCCTCATTGAGGCGCCCGGTCTTGCTGCGCGTCCCCTCCGGGGCCAGCACCAGCACGCCGCCTGCTTTCAGGCGCGTCAGCGCAATCCTCAAAGCATGAATATCCGGGTTGAACCGGTCGATGAAGACTGCATCCAGCTGGCGGACCGCCCAACGGTAAAATGCAACCTGCTTATATTTTTCTGCCACCAGCAAGGTGATATCGCGCCGGTCCAGCAAGTAATACACTAATGGGGCATCCAGGCGTCCAATATGGTTCGAAGCAATCACATATCCCCCTGAAACCGGCACATGCTCCATCCCCTCAACCCGAATTCGGGCAATGGTTTTAAAAATTGCCCGGATTAAGAAGCGGGCGATAAATGCACCAATTGAACGCATAGGCAAATAATTCTCAGGGTAAGATTTGGCTGCAAGTTTAGGTTTGGCAGGCTGGCAGGAGCTAACTGCGCCGACTTGTCTAGCCAAAGAAGCCGAAATAGTCGTTTCGATAAATTCTTTGCAAACAAAAGAAGGATATGTAGTGTTCGGTTTGGGCGGCTGCACCGCCCAAACCGAACACTACAAAATCTCTTTTTCTTAAGTGGCTTGCCGAAAAGACTACTGAAATGGTCGTTTCGCTAAATGGCTTAAGGAAAAAGATGCGTTTTGGATTCAGCTTTTCTTTATGCTTAAGCGATTTATCGCGAAAACCACGACAAGTCCCTGCCGGATGCATCATTATAATTGCGATTGGTTGGGTTACAAGGGGGGCTTTGGGAAATACTATGGCGGGAAGGAATACAGGGTGCTGTTTTAGAAATCTCGGTTGAGGATTACTGGGTCAGGTTTGCCTGCGGCTCAGCCGGGCGAAAATAGCCGATGCCCTGCTGGCGGGCCTGCTCAATTTGCTGCTCGGCATTTTGGAGGAGTGCATCCAGGTCCTGGCTGTCCTGCGGGAATCGATTGATCCCCAGCCTGCCAGTAATAAAATGACTCTCGCCCTCCAGGGTCACAGCCAGCGAAAGCTTTTCAAGCAATTTTTCGGCCACTGTAACGCAGCCTTCGACGCTGGACACATCTTCTAAAATCAGGCCAAATCGCCCCGGGGCGACCCGGGCAACCGTATCGCTCACCCGCAGTTCGCTCGCCAGCCTTTCAGCAATGATTTTCAAGGCGCGGTCGCGGTTGACCCGACCTACCCGCTCTTTGAGCGCCGGCAAGTCCTCCAGATCCAGCAAGAAAATTGCGACCGGTGTGCTGGACCGCCGAGAGCGCGCAAGGGTGTGGGCCAGGCGGTCGCGGAAGAGCAGCCAGTTCGGCAAATTGGTCAGCGGATCGTGAGTCGCCAGCGCCTGGGTGCGCTCTTCCTGGAGGTCGGCTGCCAGGCTCAGTTCGCCGGTATCATGGCCCAGTTTTTCCAACCCATAGCTCTTGAGCAAAGGATGCATTTTATACCGGCCTCCGGCATCCACATTGAGCATGGAACGATCCACCAGGCCGATCAGCGTGGACGTCGATGGTCGTCCGACCCTGTCCATATCATCCAGCGTAAACTCCCCAGGAATTTGGGAGATACTCCGAAACACCTGGCGCTCGAATTTGTTCAGCCTGCTCCAGGATTGGTCAAATGCAGAGCGGATGCTGCGATGGCGCTCGGCAACATCCTGCATGGAGGTCGACAAGATGTTCAGATTGCCAGGCAGCTCTAGCGCCAGTTTTTCAAGCGAATAAGTCCGCAGGCTGGCAGCCGCCAGCTCAAGGCCCAGCGGCAGTCCATCCACCTTCTGGCAGATTTGGGCGACCAGCGGCAGATATCGCTCGGATAGCTTCCCTTCCGACAGCGAGCGTTCCGCTCGAGCCAGGAACATCTGCACGGCTGGATATTCTTGAACATCCGCATCTTGCGTGTATAAGGGATACTCGAGGCCGCGCAGCTCCAGGGTGCAGGCCGCCTGAATGTCCAGCCTCATCCGGCTGGTTACCAGTAGTTTTACCCCCGGAGACTGGCGTAATAACTCCAGCAATAAATCTGTTTGGACATCCACAAGATCCAGACCATCCAGAACAAACAAGGCTTTCAGGGGTTGGGTCATGTGGATGATCTGGCTCTTCAGGTCGAAAACCGAGTCGAATGGCAGTCCCAGGACCCGGGCCAGGCTGGTCAGCATCTCATCTACCGATTGGGTATGCTCGAGATTCACATACCAGACGCCATCCGGGAAATTGTCCAGATTCAGGCTGGCGGCCTTAATGGCCAGGCGGGACTTCCCCACCCCGGCCATACCCACCAGGGTTAACAAGCGGCAGACTGGATTGGGCAAACATTTTGCAAACCAGACCAGTTCGGATTCCCGGCCCACAAATTGGGTGAAAGAAGCCGGCAAATTATGGCGGGGTCGTTTAGAGGCCGGCGGGCTGGGTTCCAGAGCGGCGCCGGCTTTGATCCGTTCATAAAGGCTGGTGGTTTCCTGGGACGGCTCCACCCCCAGCTCGTCCGCCAGGATTCTGCGGCAGGTGTGGTACTGCTCAATTGCCGCCGTCCGCCGGCCGCTTAATGCCAGATGCAGCATCAACTGGCGGTGAGCGCGCTCTTCCAGCGGCGCCAGGGAGACGTGCCGCCAGGCATATTTATAAACTTCTTCAAAATTTTTCGCCTGCTGGTGGTATTCGCTCAGGCTTTGCAAGCTGGACAATAAACTGCGAAAATACTGCTCGCGATGAAAAACGACCCATTCCAAAAATACGCGGCTGTCGGCCGCGTAAAACTCATTCATAAAATCGCCCCGGTATAACTCGACTGCGGTTTGCAATGCCGCAGCGCAAGCCGGGCAGGTTTCCAGGCTGCGATGAGAATGGGCCTGGGTACCTTTCAGCAAGCGATTGAATTCGTTGACATCCAGCTGGATCTTGACTTGCGGGTTCAGCCGCAAGCTTTCATCATCTACCAGCAAAACAGGCACCTCAGCTGTCCGGTCGCCCAGGGCGCGGCGCAAGCCGTAAACAGCCTGGCGCAAATTCGTGCGGGCATAACCCTCCGGGCGGTCGGGCCAAAACAGCTCCGCCAGCGCCTCACGCCGGTGCGGCTGGCCCGACTCGAGCGCCAGGTACGCCAATAACGCCCGTTCTTTATCGGTGCGGAAGGCAGCCGTCATAACCTGGTCGTTCAGATAAACCTGAAATGAACCCAGGTAATGGATCGTTAACTGTCTCATGTCCTGTTCCCACCCGATTGCCAATCACTCTCGTCCCGTTTCAGGCTCGCATCCAGCCGGCAAGCAAAAATGGCGTGCGCAGGGACGAACGCCTTTTTCCCCAAACCACTTAAACCCCGTCCATGCGGACCCAATTTGTTAATCCTATTTCACGCTTAATTCACGCCGATATAACGTTTCTGTAACATAAACTTGGTTTAATCATAACAAATGAACCATAATGGTGGCACCAGCTCTGCTTTTCTAATCATACATGCTGCCGGCCATTTTGGGCATAAAAAACTCGTAAACCTGCACCCGAATCTGCCCTGAGAGAGCGAGCATATGCTTGTAAACAACCGCTTATACCAATCTTACATCCTTCGACTATGGCGGGAAAGTGCGGATGGGGAATGGCGGGCCTCTTTGCAAAATGTGACCAGTGGAGACGTGAAAAATTTTGGCAGTCTCTCAGACCTGTTTATGTTTATCTGCACCAAGACCGACCAGCCGCCCATTCAAACCCTATTGAACGGCGAAACAGATCCCATCAATATCAGTTGATCGCTCACAATCAGGTTTTTAGGAAAAGTAATCGGAAAGCAAGTCCCAGGAAATCAATTCCCAAGCAATGTCCAACCAAATTGAGGAGGGTCCCCAAATGAAGCTCAAGAAACTGTACTACATCATTATACCAGTGCTGCTGTTAGCCGGCCTGCTGGCCGGGATTGCACTGGCCGAGGACGGAGTGATATTCCGGCGCAACGTCTCCAAAACGCCGGATGCGGAGACCGAGAAGGCCGCCATCTATATGATGGACTTCTACGTGCCCGCCCAGGCCTCGACCGGCTTCGTCGGCCCGGTGGATAACTATCATCCTGGACGATGATGCTCGAGACCATCGCCTACGAACCTCGCGACTATGCCAAGCCGCTGGTCTCGGTCTACATCGACGACATCGGCGGGGCGAGAAGCCGTGCCCGAAGGGCATGTTCAGCGCCCTGGGCGGGATCAGCTTCGGCGAGTTTGACGCCTTTGCGGGCGTCTCGCTGGACGACGGCACGAGCTGGAAGACCACCAACCTGTCGCGCTCGGCTGACCTGTCGTCCTTCACCCTGGCGAACGGGCACGCCTATCCCGGCGACGTGCACAATGTCGTCCACCAGGTGGCCGGCGACCAGATCTTTGTGGCCTGGGTCAGCAAGTACTGCGACGGCGGCACCCCGCTCTACACGCTGGACCCGGCAGACGTAGATGATGCCGCTTACCTGGCTGATCTGGAAACTACCTACGGCAAGGACGCGGTCTACCTGTACGACCTGTTCGGCGTGGCTGGCAACCAGGGCTCGGTGGACTACACCGAACAGGGCTTCCCCGAGATCGGCGAGATCCCCTACTCCTGCGTCTGGACGGCCCGCGGCAAGCTGCTGGCCGGGGATGATCCCTCAACCACGGAAGCTGAGAGGCCACCTACGTGATGTGGACCAAGCCCGAGCGCCTGACCTCCGGCGCAGCGGGATGCCAACCTGCCGGCGGTTGACTGCGCCATGGGCGCCGGCTGTATCCTGACCTGGCAGGAAGACCCCGAAGGCCTGCGCCCCGGTCAGGGTCTTGGCCCGGGTGAGGGCTGGTCCGGCGCGATCGCCAACGGCAAGACCGACATCTGGTACTCCTACATCAGCTACGCCGACTTCGACATGGTGTTCGATGCGGATGACACCGTTGGCTGCACTGCTCACGATGGAAGATTATGCGCTTCTGGACGATGCCACCATGCCCAAGCCCTACGTGCCGATGGCGATGCCGATCCGCCTGACCGACAACAATATGTGCAAGGCCATACCGGTGAACAGCGATCCGTACTGCTACATCGATTTCGACACATCTGAACGATCATCGATCCCACTGACGCTGCCGGAACTGATAGCCCGAAGATCGATGCTGACTTCTGCGCTACCGACGATTGCGTGGACAACTCCTGGCGGCAGCAACCCTCAACATCTGTGTGACCGAAGATGGGCGCGTGCTGAACGGGCGTGTGGCCTCCACCCGCGTGCGCCTGAACCTCAAGCCCTACACCCCGACGGATGCAGTTGATGTGGATGGCGACGGCGTGGTAGAAGAAGCGCCTGGGTGGTCATGGCGGCTGAGGAAACCAAAGCCCTGGGCGATGTACTGGTGGATCCGTATGGCAATCCGATGGAAGATCCGATCGACATCGGCAAGGATGTCTGGTACTACTCCTTCGACATGTTCGACCACGTGATCGTCGACCAGGGCGGCATGCTCAACCAGCCGGCGGTGTGCAGCCCATGGACGGTCGGTGCAGACTACTGCACTGTGCGCGATTATGAGTTCTTCCCGGTCCAGATCGATCCGCTCAACGACGGCGAGTACTACCTGACCGAGATCGCCCGCCGCTTTGCCCTGACCACCAACTCGGTGCAGGCCGCCGTTGAACTCGGACAGCGGCCTGTCCGCCATGCTGATCTACAAGCAGGGCATCATCAACCAGGGCGGCCCGGCCGATATCTTCCTGCGCCGCGTGGTCATCCCGGATGACTTTGACCCGGCGGTGGACAACCCCTACGCCTTCGAGAATATGGAATGCGCCGAGTGGGCTTACACCGATGGCACGCAACCCCAACTACCTGCAAGGGCCTGTGCCTCTCGCCCGCCATCAACATCTCCGGCAGCACCATCGTCGAATGCACGGCGGCGACCGGCAACGACACCTGCGCCGACTACCTTCCCGGTGGCCGACGACGGCAGCATCCCGACGACGAAGCGCCTTCCCCAAGGTGCTGGAATGGCGCCAGTGTGACGGCGGCACCAGCGATCGATGGCTGCGAGGACGACAACGACCTGGACGACCAGTCCTGGGAGAACCCCTTCGACGTCTCCAAGGGCCACCGCGGCTTCCTGGACGGCGACTTCGTGATGATGATGTACGCCTGGTCGCCCAACTGGAAAGCCAACTGCGGTCGGCAACGACCACTACAACCTGTACGTGCGGCGCTCGTTCGACGGCGGCCTGACCTGGACCACCACCCCGGCATGACCTGGGCGGCGATAGGTACCACGGCTACCGAGAACTACTGCGTCAATACTGCCTCGGCCGACTGCGTCGGCACCGAGTTCACCTACGACGCCGGTGACTTCGAGCAGGGCCGCAACGTCTCCCAGCTGATCGGCAACAAGATCACCATCCTGGATCCCGCGCTACACGCCCACCGGCGGCCTGAAGCTCTACCCGACCATCCGCACCGACTGGCTGACCGACAATGGCATCTCCATCAGAAGACTCTGCCCTACGTCGATGACCTGAGCGCGCGATCCTTCCAAGTTCTTCATGATCTACGAGACCGGCGACAACACCACCGTGGCTGAAGGCGAGGCTGTGCCGCTCGACCTGTACTACAGCCGGGCGACCGTCTACGGCGATGTCTGGGAGCTGGATCCAGACTGGATACGACGACGAGACTGGAGATATGATCTGTTGGATTACCGCTGGCCGTGGCTCGAAAACAAGGCCGATGATCCTGTCCGGCGAGGCCGGCATGCTTGCCAACCCGGGCGGGACCTTCATGTACGCCGTCTGGAACCAGTGGCAAGAGGAGATCCTGCCCGACGGCCACGAGCTGATCTTCGACAGCGACATGATCTTCCGCCGCTTGCTGTACGTGCCGGATGATTCGATCCAGAGTGATTGCACCCATAACCACGATCCTGTACGTCAAGCACCCTTGCCGCTGACCAGTCTGCGGATGACATCATCACCCTGGTCGGCTCCGTCCGAACTTTTGGCAGCGACAATGGGATCGAAGAATACCGCTGGCGGGTCGAGTCGAACGGCCAGGTGATCGATCTGCCCGGCTGCGAACAGCTCTGCAACGTCCCGGCCCGCACGCTGCATCCAGGATGGGGCAAGTTCAGCTTCGACGCCCGCGATCGCAACGGCAACTGGTCGCAAGCCGCACGGTCAACGTCCTGATCGCCGAAGTTCTGACCAAGGTGGGCCTGCCCTTGATCCGCAACTGACCCAACCCTGACTGACTTTACCGGCTGCCCACCCTCCGTGGAGGGTGGGCAGCCCTACCTGATGATGAACAACGTATGATGAACACCCGCCGCTTTTTCTCCCTGCTGATGACCGCCGGCCTGCTTTTAGGGCTGAACGCTGCCTTGCCGGCCGCCGCGGCCAGAACGCTCGGCACGTCCGGCGCTGAGATCGGGGTCTCGCCTTCACCCGGCTGGACCCTGGACAGCGATATGCAGGGCGCCGAGCTGGGCCATTCGGTGGCCATGGCCGGCGACCTGAACGCCGATGGCTTTGCTGATGTCCTGATCGGCGCGCCCAAGTACGGCCCGGAGAAAGAAGGCGCGGTGTTCGTGTTTTATGGCACCTCCGCCGGCCTGCCGGCCGACCCGGATAAAACCCTGACAGGCACCCAAAAAGCCGGCCGCTTTGGCGACTCGGTCGCCTCGGCCGGGGACGTCAATCACGACGGCTACGACGATATCATCATCGGCGCGCCGGGCTACGACGGGATCGAGCCGGACACCGGCGCAATCTTCGTCTATCACGGCTCCGGCAGCGGCCTGGCCGACAGCCCGGCCCTGACCGTGGCCGGCCGGCAGAAATGGGGCGAGTTTGGAAACGCCGTGGCCGGCGCCGGGGACATCAACGATGACAGTTTTATGGATGTGATCGCCGGCGAGCATTTCTATACCAACGGCCAGGAGCATGAAGGCCGGGCCCACGTCTTGTTTGGCTCGCCCAGCGGGGTGATCACCACCACCGCCTGGACCTACGAGAGCGACAAGAACGAAACCCGGCTGGGGGCTTCCGTCGCCGCGGCCGGCGACATCAACCGCGACGGCCTGGACGACATCATTATCGGCGCACCCAGCTTCGACAACGACCAGCTGCGTGAAGGCCGGGCGTTCGTTTTCTACGGCCGCACCACCGGCCTGGCCCTGGCCCCGGATTGGTACGCCGAAGGCAACGCGGCCGAAGCCTGGTTCGGCTACTCGGTGGGGACTGCCGGGGACGTCAATGGCGATGGCTACGCCGACGTCCTGGTGGGCGCACCCAACATCCTGAACAGCCTGGCCGGGGACGGCGCGGTATTTGCCTACCTGGGCTCGTCCCAGGGCCTGGGGGCCTCTCCAGCCTGGACCGGGGAAGTCAAGCAGGATAACTCTTTTTATGGCTGCCAGGTCCGCCCGGCGGGCGATATCAACCAGGACGGCTACGACGATATCCTGATCGGAGCCTTCAAATACGAAGCCGACTGGCAGCAGGATGAAGGTGGCGCCTTCATCCACTACGGAGGCCTGACCGGCGTCAGCTCTCTGCGCAGCTGGTGGGCAACCGGCGCAAAAGCGGAGGCCTGGTTCGGCTACTCATCCATGGCAGCCGGCGACATCAACGGCGACAGCTTTCTGGATGTGGTCGTTGGAGCGCCCAATTACAAATTGGGCTCCAACCCGATGGGCCGGGCGTTCGTGTTCTACGGGGGTGAGCGGACGGTCTACCGCAATCATTTGCCCCTGGTGCTGGGCGCTTCTCCAGCGCCATAAACGGATCATCTTACCTGTATTATTGTGAGGCCAAAATGGCTCAAAAGAATTTATCCTGGAAGCAGCGGTTGGTTTACACGACCCGGAGCGGGGACGAAGACCGCAATCGAATGGTTGCGGTGGTTAACAACCTGATCCTGCACCTGCATCCCACAACCGTCCCGGCTCAGGCTGTCCGGTTTTCCTATACCTGGGGGTTAGGCGGAATTTCAGCTGTACTGGCCAGCCTGCTGGCGATCACCGGGCTGATGCTGATGTTCCGCTACGATGCCAGCGTGGATCGCGCTTATCTCAGCATTCAAATCCTGGAAACCCAGGTGCCGTTTGGCTCGCTGTTTCGAGCCGTGCATCACTGGTCGGCCAACCTGCTGGTGGTGACGGTCTTTCTGCACCTGCTGCGGGTCTTCCTGACCAGCGGCTTCAAGAAAGGCCGCGGGATGAACTGGCTGGTCGGGACTGGCCTGCTGGTGATTGTGCTGGCGTTCAACTTCACCGGCTATTTGCTGCCCTGGGACCAGCTGGCCTATTGGGCAATCACCGTCAGCACCAGCTTGCTGGGCTATATCCCGCTGATCGGGCGGGCGATCAGCAATTTCTTTCTGGCCGGTCCGACAGTCGGCCAGGGCGCTCTGCGCAACTTCTACGCCCTGCATGTGGCCCTGCTGCCCGCCCTGCTTGTCATGCTGATGGCCTACCATTTCTGGAAAGTCCGCAAAAGCGGTGGGATCTCGCAGCCCGCCCGCACCGACGGGCAGCCGGTAGAACGCCTTACCACCATTCCGAACCTCGTGCAGGTCGAACTGGCGGTGGCTGTGACCGTCATTGTTGCGGTGCTGCTGTGGTCCATGCTGGTGCCGGCTCCACTGGGCGACCTGGCAAACCCGGCCAATTCACCCAATCCGGCCAAAGCAGCCTGGTACTTCCTGGGGCTGCAAGAGATCCTGCTGCACATGCACCCGCTGGCAGCCATCCTGCTGGTGGTCATTGTGATGGTTGGATTGGTCAGCCTGCCTGCCCTTGATCGCAACCACGACAATATTGGGATTTACTTCCGGTCGGCCAAAGGCCGCAGGACGATCCTGGCCGGCGCATTGATCGCTCTATACCTGATCCCGGCCCTGGTGGTGATTGACGAATTCTGGCTCGACTTGCCCGGCAGCTTGCCATTCTTGCCTACCATTATTTCCAACGGAGCAGTTCCACTGGCGCTGAGCCTGGTTGGCTTCGGGGCGCTATATCTGCTCAATCGCACCCTGCTGAAGGCCAACCACAGCGAGGCGCTGGCCGGCCTGATCGCTTTCATTCTCAGCAGCCTGATCGTTTTGACGTTGATCGGCAATTTTTTCCGGGGCGCCAATATGGCCCTCATGCTGCCATTCTGAACGCAGAGGGAAATCAGCCATGAATGACTACCAGACACAATCTTCTGAAAAAAAGTCGCCAGAACTGGCAGCCCCGACAGAACCGCGCCAGAGTCCATCCCAACCGGCCGTGCCTCAAGAAACGTCTCGGGTTACCCGCCGCAATTTCCTGAAGCTTGGGCTCAGCACTCTGGGAGCGCTGGCCGCGGTTGAGGTAGCCGGTGCGGGCTTCCTGTATCTGCAATCCCGCAGCAAGGAAGGCCGTTTCGGAGAGGTGATTGCCGCCGGGCAGGTAGAGGATTTTCCACCCGGCTCGGTCACCGAGTTCTCGCAGGAGGGCTTTTTCCTGGTCCGGGCAGCTGACGGCGGATTCCTGGCCATTTACCGGCGCTGCCCGCATCTGGGCTGCACGGTCAATTGGGTGGGCGAAAAGAACCGGTTCTACTGCCCGTGCCATGCCTCCAGTTTCGATGCCCAGGGCGATTATCAGGACTCTCCCATGCCCAGAGCGCTCGACCTGTTCAAGGTTCAGTTTGAAGACGCCCGGGTGCTGGTGGATACGACCTGCCCAACTCAGCGGGAAGGCTTCTCACCTGATCAAATGACCTACCACCTCAGCCAGACACGCTCGGATGGAGGCCAGCAATGAACCGCTATACCACCCTGACGCTGGTGGCCCTGCTGGTTCTGGTAGCCGCCATACCTGCCTATATGTGGCGGGAGGCGCTGCGCATGAATGCGGCCCAATCCGTTTTGCGCCAGCAGTACATCGCTGAAGCAGCTTACCTCTACATCCAAAACTGCGCGGAATGCCATGGACCCGCCGGAGAAGGGATCGGAGCCAACCCGCCCCTTAACAAACTGGGAAAAGCGGATGCCAATCCCGAATTGCTTTTTCAGCACATTGCCCGGGCTCGTCACGGATCCAGCATGGCCGCCTGGCATGTAAAAGAGGGGGGCATTTTCAACGATTACCAGATCAACGAGCTGGTCGCTCTGCTCCAATATGGCGACTGGGTGCAAGTCAGCGAATCTGGCTATCGCCCGCGGCTATAGCTACGCGCTGCCTGCCCAATTGACCGCCGAGGAAGCCCTGCTGCAGGTAGTCGATCTGGAAGATCCGCATCACTGCGCATCCTGCCATGAAGAGCCGGACCTGCATGCTGATCGCTTTGGCCTGGACTGTGTGCGCTGCCATTCCCTGGAAGCCTGGCAGCCGGCTATGCTCACCCGCCACACCTTCCCCCTGGATCATGGCGATCAGGGCACGATTGCCTGTGAGACCTGCCATATCGATTCTTACGCCAAGTACACCTGCTATGAATGCCATGACCATCAACCGGAACAAATGGAAGCGGTCCACGTTGCTGAGAATGTCATGGAATATGAAACTTGTGCTGCCTGCCATCCCACAGGCATTCCCGGCGAGGCTGGCCGGTTGCGGGAAGAGCAGGCCAATCTTATCAGTTTGAAGAAGTGAGAGCCAGCTCCTTTTCGGAGCTGATTAGCGTTTGCACGGATCATATCCTGGGGTTGCCCGGGAAAACTGTCTCTGCCAGGAGAATTGTTGGATGAAACCTACCAGAACACTCATGCGCACACTGGCGCTGGGGCTGCTGCCCATCTTGGCAGCCTGCCTGATCGGGGGAGGGATGATCCTGAAGAAAAGCGGGGTGTTAAGCCCCGGGCAGCTCTCGGCTGTCAATGATAGCGGTGAAATGCTGGGCGGATACATATCGCATGCCGCATTCGAACAGGAATGCGGTCACTGCCACGCACCGGTTCACTGCATCACGGATACCCGCTGCCAGGATTGCCATCTGGATGTCGCCCGCCAGCGCGCCTCCGCCGAAGGCATTCATGGATCTCTACCCACCGAAAAATGCGGGGATTGCCATCGCGAACATATGGGACACGATGCGGTCATCACAGCCTTTGCATACTCCAATATTGACCACCAGAAGCTCGCCAACTTCAGCCTGGCACTTCACCAAAAAGATTACGATGGTGGGCCTCTCGGTTGTGAATCCTGCCACCTGCAGGGCAGTTACCTGGAGGGTTCGCTGGATTGTCTCACCTGCCATATCGAGTACGATCACGACGGCATGGCGCTGCATCTCGAAACCTATGGAATAGATTGTGTGAAATGCCACGATGGAAGCGATCGCATGATCGCTTTTGAACACGACCGTTTTTACCTGTTGGACGGCGCGCATGCCGAGGCAGTCTGCCAGGACTGCCACGCCAACCAGGTTTACGCCCAACCATACCGCACCTGCCTGGACTGCCATCCAGAGCCAGAGCTGCACACGGGTGTGTTTGGGACCAGCTGCGAGCGCTGCCATGGTACGGCAGCCTGGGCGCCCGCCGAATTGAAGGAGCATACCTTCCTGATCGATCACGGGGCGGAAGGCCCAACCGAATGTGAAACCTGCCATGCCGGCACGTACACGGAATACCCCTGCTACACCTGCCATGAAGTCGACGAAATGTTCACCTTCCACAACGACCTCGACATTTACGCGTATGAAAACTGCATCGAGTGTCATCCAACCGGGCGTGAAGGCGAAGGCAAGCAGGTTTCTCAAAATCAAGATCCACAAGGCCGCGGCGAGGAGCACCTGACATATGGTGATTGACCAGGTCCAGGCTCAACCAACCTTGCCATCCGGAATGGACCAATTAACAGTGACTGTTACCCATGAGCGCATTGGACAAAGTCCAGGGCGATGGATGAATATCCGGATGATATTCAAGACAGTCATTACAGTCGAGTGAGGAGGGATGACTATATGAAGAAGAAGATGACCATAATCTTCATCTGCCTCAACCTGCTGTTGATCAGTGCTTTATGCGGATTGTTTTTTATGGCGGAAACCTACCCGTATCATCCTGGTCAACTTCTATTCAGCCTGCAGCATGCGTCAGAACAGGCCCGCCTGAACCTGACACCGGGCGAAGCAAACAAGGCGAGCTACGCCCTGCATCTGGCTGAGCGGCGGCTGGCCGATCTGGCCCAGGTCAGCGGCCTGGCCCAGACTGAGATCAGCACAATCGCTTTCGACGAGGCATTAAACCTGGCTCTTGAGCAAATATCACTCGTCCCGGCTGCCGACCAGGTGGAGCTGTTTGCCCAGGTAGATATCGTGCTCAAACAGACCGATATGATCATTTCAAATCTGGACTTGGGCCCCCAGGATGTCAGCCTGGCTTCATTGCATCAGAAAATCGATTCAATGTTAACCGCCGAGACCAGTGAAGAACTGCAGGCCGTTCTACCAACCATACCGCCGTTGAAGATCCAGGCGGAAGCGATCTCGTTCCTTGGGAAAGATGTCGATCATAAGGATTTTCCCCTTACGGGCGGTCACGGTGGCCTGGAATGTGAGGACTGCCATGCTGATGGCCTGTATGCCAATACACCGGTCGAATGCAGCACCTGCCACATCTATGAACTTCCAGATAATATAGCTTCGGTGCCTACCGCCGAGCTGTATCCTGACCACTTTGAGGGTGAATGTTCCGACTGCCACGGTATTGCCAACTGGATCGCATTCAGTTTTGACCACGACGGAGTGGTTGAGTGTTCGTCCTGCCATCTCGATGATCTGCCCAGGGCCGATCAATACACAGAAATCTGGCCGGTCCGCGCCAGTTGGGGCTCAGCCACGCTCCCGCTGATCAGCAGCGGGCCAGCCGATCACTACCCCGGCGAGTGCGCCGTGTGCCATCCCGATGTAGCCGATTGGAAGGTCATCGACTATGACCATCAGGATGTTACCGAATGCCGGTCCTGCCACGAGATGGAAGTGGCCATCGATCATTACTCTGGCAAATGTGAGAGCTGCCATCAAGATACCCAGGACTGGCTGGAGCTGCAATTCGATCACACCGGCTACCGCGACTGCCTGTCCTGCCATAAGAACAACGACCCGCTCAATCACTATGAAGGCCAGTGCTCAAACTGCCACACTGCTGCCACCTGGCTGCAGGCCGACTTCAACCACGACGGTTTCAGCAACTGCCAGGACTGCCACTCCAAGCCAAGCCATCACTATAAAGGTCAGTGCTCAAACTGCCACAAGAAAGACAGTTGGGAGAACATTCATTTCAATCACAGCGGGTTGAACGACTGCCAGAGCTGTCATACGGTTCCGGCCTATCACTTCCCTGGGGCCTGCACGAACTGCCACAATACCCAATCCTGGAAAACTTTCTCCTTCTCGCATTTGGGCTTGAATGACTGCAATGCCTGTCACGCCAGTGCGGCACCTCCCAGGCATTACCTAGGGCTTTGCTCAAACTGCCACACTTCTAACACCTGGGACAACATCTCGTTCAATCACGCTGGTTTTACAGATTGCGTGGCCTGCCACACCGCCCCCAGCGGTCATTACGAAGGACAGTGCTCCAACTGTCACAGCACCTATAAATGGAACGATGTCTTGTTTGCCCATGTCGGATCCATCGACTGCCAATCCTGCCATGAAGCTCCAACCGCTCACTATGTCGGGCAGTGCTCGGATTGCCACTCGGTCTTTAGCTGGAATCCGATTTCATTCCCGCATGTGGGTACCGACAACTGTAAAAGCTGCCATGAGGCTCCCAGCGGACACTGGCCCGGTCAGTGCTCTAGCTGTCATACGGTTGCCAACTGGGGCACCATCCGCTTCGACCATACCAATTACCAGGATTGTAAATCCTGCCATGCCGATGATAAACCGGCCAATCACCCGATCGGGCAGTGTTCCCGCTGCCATGTAACCGATACATGGATTATCCCGACCCCAACCCCGGGAGCACCCAGCGCCCGGGCTACACCCGAAGCCCCCACCTCACGGGAGCCGGTCGAAGTGCTGCCGCCTGACACACGTTAAAACGAGTTCCTGTTCCCACCAAAAAGCTCCTCCCGCAATGGGAGGAGCTTTTTGGCATGCTTAATCTGCCTATGTGGTCTTCTCGCACAAGTCCTGAATGAAAAAGCGAAGCTCGTACAGACGCGTTTGTTTACGCTTGAATTTCAACAATTCCATGCGAACCATCCACGACCAGCTGGTTTCCGGTGCGGATGTGCTGAACTGGGATCTGATCCACACACGGGATTTCGGCGATAATACAACCCACAGCAATGATCGTTTCACAGTCCACATTGATAATGGCAGCCGGAGCCTTGCCGTTATGCTTTAAGCGATAGAGCGTATATGATCCGACTGTCGAACCCTTGCCGGTTGGAAATACCAGGATCTTGCCGCTGATCGATTGGCCTTCCAGCTCGTGCCCTTTCTCTACTACAATCCCGCTGTCGGGGTCCACACCGCCAAAGAAGGAAATCCCCATCGAAGTAACCAGAGCTTCGCCTCGAGCCCGGCCCTGATAAATTTTACGTCCCTGAAAAATCATTATGCGGCTCCTTTGATCGGGCAGTTAGAACAGCAATTGATTGTTGAACTGAAAAATGCAGCCAGACCGTCGCTAGTCCCGCTTCAGAGCCTGCTTAACGACCTGCTCAAAGGGCAGGATCACGGTCTTAAACCCATTTTTTGAGGTGGCGTAATAACAGGCTTTGGCGCTGTCGGTAGCCAGGGCTTTAAACCGCCCCTGGATAGGCGCCACAACACAGCATGTATCGGTCGCAAACTGGGCGCCGCTCGCCTCGATCCGGGCAGTGTATCCGAGCCTGTCAGCAAGCCGTTTGGTTGGGCGGGCCGTCGTAATCCAGAATTCTTTTACAACCTGCTGTCCATCCAGCAGTTGAGCAATCCGGGCAATCTCCTTGATCGACAAGTGCGGGCAGCCCAGGCTGACAAAATCTACTTCGCTGGACACTGCATCGGTTAAGCTTGCCCGGGCCGCTCGCAAATCTGCCTCAGTGATCTGGATTCGTTCAGCCGGCGGACTGAACTGTTCCGCTTCGGGTGTCAAGCCGGCAATATGAAACAAGCCAGTGCCACCAAATGTGGCAATACTGGCGCAGAATGATTTGAGGCCCTCCATCGAGGCCTGTTCGATCCCCAGGATATAAGGAACCCGGTTGCCGCGTCGGGCTTCCAGTTTCAGGCCAATCGCTTTGCCCAGGACCCCAAACTCCCAGGTCTGGCTCAGGTCTTCCAAATTGGAAAATTGCGCCAGGACTTCAACCGTCAGGCCAGGCAGACGGTTTTCGTCCAAATGCAGCCCATATGCGGGCGTGCAGCCGGTCAGGGCCGCTGCCAGGGCGCTGGGCCCACCTTCCCGGTTGGTGCGCGCCCCCACGACCGAATTGGCGTAGCAGACCGCACTGCTTTCCGCCCAGGCAATGTGGTCGCCGAACATCGGAGGGTAGCCAGCCAGATACGGCGTGCAAGTACAGGTGGTGATGACCTCCATCCGGGCAAAAGCCTCCAGCACCCGTTGTTGATTGCGGGCAAACTCCGGATCAATACCCAAAGATTGCCAGTTTTCAATATCCATACCAGCCGGGTTCAGGGTGGTCAATACCCGGGCTTTGCCACCAAAATCCGCCATTTCGGTCAGAAATTGCAGGCCAGCTTCGCCCAGATTCGCATAACTGACCCCGGAGATCTGCACCGAGCTGACCGGGATCATCTTGTGAGCGCCATAAATAGTCCCTAGAGTATCTAAAATCTGGAAGGCTTTTTGAACTGCCCGGCCTTGTTCGCCAGCCAGCATGGCCTGTTGTTCAATCGTTAGCCGCATAACTTACTCCTGGGGAGTCCAAATGTTCGGCGTTGTTCCGCTTGACCGCGCTCTAATCCTGAAGAAATCGGGCCAGATCAACCTCGGGAAACGGAGCCTTTTCGTATGACTTGCCGCCCGGGTTCAGCGGCTTGGTCAGGTCGAATCCCAATTTCGTCGTTAGATGGCTGCCGTCTTCAGCACTGGGATCCAGGCTGGAACCTTGTTCAGGGGGTCGGATGACAAGGTCGCGATCTCCCTGAAATCGGGTTGCCAGCGCCCACTCCACTTGCAGGGGATTATAAATGTCAATGTCCTTGTCCACCACAAAAACGTGTTTGCAAGACCGGTGGCCATCAAAAGCCGCCTCAATTGCCAGCCGTCCGTCCTGTTCGGTCTGCTTGTCGATCTGCACAATCGCATGCAGCCATGAACAACCCCCTGGGTTGATATTTACATCCAGACAGCGCACGACCTGATTCACTTTTCGAAAGATGGTTGGTTCGCGCGGCATTCCCATTAACAATTTATGTTCTAGCCCGCCAGGCAGAAGCGCTTGCCAGATCGCTTCCCGGCGGTGGGTTATGGCTCGAACTACCAGGACTGGCTCCTGGCGAACCACATCCTGGGTCTCCGTTAAATCTACAAAAGGACCTTCGGCATGCTTGCGATCCCGGTAGACGGTTCCTTCCAGAACAAATTCGGCCTCTGCTGGGACCAACAGATCAACTGTCGTGGCCCGGACAACTTGCAAAGGCAATAGGGCATTGGCAATTTCTAATTCATTAACTCCCAGCTCTACGGATGTAGCTGCTGCAGCCAGCACATTCGGCCCAATTCCGATGCAAACGGCGACATCCAGTTCCCCCAGCTCCTGTAAAAAGGTGTCGAAATGGCGCGAGCGCACCACCCGCATGGCCATCTCGGTCTTTGAAAACTGCATCAGGCGATGGAAATCGGCATTCTGCCCATAAACCGGGTGCCGGGCAATCACCACCCCCGAACTGATGTAATTGCCGCCATCATTCTCACAGTGGCGCAAAATCGGCAGCTGGTCCAAATCTGGATTCAGGTCGACAATTTCCTGGCAGGGCGCCTGGGTGACCACCTCACAAGGCGAGCGATTCTCAATCGCCCGAGTCAGATAAGGGATGATCTCCGCCACCCCGATCCCAAAAGCTGCGGCAATATCGGCTTTGGTACAGTATAGATTTCCAGCGACCGAGAATTGCGACTCACTGACCTGCTCACACAGCACTGGGGCAGGCTCCAATTTTTTAAGCACGCCGGCGATCTGGTAGGTTTTCGATATTGGGCGCTTAATGCGGGTCAGGTTACTGCGAGCTTCCAGTTGTCGCAGGGTTTCACGCAAGCTCATCGCCACCTCCTTACAGGTAGGTGGGCTGTGTGGGAATATTCCAATCTGGCTTTATTCCGACAGCCTCCGACTGAGTATATCGCAGATGGTTGCTTGCGGCAGATATGATTTATGAAGCAAGCCAACCGAACATTGCCTTGATTCATACGAATGGACAACAATAGTGCCGGTGGGGACGCACAATCCCACCGACACCCTCATTATCCCTTTTTTACAATCTGGTTCGAACAGCGGTCTCTATGGCTTCGGCGGTTTGGGTGGTTTAGGAGGCTTGGGGTCATAATACTTCTTGATATTCCCCCAACCCATCCCGGAGCTTCGCAAGGCAAAGATCTCGCTGACTGGCACACCAGCCTGACGGCTCAGACTATAGGCCAGATCGATCTCGCCGAAACCAAAGCCCTGGCAAAACCAGCCCATGATTTCCTCATAGGAGACGCCATATCGAGCAGCCAGTGTTTGGCCGGTGGGGTGTGGGTCGGCTCCGGTGCAGGTTGTAGGTCCCTGGGGTACCGGGGTTTCAGCCGGCGCAGGTGGTATCTCACTTGGCTCAACGGTCACAGTCGTTGTAAGGGTTGCAGTCACCGTCGGTGTGATGCTGGGCATCGGCGCAGGCGTTACATTCTTGAGCTGGGCTTTGATCTGTCCCCAACCCAGGCCAGAGATGCGCATGGCGAAGATATCCTCCACGGGCAGCCCAGATTGCAGGCTCAAACCGTAAGCAAGATCGATCTCACCAAAACCAAAATTCTGGCAGAACCAACCCATGATTTCCTCGTAAGCAACTCCATAGCGCTGAGCCAGCTTCTGGCCGGTTGGGTGCGGGTTGGCGCCCGTGCAAGTCGTAACCAGGGTTGGCGTAATTTCAGGTGATACACTAATCGTTCCGCTGACGGACTGGGTGGGGGCGGTGATCGTCGGATCTGGAGTCGCCTCGGTTAGCGGCGGGATTTCTTCGTTTTCATCCAGTTTTTCAATCTCAACTGCCAGCCAGCGCCCGTCCGCCAGAACGACAAACTTGACCTTAACCGGGTTGCCTAACGCCAATCCGGGCTCCAGTTCTGTCTGAGGATTAACCAGGATCTCGGTTCCGCTGACACTCCACACCAGACCATCCATTGATTCCAATATCCCCGTAAACGTTGAGAACTCTTCCTGATCGCTGATCACTGTGATTGTATCTGCGATCAGACTAGCAGCCTCAAAAATCCGTCCCTCCACCAGCACATAGTCACCAAACTGTGGGTCGCCTGTCTGAAGAGTCTCGGTCGTTACCTGGAAGGACATATCATTGACCACCCAGGTGCTGCCCTCGATGGAGGTCACCACACCCGATAGACTGAACTGGTAGGCAGGCTGCTGAGGCAGATCATTAGGCTGCGAGGCCGTCGCCTGCCCGGCATCCAGCACCACTTGGATATCCGACTGGCTGACCAGAACCCTACCCTGTTCGACTGCAAAATAGGCTCGCCCGCCCGGATTCACGGCCACCTTAAAAACTGTGCCGCGCACGCTGGCCAATCCCGAGGGTGTTAGCACCTGATACCGTCCATCCGAGCTGCGCAGCGGCACAACCCTGTGGCTGGTTTGCCCGGCAAATTGGTTTAAGCTCACCTTCAATAGCTTGCTCCAACTGCCCCCCAGGTGACTGATGGTCAGGTCCGTGGCCGCAGTTAGAGTCGCCCGGCTGCCTTCATAGAAGAGCAAGATTGCACTGGATGCATCACCTGTCCGAATACGGGTACCAGCGCCAATACGCTCACCTTGCTCTGCTACACGCCAATCGCCGGGCGTATTTGCGAGCTCTACTCGCCCGCTTAATTCCAACAGGGTTGCGGTGCGAGCGCTGCGAGGTCCTGCCAGCCACAATCCAAAAGCAGCCAAAGCAACCATCGACAGCATTATCGCTGCAACGACCCCGGCTAATCCAGTTGCAAAGACCAAGCGTGGCCAGGCGCTGCGTTGTTTGGGCAGGGACGCTCGCCCATTCCCACTTGCGGCTACATCAGCGAAGGCCAGCCTGACAGGCTGGGGATGAGGCATCGCACGCATACCGCTGGCTAGACTGATCAGTGAAGCGAGTTCTTCCATCTCCACTGGGATCTGTGCCAAAACTTCTTCCAGCGGCTTGCCCTGCTCCAGTTCCTCTAGCTTTTGCTGCAATAGATCATCAGTTTTATTCATACTGGTCCTCCCAGCGCGAGAGAATTTCTCGTAATGCGATCAGGCCTCGCCTTTGTAAGGCCTTCACCGAATCTTCGCTTTTATGCAGCGTTTGGGCTACCTGAGAAATTGGCATTTCATTTACAAAACGCAGCACAATCACATCTCGTTGGGCTTCGTTCAAATGGCGCAACGCCTTTGCCAACCGCTGACTGTTGAACTGACCATCGATCATCTTTTCTACACCATCGTTTGACATCAAGATTTCGTCTTCCAGCGTAACGTTTTGCTCGCGCTCCTGTTTACGGTAATAATCAATTGCCTGATTGCGAGCAATCTGAAAGAGCCAGGCGTCAAAAGCTACCCCACGCGAACGGTACCCGCCAATGGCCCGGATCATTCGCAAGAACACTTCCGAAGTCAGGTCTTCAGCAACCTGAATATTACCCACCCGGTAATACAGGAATCGAAAAATACTATCCCGGTAGCGTTCATACAGAACAGAGAGAACGGTCTTATCACCATTCTGTGCTCGGCTGATCATCTCCGAACTGACAGCTTTAAGCATTTAGCATAACCTGTAGGGTCTCTCCTCACTTGCTTCAGTTCTTATTCCGGTCCGATAGAATGTTAGGTCCTTGCATAAGAATAAACGATGAAGTTTTGAAAATGTGTCACTACTTGCAATAATCTTAACTACACTTTAACTTTATTCCATTGCAGAAACTTTTTTTTGCTCCCAGTTCAGGTCCAGCCAGGCAGCGCCATATCTGGTATCATTGCGCCTGTTCGCCAGACTACTTGCTCCCAGCGTACCCCCTGATATTGGATGGAATCCAGATCGAACCGGAGGATATTTTTGACCAACAAAGGCGTGCTCTTCGGAATTTCGGCCTATTTGATTTGGGGCTTTTTTCCAATTTACTTTAAAACGATCCAGGTCGTCCCGGCGGCACAGATCTTGTTTCATCGCATTGCCTGGTCGTTTATTTTGCTGCTGTTTCTGATCGTTGTCAGGGGCCAATGGCACGGCCTGCGATCTGCCATTCGCGGGCCTAAAATGCTGGTGACTTATATCATTGCAGCTTGTTTGCTGGCAATCAACTGGCTTACCTATGTTTGGGGTGTGAATGCCGGATATGTTGTGGAAACCAGCCTGGGCTACTTTATCAATCCCCTGGTAAGTGTTGCATTGGGTGTGGTCATCTTGAAAGAAAGACTGCGGGCCACGCAGTGGCTGCCGATCGGCCTGGCGGCTGTTGGTGTGCTTTATCTGACCGTTCAACTGGGCGCGCCACCCTGGATCGCACTTGTGCTGGCATTCTCTTTTGGTTTATACGGCCTAATGAAGAAAATATCGCCACTGGGTTCGCTGTATGGCTTGACTCTGGAAACGGGCATTCTGTTTTTGCCGGCAGTTGGCTACTTGCTCTACGTCGAGTTCCAGGGCTATGGCGCTTTTGGGCACGTGGGACCGTTAAACAACCTGCTGCTTGTCCTGGCGGGCTTATTTACCACCACACCCCTGCTGATGTTCTCGAGCGCCGCCCGCAGTATTCCCCTTTCTCTGCTCGGGCTGCTGCAGTATATTGCCCCAACCTGCCAGTTTTTGCTGGGCGTGCTGCTCTACAAAGAGCCTTTCACTCAGGTCCAATGGATCGGATTCGGCATTATTTGGCTGGCCTTACTGCTCTATACTACCGAGGGGTTCATCGTGCGCCGGCGCAGAATGCGTGCTGCTTCCACCAATTTTGCATTTCCCCCCGGTGGCAAATAGTCAAAATGGGAAGCAACCGTATGCACTGGCATAGGCAGGCTTCCCATTCGATATATTGATCCATCTGGATCGAGTTATTCCGTCCCGGTGTGTTTGACCTCACGCTCGAGAGCTTCACCCAAAGAACGTTCAGCTGCAGAGAGCACGTCCCTGGCTAGTTTATAGCGCGGGTTGTTCAAACCAACCCCAAAGAAAACCTCCACCCGGTATTCATCTTCGCCCACGCGATAGGGCTCAAGCAATCGGCCCAAAATGCGGGTAATAATCACCTGCGCATCTTGGGTGTCCCTTAACTCTTCATGCAATGTGGCGAATTTCCAGCCAGAAAATCGGGCAATGGTATCCATAGGCCGCAAGGAAGAGCGCAGTCGATCGGATGCCTGTTGCAATATACTGGACGAAACCACTGGATCCAGTTCTTGTTCTTCGTACTCGCGCAGCTGTAACTGTAAAACCAGGGAGGCATATAAAAAGTCCGCTCGCCGGCGGGCACGCTCGTAGGCCAGCTCCAGCCGGGTATCATAAAACGCCTCGTTAAATAGCCGTGTGATCGGATCGCGAAAAGGAATCGGACGAACGCCAGAGTCCGACGAGCCAATCCGCGCCGCCAGGGTTTGGAGTTGATTAACATCCACCGGTTTTAACAGCACCAGATCCGATAATTCGCTGACGATATCGGCATTACTGGAATGGGCGGTAACCACAATCACCCGGGTATTATCGAAGCGCGAATTTGAGCGGATCTGGTAGAGGATGTCTTCCCCACCGATTTCAATCCCCAGGTGCATATCCAGCAAAATCAAATCTGGCACGGTCGCGGCTATGCGCGACAGCGCCGTACGGGCCGTCAGTGCTATCTCGCATTGATAGCCAACCATACTAAGGACCGTGCTGAAAAGATCAGCCGTTTCCTTGTCATCTTCAATGATCAAAACCTGGCGCCGATCCAAGGTTTCACCTCCCTACCAGGTGAAGAGCTAGCTTAAAACTTCACTACAAAGTCAGGCCAGAAGCGATAAACCGCTTGCAAGGCTCATAGCTTTTGACAACCACAATCACTTAATAAATTATAGTTGATAAACCTTATTTTTGAACGGAGAACTTGCTAACAATCTCTTTAGGTTTAATCATAGATTTGGGGGTTAATTATGTGCGCGTACACTCAAATAATTAACCCACCAAAAACGATTGTCATCTGGATTGGTCGAGCTGGGCGCGCTTGCGAGCATGCATCTCTAAAACCTGAGTTTGGACTTTTTCAAGGTATTCACCCTTTAAGGGATACCGGGTCAGGATCAGAGCACCCAACAACATAGCGATTCCCGGGATCAGGCCCACAAGTGATTTGATCCCCAGGATCGCACTGGCAGGTTGGTCCAGGAAGATCACGCCCAGATTAGATTCGCGGGTCACGAAATCCGATGCCAGCAAAAGCTGGGCAATCAATACCAGCGCAACGGATTGGGCTGGCTTGGTGATCAGGGCATTGACCCCAAAGAATGCCCCTTCACGCCGCACACCGGAACGCAGCTCATCCTCATCCGCGACCTGAGCGAACAACACGTTGCTCAGGGTCTGCGGACCAGAAAGCCCAAATCCTGCCAGAGCAATGCAGGCGAGAATCAAAGAGTTAGGTACGAACGTAATCGCGGTCAGCCCAATTCCAGCAATCACCAGAAGGACCTGCTGGGCGCGCACCACCCCCAATCGAGCCCTGATCAGGGTAGTGAGCGGCACCCCGATAATCAGCGGGATAAACAAGGCCGCCAGCACCAGCATCACATTGCTAACCTTGAGCACATAGTCTGCCAGGTAAAAAATGGAGCCAAGCAGTAAGGCCTGCATCAGGATTGACATAAAATTGGCCGATACCAGGATCAGGAAAGATTTGCTTGAAAACGTCAGTCGCAGGGCCTCGCCTAGCTTAATCGGCTTATCCACCTGAGTAAATTCGGGCCGTTCCTTAACTTTCAGAGTCGTGACGATGATCAGCAATGCGCAGGCGATGGCCACCACTATCATGGCTGTTTGCAGCGGTAGCAGCGAGGTCCCGGCTGCCTTAGGGCGGACCAGGTCAGGGATTAAGAAGCCGAGCAAAGTGCCCAGCAGTCCAAACAGGGATGACGAGATTTGCAACCCATTCCGTTCGGCATCCGACTCGCTTAATTCCGGCAGCAGGGCAGAATACACCAGGCCGATGATCGTATAAGCTGTGTCGTACAGCAGCATGCTGACCAGCATCCACCAGAACAACGCCTGCTGGCTGGCTTGCGGCGGTGCAAACCAGACAAGGATGAATGTCAGAGCCAGAAAAGGCGCTGTGAAACGCATGTAGGGGATGCGCCGACCTCGCTTAGAGCGCGTACTGTCGGTGAGATAGCCAAACAGGGGATCGTTTACGGCGTTCCAGATGGCATAAATCGTGGCTGCGATACCGATCCAGCGCGCTTCCAGGCCCAGATAATCCTGGTAAAAAATCGGCTGGAGCGCCCCGAACGTGCCCGAGATCGTCGAAGTCCCTAAGGCTGCCACCCCCCAGACAACTTTTGTGCCAAATGACAGCTTGATCGGGCCAGTGCCAGGAGCCTGAACTGCCATGACAACCTCCATGTACATAGGTTAGCAAATTGCAATTAATCAGCAAAGATTGAACAGCTGTACTCCGGTCGGGCTTACCTGCCAGGCATCAGGTCTTGCAACGCGCGATAACCGAGCACCTGCACCCCGCTCTGGTGGATTGCCCGGGCCATTTCCGCGCTCAAGAAGGTAGCATAATCCGCTACCCGGCAGGCCCAGTCGGGGGTAATGGCCCGCAGCTCGGGGGTATCTTGCGCTGGGTGGATGATGAAATGGGTCACCCCAGGCGGCAATTCTGCCAGCGCCTGCCTTGCCTGAGCCAGGCGGCTATCAGGGTCTGCATCTAGAGGCAGATCAGCGATTCGATCCAGCAGGGGCACCCCCATCTCCTCCAGCTGGTGGACCATCTGAACCGCGGCAGCAATTGCCGTCTCATCCAAGGCTGCCCCAGCGTGGCTGCGGTTTATGGCCCGCCAGCCACTCTTCATCCAGCCGCAACATCATCGCGGGCACCCCATATTGTAGGGCCAGCTGAATGTACCCCAGCATAAACTTGGGATGAGCAACTGTGCCCATATGGGTATCAGCGTGCGTTGGGCGGATGCCGGCTGCCAGGGCACGCTCCATTTGGGCCGCCATTTCAATCTGAACGGCCTGAGGGTCGGCCAGCTCCTGGGTTTGGTGCGCCTGGCGATGGAAATAGCCTTGCTCATCCAGCAAGCCGGATTGTGGGTCGCGACTGGACAGCGGCCCCCAGCGGTAGTTCTGCCACTCACTATTCAGGGTCAGGTGGATGCCCAGGTCAGCTTTCGGGTGGCTACGGGCATAATCAGCCACGGCTGGGAACCATGGGCAAGGCACCATAACTGCTCCGGATGAGACCAGGCCGTACTCAAACAGCTCTGCCCCTGCCACAAGGGAGGCGTGACACATGCCCAGGTCATCGGCGTGGATGATTGCCAGCCGGTCCTGCTGTGTAAAACCGAGTTTCTTAAGAATGGGGTTTGGCTGCACCGACGATTTCACCTCCAGCTCAGGATGGTTAAAATTACGAACGGAGAGTGAGCGCATGAAGAACAAGAAAAACCGAATACCAGGTCCCTGTTGGTCAGGAAAGTTGCGGGATGTGATTCGGGCAATATCTATTGGATAGTATACATGAATATTATCGATTTCCATTCATACAATTTATGGTGGGGAGAGTTTTGGACCAATGTCTAAAACTCTCCCCACCACATCTGCACATGCTGAAATTCCGGCCGTGGTTCTAAGGTCTCGTGACTGCCGCCATCCAGTTCATCCGGGTCTCTCTATTATTTATTATGATCATAGATCCACCCCGGAAATTCCTGAAGATCTGGAAAGTTTTATATTCTTCAACGAGAGAAGGATGAGTGTAAACAGAATCAAATATGTCAAGAGACCTGCCATTTGTAATTGAAAGCTGGAACTCCCATAATAATCAAAAATAACTGGGAAACTAAGATAAGTGACAATGTTATATGCAGTGATCAGCCCAGCAGTTTTGATGTCTTTTGCCGAAATGATCAAGAAAGGTAATAACCACAAAAACCATTGTGGCGACCAGATTCTTGAGAAAAGCACAAACAGACCGGTCACAACAATACAATAATGAACCAGTGCATCTAAGGAATCGAGTTTAATAAAAAGAACCAGGATTGGGCCAGACACTTGTATGACAAAAAAGAGCAGGAAGAAATAGGGTAGGTTTATCTGCGTACCCGTTAAGCCCCTGGCGAGGTTTTCCAATAATACTGGTAGGGCGATATATTCCATGTCCCGGGCCAGATGAAATTGATATGGCGCCAGGAGAGAGTTAAGACCACCCTGCAAGTAAGATAATAGCACGATCACCACACTTGTCAGAATGAAACCTATAATCATTTTCCATTGAAACTTTGATTCGAGTTTGGTTGCATATATAAAAAAGCCTGGGAACAGCAAGATAGGATACCACTTTGTGAATGTGGCCAATGCCAGAATAATAGCAGCCAGTATCCAGCGTCTCCTGGCTGCAGCACTATAGGCTATTAAGCATAAAAAGGCTGGCAGAATATCAAAACGGTTATATGTGAAATACAAAGTTGGAGGTAACAGCAGCAGAAAGGCGTAATTACTCAGGCCGGGTGGTAATATCTCTAATAAAACTTTAAAAAATATAAATACAACCAAGAACATTTCAAGTGAAAACAATGCACTATATACTGCAACCTGCATATTTGCAGGAATCCACGCCGTTACCAGATGATTGACGCCAAACAGCAATGTCGGTATCTGAGGGTACTCGCTGATCATAGGAGTCCCTTCAATCAACCATATCCCCCTTTGGAAATAAGTGCCCCGATCGTAAGGGTCAGAGAGCAGTCGCCCTGTTCTGCCATTCAAAACTGGAGGCACGAAGGTCATTATCACCCAAGCTGTTAGCAGGATTATCCAGACGATGAATAGCTTTTGGTTATAGTTGTCGGATTTATATGTTTTATCAGGTGGTTCTATCATCGATTTTCACCCAGCGCCTAATTTATATAGGGCTGCCTTGAAAGTAAGGCGAGATTTCATTCCTCCGGGTGGACTATGTCCATGATCGCTCTTTGAGAATCTTTTTGCTCACTCTCAGAATTCGGGATCTCCAACATAGTTACCTCTAGCCCCCTCAGCCAATGAGCCTGACCAGTTTAGAAAATCAATTGGCTCGGCAGGTTACGAACTTGCGAACAAGCAGTTACGAATTTGCAGCTTGCCCTAGAGGCGCAGTGAGAGCCGCAGGGATCTGAAATTTCGCAGCGCGGCAAAAGCCAACAGGTATGCTGCCAAGGCGATTAGCAACAGAGCAGCATAGCCAGTCTGCAGAGCCAGATACTCCAGGAGTCCTCCCATCATAGCCCCGAGTAAGTTTGAGGCGAAAGCATTGTCAGCCGCCTCGCTATCCTTAAAAGAATGGCTGAAAACCACATTGGCCAGAAAAATGGGCACAAAGGCCATCAGGCTGACAAGGATGTATCTTAATGGCAAGTTTTCAATGCTCAAGAATTGCCGTAAGGGCACCAGGTAGTTCAACAATATAGTGACAACCAACGCTGTATAGAGTATCCATGGACGGTTTACTCGATAGCGCATATTTAGCACAATAGCCAGAAAGACACTAAACAGAACTGCGAAGAAGACTAGCGAGTTGACTACCCAGGTACTGCCAAACAGCAGGGCAAATGTCACTATGCTGCGGGTCTCGAGCAGCATAAAAGCCACACCCAGGAAGAAAAAGTGCCAGTCCATCCGCACTGTTTTCTTGCCTCGCTGGATTAAAAACAGCAAGATGGCGGAAACCAATAGTACGATCAAGCCAGCATAGATATATATCGCGGGTAAACGGCGCTGCGGGAGGTAAATAAATGGCCAATCATCAACTGCTTGCGCAAATGGCTGGCCCATCGATAGACGTCCGGTTCCAAGAACAGGCAGATGGTAACCTCGACTGGCAACTTCCATACCCGTATCCGCCATAGACTGGTACGGCGAATCAAGACTCGGATTAATCCTGCTTAGATCACTGGCGCCGATCAAGACTGCCGCCTTACCCCAGGCGCCATAGGTTGTCACGTGAGGCGACTCGTCAAAAACAGTCTCCATCATGCCAGCCAGCTTGTGAATCAGCCATTCCTCACGGTAATAGTTATAAAGGACCAGTACCCCATCCTGTGCCAGGCGATCGCGCGCCGCTTGCAACGCCTCTACTGTGAGTAAGTAGCTCTCCAGGCGCAAATTGGCGAAGCTGGAGGTCAGTGTGAGCGAATCGGGTAAAGCATAAACGATCAGATCATAGCGATCACTGGACTTCTCAAGAAAAGAACGCCCATCGTCAATGACCACATTGACGCGGGGATCATCGTATGGGCGGTCTGGGTTAAGCGTCCGGCCCAATTGGTAGATCAGAGGATCAATCTCAACTGCATCAACCCTCTGCGCCCCTTCCGCCAACGCAATACTGGCGTCAGAACCAGTGCCTGCGCCTAAGATGAGCACCTGTTCAAATTGACCTTCAGGGAACAGATCGTATACTCGGAAATAAAAATTCTCCTTGTTTTCAAGCGGCATGGTTTCCTGATGGCCAGTATTATTCACATTGATCACGTAGCCGCCATGCTGGTTGGGATAGGTTTGGATTTTATAATAGGGAGACCACTGGCTGTTTAGACCCATAAGATTGACCACATACAGTGTGCCTAACAGCAGCGGAGCGTTGATGGCGAATTCTTTTGGCGATTGCAACAATAAGTAGATCAAGGCAGCTAACCCAAACCAGACCAGCGGCGATAGAGAAAAATATGACATTACAAAAAAAGCGGCGATACCCGTCAAGCTCCCCAAAATATCGAACAGATAAGCTTGCAGCCGTGGGAGGCTGGTCAACAAGCGACCCAGAGAGCGGCCCAGCGGCATGATCGTGACCGCCACAACCGTAAAAATCAGCGGCAGAACGATAAATTGTCCGACCTTGATAACCCCTTCTGATGAACCGTAATAAAGCACCTGAGTGGATGGAATTTTAAGCTCGAAACTGTTGCCTGCTACAAGTAAGGTCAGCAGAAACCACATCAACGGGAATGGCGGCAGCCAAAGCTTGAGGCGCTGGCCAGCCAGGATACCCACCCCCATCCCTAGAAATACCGCCAGCAGTACAAAATTCATGAAATAGCTCAGGTATCGCACGTGGGCAGGCACCCAGCGAATACACCCCAGTTCAAAAAACAAAATCAAAAAGCTCACCAGAAACAGCTTGAGGCGAAGACGGCCCTTGGAGGTCGTTTGCAGTTTTTCTTCGGTCCATTCACAGTGTCCAATAGCTAACACAATTGATTTGAGCTGGCGGCCTAACCTGATTGGCAGTGAAAGTGGATTCGCAAGCAATTCCATGATCGTTTGGCCTCAATAGAATTCTTTTGGCAAGGTGTCCGAAGCGAGTAGATTAGAGAGTTGCACACCGATTGACTTAACGCCTAAAATACCACACTTAAACCATAGTGGGCCTATCAGAATAGTATATTGACAATCTAAGAACATAACAAATGGGATAGAAAGGAGGTGGCCTAAAGTACTCTCAAATGGATCTGAGGGCGCTCGAACCCAGCGCACCCATCATCACAACGTATCGCCCCCAGCGTGGATACAGGCAGGAACCAGGTTTAGCGGAAATTAAATTCTTCAAAATGGATATTGGCTTGTCGCACCCTAATGGAGGTGAGCTGGCTCATCATCGCTTCGGTCAGGGCGACAGGGCCGCAAATATAGACGTCCTTGCCCGCTACGGATCCACTGGCTGCCTCAATTTTCGTCGCATCCAGACGCCCATCCTGGGTGGAAATAACCGGGTGAAAGTGAAAGCCTGGGTGCTGTGCATCAGCCGCCTGGAACTCGCCCAGGAACAAGGCCTCATCCGGAGATCGGACGCTGTAGAAAAAATCAATTTCGAAATCCAGGTTGGCGCCGAAATCGCGCACCCAGCTCAAAAAAGGAGTCACGCCAATCCCGCCCGCGATCCAGACCTGCTGCCTCCCGCCGGTCTTGTAATCGAACTTGCCGTAGCTGCCGTCGATCCTGGCTATCGCGCCTGCCTGGAGGCTTCTGTGCAGGTCATGAGTAAAATCGCCCGAAGATTTGATCGTCAGCTTGAGCTGTTCCATATCCGGAGAGCTGCTGATGGTAAACGGATGCATCTCCTTGAGGCTTTTTTCAGCGGGAAAGCCGATGAACAGGAACTGCCCGGCAAGGAAGGGCATCCTGCGCTGCTCAGGCAGCAAGGATACTTCGACCACCGAGCCATGCAGCTGCTCAACCTGCGCGACCTTGTAGCGGAAGGTCCTCTTCACGTGGCTCTGGAGCAGCTCTTTGTAAACGTACACACCCGCTCCAAAGAACAAAATAGGGATTACGTACGCTCGTATCACGGGTGTATTTTTGATGAGCGGAATATCCATGCCGATAAAGTGGTAGATGCCCAGCAGGAAAAACAGGCCTGTGACACGGTGGATCTGGCGCCAGACGTGATATGGCAGGCGGATCATGCGCCCCCAAAATGGGAAGCGGGGCGCAAGGGCCAGGCCTGCCGAGAGCAGCAGCCCGATCAGCGCCAGCTTGCCTATGGTGATGTTGGTTTGCACCTCCGGATTGGTCGACATGATGAAAAAATGGGCCAGGATCAGGAGCAGGGCGTAGATGGCTACATTCTTATGTGTCAGGTACATTTTGTCGAGCCCGCCAAAGAAAGGCTCCAGCAGGCGGGCACGGGTGGAGAGGATGATCCCGCAGGCCATCAGAAGCATGCCGCTGGTGCTGAACATCTCGCCGATATAGCGATTCACAAAGGCCGGGCGCCCGTCGTTTGCCGGCGGGAAGACCAGCCAAAAAACCAGGTTGAGAGCGACTATTGCAATGATCGAGAAATTGCCTAAATTCTTCTTTGCCATAAGTTTCGCCCTCCTCACCGGCGCCAGTCTATAACTATCGATCCTAAAAGTCGGAAGATATGTGGTTGTTGTTGCGTGCTGTGCACGCAACAACAACCACATCTACCACTTTTCGGATAGGCTCTTAATCCAACCTTGGGCATTTGGGATCCCATATACTTTTATGTTGGCGGGATATTAAGTGATTTCAGAAGCTGCTCCACTTTGGCCTTGAATTCATCAAGGTACCAGAAGTCGAGCAGGGGCAAATATTCGATCTGCAACTCCTGAGGCAAGTGAAAGAAATCAGAATGGATCACGCGCCTGCAGCGCCGACGGCCACAGCTACAATCCCAAAGGGTGCTTCCAAAGCCATTGATGCAGTAATCATAGGTTATTTCTTCCCCGGTGGCAATATCCGAAAGTGCAAATACATATCGAGTTCCCAGGATGGTTTTTACGAAAGCGTTTGGGGCACAACTATGGTTGATATGCCTTTCTGGGGATTTCATCAGCACGATTATGCCGCCGGCCAAATAATCGCAGTGGTCTTCGTACTCGCCCTCACTCAAAAGCAGGGGGTGATCAGATGTGACCAGGCGAGAATCATCAATCCTCAGAATTGGCGCGCCCTTAGGGAAATCAACTGCCGCGAAAACGCCGATGCCGTTGATGGGCGACTTTTTAAGAAATATTACCACTGGGATTTCTTTTGACAGCCTGAATCAACCGGACAGGCTGTTAACCTCGGAGTTAATGGCTCAACTCCATGTTCCAATCCGTTGGCTGTAAAGAGATGTCGGGCGGGAAGCCGCCGGGGGCAAAATACCCGCCACTTGCCTTCTTCAGGTAGTCTGGAAAGCCGTCCATGTATTTGGAGATAACCTGCTTTATGAAGGTGGAGTCTTCGCCGGAGACAGCCAGGAGCGCAAAAATCTTCAAGCTGCCCTCCTGGCTGGACCATGCGTCGGCGCGCTTCATTGTCAGTTTAGCAAACTTCCGTGCCTGTGTAGTTTCGTTGGCATCGCACAGATTGTAAGCTGTCTCGTTGATATCGGCAGGCATGTCTTCAAAGTACAAGTTGAGCAATTGCCGAGCATGCCGGCCGGTGTCGGGCATATTGATTGTTAGCTCAATGGTGAAGAGGGTGGTCATCGTATTGCTATCATCCTTTTTTTAGGGCTGGGCCAGGTCGGGGATCACCCTTGTGTAATCCGGATATACCGGTATTATAACGGTAGAGACGATGGACAGATTCTTTTTCTTGTCTCTTTCTATATTACAGCTTTAATTGGCCTGGGGCAAGATGAAAAGCCGTTTTCTGAAAAGCCGTTTTCGTGCCGTCCATTTCTCAGTCTACAGCGTCCGTCCGCTGCCGTTTTTATCCGGATCGCCGAGGCTCACTTCTTAGTATACCGATTTATAAGCAAGGGCTAACAGTGACCAAAACTACCTCTTTCTACCTTATCTGCGGGAAGCAATCTCTGGGCGTCAAAAGAAATACTGCTCGCGCAACTGCAAGGATAAAGATCTACAAAGCTAAAAGACCCAAAAACGGCGCGGCTTGGCACGCAAGCAGGAGCTCATTGCTGAAGCAGGCGGCTGCTGTTCGATCTGCGGCTACAACAATAACCTGGCGGTGCTGGTTTTTCACCACACTCAACCCGGTGGTAAGGATTTCAAACTCGATATGCGCTCGCTACCGAACCGCACGTACCATTCCGTGCGGGCTGAGATCCAAAAATGCGTTTTGCTCTGCGCCAAATGCCACGCCGAGATCCATAACCCCCATCTGGACCGTTGAATGAGTTAAAGAAAAACTCCGCCAAAGCGGAGTTTCAGGTGGGCCCGGCAGGGTTCGAACCTGCGACCAAACGGTTATGCATCCCACTGCAGCTTTCGCTGCCCCGCGCGGGTTTGTGGGCTGGACTATCCCTTCGCCCCGGAGGGGCGCCTGCCGTCTAGTCTCTACACCTTCCCCGGGCGCCTGAGCGCCGGGGCTTGGCTCGGGATTACCTTATCTTGCGACGTAGGCTTCCCCGAATTTGGCAGGAGTCACCTGGAGATTGCTCCCCAGGCAGCCCGTTGCAGGGTCACGCCCTGCCTTAAGCCGTCCGCTCTGCCGCTGAGCTACGGGCCCCTTCGATATTCAAGCGCCAAAAGTATAACATAATTTCGGTCAGGATGACGCGTTTTTTCCTTCCGCACCTGAACATTGAGACGAGAGATCAATTATTTCTCAATGCAGTCGAAGTTCACGCATACCATACAGAAGACTCAAACTTCAGGACCGGGGTGCGCAAGTACTTTTACATCATTGACGTAAACTCGATTGTCGATAAAATAATAAGCAATTGCGCCCGTAGGCGGCAGGATGTTCACAATAAACATTTAATGGTAAATAGATATCTGATACATTAAAGCGTATACAATTTAGGGTAATTGTTTTGAAAAGCTTACTGGAGATTGACATCTGGTGATCAAATCTTTAACTCGCCCGGCACTTTCCCTGTTCAAACCGGGGAAAAACCAATCTCTTTTACAGCTCACAATTCTGGGGGCCATCTTAGTGATCGCTTCAGTGCTCCGTTTCTATAAATTGGGCATGTGGAGTTTTTGGAGTGATGAAATATTTTCCATCTCCCGCCTGGAAGATGGCTTCAATTTCAGCATTTTCAGGCAATCTTTGGCGATTAACTTAATTCGGGCGGCTACAACCTGGCTGGGCACCAGCGAGTGGAGTGCTCGCCTGGTGCCTGCCGCGATCGGCACGCTGACTATCCCTGCTCTATATTTTCCGTGCAAGAAGCTTGGCGGTCCCTGGGTAGCCTTAACTGCCTCTGCCATGCTGGCAGTCTCGCCCTGGCATCTCTATTGGTCACAAAATGCTCGCTTTTATTCGCTCTTATTTCTACTTTACAACCTCGGCCTGCTCATATTTTTTATCGGTGTTGAAGAGAACCGCCAAACTTACCTGGCAGGCTCACTGATATTATTCGGCCTCGCTGCTCGGGAAAGCTTGGTGACTTTATTTATCGCCCCGGTTGTATTCGTCTATATCCTGTTGTTGTACTTCTTACATCGGGACTCACCCGGAATCCGCTGGCAGAAAATCTGGCTTTTCATCATCCCAGGTGCCATCCTGGGATTGAGTTTCGCCTGGCCATACTTAAATAATCTGGGAGCCTGGCTTTCAGCTTTTAGCCGCGTAAACAACACCCCATTCTGGTTGCTCTCTGGAACAATATATTATACTGGCCTGCCCACTATCATGATAGCCTGCCTGGGAGCTTTATATTTCTTGCCTGAGAAAAATCGAATGGTATTGATGATGGCTGTCAGCGCGTTGTTGCCTTTATTTTTACTGATGGGAATTGCCAGTTTCCATTACACAGCCAACCGCTACATCTTTATGACTCTATTCAGTTGGATTTTCCTGGCTGCATTGACCGCCATTAAAATCTTCGAAGACCTGGCGCCTCGCAGCGTTCTACTCGGAAGCGCGGCCTTGTTGATTGTATTAGGCTCCTCATTGAGCGATGATTTGCTTTACTATCAATATCAGAATGGTAATCGCGCCGATTGGAAGTCCGCTTTTGAGTATGTCAACGATCACTTGGAAACCGGCGATATCGTCGTCTCATCTGACCAACTGCTTGGGGACTTTTATTTACCCTATGAGACCGTTATATTGGCAAACTGGAATCTGCAGCAGACGGCAAATGCAAAACGAATCTGGTTTGTCGAGGATATGACTGTACAGGAGCGCTGGCCTGATAAGTTAAGCTGGATCGAGGCTAACGCCCAACTTTATGCTGTATTTGATGTTAATGTGAATGCCCGTACGTTTAAGATGCGCGTCTATCGCTATGACGTTGGGCACTCCGACCAGGTATCGGAAGGCATCTCTCAATGAAAGCCCACATCGAGACAAAACAAGCCGACCAGACCGAGAAACTGAGGAAGCCCAAGCGTCCCGTGCTGCCATTCAGGCGACTATTGCATTTTCATATTGCTATTGGAATGATTGCGCTAGTCAACTACTTCAGCTGGTGGTTCAAGGATGATCGACTAACACAGCCGCTTTTTTTAATCTTTTTCATCTTTGCGATTGCTTACGCCAGCACGCAGATGGTAGCCAACTGGATTTTATATCTGTTTGCTCACCGCACTCATGAAATAAAAACCTGGCCTGAGGGTTTATCTATTGATGTATTTGTAACAGCCTACGACGAACCCTATGACATGGTCAAACGCACTCTTTCCGCAGCCTGCTCAATGTACGGGGAACACCGGACATGGCTATTGGATGATGGTTCCAAAAGCATATTACGCGCTTTAGCACAGGAGTTGGGAGCCGGATATCTATCGCGAAGCGATCATCATAACGCTAAGGCTGGAAATATTAATTATGCCCTCGAGAAAACTTCGGGGGATATCATTGTCATTTTTGATCTCGATCATGTGCCGCGTCCAGAATTCCTTATCCATTGCCTGTGGCATTTCACTGATCCACAGGTCGGCTTTGTCCAGGCTATGCTAACTTTTAAAAACCCGCAAGAAAGTTGGATTGCAAAGGCGGCAGTGGAAACCAGCCTGGAATTCTACAATCCCACTTCTTTAGGAGCGGATGGACTCGGTGGGGCTACACTGATGGGCAGCAACGCCCTGATTCGGCGTACAGCCCTGGCGTCGATTGGCGGATACCAACCCGGTTTGGCAGAGGATTTGGCTACATCGATTGCCCTTCATGCAGCCGGTTGGAAAAGCGCGTATGTAGCCCAACCCCTCGCCCCTGGGTTGGCGCCGCCCAGTATTAGCGCCTGGTTTATTCAGCAATTAAAATGGGCACGCGGTGTATTCGAATTGCTTATAACAACCTATCCGCGGCTATTTCGACGCCTCAGTTGGGGTCAGCGAATTTCCTACATAGTACGTTTGACTAAATATTGGATCGGTCCAGTAGTCAGTGCACACCTGCTGGCTACAATATTGATCCTGATATTTGGAAAGCCAGCACTTCAGATCGCTTTTCACGAATACCTGATCCGTATTGCACCTCTGGCTATTGCTGATGTGGTCATTCGTTTCTTAGCTATGCGGCACTACCGCGGACAGGCCGTCGGACAAACATCACTATTTCGAGCAGTTGCCCTGGTTTATGCCACCTGGCCGATTTACACCTTGGCATGGGGCATGGCGGTCTTACGGCTTCCCATAAAATTTCGACCCACCCCCAAAACAAGCAGTGGGCAGTTAAGCCTGTGGTGGTTGTTGCCCCAAATTTTAGCTGTGCTCCTACTCTCTATGGGTGCCGTATACACAGTCCTGTGGGAGAAACATTCTATCTCCATCTTGCTGCTGTTTGCAAGCATTCAGGGATTTTTACAATTGAACTTGCTTTTTCGATGGTGGTATTCATTGGATTCTTTCACCCCAATAAAGCCTAAGGATGTGATCTCCGGGGCTCAAGCCGTGCTGGATGTCGATTTTGACCAGCTCCCCGAGCAAATCACAGGTCTGGAATCGTACTCCAGTGCCAGGTTGCTTGTCCGCATAAATCACATCCCGGTTGGCTTTCACAGTGTAGCCGTCGAGCAAGGCGGGGTTATTCCAATTGAGAGCCTCAGAAGTGCGATACTGGAAAATGCAGATTGGTCTTTCTGGCAGCGTTGGGCACAATGGCGGTTGGGCTGGGAGCGTCGCCCAACCACTGCCGCTCCTCTGCCTGCCACTGTGGCAATCTGCACGCGCGACCGACCGGATGATTTGCGCCGCTGCCTGGAAGCCCTTAAACGACTGCCAGATGACGGACAGGAAGTTATCGTTGTAGATAGTTGTTCACAATCCGAGGCCACCAGAGCCATTGTTTCCGATTTTCCCCAGGTGCGTTACCTGCGCGAGGAGCTCCCCGGACTGAATCGGGCGCGCAACCGGGCATTGCACGAGGCTGTCCACCCGATTGTGGCTTTCATCGATGACGATGCTACTCCCGATCCGGGCTGGCTGCGAGCGCTCGCAGCCAGCCTCCAAGAACCGGGCGCGATGTGTGTCACAGGTCTGACCTTGCCAGCCGAGCTTGATACTTCCGCTCAACAGTGGTTTGAGCAGCACAGCACCTTTAATCGGGGTTTTGTGCGCCGGATTTTTGACAAAGACAATCTACACCCTTTGGCCGCAGGCCATGCCGGTGCTGGAGTGAATATGGCCTTACTGCGGAGTATTTTCACAGAAATCGGCCCCTTCGCAGAGGTTTTGGATGCTGGCACGCCCACCCAATCTGGCGGGGATACGGAGATGTTTTCCCGCATTCTTGCTTCCGGTAATAGAATCGTGTACGAACCAGAAGCAATTTGCTGGCACAGACATCGCCGTACTCAAGAGAAAGTCCGCAGTGCGATTTATGGCTACGGCGTCGGAACGTATGCTTTCTGGGCGCACAATCTTTTGCAGAACAGGGAATGGACTGTATTAATTCATGCAACCGAATGGGCATTATACGATCAAATTCCTAGATTGATACGAACCTTGCTGCATCGGCCTGGCAGCTTTCCACTCGACCTGCTGCTAGCAGAGCTCAAGGGCTGCTTGGCTGGTCCGGCAGCTTATCGTGCCTCCCAAAAACAATTAGCTGTTTGGAAAACCAATGGTCAACTCTATGATTGGTCCGCTGCTGCAAGCCAGCGTCATTATTCCAACTCATAATCGCAGCTCCACACTGCTAAACACTTTACGTGCTCTGAACGCCCAGAGCATCTCCGTCGCGGCTTTTGAAGTGATCGTAGTTGATGATGGGTGTACAGACGATACAGTGGAAGCGGTTCTTGCTTTCCAAGCCCCGTTTTCCCTGCGATTACTGCGTCAACCTCAATCGGGGCCCTCAGCCGCCCGCAACCTGGGAGCTAACCGCGCCCGAGGGGCGATTTTGATATTTTTAGATGACGACATCGAGGTTCAGCCTCAGTTCGTCGCCGCCCATCTCGAGGCTCACAAAACACAAGGCAATTTAGTCGTTATCGGTTACTGCCCGCCACTACTCTCCAATCAGTACGGCTATTTCCGAGCCGAATTGGCAGGATGGTGGCATGCAATGTTCGCACGCATGAACCAGCCTGGGTATCGCTTTGCTTACAGCGATATATTGAGTGGCAACTTTTCACTTGAAGCCGGCCTGTTTGCCCAGGTTGGCAAGTTCGATCCGGCTTTTGCCTGCCATGAGGATTATGAGCTCGGTATGCGGCTGCTGCTGGCGGGCACAAAATTCATCTTTGCAATGTCAGCCGGTGGTTTTCACCACGAGCACACCGACGTGTGGCGTGCCCTGACCCGCAAGCAAGCTGAGGGTAAAGCAGATGTTATGTTAGGATGGCTGTATCCCGCCTTGCGTTCATCCATGCTTATGGCACGCCTAGATTTATATGGACGCCTACCTTCACGTATTTTTAAGATATTGGCATTTAAAGCGCCTCCTTTGGAGGTCCACATGAGACGATGGATGCTTTTATGGCTGGACTGGCTTGAACGCGCCCGTTGGTTAAGACTCTGGCAGCGGTTGCTCTATGGGATGATGGCCTATGCATACTGGCAAGGTGTAGCGGGAGAGCTTAAATCTTTAAACGCCCAAAAAGCTTTTCTCGCCGATACCATGGATGCCTGGCAGGGTAAGACAATCGATCTTTACCTGGATAGGGGTTTGCCAGAAGCCAAACGCGTGCTTGATAGCCAAAGACCAGCAGGAATTCGATTGTGGTATTTCGAACAGGAAGCAGGCTTGGTGCTACCTCAACCAGGCAAAGAAAACCTGTGCGGAAACCATTTAGAAGCCATTTGCTTTGAAGACCAGATAGCCCCACTGTTGCGTGCGTTGGTGGACAGCAGAGGACTCGACAATCCGGGTATCTCCTCCCTCCTGATTTCCGCCAATGAATAATTCATCGGCTCGCTATTCGGCGACTATTAGACATTATCCATAAGCTCTCAGCCACTTCTTTACTCATATTGTCTGGGGACCGATGCGGCCAATCAGGATGAATGATGCAAATTGACAAACGATTTAAGCCAGTAGTTCACCCAAGATATATCTATGACCTGATTTTCGAACTTGTGGCCCGGGAGTTCAAATTAAAGTATAAACGCTCGCTGTTAGGGATAGCCTGGTCGCTAATAAACCCGCTCGCCCAATTGGCGGTATTCAGTTTTGTTTTCCGTATCATTTTGCCGCTAAATATTCCTAACTACACTGTTTTTCTCTTTACCGGCCTGTTGGTATGGAATTGGTTTCAAACCTCGCTGCTGGCAGCCACAGATGCCATTGTTGGCAACCGGGAACTGGTACGCCGGCCTGGCTTCCCTACAGCGATATTGCCAATGGTAACCATAGGGACTCATTTCATTCATTTCTGCCTGGCAATCCCTGTCTTGTTGCTGTTTATACTGGGCAGCAGCATCCATCTTACGGTCGCATTATTGACGCTGCCGTTGGTAATCATGCTCCAGTTTCTGTTTAGCTTGGGACTGGCTTATATAGTCTCTACAATCCATGTCACATTCCGCGATACACAATATCTGTTAGGGCTCTTCCTAATGTTAGGTTTTTATTTAACTCCTATCCTGTACGCTGTTGATAGCATCCCTGTCCGGGTCCGGCTGTTATACAATCTCAACCCCCTGACACCATTGATCCAGGCTTACCGTACGATCCTTTTGGAGGGAAAAGCGCCGGCATTGCTACCCTTGCTCTTGCTCAGTCTGGGCTCAGTCATCCTGTTATGGTTTGGTTACCAGATGTTCGTTCGTGCAAGCCATCGATTCGCTGAGGAACTATAAATGAAGGCTGCCATAAGCGTTCAGGGAGTAAGCAAACGCTTCAACTTGCCTCATCCCGACCGGCCTGTGACCCTGCAAGAAGCAATCATCCGGGGTTTTCGGGGCTTACGAACATCCCGCGAATTTTGGGCACTTAAGGATATCAATTTTCAGGTTGCACCAGGGATAATGACTGGGGTCATAGGTCGTAACGGGGCCGGGAAATCCACACTGCTACGTTTGATAGGTAAGGTTGGGCACCCCACCAGCGGGTTCTGCCATACTAACGGTCGGTTGGGAGCGCTGATCGACCTGGGAGCAGGTTTTCACCCGGATTTGACCGGGAGAGAAAATGTTTTTATCAACGGAGTTATCTCTGGGCTCAGCCGTCGGGAGATTTGGCAGCGTTTTAACAGCATTGTTGCGTTTGCAGAATTGGAAAACTTTATCGACAGCCCATTGCGAACCTTTAGCACTGGCATGCAGATGCGGCTAGCATTCTCTACCGCCATCCATACCGATCCCGATATCCTGCTGATAGACGAAGTATTGGCCGTAGGCGATACGGCCTTTCAGCAAAAATGTCTCGAAAGTATAATCAGCCAAAAAAATCGAGGCTGTGCAATCTTGCTGGTATCCCATGATATTACCCTGGTTGGCAAGATGTGCGATGAAGCTGTGTGGTTGCAGGCTGGAAGTTTAGCAGCCTATGGTCCTGCTGAGATAGTAACCGGAATCTACATCCGCTCGCTCTATGCCGAGACGGCTCAGCGCACTCCCGATTACATCACTCCGCGCAAGCTTCCCGAGGGGAGCAAACTCCTTCTAAGAAAGAACCGGTTTGGCTCACTTGAAATGGAGATTACGGCTGTACACCTGCTGGATTCCAATGGTTTACCAGTGAGCAGCCTCAACAGCGGGGAGCAGCTGCATATACAAATAACGTATTCAGCTCCTAACGAAATCCAAGACCCAATTTTCGGCGTCACAATTACCCGGGCGGACGGTTTGGTTTGTTACGATACCAGCACACAGAATGCTGGACTTCTCTTGCCGATGATCCATGGGCAAGGGCAGGTCGGGCTTGAACTTGAACGTCTCGACTTAACTAGCGGCAGTTACTTTGTCGATGTCGGTGTTTATCAGTCAGATTGGTCGTACGCTTACGATTACCATTGGCAAGTTTACCCGCTCAACATAAACGCCCCAACAATTGAGAAGGGCATTATACGACCGCCACATCAGTGGACGTTCGCGTCGAACAAAGCAGAAATCCCCGCACTAAAACTCAATTCCGAATAAATAAAACTCCCCTCACAATGAGGGGAGAAGTTTAGCCAGAGCGGGCGACGGGAATCGAACCCGTGTATGCAGCTTGGAAGGCTGCCGTTCTACCGCTGAACTACGCCCGCAGTTCGTTTTCGATTTGCAGACCCGATTTTACCTTGTGGGCGGTTTCTGGTCAAGCCGGGTTTAAGTGCCATATAATCTACCCAATCCACCCATCCAAAGGAGCCGCACGGATGCCTAAAGATTACAGCCTGGAAGCCAGCCCGCCGAACGCCCTGCGCCGCAAAGATCACGCCCGCGACGATGCCTGGATCCGTGAGTTCCTCGCCTCCGCCCAGGTCGGGCATATCGCCACCCGCTGGGACGACCAGCCCTTCATCACGCCCACCTCCTTCTGGTACGACCCGCAGCGCCAATGCCTGTACTTCCACTCCAACGTCGCCGGAAGGCTGCGCGCCAACGTCGAGCGCCACCCGCGCGCCTGCTTCGAGGCCAGCCGGTCCGGAAAGCTGCTGCCTTCCAACGTGGCCCTGGAATTCTCAGTCCAGTACGCCTCGGTGATAGCCTTTGGGACCATCCGCCTGCTGCACGACCCCGAGGAATCACGCCGGGCGCTGTACGGGCTGATCGCCCGGTATTTCCCGCGCATGCAGCCAGGCAGCGAGTACCGGCCGATCACCGATGCAGAGTTGGCCCGCACCGCGGTGTACGCCTTTGAGATCGAATCCTGGAGCGGCAAGGAAAACTGGCCCGAGCAGGCCGACCAGAGCGACGAATGGCCCGCCCTGAGCCTGAAATTCGAGGCAGGAGGCTAACAACGATTTGCTTGACAGCGGACACCAACCATAGTAAGCTTAAGACACATCAACTTCTATAGAATATATAGACTTTACGGTTCACACTTAATAATATACCTATCCCGAAAATGGTTATTGTGGTTGTTGGCGCGTGCGCGCACGCGCCAACAACCACACCCTCGCTCAACATTCGGATAAATACTAAACCATGCGACTATCCAAACGCGGTGAATACGGCCTGCGGGCCATGATCGACCTGGCGACCTGGGAGACTGAATCGGGCCTGATCCAGATCAAAGAGATTGCTGAGCGCGAGCATATCCCCTCCAAATTTCTGGAGCAGATCCTGCTCAGCCTCAAGAACGCGGGCTTGCTGCACAGCAAGATGGGCGTGGGCGGCGGCTACTATCTCGCCAAACCAGCCAGCGAAATCAACCTGGGCCAGATTGTGCGGGTGCTGGATGGGCCGTTGGCGCCTATCCGCTGCGTGAGCCAGATGTCCTATGAGCCCTGCGGCTGCCCGGACGAGGCCACCTGCGGTCTGCGCCTGGTGATGCTCGATGTCCGCAACGCCATCGCCAATATCCTGGAAAACACCAGCCTGGCAGATGTAGCAGCACGGGTGGACCTGGCAAACACTTGGCTGAATAACCCAGATAAAGGGGAAGGGACCAGTACAGCTTGACGATTATTTTGAAGAAGGCTCAGGTATGCAGGATTGATCAATTTTTTTTGGTCAAAAGTATACTATTCCACTAGACATAATAATCTTTTCGCTTGATAAACAGGAGACACCATGGACGCTGAATTAAATATCTTTATCTTTATCCTGGTTGGCTTTATTGCTCAACTGATTGACGGGGCATTGGGCATGGCCTACGGTGTCAGCTCAAACTCTTTTCTACTTGGGATTGGCGTGCCTCCCGCCGCAGCCAGCGCCAGCGTGCACATGGCGGAGGTAGTGACAACAGCCATTTCAGGCTTCTCTCACTGGCGATTGGGCAATCTGGACACTGATCTGATTAAAAAATTACTGCTTCCTGGAGCCTTGGGAGCAGTTGTGGGCGCATATATCCTGACCAACTTGCCCGGCGATGTACTCAAACCCTTTATTGCCATATATTTGCTGATCATGGGCTGTGAGCATCATCATCAAAGGTTTAAGAAACAATCACTCAGAAAAGAAAGTGGTCAGCCATATTAGCGGGCTTGGCGTGGCAGGCGGCTTTTTCGATGCAATTGGCGGTGGTGGCTGGGGGCCCATAGTAACCAGCACACTGGTAGCCAGGGGTAACAATCCGCGCCTGACGATCGGTTCGGTTAATTTCTCCGAGTTTTTCATCACTTTTGCGCAGTCAGTCGTATTTGTTTTTTCGCTTCAGTTTGGTGACTACTGGAAGATCATCCTGGGTCTATTGGTTGGCGGCGCGGTGGCAGCCCCGCTGGCAGCTATGGTCACCAAAAATTTACCTGTTCGCCGGCTAATGCTCCTGGTAGGTGCTCTAATCATTGCGCTGAGCCTCCGCACGCTTTATCTGGCATTAATGGCTTGATCAAGCTCCTAGTTTGTCACCGAAACGTGCTGGACCCGGCTCCCCTGTAGATCAGGGGAGCATTTCATTTTAGGAGGAAAGGCCTTTCTCCTCCAGATTATGGAAACCTGGTAAGGTTGCCCCCCAACTAAAATACGCCCGAAGAGCAGTGGAGTCGCAGAAATTAAATGAAACCAGCTATAATAGAAACACTTACAGTTGAGAGTGTTGCACCCCCTATTCCATTATCCTGGCAAGATGATTTGGAGCAAAAGATGAAACGTAGAATCTGGAATCGCCTCTGGCAGCTGTTGTTCGTCATGACACTGCTATTCGGCGCTCCGGCTGCCGCCCAGGACAGCCCTGGCCAGATCCTGGTGCTGAGCGCCGCTGGCCCCATCACGCCCGCCATGGCTGAGTACCTGGTCCGGGGTATCCAGACTGCTGAAAACCAAGGCGCAGAGGCTTTGATCTTTGAGATGAACACTCCCGGCGGAAGCATCGACCTGATGAACCGCATGGTTCAGGACATCCGCAGCAGTTCAGTGCCGGTGGTAATCTATGTTTCGCCGCCCGGCTCCATGGCTGGCAGTGCCGGGGCGGTCATCACCCTGGCCGGGCACGCCGCCGCCATGGCCCCAGAGACCGCGATCGGAGCCGCCAGCCCGGTCGGCTCGGAAGGTGAGGATCTGGGCGAAACCATGCAAGCTAAACAAACTGAGATCCTGAAAGCCACCGTGCGCAGCCTGGCCGACCGGCGCGGACAAACAGCCGTCGAGCTGGCCCAACAAATGATCGACACTGCCCGAGCGATCTCTGCCAACGAAGCCCTGGAAGCTGGGGTGGTTGACTTTATCGCCCGCGACCTGACCGATCTGCTGGCGCAGCTGGACGGTTTCTCCGTCACCACCCAAGCAGGCGAGCAGGTCCTGCAAACCCGGGAAGCCGACATCCAGGTACTGCAAATATCCTTCATCGAGCGCTTGCTGGCGGTGCTGACCAACCCGAACATCGTTTTTCTGCTGATCGCGATCGGCGTACAGGCAATCCTGATTGAGATTTCCAGCCCTGGCGGCTGGGTTGCGGGCTTCATCGGGGTGGTCTGCCTGTCATTAGCCAGTTACGGCCTGGGCGTGCTGCCAGTCAACTGGTTTGGGATCATTTTCCTGGTAACAGCCTTTATTTTATTCATTCTGGATATCAAAGCGCCAACCCATGGCGCACTGACTGTAGCCGGGGTCAGTTCGCTGATTGTGGGTGCCTTGGTGCTGTTTAATTCCCCCAGTGTACCCAGTTTCCAGCGCGTTTCGGTGCCGCTGGTCATATTTAGCTCAGTTTTTACCGGGCTGGTATTTTTTACTATCCTGATTTTTGCCTTGCGCGCTCAGCTCGAACCAATAAGAATGGGGCAGGAATCCCTGCTTGGAAAAATCGGCACAGTTAGTTCCGAGTTGAACCCGCGCGGCATCATCCAGCTGGCAGGCGAACAGTGGACGGGAGAGGCCCAAGCTGAAACTTTACCGATCAGGGTGGGAGAACGGGTTAAAGTTGTGCAGGTCGAAGGCCTGCGGCTGTGGGTGCAGCGGGCCGATAATTTGTAGATGCCGCAGCGGGTGTGTGACCGGAGCCATTCATGACATCTTATCGCTATCCCAACGAGCAGTTGATCCTGGGCCTGACCCTGGTGTTGGTCGCCGCTGTGATTGCCCTAACAGCTACCGCCACGGTTTGCACCAGCCTGCTCATTATCGCCCTGACGGTAGCTCTGGCATATTCATCCAGCCGCTCTCACCACCAGGCGCTGGTCCGGCAAGCCTACCACATAACACCCCAGCAAGCCCCTGAGCTGAGCGGTTTGCTGGAAAGCTGCCGCAGCCGGCTGCGGGTCGAGCCAGTGGAGGCATTCGTGACCCCCAGCAGAGAATTGAATGCCTATACTTTTGGGCTGGCTACTCCCAAGGTTATTGTCGTCTATTCAGCGCTGCTCAAAATCATGGACGCCGATGAGCTCCGGTTTGTAATCGGGCACGAACTCGGTCACATTTCCCTGGGACACACCTATTTAAACTCGCTAGTCGGTGGTATGGCAGGCATCCCCAGTCCGTCAGCTGCCAGCGCACTGTTGGCAATGGCTTTTCTAAGCTGGAACCGAGCTTGCGAACATTCCGCCGATCGGGCTGGTCTGCTGGCCTGCGGCAAACCGGACAAGGCCATCTCGGCTCTAATCAAGCTGGTCGCAGGGCCAACCGCCGGACCCGCCGCCAGCAGTCGGGCAGTACAGGAGCAAGCCTACCGCCAGATTGATGCCGAAGACGATACCCTGTGGGGCAACCTTAACGAGGCCTTTGCCAGCCATCCGATGCTCATCAAGCGCATCAATGCCATCCGCCGCTATGCCGGATCGGGCCAATACAAACGGCTACTAGCCCGCTTGCAGTGACGTGATGATATCTGTCAAATTTCTTGAATTTAGGGCGACCCTATCCCTGGCTGCGACCAGTACTTGCTCGTATTCTGCCGCGCTGTAATCCATAGGCGTCTCGCAGCAAATCGGATGATGGACCGGACGAGCATTATCAACCAAGAATGCATCAAGTCCAAATCCTAAAACGGCAAACGTGATTCCCAGCATCACCTCCTGGAGCACACGCCGCCGATAGAAACCCCAAAAATCTGGGACATACTCGCAGAGATTCCGAATGATCCCGTCAACTGGCAAACCTTGTCTAAAAGGGGTACAATACATCTGATGAATTTACTGGTACATTGAGGCATTCGACAGGAGATTTTATGCCGTTTACACCTACCCGCGATCGAATTAAACCTGAAGAGATCGATACAACCCCAAAACGACGGCCGGAATGGATTAAAGTGCGCGCGCCTTCTGGTGAAACTTATGAATGGCTTCAGGGACTGATGCGCAGCAAGGCTTTGCACACCGTCTGCGAAGAAGCCATGTGCCCCAATATGGGCGAATGCTGGGGAGCTGGAACAGCTACATTTTTGATGTTAGGTGATGTTTGCACCCGCACATGCGGATTTTGTGACATCAAGCGCGGCCAGCCCTCTCCCCTGGATTGGCTGGAACCGGAACGAGTAGCTCAGGCTGTTAAATCGATGAATCTTAAGCACGCGGTGATCACCAGCGTTAACCGTGATGACCGCAAAGACGGCGGCGCGCCGGTCTTTGCGATGGTAATCAAACGTATCCGCCAGCTGCATCCAGGCTGTTCGATTGAAGTGCTGATACCCGATTTCAAAGGTTCGCTTGAGGCACTAAAAATCGTTATGGATGCTCGTCCCGAAATTCTAAATCACAATGTCGAGACGGTGCCGCGCCTGTTCAAATCCGTCCAACCCCAGGACAACTATGAATGGGCTGCTGCCACCCTCGCCTCTGCCAAAAAGCTGGACCCCGAAGTTTTGACCAAGTCTGGCATTATGGTTGGGCTGGGGGAAACGCTGGAGGAAATCAAAACCGTGATGCGCGACCAACGCAGCTGGGGTGTAGATATCCTGACCGTAGGCCAGTATCTCCAGCCAAGCAAAAAACACCTCCCGATCGCCCGTTACTATACTTTGGAAGAATTTGAAGAGATCAAGCACTTCGGGCTTGAAATTGGGTTCCAATGGGTCGAAAGCGGCCCACTGGTGCGCTCGTCTTACCACGCCGCCGAGCAGGTGCGCGCTCTGAGTGTCGTGCATCGCAAACTATATGGTGAAACTATCCCCGCCTGACCTGGGAAAACCGCCGCCCCCATGATGGAACGACGCCCATAACACCGGGCGTCGTTCGGTTTTTATGGCATATAAGAGGCGGCCGAGGTGATCGGCCGCATTTTCATCGCCCTTGCGACAGACATCAGCGTTCCAACAACACCTGGCGGACAGCTTCATAAGCCGGCTTCGGCCTGCCTTCCAGATCAAAAAGCAGTGGCATATCCGGGCTGCCGGTATAGCCAGGTATCCAGGAGTATCGATCGCTCACTCCCCAGGTGATAAAGGCATTACAGTTGCCGGCTGCCAGGCAGGTCTCGATCACCCGGCGGTACATTTCGGCCTGCAGCAAGAGTTTTTCCTCATCACTGATGGAATGATACTGAGTGCGCACATCCATTTCCGTGATCTGGACCAGCAATCCCAGGTCTGCCAGCCGCTGCATATTGGCAGCCAGATCTGCTGGCTCGGGAGGGCCTTCCAGCCAGGTGTGCATCTGCATCCCTACCCCATTAATTGGCACACCCGCTTGCAGTAGTCCACTGACTAACGCATAGATCGCTTGAGATTTCCGGTTGAGGCCCTCCCCCAAATGATCGTTATAAAATAGCAAAACCTCCGGATCAGCTTCCCGAGCCCAACGAAAGGCCAGGGCTATATATTCCGGGCCGATATGCTGCATCCAGATCGTATCTCGCAGCAGGCCGTCATCGTCAATCGCCTCGTTGACCACATCCCAGGCAACGATCTGGCCCCGATAATGGCTGACTTTGGTCTGGATATGATCCTTTAAGAGTTGCAGCCACTCCGTATGGGTAAATTCCCCCTGAACCAGCCAGTCGGGGAGCTGGTGATCCCACACCAGAACATGTCCACGAACAGCCATATTGTGCTTCCTGGCGAAGGCCACCAGTTGATCCCCCTGGCTGAAATCATAAAGATCGCGTTCTGGCTGGGTTGTCCGGAATGTCATCGCAACCTCGGGCACAACCAGGTTGAACTCTTGTGCAAGCAGCTCGGAATATGCTGGATTCTGGAGTGCGTTGACAGAGACCGCCGCGCCAATCGCTATTCCTCTTACCTCGGCCAATTGCCGCAAGCTTGCCGAGGCCAATGGGCTGCCTGAGGATCCATCTGGCATGGAAGAAACCACGATAGCTGGCGGGTTGACCGGACCTGATTCGAACGTGCTTCCAGGCAGCCCGTTCCGGTTACAGGCAACCAGGCTGGCCAAAAGTAACACCAACCCTACCCAGCTCCTGGGGAAAGGAGATCTCATACCTTTATTGTAGTCCAACTCAGTTAAATAATTTTGGGGTTTTGGGGAGCACTATTTCTGGTTTTCGGCATGGAGTTGTTGATTGCTCAATTTCAAGACTGTTCCAACCAAGGCTGAGGAATGCCCTTCCCACCAGCCTTCTAAGCTTCACATGAGTCCAGGATAACTCGACCTCAAAGCTACAGGGTGATACTGATCCCCGATTCGCAGAATATTAAAAACCTCCCGCAAATACCGCGGGAGGCAATCTATCGTTAGCCCTGGCGAAGCCAGCAAGCATCCGCAGCTGCGCTCCGTGCAGGAAGGCCTGATAAAGTTTAGAAGAGGACCAAAACAGCCTGTGACGCCCATTGGATCAAAGGCTGCGAGATGATGCTGAGCACAACCACAGCCGCTGCAGACACCGCTGCGGTGATATACAACCACGGCTCGCTGCGCACTTGGGGCTCTCCATCCTGCATATACATGATGACAATCACGCGCAAATAGTAGTATGCAGAAACGAGTGAGGTTAAGACGCCGATGATTGCCAGACCCACAAATCCGCCCTCGAGGACGGTGCGGAACAGATAAAACTTGCCGACAAACCCCAGGGTCGGGGGCACGCCCGTAAAAGATAGCATAGCAATCGCCATGGCTGCAGCCAGAAGCGGATATTTGCGTCCCAGTCCGGCATAATCATCTAGAGCCAGGCCCTTTTCTTCAGCTTGCTCCAGGGCGATCACAACCGCCCAGGCAGCAAAGTTGGTAAACGCGTAAGCCATTAAGTAGAACAAACCCGAGGCCACCGCATCGTTGGAGACTGCCCCATCGCCGTAAGGAACGAGCGCCATCAAAATATAACCGGCATGAGCGATACTTGAGTAAGCCAGCAGCCGTTTGATGTTGGTCTGGGCGATCGCGACCACATTACCCAAAATCATGGTTATGGCTGCAACTCCCCACAGAACCGCCGTCATGTCCACCGCCAATGCCGGAAACGCGATGACAAAGATCCGAATCAAAGCTGCGAAACCGCCCGCTTTAGCGCCTACGGACATAAAGGCGGTCACCGGGCTTGGGGCGCCCTGATAGACGTCTGGGGTCCACATATGGAAAGGGACTGCCGCCACTTTGAACCCCAAGCCGACCAGAACCAGTGCCGCCCCAATTGTCAACAAAGTCAAATTAGCTGCAGTGGATTCGATGGAGGCAACAATCTCCGATAGCAGGGTGCTGCCGGTTGCGCCAAAAATCAGAGCTATGCCATAAACCAGAAAACCGCTGGCAAATGCACCCAGCAAGAAGTACTTCATCGAAGCTTCTTCCGAGTTCAAGCGCGGATGTGCAAATCCTGCCAGCACGTATAGCGGGATGGACAGCAGCTCCAGAGCCAGGAAAACCACAATCAGGTCGGCCGCTATCGACATTAACATCATGCCGCAAATGGAGAAGAGCAGCAGTGAATAATATTCACCACGCTCAATGCCTGTGCGTTTGAGGTAATCATAGGCCAGGGCAATCCCAACCAGACCAGTTCCCAGCACCAGAACTATCAAGAATCCGGCGAAGCCATCAACAGAGACCATACCGTTGAATGCCGCCACAGGAAGGTTGCGCTGAAAAATGATCAGAACCAGTGCAGCCAACAAGCCGGCGACTGCCAACAAGGCAGTCCAACCTTTTTGACCCTTGGGGATGAACAGATCCACCAGCAGGAGCACGCAGCCCCAGCCGGCCAGCACAATCAGGGGAAGAATAGCAAGCAAATCAGAAGGATTCATAACGTCCCTACCAGGGTATCATCAGGGATCGGGTGGGTTCGACAGGCAAGTGCATACCAGGCCCGGCTCATTAATGCATTGCCACAGCCGCAGCCTGGACAACCGCCACTAGTTTGTCCACTGCTGGGGCGATCAATGCAAAGAACGGTTTTGGATACAAGCCAATCCAGAAGATCAAGACCAGCAATGGCACAATGGTGGCAATCTCTCGCCAGTTCAGGTCTTTCAGATTGCGGTTCTCTTCTTTATCGACCGGGCCCAGGAACATCTTTTGGAACATAAACAGCAAATAAACTGCCGCCAGGATCACACCGATCGCCGCGAAGCCGGCAAACAGATAGGACCGCAGAGAGCCGCCAGCTTCGCCAGCACCCCAGGCGCCCAGCAATATGGCAAATTCTCCTACAAACCCGTTCAACCCCGGCAGGCCCATCGACGAGAGAGTCACCACCAGGGTTACAGCGCCATAAATCGGCATCACTTTCCACAAACCACCAAAGGCATCCATATCCCGAGTATGGCGGCGTTCATAAATCACACCCACCAACAAGAACAATGCCCCCGTGCTTAGGCCATGATTGACCATTTGGAGAATACCGCCCTGGATACCCTGCGGATTGAGCGCAAACAGCCCCAACATGACAAATCCCAGGTGGCTGACGGACGAATAAGCAACTAATTTCTTGGCGTCTTGTTGGGCAAAGGAGACGGCTGCGCCATAAAGAATGCCGATCACAGCCAGGCCCGCCATCCAGGGCGCCAGCTGGATCGCGGCCTGAGGAAACAGGGGGATATTGAAGCGCAAGAACCCATAAGTACCCATTTTTAGCAGTACGCCTGCCAGAATCACGGAGCCGGCAGTTGGCGCTTCAACATGGGCATCTGGCAGCCACGAGTGCAGCGGCCACATAGGTACTTTGATCGCAAACGCAGCCGCAAATGCCAAGAACAGCCAGAATTGGATATTGCCCGGAATCCCTCCCATATTCACCAGATCAGGCACCGAGAATGTACCTTGAGTGATACCCAGCCACAAAATTGCCAGGAGCATCAAGATCGAGCCTGCCATCGTATAAAGGAAGAACTTCACAGCTGCATACATCCGGCGCGGGCCACCCCAGACACCGATCAGGAAATACATCGGCACCAGCGTAAATTCCCAGAACACATAGAAAAGGAATAAATCCTGGGCCAGGAACACCCCAATCATGCCAATTTCAAGCATAAGAAAGAAGACCATGAAATCTTTCACCCGATCTTCTACAGCTGCCCAGGTAGACAGAATAGACAGGGGCGTTAGAAAAGTGGTCAAGAGCAGCAATAAAATGCTCAGGCCATCTACGCCCATGGAATAGGCAATATTCCAGCTGGCCACCTGGATCCAGGGCAAATCGATCACCAGCTGCAGATCCGGATTAGCCGGATTGAACTGCACCAGCACCGCGATTGAGATGCCAAAGGTGATCAGTGAGGTGATCAACGCAATCCAGCGAGCGAGATTCTTTTGCTCAGCTTTCAAGAAAAGGAGCACCAGCACCCCCAGCAGGGGGAAAAAGGTGACCAGCGTAAGGGGATGGAAAACAAAGTTCATTGTTCGTCCTCGTCCGTAATAATGTCCGTCTCAAAGCTTTGCTCTCCCCAGAAAACCCTCCCGGAAAGGATCGCAGGCTGAGAGACCTTGCTATCAGCGCAAAATCAGATAACCCAAAATAATCACCACGCCCAGGAAAACCGATAGGGCATAGTTGCGCACATACCCAGTTTGCAAACGCCGCATACTGGCGGCCAGCCGCTGTGTCCCAGCTGCCAGACCGTTGGCGGCCGCGTCAATCCCGCCCAGATCGATCCGCACGTTTAAGAACCGGGCCAACAGGCGGTAGCCTCCAACGATCACGCTATCGTGGAACCAATCGTGCCAGAACCGCCAATCGATCACATCGGCCAGGAAACTGGCCAAACTTTTATAAGGCCGGATAACCACAGCATCATAAATCTCGTCCACATACCATTTGTTCTCCATGCCTGTAAAGATGAAGCCCAACATCGGGCGCAGTGGATCATCCGGGCGCTTGGCAGCCGGCAGTTTCAAAATCTGTTTATAACGCAGGCTGTAAATATACCAGGCTGCCAGGATCGCCACCAGAGCCAGGGCCGTAGAAAGAGCTGCCACTATGAGATTGAATTCCCCTTCATGAACAAATTCAAGGGTATGCTCAATCCAGGTGGTAAAACTGTGCAGTCCGGGCAGGTTGAGTGCTCCCCCCAACACTGCCAATCCTGCCAGCACCAACAGCGGTACCGTCATCACGGGCGGATTTTCGCGGGCATACTCCGCTGGCGTCGAGCGGGCTTCCCCAAAGAACACCATCAGGACCTGACGCCCCATGTAGAAAGCTGTAAAGAAAGCTGCAATGGTCAGCAGCCAGTAAACCAGCGGGTTGAGCGCCAGCGCTTCGGCCAGGATTTCATCCTTAGACCAGAAGCCGGCCAGGGGTGGCACACCGGCAAGTGCCACCGCGCCAATCATATACACCCAATACGTGATCTTCATCCGGCTGCGCAAGCCGCCCATATTACGCATATCTTGGGGATCAAAATCATGGCCCTTTAAGGTCTTTTTCAGTCTCGAATCGTGTTCCACATGGTGATGTCCCGCCTCTATCCCCTGGATAACCGATCCCGCAGAAAGGAAAAGCAGGGCTTTAAAGAAAGCGTGGGTCACCAGATGAAACATCCCAGCTACGAAAGCACCCATGCCAACCGCCGCCACCATAAATCCAAGCTGGCTGATGGTGGAATAGGCCAGTACTTTCTTGATATCAAATTGGCCAACCGCAATCGTGGCGGCAAACAGGGCTGTCAAGCCACCGACAACCGCCACCGTGGTTTGGGCAGTCGGGACCAGTACATACAGGGAGGCCGATCGGGCGATCAGATACACACCTGCCGTGACCATAGTGGCCGCATGGATCAGGGCTGAAACCGGAGTTGGGCCGGCCATCGCATCCGGCAGCCAGACGTACAATGGCAGTTGGGCGGATTTGCCGGTCACGCCGATCAACATGAATAAGGTGATCGCCAGGATTGCGGCAGGGAACACACTGGCGACTTCTTCTGCACGCTCAAACACGGTATGAAAACTAAAAGAACGGAATACCCAGAACATGGTCAGGGCTGAGAGCAGAAAACCGAAGTCGCCAATCCGATTGGTGATGAAAGCTTTTTTCGCTGCCAGCGCATTACCGATGCCATCTTTACCTTTGTCGTACCAAAATCCAATCAGCAAGTAAGAACACAGACCAACACCTTCCCAGCCGACAAACAGCATCAGGTAGTTATCGCTCCCAACCAGGATCATCATGGCCGCGATAAACAAGTTCATAAAGACAAAAAATCGGCGATAGCGGCCCGGATCGCCATTATGGCGCACATCTTCGTGCATATAACCAATCGAGTAAATATGGATCAGGGTGCCCACTCCAGATACCACCAGCATCATGGTCACCGATAGCGTATCCACCTGGAACGCCCAGTCTAGCTGTAAGATGCCGATATGGATCCATTCAACAACCGTGACTACCTGGCCTTCTGGGTGACCAATCAAGGAAATTGCCAGCAGAACAGAAACCACAAATGCCAATCCCGAAGCCAGGCTGCCAATGGTTCCGATCAACTTCTCGTTAAATCGGGAGCCAAAGATCATATTGATCAAAAGCCCAATAACCGGGAAAAAGACAATCCATGGCGCCAGGTAGAAAAACTGAGGCCCACTATTTGCTACTTCGCTAAGAAACATAGGTGTTGTCTCCCGTGAGTTGAGCGCGACAGCCTTAACCCTTCAGGCTGCTCACCTCGTCCACGTTGATGCTCTGCTTGTTCTTGAAAATTGCCACGATCAATGCCAGCCCCACGGCAACTTCGGCGGCTGCCACAGCCATAACAAAGAAAACGAAAATCTGGCCACTGATGGCCTGGTGCTGGCGCGCGAACGCCACAAATGCCAAATTACCAGCATTCAGCATTAACTCTACGGACATAAAGATGATAATGGCATTGCGCCGGATCAGCACGCCCAACGCCCCGAGCGTGAACAAAACCGCTGACAGCCCGATTACATAAGGTATGGGTACCATAAACTTCCTCCGCCCAGGTTATAAAAACCCAGGTCTCAATCGCGTTTACTCAGCACAATCGCCCCAACGATCGCCACCAGCAGTAGAATGGATGTCACTTCGAACGGCAGCAGATATTGGTTAAATAGCACGCTGCCCACCATTGGCGGGGAACCAAAGGCTGCTTCAACCTCACCTGCCGGAGGCAAGGCTCCCGAGCGGAAAAACAGAAGGTAGGCAGCTTCAACCAGGAGCACTATCGCCAGCAGAACGGCAGTTGGCCGCTGCCATTGAGATACAGGCTGGCCTCCGAGCTGTTCTGCTCCCAGCAGCATGATCACAAACAGAAAGAGGACCATGATCGCACCTGCGTAAACTGTAACCTGAGACATGGCGATGAACGGTGCATCCAGCAGCAGGTAAAAAACCGCCACTGTGGCAAAATTCAAGATTAAGAACAGAGCCGAATACACCGCATTTTTACTGAGCAGCATACCCAACGCAGAAGCAACAGCCACAAGGGCCAGGGAGAAGAATAAGATCAGGTTTAGGATCATCAGCGAATGCTCACTTGCTAGTTTCTGGTTCCAGTTCTATCATTTAGGGTCCGCCATCACCGGGATCGAGCGATTAAACATGCCGGGCTCCACCGCTTGGGGCGTAGGAGAACCAATCTCAGTGACGGGTTCAATTAGCATCTCTTTGGTATATATGGACTGCCTGCGGCCGGTAAAGGAAAGCTCATAATTATCTCCCAACACAATCGCTTCGGTTGGGCATGCGTCTTCGCAATAACCACAAAAAATGCAGCGCATCATGTTAATTTCATATGTACTGGCGTAGCGTTCGCCGGGCGAGAAGCGAACTTCATCCGTATTTTCAGAAGCTTCTACGAAAATCGCATCCGCCGGGCAGGCCGCTGCGCAAAGCGAACAGCCAATGCACTTTTCCAATCCGTTTTCATAGCGCTTGAGTGTGTGGCGGCCTTTAAACCGCTGCGCTACCGGGCGCTTTTGCTCAGGATACTGAACCGTGACCGGTTTATCCACCATCTGTTTAAGCGTGGTAAACAACCCACGGGCAAGTTCTGTAATTATCATAACCAACGTCCTAACCCGCATCCAGCGGAACAAATCGGCCAATCATCCAGAATATCTCAGCAGAAAAATAAAGATCCTATGGATTAGGCCCTAATACCAATACCATAACAACACCTGTTAAAAACACATTCAGGAGGGCCGCTGGCAGCATAATCTTCCAACCAAAAGCCATCAGGCGGTCATAACGGAAGCGCGGCAAGGTTGCCCGCACCCAGATCATTCCAAATAGCAGGATGAATACTTTGAGGAACAACCAGATCGGCCCCAGCCAGGGAGCGACATCAATCCATGGGCCCCGAAACCCACCCAGGAAAAGGCTGGCTGCAATCACGCTGACGGCAATCATCTTGATATATTCCGCCATAAAGAACAGCGCGAATTTCATACCCGAATATTCCACATGATAGCCAGCGGTCAACTCCTGCTCGGCCTCGGGCATATCGAACGGAGAACGGTTGACCTCCGCCAGGGTTGCAATCAGAAAAATGACAAACCCCAAAGGCTGGTAGATCACAAACCAGCCAATCTCGCCTTGCTTCTGAACGATGTCCAGAATGCTCATCGAACCAGCCAGCATGATCGGACCCACAAAGGCCAGCCCAAGCGCCAGCTCATAACTGATCATTTGGGCTGAGGAGCGCAGCCCGCCCATCATGGCATATTTATTGTTCGAGGCCCAGCCCGCCAATACGATCCCGTAGATGGAAATCGAGGTTACCGAGATGATATACAAGACACCGACGTTGATATCCGTGATATGCATTGGTATGATGCGCCCAAACAGGTTCAGGCTGCTTCCCACCGGCACCACCGCCAGAATAGTTAATGCCGGTATGACGGTCAAAATAGGCGCCAGGACAAAGATCACTTTATCCGCTTTATCCGGGATCAGCTCCTCTTTGAAGATCAGCTTGATAGCATCTGCAATCGGCTGAAGCCAGCCGCCCGGGCCAGCCCGGTTCGGGCCCACCCGCACCTGAATCCGGGCCAGCGCCTTACGCTCGTAAAACGTAAGGTACGCAAACCCGGTCAGCAAAACACCGATTAGGATAATGGATTTAATGATCCATTCCCAAACTAAGGCAGCATCCATAGATAACCTCGTCTATCCGTTGCTTAAGCTGCTAACCGTTCAGCAGCCCGAATTTTCACCTCGGCGGGGCCGTTGATCGGAATTCCCAAGCTGCGAGGCACCAGCACAGTGCCAGCTGGCACGCCCTCACTCAAATTTAGGTCAACCAGAACCGGTGCACCTGCAAAGATAACCTGCACCTTCTGGCTGGATTCGATCTTTAAATCAACTGCATCCCGGTGGTTAAGAGCCACATAGGGTTCCGGGATACGTTGGTGCAGCAGTTGGGAAGGCATCAGGGTCTGGCCCCGGTCGTAGAGACGGGTCACCGGCACAGCTAACAGGCCAGCTTTCGGTTTTACCGCCTCAGGCAGTTCTGGCCAGATCAGTACCGCCTGGCCCATCAGCGGCAGTTGAACGCCCAATCCCTGTTTATTCTCATATGTGGTTCCGCCATAATACAGATCACCTCGTCCAACGATCGGCCACTGTTCTTCGACCTGGGCCAGTTGGCCGTAAGTTAGGCCCGCATATGCAGGCACCTGCGCTGCGAGCTGGAGCATCACTTTAGAAGCTATCCGGCTCTCCAATTCCACACCCAATCGCTGAGCGATTCGGCCAGTGACGGCGAAATCAGCCAGGCTGCCGGGTCGTTCTGGGACAGCCGGATAATACCGCTGCACCCGTCGTTCCCCGGAAGTCAGGCTGCCTTCCCGTTCTGTATAGGATTGCACAGGCAAGACCACGTCTGCCAATTTGGCAGTACTGGTCAGGAATAACTCTTGGACCACCACAAAATCGGACTGCATTGCTTCGATTAGGGCGGGGTCGTCGCCTGCCGGGTCAGCCGCGACCACATAAAGAACCCTGGCAGATTGCAGCGCCGAACTCAAATCCAACTCTGGACGGAAACCCAAATCCCAGGCTCCCTGATCGTTGGCCCGCGGCCAGACCCCCAACAACCCATTATTTGGCCTGCCCACATGATTGGTAGCGACCAACAAATTGGAGCAGGCCTGAGCCAATGCCTGTGTGATCGGCAGGCTGGTTCCCTCACTCCCAAAGACTACGACCCCATTTTCCGCTTCAGCGAAAGCTTTACCCGCTGCCTGAACCTCGGGGCTGCGCACAAGTTCTTTACCGGCCTCTTTAATGTCAGGTCGTTTTGGCGACAGCGTATTCAGCATAGCCAGCACGGTGGCGGCTTCCGCTCCATAAGGATAACGTATTATATGAGTGGCCCATTTATCCAGGCGAGTGGGACGAGGATTGGCAACAATCAATTTAGCTCCTCGTTCAGCAGCCTGCTTTATCCGCAGCCACCAGATTGGAGCTTCCTGGTGAATATCACTGGCCACAACCAGGATCGCTGTCTCAACGCCCATATCGGAAAAATTTGTGCCGGGAGCTAAACCTACCTGAGCAGTTAAATCGCCGCCCGCCATGTGGGTATACAGGGCAGCCGTTCCACCGAGTTGATCATTGAGCTGTTTTAAGTTAAACAAATCCTCATTCGAAAGCCGCCCGCTGGCCAAAGTCAGCAGTCCATCACCGGCGCCTTTCAGGCGGTCAGCCACCAGGTCCAGCGCTTCATCCCAGGAGGCAGGCGTCAGCTCGCCATTCTTGCGCACCAGCGGTTGTTCGAGCCGCTCGGGACTCTCCGAGTAATGGTAGCCAAGCCGGCCTTTATCGCAAATCCAAATTTCATTAACAGATTCATTCTGGCGAGGCATGACGCGCTTGACAACCACCCGGCCACCAGATTTAGCCTCTCTACGCACGTTAAGGGTCGTATTGCACCCTACCGGGCACTGGGTACATAGGGATGCCGCCGCATTCAACTCCCAGGGTCGTGCCTGGAAACGAAAATCAGAGGTTGTAAGCGCCCCAACCGGGCAAATATCGGTTGTATTCCCAGAAAAGTGTGAATCGAAGCCCGGCTCGCTATTCGTAATAATCTCCAATTTGCGGCCGCGCTGGTAGAAACCGATCACTGGATCGTCTACGATCACATCCTGGAAACGGACACACCGGCCGCACTGGATGCAGCGTTCGCGATCCAGGTAAATCAGCTCGCCCAATGGAACCTGTTTGGCAAGATGCATTTTCTCGCCGTAAATGAAGCGCGATTCGCCTGGACCAAAATCCATCGTTAAATTTTGGAGCGGGCATTCACCACCTTTATCGCATACCGGGCAGTCAAGCGGGTGTGAGGTGAGCAGGAATTCAAGAATATCTTCCCGCCCCAGTTTGGCGTTCTCCGTCTCTCCCAACACGACCATACCTTCAGAAACCTGGGTCGTACAGGCAGTCTCTAGTTTAGGGCCAAAACTGATCTTGAGCGAACCGTCTTCCTCTTTCATCATCTGGCCGGTCGAGCGATCGATCGCGGGCCGCCCGATCTCTACCAGACACACCCGGCACATGCCAACTGGTTCCATCTTGGGATGGTAACAAAATACCGGGATATCGATCCCAGCTTTCTTGGCTGCATCCACAATCAAAGTGCCTTCTGGCACTTCAACCTGGATGCCGTCGATTGTCAGTGATACCAACTTTGCCATGCGATACTCCATACAGCCTCAGCTTAGTGTTTCTCTCGCTAAATTCTTTGCAAACAAAAGAAGGATATGTGGTGTTCGGTTTGGGCGGCTACACCGCCCAAACCGAACACCACAATCTCTTTTTTTATTAAGTGACTTGCCGAGAAAACCACTTAGTATCTATCCGATAAGACGGAAGGTATGTGTGGTTGTTGCGTGCTGCGCACACGACAACTGCATATACTACTTTTCGGATAGGCTCTTAGTTCTCCTCCGCTTGAGCAAGCTGCTCATCCCGACCCGGCGCTACCCGAACATCGAAGTCTTCTCTGAATCGCTCGATGCCGGATAGGACAGCTTCGATCGCGAATTCACCCAGCGCACACAGGCATTTTCCTTTGACCTGGCTGGCAACATCGTAAAGTAAATTCACGTCTTCCTGGGCCGCTTCCCCGGCATGGATTCGCTCGGTCAGATGAGACATCCAATAGGTGCCTTCCCGGCATGGGGTGCACTTTCCACACGATTCGTGCTTGAAAAAGTGCATCGTTTTGTTAATTAACCAGTCAATACTGATCGTCTCATCAATGATGATCACCGAGGCTGACCCAAGTTGAGCCCCGACATTTGGCACGCTTTCATAATCCATTGGGGTATCCAAGGCTTCGTCGTTGGCGATAATCAGAGAAGAGGACGCACCGGCTGCCATAATCGCCTTGATCTGCTTGCCATCCGGAATACCACCCCCGTGCTCAAAAATCAACTCCCGGAAAGTGGTTCCAAGGGGCAGCTCATAATTGCCGGGTTTATTGATCCGGCCAGATAGCGAAAAAATCTTGGGTCCGGTGCTTTTTTCAGTCCCCATAGTTCGGTACCAATCTGCGCCGCGGCTCACAATTGGGGGGACATTAGCGAGAGTTTCTACATTATTGACAATCGTGGGCTTGCCAAAGACCCCATAGGAGGGCGGGAAGGGGGGGCGCAGGCGCGGCTGGCCCAGTTTGCCTTCCATTGACTCGAGCATGGCGGTCTCTTCCCCACAGATATAAGCTCCAGCCCCCAGATGTGTGTAGATCTTGAGAGAATAATCCGTTCCGAACAGCCGATCGCCCAGTAAACCGGCAGAGTGCATCTCCTGGATCTTTTGGTCCAACGATGCAGCGATCTGCCAGAATTCGCCTCGCAGGTAGATATAAGCCACATTTGCCTGAACAGCGTAAGCACAGATGGCAACTCCCTCCAGGAATTGAAATGGGTTGCCTTCCATAATTTCTCGATCTTTAAAAGTGCCGGGTTCTGATTCGTCGGCATTCGCAACCACATAGTGCGGCCAGTTATTGTTATCAATGAACGACCATTTTAAGCCTGTGGGGAAGCCAGCGCCGCCCCGGCCACGCAGGCCAGAGGCTTTCACCATTTGAATAATTTCTTCCGGCTTTATCGACTGGATCGCTTTCCGCCAGGATTCGAATCCGCCTTGCTGGCGGTAGACTTCTAGCTGATCCAGATCAGGAATATCACGATGGCGGAGCAGTACGTGGGCCTCACTCATTGCCATTTCTCCGTTTTGCAGTCTTGCGCAGCTGCTCGATCAACTCCAATGCAGTCTCAACGGTTTGATTTTCATGATAGCTGAGCCCCTCCCCAGACTGTACTTGAAACATTGGGGCGCGATCACAAGCCGCCAGGCACATTACACCTTCAACAGTCACCATGCCGTCGGGAGTGGTTCCACCCGGTTGAACGTCCAGAGCCTCGCAAAGCTTCTGCATGAACTGCTCAGAACCGCGCAGGGCGCAGGGCATATCCGTACAAACCTGGATGCGGAATTTACCGCCTGGCTGATCGTAGTACAAGGTATAGAAACCAACAATCGAGGCGACTTCTGTCGATTCGATCTCCAGGATCTCCCCGATCTCCTTAAGCGCCTGTTCGCTGACGTAATTTTCCTCGCGTTGGGCCAGGTAAAGCAACGGCATAACTGCCGAGCGCTTCTGGTCGGGCGGATATTTGGCCAGAATTTTTTCGATTTCTTGTGCGTATTTAAGTTCCAGGGTGTTCACCGGTCCACGTCTCCCAAAACGATATCAACCGTGCCAATCAATGCGACCAAATCGGCAACCAGAACGCCTTTAGCAATTAAAGGCAGGATTTGCATATTGGTGAAGGATGGCGTCCGGAAATGGACCCGCAATGGTTTCGGGCCGCCGTCGCTTTCAAGATAAACGGCCAGCTCACCGCGCGGCGATTCGGTTGCTGCGTATACGCCGCCTTTCGGCAGATCAAATCCCTCAGTCCAAAGTTTAAAGTGATGGATAACAGCTTCCATGCTGGTGCCTAATTCCGAACGCGGCGGAGGCACAAACTTGCGGTTGTTACTGCGCACCGAGCCATAAGGCAGTTTATCCAGCGCCTGTTGGACAATCCGTAGTGATTGGCGCATCTCTTCCACTCTCACCACATAACGAGCGTAGGTATCGCCGGCAGTATCTACCGGGATTTCAAAATCATATTGCTCATACCCAGAATAAGGCCGGGCCTTGCGCAGATCATGCGGCACGCCCGAGGCGCGCAGCATTGGGCCGGTGACGCCGTATTGCAAGGCATCTTCCCTGGAAAGGACACCAATCTTACGGGTGCGATCAATAAACAGAGGGTTTTTGGTCAACAGCGCTTCATATTCATCAATGCGGGCTGGGAACTTGGCGAGTATCTCGCGCACGGCTGCTTCGAATTCCACCGGCACATCCCGCCACAATCCACCAGGACGGAAATAAGTGGTCATCATGCGCTGACCAGAAACCAGCTCGTTCACAGCCAGAATCCTCTCGCGCTCACGGAAGCAGTATAGAAAGACGGACATCGCTGCCAGATCGAGAGCATGTGTGCCCAACCAGACCAGGTGAGATGCAATCCGTCCCAGCTCTGTCAAAATCACCCGGATCGCCTGGGCCCTGGGCGGAACATCCAACTCCGCCAGTTTTTCTATCGCCATGCAGTAAACCAGGTTATTACCAAGCGTATTGAGATAATCGATGCGATCAGTCATCACAATCGATTTCATATAAGTCTTGGCTTCCATATTCTTTTCAATCCCGGTATGAAGAAATCCGACATCCGGAATACAATTAATCACGATTTCGCCATCCAGTTCCAGCAAGAGCCGCAGAACTCCATGCGTACTGGGATGCTGCGGCCCCATATTCAGTAAGACGGTTTCCCCTTCAATTGCCCGGTTTGAAATCAGATGCTTAATTTCCTCGAAAGGGGCGTCGGTTAGGTTGATATTCGACATTTGAGTCATAGCACTCTCAATCTCTTACTTGATTGCTTTATCGCTGCGGATCGTGTTACATTCCGAGCTTACCCGACAAGTGATTTTGCAGTTGCTCTGCCGTTCTAGACAAGCACCAACATCCAATATTCTCTGATTTTTCAGGTTAATCCTTCATTCATTGGCATACGGCTTACGATCGTCAATTTCTTTGAAATTGAAGCTGAACTGCACTTCCTCGTACCCTAGCGGGTAATCCTTACGCAGCGGATGTCCTTCCCAATCGTGCGGCATTACGACACGGCGCAGATCCGGATGGCCATCAAAGTGGATGCCAAACATATCCCACAGCTCACGTTCAAACCAGTTGGCATTGTGGTAAATGGGCTCGATCGAGGCCATCGAAGGCGCATGGCCGTCGAGAGGCACCCGCAGTCCTAATATCAGATTGTGCTTTAGGGATCTGACCCGGTAGACCACATGAAACCGAGGCGCGTCTTGAGGCCAATAATCCACTGCAGTCTCTTCAACCAGAAGTTCGAAATCGAATTCCTCTCGCAGCGCCCGGCAAGCAGGGACAATCTGCTCTGCAGCCAACACAACCGTGACCTCACTACGGAATTCCTGCGCCTGACCCCCAAACTGTTCTTGAAGAGCCGCCACAGTTGATTGTAGATGTTCGCTCATCTTTATGCCCAATCCTTGATTGTCTCGCCTTTGACTTTTTCGTGCAAGGTCAGGATGCCATGGATTAATGCTTCCGGCCGCGGCGGGCAGCCCGCCACGTAAACATCGACCGGTACAACTTCATCGACACCCTGGACAATCGCGTAATTATTGAATACGCCCCCACAGGAAGCACAGTCGCCCATTGATAATACCCACTTCGGGTCTGGCATCTGATCGTACAAACGTCTCAATACGGGCGCCATTTTACGAGATACCCGGCCAGCAACAATCATCAAATCAGATTGGCGCGGGCTGGCGCGCATCAATTCCATTCCAAAACGGCTCATATCATAGTCAGAAGCTTGCGCAGACATCATTTCGATCGCGCAGCAAGCCAATCCAAAAAGCATAGGCCACATCGCATTTGTTCGGGCCCAGTTGACTGCCTGCTCTAGTTTCAGGGTAACAATACCCATATCTCCAAGCTTTTGCTCTACTCCCATTCCAGAGCTCCTTTCTTCCACGCATAAGCAAAACCAACCAGTAAAACAACAATAAAAATAAACATCTCAATCAGCCCAAACAGGCCAAGTTCTCGGAAAACCACTGCCCATGGCAGGAAAAATACTACCTCGATATCAAAGAGGATAAAAAGAACCGCAACCAGGTAAAAGCGGACCGGCAGCCGGCGAGTGCCGGGGCCAATCGGGCGCATACCCGATTCGTACGGGGCTGATTTTCGCTCGGTTGGCCGGCGCGGTCCAAAGGTATTTCCAAGGACAATCACGATGACGGCCAAACCAGCCGCTATGATAACTAAGATTGCAATGGGTAAGTAAGCGGTTAACATGCAACTCCTCGATCAGTTTAGAGATTGATAACAAACCGATGTTGCCGGAACACCTATGCCTCACTTGAGCATTATGACCCGATGAGCTCAACAGATGCTGTTCAACTAAAAAGCCGAAACGATTTTCAGAAGACGACCAAGCTATTCAGTTGTGACGCAGTTCAGGGGAAGAGCAATCCTCCAGCCTGATGCGCAAGCCCTCGTTATCACACCGCTCGGTATAAGCCAGCGTACGCGCAACGGATGGGCTGATGAATAATCAACCCGCTGCGTTCAATTTAACGCCTGATGCGCACAGGCGAATTCCTTACCAAATTGGTAAACATCCAGCCTAGAATCAAGTTTATCATATGCGATCACAGGTGTCAAATTTCACAAAGGCCGAATTTTGGCTGTTCAGGGAAGTCTTTGACAAGTCTCAGAGTTCCCAAAATTTCGGTTTTTTTCAGCCAAGGTAGTCGCGTAAATGCCTGCTGCGGGTGGGATGGCGCAGTTTTCTCAATGCTTTGGCTTCAATCTGGCGGATTCTTTCGCGGGTCACGTTGAAATACTGCCCCACTTCTTCCAGAGTATGATCTTTTCCGTCCACCAGACCGAAACGAAGCTCCAGCACCTCACGCTCCCTCTCAGAGAGCACAGCCAGGGCGTTCTTGACCGATTCCCGCAGCATCTCACGCGCCGCCGCGTCCATAGGCTCAAGTGCATCTTCATCTTCAATGAAGTCCCCTAGCTGGCTGTTATCCTCGTTGCCGACCGGGCTTTCGAGAGACATGGGTTCCTCCATAGCCCGTAATATCCGGTTGACTTTTGCAGCGGCCCGCATCCAGCGCCTGCGAATTTCCGGCAGCAAAGGTGTTCCGTCACTGCGGGAACGTTGGATGAGCTGGATGTCCTTGGGGTCCAGATAACCAGCCTCAAGAGCCAGGTCTTCGCTATTGGGCTCTCGTCCGAGCTTTTGGATCAAACGGCGCTGAATCCGCAGCAGACGGTTGATCGATTCAAAGATATGCACTGGAATGCGAATTGTGCGAGCCTGATCGGCAATTGATCGACTGATGGATTGGCGGATCCACCAGGTGGCGTAGGTGCTGAATTTAAATCCACGGCGTGGGATCAAACTTTGAAACTGCCCGCAGCAGTCCAAGATTACCCTCCTGGATCAAATCCAGGAAAGAGCTGCCTCGCCCAATATAGCGTTTGGCTACACTCACGACTAACCGCAAATTGGCCCGGATGATCGCGTTGTGGGCTTCTTCGCTGCGCAGTCGAATCTGCTCCAATTCTGCCTGCAGAATTTCGTCATCTGGCAGATAACGCATAAATGTACGTTCGCTCGGCAGGCTATTCCGGGTAGAGATGTAGTTGCTGAGTGGTTCAACCACTTCCTGAGGAAGCATGTATAAATACAGGAAGACTGAAAATGCGTTGCGAGCTACCCCATCCCAAAGGGAATCACTACCCCAAAGCCCATTATCCAGGTAGGCTCTTAAGTAAGATGGGATATCACTACCCCAAGTGATCTGGAGCATCTGGGATTCCGTCAGGATAAGGTCAAGGTCTGGGCAGGCATACCCCATGCGCTGAGTATCTTCAACCAGACGGTCCCAGGAGGTGGTCAAGTCTTCAAACATGGCCCGGTAGATACTGCGAGCCGCCGAGCTGCCCCGCCTGGCAATCGGGTGCTGGCGGGTCAGCATATCTACCCGCTGGCTAGCATCCAGTCGTCCAGCCAGCCAAAACTCACGATCCGGGTCCAGAAGTTCGATATTGCCGATCTCTTTCAGATACAGGCGTACCGGATCATCGCTTAATTCCATCACCACCTTAGGGTCACTCAAGAAATCCAAACTTTCCTCTTGGGCATTGTTCTCCCACTCTTCCTTTTCCGCGTTTAGATCAACATCGTCGGGTTCTTCAACCATGTCATCGTCTTCCATGGACAGCGTTTCATCCAGCTCTTCCGGATCATTGGAGGACGACTGGATGATTTCTTTTTCCACAGAATCATCTGCTAACTTTTGGTGAAGTATTGATGCTTGTGCGTCGAGTGAAGCATCCATTTAGCAAGCTCTCAAAGCCTTAATGAGGAAGGGCATTGCGACTGGTATATTGGCCGCGGGCACGCTGAAGACTTTCCAACACTTTGGTATGTTGTACCATAGTTTCTCCATACTGTGTGGCTTTAAGGTCGCCTTGTTCCTGGGCTTCCTGCATCATGAATCGCAGATATTCAATGTTCTGGTGAATGCTGCGCTCGCGAAGTTCGATCAGGTCTCTTAATAAATTTTCCAATACTTTATCATCGTTAGGATCCAGTTCCGCGGTGCGAGCCAGCAGATCGTCAGCCAGCTCCATCATCGGCAGGGAAAGGCTGCTCAGTACAAAATTTAACGGCTCTGCAATATCCTGATCCACTGATTCTAACAACAAACGGGAAATCGATTGGTGGTCCACGTGCTGGAAATCCTCTGAGGCAAGGCGAGCCAGTCCTTCGGCTTGCAGGGCACGGTCAACTCGATAAACCAGATCCGGACGGCGGAGGATAACGCCCAAGCAGTTCGCTTCCAGAGCATACGTGCTTCTCCGAGTGGGGGAGGCCTGGATCACAGTGGGTTGAGGTTGATAACGAAGAGAGCGCCTTATGGGCCGTTGGGGGCGTTGAGCTTTGGGCGCAACCGCCATCAACAAAACATTCTCATCTACCTTCAGCAGGCGTGCCAGGCGCTGGCGATAGGTGTCGCGTTCGATCGGACTGGGCACATCCTCGATCAAGGGCATGACTTGCGCCGCTAGTTCAGTTTTCACTTTCGGATCGTTGAGGTCGCGATCAATCGCGAGAGTCTCCATGACGTGGATCACGATTGGACGTGCGTGCTCGAGGATTTGCTGCCATTCTTGTGGATCCCGGTTAACGACATCGTCCGGGTCCAGGCCGTCTGGTAGGGTGGTGACCCGGATATCAGCTTGCAGGCGAGCCTCATAACCGAGTAAGCCACGCGCGTCAAACACTGGGTCATGCTCTCGGTCCAGGGTTTCACGTGCGATCTGAAGCCCGCGCAAAGTAGCTTTGTCGCCAGCCGCATCCGGGTCCAAGGCCAGCACGATCCGGCGGGTAAAGCGTTTCAGAAGATAAAGCTGGTGCTCGGTAAGGGCAGTGCCCATAGGCGAAACTGCGTTTTCAAAACCAGCCTGGTGCAGGGCAATGACATCCAGATAGCCTTCTACGATCACGGCTTGGTCCTGGATACGAATGGCTTTTCGGGCTCGGTCCATCCCATACAAGAGGCGGCCCTTATCAAACAAGGCCGTCTGCGGTGAATTCAAAAACTTTGGGACATCCTCCGGATTCAAAATTCTGGCCCCAAAGCCTGCCATCCGGCCGCGCTCATCGCGAATTGGAAACATGACCCGATGGCGGAAGCGATCGTAAACACCTCCGCTATCTCTTTCTGAAACCAAGCCTGCATCCAGCAGATCCTGTTCCTGATAGCCTTTGGACTTAAAGTAATGGGTGGCAGCCTCCCAGGATTGGGGAGCATACCCCAGCCCAAATGCTTCAATAGTTGCCTCGCTCAGGCTGCGTTTTTCTTTTAAATAGGCCAGCGCTTGCTGGCCCGCGGGTGTATTCATAAGATGATGGCGGTAGAAGGTGAGCGCTTCTTCTAATAGATTGCGCAGGTGATCGTACGCCTCGGTCTGGGCCTGCTGTTCTGGAGTAGGCGGCTTGAGATCCACCCCGGCCCGCTCTGCCAGACGCTGCAGTGCTTCGGGAAAATCCCAGCCATCCTTTTTCATGACAAACTTAAAGATATCGCCACCCTCATTGCACTCCCCAAAGCAGCGCCAGGTGCCTGTTTCTTGAAACACCACAAAGGCTGGGGTGCGAGTATTGCTGTGAAAGGGGCAGAACCCGGTATAGTTCTTGCCGGAGCGGCGCAGCTGCACCGTTTCGGAAACCAGATCTACAATATCTACCCGGGCTTTTATATCATCAATCGCTGTCATGAAAACTGACCATTCACCAAATTAGATCCGGCCTTTGAGAATCTCCGCGAGAGTGCCCTAAAGCGGATCCTACCTGTCCTGCAAAACGGACCTGCCCTGGCAAACCAGGCTGCCAAGCATTCAACCCTGCTGGTTTCATTATACCGCGCCCTGTTTCTCTATCATTGCCGGTCCCGAAGAATCTCTCTATGCTAGTACCCCCACATACACACCCCACCACAGCGAGTCCCAAAGACCCAATATTTCCATATCACCGCTGTTTCAAGAGTTGATTATAATTGCCAGATGATAAACCACTCTGACCTTCATAGTTATATTTCGGTTGATGTCGAAACTGCAGGACCTTATCCAGCAAAATATTCTCTCTTATCGATTGGTGCTTGCACTCTATTTGAACCCCGACACACATTTTATGTCGAGCTCAAGCCGATCAGCCAGCTGGCTGATCCACAAGCCCTGGCAATCAGTGGTTTAAGCCTGATCCAGCTGGAAAAATCGGGGGTTGCACCCATTGAAGCCATGGCCCGCTTTGAGAACTGGTTGAACACAACCCTGCCGCAAGGCCTCCGGCCCGTGTTCCTGGCGTTTAATGCACCTTTCGATTGGATGTTCGTCAGTGATTACTTTTATCGATATCTGGGCCGCCAACCTTTTGGGCATACTGCCCTGGATATAAAGGCTTTTTACATGGGCATGACTGGAGTCGCATGGCCAGAGACTTCGATGAAATACATCAGCCCAAAATACCTCGGAGAGCGCCACCTGACACACAATGCGCTTAATGATGCCATTGATCAGGCAGAAATCTTTGTAAAAATGTTGGCCAATGCTCGCCAGCTGGAGGAAAAAAGTATTACCCGCTAGGCTGGGGTGTTCAAGCTATCTGTTCCTATACTCGTACAGTATTTTAAGGAGGCATTCAATGACCGAAGAACTTGCGGCTGGCCCTGCGGCTGACTTGAGCCGGATCCTGGACTCTGCCCAACGCCTGGGAATCGAACTGGATGAAAGCGACGCATTACAATGGCTGACTGCCATGGCTGCCAGCCAATCCGAAACGGAAGAAATCAGTGTGGACACTCGCAGCGGGGTGTTTGGACACAAGGTTGTTATGCTCGATTTCAGTACAGCCGATTTATCACATTTTCGGGAAATCGGACGGCTGGTTGAATTTGAAGATCGGCCAGGGGTGGTTGAAACCGCGCTGGCGCTATCAGGCTCTTCTGCGCAGTCCAAAATACAAACCTACCCAGGAGATGCTGACTACTTTGAGCGAGTCAATATCATTGCCCCCACCCGCCAAGAAGCAGTTGTGATTCTGGCGGATATTATGCGCGAAAAAGCCATGAGCACCGCCCAGGGCCCAACCTACCAGTTGATCGAAGTTAAATTTGGCTCGTATCAAGAAGACCTGGTTCGAGAAGGCCATACTGTCAAATCCGGATCTCCAATCTCCTGGAATGCCGACGAAATTCGGGCCGGGAAGATCGATGTGTTCCGTCCCAACGGCACCCCGGCAGTCGTCGAATGGTCACAGGCTGCCACCGATCCGGGGTGGTGCAAGCTGGATTGGGTGGTGGCAGACCCTGTACGTGGGGCACTTGCCAACGCCAGCAATATGCTTGATGTCACCTGGGAAGCCCCGGATGGTACGATCACCCCTCTGGATGGTTATCTGGATCCATACTTCCAGGAAGTCTATCTGGAAGCTCAATCGGTACCGATATTTTCCAAGCTGGCCAAGCATGTTTCTGCCAATGCAATGGATGATTATGTTGAGCAGCTCGAAAAGGAAGTTTACAAATATCTGACCAAAAGCCCCAACTATGGCAAAGCCGCCAAGCGGATGTACAATATTTTCCGCCTGACAGGGCGCTATGAAGAGGCTGCCTTTTTGCGCGAGCTTTTCGACGAGCCAACCACCATGCTGTACCAGGTCTGGTCATTGATCCGCACCATCGACGACTGCTTCACTCCCAATTCCAGCATTTCTCCGGACTATGTCTTGTCTCAGGCCGATCAGCTGATCCTGGCTGTCATCCGGGCTCTGGAAGGTGATCAGGAAACCGAGATCGTGCGCATGTTGCTGCGCCTGCGCGACGCGCTCGACTCGCCAGGTCTCGCAACAGGAGCTGACCACAGAGGCAGAAGCGGCCCGGGCCGAAGTCATCAACATTGTGAACAATTTCTTTCACGAAAAACTGAGCGCTTTACCCGCCATCAACGACTATATGCTCAGCCTGCAGCAGACTGGTTAATTGTACGGGCAAGCAGAACATGGATATGCCATGAGCGGGCGGAAAAACCGCCCGCTCATGGCATATACCAAATCCCTCTGGGTCAACTTCCTCAGCAATCGACAGGCTGTGGATCGAGTGCACGGAAAGCAGCTACTGCCCTCCGAAACCTTATCAACCTTGCGCGCTTTTAAAAACCCACCAACCTGGAAAGGTCGGCCACGCCATTCGCCAGAGAGGCGATTTGCTGCAGCATGCCCAGGCGATTCTCACGCAGGCCTTGATCTTCATCCATTACAAGCACCGCTTCGAAAAAGTGGTTAATCGGCACGATCAGCGGCAAGAATGCCTCCAGAAAATCATCGACACAGCCGGCAGCTCGGGAGCGGTTCTCGGCAGCCATCAAGGCATTATATAGCTCTGCCTCCGCGGCTGTAGTAAAACGCTCCAAGTTGACCTCATAGCGTGTGGCAAGATCGCGTGTAATTCTAACGCAGCGGGAATACGCCTGAAGGATCCGGTCCCAGTCGGAGCGTTCGATCCACTTCGATAGTTCATTAATGGCCTTACTGGCCAGGTAGGGATTGCCGCCCTGAACTGCCAGGACAGCGTCCACCACATCATAACGGAAGCTCTCTTCCAGTAAAATATTCTTCAGACGCTCAATGATAAATGCAAGCACTGCAGCTTTGCTCTCGGAGCTGACATCCAATTGCAAGTGGGCAGCCGCCCGATCGAGAGCCGAAGGCACATCAAAATCCAGACTCCACGTAATCAAGTTTTGCACAAGTCCTAAAGCAGCGCGCCTTTGGGCGAAGGGATCTTTATTGCCGGTCGGCGCCAGACCGGCAGCGAACAAGCCTACCAGGGTATCCAGACGGTCCGCCAACCCCACGATCAGGCCGACCCGGCTATGCGGGGTCAGGTCGCCGGTGAAACGCGGCAGGTAATGCTCGAAGATTGCCAGGGCTACGTCTTCCGACTCGCCAGAATTATAGGCGTAGTAACGGCCCATAACTCCTTGCAGAGAAGTCATCTCTACCACCATTTTGGTTGCCAGATCAGCTTTACATAACTCAGCTGCTCGATGTGCCAGGAGCTTCTCTTCCGCGTTCAGTGCCAACCGGTTTGCCAGGTCGTCGACCAGGGCCATAATTCGCCTGGTTTTATCCAGCATGGAGCCCAGCTTGTACTGGAAAGTAAGCAAATCCAAATCGGGCAGGTACGCGTCCAGCGGCCGCGATATATCCTCCCGGATAAAATATGCCGCGTCCGCGAAACGAGCCTGGATGACGTGTTCGTTGCCTTCTTTTACAACCTCTAACCATTGGTCATCGCCGTTTCGCACGGCGATGAAATACGGCAGCAGTTTGTCTTGCTTATGGATAGGGAAATAGCGTTGGTGTTTTTTCATCACCGAAATCAACACCTCGCGCGGCAGTTTTAGATGAGACTCGTCAAAGGAGCCACGCAGGGCAGTCGGAGCCTCAATTAGATTAGCAACTTCGGTGAGCAAAGCCGGATCATCGGCTATTTCACCGCCAACTTCCTCAGCCAAAGCCCTTACCTGGGAAGCGACTTGTTTCTGGCGCGCCAGGGTATCCAGGACAATCCCTTGCCGTTCGAGTTCAACAAAGTATTCCTCAGCAAAGTTAACCGTGAATTCTTCCGGTTCCAGATAGCGCAGGCCGCGGGTCCGATTCCCGGACAGCAAGCCAGCATATTCAAACGGCACAACCTGGCTGCCAAACAGAGCCAGAAGCCAACGAATTGGCCGCGAAAAAGCCACATTGCTCTTATTCCAGCGCATAGTTTTTTCGAAGTGGAGCGAAGCAATCAAGCCTGGCAAGGCTTCTGCCAAAACTTCAATCGCGGACCGCCCAGCCTGGTGAACCACTGCAACCACATAACGGCCACCATCCAGTTCCTGAACTTGCAGCGCTTCAACCGGAACACCTTTACTGCGCGCAAAACCTATCGCCGCCTTGGTAGGATTTCCCTGGGCATCGAATGCCCGATCTGCCGGTGGTCCCTTGACGGCCTGCTCCAGGTCCGGCTGTTCAGGCGCTACAGTTTCAACTTCCACGACCAGCCGCCGCGGCGTGGATAATACCCGGATCTGGCCATGTGTCAATCGCAAGTCTGACATCAGTCGGGGAACCAGGATTTCCAGCTGGGACCAAGCGCTTTCCAAATCAGCATCTGGCAGCTCTTCCGTCCCAATTTCCAACAATAATCGGGCAGGCCCGGATGGTTGAACCAGATGGGGCTGATCTACAACCGGTTTCTGTGGGTCAGCTTGACTGGCTTCATCCTTGAGCCAGGGAAACTCAAGCTGCTGGCGCTGCTCTACGTAAGCTTCAGCAACCCGCCGCGAAAGGTCTCGCATGCGGCCAAAGTAAGCCTGGCGCTCAGTGACTCCTACGGCTCCGCGGGTGTCGAGCACATTGAAAGTATGCGAACATTTCAACACATAATCATGGGCTGGCAGGATCAGCCCCTGGTCCAGGCAAATATTGGCTTCTGCCTCGAACAGATCGTACATCTGGCGCAGGCGCTCGACGCTTGCTACCTCGAAATAATACTTGCTGTGTTCCTGTTCCGCCTGTAAATTCACATCTCCATCGGTCAGCAAAGGACTCCATTTAATATCCCGAAAATTGGTCACCCTTTGCAAGGCAATCGCGATTCGCTCCAACCCGTAAGTGATCTCAACTGATACTGGATCCAGCAGCATCCCGCCGGCCTGCTGGAAATATGTAAACTGCGTGATCTCCTGTCCGTCCAGCCAAACTTCCCAGCCCAAACCCCAGGCCCCCAATGCTGGCGAAACCCAGTTGTCTTCCACAAACCGGATATCATGCCGGCGCGGATCGATTCCCAAGGCTTCCAGGGATTTCAAATACAGCTCTTGGGGATTGCCCGGATCGGGTTTCAGGATAACCTGCATTTGATAATGCATCTGCATTCGGTTGGGATTTTCCCCATAGCGCCCATCATCTGGACGGATAGAAGGCTCGACGTAGGCAACTTTCCAGGGTTCAGGACCCAATACGCGCAGCGCGGTGGCCGGATTCATCGTGCCCGCCCCAACCTGAGTGTAATAGGGCTGCCAGATCAGGCAGCCTTGATCGGCCCAGTAATTTAACAAGGCCATCTGGATTGATTGGAAATTCATTGGTTCAGTCATAGATCTCACAATGCAGCTGCGCTCGAGACTATCCGTGGGCCTCAGTTTCAGGGGAGTGTGAAAATGAAGTTGTCTATACGTGCATGGATATCTCGGCGTGGGATAATTACTCGCGGATTATATCACGCCGGCTGCTGCCAAACTTTATCTACCCCCAGTGGTCTGCCACAACCAACCAGCCAGCCACAGCAATAAGACTGCCAGCATCGCAAGCATAACCCAACCAAGGACGACTTTTACCCTATCGCTGGGTTTTTCCCCAGCTACTTTTCCAGTCTGCCCATTGACCAACAGGCGGTAAGGTTTGTTGCGATAGCGATAGTTGCCTGCCCACATAGGCAGCAGGATATGTTTAAAGGTCATCCCAGACCAGCTGCCCGTTCCTGTACGCATATTTCGCTTTTCTCGACCTGGTTCGATTAAATGATGTAGTTGATTACGAATCTGCCGGGTGACTGCCTCACGCGCCAGTAAGGATGCATCGGATAGCGAACGATTGTAAATCAGGGTCGGCCAACCAGCCACATACTCTGGCTCAAACACCTGGACATCTTTGAGGTCGAAGGGTCCAACGTTTTCCAGATCGCGAGGCGGGATGGCATGAACTCCTGGGACCAGAACATCATCAAAGAAACGGGTTTCTACCCCGCTGCGTGGAACCCAGCGAGCGTACTTGCCGCTGCCCTCATTCACTTCACAGTTCCATAGGACTTCAATCGTGCCATCGTATGTCCAACAGGAATAATACGCGGGGAGCAGGCGTAAATGTTGGATGGTGTTTACCAAATCATCGGGGATGAACAGCCCGCTTCCCAGCCACTTGCGCACCTGCAGGCCGGCTTGCTGGCGATCGACTTTCATGAGGGCGATAACCTGGGGATCGATCATTTCGCCAGCCTCGTTGGAGGCAATCATCTGATTCGAGCCGCAGAATGGGCACTGGGTGGATTTTTCTTCCGGAGGCAAGATCGTCACTGCTCCACACAATTCACAGGTCAAGCGCTGCTGGCCTTCCGCCCAGCGGTGTCCGGTGGAAGTGGGCATTACAAATTCCAGCACCTGTTCAGCAAGGTCGGCGATCGGGCGGTTGGATGATTCCGGTTCCACAGTCTCTTCGTGACCGCAGTATTCACAAGTCAACTTACTGCGCTGGATCTGGAACGCCATTCGTCCCCCGCACTGTGGGCACAGGAAGGCTTGCGCCTCAACATCTTCCGGTTCGGATGGTTGTCGCGGCGCCACCTGCTCACCCTCCTCCAGGAGGCGGTCGCGATTAATCTTGCCATTCAGAACAGCCAGGCCGCGCCGAGCTGCAACGTTGTTAGGATCAATCACCACTGCTTTTTCCAGATAGCTGCGCTGCTCGTCCTGATCGTCAGTGGTTGCCGAAAGCCACAGATATGGCCGGGCGTCACGCGGATTCATCAGGATAGCGCGATTGAGCAGCCTGTGAGCCACGTACTTCTGGCCCGTGCGGGCAGCGGATATACCGTCGCGCAGCAACTCTTCGTAGCGTTGGATGCTTCTTTCAGGCAGGCTGGACATCGTACAAAAATTTTATTCATGCCTGCAGCTCCTGTCAAACTACAACTTTGATAGGATTGCGGCTTTAATATAAATGAACAGTGAGTGAGATAGGCTACGAGGTCTATCACACCCCCTAACCTTCTCGTTAGGGGTAGGATTCCGCCAGCAGGGCCAAAATGGCTGCCTCAGTTTCTTGATAGCGACCTTCGCCAATATGCACATAACGAATATAACCCTGCTTATCGATCAGATAAAGAGTCGGCCAATAACGATTATGATATGCCCTCCAGGTATTGCCTTCGTTATCCTGTGCTACCGGATACTCTATTTTAAGCTCCTTAACAGCCTGGATTAAGTTTTCCAGATCCTCTTCATAGCTAAACTCTGGGTAGTGGTTGCCAATCACGACCAATCCCTCCGAACTATACGTGCCATACCATTCCCTCAACGAGGGAATCACGTTTCGGCAGTTTATTCAGCCAAAAGTCCACATTTCCAGCAGGACTACCTTGCCACGCAGGTCCTCCAAACGCAAGGGCTGGTCGGTATTGAGCCAGGTTTCATTGGCCAGCTCAGGAGCCAGCCCCAAATCATCCAGATCCACCTGCAAAGGCTGGAGCGCTTCATTCGCGGCTTTAGATTCTATTTCCGGTTCGCCCAGCCCAGAGGGGGCATTCGTTTCACTCTCCAGATTCGGGCCAGCAAGCGGCCCGGCAGAGGCACAGGCAGCCAGAAAAATTGTTAGGATCATAATTTGCCATCTTTTCATCATAAAAACTCCAATTCATCCACCAGCAAGAACCAAAATCTCAACATCATCATTGTAGCAAGCACTTCTTACAAATCCATTACAACGTTATTTGGGGGGTGGACTTTGTCCAATTTCGCTCTTCAAGAAGTCCTATCCAATCTGTAAGAGTTGGAAAGGGTGCAATTCGGTTTTGGTTCAACTGCACCAGGCTGGCACAATCTAAAGAGAAATTTTGGTGTTTACCCTTCAGGGTTGAAATGCCCCTTGCATAAATGATGTCTAGCAGTGAATCCAACTGTAATGTATAATTGCAGCAACCAGAATAAGCACGATGCGCCATACTACCACCCGGTATAGAACAAAACCTTTTGGGTCCGGTTTGAAGTCTGTTGGGGGTTGTTTTGGTGATTTCCCAAATAGTTATCACTCCCCATCGGGATATCCTATCTTGGGAAGCTGATCGAAGGCTTGCCTGCAGAGCGCGTGCATCGTTGCGGCTGGTATGTTGGATGGGAAGAATAATTGACCACAGACCAAAAGGAGTTTCTGTACCATGAATATTTATGTAGGCAACCTGCCGTTTGATACGGGCGAGGAAGATCTGCGCCAGATCTTTGCAGCTTACGGGCAGGTCGATTCGGTCGCTATCATCAAAGATAAGATGACCGGACGATCGCGCGGCTTTGGCTTTGTTGAAATGGCCAAAGACGAAGAGGCTCGCGAAGCAATCGCTGGCTTGAACGGCACCGATATGGGAGGCCGCACGCTGACCGTTAACGAGGCCCGGCCGCGCACCGAGGGTGGCGGTGGTGGTGGTCGGCGATCTGGCGGTGGCGGCTACGGCGGCCAGCGCGGCGGTGGTGGCGGCTACGGCGGCCAGCGCGGCGGCGGTGGCGGCGGCTACGGCGGTCAGCGCGGTGGCGGTAGTGGCGGCAGCCGGCGCGGCAGTGGTGGCAGTGGTGGCAGTGGCGGCGGCCGCGAAGACTGGTAAACTACCCAGTTAAATTAAATTCGATCGAGTTACACACAAGACGGAGCCTTGAACAAGGCTCCGTCCTTTTTTTCGCTGCGTATATCTTCAATTCCCCGCTACGACCGCGTCTTCGGCTGCCGTCGGGATCAAATCTTCTTGAACCGTATCAGGGAGTTCATCTTCCAATTTGCGGATCCGCGGATTGAGGTAGCCGCTGAGCGCGACCACACTGCAGGTCAGCCCTATTACAATAAACAACAGCCCAATGCCCCGCCCGGGGCCAACCCCAATTACCTGGCCTACACTGCTCGCCAGGGCGCCATCAGGCATTAAAAGCGGCTTGAAGATCCTGTCGGCCAGAGGGCCAGCCAGCGCAAATGCCAGGGGGGTCGTGGACCATGCAATCATCCGCCTGGCTGAGAAAACTCGTCCCTGTACGTCCACAGCCACCTTGCTCTGCCAGATGGCCTGGCTGGAGCCATTGATGATTGGCATCGTGAACGCTAACCCAAAACCAGCCAGCGCCATGACTGGAATATAAGGGGTAAAACCGAGTAAGGCCGTCAACACTCCCGAAATAGCCAAAAAAGCCAGCACTCCATGGATTCGGCGATGCGGGCCGCCCCAGATGCTCATTACCAACGTACCGACCAGCATCCCCAACCCCACTAAGGACCCGAAAATACCATATATTTGCGGTGAAGCCATATCCAACACCATCGGGGCAATTAGCGGATATGAAAGACCGGTCAGAAAATTATAAGCTGCGAACACTAACAGCAAGCCCAACAGACCGGGCCTGGAGAGGATATATCTCCAGCCATAGACGGCTTCCTGAAGGAGGGAGCCTTTACCCGCTCTTCCCTCGATCGTGCTTTCCGGTTGGGGGATGCTGACCAGGAGCAGAGTCGTAACTGCAATCAGGAATGTGGCAAAGTCAATCAGCACCACTCCCCGCAAGCCGGTCATCACATACAATGCGCCAGCCACCGCAGGCGAGATTAATTGGGAAACCGCCTCGCCAATCTGCACCATTCCGCCTGCCTGCCCAAGCTTTGCTTTTGGCACGAGCATTGTGGTTGCAGCCGAATAAGCGGGCCATTGAAACGTATTCAAAGCCGCCCCGATCGCAGTGATCACATAAATGTGCCAGATTTCCAGGCGGCCTGCAAATATCAGCAGAATCACCGCCAGAGTGGTCAAGGCAGCTCCACTATCACTCAGGATCATGACCCAACGCCGGTCCCAGCGATCGACCAGCGCCCCTGCCAGGGGGGAGACCAGCAGGTTAGGCAGCGCAAAGGCCAGCATATTGAGTGCAAACAGGGTAACAGACCCGGTTTGCTCGTAAACCCAAACACCGAGTGCAAAACCAGTCAGCCCAGAGCCAAGGGTGGAGATCAGCTGGCCAAACCAGATAACTGTAAATATCCGCATCCCGGACGCGCTGCGCGTCTGCATCATCGGGCTCCTGTGGGAGGTAAACTCAATCGCGGCCTTCCATCCGTTGGATTTCTTTTCGGAAAAATATTCCCATATCCAAGAAAGGGGATGTTGTATTGAAAATTTTCGAGCAAAGCTCCAAAATTTTCAATACAACGACAACTCTCAATTTTAAAGTCATCTTACCAGAACTCAAGGTAATTATAAGCGGTTCAATCTGCCGGGCTGCCTGCCACATGCTGTGCCATCTCTGGCCCGTCAGCCGGCATGACTGAGTTTTCCAAGCTGCGTTCCTTTTCGATATTCATGATCGTGGGGATAAAGTATCCACCAATCCCCATCATGATTGTGACTATCCCGCCAACCACGTACCAGGTTTGCACACCGAGCCAGTCTGAGATCGGCCCGGCAATGATCAGTCCGAGTGGCGACATCGCTCCTGCAACACTCACCACCAGAGTAATCACCCGGCCCTGCATTTCTGGAGCGACGGTGCTCTGGATTACGGCAAAGATCGGGCCGTTGGTGAGCGGGTTGCCAAACCCGGTCACAAACATCATCACCAGGGTCAGGGAAAACATCGTTGCCGGCGTAAACCCGATGGTCGCCATCCCGCCCCCCAACAGGATTAATCCCACAATGGAGGTTTTAATCCGCACCTTGAAACCGCCCCAGAGACCCAGCACCAACCCCCCGATGACGACTCCGATTCCCCAGGACGTTTCTGTCCAGGCCAGCTGCAGGGCATCGCCGCCAAAATACTCGCTGACTAGAATTGGCATCAGCGCCATGGCAGGTGTGAGCAGCAGGTTGATGATCGTTGCCATTGCAAGGATCCACAACAGACCTGGCCAGGCTAAAACATACTTAAAACCGGCCTGCACGTCTGTTAGCACGCTGCTACCGCGGCCGGCGACTGCATCCATCGGCAACATCTCAGGCTGGGGGATGGGAATGAATAACAGCGGGAAGATTGCTACGATGGCCGTCAGTACATCCACCATTAATACTGACCCCATCGGCAGCAGGGCCATCAGCACCGCACCGAGCGGCGCCGAGCCGATATTTAACGCTCCGTTCAAAGCCTGGTTTGCTCCCTGTACGCGGGAAAGATGCTGTTTTGGGACCATCATCGTGGTTGAAGCCTGCCAGGCGGCCCAATGGAAACCCCCTAAGGTTGCCCGCACAAACATGACCAGGTAAATATGCCAGATCTGGACAGCCCCAGAATTGAACAGAATCACCAATACCAGGGTCGATATCGCGATCATGGTGTCAGCGGCGATCATCACCTTGCGACGGTTCCAGCGATCCACCAGCGCGCCAACCAGTGGGCCAATCAGAACCTGCGGCAGCAAGCCCACCAGGGAAGCCGTCGCCAGGACGGTTGCCTTACCCGTGGTTTTGGTCAACCACCAGATCAGTGCGAATTGCACCAGCTGGCTTCCCAACAATGAAAATGCCTGTCCAGTCCATAAGGAGAAGAAGGGTAGCTTCCACTTATCTAACTGACCGATTTTTTGATTCGTTTCATCCATTTGAAGTTCCTGGTTTGGTTCGGCTTTGGTCAAAGATCATACTACCCAGAGCAACTCAACAGAATGCCAGCACACAAGTAAAATGTATTTATTAATTTCAAATTTATTATATTGATTTATTCAATAAAAGTCAAGAATTTATTGATTTATTCAAATCATACTTTAGTATTATTTAATACCCATACCAATCACCGAGTGCCGTCCCGTTGCACATGGACGGCTTCCAAGTATGCACAGAGAACATTTCACCTGACAGGAGCCTGAAAATGAGGACCTTAGAGTGCACACAGCAATGGCACAGCGCTTGCAACTTTAGCAGGAGTTAGATGTTAATTAAGTAAGCACCCATGCGGATATTTTCTGTCCATCGGAAATCGCGAGAATTTCCATCTCACGTACGGCTTTGGCAAACGATAAGCTCATGATAGCCAGGAGGCTCAGATGACCCCCAACGAGCGGTTGAACGAAATATTTCAAAACGCCAAAAACATCAGTTTTGAATATACAGACAAGTTTATCCTCTTCAGCGATTGCCATCGGGGCGACAACAGCTGGGCTGACGATTTTGCCCCCAACCAGAACCTGCTCTTCCATGCCCTGGAGCACTACTACCGGGAAGGCTTCACCTATATTGAACTGGGCGATGGCGACGAGCTGTGGGAAAATCGGAACTTCGCCGACATTCGCAGCAGCCACAGCCACGTTTTCTGGATCATGCAGCAGTTCTTTCTGGACAACCGGCTGCACTTGATCTTTGGCAACCATGACATGGAACGGAAAGACCCGGATGTTGTTCGCAAAACACTCTATGAGTATTACGATGAACGCAGCGGAAAAGTTGTACCCTTGTTCAACGGAATTGAGGTGCTTGAAAGTATCGCCTTACAACATCGAAGCAGCGGACGGCGCATCTTGCTTACCCATGGTCATCAGGCCGATCCGTTCAACGACAAGCATTGGCAGACCGGGCGCTTCTTTGTGCGCCATTTCTGGCGTCATCTTCAGTTGTTGGGCGTAAAAAATCCCACTAGCCCTGCCAAAAACCCCAAGAAACGCAGCACTGTGGAACAGGCTCTGGTAGATTGGTGTTCAGCTAACGGGCAGATGTTGATTGCCGGGCACACCCATCGGGCGCGCTTTCCCAGGCCGGGCGAGTTGCCATACTTTAACTCCGGCAGCTGCGTTCACCCGCGCTGTATTACCGGGATCGAAATCCAGAGCGGCGAGGTGCTGCTGGTCAAATGGGTTATTAAGCCAAATGAAAATGCGCTGCTGTTTGTCGCCCGTGAAATTCTGGATCACCAATCGATCCAGGCTTATTTATGAACGCCGCATGAAGGCATGCAATGCCTGCCTTCTTCATTTGTATGGGGCGTGGAAGGCATCTCCCACCCGCCTCATAAAAGCTTATCCTTAACCCCCAGTGAATTTCGTTTTATAACCCAGCGCCCGCAGGTATTCGGCAATTCTGTCACGATGATCGCCCTGAATCTCGATCATCCCTTCCTTGACGGTTCCCCCCGTACCGCAGATTCGTTTTAATTGTTTGGCCAGTGTCTTCAGATCATCTGGAGTCAATTGGAGATCATAAATAACGGTTACGGTCTTTCCGCCCCGGCCTTTTTTCTCCCGCCGGATAGCGGCCGTTTGCTGCTGCGGCGGCAGGCTCTTTGGCTTGCGGCAGCGGCATGGGCTGCTTTTACAATTCGGGCACAGGCCCTTGAAATTGGGATCGGTAGAATAAACCGTTGGGCGATCATCGATTGGCATATTGGTTTTCCTCTTACTTGGCAGCGCGGATGGCAGTCTGCATCAGGCGGACCGCCACGCCTCCATTGATCAGGGCCAGATCGCGCTCAAAATTGAGTCCTGTGTTCGCGATCAATTGAGGATCGCTGCACAACATCGCCAGCTGCCAGCCAGGGCACTTGTCTCGTACCACTTTACCAAACTGGGCGTACAAATTGCGCAGATCGCGATTGGCACTCACCCGCACCCCATAGGGCGGATTGGTAACCACCCAGCCAGGCTCAGCTGGCGGCTCGATCGCCGAGACTGCCCGGCATGAAAAGTCAATCTGGCCCATTACGCCCGCCCGGCTGGCGTTCTCCTGAGCCATCTGCACCGCGCCGGCGTCCCGGTCCGAGCCCAAGATCACTGGCAGACTAGCTGCCTCGGTCCGTACGAGGGCATCGGCATCAGCCAGCAGGCCATCCCAGTCCTGCCGGTTAAACCCCGGCCAATTCATAAAGGCAAATTCCCGGCTGCGACCTGGCGCCAACCGGCAGGCCAATAGGGCTGCCTCGATCGGGATAGTCCCAGAACCACAAAAGGGGTCCAGCAGCGGCGCGTTTGCCTGCCACCCGGAAGCCAGCAAGATCGTCGCCGCCAGGGTTTCCCGCAAGGGCGCTTTGGCCGCCGCCAGACGATACCCCCGCCTGTGAAGTGTTTCTCCGGACGAATCAATGCTGATGGTGCAGTGATCATGCACCAGCCGGACCACAACCAGCTGTACCGCAACTGGCTCATCCACCTCTTTAAACTTGCTGATTTGAGGCGGCTTTCCCAGCCGGTCACCCACCGCCCCAGCTACCCGCTCCGAAACTGCATCCGAGTGATACAGCCTGGATTTGTGGCAGGTAACACGCAAACTTATCGGTTGGCCGGGCTGGAGATATTTTTCCCAGGCCAGGCGGCCGGCCTTCTTGCGCAGCTCGGAAAAGGCGGTTGCTCGGAAATCGCCCAGGCGAACCAGCACGCGGCTGGCTGTCCGTAAATGCAGATTGGCACGGTAGATATCCCGCAGATGGCCGAGGAAAGTTATTCCGCCCGGCTCGCCTGCCTGCCCTGGTTTTGGTGCTGCACCTTCAGCCAAGCCAAGATCATTTAACTCTTGCAGGGTGAAAGGCTTGACTCCGGGCGCTGTAACAGCAAATATTTTTTCCATAGAGTTGTGCTAGCGAGCTGATTCAAAACGCCAACTGCGGGAATTCATTTATCTAGAGCTGGGCCGGTTTCTTCGGCCTTTCCGATCTTTATGGCCCGTCACAATCTGTTTCTGCCGGGTTTTACGTCCCAGGTCTTTTTCGACGAAAATCGGCTGGCGCGTGAAAGGATCCATTTCCGTGTAGTACATCAGGCTGGAATAAGTCGAAGGTGTTGGGGTGAAGATTTGCACCTGCTCAGGTGTGACTTTGAGTTTCTGGCTGGCAAAGACCTTCAACCTGCGCATATCATCTTCGGTGCAGCCCGGATGAGCAGCGATCATGTAATAGGTCAGATATTGTTTCTTGCGCATTGACCGGGACAGGCTGTCAAAGCGTCGCTTAAACTCAAGCAAGGAGCGGCTGCCCGGTTTGCCCATCAGGTCCAGGACACGCTCTTCGGTGTGTTCCGGCGCGACCTTTAGCTGCCCCGAAGTATGGTGGGCGACCACTTCCCGCAGGTACGCATCCCCGTGGGTTTCGTCTGCCAGAAGCAGATCGTAACGTATGCCGGAAGCCACAAAGACTTTCTTCACTCCACCCACTTGGCGCAGGCGGCGCAGTAAAGCCAGCTGCCGGCTGTGGTCAACCACGAGCACCGGGCATAGCTCGGGGGACAGGCAGCGTTTAGCCGGGCAGCTGCCGTGAGCAAGTTTTTTCTCACACTCATAACCATACATATTGGCCGTTGGACCGCCGGCATCCAAAATTGTGCCCTTAAAATCCGGATGACGGGCCATCTGCTCAGCTTCAGCCACAATTGATCCCTGGCTGCGCCAGCGCACCGTGCGGCCCTCATGTACAGCAATAGCGCAGAAATTGCACTCACCATAGCAGCCACGATGGGTTGGGATGGAAAAGCGAATCGTATCCAGGGCCCTGACCGGACCGCTGCGGGCATAGTACGGATGCTGAGCGCGCTCATAATTGAGGGCGTAGACCTGATCTAACTCGGCCTGGCTCAAAGGATCGGCCGGCGGGTTCTGGACCAGGTAGCGGGTATCTTGCTGCTGGCAAAGTTTTTTAGCAGTCAGGGGGTCATTATTCCCGTAGAAGCTATGGAACATATCAATAAAGGCGTTCTTATCTTCGCGCACCAGCTCATAAGCGGGCAGTTCCTGCGCATCAGCGGGCCGCTCGACAGAGATCAGGCAGATCCCACGCACATCCTGGTAATCTAATCCGTTTCGCAGGCGCTCGGCCAGCTCCAGGATAGCCCGCTCACCCATCCCATACACCAAAATATCCGCCTTGGCATCGAACAGCACTGAACGGCGAATGCGGTCTGTCCAGAAATCGTAATGGGCAATTCGCCTTAAGCTAGCCTCGATGCCTCCCAAAACGATCGGAACAGTTTGTTTGAAATAACGCCGGATCAGGTTGCTGTACACAATAGTTGCCCGGTCTGGGCGGCGGTCATTTACTCCCCCCGGAGTGTAATCGTCGCTGCGGCGTTTCTTACGGGAGGCGGTGTAGTTGGCAACCATTGAATCCACGCTGCCCGCTGTCACTCCCCAGAACAGACGGGGCTCGCCCAGGCGGCTGATATCCAGGTCCGTTCGAACATCCGGCTGGGCAATCACCCCGACCCGGTAGCCGGCCTGCAACAGAATCTTGCCAACCACGGCAACCCCGATATACGGGCTGTCGATATAACTGTCGCCTGAGACCAGGATGACATCCAGATCATCCCAGCCCAGCTGCTCGATTTCATCTCTTGTAGTTGGCAGGAACATACCGCACCTTCGCTCAGAACCCTATAAAGATCACCATTAATTCCCCATCTTTGTCGGTGGGGTCAGAATTCGCCCTATTCTCCAGGGATGATCAAACCTTCTGGAACCTGGACCGCAACCACCTCGCCACGCGCGCAAACAATCTCAGCTACTATTAAGTCAGTCAGCACAACTACTTTGCGGCCTTTTATTTCCCGGATTGTGGAGCGCAGTTCCAGCGGACCCTCAATCGGGGTTGGGCGCAGGTAATCTACATGTAAAGCCGCCGTCAGGAAGCGGCGCGGCGGTTCGCTGTCCATCGTGCGCCCCTCTGCCCGGTAAACGGCTGCGGCTGCACTGCCCGTGCTGTGGCAGTCAATCAGCGACGCGATCAATCCGCCATATACATATCCGGGCACAGCGGTATGATAAGGTCTGGGCGTAAAACTGCAAACCGTCTGATCGCCATCCCAATAACTTTTAATCTGCAGACCTTGCTCGTTCAGGCGCCCACATCCATAGCAATAACTCAGGTGGTTAGGATAATAATCCTGAAAGGCTTTTTGGCTCACGCTGCACTCCTTGACTTAAATCCGCTCCCTCTGGCAATTATAAACCGCATTGGTTTCTCAGGTATCAACTCGCAAACTGGTCTTTGAAAAATCTTGTGGTGGGAAGGAATATATGGGTTGCTTTTTGCGGGCTGGAACTTACAAAAAGCACAATATTTACACCCATACCCCGGTTGCCAGCCGTGGCAATTTGGAGTAAAGTATGATTATCCCGTCACAAATCGGAGCGCTCTGGATGAAAATCCGCATTATCTCGTTCATCATGCTTTTGGTTGTCCTGCTGGGCGGTTCCCTGGCAGCCTGCACCGCACGCGCCCCGCAAGTCGCAGAAACAGTGACTATATTGTACACGAACGACGAACACGGCTGGATGGAAGGCATGCAATCCGGCCAGGGGGCGGCGGAGCTGATGGGCCTGTGGCGCTCGGATCGTGGCTATCTTGACGCGGGCCCCTATTTGATCTTGAGCGGTGGCGATAACTGGACCGGACCGGCGATCTCCACCTGGTTTGATGGTCACAGCATGGTCGAGGTGATGAATGCCATGGGGTATGAAGCCTCCGTTATCGGCAACCATGAATTTGATTTTGGCCTGGACGGATTAAAAGCCAACCTGGCAAAAGCAGAGTTTCCCTACCTGAGCGCCAATATCCGCTATAAGCAGGATGGCTCGATCCCCACCGATTTGGGATTTCAACCCTTTGTCGTCGTGCCGGTTGGCGATCTCAAGGCAGGGATCATCGGTATAACCACGACCAGCACTCCTTTCACAACGAACCCGACCAATGTGGCCGAGCTGGAATTCATCGACTACGAAAAAGCCTTGCGCGAAATCGTGCCCGAAGTACGCGCTGCTGGGGCTGATCTACTTCTGGTTCCCAGCCATGTCTGCCAGGATGAATTGGTTGCCCTGGCGAATCAGATCGCGGACCTGAACATCCAGATGCTGGGGGGTGGTCACTGCAACGAGCTGTTCGCCGAGATGTCCGGCAATACGGTCCTCATCGCAGGCGGCTACCACTACACCAGCTATGCTTACATCATCTTTTCGTACGACCCGGATTCCAAACAGATTCTGGACGTGCAATATGGCACCAGCCCGAATGAAGGCGGTAAACCCGACCCCGATATCGCCTCAATCATCACCGGCTGGGCAGAACAAACCGACGCCGAGCTGAAGCAACCTATCGGCTATCTGGAGCGGGAGATCCCGCGCCGCAGCCAGACTATGCAAGAGCTGATCACTGAAACCTGGCTGCTGGGTTACCCGACTGCCGACATTGCCCTGACGAATTTGGGCGGCATGCGCGACCGGATCCCGGCTGGCACGCTGACATTGGCGGATATCGTAGGCGTGATGCCCTTCAACAACGTCCTGGTGGATGTAAAGCTGTCCGGCGACCAACTTGAGCAAGTACTACGCAGCGGGATCTCGCAACCTGCGGTCGGCGGTATGCACCGGGCTGGCGTGAACTGGATCTTGAATAAAACCAGCCAGCCGCTCGAAAAAGAGCGGATCTATTCAGTGCTGGTCAATGATTTTATGTACGCCGGCGGAGACAATTACGAACTGCTGGCCCAGTTTGATCCCGATGCTTACAACACCGCCATCGACTGGCGCCAACCAGTCATCGATTGGATCCTAAGCCAGGAGTCCAGCCAGGGCAGTCCCGTAGATACGGCAATTAAACAGCTCGCGGCACATTAGTTGCAGCCTAATTTCAGACATGCCCTTTTATACAACGAGGACTTACGCTGTTGGAGTACAGTTGAATTTCCCCGGAACTGCGAAACTTCTACCAATTTAATCACACCATTTATTCGGAACAAGATCTTGAAACCTTCAAGAGGAGGTAAAAATGGCCAAGATAACAGCTCTTGTGCTGAGCGGCGGCGGTGCCAAAGGGGCCTTTCAGGTTGGGGCCGAGCAGTATGCCAGGCAGGTCAAAGGCTATCATTGGGATGTCATCGCCGGCGTTTCGGTGGGCGCACTGAATGGCGTGATGCTTGCCATGCAAAAATACAAGGAACTCCTGGATACCTGGAACACCATAGCCAATGAAAAAGTGTATACCGGGGGATTTAATCTGCTCTCGGTGATCAAACTGCTGCTGGGAGCCAAGTCCTTTTACGGCAACCAGCCGCTCCAGCAGCTCCTGAAAATGCAGCTGGAGCCGGACAAGATCAAAGCCGACCTGCGGATGGGGGCGGTGTCTCTGATCAATGGAGAATACTCCCAGTTCAGGAAAGATTCCCCCAACTTGGCTGCCGCTGTCCTGGCTTCCACTGTTATCCCGGTCATCTGGGAGCCGGTTGATGTCTCAACCGAATTTCGGGCTATGGTAGACGGCGGCGTGCGCAATATCAGCCCGATCGGCGATGTGCTGGATAGCGACCCTGATGAAATTGTGATCATCAACTGCTCGCCGGTGGCGGCTGAATCCTTGAAAAACGATTTAGGCGATGTTGTCAAGATCGGGCTGCGCGCTCTGGATATCGCCATGAACGAGCTTTTCGTGAGCGATATGCGCGAATTCGAGCGTATCAATTATCTCGTTCAGCAAGCCGACGCGCAGGGGTTCACCCTCTACAAACCGAACGGCAAGCCTTACAAATACTTCCCCTGCCATATCATCGAGCCCGACCAGCCCCTCAACGACACCCTGGACTTCTCGCAACCCTCCGTCCAGCGCTCTTATCAAGCCGGACTGGCCAAGGCACGCCAGGTGCTGGGTTAAACCTGACTCCCTGATAGTGTGCGATTGATCCACAGGTGTGGCAATTCTTTACTTCGAATAGACTTCCTTCTTCAACACCGCAATAAAAGGCCAGGTGCGGTGTAAGTCGGCATAGTCCAGGCCATAACCGACCACCCAGGCATCCGGGATATCAAATCCGATGTATTCGATCGGCACATCCAGCTGGTCCCGGTTTTTGCGCACCAGAACGCAAGTATTTAAGGAAGCCGGGTTGCGGCCATTCAATACCCGCTGCAGGTAGCTGAGAGTATGGCCGGAATCGACGATATCCTCCACGATCAAAACGTGCTTGTCATCGATCGGCTCGCGCAAATCCATCAAAATCCGCACCGCGCCGATCGTGGTCGACTTCCCATAACTGGATAACGCCATGAAGTCAACCGTATGAGGCACCGTGAGCTGGCGGGTCAGGTCTGCCATGAACATGAAAGCACCCTTTAGGATGCCGACAATATACAATCTGCCAGCTCCGGCGAAATTGCGAGAGATCTCCGCCGCAACCTCTTTCACCCTGGCCTGAATCGCCTCTTCCGAGATCAATACGCGCTCAAGATCTTTATGTAGATTGCTCATAGGGTGCCTTCCTTGGTAACTGCTCAGGGTTGAGCCATTATTTTCCTTATCTATTTAGGAATGGGTGGTTCGGTCAGGACAGATCTTTCCAGGCACAAGTATATCTCAAATCTGGCATTGACGGGCCTGCCGGCGCCCACTACAATACTTCTTTTGGAAGAATTCCCATGCCTCGCCAAATCAGGCCACACGGGTGAGTTTTAGGTGTATGGATTCAAGAAAAGAGAAACACTGAGATGAAAGAAAGCACAATCTTACCCGACCTGCGCATGCTGCCGGCTACTGCGCTGGTGCCGCACGAAGAAGTCGACCCCCGGCGGGTCGAAAAACTCAGCCAGCGCTTGCGCCAGGAAGGTCGCCTGAAGCACCCGCCGGTCATCGCACCTATTCCAGACAGCGGGCGATTCGTCGTGTTGGATGGCGCCAACCGTACCATGGCTCTGGCTGTCCTGCAGGTGCCGCATATCGTCGCTCAGGTGGTGGACTACCATGATCCCAACGTAGAACTGGATACGTGGTATCACGTCGTCAGCGGCATGCCAGTTGAAGAATTCCAAGCTGCCCTTCATCAGATTCCCGATCTGCACACCCAGGAGAGCAGCCTGAGCGCCGCCCGCCAGGCCCTCGCCCTGGACAAAACCTCGGCTTACATCGTCTGCGCCGATGGCATCTACTTGCTAAAGGATGCCGAAAACCACCAGCCCCGCGACATTGATTTCCTGACCAGGCTGGTCGGAATCTATAAAGGCCGGGCGGAGATCTTCAGGGCCTCCAACGATGTCTGGGAAAAGCAGGCCCCTTTCTACCCTCAAATGACCGCCCTGGTCATTTTTCCGCGCTTACAGCCGCAAGATATTCTAGATGCGGTCCGCTCAGATCAACGAATCCCGAGCGGCATCACCCGTCACATTATTCCCAACCGGGCACTCAATATCAACATTCCTTTCGAGGTATTGGAAGCGGACCTCGCTCTAGAGCGGAAAGAGGCCTGGCTGCAAGATTGGCTAATGGAGCGTATGGCTGCCAACGCCATACGCTTTTATGCCGAACCTACTTTCACGTTCGATGAATAGGTCGCTGGGGGAAAACTGAACTCTCGTTTCAGCTGGGTACCAGGGAAAGGGATGCCAGGATGAGCGCATATGCACGCTTATGCTACTGCTTGTGTTGGGGGGGTTTTTCGGGCTGGGCCTGTTTCTATAGACCGTTGGCTATCCGTTGGATTGAGGGCGGCCGGCTGTCAGACAAAACGCTTACGCCGACCAGCAGCCACCCAAGATAAACCTCACTCCTGGCTGAAAGGCCGGTCGGCACCAAAGGCATACAGGCTGCGGGTTGTGCCATACAGCACCACCAACAGCAGGAAGAATTTCAAACCGGGGAAAGCAAGCAAGAAAAGCAGCCCGAACAGGCCGTAGAAAACCAGGATCGCGCCCAGCATCATCAGAGTCATGCGCCGCCAACGGGGTTTGCGCCACCACTCTCCCTCCCGGAAGGCCTTTCGTACCCGCCACATGCGCGCCTGATCCGAAAAGCCAGCCGAGAGGCTGAGACCGGAAAAGAACCCGCCTTTGTATTTTAGGATGCCTTTGGTTTTGAGAGTTTGAGTCTGGGATGCCTGGTGCGGGTCAGGCACCCGCACCAGGAACTGTGTGAAAACCAGCAGCAGGGTGCCAAGCACCGTCATCGCCACGGTTACACCGATTAAGGCCTGGCTCAGGGATAGGTGAGTATCCTGGTAGCGCTGGACGGCGGGCATCAGTGGCAGCCATTCCCCCAGCGCGATGAGCAGCAGGCAAAAAAGGGCAAACCCCAGCCAGGATAACCAGCCTTTCAATCGCCGGGCGAACCCAATCCGCATAGCTCGATTATAACCCCACTCGGGAGGTAGCATGGAAAAGCAGCAGGAAGCACTCAGTAAGCAGCGCATCTCTTCTGGAACAAAATGGGAGCCGGTTGTTGGTTATTCCCGAGCCGTGCGGGCAGGATCGATTATCCACGTATCGGGGACGACAGCGACCGGCTCCGATGGGGCTATCGTCGGCCTGGGCGATCCAGCCGCGCAAACTGAGCAAATCATCAAAAATATTGCTACAGCTTTGAACAAATTGGGGGCAAGCCTGAGCGATGTGGTGCGGACCAGGATTTACGTCTGCAATATCGATGATTGGGAAGCCATCGGCAGGGTGCACGGCCGATATTTCGCCGATATTCTGCCTGCGACCAGCATGGTGGAAGTCAGCCGGCTCATCGATCCGGACATGCTGTTGGAGATGGAAGCTGAAGCGATGATCGATCTGTGAGAAATATCATGAACAAAAACGAGGACAGCAGAGAGCTTGACTGTCCTCGTTCCGGATAAAAAACAACGATCTGAGGCTGGCATCCAACCGGATCGAGTATCTAATGGATCTGCCCGCGGATCTCGCCTCCGGGGTTAGCGACCGTATGGACATTGACGTAGGTGTTGCCTGCAGCCATTTGGGCTACCAGATCGTCCAGGGTCATGCCGCTCAATGGCCCTCTGAGGTTGGCGGCGGTGATCGTGCCTTCGGCGAGCACCCCGCTGAAGCGACCCTCAATCAGCTGGGATGGGGGTGCGGAGGGGTAAAGAAAAGCTACCACCGATCCGTTTGCGCCGGCCGGCCCGAGGTGAATATGGGCCTGCAAGGTGTCGTACAGATTGGCAACGATCAGCTTGTAGTGCAGGCTCATGCTATCATCACTTAACTTAAATTTTGCCTGCCCCTGGGAAAGGGTGCTGACCGCCGGCACTTCGTTATCGCCAGCCAAATGGGCCCGGAAATTCTTATGTTCAGGGGCCGCGCTCACCGTGATCGTGAAAAGCAGCATGACAATAAGCAGGGCGAAAAGAGATACTTTTTTCATACCGATACTCTCCTGTGTGTACGAATAAATCTACCAAAAATTTTCCGCGTGTCGAATGTCCGCCTAAATCATATCATCCGATCTGTTCACCTCCTCGGTATTCACAGAGAGGCAGGAAGAACCTGCAGGCCTTCTCGCCAGTCATTCCGCTTTCTAATTCCTCTCGGATCTCACCAGGCCAGTCAGGCCTGCTCTATTTAATCGATACGCAAGTAACGCGCTTTTGGATTTAGGGTCATCGATATTTCCCCCCGCTGTGATAATTAAAACATCCCTTCGTTCAGCCTCCATCTCATCGCCTTGGACTCGATAAGATGGAGGCTACCTGTGTCAGGCTCTCACTGAGGGTGGTAGCGCCAGGCGAACGTGCCCGGAACTGCGATCTTTACGATCCGTTCATGCTATACTTTAAAAACAATCCCCCTTCACGGATTGCAGGCCAATTTGGGGACGAAACTTGGATACATTCAGCACTTAGATCGAGCCTTTAGAGACCCAACCAATAACCAAAGGAGCCAATTATGAACTACCGCCAGATGGGCCTTACTGGCCTGCGTGTCAGCGAGCTATGCCTGGGCGCCATGACGTTCGGGCGCGAATCAACCGAAGAAGACAGCCTTATAATCCTGAACCGTTTCATCGAGGCCGGCGGCAACTTCATCGACACCGCCGATGTCTATTCGGCCGGCGTCTCCGAAGAGATCCTGGGCCGCTGGTTGAAAGGCAAAAACCGGGACGATCTGGTGCTGGCCTCCAAAGTGCGCTTTCGCACCGGGCCAGGAACCAACGATATCGGATTGAGCCGCAAGCACATCTTAGCCGGGATCGAGTACAGCCTGCGCCGTCTGGGCACAGACTACCTCGATATTTACCAGATTCACATGTGGGACCCGGATACCCCGCTCGAGGAGACCCTTGGAGTGCTCAACTCACTGGTTCAGGCGGGCAAAGTGCGCTACCTGGGTGCCAGCAATTTGGCCGGCTATCAGTTACAAAAAGCGATTGACCTGAGCCGTGCCAATGGCTGGGAGCCGTTCACCTGCCTGCAGCCGCTCTACAACTTGCTTGATCGTTCGATAGAGTGGGAGCTGCTGCCGGTTTGCCAGTCGGAAGGAGTAGGCGTAATCCCCTGGAGCCCGCTGCGCGGCGGCTGGCTGAGCGGCAAATACCGCCGGGGTATGTCCGGCCCGCCTGCCGGGACCCGGATCGAGGACGCTGAAAAAGAAGGCTGGGGGGAGCGCTGGTCCGAATACGCCACCGAGCGAACCTGGAATGTGATCGACGCCTTGCTGGCTGTCGCCGAAGAAGTGGGTAAAACGCCCGCCCAAACTGCCTTGAACTGGCTGTTGAACCGGCCACAGGTTAGCTCCCCCATCATTGGCGTGCGCACCATGGCGCACTTAGAAGACAACCTGGGCGCGACGGGCTGGATGCTGTCAGTTGAGCAGATGGCCCGCCTCAATCAGGCGAGCGACGAAAAACCGCCCTACCCGTATAACTTTATTTAAGAACCTATCCGAAAAATGGTTATTGTGGTTGTTGGTTGTGCGCAGCACGAACTAACAACCACATACCCCCTCAATTTTCAGATAGAGACAAAAACGAGTTACGTATTTCAGAGATATTGACGCCTATACCCCCTCGTGATACTCGTGGTCCAGGCGCCCGGGGTGGCCTGCCGGCAGGCTCTGCTTGGCATGGCTTTTCTGGCGGCTGTACACGCCCAGCGTGACCAGGGCGCCGTAAAAAATAACCATGCCAAGAATGACCAATTGGCCCGAGAGAGGCCCAATCGCGGCGCGAGCCTTTACATCCGTCCAGGCGGTCGACGTGGTTGGATGCGACATGAGCGTTATCACCCAGCTTCCCAACAGGATCGCGTAAATCCACTGATAGCTGCGTCGCAGCCGCCGCCCGGCCGCTTCCCACCAGGGCATGTGAAAGTGCGGCCATTCCATATCGTGGGCCAGCGTCTCGGCCCATTCCGGCATGCCGCTCTGCTGGCCGTTCAGGAGCGGGCGGTAGAAATTGATCTCGATCAAGCGGGCCCGCGAGCGCCAGATGTCAAAAAACCGGTAGCGCCGCGCCTCCATCAGCATCAAGAATGTGCAGAACAGAGAGATGATCGGGATCAGCACGTGGCGCTCGCTGCTTTTATCGCTGAAAACAAAGCTCAGGGCTGTGGCGCTCAACACCACCGCCCAATGGGTAGTGGTGTCAATTCGAGTGCGCCAGGCTGTGGCCTCGCTCACCTCGCTGCGATACAGGTGCACCAGAGCCGTGATGAACTCGCCGCGAGTGAGATTATCCAGCTCCAGTCGCTCAGCAGTGCCGGGAAGGGAAGATTTTTCCGTCATGGCCTTTTCCTCCTCCATAACAATATGTCTAGCAGGGATTTATAAAAGATGTAGAAGCGTGCCCAGAGCGATCTACAGATCGTTCAATAATTCTACAGTGTATTTGGGTTGATGGATGCAAAGGAAATTAAATGCAGTTTCTCGGAATAGGTGCGGCCTATTCAAGAGACCACCCTGGGCCAAGTGTTTGGAGTGGTGCCATTGCCATGTGCTAGGTGCGAAGTCATGTTGACAGGGGGATAAGATCACTATCCACGGGTTAAGCAACGCAAACCTGCCCTTACCAGCAGTATGGCATCGACAGTCCTGGATGGATACAAGAACTGCCAACATCCCTACTCAAGATATATGATCAGGTAATGCTGCCGCAAATAAAACAGCAAGCCTGGCGTCTTTTATGCCTGCCTTGCAGCTACGCCAGGGAATTAAAAATAAAGGCTCGCTACTCCCCTTGGCTTAATCAATTCCCAATACGCCTGGTTGAGTTCATCCATTATCTCCTGCTTGCGTGGGGCAATATATTTTTTTAACAAGCGGGATTCCAGAGCCGTCGGAAAAAGCCGGACACCTATTGTTGCTAAGTATCCATCGATGGTGTTAATGTAGACGATTGTCCCTTTTAGAGCCATATCAATATGGTCAGAAGAAAGCTGAAACTCCAATTGGACTTTCGAACCAGGCTGGATACTCAAGCCCCTTTCGAAAATCTTAAATGCCAATATTCCCATTCCGTTGACGGAAATATTATCCACGCAGGCGCGATACGCCTTCCCTTTCCAATGCAAGGTAACATAAGTGGGTTTTTTGGGACGGACCCTCTCACACTGGCGTTGATCCAATTCAATATCGCTATAAGCGAAATCAGAGAGAATAAGTTCGCCTTTACGAATATCCAGGCTCTTAATTTGCGCCCTTACCGGTTTGGGGAACAACTGGCTATGCAGGTAAACCTCCCCATCCAGAGCAGCGCTCATCTCGATGTTGGTAATCCAGAAGGCTGCCTCCCCCGGATTTACCTCAAGGACCCTGACATCCTGTTGGAGCACCAACCCTCTGAATGACTTTGTCAATTTAATCGCGATATTTTGTTGACCAAGATAACTTATGGTAGCTAACACGTCATCAACAACAGGCAAATTATTTACGGACATAGGTGAATTCTCCTTTCACCCCTGTAAACCAATCAAATTAAGGAACGACGATTGGATGACACAGCGAAGTTATTAATGGGTCAGCTTCGGTCCCAAGGCAAATCCGGCTCCACTGAAATTGAACCATTATCCACAGGTCGATGCATTGGGTTTCCAGAGGCGGAAACAAATTTCTAACCCCTGAGAATACCGATACTCTCAGGGGTCACTAACGGAGCCTGGTTCACAGGTAATGGCCATGCAGGCAATTTCGTTCGTTGCGGTTGGCGGATCAAGGTATTCTTGACCTGATCCTGAACCGGTTTCACAGGATCAAACGATGCAGAGAATAGCGCTTCTGTATTTTGGTAGCGCGCTGCCAAATTTATTTTCTCAAACAGAATACCAATCACATTCTCCCACGTGTAACGGGCAGCCACTTTCGGAGCAGCCTGCCGGATTGCCCTGGCTATATGGGGATAATTGCGCAGACTTTCGACGGTCAGGACAAGTTCACCCGGCTGCTCGGTATCCAGCGCGATTGCGCCCTCTCGATCCGATGAATAGGTTTCGCCGGTGGGGCCTGTAAACACAACCCCACCGGCGGCCATCGCCTCCAGGCCCACCAGCCCGAAGGGTTCGTGCTTGCTGTTAGCCAGAACAAAATCCGCTGCGGCGTAAAAGATGTGTAGCATAGACGATGACATGCTGAAACGCAGGTTATACACCTCGGCCGGGCCGGCTGCCTCGATGGCATCCAGGGCTTCACACCAGGTTTCCGGTTGGCCGTCCACATCTTTCACCAGCAGGCCCAGCTCGCGAGCATGCTGTAATACCCCGCATCCATACCCTTCGATGCCTCCCCGGCACAGGAAACGGATAGCCTGGCCGGCCTGCTTGAGCTGCGCCGCAGCCTCTATCGCCGAGAGCCAGCACTTATCCGGGTCGTAGCGCCCAACTTTGAACAACAATAACGCCTCATCGGCCAGCTTTTGGCGCACCTGGTGGACGGCAGCGGCGGGAGGGGGCTGCAGCAACTCGGCCGGGATGCCGTTGGGAATGATCAGCGGATCGAGGCCGTAAGTCCGCATAATTTGCTTCATATAGCGGCTGACTGTGGTGAGCGTCGCCACGAAATTCAAGCGCTCCCAATCGACCCTTTCAAACCCCTTGGTGTTGTTGGCGTTCCACAATAAGATCGAAAAAGGCCGCAAACCTTCCCTGTGAAGCTGGTCGCTCAGGCGGGTGAGCGTCTCGGCAGTATGCCATTCTTCTGCCAGCACGATGAGGTGCCGGCCTTGCCGGATGGCTGGACGGGCAATATTTGCAACAATAAATGGCGGAACCGAATGGTTGAAATCTGCCAGTTTGCCTTCTTCGCCATCGTAAACCCCCAGTGGATGATAGCGGCTGATCCATTGGCACCAGCGATACAGTTTGAGGTGGCCATTCAAATAAACTTCCAAACCGGGAAGATCGGGACTGCCAATAAAGATTAAGTGGGTTTGAAAACCACTGGATGATAAGAAGTGCGCAAGATTTGTAATGCGAACACCTAAACCCCCTGCCTTTGAATACGGATCAGGTCCTTCGAACGATAGGAGAATGAATTCGACCTGGTCTGGTAGTAGCCGAATAGTTTGCATGGCCCACCGACCTTATCTAAGAAACCAGATGGAACAGGAACGAATGTAGTAACTACTGAGGCCAGGTTTAGCATGTACGGCGAAATGGGTTGAGCAGTTACAGAAATTATTTATGATCTGGGTTGCAAGAAGATTGCCAGGTAGCTTCTTTCTCATCGAGAATTCCCCCATGGATGTGCCTATTCAGTATTCAATACACTTTCTATACGGGTTCACTTCAGCTGCGTCCCGATTAACGCCCCGACCAGCACGGTGTACACGCTGATCATCACCGCCGCTCCACCTCCACCCACAGCTCTTCCCCATCCGTGCTCAGGTTGATCCAGCCGTTCTTGTCCGTGCGCAGCAGGGTATACGCCTGCAGGGCGGCCACCAGCTCCAGGTCCAGTAGCGAGCGTTCGTCGCCGGCGCCCACGCTCAGCAGCACGTACTGCGGCCTCAGGGCAGCGATCCACTCCGGCGGGTTGAGCGGCTCAAAACCGCCCTCTGCCAGCAGCAGGGCACTGACTGGCTCCAGCCCGGGATCGCCCTGCATGGCCTCCATCTGCTCGAAATCCATGCCCACCGGCAGCAGCGCCCGGAAGCGGCCCCACTCGAGCAGCAGCACCGCCCCGCGCCGGCTGACCCCCACCACCTGCAAGCGGGCCCCCTCCCCCAGGTCCAGCGTCTGTCCGGCCTGCGCCAGCTGGTATGGGATCCCGGCCTGGCCCAGCTTCTCCAGCAGGTCGCGAGCCGTCGCGGTGCCTGCCGGCGGGCCCGACCACAGCGCCTGGGCCGGCGGGTAGCGCTCCAGGATGCCCGCCAGCCCGCCAATCTGCTCTGCCTCTACCCCCGCCACGATCAGGAAATCCAGCTTGCGGTGCAGCAGCGGCATGCGCCGTCCGAGCGCCTCCGAAAGCGTACGCGTGCTCCCACCGCCGTTGACCAGCACGTAGCGCCCGCCCGGCGTCTGCACCAGCAGCGCCTCGCCCGAACCCACGTCCAGAACGATCAGGTGCAGGCGCCCATCTGGGGCCGACAGACCCGCCCGCCAGATGAAGACCGTCAGCACCCCCAGGGCCGCCAGCAACACACCCGGCCTTAAAATTGTTTTGATTCTTTCCATGCGGTCCCCCGCTATATGTTCGTTTACAACCGTCCATAACAATAGAACTATGTAAAATAGCAGCACTCCCGGCAGCGTGACCCGGCCGATCGCCAGCACTCCGCTGCGCCAGCCGGCGAACCAGTCCACAACCCGGATGGTGTAAGCCACGAAAGGCCAGGCTGCGTAAGCTAGGGCCTGCCCTACGGGCAGCCAGATCAGGCCCACCAGCAGCGCCAGCCCCCCCAGGATCATCACCGGCGGCTGGGCCGGCAGGATCAGCGGGTTGACCAATAGGGCGCTCACTGACAGCCGCTGGAAGTTGTAGGCCATCACCGGCAAGGTCATGAGCTGAGCCGCCAGGGTAAATAAGATGTACTCACCCACCGGGCCTGCCAGGCGCTGAACTACTTCAGCCGGTATCCGGCGAGAGGCAACTTTCACGAAGGTCTGGCTGAACGTCTCGGCGTAGAGCACCAGCCCCAGAGTGGCGGTGAAGGAGAGCTGGAAGCCGGCATCCCAAAGCACATTCGGGTCAACCAGAGCCATTAATGCTGCCACAAAACCCAGGCTGTTGAGCCCATCCTGGCGACTGCCGAGTTGGCGGGCGTAGAGCGACAGCCCGCCCATCAGCGCAGCTCGCACCACGGCAGCCTGCGCCCCAACCAGCACAGTGTAAACTGCGATCATGCTCCCACTCAGGGTCGCAGCCAGGAAGCGCCGTTTTCTCCCCAGAACCCGCCCGAAAAAGGTCGAGAACAACCCGGCCAGGATGGTGATATTGAAACCACAGATATAAAACCAATATTGATGTGGTTTTTCAGCTTATGGGAAATTATATCGAAGTTGAAAATGACATTACTCAAGTATCTGACTAAAAATAGCAGTTACTATCCACATTATATTAATCTCCATAGACATTTTTCTATGCCATAATCAAAATGACAGTTATCAAATTCCTATAACAAGTGGAGAGGGGTTAACTATGAGGCCGACCACTTTGATAATCTTCATAGGCTTGCTTTTAACCGCCTGTGTGCCAGAATTCGCCGCCACTTCATCCGCGATTCTGCCAAGCGATACACCTTTACCAACACTTACTTATACAACTGAACCTTCTTCGACGCCAACCAACACGCTAACACCTGTACCGACCTCAACACCCACATCCCAGACCTATTATCGGTGGTGCAGTTCTCTGGATTACCGACCCCCAGCTCCAGAAACGATCGTAGGCCGACCTTCGCAGATTCAGAAATTTAGTCTAACATTGTGACTGGTATATATTTTGGGACAGTTCAGAAAAACCTATCCGATTCGGGAGGGGCCGATAGCCTGAAGAACAGTAACTTGTCGTAATGAAAAGGGCCAGCTAGATGCCTAGCAATTGACGAGAAGATAAACTTGTGGATTTTTAGACAAGGAGACACAATCAATGTCTGAAAAAGATTCTATTGCTTCTTCCAAGCGCCGGGTTGAGCTACCTCTTAGCCCCGATATTCAGAATCTGACTAAAGACTTCACTGGCCGCGAGTGGGTCTTTACAGAGATAGACCGTTGGCTTACCGATAAAGTAGCTCCATTTTTCATCCTGAAAGGCGAACCGGGTATTGGCAAATCCGCTATCGCCGCTCGATTGGTGCAATTCTCGCTGGGCACTAAACAACCCCCTAAGAGCTGCTCGCTAATCGGTCCTGGTTTCCTGGCTTGTTATCATTTCTGCCAAGCACGTCGTGCCGATACGATTGATCCGCTTAACTTCGCTCGGAATATATCACATCAGCTTTGTGCCATCGACGACTTTGCCAAATGCCTCCTTGACGAACCATCAATCAATCTCAGTAGTTCAATCGATATTCAAGAAAACTATGGCACCGCAATTGGAATAAAAATCGAAAACCTAATTATTAAATCACCATCGCCTGCTACGGCATTTGTGCAAACGGTGATTGAACCGTTGAAGGCAATATATAACACTGGTTACACTCATCGGATTGTCATCTTGGTGGATTCTCTGGATGAGGCGGCACACTTCGACGCCAGAAATACGATTGTCGATTTATTGGCTTCTGCAAGCGGGCTACCATCCCAGGTGCATTTTATTCTGACAACTCGCCCTGACCAATGGGTTTTGAGTCAATTTGAGTTCCTAGAATATCCCTCTTTTTTATTGGATGCAGGTAGCGAGGACAATCGAAACGACATCCATACCTACATACAGGATCAGGTATCAGCTTCCGCGGATCTACATACGATGTTGGCGCAAGCGGGGATAGACCAAGAAGACTTTGTAGAGCGCATCATTCGGGCCAGTGAAGGAAACTTCCTCTATCTAACCTGGGTACTTTCAGAGACAGCTAGCGGATTGCATCCTGATTATTTGCTCTCACCTCCAATTGACCTATATGAAATCTACCTGGAATACTTGAGAGCCCGAATTAAAGACATCCATTACGACTGGCGAAAACTGTACCGTCCTGTACTGGGAACGCTGGTGGTTGCCAGGGAACCTCTTTCTGCCCAACAAGTGGCTGCATTCTCTGGGTTATCACCTCAAAATGTCAATGATGTCATGTTTGACTTAAGCCAATTCTTCGAACCAACCATTATCGAGCAGAATAAATACAGCCTGTATCACCAATCTTTATCCGATTTTCTGACTGACCAGGAGCGTGCCAACGGATATTGGATTGATCCGATTGAATGGCACGGTGAAATCGTCCTTTTCTATCGGGGCAAGGCTGCCACTTGGGACCAAGTAGACTGGCGCGATGTCGACGACTATGGGTTGCAGCATATTGTGGCACATCTATATATCCTGCGGCACACCCCAGTATTTCGGAATGAACTCCATGCTCTTGTTAATGAAAGAAACTATCTGTTTGGCGTTACAAATCTACGTAGTGAGCATCTCCGCCGCTGGCGAAACCCCAACACGCTGTTCAATAATATCCGGCTTGCGCTCACCCAGGCACTTGAAGATGATGACATTGCAGAAATTTGGCGGCACCTTATGCTGTACCAACGACTATCTCGGGCAGAGAAAAATTTCAATCTAATACTGGATGCAGTAAAGGTGGGCGACTTCGATGCCGCATTGGAACGTACAAGGCTTTATTCTACCCAGCCTGGTCCTCAGGCATGGGCCCGCCTTTGGATCGCCTGGATAGCTGCTACTGTAGGCGCTATAGATACAACGAAATATGCAGTCAAGGTTGTACTGAGTAATCTTCAAGCAAACTCCAAGGCGGCAAACAAAACAAGGCTTCGGGGGTATGAGGCAGATTTGCTGCATGAACAACGAGTGCGCACAACTAAGCGCTTAATAGCACGAATCGCTAACGATATTAACTTAAAAAACAATTCAATATCTGAGGAACGATATAAGTGGCTCAAAGTACTGCTTGAAGAATGTCTTCAGAATGAAGCGTCTTCCTACATAGACGAGTGGACGGATGATCCCAAAACATGGGCAAGGGAGTTTCCAAAACCCGATAAACCTTTTTCAACCCTAATCGAAAATTTGTCCAACATGATGGTCGGTCTGGATCCAGGCGCCTTTCGCCAACTTTCCTTTGACTTTCGCGATCAATTAGCTGGAGCTGCCGCCCACGGAACAGAGGAGCTCGACTGGCTTGATAACGTAAAGCGAGCAGCCACATTGATAACTTTGGATGATTACCCAAGTTATCGCGAGATGTCACTGGCATGGTTGGCGAATGGCGTGCTTTCTAACGATTCGACTGATGAGACGCAGCACGCTTTTGAAGCAATACTAATAGCCGCTGTAGAAGCAAGAGATCCGGAATGGCCTGAAGACTCACTGGCTATGGCGCTTGCATTCGGCGACCCAACCTGCCGTTCGGCAAAAAGAGCAATGGACGCAATGGAAGAGTTAGAAAACCAATTGAATCATTTAGCAGAAGACGAAAAAACCAGGCAAAAATTCAGTGACGTTGCAAGCGCTGGCCGTAAAGACCCGTGGGCATGGATTGTCCGGCGTTTCAGTGCAATTGTCGCTGCGCTTTACCGTGCTGGTGAGTTCGAATTGATTAACAATGTATACAAGATTCTAGAATTTTATACCATTCAAGACAAAAGACATAGCTTCGCTGGATACCGGGCGCTCGCTTATCTTTCGGTCGCGTTACGTTGGATTGAGATGGGCCAGATAGAATCTGCCAAGAAGAAGATCGAAGAAGCGCGTGAAGCAGCAAAAAATATGATCGATCAAGCACTTTCGCAGGAGCGCCTCAATCTTATTGACGCAACCGAGGATTGGATCGATGAGCCTTGGCCTGATCAAACCAAAGGACTAGAAGTATCTGCTGCTTTTCGTCGGGTGGAACAGCTCGCAGGTATGGAACAACTCTACTATCTACAATTCCTTTCCGCTATTTGGGTTGATCACATTCCCCACCTCAAGCGCTTACTGCCATTAGCGTTGGGCAATATAACTACAGCCGATGCCATCTTGGGGCGTCTGATCGGCACAAGCATGACCCAAGGTTTTCTTCATAATCCCGATGCAGGAGGATTGATTGCGGTTCTCAGTGACCGGTCTGGATTAATAGTAAGCCAAATCTCAACTGATCAATAGGTCAAATATGAACCGGCGAGTAGCCGGTACCGATAATAAAACAGTCACAGTGTTTGACCGGAAATCTCAATTTAGGAAGGTTGGTCAATAATAGCTCCAGGAGTGGGGGTTTATAGCCAAGAGAACTGCGTGTACTTTTGGTATTGTAATGCTGCTTTCACATTTCGAGCAGATCCTGAGCACTCTTGCGAACAGATTAACACTATCAAGAGAATCCTTTCCTGCATCTACCAATTGTATGACTCGTTGTAGCCAATCTTGAAATATTTGGTTAGAGCCATTTACCCGCTGATCGCAATCACGTGGGATGTGCCGGTATCTCTGAAAGCCTGCTGGACCTCGTCCGAGATCCCGAACTCATCCCCCAGCAAGATACCTGCCAGGAGTGAGGCCTCGGGGTCTGGCCACAGGCGGTAGATCAACTGTTGGGAGCGTTCTTTGAGGTTGTAAATAGCCGCCAGGGCCAGGTTGCCTGCCCCGTGACCGATCCGGACGGACTCGTGGGCACGCATCGTGCTGTAAATTCCCTGGCGGGCCAGCACAGCCTGATACGAGAATTCTTCTGTCTCAAAGGGGCTCGCCAGGTAGCCTTCCAGCCTCACTCAGTCGCCGTAGCGCCAGTCGCCGTAAATCGGTACATTTACGAGCAGTTTGCCATGCACTGGCGTAAACAAGAGCGTATCGGAGGGCCGCAGCCGGTAGGCTTCTACAACCAAATGAGCAGCCAGGTCCTCGATCTCTGGCGGTTCAATGACGATCCCCTCGACAATCCAATTCTCCTGGCTGTCATTCCACCAGGCTATCTCATCGGGCGATAATTCAGGTTGGGCGGCCTGGTAGCGGGCGACCCCCAGGAACAGGCAAACCAGCAGCACCGCTGCTGGAACCGGCGGCTTCCAGGCAGCTCCCCAGGCTGGGAGCCGCTGCCAAACAATGGAATTCAAACGCCTCCCCACCATCTGCCAGAGCAGGCAGGTCGCTGCCAGCCCGATCCAAACGGTCACACTCAAGCGGACCTTGGAGGCCAGCGCTACGCCCAACAAAAAGCTCAAGGAGACCCATAATAATGGCAGCATATCTCAAATTGTAATCATTTTGGAGCCAGAAGCGGTAAAAACCGGCCAAAATCCGGACTTTTGTCGTGCTATACTTAACCAGGCAACTCGCCTATTAAGACCTGTTTTGGGCTATATCATGGGCTTCAATAGAAAAGCCACCGCATGACTCAGGCAGGGATTGATGGATGAAGTTTGGGAATATGCTCAGACTTGTATCTAGAAAGGAGCAAGGCATGCAGCTTGGCACATTTTCAATCAGCCTGGCGGTCGAGGATATCAAGGCTTCCAAGGCGTTCTACGAAAAACTTGGTTTCACGGTATTCGGAGGAGATATCACCCAAAACTGGCTGATCTTGAAGAACGGCGATGCCGTCATCGGACTTTTCCAGGGTATGTTCGACAAAAACATCTTGACTTTCAACCCCGGCTGGGATAGCAACGCCCAAAAGTTGGAGTCTTTTACCGATGTGCGCGAACTGCAGCGCCAGCTCAAAGACCAGGGCGTGCAGCTGGTCAGCGAGGCGGACGAAAACACAACTGGACCCGCCAGCTTTATTGCAGTCGACCCCGACGGGAATCCGATCCTGCTCGACCAGCACGTCTGATCAGGGTTGAGATTTACGCTGATAAGGCAGCCTGGGGATCAGCATTGGAGTCCCTTCGCGGTAGCTGGCGTAAGCATCCCCAAAGATCGCCAGCAGCTTGCGCTCTTCGACGATAGCCCCGATCACCAGATATGCGCTCAGACCGGTATATAAACTGAGCAAATTGCGGGTCATGATCGGGGTAGCCCATAAAAAAACCAGCCCGGCGGTGTACAGCGGGTGTCTCACCCAACGGTACAGGCCGGTCACTACCAGCTGCTCATCCTCTCCTATGACTCTGCGACCCGCCAGCTGCTGCAAGCCCATGAAGGACCACAGTCCGGTCTGGAGCAAACCCAGACCCAGTGCTGCAACGGCCAGCAGTTGAATCCCCATCAGAGGCAGCGCCCAGGGCATCGGTACTGAATAGAGTCGTCGGTCCGGCAGCAAGGCGGGCAGCGCTAAAACCGGCAGCAAGCTCAGGACGGCGAAAAAATTGTAAGCAAAACGATATAAGCGTTTAGCCAGCTCACCATATTGGCGCCTGGCCCAGGCTTTGACAGCCAACGAGGCCAGCCAGGAGTGCACTGCTCCGTAGAGTGCGACAACCAGGAGAATGATCCAGGGGGCGATCTGAAAGTTGATCGGCATAATCTCGTTCGTGCGGCTCTCGCAGGAGACCAGCTAATCCTTAAGCTGGCGGGGCAGCCACAAATTCACCAGCTTGCCCCGGGTGTCTTCGTCCAGCTTTTCCCAGACATCCAGTCGCAGCTTTAGCTGGGCCAGGGCCGCGGTTGGCAGCCGCTGCCACTCCCCGGTAAAGTGTTCGAGCAGTTCTTCAAGACCGGGGTTGTGGCCGACCACCATCACGCAGTTATTGGCCTCGGGCAGTAACTGCAGTTTATCCAGATAGGCTTCCGGGTCAGCTGCATATAGTTCCCTTTCCAACTGCAGTTCGCCTTCGTAGCCACAGGCTTCGCTGACCAGTTCGGCAGTGTTGCGCGCCCGGACGGCGCTTGAGCAGATAATCAGGTCCGGCACAAGCTCTTCCTGGCGCAGCAGGCTGCCAATCCGGGGGGCATCGCGTTTACCGCGTTTGTTCAGCGGCCGGTCATGATCAGCCAGCTGCGGCTTGCTCCAGCTAGATTTGGCATGTCTCAAAATCAATAAAGTTTTCATTCCAGCCTCACAATTTAACGGGCCGGCAAAGCAGTTTCTTCTTTCGGGCAACCCGCCTACAGCGCCGGCAAACAAATTTACCTTTGCGAACCAGCTGCTTGTAAGACTCAATGTCGGCCCGCACCAGGCCCATTTTTTCCAGCTCGCACAATGTCTTATTATCGCTCAATGCACTGTTCCTAAGAATCCATTTCTAGCTCCAGACGTGGTGATCGATTTATGGGGCTTATATCTAAAAACCCATCACTGCTAACAATTTTAGTAACTACTCGGCCCAAAGAAGGAATGGATGGCGAAATGGGTGTGCGTCGGGGCGTACGCCTCCACGCACACCCATTTCGCCTAAATTCTTACGTGAGCCTGGGTAGTTGCCAATTTTATATAAATCAGACACTACCATATCCAGGCAGCTCGACCGTCTGGTCACCAACCCGGACCACATGATAAGGCATCCAGGCCACGCCGAACACATCGACCAAGATATCTTTTTTATAGGGAGTCACCGGGATCTCGCCAGATTGGTTAGCAATCTCGCCCCAGCGATCATTAACAGCTGCCATGTCGCGCTCTTTTTCTTTTGCCAGAGCCGCAATCTGCTTTTTAAAATCTGCAATGGCATCCAATGACTCCTCTACATCGGCCTTGGCCTGTTCGGTCATCCGGCGTTTACTCAAAGAGGAAGATAGCCTGCGGGAGCTTCTGGAGCGTTTGCTGAAAAACCCAAACACATTCTCCGCATGGGTGCCCAGTTCTTCCATCTTTCGCTGCGACAATTCGGTCTCATCCTCAGATAACTCGCGTTCCTCTCGCTCTAATTTCACCTGTAAAGCGGCTATTTTCTTATCGTACTGATTACTCACCTTGTCGATTTCATCATCGCGCGCCTTCCGGGCAGCTTCGGCGCACAGAGTACGAAACTCCGCTGCCGATACGTCCGGACCAGCGTAGACTTTCAACTCATCGTTGGCGCGCACCGTCACCTGGCTGGAGCGGTACACCCAATCCTGAAAGTCCGCCTCCAAAGATTTCATCGCCCTGGCGTCGGTTAATGGAGCTTCCGGCGCAGCAAACCTGGCTCGAGGATCGGGCTGGCGGTCTAAGCTGCGCGGCTCGACCGTGGCAAAACGGTGCTCTTCCCAGCGCACAACGCCGCGCCGGTCGGGGGTATCCACCAGGGCTGTCGTGCGGATTTCATAATCCAGATTATATTTGCGGTTAAAAAAGCGGATACTCGCCTGTGACAGCAAAACCGGGCGATAAAGCAAACCCAAGGTTTGCGCCTCTTGGGGGATGGTCCGTCCGGCTGCCTTCCAGGCCTGGGTGAAGGTCAGGTTGTTGGGCAAGAAAAATTCTGCCACACCAGCCGGTAGGGTGGGGCGAGTGGCAGAGCCGGCCATCACTACACCTTGTGATTCCGCAGGCTGGACTGGAGGCGCTGCTCCACTCCCGATCTCGGCGGTAAAAGCACTGGCGACAGGCTCGGGCGCCGCCGGGGATGCAGCCTGTCCCGGCGCCTGGGCCCCGCCCTCCGGGCCGGCAGGTACTGTCAGGCCGGCCCCAACCAACCCGTTCAGGGCTGGGATTTGGTTGCGGGTCAGTGGTCCGGCCAGATAATTCATCGCCCAGCGGGTCTGGAATAAAACCGGATGTTTTTCGTGCACGTTGTGCAGCAAAAACACCCGCTTCCCCAGGCTGGAGATCATCCGATCGTATTCATCCCGGTTCAAGGCTCCACTCTGGGCGCCCTGCAGACCGTCCAGCAAGCGCTGTTTATCCTGCTCGGTTTGCAGCTTGCCGATCATCCATGTGCCGGCATTAGACAGCGCTTTGTAATCAACATCGACCGGGTTCTGAGTGACCAGCACCTGACCCACGCCAAACGCTCTGGCTTGCTTTAACATTCTAAGCATGGGCTCTTTGGATGGTGGGTTGCTGACCGGCGGCAGATAGCCAAAGATCTCGTCAAAATAGATGATTGCTCGCAACGAATTAGTGCCCGATTGGGACCGCATCCAGGACTCGACCGCCGAGTAGAGCAAAGTGACGAAAAACATCCGCTCGGCCTCGGTCAGGTGGGCGATGTAGAACACGCTGTGGCGCGGTCTGCCATCCGGATGGTAAAGCAGGCTGGCGACATCCAGCGGCTGGCCCTCGATCCAGGTCTGAAATGCGGGAGCTGCCAGGATATTGTTCAACAGCATTGCCAGGCCGAAACGGTCTTTTTCCGGAAAAAAGGTGTTCACATCGAACACACCCAGCTTTTCAAAAGGGGGCGTTTGGGTCTGTAGAATGAGCTCGCTTAAATTCAAGTCTTGGCCCTGGCTCCAGGCTGTTTCGAAAATATTCGCCAGCAGGATATGCTCACGGGAACGGACTGGATCAATATCCGTCAACCCGACCAGGCCCAACAGGGCCGTTACCGTGCCAGATATCTTCTCGCGCAGCAGTTCGCGATTGCTTTCCCACGGGATGGGGGGTGCTTTCAACGAAGCCAGAATGCTGATCGGGATGCCGGCATCCGAACCCGGTGTATACACAGCAAAGTGGGCGGCATTTTGTAAATCGCGCAGCCTTTGTGGACCGATTCCCCACTCGGCCAACCCTGTCCTCCAGCGCCCGGCGGCCTCCGTCGCAGCCTGCTCGGTTGTCTTTCCATCCCGGCGGGCCTGATCAGCGTTTACCCAGGGCAAGAAATCGGAAGGCAGCAAGTCGGGAAAATGCAGCAGGGTATTGGTGATATCGCCTTTCGGGTCGATCATTAAAGCCGGGATATTCCTGAGGGCGGCTTCTTCCAGTAAGTCGATGCACAGCCCGGTTTTGCCAGAGCCAGTCATGCCGACCACAACGGCGTGGGTGGTCAGATCATCGCCGTCGTACAACAGCGGCTCGGTCGTTTTGCCGGTTCCAGGATCAACAAACTTGCCAAGAAAATATTTTCCATCGGTTTCCATCGTCGCCCATCCTTTATCTTTATTGAAACGAAACGCGTCCACCCTTAAGGCATCGCCAGCTCGAAAACCCGCTGGAATTCAGCCAGGTAGCGTCTGGCAAGCGGCCCGCTGTGAATGACCAGCGTATTCTCATCGTTGGTATTCTCAGCGTTGGCGCTGAAATTATATGAACCCGTAACCACGATCTCTCGATCGATTAGCATCACTTTATGGTGCATTTTATCTGGATTACCGTCCAAGCGCACGTTGATCCCGGCTGCTTGCAGGCGTTCGAACTCTGTCCCAAAATTGGACCGCATCTGCGACGCATCCATGATACCCGATATTTGTACGCCAGCCTCAGCTCGCTCGATTAATGCTTTAGCAATTTCATCTAAAGTAAAAGAATACATCAAAAAATGGATCTCGGTTTGCGCCTCATGGATCAGCTCGACCAGCCGGGCTGCAGTGCCATCTTCAGGAGAAAAATAAATCTCTAGCCGAGTATCGTCCAGCTGAAAGCTGGAACCCGGCGTGTTGGCGCTCGAAGCCGGTCCGAACAAATCGTCGACAAACATTTCGTCAAATTCCGCCAGGTAATTTTCAGCCAACCGGGATGACTGGACCCGGATGAGATTGTTATCGTTGTGATAAGCGCCATTCAAAGTAAAGTTCATCGAACCGGTCCAAACCTGACTGCGATCGATAATCACAAATTTATCGTGCATCAGGCCTTCCCGCCGGTCGCCTAAAACTGGGATGCCAGCCTGCTTCAAGGCCTCGATCTCAGGGCGGTCAGAATTGTCACTTTCGGTAACCACTCTGACGACCAGGCCACGCCTGTGAGCGCGCAGGAGAGCATCTCGCAAGCTCCACAAGTTTAAATCGTAGATCGCCACCTCTACGCTCAAGCGGGCCTGGTCGATGGCGTCTGCCAGGGCCCGGTCGGGCCCGCCTCGCAGGCTTCTCGCGGCCGGTCCGCCGGGGTCGGTGAAGTAGACCTCCATCCAAACAGGTACCGCCTCAAATGGCGCTGGCTCCCCAGCCTGTGTGGGATTAAAGCTGGCTCCATCTGGAAGCTGGCAGGCTGACATACTCCAGGCCAGGGCCACCAGGACAAGCCAGCGTAGCCATGCCTTGGTTCCGATCCCTTGTAAGCTATTGGTGGACATTACAACAAATTATAGCAAGAATCTAACGGATAAAAACAGAATTATGATAAACTTGGGGGCGAAAGCCTCCTGACCAACAAATAACCACACCCTTTGAACAGCCCTGATTAGATCCTGGAATTTACATTGCAAGAGGAAGCACAATATGAAAGCCACCCGCGAAACCCATTCAGTTGAAATTGCCGGACTTCACCGGGAACTACCACTCTTCGAGGTCGCTTCCGGGGTCAAGATCGCCGTTTTAAACATCCTAGGTGATACAGAACTGGTTCAAGCCTGCGCCAAAGCATTAGCCGAGAAACTTGCTTCTATCGAATACGATACGATCGTAACTGCCGAGGCCAAGAGTATCCCGCTTTGCCATGCTCTTTCGGTCGAGACAAAAAAACCATACATTGTCCTGCGCAAAGCTTACAAGCCATATATGGGCGCGGCATTGGTGGCAGAAACCTTATCCATCACCACCGGGCAGCCCCAAATGCTCTATCTGGATGAGAAAGATCAAAACGGGCTGGCGGGCAAGAAAGTGATCTTGCTGGACGATGTAATCAGCACAGGCTCCACGCTGCAAGGGATGCGCATGTTAATGGAAAAGGCCCGCGCCGAAACAGTGGTAGAAGCGGCTATCTTCACGGAGGGCGAGCGTGCCCAATGGCGGCATATCATTGCCTTGGGACATCTGCCTTTGTTCACCAATTAAGTGATCCTGGTCCTAACGCGATTTACAAAAAGGCTGTGACTTCCGCCACTAAGTGGTTCTCTCGCTAAATTCTTTGCATACAAAAGAAGGATGTGTGGGGTAAGGTTTGGGCGGTATAGCCGCCCAAACCTTACCCCACAAGATCTCTTTTATCTTAAGTGGCTTGCCGAAAAGACCATTTAAGTGGAACCAGCTACCGTTCTTGCTCGTACTAACCAGTAGATCCTTCCGGCAAGCAAATCACCACGATCGGTCGGCCAGCCAGGTGGGTGAGAATTACGACTCGGGCCTGGTCGCCTTTCAACCTCAAATCGCGGATTAACGCTTCCGGCTGGAGCGGCGAGCCGCGCTTCTTAACCACAACCTGGCCGACATTCCGAGCCCGCAGCACCGCCCGCAGACGTTTAAGGTTGAAAGGCAGCCAATCTTCCACTGCCCAGAAACGGGCAAACGGAGTTTCTACCGCCCGGTCAGCGGTCAGGTAAGCAATATCCGGGTCCAGCTGGGACGCCCCGATTTGGGCCCCCAGGCCTTGCACTAATCCAGCCCGTAGTACAGCTCCATCCGGCTCGTAAAGATAGGCGCCCGGTTCGGTCAGCGGCAAAGGCTGGCGCTCATCCTGATCCGCTTCCGTTATAGTATAGGTACCCGGAAGGATCGTTGCCCGGCGCCGGGCGGATTTTAGACCTCCCAACCACATCACCGCCTCTTTCAAATCCCCTTTGAGCGAAATAAATTCAACTTCAGCCTGATAGCCGGCCAGTTCTTCCAGATTGACACCTGGCGAGAGCTTGACGCCGGCATCCGGGCAGCGCTCCAACCAGGTCTGGATCAATTTCAGAGGCGGCTGGTAGTCACGGGTCGAATAGATCCGGCGGCCTGCAGACCGGCGGGCCGGGTCGAAAAACAGCCCGGTGCCGGCAGGCAGATTTTAATGGCAACGGGTCCAGCAGGTCTGCCTGGACAAATGCAGCCCGATCCTGCAGTCCACGAGCCGCCAGATTGGCCTGGGCCATCGCCAGGCGCAATGGATCAAGATCGATGCCAACCGTGAATGCCTGCTCGGCCAATGCGATGGTGTCACTTCCTATCGAACACCCCAGATCCACCAACTGGTGGCAATTTTGGTAGCGCCGAACCCGATATAAAGAAACTTGCTCGGGGGTGGCTTGTTCAAGAGCCTGCCGGGAGAAATACAGCTCGGCAGCCCGGCTAAATTTTTCCCCAGCCTCCTGGCGCAAGATGGCAATTTCCAGGGCAGCCTTTGCCAGCTCGGTTGGAAAGCTGCGGCAAAGGGTGGTATAGTGAGTCAGGAAATCAACCTCACGCGGCCGCAAAAGATCGGCTGCATTCAGCATTTCCTGACCGGCAGGCGTTAACAGCTGGCGAAAAGTTTTAAGCTCCACCCTATTATTGTAATGGGTCAATCGTTCTCAAACAACAGGAATCGTATGCCTGAATTAATAACTCCCGCCAAAAAAGATGCGATCCGGCATATTCTGGAGGCATCCAGAACGATTGCTGTCGTTGGCTTATCCTCCCGGCCTGCCCGGGCCGGCTATTATGTACCGGCATACTTGCAGAAATTCGGCTACCGGATCATCCCGGTGAACCCCTACCTGAAGGAAGCGCTTGGAGAAAAGGCCTATCCGGACTTGCTGGCTTTGAAAGAGCCGGTTGATCTTGTCCTCATCTTTCAACGCAGCGAAGCTGTACCCCCATTTGTAGATCAGGCCATCCAGATCGGGGCCAGAGCTATCTGGATGCAGCTTGGCATCAGCAACCAGTCTGCCGCAGAAAAAGCCTACCAGGCGGGTTTAGAGGTCGTGATGGATGCCTGTATGCTGGTCGAGCACCAGCGCTGGGGAGGTAAGCCGCCAGCTGTTTCCGGTGGAAACAGTTGATTGGGTGAACCTGAATTTATTTGGATTGCACCTGGTTCTCCAGCATTAGGCGGGCAGCCCGACGTCCGATCTCAACTGCAAAGTTGGTGCCGCGGTCCCAGGGATAAACCTGACTCATGCTCGCGAAGTACAGGCCCTCCAGTGGTGTTTGAATGGTAGGGATATTATGGGAGTGATTGACTTCCGGTACAGGCTGCGCATAAGTTGCCCGGAACAGCCAGCAGTCCCGCACCCATTCCGGCTTGAAATTGGGATTAATTCGCGCCAGGGCCGGTAGGAAGCGCTCCAGGAGCTCTTGTTTACTGAGCTGAAAATACTCATGGCTGGGCTCAAGATAATCGCCCAGGTAAAGAATGTGATCTTTGCCAAAAGACTCTGGGGAGAGGAAATTGGTGTGTTCAACCAATGCCAGGAAGGGGAAACCGGAAGATTTGGGCAGGTTGTACCAGTAATACCCTTCTTTTGATAGACGCTGCTTGAGCGCCAGCACCATCACAACTGCCCCAAGGCTTTTTAACCCCAGCAAGCCTCGCAAATACCTTTCCGGGAGATCGGGGGCTAAGCGCGCCATCAGCCCCGGGGAGGTTGTCGTCAGGCACTGATCAAAACGGCGAGATTGCCCACCAATCGTTATATCCAGGCCCCCCTGGGAGTTGGGTGTGATTCGCTCAACAGGCGTAGATAACTGAATCTCGACCCCCATCTGGCTTAATCGCTCGGCAAGCTGGTCGGCAAACGCCTGAAAACCGCCTTCGAAAGTGCCCAGCCGGGTGGTGCGAGCCTTGATTCGCGCCCACATCCAGGCCATGTTAACGGTTTTAGCATAACGTTCGCCAAACTTTCCGATTAGCAATGGCTGCCACATCAATTCAAAAACATGGTCGCCGGCCCACTTCCGCATCCATCCATCCACAGTCACTTTCTCAAGCGGCCGCCACTGACTGGTCAGGCGCAGGTACAGGCCGACCAGACCAAATCTTATTTTATTAAGCCCCCATCCCAAGCCCGGGAACAAAATCGCCTGCAGAATCGAGTCAAATGGATAGAATTTGCCCTTGTGATACATCACGGTGTATGGCCGTTTGAAAACAACCTGGTCCCGCCAGCCCAATTCATCGATCAGCCCCAACATAAACTGATCGGACTCGAACCAGTGATGGTAAAACTTCTCTACTGACCAATCCCAACCCGGGTCCTTGAAACCGGCTGCCAGACCGCCAACCTGGTCCCCGGCTTCAAACACGGTCACCTGCTGTCCGGCCCGCGCCAGGTCGTAGGCAGCCGCCATGCCGCCTATCCCCGCCCCAATGATTGCAATTTGTGTCATACCTGAGCCTTTACCTTTTCAAGATCCTCCCCCCAATGCAGGCCCTCCCGCGCCATGTAATAGGCACCCAGGAGCGTAATCGGGACCCACAAAGCCACATGTAAAACGATGGTATACCCGGCTGCCAGCGCCTGTTCTACATTATACGCCATCAGAACTGCGATTCCAGGGGCATCGAAAGTGCCGATATAACCGGGCGCTGAAGGTATCGTTGTCGCTAAATTCACGATCCCGTTCATCAGCATTAAGGCAAAAAAGCTTACTTCAAATGGGAAGGCATGCATTACAAACCAGTATTTGCCTGTTTCCAGCAGCCAGATCACCACTGAAGTTATGAAAACCATCAAGGCTTCGCGCGGTGAGCGCAGCGATGCAAGCCCTCCCAGAAAACGCCCAGATACGCCCAGCACTTTCTCCTGAAATCGCTCTGGTAACAGACGCTTGACGAAAGCTTGCACGATCCTTTCGGTGTGCATCGGGAACATGGCTGCCAGCAAAAAAAGGAGCAAGGCCCCAAAGAAAGCCCCGCTGCCTAAGAGAGCGACGTCCTGGATGCTGATGTCACCAATCACGCCGGACCCCCCTGTCAGGCGGGTAAGCTCGGCCAGATTGATAAACACAAACGCCAGCATCACCACGCCATCAAAAACGCGTTCGACGATGATCGTTGCCAAAGATGCCGAGATTGGCACATCTTCATGCCGCTTGAGCACAACGGCTCGCAAGACCTCGCCAGCCCGAGCCGGATAGATGTTGTTGCCCATATAACCAATTGCAACAATCGGGAACATGGAGCGAGTCGGAATGGCCTTGATCGGGCGCAGCAGGTAGTGCCAGCGCCAGGCACGCACCCATACGGCCAGAAAGTACATCCCGATCCCCGGTAAAAGCCACCAGTAGTTGGCATCTTTAAGGGTTTCCAAGAACTCGCCAAATTCGAGGCCACGCAAAGCGAAATATAAAAAGATGACGCTAATCAGCACCCCAACCCAAAACTGCCAACGTTTCATGGCGCAAATTCTACCACTAATACTCCCACGGGTATTACTATGGATATCACAATAACTGATTGTGTAGAGGAGGGCTGGCGGCGGTCCCGCTGCCTGCGCATCCCCCACACAATCACCGGCTTACCCCTGTATGCCAGCCCAGACGAGTATAATGCAGATTATGAGACGACCGCGCCTGACTGTTTTATTATTGCTAATGATTTTGATACCCGCGGCAGGCATCATTTATTTACTGGGTATGCCCAACCTGACCAGCGTTTACCCAGAGCCCGGCGCTTTGCAGGTGCCGGCGGGGGAACCCCTGTCGCTCACCTTCTCACGGCTCATGCAGCAAGCCTCGGTCATCGAGCGGCTGACGATCGATCCGGTCCAAGAAGGCAGCTTATCCTGGCAGGGCAATACCCTAATTTTCACCCCCAGCCAGCCCTGGCCCAGCGGCCAATCGGTTCGGGTGCAGCTGAAAGCAGGGGCCCAATCAGCTGGATTCCTGCCTTTTTCAATCCGAGAAGACGCTTCCTGGTCTTTCACGATTGGGCAGCCGCGCCTGGCTTATCTCTTTCCTGCGGATGGACCATCTGACCTGTATGTAATGAATTTACAAACCTCAGACAGTCTGCAACTGACCCAAACCATGGCCGGGATTTTAGAGTTCGACCTTAATCCAACTGGCTCGATCCTTTATTACAGTGAAAACGGACCAGACACCAGCGTCAACATCTACGCCCTGCCGTTGTTGCGTCCGGTCAATTCAAACCTCGCTAACCAACCGTTTACAGCATCGGATATGCTCGAACCAGTTCTATTGCTGGATTGCTCCCAAGCCAGCTGCCGGACCCCAAAAATCTCGGCCGATGGACAGTACCTGGCGTATGAACGGACGGATTTGAGGGGCCAAGACCAACCCAGCCACACCCAGGTATGGCTGCTGCCTCTGGAAAACGGGCTGCCGTTCAGCACTGGCATCCAACCATACCCAGCTGGCGATCCCGCCCACGAGACCCTTCAACCCGGCTGGTCATCTCAGGGTTGGTTATCCTTTTACGATGACGACCTGGCTGCTTTCCTGTTCGTAAATCCTCGCACAGGCGAGCTTAGAAATTTTCCAAGCCTGACCGGGCAGCCAGGCACTTGGAATCCCAACCGTGAGCAGTTTGTTATACCAGAGATCGTCCTGCCGCCGATAACCGTATCCCCGTCTCTTCCTAATGTTGAGACAATCGCCAGCAGCCATTTGATCGCATTCAATATCGAAGATGACCGTGTGCAAGATATAACCCGAGCGGGGAACCAGGAAGAGGCCGCGCCGGCCTACGCCCCTGACGGGACCAGAATCGCGTTCGCACGAAAATATCTTGATACGGCCCGCTGGACGCCTGGACGACAGCTGTGGATCTTGGACATGGACACCGGGCAGACCCGCCAGTTGACTGGCGATCCGTTCTATAATCACTATGATTTTAGCTGGGCGCCAGGCAGCAGCCGGCTGGCTTTTGTGCGCTTTAACCAGACATTATTAACCGAACCCCCTGAAATCTGGGTAATGGATACAGTCAATTTACGGGCCACCAGGCTCGCGATCGGAGGATATGATCCCAAATGGATGCCGTAATTAAAATCGGCCAGCCTGTGCCTGTTTTTGAACTTCCCGATCTGCATGGCAAGGTTTACCGCTTATCCGACATGCTCGGTCACAAACTCATCCTATATTTTTGGTCGGCTGAATGCCCCTGGTCTGAACGCGCCGATCGAAAACTTCGCACCTTGATGGCCGGCTGGCGAAACCGGGTTGAGCTTTGGCCAATCGCTTCAAATGCCAACGAGACCCGGGACAGAATCCGTTCGGCTGGTGCAGCCAGGCAGCAACCATTAGTCCTGATCGATCAGAATCAAATTGTAGCAGATCTATATGGAGCCATTACCACACCTCACTTATTTCTGATCGATGACCGCGGTATCTTGCGTTATCAGGGCGCAATCGACAATAAGACCTTCCGCAAAAGGGCAGCCACCCGAGATTACTTGAAGGATGCTGTCGAGGCGATCCTATCGGATCGCCTGCCGGAAGTGACTGAAACTCGGTCTTATGGCTGCACGATAGTTCGCTTCAAGCCGGAATAAGGATTTTGTCCGAACTTACAAAAGGCGAACGCCATCCAAGAACGAGGAGAGTATTGTATGGTCCAGGCTGCGGTTGAAGGCTAAACCGGACACCACACACACTTATTGAATGAACCCTGCTCGCAGGGAAATTCCCACAGACCCTTAAAATCGAGTAGAATCACACAAAATTCAAACCCAGTCTATAAAGGCGATTATTGGTTCTTCAAGGAAGACTGTGAGAAAACCCTCCACAGGATTTCCCAGGGAACTCAAATATTGGATCATCTATGAGCGATAAAGAAAATCCCCAGCGAGTGATCGAAGCATATCGGAGACAACAACAGCGGGCCCAGCGGGCCCCCATGGTCATCGGTGTTGCCGCCGTACTCCTGATTGTCGGCGCAGCCCTGATCATTTTCTGGCTACTCGGACCAAACAAACCGCAATTCGCACTGTTTACAACGGAAACACCCACGCCAACAGTGACTGAAACGCCTACTCTGACGGCTACTCAAACAGCTACAGCTACAATTACACCTACCGAAACGGCCACTCCAACTGAGACACTGACACCCACAATCTCTGGTCCGTTTACTTACCAAGTTAAGGAAGGCGATACGCTGTTTGGCATCGCCCAGCAGTTCAACGTCGATCTGCTGCTGCTGATCACCATTAACAATCTGGACGCCGCCAATCCCCTCATCCGGGTTGGTGACCAGCTCACCATTCCGGGTCCGGACACCCAGCTGCCGACCGCAACCGATGTACCCGCCAATCTGCCACCTGGAACACGGGTTAATTACACTGTCCAGAGTGGCGACACCCTGGCGATCATCGCCAGTCTGTTTAACAGTACGGTTGAGGACCTCAAAGAGCTGAACGAAATCGAAAACGAGAATGAAATCTTCGTAGGGCAGGTGCTGATCGTGCGGGTCAACCTGGTTACGCCCATCCCGTCCAACACACCCGCGCCAGCCACCGTAACGCCTGGGACTCCAGAACCAACAGCCACAGCAACCGGCTGACTCTTCCAGAATAAGCGGCCTTTCCCCTTACCAAAAGGGGAGTGGGGTGTGCGACCAGCGATCGTGCTGCTGATTGCACACCCCAATTTTATTCTCGAGAAGTCTTCCCTGAAAATCCCTCCCCTTGACAGCGAAGGCTTTCGGTCTATAATTGAAAATGATAATTATTTTCAATTATAGGAGGAGAGTGCTTCAAAATGTTCCTCAATCGCTGCCGGTTTTACGGCTTGATATCCACAACCTTGCTGCTGCTGGCAGCCTGCACTTCTGCCAACCAACCGAATCAAGGCCAAACTGCAGGCCTGAATGTCGTGGCAACCACAACGATTGTTGGCGATGTTGTTAAAAATGTTGGCGGACAAATCATCAACCTGACCATACTGCTGCCCCCTGGAACGGACCCACACAGCTATGAACCCACCCCACAGGATCTGGCCCGAATTGCAGATGCAAATCTGATCTTTATCAATGGTGCCGGATTGGAGACCTTTATGGAACGGCTGCTAACAAACTCCGGCACCCAGGCTGAAGTTGTGCCGGTTTCTGCGGGGATAGTTTTACGGGAAGCTACCGAACATGAGGCTGGCGAGCACCAGGAACTGGACGCTCATCTGACAGAAGGCGGCGATCCTCATACCTGGACTGACCCGAACAACGTGCAAATTTGGGTTGATCAGATTGTAAGCGCGCTCAGCCAACAGGATCCTGCTAATCAGGCCACCTACCAGCAAAATGCTGATGTTTACAGCCGGGAACTCGCCGATCTGGATCAATGGATCCGGCAACAGGTCGCAAATATCCCCAAGAATAATCGCCAGCTGGTAACCGATCACGAATTATTCGGTTATTTTGCCGAACGTTACGGTTTTAACCAGATTGGGACAGTAATCCCTGGTTACAGCACCGCCGCCCAGCCCTCAGCCCAGGAGATTGCAGCCCTGGAAGATTCGATTCGCAGCCTGGGAGTCAGAGCACTGTTTGTTGGTAATTCTGTCAATCCAGCGCTTGAAGAACGGATTGCCTCAGATACCAATACCCGGCTGGTTTTCTTATATACTGGATCTCTATCTGATCCAGGCGGCCCAGCCGGCACCTACATTGACTATATTCGCTATAATGTAAATGCAATCGTTGAGGCCTTGAGTAAATAAAATGAACATCGTTCGAGAAATACGAAAACAGCCCTTTCCTGGCACACACGCGGACCACGAGGCGGGAGCACCCATCCTGGATATAGCCAGTTTAACCGTCCGCTATGAAAAGCTTGTCGCCCTGGAAGAGATCTCGTTTAGCCTAAATACCGGCGAGCGGGTAGCCGTAGTTGGCCCAAACGGCGCCGGAAAGAGTACGCTCTTCAAGGTGATTGCTGGTGTGCTCACCCCTCATCAGGGTGAAGTGAACATTTACGGGCACGGTCCTGGCGGCCATATCTGCATTGCTTATGTCCCTCAGCGCAGCCAGGTTGACTGGCAGTTTCCGGTTAGCGTAGCAGATGTCGTCATGATGGGTAGAATTGGTAAGCTGGGGCTGCTGCACTGGCCAAAGAAACGCGATTGGTCCATCGTGCGTCAATCGCTCCAGGTAGTCGGACTGGGGACCTTAGCAAAGCGCCAAATCAGCGAGCTCTCAGGCGGTCAGCAGCAGCGCATGTTTATTGCCCGGGCACTGGCCCAGGAGGCTGAGTTGATGCTGATGGATGAACCGTTTACCGGGCTGGATATCAGGTCCCAGGAGGATATTCTTAATATCCTGGACGAACTGCAAAATCGCGGGGTAACCATTCTGGCATCCACGCACGATCTCAATCTGGCAGCTGACTCCTTCAACAAAGTGATGTTGATCAATCGTCGTATGGTTGGATTCGGCTTGCCACCTGAGGTATTCACAACAGACCGGCTGCTTGAAGCCTATGGAGGCCATTTGCGCCTGGTAGAATCTGGAGATGGTCTGCTGGCGATGGGCGATACTTGCTGTGACGACGAAGGAGCCGGCCATGACCACACTCATTGATTTCTTGGTTACCCCCCTTAGCTACGCTTTCATGGTCAGGGGCATTCTGGCCGCCCTGATGGTTGGTGTCGTTTGCGCCACCGTCGGGACCTATGTGGTCCTGCGCGGCATGGCATTCTTTGGGGATGCACTGGCACATGCCATTTTGCCCGGCGTAGCCGTGGGATACCTGGTTGGCGGAGGCGCCCGCGAACCGCTCTTCTGGTGGGGGTTAGTCACTGCTGTGGCTGCTTCGCTTGGGATCGGTGCGATCAGTAAAGGGGCCAAAATCCGCGAAGATACCGCAATTGGGATTGTTTTTGCTGGCATGTTCGCGCTGGGAATTGCTTTGATCTCCACAGTGCGGAACTACTCCGTCGACCTGACTCATTTTTTGTTTGGAGATGTATTAGGCGTATCCAGCGGCGACCTGGCGCTGATTGCCGTGTTTGGAAGTGTTATTGTGTTAACTGTGCTTTTGTTCTACAAAGAATTTCTTGTCCTGTCCTTCGACCCATTGCTGGCCTCGACCTTACGACTGCCATCTCGACTGCTCGAGAATGTTTTGCTGATCCTGATCGCTCTGGCAATCGTGGTATCTCTCCAGACGGTTGGTGTGGCGCTTATGGTTGCTATGCTGGTCACACCGGCGGCAACCGCTTATTTGCTGACTCACCGGCTGCCGTTCATGATGCTCCTGGCAGGATTCATAGCTTCCCTGTCCGGCGTGGTCGGCCTGTATCTCTCCTATTACATCAGCATCTCATCCGGAGCAGCAATCGTCCTGACCTGCACAGCCATATTTACATTAACCTGGATGTTCAAAACCCTCGAGCAGTCCGCCCGCCAGCGAGTGGCAGCCTGAAATGTAAAGGGTACCAATTTTGAGTTACCCCAAATTCACAACTCACTGACATGAACGTAATGATATCTGAACCCGTTTCCCCCAATGCAATCGATGAATGGCTGGCCTGCCTGCAAAACCATGGCTATCGTATCACTGAACCTCGCCGGGCAGTGGTCGAAACCATTGCCAGCAGCCAGCATGTCCTTAACCCTTTTAATGTCTTTGAACTTGCCCGGATACGCTATCCCAAGCTGGGGCTGGTAACCGTTTACCGGACGATTGAAAAACTGGAGGAGCTGGACCTGGTTCAGCGCGTTCACCGTCCAAGCGATTGCCAGGCCTTTATCGCCGCATTCTCAGGGCATCAGCATTTGCTCATCTGCCAGGAGTGCGGGAGAGTTGAATTCTTCAGTGGGGATCACGAACGAATGGAGGCCTTGATCCGGTTGGTAAGCGAAGACTCAGGATACAAAGTCAAAGAGCACTGGCTGCAGTTGTTTGGTCTGTGTGGAAACTGCCAGGCCGGACTGCATCCAGCCTGATGTGATCAAGGCGCTGCGGGAGTTATCATGGCTGGCTGCCCGCCCAGCAGGTCGCTGGCTGCTCTGATCCGGTTCAGAATTTCTGCCGCTTCATCGGCTCCGGCCAGTCGCACTGTCCCGTCCCCATCCACATGTGTCGGGATCAGTTCATATCCCAGATAACGGGCTCCCTCGAACTTAACTTTCAAAATGACCCCCTGCATATGATCGAGAGCCCAGGTCTGATCAAATACAAAATTTCCCAGTCCGTAGAACACAGGAACACCATCGATCTCCTGAATAGCCTGGACAACATGGGTATGATTGCCAACGACCAGATCTGCCCCGGCCTCCACGGCGGCACGGGCCAGATTGCGTTGAGACCAGTTCGGATTGGGCACATCCTCTGGGCCCCAATGCGGCATAGCGATGACCACATCGGAGACCTGACGGGCCGCGGCTATCGATTCCCGCAAACTCTCGTCTGTCAGCACCGCAATCCCGGGGGAATTCTCTCCGGCGAAAGCCATCTGCTCGAGTTGGCCCAAGGATACAATCCCAAAGCGGATGCCATTGACAGTCTTTACGACTGGACGGGAGGCTTCTGCCAGGTTTGCTCCCGCGCCAACCGGGCTGATGCCTACACGTTTCAGGTTATCCAGGGTATCGAAAAATGCTCGATCGCCGCAGTTGGTAAGCCCACAGTTTTTAATATGGTTTGTGGCTACGCTCATCACGTCAAAGCCTGCAGCAGCCATTGCGTCGGCATTGGAGGAACTGCCAACCAACACATAAGTGACCACACAGCCCGTGCGGGGGGGATAATCAGTCAGGGTCGCATTCAGAGTGCCAATAGCCAGATCAGCTTGCGAGATTTGATCTCGCACTCTGGCAAACAGGTAATTACTGTCGCCGCGCGCATCGATCGCGGCCTGCACGCAGCGGGCCGGGACGATCACGCCTGTGAAAAGCAGGCTTGTCTCAGGATGAGGGGTTGGTTCGGGCTCATCTGTTTCAGTCGGCGCCTGAGTGCTTACAGGCCCAGATGCTGGAGTAATTGTGTTGGTTGGGGTCAGCCTGGCGGGCGCAGTAGGACTGGCGGGCGCAGTAGGACTGGCGGGCGCGGTCTGAGCGCTAATCGTGTCCATTATGGCCGTCACCTGGCTGATGGAGGCAGGTCCTGGCTCGATAATGGAGGGGGATAGATTTTCCTGCATATCCCCCGCAGAACAAGCAGCCAGCAGCACAAGCAGAAATCCAATCAGGCAACGAACCAATTTTTGCATTGGAGGAGCAAGGTTCAACGTTCATCCACAGGAGGAGCAGCCTGCCCGTAGTCCAGCACTTCACGTGCTCCACTCCCCGGCTCGGGTGGGCTGATGATGCCCTTTTCTTCAATTTTTTCGATTAATCGGGCCGCCCGCGTGTAGCCAATTCTCAGCCTGCGCTGCAGCATGGAAATTGAAGCTCGCCCCTGGCGGCGGATCAGGTCGATCGATTCTTCCATCAGGGGATCGATCTCTTCCTCCGGGGTCATCTCCTCAAACATTTCCATCTGCTTAAGCGGCAAGACAGGAGGCCTGCTATCTACAATCCCACCAATCGCAGTCGGCACAGTTACCGCTACTCCAGAAAAGCCCTGCCAGTAGGTCACCAGCCGCTGGATCTCGCTATCTGAGACGAACACACCCTGCAGCCGAACCGGGGCAGGCGCATCCGGCGCTTGAAAGAGCATATCGCCCCGCCCCAGCAGCCGCTCTGCTCCAGGTTGGTCCAGGATCACACGGCTGTCAACCCCCGAAGCGACCGCAAAGGCAACCCTGGCTGGGAAATTGGCTTTGATCAGCCCGGTAACTACATCGACGGAAGGCCGCTGCGTGGCTATCACCAGGTGGATGCCAGTCGCCCGGGCCAGTTGAGCCAGGCGGGTAACGGTGCGTTCCGTTTCATCCGGAGCCAACATCATTAAATCTGCCAGTTCGTCGATGATCACTACCAGATAGGGCAATTTCTTCTCACCACGTGACGAACGCCTGGCATTGTAGTCCTGGATATTGCGAGAGCCCGCTTCTGCCAATTTTCTGTAGCGCATGTCCATCTCGCGTGTGACCCACTGCAGCGCCCCGATCACGCGCTCCAGATCAACCACGACTGGAGCCAGCAGATGAGGGATGCCATTGTATCCAGTCAATTCCACCCGCTTTGGGTCCACCATAATCAAGCGTAAATCGTCCGGGGTATTGCTCAACAACAAACCGCAAATTAATGAATTCACACAAACGGATTTCCCTGAGCCGGTTGCTCCGGCAATCAACAAGTGCGGCATTTTTGCCAGGTCGGCTGCGACCGCCATCCCCGCCACATTTTGGCCAAGTGCAAAAGCCAGAGGTGATCGCAAACGCTGAAAAGCCTCACTTTCGAGCATATCCCGCAAGGCAACCATGGCGATCTCTTCGTTCGGCACCTCAATCCCTACAAAGCCTTTCCCCGGAACCGGCGCTTGAATTCGGATTGTGCGTGCAGAAAGTGCCAGTGCCAGATCGTCCGCCAGGGCTGCAATCTTACCGACCCTGACCCGCATACGCCCGCTGCGTGATTCTACGAAATCTGGCTCCACCCCAAATTGAGTGATGGTTGGACCGCGATTGATCTCAACCACTTTAGCCGGTGCACCGAAAGAGGAAAGCGTTTCTTCGATCACATGCGCCCGCTGGCGATCAAGCTCATCATCATAATTGACTTCACCTCCCACATCCAAAATGTCATCAATGGGGGGCAAAACCCAATTACGCTGCTCTGCCAACGAATTGGCCGGCATATCGGCGCCCGAGCCAACTGTCAGGGTCCCAGCAACCGTGGTGAGGCCAGCGCCACGGTTTAATGGCATGAAATCAGTATCCAACAGTGCTTGCGGGGGCAGCTGGGTTGGCTTGTTCGCACGAGAGCCCACGAGTTGTGCGAACCCGCTTTTAGCCGCAGAGAAAATCGGCGCCAGCCAGTTGAATAGTTCCAAAACAGTGACATCCAACGCCAGGGCCAAGGCAATTAATCCCCAGGCGATCAGGGCAATGGTCGTGCCCATCACCCCAAACGCGCTGTTTAAGAGTTGAAGCAACGTCCCCCCAAGGTATCCACCTCCACGCCCTACAGCTGCCAGATCAAAGATACCCAGCCCACTCCTCAGCACCACCAGCATATGCAATGAGACCAGGATATTTACGAACAATAGCAGCAGACCCAGGATGCGTTCCAAAGCCAGCTGGGGGATGCGATCGAAATTCCGCAGAACGAGCCAACCCCCAGAAACGATCAGCCCAAACGGGAAGATATACATGGCAGAACCAAACGCTTTGCCAATTAGAACCACCCAGCCTTCCACCAGGTTGCTGTTAATTGGGGACAACATGCTGAGGGTGGTTAATAGCCCGACAAATGCCAGGCCTACCCCAAGAATATCCAGTTTGCGATCAAGAGAAAGTTTGGTGCGAATCGGGGGTCTAGGCAGTGGGGCCGGCTGAGGGGCTTTGGAGCTGCTCGAGCTGCCTTTACCCTTAGCCAAGCCCTTGAAACGGTTCGCCAGACTCGCCAACGGCGATATACCCGGCTTGCCGCGCGCTTTAGCTTTGGAGGAGATCTGCCTTCGCGCCGCCCGGCCTCCAATTTTTTGGCCAGTTGATTTGCGCTTCGGAGCAGCCGACTTGCTGCTGGTCTTGGAAGGTGCTTTTTTATTTGATTTAGATGTTTTTCGTACAGCCATAAGGTTTCGAGGATGGCGCTTTCAAGCGATAAGCCAGGATTAACGGGCATCTTCGCCCCTGATCAGCAGGTGTCTCCCGTTGGGATTATAGCATAGATGAACTTCCAGGCGATGCGTGCAGGAGGGCCTTAGGCACGCAAATGATTTAGATGTGATGCGGATTTTTTGTACGTTAGCTAGAGCATCTTCAGCTCTCTAAAGTTGCGGTACAATTAAAACACGCACTTTTTATGGCTCAAATTGCACCCGACTTTCGAAATGTATCTGCACTGGGGTTTGTGTAAAAATACGGACAAAATGGGTGTGGGTGGGGGCTTACGTCCCTAAGCACACCCATTTTGTCACTTATAATCACCCTGGGGCTGAGCAATTACCAAAATTTATTAAAAGGATCTTTCTTGTTTGAAATTGTGTTTCTTGGCACATCGGCTTCTGCGCCATCCATCCACCGCGGCCTGTCTGCCCAGGTCGTTATGCACGACGAATTTCGCTTTTTGATCGATTGTGGTGAGGGAACCCAGCGGCAGATCATGCAGTCAGGTTTGGGCTTCAAACGCCTCAATCGCATCCTGATCACTCACGGACACCTGGACCACATTTTGGGGCTGGCCGGGTTGCTCTCCACATTTGCACGCTGGGAAACCATCGATGCCCTGGAAATTTACGGTGGTCGCTGGGCTCTTGAGAGAATCCACGATTTGATATACGGGGTTGTCTTGCGAGGGGCACGCCCGCCCATGAACATCGATTTCAAACAGGTTTCGGGCGGTCAGATTTTCGAAGGAGAGGATTTTACAGTCACCGCCTTCCCGGTTTATCACCGCGGACCGGACTGCTTCGGCTATGCATTTAGAGAAAAAGCCCGCCGGCCGTTCTTGCCCGAGCAGGCCGAGCTGCTCGCTATACCTCCGGGACCATGGCGCCGGGACCTGGTCAATGAACAGGCGATTACACTGCCAGATGGCCGGCTGATAACGCCCGACCAGGTGCTTGGACCTGCCAGGCAGGGGACGAACCTGATTCATGTTGGAGATGTAGGTCGGACCGAAGATCTTGTGGAGATATGCGATCAGGCAGATGCCCTGGTCATCGAAGCAACTTACTTGCAGGAGGAAGCTCAGATGGCCCGCGATTTTGCCCATTTGACTGCCCATCAGGCTGCCAGTCTCGCCGTTCAGGCTGGCGTCAAGCAATTGATCCTGACCCATATCTCACGCCGTTATCGTGAGCGGGATGTCATCGCGGAAGCCCGTTCTGTGTTTCCCAACACAATTGTGGCGCGCGATTTCGATATATTCCAGGTCAAACGCGGCGAATTCACCAAGCTTAATCTGCCACCGGAATAATACTCTTCTTCGAAGCAAATATAAATCTACTCATCAACAATTGGAATCATTTTGCGCAAATTTTTCATCTGGCCTTACTAGCCAATCTGGCTGATTTGGCCTGTGCGATCATTTTCATTAAGAAATATCCCCCCATTGCCAACCATAAGATCATCAACAAGCCGGCATCGGCTGTCAGCGAAAGCCCAGCGCAGAAGAATATCCCCGCCAGGCTGAAACCAGCTTGCGTATGGGGTCGGGTGAGCAATTCGTTTAATCGCCTGCCAGACCGGAAGGCCAGCCAGCTGGTATAACTGAAGCTGGCCAATCCCAGTGCGCACCCCAAAACCCATAACGAATTGGAGGCCAGGCTGCCCCAATCGATCATCTTCCCTCCAGCCAAACTGGTTCAGCCAAACCTTTCCTCTTTCCAGACATTGGCCTCATTATGATATCCGGCCTGTTCCCAAAAGCCAGGCTTGTCTTGAGCCAAGAATTCCAGGCTGCGTAGCCACTTGGCGCCTTTCCATAAATAGGGTACCTTTAGATCATTCCGTCCTGGAATTGCGCCGATCACACCCCGCACCGGATAACCATGGTCCGGCTCGATGGGCTCTCCATTGAAATGGGTAGCCAGTAAAAAGTTATCCGAAAGCACAATCTCCAAAGGAAGATTTACCGTAAATCCGTATTCGGCGTGTTGCACAACGTATTTAGCAACCAGTTTTGGCTTGATCAGACCCTGATCTACCAGAGTTCGGACAGATACCCCTTCCCATTCCGTATCAAATTTACTCCAGCGAGTAACGCAATGAAGATCCATATTGACCCGAGTCTGTGGTAATTTTTGGAACTCATCCCAGGTCCAGCGCACTTCTTGCTCTACTTCTCCCCAAACCCGCAAATCCCAGGTTGCGGGACGAAAGGCAGGAATCGGGCCGTAGTGCAGCACGGGGAACTTCTGAGTCAGCGATTGGCCCGGGGGCAGACGGCCTTCTTTGTCATAACGCTCTTCATCTTCTCGACGGCGAAAGATATTGCTAAACATAGCTACCTCCTGAAAGTCAAATTATATCAGACTCATTTTGTCCCCAAATTATTATTAAGACGGGGTCTTTAGGAATCGCTGGGGTATGAGTGTATAGCATCCCATGATCCTTCCCACCACAGAATTCCCAAAGACCCATTAAAACAAAATGTGGAGATGTTCTTCAAGCAGGGCTTGAAGAACATCTCCACAAATCTTTCCCGTCGATCAGCCCTGGCTTAATTCAATTGAAAGCTTGCTCCGGCTTTCAGTACATGGGCTTTGGTATTGGTTTCCTGTTCCACCTGGTTTGCCCAGGCGATCGGATCCTGGGAGATCAAATCCCAGGTATCATAATGGACCGGGATTACGTGCTTGGGCTGGATGAGTTTGACAGCCCGTAATGCGTCCTCTGGGCCCATCGTGAAGTTGTCACCAATCGGAAGCACAGCCAGATCGATGCCCTCTTCACCAATCAGGCGCATATCGCCAAACAATCCCGTATCGCAGGCCAAATAGATCTTTTGGCCCTGGTTGGTGGTTAGAAGAAAACCAGCCGGATTTCCGCCATAGCTGCCGTCTGGCAAGGCTGAACCGTGCAATGCCATGGTCAATTTTAAATACCCAAACGGGTGCTGGAATCCCCCGCCAAGGTGTTGAGCGTGAGTGTTCAAACCCTGCGATCCACACCAGCTAGCAATCTCGAAGTTGCTGATCACCATAGCCCCAGTCCGTTTGGCAATCACAAGGGCATCACCTACGTGATCGCCATGCCCGTGACTGATCAAAATAAAATCAGCCTCAACATCTTCTGGGCCAGTGCTGGCTGCCGGATTATCACTCAGAAATGGATCAACCAGTACATGGTAACCGTCTGTTTCAAAATATAAGGCTGCGTGACCAAACCAGGTGAATTTGAATCCCATTTCGACCTCCTTGTTGAATAAACAGGTGAGCATCCTGGTAGCTCGACCTCAGGAAATAAACGACCAGCAGTTCCTGCATAGTCTTAGTATAGTCTTATATAAATGCCAGTGTCAATTCAATCTACTTCCAGAATCTCTCAAATTAATGCCCGGCTCTGATCAAAACCGGACCTCCATTAACTGAGCCTTCCAAACATCAGACAGAGCCAGCCTACGAGCCAGGCCAGGCCCCCGAGCGGCGTAATCGCACCCAGCCAGCGGTGGCCTAATATCGCCAGAAGGTACAAGCTGCCCGAAAAGAGCACGATCCCGACGACAAACAAGAACCCGGCAGCACTTACCCATCCATTCGGATCCACCGCCCCGGCTGCCAGGCCAGTTGCCAGCAGTGCCAGGCTGTGATACATTTGATAACGGGCGCCAGTCTCAAAATTTCCCAGACGCTCTTTGCTGAGCCGAGATTTCAAACCGTGCGTGCCAAAAGCGCCCAATGCGACGCTTAGGCCCGCCAGCAAGCTGCCCAGAATAAAAAAGTTTTCACCCATCTTGTCTCCCAAATTCTTGCGTTCGCCGGTCCGCTATGACTAATTTTCACGAGCCAAATCTCGGAAACCGTCTCAACCGGTATCTGACCTGGATCACTGACCTGGGGCTGGCGTGGATCCTTTATCATTTTGGCCTGGGTGGCTGGCAAAGCATGAGGCTGCTGCTCAGTCAGTATGGCCTGCTTCCCTGGCTTGTGCTCGTGCTCGTGTTGTTCCTGCTGATATTCCGGAGCGATTACCGCACTGATCTGCCGCTTTTAACGTCTGGGATCGCTCTGGGCTATTGGGGCGAGTGGTGGGGAACCACCCATGGGGTCTGGACGTATTGGAATGGCGCCACTCCGCCCGATTATTTACCCCCTTTATGGGGGTTGGGGCTGCTGACAGTCTACCGTCTCAGCCAGCTGCTTAGACCTGCACTTAACCGCATTTGGCCACAACCGGTCAGCAGATCTGGCAAGGCAATCATGTTGAGCCTGTTCATCGGACTGCCACTCCTGGCTTTTGCCCGCAGCTGGACCTTGTTGGCGAAAATCGACTGGAGCAACCGCCTCGATGTGCACTTTGCTGCCGGCATGCTGGTCGCGGGCGTCTTATTATCAACCGGTTTTGAATGGCAGAAAACCTTTCTTCTCTATCTCTGCGGGATGCTGCTGGGAGGCGCTTACGAATACCTGGGGACCGCCTGGGGGGAATGGTCCTACGTCACCGGGGAGGTTCCTCCGCTTTGGATCGCGCCCCTCTGGGGATATGCAGCCGCCGCAATGGTGCAGCTGGCAGGTTTACTAAACAGTGCCATCAAACGCCTTACGCGTTGGGATCGGGTTGAGTATAGATAACCTGGGTCGGATAAGGCATCTCGATACCCTCCCGATTAAACGCCTCCATCACTGCCAGCAAACCCGTATCTTTGGCAATAAAATGGTCTGTTTGATTGGTATTTACCCAATAGTACAGCGACAGATTCATGGTCGATGGCCCATATTCCTGGAAGTGGATGGTAGGAATACGATCGACGATTAATCCAGGGACATCCTGGATGGATTGCAGGGCTACTTTGCGGGCGTGTTCCATATCGGTAGTATACGCAAGCCCCATTTTTATCTCTATTCGCCGCCAATCCGTTCGGGAGTAATTGATAATCGGCTTGGTGAACACATCCGCATTTGGGATCAGAATTAAGCGGCCATCGATAGTGCGAATCTCAGTGGAGCGCAGGTCAATTTTAACGACATTGCCTGTCATCCCGCCAGCCTCCACGTTATCCCCGATATTAAAAGGCTGCTGAAGCAACAGCAACAAGCCGGAAACAAAATTTTTGCTGACATCCTGCAAGGCAAAACCGATCGTAAATCCGGCGATACCCAAACCAGCCAGGAATGCTGTCAGGTTGAAACCGATCTGTTCGAGAGCCACGATCAAGCCTAAAATTAGGACAGTCCAATAACTGACTCCGGCAACTAGCAAAACAGCCTGTTGATTGGTGGCACGCTCCTGCAGCGTTTTTCGTAACAACCGCCGAACCAGGGCCGCCACGTACAGGCTTAAAATAAAAATTACAATCGCCGCAATCAAACTAGGGATCCCGGCGATAGCATTAAACAGAATAGTTTCCAGGGAACCGGTAATGTCCCACGGATTGTCAACTTGGCCCTGTGCCAACGCAGTTTGCGGCAGCAGTAAAGTAACCAGCAAGGTTAATAAGATCGCGAAGCGCTTGTTCTTGTTCATACCGACGTTTACTCCTTTCGTAAGGTAAAATCAGCCTATGCCAGTCGTATCTATATTGATGCCCTGTTACAATGCTACCGGCACAATCGAGGAGGCCTTAAGCAGTCTTGCAGACCAGACACTGAGCGACTATGAATTAATTGCCGTTGAAGACGGTTCGAGTGACCAGACGCTGGAAATCCTGCAAGCCTGGTCCGGGCAGGACGCTCGCATTCAAATTCTGCCCCAGCCTCATACCGGCATCACTCAGGCGCTGAATAATGGCCTCACTAGGTGCCGAGCGCCATATATTGCCCGCATGGATACGGACGATCGCTCTCATCCGGAAAGGCTGGCTATGCAGGTCAATTATCTCGACAGTCATCCGCAGATTGCCGTAGTAAGCAGCCTTGTTGCGGGTTTTCCAGCTCACCAGGTGCGACGCGGATTTGAAATCTACCTTGAATGGTTGAACGCACTGGTCAGCAACGAAGCTATTCGTCGCGAAATATTTATCGAAAGCCCCTTTCCACATCCCAGTGTTACGTTTCGGCGCGACCTGATCGTACGGGAGGGCGGCTATCAAGAACATGGCTGGCCCGAAGACTATGACCTATGGTTGCGGCTGTACCTATCCGGGGCTAAATTTGCTAAAATACCCCGGGTGCTGTTGGAATGGCGGGAACACCCACAGCGTCTGACCAGAACAGACAGCCGATATTCTTTAGAGAATTTTTTGCGGGTCAAGGCTTACTATCTCGCTCGCGGTCCGTTAGCGGGACGCGATGCAGTAATAATCTGGGGGGCCGGGATGGTAGGCCGCCGCTTGAGCAAACACTTGCTGCGCCAGGATTGCCCGCTGGTTGCATTTATCGACATCGATCCCCGCAAGATCGGTCGCACCCGGCGGGGCCGCCCGATAATTGCGCCCCAGGACTTGCCAGCCTTATGGCAACATTATACCAAGCCTGTCCTGTTGGCAGCCGTTGGCGCTCGCGGGGCCAGGGCCCTGATTCGCTCCAGATTGAATGACTTCGGTCTGATAGAAGGACAGGACTGGTGGGGAGTGGCCTGAGCGTGGTTTGTAATTTGTACTCGCGCTCGGGAGTGATTTGCACTCGCGCTCGGGAGTGATTTGCACTCGCGCTCGGGAGTGATTTGCACTCGCGCTCGTTCAAAGGAGGATGAATGGATCTTAATACAATCTTTCAGGTGGGCATGCTGCGCGAGACGTCTTTTGTTGTTCAAGAGCAGCATTCGGCGTCTCAGGTTGGCAGCGGCTCGCTGCGCGTGCTGGCAACCCCGATCTTGATTGCCCAGATCGAGAAAAATTCACACTTACTATTAGCCGACCATTTACCAGCGGGTTATTCAAGTGTCGGCGGCCAAATTTCTATCCGTCATCAAGCGCCTTCCCCCATCGGCAGCACGGTGCGAATCCGCAGCGAAATTCAACTTGTGGATGGCTTGCGGGTGAAATTTTTTTTTCAGGCCTGGGATCAGGACGAGGAAATTGGAACTGGCGAGCACCATCGTTTTGTGATTGATTTAGACCGATTTCTGCGTCGTGTTGCCGCCAAAGCTGCCCGTCTATCAGGACCTGCATGAGCCAAAGGATCACCGTCCTCTATGATGGCTGGTCCTTAGCTTATCAGGTCGCCAGCTGGGAAGCAATTCATCTGCTTTCGCTCCTGGCAAACCTGCCCGCCAGCGTTCAGGCTCAGGTCGCATTACCAGCACTACCCCAAGACCCGCTACCCGCTGGTATCGAAGCTTTGCTGCAACCGGTAGAAAATAACCTATGGGGGCGATTGCGCTGGGAACAGAATGTCTTGCCCGGGCTGGCCCGCCATAGCTATTCCGATTTGCTGCACCTTGTGGGGATTCAGGCCGCGTTATTTGGATCTCAACCGCAAGTGATCAGTCCGGCCGGGTTTGATACCCTCTCAGACAGCAAGCTGTCCGGATTCCAAACCAGCCGCCAGGAAAATGACCGGCCCAAGGGGCTAGCAGCCCGCCTGAGGGTGGCGCTTGGCCAGGGCGGATTCTCGCAAGCTGGCGGTTTATTGTGGCCATCCGACTTGCCTGCTCCCGGTACCAACTTGAGAGTATTCCAGCTGCCGCCCCTCATCCATCCTCAATTTTCAATCCCAGTCCTGGAAAGCCAGATACCAGGCCTGCCAGATACATACTTGCTCTACCACGGCCCGCAGACAAATGCGGCGCTGCATCGCCTGGTTGAAGCCTGGAGCTGGGCGACCGGTTCAATCGGTGAATATTACCCCTTGTTGGTGTTGGGGTTCGACCAGGTTGGCTCGGGCAAACTCAACGCGCTGTTGGAGAAAACCACACTGGCAAAAACAATCAGCCTGCTGCCACCGCTATCCCTGGAATCGACAATCTACCTGTACCAAAACTGCACGGCCGTATTTCACCCTGCAGATATCCCGCCTTGGGGCGGGCCACTCCGGCCCGCCTTGATTTGTGGCAAGCCTTTGGTAACTCTCGGGACCCCATTCAGCGACGCGTTGGTAGGGCCGGCAGGCTATCTGGTAGCTCCGAATAAAACTGATACAAGCCGGGCCTTGGGGGCTGCGCTGATTACTGTAATTGTTGAAGAAAGTGTCGCGGCCAGCTTGGTTCAGGCTGGCCGGCAGCAGTCCGCTGGCTGGGAAACGGGAGGTTTTTCGACCGCCTTGGAAGATGCCTACAAGAGCTTGCTGGCAGATGGCTGAGCTCTTCAAAGAAGCGCGCATTTTGAGCGCTAGGTTTTGAGCGCCCATTTTGAGCGCTCAGCGGCCTTTAAGCAGCTGCCTCGCAAAAATGGCCAGAGCCAAGCCGACCAGGATGATGACCGTCCCAAGAATGCCCAACAGGGGTGAACGGCGCTGGATTCCGGACTCAATCGGCGCTTTTGCCAGCGTCTCCGAATTGGGTTGAGCACCAAAGTCCAGATAAACTTCATCGCCGGCTCGTAATTGCAGTGCAAAATTAGAGACTGTAGTGGGATTGTAACCTTCTGGGATAGCGACTGTGACGTTGAAATCGCCTTCAGGAATTTCCTCAAAGCAGGTCGGTTCTAATCCAGCCTGGGTCTGGGCGGTTAGAGAAACAGAACCTGAACGGTTGGAGGCGCTGATTGCGCCTTCCGGTATGACCGGCTCATCTTCCTGTCGCAGCGAATCGCCGTTGCGATCGTTAAACAACAGCACACACAGATTGGCGCTGCCCGGCCTGGGTGTAACAGTTGGCAGGATTGGTGTGGGTGTCGGGCTTGGCCCAGGTGTAAAAGTCATTTCGGCGGGCCCCGCCAATCCTAATAACAGTTCCTGACCTTCAATGATCATATCGGCCGAAATATTATTCAAAGCTCTCAGCTGGTCAACTGGGACACCTGTGACCAATGATATGCTTAGCAATGTGTCATTGGCCTTAACGATATAGATAATTCGACCGTCTGGCCCTGGCGTAGGCGTAAATATCGCTGATTGTGAGAATGGGGCTGCCAATGCCCGGCGATATTCGACCTGAGCCAGGCTGGCGATCAAAAAGACACCGGTCAGTCCGAGCAGCAACAGGATGGACTTCATCAGAATGTTTAATCTATCCATTTCAGGCTGATTATACTGGAATTAGCACCCAAATCCTGGGGATTAATTGGAAGGTGTGGAAATAATTGGGCCTATGCCCAAAAATTACGAACTACAAAAAAATTACAAACTTTATGCACACCTTCAAATATAAATTGAACCACGAATACTATTTTTCTGCTATGATAATGGCAGCGACTGGTCTGGGCAAGTGAGTTAGCGGTTTAAGCTGGTCAGGCCCGATAAGACTCACAAGCTCCAAAACCTTGCCAGCAGCATCAAGAGTAAGAGAGTAATTGGTATGGACCTTGAACAGCCCACCCCAAATAACCCCATAACCCAGCAAGCTCTTGAGCGATTGCGAAGCCTTGCCGAGCCAGGACCTGTTCTGATTATGACTCATGAAAGTCCGGATCCGGATGCCCTGGCATCCGGCAAAGCGATTGCTACCCTGTTTAAAACGGCCTGGGGTATCCCCAGCCGACTGATCTACAGTGGCCTGGTTGCACGCGCAGAAAACCGTGCCATGCTGGATATTCTGGCAACAGAATGGCAGCCTGCCAACCGGATTGACAATTTTAACGAGTACACCGCCTCAGTTCTGGTTGACACCCAACCCGGGGCCGGCAACAACCGTTTCCCACCTGAGCACACTCCCCAAATTGTGATAGACCATCATCACCCATTGAGAGGGGGCCTCTCCAAAGTCGCCTATGTCGACGTGCGTCCCGATGTTGGCTCAACCGTCAGCATGACTTACCAGTACCTGGAATCTGCCGGCATAATGCCCGATTCCGTTTTGGCGACTGCCATGTTTTATGGTTTGCAAACCGATACCCTGGGCCTGGCGCGTGGTGCTACCAGGATCGACGAATCAGTTTACATTAAGTTGCTTGCCAGAATAGACCGCAACCTGCTCATCCAGGTCGAGCAAGCTGGATTATCCAGGGAGTACTTTCGTGCCTTCAGTGCCGGGCTGCTGGCTGCCCGGGTGTACGATCATTCAGTCGTCGCCTACCTGGGAGATATGTTTCGTCCGGACCTGGCTGCCGAGATGGCTGATGTACTGATCCGGCTACAAACTGCCCAAGCGGTACTCTGCCTGGGTGTTTATAAACAGACCTTGCACCTTTCGCTAAGATCCATGAGCGCGGATGAAGACGCGGGGCATCTCATTCAGCGGATTATTGTGCCCTCTGGCAAGGCCGGTGGACACGGAACTATGGCAGGAGGGCAGGTGCCTCTGGCAGGGCAAAATTTAAAAGAAATAGTGGACGAGATCGTTCGATTATTCTTGGGATCAATGAATGAAACCAGCCAGGGCGAACCCCTGGTCCCTGTGTCCAACTGATACTCAACCAGCCAAAATGATATCAGCCTCGATCAGGCGTTCCTGAATTAAAGCCAGCAGCCTTGGACGCATCTCGGCCGCTTTGCCGAACCTGGCTTTTGCCAGTAAAGTCAATTCCGTCTGAATGCCAATGACCCCCGATTCACTAAGTATTTGCCACGGTTCTAATAAGTTGGGCAATACACTGACTGCTTCTTCCCCCAATTCCTTAAGTAATGGGATAACCCGACCCAGGTCTTCAGCCTGAATCGTGAGCTTTAAGGTGACCAGGGAAAATCTCCCCCGGCTGAAATTGCGAACGGTTCTGATTTCTCCATTGGGAATCACGTATAATTCACCGCTTGACGACCTGAGGAAGGTTGTGCGGAGATTGATCGCTTCCACAATCCCTTCCACGGCCAACACTTCGATTTTTTCCCCAACCGAATAAGTATCTTCAAAAATGAAGCCCGCGCCAGACAGGAAATCACTGATCAGAGGCCTGGCTCCTAACCCAAAAGCTGCGCTGAATAGGCCTACCATCCAGACCAGAGTAGCAGCATCTACAAACAAGCCGATACTGAGCAGTAAGGCTGTCAGGAAAGCAAATAATGCGATCGCGCTGGCGATCAGGCTGCGCAGTGTCTCCTGGCGCTCCGGGCGCGGCTGCCGATTGCGCGGTGCAAATTTACCCAGGGCCATTATTCTGCCAGACAGACGTCTCGCCAGGCGCGAAAAAAACCAGGCTGCCAGGAAGAACAGGAAGATTCGGATCCCATTAACCATCCAGGGGAAATTCGACAGGGCTGAGCTTAAATCATCAAACATAGAAAAATGACTCCTTAGACACTGAAAATATGTCAGCCAATCGGGACAGTTTTGTATCGCTATTTAGACAACAAGCGTATTCAGCCGTCGCATCTCAGAGAGTTGTTTGGGAACTTATACAGCTGTATGTCTAATTCGGTGCAAAAAATTCAGAGCCAACAGGTTAAAGAAGATGGCTGCCATCGCGCTGATCAGCAAGCTTGGCAAAACTGGCAGAGATTGTCCCCATTGATATAACGGAAGTGCCAGTCCTGCGCCAACAGCTCTGCCAAGAGACATACTGGCGATATACGCCGCCATCATCGTTGCCCGAGCGCCAGGCAAGAGTTCCGTCATAATTGGGATACTTCCTACCAGTGTAAACTCAAATGTAATATAAAACAAGAACAGTCCAACCAGCGCCCCCGTTTGGGTATCTCCCAACCAGGCCATAGCTGCGACTGCCAGACTGTTCAAAATAAGTCCAACTGCTACAGACCGGCGCTTGCCCAGGTGATCAACCAGCCCACTGACCAGCGCCTCGCCCCCCAACTCCGAAAAACCAATGATCGCCGCTACCAAACCCAGTGCAGTGATCTTCAGACCAAAAGAATCTTCCAGCCAGACCCCAAAAATCAGATTAATGACCTCATTTCCCAGGCTGATCAATAAAGCAAACGCGATCCCTGCCAGGGCAGGTTTGTGGGTCAGCACGATGCGAAAATTCCCCCACATATTTCGCCGTGTCTCTGGGGAGGTCACTTCGTCTTCCGGAAGCATCCAGGCCAGGATCAGGAGCGCCAGGATTCCTAATCCGGTCATGATTGGGAAGGGCGATTGCCAACCGTATTGAGCAATCAGGTAGCCAGCAGCCGGCACCCCGACGATGAAGCTGAGCGACCAGCCAATTTCTGATAAAGCCAGGGCCAACCCTCGTCGTCGATAGGATACCCGATCGCCCAGATATGCTTGCATCGAGGGTATAAAGACAAAATTTCCCAGGAGCGTTAAGACCAGCGTGGCGACAAAAATCGGGTAGACCGGCCAGATCGAAATCATTCCTACGCCAAGCGTGAACAGAAAAACACCCAGGAGCATCCCGGTCTTTCGTCCCCGGCTATCTGCCACTGAGGCCATTAATGGTCCAACCAGCCCGGTAAGCGCCCGCAAAGAGAGGGCATAAGACATAGCTGCCAGATCTACACCTAACCCGCGGCTCAAGATAGCCAGAAATGGATAAACCATCCGAATCATCGTATTGATCACTGTCCGGATCGTAATGAAAGCCGCAATTTGAGTGGTTATCTTTCGGCGAGTGGGTTCGATCATCATTTGTTAGAGTATTGGCTGTTCAGGATTGGACCTTGCTGAGCTCGTACCGGTGCCACCAGCGTGCCACCTGCCAGGCTGTCATCAGCACCGCGCCTGATAGCCCTGCGAAAAAAAGCTGGATACGCCAGGCATTGGATGTCAGGATCGGAGAGGCAGGATGCATCACTTGATCGGTTGAGCGCAGCGCCAGAACGAGAACCACAAGGTAAACCACATTCACAACTGAAGCCCAGGCCGGATCTTGCATCAGCGACACGCCGATCTGAAGCAGCAGACCCCCAATCGCAAAGACGACCGCCAGCCGCCAGCGTGGTTCGGTCAAATACAACCCATTCCAGTTGGTTTGCATCGCCCAGATAGAAATCGGCAAATAAGTTATCCAGAAGATTAATCCGGTCCGACCCAGGGCACGTGACCAAAGATGCAAGTTTTTACGGCGAATCGCCAGGCCTGCCAATCCAAACCCAGCGGCCGCCACAAAGGCTGCCAGGGAAGCCCAAACCCAGGCGCCGTGCAGATATACTACCCGCACATTGGTGCCCAGCGATTTTTCGGGCGGGCCGAACATGGCTACAACAGCTACCACTACCAGGGAGAGCAACAACCAGACAACTGGCGACCGCCCAATATTCCTCATCTCCTTCATACCACCACTTGCCTCCTAGAAATTTCCCATTGGTACCAAGCGCGTGAGAGCATCCAAGATGCTGCCACCAGGCCGGCTAACAGGATAAAAAAGAACACCTGGATATCCCGCGCTCCAGAGTGTATGATCGGTGATTCCGGATGGAGTACAGTTTGCACACCACCCATCATCAGGATCAACGCGGCCCCATACACCAGGTTAGCCAGAGAGGTCCATTTGACCGGGAAGAAAGAGAGGCCTACCTGCAAGAGCAAGCCAACAACCGCCAGGTTTAATGGGATCCGAAACCGGGGCTCATCCAAAAACAAACCGTTCCAGTTAGCCTGCATCACGTATAAAGACATGGGTAAAAAAGTCAGCCAGAAGAATAATCCAGTCCGACCGATGGCCTGGGACCAGCGGTGCAAATACTCGCGACGAGCGCCCAATGCCACTAAGCCTGTGGCCGCCGCCGCAAGAAAAGCGGCTATCGCTACCCAAACCCAGGCGCCATGCAGATAAATAATGCGAGCATTGGCCTCCAAGGTTTTTTCCAGCGGGGCAAAGACAGTCATTATGCCAAGAACTGCCAGCAACCCAATAAATCCTAGTATTGGCGATTTATACATAACGACTATTTTACCTCCCCAAAACTAAAAATGGCTCTCTGGGATAGTCTGCGGTGTTACCCCAGATTTGGGGGTGTGAACGTGCGTTCGCGCGCTCACACCCCCAAATCTGGAACTTATCACAGAAAATTCTGAAGAGCCCAATAAAATAGGTCTTTGGGGAATCCTAAAATGGGGAGGATGGGCTCCGCTCCAGGATATACAAGACATAGAAAAACCCCTCACAGCCAACTGAGACGCTGTAAGGGGTTTCAGATAAAACGAGCTTGCCAGCTTAATCGAACTCGGTTTCTCCAGCTGCAATAAAATCAGTCTCTCACCTCAGGTAACCTTTGGCGAGCAACAAGTTCCTACCGGAATGGACGGGTTATCTATCTAGCGTTTCTATGATTGGGTGTTCTTTAGGCCGCGACGGGAATCGCTTCAACCTGAATGAACTGGCTAAAATATGTATCTTTTAACCGGTCCACCAACTCAGCCTGGGCATCACACCACACCGGGCGCATTGGGCAGTCATCCCCAAATGTGCAGGCGCCTTTGGACGCGACACATTCGTTAAGCAGGATCGGCCCATCGATGGCTTCCACAACCTCCAGCAAGGAAATCTGGTCGGGGGTACGCGCCAGTGAGACACCACCGCGCGCACCGCGCGAGGTTTGAAGCAGCCCAGCTACAGAGAGCTGGGAAACGATCTTTGCCAGAAAAGATGGCGGTATTTGCTGCTCTTGAGCAATATGGCTCGTGGCGGCCCGACGGTCTGAGCCAAGATTTGCTAGATATAAAACTGCACGTACTGCGTAATCAGCTTGACGAGTGATTTGCATTGAAAACTCCCTTTACGGTTTTACGGATAAAGATTATCTGTATTATTCTAGACTGATTTTAGCCAATTCACAAGTGACAGAGGTCATTCGCGGAAGATGACGGTCATCCATTTGATATGACCAATGACAGTTAATTGGGGATAATACCCCAAAAACGGTCTAATACGGGACTATATCCTCCCAAAAACTGCTAACCAAATAAAGGAAATCAAGATTATATGGGCTTCCGGCTGCCTGGGAGCCTGCGAAAATTGAATTTTTTCTACACAACTTGAGCGCTCCAGCTGCCAGGATTATCTGGCGCGGGCTCGGGAACGGTTATAATGACAGCGCGTTAGAAAAATCCCGGGAGAAATTCGACTGACCCACCATGCATAAAGACCGACCACCCGTTTGTGACTACGAAGGTTCCGATTACCAGACTTCCTTTTGGGATCAAGGCGGCCGTGAATATGAAGATCAGGTAGAGGCGATTGCACTCCGGCGTCTTCTGCCACCCTCAGGCAAGCTGCTGCTGGAAATCGGAGCGGGAGCTGGTCGCAACACGCCCCGGTATTACGGCTTTAAGCAAGTAGTTCTGCTCGATTACTCGCTCACCCAGCTACAACAGGCGCGCCAGCGGCTTGGCAGCGACCCGCGGTACACTTATATTGCCGCCGATGCTTATCGCCTGCCCCTGGCCCAGGGATTGTTTGACGCGGCTACCATGATCCGAACGCTCCACCATATGGCCGACCCTCCCAGGGTGCTGCGTCAGGTGCGCCAGGTTTTAAAATCAGATGCAATCTTCATTCTGGAATATGCTAACAAGCAAAACCTGAAAGCGATGCTGCGCTACGCCCTGGGTCGCCAAACCTGGAGCCCGTATTCTCTCGAACCGGTCGAGTTTGTGGATCTAAATTTTGATTTCCATCCTCGTGCTGTTCGTGAATGGCTGAGGGGAAACGACTTGCTGGTTCAGCGCCAGCTAACGGTGTCCCACTTCAGGATCGCTTTTCTCAAGCGGTTGGTACCCCTGAAAATCCTGGTTGTTCTCGATTCCCTGGCACAATTGACCGGCAATCTCTGGCAGCTAACACCCAGTGTCTTCGCGCAAGCGCGCGCAGTCGGCAGCAGCACCGAAGCTTCGCCTGACAGCTTCTTCCGCTGCCCAGAATGTGGCACAGATACAATCCAGGAATCTGTCAAACAGCTGCATTGCCCTAACTGCACCCGGACATGGCAAATTCGGGATGGGATCTACGACTTTCGCCAGCCGGCCTGAGAGTCGTCCAAATTCTGCTGCCAGCGACTGCTATTTTTTTTCAAGTACCCAGAAATGAGATAAGCCCAATACTCTTAACGGGGTCCGTTCTAACCACCGCAAGAACGTCCGCAGCACCTTACCCCCGCTTGGAAAACGAGCAATAATATTATCATACGCACCAAAAATTACCGAGTGGTCTACCAGGTGAACCGGTAGCTCAGCGGTCAATTTTTGCAGGTCTTTGAGACTGTACACTCGTACATGAGGCGCCAGGTTATCGCGCAGCTTGCGCGGCAGATAATTGACGAACGGGATATTACCAAAATGATAACGCCCTCTCCAATAGACGCCGTGAGTTTCAAAAGGATAGCCGCGGTTCGGGACGAAGATAACCATCCGCCCACCAGGGCGCAGGGTGCGCGCCATCTCTTCAACGGCCTGGCGATCGTTCTGGACGTGCTCGAGCACTTCGTGACTTAAAATGATGTCAAAAGTCTCGTCTGGAAACGGCAGCCCCTCGCCAGCGGCACAGGTAATGAAGGCAGCCCGCGCGTGAGCCTGCCGCGCTCGGGTCTCATCATATTCCAACCCGATGACCTGGCCACTCAAAGGGGTAAGATGCTCCACATACATCCCTACCCCGCAGCCATTCTCCAAGACTCTGCCTTTCAATCGTTCGCCAGCAACTGCCCGGATCATCGCCAGACGACGCTTCTGTCCAGCTCTCCAGACGTAAGAAGGCTCGCCGCGCAGAGCAGCCTTCTCCAGGTCTCGAACTTCCACGAACTCTGGTCCATGATCACTCATGGTTTGCTCCGTTTTCCTCCTGGGCTGAACCAGCTCAGGTTTCCTTTGTTTGCGGCCCCAAGACCCATTCCTGCTTAAAACCCAGGCCCAACCGGTTATCCAGCATCCGGATCCAAGCAGGCGTAAAAACGAACAAAGTATTGCGAGATATGATCGATGTCAACCCTTTTACAAAAGGAAACTTCCGACGGTATGCCGACCAGGCTGCATCCCATTCTGGACCTGGCTGCACAATGTTAGCACTGCCGCGCAGCTGCAAACCGCGAATGTCTCGCCAACCGCTGCATTCGGGATAAATCGTACCTGCGGCTGCCGGATTGGTATCAAGATCGCGGCCATGCTGGCTGTCTTGGCCCGAAAAAAAGTAGAGTCTCAGATCCGAATCGGCTACAAAATACACCGGGGCGACGTGAGGCTCACCCAGGGGGTTACACGTTGACAGGGCCAGGGTGGATAGAGACAACAAATCCAGAAATGGATAAACGTCCTGGTTTTTCAAGGGTCGATCCCTTTCCAGCTTGTATAGAAACGATTTGGGATACCGGCCCGGGCCAGTATCCGCCCTGCCAGATGAGTAACCATCTCATCGATGCTTTGGGGCAGGCTGTAGAATGCCGGCACTGGTGGAAACATTACCGCCCCTGCGCCAGCTGCCAGCTGCATCAACCGCAGGTGACCGCTGTGCAAAGGGGTTTCCCTGACAGCCAGGATCAGGGGACGCCCTTCTTTTAATGTGACGTCCGCAGCCCGGACAAGCAGATTGTCGGCATAAGCGTTGGCAATGGCCGACAAGCTCTTCATCGAGCAAGGCACAACCACCATCCCCTGACAAACAAATGAACCCGAAGCGATCCTGGCCCCAATCTCACTGTGGTGGTATGTGTAGTCTGCCAGCGTCAAAACTTCATCGACCTGCATGGTTGTCTCCGACTGGATGGTCTGCTGGGCGGCTGGCGTTACAATGAGATGGGTTTCCACCGCCAATTCTCGCAAAATCTCCAGCGTCCGAATGCCAAGGATCGCGCCAGAAGCGCCGCTGATACCTACGATAAGTCTTTTATTCTCGTCTGCCATCCCCGCCTCAAGCTATTTCTTGGCCCAATGAATCGCGATCGTTCCAAACATCAATCGCTGAAATTGCACATCTTGGAATCCCACCTTCACCATCCGGTAGGCCAGTTGTTCCGCTTTTAAGAAATTTGCGGTCAATTCGGGCAGGTACTGATAAGCTTCAGCCTGCCCGGTCAGCCAGGCGCCCAGTTGGGGAATAATGGTATGCAGGTGGATATTGATCACTGGTGTCAGCAGGTTACTGGGCGGATGGGTTGTATCCAACGCCACAATCCTTCCGCCCGGTTTTAGGACCCGGTATTGTTCCGCCAGGCTGCGAGAGACATCGGTAACATTTCGTAATAAGAACCCAGAAACCACAGCATCGAATGTCTGCTCGGGAAAAGGCAGATTTAGTGCATCGGCCGCGGACCAGCTTAATCGTCCAAGCAGAGATGAGGACTGCTGCAACCTCTGCTGCCCTACCCGCATCATTTCCAGGGTGAAATCAGCCGCTACGGCACCACACCCCGGGTGCCGGCGCAGAGCCTCTCTGGCTAGATCTCCGGTACCTGCACCCAAATCCAGGAGCCAAGCAGCTTGGGTGAGCCCTGTCCGCCGAATGACTTCACTCCGCCAGTGGACATCCTGACCGGCGGTCATCAGGCGATTCATCAGGTCATAACGCGGCGCAATACGCCTGAACATCTCCTGAACATACTCCGCCCGCTCTCTGCCAATTAAGTTAGCCATGCATACCTCCCGTAGGGAGAAATCGGAACTCCCAGCCAGTTTTACAATCTATTCAAGATCGCCACGGTTGACCAGTAAGAATCCTACCATGGAGGATCGCCATTGCGGGCTCTGGCTTGGCCTGCTTGTGTCTCTTTCGGTATTTTACTGGCTGGTTGTCCTCTTAATCGTCCTGGGATTTTGGATTTACCGGGTGGTAGCTGTTGTTCGACAGGAGAGGTATGGCAGTTGAAATCAGGCACTTCACTCCCCACCTAAGGCTGCGTAGAATTCTGCATCCTCTTGCCGGGCTACCCGCTTGCCTTCTTCCACATTGACGCCTAATAGTAAGGCGCTGCCGATAAAAAACAGAACAACCAGGCTTAAGACAGCCGGACGGCTGCTGCCGAACAGGACCCCCGCAGATGCGAACATCAAGGGGCCGATAATGGCAGAGAATTTTTCCATTACCCCGAACAAGCCAAAGAACTCACCGCTTTTTGAGGCTGGGGACATACTCGCATACAGACTGCGGCTAAGAGCCTGGCTGCCTCCCTGGACAACCGCTACCATCCAGGCCAGCAGCCAGAATTCGATTACGGAATTCAGGAAAAATCCCCAGATTGCAATCACAGTGTACACAACCAGAGCCAGGAAAATACTGCGGCGGGTATCCATTGTTTGAGCCAAGCCAGAGAACAGCCCCTTCCCAAACACAAACGACAATAGCAAGCCGGCCAGTTCCACTATCACAATAATACCAATGATCAAGCCCAGGTTGCTCTGCCGGATTCCCGGCAGAACGGTGATCTCCGCCAGTGTGATTTGATTTCCCTGGCTGGCTGGATTACGTTCGGGCAGATTTACAACTCTTAAAACATGCTCACCGGGCAGTTCGGCTTGAAGCGCTTGTATTTCGCCGTACCGCACCGATGGATGGTAAGCATCAATTTTCAACGGCTGGTCGGTGTCCGGGTCAAGCAGAGATTGACCATCCAGCTCAAATCCCCAGATGCCGCGATCAGGACCGCTGCTATAGATCAGGCTGGCTTTCTGACCATTAAAGCGAAACTCATAGGCTGCCCCAGGAGTCGCTGCACCAGCGTAGACTGCCGCATCACCTGTCCCAAGCTCGCGTCCCGGGATTATCTCCTCCCGCCAATCTCCCTGGAATACGATTGCATCCGACTGGAGTGTATAGGTGCCTTCACCGACGGCTGATGCCGTGGCGGCAAATTTTGCGGGTGGGGCGCCGCTAATGCTGGGGGATAAGTTACGGGCACCGATCACCCCCACCACTGGCAGAATTACCATATTAAACAGCACAAAAGCCAGGTAGAACGGACGCCGCCGATCGCCCTTGCTGGGCAGACGGCCAAATATCAAACTGAAGGGGATGCCAACAAACTGTACCAACAGCAGCGCCAAAATCAACTCCACACTGCCAAATCCCAGTTCAGCCCCATAGATGGCTGCCACGCCAATGATCGTACCAATCCCATCGTTATATATTAAGAAGGCTAGCAAATAGCGAAATAATTGCCGGTATTGACGAATATCTCTCAGCGTTTTCGCAATCCGCTCGAAGCTGGCCTTTACCAAACTTTGGCCTTTGGCAAGCAATACCGTAGCAGCTGGCGGCTCAGGTACTCGCCGGAGAATTGGGATTGAGAATACCGCCCACCAGATCGCCACGCTCAGGAAAGACAGGCGCGCTCCCCAGGTGCCGGGCAACGTCTGGATCATGACGATATTGATAGCCAGTAATATGCCGCCGCCCAGGTATCCCATGGCATAGCCACGCGCCGAAACCTTATCCTGATCGGCTTCTCTGGCTACGTGCGGCAAAAGCGCATCATAAAATGTGTTAGCCCCACTGAAACCAATCCGCCCTATAATCCCCAGGATGGAAGCCAGCACCCAATCACCTGTGTTTACCAGCACCAACAGAGCCGTGCCGATGATGCCAATGCCCGCAAAGATGGCCAGATACCGTTTCTTCCCGCGGGTAATGTCCGAAATCGTACCAAGAATTGGTGAAAGGATGGCAATTACCAACAAAGAAAAACTCAACCCATAACTCCAGTAAGTTGTCGCTACTGTAGCGCTTGGGAGGGTTGCGCCAGCGACCTGGCTGAAATAGACCGGCAGAACGGCCGCTAGAATCGTGGTTGCAAAGGCAGAGTTGGCCCAATCGTACATCGTCCAGGCCCAAATTCGTCGCTGGTACTCTTGTTCATCGATTTCCAATGAGCTTTTGGCTGAGGTCGAGGTCATATTTTTCTCCTTTGGATTGCTCCGCCAAACAGAGGTGCCCAAAAATTGCGAACTGCAAAATATTCCATAGACTTTTAGCGCACCATCAAACAAGTGGTTCTACAGGAATTTCTGTGATAAACCACAGACTTCCCCAGAGAGCCAAACAAGTTCGAACAATGATCTCTACGTTTATGCTTTATAATTTATTACCTGAATTATCATATGCGTCTGGTTATTTTATCCTCTTTCCCAGAACTGGTGCTCTGAAAAGCTGGTCGCCTGGACGGTCTTTACCACAAAACCTTTATTACCCGGTTTTACAGCCGGCGGCAATCCACCCATCCAAGGATTGCCAGCAGGCTGTGTAAGATCGGATTTTTTATCTCATTTTTTGCTGTGGTAAAGTTTTCATGAGCTACCGGTTGGCTTGGAAGGAAACCGGGGAATTTTTCTTTCATTTTTTGGAGTTTTACATGAGCATTGATTTTATTTTTCGTTTGATCGGAATGATCGTGTTTGCAATTCTGGGTCTTTACTGGGGGATAGTTTTAGGAAATCTGGCTAACGAACAACAAGACTTATACGCAGTTATCCTCGCCTTGCTAGGCGCTCTGACCGGTCTGATCTTAACTCCTTTCCTGACCACCCGGCCTGCCCGCGCTTTGCGTCAATTCCTCAGCCAGCTTTCCGCACTGACTCTGGTTGCCAGTTTATTTGGCCTGCTTTCAGGTCTGCTGATAGCTGCGCTGTTGGCTTTTCCTCTCTCACTGCTGCCACCGCCCTTCGGAGATATTTTTCCATTTATTGGTGTTTTAATTTTCAGCTATATTGGTGTGACCATTTTTGTAATGCGCCAGAACGATATCTTTTCGGTGCTGCGCCTTAGTTTGTTGGGCAGGTCGCAAGCCCAGACAGAAGAAGTCGAATCGGGGCCGGATGGCATGGGTTCTATTCGCACTATCTTGCTGGATACCAGCGTTATCATCGACGGACGGATTGCAGACATAGCACGGACTGGGTTTTTAATCGGGACGTTGCTAATTCCGCGGTTTGTTTTAAACGAACTCCAATATATTGCCGACTCCGCGGACAGCCTGCGGCGGCAGCGCGGCCGGCGCGGTATGGAAGTCTTATCCCAGCTCCAGAAAGACACCACCATGCCAGTCCGAATCAGTGATATCGATGTGGAAGGAGTGCGGGAAGTTGATGATAAGCTGGTCGTACTGGCGCGACAACTGCGCTGTCCAATTCTGACCAATGACTATAATCTAAACCGGGTGGCAGAATTGCAGGGAGTGCTGGTGTTGAATGTCAACGAGCTCGCCAATGCAGTCAAATCCGTCCTGTTGCCCGGGGAGTCTTTGCTGGTCAATGTCATCCAGGAAGGCCGTGAAGCCGGTCAGGGTGTCGGCTACCTGGATGACGGCACGATGGTCGTTGTGGAAGATGGCCGCGATCACATCAACACCCAGGCCAATGTCACGGTTACCAAGGTCTTGCAAACTGCTGCCGGGAGGATGATTTTCGGCCGGCTTGATCCAAATGGGCATTAATTAGCTGGGTACTAATCTAAACCGAGCAGCTACCCTTACGAGACTTTATGGAACGAATTATGACTATTCAAGTTTACAACACACTGACTCGCCAAAAAGAACTTTTTGAAACCATCCAACCCGGGCGAGTCCGCATGTATGTCTGCGGACCCACAGTTTATGCTAAAGCTCACGTCGGGCATGCCATGTCAGCCCTGGTCTTTGACATCATCCGGCGTTATCTCGAGTATCGCGGTTATGAAGTTCTGCACGTCATGAACTATACAGATGTCGATGACAAGATCATCCAGCGTGCCAACCAATCCGGGGCCGATCCATTCCAACTGGCTGAAGGATACATCCAGGAATTTCGCCATCATTTAGATGATCTTAATGTAATCCAGGCCTCAATTAACCCGCGGGCAACTGAAGAGATGGATCAGATCATCCGGATGATTTCCGGCCTGGTTGAGAAAGGTTTTGCCTATCCTGTTGAAGGGGATGTATATTTTCGGGTTCAGACAGATCCGGACTATGGCAAGCTCTCCCGCCGCAAGCTTGAGGATATGCAGGCGGGCGCTCGCATCGATGTGGATGCACGCAAAGAAAACCCAATGGATTTCGCAGTCTGGAAAGCTGCCAAACCCGGCGAACCTGCCTGGGACAGCCCATGGGGGATGGGCCGGCCCGGCTGGCATATTGAGTGTTCAGCCATGAATCTCGAGCATCTGGGGGAACAAATCGATATTCATGGCGGAGGCAATGATCTGATCTTTCCTCATCATGAGAATGAAATCGCCCAAACTGAGAGCTTCACCGGTAAACAATTTGCCCGGTATTGGATCCATAATGGGATGCTGCAACTCTCCGGAGAAAAGATGTCCAAGTCACTCGGCAACCTCGTGACGATCGAAGCTTTTCTGGCAGATCATGAGGGGGATGTTTTGCGCATGATGACCTTGAACTCCAGCTATCGCAACCCGCTTACATTCAATGACGAGGTGATCGGCCAGGCAGAACGAGCTCTAGAACGCTTACGCACGGCGCTGCGTCCCGCCCAGCCGGCAGTCGATGCACAGAACGAGGCGCTAAAAGCTTCTCTACAATCCCAAACGCAAACGGCCCAACGCGGTTTCTTGGAAAGCATGGACGATGACTTTAATACAGCTGGCGCACTCGGCCATCTCTTTGAGCTGGTTAGGGCTACCAATCAAGCTCGTGATGCTGGCGCTAACCCAGATGTGTTACTCCCTGCTCAGACGCTTCTGGTCGAGCTCTGCAGCGTTCTTGGTCTGCGCCTCGAACGCCCGGTTCAGACCAGCAGCCCAGCAGAACCATTTATCGAATTACTGCTCGAATTGCGAGCAGAGCTGCGTACCCAAAAACTGTGGAGTCTCTCCGATCTAATCCGCGACCGGCTGGCAGAGCTTGGTGTAGCGATTGAAGACAATAAAGAAGGGACCACCTGGCACTGGAAATGACGAATAACAATCCCGCCCTCGGGTGAAACGAGCCTTATGCGAGAATGGATTTACGGACGCAATCCAGTATATGAGACGCTGCGCGCCCACCGACGCCAGCCGTTCAGGTTGCAGGTTGCTCAAGGCCTGCAGGATAAAGGTCGCCTGAGCGATATTCTTGGTCTTGCCAGGTCTCAAAAAATCCCTCTTGAGTCTGTGCCACGCCAACGGCTGGATGCTTATGGCAGCGGGCACCAGGGAATTGCCCTGGAAGCAAGCGGTTATCCATACAGCGATCTGGCAACAATCATCGAACATTCCCGGCAGAGCCAGCAGGCTCCCTTATATCTGCTGTTGGACACTGTTCAGGACCCACAAAACCTGGGTACCCTGCTCAGAACGGCGGAAATCGTCGGAGTGCAAGGTGTGCTGCTACCATATCGCCGGACAGCCACGGTAACGCCAGCTGTAGTGAGCGCTTCCTCGGGCGCCAGTGAACATTTACGGATCGCTCAAACGAATCTGGCCCAGTCAATTAGCACTCTCAAAGAAGCTGATACCTGGGTCATTGGATTGGATGGTTCAGCCTCCGCCCAGCCACTTCAGCAAGTCCGGTTGGATGGTGCGCTGGCTCTGGTTGTTGGCAATGAGGGGCAGGGGATGCGCTCCCTTGTGCGCAACTCCTGCGATATACTCATGCGGCTGCCCATGCAAGGCCAGATTGAATCTCTCAACGCAGCTGTGGCCGGCTCTATAGCGCTTTATCTTGCCTGGCAGGCACGCGGCTACGCTTCGGCATGACTCGCTCTCCTCTTTTCTGAAGCAGAAAGCCGTCAGCCTTTCGACTTTAGAAAAGCTGTTCCAATTCAACTCAAAACCATTGACGCACCTCACGAATCCTGATAGACTCACCGGCCGCGGTTAATCGCTATCTTCCTTGAGAACCGGGATCCAAAGCGGGATTCTGACGATTATTGCCGGATAAGTCTTGCCCCAATTTAAGGCCTCTGGTATAATGCCTCTCGCTCCAAGGCCGGTCTCTGATGAATCCGCCGACGTAGCTCAATCGGCAGAGCAACCGCCTTGTAAGTGGTAGGTTATGGGTTCGATTCCCATCGTCGGCTTACGAGCCCATCCATCTGGTTGATGGCTGGCGATCAGGTCTGTCTCTGACAGGCCCGATCTCGAGCAGTCAACTTCCGAACGAACCCTATCGTTTGGGAGCCTGAGCGAACAACATAATGGGCGGTTACCCAAGTGGCCAACGGGGACTGACTGTAAATCAGTTGGCAGAAGCCTTCGGAGGTTCGAATCCTTCACCGCCCACCTGGCCAGTAGCTGACGGGGAAATTGCCCTGTCAGCGCGTAGCCGTGTAACGAAAAGCCCTCATAGCTCAGTCGGTAGAGCACGTTCTTGGTAAGAACGGGGTCATGGGTTCAAATCCCATTGAGGGCTCTCGTTGCCTCAGTATTAAAATGACAACACGCAAGGAGAAGGAATCATATGGCGAAGCAAACATTTCAGCGCACGAAGCCGCATATGAATGTCGGGACGATGGGGCACATCGACCACGGGAAGACGACCCTGACGGCGGCGATCACGAAATACTGCGCGATGAAAGGCGAGGGAGTATTTCGGGCCTTTGACACGATCGACAATGCGCCGGAAGAGCGCGAGCGCGGGATCACGATCAACATAGCGCACGTGGAATACGAGACGGAGAAGCGGCACTATGCGCACGTCGACATGCCTGGGCACCGGGACTACATCAAGAACATGATCACGGGAGCGGCGCAGGTAGATGGGGCGATCCTGGTGGTGGCAGCGCCGGACGGTCCGATGCCGCAGACCCGGGAGCACGTGCTGCTGGCGCGGCAGGTGGAAGTGCCGGCGATCGTGGTGTACCTGAACAAAGTGGACATGATGGACGATCCGGAGCTATTAGAGCTGGTGGAGCTGGAGTTGCGCGAGCTGTTGAACGAATACGGATTTCCTGGGGACGAGACGCCGATCGTGCGGGGCAGCGCCCTGCATGCGTTGGAGAGTGCCAGCCAGGATCCGGATGCGCCGGAGTACGAGAGCATCAAGGAACTGCTGCGGGTGGTGGATGAGTACATCCCCGAGCCGGTGCGGGACGTGGACAAAGCGTTCATGATGTCGATCGAAGATGTGTTCTCGATCAAGGGGCGCGGGACGGTGGTGACCGGCCGGATCGACCGTGGATTGGTGAAAGTGGGGGACCCGGTGGAGATCGTGGGGCTGCGCGAAAAGAGCATGGCCTCGGTGGTGACCGGGGTGGAGATGTTCCACAAGTCGCTGCAGCAGGGCATGGCAGGCGACAACGCCGGCTTGCTGCTGCGGGGCATCGACCGGACGGATGTGGAGCGCGGCCAGGTGGTGGCAGCTCCCAAGAGCATCACGCCGCACACCCGCTTCATGAGCGAAGTGTACGTGCTGCGCAAGGAAGAAGGCGGGCGGCACAAAGCCTTCTTTAGCGGCTATCGCCCGCAGTTCTTCATCCGAACCATGGATGTGACCGGCAATATCAAGCTGCCCGAAGGGGTTGAGATGGTTATGCCGGGCGATAACGTCAACCTGGAAGTTGAACTGATCGTCCCCGTGGCTCTCGAGCAGGGCTCTAAATTCGCTATTCGCGAAGGTGGCCTGACCGTCGGCGCCGGCGTGATCACTAAGATCCTCTAGTAAAAAGGAGTTACCCGTCCGGATTCGGGCGGTTATAATAATCACATGGCATCCAAGAAGGGTATTCGCCCAGTAATCACTTTGGCCTGCACGGAGTGCAAAGAACGCAATTACACCTCCGAGAAGAATCGCCGCAACGATCCAGGCCGTTTAGAACTGAATAAATACTGCCGTCGCTGTCGCCGGCACACTTCGCATCGTGAGACCAAGTAAGTACCTGTTTGTAAGCATTGTTCTGGTAGGTACTGAAGATTTCCGTCAGGTGGCTGTCATCTGACCGCCTGACGGACAATACAGGCCAGTAGCTCAATTTGGCAGAGCACCGGTCTCCAAAACCGGGGGTTGTGGGTTCGATTCCTGCCTGGCCTGCCTCGATCTCGGCAACGCCGTCCCAAGAGGCGGCGTTTTGCCCGTAAATATTTCTCCGGAAACGCTTCCGGTTGAATATCGAACATTAATCTATTGGAGTAGTTATAGCATCAGGGTTTGCCCTGGTAGCCTCCGCAATATGAGCTCATTCCATGAGCAGTCTGTATGATCCAAAAAACGATCATATAAGGAGATACAACTGTGGCTAAGGACGATAAAACTGTTGCCCGCCGGCGACCAAATAAAATTCAACATTACTTCCGGGAAACCATCGGAGAGCTTCGCAAAGTCTCCTGGCCAACATGGAACGAAGCCAAAAATCTTACGATCGTCGTCCTGATCGTTACATTCAGCATGAGCGCTATCCTGGGGTTGCTGGACTTTTTATTCACCCGGTTGTTCACCCTGATCCTGAGCTAGGCTCCCTTTCTGATGGCTAAGAGTATAGGGAGAGAGGTCCCATGAAATTGTTTGACCAAGACGACCAAACCGAAGAATTCTCCGAAGTTTCAGCTGCGGAAAACGATACACAGATAGCGGGTAGCTCATCTGTTGGTTTTGATTCGGAGGTCGCCGAGGACGAAACCCTCGAAGAAAGCCAGGAGGCGGAAGATGGTCGTGCCTGGTATGTTGTGCATTGCTACTCGGGCTACGAGAACAAAGTGCGCCACAACCTCGAACAGCGGATAGAAACCATGGGGATGAAAGACCAGATCTTTGATGTGGTTGTCCCCACTGAAGAAGAAATTGAAGTCAAGGATGGTAAACGCCGGACTGTCGAAAGACGGGTTTTCCCTGGCTATATCCTTGTCAACCTGATCCTGTCTGAAGAATCCTGGTACGTAGTTCGCAATACGCCTGGGGTTACGGGTTTTGTCGGCATGGGGAATACCCCCACAGCCCTTCGACCAGAGGAAGTTGCCCAGATCATCAAGCGCATGGAAGCGGATGCGCCCCGCATCAAAGTTACTTTCCGCTCGGGTGAACGGGTTCGGATTGTAGATGGGCCATTCAATGACTTCCGAGGTACAGTCTCCGAAATTGACATGGAGCGCGCCAAAGTCCGCGTCATGGTCAACTTTTTTGGACGTGAAACCCCGGTTGAATTAGACTTTTTACAAGTAGAAAAGGCCTGAACTCTGGGCTTTTGAATCAGTGGGAGGGTGCCCCACAACTGTGGGAAGATGTCCCACTATCACCCGCTAATACCACCAAGGAGATAACCTGTGGCAAAGAAACTAAAAGCAATCGTTCGTCTGCAGATCAACGCCGGCAAGGCGAATCCTGCACCCCCAATTGGTCCGGCGCTGGCCGGGCATGGGATCAACCTGATGGCATTCTGCAAGGAATACAATGCCCGCACAATGAACCGGATGGGCGAAGTAATTCCGGCTGAAATCAGCATCTTCACCGATGGCTCATTCACCTTTATTCTCAAAACACCTCCGGCGTCTATCCTGCTTAAAAAGGCAGCAGGGGTCCCTAAAGGCTCCGCTCAAGCACCGCGCGAAAAAGTGGGCAAGGTTACCCGAACCCAGGTGCGTGAGATTGCCGAGTTAAAAATGAAGGACTTGAATGCCAATGACATCGAAGGCGCCATGCGCCAGATCGAAGGAACTGCCCGCAATATGGGCATCGAAATCGTCGAATAACCCCTGTGGGAGGGCTTGCATTGCCCGGTAGCACCACGAAGGAGTAAAAATGCCGAAACACGGAAAACGTTACATGGAAGCAGCCGCCTTGGTAGACCGGAATAAAAACTACACTCCGGACGAAGCCTTGGATCTGGCCAAGCAGACTTCCAAAACCAACTTTGACTCGACCGTTGAAATCCATGTCCGCCTGGGCGTTGACCCCCGCCACGCCGATCAGCAAGTACGTGACGTGGTCGTCTTACCCCATGGCCTGGGAAAGACTGTCCGCGTCCTGGTATTTGCCCAGGGCGAAGGCGCCACAAATGCCCGCGAGGCCGGTGCGGATTTCGTCGCTGACGATGATGAAGCGCTCGCAAAAATCCAGGGCGGTTGGACAGATTTTGACGTAGCTGTCGCCACTCCAGATATGATGGGCAAGGTCGGACGTCTGGGTCGTATCCTGGGGCCCCGCGGCCTGATGCCGAACCCCAAGGCCGGTACTGTCGTGCCGCCTGAAGATATTGCTCGGGTTGTGAACGAGTCAAAGGCCGGTCGGGTGGAATTCCGCATTGACAAAACCTCGAACCTGCATGTGCCGATTGGAAAAGTCTCGTTCGAAAAGAAGAGCCTTTATGAAAACATGGCAGCCCTTATGGGCGCGATTAAGAAAGCCCGTCCGGCGGCAGCCAAAGGCCAGTATATTCGGCGGGTGACTGTCACAACTACTATGGGGCCCGGCATCAAAGTCGACCCACTGCAGTCACAAAGTATGGAAGATACCGAAACCGTTTAGTCGTTTAGCGAATAACATCGCTCAACTCGCTTCGCCATAGACAGCAGGTGCTGGACCAAGAGCCCAGCTTAATTCCCTGCCTAGGTGGAGACAACTCCAAGCCAAAAACCGCTCCCGCGGTTGGAGAGTCTTTGCCTGATCTACTCAGCGAGGCAAAGACTCTTTTAGTTGGAAGGAGGTGAAAAACAATTGGCTATCTCTAAGCAGCGCAAAGAAGATCTCGTCTCACAGTACACTGAATGGATGACCACGAGCCGGGCACTGATCTTGACCGAGTATATCGGCCTGACCATGAAACAGCTTGATGATCTCCGCAGCAAAACTCGCGAAGCAGGCGGCGAGTTCCATATTGTCAAGAACACTCTTGGCAAGGTGGCATTCCAAAATCTTGGCTGGGAGCTCCCAGAGGATTTTTTGGAAGGTAGCACCGCAGTCGGATTTGCCTTTCAAGATGCTCCAGCCATGGCTAAAACCATGGCAGAGTTTGCAAAATCATCGGAGTTCTTGACAATTAAAGGCGGATACTTGGGCAATAAACCCATTACCGCTGATGAAATCAAGGCATTGGCTGAACTTCCGCCGCTACCAGTAATGCGCGCCCAAGTGCTCGGGACCATTTTGGCCCCCGCCAGCAAACTGGTCCGCACATTGGCAGAACCAGCCCGGTCGCTGGCAGCCGTTATTCAGGCATATGCTGACAAAGAAACATCCGGAGCAACTGCCTGATCGCCCCGCAAGGGATGAACCGCTATTGGAATTTGATTTATACCAACGCAGGTCGCTTTGAATTACCTCTATCCAGGTTGGATAAGCTTCCTGCAGGCGAACAATTTTGCAAAATACTTTCTATATATGAATGAAGGAGCACGAAAATGGCTAATCTTGATAAAATTATGGAACAACTGAGCTCACTCACGGTTCTCGAAGCTGCTGAGTTGGTGAAGAAGCTAGAAGAGAGCTGGGGCGTATCTGCAGCTGCTCCGGTTGCAATGTCAGCCGTGGCTGCCCCCGCAGCAGCTGCCGAAGAAGTTGAAGAGAAGACTGAGTTCGACGTGATCATAAAAGACGCGGGTCCCAAGAAGATCGAAGTCATCAAGGCTATCCGCCAGCTGACCAGCTTAGGCTTGAAAGAAGCCAAGGAAATGGCCGAGACTGCCGGTGGCAAGGTACTGGAAGCTGTGAGCAAAGATGCCGCTGCTGACGCGAAATCCAAGCTCGAAGCTGCCGGCGCCGTCGTCGAAGTTGCATAATTGCCAATCCCTTTTGGGGAATTAATAGAATTGGGGCAAGGGTGAGTTGTTACTCGCCCAAGCCCCGATTTTTCCATAACATCCCATCTCTCTTCGAGCATGGTTGGGGTTATATGTAAGAAAACCCTGCCTTCGCCTGGTCACGACCTGTTTAATTTGGTCAGCCTGTGGTATATTAAAAATCAACCAGGAGGGCTTATGACAGCGAGAATATTAATTATTGAAGATGACGAAGCGATCTTGAAATTCCTGCGTCGTGGGTTGGCATACGAGGGATATCAAGTCGATACAGCAGTTGATGGGCAATCGGGTCTGGCACTCGCGCGGGATAACCCCCCTGATCTAGTAGTGCTTGATCTGATGCTGCCTGGGATCGACGGATTGGAAGTCTGCCGGCGTCTGCGAGCTGGCGGCCCAGTCCCAATCCTGATCTTGACTGCCAAAGATACCGTTAACGATCGCATCCAGGGCCTGGACATGGGTGCCGACGACTATATGGTGAAACCGTTCAACCTGGACGAGCTGCTGGCCCGCATCCGGGCTCTCTTACGGCGCGCCCAACCTAGCCGGCCCCAAGTTCTGCGTTTTGCGGACCTCTCGCTTGACACCGGGACACGCCAGGCATCTCGCGGCGATCGGGTCATCTCGCTGACCGCCAAAGAGTATGAGCTGTTGGAATTATTCCTTCGGCATCCCCGCCAGGTGCTGACCCGTGATATGATCTTCGATCGAGTCTGGGGTTATGATTTTGGGGGCGAGAGCAACATCATTGAAGTATATATTCGCTATCTACGCCAGAAGCTTGAAAATGAAGATGAGCCGCGTTTGCTTCACACGGTGCGCGGCATGGGTTACGTCCTGCGAGAGGCTTCCTAAGACCCTCTTATGTCGCTTCGAGCGCGTTTGGCGGTGCTCTATACAGCAATCGTAGGGGGAATTCTATTGCTGTTTGGTACAGCGGTATATGTTTCCGTGAGTGTCACCCTGACAAACCAGGTGGATGATATCTTATCCCGAACTGCAGATAATGTAATTCGCACCACAAAAATTGATACCCTCAGCCAGGATGATCTGAGGGTTATTATTTTGCCTACTCTGGATTTATCGACCGATGTTTATATCCAGGTATGGGGGCGGGAAAATAGATTGCAGGCTGATTCGCCGAATATCCGCGGGTTTGGTCAATCACTGGATAGCACCGGCTTGCTGAGTGGCGAGCCGATTTTTCGCAACGTAACGATAGGCAGTGTTCGGTTGCGTGTGCTGACCGTGCCATTGAGGATCAGCGATCGCACAATTGCTACTCTCCAGGTGGCGTCGAGCCTGGCTCTGGTCGACGCTACCCAGCGTGTCTTACTTGTGGTCCTGTTGGTAGGGGTGGTCCTTTCGATGGCTTTTGCAAATCTTGCGGGTTGGATCAGTACCCACCAAGCCCTGACTTCCCTTGAAGCCGTTACTAAAACTGCCCTGCAAATTACCCGAGCTGATGATCTATCTCGCCGCATTCCATACAATGGTCCGAAAAATGATGAGATCGGCCAGCTAATTCGGGCATTCAATCAGACCCTCAGCCGGGTTGAAAACTTGTTTAATTCTCAGCGCAGATTCCTGGCTGATGTGGGCCATGAATTACGGACACCCCTGACCGTCATACGCGGCAATGTTGATTTAATGCGTCGGATGAACAGCACCGATGAAGAATCCTTGATGGGGATTGAAAATGAGGTCGATCGCCTGACCCGCTTGGTGGGGGATCTATTACTTCTGGCCCAGGCAGAGTCGGGCAAGCTGCCACTCGCTCAGCGGCTGGTTGAGCTGGACACATTGGTTCTTGAAGCCATGCAGCAGATGAGGGTCCTCGCCCGAGATCGGATAACGATGCGTTTAGGTGAATTCGATCAAGTATTGGTTTGCGGTGATGAAGATCGTCTCAAACAGGTTTTGGTGAACCTGCTTGGGAATGCGCTTAAATACACACCTATCGGGGGTGAGGTTGTCGTCGGGCTCGGTAAAATGGAATCCAGAGCAAGGCTGACTGTGAGTGACAATGGTCCCGGTATACCCAAAGAGGACCTACCCCATATTTTTGAAAGGTTTTATCGAGGCGAGAAATCCCGCACGCGCAGCAAGGATGGCAAAGGCTTTGGCCTGGGCCTTTCGATCGCATATTGGATCGTACATAATCATGGGGGAACCATAGAGGCTTCTGCCCGCGAGCCATCGGGTACAACCTTCTGCGTCTGGCTGCCATTATCCGAAGGCGAATGCAAATCCGAAGAAATTTAAGCCGAAAATAAAACAGGACCCCCGGGCTGGCACCGGGGGTCCTGTCGAGTATTGGCAAGCAATCGTCGCCCAGATCGATGCCGCCACTCAAGGAGGAGAAAATCCGTTTGTCGCTTAGATTAGTTTAGCTTGGAACCCGAATTAGGCCGGCTACCAAACATCCTGACGCCTTTGGGTACTGGTTGTTTCCCAGGCTGTTCATTTTTTGGCGCAGCTCCCAGTGAGACAGGATGATAAGTTGGCTCGGGGCGTGCAAAACTCGGTTCTGGTTGAGGCACTGGTTTAGGCGCCGGACGATAATTGGTCTTTACTGGGGCAGCGGCTCTCGGAGCGGCTGCACGGCCAGTGCCTAACGAGCGAACTGGGGCAGAAGACTGGCGGAGAGACTGGGTGGCTGGTCGGGAGAGCGGCCGGATACGCTGATCGGCTTGGCTGAAAAGCCTATCGCCTGCGACCGAAAATGTGCCGATGATCAGCACCCTGATCAGCCATACCAGGACAGCCACAAAGATCGGCACAACCCTTAGGAGTGTCGCTCTCGCCACGACAGCATTGCCCAGAGTTTCATGGTTCAAGACTGCGATTGAAACTCCCCACCAGGTAAGCATGGCATTCATTGTGGCAGCCAGCAGCCAGGCACCGAATAGATACCAGACTTCACTTGGCTCATCTGCGCCTTCTTCGGGGGTAAACAAGCGGGCGATCCCGGCAAAATCTATTCCACAAAATGCGATTGCAAGAATAGTGGACCAGCCTACGCCCATAAAACTTAAACCTCCTAATAGATCTGAAAGCGCAAACTCTGTGGTACTGAAATTAAATATCTCGAACGCCAGCAGGGCAGAGATGATGATGACACCAAAGGCTAACCCGCGCTGCAAGCGTATTTTCCCAACAACATTTGACAAATTGTTCCCTCGAGCATTATTCGTTGTCATGGCCGACCTCCTCACATTAGCGCTACATTCAATAGCCTAGAGAAAAAGTTTGGAATAACCGATCCAACCAGTTGACAACACAGCGGATCGTGTTTATAATATAGAACAAATGTTCGATTTTGTCAAGAGGCAATCAGATGTTTGTTCTAAAAATTTCACCCCCGCCAAATTTAGAACCTTCGTTCTATTTTACTATAGATTTATTGAGTTTTGGATGGATCTTTGGGGACTTCTGGGTGCTGTATAAGTCTTTGAGCTTCCCCCCTAGGGTCCCCACCTCACAACTAGGATCCACAACATCATGTCTCACCGGCCACCCAAAGATTTCTAGACAATAAAATGGAGCTTCCGATGGTAGGACCCAAACTGGTTATTCCTGGAACATTAATCAGCAGCAGCGCGTTAGCAATATTTCTATTTCTCGTCACTGCAGGCATGACGCTCCCTGCCACAATTCATTCATCAATTTCATTACCGGCTCTACAATCCGAAAGTGTCGAGGCTGCCGCTAATATCCTTACATCAGACCAATTTGCTCAGGCCGCACCATTGACATCTATCCTAGGTTCAGCAACTTGCCAGGTCAGTGACAAATTCCCAACCAAGATACTGCAATGGTGCGATTTGATCACCCGCTATGCCAACCAGCACAGCTTGTCTCCTGATTTGATTGCATCAGTTATCTGGCAAGAGAGTGGTGGAAATCCCGATGCTTATTCAAAGAGTGGGGCGGTCGGATTGATGCAGGTAATGCCAAACGATGGAAAAGCAGCTTCTTTTATGTGTATCAATGGCCCATGTTTTAGCAATCGGCCCAGCACTGGCGAGCTTTATGATCCGGAATTTAATATCGCCTTCGGCACAAAAATGCTGACAGAGCTCTACCAGAGACGTGGCACACTTCGGGACGCCTTGATGTCTTATGGCCCTATGGATGTTGGCTATTACTATGCCGATAAGGTCTTAAAGATTTACGAGGATTATAAATATGCACCCTGAGGAGTACCAATCACTTGTTTTTCTAATCCGAGATCAAATGAAAATGGAGTTGCGGCAGATTCTGATATTCACCCCCGTTGACCACGATCCGGTAATTTACGAGATCAGACTCGCTGGCTAATCTTGCCGCAGTTTGAAGAATATCCAACAGCAAACCGGCATGGGTGGCATCCAATTCCTCCAGGCCGCTGATCGCTTCCCGTGGAATTATTAGCGCATGAAAGGGATACGCAGGCCTTGGATGACGGATGACCAACAATTGCCGCGATCGATACAGGCGCCGCACAGGCAGCAATGCGCTCGTGCGCGCAAATAGCCAGGAGAACCACCGCCCGCCACGCCATCGCGAAACTCGCCTGACAATTTGAAACAGCCAACGCATCAAGGGTAGAATTCAACCTGGTGGTCAACCAGGTCGCCGTCCACGTAGGTGAACTTTCCCGAGAACATTCCAGGTCTGTCCAGCCAAGGCAGGAAGATCCGATCACCGGCCCATAAATTGAGCCCAGAAAGCTCTGCCTGATCCACCCATTTTAAGTCACCTTCGGGCGAATCGATCAGGGATCCATCCTTTACCGTAGCGATATAAACAAAAGCATACCAGTCCTCATCGTTGGAGAAGCCCGGAAAAGTCAGCAGACCTTTCCAGGTTAGGCTTGCCACTTCTAAACCGGACTCTTCTCGAATTTCCCGGCGGGCGCATTCTTCAGGAGTCTCACCGGGTTCGAGCTTGCCCCCTAGTCCATTCCATTTCCCCAAGTGCATATCCTGCGTCTTTTTGACTCGATGGATCATCAGGATCTGAGCGCCGCGCCGCACATAACACAAAGTCGCCAATTTCATATCCACTCCTGGTGCACCAGCACGGTCGTTTTAAAGCTCCTGCTTATGGCTATGCTTCGGGAACATTCCAGGGGTTAAGCATCGTTTGAATAAGAATTGGCAGCCCAATTTTGATATTGGCTCTCCGAGAGAGCAACCATAAGACCAGATCAGCTATGTCATCCGGAGTAAGGCAGCGTTCCAGATTTAAATTTGGCGCATTCTCAGTCATCTCAGAGATGACCATCCCTGGGCAGATCGTATCCACTCGAATATTGAACTCCTGATTTTCGCGCTGAACGAATTCGCTCAACGCATTTAAGGCATGCTTGGCAACTCCATAAGCACCATTACCAGGATAGTATTCTATGCCAGACTCTGAGCTGATATTGATAATATGCCCGGATCCTTTGGCGCGCAAAACCGGTAAAACAGCCCGGGAGGTCAGAAACGGACCGCGCAAATTGGTTGCCATGACACGATCCCAGTCCTCGATCGAATGCAGATGGATGGGAGCGCCGCCGTCGATACCGGCATTGTTGATCAGGAAATCGATTGTCCGGTAATGCTCGATAACCTGGTTTATAAGCCGTTCGACATCCGCCTCCTCCGTAACATCCGCCTGAACAGCCAGCCCTCCCTGCCCAGCTTCCCAAATAACCTGGACAGTTTGATCCAGGTTTTCGATCCGCCGCCCACACACCACTACCCGGGCTCCAGCTTTCGCCAATGCCAGGGAGATACCGCGGCCGATGCCTGAGCCGCCGCCGGTGACGATCGCTACCTTATCTGTGATCATAGTCATGCTTACGTGCCTCCTTTGAGATCAAATCATTTTAGTGACTGCTTGAACACCGTTTAATTCCTCTAAGATGGGATGCCAGTTCCACGACAGAGGGTCCGAGTCCACTTCCGCCTGGATTAATTCCCCATTCGACAAGACAGCCAGCAGATAATTTCCCACCTGCATGAATCGTTCTACCATGTGACGCGGCCACGGTACCTGCAGACCACTGGATGCCAGCCTCCAGCTCTGACCCCCGTCTTCACTCAGATCAATGCGCCCATTGCGATCCACCCCATTTGCGAACCCTAACAGTATCCGAGCCGGATTATGCGGGTCCAGCCACATCGCCCGGCAGTAACAATGGCTAACGAGCGCCTGCCAGCTCTGGCCACCATCTGGCGAGCTGTAGAAACCGCCGCCGGTTGGCGCGTAAACCCGGTCCGCATCTTCTGGATGCATAACGATGGAATGTACATCCAGATTTACTGCTCCCCCGCTACCGCCACTTAAACCATTCACAAGATGCCAGGTTTCACCGTAATCATCTGAACGCAAGACCCCGCCCACCTCGACCGCGGCATATATGCGGCTCCCGGCTATCGCAAACCCACGCACGCAGCCCGCTTCTGGTGAATAGGGCAAGTACCAGTCATGGGTCTGCCGCAGATCTTCCACCTGTGAGCTGCCTTGCCAACTTTTCGCCCCATCTCTGGAGACGAAGATTCCGGCCGGTTCGCTGCCGGCCAGTTCAAAATCTGAAATCGTTGGATGGAAAGCCATCCAACGAATATGTGCTGCTCCCATTCCGTCCACGGCTGGTTTCCAGCTCAGGCCGAGATCATCTGATCGGTAGACGCCTCGCCGGGTACCTGCCAGGATGACACCCTCACGGGCAATCACGTTGGTCACAACCTCATTATTTAACCCTCGACGCACCACCTGCCAACCTGATGCTCGCATCTCTCCGATCACAACGCCATGCCTGGTAGCAAGAATCAGTTCTTCTGCCATACCTGCCTCCTCAAACTACATCTAAAGTGCTGTAATCGATCAGTTCGTAGTTCACCAATGACGCGGTTTTTGATTTCGCGCAGCTTTGCTGAATTGAGATCGAACTCACTTCAACCGCAAGATTGAGCTTATATTGACGACGTGTTTGCGAGTCGCCAAAACTTACCAACCAGGTATTTGGGCTTGTTTCAATCGCCTCCAGGAAAACGAACGCTCCGACCTCCAGACGCCCGGTTTGGCTGTGCAGGAACCGTTCCGCCGCTTGCACGACAGGCGAATAGCAGCTGCGGCCACGCAAGCGCTCGAGAAATACCTGCCCCTGCATGCAGGCTTCCACCAGAGTCGGTCCTTCTTCAGGCAGGACACGCCCATAATACAACCCGGAAGGAAAAGTTACGACATTGGGTGCCAGCCGGTGCCCGCCAACATGGGTCGTCTGCCAGACAGTGTCCACCCCTAACCCGTTCTGGGCAGCAGCTGAAGTGATCGCCACATAGGTGGGCACCCCAAGTCGAGCGCAGCATGCATCCCGCCTGCCGTTGGTACAAACCAGGATAACTGGCCGTTCTCTCAGCGCTCCCGGTCCATTTCCTGCTAAGATAGCCGGAATATCCAAGTCCAGAAGGGACTCATAGGAACGGAGCTTAAACTCGTATAGTCTTGGACTGCGATCCCCGGTTAGGCCCACAAAAAAAGTAATCCCGGCCTGACGAGCCCTGGCCTGCTGACTGATGAGCTGTAATTTCGCAGCAGGCAATCCCTCAAGTACATTGGAAAGATGGTCTTTAACTGCCTGAGGCAGGCCAGAACTCCGCAAACGCTTTCGCGCCCCACACGCCGGAGTATTCCAGCAGCAACCAGGTCGTCGCCTGAGAGGCAGTGCCGGCCAAGGGCTCGCCTGCCTCGGTGCTCAATAATGAGCAATATTGGATTAGGTCAGTCGGGAGAGAGGTCATCTATACGTCTCCTGTACAAATCCAGGTTATCCCGAGAGTTTTCGCCCCATTCGTTAGACTCGAAAAAGATTCCCTTCGGCTGCCATGACGGCATGCCTGACTGCCGGAGCTTCCGGGGCAGTGGTACCCCCCTAAAATTCGGGAGGCTTGCCCGGATCAGGCCATTGAATTCGATCATAAACCGGCTACTGCCAGGCGGATTTCATCTGTCCTGGATGCAAGCCGGCGCGCCAATGCCTGCATCTGAGCTCCCTCAGGCTGAATCCCGTACTGCGCCGCCTCCAACTCAGCCAGGGCTCCGTACAGAATCCGGATCAAACGCCGGGCCTCATTTGGACTCCGGCCAATGGCTTCCAAGGTCTTCTCGACTTGAATTGTATGCTGTCTTAGATGCGAATCGAAACGCAGCAGCCGGAATTGAACCGGCATTGGCTTGCTTTCCCAGTATAGGCAGGGAATCTGCAGTTCAAGATCGCTAATTGATACAAAATCTGCCATAACCCGCGTGTGCATGTCTTCATAATAAGCCATCAGCTGCGACAGGGGCGCAGCGGTTTCCAGCAGCTGTTCTAATTGATCCCCTTGAATGAACCGCTCGAAGGCTGCATCGCTCATCTCCAGCGGGCGTCCGTCCTGACTGCGAACTCGTTCTAATGCATCCAAAGTGATGGCGTAGAAAGACCTCTCTGCACGTATGATATGCTCTGCAACCGAACGCACAGACCAGGCGTCTTCTTCCGGCACAGTATCGGCATCTTCATCGGATAATCCAATCATTATTGCCTGCAGATCGCGAAAACCAGTGTGGTATTGGGTCAGCATCCACAGAGCAGCACTGGGCGTATTGCTCTGCTGAACCCGTTTACTCGCTTCCAAAGCAGCCCGCTCTCTTAACTCTTCATATGTCCGAAAGAATGCATGCCGCACACCATCATCGTAATCTTGCCAGGCCCAGGGCTTTTCTAAATCGCCTTCGGAAAAGTGATGTGCCAGCCGGGCAAACTGCTTGACTGCCTCATAAACGTCCCATTCGATATCTACCATCTTAACCTCCAGATACACTCTGGCAACAATCATCCGGCACTGCGCTGATCCAGCTTTTGGATGTCTTCGAGCGCCAGTTCCAATTCGACTGCCTGCAAGTTCTGCTGCAGGTGACTGGTGTTTAATGACATCGGGATGGTTACTACGCCTGGCTGAGCGATCAACCAGGCCAGAGCAACCTGGGCAGGACTGGCGCCTGCCTTATCCGCGATCGCGCCCACCAGCGGATCTTCTACCAGGCGGCCTTTCTCGAGCGGCGTATAAGCCGTTACTATCATGCCGGCTTCCTGGCATGCTGTAACCACGCCATTATCAACGTAGCGCCGGTCATATAAATTGTAAGGGATCTGGTTGGTAGCCAAGGGTGTCGCGCTCAGATTACGAGCCTGCTGAAGTTGCTCCAGATTAAAATTGCTAACCCCTATGCGGCGAACCTGGCTTTTTTGGACCAGCTCGTTTAGCGCCTTAAATGTTTCATCCAAGGGGGTGTCATCATTGGGCCAGTGGATCAGATAAAGATCAAGATAATCCGTTTGTAACCGATCCAAACTGCCTTCACAGGCCGTGAACACAGCTTGATACCTCAGGTTGCTGGGCCAAACTTTGGATGTGATAAACAGGTCCGAGCGCGGGTAATTTTGGATCACTTGCCCAACAAGCGTCTCGGTATGTCCGTCGGCGTACATCTCGGCCGTATCGATATGGGTATAACCCATTTCTAGAGCCGCTTGCAATCCTCGTAGGGCCTTATCATCCTGAGAATAATCCGGTGACGAACTACCGCCAACTTTCCAGGTACCTAAACCCAACACCGGGATTTGCCCACCCCCAGGAAGAGATTTATAACGCATTGTAAAACCTTTCTTTGTCTAAACAGCTTGAGTTCGGGAGGTTGCCCGATCCTGGATTTGGGATACTGACCCTACATTCAAGACCATCAGAAATTTAACAAAAAAACCACTCAGAACCCCAGTTCTTCCAAGATTTGCGTTTCGCTGCGACCTGAGGGGCGATTGGCCTTGCCCAGCAGGTTAGACCAAAAAGCATCATCATAACGCCGGGATCGCACGGGCAGCGGCATCGGCACCCCCCAACCCAACAGCAGCACCTCTTCTTTGGGTTGCAGACGGGCCAACATCCCTCGCAGGGAATCTCGTCCGGACAGACCCGATAGCACCGCCCGGATATCATCATCATCGCCCAGCCAGCCCGATATGCGGGTCCCCAATTGGGACATGACCTCATCGTATATTTGCGATGGGCGTTGATCAACGATCAGCAACGTAACGTAATACTTTCGCAGCTCGCGGGCGATTGTGCTGAACGTTGTCTGCGAAGCCATTTCCCGGTTGAGCAGTTTATGAGCTTCTTCGACCACAATTACCAGCGGCCGCGGTTCAGCCTTGCCCTGGCTGCGGAAGTGGTTGGTCCGGTCTTCCCAGGCTTGCCGGATGCGGCGGGTAAGCAGATTGCTCACCAACAGATAATCCAAGTCGCCTTCGTGCGCACCGAAAGACAGTATGATATGCTGTCCGGCCTCCAGCGCTTTGATGATTTCACTGACCGTATCAGCCGCTGGTCGCTCGACCAGGTAAGGCAGGCGGAACATGCGTCCCATTTTGGAATGCAGACCCTCGGCTGCCATCACATTAACCCCGGCCGAATTTGCCCAGGCGGCGACGCTGTCCGGGGCTGGTATCTTTTTACCACTATCATCCTCAATCAGCGCCCCGATTTTCATTGCTTTAAACGCTGAGAACCAATGCGCCCGGCCGAACGACGCGACCAGAGCATCCAGAGTAGTTGGAGTGGTTTCCTTTAGATTCAGCTCGCGAGCCAGCATTTCGATATCCTGAGGCAGGATATCCGTTTCGGCGACTTCCAGGGTGAAATCGGGCGCCTTACCTCGTATCAGCGCGCCCGGCCCCAGCCCAACCACTCTCAGGCGGCTGGGGAATTTACTCTTCAGGCCGATGACCCGCTTGCCGCTGTCGGAAGCCGTATCATCAAAACCATATTCATTATGCATGTCAAAGACCAGCACCGAGGCCCGGTCGTAATGGATCAGCCCCGCTAAAACAATCCGGGTGAGGAACGACTTGCCAGTCCCTGTGGCTCCGAATACACCGGAAGAACGCTGAACAAATTTTTCCAGATTCAAACAGACCGGATGCCCCTGTTCACGAGTAAAACCAATCACAAAGTTTCCGCTTTGCTCGGACTTCCCGAAAATCTCGGCAATATCCCCGGCGCTTGCCAGGCGGACGATGGAATGGTGAGGGGGCACAGTTTTCACTGGCACAGGTCGTGGTTCTTCCTTCAAGCCGGCCTCGATCTCCGCCCGCCAGTTTTCATAAGCCGCTGATCCCAGGCCTGGACCGCGTTCCAACATCAGCGCTGGTAGAACTTCCAGGTTGGTATACAACGTTTGCCCGTGAAGCAGCCGAGCCAGATCTGGGGCCAGCCGGATTTCGCTCTGTTCATCTGCAAAACGAGGATCGGTTGCACCCAACTGCAGGTCTGTTACCAGCCCGTAAAACAGCCAGTTCCCGCTCTCCACGACAACAAAACCGCCTTCCTGCACATCCTGGGCCGGGATGGTTAACCGAACTCGCAGATTTTCTTTTAATCCTCCGCCCACAATATAACCAATCGCCTGCCGAAGGTTCTGATCCATCGTCATAAAAACACCTCTTTACTCCTGACCTGCTGCAAGTGCATCTTGCAATGTTCCCAGGACATCCATCAAGGTTGGATAATCGTCTCGCAGCAAAACGATTAATTCATGCGTTGCCGCCATCCCCCAGTCCTGATTGCCCTCTGCCAGATAAGCCTGATTTGCCTGGCGCAGGTGGGCTGCCAGCAATTCCCCGGTGGGAATATCTTGTGATCGTAATACATGCCGGAAATAACCAAATCGGCCTGGTGCGGCAAACTGGCGGATCTCTTTCGGGTCGCACAGATAGATCACATCCAGGCTCAATGGGGGTCTAGGAGGCAGCAGGTGCAGAATTTGCTGACCTTGCCGGTAACCGATGCTGATAACGCTCATCTCAACTGGCACATTGCGATTGATCCGGTTATCAGCGATCACATTTTCATCCATGCCATCTGCCGTAACGAGCTGGCGGACCAAACCATCATCGTCAATCCGGATGTCGTAAATCAGCCCATAGATCTGATAATCGTTTTCCAGTGGGACACGAACCAGCGCTCCAAAAGACGGACTCTCCAGCTGGCTCACCCGGCATCCAACCACAAAACCACTTGTGCCGGCTCGCAGCAGTCTGCCAATTTCAATTGCGGTCATTGATTCACCTCACTCTGCTCTGATAACTGGCTCTGGCGCTTAAATCTTTTGCAGCCTGCTTGTTTGAAACTTGACCCACCGGTACACCTTGCCGCCGCAGTTCATATAATATCATTTGGGTTACCTGCTCTTTTTCTTGCAGACTGACCACCGCAGCCTCATGAGCTCGATGAAGCAAATAAGGGAACGGCCTGGTACCCATGATCCGGCTTTGGTGCACTAAAATTGCATGCAGTTGATTGAGCATATCATCCCGAGCTGCCACCCAGGCGGGTATCTCAACCCGCGCAAGCCAGGGTTTGCCCGTCCGTCCTACATTCAGATAAAAAAAGTGCAGCGCCAGTTGATTTTGATAGTTTGCTGCCGACTTCGACTGGATTGCAAAAACCGCCGAGCGCTCACCTGGCTCCAGGATATCGGTATACAGTTCAGTATCGGCCACACCCCGCAGAGGATGGTGTTTTTTAATCTCCGGCAGCTCCGTTTCAGACGTGGCTGCGACTTCGAGCAGGCGCACAACCAGATCGGCGGCTGGTTTATCAACATAGCCAGCAGTGGCTACATCCAGCTCGCACAGTTCAGCCAGTGATGCTTTGTATGCATCGAGGCTCTGCCGAAAATCACCGGCAGAATCGCCTTCTTTTACACCCCACAGCTCCATTGGGCCATCCGTGAATGTGATGACTGGCGGCTGCGCGTCTCTAGCCAGGATCGCAAGAATCTTGCGCTCGTTCAGGTCACGCTGCAAGGCTACCGTCTCGTCGGTAAGCCTGCCATAAGCTGTATAGAGGTCCTCGTCATAGAGCAGCCGGCTGTCTGTGGTGGTTTCCGGTGGCTGGGAGCTTCCATGAATCATCTGGATCGCACCCACATTGATCAGGCAGTAGTTAACTTCCTGGTGACGATCCGGGGCAATCTGGGATCCATCTGCGGCCAGCACTGCGGCTCGTTCTGGCAAGGGGGGTAGTTCAACCCGAGTAAGCAGCCCTTCTGGTACACGGACGCTCTCATCAACTGGCAAAGCGCAGCGCAAATTGGGATCGTAACGGCTGACAACTCGCTGCACTTTATGCCGCAGCTGGTCCAGGTCTGCCGTATAAGCCTCCAGCAGCGAACGCGCCTTACTGCGTTTGTCAGCCAGGATCTGATGGCGCTCAGGCGCATTCTCACCCATTTCCTGTATTTGTTTGCGCACTTGGTAGAAATCTAATGCCATGAGTCACCTGCCTGGTCCCGTAGCTACCGCCAGTGGATCAATATTCAGAACACTTGTTTCGAATATTGTAAATCCGGATGCCGCGAGGCGCAAGGGATTGTCAGGATGGAAACAGAGCTTTAACAAAGTTGCAGCTGGCATGGCTTTCAACACAGACAGGAGAAATTATTTGGGTATGTTAAAAGTGGCTTCGGCACTGTTCACACACCCAAAATCCTTTCTTGTTAAAGCCGTGACGATTGGAATATCTGATCTGGGAAGGAGATAAATCTGCAAAGCTTGTTCTCCACTGCAACGGGAGCACTCAAAGTTTGTAGATTTGGTGTTCGGTTTGTGCGGCTTGCGCCGCACAAACCGAACACCAATATAATTTTTCTACAACACTTGAGTGCACCCACTGCAACCAACCGGCGGCAAAAATACTTCGACTGAGGTACAATGGTACCCATCCCTGGGTTTCCAGCCGCTAATTGCAACCACCCTGGGCAAAATGCGTAGATCCAAGTGAATGATGGCAACCATTACTCAGAAGCTCACGGTCCCCGGGAAGCCGGATCATCTACGACCCTTTGACACCCAACGCGATCTACGACAGGTCGCTGATTTGGTTGAGCTGTGTTTTGCAGACACCATCGATGCCGATGGCAAGCGATATTTACAGCAAATGCGGTTTGCCGCGGATAATCCACGCTACCTGCGTTGGGCAACTTCAGTTGTCGAAATCTCCAGCCTGCCTTCCGCCGGCTATGTCTGGGAGCAGAACGGGGAATTAATCGGGAACCTTTCCCTGATCCCATTTAGCGTTCGATCCGATCGTTTTTATTTGATCGCCAACGTGGCTGTGCATCCGGATTATCGTAAGCGCGGCATTGCCCGCATGCTCACAGCCCATGGGATTGAGCACGCCCGCAAACGCGGCGCCAAAGCCACCTGGCTGCATGTACGAGATGATAACCGGGCTGCCATCAATCTTTACAGGTCGTTGGGATTTGAAGAGCGAGGCCGCCGAACAACCTGGTTCAGCCAAACCGACGTTCAGAGCGCTGCAGTAGATCCCCAAATCAAGTTTTGCGCCCGCCGCAGCCAGGATTGGAAAGCCCAAAAAGCCTGGCTTGAAAGCACTTACCCACCTGAACTGATCTGGCACATGCCGATCAAACTAATCGACCTTCGTCCCGGCATATTCGGCACCCTGTACCGCTTCTTTACACAGCTCAATATCCGCCAATGGACAGCCATGCAAGGCGGGCAGCCGCTTGGCATCCTTACTAAAGTTGCATCAACCAATCATGCCGACCATTTGTGGCTGGCAGCCTGGCCCGATCGAGAGGACACAGCTGCAGCTGCCTTGCTCTCGCATGCCCGCCAGCAATTAGGTCAGCGGCGCACCTTATCAATCGATTACCCGTTTGGACGCGCTGCCCAGGCAATCCAACTGGCTGGCTTCAGCGCTCACCAGACTTTGGTTTGGATGGAAGATCGCTTAAAGTAATCTCCAGGGTATTCTTAGCCTCGCAACCTTGGATTGATCTCGGGAATTAGGCGCACAAAAAAGCATAGCTGTGAGCATACACGATAAATCTACACGCTTGAAGAGCGTCCCAGAAATTCCTGACGATCCACAATAAAAGGAGCCTTGTATGAATAAATTTATTATGCGCTGGGTCATCAATGCGATTGCCTTGTACGCCGCTGTCATGCTAGTACCTGGCATCCAGGTTCGCACGAACCTATCTGAACAATGGATGGCTATCGTTCTGCTGGCGCTGGTCTTTGGATTGCTGAACGCTATGTTGCGCCCTCTCTTGCTGCTATTGACATGTCCCTTAATTATCCTCACGCTCGGGCTGGGAACCCTGCTGATTAATACCCTGCTATTCTATCTGACCGGCTGGATTGGCACCCAATTTGGCTGGGGCCTGTCCATATCAGGGTTTTGGGCCGCATTTTTCGGTGCTCTGGTAGTCAGCATAGTCAGCATTGTGCTTAATTTAATCCTGAAAGATGATTATGAAGGCCGCTGACTATCGAGCGTAAACCCAAAATGAGAGACCACTCAGCCGAGAAAATCCGTGTTGACTTTCAGCCAGACTCGGCTTATACTGGAGAAATAATACCCGGTCTTCAGCAGATATCTGGATGGATAAAACACCATGCGAGTGTCTGAGTCAAAAAGCATACTATTCGAACGATTCTAAAAGGCACGCGGCGCGCGTGCCTTTTACATTAGAACCCCATTTGAAAGGAGACTACATGTTATGGATTACGGCATGATTGGTAAAATCGAAAAGGCGAAACGCTATTCCGAACAACGTGACCGAATTCGCATTGATATGCTCAAAGTCACATTTGAAGGGGAAAACAATCCTCATACTGTCCATTTTAATAATGGTGAGTGGCAATGCGACTGTGACTTCTTTCAAACCAGAGAACGTTGCAGCCATACAATGGCCCTGGAAATGATATTGAATGGCTTGTTGCTCGAACCGGCTGTAAAATAATAAAGTTGGATTGTCTTGAGTGTGATAAGAAAAACGGGCCCTCCCGGGAGGGCCCGTTTGAATTTAATTGCTCGCTGGACATTCTTGTAGGAGACTCTATTTACCCACTGTCTATCAATGCCTTGACCTGTTCTGCGCTCGGAAGGGAGGGTTGAGCACCAAAGCGCATGGCTGCCAGGGCGCCGCAGGCATTGCCATAGCGAACCGCCGGCACCAATCCTTCAGCCTTCAACAACGCTACTGCCAGGCCAGCAATAAAAGCATCTCCGGCAGCGGTTGTATCCACCGCCTGAATTGGGAAAGCCGGCACGATAGCAGCATCCTCCCGGGTGACCAGGCAGGCACCTCGCTTGCCCAGGGTCACGACCACTGCTTGCAGACCTGTTTCCAACAGCTGGTGGGCAGCGACCTTGACTGAATCCATACCTTTCACGCGCCTGCCGGTCAAGGCGGCCAGCTCATTTTCATTGGGCACCAGAATAGCTACATCACTATATACTTGGGGCGGGATCTTGCCAGCAGGGGCAGGATTTAAGATTGTCATTACACCATGCCTGGCAGCCAGCCGAATCGTGTGTTCTACAACTTGTAGAGGGATTTCGAGCTGCAGAAGAACAACTTTCGCCCTGCTAATCAACCCTTCTGCCAGGTCAACATCGGTTGGAGTAATCCTTCCATTAGCGCCGGGTGAAATTACAATGCTGTTTTCACCACTGGCGTCTACAACAATCAACGCAGTACCACTGGCAGCCTGTTCATCCCGTTTGACCCACTCGACCAGCACACCTTGCCCGATCAGATCAGCCCGTAGCCGTTCCCCTAAGAGGTCATTTCCAACCCGGCCTACCATACTAACCGAAGCACCTAAACGAGAGGCTGCTACAGCCTGGTTGGCACCTTTTCCTCCTGGTATCCATTGCAGGTCACTTCCCTGGATCGTCTCGCCGGGACCTGGAAGACGCTGAGTTTTAACGACCAAATCCATATTGATACTGCCAACAACCACAATATCTTGCATGACACTCTCTCCATATAACCGAAATGCGCCCGTCAGCAATGTGACTGACACAAAACTGGTTAGTTTTGCCAAACCTTAATTTGACTTTTTTTCTAATATTTGTCATACTAATATAGTAAGCGGTGGCTATCCAGTTCGGCTTTAGCATTGAACCCAAATTTCGCCGGGGGAAGCTATCCAAAGGATTATACGCGAATTTCCCGAAATAACTGCCAATGCCAGACCAGCCTGATTTCAACTCCTTTTCACTCCAGATCCTCAAATATCGCTGTTCTGAGGAAAGCGATCGCTATTTCAGGCGTCAAAAACATGACCCCCGCTACTGCTTCGAATTAATCCGCCGGGCAATAGTGGATCAAAACCAGGACGCCTGGAACATGGTTTATGCTCAGTATCAGCCCCTGGTATCCGGATGGATCCAGCGCCACTCATTATTCCCTTCCCTGGACGAAGAATTGCAATACTTCATCAACCGGGCCTTCGAAAAGATGTGGCATGTTCTAACTCCTGAAAAATTCGCTCAATTTCCTGATTTAAAATCTATATTGCGCTATCTACAAATGTGCGTCCATAGTGTGCTTGTTGATACAATGCGTGCTCGCGAACAGGCCATGCTTCTGGATGATTTACCAGGCGAGCCAATGGTTTCGATCGGCAGCGACCTGGATGGTCCAGAGGTTCAGATCATGGACAGATCAATGGCCATGTCACTCTGGAGTTGGGTTGAGGGGCGGCTTAAAAACAACCAGGAGCGCCGGGTTGTCTATTGCAGTTTCGTTCTCGACTTGAAACCCGGTCAGATTTATAATCAGCATAAGGATATTTTTCACAGCGTCCAAGAGATCTACCAGATCAAAGAAAATATACTGGCACGTTTGCGCCGTGACCAAGAATTAGAGGAACTCCTTTAACTTAGCCCGTCACAATCATGGGCTGGGATACCATTCTTAGCTTTTCAAAAAAATTTTATGTAGGTAGTTGGTGGGAGTGAATTGCTTGCAAATCCAACCACAATAACTATATTTGGATAGCTGCCTGCTAGTTTTCGATGCGTGAAAAATGCGCAATACTGCGTTAATACTGGCAGGAGAGTAATAAACAACGATGAATCCAACCGATGCAAAACTGACTGCTATCCTATACCGGGCCTTCTGTCCTGAAACAAGCGAGCTGGGAGAATATCACTTAAGGCTGGTGTCCCAAGATCGAGTGGCATTTCTACAAGAACACTTGGGAGAATGCCCGCACTGCCGGCTCGAACTGGAGCAATTAAATCAATTCCTTGATGAAGTTTCACCCGATTTGGAATTCAGCCCCCTGGAACGTTTTAAAATCTGGGTGGCGGAAAAATTGCCCCGGCAGCCGGATGCATCCCGGCCTTTAGCTTTTGGTCTGCGCGGTGAATCCAAAAGCCAAATATTTTATCGAGCTGGTGATGCACAAATCACGCTTGAACTTCAGCCCGACCCTGCCGCACCTGGAAACAAGATCATCCTGGGGCTGGTCCTGGGAGTCACTCCGGCTGATTTGCAGATCCGCTGTTTTCTAGCCGGAACGCAGGTCGGCCAAGCTCTGGTTGACGAGTTAGGAAATTTCGTTCTGGCAGGGCTTGAACCAGGCAAGTACGATATACTCTTACAGAACAATGAACTGGAAATCCAGATCCGAGACCTCCTGATTGATCCTGGGCAATAATATGTGGGTTAACCAGTCCAGGCAGACAAGGACAGTTAAGCGGCATTTACTTAGAGGGCACTTAAGGAATACGGGTAAAATCGGTGTGTGTGGGGGCGTACGCTCCACGCGCACCGATTTTGCCATCTATCTCCACCTTGGGCTGAGCAAACACGTAAGGGTTTCAATGGACATTCAAGGATTGGTCGAGCATTCCATCGCAAACACTGGCGCAGAAGGCCAGCCATTAATTCTAGCTGAAGAGGTAGCAGCTCTGGAGAAAAACAGCCAGGATGAATTCGCCGCTGCCCTGAAACAAAAGGCCGACCAGTTAATGAGAACAGATATCAAGCAGAGTACGCGAGTTGCTCAGCTGATTGTCGATCTTTCTGTAATTACCGGCAACCCTCTCCACCGAGCGCTCGGTCTATTAGCCCAGGCAAACGCTTGCAGCGTGGTTCTTGGCGAATACAGCCAGGGTATTGGGCTTTACAATCAGGCAGCTGAAATTTATGCGGAACAAGGCCGGCCAGTCGAACAAGCTCAGTCGCAGATCGGTAAAATATATGCCCTCGGAAATCTTGGGCAATACAAACAGGCTCAGGTCGATTTCAAATGGGCCAGCCAGGTGTTACGCCAGCATGCGGAGTGGTTTCAACTGGCCCGCTTGACCGTTAATATGGCGATTGTCCACGCCCGGCTTGGGCAAGACAATGAAGCGCTGGCGTTGTTTGACCAGGCGAAAGCCGCTTACCGCCAGCTCGGAATCGAGGGTGAGTCACACTGGCTGCGGGTGGAGCTGAACAGGGCAGTCGTTCTGCGTAACCTGGGACGTTTCGAAGAATCGATTGTCGCCAGCCGCACAGCCATGGAAATGCACCAACGCCAGGGTGAGGATGTGGCTGCTGCTCGAGCCCAACAGGCATTGGCTGTCACCTTTTTCGTGTTAGGCCGCTACAATGAAGCTCTAGATATGCTGGAAGAAGTCCGCCAGGTGCTGCTGGCAGATGACCGCCAGCGTCATGCGATGTTGGTCGAACTGTTCATCAGTGATTGTTTGCTTCAGCTCCGCCGCTTTGAGGATGTGCTCGAAAAATGCCGCCAGGTGCGGGTACTCTTCAGCTCGTTGGGGACTCATTATGAGGTTGGACAGGCCATCTTGAATGAAGCCAGCGCTTTTGCCGGACAGCAGCGCTTCGATCAGGCACTTAAATCATTGGCTGAAGCGCGCCAGATCTTTGAAGCCGAAGGCAATCTGGTTGCGATTGCAGATGCCGATTTACAGCGCTCAGCCGTACTGACGGACCAGAATAAGCCAGCCCCAGCTTATGAGCTGGCACGCGCGTGTGCCCGAGTATATCAGAAACACGATCTACCCATCTGGCAGGGACGCTCCGAGCTAGAGTCAGCCCGAGCAGCACTTGTTCTCGGGCGTCCGGAAGATGCCCAGCGGTTGATCGAAAACGCTTTGCAGATTGGACAATCGCATGGCGTGCCCAGTTTGACATACGCCTGCCACCATTTGATTGGTCGGTTGGCGATCCAATCCGGTGACCTACAGGGCGGCCTGGAAGCGATCGAGCTGGCTATTCAAGACATCGAGCGCCTGTGCGGCCGCTTGATGGTGGAGTATCGATCCGTCTTCGTCGAGGATAAAAGCGCAATTTATGAAGATGCGGTCGCCTTGTGCCTGGAGCTGGGTGAACCTGGGCGCGGGTTGGAATATGCAGAGCGCGCCAAATCGCGTGCCCTGCTCGAACTCCTGGCTCACCGCCTTGATTTAAGCATTACCGCCCGTAGCCAAGAGGACCGGCCCCTGGTTGCTGAGCTGGCCCGTCTGCGCCAGCAGCGTGATCGCCTTTATCGTCGCATGGACAGCGGGGAAGGCTACGGCCAACGCGGCGAAAGCACCGTCTTCCTCAACGAGCGCCACAGCCAGAGCCAGTTGATCCTGGAACTGGAAAAGCAGATCACCGAACACTGGCATAAACTCCTGGTGCGCAATGCCGACTATGCCCGGGATGCCGTTCTCTGGCAGGTGCGGGCTGAATCATTCCAGTCCTATCTGGAGCCGGGCGACCTGCTGGTAGAGTTTTTCGCCTTGCACGGGCGTTTGGTTGCCTTTTTGGCGGACGATCAGCACGTTCAAGCCATCCAGCTTGAAGCCGAATTAGCGCAGGTTCAGCAGTACCTTCAACTGCTGTGGCTGAACCTGCGCTCGGTCCCACATCATCCCAGCGCTCATATCGCCAACCTGGAGACCAATGCGCAGGGCGTGCTTTCCCGGTTGCATCACCTGGTGTGGTTGCCCCTAGGCGGTGCCATAGAGGCATATGGGCATATCCGACGGTTGATCCTTGTTCCGCATGGCCCTTTGCACTACCTGCCCTTCCAAGCTCTATATGACGGTCGCTCATACCTGTTAGAAAAGTACGAGCTCAGTTACTTGCCTGGCTCCAGCCTGCTCAAGTACTGCCTGGAACCCCGTCCAGCTCAGGGCGATCTGGCTGCCTTTGGATATTCCTACCAGGGGATGCTGCCCTTCACATTGCAGGAGGCTCGCCAGATTGCCGATTTGTGGTCCCTCCCTGCCATCCTCGAGGAGCAGGCCACCCTGGACGAGCTGCGCCGGATCGCTCCCACCTGCCGGATACTTCATCTGGCGGCTCATGGCGATTTCCGCCCAGACAATCCACTATTCTCTGGGCTGGCCCTGGCCGATGGCTGGCTGACTACCCTGGATATATTCAATCTGAAACTGCAGGCTTCGCTGGTGACCTTGAGCGCCTGTCAAACCGGGCGCAGCGTGGTAGGCGGAGGGGATGAATTACTGGGCCTGATGCGCTCCTTCCTGGCTGCAGGCGCGGCCTCGCTGGTCTCTACCCTCTGGGCAGTTGAAGATCAATCCACCGCCCGTCTGATGCAGTCCTTCTATACCCGGTTGGCTGAAGGATCAGACAAAGGGTCTGCCCTGCGCTACGCGCAATTGGAACTGCTGCGCGAGTCTGATGGGAAGAGTCAAACAAGCCATCCATATTTTTGGGCACCTTTTTCTCTGGTTGGAGCCAGCGGCCCGCTCTAAACTGTCACTAGACGTCTGGGGAGCATTCAAATATGAAGAATAAACAATATCGGTATTCGATTGGTGCTTTGAAAGTTGCACAGATCGAATAATTTATCTGCAATTGATCCCGAATCCATGCCAAACACAAGACTGCGGAGGTTATCAGTATGGCAGTAACGTCCTTTTATATTTTCACCCTGTTGACATGCCTGTTATGCTTCCTGGTGCTTATATTACTCGCCGGCCTGCTTTATTTATTGTGGGCCCGCAGCAATGGGCGCTTTCCATTTTCTCGGCTTTCATATCCGCCCGAAGAATTTTATATCCAGGATCAGTTGATCCTGACCGGGCCTGAAGCGGTTTTGGATGATCTGGCCCAGCCGCAGCGTGGCGCCCGGTTGGAGCGTTTGGAAAGGCTCCGGTTCAGCGAGCTCGGGGATCAAGTCCTTAATTGCCCCGGCCTGCCGCACAGCGAAGAGGCGGGCAAAGGGCTGGTGATCGATCTATACCGAATCTCAGGCCAGTCTCCAAATGTAGCTCGCACGATCCAACGGATCAACAACCTGTTGGGCGGTCAGGCGGGGCAGGTGAGCAAAGATCCCAACTGGCTCACGGGGCATCCTTTCGAAGCCGAAGGCAGCCCGTTCGAAGCTGAAGGCAGCCCTTTTGAAGCTGAGGGAAGTCCATTCGAGGCCGAAGGCAGTCCCACCAGCTCTCTGCCAGGGCTGGCTCAAGCTGAATTCTTTATGCAGCAGTGGGCATTCAAGAATATTGAGCTTGGCTCGCCCCTGTACAACGGTCAGGGCGTAAGAGTCGGCATTTTCGACACTTCGCCCTACCAGGGGCTGACCCCAGATACGGCTAACAAAAAGTCGGTCATCCTGGCCCAGACGCCATCCAAACTCGAATTGAGTGTGCTGCATCCTACTCCTAGCGCCACGCCAAATCCTGCCTCAGGAGCCCCAATCGATGTCCGCAACCACGGCTATTTTATCTCAGGGTTGGTGCACGCCCTGGCCCCTGGCAGCGATATCCACCTGGTACGGGTACTCGGTAACGACAACCGCGGCGATCTTTTTACTCTGCTCAAAGCAGTTTTTAATTTCCTAAAAGAATCTGTTGGCGATCAGGAAAACCAGCCGACCGGCATGGTGATTAATTTAAGTCTGGGCGTGCGAGTTCCGCCTGAGGAAGCCAAAATCGGTCTACCAGGGGCAGTAGTGGCCCTCCAGTACCTGATGAATGCCAGCCGATGTCTGGGAGCCGTGATCTGTGCGGCGGCCGGCAACAATTCCGCCCACACCCCTTTCCTGCCAGAGCCTGCTAACTTGCCGGCTCGTTGGGTTTCCGGGATGGGAGTTGCCGCCAGCACGATTGACAATCGCCGGGCCTGCTTTTCGAATCAGGGTCGCATCGCTGCTCCGGGTGGTGATGGCCGCGCCAGTAAAGACCACCCTGAAAGTGACTGCCGGCCGCGGACAGCCGATTGCCAGGGTGCAGATTGCCCATCTGCTGTGGTCGGGCCGGTCATCTTACCCCCTTATTCGGATGAGACCCGGACCTCATATCTGTTCTGGAGCGGCTCGTCTTTCTCAGCACCGTTGGTAAGCGGACTGGCGGCCCTCGTCATTCAAGCCGGGCAAGGTCAATTTACGCCAAACGAAGTGGAATCTCTGATCATCTGCGGGGCGACACCCACAAACGACCCATATCTGGGAGTGGGTGTGATCAACGTTCGCCGCACCCTCGAGGATTGTCTGCGGGCAAAAACAATCCAGCGTGCCGAGTCACAATCATCCGCTTGAACTGGAATTCAGCAGAATTGTTTTGTGGTTAGCAATCATTCAGGAGTACACCTGAGCGATTGCTAACCGCATCGATAAAATTTCATTCCTATCGCTTAATCTTTCAGCAGGTCCTTAAAACGGCGATTTGGGTGCTGTGTTCGCGTTTATGCCCATAAAAAGTGTGGGGCGGAAAATATAGTGAAATTGGGTGGCAACCCAGGCTTCCGCCCACGCAGTCACCCAATTCGCTCTCCACGCTTGCCCCCCGGCGTTTAGCTACGAAGCACCTTCTTCCGTTTCATCTGATTTCACATCTTCTTTTACATAACTCTTGCAAACCGATTTCAGCTCAGCCATCATATATCTCCTGGGAAAATCATCAGCCTGGGTCAGCTGGCCAGCATTTTTGGCCAGTTTTCCTTGCAGCATACTAAACACAGTTCAAACGATTTTTCCGTTTTGCTTGTTGAAGGTCGCACATGAAGGGAGAAGCTGGCGATAATGCCGGAAAACTGTCCGGACAGGCGTTTATAGGACCAGACAGACAAAATTTGTCTGTGTATTCCCATACTCAGGATCTCCGGGGTAATGTGCAGGTGAGTGCCAGATTTGGGGCAGTTGTGCAGATAAACACTCCCACCAAATCTGGTTTTCCATCACAGTGATACCGGAGGATCCCATTTCCAATCAACTCATTCATAGGAGGAATGTGATGGCTAAGGAAATAGAAACCAAGCTGGAAGTAGCCGGTAAGCCTGCCAGGGCAAAGAAGGCGGCTTCCCGACCTAAAGTTGAGATGGAACGCAGCCAGTTCCGGGCTCTGACATTGGCTAATCCCAACTATTTTGGAAACCTTCAAGTCAGCGCCTTTGAGCCGGTCAAGGTTATGGTCTCGAACAAGAACTATGAAGAAGCCAAGTGTTTAGGTTACAACCCGCAAACCGAACGCCTGGAGGCGGTTGTTTATATCAAAAGGGAAACGGGATACGGAGGCGATATCTGCTCGAACGGCAGTGCGGAATATGTGCGCTTTTACCTATCCTACAACAACGGCGCCACCTGGTTGGATCAGGGCTTCGTGGGGTTTAAGGTTTACGATATCCCCGGGCCCAAGCCACTGGAATATGACGCAACCTTGAAAATCGATCCGAAAAGGCTGTTTTGTTTTAACGAGAATTTACCGCTGGTCCGGGCAATTTTATCCTGGAACATTGTTCCGCCAGCCAACACCCCGGGCTTCAACCCGGTCTATGGCAATGTCATTGATGCACGCATCCAGATCGAGCCGCGCAAATTCTTCATCTTCAAGGATCTGCTGCAGGAATTAGAGATCAAGCTGCCCCCGCAGCTGATTGATGCTATCGACCTGGAACAACCAGTCCCAACCGCCCAGCCTCTGCAGGCCGAAGCCACCGAGCTGGCCAGGCAGTATCAAGAAAAGGGCATCCCACCTCATCGCTTCCTGTTTTCCGAGATTCACCCGCTGGTCGAGAAAGCCGGTCTGGATGAGGTGATGCTTCAACCGGATTTCAGCGGCAAGCTGCTCGGGTTGGATCTAAACCTAGGCGATATCCTGGCCAAGCTGCTGAAAACCGATGGTGACACCCGCTATGAAGAATTGAAGTGTGTCGGTCTCAACACTCGCACCAATCACCTGGCTGGGGTGCTGACCGTAAAACTTCCCAACGGCTATTCTGGCAAGCTTTGCTCCCAAGGCAGCACTGAATATGTGGCTTTCTGGATCGATTACGGCGATGGCGCAGGCTGGACATATGCCGGCACATCGTCAGTACTCGTCCATGACATCACCAATATACCAGCCAACGGCTTGCAATACGCCGTATCGCTGCCAGTGAATTTGAACTGTCGCCGCCAGCCCTGCGAAAAAGGACCCAAAACTGCCAGGGTGCGAGCGATCCTGTCTTGGGAAGTCCCCCCGCCTCCCGGCAACCCCAACTATGTTCCCACCTGGGGCAATCGGGAAGAGACCCTGGTTCACATCATGCCCGGGCCCGAATGCAGCCTGGATGATCACACACCCTACATGGATACTGTTGGTAATATGGCTGTTTGTGACATCAACCAGACCAGCGGCCTGGCAACCGGTTCCGGTGTACTGGCGGCATTTACAGCCAACCGATCTCCATTTGGCGGGACAGTCACGATTACTGGCTTTATTCTCAACCCACCCAACGTTATGGCTGGAGCCCTGCCCTTCAAGTATCGAGTGATGGTGCGTGAGCTTCCAACCATGGGTGGACCAGGACCATGGCAGCCGTTGGCAAACAGTTTCAACATCACCATCACCGAACAGAACGGGCTAGGCATGCCGGTCCAATATAACGACAGCCAAAGCATCGGCGTCGATGGCTTCTATACTTACCGCGAGCAGGCCTACCCCAACCAATGGCGGGAGGTGGCAGCCAACGTAATGGCCAAATGGATCACTGCTTCGCCGATGACCGGCATGTGGGAAATCATGATGGAAGCCAAGCTGCCGGACGGCACCATCCTGCCGGCAGGGATGATCCTGTGCCTGGATGATGGCTCCACACGCAGCAGCGTCAAGGTCCGGCTCGATGAAGTGGCTCCGTCTGCAGATGTTGCCATCACCGGCTTCTCGCGCGGTGGCGGGCCGGTACAGCCGGCGGTTGACTGCGGAACCTTCCTGGTCGGCGACGTCATTCACGGAACCTATTCCAGCTTTGATGAGCACTTCAACATACTGACCCTGACTATTGAGCCTGCCGGACCAGCCGCAGGGGCAACGGTCAACCCATCCTCGCGGCGCTTCGGCTTCCCCGACTTCGTCCCGACCACCGGAGAAGCTGGCAACTGGACGCTTGACACCACTGGGATGCAGGCCTGCGGCTATGTGGTTCGCCTGTGGGCCAGTGATCGTACAATCGTCAACAGCGGATCCATCGGCTGGAGTCGACCAGACACGGTTGGCTTCTGCCTGAAAGATCCGAATCAGAACGGCTGAGACTGCTAAACGAATTGAAGTATTTGTAAGCAGTCAGTCACCAAAAGAACATCCCCGTCTTCAGACAGACGGGGATGTTTCAATTTCCGGATGGTTGAAGTAGTTTCAGGGAGGTCATCGCTCTCGGGATAGCAGCTTCCATCGACCGGTCGCACTCGATTGCAGCCGAAAAAGTGGTTTGTGCCTCAAGTTCGTTCCCCAACACGGTTTGAACAAGGCCGAGTGCGAATTTAGCCAGCGGCCATTTAGGAAATGTATCATTCAGTGCCTTGGCTTGCGCGAGGGCGGTCTGAAAAGCGCTTTCAGCTTCATCCGAATTCCCAAGATGCTGCGAAATTAGACCCTGCCGCAACTGCAAACCGATTCCGAGCAGCATGGCATCGTCCGCCGAGTACTGGAATGCGTATTCAGGGATGAGGTCGGCAGCATACAAATAAAACTGGCGGGCATTTTCCAGATTCCCCTGGCGCACAGCGATATCACCAAGGAAGGTTTGAGCGCTGGCATTCCAGGCTGCATCTTCCAGAGCCTGGCTGAATTCGCTTACAGCCGGCTCAAACCGGTCCTGCAAATAATATACTTGCCCCAAGCTGTTGTGGATGCCGGAAGTCAGGCCAGGAGTCAACTGCCCGGCATTCTCTAATGCAATCAGCAGCTCTTGCTCTGCTTCAGGCAATCGATCGTTACGCAGATGATCTTCACCCACCAGCCAGTGCGCCAGAGCGTCGTGCTCCGGGGCAGTCTGTAAGTCTGCATAGATACTGTTTGCAGTCGCATCGTCCCCTTGCACCTGAGCGGCATATGCTTGCAGCGACTGGAAAATCGCCTGATTGGGAGCCAGTTCCAGCGCTCTGGTATATTCCTGGGCCATTCTGCTAAGGTTACATTGCTTGTATGCGATTGACCCTAATCCAGCATGTGCCATTGAAGCCACGGCAGGGACGTCCAGGTTCTGCTGGTACTGCACCTCAGCCCGATCCAGATCGCCCGCCTGTCCATACAGGTTAGCCAGGATTGACCGGGCCTGGGCATTCTGCATATCCTGCACCAGGGCTTGTTCTAATGCGGCGATCGCTGGTTCCAAATCACCCTGGCGGGCATATAGAATCGCCAGCTGAATCTGTAAAACTGGCGAAGGCTGCAGCGTAAAAGATATCTCGTAGGCTTCCGCTGCCTCGTCTAACTTGCCCTGTTGATCGAGGATATCCCCGAGACCAGAATAAGCCAGATCATTGCTCGAATCCAATTTAACAGCTAGCTGGTACTCTGCCAGGGCTTGTTCTAGCTGCCCCTGGAGCTGGTAGATCAGTCCCAGATAGACACGCACATTGGCATCTTCCTTTAGTGCCAGCGACTGCCGGTAAGCCTGGATAGCGGATGAATAATCTTTCAACTTATCATAAGTATTCCCAAGTGAAACCAGGGTTTGCGGCTGCTGGGGATCCATGCGATCGGTTATCTGCCATTCCAACAAGGCCTGGTCGTAGGAGCCTAAATCATAATATACGGACGCCAGAGCCCAGTGCGCCTCTAGATACTCAGGGTTGAGTTGAATCGCTATTTCCAAGGCCGAGGCGGCTTCATCCAGCTTATCCTGCAAGAGCAGGGCCACACCCAGCAAATAAAGGCTGTCCGGGTCCTGCGGCTCAAGGTCGACGGCTTGTTGGAATGCTTGCTCTGCCTCGGGAAAATCACCAGCTTCGGCGGCAATTCCCCCCAACAACAGGTGCGGGGTGGCAATGCAGGCATTCAAGTTTGCCGCATGTTGGTAGGACTGCTGGGCAGCGTCCCGCTGGCCTGCTCTTTGTTGGGCAATCCCCAAGGAAATCGATGCGAAACTGTTGGCCGGATCGAGCTCAGCGAACCGCTCATAAGCCTGGACCGCTGCGGAATAATCCTCCTTAAGCAAGTAAACGCCCCCCAACCCCTGATAGACGCCAGGATCATCGGCCGTGATCGTTTGTGCGTTTTGAAATGCCGCCAGGGCCAGATCCGCATCGCCAGACTTTAGATAGACATCGCCGCTGACCAACTGCTGTTCAAGTGGATCCAGCCCATCGCCAGCAGCTTGCCCCAATGAAGACAGCACCTGGCTCCAGACAGACCGAGCTTCTTCCTGCTTCCCCAGGGCATGGTAAACATCGCCCAGAAGCTGGAGCACATCCAGGTTTTGTGGGTCGAGCCGTTTGGTTTCATCCAGAATCGTCAAAGCCTGAGTAGCCTGGCCGGCTTGCAGGGCCAGTGAGGCATACAAGATTTTCGCAGCAACATCATCCGGCCGCAGATTTATGGCCGTTTGGGCTGCCTCAAGCGCCTGGTCAAGCTGCCTGGCTGGGTCACAGGTTTCAGAATAAGCCAACGCCAGGTTGTACCAGCTCTCATAAACCTTGGGCGCCAGAGCTATAGCCTGCTCCAGATCAGCTGCAGCTTCAGTGTAGAGGTTTTCTTGAGAGTACAACCCGGCCCGTTGAAAGAACACCAGTTCAGCCGCTGGTTGAGGATTCTCCGAAGCAGACAAAACTTCCAGTGCTTTATTGTAAAAGGTCAGGGCAGTATCCGAGTCTCCTTCCACTTCGTAAGCCAGTCCCAGGATGGCTGTACTCAAATAGGCGATCTGTTCCGGACCCTGATCAACGAACAGTTCCAAACCGGTCTGAATAATTGGGGTGCGAACATAGGGCGCAAAAACCGTCAGATCAAGCTTACTGCCGCCTGGATTAAGCTGCTGTGGAGCCGCTAAGGCTGCGGTGATGAAAGCAGCCGGACGTGTCGCTCGAGGTTCCACGGCTGTGCCTGCCAGTTCGATGTGGGGGCTGACTCCGGCGTCATCATACCAGCCCCAGATCAGTATGGATGCGCCTCGCTCTACCAGGTCTGCCCTGGCAGCCGCTCCATCCGGATAGATTTCATTGGTACGATACAGGTTGACAGTCGCCCTCTGATCTTGCAGCTCGCTTTCTAATTGATCATAAATCCGGCGGGCGAAATCAACTTTCAGACTGGCCTGGGAGCCATCGAACTCTCCAATTGCGATTGTAAAATCGCCTACAACCGTCGCCGGTTGGCTGTTGAGTTGGTTGAAAATCGTAAAGCCAAGCACGGCCAATGCTACCAACAAGAACGCGACTCCTAACTGCCACAGATGAATTCGCAGGCGGCCTTGCCCCGCTGGCTGGGGCCGGCTTGGGCGGACGGGCTGTCCAGCCGTCAAATCCAGTTGCTCCAGAACCTCTTCGGCTGGGGTACTCAAAAGATCATTCTGAGCTCCAGCTTCCTGAGTGCTTTGCGAAGCTTGGGGTGTCGGTCTGTCCAGTTCGGTTGCCATGCCAGTCAGCCCTGGCCCAGGACTTTGGAGCAAAGGTTGAATTGGCTCGCCCCTCAGGGCAGCTCCAAAAGCAGTTGCAAAGTCTGAAGCGCTCTCGAAACGCTCCTGTGGGTTTTTCGCCAGGCAGCGCAAGATCACCCTTTCCAGCCCTTCCGGAAGATTCGGGTTTATTGTGCGCAAAGGCGGGGGAGGTGCAGTCAGATGCTGCATCATTACCGCAGTAGGTGTATCTCCCTGAAAGGGCACCCGCCCAGTAGTCATCTCAAAGGCGATTACACCCAGCGCGTACAGGTCGCTGCGGCCATCAACAGTCCCCCCGGAGGCTTGCTCAGGTGCCATGTAGACCGGGGTTCCGATCACACCTCCGGTTACACTGATCTGGATCGATTCGGTCAGCAGTTTCGCTATCCCAAAATCGGTTACTACCGGTTCCGTCTGGGTTGAAAATAAGATATTGGCTGGTTTAATATCGCGGTGGATTGCACCCCGCTGGTGAGCGTAATCCAACGCCGAGCCGATCTCTGCAAGCAGTCTGGCAGCCTCACCCAATGGAATCAGCTCATTTCTCTGCCGAGAAGTCTTCAGGCGCGCCTGCAAGGTGCCCCCCTCCAGGTATTCCATCACCATGAAATGCTGCCCATCCAGAATATCGAAATCATGCAGTTTGATGATATTCGAATGGCGCAATCCAGCAACCAGGCGTGCTTCCTGGCGGAAGCGGTCGGCAAACCCCACTTCATCCGCCAGGTGGGGATGGATCACTTTGATCGCCACCAGACGGTCCAGGATAGGTTCCTGGGCAGCATAGACGGTCGCCATACCGCCTTTACCCAGTACACGCAAAACCTGGTACTTGCCAAAAGATGTCGGGGAAGGCTGATTCAAAGAGTTCGCTCTTTCACTGGCGTGGGGCCTGAGCTATTTAATCCGGGTTAGCTCCAGCTTCAAACGCATTTTAACATCACTATCCACAAACAGCGCTCCATGATATTGCTGGACGGGATGGATCTCCGAATCTTGCATAACCGTGCTGCGTTCGGGGATTACTTCATCTCCGCCTGGGATGGTATTGAAGTCCAGTTTTTCCCAGTCGCCGCGTTCGTTTCGAGCCACGTTGACATCCGCAACCGTCTTAATCCCATACCCAAAAATTGAGATGGAAGGGACCGGTAAAGTTGTCCCAAGTTCCTTGCGGAACTCACGTGCGATTCGCAAAAGGGGGCGCTGTGGCTCCGGAAGCCAGGTTTCATCCTCGAATACATCGATGGCTTTTCCAGTGTGATCCTTCACACAAGCATAAACAGGCAGAATCTGGTACATTGACGGAAACGTGATCAGCACCTGGCGCAGACGGTCCCCCATCAAGCCAAATGGCAGTAAATCAGCTTTCAGGACCAGATTGGTCAGGGCTTTGGGCACGCCATAATGGGGTCCTCCCATGAGGATCGCTCGGTTGACTTTGCGTTTGCCCCCCAGCCGGGCAATATAGTAACGGCTGACCAGGCACCCCAGGCTGTGGGCAATCAGGGTTACCGGCCCTTCTACCTGCCATTCGTCAATCGTCTGGGCCAGCTTACGAGCAGACTGGCGCACATCCTGTCGCCAATCATAGGCAAATTCCAGCAAATTGCGGCCGCGTTCATAACCCAGGCTCTCTACAAAGAAATCCCCCATGCGATTGTACTGATCTTGCTTGATAAGATTGGGCACCACAACGACTTCGTTTACGATGCCGCGCGCCTCGACTGGCATTTCGTCCGGTAGAGCCAGCACTTCCGGATGGGTGAATAGATAGCGCACATTTGGCCAAATTTGATCATTCCCCTGCCACAGTTCCGAACCCATTAAACCGGGCACAAACACAACCGGTTTGCGGGCCGGCAAAGGATGGGTGTCTGTCTTTTCCAGATCTTGGGGATTGAAGGGTTGCTTGAAGATAATGCGCGCGTCGCCAATCCGAAACGTGTCACTGTCGTTCAGAGTGTGGCGCTCGATTTTATGGGCACCTATCCAGGTCCCATTGGTGCTTTTTAAGTCCTCGATTACGAAGCGATCTTTCTCGACAATGATCTGGGCATGCTGGCGGGATACCTTATTTCTGGGTAGGTAGATGCCCACCTCTGTGCTGCGCCCAATGACTGTCCGATCCGAGAGCAGCGGCACCTCCCAGGTGCGATCTGGTGTGTGGATGACCAGCCTTGGCAGGCTGGTGTTATTGATGGTCATCGCTACGGTTTGCTGCGCCAGAGTGTGGTCCAGTTCAACCGGTGTATCAATCATCGTATGTTCGACGTCCGAGTGAGGCAGGATCATCTCGAAAAGCAGAGTAGAATCGCCCAACCGGATCGTATCACCCGGCTGCAGCAGCGTCCGGCTGACCCGGGCTCCATTCACCCAACTGCCATTGGCAGAACCCAAATCCACAAGATAACATGCCTGGTTAGAAAATTCCAACCGGGCATGATTGCGGGAGATTCTGGTATCCCGAAGATTAATATCATTGCTTGTATCACGCCCGAGCGTGATCTTATCTGCAGCCAGTTCGAAGCTCTGATCGTTCTCACCCGGGGTTGTAAGGGATAATTTTCCAAAGGGATCCATTCTCATAACTCCTTAAATTGGTGCAGAATATTGCGCCTGATGTGCCGGTATTGGGGCAGAAAATCCAAAAGGGTTTTTTAAATATCCTGTGATGAGGGTGCCACCTCAGACATTCCCATTGAACGATCCAAAAATGCTAATAAGCCGTACCGTTGATATGATCTAATACCCTCTAAATACTCCAATAAGAAATTATAGCCGAAAATACCCGCGCAATAACTTTCCTCAGCGAATAAACGGACTATTCTTGAACCATTTTCGCGTTTAGAGTACTTAAACATTTCCTGGCATCCTGCCCCCTCTTTCTTAATGCTTTCTGGGTCTAAAGGAATTTTAGGAGATTACGACCGGACTTCCTAGTGATCCTGCTGCCTTCATGCTGTGAGTGGGTCAAGATATTCGCCCATTCCAAACAATTGAGACTCTACGACCCGTCTGTCCTGTGGCAATAACACCCGCACGCCGCAGTCAGCAAGCGACTGCCTGGCAGCCTGTTTCAGACCCATCGAGCTCTCAAAGATCTCCTTGACCGTATGGCTGTCATCGTCCGCCGCAATTCGATTGATCGCAATTTTGCCACAGGCGAGGCAGTGATGAACCAGCATCAATTCGCCTTTGGCGCGCAGCCCATACTTTTTGCGGATCTTCTTGACCGTCAATCCAATCGGCTGCATGCTGCTTTTACAGGCAGACAAACGGTCCCCCGCCTGGCGCCAATCCAGGTGCCGGGACCATAAACAATACGGGCAATGGTTGCGGTTTTTAACGCCAGCCACAACCAGGCCTGCCGAAACATAATTTTGGCAGTTCATGCAGATAAAATCTGCATTATGAGCATACCGGTAAGAGTCTCTCATCTTTCGCACCTCAACTGTAAATAACTTTTCCAACGATAGGGGCTGATTTGCCCTTGGACAACCGCTTGTCGCACCTCACAGCCTGGCTCTTCATCGTGACTGCAGCCCAGACCAAACTTGCAGCTTCCCAGGTAAGGCCGCATCTCGGGGAAAAGATCGGCCAGTTCATCCTGATGAACGTCCCACAAGCCGAACTCTCGCACACCGGGTGTATCCACAATGGCCCCATCTCTAAAAGAACCCTGCCCTTCAAGTGGGAAAATCTCCAAGTGGGTGGTGGTATGCCTGCCTTTCCCAGTCGCCTGGCTTACTTGATTGACCCGCAGGCCAAGTCCGGGTTGCAAGGCGTTCAACAGGGAAGTTTTCCCAACCCCGGACTTCCCTAACAACACAGAGAGCTTTCCCTTCAGAGCCTGCCTGATTTCGTCCAGACCTTTGCCGCTCACTACACTTGCCTGGATGACCGGATAGCCGATCCGGCGATAGGTATCGACCGCTTCTTTCAGGGACGCGTCGACGCCGCCATCATCTACCTGAACCAGATCGAGTTTGGTGATGCAAACAAGAGCCGGGATCCCGGCCGCCTCAGCCGACACCAGATAACGGTCCAATAAATTCCATTTTGGAGTTGGATCAGCCGCTGCGAACACCGGCACCACCTGATCCAAATTGGCAGCAACCACCTGCCCAAAAGGCGCAGCAGAAAGCATGGGCACTGCCGAACGGCGCGCCAGATGATTGCGGCGCGGCAAGATCTCTGTGATTTGTGCTCTTGCATTCCCTCGAACATCAACGCGCACGATATCCCCGACAGCCACAGGGTCAGCGGGCTGGCGCGGTCCTTTATTACCCCGGTTGTACTTGCCGTTGCCGGCTGGTTTGCTGAACTCCTGGGGCTTTCGCATATTCGCAGCCAGGTTACAGTTAATCACCTGACCTTGATGGAGAACAGCATATACGCCAACGGATTTTTTCAATACGATCCCCAGATAGGGGTCGCCTAAAGATTGTTCAAAAAGATAAGTGTTCACTTCAGATAGTTCCCGTTCTACTTCAGGTAATTCCCAAGAATGGATTTGGGGAAAAGCCGCCCGCCATAGCCATATCAATGAAAAAGACCTGAACAAAAACAGCCACAGGTATTCACCCGTGGCTGGCAAATGCTACTTCCGCTGGGCAGCCGGGTAAGACCTGGCTGCACCCGCGTGTTGATTAGGCTTGTTTTAAGTGGATTAAAACAAAAGACCACGGGGCATGCGAGCGCCCGTGGCCGTGATTAGATCAGAAACTGGTCCTTACACTTCGACCAGCAGGCGCGCCCATGCATCTCGATTGATTTCAACCACTTTAACTTGGTGAGTCATAAAACGCGCCTCCTTTCAAATTATTAGTTCAAGCCCCGAGAGTCTATCATAGCCACTTCCAGGCGTCAAGTAATCCCCGATCGTTGAATGATCTCGACAGCACTTCCAACACCATCCTCAGCCCGGATTTTCACTCCCAGGCTGGCTGCTCGTGATCGCATTTCTTTGTCTGTTACAGCTCGCTCAAGCGCTTGTGCCAAATGATCAACCGTCAGCTTTTTATGGGCAATCGGCTCGGGACCAACGCCCAGCTGAACAATTCGCCGGCCCCAAAACGGCTGGTCCCCAAAGAAAGGCACTATGATCGAAGGCACACCTGCTCTCAGACCAGCGGCTGTCGTTCCAGCCCCGCCATGATGGACAACTGCGGCGAGACGCGGGAACAGCCACGCATGGGGGACTGAATCAACCATCAGGGCCGATTCCGGCAGATCGGCCATTCTCAATCCACCCCATCCTGATAGGATAATCGCCCGCTGGCTGCTGCGCCTCAGGGCATCTAAAACCAGGCCAGCTGATTGCTCTGGGTTGCGCACGCTCATACTCCCAAAGCCGATATAGATTGGGGGAGGACCGGCTTCCAGAAAATCCGCCAGAGCTGGTGGTGGCTTCCATTCCTCAGCAGCATCCAGGAACCAGTAGCCGGTGACATGAACTTCAGTACCCCAATCCGATGGCGCGGGCAATACTGCTGGACTGAATCCATACAGAATGGGTAAACCGCGGGTCTGGTCGGAACGATAGGGACCCCAAAATGAAGCCTTGGGCAGACCTAAAACGTTTAGCCGCGCCAGTTGGTCGCCCAACCGAAATCCCTGCCATATCACCTGGCGGGTAAGATGGTGCGAAACGCGCCTGGCTGAACCTCCCAGCCAGGCGGGCAGATTAGGGACCAGCACGCTGGCGAACTCCCAAGTGGGTGTAAATGGGACCAGGTAGGCCTGAAAGAATGGAAGATCCAGCTTCTCGGCTAGCGCAATTCCTGTGAACAGGCCTCCCATGCCCGCCAGCACAAGGTCCATGCCGCGCCCGGCCGCCAGGCTGGTTCCCGCGAAATAGACTGCTCCCCGCTTGGCCTCTTTGGCCATCTGAGCCAGCAGGGAAAGAAAATTTCCTTTCTCGATTCGTGCTTGCATTGCTTGATCTTGTACGATGGTTTGCACATCACCTTCCACCGGCCAAAACTCGATCCCGTGCGATTGGGCCAGAGTTGCGTAGTTTTGATGGCTCACTAAACGCACATCATTGCCAGCGGCTTGCAGTCCTTTTGCTAGCGCGATATAGGGTTGTACATCCCCACGGCTTCCTGAAGCAATAATCACGATCCGCATCGTTATATCCCGTCCCATGTTTCAAGGTTAAGGCCATTTAGTGGTCTTTACAGCAAGTCACTTAAGAAAAAAGAGATTTTGTGGTGTTCGGTTTGGGCGGAATCCTGTCCATCGGTGTCTGGCTAGTCACGTCTGCAAACTTATATGCTATCTCCAGCACGGTGCGTCTATTGGCTACCATCTCCACGATCACCACCTGCACTCAAAAGTTTACCACCTCGCCTGCTCTGGGGTAGGGGTGTTAGTGGGGTGCTTTTTTACGGGCTGCAGCTCGCAAAAGCATCCCCGTTTCCTTTCCGTCATAGGATTTCCCAAAGTCTCCTATCTTTGGTACTGGAGGTGCTGGATTGATACCGTTATAATTGGGTAAATTTTATTCATATATTGATTAGTAACAGGTACCTGGAGTCTATGGCTGAAGTCCATTCCGTCACCGATCAAATGCAAAACCAGATAATTTCATGGAAAAACAGCGGGGATCGCCGAGAGATCTTTTTAAGCTGCTATGCCATGATGACCGCCAATATGCTTCTTGCGATCGAGGCGAAAGAATTCGAAGATAACCTCTGGGTATCCAGCTTGCTGCACCGTTTTGCTGGCTATTACTTCAACGCGCTGGCGTCCTACGAAACAGAGCCTGTTTCCGCTCCAGCAGTCTGGCAGCTTGCCTTCAATGCGTCTCGAAATCCTGAGACTCATGTGCTCCAGAATCTGAGCCTGGGTGTCAACGCCCACATCAACTACGATCTGGTTTTTGCCCTATCGGATCTGCTCACCCCTGAGTGGTCGAGCTTGACTGTGGCCCAGCAAAAGTCCCGCTATCGAGACCACTGCCATGTCAACGCAATCATCTTCCAGACGATTGATGCTGTTCAAGACCAGGTAGTAGGGAGCTATGACGCCAACCTGGAGCTGGTTGATAGGCTCATGGGACCCCTGGATGAGTGGCTCACTTCCCGGATGATCACGGATTGGCGGGAGCAAGTTTGGAAAAATGCCACGCTGTTGATCCGGTCGCAGTCCGAACCCGACCGCCAGCTAGTCTTGCAGGAAGTCGAAAGGCTTTCAATAGAAAGGGCTCGCTCGATCCTGGGAGAATCAGGTTGGGCAGGCTTAATCGATTTGTTCTAGCAGATCGGTACCGTCAACCGACCCGGATTGGGCTCCGATCAATCTATGGGCGGCTTATGCGGCCCATACCTGTATCATGGAGCTCGAAAAGTTTAAGTCCCGCTGATCACACCTGGGCTGGATAAATTCATGCCCATTTTTCTCAAGGGCTGCCCTTTAAATGCTGATCGTAAAACGCGATCGTGCGGGTCATGGCCTGGCTGAAGAAGTTGGACAGGTTGTGGTTATCCCCCTCGTAGGTGTACAACTCAACCGGTTGGCCAGCTTGCTGAAGCTGTTCGCTCAAAATCTCCGAAAACTCCACCGGGACTGAGTCATCAGCTGTGCCGTGATGAAGCTGGACTGGACCGGAGATCTCCTGCAAGTAGCTGTTGGCTGAAATGCCGTTCCAAAAATCCGGGTTCGCCTCGATCGAGCCGTATTGCTCAATCCAGCTTGAGCGCCAGCGCCGGCTGCTTGTGCTGCTGGGGGTCGGCGTAGGCCCGCTACCCCTGCGCCAGCGGGTCAGCAGATCCGGATAAGAGGCCACCACACCCGCCCAGATCACGCCCGCTTTAATATCTGGTGAAATGACCATCGAGCGCAAAGTGAGGTAACCGCCCATCGAATGCCCCCACATGCCGATTCGTTCCGGGTCTGCCTGGGGAAAGCGCTGCAAGGCCGCCACTGCATTCAGCACGTCGTTAGTGTACCCAGGGTTGCCATATGCTCCAGTCGGTTCTCCCTCTGAACGGTCGTGACCACGATAATCGATCCGGAACACGATATACCCATGCCGGGCAATCTGGTCTACGTAGGCAATATACCGTTCGGTGGTCCGGTACACGTCGGGCGGGATGTAGCCATGGTTGAAAACGATCCCCGGCCAGCCGCTTGCAGGCATCTCACCATCTGGGATCGTCAGCAGTGCGTAAATCCGCAAACCCTCCGACAGGTAAGAGACATAGTAGCGATTGTAGTTCGCCCCCCGCTCGAGAGTATCTTCAATCGTGATCTCGCTGCCTGGGTATGAGGTTGCACGCATGGCCAGGATATGCATCGGGTGCAGTGTGGCAGTTGGGCTGGGCGTGCTGCTTGGGACCGATGTTGGGCTGGCGGTTTGAGTCAGCGTGGGATTTGCAGTCGGTGTAGGGGTCCTGGTCGGAGCCAGGAGAGCTGCGGGGTTTTGAACCTGGATTGCCACAGACTCTTCCAAACCGCGATTTTGCCTACCGCAGGCTGAAAGAGAAGCAACAATTAGGGCTGATACCAGCAACGATACTGTTAAGAATTGTCTGTTCTTCATACCATTTTCATTCCCATGTCAGCGTATCCGCAGCCTGTTCTTTCTGTTCAAGGGCAGTCAGGCCGGTCCTTACCTCGAGAGATGAACAGAAGCGATCTGCCTGAACACTTTAGCTGGTGGATATACCGGGCATGTGTTTGGCGCACAGCCTCCCGTGCATATTCTCATATCTAATTGCGAGAATTATAACCTCTAATATCTGCTTCCCTTTTTGGCGCTATAGGGGCTCTTCAGGAATCACGGGGGGAGATCCCACCTACGCACAGAAAATCCCCATGAACCTCGATAGGATTTATTGATGTAAAGGCAGAGATAGGTGTGTTTTCAGGTGCAGCCCGAAAAACACACCTATATATCTTTCCCAAGACGCAGAGATTCCCGAAGAACTCCCTGTATAATAAGCCCCGCAAGGGTTTTATCGAATCTTATACCTGCATTTTGTGATTTGGAAGAAGGACTGGAGATAGATATGATGCTTGTTAAACTGGAATCTCACCTGACCCCGCAGGAAAAGGCCCTCTTTCAGAGCCTCGACTCGCCAGCCAGGATACAGGCTTTTCTGGATGAAATTCAGTACCCGGCGACCGATCGCAACCGCTGCCCCCTGAACGTACTGCGCGATCTCCAGGGGCACTGCCTGGATGGAGCTTTATTTGCAGCCGCGGCCTTACGCCGGCTTGGGCATGCCCCCCTGCTTGTAGATATGTTCCCCGAGCCCGGTATGGATGACGACCACGTGTTGGCAATTTTTAAATTAAATGGACGCTTCGGGGCCTTGGCAAAATCCAATTTTGTCTCTTTACGCTACCGTGAGCCTGTATACTACAGCCTGCGCGAGCTGGTGATGTCTTATTTCGATGGCTTTTTTAATGTCAACGGCTTCCGCACCATGCGCAGCTATACCCGGCCCTTAAAATTGACAGCATATGACCAGACCGGTTGGATGTGGAGCGACTCCGGAGCAGATGCGATTGAAAAGCGGCTGCTGCAGCTCGATCGTTATCCTCTGCTGACTCCAGAAATGGCAGCCAACCTGGTTAAGGTTGATCCCCTGACCTACCAGGCCGGCACTCTGGCAACCAATCCGGCCGGTTTGTATAAACCCAAAAAATAGACTCATCCAGGGTTTTCGATGGGTCTATCCATTCAACAGAAGTCTGTGGTTGGTAGTGCATGCGAATTGCATGCACTACTAACCAAAACACTATTTATGGAAGGTTCTAAAGATTTTTTTGGCGGACTGTCTGCATCAGAGTGACCGCAGCCACGTAGCCAAATCCTCCGGCATACAGCATTAGCCAGGGTAAAAAGCCCCAATTCGATTGTCGAATAGACATCCAGAAAGCCAGCGTGATCAGCAGGCCAAACCCCAGCTCAAGCCAAACCCATCCTTCCTGGGCCAGGGCATAATTGCTGGTCTCCCAACGTTGACCAGGGCGCTGAATAGCAAATTTTGGGGTACGCGCAAACTCGCCCGTTTGCTTCGAAAGTAAACCGGCCAAAACTGCCCGACTGTTATTGATAGAGAGGCCAATTCCTAAAAAAATCAACATGGGGATCAAACTCAGCCGTTCCCAAAAATTCGGCCCATTTGGCGCCTGCGCAGTCAGGAACAGCAAAGGTGGGCCCAGCGCTGCTATCATCAAGACCGGTGTCCAGGCTAATAACGGGGAATGCAGCACGCTCATCGGGAAGGCCAGGATAAGAGCAGCCAGAATTAATAAGTGCACGAAGTAGCCTGTCAGGTGGATTGCCCCTTGCAGTTTTACGCCCCAGGGTTGGGATGAGCGCAACAGCGGCCCCAGCAGCTTGCGAGTAGTTTGCATGCTGCCTTTGGCCCAACGTGCCTGTTGGCGTTTGTACGCCTGCATCTGAGCCGGTATTTCAGCAGGGACGGCCAACTCGGGCAGATAAGCGATCCGCCAGCCATTAAGCTGGGCTCGGTAACTTAAATCCAGGTCCTCCGTCAGGGTGTCTGCTGTCCAGCCGCCGGCTTGCTCGATGCAGGCTCGGCGCCAAATGCCCCCGGTCCCGTTGAAATTCAAAAACAATCCGTGCTGTGAGCGCGCCGCCTGCTCGACGATAAAATGCCCATCAATCGACATGGCTTGCAGGCGGGTCAGCAGCGAGAAGCCACGGTTGACATGGGCCCACCGTCCCTGGACGCAGCCGATTTGAGTGTCAGCAAACCAGGGCAGGGTTTTGAGCAGAAAATCGGCCGGCGGGATAAAATCGGCATCGAAAATTGCAAGATACTCTCCCCGGGCAGTCCGCAAGCCCTCTGCTAGCGCGCCGGCCTTGAAATCTTTCCGGTGATGGCGCTGCAAGTGAAGTATTTGCAGCCCCCCCTGGCGGTATTCCTGGATTATCTCATCCAGCAGGATCGAGGTTTCATCGGTTGAATCGTCCAGCACCTGGATCTCCAGCAGGTCTTGCGGATATTCCAGGGCGCTCACCGCTGCCAACAAACGCCGCACCAGATAGCGCTCGTTGTAAACCGGCAGCTGGACTGTCACCCTCGGGAAGCTTACCAGCCTAGGCTCTGGCGGCCGTGATCTTTGGGAGCGCCTATACAGCCATACCAGGTAGAGGCTGTTGAGGCCATAGATAGCCATCAGGAGTGAAATGAGTGTGTATAGAATTTCGATCACGGCCATCGCGACATCTACCACAGTAAAAAGCCGCGCGGCCCAAAGCGTTTCGCTAAATAGACGTCCAGGCCAAGCGACCGCCCGGCGCCAGCTAAAAATATTACACCCAGTATCCCTATGGGCAGCCCATAAGCCCAGGGCCAGTCGTGCCCAAAAGTGGCCAGAAACGTGTTCACAAGAAAGAAGATCCCGGCCAGGCTGAACAAACGGGTCAGAACGCCCAGCAGCAAAGCCGCTCCCAGCAAGAACTCCGCTACGAGTTGGAACGGGGCAAACACTTCCCGAACAGGCAAGATAACACTCTGGATAAACCCAGCATACCATACAAGTGGATTCTCCGATTGGGGAAAAACCTGTGTAAAGAAATTTAGCAAACCCTCGGGGGTGTAGAAACCTTTTTGCAGGTTGCTAAACCAGGTTGTCAGGAACATTACCCCAATCATAATTCGCAATAAAGCCAGCCAGCTCAACGCAACTTTCGGTTCCGAGTAACCTTTCAATGTTTCCATTCAAGCTCCTTGTAGTCGAGTCAGCATCACCCCGGGCGGGGATACGTCTCGAAAAAGCATATCATCCAATCCCAATCGCTCACCTGCCCAGTCGCTTGTAGGCAGGCAGACAGGCCCAGGCCATCAGCACATACAGAGGCAGGTACTCCGCCCTCCGGACCAGTTCGTATTCCACCAGCTGCACCGGATCGTAATAAGTCAAATAGGAAAGTCCCACCGCAATCGAAAAATATACCCACGGCCAGACCATCCGTCCCCAGCGACCCTGTTCGCCCTGCGCGGGAAGCAAAAAGGGCAGAACTGGGATTACCAGGGTTGCGTACCAGGGATGCACGGTGGGCGAAAATAGTAAAAAACCTCCCAGGGGCGCCAACGTCAATCGCAAAACTGCCAGATTATGCCTCTGAACACTGCCTACCTCCTGTCTATCCAGCCGCCAGGCAATAAATCCCGCGCCCAACATGACAAATCCCTGCAGTACACTCATTGCCCCGCGCAGCCAGGCCAGGTTTCGTTCGCCAATTATTTCAACCGGGACCGCGCCGGCAGTTTCATAGCCGGAAATCCAGACCTCCAGCCAGTGATAAATACCACTGTTATAGTTCCAGTAGCGCTGGTAGATCTTTAATGCACCAAAGACTCCCCGTCCATCCAGCGGGCCGGTTAAACCCCAGCTTGCTCCAGCTGCAAACAGGCCAAAGCCTGCCAGCAAACAAATCCCAAAAATGGCCAGCCCGCGCCAGCCCCACCTCCAAATCAACAGCGGTACCAGTAAGGCCGTCAGCAGCTTGGTCAGCGTGCCAGCTGCCAGGCTGACTGCTGAGAGTGCAATCCATCTGCTCGCACCATTTTTCCCTGGCTGAATCCGCAGCCAGCAATACAAGCCGGCTATCATCCAAAACAGCATCATCGCATCCAGATGGGCACCCTGGCTGAATTCAACCACGACCAGGGGATTCCACAGATACACCAGCCCATACCGGTGCTCAGACCCTGTATATTTCAAAACCAGCATCACCATCCAGCCGGCAGCCAGGTCGAACACTATCGCCGCCAGCTGAAAGCCACGCGGGTTTTGCGGCCTCAGCCACTCGACCAGGGCGAAGTATGCCTGCGCAGCAGGTGGGTAAGGCGAGGCCATCTCGGGATGATTGACCTGCGCCCTTAATTCCGTTTGAAAGCGGTCCAGGAGGGGCGAATTTACCGGCTCGGCATATGGATTCACTCCTTGCACCAACAAATGTCCATCCCAGATATAGCGATAGACGTCATCGGACAGGGTGGGTGTAGAACCCAACCACACCAGTCTGAACAGCACGGCAAAAAGCCAGATCAGCCCGAGAGGCATCCGCTCCCGCCTGAGCTGCCCGACTGCCAGCGCATACGCGCCTCCCGCCAGCCCAAAGCAGCTCAGGAAAATTACGACATTGTCACCGCGCAGCGTTTCGAGCCTGACCAGAGGTAGTAAGCAGGCCAAAATAACCATGCCTGCCAGAAAAGTAATCGTCCCCCTTTTTATAAAAGTTCGAAAGGACACGACGGGCGTGCTCATACCAGTCGTTTAGGGATTTCCGAACTTGCCAAAAAGTCACGCGTATTTGGCAGGCTGCCAGCCGGCAAACTATCCAGGTCGGAGATCAACCGCTTCAGATCGGCAGCTGTATCGATATCATACCACTCAGGTGTCAGGGCGTGCTGCCAACCCAGCTGGCGAACGCGCTCCAGCGTCTGGACAAGGACTTTTGGTGTGCTCCAGGCGATGCCACGAAACAGGGACGGCTCAGGTCGTTTGATTCCGATCAAGTAATAGCCCCCATCATGTCCCGGTCCAAGTGTCAAATCATAATCGTCCAACAAGGCAACGGCCTGCTGCAGATATTCCACTGGCAAAGAGGGCCCATCGGCGTTCAATGCCAGCGCCCGATCATAGCCCAGACTCAGCAGCATTTTGAGCAACTCAGCCAGGCAATCCCCGATATCAATCCCATCGACGGGCAGCAACAGGGTTCCAGGTGGGGTGATCGCTTCAAAATAGGGTCGGGATTCTTCCGGGGTGATAGCAATCGCCAGATCGCATTCTTCCAGTCCGTTCACCAGCCCAATCGTATCCAGCAGCAGGACAGTATAAAGCCGGGACGCTTCATCAACCGTCAGCGGCGGTGAAAGACGAGTTTTCGTCCTGCCAGGCCGGGGTTGCTTCGCCATAATGACAACCACGGCTTTATTTTTCATTCCCGACCCACCCATAATACAGAATAGTTCGCAGGATCGCAACAGTCGCCAACAAGCTGCCTTTCATGGTTCCGCTTATTTTAGATTTCCCACCCAGCCGGCGGTGGTAGCTGACCGGCACTTCGAGTATTCGCCAGCCTTGCCGGGCGGCTTTGGCAATCATCTCTGTCGGCCAGCCATAGGTCATGTCGCTCATGTTGAGCTCCAGCAGCCGCGCCTTCACCACTGCCCGGAAAGGGCTTAAATCCGTAAGCGGTAAATTGTATAAACGACGGATCAAAGCCGCTGAAAGCTGGTTGCCGAACCTCTGGTGCCAGGGCATTGCCCCATCGTCCAGCCTACCTGCCAGGCGCGAACCCAACACCATATCCGCATTTCCTGACCGGATCGGCCCTACCAGTTCGGGCAAATGCTGGGGATCATCGGCACCATCCGCGTCCAGAAAAACTACTATCTCACCCTTAGCCCTGGCCAGGCCGCTTGCACACGCTTGTCCATACCCCCGCCGCGCTTCCCGGATCACTGCTGCGCCGTTCTGCCGGGCTATTTCGGCAGTGCCATCCGATGAACCGCCATCAACCACCAGGATCTCCGCTGCGAGACTGCCTGGCACCGCCGAGAGCACCCGAGCGATGCTGTCGGCCTCGTTCAGGGCGGGGATGATCAAGCTGATCTTCATATTTACGGGAAGATGCTCTCCAGCGCTGCAATGATCCGATCGTGCATCGCATCCGCAGCCGGGTCGATCTGCTGATGTTGTAGATCGGCATCAAACCAGCTGATGACCTCCCGTACCCCTTGGGCGTATGGGATGCTTGGATTGAAATCCGGCACCAGGCGGCGGATTTTACGATTATCAAAGAGCATGCTGTGGCTTTTATCCCCCAGCAGAGAATCGCCCCAGCCTGGATCGAAAGCTGCAATTAAGTCCGAGGGAACATGGACCAGATGCGCAACCGCTCCGGCAGCCTTGGCAACCAGCTCATAGATCCGGTTCCAGCTTAGCCATTCATCCGAGGTGATGTGGAACGCCTCGCCAATAGCCAGGGGATGGCCTAACAATCCAACCAGCCCAACGGCAAAATCAGTGCTATGGGTCAGCGTCCATAACGAAGTCCCATCACCGTGAACGACAACCTTCTTGCCTGCCCGCATGCGCGCCACGGTGGTGTAGTGATCTCTGAATGGCAGCGATGTCTCATCGTAGGTATGGGACGGACGGACAATGGTTGCCGGGAATTCCTGGTCCCGGTAAGCCTGCATTAGCAAGGCTTCGCAGGCAGCTTTGTTGCGAGAATACTGCCAGAATGGGTTGTGCAATGGTGTGCTTTCAGTTGCCGGCAGAATCCCTGGCGGGGTTTGATAGGCCGAAGCGGAGCTGATAAAAACGTACTGACCTGCCCGATCATTGAACAATTCAATATCCGCCTGGACCTGTTTGGGTGTGTAAGCCACCCAGTCCACGACTACCTCAAACTCCAGATCTGCCAATACCGATCGGACGCTTTCTGGCTGGCGGATGTCAGCCAATAAAACTTTTGCTCCAGCCGGGATAGGCCGTTTACTTTCGCCCCTGTTCAGCAGATATAGCTCGATCCCCCGCTCTACAGCCAATTTGGAACAGGCTGTACTGATGGTTCCAGTGCCTCCGATGAATAAAACCTTCACGTAAAACCTCCTCTTGACTGGGTAGCTAAGGGAAACTCGTCACTTTATCCATTTTACACCATCCACCACCATGCTATAGACTATGCACCTTGGCTATTAAATGGTTCTCTTTCCAAATCCTATCAAGACAAAAGAAGGATTTGTGTTGTTCAATTTAGACGGCAAAGCGTTCAAATTGAACAACACAGCTTCTCTTCTTTTTTAAAGTGGCTAAGCGAGAGAACCATCCAGGTACACCCGTGATTGTTCCCTTAATTATTCATCATTCTTGTCGGCGGAAACCACTCGCTTTAGCGGGGAGCACTAAAATGTTGTAGAAAAAGGAACCTCTAGGCTATGATTAGGTTATCCAAAACAACAATCACAGAAAGAGGTTCCCAGATGGATTTTAGCACAAGAGCAAAGGACGAGATAACGGGTCTATTGGCAGACGAAATTAGCCGGCTGATCGAAGCCGGAGAAATTCAAAACCAGGTGGAACTTGAAAATGGGATCCGAGCGCTGCTGCAACAAGTGGGACAGCAGACATATGGGAAAGTGTTGGAAAGGGAAGATGAGAAACAGGGACGGCGAGTAGGCTGTGCCTGCGGGGCACAGGCGCCGCGGATCTCAAAGCGGAAGGCGCAAATCCTGAGCGTGTTTGGTTGGGTTAACTACCATCGCTCATATTATGGCTGTGCAGCCTGTGGGCGGAAGTACTACCGGCTGGATCAGCTGTGGGGCTTACATCCGGGAGAAGTCAGCCTGGTGATGGGCAAACTGCTGGCCATAGCTGGCGTGGATATTGCTTTTGAACGAGCCCAACGCAAGATCCGAGAATTTTTATTGGTCGAAGTCAGCGACAATACCATCCGCAAGCAAACCCAACAGATCGGGCAGAAACAAGCCCAGCGGGAGGCAGAGTGGGTCCGTCAGAGCCAGGATGAAGCTTGGCTGCAAGAGCGGGTGGAGCGATTAGCGCAGTGCCAAAGCGCTTATATGGTTCGCTAGATGGCGCCCAGGTGCCGGTCGGGCAGCAATGGCGGGAGTTAAAGACCTTGAGTTGGTATCAGGTGGCGGAAGTGTATGGGCAAGCCGATCCGAAAGCCCAAGCGATCAGCTATCATAGTGCGATTGCGCCTGCCGAAGAATTCGGGCAGCTGTTATGGGCCACTGGGGTGAGACGTTTAGCCGACAAGGCGCAGGAACTTGTCTTCGTTTGTGACGGCGCCGTTTGGATCTGGAAACTGATTTCCCATTACTTCCCCGATGCGATCCAGATCGTCGATTGGTACCATGCCTGTGAATATCTCACACCGATCGCAGATGCTGTTTTCTCTCAAGCAACCGCCCGCCAGGAGTGGCTGGAGCAAGTCACAAACTGGCTATGGCAAGGCCAGGTTCAAAAAGTGATCGCAGCCTGTCAGCACTATGGCCGACATAAAACAGCCGAAGAGGCGGCGCAGCGTGCGGTCACTTATTACTCCAATAACCAACACCGAATGAATTACGCTCAGTTCCGAGCTCAGGGGTATTGGATTGGCAGCGGCACGGTTGAGAGTGCTTGCAAACAGATTGCTACCGCTCGGCTCAAGATTTCTGGTGCCCGTTGGACGCTCGCAGGTGCCATCGCAACCGCCAAAGCACGGGCGGCCTGGCTCTCTGATGGAGCGGCTTTCGACAGCCTTGCCCTTCTGCCCTTGGCTGTCTGATTCTACAACATTTTAGTGCACCCCTTTAGCGGGGGTGGAGGAAGCCGACATCTCCTTTCTATAGTACAATTGTTCCAACAAACTGCGCTGTTGTTTGCGGGAAGTACGAGAAATTCCTGCAAGCAGGGCTGCTGCGGGCCGACCCCGCTCTCTCTCGTAAGAGAAGTCAACCAGCCGAAACGCCGCCGGGTACAACAGCGCATAACCCGGAATAACGGCGAATGTCTCGGAGTTGAGAAACGGTTTAGTACTTAGGGCACTCCACTACTCCAGTGACAAGCCACTCGCTTTAGCGGGTGGTAGTTGACTCTTCACGATTGGCCCCGATCCATAAAACAAGAAAGCGGTTGCCAGTGTAGGTGAAGCACGCACTGGCAACCGCTGCTTAAAACTGATGTTTACTTTCAGGCAGTCACTCCTGCCAGAGCTTCTTTTTCGGTCTTATACAAACGAATTGCCTCGTTCAATCGTGTCAGTTCAAACACATATTCAAAATGTTCATTTAAGCCAAACGCAAATAATTGTTGATTGTTGCGCCTGGATCGCACCAGCAAAGTCACCAGCAGGCCAATGCCACTGCTATTAATGAAGTTCATCTTATTAAAATCGAATATGATGACCGTTGGATTGTCCTGGGCAGCCTGATTGTAGGCTTTCATCAGCAAGTCCTCTACAAAAGCAGTTACCTGTCCCTCAACTTCGATCACGCTCACCTGCGGACTTGGTTGGCGCACACGGAAGATCGCTTTCACTACCATCATAACTTCTCCTTCTTACTCTCCTGGCTTTCGCCTTCCAGATAAAGAAATAACTCAACCACATGGCAGGGCGCCACTCTGCGCCGCAAGGCTTCTTCCAACATTTTTTCAATCAAGAAGAAACCCCAGCCGCTTGCTCCACATTCTTGCAGATTTGAACGCTCGTCAGAAACTGCCTGGGAAATCATAACCCGCATCAAAACTAAGTGTATGTCACTGTCCTGGGTGGACAATTTAACTTCACTCATCACTGCTCTGGTGACTGCGGTTTTGAGCTCATCCAGCCTGCTGGTGGATAGATGAAAGGCTTTTACCGTTTCAATCACCTGTTCAACTACCAGCAGTCTCTGGTCAGCTTCACCAGCCACCAGAACCTCTGTCAGCAAGCGCCATTCAGCGCCCGAAGAATAGTTCGATACGCTGGCAATTCTATCGACCTTTACCATGCTTCCTCCGGTCCAAGATGATGCAAAGATAACAGGGTGATATCATCTTCCTGGCTCCAATTTGGCCCGGTGAAAGAGTTTAGTTCCTCCATAAGGCATCGTATCGCTACTTCCGGGTTGGGCGACAATTTTCCAACCAGCGATCGCAGTCGCGGAAAACCAAACATATCGTATTGGGCATTGTGCGCCTCCACCAGGCCATCACTATAGAGCAGCATGCAGCCGCCAGGTGGCAGGACTGCTTCTTTTTCTTCATAGACCATCCCAGGCAGCAAACCCAGCGGCATGCCTTTGGCATGCAGTTCCTCTACTTCTTGATTGTTGCGTATGCAGGGCAAATTGTGGCCCGCATTAGCATACTGGATCCGCCCGGTTATAGGTTCTAAAATCCCATACAAGCAGGTGATAAACATTTGGGGAGGAATCTCTGGCAGTATCAAATCATTCGAATGCGCCAATGCTGCACCAGGCGAAAGCATTTGTCGAGCCGTGCCGCGCAAAATCGCCCGGGTTGTGCTCATGACCAGTGCTGCCGGAACGCCTTTATCGGTCACATCGCCCACCACAAAAACTATCCGGCCGTCCGGCAACGGCATAAAATCATAAAAATCACCCCCAACTTCCCGGGCAGGCTGGTAATGAATAGCAATCTCCCAGCCCGGTAGCTGGGGAGGCTCTTTGGGTAAGAGAGTCTGTTGGATATGCCGGCCTAATTGAAGCTCCTGCCTCATTCGCTCCCTATCAATCACCTCTTTCTGGCGCTGCTTTACAAGTTGGGCGACGCGCAGGGCTGGGGATACCTGGCTGGCGAGCATATTCAATAAATGCAGGTCATCTTTAGAATACTCTTGCTCGCTGCGGCGTTCTCCTAGGTTTAATAAGCCAATCACCTCCCCCTGGCTGATCAATGGCACCACCAGGCGATAATTCACCTGCCTTAACTGGTCCAAGGCAGGTGAATCCATTTTAAGGCGGCTGATTTCAGTTACTCCGGGCGCATGTAAAAAATATTCCACCAGTGGATCCCCTTTTGGAATCGTTGTAATGGCTGGCCGTGGGTGGAGTGCAGCAGTCGCGATCGCAAACTCTAAATGGGCCTGAGGCTTTTGATTGTTATTTCGCCCTAGAAGACGGCGAACTAATTTGAGAACATTGGTAGCCATCATAAATATTCCATCTTGTAGTGTCGTTGATAGTCATCATCACTTATCCGTCCTGTCGAGCCGTTGACAGTCATTATCACCTTTCCATCCCACTGACCTTTTATAAGACAGTGCAGGGTTGCTCTCACTCCGCGCGTTCTACCACCCATAAGGCTGCCTGGACAGGTTCCAGAGTCTCATCCAAGACATCCAATAAATGATCCGCCATCTCGTCCAAATCCACATCGTTGCCTACGGTCTCACTAAAGGCAGCCAGCGTTCGTGCGGCGTCGTATTTCCGCCGATAGAAACGCCGGTCGATGGAAGTCTGCAGCCGATTTCGCACTGGGTTGAAAAGTGCCACAATAATTAATGTCGATATGACAGCCTCCAGCCGGGAATTATTACCTATCAACAAACCAAACAGGCCTTGCAGGATCACGACGCTCGCCAGATAAACTACCAGTAGGACGACAGAGAGAGCCCCATAAACCAGGGCTCGGTTGATAAAAACATCCACATCCCACAGCCGGTAGCGCAAAATCGCCAGGCTGATGCATATAGGAAATACCAGCAGGAACGGCAGCAGTAATCCTGGATTCCAGCGGACCGGCATGGAAAACATCGGCGCGCCAAACCAAATGCCCAGCGGTACAAAGGAGAGCAATGCTCCCAGCAAGATGATGCGGACTTGCTGGCGGGCTACAGCCCCCTGAACCGTAAAATTGCGCCAGATCATAATCCCCAGAAAGAAAAGAATACCCAGAGAAGTAAAATAATAATTATTGCGCCAGCTATCAATATAAGCCCACGGATCCTGCAGATCCGTCACTCCAACCACACCCCAGGCTGCCAGGATAATGGACACAAAATAAGGCACAAATCTCAACCAGGGCCGGCGCTGGATCGGGGGCCAGATATTTGGAAAGAGCATTGCCAGGCTGATCAAAGCACCGCCCAGCTGTGCTACGGCAACCGTCCATAAGATTGAACCGACATGGGTCGTGATCAGGTCAAACAATAAGCCTGATGCAACCGCCGCCATAAAACAAAAAAAGGCAAACGCCCGACCGGCTGGACTATTTCCTCGGACTCGCAATACCCAGCCTCCCATCAGCAAATAAGCCAAACCGATCAGATAGGGGAGCCAGAATAAGCGCAGTAAATCTGCCTGGGAGAAATCGGTCAACTTCACGGCTGGATAAGTACGCAGATCACCACCTGGAGTAAGGGTGACAACCCCCACCTCATGTCCAATCGAGTATTCCTTCAGAGCAGCGCGCAATTCCGTCGGGTTACTAATCGGGTGTTTGCCGACGTACAAAACACGCTCAGGGTGAGTCATACCCACCTGGCGCCCAGACCAGCCAACACCGTTGCTGTCGGCCACAATCAGGGATTGTTCCACCACAAAACCAGGGAACGGCAAGAGACTCCAGGTCAGGGCATAAATGGGTGTAAAACAAAAAACCAGCAAAGTCAGAGCTCCAATGAGGATCGTCAGCCCGCGTGTAGGCGAATCGCCCAGAGCCACCATTTTATTCATTGTCGCGAGTATTCTTTTTTTCATCATTCGAATGATCGTTCCCATTCGGCGTGCGGTTTACCCAGGGCCCGCCATTGGGCAGCCAATGGCATCACACCCAGTTCGCGCACGATCTGGCGGGCTGCCAACCCTACAACTGCTGTGAAAGTTGGGTAAGCGATCTCCAACTCAGCCAGATGCTCGATCCACATATCGGCTGCCATCCCACCAGCAACCAGATGAATGGTTTCCAGGGCCTGCTCGCCGATGATGTGGGCGCCTAAAATTCGATGTGTTTCCACCGATACGATCAATTTGCAGTAACCTTCAATGCGCCCATCGATCACTGCTCGGTCCATATCGGCATACGGAACTACCGCCAAGACCACATCCTGCCCGGTTGCTCGAGCTTGCTCTTCAGTTAGACCTACACTGCCGTATTCCGGGTCAGTAAAGCCGCCATGCGGCACGATACTGTGCCGGTAAGGCTGTGAGCCACCCAGTACTGCGTTTTCGGCCGCCAGCCTGCCATCATAACTGCCGCTTTGCACGAGCATCATCCGGCCTGTGATATCGCCAGCCGCATAGATATGGGGCTGAGAAGTTTGCAAACTATCATTAACAGTGATATAACCGCGTTGGTAATCCACGCCTGCCGCTTCAAGATTCAAACTCTCTACATTGCCGACCCAACCAACGGCCATGACAACAGCCGAAGTTCTCAGGGTTTGTGGCTGGTCATCCTTGCTGTAATGCAGGATCAGATCCCGGCCTTTACGTTCGATCCGGTCTACTCCTCCAATCCCATTAATAATCGCAATCCCACGCTGGCGAAAAGATTCCGTCAGCCCAATGGAAACAATCTCATCCTCCAGCCGCAGGAGACGGGGATTTACTTCCAATAAAGACACCTGGACGCCAAATGCTGCAAAAATTGAGGCCAGCTGGCAGCCAGTGGCTGCTCCACCAACGATCGCCAACGACTCGGGCAGTTCTTTGAGCGACCACACATCACTGTGAGTCAGCGCGTGCTCTCCGCCCGGAAGGGAAATTCGCCGGGCATGGCCCCCTACGCACAAGATGAATTTTTCGCCTTCCAGAATTGTCCCATCTTCCAGCGCCACTGTCTTTGGGCCGGTAAAACTGGCTTGCCCAGCCTGGGTGAATAATTCAACCCCAGCCCGCTCCAGATTGGCTGCGATTTGTTTCTTTTCATGGATCGCATAAACCTTCTGCTGGACCTTCGCGATCAGGTCCGAAAAATTGACCGCTGGCTGGCTGCCGTCCAGGCCGTAATGGCTGAACTGTTCTGCATCTCTCCGCAGCCTTGCCGCTCTAGCAAGGACCCGGGTAGGGACGCACCCATCATTGGTGCAGGTACCTCCCAGAAATTCACGCTCTACCAGGGCAACTGAGGCACCAAGTTCACGTGCCCGCAACGCAGCTGTTACACCTGCTGGTCCACCACCGATCACAATGACATCTTTCATTTCAACTCAATCCTTTCATTAGACGGCTGCTGCTTGCGAAACTTGTAACTGCAGACTCAAACTTCAGGCTATCACCTGCTCGATCCAATTGTAAAGACGATTAAAACACCCTTTTTTATCCATTTGACATCAACAACTGATACAATAACCGATACAAATTGCCGCAAGATAAATTCCTTCTTTAGAAGGATGCCAAGGGTGAATTCCTATGTGATATAGGTGATTAGCTAGTGACGGGCAGTTAAACTGAACCAACTTATCCTGTTTTGAAACAACCCTCTCTCATAGACCACTCCAGCAACACTAAAACAAATCTGCCGACATGTAGCACAGCCATCAACTGAACGCATCAAATCCAATATATCTGGTGCCTTTTATGAAAAACCCAGCGCCATCCTTATCCTTTGGAAATTGGATAAAACATCGGCGAAAACTCCTGGATCTGACTCAAGAACGTCTAGCCCAGGTAGTAAGCTGTTCGGTCGTACTGATTCGCAAAATCGAATCTGAAGCACGCCGTCCATCCCGTCAAATCGCTGAGCTTCTGGCTATCGCGCTTCAAGTACCTGCGGATGAGCGCGAACGATTCATCCGGGTCGCCCGCCACAAACGCCACGTTGATGATCTGCCCCCAGTTACAATCCAGATTCCTCTGGCTGGGCAAAAGAGTCGCGACCGCCTTGCTTTCCCCATTCCTGCTACGCCATTTATTGGACGCAGCCACGAACTATCAAAAATCCTACAACTCATCTTGAATTCAGAATGCCGCATGTTGACTTTGATCGGTCCAGGCGGCATAGGAAAAACCCGGCTTGCATTGGAAACTGCCCAAACCATTCAGGCAAGTTATCCAGACCAGTTCCCAGATGGCATCGTTTACATTCCCCTGACCAAACTCACCTCCTGTTCCCATTTATTCCCGGCGATCGCCGATCAACTGCAAATACAACTGTCGGGCGCCCACCAGCAACAATTACAACTTATTTCGTATCTGGAAAATAAGTCTTTACTGCTTGTGCTGGATAACCTCGAGCAGCTGCTCCCACGCCGCGCTGGTTCTGGCGCTGACGACCCTGACGCCAGCTTGCCCGGCATCGATTTCCTGAGCCAGGTATTAACGACGGCCCCTACTGTCAAGCTCTTGCTCACTTCCCGTGAGCGAGTAAACTTGCATGGCGAATGGCTGTTCGAGCTTTCCGGACTGCCGGTGCCCCAAACGGACGGTCCGACCAATCCTGCGCTCAGGAACGCTTTGCAATACAGTTCGATCGCACTTTTCCGGCAGCAGGCCCGGCGGGTTGCACCAGCTTTCAATCTCAATCCGGATAATCTGGCAGATGTCATCCGCATCTGCCAGCTAGTTGAAGGCCTTCCTTTAGGGATTGAGCTGGCTGCCAGTTGGGCGCGTTTGCTCCCCCCCATGAAATTGCAGCCGAAATTACCCAGTCTCTGGATTTTCTGGAAGCTACGACCCGCGACTTACCAGCGCGCCATCGCAGTCTGCGGGCGGTATTTGACCATTCGTGGGCACTGCTCGCTAATGATGAGAAGAATTTACTGGCCAGATTGTCCATCTTCCAGGGCGGTTTCGACCATCAGGCAGCCGAAAAGATCTGCAACGCTCAGTTAGCCAGCCTGTTTACTCTGGTCGATAAATCTTTACTCCATCGCTCGAGCGCTTATCGCTATGAGCTGCACGAACTTATCCGCCAGTATGCCAGGGAGAAGCTGGCTGAATGCCCGGACCTGGATCTATCTACCCGAACCAACCACAGCCATTACTACCTGGGTTTGCTTCACAGCTGCGAGGCTGGTCTAAAGAGTCAGGCACAGAAGGAAGTTGGCGAAGAACTGGTTCTTGAGATCGACAACTTCCGAGCCGCCTGGGATTGGGCAATACAGACCAATAATCTGGTTAATATCCAGAACTCCCTGGGCTGCCTGCACTGGTTTTATGAGGTGCGCGGTCAGCTCGCGGAGGGCGCAGTTGTATTTCATGAGGCTGCCGAACGGTTATTGGCAACTGGCAGCCGTAGTCCACTCCACTTTCAGGTCACAGGTCATTGCCTGGCAATAGCCGGCTGGTTTTCTTTCCGCCTGGGTCAGTTTACAAAAGCTCGAACGATCTTAAATACCTGCTTCGATTTGCTCGCCAATACTCCTGAATCGCTGGCGCTGAACAAAGCCCGGGCGTTTTTGGGGGCGTTAAGTTATATCACAGGAGAATATGCGCAGGCCGTTCAACTGCTTGAGCCGGCTATCCAATATGGTAAAAAGACTGCCGACCATTGGTTGACCGCCCAGGCACTTGGCTCGTTGGGCCGAGTTGCCCAGCTATCTGGAAATTACACCCAGGCTCATAGCTTGTTCATTGAAAGCCTAACCTGCTGGGAGCGGATTGGGGATTTGCGCGGACGGACTTATGCCCTGGCTTTCCTGGGCATGATCGAAGTCAGCCTGGGTGAACTCGATGAAGCCAGCGCCCATCTGCAACTCAGCCTGGGTCTAAGCCGTGAAAGTGGCGATACCTTTGCCATTGGCACCGCCATCAATCATTTGGGGCTTCTGGCTTTTAAACGCGGGGAGTACTACCAATCGGTATCTTTATTTGAACAAGGGATCGACTTGTTCGAAGTGCTGGGTGAACAGGCCAGCCTGGGCTGGGTTTGTAACAATCTGGGACATAGTCATCTGGCCCTGGGCCAGTCCGGCCTGGGCAGAACCAACCTGCTGCGCGCTATGCAGATCGCCCAAGAGTCCCAAATTGTTCCCCTGATGCTGGATACGCTGGTCGGATGGGAGACGCTCCAGGCTGAGGACGGCAAGATCGAGCAGGCGGCAGGATTGTTAGCTGGTATAGCCCGCCATCCAAGCAGCACCCAATCTATTAGAGAGCGAGTCGGCCTTGCCCTACAAAAACTGGGGTATTCTGAGCGCGCCCAGGCTGAACTAGCGGCAACCGCTCCCGAAGTGCTGCCCGAAGCCTTGATTGACGAAATCAAAAAATACCCGCAAACCCTGATTACGCTGCTCAATCAAGAACAAAATCACATCTTTTACAAGTAGGTTTCAAACCACGCTAAAGTCCGCCGCCAGGCACTCTCGGATGCTTCCGGGTTGAAACGCGAGCTGGTGTCATTGTTGAAAGCGTGGTCCGCGCTTGGGTAAATTTCCTTTTCGAAGATCTTATTGTATTCTTGCATGGCAGCTTCGATATCCGGAATGCCCTGGTTGATGCGCTGGTCGAGCTCGCCGTAGATCGCCAGGACCGCGGCCTGGATGTTAGGAACCTCTACCAGCGGTGGGTGCGGCCCGTAATAAGGCACAGCTGCTTTCAATTCAGGCATCCGCGTGGCAGCCAGCCAGGTTACCCCGCCCCCAAAGCAAAACCCTGTCATGCCCAACCGCTCGCTCTGAGCATAGACCTGAGCCTGCAGATAGACCCAGCCGCTGCGAAAATCCTTGACGAACTGCTCGGGCGGCATATTGCCCAACGCCCCAGGCACCTGATCCGAGCCGAGCGCGCTGGTTCCGCCCTGGCGTGACAGCAAATCGACTGCCAGAGCCACATATCCCGCCTTTGCCAGCCGGCGGGTCACATCCTGTATATGAGCGGTCAGGCCGCGGTTTTCATGGCAGACCAGTACAACCGGGAAAGACCCTTCCCCAGCCGGCCGGGCCAGGTAGCCCATCAGCTCGGTATCTTCCCCCGCAAACTGGATCGCTTCGGCCTTGACCGCCGGGTCATCCGAATTAACGCTGGCGTTTACGGGTCCATCAGGTTTGGCTGGCGCCGGATTATTTTCAGTTGCAACTGCCGTGGGTTGAGGCACATCAGTCGGTGTATTGGCTAAGGTGCTGGCTGGCTTAGCGGTAGCGGAAGGCTGGGCAGGGGTTTTTTCTATGCCTGATGTGGCTGGGATGCCGCTCTCCGGGTCCTCCGGCGCGCAGGCTGCCAGCAAAGAGCTGGCCAGTACAATACTGCCCGTGACAGAAGCAATCAATTTCAGGGCTTGCCGGCGGGAGATTCGACCCTCCTGATAGTCCTCAACAAATTCTTCGGCCAGATATTTTTGAAAAATATTCATCGCATACCTCTTCTTTCTTGCACTGATATTGGTTTTTCAATCCGCATAAACTTATCCCACCGATAAGATCAGATCGCCCCTGACTCCCTGGTATTCATGCAAGCCAGGCATTGTCTGTATCGGACTTTGTTTATCTTATTATATCGGAAAGGTAAAAGAATAAACTCGGCTGATGCAGGGCTCAATAGGAATTACTGTTGTAAAGCTAGATGCGGTTGAGAGATAAAGCTAAATACAGCAGATTGCACAATTAATCCACAAGCGTGGTTCACACCAAATATCTAAGCTACAATTTAAGCAGGAGAACCTTATGCCTGATCACCCGATTCGATTGGATATACCCGGCTTGTATGCTGGCTTCGACGCCCCAATTGCAGTTTTCGATTGTGGAAAGAAATGCGCCCCCCATAATCCCAGCGGCAAACCATTTTGTTGTGATATCTGCCAGGCCGTCCCTGCTGCCTACCGCCAGGAATGGGCTTTTCTACAGCCACGCACAGATTTGTGGCATATCTGGCTCGGGGATGAGTGTACCCAAAACCCTGAAAACCCAGAACAGCTGCTGGCAGACACTCCGGATCATATGCTGCTGCTGGCCTGCCTGGGTCCTGCGCGCTGTCAGCGACCTTATCGCGCTCTGAGCTGCCGCCAGTTCCCTTTTTTTCCGTATATCTCCTCCAGCCTCCGTTTTCTCGGGCTGGCTTATGAATGGGAATTCGAGAATTCTTGCTGGGTAATCAGCAACCTCCAGATCGTATCGGACACATATCGCCACCAGTTCGTTCAGACGTTTGACCGGCTGTTTGATATTTGGCCGCCAGAACTCAACAGCTATATCGCCTTGTCTGAAGACATCCGAGAACATTTTGCCAACCGGCGCCGTCGCATACCGCTGCTCCACCGTAATGGCCAATCCTACTTAATCAGCCCGCGCAGTGAGCGTTTGCAGCGCATACCAATCGAACGACTGCCCAAATTGGGGTTCTACCAGCAGGATTTCCATTAAATGGGAGCGCTCAAAAGATGGATGCCCGGTGGGATGGAATATAGGCGAACGCCCATTCTCCACTCCACCCCTGAAATTCCCAAAAGAATCAATATTAATACTATTCTTACCGTTTTGTGTTATGATAACGGTTAACTTGTATGCCGTTTCACTTTACCTGTAAGTCTCTGATTCCCCCGCACGACTCCCCCGTCTCGCAAAGTTTTCAGAAATCTTCAGATAGCCAGTCATCCTGATTGGCGCTGTGTGCATGCATAACGAGACCAAAATTAGTCGTATACTCTCAATGAGAAAGCCATTTTTATAGGCAGCTCTGAGCAAACGCGACCCAATTGAATGTCCGTTATGCCGAACAGCAAACTCAGGACTGCTGGCTAAGATGACACGCGGCAGCGGATTAACCAGGGCAACTGGAGTTGGCGATCCACTCATCCGAGAGCACAAAGCTCGCTGAGAGGCACAGCTGAACTCGAGACCCCAATTTTGAAAAGGATTTATACGAATAAACGAATGAGTAAGAATTTAAAGATCATCCCCCTGGGCGGCCTGGGGGAAATTGGCAAGAACATGACAGTATTAGAATATGGCCGCAATCAAATCATTATCGACTGCGGGGTGATGTTCCCCGAAAGCGACTTATACGGTATTGACCTGGTTTTACCCCAGTTCGATGCCATCCTGGAAAACCAGGAGACCCTGCGCGGCGTCGTGCTTACCCACGGCCACCAGGACCATATTGGCGGGCTTCCATACCTTTTAAAGCGCCTGACACCTGTTGAAGGTGGATTACCCATTTACGGCACTGCCCTGACGATTGGAATGGTTGAGCGCAAGCTGGAAGAAATGGGCGTCCGATCGTACGCCGATTTGCAGGTGATCGACGACAAACAGACCCTGCACTTGGGCCCGTTCCGGGTCAGTCCGTATGCTGTGGCGCATTCCATTCCGGCCGCCGTGGGGTTGGTGATCGACACCCCGGTCGGGGCAGTTGTGCACACCGGCGATTATAAACTGGATGAAACTCCCACCGGCGGTCGCACCACCGATCTCAAGCGCTTGGGCCAGCTTACTCCGAATGGCGTTTTGGCAATGCTGGGCGACAGCACAAATGCTGACCGGCCTGGCCGGACCCCAACCGAACAGCTGGTTGCAGACACCCTGGACGATCTGTTTGCCAAGGCAACCGGACAACGCATCATCATCGCCACTTTCTCGTCAGTCCTGGCTCGACTGCAAGAGATAATCCGCCTGGCGCAGAAGTACGGGCGCAAAGTTGCCCTGACCGGCCGCAGCCTGGAACAGAATATGGAGCTGGCTCGCGACCTGGGCTATTTAGACATACCCGACGGCGTTCTCGTCGATATTCGCAAACGTATACCCGATGACCGCTTGGTCGTTCTTTCCACGGGCTCCCAGGGTGAACCGCGTTCGGCCCTGAACCGCATGGCGCGTGGCGAGCACCGGCAGGTTCAGGTTCATGCCGGCGATACGATTATTGTCTCCGGCGGCACGATCCCGGGCAATGAAGAAGATGTTGGCCGGATGTTAAACCACCTGTTCGCCCGCGGCGCCAATGTGATTTACGGGACCCTGGCTACCGTCCATGTTTCTGGGCATGGCAGCCGGGAGGATATGCGCATCATGTTGGAGAATGTCCGGCCGCGCTTCCTGATTCCAGTCCACGGCGAGCTGCGTCACCTGCACCTGCACGTCCGCCTGGCGGAGGAAAATGGCTTGCAGACTGAGGATGCCTTCATTTTGCAAAATGGTGATACCTGGATCACGGATGGCCAGAAAGCCTGGCTTGGAGACCCGGTTCCAGCCGGAGACATTTACGTGGACGGCTCCCTGGTCGGGGAGATCGGAGAGCGTGTCCTGCACGATCGAGAGCGTCTGGCCCAGGATGGGTTTGTGGTCGTGAACGTACCCATAAACCGCCAGCACAAACTTGCTGGTGAACCGCTGATCCTATCGCGTGGTTTCTTACGCCTGGATGAATCCGACGAGTTAATGGAAGCAGCCCGGGTGCAAATCAAGCGAGACTTAAACAAAAATGGGCGCAGCAAGAACCACGACCATTTGAAGACTGTCCAGGAGACTTTGCAGAACTTCTTCTACAACAAGACCCAATCCCGGCCGGTTATCCTTCCAAATATCTTTAAAGTTTAATCGCACGAGGACGAAGACGAAATCGAGTGTTTGGTGGGCATATGCCGCAAAACGCTCGATTTCGTTTGATTCTTGTGCCAGGAAGGTGTGTAATTTGAAGAACCGCCGTTCCTTTATACTTGCGCCCTCAACGATCTCTGCGCTTAAAATCTACCATAAATAAATGGCTGAGCCGCATCCCCACGAGCAGCATTTAAAAGCGCTAAAGCTGTCAAAACTACCAGAGCCGCAATTAACGCGACTGGCTGTAAATAGCGCCTAAAACATACCCTTTCTTGAATTTCGACGCGTGATGCCAGGTCTATCCCGAATACCAGGCCGCCTGTAAGCACAATGGAGGGCAAATAATAGGGCAGCCAGTGCATTTGGGAAAACGAAAATAAATTCGCCAGGTATTGCCATGCGGACGTAAACGAATCACTCGCGAACAACACCTAGCCAATGCCTATCAAGTGAAAAGTCAACCCACCTTGAAGGATCCTTACTGTGCGTCCCTTGGGTTTCAACCGCAGTGTATTTTCCATTGTGAGCAATAGGCCATGCCACAACCCCCAGGCAATGAAAACTCAGGCCGCCCCATGCCAGAAACCGATCAAAGTCATCGTGATCAACGTAGTCATAGTCTGAATGGCAAGCGCATGCTGCCTTTTAAAGACCTGCAAAAATTTTCTGGAGAGCGGGAAAAACAGATATTCACGGAACCACTGAGTCAAACTCATATGCCAGTGATTCCAAAACATGGTGACCGTGGATGAAAGATAAGGCTGCCGAAAATTCTCTGGCAAATTAAAACCCAAAAACGCGGCAGAGGCTCGCGCAATATCCGTATAGCCTGAAAAATCAGTATAGATTTGGAACGCATAAAGATAAAAACCCTGGATATAGATCGGGCTTGGAAATAGTTCTCCATGGCTAGGTGTACTTGCAGCCCGAAATGCTACCATCGCCATGCTCGCCAAGCTGTCAGCGATCAGGATTTTCTTAACCAGACCCAGGATCAATAAGCGCAGTGAGGCCGTTACCCTATCACGGTCCATGCGAGTGGCTGGTTGGCTGAGCTGACTGAAGAAATTTGCCGGCCGTACCAGAGGACCGGCGATTAGTTTTGGGAAAAATGCCATATAAAGTGCTAAATCCAGAATATTTTCAGCTGGCTGTAGTTTCTTCCGATAGATTTCGGTTGTATACGATATTGCCTGGAATGTATAGAACGAAATTCCAATCGGTAAGATCAGCTGCAGACCGGGTGAATGGCCATCGAGCCCAAACCAGTGCATGCCATTTTGAACGCTGGCTATAAAGAAATTCGCATATTTAAACAGCCCAAGCACGCCTAGATTAATTACAACACTGGACCAAGCCAGGATCCGACTATTCCACCCTTGAGCAATCCCCTTGCCCAACCAGAAGACAATCGCAGACAATCCCGCCAGTAGTAGGGCAAACCTAAGATCGAACAGCCCATAAAAGAAATAACTTGCGAATAACAGGAAAATCTTCTTCCAATTCGGCTTGGGGATAGACCAATAGCCTATAACAACAGTGATTAAGAAAAGTAGATAAAAAGGTGTTTGGAGTAGCATTTAAGGACAGCTGGTTAAACTCAATTTTTCTGCGATTAAATCAGCGACCAGTCGATTGCCAGTTTCACTCCAATGGGTATCGTAAACCATAAACGGCAAATCTCCCAAGCGGGCTGCTTTTAACATCGCACCAGTGGGATCCACATAAGCCAGGTTATGCTCCAGCGCAAACTCAACCACCAGATCTCTTCCGGCAGGAGCATTTGCCTGCATCAATTGTATTTCGGCTTTTACCCCTGAGTCCTGGATAAGATCGCCCCCGTCGCTAAGCCGCCAAGGCAACCAGCCCTGTAAAGCAGGCGCCAGTTGTTCGGGGCGTGTCGCCAGCTGGAAGTAGATATCCAGCTTTGTAGGGGCATAAAGCAGCAGCACACAGGCGGATCTACCTCTGGCCTGGGAGACCAGTTCACTCAAACCTTATTCGAAAATCTGCCATTGATTGCTAGCCTTCAAGCTGGCCTTATCCACGGTCAGGGCAGCCAGATAATACGAATAGAAGGTCAGATCAATTCTTTGCCCGGCAATCTCAACCGGCAGAGGATATACTACTGAGTCTTGCTGGTTCGCAGGAACCTGATCCAAGTATTCCCGGGCAAGCTGCCGGATGATGGGTACTGGCAGCGATGGTACAAGCAGACTGGATCCTGCCCCATACCCAATGATATCCATGCTGGGGAGAATTTCCAGGATCACCCATTTGGGCTGGCGTGGAAAACCAAAATCCCTCAGATACTTCAATTTTAGATCCAGCACGCTGCCTGTCTGAGAAAGATTGAGGACTTTCAGGCCGGTTACCTCGGCTAAACCCCGTGGCCATGGCTGGCTGGCTTGAGCGCCGATCGAAAACGAGCGACCCAAAACAACCACATCTACGGCTTCAGGAACAGGTGCCAGATTTGGGAATCCAAACTCATCCGTATAATAGATTACCCGCGCTTCCACCTGGTCGTTCTCAGAAGCGATGGGTCTCACCTGGTCCTTTTGCCAGAAAAAAATATCCGCATCCGAATAGCGGACCTCATATTGCATGGAATTAATCGGGAGATCAACCGGCGCGGGCAGGCCCATGCCGCGCAGCAGCAAGGCAGGATTGGAATGCAGAGTAAGTTCTAACAGACCAAGTCCCAATCCTGTCCCAACAAGAATGTTCAAGCAGGCAATTAAGAGTTTTTTCATTCAAAGGCTTCAAAAACTGCTACAGCAGATCTAACTCCGGCTTGAAGTATAGCACCACTCTTTTTCAACAACCTGCCAAGAATTCGAAGACCGGGCTTCCAAACAGAAATGAGAACGCGCTATATCAATCCATGTCTGAGCAGATCGCTATCCATTTATGATCGACCGAGCCGCTTTGATTAGAAGCCATAAAATCATGTGGAAAAATTATCTAGCAGCGGTCCCCCATACATCTCGCCCTCAATTTTGAACGGCGTCTCGCCTAAGATAGGTTCATCGAATTCGCGTCCCGCCAAATGGCCGGCATACACGGCTTGGGCAATAATCCCTGGAGCCTCCGCATCCCCAATCAGCCGCAGGGAGGCCAGCCGGCCAGCCATAGCAGCCTGCTTAAGCCCCTGGTAAACTTCGTTTTCCGGCAATCGCTCGGTCACCAGCACCACCGCCTCACAGGCCAGTTCAAGCTCCTTACCGGAAACAGTCGATTGCAGTTTGACTGCCCCCGGATAAATGTCCTTTAGAGAATGCTGCTTCATCAGTTGAGCGCCTAACCTTGTCAGGCGTTTTTCAATCCGCTCTTGCTCTAATGTATAGATGGTCCAGGCCGAAACCAGGGGCTCCGCAGTCACCAGTGTGACCTGGCAGCCCTGGCTGATCATAAGCTCTGCCAGCACGCCGCCCATATAATAATGGTCGTCATCGAACAATACCACCCGTCCAACCGGCATCCGGCCCGTCAACAAGTCATCCGGAGTCAAAACGTCGGGGAGATCGTGCCCGGGGATCGCGCGCCAGTTCTGGCGGCCTACGCCATCTCTTCGCCAGTGGGAGCCGGTCGCCAAAATAACATGCTTCATCCCAGTTTCCAGGATCTCCATTGCTCTCATCAAGCTGCTCGGATAAATGGACACGTTAGCCAGTTTTTTAATTTGAGTCAGTCGCCAATCGATCACCCGGCGCCATTCGCTCAGTCCAGGCAACTCGGCTTCCAATGCCACTCGCCCGCCAAACTCCCGGCGCGCCTCGACCAGCGTCACTGCATAACCCCGCTGTCCCAGTGCCCGGGCGCATTCCAGTCCGGCTGGTCCGCCGCCCACGACCAGAATTTGTTGGTCGCTCTTTTTAGGAGCAATTTTCTCCGGATGCCAGCCGCGCCGCCATTCTTCTCCCATGGTGGGATTCTGCGTGCAGCGGATCGGGTAAATGCGGGTATCGCCAGTCACGCAGATGTTGCAGCCAATGCACTCGCGGATATCTTCGAAATGGCCTTCCTGAATTTTCTTCGGCAAGAACGGATCGGCAATTGACGGTCTGGCCGCGCCGATCAGGTCCACCACACCGTGTTCGATCGCGGCCAGCATCGTCTCCGGCGAAGTGTAGCGGCCAACCCCGACCACCGGTTTGCTGGTCAGTGACTTGACGAAGGCAATATAGGGTTCCTGAAAGCCCTCCTTCTCGAAGCGCGAGGAAGCCGAATCATTGCTCCAACCGCTGAGATTCACATCCCATAAATCTGGCATTTCTGCCAGCATAGCGACGACATCGTAGCCCTCACCCTGGCTGGTGATGCCTTCCTCGCCCAGCAGTTCATCAACTGCCAGGCGGACAGCCACTGCGCAGGAATCACCAACCGCACTTTTCGTATCTTCGATCAGCTCGCGCAGTAAACGGGCCCGGTTCTCCAGGCTGCCGCCGTACTCATCTACGCGGTCGTTGAAACGTCGTGAGAGAAACTGCATCGCCAGGGACAACCCATGACCGGCATAGCAGTAGATCAAATCAAAACCAGCCTTCTTCGCGAGCAATGCAGCATTACGATGCCAGCGTCGGAATTGGCGGATATCCTCTTTATCCATCCGCCGGGTTTGAACTGGATCGGTGTGCAAGACCCCCATCGAGCGCGGCCCAAGCGGGGTAGCCCGGGAATACCAGTTGGCCGTGTTCACTCCGCTGTGGTTTAGCTCAATCCCCGCTAGGGAGCCTTGCGCGTGGACTGCCTCAACCATCAGCCGCAGCGCCGGGATATCTCTGTCATCCCACAATCGCCCCTCAATGTACGGGGTAAGATCGCTGCTGTGATGGATTTCAACCTCTTCCGTACAAACCACTCCCCAGCCGCCTTCAGCTTTGACTCCCCGCATCGCAGCCAGGGCGCGCGGCATACGGTACCCCAGTCCATTACAATGGGGCACCTGATAAAAACGGTTAGGAGCAACTACCGGCCCGATGTTAATCGGTTCGAACAAGATACTGAAGCGCTGCTGATCATTCATTTCAAATTCAAGCACCTTTAAAAAAGATACTTACATGTCCAGCTTACTTTCTGGCAGCCAGCCGGTCCTTTTTTGATTGGATCAGCATGCTAGCCAGCTGTTTTTTACCCAACTTGCCGCGCGCCTGGGCCAGTTCAAGATTGGCTGTCACCACATTTTTAGGAATCGGGCGCTGTTCATTTTCAGGCTTCCGCTCCAAAGTTAGTGCTCCGGTTTCGCAGGTGCTGACGCATAATCCACATCCAATACAGCGCGCCTGGTTCAATTCCGCAGTTCCATTCGGAAGGGTGATGGCATCCATTTGGCAGCGTTCGACACAGGTGCCACATCCTGAACAGATCTCTACTGTATGTACGGCCATGTAAGGGCTGGAGACTATATTGGCAGGCTGTGGGTGTTTTTTTACGTTGCGCAGGATCCCGCAGCAGCAGCCGCAGCAAGCGCAAATAAATGCTGGCCTTTTGGCATTGCCTGGTTGAAGCACCAGCCCAGCCTGATCTGCCAGAGCGAGGATCGTGAGGGCCTCGTCCTGGGAGACTCTGCGCCCTCTCCCAGTTCGTACGTAATGTTCCGCCGCCCCTCCAAAAGTCATACAGGTCTCGTGCGGCTTTGTGCAGCCCTGCCCGGCAATCTGCATTTCCTGGCGACAAATGCAGTTCGCCACAGCAATTGTGGTCCGGCTGCGCACAATTTCCTCCGCGATTTCATACGGCATTGCTTCGGTCTGTAACGGAATGCTCTCCCTGACCGGGATTGTCCGAAGCTGCGGGGCTTTTTGCCAGAGATCGAGATCGACAAAACTGGGCAAATACTCTTCGATCGCGTCCACAAGGTCTCGATTCAGGCGGTTAACCTGCCCCTCCCAAAAGCCGACTACAAATTGCTGGGCATTGTATTCTGGGGATTTGCCCAGTTTTTGGGTCGCATACACCAGCCCTTTCTTTTCCATTTCGGCCAACTGCTGGCTGACCTTTTCGACTGGCTGTTTTGCCCGGTGGGCAACCACTCGCGGTTCTTCCCCAATCAGGCTCAGCTTCATGAACAATTCCGCTTCATCCGGTGTAAAAAGCATGTTTAAAATCTTTAATTCTACCCCGCTCTCTGTGCGCGGGTAACCAGCGGGCAACTCGTCCAAAAATTGCGCCAGGCGTTCATATACGTCGCTCATATCTAGACCCTCCAAACCCCTATTCTATAGAACCATTCAACTTGGTTAAACAATACTCGAAAAATCCCGCCTTGGCAACAATTTGGGTATTAAGAATTCCAGTCGAACTATCCCAGAAAACCCTGAAGGACACCCATGACGTGCGTGTCATTGAGTGAGGTGGGCAGGCCACCCACAGGGTGAAGTAATTTAGGCACTCATGGGCATATCCCAAATGCAGATATGATCAGCTGCAAGATTTTTTTTGACAACCTGGGAACCTGATCGAGTCTATTGCGGAGTTAAATGATAAACTATAGGTAGTTCTCATACACTCAATGAATCAGTGGGGTTCGTGGAGAACTACAGGCGCATCCACCTCGGCATGACCCGCATAGACCCTATGGGCCGCCCGATTCCAGATCCCCAGCTGTATCGGAATATCGATCCATCTCTCGTTAAAGGTACAGGAGAGTGTACTCAAATGTTGTAGAAAAATAATTTTGGTGTTCGGTTTGTGCGGCTGACGCCGCACAAACCGAACACCTAATCTACAAACTTTGAGTGCGCCCGGTACAGGAGTGCTTGCTTTTTATAAAGGCGAAAGGGTGAAACGATGACTATCCAGCTGCCAGAGAAAATTGCTGCCAATATCGATAAATTTACGGGCCGAAAATGGCTGCTGCCCCGGATCTTGGATTGGTACGAAAACACCTCAGAGCGTCTGCTATTGATCACCGGCGATCCAGGCACAGGCAAAAGTATGTTGTCTGCCTGGCTGGCAAATTTCGGTCCGCCGCCGGACAATCCCAAAGATCAGGATCGGCTGCAAAGATTACGCAATCAGGTGCGCGGCGTCCATTTTTGCCAGGCTGGCGGTGGCAGTATCACCCCTAAAAATCTGTCCATTAACCTCCACAATCAGCTCTCAGTATCCATAAAACAGTTTAATGAGGCGTTCACAAAATCCCTACCTGAACTGGTCCGATTGGAAGCCACCCAGCGCATCGAGCAAGTGTCTGCCGGCGCGCAGGTGGACGCCAAAAATGTGAATATCAACAATCTGCAGCTTGGGGACTTTGGGGATGAAACCAGCTTTTTCCGGCTGCTGCACGATCCACTGGTGCAGCTTTACCAAATGGGCCATAAGCAGCCCATGCTGCTGCTGGTCGACTCGCTCGATGAGGCAGCCACGTACGCCCTCACCGCCGATCGTCCTCAGGAAGCAGAGAGGGAGAAGTTTACCATTCTCGACCTGCTCAACACCCTCAAAGACCTGCCCAAACAGGTGCGCTTCCTGGCTACCCTGCGTCCGGACGAGCGCTTGCTCAAATACTTCTTTGGAGTCAATCCGATCGACCTTGGAGATGATGCCACCGCCAGCCAGGGCGACGTGCAGCGGTATGCCTTCAACCAGCTGGATTGGATGGCTGAACCAGATCGCAGCCGCCTGGCCGACAAAGTGGCTGGAGCCGCCGAGGGTATCTTCCTGTATGCCGACCTGGTAGTAGGCGACTTGAAAAAAGGCAGCTACCAGGACCCACTGGCAGAAGAGTTCAAATTCCCTTCCGGCATGACGGGTTATTATCACGAGAGTCTGACCCGTGAACTGGGCGCTGGCTTGTTAAAACGCTGGGGAGATGAATTTTCGCCCCTGCTGGGCCTGATTGCTGTCAGCCAGGCCGATGGGATTAAGCGAACTATCCTGGAGAATATCCGCGGCGAGGATATTACACCCACGCTATCGGCTTGCATGCAATACCTGGATGGAGATCAGGCCAACGGCCCCTACCGTCCCTTCCATAAATCCTTTACCGACTTCTTACTGGAAGATAAACAGAATAAAAGCTTCCATATTAACGCCTGGATTCCCAACGCCGCCATCGCCGACCATTACTGGGGCAGTCCAAATGGTAAACCAAATTACAGCCAGTGGGACGACTACGCCTACCGCTACCTATCCACCCATCTGGCCGCAGCCAGCCTGGCAACTATTGAAACCACCAGTCATCTGGAGGCTGCCCGCCTGGTGCGTCTGGTGACCGGCCCAGATTATCAAAAGCGGCATCAGGTAAAGGTTAAGGATTTCAGCCAGCTGCAGCGTCAACTGGAAATGGGCATGCAAGTGGCACTTGGACGGCAGGGCCAGCAAGCTCTGCCAATGGTAATACGCGCCTCTCTGGGGCTGTATGATTTCCACCAGGGAAACCAGCGTCCTGCCAGAATATTCGAACTGGCCGAGATGGCGCAGATGGACGAAGCCCTACGACAGCTCAATATGCTCAAAAATGTGGGGCCTTTCTGGGAAAAGGTTGCCGTCCTGCTGATCGCCTGGCTGGCTGCCGAAAAAAAGCCTGAGCAAGCCCGCCAGCTGCACGACCAGGTCGTATCCAGCCAGCCGTTTATCTGGCCTCTGGAAGTCCTGGCCCAACGGGTTGCGACCGCATGGGGAGAGCCCTTAGGTGGATTGCCCCCCTTACCGGGCAGAGTCCCGGTAAAAGATGAGGTCGAGGAGATACTCAAGCGCGCCGGCGGGCAGTCAGCCAACGAATTTATGATTAGCGAACATCTCAATACCGCCAGCGAATTTCTCAGCGAGGGCATGCTGCATGCCCTCAGCCAGGAGGGTCACACCGTACCGGAATTCCTGGCCAACCAGGACGGACTGCCGCTGGTTGCGTATGCAGTTCAACACCCCGAAGAAGAGTGGCTCTTTGAAAAATACCTGCGCATCCATTCTGCCAACCGGTACGTGCAATACCGCAACTTGTCTTTACACCTGTTGAGCGACGCTGTTCTGCGCCATCCCAATCCCAAGTGGACGCTCAAAACAATGCGCCAGCTGGCCGAATCGGCCTTATCACGCGGTGGGGTTGATTTCACCGAGGCATTGTCCATTGCTCGTCTGGCTTTAGCCGCGCGGGCTAAAATTCCCGGCGCTCGCCAGGAGCTGGATCAGATGCGGTCGGCTGCCGTACAAAGCGCCAGCGAATTATACCCGGAGCGTAATAAAACGGATCAATGGGGTGAGCATAAGCGCCGTCTGACTGCCCTGGCGCTGGCTTACCACTGTTTGGGTGAGGAAGCCGATTTACAGAAATGCCATAAGGAGGCTTTGAAGGCTCCAGATGGTTTTGCCGGGTACATGTATACCACCTGGCTCAATCTGGCCGAAGCTGAACTAATCATGGTCGGCGAGGTAAAGAACTCAACCAGTTTAAATGCCTTAATGAGCGCCCACAACATTCAAGATTCCATTTTCTGCGCCTGGGCGACCGCTCGAGTCAACACCATGCGTGCCCGCACCTGGCATCCGGCAGGATTATCCTTGAGCGAACTGATCGAGCGATTCAGCGCCAGCCCATCCGAGCCGCTCTTCGCCCCATTCCACATTGTGAACGACACTTACGATCACCGAGACCGTTCTCCCACCAAAGTGCCGCTGCGGGATTCTCTGCAAGCCGCGAACACGTTGCTTGATCTAGCCGGCGAGTTGGGAGCATCTTTCGAAGAGCTTTGTGCTTATAACCCTGGCTTTAAGCCCCACCAGAAACTGGACAAAGGCACCCGCGTTTTCCTCCCAGATCCGTCTTTCATTCCGCTTCTCGCATGCCGTCTGGCTGGCGAGGTTCTGCGGGCGGCAGATCTCTTCCCCGAAGATAAACAGCCACTGATCCAGGGAATAATCAATAAAGCCTTGATCGATCGCACAGCCCTTGATACTGTTCTGGCGCGTTATATCCTGGCTACCGAGTCGGACAATCCACAAGTGATTCAGGAGGTTGGAGATGCCTATGTCTGATCAATCGCACCTGACTGGGGCGGTCGTCACTCCGGCAAGCAATTTCACCGGCCGAGAATGGCTGGAAAAGGAGTTCTCCAGCTTTTTGGAATCTGGACAGGGCAGCTATTTTTTGCTGACCGGTGAGCGCGGTATCGGCAAAACAGCTTTTGCGGCCCAACTGGTCACAACGAGCGCTTGCCTGCACCACTTTATTGACGCCCAATCTTTGCATCAGCGCAACCCCAGGCTGTTTATTCAGGCTCTGTCCAGCCAGATCACCAACCAGTTTGGCGCTGACCTGGTCGAGGCTGTCCGTGATCTACCGCAAGTCAATGTCACTTTCAATATCGCTGGAGAAGTCAAAAGTGGGGCAAAGCTGGTTGGCGCGACGATCGAAAATTTTGTCGACTCACCGGTAGAAGACGAGTTCCTGCGCCTGGTGGTTCAACCTCTGGAAGCCCAGGTCGCACGCGGGCAAGGGCCGGTCACCCTGGTGATCGACGGGTTAGATGAAGCTTACGGATATCCCACCCCTCCTGCCATTCATTTGCTGGCAGCCCATCTGGGTCACATCCACGGCTTGCGCCTGCTGCTCACCAGCGCTCCCGGCAGGGCCCTGGTCGAAGCCCGTGACCTGCTCCCGCCAGACCGGGGACGCTTGTTTATCCTGGACGGGCAAAGCGAGCAAAATCTGGCAGACTGCCGCCTCTATCTGGAACGCGTTCTACACGGCTCGAACCTGGAGAGCACCCTCCAGGCTGCTGGTATCTCTCGCCCTGATTTTATCCAGGCAGTGCTGAGCTTCAGCGAAGGCAATTTCTTGTATATAACCACCCTGTTAGAAGGGATAAAAAATTCCGGACCCGAGGAACTTAAGAAGCTGTGGCAGGCATTAGGCGAAAGCCAAAGCACGCTGAAGCTGGCGTCATTTACTAAAAAAATGGCCGAGCTTTACCGTCTGAGTCTGGTTGCCCTGGTACAAACCGATATCGAAAAATGGCAGTCCACCTACGCACCCTTACTTGGGCTGCTGGCTGTATCGCGTCAGGCGCTCACCGAATCCCAACTCATCGCTTTTAGCAATTTGAGCGGCTCCCAGGTGCGCCAGGCACTCGAGAGCTTGACTGGTCTATTGGATTTCGACGACTCTCTCTCGCCCAGCCAGCGCACTTACCGGCCGTACCACAGCGCATTTACAGCCTTTCTTTTGGATCCTGACCTGCCAGGGGATTTCTGGCTGGATGCAGCCGAATTTCACCGCAAAATTGTCAATTACTATCTCGAAAGGAATCCCGACCTCGCTCTCCTGGATGACGATTATCCCCTGGAGACCCTGACCTATCACCTCCGTGGTGCCGGGCGCGATTATTTTCCGCGGCTGTTCCAGTCGATCTCCCCGCAAGTGCGGATGGCGCGCCGGTTGCGGACCCAATCCGATTATCTTTTCAGTAATGACCTGGCGGAAGCTATTGCCGCCGCGCTGGAAATGGGCGCACCAGCTGGCCTGCCCGAGCTTGTTCGCTGCGGTCTGGTTTCGGCTACCCTGGTTTCCAGTGTAAAGGCCGCCCGCCCTGACCTGCTCCGCCAGCTGGCCCGCAACGGCCAATGGAAGCGAGCCCACAACCTGGCCCGAACTGGAGGTGAGGCGGGCGTGGAAGGGTTGGTCAATGTGGCTTTTGGGCTGCTGGACACTGGGGATGCTGATAACCAGCAGCACGCCGCCGCGATTGCTGCCAGCCTGCCCGTCCAGGGTGACGAGGCCTACTTTACCGCCCTCCTGTGGGTTCGGCTGGGCTCCCGCTACGCAGCCGAGAAGCAAACAGACCAGGCCCGCCACGCATACAGCCTTGCCCGCCAGACCGCCATCCAACTGCCTGGTACTGACCAGCGCGCTCGATTGTTAGCCGAGCTGGCTTTCTGGCAGCTGCCGACGGAGGTGCAGGCTGCCCAGGCTGACTTCACCCAGGCGATTGAGACAGCCCGGGCAATACTGGTTGAGCTGGATGAAGGGACGCGTGATTTCTTAAGCAGCGCCAACATGGCTTCTCAGACCTCACTTGAAGCCCGTTGGGTCCAGGATCAAAACACTTTTGATACCCTGGGAGCCAAGGCACGTGCCCTGGCTGACGTAGCCTATTGGCTGGTCCGGGCCGGCGACACGCGCGGCCCTGCCATATTTAGCGAAGCCGAACAGCTGTCCAGCCAGATTGGCGACACGGGTATGCAGCTGGCCTTCAGTGAGCATACTCGCGGTTACCTCAGCGAGCGGCAATCCGAAGCCCAGTCCGGCACACCAATGGAAGCTGCCGCGCCTGAAGTATCTGCGTTCCAGCTGGAGAGCGCTTTGCAGGCCCTGGAAGCCCCACCGGTTGACCACAAAGGTTTCCATGCCAGAGCTTTGCTGGCGCTGGCGCGTGCGATCCTCGCTCAAGATGCCGGGCGGGCCGGGCAGATCCTGGACCAGGCCGAAGCAGCCAGCGAGCAGGCCCAGGGTGGCTATCTTGGACAGGTCTTACTCGCCCTGGCGGACCTGCGTCGCAAGCTCGGTCAGGAAGACCAGGCTGTAGAACTGGAAAAACGAGCCCAAAATGAAGCAGTTAGTGGCGCCGACCTGCCATCTTTATACCGCGCCTGGCTGGCAGAGCAAGGCCGCACAGCGGCTGCTTCCTTCCGGGAAGTAGCCTCGATTTCGGGGGGCGATCTACAAAGGCGCTTATTTCAGCGATCGTGTGTTGGCAGATATGGCAGCCAGTCTTGCTTCTGAGCACCTGGAAGATGCAATGGCACTTACCCAAAAGATCAAGGATCTTTCACAGCGTGGGCGCGCCCTGGCGGCAGTGGCAGCTTATGCGCCGCCTGAGCAGGCTGAGCCCATTGTAGAGGATATCCTTGCCCTGCGGGAACAGGTTGAGCGATTCGATTTTCTGCTGTTGGAAGCTATCCGTGCCCTGGCGCCCCGGCGACCTGATCTGGCGCGCAAGCTGAACCAGGCCCTGGTTGCCCCCGACCTGCAGGTGCTGGGAAAGGTAGAACTGGCATCCGTATTGGAAGACCAGCCTGCCGCTGACGCCTGGGAACAGGCCTGGCAGATGGCTTCTACGACGCCAGGCGGTTCTGTGGCGCTTACCAATGCGCTCGCCCGCCTGGGCCAGTTCTGGCAAACCCAAAAAGACCCGCGCGCAGCTGCGGTCTTTGAGCGCGCTTTGCAAGCAGCGCGCGCCGAGGCCTCACAAACTCAGCGCATCGAAGCGTTATTGGACGTGCAAAGGATCTTGCTCCCGGTGCTGCCAGTTCCTGCCAGGCAGGTGTTGGAAGAGGCGACCCACCTGGCTCCCAAGCTGGACGGGATTCGCGAGTGTGGCCGCGCCATCAGTAATATCGCCGCAGCCTGGTTGGAGCTCGACCCATCCCGCGCCTGCCAACTACTGGCAGATCTGCGCCGCCTGGGGAGGGGCAACTTCCTGGACGGCATAACTCAGGCCGTGCCAGTCATCGCCCGGCGTTGGGGTCCCGATTTGGCCTGGCAGATCTATCAAAGTATCCAGCAGGCAGATGCGTTCTTCACCTGATGGCCTGACAGCCGGCGACCCGCGCACATTCAGGTACAAACAATACCGAACAACTACTCCAACAGGCGTCCCTTGAGAGACAATTCTTCTTCCTCCTGGGTCCATTGAACCAACTCAGCAGGTACTGCAGGTACCGGCACGCTCTCGACCTGTAATTTATCTTCCTCATCTAAACGGACTCTGAAATTTACCCTCATTTTTGGATCCAGCTCAGGGAAATCGTAGCGTTGGTGAGCGCCCCGGCTTTCGCGTCGCTGCATGGCAGATAGAATTGTTGCTTCAGCCACAACCAGTGAGGCGCGCAAATCCAGAGCAATAGCCAAGTCCTTGTAACCTTCTGCGTTCGGCCGTACATCTACGTCAGCAAGCATGGCTTGCATTTCATGGATTTTCGCCAGCCCTTGCAGCATAGCCTTTTCAGTGCGTACTACACCACAATTCTTCCACATAGCCTCGCGCAGGGCACGTTGTAAGGGGCGAGTCAGCTCGTTCCCATCATGGATCAAACGATCCAGATAATCATGGGCCGCTTGGATGGCCTGCTTCGATCAAGAGATCATGGTCAGACCCTGTGAGTAAACAGAGGCGGCTTCAGCCGCCCGTCGTCCAAACACTACTGTTTCAGCCAGTGAGTTGCCGCCCAGACGATTCGCGCCGTGCAAACCACTGGTCACTTCACCCGCCGCAAAGACGCCTTGGATAGTTGTAGAAGTACCTTCTGGATCGACAACGACTCCGCCCATCGAATAATGAGAGGTTGGGGCTACTTCCATTGCCTGGCTGGAGAAATCAACCATTTGGGCTTCCAGAAACTGTCGATACATGCGTGGTAATTTCTCCAAGATATATCCCTTATCGCGGTGGCTGATACCCAGAAGTACACCGCCTTTGGAACTCGCCCGGCCTTCGATGATCTCTGTATCGATCGCCAGTGCAACCCGGTCGCGAGTCGACAGTTCCATCCTTTGTGGATCAGATCGCTTCATAAAGCGTTCGCCATCTTGATTGAGCAGGACGCCTCCTTCTCCACGCACGGCTTAAGTCACCAAGGTGCCTGGCCAATCTTCTGGTGTGAGCATGCCGGTGGTATGGAATTGGACCAGCTCCATATCCACCAGGGGAATTCCAGCTTGCAAGGCCAGATTCATGCCATCCCCGGTGTTCTCATCACGGCGAGATGAGCTTCGCCGCCATAGACGAGTGTGGCCTCCCGCAGCCAGAATGACTGCATCAGCCAGAAAGATCGTACGCTGATCAGTAGTGATATCAAAACCAAACGCGCCAAAGCAAATCCCATCTTCAACCAGGAGCCTTGAAATATATTGGTGTTCATACACTGGGATTTCCAGATCAGCAGCTTTTTCATTCAGAGTATACATGATTTCGCGTCCGGTGTAATCGCCTGCAGCCAGGACAGTGTGGGCAGCAATTGCAGCTCGCAGGCCGGCTGCACCGGAACCGATGACAAGAACATTGGATAGGATTGTGCGGGTTACGTTGATTATAAATTCACCTTTACGAAACAAGCCTTGTATCTGCTTAGTACTCAGTCAAGGAGTTTAGATGGATGTTTGTGGGCGATGTACGCCCACAAACATCCATCAAATTCATAATGACAGATCACTTAGTTGTTCGTCAAGATGAACTAGAGTTTCCTTCCTCCAGGTGGATTATGTCCAAGAGTAAATCCCTGCCAATAACCAGCTTTGAAGCTATTGGCGCATATTTCGCCCCAAAAGTATCAAGTCATTTTTTTGACAGGCCCATCGGAGCCTTCACTCTCCCCCATAACGCAACCCCAACCTTACCTTTGCAGACTAGAAACTCGGGGTAGCCTGCGACGACTCTACGTCAGCAGTAGACGCGCGCCTCTGAAAACAATAGACCGGGATAGTATCCTGGAGAACAAGGAGGCAAGGGTGGGTGGTAAAGATTATCTCCCCCTACCTCCTAAATTTCTACTTTTCAAATGCCTGTTTGAGACAGGCTGGCAACTACCGCCTTATGCTATACTAAATTTACAACTCATTTTGGTTTGTTTCCTACACTGCCTGAACCCGTACTCCGAGCTTAACCACGCCTAAGGCTTGAAAATTGAACGCTCAACCCAGGTCTATACCCCCGCGAGCCATTGCCCAAATGCTGGTCTTCATCGTAGGGATACCTTTCCTACCATTGTTGATCTCCTGGCGCTGGGGCTGGTGGGAAGCCTGGGTCTATGCCATCCTGAGCATCCTGGGCTTCGCCATCAGCCGGGCGCTGGCTGCCCGCCGCCACCCCGATCTGATGGCTGAACGCGCCCGTTTTCTCCAGCATGCAGACGCTAAATCCTGGGATAAACTCCTGGCTCCTTTGGTCGGGTTAGGCGGCGGTTTGATCCCGCTGGTAGCCGGCCTGGATATGCTGTTTGACTGGTCGCCCACCTTCAATTTGCCGCTCAAACTGTTCGCCCTACTCATCATCCTGGCAGGATACGCCCTTGGGTCTTATGCACTGATTGAAAATCGCTTCTTCTCTGGTATGGTCCGCATTCAGAGAGAGCGCGGCCACCGGGTAGTATCGAGCGGCCCATATCGCTGGATGCGCCACCCCGGTTATGCTGGAGCCTTGCTCACCTATCTGGCGACACCCTTCTTCCTGGACTCTTCCTGGGCTTTCCTACCGGTCGCGTTCATCAGCCTGACACTGGTGATCCGCACCCGTCTGGAAGATCAAACCTTGCAGGCTGAATTAGCAGGCTACCGTGATTATGCCCGGCAGGTGCGCTACCGCCTGTTTCCAGGCGTATGGTGATAATCTTCAGCATCATCTGGAACGCGATACAAATTATGAGGGGGACATGACGGACGATATTCACGACTGCAAGAGAGCAGCTTCTACTTAGCCCCTATCCGAGTCCGAATAAAGGGCAAACGGCTATTGTATGGTGCCAGGCAATTCGCAGAAAGAAGCTGGAGTCTTTCGCCGTTCAAGCGTCTGATTTATTCGATCGATCTACAGTAAAACAACCGGTTGCTGACCTCAATTTAAATATTTAAGCTGTGTGTAAGCCAAGAACAAACTTTGAAACCTCTCAGAATTAGCCGACAAAGATTAATGTTCAATTAGAGATGTATAGATATTATATACATTAATCAAACATTATGTAATAATATTATTTACACAAAGTATACATTTTGCCGCAATCCAGCGGCAAAATGCTCTAGACCGAAAGGATGGAAGATGAAACTTAAATTATTAGGCACACTATTTTTGTTAGCTGGTTTGGTAATGGCGGTATTGGTAGTTGGAGGTTCGGCCTGGGCTCAGGCTCCGAACGCCACGAACGCAGATCCACGCGTCAAGGTGGCACATTTTGCCTCCTTCGCTGATACCCTGCCCGGCACCTCCGTGACTGTGCGCGTGAATGGCGCAAATGCTCTTACGGACTTTCGTTTCGGCGACATCACAAATTATTTATCTCTAGCTCCTGGCAATACATTCATCGAAATCATCCCCACCGGCAGCTCGACCGTTGCGATCAGTGACACCTTTACGCTCGCTGCTGATACCGATTACACCCTGGCCGCCATCGGCAATGGCAGCCTGCAGCCCCTGGAGCTGTTCCCTATGCTCGACGACAACACCGCTCCCATGAGCGGCGCCAACCTGCGGGTCGCTCACCTGGCTCCCTTCGCGGCTCTCCCAATGGACACTGAAGTGGATATCTGCACCGATGCCGGGGCAGTTTTCCTGGATGACGTACCCTACAAGGCTGTCACAGCTTACCTCAATCTGGCAGCCGGCGATTACGACTTAATGATCGCCGCTCCCGACGACACCTGCAGCACGGTCTTCCTCGACATCCCCTCCGTTCGCCTGGCGGAAGGCGGCGTCTATGATGTCTTCGCCATCGGCGATATTGCCAACCAGCCCCTGCAGATCGCTACTGGCACCGGACTGACCCTCTCCCCGGCCGCTCGGGTTAATGTCGCCCACTTTGCTCCCTTCGCCAACACCCTGGCCGGCACCTCCGTGACCGTCCGCGTGAACGGCGCAGACGCCCTGACTGACTTCCAGTTTGGCGACCTCACCGGTTACCTCGACTTCGAGCCCAGTGATCAGTTCATCGAAATCATCCCCACTGGCAGTTCGACCGTCGCCATCAGCGGTACTGTGAACCTCAGTCCGGCGACCGATTACACCCTGGCCGCCATCGGCAATGGCAGCCTGCAGCCCCTGGAGCTGTTCCCCATGCTCGACGACAACACCGCTCCCATGAGCGGCGCCAACCTGCGGGTCGCTCACCTGGCTCCCTTCGCAGCTCTCCCGATGGACACTGAAGTGGATATCTGCACCGATGCCGGGGCAGTTTTCCTGGATGACGTACCCTACAAGGCCGTCACAGCTTACCTCAATCTGGCAGCCGGCGATTACGACTTAATGATCGCCGCTCCCGACGACACCTGCAGCACGGTCTTCCTCGACATCCCCTCCGTTCGCCTGGCGGAAGGCGGCGTCTATGATGTCTTCGCCATCGGCGATATTGCCAACCAGCCCCTGCAGATCGCTACTGGCACCGGACTGACCCTCTCCCCGGCCGCTCGGGTTAATGTCGCCCACTTTGCTCCCTTCGCCAACACCCTGGCCGGCACCTCCGTGACCGTCCGCGTGAACGGCGCAGACGCCCTGACTGACTTCCAGTTTGGCGACCTCACCGGTTACCTCGACTTCGAGCCCAGTGATCAGTTCATCGAAATCATCCCCACTGGCAGTTCGACCGTCGCCATCAGCGGTACTGTGAACCTCAGTCCGGCGACCGATTACACCCTGGCCGCCATCGGCAATGGCAGCCTGCAGCCCCTGGAGCTGTTCCCCATGCTCGACGACAACACCGCTCCCATGAGCGGCGCCAACCTGCGGGTCGCTCACCTGGCTCCCTTCGCAGCTCTCCCGATGGACACTGAAGTGGATATCTGCACCGATGCTGGCAGCGTGGTCGGCGGCTTAACGAGCGTCCCCTACAAGGGTGTCTCTCCTTATCTGAATTTACCCGCCGGCGCTTACGACCTGAAGATCGCTGCTCCCAACACGAACTGTGCAACAACCATCATCGACATCCCGATCTTCTATCTGAACGAGGGCGATGTTGGCTCCGTGTTTGCTATTGGGGATGTAGTGAACCAGGAACCTCTGGTTGTAGCTTACCCTGACATCATCAACCGCAACCGGCTCTACTTCCCGTTTGTCGGAAATTAACAGCAAATTGAGCCCGACCGATTTCGACTTGGCCGGGCTCAATGGTTGATTGATCGAATTGTTTTCCTCTGCGTGGCCGCAGCTTGCTCTGCCGGTCACGCAGTTTTTTTTTACGATCTGAGCGTGTTCATTAGATAGAAGAATGGTAGGCTCGTAATGCCCGCCTGCCTGCACTAAACAGCCCGGGATGGATGGTGGTCCATAAGTTTCTGGCACAGCCGGACACCGCTCATGGCGTCTGTCACCCAATAATTCGCACCTACATACTGGCAAACCTGTTCGTTAAGCTGGTTTCCACCGATGATAATAGGCAGCATGGATACTTCGCGCTCCCCTGAATTGCGGATCAATTGGATCGTCTCGCGCATCGGGTCGAATGAGCTAGTCAGTAAACCCGAAAGACCGATAATATCTGGCTTGACCTGGAGAGCTTTCAACAGGAATTCTGCCTGTGGAACATCCACCCCCAGATCGACTACTGTAAATCCATAGCTGGTTAGCAGCATGCTCAGGCTGTTCTTGCCAATATCGTGGATGTCTCCCCGCACTGTGCCTAACAAGATGGTTCCATTTTCGCTGTTATCAAACTTCAGCTGAATGACGGGCTGTAAGATTTCCATCACTTCCCGAAATATTTCGCCTGCCATGATGAGCCCGGACAGATAGTATTCACGCTGTTCGTAGCGCTCTCCAACCTGCCGCAGGCCTTCCTGGCAATCATCAACGATCAGGAGCGGGTTCTCTCCCCTCTCGACCCTCTCTTTTACCAGGGTCAGAGCCTCCTGCTCCCGCAAGTCCGAGATATTTGATACCAGTCTGGCGCGCTCGTTTTTATTGTCCATAGGGTCTGTCATAGGTCTCATTCCGATGTATTGCACAGATAAATTATCTAACAGCAGCACTTCAATGATGCGGAGACGCCAGGATTTTCTCTTTGTCCAGCATTTGGCAAAGACCCTTATTCATTGATCCCCACCTGGGTACTGAACCGCAGTTGATCGCCGCGAAAGATAAACCATCCCCAGCTTATGGGGCAATTATTGAAATCATAAAACAAGTGGGCCAGATAAAACGCGGCCGCCGGCATAGGAATTTCCAATATCTTGGATTCCTCTTCGTTCAGCAACGTGGTTTCAATCGTCAGTTCTCCGCGTTTAAGGATCGTGTTGTCTGCGCTGGCAAATAGACCCTGCAGCGATGTGACATCCAGTTCGGCTTCAACGATCGGTCGGGTAGGGTCATAGACCAGGTATGCGCGATGATAAAAAATGGGTTTCGATGATTTGCTGAACAGTCGGCGGATATAGATCGTTGGGTCGCCGATGGTTATATTTAGCTTGCGAGCCGTGCGCTCATCCGCCGACACCACTCGGGTATCCAACAATTTAATATCGGCATCTTTGCTATTGCTAAAAAGATCGTGCAGTTCTTGAAGGTCAAAGATTGCTGTGCCGAGTTCAAGCGGTTTGACAAAAGTGCCGCGGCCCTGCTGCGCATCTACAACGCCCTGATCGGCGAGTAAATTGATCGACCGGCGGACCGTCATTGGGCTGATTCCATAGCGACGGCAGAGTTGTGCTTCGGATGGAAGCTGGTCGCCGGGACGGTAGGTGCCTCCTGCGATCTGCTTCCGCAAGATGTGGGCAAGTTGCGCGTACGCAGGTTCATATAGATCGCGATCTATGCGATCGTTGGGATCTATGCGATCGTCAGATGGGGGCGAATCATGGGTGCCCTGGATCATAGTTGCTCGCTGCAGGTCCTGTGCTTATCAAAAAAATGGTTCCAGTTGCATTATGTACACTTTGCTCGAAGAGTCAAGCCTCTTGACAACTTCCTTGTATAAGTATACACTATATTTGGCAACTTCCCTATATAAGTGTATAAGTTTTTGGGATTTGGTTTTGCGACATTCAAACAAGCAAATGGGTCCAGAATTCTGTATATCCGCCAATTATCAAACTCTCTTATTGAAAGCGGTCCATTAATGTCAAATCTTCCGATAGACCCGGCGAGAACCAAAATTATCGCTTGCGCGACAGTGATCGAAGAAATGCTGCCGATCATGCCTGCGGGAGTTCGCTACCAGACGCTCGATTTTGGCCTCCACCTCATCCCCCAGTCCTTAAAACAAACCTTACAGGATGCAATCGATGCCTCCTGCGAAGATTTTGACACCCTGATCCTGGGATACGGGTTATGCTCGCTGGCAATCGTCGGCCTGCAGGCCAGAAACTGCACCCTGGTCGTGCCGCGCGTGGATGACTGTATCGCCATCTTTTTGGGCTCCAAAGATGCTTACGACCAGCAGGCGAAGAAAGCTCCCGGCACCTACTATCTGACCAAAGGGTGGATCGAGGTCAGCGATACGCCCTTTGAGGATTACAAACGCATGGTGGATCAATACGGGCAAGAGCGCGCCGACCGGATCATGCGCATCATGCTCAAGCACTATACCCGTCTGGTTTACATCGACACCGGTCAAAAAGATCAAGACCGTTATCGCCAATACACCCGCCAGACGGCCGCTAAGTTCAATCTGGCTTATGAAGAAATTATTGGCTCAGACGCACTGATCCGCAAATTGATTTTTGGCCCCTGGGACGAAGAGATTTTGGTCGCCCAACCGGGCCATGTGATCACATACGCTGATTTCAAAACAACTACCACTTCGACCGGCAACACCCTGTTCTTTTCGAACAACACTCACGAGAACGGAAACACTGAAAGTGCGTAATCAATTTATGGTTGGCGATAGTTGGAGTACAACTCCGACTATCGCCAACCATATTTATAAGATTTTTTAGCCTTCCCCGGAGAACCCTTGAATGGGAGAACCAGAACTTTTTGATGTCCAATTTCAGCCTATAGGTAAGCATGTCCGGGTTCAGGCTGGCACGAATCTGCTCGAAGCTGCTCGCCAGGCTGGAATTGACCTGACCTCGGATTGCGGTGGCGAGGGAAGCTGCGGTCAATGCCAGGTTGTTATATTATTTGGCCAAGTTACTCCCCCAAATGATGACGAAGAGTTCATCCTGACTGAAATTGAGCGAAACAACGGGGTGCGTCTGGCATGTTGCAGCCAAATCCAGAGTGACGTCAAAATACATATCCCCAGGGGCTCCCTGATCACGGGCCAGGTCCTCCAAACCGGCAGCATTCTGAGGAATATTGAGCCTGACCCGTTAATCCAGGTCGTTTCACTGTCCCTGGCAAAACCCTCGCTGGAGGACACCCGTTCAGACATATCCCGGATCCTGGATGGGCTGGCCGAAGAACAAGGCCTCAGAGATATCTGGGCAGGGCTCCAGGTGGCCCGTTTCTCTTCCAAAATCCTGCGCGATAACAATTGGCAGGTGAACGTATATTTGCGTGGCAGTGAAATCGTTGGTTTGGCTCCCATAGGTTGCCCCCCGCTTGGGTTTGCCGTCGATCTGGGCACCACCAAACTGGCCGCCTACCTCGTCGATCTGGCAACTGGCAAAGATCTGGCCACGGCTGGAGCGCCCAACCCGCAAATCGGCTACGGAGAAGACGTGATCTCCCGCCTCAGCCACGCCCACCGCAAACCGCAAGGGGACCTGGTTTTAGCTACTAAAGTACGCGAAAGTTTGAACGAACTCCTGGGCGAGCTGGTCAATGCAGCCGGTGCAAACCGCAGCCAGGTTGCGGAGATCTGTATTGTGGGCAATACCGCCATGATCCACCTGCTGCTCCGCTTGCCTGTTCATCAGCTGGCAACCGCTCCCTATGTGCCCGCCATAAGCACAGCCATCGATGTGCGGGCCGATCGCTTAGATCTGGGAGCGGCGCCTGGAGCATATGTCCATATCCCAGCCTGCATCGGGGGGTTTGTGGGCGCAGATCATGTTGCCATGATTCTCGCCAGCGAGTTGGACCGAGCCGACAAAGTGACCCTGGGGATCGATATCGGCACCAATTCAGAGATCGCCTTGCGTGTGCCCGGCCAGACTTTCCTTTCATCTGCTTCGTGCGCTTCAGGTCCTGCCTTTGAAGGCGCCCACATTAGCGATGGCATGCGCGCCGCCACTGGCGCAATTGAAAAAGTCCGTATATCCGCCCATAAATTGGAGCTGGTAACGATCGCTAATGCCCCTGCAGTTGGTCTGTGTGGTTCTGGGATCATCGATACCGTGGCAGGGTTGTACCAATCGGGTTTCATCAACGCGCACGGGCGGTTCCAGCGTGACAAAGACGGGATCCGGGAGGGAAGAAACGGACCTGAATACCTGCTCGTTCCGGCCAAAAAGAGCGGCACCGGGCGGGATATCGTCATCGACCAGCAGGATATCAATGAAATTCAGCTGGCCAAAGGCGCTATCCAGGCTGGGATGAATGTCCTGATGGAGGTGACCGGCATCCGTCCAGACGACATCAAAGAAGTGATCATCGCCGGCGCCTTCGGCTCGTATCTTAACATCAACAATGCCATTGCCATGGGCCTGTTCCCCGATTTGCCAAATGCCAACTACCGGCAGGTTGGCAACGCGGCTGCGATTGGAGCCAAGTGGATATTGCTGTCGAAAATCGCCCGCCAGCGCGCCCAGGATATTGCCGCAGGCACTCGCTATAATGAGCTAACCACTTACCCTAAGTTTAAGCGCCAGTTTGCTCTCGGCATGTTGTTCCCAAAGTAAGAAAACACCCAAAATCAATTCGGAGAGTGAATATGAAAATCATCGGAGAAAAAATTAACGGCACTCGAAAAAGAGTGGGACGCGCCATAGCCGAGCGAGATGCAGGATACATCAAAGACCTGGCGCTCCGCCAGGCTGAAGCCGGCGCCAGCTGGCTGGATGTGAACGCTGGTACCCATCCTGACCAGGAACCGGACGATCTGATCTGGCTGATCGAAAATATTCAATCCGTGGTAGATACCCCCCTTTGCCTGGATAGTGCCAACCCTAGAGCTCTTAAAATCGCCATTCAGGCAGTACACAAAACCCCAATGATCAATTCTATCAGTGGCGAATCGCAGCGCCTGAGCGGGATCCTCCCGCTGGTTGCAGAACACGGCTGCCAGGTGATCGCGCTGGCGATGGATGAAAAGAAGATCCCCGAATCGGCTGAAAAACGTTTTGAAGTGGTCCAAAAAGTGCTCGCCGAAACTCAGTCTGCTGGCGTGCCCGACTCGCACGTCTATGTCGATCCGCTTGCCATGACACTATCCACCAACAACCAGAGCGCCATGATCGCCTTTGAAACTATGCGCCGTGTCAAGGCCGAACACCCCGAAGCCCATCTGACAATCGGGTTGAGCAACATTTCTTTTGGTCTCCCGGCGCGCTCACTTGTCAACCGTTATTTTCTCAGCCTGGCCATCCAGGCCGGCCTGGACAGTGCAATTCTCGATCCACTGGATCGCGAGATCCAGGCCGCAATTCTGGCCAGCCAATTGATCTTAGGTCAGGATGCTCATTGTTTGAATTACATCCGAGCCTCCCGTAAAGGGATTTTTGATTATCCCGCTGACGATAAACCAGCCATCAACAAACAAAGGAGTTGAGTATATGTCCCAAAAACTGATTGATGCCATCACTGAGATGCGCGAGGAAGACGCTCTCCAGATCACCACCCAGATGCTGGATGCCGGCACCGACCCCCTCGACGTTCTCGAAGCCTGCCGCCAGGCCATGGAGATCATCGGCCAGCGTTTCGAGTCCGGCGACTGCTTTATCCCCGAGCTGATCCTGGCCGGCGAGATGCTCAACCAGATCTCTGTCGAGATCAAGCCTCGCCTGGCGGAGGAGGCCGCTCGAAAGAAACTCGGTAAAGTCGTCATCGGCACCGTCGAAGGCGACATCCACGACATTGCCAAGGACATCGTCGCTTTCATGCTCGACATCAACGGCTTCGAAGTCACCGACCTGGGGGTGGACGTGCCCCCGGCCAAATTCGTCGAGGCCGTCCAGCAGACCGGCGCCAAGATCGTCGGCCTGAGCGGTTTCCTGACCCTGGCTTACGACCCGATGAAAGCCACCGTCCAGGCCATCAAGGCTGCCGGCCTGAGCGACGTTAAGGTCATGATCGGCGGCGGGCAGATCGACGAGCAGATCCGCCAGTACGCCGGCGCCGACGCCTACGGCCGGGATGCCATGGCTGCCGTCAACCTCGCCAAAGATTGGGTAGTAGGAAACTAACACGCCCACCACCATCTGCAAGCTTCTCTCTACCTTCTGGAAAATCGATCACGTTACGCAGTTGAGGAGCCTTACCAATCGCAATGGATGAACCTGGAAATACAAGGAGTGCAAATATGACAGCCGAAAACTGGCAAAAGATGAACCCTGCCGAGAAGATGGAATCCCGCTTTGCCGCCTGGATCCAAGCTGAAGGAGTCGAGTTCGCGAGTCCTGAAGCCAAACAGGCGTATCAGGAACGCGTCCAGATGGTCAAGGATGTCGTTCAACTGAAAAAGCCCACACGCATTCCGGTCGCTCCCAACACGGGCTTTTATCCTTTCGCCTATGCGGGCGTGACGCCCGAAGAGGCCATGTATGACTACGATAAACTCGGCTATGCATTGAAGAAATATCACGCCGACTTCCTTCCCAATTCGCTGGCCAGCGCCCCCATCTATGGCCCCGGTAAAGTATTCGAGCTGCTCGATTACAAGCTCTATCATTGGCCCGGGCACGGCGTGCCGTCCAGCTCGCCATACCAGTGCGTGGAAGCTGAATACATGCAAGCCGAGGAATACGATGATTTGATCAAAGATCCATCGAACTTCTTCATGCGCCAGTACCTGCCGCGCATTTTCGGCGCCCTGGGGCCCTGGAACATGCTCGCCCCGATGACCGATATTCTAGAGCTGCCTTTCCTGGGTGGCTTTATGGTTCCGGTGGGCATCCCGCCGGTCCAGGAATCTTTCCAGAAACTGCTGGAAGCTGGTCGCCTGGCGATGGAATGGATTGGGGCAGCACTGGCGATCGATGGAGCCACTATCAGTACTCTGGGCATTCCGCCCCTGATTGGCGGCTTTACCAAGGCTCCCTTCGACACGCTGGGGGATACGATCCGCGGCACGCGGGCGATTATGCTGGATATGTTCCGCCGGCCCAATAAGCTCCTGGCGGCCCTGGATCGCTTCGTACCGATTGCTATCGAAATGGGCATTCGTTCAGCCACTACCAACAAGAATCCGGTCGCCTTTATTCCACTGCATAAAGGCGCTGATGGATTTATGTCCAACAAAGATTTTAAAACGTTCTACTGGCCTACTCTCAAAGCGGTCGTGCTGGGCCTGATCGAGGAGGGCGTTGTGCCTTACCTGTTCGTCGAAGGCGGCTACAACCAACGATTGGATATCATCGCAGATCCGGATATTCCCGCTGGCAAGACGATCTGGATCTTCGATCAGACGGATATGAAAGAGGTTAAAAAACGTTTTACTGGTTGGGCTTGCTTCGGCGGCAACGTACCTGTTTCAATCCTGAAAGCCGGAACCCCCCAGCAGGTTGAAGACTACACCAAAGGCCTGATCGATGATGTCGCCGGCGATGGCGGCTACATTCTTTCCACCGGCGCCGTTCTGGACGACGCCGAACCGGAAAACCTGCACGCCATGATCCGAACCGGGAAAGAATACGGAAAGTATTGATCCGCATTCAAATTCGGTAAAATATACGAGCATTTGCGGCGAGTTTGTCGCAAATGCTCGTAACTATGTATTTATTCAAAAGTAGAGAATACATCAATGCAACCAGAAACCACAATTAAACCCGCCTCTAAAATACAGCCGTATGCCTGGGTAATTCTGTTCGTCGTCTATCTGGCAAGCGTGGCAGCCGCGTTCAACCAGCAAAAAGTACCACCCATCTTGCCCGTGTTAATGGACAAACTTCAGATGAGTTTGAGTCTCTCTGGTGGGCTGATGTCCGTCTTTGCTCTGACTGGTGTTATCCTGGCGCTGCCGACCGGTTTAATCTTGCAACGCGTCGGGCCAAAGCTAACTGTCCTGATCGCAGTAGGCAGTCTGGTGGCTGGCTCCACTCTAGGCGCGTTTGCTACAACTGCCCTGGCCTTGCTGACCAGCCGGGTGATCGAAGGGATCGGCTTGGGCTTGATCGCTGTCGCAGCGCCTGCGATTATTGCCATGTGGTTTCCCGCCGATCGCCAGGGCACTCCATTGGGTATCTGGGCAACCTGGGTGCCGCTAGGAGCGATCTCAGCTGCCGTGTTGGCCCCGCGCATGGCAGCTTCCCAGGGCTGGCAGTCCGTCTGGTGGTTGGCAGCCGGGCTGGCCCTGTCCGCCTTCATCCTGTTCTTGCTGTTTATGCGCCGCCCCCCGGTGCTGCCTCAAGGGCAGGTCAGCCTGCCCGCCTTGAATCTCCGCAAAGCGATGGCGAATAGGAGCAGCTGGTTGCTGGCTGCCAGCTTTGCTTGTTTCAACCTGACATTTCTGGGCATGGGCACCTTTCTGCCAACTTTCCTGGCCGACGTCCGTGGCTACCCACTGGCGGACGCAGCTATCATTGTGAATATCCCTTCGATTGTTGTTTTGTTATCGGCACCGCTAGCCGGCTGGGTTTCTGACCGGCTTGGGACCCGCAAGTGGGTCTATTCATTCGGCTATTTGACTCTAGCAGCTATCATAGTGCTGCCATTTTACCTGACTGGGGCCGGGCTTGTCGCATATATGATAGTCCAGGGTCTTTTGATTGGCAGCATCCCAACCGCTACATTTGCAGCCGCACCAGAAGTGATGCGAGATCCCCGCATGGCAGGTATTGCCATGGCTGTATTGATGTTGGGCCAGAACATCGGCATGGTAATCGGACCGATTCTTTTTGGCAGCCTGGTATCCGTGATAGGCTGGGCCGCAACCGGCTTTTGTCTGATCCCGGTGCTTCTGCTTGGTTTTCTATTCGGCTGGCTGGTAGAAGTGCGTTAAAGCTGCCAGACAGAGCCACCTGGTTGAAATAAATGTACGTGGTTGGAGGGTTGGGCGATTTGCCCGCACCTCCAACTACGTACCCCTGAATTTTGGATTGAGACTAAGTATTCTCTGGCCCCTCGCTAATCTTCACCGCTACGAGCGACACTCCCAGGTCACGAAGCTTGGCAATGAGGCCGTACAATTCAGATTGGTCCCGCACTTCCCCTGTGAAGACAGTCTCTGCTGCCTTCATGTGGGCGATGTTGAAGCCGTTGAACCATTCAACCCAATGTTCATCTAGGCAACCCTTGACCCGAATCTCAACGATTGGCATCTCCATCTCCGTGTTAATTCGTAACTTCTTGTTACTTTTTGCTCTGCGACGAGAACAATCTCCAGTTATTTGTTTTCAATCGCGCCGCTCCAGTATTGGTTTTACGCCCGACTCTGCTCGGCCTTCCCAAAAAGCTGCTGATTTTCGAACCATGGCTTGAGGATCAGATAGGCGCCCAGAACGATCAGCAGGATGGCCCCATCAGCGCCTTCCAGGCCAGCCAGGGTCAGCCCACCCCCGATAACCGAGAGAATTCCCAGAACAGTGGTAAACCCGCTCATCCTCAACTTGTTGATGTAGCGGGCTGCGTTGAGCCCAAGCATGATCAGGCCGACTCCTATTGACCACCAACCACCTTGAACAGTTTCATCTGGCACGAACATGAACCCGCCCAGCATGACAAGGAACAGACCCCAGGCAATCGATTCGAGCCTTTTATTCAGTGCGGCTTTTTCTGGATCTACGACCATTTCGGATTGCCCAGCTTCGGAGACCGTTTCCTCGCTACTGCCGGCAGTAGCGAGTAAGATAATCCCTACAATACCCAGTACAACCGGCGGCACCCAAGGCAGGTTATTATCGCCGATCTGGAACATCAGGTTCTCGGAAGGCAGCCAGATATTAGCAACACCCAACCCTCCAGCGATCACCAGACAGATGATCCCCCAGACGAGCTTCGACTTGTTCATCTCAATTTCCTCTCATTACAAATGTTGGTTTTTTATCCACCAGGCATACCCGAATCGTTCTTAACCTTAAAGGCGTATGCATGCCTCTAGGGTGTTTTGCCATCACTTCTATGCAGTGTTCCTGGCCCTCCGCTCGATCACGGATTGGAAGATCATAAAATATACGAAGGCAGCCAAGGAGATCCAGCCTAACGCATCGCCTAAGGAAGTATAGGGGGCCTTGCCGGCACCCAGCGTCACGGTGCCTACCAGCGTCATGCGTGAGCCAGCAATGTCCGTGTCCAGGGCCACCAAGCTTCCATCCGGGTTGAAGATGCCCGAGACCGTTGCCACGCCGCTGATTACTACTGCCGTACGGTTTTCAACAGCCCGGAACAGCGCGTTGGTCCAGGCCTGCTCACCGAACCCGCCAAACTCACGGTAAGGAGCAGCAATGAGCTGTGCACCATTAGCTGCCAGGGTGCGGGCCACATCGGTATAGTTGGCATCGTGGCAAATCAGGGTTGCCAGTTTCCCGAACGATGTGCCAAAGACCGGGAATACACCAGCCGAAGCTGTTGGCGGCTCACCAATCATCCAGGTATGGTACTTGCCGTAGACTTGCGAGAACTGTCCGTCAGGTGATAGCAGCACAGCCTCGTTGCGCCAATCCTGCCCTTCCTGCGCAACTGTATAGCCGATGAAAATATATGCACCCGTTTGTTTCGCAACCTCTCGAAACTGATCGGTAAATTCCAGCTGTGGGTCGAAGTTGAACATCATCTCTGGGGTAAAGATGATCTGTGCGCCCTGGGCAGCCGCCTCCAGCGCCTGGCTCACGAACGCTTCGAAGCGAACCAGCGAAGTGTTTACAGTATCCTGATGGGCAGGCAGAGGGAAATTCGGGCGCAAGCTCGCGACCCGAACTTCGGGCATGTCTTTGGATCCAGTTTCGAGAAGGACAAAGCTGATGCCGATCCAGGCTCCCAGAACAATAGCCGTCCCAACCAGCCAGCGCCGGGATGCATTCCTGTCCACCAAAACGACATCTTCCGCTGACCATCTCCGGTCAAGCCAGGTCATCAGGCCTTGGGCCAGCGCGTAATTGCACAGGATGATAACCAGGTTTAACCCGTAAACGCTGAAAATCGAGATAGGCTGGATCAACCACGGTTGTGTCGCCTGGGTATAGCCAATAAACCCGCTTGTTGCAATTACGGGGATAAATGTAGCTCGGATCATCTCAAAGCCTACCCAGGCGAAGACGCCTTGCAGGATGAACCAGCGATATTTTGTCAGCTCATGAAAGCTGCGATCCCTGGACACAAAATAATTCAGGATGGCGATCCAGACCCCCATGAATTGGAAGAATGGTCCCATGTCAGGGCCAAAAAGCCGTGCCAGAAATGGCCCCAGCCAGACCAGAGCCAGGATCGCCTGTGCCAGGCTGGTCCATTTGGCAGGCAAAATTCGATATTGCGCCAGCAAGACGGGCACCAGACCGAACCAGGCCAACGGCCATAACCCATAAGGCGGGAATGCCAGCAAAATCAATACACCACCCAACGCAGAGAGCAGCACACCCAGCGCGAATCGTATTGCGCTAGTTTGTTCCCCGATCTTCGTTTGAGTCCCGATCCCAGATAGAGTTGTCATCACATCCTCCTTACTTCAAATAAACTCATACTCAAATTCCATCTTTACTTTACCAATTTCAATGAACCAGGTCATCTACCAATGGGTATATTCAGGGGGTTGATTTGGGAATAAACCTCTTGTATATATAAAAAAGTGATGTGTTATTCAGCAGTGCGCCGCACCGCTGAATAACACATCACTTTACTTTTGTGCTGATCTGAAATGCTTTACAACAGGTGAAGCTCTTTGGCTTGCATGGCTGCCTCTACCCGATTTCGCACCCTTAGTTTGCCACAAATATGGTGGACATGGGTCTTAACGGTTCCGGTGCTGATGAAGAGCTGCTTGGCTATCTCACGATTCGAAAGGCCTGCCGTGACCAGGCGCAGTACTTCCAGCTCGCGCTCACTCAATGGTTCAACCAGCCGGACTTGATTTTCTCGAAACGCAGTGTCTCGCTCCCCAAGAACCGCAAGAATTTGACCAATGTTCTCAGGAAAGATGCCGCGCCCAGCCGCTTCGTAAAGAAGAGGTCTCACTGGTTCACCTGCATCGGCGTAGCTGCGAAGAAAACCTTCTGGGTCTCCCAGGCGCAGGGCATCCGTCAGGAAATCAAGCGCTTCTGCCTGACTATCAGCTGCCAGTGCTTGCAGGATCTTAATGGCAATCACACCGTATCCCCAGCCGGCAGAGGAGGCAGTTTTGAAGCTTATATCCAATTTCTCCGCCGCAGCTTGTTTCTCGCCCCTGGCGATCAGTAGTCGCGGTCCTGTCAGATCCAGAAACCGGAAGAACGAATTGGCATCCGCCGCTTCGGTGATTTGTTCTGCCCAATAGGCTGCCTTCTCTAATTCGCCCAACGCCAATGCAAGCTGCACCTGGCAAGCCGCGCTGCGAGAGCGCGTGGCAGAAGCAAAATCATGCACCATTGCATGGGACTTTTCCATTGACGCCTGCGCGCTGATCACATCGCCTTTTGCCAGAGCAAGAAATACGCGCTGGATATGCCCGGAATTTTGAAACTCTGCATTCCCACTGCGCATGCACATCTCCAACCCGCGCTCAAGGTGCTCCTCGAGCCTCTCCCAAATGGTTCCACTCATAATAGATCGCGCTCAGGTCAAAATGCGCCAGAGCCAAAATCGGGATATTGCCACCCTCCCGAATTACCTTTTTGAACATGGGTTCAGCCTGACGGAGTTTTCCGCGGGTTGCCAGTGTTCGGGCAAGAAAAATCTTTGCTGTCAGCAGGGCAAAGATATTCCCAACCCGTCCGGAAATTTCTTGCGCATCGAACAAGGCCCGCTCAGCTTCACCCAATCTTCCTTCGTGCCAGTACGCCAGGCCCAAGTTGAGCGCAACGTTGCCCCGAGACACCCAATCGTCTTCTGCCAGTAGGGAAAGTGCCTGTTGAGACTTACGAATGTGTCGCCGGTCCTCCCCTCTGGCGCGCGCCAGATAAGCCTGGGCTGCCGCGACCTGTCCTAAATACGGCGAACTAGGTTGAGCCAATTGTTCAGCATTTTCCAGAACTGGTTCGGCATCCTCGAACTGGCTTGCCAGTAGCAGTGCCCAGGCATACGTCATGCATAGCTCTGGCTGCGAACAGACGACCTTCCTCGGGATACCTCTCAACCAGCCAATTAAAGTCGCTGTCTCTCCACGTTTCAACTTCCCCTGGCTGGCTTGACCAATCATCCTGCACGCCACGTCCCAATTCTGGGCCGTCAGGGCGTGCCGAACGGCATTATCTAGATCACCCGCCGCCTCGAACCAAAGGCTCGCCCGCTGATGAAGTGTTTCCAGCGAGATGTCATTTTGAAGATCCAACTGGTGGCGCAGCAAATCCCTGAAAAGATGATGGTAGCGATACCACTCCCGCGCCGGATCTAGAGGTATGATAAACAGATTCGCCCTATCCAGCGCCTCTAATTGCTCTCGGCTATCTTTACTCTCAGTGACCTGATCGCAGAGCCCTGCGGTCAGCCGGTCAAGTATCGAAGTCTTAGTTAAAAAATCTTGTATTTTGGTTGACAGATGTGAAAAGACTTCATCGAACAAGTAATCTAGAATAAAACGATTGCTCCCAACAAAAGACAGGATAAATTGATGCGGATCTGGAAACCCTTGCATGGATAGAGCGGCCAGTTGCAGACCGGTAACCCAACCTTCAGTCCGCCTCTGCAAAATGTTCAAGTCAGCCTGATTTAGATCAAGGCCCATGTTTTGCAAAAAAGCTGCCGCCTCATTCAAACTGAAACGCAGGTCGGCCAATCGAATTTCACATAGCTGCCCGCGTGATCGCAACCGAGAAATCGGCAGCATTGGATCTTCGCGGGTCAGGATCACCTGAAGCATCTTTTCTGGCTGGTGTTCCAACAGAAAGCTGACCTGCCGGTAGATGGCCGGGTTATGAATAGCATGGAAATCATCCAGCGTCAGGATGAAAGGCTGGGAGATTTCGGTCAGATCATTGATCAAAGAAGTGATGATTGTCTCGCCGGGCGGGGGTTGTGGAGACTGCTGCATCTTTGTGGCTGCCAGGCCGATTTTGATATCGATTTTATTAAGGCCCGCGATCAAGTAGGCCAAAAACCGCACTGGATCATTGTCGTTTTGATCCAGGGACAACCACACAACTTGCAGTCCAAGGTTGTTCAACCAATCTACAACAAGGGATGTTTTTCCAAAGCCCGCTGGCGCCGAGATCAAGGTTAATTTACGAGCGAAGCCATGCGCCTGCCAGAGTGAGTTGTTCAGCTTTTCGATCAGCCCAGAGCGCGCCACCATATCTTTCCGAACAACAGGCATCGAGAATTTGGTCTTCAAGAGCAGGTCAGACATAGACTTTCCGATCCAGTTCGGATCGGGCAGCAATCGAATGGCATTGCTCCCCAATTGCCACTTGTAGATGGCACTGTCAGATCTTGCAGAATAATTTAAGTATAGCAGATTTACCCTGAAACAAGACACGCTCGGGTCTTTGGGAAATAATGTAGAGCTGAAAAATGGGGGGGGGGTTAGGGTAAACTATGTTTATGCAAACTGAAAATGCCGAAATGGCCGCTGAGGACGTGATCGAATTTGTCAGTCTCCTGACCGAACACAACATCTCGGTCTATATCGATGGAGGCTGGGGCGTGGATGCCTTACTCGGTGAACAAACCCGGACACATTCCGACCTGGATATAGCGGTCGAGCACAAAGATGTGCCCCAGATACGGGCGCTGCTCGAGGCACGCGGTTATCAAGATGTGCTGCGGGACGACACCCGTGATTGTAACTTTGTCATGGGAGATAATCAAGGTCGCCAGATCGACTTTCACTCCTACACCTTCGATTTGGACAGGAAGCTTATTTTCGGTGTTCCCTATCCCTACGAATCATTGACTGGGAGTGGCTCAGTGAACGGGCACCTCGTTAAATGTATCTCGCCAGAATGGATGGTCCAGTTTCATACCGGATATGCGCTGGATGAAAAAGACTATCATGACGTCAGAACTCCTTTGCCAGCGTTTTGGCATCCCGATCCCAGCGGAGTACGATGAATTTGAAAAGCAGGCCAATAGTACTGACAATCCAGTCTCGCCCGGTCTTTCCGCCGCTGAGTTTGGCCCCTAAACGACTGCACATCCATCTCGAAAGATTGAAAGCGGGTGTTCCGCACTGATCACTACTTGGATGCGAGCTCCAATCGGCAGAAATTCGGTATGCGGTTTTAGGGCATGAATGGATTGTCCTGTATCTATTTTCAACCTGTATAGATAAAAAGCTCCTCGAAAGATGCGCTCATCGATCACTCCATTGCCGAGGGGGTGTGGCTTGAAATCGACATCATCGGCGCGCACCGCAATTTGCACTTTTGTGTCGAGTGGCAAACCAGACAGTTGCGGGACGATCCCAAGCGCGGAGCGGACGCCCTCCGGGCTTATCTCACCGGGGATAAAATCGCTGTTTCCCATGAATTCCGCCACGAACTGAGTCCTGGAAGCGTGAAATACCTCTTCCGGTAGGCCGATTTGTTCGATCGTTCCATTTTGAAAAACGGCCAGGCGATCGCCCATATAGAGCGCTTCTTCCTGATCGTGGGTGACAAAAATGGCAGTAGCATGTATAGATTTGAGAATGTTGCGAACCTGCGCCCGTACCTGAACACGCAGATCCGCATCCAGGCTGCTGAACGGTTCATCCATCAGCAGCAGCACTGGCTGCGGAGCAAGCGCCCGCACCAGCGCAGCCCGTTGGCGTTCACCTCCGGACAGCTCGTGTGGATAACGTTTCACCAGGGCTTGCAGACCAACCATCTTCAGAAACTCCATCACGGCTTTCTGGGTGTCAGCTTCACTTTGCTTGCGCAATCCAAAAGCAACGTTTTCGAACACAGTCAGATGCGGGAACAGGGCGTGTTCTTGAAAAACCATGCCGACGTCTCGATTCTCAGGCGGGACAAATACACCTTCACCGGCGACAGCCCGAGAGTTTACATAAATCACGCCTGAGTCCGGAATTTCCAGGCCGGCGATTAACCGCAAAATAGTGGTTTTGCCACAGCCGCTGGGCCCAACCAAAGCCAGGATTTCTCCATGATTAAGGGCAAAGGATATGTTATTGACAGCCGGGAAACCGCCTCCATTGTATTTTTTTGTTAATTGAAGGACTTCTAGCTTGATCACGAATAAATCCTCTCCCTACGCAATAGGATTGAGAGTGGGATCGCCGAGACGATCACAAGTATTAGCGCGGCAGGTGCTGCCTGCAGGTAAAAACCATCGGCTGCCCAAATCCACACTCGCACAGCCAGGGTATCAAAACCAGCTGGCCTTAAGAGGAGCGTGGCGGGGAGTTCCTTAAGGGAAGTCAAGAAAACCAACGCCGCCCCTGCCAGCAATCCGGGTCGGGCGAGGGGCAGTGTCACCTTGAAAAATGTTTGCATGGGAGTCCGCCCGAGTATCCGTGCGGCTTCTTCCAGCGACTGAGAAATTTGGCCTAAAGCCGATTCGCTCCCCCGCACTGCCTGGGGCAGATGGCGGAGCACATAGGCGATCACTACTACCAATGGTGTCGCATATAAGAATGGCAGCGTTCGATTGACGAGAAATATCAAGCTCAATGCGATCACCACTCCCGGAATCGCATACCCCACCTGGCAGAAACGTGAGATGAACTGCGAAACACGGTTTGGACGGCGAACCGCAAACAAGGCGACCGGCAACGAAAGCAAGACTGCCAGAAAAGCAGCCAACCCGGAACTCCACAAACTGTTCCAGATATATGAACCGAACCCCCGAGTTCCGGTGAGCAGCACGCTGGCAAACGCCTCGGGGTCTAAAAGAGCCCGGACAGTCCAAACAGCCAACACCACAACCGGCATCAGCAGGCTGACGAACACAACACCCATAGTGAGGCAAAATGCCGGAATACGCCACCTGCTCAACGCGATCGTTCGCGCCGGTCGCCAGTGGCTTTCCACCTGGGCAAAGCGCTGCTTTCCCTGGGAGCGCAGCTCAGCCCACAGGACCAAGATCGCCAGAGCGACCAGCACGCCGCTCAAGACTGCCGCAGCTGAACGGTCGTAGCGCCCGGATAGCTGTACAAAAATGGCTGAAGTGAAAGTTTCGTAGCGCAGCAGCGCGACTGTCCCGTACTCAGCCATGACGTCTAGCGCCACCAGAAGCATCCCAGAAGTCAGGCCCGGCCGCAGTGCTGGCAGCACCACCTGCCAGAATGTCTGCCTGGCAGAGCGACCCAAGGTGCGAGCGGCATCTTCAATGGAAGCGCCCATTGAACGAAAGGCAGCCGCGCTTAACAGATAGATATAAGGGTAGCTGAAAATAGACAGGATGAAAGCCGCACCCCAGAACCCCAGCGTGTTCAGACCGGGCAACGATATCCCAAATGTGCTCTCCAACAGCATTGGGATGAAACCACCCCTCGGGCGCATCAGCGCCAGGTGGACGATCCCTCCAATATAAGCTGGGATCGCAAGCGGCAGCGCCAGCAGCCAGCGGAAGACCTTGCGCCCTGGCAGATCACTGCGCTCCGTCAGCCAGGCCGTCCCAATCCCAATGATGGTGCTGATAGTGGTCACCATAGCCACCAGCATGAGAGTATTCTTGAGCAGCAGCCATAGCCGGGATTGCAGCAACCGTTGCCAGGCAGCAGCCTCTGCTCCTACCGCGCGCACCAAAATATAACCCAGTGGGACGGCGACAAAAATCGCCACCAGCAGTGCCGCAAAAGGCAGCCCGAAAGGACTGATCGGCTTTCTTGCATGGCGAAGGATATTTACAGACATGGCGCGCATTTATGGCAATCCTACTCTCTCCATCAAATCAAAGGTCTCCTTAACTTCCAACGCTGCCCGAGCGACATCGATATCAACAAGCCGCATTCCATCCAGAGGTTGGACGGCAGGATGTAGTGGCACTCCCGCCAGGAGTGGGTACTCATAATTGAGCATTGCGAACAGCTGCTGGCCCTCGGGCGAGATAAGAAAGTCGAGGAACGCCTGGGCTGTTTCAGGATTAGAAGCGCCACGCAGGATTGCGGCCGCGGTGGCATTCGTAATCAGCCCAATTTGCCCATCTTCCTGGTCTGGGAAGATCACCCCTACCGGGCTACCTTCAGCCTGCTGTAGATAGAAATAATAGTGATTCACCAACCCCAGCTTAAACTCTCCGGCACCGACCGCCTTACGGACATCAGTATGACCCGCAAAGAATGTCACCTGATTGGCCAGCAAATCTTGCAGCCATTCTTCCGTCGGCTTTTCGCCCAATAACTGGCGCATCGCCGCAATTTGCGCCTGCATGGAGCCATTGGTCGAACCAGTCGCGGCTATTTGTCCTTTCCATTTCGGGTCGGTCAGATCAAAGATCGAGCTGGGCAGCTCTTCGGGCGTGACAAGCCCCGAATTATAGATAATGACGCGTGCCCGGCGCGTCAACCCAACCCAGGTTTGATCCGGACCGATGAACCCTTCAGGTAACGCCTCGGCTCTTTGAGGCAGGTAAGATTGGCAAATGCCCCGCTGTGCCAGCGTCTGGATCGTAAACAGCTCAGTGGTAATAAAAATATCCGCCTGGGGGTTAGCAGCCTCTTCCATCAGGGCATTTGCCAGCTCGCTGTTGCTGCCCGTCTTGAGCAGGATTTCAACATTGGGGTAGCCCGTCTTAAAGGCATTGATCACAGGCTGGATAAGCGGCTCTGATCGCCCCGAGTAGATCACCAATTCGCCTTCGGCCTGGCTTTTATGCGCCTCGGTGCCGACTGAGTGATCTGTACTCGCCTGTTCACCACTGGCAGATGTTATTGCCGTGGATTGGGTGGTACAGGCAGATAAAAAGAGAATTGAAAGCACACAGATAAAGATAAAGATAAACTGGCTGAACTTAAACACATTTCCTCCGGGGATAATCATAATGGGAGCAGGTTCGAGTGTTGTAAATTTGTCCACAGTCTTTAAATTCATTCCTCTACAGAGGATTTTGGGAACCAGGGAATCATGGGCATGACCCAAATATTCCTAAAAAGTGGGGGCTAGCGAAAGATGTTTTTATTCACAGGCTTGAGTGCTCCCCGAAAAGAGGGTGCACTAAAATAGTGTAGATGTTGACTTTTGCACACTCCGAAGAGTTGACAATTTGCACCCATTTTCTCGATATAGTATAATTAAGTCAGCGCGATTAATCTAGAATAGTATGATAAAAATTAACTAAATCGGTTTGAGATTAAGTTTCAACTGTGTTGAACACGATCGATCGGAGCTCCCACCAGATCATATGAATGTCAGTAGTGTCATGCAGCGCTATGCTGCTGAAGTTTATCGTCTACAGCAAGACTATGCCCAGGTTCCGCTTTCAATCCTAGCCGAGACTGTCGAAACCTCCGCTCAGGCTGTTTCGAAGATGATCCGCCGCCTGGTAGACGGGGGTTATCTTGCCCACGAGCCATACCGCGGGATCCGCCTGACACCGGCCGGAGAACGGATTGCCATGCCAGCACTGCGCCGCCATCGCATCGCAGAAGTATTTCTGGTTCGCATCATGGGGTACGATTGGGCATCCGCCCACAGCCTAACTGATGCCTTCGAACGCGGGGTCAATGAAGAATTAGAAGATAAAATGTTTGAGATGACCGGGCGTCCCACCCGCTGCCCGCATGGAGAGCCGATCCCCTCCAAAGATTTGATCATGCCTGTTATAGAAGACGAGCCTCTGGTTGAAGTCCCTTCCGGCTCGAATTGTGTCATCAGCCGGGTCCGGACCCACGATTTGGACAAGCTGCGTTATATCGCCAGCCTGGGGCTTGTGCCCGGCAAATCGTTCCATTTGGCCAGTTGCGCCCCATTCAAAGGGCCCTTTCGGCTGCAGATCAATTCCCAGGATCAGATCATCGGCTATGAACTGGCCCAGGCTTTTTGGGTCGAAATAGAGCGGTGAGGCCACGGGAATAAGCGCTCCCCGTTCGTTGTTCGGGCGCGCTTGCATTGAACGAGCCCAAGTAGATTGCTCGGGCTCGTTCAGGTTTGGTATTTAATTTCCATTTATTTGGGCAAACTAGCGGCGAATCTTAAACTGAATTGATTTTCCAGGGCGGCGCGACCTGCGTGCAGTTTTTTTGTTTCTTTATTCACTGTCAGCACGCTTCAAGATTAAGAAGCACAATGCCAGAGCCTGTTCGGTTTTACTAACCCGGTCAGCTAGATCGCTCAAACAGATCGATACAGGTCAGGCTTCTCCGGCAGGCGGATTGGCACGATGTCACCGCTCTGCAGCGACTGGATGCAAGCGCTGGTCACCATCATCGTTACATAACCATCCCAGGCATCAGCGCCCTGGAATGGCTGTCTCATCCGGATCGAATCGACCCAATCCAGCAACTCGGCGATATAAGCGTCCTGGAAGCGGGACAGCCAATCGCCCGGTACGGGAAAACCTCTCTGCGCATTGGCCCGCACCAGGGCCAGGTCTGGCTGCATCGTCACAGCAGTACCGCTCTGGCAGACGAGTTCGGCAGAGACCTCGTATCCATATTCAGCGTTGACGTACACCTCCGCCGTTGCCAGGCAATTGCCGGTCAACGACATCTCCACAAACAAAAGATCTCTCGTATCCGGGTGAAGTGCCGGGCGCGACTTCAAGCCGCGCACGTACACATCTTGCACTTCCTGCCCCAGCAGCCAGCGCGCCGAGTCAAAATCGTGGCCTGCAGAGTTGATCAGAATGGTCTCGCCGCTGATGCCAAATGCGACCGACGCGTTGCGATGAACGCCTTTGAACAACAGGGGCCGTCCGATCTGGCCTGAAGCAGCCAGATTTTTAACGGCGAGATGCTGGGGATCGAAGCGGCGCATGAAACCAACAGAGATCAGTTTGCGCCCGAGGGCCATTTCTGCGTCCAGAACTTTCACTGCGTCCTCGGCCCGGGTCGCCAGCGGCTTCTCGCAGAGCACTGGTTTACCGGCATTGAGGCAAGCCAGCGACAGTTTCGCATGGGTATCATCCGGTGATGCAATCAGGATGGCATCCACGCTTTGGTCTTCAATCAGCTCAATAGGGTCGGCCATAACTGCCGCGCGGCCACACTGTTCGGCAGCCTGACTGGCGCGCTCCCCATCCAGGTCGTAGACGGCCGCAACCCGCGCCCCTCCAATCAAACGGTGCAAATTCACAGCATGGCGCCGGCCCATTCCGCCAGCGCCAATGATTCCGACCGAAACGATTTTGGTAGCCTGTTCTGTTTCCATAGGTGCCTTTTCTTGTCCTAAATTCTAGATTTGGTTTTGATTTAGTGATCAGTTTATGGGGGCATCGCTCTAATAGCCGATCCCTACAATTTTAATAGCCGAGTGATCGCAGGTATTCCCGGTTGCGCCTGGCCGACTCTTTTGGGCTGCCCATGCCCGGCAGAATATCCTGCTCGACCACCCCCCAACCGTTATAATCAAGCGCTTGGAGCTCTTCCAGCAGCGCCGGGAAGTTGACTTCACCCTGGCCCAATTCGCAAAAAATTCCGTGGTTTATCGACTGGAAATAATCCCACCCTTCCAGCTCGGCCCGCTTGCCGATTTTGGGATCGTAATCTTTAAAATGGAAATGCCAAACTCGCTTCCCATATTTTTGCAATCCTTCCAGCGGGTCGCCTCCCCCAAAGCGGTAATGACCACTGTCGAACACCAACCCGAGCAAGTTGGGGTCGCTCAGGCTCATAAGCTTCTCGATTTCCGCTGGCGTTTCTACATAGCCGGCGCAGTGATGGTGGAAAGCTGTTCGCAAGCCGGTTTCCTGCTTGACGGCCTCAGCCACACGGGCAGCGCCTTCAGCAAAAATCTGCCATTCGGCTTCTCTCAGGCTCATTTGCGGGGTGACGCGTCCAGCATTTCGAGTGCGCTCACTGACCGAGCCGTTCTCGTCAGCCAAAATAATGAAAGGCTGCTCTCGTTCAACAACAGACAACAATCGGGCGGTGCGCACTGCCGCCTCAACCCCAGGCTGGTGGGCCGCTGGATCTTTCAACTTTACCGGGATGAAGGCCCCCAGTAAGACGAGACCACGACCGTGAATTTCCTCGGATAGCTGCCTGGGATCGGTGGGCATAAAGCCCCAATCCCCCAGTTCAGTTCCGTCGTAGCCCGTTTCTGCAATCTCGTTCAGCACCTGTACGTAAGCAGGCGCTTGCCCATCCAGGTCGAACTCCAGCGCCCCCCACGAACATGGAGCATTGGCAATTTTGATCATATTCTCACCTCTTGGCTTCAAGTAGACTCAGGTCCAGATTGTTTTAACCGGCCCGAACTGGCTTAGAACTGGCGCGACCATTCGTCGAACCAGCGCTCCACGACCACTTTTGTTTGGGTAAAAAACTCGACCGCGTGGTTGCCCTGCCCGTGCAGGGTCCCAAAAAAACTTTCTTTCCATCCACTGAACGGGAAGAAAGCCATTGGAGCAGCCACACCGATGTTGATGCCGATATTGCCTGCCTGGGCTTCGTAGCGAAACTGACGCGCAGCTGCACCGCTGCGGGTAAAAATACAGGCCATATTGCCGTATTTGCCGCTGTTGACCAGCTGAATGGCATCCTCGACGCTCCGCTGCTTGATCATCGTCATAACGGGGCCAAAGATTTCAGTCGTAGCAAGCGTGCTGCCAGGCTGGACCTCGTCGAGGACGGTTGGACGGATAAAAAAGCCCTTTTCATAGCCTGGGATCGTTGGGTTGCGCCCATCCACGAGCAAATTGGCACCTTCATCCACACCTTTCTGAATTAAACCCTGGATCCGGGTTTTGCTCTGAGAGCTGATGACAGGTCCCATCTGGACCCCGTCTTCCAGGCCGTTGCCAACTCTGCGGGTTGCTGCGGCTTCGACAAAAATCGGCCCAAAGATATCCTCAGCACCTTCGACCATGACGACATTCGCCGCAGCCAGGCAGCGCTGGCCCGCGTTGCCAAAAACGCTGTCCACGACGATCCGGCAGGTCAACTCCGGATCGGCATCCGGCAGGATAATAAGCGGGTTCTTGGCCCCGCCCTGAGCCTGGACGCGCTTCCCATTGGCGGAAGCTCGACTGTAAACATGCCTGGCAACCGGCGTAGAGCCCACAAAAGTGATCGCCTGAATCAGAGGATGGTCCAGGATGGCATTGACAGTCTCAGGTCCGCCGTTGACCAGGTTAACCACTCCCGGCGGAAAGCCAGCTTGCTCCAGCAATTCGAAGGCCTTGATCATTGTCAGGGGTGTTCGCTCCGAAGGTTTGACGATCAACGTATTGCCGGTTGCCAGGGCATAAGGGAGGTACCAAAACGGGATCATACCCGGAAAATTAAACGGGCATATCGAGGCTGCCACCCCAACCGGCTGCCGGATCATATATTCATCAATACCACGAGCGATATCTTCAGAAAAACCTCCTTGCATCATCATCGGAATACCGCAGGCGACTTCAACATTCTCGATCGCCCGACGCATTTCACCTCGGGCGTCATCCAGGGTTTTACCGTTTTCGATAGTGATCATCCGAGATCAAGTCCTCGATATGATCTTCCATCAGCGTCTTCAGTTGAAACAAGTACTGGATCCGCTGGGTCGCCGGAGTGCGCCGCCAACTTTCGAGCGCTTTTTGGGCAGCTTGAGCAGCTGCATCAACTTCGGAGGGGGGCGACAAAGGTGTTTGTGCCAGAACATCAGCCGTAGCCGGGTTCAGGACTTCGACAAATGTGGTCGCAGCCGATGAGCGCCAGCCGCCGTTAATATAGTTTTCTAAGCGTTCAACATTCGTCATAGAAGCCTCCTTGGGTTGTCAACACCATCTGAATGCATTTGCGGGGCAGGTTGTGAACGATCAACCCGCGATGCCCAATGCCAAACCTTACAAGAAGTAACGTTCCTCCGCTTGCCTGGCCTCCCACTCCGTCCGGGCGGCCTGCACGGCTGGCATTTCGCTGACCTCAGCCACTTCCACATCCCACCAGCTCTCGTAGCCCGGCACAGACTCATAGCGATCGTTGCGAATTGTGATGACCGTCGTGCGCTCGCTTGCTCGGGCAGCTTTGATCGCAGCCGCGTAATCGTCCGAAGAATGGCACTCAATCACATCCGCCCCCAGACTGCGAGCATTGGCAGGATAATCGATTTGCAGCGGTTGAACTGCCTCTCCCGCCGAATCACCTGTCAGCACACCATCCTTTGGAAGGACGAAGCGTGTCCCAAATCCGTCCTGCCCAAGCGAGCGACTGAGCGAGCCAATGCTCTTGAAACCGCCGTTATCCCACAAAATCACGATCAGCTTGTACCCCTCCTGTATGGCAGTGGCTAAATCCGCAGACAGCATCAGATAGCTGCCATCGCCAACGATCACATACACATCCCGATCAGGCGCAGCCATCTTGGCGCCTAAACCACCCGCAATTTCGTAACCCATGCAAGAATAGCCATACTCCAGATGGAAATTCTTGGGGTGGCGGGCGCGCCACAGCTTGTGCAGATCGCCAGGCATGCTGCCAGCCGCGTTCACCAGAATGCCATCCGGAGACGAGAGCTCATTTAGCAAGCCGATTAGCTCGCCCTGACTTGGCAGCGGTTGGTGGCGAATGCTGTAGATGCGTTCGACCTCGGCTTCCCACTCATCATGCAGACGGGCTGCTTCCAGGCGATAAGCATCGGGGCTGCGGTAGCCTTCCAGCAAGCCCAGCAGCTCTGCGAGTGCCTCCCTGGCGTCTCCGATGACCGGCAGCGCCAGGTGTTTATAACCGTCAAACTCGGCCACATTGATGTTTACAAACCGAACTTGGGGGTTTTGGAAGGCTGTCTTAGAGGCTGTCGTGAAATCGCTGTAGCGAGTACCAATCCCAATCACCAGGTCGGCATCTCGGGCGATGCGGTTGGCAGCCAGGGTCCCGGTGACACCCATGCCACCCAGGCACAGCGGGTGGTCATAGCGTAAGCTGCCTTTGCCCGCCATCGTCTCACCCACCGGAATGCCGGTTTGATCCACAAAATCGCGCAGGGTTTCGGCCGCCCCGGAATAGATCACCCCTCCGCCGGCAACCATTAATGGGCGTTTGCTCTCTCGGATCCAGGCTGCAGCTTGCTCAAGGGATTGGCTATCCGGCCGATCCCGCCGGATATGCCAGACCCGCCTGCGGAAAAACGCTTCCGGGAAGTCATAGGCTTCGGCCTGCACGTCTTGAGGCAGCGCCAGGGTGACCGCTCCCGTCTCTGCCGGGCTAGTAAGCACCCGCAGGGCTTCCGGCAGGGAGCTGATCAACTGCTCCGGACGGTTGATCCGGTCCCAATAGCGGCTGACCGGTTTGAAGCAGTCGTTGACCGAAATATCCTGGCTGCTGGCTGCTTCAAGCTGCTGCAACACAGGCGCGACATTTCGCCGGGCAAAAATATCGCCCGGCAGAAGCAGCACCGGCAGGCGATTGATCGTGGCAGTAGCTGCTCCTGTGATCATATTTGTAGCGCCTGGGCCTATCGAAGACGTGCAGGCCAGAGTCTGCAGGCGATTCTTCACCTTCGCAAAGGCGGTCGCGGCATGTACCATCGCCTGTTCGTTGCGCGCCTGCATGTAACGAAAATCGGGGATTTGCTGCAGCGCCTGCCCGATACCAGCTACATTTCCATGTCCGAAGATCCCAAAGCAGCCGGCAAAAAATGGCTGTTCAACCCCGTCCCGTTCTGAATATTGCCGTGTCAGAAATGTGATCAAGGCCTGAGCGGTGGTCAAACGTCGAATTTTCTTTTCGTTCATAAGTTATTTCCTGACAGAAGTGGCGGGGTTCTGGGGAATATTCTGTTGTAAAGGCTAAATAGGTGGTGTTTTGCGGGGCTACGTCCGCAAAACACCACCACATACCACCCCACCACAGGGCTTCCCAAAGACCCAATGGGTGATCTGATAATGGCTGTAATCGGGGTAGAGATTGGTGTCTCGTCCCTGGCAAGTGTATCCTCATTCATTCCGGGTGTTGGGTAACAGGGTAGATCGGTACCCGCGGATCTTTGTTCTGGTAGGAATGTTTCACCCAGGCATAGGCCGGGTCATCGCTGGATGCCAGGCTCTGGGCGCTGCCAGCCAACACATTCAGATAATAGCTGGTGTAGCCGGGTGGGCTTGAAACTGGATGGTAGCCTTCCGGTATGAGTACTACGTCGTCGTTGCGCGCGTGAACGGTCGTATCGATCGGAAAGCCAGCCTTGTGAAGCGGCGATTCAGGATCGGTATAAATCCACTGGAGGGCGTAGCCCTCCGGTCGGTCAATCTTGTAATAATAAATTTCATCCAGGTCGGCTTCCAGAATGGCCCCATCCGGGTTTGTCTTATGCAAGTCATGTTTATGTGGAGGATAGCTGGACCAATTACCCCCAGGAGTGTACACCTCGACCACTACCAGGCGCCCGCATGGGAAATCGGGCGGCAGGATGCTGTTGATCTGCCGGGTGGCATGGTCACCACCCCGGATCTCAACGTGGATCTCGGAAGGGCTGATTAATCGCGCTGGATGATCGCTCTCTGTAGGAGCCCAGGCAGCGGCAAACTCACAATCACTGAGCGCTCGCACTGAAAATGTGGTCTGGCGAGGCAGATAAAGGGCATAAGGCAGTCCTGCGAAGACGTTTTGACGCTCACCAATCCCGGTCCAATGACCCCGGTTGGAGTCTATCTCCAGCCTGCCGCCTAACAGAACCAGCGCCAGCTCGTTGCTGCCAGTTTTAAAGCTCCAGGATTGGCTCTTGGCTAGCCGCCGTGCCTGAAAGTGAATTGTCCCCCATCCCGCCTGCTCTGGCCGGACTTCCACAATGACATTGGGATCAACAGAATTTCCGGGATGAATAACCAGCGAACGAGCTTCGTACTGTCTCATACTTACCTCCTGTCACATCTCTGAACCAGGCCGGGGGTTTTACATCGGCCCGCTGCGGGATCCGCTCGCCATAAATGATTCAACCTCGGGCAGGGTGGGCATATGATTGGCACAAGCGTGCCGAGTAACAGCAATTGCTCCACAGGCATTTGCCAGGCGGGCCGCCCGGTACCAGTCCCAGCCCTGGATATATCCGTAAATAAGTCCGCTGGCAAACGAATCACCTGCCCCCAAAACATTGAACACTTCCACTGAAAAACCAGGCACATCTATCCGATCCGATCCAGGTTGGTAAAGGCTGCAGCCTTTTGAACCTCGTTTGACAGCCACCAGGCGAGGCTGGTATTCAAGCAGGGCTTCGATGCCTGCATCCAGATCACCTGCAACCTCGGGAGCGGAGATTTGTGAATATGTAATCTGCAGCTGGCTGGCCTCGACCAGCATGGCAGCCTTGACCTCCTCCTCAGTAGCCAGGATAATGTCTACCTGCGGCAGCACTGACCTCACCGCTAGGCCGAAGGCCCGGGCGTCATGCCACTGATCGGCGCGAAAATCGATGTCCATCACGATCGTCGCTTCTCCTCGCCGCGCTTGGTCCACAGCGTAAAGCGTTGCCGAACGGCTGGGTTCTCTGCTCAAGTTCGTGCCCGCAAACTCAAAAACCCGGCATTTCTGAATAGGCATGGCGGCAACATCATCGATGTTGAGCTGGGAGTCAGCCGCATTTTCACGGTAAAAAACAAGCGGGTAGCGGTCCGGAGGCTCGATCCCCAACAGCACTGCGCTGCTGCGCGCCCCAGGTTTGCGAGGGATGAATTTGGTCTCCACCCCTACTTGCTCCAAAAAATGCAGGATGAAATCGCCGGTCAAATCTACACCCAGACCGGTCAGCAGCGCAGTCCGTAATCCCAGCCGGCGTGCGCCTACCGCAATGTTGGTCGAAGAGCCCCCAACATACGCTGAAAAGGTCTTAATTTCCACAAAAGGGACGCCGATATCGTTCGAATACAGATCGATGGAGGAGCGGCCCATTGCGATCAGATCAAAGACATCGCTTTCGGACATCCTGAAACCCTCCGTTCAATGGTGGACCTAAACAATTGCATGACCTTCTTGCTCGCTCGCGGCGTGTCATGATTATAACCTCAAGCAGATATATCTATCCTTCTCACTCCTTGAAACAGGTCAACTCGCTCAGCAGAACATCTCTTGCAGACGCTCTTGGCAGGCTCGAGGCCTTAGCCGGCAATCCGGCGCCAGTGGATTTTGTAAGGTAGCCCAATATCTTATATCGATTATTAAAATAAAAACGCCAGCCCAATTGCAGGGGCTGGCGCCAACTGTAGCGGCTTTTCGCCAACGGCCTTACGCCATGGCCTGCTGCCGCTGGCTGTATAGTTCAGGCTGCGCTTGAATCCAACAAATTCCCCAGCTCAAGCTCGGCTTGCTGGACCGGGACAGACAATACCGCGCCCCACTCCTTCAGTAGAAAATTTCTGGCGCGCTCCAGCATCGTATTATCGTTTTCATTTAAGCTATTGGTTCGCTTATGACAGACCAGATCACGGACCACCCGGCAGACCGATTCGAGCGTGCCATCTTTCAAACGCTCCATCAATTGGACTTTGCGCGCATGGCGGTCAGTTGAGAGCGCTTCACCAGGACTGGCAAGGATCCGAAAGAGTCTCTTGAAATCCCGAGCCGGGGTAGGGAGACGAAGGCTTTGCTCGCCAGTTTTATTCAGTGGAACCCACAAGGTCAGATCAGGCATCTGGACCACGTAATATCTGCCAGTATGCCCGGATAGCGCTTTCTCATCCAATTGGATGATTTCTCCAAGACCATAATTCCAATGGATTACCTGATCTCCAACCTGGTAAGATACTTCCCGCTCGATCATCGTCAGGCCTCCCTTTATATGTGCATCCTTTCGCGGACCGAAATTTGAACTCGAAAGAATGAAGGTGCGATAAAGAAAGCCGCCTGTCCAGCACAAGGAACGGCGGCGTTTCCACGTTATCCCAGGTAAGGATATGTCTAATTATAACATAGGTGTTCAGATGTTCAGTCAAGCGGCAAGGGATAGGCGCGATAAAAGCCTGTAGATTTTTTGTGGTTCGCAATTTCTTCGGAGCATAGCCCGAACAAAAATTGGAAACGACTTCTACAACATTTAAGGGTACCACAGGGGATGAACAGGGTTAAGTCTCTATCGTCTCTATCTGAAAAGTCGGAAGGTATGTGGTTTGTGTGGTGGTGATTGCGTGTGCAACCACCACCACATAGACCACTTTTCGGTTAGAATCTACGCATCGTCCGGGACTTAGCCCGGACGATGCGTAGAAACTATCCGACGACAGAGCGCCGGATTCTTAGCCGCCTGCCATGGCTCCCACGATTCGCAGTGGCAGCGCGCCTGACACAATTTCGCTGGGCAATTGGGTATCCGCCGGCTCATGAGACCAATCCTGCCCGCAGGCAAAGAACCGGATGAAGGGCCGTCGTTCTTTCGTGCTGTGGTCGCGGATCGTCCCACGCAGCATCGGATAACGGGTTTCCAACGCATCCAACACTGCGCCGACGGTCGCAGGGTCTTCAACTTCAAGTTCTACCTCGCGGCTGGTGCCAGCCAGTCTCCACAGATGTGTTGGGATAATGACGCGGATCATGGCAATACCTGGACCTCGACGGATAGGACTGCAGGCAGATCACGGACAATAGGCGACCAGCTGTCGCCCGAGTCTGCCGAGGCGTACACCTGCCCGCCAGTGGTGCCGAAATACACGCCGCATGGATCGAGCGTATCGACTGTCATGGCGCTGCGCAGCACGTTGACATAGCAGTCTTGTTGCGGCAGCCCTTTCGTCAAAGCTTCCCACTCATTTCCGCCCGACTTGCTTCGATACACTCGTAGTTTGCCTTCTGGGGGATAGTGTTCCGAGTCGCTCTTGATCGGCACAACATAGACGGTGTCTGGCTCGTGGGCGTGAACAACGATTGGAAATCCGAAATCGGATGGCAGGTTGCCGCTGACCTCGTACCAGGACTCGCCGGCGTTATCGCTGCGCATGACATCCCAGTGCTTTTGCATGAACAGCACCTCCGGACGGGAGGGATGCATGGCAATGCTGTGGACACAATGGCCGACATCGACATCGGCATCGGGCAGCTCAGCATTGGATCTCAGGCCCTTGTTCGCCGGCTGCCAGGTCTCGCCGCCGTCTTTGCTCCGGAATGCTCCAGCAGCTGAGATGGCAATATAGATCCGGTTGGGATCGTTCGGATCCAGAACGATATTGTGCAGGCACAACCCACCGGCGCCTGGCTGCCACAAGTGTCCTTTGACCTCCCGCAACCCGGCTAGCTCCTGCCAGCTCTGCCCACCGTCTTTTGAGCGGAACAGGGCTGCATCCTCCACACCCGCATAAATCGTATCCGGATCGCTGGCAGATGGCTCAAGATACCAAACGCGCGTGAATTCCCAGGGGTGTTGTGTGCCGTCATACCATTGGTGCGTGCCGGGAATGCCGTGGTACGAAAATTCGTTGCCGCCGGTCTCCCAGGTCTTGCCACCGTCGTTGGAAATCTGGATTACCTGTCCGAACCAGCCGCTGGTCTGCGAAGCGTACAACCGATCCGGGTTGGCAGGCGATCCTTTCAAGTGGTAAATCTCCCAACCTGGAAAGTGCGGGCCGCTGACGTCCCATTTCGCTCGCTTTCCGTCCGATGTCAAAATGAACGCGCCTTTGCGCGTACCTACAAGTACCCGTACTCCGTTCATAAGATCCTCCTGTGGATAGTTGCCACCTTCAGCTCCATTTGGGTAGACCGGCAGACTACTTCAGCACACAAAGCGCCTGCCGGATCTCTCCCAAATGATATGCACTGTGGACAATCGTTGCAATTGCCCCACCAATCTCTCGCTCGCTGGTCCAGGTAGGCATGTCGTGGATGAGCGCCATGATGCGTTCATAGCTGTTGCGCAGCTCCACCTTTAATGTCTCCCATTCGTCAGGCGAGACCGCGCTGGTGGTGCGCCAGATCTCGCCCCAATCGACCTGTTCATTTACGCCTGTGCGTGCGGATCGCTCGGTCAAATCCAGGTAGAAAGCCACGTGCTTCACCTGCGCAGCCAGGGTGGCACATTTGCCGCCCACCGGTACCGAGGCTTCTTCGGCTGAGATTGTCGCCAGGGTTTCGAACATCGAAGTGCCTTTATCCAAGAAAATACCGTGCACGTTGTCGAAAGCCTCATCGAGCAACAGGTATAACGCCTTAGTGAAATGTTCCGCTTGAATTTGATCCGTCATGCATCCTCCAAGATTAGATAGTGCCTGGTCAGGTTTTGGCCAGGTTTAGCTGCCAGGAGACTCCAAATCGATCCGCGCACCAGCCGAATTTATCACTGAAAGGATAACGTTCCAAGGGCATGAGAACTTCTCCGCCTTGTGATAACTTGTCGAAAAGCGCGTCAATTTCCGCCTCATTTTTACAATTGACATATAGCGACATGGCCGGGGTAAAGGTGAAGTCATGCTGGACGTTGCTATCAATGCACATGAAATCCTGGCCAGCCAGGTTGAAAGTAGCATGCATGACTTGGCCCTCTTCACCCGCTTCGCCCGGCCCATAACGCCTGAGCTGCGTGATCCTAGAATGCTCGAAAATGGATATATAGAAGTTCATGGCTTTTTCAGCCTGGCCGACGAACATTAAAAAAGTTGTGATTTTTTGCATCCCGTGGCCTCCAATTCGGCACTGCTGCCCCTGTCTGGGATTCGATAGGACAAGATAATTATACCCAAAATGGTCGTTTTAGTCAAACATTTGTTCTAATTTGGTTGCACCTGTACTCGCAAGCCTTTTCGCCAAATTGCCTGATCTGGAGAGGTCATTAATCTATCAATTTCAAAAAAAGTCTTTTACATATGCTCATTAATCAATGATCGCACCACAGGATATATTGACCTCAGTGGCGGTCACGGTGCGGGCCAGATCGGAGGCCACAAAGGCGGCCACATTGCCAACATCAGCCAGCGTTGCAGCCCCGTAAATCACGGCCTCTTGTTTTCCAGCAACATATAAGCGCTCCATTTGATCTACGTAGGTTCGGGTTTGGTAATCCAGTGGACGAGGAACGTGGCCCCCAGAAAGGCGATCGCCAACAGGCCGGTGATGCCTGGCAGTATCCAGGCCAGCAGCGTGCTGGATGTGGATTGGATACGGGCATCATTTGGCCGCTGAGGGTCGTATAGGACAGTGACAGCATCGCCTTTGGCGTAAGCCGCCGGCCAGCTCCCTTCAGATAACTGGACAGTACGACGCGACGCGTCGGGCAGGCTGAATTCAACCACCGGATAATAATATTCATTGATGGCCTGCGTTTCGGCATCCCGGTAGCTGCGCAGCACCATATCCACTACCTGGCCCGAGGTGCTTTCCTCGCGGGCCTGCTTGCGGGCCGCACTGACCCCCGAAATTGCGGCGATGACCAGCATGATGACTGCCACCGTGAGGAAGATCCCTAAAATCAGAGACGGGAATTTCACTGACTGGCTTTCCAGCTGGCGAAAATCTGCTTCAAACTGGCGGTCAAAATCATCACCAAAGCCTGAATCCATCGATCCGGCAAGCAGCTTCTCGATCTCGGCGCGATCTTCGGGGTCGGAGATCTCTCCTGGGTTGCTGTACTGCACCCCATCGACCTCAATCGATACAATTTCACCGTCCTCGGTACTGACCGAATATTTCTTTTCCATGTTCAATCCTTTAACAACCCTGATTGGGAATTGCTGAAGCGGTCGCCCTAGATAGAGATGCGAATCTATTGACCGATTTTATCCTTATCGTAGGGGCGTCAGCCAAGCATATAAATCCCTTAAATTGTACCCAAAATGTCGCTTTTAAGTGAACTTAAATAAGTATAATTGCAGGTGGAATCTTGAGGCAAAAGGAGATAACAAAATGGCAACCGATCAATCCCCCAACAAAATCGATACCTATATCGCCAGTTTTCCGGCAGGTGTTCAGGAGATTTTAGAACAAATCAGGAATATTATTCGGGCGGCCGCGCCGGAAGCGCAAGAGACCATAAATTATCAAATCCCGACTTTTACGCTGGAAGGCAATTTAGTGCATTTTGCTGCCTTTAAGAAGCATATCGGGTTCTACCCAACCCCCAGCGGGATTGATAAATTCAAAGACGAGCTAAGTGCCTACAAAGGCGCCAAAGGCTCGGTTCAATTTCCGCTCGATCAGCCCATCCCATATGATTTAATCGCCCGAATTGTGGCCTTCAGGGTACAGGAAAACCTGGAAAAAGCATCCGCCAAAAGCAAAAAACGAAAATAAGACTACCAGGAACAAATTCGATAAAACAAGGAGCGCAACCAATGGCAAAGATCACCGCCAGTGAAGACTGCAGCAACTCGCCCAAAAACCTTTTCGTCCAAAATGTGAGCATCGCCCTGGCAGTAAGTGATATCGCCATGATCCTGGACAGTGTGACGGAAGATGTTTGCTGGAACATCATCGGCAAAGGCTGATCCAGGGAAAAGACACTCTGGCCGAGACGCTGGCGCAAATCAATAATGATGGCGTTGGGAAACTGACCATCCAACACTTTTCAACTCACGGTAAAGCTGGTGCAGTAAATGGCACCGCAAAATTGAAAAACGGGAATATGCACTTTTTTTGTGATGTGTATGAATTCAGCTAACCCGAATACCCTTTCTGAGGACGGACAGTGCTGGTCCGAGACAAAGGTTGTTCTTCTCCTGGGCCGTACTTTTCTGGCAGCTTCCGGTACATTTTGTCTTTTATCACCACAATAACCACAACCACCAACCAGAGGACCAGCAAACCGAGATCGGAAGTCGGCAAGAAATTCACCATCCAGTTGAAGGAAGTGTGCAGCACCATCATCAGGAACAGGTTGCCCCCTGAGCGGTTGTAAAACCAGGCCAGAAAAATCGCCAGAAATATTCGAAAAACACCGCCGCCCAGCATACCACCAGCCAGGTCGCCGGGATAGAATCCGTTCAAGTAAAGCGGTAGATGCCATAACGACCAGGCCAGCGAGACAAACACTGCCGCCACCAACGGGTTAAAGCGCTTTTGCAGCTCAGGCTGCATCAGACCTCGCCAACCGGGCTCCTCGTTGCCGCCCTGGGCTACGAGTGTAAGTGCAAAGGTCAGGGCATAAAGCGGCAAAACCTCCAGCAAGGGCTGGCCCCACAGTCCGGGATATTCGACCCGCGCGCCTAATAAGACGCTCAATCCCCAGGCGACCAGGATCAAGACCGGGTAAAAGAACACCGCCAGCAAGGTCCAGCCCAGCGGCATCCGCCAGGGCAGGATCGAAGCCATCCGGGTGCGGATATCCGGGTGACGCGAGAAGGCGCTGGAATATACCCAGCCGCCGACCAGGCTAGCAGCCAGGGCTGTCGCTACCACCGGTGTGCTGAGGGTCAGATCGGAAGCCAATGTATTGAAGCTTGGGACATTGCCTACCATGTAGCGCAGGACCATCAAACCCAAGATCAGCAGCGAGCCGCCAGCCATAACTGCCAGCTTATTGGGTGACAGATTCAATGTTAGACTGTTCTTAAAGCCGAGGGTCAGGACTCCGCCGATGGCTGGTCCGAAACCACCGATCATAACAAGGCCCATCACCAGCAGGGACTGCTCACGGTAGGGAACCGCGGCCAGCCAGAACAGCCATGTCCAGGCAAAGTTGATCAACAGGAAGGTCCATACAGGGTGTTGGCGGGCAAAGGTTTTCATGGTTTATCCTTTTTTGCGTGTAGCAGATATCGTAGACTGCCCCAATTGCAGTTTTATGGGCTGTAAAGGCAGTTTGCAGGAGTCCGGCCGCAGCTGCGATCTGGTCCAGTTCTTGGGGGGTTAAGCCCTCACCCTGAGGCTCACGCAGCACCAGGCGTCCCCCAGGCTTGAGCTTGCGCCCCAGGACCTGGATGATCGCCGGACGTTCGTGGGCGGGGATATCGTGCAAGACAAAATGAATGACAATCAGATCGTAGCCAGCATCAGGCAGGCCGAGTTCGGTGATTCGGCCGAGATAGTAGTCAACGTTGGCGTAGCGCCGCAGGGTCCTGCGAATGACTACCTGCCATGCGCTCGAAATATCTACACAATCGAGGCGCCCACCGCGCTGCAAGCGGGCCGCAGTATGCCGGGAGCACATACCCGAACCGGAGCCAAAATCAAGGACGCGCTCATCGTCATCCAGGTGCAGGCTATTGGCAAAACTGCGGTAGTATGGGCTGAGCACGGTCAGGCCTAAAGCCAGGGTCAATTTAACTTCTAGAGGTGGGGGTTCATAGGTGCTGGTTTGCATCGTTGTTCCTGTCTCCCAGAGATTATCGGTCGGGAGGATCGGGGTGCTTGCCATCGTGCTTTAGATGATAGAACATCATCCAGCCGAGCACACCGGCTGGATGGCGGGATATTGTTCTATCCTGTAGATGGGAATATAACCTGGTCAGGTGGGCAGTCTCCCCCCACCCCGGCTCGCTCTTCAGCATGCCGAGTTCAAGGGCGATTTGGCTGCTTATGGGGACACTTATCCCATATTTACGCACATTAAATTATTGTTTTCTGAGGTATGATCGAACTAGCAAAGCAAAGGAAATTTCGCAAGGAGGGAATTTATGCAATACCAATCCTATGCTTATGGCAAAAACCACTGGCTGCTCGAGCCAGACTTGAGCGCCATCCTGCTGCAATACTGGCCCGACCTGCCGCATCATGCGATGGACCTGGAGCGCTTCGGCGCGCTGGCAGGCGGTGAAGCCTACGCTCTGGCGGCTGAAATCGACCGCGCCGCCCAGCCGGTGCTTGTGATGCACGACGCTCAGGGCGAACGCATCGACCGCGCTCGCTTGCTCCCTGCCCATGCCCGTCTGCTGAAAGAGATGGCCTTTATCAACCGCCCGCCATACGAGGGTGGCTCATGGCACCTGCACTACGCCTACGGCTACCTGCTGGCGGACCCAGGTCTGTACTGCTCATTGATTGTCACCAACCAGACGGCCTATGCCATTCACAAATATGCTCCCGAACACACCAGCTGGCTGGCCGGGTTGCTCTCTGGCGACCTGTGGGGGGCGACCTGGATGACTGAGACCCAGGGCGGCAGTGACCTGGGCGCCAATACCACCCTGGCTCGTCGAGAAGACGGCGGCTGGCGGTTGTACGGACAAGAAAAATACTTCGCCAGCAACGCCGGTCTGGCCGACCTGGCCATTGTGACCGCCCGCCCGCAAGGCGCCCCGTCCGGCCCCAAAGGCCTCGCCCTATTCCTGGTGCCGCGGCTGGACGATAGCCACCAGTCAGAAAGCAGACGGCGGCTAAACTTCCAGATCAGGCGGCTGAAGGCCAAGAGCGCCACCCGTGCGGTACCTACCGGCGAGGTCGAGATGGACGCAGCGCAAGCTTTCCTGATCGGGGAGGCGGAGCTGGGAATCTATTACACACTGGAGAACCTGACCGTCTCGCGCCTGGCCAACGCTATCGGCGCCATGGGCTTGGCCCGCAAGGCTCACCTGGAATCCGCCTATCGGGCCGCCTGCCGCTCAGCCTTCGGCAATAAGCTGGATGAACACCCCCTGATGCGCCACGATCTGACCGATTTTGCCGTCCGCACCGCCGCCGGGCTGGCTCTAGTTTTCCACGCCATCCAGGCCTTCGACCGCTCCTGGAAGCAGACCCCACCCTATTCATCCGAATACCACTATGCTCGTTTCCTGTCACACCTGGCCAAAAATCGCACCGCCGAGCACAGTGACCACCTCACCCGCCTGGGGATGGAGATCTTCGGCGGTCTCGGCTTTCTGGACGAATATCCCATGGCTCGCCTGCACCGTGAGGCTCTGGTGACCGCCATCTGGGAGGGGACCTCTAATATCCAGGCTCTGGATATGCTGGAGGCTATGCACAAGAAGGGTGCTCATGAGGCTTTTCTGGACGAGTTCGTGCCGCTGCTGCAGGGCACCGCCTCTCCATCTGCCGGCGCGGCCCTACATGCCCTGGAAAACACCCTGGCGGATCTCAGCCGGCAGGCGCCAGCTGAGGCCCAGTGGCAGGCCAAAGATGCCTTGCGCCGGCTGGCTGACGCGGCTCAGGTTGCCCTGCTCTACCGGTTGGCAGAAAGCGCCGGCGAGCGCTATGCCCGTCTGGCCGAACTGTATGCCCGGCGCTTCATCCTGGGAGAGAGTTATCCAACCTGGGCGATGGAGGACAGGGAGATCTGGGATTTGTTTTAGGATTAGCAGTGTGAGCTTGAGCCGGCTCAGCACCTGCATAGCTGCCGAAGCACCCAAACCGCCATCTGTAGAGCACAGCACCTCGACGAGAATACCGCTGAATTTACCCCAGTCAGCCAGGTTGGCTTCATGATTCGGCAACTTCACCAACATAAGGCTTGTGAAGTTCTATCGGTGAACGGGCTTTCCTCAACCGCAGGTTGAGCATCTCCACGAACACCGAAAATCCCATTGCGAAATAAATGTAACCCTTGGGGATATGCTGATGCAGGCTCTCAACCACCAGAGTAAAGCCGATGAGCAGTAGAAACGACAGCGCCAGCATCTTAACTGTGGGATGGCGTTCTACGAACTCGCCGAGAACATCGGCCAATGCAATCATACTGCCAGCCGCAACGAGCACCGCGGCGACCATGACTGGCAGTTCGTCCACCATGCCTACGGCTGTGATAACCGAATCCAACGAAAAAACCACATCCAGGAGCAGCACCTGCACCATCACGCCAGCAAACGACGGCGCAACCCGAGCCGAGGCGTGCCCCTCCATGCCCTCCAGCTTTTGGTGAATCTCGCTGGTGGCCTTGCCCAGCAGGAACAAACCCCCCAGGAAAAGGACAATATCTCTCCCAGCGATCTCGAAATTAAGCACCGAGAAGAGCGGCTCGGTAAGACCAATGATCCATGAGAGCGAAAAAAGCAGCAAGATACGTGAGATCACAGCCAGTGCAAGGCCGGTTCGGCGCGCACGCTTTTGCTGGCTAACAGGGAGTTTACCCGCCAGGATCGAAATAAAGATGACGTTGTCCACACCGAGTACAAGCTCAAGCGCTACAAGCGTAATAAATGCAATCCAAATCTGCGGATCAGCTAACCACTCCATAGGGTTTTCCCTTTCATCATATTGAAATTATGGTTCTTTGGGACTCTCTGAGATGGTACCCCCATCACAAGATTCCCCAAAGCCCCTTTTTTGGGTGAGGCCGGATCAGGGAAGCACAACGCTTATGCAATAACAAACCGCAAGCATTTTGTGCTTCTAAAAGCCGTATTATACACCGATGCAAAAACGAGTTATGCATGGGAGCACTCAAAGTTTGTAGATTTGGTGTTCGGTCAGAAAATTTTAACCCGCTGCCACCTGTACCCTGTCCCGCACGGTGTTCAGCACCAGGCGTTTGAGCAGCTCGTAAAACGAGAACTCCGTACAGGTCCAGGATCTTGGCAATTGCCACATCCAATTCCTTGGGGCCAAGAGCAGGGTTGCAGTTCGAATCGATAAAATAATAACGCCCGGCTTCATCGAGCCGAATATCGAATTTGCCGTAATCACCCATATGGGCCACATCGAAAGCCTTGCGAACCATCTCGCTCAGCACCGGGTCCCGGTAAGGCTGGTAGTAGAACGCCGCGTTCATTTCCGTCAGCCACTGGTCGTCAAAGGTTAAATAAACGTAGGGCCCTTCGGCATGCCGGAAGATTTTCTCTGCCAGGTAAACCTTTTTGCGATTGCCTTCCAGCAGGATAGCGGTGATTTCGCGCCGTCCGACGAACTCTTCCACCAATACGGGCTGGTTGTAAATGCGGATCAATTTACGCAAGCGCTTGCGAAGCTGCTTTTCATTATCTGAAACAGCCTCGGCGGTGATCTCGACTGAACCGTGGATGGCGTTTAATTTTGAGATGACCGGAAAACGCAGGGTGGGATCCAGGTAATCGTTTGGGGAGGTGAAAAGCTGAAAAATTGGGACTGGCAAACCATTGCGCTGCAGCAGCTCTTTGATGAAGAACTTATTGGTATCCAGGGCCATCCCCAGCATGTTGGCGCCGGTGTAGGGGATATCCAGCAGTTCCAGCACGCCCGGGATAGCAGCAGCCAGGTTTTCCTTGCCCTTGACCGAGTCAACCAGGTTAAAAAGTATTTGCGGCTGGTCCTGGCGCAGGCGCTGCGCGAGCTCTGGATCGCCCGGGTACAGGCGCACATCCAGCCCAAAGGTGCCCAGATACTCGCCAATGACATGGGCATCATACTCGGCATCTTTCTCGGTGATGTACTGCGCTTCAGTCGGAAAATCTTCCCGGCGAACGTGACTGTAGAGAATCCCAACTGTAGTTGGCCAGTCTAGTTTGCTATCTTTGATGCGGTTTTTTTTTTGTCCATGAAGATCCTCTCTGGCTTTCCCGAGTTGAAGTGCGATCGTTCTGGAAGTATTTATAACATTGAACCGCCGGGAGGTGTGGTAAATGGCAACTTCTAGGTAACGATTTCTCAAAGACCCTTTTAATACAATTAGGATTTCATTCTTGCTATAATGAAATTGGGATATTGGGGTTATATATGGTTGAGGTTTGCTTATCAACCGAAAGCAGGTGTGGCGATGTTCAAGAACATTTTGGTAGCGGTCGACGGCTCTGAGCACAGCCTGAAGGCAGCCCAGGTGGCGGGAGACCTGGCTCGCTCAATGCAGGCCGATTTGTGGATCGTGGTGGCTTATGATCCAATCCCTGAAGCCCTGGGTGAGCCTAATCTACAAGCGGCTATGACATCCCGGCTGGCTTTTTCGGAACAGATCCTGACACAAGCCCTGGTGAAGCTTGGTGAGATTCCTGGCTCTTTGAAGAAAGAGGCCCTTGAGGGTCCGCCAGCTGAAGCAATCCTTGCGGTAGCAGAAACTCGGGCAGTGGACCTGATCGTGATGGGTACCCGCGGGTTGGGCCGGCTGGCCAGCGTTCTGGTCGGGAGCCAGAGCCAGAAGGTGATCGGGCACGCCAGTTGCCCGGTCCTGCTGGTGCGTTAAAAGTTTGTGGTTCGAACCACTTCGACTACATTTTTGCGCACACCACCATAATCCTTTCTTACTTAGTGGTTTTCTCGCTAAATTCTTTGCATACAAAAGAAGGATGTGATGTATTCGGTTTAGGCGGCTACACCGCCTAAACCGAATACATCAATCTCTTCTATTCTTAAGTGACTTGCCGAGAATACCACTTAGGCCGTGATCCCCGTTGTCGATTGTCGTACTATTTGTTTGTGTATTTGGTATACTAACTGAAGCATAGCCAGGCTCATTTCTGAGCTCATTGTTTCACAGCACAACCAAGAAACCACAGCCAAAACGCCAATACGGCCAGTTGGCTACTTATGCAATCTAAACAATCATGCCAATCGAGTGTGTCTACGCAGCAATCTTGGCCGGTGGTTTGGCAATCTGTTCGCAGCACATCATCACACGTGCCGCAGCTCAATATTCAGTTCTCCACAACATCTGCAACTTAACCCAACCATGTCAAAGCTGGTTATTGGGCATAAGTGACCGCACGCTGTACGAAGCACTTCCGCTGTTTTAAGTCGCCCATAGTGCTGACAGGCACAATCCTTTTTGCACCTGAGCGGCTTGCCATAGCCAGTTGTGACGTGCTCCAGTCAGTCCTGGCAGGTACGAGTTGCCGTTCGAGGTTACAGGCATCTGCGATCGCGTGTGAGATCTTCCACTGTGCATGCCGCGCACATCGACGACCTGATCGCATCTGGGAAGTAATGCGGCTACCTGCAGTTTCCAGTTCGTGTCGGCGCCGTACCACGAACGCAAGCCAGCAAAGTCTCCTGCGTCCGTAAGTCGGCTTACACTGCCTCAATCCAGACTGGTCGGGCCGTAACAAGCTGCCCGATGCTTCGATCGGGCGCAATCCATTTCGAGGCTGATCGCTTGGCTTTCGGATAATGGCTTGCCCTCACTTCCAGATTTAGCCGGATCAGCCAACTGCTCCTGAGTCTGCAGCTTCCACGCCATCGCTGAACGCCACCGCATTACTGCCGCCGCCATCGCAGAGCCGTCAAGAGCGCCGTGCGCATGCGGAAAATCGCTACTGTCCAACGGTCTTGCCACCAGCGGGCTTCATCATGGCATCGACGGCCCAAATTCGGCCGTGTCGGCTGGACTGACTGACGTACACATGCCGCAATTGTGGGCCAAGTCATAGATGCCGTAGCGGACTGCTTTGCCGCTGGCTTCTGATCTCAAAATTCGTCGGATCGTTGACTGCTTCGGCTGTCCGGCACCAATCCCCGTCCAGCATTCTTGAACAGCAGTCGCCGATCAGCTCTTTTTCTGGCATCTACGCCGGATGTAAGCCAGCCGTGGCTCGAATCGCAGCGGTGTTCTTCCGTCTCAATGTACTCAAACCTGCGTGTTGCGATCCGGGTGCTGCGAGCCTGCCAGCCGCTTGTGATTTGCGCCTTCCGCTTTGAGTAGTCAGCGCTGCTTCAGTGCCACCGCGCCACGGCCTTCTCGCCGTCAGGCCTGATTCCCGCTTCGTTTTCAGCCTTTCACTCAAATGGCGCTGCCAGCTGCTGCGCACGCCATCCATTCTCGAGTTCCGACTCGTTCAGAATTTCTGCCAGCTCGTTTCAGCCGAGCAATGATCGTCTTGCCAGTGACCCGTTTTCTATCGTCCTTGGCGTCTTGTGCTAAAATCCGATCTGAGGACATCCTCCTCCCGTGCATTGTAGTTCTGGTAACCTGATCCGTTGGGCGCTCGATCAGGCCTTGTTCCATCATCTGTGCTCCCCCCGTTGTCGATCGTCGTCTCATCCGTCCCGTGATTTGGTGAAACTAAACTGACGCCATCCAGAAGCCATTCCGGCTCGCTTCCACCGCCACAAACCAGCGCCACTGTTGTTCATCCAACGGCTCAACCTACGGCCAATTGATCTGCTTGTGCAACCTCTAAACAATCATCTCCAATCGAATGCATCCATGCAGCAATTTCGGTGGTTTGGCAAGATCGCGGCAATATTACAGTGCCCAGCTCAATATTCAGTTAGGTCCACAACATTTGCAATTAACCCAACCATGTCAAAGCTGTATTGCTAAAGCTGGCGGAAAGGAGCAAAGATGAGCGGTATCGTTTGCGCAGTGCGAGGCGGGCCGGACAGCCGCCCAACGATTGAAAAATCCATTGAGCTGGCCAAAGAGAGCGAGCTGACGCTGTACTTTCTGTATATCGTGAACATCGATTTCCTCGACCATACTATTCGCAGCCGGGTGCAGACCATCACTCAGCAGATGGAGCAAATGGGTGAGTTTATCCTGCTCTCTGCGCAGGCTTCTGCTAAGGTGAAAGGTATTGATGCCCAAGGCGTCGTTCGGCATGGCAATGTGATGGAGGAAATCCGCAAACTGTGCCATGAAATACAGGCGGATTACCTCGTGCTCGGTCGTCCTAAGTTTCATCTGGAAGACAGCCTGTTTACCGAGAGCCTGCTCGAAGAGTTTATCAAGCGTGTCGAAGATCAGACCGGTGCTCAGGTCATCCTGCCCGAAGCGAGCGAATCATGAAGCAGACTCTCCGCTTTTACGCTTTGGTCGCGACCATGGTATTTGGGGTTGTGTTGCTTGTGTGGCCCCCACAGCCAAGTCAGGCCCAAACCCCGGAGTCTGAAACCCTGATTACCGGTTTCATCCATGACCGCCAGGGAACCGCAGTCCAGGGTGCCCAGGTCAGCCTGCTTTCGCCCGGCATTTCTGAACCTCTGGCCGAGACGCTTTCACAGCCGGATGGGCGTTACACCCTGGTGGTTACGGAAAACCCAAGCGATGATCTGTTGGTACACATTGAGCGCGAGCATTTTAGTGAGGCAAGCATTTCCCTCGATGATGCTGCCCTGCAAGCGCTGCGCGACGGCGGTTCCGCAGTACTGCCCGAGGTTACCCTGCTCCGGCGTATTAACCTGTCCTTCTGGTATGCCACCCTGGTTTTCGTCGGCATGTTGGTATTGATCGCGTTGGGCAAGCTGCACAACACTTTGGCGGCATTGCTTGGCGCTGCGACTATCTTTGCCTTCAGCTACCTTGGGCATCCAATCTCTGAGGATTTCTACATATTTGATTTTTACGGGGCGCTCCGTTTTGTGGACTGGAATGTGATCTTCTTGATCATGGGAATGATGATCATTATCGCCACAATTGAGCGCACTGGCATCTTTCAATGGCTGGCATTTTCCGCCTATAAGCTGTCAGGCGGCCGTATCTGGCTGCTGATGCCGATTCTGATGATCATCACCGGCATTGCCTCCGCTTTTCTGGATAATGTCACCACCATGCTGCTGATGACGCCTATCACTGTCCAGATCGCCCTTGCGATAGGCATAAATCCCCTGGTGCTGCTCTTGCCCGAAGTGATGGCGTCCAATGTCGCCGGGATCAGCACCCTGGTAGGCACGCCAACCAACATCCTGATCGGTTCGTACGGCAAGATTTCCTTCAATGACTTTCTTACCAACCTGACCCCGGGTGTGCTCCTGGCAATCATCGGCTTGATCATCTACACGGAGTACATCTACCGAAAAGACTTGCATCCCGAGCAGGAAGAAGGCATCTCCAATTTGCTGCTCGAAAGTTTGGCTGAGCGGGCGCGAATCACAGAACCAGTTCATTTGAAGAAAGCGGGGGTGGTTGGGGCTGCCATGCTGGTGCTGTTCATCATCGGTGAAAACATCCACCTGCTGCCCGCTGTCACCGCTCTGATGGGTGCCACCGCACTTCTGGTATGGATCCGCCCTGATATTGAAGAAATGATAGAAGCAGTCGATTGGACTACTCTGGTGTTCTTCATCACGCTTTTTATCGTGGTCGGGGCTGTTCAAGAGGTTGGTCTGATCAGCTTCATCGCGGATGGCATCGGCCAGTTGATCGGAGGCAACCTGCTGGTAGGTGTCCTGGCGGTTACCTGGCTGAGCGCTTTGCTCTCGACTATCATCGCCAACATCCCCTTCACCGCCGCTATGCTGCCAGTGATCGGATATCTCACAGCAACCGTTCCTGGCGCAGACAGCAAAGTATTGTTCTATTGCCTGTCTGTGGGTTCGGCGATGGGCGGCAATGGCTCACTGATCGGGGCTTCAGCCAATATGGTGACATCTGGCATTGCTGAGCGCGCCGGTTATCCCATTACCTACTCTCATTTTATGAAGAAAGGCTTTCCAGCGCTGATCATTACGGTCGGACTGGCCAGTATATGGTTGGTTGTGCGGTTTATTATGTTCCCTAACAGCGGCGGATGAATTAATAACCTATCCGAATATTATTTTGTGGTTGTCGATGCATGCACAGCACGTATCGACAACCACATATCCTCTTGTTTTTTCGGATAGATCTAGTGAAAGCGAGAAAAGTATGCCACCCGATACGGTAAAACATATCGTTTGCGCGGTGCGAGGCCGCCCAGAAAGCCGGACGACCGTTACCCACGCAGTTGATCTGGCGATTGAGACCCAAGCTCGCCTGACCTTTCTGCACGTGGTTGATGCAGAATTCCTGGATCACGCCACGGTCGCTCCGCTTAGCGTGGTCTATAAGGAGCTGGTAGAGATGTCGCGCTTTGCCATGCTGATCCTGTGCGACCGCGCCCAGCGCCGTGGGGTGAAGGAAGTGAACTCTATTGTACTGGAAGGCAATATCCGCAAACAACTGCGCAAGTTTGCGATTGATACCCAGGCCGATTTAATGATCATGGGCGCTCCTACTCCCGGACCTGGTAAAAACGTTTTCAAGCTGAAGGATCTGGAACAACTCATCCATGAGATGGAGCAAGAAGGCAATATTCGCATTATCCAGGTTACCCAGACAGACACACCCTGAGGCTAAGGACCCGGATAAATATTAACCGGCGCATCATCTAGTCTGCGGCGGCTGTCTCGATCAAGCGCATTCTCTAGCGATAAGGAGATCCAAAATTGGATACCCAGGCTGTAATGGACATCCTCGTTGCGATTTGGGCTAATAGTCTTTACCGCAAGCTGATTTTATCCGCCCTGATCTTACTGGGGCAGGCTGGCACCCACCGGTTTATGCTTTGGGTTATCTTACGTCGCCTGGCTGATGACAGCGCTTACATCTATCCGCTTCGCAAGGCAATCGGCTACGCAGTAAATATTCTGGTCGTGATGTTATTGTTCGCGGTTTGGATCGAACGCCTGGGCGATCTAACCGTGGCGGTGGGTATTCTGGCGGCAGGGTTGGCGTTTGCCCTACAGGAAGTGATTGGCAGTTTTGCCGGCTGGCTGACGATCATAAGCGGCAGACCGTTTGCTGTGGGTGACCGAATTGAAACTGGGGGAATTCGCGGTGACGTAGTTGACGTGGGTATTCTGCGCACTACTGTGATGGAAATAGGCAACTGGCTGAACGGCGATCACAATACCGGACGTATCGTCACCGTCTCTAATGCTTTCATCTTCAAAGAGCCACTGTACAACTACTCGGTATACTTGCGCTTCATCTGGGATGAGATCAGCGTGCCCGTAACCTATGAGAGTGACTGGAAGCGTGCGACCGAAATCATGCTCGAAACTGTCCGTAAAAGCCACCACTACCAGGAGCTGCTTCCCAAAGCAGAGGCTCAACGACGGCAGGCGCGGCGCAAACTGGCAGTCAAGATCACACCTCTGGAGCCGCGTGTGTTTGTGCGTCTGACTGATAATTGGATCGAGCTGGGGATTGTGTACCCTGTGGATATTGATATACGCCGCGCATTCCGCAGCGAAGTCGGGCAGCGTATTTTAGTGGGGTTCAAGGAGGCAGGCATTACGATTGCTTCGCAAACTGTAGCGATCGTGCAATTCCCAAAGCAGGGGGATGCCTGATATTCTTCCAATAAACTGGATGAAATATGAAGTTATTTGGCGTTTTTAGCGACCGTGATTGAAGATTGCGCCCAATTTTTCAGGGCATTCTGATCTGCAAGCACTTTATCCGGTACCTGGTAATAAGGCATCCTGACATGTTTCTTGGAGCCAACATCTTCAAATAATTTGACGATCGTATCATCCACTTTGAAAAAGATGGTTCCTTTACTGTCCACAAGGGCAAACATGATGTCTGCTTCGAATACTCCATACCCTCCAAACATCTTCCGCAGGCGGATATCTCCAAGGTGAGCCAAACTTTGTTGAAGATTCTCTGCTGAAATTGTCGAAGCCGTTTGGATCGTATCGCCTTTGGTTCCCATAATTTTTCTCCTGGATCACTCAATTATCTACTTCCGGCTCATGGCCTATCCAGCCGCCGACAATTTTGCTTCAACCCATTCCATCTGAAAATAAGCTTGTTCAAAACACGTGGTTTGCCCGCACCAACCTCGGTCAGATTGAATTTGAGGTGGATCGATTTTATCTTGAAGACTCATCTTATTGTAGATATTACCATCTTTTCATCGTCATTCAAAGTTGGGGCTTTGGGAATCCCCGTGGTGGAGTGGATTTCATTTGTGCAGGAAATTCGCCAATCATTAGACCCAGCAAACTCTAGGATCAATATCGCTTAGCCGTTTCCACAATCTATTTTCCTAATCTGTACCATTACTGTCATATTTATATGATATGACAGTAAGTGCTTATTAAATTGACTGGATAAGGAGGCTATGGATAGCTAAATTTGTTTTGCTCTATACAGGCGGGGGCATGCCGGAAACCGAAGCCAAACAAGCTCAAGTGATGCAGGATTGGGCAGATTGGTACGATGAGCTTGGAAGTGCAGTCGCTGACCCTGGAAATCCTATCGGACCCATTTCGAAAAAAATTGCCAGTTATAGTGATGTGAGTGACGGTTCGCAAGATCCACTGGTTAGTGGATATACCATCCTCTCAGCCGATTCGCTCGATGAAGCAGTTGAAATGGCAAAAATGCCCGGTTTTAAAAGGCGGCTCAGAAATTTCCGTTCACAAAACCTTTGACATCATGTAAGGATAGAAAGTACGAAGTACGAAACAGGGATTTGATTTCGAAAGCTACCAGAATAGTTTTAATTACGTATTCTGGTAGCTTTTTGCGTGTTCTTGAGGTGAAAGGTTTCCCCCATCCAACCTAAGAGAACCCGGTGTGCGTGAAGGGCCGACATACCTTGCGAAGGCAGTGCCACTGATAATATCCACTAGCCTGCACGAAAGACAACAAATGCGAGAGCCAAAAATAGAAGATAATGGACAAAGGGAGGCATATCTTTGAAAATGATGTATAGGACAAATAGGAACAACGCACCTCCAATCAGAAGCCACCCCGCCCAGGTAGAGAAACCTAATTGCAGGATGGAAATGCCGATGAGCAATATGGCGGCCAATGTGAGAAGAGTATAGAGTGCAAAATGCCAGCCGGTAAGAGATCCTTCTGCAAAAGCTATGGGGTCTTTGGCTCTCAGATATGTTTGCCAGGTCCAGGCGGCGGCGCCAACGAACAATAAAGTTGCAGCCAAATAAAGCATAGGTGCCGACGATCGGCCATTAAGTATAAAGGCAGCCAGAGCAACCCCCAAGACTGTAACAATCGCTCCTAAGGAAAATAGCGTTTGGGAAATATTCCAGGCTCCTTCAGCATCCTTGATTAGTGCCAGTTTATCCTCGCTGTTATTGAAAGCATAGACTCGCGATATCGGTAAAAACGCAGCGATGAGAAATAGAAGTGATCCGATAAATATTACGATACTGCTGATCTTCAAAGATAGCATTCTAAATCTCCTGGCGAGTCGCGACGAAACCGTCAGTTTTTGTGTTTAATTAAAGTATATTCCAGTTACCGCACCGGCTAGAATAGCTATATTTTATTCATAAGTGTTATCTTGGATAGTGGGCAATTCGGATCTGTTTACGCCCTGGTACTCGATCCTCACATTCGAAAAAGAGGGATGCTAATCCATCAATGAATCTTTCGTGGGAAACGAGGCAACGCCAGTTGCTCAGATCTTATATCCCGCCAACCTGCCGAAGAAACCGAACACTCTCGTTACCGGCGGCGGTGGGGCGACAGGTCTGATCTCGTCCTTGAAGCTGCTCATAAGCAGAGACAGGTACATCAGGGCTTTCAGGTTCATCTGTCCGTTTTTCAGGACGCCGCTGTTCATGATCTTGTGCAGCCCCTCGAAATATGCTCCCATCCTCAAGGCGGGTCGGTGGGAGTTCAGCACGGGGGTGATTTTTTCGCTACTGTTGCGGAAGGTATGCGGCACTCCTTTTTCAATGACGATCTTCTCGCCCGCATCATACGTCTTCCATATCCCATTTAGATAGGCGTCGAATTTGCCCTTGAGCACTTCGTAGACTTCGACTGCGTTCGGGTGGGTATGGACCGGCGTCCCACCAGAGTTAGCGCCCAGCTCAAACTCAAGGTCCAGCGATTCTTGGGATACTTTAATCACAGTAAGCTTAATCTTGATAGCCCGCATCTCGAGCACATCACCAATTTCCAACATGTCAGCTCCTTATACCAATAGAGTTAGCCCTTGCCTATCCAAAATTCCCCGGAACTGCGCAACCTCAAAGATTGTATAGACAGATCATTGCCCTGTTTGAAGTCATCTCAAAAGACCTTTTTCGAGATAGCCTTTAGTAGAGCACCAGGATATGTTTGAGCGCTTGTTCTGCCATGCTCACATCGCCGTCAATCGTCATCAGCGACCTGGCCTGTTCGTAGGTGTAGCGCCCTGAAGCGAAAATATTGAAATCAAGCACGTCCATGCGCACGGTAGCCACTGTTCTGCCATGCCCTACTTTCCAGGTTCCACCAGCAACCCCCGCCAGGTCGAACAAGATGGCAGAGCCCTGGTTTTTTCTCGCTAGCGTATCTGCAACATCCCGCATGACCAGCGCTGCAATGCGGCCATCATGCTCGGGGGTCTGCTCAAACTCACGCCCGGTAGCGCGGCAGATATCGAGTCTATGCATCCAGGTATCGCGACTATGAATGACCCACATCAGGTGGCGAAGGGAGAATTTTCCCGATACGGGGTGCGGGATGGTGATCAGCTTGGCGAGACGAAACTGGTAGGCCCATTTGTCTATAGCAAGCGGCCCCACCCGGCGCAATTCCGCAATCAGCTCTGCGGGCGTCTTGTCCGCGCGTTCCTGCAATTGGAAGTCGTTCACTGCATCTTCTGGCAGCTGTCCAGGCTTGGGCTTGCGCATATACTGGCGGATATTTTCTTTATAACCAGTACCACTGGCATAGCCGCCTGCCTGGTGCGCCAGCATATCGCGCACATTCCACTCGGTGCAGGCAGTAGGTTTCTCCCAATCGCCGGGTCCTAGCTGGTCAACCAGGCTGAGAAAGCGCTTCAATTCGGTGTCCATCAGCTTGTGAGCTTCACCGGCTGTTATATATGGGATGCCAACCGTATCCAGGATACGAGAGAATGAAGAAACAGTAATCATTATTTTGCTCCTATAAAATTAGTGTTATGAGTTTGTCCAGGCTTTTTCGAGTACGGATACCGCAGCAGGGAGCAAAGCCCCAAAGCGCCCCTGCCCCAACGGTAAATGCGGTTCATTGGCCATATGCAAGGCGGTTAGGCCATGCGAGATGGCAATGACCATGTCAGCGATCTGCTGTGGCTGCAGGTCTGTATAGATGAATTCCTGTAATCCAGCGATGCGCTGATAAGTTTCTTCTAAAATACCAAAACTGATTTGCAAACTCTCCTCGGAAGGCACAAACCCGGGGACAGGGCGTTCAAAGCAAAGCTGGTACAGCTCCGGGTTTTTTAAGGCGAAGGTCAGATAGGCTTCCATTCCCAGGCGAACTTCATCCTGCCAGGATTCTGCGCCCTGGCTGTAAACTCTTACATATTCCCCCCACAATTCATAACCCATCCGGAACAGGGCATCATAAATATCCATCAGCCCCGAGAAGTAGTTGTAGAGTGAAGGTGGGCGCATCTCCACCCGCCTGGCGAGTTCGTGCATGGTGAGCGCGGCAGCGCCATGCTCGCGCATGATGGCCCGAGCCGCTTCCAAGATGGTCTGGATCGTGCGTTCTCGGTTGCGCTGCCGGCGTGGGGACTTTCGTTGAGGGCTATCTTTCTTTGAGGTCATTTGAATTACTAATAGTATTAGTATTTACTAATTATATTAGTTTTCCAGGATTTGTCAAGGGTATGCACATAAAAGCGAGATCGCCCAGCAGGAACTGAGCGACCTCAAGCGTGTACCTTCAGCACATTGACGAAAGTCTTTCACCAAGCGTTGCTGCCGGCGAAGATGCTCTGAAAGTTATACGCTCAGCGGAGAAGGAGGGTACCCACCCACAGAGCACATAAAGCGAAAACCCCTGCATGGAAGTCTTCATGCAAGGGTTAGACGATCAGCGGCGAGGGTGGGTGCCCGCTCCACGGTGAGTAGAAATACCCGAACTAGCAGCAAGTTCATCGCTAAAGAGACACGGAGATGGGCGCTAAAGAGCAGCGCTTTCCCCATCTCCGTGTCTCCGTGCCACCCACTTACCGAGTCTTGCACTGCCCTGATTAATCTAAATCCACCTGCTTCCAGAATTCCCTGAATTTAACCACTCTCTTTACCTGCTCCTTTGCGATTACAAATGGGGCAACATCGTCTGCCAGGGCATCAAAATTAAAATCCTCGATCTTCATAAGCAATCCCTCGCGCAGACCTTCGGGAGAGGCAATGCCCATCTTCTGGTTTATGAATCCAAAATCTGGCCTGGTTTTACTCAACAGAAATGTGATATCGTAAAAATCTCTCCCTTTCGGGCGTTTGCGATTCACCGCGGTATAGATTTTTTGTGATAGCAGAACATTCAACGGCGTCACTCGGATCTCAGTAAAGACATCAAATTTATTGAGTATCTTGACTTCAGGCGTATATGTGTACCCTTGAGCTACCGTATCCAGTAGAATGAGGATCTTTTCCTGCTGGTGAGGTGATAAACTTTGCTCATAAAGCAGTTTTGGAAAGCGCAGATCGCAGTGGAAAGCATTCTTGGCTACCATGCTGGTTTCCACCAGGAATCCTTCCAGCTCTAAAAACAGCTTCACCTTCTGGATCAGCTCGCCAAACGCCTGCCAGCTCAAGCCAAAATTGTCAAGATCAATGTCTTCTGAAAAGCGGCTATTTCCATGCACGATGCGTAAAGCTGTGCCACCCAGAAAAGATAGCTTGCTGGCTTGTGCGCTTTCAAATATAGCCTGCAAAATCTTATACTGCAGATATTCACGAACAATCGCCCTTTCATAACCTTGCAGCGGTTCTGGATACTCTTGTTTTATTTGCTGTAAATCAAGCATTCAGATACTCCAGGAATTGAGTGACCCTGTTTTCCAAGGCTCTTTTATCAAATAGTTTGACATACCTGGTAAACACCGAATGATCCAGCAGATCATGCAACTGGGTTCGATTCCAGCGAAGTCCTTCAAAATCTGCTATTGACTGGGTCTTAGAATTTAAATATAAATAGTCTAGTATAGCCTTCTCCAAATATGCAATCTTGAACTTGATACCAGGTGTGTTCTCAATCACCTGATAACCAATCATATATTGAGGCTTGACGCTCCGATAACTGAACACACCCCAGGCGCTATCATACTGCTTGGTCTTGCGGGAGCTGATGCTTGTCACACCCAAAACGGTTTCGGGAATAATCTCGTAATAAGCCAACGCCGACTCCAGGCTAACGTAGGTGGGTTCATAAATCTTGTTAGCCACCATGAATAGAACCATCTCATCCATCTCTCGGTCCGCCAGCAGATAATAGCCTCCAGCCAGCGGTTGGATGTATCCCTGGTTATGCCAGTAATTTAACTGCTGCCGGTGAAAACCAGGATCGAGCTTACGCACGTCATTCAGATTGAAGGCGGGTAAGGCCCTAATTCGGGACTCAAATTCTCGAAATCTCATACTATATTTCTAATTGTCAACAAATATATTTACATTGGGAAATATATTAACTCCATACAGCTCTAGTGTCAAGTACAAAATAACAAATCCATCTGGAGCAACGGTTCGTTCCTTTTGGTTCGACTGGATTACCTACTGCTTTTATCTTTTCTGTTGTTCTTGCGCCATGGTGCTAATAAGCGGTTTTGGATAGACGAGTGGAGGGGTCTGAGGATAATAGAGACATAGAGGAAGAATTGGGACAGATGCGGACCGGTGTCGAAATCCTGCTCCCAATGTCCCACAGCAGCTTGACAAGATCAGAGGAGTACGTAATACGAGGATACTGTACCCAATCGAGTAGGGGGCGGCGGCTAACCGCCCCCTCTCACACCACCGGACATGCGGGTCCGCATCCGGCGGTTCATCAAGTAAAACGCAGTTCTTGATACCGAGCCTTCAGGCTCTTCAGCCCTGAGTTACGCAAGTAAGTGTTGCTCAGGGCTTCGTTGACCACAGGCAACTTGGACATATGCCAGGGGCTTTTTCCAACAGCTCCTAGCCCGGCCCGTCCTCGAGGCACTCCTAGTGCAATCCCAGACGAGATAGCTGGAATTGTGGTAAAAATGGAAGTATGCCAAACCCAATCTTTGTACGAACCCTAACCGAAAGCGAGCGTGAACGGTTGAACGCTGGATTACGCACGTCAGACGGCTTTGAACTAAGGCGTTGCCAAATACTCTTGGCCAGCGCCCACGGTGAACACGCCATTGCGATCGCCCAAAGCGTAGGATGTTCGGATGAGGCGGTCCGGGAAGCGATCAAAGCCTTCAATCTGCGAGGTGTGCAGGCGCTCAAACCCGGATCACGACGGCCGCACAAGACCCAGGCGGCATTCAGCGCCCAACAAGCCGAGCGGCTCAAGGAAATCTTGCACCAGAGTCCCCGGACCTTCGGAAAGCCGAGCAGCTTGTGGACCTGTGAGCTGGCAGCCGAAGTCAGCTTTGAGCAGGAGTTGATCCAGGAACGGGTCAGTGGGGAGACCATCCGGGCCACATTGAAGCGGATGGGTGTGAAATGGATCCGGGCGAAACATTGGCTCACCAGTCCGGACCCGGAGTACCGGCGTAAAAAAAGCGTCGCGACCGGCTGATCGAGCTGGTCAAGGGTCATACGGATTGGGCGCTGGGTTTCGAAGATGAAACCTGGTGGAGCCGTCTGGGGCAGCCGAACCTGAGTAGCTGGGCTGAACCCGATCACCCACTGCGGCTGGTAGAGAAGGCTCTGACGAAAGGGGATCAGGACCCCAAAGCCCTGGCTTGCTATGGCCTGCTGGTCCGCTGGTTCGATCCACAGTCGGTCTGGGAAGAAACCATCTGGTTGCGGTTTGTTGAAGGCAATCCCAATAGCCTCTTGAGCCAGCAGTTCCTGGCTTGGTGCTGCCAGAAACTGCAAGCGAGTGGGAAAGCAGTGCTGGTTTTGATCTGGGATCATGCTTCCTGGCATACCAGTCAAACGACACGAGCTTGGATCCGAGAACATAATCGTCAAGTGAAAAAGAGTGGTCAAGGTGTGCGTATCCTGAGTTGTTTATTACCCAAGAAAAGCCCCTGGCTCAACCCGATCGAGCCAATGTGGATCCACGGGAAGCGCCGGGTAGTTGAACCAGAGCGGGTATTATCACCCCAGGAATTCGTTGAACGGGTTTGCGATACCTTTGGCAATCCGATTGAAGCCTTTCTAAACGTTTCCAATTATGTCCCTTGATTCTGCACTAGCTTGACCAACTCACGGTACCGGGTGGTGCCCCGCTTCCAGCGTTTCCAGATCATCTGCTTCAGCCTTCATCTAATCCATTGGTCCAGTTTCTCAAACGCGCTCGGCGTATTCGCCTGCCAGTAGTATCCCATCCAGCCCATCGTATACTGATTGATCTGCCGGATGATATCTTCCAGCTTGCCTGACCGGGTACGCTTGGTCAGGCGGCGGAGCTTCTCCCGGAACCGTTCCCGGCTCCGGTTCGCTACTCGAATGAGCACTTCCCCTTTGCGCTTGTAAAAACTGAACCCCAGGAACTTCACCCGGGTCGCTCGATCTACCTTGCTCTTCTTCGGATTGACTTTCAGCTTGAGCTTCTTCTCCAGAAACTCTTTCACGCTCGCCATCACCCGCTCGCCAGCCCGCCGCGTCTTCACGTAGATGTTGCAATCGTCGGCGTAGCGCACAAACTTGTGTCCTCGCTTTTCCAGTTCCTTGTCCAGGTCATCCAGCATGATGTTCGAAAGTAACGGTGAGAGCGGACCCCCTTATGCAAAGTAAAGTATTATGCAAAGTAAACACTCCAATCACCTTCAAAAACAAGGTTTTGGGGTCGTTTATGTTTTAGTCATTTGCACCTTAGACAAAACCCGAAAATCGGGTAACATACCTACATGAGCCAAAAACGATCCTACTTTCGCTTTACAACTCCCCAACAGCGCAAGCTGCTGTTCGAGATATGGGAGGCAACCGGTAATGTCACCGAAGCTTGTCACAAAGCCCACGTCGGGCGGGCCACGTTTTATTACTGGAAACCTCGTTTTGATGAGAACGGCTACGCTGGGCTAGAGGAATTTGAAAGCCGGGTGGCGCATAAGCTTAACCGCAAGGCAGAAAGCATCGAACAAGATGTGATCGCCATGCGTCAGCAACACCCCGACTGGGGCAAGTTCCGGATAGCCGATGAACTGGCCAAGGCGAACAACTGGGTAGCCGTGGTGAGCCCGAACACGGTAAGGCGGATTTTGAAGGCCGCGAATATGTGGCCGGAAGAACCCAAAGCTGGGAGAAAAAAAGCCTCCGGGCGATCAGGTGCGAACGGCTGAACAGCCAGGACAAACCCTCAACGTAGATTTATGCTTTGTTCCGGTCCAACATGAGCCCCAAGTCAAGCTCCCGGCGGTCAGTGGATCATCCGGTCGGCTGGTGGTGGAACGGCCCGCGAAGGAAGTCGAAGAACCATCCTGGCCGGGAAAGGTTTTCGCGAACCTGGAGTTGTGCTATGAAGAAGCCATGCAAACTTATATTGCGGCAACTCAAGAGCGTCTAAGCCTAACCAGGACCGAAAAAATGGACAAGGGTGGGCGAAAATCAAAAAAACAGGCCTTATGGCGAGCCGAGCATGCCCTGCGGGAAACGCGTTACCAGGTGCGGGAACGAGCGCAAGGCAGAAGATGCGACCTGGAAAGCCTTCCGTCAACAGTACCGCCGGGAGCTTGCCGCCTGGCAAGCGCTCCCCAAAGCGCAACGCCGCCGACAACGTCCAGCAAGAGAAGCGCTGCAACACAACTGGTTGACGGCTTGGGAGCAACGCCGGAGTAGCCTGCAGGTTCGTCTTCATGAAGATGCCGAATGGCGAGCTCAACGCCAGCAACTTCGAGCTAGTGCGCTGGCAGCCTTCCCGTTGCAAACCTGGTTGGCCATCTTAGTGATGACCGATAACTGCACTCGCCAATGTATCGGGCTGCCCCTTTTCGTCGCTGGCTCAAAAGTGACCGCAGAGATGGTCGTTCAGGCTTTGGAAACACTCCTGCCGCCTGAGTTACACTACCTGATCTCGGATCAAGGGGTTCACTTTCGTACTCGCATCCTTGCCCAGTTGGCACAAAAACGAGACTTCATTTGGCTGCCGGTCGCCCGCCATCGCGCCCAAAGTAACGGAATTGCAGAACGCTTCGTGCGAACGCTCAAGGAATGGCTCGCAGGTAAGTCATGGCAATCTCCCGAAGAACTGATTGTCCTGCTGGCAGAGTTTATTCCTGAGTACAATGCTCGCCCACATCAAGGACTGCCAATTCCAGGATTATCACCGGACGAGTTCGCCAATCGCATTTGGCTTATGTAGTTGTTAATGTTCAAGATGATCTTGACGAGTACAACAATTGCGTAGAAAGATATCGTTACATCAAAAAAGGCGCAACCGGGATGTGGGAAAAACCTTTCCGGTTGCGCTGCGATTCAGGCTTCAAATTGATCCTTCTATTTCTTAACCCAATTTTCAATAATTAAATCTGGAATTCGTTGAAACTCCTGCTCATTGTTAGTGACCAATATTACACCAAGGCTGAGTGCATGGGCCGCGATCATTAAGTCATAAGCACCAATTGGTTTTCCTGTTTTTTCTAAATACGCTCGTATTACTCCGTATTGTTGTGCTGCCGCGAAATCAAAATCAACTATTTCAAGCGGTGCCAAAAAGGCCTGAAGCGCAGTTTTGTTCTTTTCCTTATACTGGCTTTTTCCCACCCCATACATCATTTCAGCCACAGTCACGGTAGATACGGTAATCTCACCCAGAGCAATTCCCTGAAATTTATCAATCACTTCCCTCGGCTGCTGCTTGATTAAGTAGATACAGATATTCGTATCTAGCATATATTTCATGTGAACGCACCCTCACGATCCTCAATAGGGGGTTGTTCGCGAACTTTCATAAAATCTGCCGAGAATAACTTCAGACTGTCAAAAAGCGTGTTCCACGGGGTGTGATATGGGATCAAGATAACCGCATCCCCCACTTTCTTGATGTACACCTCATCTCCGTCAAAACGAAATTCTTTAGGAAGTCTGACCGCCTGGCTTCTGCCATTCATGAATAATTTTGCTGTTTCCATCTTACACCTCTCGATATATATACTATTGATATATATCTTTATTGTATACCACCTTCCTGGAAATTGCAAGCATATTCGAAATCAACGATGGAGTGGTTCGAAAGGATAGGGAGATTTGTTAATTTGCCGGACGTTTTGGAGGTTATTGCGCATTAGAGACATATGGAGGTCGTAGTCAAAATCGTTTTTCAGATGTCCCTCAATACTATAAGAAGGACTCAGGTGTATATTCAATGGACATCATAGCGATAAAGTGAGATCGCCCAGCGCCTGCTGAGCGATCAGCGGAGAGGGTGGGTCCCCTCTCCGCAGAATGTAAGCATATTCCCGGTGACATCCATCAGCACATCAAAATGCTGACCTCTCACAATCCTTTCAAATTTTGACGTAGATATCTGAGTAAATTATTCAATGGCCTGGTCAATCTTTCCAATTAGATACGGGTCCAGGGGGCCAAAAAAGGTAATGCCTATGGCGGCGAGTCCACCGAAGCCCCTGAATAATTCGACTGCCCTGACAATCGTTTCCTTGGGTGTGGTGATCGAAAAACGGGTTTAGGCGCGGATGTCATCTAAGCCAGTGCTAACGGCACAGACAAATTTGGTTCCCCGACTTCGATGCCCCCATAAAGTGGCTTTATGGTTTTTTCTCTAGGAGGTAGAAGTCTAACGCGTTCAATTGGGTCGCGCTGTATTTGCTGAACAGTTCGAGGACAAGACTCTCTTCAGATGGGAAAATGCTATCTGATAGCGTGACCTGCCGATGGTGGACGAATTGAGGGAAATCGCCGGAACAGAAGCCATTGAATGGATCCTGATGGATTCCCTGTATTGGGAAGGCTTTGTTGAAGCGGCACAGGCATTGGGAGTACAGGCCCCAACTCTGAGCGGATATGCTATGCGGCAGGAATTGAACCGCCAATTTGGGTTCCGCAGGTCTCCGGTCATCGTTTTTGCCGCCGGGGCTTTCACCATTCTGCCCCTGGAAGAATTGGTCGTGCTTTTGGGTGGCAAGTCTCCCTTATTTTGGTTCAGCAGGCGGAGCGCTGATGTGTGATCCCACTATCTCAATTTATCTGTAACCACCTGGTGTGCCTTGATTTTTTATTGTCGTTGAGTTAACCAGGTATTTTTGGGAACAAGATACTAAGTAAAGAGATCAGGTAACACAAAGTAATCATCACAAAGGCTGACAACATTCCGTATTGGAGACCTGGATACAGGGAACCTTGTGGGTACATCACCTGAAATGCCACCCTCGTCAGCCATAAAATACAGGTTGCGGCAAGCATCACAATGATCGAATATCTATTTGACCTGTCTCCATAGATCAATAGTATATTCACAATGCCGAACAATACCAGAGACAAGGAAAAGAACGCATTAATCGCCCGGACAGCGGCTACCAACTCTGTCGCATTGGCATCAATATAGGAATACCACTTCCATGCTTCGGGAACAAAAAAGTGCCATATTCCAAAACCAATTGAAGCACTGCTGCCAATCATCACTAATATCTTAACAAGCAGATTCATAGTCATATATCCTGGTTATTATTGAGTACGCCCAACTTCCGAGTTCACCCGGCACGCGGATGAACTCGGGGACTTGGTTTGTATTGAAAGTTACTCTTCAACCTCGATGCGGTCCACCTGGACCTGAGAGCCGTTGTAGTCAGGTACATTACTCAGTAATGTGCCATAAATATGAACGATCTTGCCACTGTCGCGTAGTGTCTTGATCTGCGCTTGTACCGCCGGATCTAAAGAATCAATGCCAAAATAGATTATCTGCCCCAGGTCCTGCCGTTCGAAGTAGTCATCATATTGTGCACCGGTTTCCGTACTCTTGATGACACCCCACCAGTCAGTTAACTCTTCTGTGGTACCTGGTGGCATGTAACCGCCTGAGGCTTGTTCTTCGATGCGGTCCACCTGGACCTGCGAGCCGTTGTAGTCAGGCACATTGCTCAGTAATGTGCCGTAAAGATTAACGATCTTGCCACTGTCGCGTAGTGTCTTGATCTGCGCTTGTACCGCCGGATCTAAAGAATCGATGCCAAAGCAGATGATCTGCCCCAGGTCCTGCCGCTCGAAGTAGTCGTCATACTGCGCGCCGGGCTCCGTACTCTTGATGACCCCCCACCAGTCAGCTATCTCTTCTGTGGTACCGGGTGGCATGTAACCACCCGAACCATCTCCTCCCGTGCCACCGCTTCCTCCTGGGCCACCACCACTTGCTTCTGTGGTTACCTCAACAGCCATGGCAGGTGTTGGGCTTTTTTGTGCTCCGGGACCACACTCTCCCCGGAAATAGGCCCACTCTTCACAAGTTCTGCCATCTGGAAATACGCATACCCCGGATTGGTTGCCATCGTCAGCCGTGCGAATTTCGAGGGTGTTACCGTTCTCCTCGCAATAAACCGAGGCAGGATTCGGCAAATTTGCCTCAGGTATTTCCGTCCCTGCAGAGTCAGATGTCTGGACCCGAAATGACGTACAGGCCGTTAGTGCCATTAATATGATCGTGAATGTAAAGACCCTTTTCATTTTTTCCTTCTTTCTTTTCCAGTGAGAGATCCACCAGTTTTGGTGGTTTATGGAGCCAGATTGTTTTGTGCGCCATTTCACACACAGACGATGGAGGAATCAATTAGTTCCTATTTCTGATGGATTTTGAAGAATCAATTCTGGCGCAGGGTGTGTAACGATACTGCAGTATGGGTCTCCAGGTTGGTCCAGCCTTTTTTGCATACTCTCGTCCTCCTTTTGCTCCATGACTTCGAACAGCGGAGCCGCTTGTCAGCTTCAGCGGGTTGTCAGGCACTTTCACATCATCCCGCTCGAAAGAAGGTAACTGTTTCCGCTGAAAACGCACCACTACAATAACCAGTAGCACACCATCCACTTACTTTGCGTCAGCTAGGTTATTCGTCCCTGCCAGTACGTCTTCCAGTAAAATCCTCAGCATTTTTTCAGGTTCTTCAAACAATGGACTGTGTGCAGATTGTTCAAATGTGTAAAATCCTTTTAATGGTGCCCTTAGTATCTCAAAATTGGATTTTGCCTCCGTGTAGGAGCATGTGAAATCGTATACGCCTTCAAAGAAATAAACGGGAATGTCAAGCTCTGGCACAGTTATGGTCAGATCCGTGGAGAGCATCGTATCCCACAGTGGGCTAACGCCGGATTGAGATTTGCCACGCCACATATTGATCTTTTCCAATAGTGTGTACCCCCGGAATGTTAGCGAAGGAAAAAAGATGCCCGTTATAACCGAATTCATGTCATGTGTCGTGCCAATGCCAAGGCTGTGCATGGCTCCGTCACGCAAGGCAAGGTATGCATCCGGCGTGCCGTCCGTCATCGTTACGGGTGCTTCTTCAAGTTTTTGCACCATTTCTGTGTTTCCGTTCTCTCGGAACTGCTGAAGCATATATTCATACGCCAGTCTTTCGGATTTGAGCTGATTCGACATCTGAGCCACACCAATATAGGCATAGTACAACTCCGGTGCCCGTGCAGCCGCCTGGATGCCAATAAAGGTTCCCCCCGAATGTCCCATCAGGTATATCTTTTCCTGACCAAAGCGGTGGCGCAAGTAATTCGTCACCTCCAGCGTGTCAGATATCATTTGCTCCACAGTTATCGTCTCTGGTGGAATGTCGGTATTATAGGAGAGTCCTGAGCCACGCTGTTCCCACCAAACGACGGTGAAATAGTCTTCAAGACCAGTCGGGTATTGCTGAGTAAGGAAGTAATCAGGCATACCTCCATGAAGGTAAAGCAGCACTGGATGCGTTGCATCTTTGCTCATGATAAACATCCCCTGTTCCACACCGTTGATGTTGACAAACACTTTCTCCGAAATGCTGCCCTCCAGAAGCCTTCCGTTTTCATCCAAGAAAGGTTCGGGGTTCCCGGGACTGCATGCCAGCAGCACGCCCACAAGAATGAATACACATACAAGTAAAACAGCAGGTATGGTCAGCATAATACCCATCACCTTTCGCACAAATGGTTTAATTGAAAGTCGCTTAATCTTCTTATTTGTCATGATTACTCCTCATAGGATATTCGTCACGCAAACGCTGGGGATATTGCATCTTGTGTATACAGTGCCACGACGCAACCTGAATCTATCAACCATAGACCTTATTCCAGTGAACTCGGTGGACGTCATCCCTGCTGTCGCTTTTATTCTCGGTTTACCTGTTTTTCTGCGGTCTGCTCAACGTTTGAGGTTTCCAGGTCAAGACCACAATGGCAGCCATGATCACATAGGGTAAATATTCCAGCCAGTTATAAAGGGGAGAACGGGTCACCCCGGAAGACACCACCTGGGCAGCGTATGTATATAACCAGTGAAGCAGAATCGCTGACCAGAGACTATGTTTGGTGTTGTTGTAAAGCCATGTATAAAAGATCGAACTGGCGGTCATCTTTATCATGAAGCCAATGAACGGATCCCCCGATTCATGATAAGACGTGCCCAGCATCATGAACAACGGTAAATGCCATAATGCCCAAACCAAACCTACGATCAAGGACGAAGTCAACGCATTCCACCGCGTCTGAAGTCTTTCCAACGCATATCCACGCCAACCAATTTCTTCTGACAATGGGCCAATGATCAGCAAAGGTAAAAAGCTGCCCAATTGTTCCAAAAAAAGATGTCCATTGAAAGTGTTGCCAAGGAGTTTGTTAATGGTTAGCTGCCCAGCCGTTCCAGCAATAACGATCAGGAAGGTAAGGACGTACCAACGCCAGCCAAGCTTGAATTGAATGATACGCCAACCTAACAGGCGTAATCCAGACAACCCCTCTTTTTTCCAGGTCAGAAAAATTGCTACCAGCGAGGGTACAAATCCACCAATAATATATAACGCGATCGCCCACCAGGGACCTTTATCATCACTCACGAAACTGATGGCTGTGATCTTAAATAGAGCCAGAGGACCCCAGAAAACGAACCAGGATAAGGCAAGGGTTAATCCTAAAAAGACGTAAGCTTCACTTGCTTTTTTTGAATTTTTCATTTTGTTCCCATAAGGATGGATCTAATGTGCAGACTATATCGATCAATTTTTACATTTACGAGAAATGCTAATGAAAAACCTTGAGTAATCAGGGTTTCTTAACTCACATCATTTTTGAAATATAAATAATCCCGGTTACAAAACCCATCGCATTACACAGCATGTGAACAATCATGCCAACGTAGATATTCTTCTTTGTTGTCCCAATGATTATTGGCAAAAAACCAACGGTTCTTGCAATAATCATCCAGGGTGAAAAGACATGAATAGACGCAAACAGAAAGCTGTGGAACAATATGGCGTACTTACCTTTCATTCTGGGCAATAAATACCCACGAAAATACAATTCCTCAACCATTGGCGCTAAAAACACGTTGATTATTAAGAACACCGAATAGGTGACAATCAATATTGTTTTAGAAAAGGTACCATCCAATCCAGTATTTACATCCGGCATCCAGAAAAAAAGATACTTTTGCAGAAAGGAATCAACGGGTTTAAAAAGTGTCATTAATGTGCCAACAATCACAAAAATAATGCTTACCCACACGAAGTACTGCCACCACGGGATTGATTTTTGATAACTGATAATTCCCCGAAGTGTAAACCGGCCTGTTTTTTTCTTCCCCTGATACAAAAGAAATCCGAGTTCTAAGGGAACAAGAATAAAGGCGAATGCTAAAAATTGCGCAAAAAATGAAGGATACCCCATTTTGGCAACTGGCTTAAGGGCGAGGAAGTAAAAACACCCGACCAGGATCCCGGGGAGCAGGTGCAAAATGATCGATTGTGATGTTGAATGTTTCTCGATTTGATCTTGTTTCATGAGATTTCACCTTGTTTTTTGTGTGTAATTCCTACCGTGATAACGACATTGCCAGTTTTTCCCACTTTTCGACGTTAACACCCTTGATTAAAAGCCACAGGTAAAATAATGACTCTGCAATAAACGTGAATACGCCAAATATCGTTGCATCAATGGTGGGAGAAAGAAAGAATAAAACAGCCAATACCGTATAGCACAAACCTCCAAGCATCAACAAGATGCCCAAAATTCTGGGAAGAAAACCCGACTTGAAAACCAGATATCCAAGGAGAAGCACCCAAAAGGAAAAAAACTGGGTAATAAATGTTCCATATTGGCGCAACTCAAGAAAGAACGTTACCAGGGCATTCAATTGATCTGCTTTGAATGATGGTAGATAACCAGTGCCGCTCGATAGAAGCAGGACTGCAAAATGGTTAAGTTCATTAAGCAGCGAGATAGGGACACAGACCAGATAGAATATAACCATAAGCGATGCAATGGTTTTGTTAACTGGTTTGAGTAATTTGTATAAAATTAGCGGCAACAACATCAATAGCGCCTGGCGGATTAGATCGCTCACCAGGGAGAGACGGAAGAGCGATTCAGACGCCTCAATATTCTTGACGGTTGCCGCGGCTTCTCCCGGCACAATCATGCCTGGACGAATAAAAAGTTCAGTGGACATCCCCAGAATAAATATGAGTACAAACACAAACGCTGCCACTCTTGCGGTCTTCTGGGGTGAATTAATTCTTTCTTTGTTAGTCATTGTTTTTCTCCTGGTATTACAGATTTTTTTTGGTAGTTGACACTACCGTAAAGGTGAGGGGCTCTCCGCTCTCAGGAGTTGAGAGCCCTTCATATAGGTAACATTCAGCGGGTGTGTAACTCCCCTGGGAATGGGTAGTTACACTTCGTTTAATCCTTTTTTAGCAGACAGGGCAGCGACTGCCGACGGATTGAATCCCTTCACGATCATCCAGACTGCAAAGACCATTTCTTGAATGGCAGTTGGGACCAATAAGAGCCCTATTCCCACACCGATTTCTGGCTGCAAATGCAGCGGACTAAACATGCTTACAATGTAGGCAATGGGGTACAACACTGCGCCAATCAACCCCCAGCCTGACAGCCAGCGGGGAATGAGCCTGGTTTGATAAAACAGGGCAAACATCATCAGCGTACCGACGCTGAAAACAATTCCCCCGATTACTGGGATCCAATGTCCTGCGGCGATGAGCATAGAACCCAGTGTTTGAAAATTGGATGCATCTGCTGCTCCAGTCTTTCCATAGATCTCGCTAACAGTCAACAACAGGAAAAAACTGATCACCACGAGAATTTGGGTTACCTGTTCAAGTACTCCCCTGAACAGGACTGACCCGAACGCCAGGACTTCATTATGCTTTCTAAAGATTGGGTACAACAGTACCGGAGTCATGGCGAGGGATAATCCCATCAGCAGGATGAGGAGTGTTCCGATAATCCATTGGGGTTCACTTGCAGATATATTGAGCGGGTACGTCGAACCTGCCCTGATCGGGGCGGTAACAACACCGGCCAGGATACCGGAAACCGTCCCAATGATGAATAGAATTCCAACAATCACAGTGGTCTTTCTGTATGTATTCATTTTTTTCTCCTTTTTAGTTGATCTTGATTCATTTCTTTGGAACATAAAGCCAGATATGATTTACGATTTGACCTCCTGCGTTTTTGCCCGACCGGGGTTAACGACATTAACCGAGACCAAAGGCATTCCTAAATCACGCACTTTTTTGAGCAAGCCATGCAACGCGGCCTGGTCAATCAACGGGCCGGTTAAGAGAGTATCGCCATTCTCTTCCAATGTGATGGTCAGGCCTTCAAACCAGTCGGCCCACCGGTCATCCAGGTGCCCCTTGAGGCGAATTTCGTAAAGTCCAGACCCGTCATAGTATTCAGGTAAAGCGTGTGTTTCACTCATGCAGTGCCTCGTGCAATTTTCTCGATTTGGATAGATTTTTACGGTTATGCATCCATTCTTATCTTCAACCAAATGGTACAAGAAAATATGATGAGGCGTCATCATTACATGTGATGATGGAGGTAATGAATTTATGAGTTAGAACCTGTCCGAAAATTCGAGGGGTTCCGATTTTGGAGTGTGTGCAGCGAAGCCGCACACACTCCAAAATCGGTTTTCGAGATCATTCCAACTCAACTGCAGTACTCCAAAATTTTTTGATCGGAGGGCTGTGAGGGAAACAAAAAAGCCCCGGCAGGTGACTCAAAACCCCAACCAGGACCGTGGATTTATAAATGGGTAATTGTTACAACAAATCGAGTTCTTCGGCGCGGTGGACGGCAGCCCGGCGATTGTTCACCCCCAGCTTGGCGTAAATGTTTTGGGTGTGAGTACGCACGGTGCTCAGAGACACGATAAGTTCACGAGCAATTTCTGGGCCGTTCAAATCGGTTCTCAGCAGCCTGAGCACTTCCAGCTCACGTTCGCTCAGCGGCTCGATCAAAGGTTGTGGGCTGATTGTTTGCTTTGCAAGAAGTGAAGCCCCCTTGATTTCCACACGGGTGCTGCCAGAGGGATAAATCTCTTTGTGCACATTAAAAGCCGAAAGCAATTTTAGAATATACTCCTTCACGCGGGGTATTCCGTCTTTCGCTTCAATTCTTGTCAATAACTCCGCCATTGGTTTGCCTTCGTCCACAAAGATACGGACATAGCCCTGCGGCTCGGCCAGGGTTAGCGCACGCCCCAGAGACACAAGAGCCAGGGGAAGGTCGCCTTGTGCAGCATGAGCAAGCGCCAACAACGCCAAAATCTCGATCACGCTGCCCATCCGTCCACCTTCTTCCGCTGCATGCAGGAGACGCTCCAGTAGACCGATTGCCCCGTGAATGGCACCTGTCTCCCGGTCGCTTTTATACCGGGCGATGAGCACTCGAGCCAGCGTCACGTGCTCGAACTCACGCAGGTAGCTGGGCACATCGTCAACGGAAAGACCCTGTTCACGTACCCACTCCAGTGCTTTGGTCAATCTGCCTTGCGCAACCCATATCCGGGCTTTTATGGCAGATATGGGACAGAAGTCAGGCAAGGGTGATCTGATATACAGACGTTGCGCTTCATCCAAAAGTGCGAGAGCCCCTTCCAGGTCGCCCTGTGCTGTCTTGAGCCGAGCCTGGTCAATGCACAAACGGTATCGCAAAACAGGTAAATACGCTTTTTCGCCCAGTTCCTTGCTTCTCTGCAAGTGTTGCGCGGCAGCCTCCAGATTACCCTGTTCAAGATGCAGCTTACTTAATTCCCTGTGCAAGTCAGCAGCATCGAGAGGAATTGGTTCACCTTGATCCATTACAAATTGTAATAACTGTTCAAGTGTATTGATCGCCTCGTGAAGATGCCCCAATGCCAGCCTGATATCAGTCAGAACAACGGACGTGCTGATAGCATCCGGGATGTTGCCGGCTGTCCGCAGTTTCATGGTGTAGTCGGCGAAGACCCGATCCGCAGCTTCCAGATCCCCACTTGCCCAGTGGGTAATTCCCAGGAACATGGACGCCTGTCCGCGCCTGAGAAGCTCTCCTTCGGGCACGAGCTCAAGTACTCGGCTGGCATACCTGACCGTATCTGGAATATTACCGAGTGCCTGGGCGATATAGGCGCGGCCGACAGCAATTGCCGCCGGTAGAGAACTAAATTGTTCTTTGTCTACAACGACCATCTCAACGGATGGGGTTTCCGGTTGCACTTTCATCGTATCTGCCGATACTAACCATCGTTCAGCGTCCTTCAATCGGGTTTCCGCGGCTTCCATCTCACCTCTGCCCAGTAATGCATAGGCATACCAAACATTGAGCACAGGCCGGGCGTGAACCAGCTCATCCGACAGCCTCTTTACCCAGCCAAGCCATGTAGCAGTCTGTATACTTCCCTCCTCTGTTGCCGGCCATGCCAGTTCGATCAAGCCTGCTGCGAGTTCGAAGTCTTTAGCAGCCAGCGCATGACGGATGGCATCGGATCGCAGACCGTTCTGCTCGTACCACTCGCTCGCCCGCTGATGGAGCGTGGACACGCGATCGGGTTGCGCCTCCCGCAAGTGCGCCTGGAGAACTTCGGCAAAGAGGTGATGATAGCGATACCACTGGCGCTGATCGTCAAGCGGGATGACGAATAGATTGCTACGTTCCAGGACATCCAGCATTTCTTTCCCATCTTCCCGCTCAGTGACAGCGTTGCACAGAGAAGCACAAAACCTGTCGAGAAGAGCAGTTTGCAGCAAAAAGCTGCGGATATCTTTGGGCTGGTGCTGAAGAACTTCTTCGCCCAGATAGTCCAGCACAAAACGATGGCTGCCAGCGAAAGACTGGATAAAACTGGCGATGTCTTCCCGGCCTTGCATGGAGAGTGCGGCCAATTGCAGACCGGCGATCCAGCCTTCGGTGCGCTTGTCCAGTGCGGTGATGTTTTCCGCCGAGAGGTTCAAACCCATCATCTGGTTGAGAAATTCGGCTGCTTCGGAGGGGGTAAAACGTAAATCGGCGGCGCGCAGCTCGGTCAATTGGCCGCGGGCGCGCAAACGAGCCAGCGGAAGCGGAGGATCCTCGCGGGTAGTGATGACCAGGTGCATCTGTGGCGGCAGGTGCTCGATCAGAAAGGTGAGTGCGTTGTCTACTGATTTGGAATCAATAATGTGATAGTCGTCAAGGACAAAGATGAAGCGTTGCCCTGACTGCCCGAAAGGGCGTGTCGAAGAGTTGTCGGGGATGGCGGTGATTTCATTGATCAGGGTTGTCAAAATCGATTCGGCTGACGGTGGCTGAGGGGACTGAAGCGCGCCCAACACCCCCTCTCCAATATTCGCCGCGATCGTCTGTAAAGCAGCAACGAGGTAGGTCAGAAAACGTGTGGAATCGTTATCCCCTTCGTCCAGTGATAGCCAGGCAACCGGTTGTCCGCAACTTGCTATCCATTCACTGACCAGCGTGGTTTTACCAAAACCTGCGGCGGCAGAGATGAGGGTCAGTTTGCGCCCCAAAGAGAGACCCTCGTTCAGCCCCTCGATCAGCCGGGGGCGGACGACAATTTTAGCCCGAGGTGGTGGGACATAGAGTTTCGTGGCTAAAATTGGCGTAGACATGAGTTAATTATAAGGCACACACCAAAATTCAAGAAGCAACAAAACCTAATCAGGGTTTGTTATCATGAAACGCCAGTTCCGCGCATTTATGGATGCCGCATGAATTTTGATCAGGACTTCATCATCCTTCGGAGCAGGTTTCTCCACCTCCTGGAGATGAAGAACATCCGGTGAACCGTATTTTGTACAGATAATCGCTTTCATTATCACGCGCCTCCATTATGCTTTTCGTAAAAATGGCCAACAACTATTCCAAGAGCGAGAAACCTTGGCACGTTCATCCCTGTGTCAATCAAAAGGTAGACAGAGGCATTGCTTGGATTAACAAGAGTTGAAAGGACTTCGATCATGAGCATGGCAACAAAGCTAAGGATCAATGCCTTTAAGATGGGATTTTTTGTTGGAATCTTTTCAAAGAAACGCAGTAGGAAATAACTGACGCAGCATCCGATCATCAGACCACCAACCAGAGCTTGAACAAGAGCCAATGGAAGAGATGAGATCGAGAAAGCAGCTCTATACTCGGCAGCGATGGGAGACACTGAAATTACGAAGTCAGTTATCCAGAAGGTTGCGCATCCTGCTCCAGCTAACTTAAGCAGTTTCTTGTAGAACTCACGTGATGTCTGCCGCTTGGTTCGAGCTGTGGCCTGGGTTTCCATGGTTGTCCACCTATTCCGCCTGAGCAGACTTGGAAGCATTTGCGGATGGATCGGATCCTTTGCACAGCCGTCTGTATAGATAGCCAATAACTATTCCAAGAAAGAGAAACCTTGGTGCGTCAAGCATTATGCCGATGAGAAAGTAATGCAAGACATCACGCTGCCCAAGAAAACTTTGGGGAACCAGGTTTAAGATTGTCATAATGACCAGGGCGATGAGGCTTATTATCACGGATTTTAGAATGGGATCCTTTGTTGGAAGCTTTTCAAAGAAACGAAACAGGAAATAGCTGACGCAGAATCCGATAATCATACCGGCGGGCAAAGAAGCAACCCAAACCGTTTGAATACTCGCTTTTGAAAAGACAGATCTATACTCCGCTGCAATGGGAAACAGGGAAATTGCGATGGTAGTTACCCAGAATACTACTCCGCCCCCAATAGTTAGTATGAACAGCTTCTTTGAGAGGATGGTCGAACCTTTTTTTAACATTTAGCTTTCTCCTTGTGATGTGTGGTGTACGTTTTTTAGATCCATTCCACGAGCATTACAATGGTGCTGAGTGGGGAGGGGGTTAGGGAGGGTCTTCAGCCCTCCATCTCCCTGATAGTGCAAATCTATGCCGCGTTCAAGACCTCGTTCGTCGCTGTTCTCGCAACCAGCCTCAACTCATGCTGGTTTTTGATCCTTTGCACCCATAATCAGAAGCCACAACATAAGTGAAAATTCTCCAATAAAACCAACCGCAGAACTCAGGTAAAACAGAACTAAGTTGCCCGGGAAAAAGAAGAACTGAATTGGAAACAAAAACCAGCCAAAACATTCAACCATCAACACGATGCCCAAAATTCTGGGAAGGTAGCCAGACTTGAAAACAAGATAACCCAGCGGAAAGAGCCAGGCGCTAAAAAATATCTGGGCGATCCCTGAGAACCCATTTTTGTAGATATACAGGCATGCCATGGCCAGGGCTTGCAGTTGATCGGTCTGGAATACTTTCAAGTAATCAGCGCCACTCAAAAGAAGCTGGCTGGCAATTAGAAAAAGATCACTAAAACACCATACGGCGACACCGCCCAGGTTCAATAACAGGAACAGCAAAGCGATGTTCTTGTTTACTGGCTTTAGCAATACGTACAAAGCCCAGGCCGTCAAAAGGAAAAGCAGCGCACCAACCAGATCGACCACAAAGCCGATCCGGAATTGCAACGCAGATGCCATGATGTTCCTGGCGGTTGTGGCGGCATCTCCCAGGACAATCAGTTTGGAGCGCACCCCCACATCTGCGAAAATGGAAATTACAATGTAAATCAGATACAGGAACCCTGCCATTCTTGCGGTCTTTTTGTTCGTATTCATTTTTAATCTCCTTTATTGAATGATATGGATGAGTTTCACTTTTGCGGTCTTACTGAATAAATTCATGCTTTATCTCCTTTGAACAGGGACCAGCCCGACAGGCCAATGCCTACACCGTATAAAACGCTCTGAACAACATTCACCTGCCAGCGTCCATTCCCAATGTATGAGGAAGCGAAAAATGCCATCACTTCCACGAAGCCGATCACAAACACTAACATCCAGAAAGCCGATTTTTGACCGGCGACCAGGTTTTTGCGGATGAGCGGCCATGTCAGCACCGAGATAACCAGCGAGCAAGAGTTGTACAGGATGGTAAAACAATTGAGCGCTGCAATGGTCTTGGCACTAAGGCTGGCAATTTCAGCCTCTGAAAAAGAAGCCACTTGCAAAATCGGCGAGTCCTTTTTGAGAACGATGACATAGCACAATATGGTAAAGGCGAGGATGAAGTTGATGCCGCACCATATTGAAAGAACTGTCGAACCTCTTTTTAACATTTAGCTTTCTCCTTACGATGCTTTGTGTCCGCTTTTTAAGGTCTATTCCACGAGCGTTTACATGTGGCTGAGCGGGGAGATGGAGGGCTGAAGGCACTCCTTCTCCCATATCGTGCAAATCTATGATGCGCCTAAAAGCTCGTTCGTCGCTGTTTTCGCAGATAGAGAAGCGATTGCAGATGGATTGAATCCTTTGACAATCAGCCATACCGCCAGAACGATTTCCTGTGGCAACATTGGAATAAGCATAACGACTTGTACCGTACTAAAAGGAGCGATGAGACCGGTACTGACTAACGCGCATGATACTATGCCCAAAATGCCGAAAATAAGACCCCAGACCGATATCCATCGCGGAACTAATTTTGTTTGGTAAAAAATGATGTAATATAACGTACACCCAATGGAAAAAGCCAGCAGCGCCCCAACATGGCTCACCCAACCTCTAGCTGCAAGTAGCAATTCGCCCAAGGTTTGGAAATACGATGATTCTGGAGCTCCGGCTTTAACAAATAGCTGGCTTAATGTAATTATTGATAACAGGATACACACAGAAACAAAACGTAAACATTCCCTCCGAAATCCTGAAACCAACAGCTCCAAGAGCTAGCGTTGCGTTGAATTTTTTTAGCACCGGATACAGCGAAATTGCAATCCCAGAAGCGCAAGCACCACCGACTAATAAAAGAAAGGCTCCTGCTCCTACCAGGCTTGCATTTTCAGAAACACTTACAAGATAATTCGTCGAGTTTACAGGTCCCAGAAACAGGAAGCTCAGGACATCTAAACTCGTATAAATGATAAATAATATTCCCGCACTTATTGCAAGCTTTCTGTAGTTGTTCATTTTGTATCTCCTTTTTTTGAACGTTATAGATGAGTTTCATTGAATTGTGTTTGAGGGCTTGACATCTGACGCTTTTGCCTGACCGGGTTCGACAGGACAGACCGAGACCAACGGCATTCCCAAATCGCGCACTTTTTTGAGCAGTCCATGCAATGCGGCCTGGTCGATCACCGGGCCGGTTAAAAGCGTATCGCCGTCCTCTTCCAGCGTGATGGTCAGGCCCTCAAACCTGTCAGCCCACTTGGCATCAAGGTGCCCCTTGATGCGGATTTCATATATCCCTGGTTCGTAATGATCCTGCGTTGATGCATGTTTTTCACTCATTCTGTACCTCATACATTTTTCTCTATATGAATGGGTCTTCTTGTGTTGCATTCGTCCTTATCTACAGCCACAATATAACAATTAATGTGGGGAGATGTCTTCCCCATATGTGGGGATGTATGTGGGGATATTTGAGGCAGGAAGCCGGGGATGTAAAGAGCCCTGCCAGATAAACTGGCAGGGCTAAATGGATTCCTGGCTCGGGCAATTCTTTTATGTGGCTAGATCAAATTCAACTCAACCGCCCGTTTGACGGCCGCCCGGCGATTATTGACATTGAGTTTACTGTAGATGCTCTTGGTATGCGTGCGGACTGTGCTCAAGGCGATCACGAGTTCACGGGCGATCTCCGGCCCGGAAAGCTCGGTTTTGAACATTCGAAGAACTTCAAGCTCACGCTGGCTTATGGGCTCGGTTAGCAGTTGCTCAGCCGGGGGAGTGGGGAGAGGAGATTCGACTGCACTACCCGGTTGCTCCGCTTCAAAAGCTGCCAGTAGCTTGTCTGTATAGTCTGGCATAATACCGCGCAAGGCCGCTTCGAGAAGCAGTTGTGACATGGGTGGGCCTTCGTCCACAAACATGCGAACGTAGCCCTCCGGCTCAACCAGCGTCAGAGCCTTTTGCAACGGTTTGAGGGCAGCCGGGAGGTCGCCTTGTGCGTAATAAGCAAGCGCCTGCAATACCAGGATTTCGATCACGCTTCCCATCCTCCCGCCTTCTTCCGCGGCTTTCAGCAGACGCTCCAACAGCCCCATTACCCCGGAAATCGAGCCATCTGCATGGTTCCTCTGATAACAGGCCAGGAGCACCCTGGCCAGGGTGATGTGGTCGAACTCGCGCAGGCAGCTAAGTTCGTTTTCAACGGACAGTCCCTGCTCACGCGCCCAGGCCAGGGCTTCTCCCAACCGACCCTGGGCGACCCAAATCCGTACCTTCCGCGTCGCGATCGGACGCACATTCGGGGAAAAGTTACCATCATAAAGGCACCCGGCCTGGTCGAGCAGATCGAGAGCGCCATCCAGATCGCCCTGGGTCTCCCGGATGCGCGCCATCGCCGCGCACCAGCGATACGGGTTTTGCTGTAACCCGGCAAGCTCACCCAGAGCCTGGCTTGTGAGCAGGTGTTGTGTGGCGGTCTCCAGATTGTTATGCTCATGGTGAATGCTGCTCATGCCGACGTACATATCTGCCGCTCCCCGCGGGACTGGCGCGCCCGGCTCCATCGCCCACTGCAATGTTCGCTCATAGGTGGTCATTGCCTCGTGGAGACGGCCTTGTATAATCTGTAAATCCGCAAGGACGATGGTGCCGCCAATGGCTGGAGATAGGTTACCGGCCAGTTGCACATTCGCAGTGCCTTCGGCAGTCAACCGGATGGCGGTATTGAGATCCCCGCTCGCCCATGCGGCGAGCCCCAGCACCGAAGCTGCCCCGCCGAGCATCAGATGGGCGTCCTCCGGTGCAAGATCGAGCGCCCGTCGAGCGTTTTTCGCGGCTTCTGGCATATCGCCCCGGGCTAGGGCTTGCGCGGCACAGAGAAGGGCGATCATACCCGGTAGACGGTGAAATTCCGCTTCGTCTGCGACGACCATCCCCGCCGTGTCGGCTGTCGTGTCCAACCAGCGTCCAGCGTCCTTCAAGCGGGTCTCTGCGGCTTCCATTTCACCATTACCCACTAACGCATAGGCATACCCAACAGTGAGCACTGGCCTGAGGCGAACCAGCTCGTCCGGCAGCGTCTTCACCCAGCCCAGCCATGTAGATGATTGGGAACTGCGACCCATTGCTGGCCAGACCAGTTCGATCAATCCCGCGGCGCGCTCAAAGTCCCGAGCGGCCAGCGCGTGGCGGATGGCATCGGGAGGCAGACCGTTTTTCTCATACCACTCGCTCGCCCGCCTGTGCAGGACGGATTCCCGCTCTGGCTGCGTCCCCTTCAGATGTTCTTGCAGAACATCGGCGAAGAGGTGGTGATAGCGATACCACTGGCGCTGAGCATCGAGCGGAATGACGAACAGGTTGCCTTGCTCTAGAGCCCTCAACATCTCTTTACCATCCATCTGTCCGGTAACGGCGTCGCATAAAGAACCACATAACTGGTCGAGAATGGAGGTTTGGAGCAGGAACCTGCTGACACGTTCGGGCTGGCGTTGGAGAACCTCTTCTACCAGATAGTCCAGGATAAAACGGTGGCTGCCGGTGAAAGATTGGATAAAGCTGGTCGTGTCTGGCTGCCCCTGCATGGAGAGTGACCCTTGCAAAGCCACGGCAGCCAGTTGCAGGCCGGCGATCCAGCCTTCGGTGCGGGCCTCCAGCGCGGAAATATTCTCTGGCGAGAGATCCAGACCCATCATCCGGTTGAGGAATTCAGCAGCTTCGGCGGGGGTAAAACGCAAGTCAGCGGCGCGCAGCTCGGTCAGTTGACCCCGGGCGCGTAACCGGGCCAGGGGTATTAGTGGGTCTTCACGGGTGGCGATAACCAGATGGATCTGCGGCGGCAGGTGCTCGAGCAGAAAGGTGAGGGCTTCGTCAACCAGTTTGGAATCGATTACGTGGTAGTCGTCCAGAACGAGGATGAAATGATCCGGAAGAGAGGTAATTTCGTTGAGCAGGGTGGTCAGGATCGCTTCGGATGGCGGTGGCTGAGGCGATTGGAGCGCAGCTAACACGCCTGCTCCGATCTTCGGCGCAATTGTCTGCAAAGCCGCGACGAGGTAAGCCAGAAAGCCCGTGGGGGCATTATCCCCTTCGTCCAGCGACAGCCAGGCAACCGGCCTCCCGCAACTAGAGATCCATTCGCTGACCAGCGTGGTCTTGCCGAAGCCAGCTGCAGCGGAGATGAGGGTCAGTTTGCGGCGTGAAGAGAGACCCTCGTTCAGCCGCTCGATCAGGCGGGGGCGGAGGACAATTTTAGACCGAGGTGGGGGGATATACAGCTTCGTAGCTAAAATTGGCGCGGGCATGAGTTAATTATAAGGCTCAACTCCAATTCCACGCATACCAGATCGTGACCCCGTTGAACCCCATGCTGACCGCCAGCAGGAATTTGTCATATAAGGATGCGTAGGTGGGCAGGCCAACCAGGTTGAACAGGAAAAAGAAAGCGGCCACGATGATATTCACCCAGCGACTCACAGACTGGGGCATTACCAGGGGCAGGAAAACCATCAGGATGGGCGTCAACATCAGAACCGCGATCCCCAGCCAAACGAACTGGTTTAAATTCTTGTCGGCCATTGGTTTTTTCGCCAAGTCGCCGCTGCAGATGCGCAAGACATCGCCATAAAGATAAATTAGCGTGACGACCACCCAGGTTGCGGAAAGAATGATTTTTGTATCCATTGTTTTATTACTCCTGTACTGAGATTGTGATGACCACTTTGCCCCGGGCGTGGCCTTTTTCAAAATACCGGAAAGCTTCAGCTGTTTTACTTAACGGGTAGCATTCATCTATAACCGGTCTGATCTTTCCTTCTTCCAAAAGATCTCTTATGACAAGCAAATCTTTTTGATTTGCTTTTTTCTGAGAGCTTGTCATCTTCCTGCCATCGCTTTTTGACATTACGGGTCCCAGGAAAAGTGACTGAACAATTTGCGCTGGTAAGCCACCCACGAATACATAAATGCCCTGGGGAGTTAAAGCACGCTTGTACGCGGAAAGCGGATGATAGCCATTCACCGCAAGGATGAGATCATACTGCTGTCCATTTTGGGTGAAATCCTCTTTGGTGTAGTCAATGACGTGGTCTGCGCCGATCGAGTGCGCTATCTCCAAATTCCGTGTGCTGCTCACGGCAGTCACTTCCGCTCCAAACGCCTTGGCAATCTGTACCGCAAACGACCCCACCCCGCCAGACGCCCCGTTGATCAAAACTTTTTGGCCTGGCTGAATATGCCCTGCATCACGCAAACCTTGCAGGGCAGTGACGGCTGCCACGGGTGCAGCCGCAGCTTCCTCAAATGAAACATTGGACGGCTTTAGCGCCAGAGCGCTTTCAGGAACAGAAACATATTCGGCAAAACTGCCACTGCCAAGCCCAAAAATATCTCCAAACACCGTATCCCCTGGCCGAAACTGTTTGACGTTTCTGCCAACTGCTTCAACGCACCCTGCAATGTCAGCGCCGAGGATTGTGTTCCTAGGTTTGAAAAGCCCAACGCCCGTCAGACGCAAGGGGAAAGGGTCGGCAGTCAGCAAATGCCAATCCCCTGCATTGATGGATGCTGCATGGACTTTTACCAGCACTTTTTCTTCATTTAGGGAAGGCTTTTTCACTTCTTCGAGACGAAGAACATCTGGTGGTCCATATTTTGTGTATACAATCGCTTTCATGGTTTTTCTCCTAATTCTTTTGACCGGCATCATAAATCAGGGCTGACCTTCAGGGTTAGTCCATTTCCAAGCGTACCAAACAACCAGTAAGGCACACACAAGTTGGCCAGTGGCCCAAACTATCTCATATCCAGGGAGTCGCGACACAAAAGTTGAAACCCAAAAAGCAAGAATAATCAATGCATAGAATATGCCCATGATGCGGTTTGCCCAACAACTCACGGGAGCCTTCAACGTGAGGGTCAAGACACTCATAAAAATGTGACCTACTAGCACCGCCGCGAACACCGACAATAATTCAGGGTTTACTCCGAGAGGTCCGGTAGCCGCAGATAAGCGGTACGTATCGCCATTTACACTACTTAGCATTCCAGCCACCCAAAGCACTGCCAGGATTATCCTAACATTTGGCAGATTTCTTGCGGTTTCTTTGTTTGTCCCATGGGGACATTCTACGGTCGTATTCATTTTTATTACTCCTTTTCTTGAACGATATGGATGAGTTTCATTAATTTGGACTTGAATAAAATTGTGGTCGCCACCCGGTTACAGGGGGTTGAAATGGGCTGGAATTATTTTCAAAGGCAAACCTCCTTTCAAAAGTGCTACTATCCATTTACGATTTGACATCTGACTGATCTGCCTGATCTGTCCCGTTAAGTCCCTGAAAGGGGCGCATGGTCGCAGAGCCGTGTTAGAGAGGACAGACCGAGACCAGGGACATGCCCAGGTCACGCACTTTTTTGAGCAAGCCATGCAACGCAGCCTGGTCGATCACCGGACCGGTTAATAGCGTTTCGCCATTATCTTCCAGCGTGATGGTTAGGCCCTCAAACCAGTCTGTCCACCGGTCATCCAGGTGTCCCTTGAGACGAATTTCGTAATACTGAGGATTCGAGGTCGGTGTGTGAATCATTTTGTATCTCGCGTTTTTCCTTTCGTTGTTTATCTGCCTAAAGGATACCGCCCGATGTTGTGAGGTGTCATCACAACATGATGTGATTGAGGTTGTGATTGTTGGTGAAAAACAAAAAGCCCCGGCAGAAGGTTCGAGGATATCTGCCGGGGTGGGTAATTTCAGGCCAGCTAGAATAAATTGAGTTCCTCGGCGCGCCGGATGGCCGCCCGGCGGTCGTTGACCCCCAGTTTGTTGAAAATGTTTTTGGTGTGGGTGCGAAAGGTGTTAATCGACACGATCAGTTGTTGGGCAATTTCGGGGCCGCTTAATTCGCTTCGGAGCAGCTTGAGCACTTCCAGCTCGCGTTCGCTCAAAGGCTCTATCATGTCTGATTTTTGATGGATGATTGCTGATTTTGGCGTAGCCACCGGTTGTGAAAAGGCAGCCAGGAGTTTGTCCGCATAACTGCTCAGTGGATGGTCACGATTCCGCGATTGTTTTTCAATCAACATTCGCAGCAGCGACCGCATCGCTTCGCCTTCATCCAAAAAGATGCGAACATAACCTTCCGGCTCGGCCAGGGCCAGTGCGCTTTCCAGAGCGGCGAGAGCCTGGGGGAGATTGCCCTGCGCCTCGTAGGCCAGCGTCTGCACCACCAGGATGTCGAGCACGCTGCCCCGGCGATTTTGTGTTTCGGCGGTTTGCAACAGGCGTGTGAGCAGGGTGTTAACCAGCGGGTTGGCGATTTCCAGCCGGGCCAGGGTGAGGTGCTCGAACTCATGCAAGTAGCTGACTTCATCTGCCAGAGAAAGCCCGCGTTCTGCCGCCCACACCCGGGCTTTATCGGGCCGCCCCTGTTTGAGATAGATGCACGCTTTCAGGGGCGCAATGGGGCGCAGGTCAGGTATGAGGGTTTGGATATAGACCCGTTTGGCCTCGTCGAGCAGAGCCAGGGCGGTTTCCAGATCGCCTGCGGCCTCTTTCAGTTGGGCCTGGACCACATGCCAGCGGTACTGCCAATCCACCAGGGTGGTTTGCAGACCCAATTCAGCGGCTCGTATCAAGTGATGAGCGGCGAGGGTGTCATCTCCCCGCTGACGGTAGATCATGGACAGGCCGAGATGATGGTGGGCAGTGATGTGTTCAGCCTCCGGGCCATGTTGGGCGGCCAGTTGTATGGCATCCTGATAGGTCCGTTCTGCCTCGCTCAGGCTCCCCAGACTCACCAGCAGGTCGGCTACAGCAAAGGAGCTGGCAACCACCATGACGTGTTTGCCCAGCTGGGTCAATCTCTCCATCAAATCAACAATCCCCCGGATGGCTGACTCCAGGTTGCCGCTGGCCCAGTGGATGACGTCCAATATGGTGGTGGCCCGGGCGCGCCGGTCAAAATCATCTTCGGGGATGAGCTGGAGCGCCAGTTCGGCGTATTTCATTGTTGCGGCGGGATCGCCTTGCACCTGGGCGTTGTAGGCGCGGGTCAAAGCGATCATTGCTGGCAGGGGTTTTAGCTGCGCTTCGTTCGCAAATTCCGAACCATCCAGGCATCGTTCAGCGTCCTGCAGGCGCAACTCGCTGGCTTCCAGATCGCCGGCATCCGTAAATGCCTGGGCAATCTGGGTACAGAGCACAGGCCTGGTGCGGATCAGCTTTTCTGACAGCTTCTTCACCCAGCCAAGCCAGGCGGCAGACTGGAAACTTTCATTCATCCCCTGCCAGGCCGCTTCAGCCAACCCCGCCGCCCGGACAAAATCCCCGGCTGCGATAGCGTGGTGAAACGCCGCGCCCAGGTCGCCGTTCTCTGCATGCCACTGGCTGGCGCGCAGGTGGAATTCGGCGAATTCTTTGGGTTTTCCCAGGCGCTGGTGCAGCAACTCAGCAAAGAGATGGTGATAGCGGTACCAACGCCGCTCGTTGTCCAGGGGGACGATGAACAGGTTGGCGTGTTCGAGATATTCCAAAGTCTCCTGTGCGGAGACCGTTTCCTGCCCGGAAGCAGAAGGAGAACCCAAAACAGCGTCACACAGCGGGCCGCACAGGCGGTCAAGGATGGATGTGCGCAGCAGGAAAGTCTGAACGCTTTCAGGTTGCTGCCCCAGAACTTCTTCAACCAGATAGTCCAGCACGAAATGGTGGCTGCCGGTGAAAGATTTGATGAAACTGGCGGTATCTTGATGTCCCTGCATGGATAGCGCGGCTAATTGAAGGCCCGCAATCCAGCCTTCGGTGCGCTTGTCCAGCGCGTCGACATCTTCGGCGGATAGGTTCAGTCCCATCACCTGGTTGAGAAACTCGGCGGCTTCGGAGGGGGTAAAACGCAAGTCGGCAGCGCGCAGTTCGGTCAATTGGCCCCGGGCGCGTAACCGGGCCAGGGGGAGATGTGGGTCTTCCCGGCTGGCGATGACCAGGTGCATCTGTGGCGGCAGGTGCTCGAGCAGAAAGGTGAGGGCTTCGTCAACCGGTTTGGAATCAATCACATGGTAGTCGTCCAGGACAAGGACGAAATGGTCCGGGACGGTGGTGATTTCATTGAGCAGGGCTATCAGAATCGATTCGATTGGCGGTGGCTGAGGGGACTGGAGAATAGCCAACACCCCTTTTCCAATATTCGCCCCGCCGGTTTTTGGCGGCATCGTCTGCAACGCAGCGACCAAGTAAATCAAAAAGCGAGCGGGATCGTTATCCCCCTCATCCAGTGACAGCCACGCCACCGGTCTCCCACAACTGGCAACCCACTCACTCACCAGCGTGGTTTTCCCAAAACCGGCCGAGGCTGAGATGAGGGTCAGCTTGCGCTGTTGGCCCTCGTTCAGCCGCTCGATCAGGCGGGGGCGGAGGACAACTTTAGGCCGAGGAGGGGGAACATACAGTTTGGTGGCTAATACAGGCGCAGGCACAGAGCAATTATACGATACACACCTCTAAAATCCAAATAACGCCAAAGATATTTGTAATGGGCTAAAAAACACTATCCGAAAAACCGCCCCAACCAGCCCTGGCTATGTTTCCTAATACCTTATCACCTGGTGAGATTGCTGTACGTTTCTATCAACTATTTCTACATTAAGCACATCGTGTGAATCAAAGTCAATCTGAACTATGAGATCCTCTTCCGGCCAATAGATGGACTGCACCCTGACGCCAGCGACGCTATTGGATCCAAGAACAAGGCGCAGAAGGGAATATTGTTGACATAGGAGAAGAGTTGGGACAGATGGGGACGGAAGTCAAAATCGTCTTCCCGATGTCCCACAATGTCTTGACAAGTGTCGAGGAGTACGTAAAATGAAGGGAATGCACTTTAAAAGCGAGATCGCCCAGCGGGAACTGAGCGATCTCCAGCGTACTCTTTCAGCACTTTGACAGTCGTTCACCAAGCGTTGCTGCCGGCGAAGATGCTCTGAAAGTTATACGCTCTGCGGAGAGGGTGGGATTCGAACCCACGGTGGGCTTGAGGCCCACAACGGTTTTCGAGACCGCCCCATTCAACCACTCTGGCACCTCTCCTATTTCTTTGCCGGGCCTGCGATCAAAAAAGATCGCAGGCCGATTATAGCCTATACCTGCTTAAATATCCACCGTCGTTTTGAACTCAGGGAAGCTCACCTGTCCCAGACCGGCTTCCGCCATCTTGTGCATCAAAGGTTCGGCCCCGCGGGCCTCCCCATGTACCAGGAAAATCTGTTTCACTGTCTCCTGGGTTGCCTGGGCATACTCCAGTAAAAACTCCTGCCCGGCGTGGGCCGACAGCCCGCCAATTGTCCTCACCTCTGCCCGCCGGTAGAATGCCTCCCCAAAGATGTTCACCTTGCGCTCCCCATCCGCTAGACGCCGCCCAAGAGTATGCGGCGCCTGCCATGAAACAATCAGGATCGTATTGCGTGAACTCTCAATTGTATTGCGGAGGTGGTGCAAGATCCGCCCCGCCTCTGCCATCCCCGAAGCCGAGATGATCACCATCGGGTCTTTACGAGCATTCAGCGCCTTCGACTCCTCCACTGAGCGAGTATACGTCACATGATCGAACCCCAGGGCTGAGCGGTGCCGGTCTTGGGCAATGAAATCGCGCGTCTCCTGGTCGAAACACTCCGGATGCTTGCGGAATATATCAGTTGCATTCACCGCCAGCGGGCTGTCCACGTAGATCGGAATCGCCGGAATCTCGCCCCCATCGATCATCCGGTGCAGGTCGTAAACCAACTCCTGGGTCCGCCCCACCGCAAAGGCCGGGATAACCACTTTGCCGCCTCGCCCGATCGCGCCTCTAACCACCTCCCGCAGCTCGTCGTAAGCAAGCTGCGGGTCGCGGTGCGACTTATCCCCGTAAGTGCACTCCATGATCACCGTCTCCGCCCCGCTGGGCAGCACAGGATCGCGCAGCAGTGGCAGGCCTCGGCGCCCAATGTCCCCGGAAAACCACACCCGGGTCTTGCGCCCCCGCTCATCTACATCCAGCACTACCGCCGCCGAACCCAGAATATGCCCGGCATCCACCAGCTTGGCCGTCACCCCAGGGGCTGGCGAAAAGCTCTCGTTGTAATCTTTGGGATCAAAATATTGGGCCACGTGTCCGGCATCTTCCAGCGTATAAATCGGCTCAATCGGCGGCTCGCCCCGCCGGGCCCGCTTTTTATTGATGTACTGAGTGTCGGTTTCCTGGATATGGCCCGAATCCAGCAGCATCAGGTTGGCCAGGTGGGCGGTCGCCCGGGTCGCGTAGATCGGCCCGTGGTATCCGCTTTTCACCAGGTTCGGCAGATTGCCGCTGTGATCGATGTGGGCATGCGAGAGGATCACAGCATTCACTCCAGCCGGATCGAACGGAAAGTACTGGTTACGCTCGTACGACTCGCGCCGCCGGCCCTGAAAAAACCCACATTCCAGCAGAATCCGATGCCCGTTAATTTCCAACATATGCTGCGACCCCGTTACAGTACGGGCCGCTCCGTAAAATGTAAGTTTCATCTTGATATACCCTTGTTGAAATTGTACCTGTGGCCTTTACAGCCCCCTAATCACCCTTGCCGTACCACCTGTAAAATCTGCTGTCCAAACCGTTCCATTCGCCAAGGCACGTCTCGCAGCAGCCTGGAAAGATCCTGCAGCTGGCGGGGGTCCTTCTCGGCAATCTCCATCAGCAAATCGCGCGGCAGCACCACATCCGACTGCACCCCCAGGTCCTGGGCGGTTTCCTTGCGCCATTCGCGCAATATCTCCATTAAAACCACAAACCGGTCACTTGGACGCGGGCTGCGCGGTGGGTAGATCGGCTTTGCCCCCAGCCCGCGTCGCACCGCCTTCAGCAGTTCTTCGCCGTGCCGATTCACCTGCCGGGCCGACATCCCAGGCAGCTGCCCCAGCGATCGCAGATCACGCGGTGCTTCCTGGGCAATCGCCAGCAGGGTTCGATCATTGATCACCTTAAACAGCGGACGGTTGATCCTGCTTGCCACCAGATCGCGATACTCGCACAGCTCTTGTAAAACAGCGGCTTGCTGGCCCGATAGATCGTAAGCACCTTTGACTCGCCAACAGTCCACTGGCTTTTCTTCTGCGGGATCGCTACGCCCATTGACCATCGTCAGCCGCCGGAAATCCTCGTTGGCCAGCTCCATCAGGTTTTTCCGCTCCAGCTCCCTGCCCAGTTCTTCGCGCAGATCGATCAGATAATGAGTGTCCAGCCGGGCATACATCAGCAGGTCTCTCGGCAGCGGGCGTTGACCCCAATTGGCGCGCTGGTAGCGCTTGTTCAGCGAAACCCCAAACTCCTTTTCCAGGATCGATCCCAATCCGATCGCATCTCGCCCCAGGATTCGGGCCGCCACCATCGTATCGAACAGATTCTCAAACTTAAAACCAAAATCACGATCCAGACACAGCAGGTCATATTCGGCGGCGTGAAAAATCTTTTCGATCCTGGGATTGGCAAATAGCGGTCCCAGCGCCGAAAGATCTTTCAATGCCAGCGGATCGACCAGGTAATCTTGAGCCGGGATCGAAAACTGGATCAGGCAGACCTGTTCCTGATAAGCATACAGGCTGTTTGATTCGGTATCTACAGCCACCACGGCCTGGCCTTTTAGCTTGAGCATCATGTGCTGCAAGTCCGCCTGGCGGGTGATCAGGATCGGGTCGGGTAATCGTGCGGTCCTATTCGAGGCATTCATTTCCCGTATTATACCCCGCCTGAACCAGAAAGTTTCCTCCCATGCAATCAGCAATTCTCAATATGCCAAGGCGAGCAGCGCCATTGGCGATACAGCCATGGTGTGAAAAAGATCGAAGCCGCCAAGCGTGAGACTGAGAAATCGTCGGGGGTGCGGATCATCTCCACTTACGGAAAGCGAAATGGGCCACTGAAAGCGCGATCAGCAGCCGATGCAAACGAGGGAAAAGCGCCAGGAAATGTCATCCGGTATCCAGTTCTAGGCCCTTGAACATGAACGCCAGAACTTCATCCCAGTTTTCGAATTGAAGATAACGCAACAAAGCTTCCAAATCCTGGAAAAATCTGCGGCGCGTGCCCAAAGCCTGACGAATAGCGCGGTATTGCTCATCTACCAGGTCTAAAACGGTGTGAAATAAGAATGCCAGCAGGTTGAGTGAGAGTAAGAGCGAGGCCAGATGCTGGTCTCCATGTCCAAAGTTGTGTTCGATATGGTAGCCCTTGGTCTTCAGAACGTTATTGTGCTCGTTTTCGACTTTCCAGCGTGCCCGCCCATCCCGCACAATCGCTTCGACGGTGGTGTCGGTGACTTCAAAATCGGTGGTGAAGGCGTTTTTGTAGAGTTGTTCCCCAGTATCTTCGCGTGTGATAGTCACTTCGCACCAGTTCACTGCCAGGGCATCGGCTTCCCCAGTCAACGGCAGCTTGTTGGCATAGCGATAAGTGGAGATTTCTGCATATTTTCCCACCCAACGCCTGACAACCTTTGATCCTAACACCCCGTTTGCGGCCAGGAAAGCTACCGTCTGGTACAGTTGTGGGTGCGAATCGGGCTTGCACACCAGAATGAAGTGGAAATGTTTGTCTTTCAGTACTCGACAAAATGGCTCGCGACTAAACAAATCGTCGCCCAGGATGGTCACGCCTCGCCTGGCGTAGAAGTCACCCCACTTTTCCACCCAACGTTTGGCAGCTTGTATCTCACAATCCTGTTTTTCATGCCCATCCTGCGGAACAATGAACTCCGGTTCCAACGAAATCACCGTTTCATTCCCCGGCTGAACGATCACTGGGGTCAAGACACTGTGAAAATAGTTCGTTTTTCCATTGCTCAGCTCTCGATGGCTGCAATTCTCACAGTGGATGGCCTTTGATGAGAAATATTCTGTCCCGTCTATCGCCAACAACAATTGGTTGGCAAAAGAACGCCGCCTTTTCAATACTTCCGTCCTTTCCAATCCCAGAAAGATGTGCCGATAGACCGGTTGGTTATGCTCCGGCCTAACCGGATCCAACAAGTTCCGAATTTGATTGTCGCTCGGTAGTTCGCTCAAATCAAACAGGTTTTCGGCGTTACACCGTCCTTTGCGTAATTTCATATCGCGTTGATGCGCCAAAAATGACGGGCTTTGTGTAAAAAACACCGAAAAGGCGCTCATTCCTACGTCTACTAACTCGTAAACGTTGTTTTTTCCCGTCCGCAGGTCAGGAAAATCTTCACAGGCCTGCTCCAATCGTTTGATCAGGCGTGGTAGTCTCAATTCGCTTAGCATCATGCGCGTCAGATTACCACTTTTTCCTTCACCTGGCTAGTCTTCGCTCGTTACCCTTTTTCATATTGAGAATTGCTGCCATGCAATAGCTGTACTGTAAAAAAAAGATGGGCTTGCGCCCATCTTTTTTTACAGTACAAATTATACTTACAACCCCTTCTCCATCACCACCCCATCTTCCTTATCCTGATAATATTTTGACCACAAACCGATTCTCTGGTACCCGCGCTCCTCATACAGCCGGATCGCCGTCAGATTCGACATCCGCACTGTCAGCCGGATCGCTGACACGCCTGCCTGCCCATCGCGGGACGCCAGCTCCCGCTCGCACGCCGCCAGCAGCGCCCCACCGATCCCCTGCTGGCGGTACTCAGGCAGCACCCCGATCGTCGCTATCCAGGCCAGCTTCTCCGACTGGCGAATATCCAACCCGACGAACCCGACCATTTGCTCGTCCGCCACTGCCTTCAAGCGCACCACGCCCGGCAGCGTCAGGATGCCGATCAAGTCCCAAAGAGGCCAGGCATCCTTCGGGAAACATACTTTCTCCAGCTGGCGTAGGGCGTTCAAATCCTTCCAGTTGGCCGGCCCAATCACCACTCGCCCGTCTTGCAAATTACCAACTACAGATTCCATGTTTTGGGTCTTACGGAAATCCTGGGGTGGGAGAGATTATGTCACATTTACACCCATACCCCAGAGATTCCCAGTGAACCAATTTTTTATTGCTCCGCTTTATCCCGATTGCTGATAAAACTCTCTAGCAAGCCGGTGAACTCCATCGGGAAAATATACTTTGTTGCCGGGCTGGCCCCGAGGTCCTTCAACGTCTCGAAATACTGCAGTGTCATCGTCTTCGGATCGATGGTCTGGGCTACCTCGAAAATCTTTCCCAACGCCATTGCAAACCCTTCGGCCCGCAAAAGCTGGGCCTCACGCTCGCCTTGGGCCTGAAGAATATTGGCCTGGCGCTGGCCCTCGGCTGAAAGGATCGCAGCCTGCTTATCGCCCTCGGCCACCTTGATCGCCGCTTCGCGCTGCCCTTCTGCCTCAGTCACTGTTGCCCGCCGCACGCGTTCGGCGGTCATCTGGCGGTTCATCGAGTTCGGTAATTTCACGCGGCGGCGTGATCTCGCGAATTTCCACGTTGGTCACTTTTACGCCCCAGCGCTCGGTGACCTCGTCCAGCCGGGCACGGAGCAGGTTGTTAATTTTCTCTCGTTTTGACAGCACGTCATCGAGCGAGATACCGCCGATCACCGCCCGCAGCGTGGTCGTCGCCATGCCTTGCGCGGCCGCCTCGAAATTCCCAACTTGCAGCACACTTTCGGTCGGGTCCAGGACTTTGTAATACCACAGGAAATCCACCGAAATAGCTGCATTATCCTCTGTAATGGAAATCTGATGCGGGATCTCGCGCACCTGCTCCCGCAGATCGACCTTAATCGCCCGATCCACCACCGGGATCAGGAAAACAATCCCTGGTCCCTTGGCTCCGACACAGCGTCCCAGGCGGAACACAACCAGCCGCTGGTACTCAGTCACGATCCGGATTGCGCTGGCCACAAATAAGAACAGCACAAGCACCACGAACCCAACCAGGCACAAAACAAGCGTAGAGTCAAACATCATGTACTCCTCTCAAACAGGCGTGAAACTCCAATGATTTTTCATCCCAAGTTTTAAATTTGACGACCGTTGTTATTTGACGACCGTATTTCCCTGTTTCGCTGGTTCTGCAGGCTTATATGCCTCCACCTCCAGAATAAATCCTTCCCGGCCAATCACCCGCACATCTGCGCCTTCTGGGATCAGCGCCTGGCTCCGAGCCGTCCACAACTCACCTGCTACCTGCACCGAGCCCTCCACCTGAATAGCCGACTTGGCCTCACCAACCACACCAATCAACTGCTGTAGATCATGGCTCGGAGTAGTAAGCTCGGCTTCGATTGCCTTGCGTCCCATCCACCAGAATGAAACCGCCGTCACAATCGAAACAAACAAAGCCAGCAGCGGATCGACAGCTGGCAGCCAGCTTTCTCCCTGGAATAGGAAGGACGAGCCGATCACCAACGCCAGGATCGAGACGACCAGGTAGACTACTTGACCGGACTTGCGCAGTGCCAACAAAAAAGGGAAAACACCCAGTACCAGTAAACCTAGGGCCCAGACATTGATTGGCAGGTTATACACGCTCCAGCCTGCCAGCAGAAGCGCAAATAGCGCTCCTATTTCTAACAACCCGGTGCCCGGAGCGAATAAAGACAATATCGCCAGGACGAACCCTGCAACCAATAAAAGATAAGCAATATTAGGATTGAGCAAAACGTCCATCATAACCATCCTTTCAGTCCAATGGACACATCTCGCTCACAAAGTAGCGATGATCAGGAAACGAAGCATTACTACTGATTATACTTCACTTCCCCTCGCCTACAGGCTCACTGCCTGCTCCGGATAGGGTGATCGCATTTGAACTAGATATGAGACAATTGCTGTACGGAGGCGAGTACAGCAATGGCAGACAAACCGATCGGAAGGATAAGGGAGCATCTTGGGAAAGTCACAGATCCACGGATAGGGAATGCGACCCGGCACAAATTCATCGATATCTTGGTGATTGCGATCTGTGCGGTGGTCTGTGGAGCAGATGGATGGAGTGATGTAGCCCTATTTGGCAGGAGCAAGGCAAAGTGGTTGAAGACGTTTTTAGAACTGCCGCATGGCATACCTTCGCACGACACCTTTGGGCGAGTATTTGGGCTGATCAATCCGGAAGAATTTGAACTGACCTTTTTGAGCTGGGTAGCAGAAATCCAAAGGCTAACGCAAGGGGAAGTGATCGCCATCGACGGCAAGCAATTACGAGGCTCAGTGGACCGTTTTGAAGGTCAAAGTGCGATCAATGTGGTGAGCGCTTGGGCAACTGCCAATGAGCTGGTGTTAGGGCAAGTCAAGGTGGACGAGAAGTCGAATGAGATCACTGCGATTCCCAGATTATTGGAAGTGCTCGATATCTCCGGTTGTCTGGTGACAATTGATGCCATTGGGACCCAGATCGAGATCGCCGAAAAGATCGTTGCTCAAGGTGGTGATTACTTGTTGGCCGTGAAAGAGAACCAGCTCCATCTGTATGAAGATCTGGAAAGACTATTCAGCCTGGATCAACAAGAAGGTTTCCAGAGCCCAGGATACACATATACCCGCAAAGTCGATAACTCACATGGGCGCATGGAGATCCGGGAATGTTGGGCGATCTCGGAAGAAGAATACCTGGCGTATGTGCGCGGTCGGCAGAATTGGAAAAACCTGAGTACTCTGGCAATGATCCGTTCCGAAAGAAGGTTTGGTGACAAGGTCGAGACCAAAACCCGCTATTTCATTTCGAGTGCGGTGCTAAATGCCAAGGATTTTTTGAAAGCCAAACGTAGTCATTGGGGCATCGAGAACCGTTTGCATTGGGTGCTGGATGTGGCTTTTCGTGAGGATATCAGCCGTGTCCGCAAAGATCATGGCCCGGCAAACTTCGCTGTGTTGCGGCATATGGCCCTCAACCTGCTGAAACAGGAAAAGTCTGCCAAAGTGGGCATTCAGGCCAAGCGCTTGCAAGCCGGTTGGGACGAAAATTACTTGCTCAAGGTGCTCTCGATTTGAAATGCGATCACCCTACTGCTCCGGAAGCCCTCAGAATAAGCAGACAGATTGAAAACCTCGGGTATGGGTGTGTATGTATGTGCCCACCCAAGCCATCACCAAGGACCTGTGAAGCTGTGAAGGAGCTGATTATAACGAATAACCTTTTGTAGTATCATTACTGCGTGATCGCCTTTTACCTACCAGGCAACCTGCCCGTCTACGCCTTCTCCCTGCTGCTTGGCTTGGGCGCAGCAGCCGGCTTGGGCTGGGCGATCTGGCACCAGAATGAAAACCGGGCCTTGCACCTGATTGGGGTCAGCTTATGGTCGCTGGCAGGGGCGCTGTTTGCGGGCCGGGCCGCCTATGTGCTCATGCGCTGGACGTATTACCATGCCCACCCGGAAGAGAGTTTTCAATTTCATCTCGGTGGTCTGGAGTGGTACGGCGCTTTCACAGGCGGTCTAATCTGCCTGGCTCTCTATGCCATGCTCAACCAACTATCATTTTTCTCCCTGGCGGACAGCCTCACCCCTCAGCTCATGCTGGTCAGCCTGGCTGCCTGGCTCGGTTGCTGGTTGGATGGCTGCGCTTACGGGCCGGAATCCTTCGCCTGGTGGAGCCTGCCTATTCGAGACGAGTGGGGCGTCCTGGGCTGGCGCTTTCCAACCCAGCTGCTGGCTGCCTTACTTACCCTGGCTCTGCTCTGGCTGGTGGATCGGCTTCGCACCCGATTGCATATTCCAGGCCTGGCTTCTGGCTTGGCAATTATTGGACTGATGGCAGTCATCTTCGCCAGTACGTTCCTGCGGGCCGACCCGGGCCGCTTCTGGAACGAACTTCGCATCGACGCCTGGGCCGCCCTTGCGTTTGGCTTGCTCGCCGGGCTGATGGTTACTCTACGGGCCTGGTGGAGCGCCTTAAATAAACGCCAGGAAAGCGCCTGACTCCTGCTCCAGCCGGGGCTCCCAGCTGGCTGCCATATTAAAAAATAGTTTCTTCCTGATGGAAAACCTATGAAACTAACCCTTGCACTTGCGCAAATCAATACCCGCCTGGGCGATGTCCCGGCCAACCTTGAAAAACACCTTGCTCTGGCAGAAGAAGCCCGCCGCAGCGGAGCTGATTTGCTTGTCTTTCCAGAACTCTCCCTGACCGGCTATGTCCTCCAGGATTTGGTCTCCACCGTCGCCATGCGCCCTGGCCCCGATGACCCGATCTTTCGCCGCCTGTTGGAGGCCAGCCAGGAAATCGACCTGGTAGTCGGTTTCGTCGACGAGGACCTGCGCTCTCGTTTTTACATCGCTGCAGCTTATCTCTCGCGGGGTGAAGTGGTTTATGTTCACCATAAACTTTATCTGCCCACCTATGGTTTGTTTGATGAAGGTCGTTTTTTCGCCTGGGGCGATAACATCCGCGCCTTCGATACCCGCTTCGGCCGGTTTGGCATCCTGATCTGTGAGGATTTCTGGCACGCATCCCCGCCGTATCTGCTTTGGCTGGACGGCGCCGACCTGCTGCTTTTCGCCTCCGCCTCACCCGGCCGCGGGCTGCGCAACGAGCCTCAGCTTGAATCAGCCCGATGGGTCGAGCACCTTAATCGCGCCTATGCCAGCCTGTTCACCATCTTCGTAGCCCATGCCAACCGGGTGGGCTATGAAGACGGCCTGAACTTTTGGGGCGGGGCTACCGTCTTCGACCCAAACGGCGAGCTGCTGGTCAAGGGACCTTATCACGAAGAATCTCTTACCCTGGTCGAGATCGACCTGAACCAGCTCCACCGTACCCGCACCCGCCTGCCTCTGCTGCGAGATGAGCGCACTGCCTTGGTCCAGCGTGAGCTGAGCCGCATCTTGCAGGCTGGCGCCAATAACGATCGCTAAAGTTTGCCTGGGGACTCTCACATTACTCAAATCGGTTTTTGTGGTATTCTCGGCAAGTCACTTAAGAATAAAATTGATTGCGGTGTTCGGCTTGGGCGGCTTCACCACCCAAGCCGAACACCGCACATCCTTCTTTTGTTTGCAAACAAATTAGCGAGAGAACCATTTAGACCAGCATCAACGAAAGGGTTGAATGTTCGCCAAGATATCAAAATTTCGAAATAGCATCTGCCTTGGGATCTTCTTACTCTGCCTGGCTGCCGCTCTCTTCCCTGGCTCTGGCCATGCTCAACAGCCCCAGCAAGGCTACCTGGTGGTTGGCCAGCTGGCAGACCCCCTGGACCAGCCTATACAGGGCGCTCAGGTTACTGTCACCCTGCTAGAGCAAGCCGCAACCTCCAGCGAGCCTCTGGCCGAAGTGGAAAGCCTGGAAGATGGCTCCTTCGATATCCTGTTGGAGACCCTCCCAACGCAGCCTATCCAAATCACCATCAGCCGCCCCCATTTCCAGCAGCACACCACCTCGCTCTCCCCTGCCGATCTGAACGATCTCCGCTCCAACCGGATCTTACGCCTGGAAGATGTGACCCTTGCCCGTCGGATCACGCCCGGCTTCTGGGTGGCTTCCCTGGTATTCCTGGCGGTCATCTTGCTGATCGCCTTCGAGAGGCTGCATGCCACGACTGCCGCGCTTGCTGGTCTCACCGTGATTCTGATAACTTCCTCGCTGGGCGGCACGCTCAATCCCAACTTCTTCATCTTCAGCTTCGAACGCAGTCTGCAATACATCAACTGGGAAGTCATTCTGCTTGTAATGGGGATGATGGTCGTCATCGCGATCATCGAGGGTACCGGCATTTTCCAATGGCTGGCTTTTCAAGCTTATCGGCTCAGTCGGGGAAAAATCTGGCTGCTGGTGCTGATCCTGATGATTATTACAGCTGTTGCCTCTGCCATGCTCGACAATTTTACAACCATGCTCTTAATGACCCCGATAAGCCTGCAGATTGGGATCGCCCTGGGGATTAACCCTCTGGCTCTGATCATTCCGGAAATCCTGGCTTCCAACGTGGGCGGCATTTCGACCCTGGTCGGTACACCCACCAACATCCTGATTGGTGCTTACGCCGGGATCGGGTTTAACGATTTTCTGGTCAATCAGACCGTCGGTGTGCTGCTTGCACTGGTGGGAATGGCCGTCTTTGTGTTGATTTACTATCGCAAAGAATTCCGTAAACGCGGTACCGGGATTTCGCCTAAACTATACGCCAAACTACAAAAAAATGCTCAGTTAAAAAATAAGGACAGCCTATGGAAATCGGGGCTGGTCTTTGGTTTGGTGCTGGTGGGGTTTATCCTGGGTGAGCGAGTTCATATGGTTCCAGCCGTGCCAGCTCTGGCTGGAGCAACACTGATGCTGATCTGGCTAAAACCCGATGTCCATAAAATGATCACGGCTGTGGACTGGACAACCCTGGTATTTTTTATGGCCCTTTTTATCGTAGTAGGTGCTATCCAGGAGGTGGGCCTCTTAGGCATTATTGCAGCTAGTATGAGTGAACTGATAGGTGAAAACCTGCCGCTGGGTATTTTCGTAATCGTATTTGGCGTTGGGACCCTTTCTACTGCCATTGCCAATATTCCACTGGCGGCCTCTATGCTGCCAATCATCAAGTTCCTCACTGCCAGCATTCCGGGAGCCAACAGCCTGGCGCTGTATTATGCACTTTCGATGGGCGCGGCGATGGGCGGCAATGGCTTGCTGATCGGCGGGGAGGCTAATCTTGTGACAGCTGGCATTACTGCCCAGACAGGCTCGCCGATCTCTTTTTCCGAATTCCTCAAGATTGGTCTGCCAACCACCTATATTACCCTGACATTGGGTTTTCTATGGCTGTTGATTCGCTTCTAATGCCAGGGAATCAGGAGAAGTGCGCAGAATGAAGAATATGATATTGTGCTTGACCCGCGGCGGTCGTTCAAGTTACCCTAATCAGGATACGGCCATTGAGCTGGCCAAAGAACGCCAGGCTGATTTGTTATTTCTTTACGTTTCCAATGTGCGTTTTCTAGATATGACGGCCTCCCCGGTAGTTGTAGATATCCAAACTGAGATGGATGAAATGGGAGAATTTCTGCTCACGATGGCGCAGGAGCGGGCGGAGACAGCAGGGGTGCATGCCGAAATCGCCGTCCGCAGAGGGATATTTCGGGAGGTGCTGTACGATATCATTCAAGAGTATCCCGTCAGCACAGTCATATTGGGCAGCTCCACCGCCGGTACCGGGATCACAACTCCCGAATTTGTTCAATCGTTGGTGGCAAAAATGAGTGCCAAATCCGGCCTGGAATTTATCATTGTCCAGGATGGAAAAATTATCAGCACCACGCCTGCCAATAATAAAAAATGAATATCGATCTCACCATCTACACCGACCTGGCCCGTAAAATCCTGACTGGCTTCATCCAAAGCGAGATCACTCGCTCTGGATTTAAACGAGCCGTGATTGGACTTTCCGGGGGAATTGATTCTGCCCTGTCCTGTTATCTGACTGCCGAAGCCCTGGGGGCAGAGAATGTGCTGGCTGTCCGCCTGCCTTATGCAACTTCTTCTCCCGAATCACTTAAGCATGCCCAGCTAGTCATCGACGCCCTGGGCGTACAATCGCTGACGGTCCCAATCACGGATATGGTAAACCCGCTCTTCGAGCGCTTCCCGGAAGCCAACCCCGTCAGGCGTGGCAATGTCATGGCACGAGCCCGAATGATCGTGCTCTATGATCAATCCGAGGCGTTCGACGGGCTGGTCGTCGGGACCGGTAACAAGACTGAGATTTTGCTAGGGTATTCTACCCTGTATGGGGACTCAGCCTGTGCGTTGAATCCGATTGGTGACCTGTATAAAACTCAAGTACGTCAGCTTGCTAAAGATCTTGACGTGCCGAAGATAATAGTCCATAAAGCCCCCTCTGCAGATCTGTGGATTGGACAAACGGACGAGGATGAACTGGGTTTCACATATGCTGAAGTTGACCGGCTGTTGTTTTTGCTGGTGGATCAGCGCTACAGCCCGCAGGATTGCATTGAAGCTGGTTTTAAACAGTCCTTTGTCCAGGCAGTAGTCGACCGGATTTGCCGCAATCATTTCAAACGTGTCTTGCCGCCAATCGCCAAGCTCAGCAACCGCACGATCGGATATGATTTTCTATATTTACGCGACTGGGGGACTTGAACGCCTTGAACCGGTAACAGGAATCAAATTAATAGGCTTTCAGGCTGCGATCAAATTATTGGTGTAAACCTTCCCACTCACTGAGCAAGGTATCCATTTCTCGCTGAATGCGCACGTATTCGTGACCAAGCTTTTCTACCCTGGTTGGGTCAGCAGGTGGTTTTTCCAGCCGGCGCGCCAGGGTGTCTAACTGGGCCTCCAGAGTGGCTATCAAAGACTCAACCTCCTGGATACGAGACTGCCGGCGGCGATCTTCGCTGGTGCTGCGATTTTGTGAGCGGCCCTGTTTAGCCACAACGACCTGGCGGATGGCATCCTGAGCGGTATCTTCCACCTCGCGTTGAGCGCGATACTGGCTGTAGGTCCCTTCAAAAACTCGCAAGCTGGCTTCACCCGGTTCAATTTCCCATATCTGGGTACCGAGGGCATCAATCAGATAGCGATCGTGCGAGACCAGCAGAATGGTGCCTCGATATCCGTCCAACACTTCCTGCAGAATTTCTTGAGAAGGGATGTCCAGGTGGTTGGTGGGCTCGTCCAGCAGCAATAAATTGGCTTCGGTCAGCGACAATTTCGCCAGCGCCACCCTGCCGCGTTCACCGCCTGATAGCACAGCAATCTTCTTAAAGACTTCGTCACCAGTAAACAGGAACCGGGCCAGATAATCACGAATTTCTGCCAATAACATTTCGGGGGCAACCGATTCGATCTCTTCAATAAGAGTGTGATTTAGATTGAGATCCTCATGGGCCTGTGCAAAATAGCCCAAATTCAGGCTGGCACCCAGGATCACTTCCCCTGAAAATGGGGGCATCTGAGCGAGGAGAGTTTTTAAGAAAGTTGTTTTGCCAGCTCCATTCGGGCCAATAATGGCAGCACAGTCACCCCGTTTAAGCAGCAAGTCGGGCGACATGAATAACGGGCGACCTTCATCCGCGTAGCCAATCGCCAGACTGCGGGTGCGCAGTACCAGATCGCCTGAACGAGAACTGGCTTTTAAGTTCAAATTAAGCTGCGGCGGTCGATTGCGTGGGCCGCGCAGGGAACGGATGTGGCGTTCGACCTCATCAACGCTCATGGTATGCTCAGAAATTGCGGCCAGGGAGCTGATCTCGGCCCATTTCTTAGATTGCACAGCTTGAAAACCAAGACTCTCAATCGCTTCCACTTCCCGGCTCAGGCGGCGCAGTTTTCCTTTGGCCTGCTGGGTTCGCTGCCCGGCAATATTGCGCTTGACGTAATCTAGTTCCTTTTCAAGCCGCTCCTTTTCAGACTCGTAAATCTGCATCTGGAGTTCCCAACGCCGTTGGCGGTCTTTAACGTAGGCGCTGTAGTTGCCCCGGTAGGTCTCAATCCCACCTGTGCGCATTTCCCAGATATGATCCACCACTTTATCCAGAAAATACCGGTCGTGTGAGACGATCAGTGTAGCCCCTTCCCACTGGCTGAGGTATCCTTCTAGCCACTCCACAGCGGCAATATCCAGGTGATTGGTGGGCTCATCCAGCACAAGCAGGTCCGGGTTAGATAGCAGCAGACGAGCGAGCATTGCCCGCGTGCGCTGCCCTCCAGAAAGCTGAGTAATAGGACGCTTAAAATCGCCTGCATCGAAGCCCAATCCGGTTAAGGTCTGGCGGATGCGAGTTTCGTAAATATAGCCGCCTGCCAGCTCAAAGGCCTGCTGCAGCCGGCCATAGCGCTCCAAAACATCATCCACTCTGTCTGGATCGCTCATGGCATGCTCCAGGCGAACCAACTCGGCCTCCTGTTCCAGTAAATCGGTCAACGCTCGCAGGCATTCATCCCACAGCGTATGAGTTCCAGTTAGAGCCGCCTCCTGAGCCAGATAGCCAAGTTTCAGGTTTTTAGCCCTGGCGATCTGGCCTGCACTTGGTTCGTCGAGGCCAACCAGGATGCGCAGCAAGGTGGTTTTCCCAACTCCATTCGGCCCAACAATGGCAATCCGAGCCCCGTATGGGATTCCAATCGAGATACCCGAAAAGATATCTACAGGGCCAAATGATTTGGCCAGGTGGGTGGCAGAGAGTAGTGACATGAGCCAAATTATACCGTTTTATTGCAAGTGCCATGATCTGCACATGCCAATTTAAGTACGCGTAGATAATCCACATCATCTAGGAAATTGCCACCTCGCAAAACGACCCGATCTTCCCGTGTTATAATCGTGCCGTTTCCAGCAAATTCGGACACAACCCGACTATTTTCTGCTCGAACAGGCAGCATTTGAAATAAGACGATATGGATAATACACAACCTAAACAATCCAGCCCTTCCGGGGCCAATCCCATTTTACGCATCAGCTTGCTGGTTGCTCTAATTATTGCGGCAGCTCTGACAGCCTATTTAACCTACTCAGCCATCCGTGATTTTGTCACCTCCTGGGAATTGACCAGCCTGCCCGGCATCACCGTTCGGGATGCCACGCCGACCCCATCGGATATCGTCGGAACATTGACCGCACCCGATGTCCCCCTGCAAGCGCCTAGCGGGCCGCAGCCCATCCCCTGGGATGGGGCCAGCCGGGTAACCGTGCTATTATTGGGCCTGGATCTCCGCGATTTGGAAGCCGACCAGGGAGCGCCCCGCACGGATACCATGATCCTTCTGACCCTTGACCCAATCAACCGTACGGCAGGGATGCTTTCTATCCCTCGGGACCTGTGGGTCAATATCCCCAGTGGGTTCAATTATGGGCGCATCAATACAGCATATCAGTTGGGCGAGGCGTTTGAATTTCCGGGCGGTGGGCCGCAACTGGCAATGGACACCGTGGAAGAATTATTGGGCGTGCCGATCGATTATTACGCCCAGATCGATTTCGGCGCTTTCGAACGCTTCATTGATGAAATTGGCGGCGTCAAGATTGTCGTCCCTGAAAGGATTATCGTCGACCCGCTGGGGGATAACAACACCAAGACCTTGAAGCCCGGGGTGCAAACCTTGCCCGGCAACCTGGCCCTGGCGTATGCGCGCGCCCGCAAGACTGAGGGCGGCGATTTCGATCGCGCCCAGCGCCAGCAGCAGGTGATCCTGGCAATTCGCAACCGGATTTTAAGTTTCGACATGCTGCCTACCCTGATCGCCAAGTCGGGGGTGCTCTATAACGAACTGTCCAGCGGCGTCAACACCAACCTGACCCTGGACGAAAGCATCAAGCTGGCCTGGCTGGCTTCGCAGATTTCGGAAGATCAGATCCGCAAAGGGATCATTAGCCCGCCGGAACAGGTCAGCCTGTACACCGCCACCAGCGCGGATGGTCAGCAGCAAGAAGTGCTAAAGCCCATCACCGAGAAGATCCGCATTCTGCGGGATGAGATCTTCACCGCGGCCGGCCCTACCAGCCCGGCAGCTGCCAGCCTGGACCAAAAAACCCTGCTGGAGACTGAGGCGGCCCGCATCTCCGTATTGAACGGCACCTATACGCCCGGCCTGGCTGCACTGACCCAGGAATATTTGCAATCTCAAGGCGTCCAGGTTACCGAAACGGGCAATGCTCAGCAGATAGCAACTTACACAGAGATCACTTTTTACACGGGTAAACCTTATACCATCCAATATCTGGTCGACCTGATGAAAATAGACAGAATACGAGTTTATTACTTCAATGATCCCGCTCATCCCGTGGATATTGAAGTGACCCTCGGCACGACCTGGGCAAACGATAACCCGATGCCATAATTCCGGGGCATGGTAAAAACGGGTGTGCATAAAAATGTACGCCCGTTTTCACCCAAAAATTTTACAAGATCTAAGATAGCTATGGATGAACTGAAAGGCTCGGTTGAGCGTATCACGTATTACAACCCGGAGAACGGGTACAGTGTGGTGCGCTTACGACCAGAAGGGGGAAAAGCGGCCGGCATCAACCGGGACGGGCTGGTAACTGTGGTAGGGAATTTGCCCGAATTATCTCCCGGCGAACATTTGAAATTGAGTGGCAACTGGGCCAACCACGCCAAACACGGCCGGCAATTCCAGGTTGAAATTTGCGAGCAAACAATGCCTGCAACGGCTGCCGGGATCCGGCGCTACCTGGGATCGGGGCTGGTGAAAGGGATTGGACCGCGCCTGGCGGAGCGGATTGTGTCCCAATTTGGGTCGCACACGCTGGATGTCATCGAAAAACAACCCGAAAGGCTGTTGAATGTTCCAGATATCGGCGAAAAACGAGCGGGGATGATCGCTGCCGCCTGGGAAGAGCAAAAACAAGTCAAAGACATCATGCTCTTCTTGCACAGCCATCATGTCAGCACAAACCTGGCGATTAAAATTTACAAGCAATATGGCCCACAATCTCTGGCGATTGTCCAGACCGATCCTTATCAACTCAGTCGGGACATCTATGGGGTGGGATTTATAACCGCAGACAGGCTGGCACAAGCACTCGGCCTGCCACCCGACCACCCTTCTCGAATCGAGGCCGGAGTTGTACATGCCCTGAATGAAATGATCGATGAGGGCCATGTTTTTTCTCCCCAAGCTTTATTGACCGACCGGGCTACCGAGCTGCTGAGTGTACCGGCAGAAATGGTCGGGCCTGCCCTGCAGCGCCTGTCGCAGAGCGGCCGGGTCCAACAAGAAGTGCTGCCTTTCTTGCAAAATGGATCCCTGCAAAACCCTGACGGTAACCCGGCCTTGCGCGACCAAACTGCTAATTATGGTCAAAATGCGGTTTACTTGACTCCGCTTTACTTTGGAGAAATAGGGGTCACGGACCGGCTGCAAACCTTGGCGAAGACCTGGCCCACACGCCTGAGCGATAGCCCGCCATCCTTTGTCACCTTGGACCCTGCTCTTTCAGAGGAACAACGCTCAGCGATCCGAACCGCATTGAGCAGCCCGGTCAGCGTGCTGACTGGAGGTCCCGGCACTGGCAAGACCACTGCTCTGCGGGCCCTGATTGCTTCTCTTGAGCTCGCTAAAAAACGCTATGCGCTGGCTTCACCGACCGGCAGAGCCGCCAAGCGCTTATCGCAGGCCACCGAACGTCCCGCCAGCACCATCCATCGGCTGCTCGGGTACTCTCCGGTGGAGGGCTTCAAATACAATCCGGACAATCCGCTGCCCGTCGATCTGGTCGTGGTTGACGAAGCCTCAATGCTGGACTTGCTGCTTGCCAATCACCTGTTAAAAGCTATTCATCCAGGGACCCACCTGCTGCTGGTTGGGGATGTGGACCAGCTCCCATCGGTAGGTGCTGGAGACGTGCTGCGTGACGTGATCGACAGCCAATTGGCCCCGGTCACGCGCTTGAATGTGATTTTCCGACAGGCGGCTAATTCGCATATCATCACCAATGCCCATCGTATCAACCAGGGGCAAATACCAATCTTCGATAATAACAGCGCCGATTTCTTCTTGTTTACAGCTGAGTCGCCAGATGAAGCAGCCAACTGGGTGCAGTCGGTTGTCTGCGAACGTATTCCGGGCAAGTTTGGGTTGAACTGGCGAGATGATGTCCAGGTATTGGCGCCGATGTACCGGGGCCCAGCGGGCGTCAGCGCGTTGAACGAACGCCTGCAGGCTGAATTAAATCCGCCTTCCGCCCGCAAACCGGAAAAACTCTTGTTCGGGCAGACGTTTCGCCCAGGCGACAAAGTGATGCAGACCCAAAATAATTACGATAAGGACACCTTCAATGGCGATATCGGTTTCATAACGGGTTTGGACCTGGTCGACCAGAGCCTGGAAATCGATTTCGAGGGCCGAAAGGTGCTTTACGATTGGAGTGAAGCCGATCAATTGGTGCTGGCCTATGCCATATCGGTCCACAAATCACAGGGCTCTGAATTTACAGCCGTTGTTATCCCATTGGTCACACAGCATTATATGATGCTGCAGCGCAATCTGCTTTATACGGCAATCACGCGGGCTAAAAAGCTGTGCGTGCTGGTGGGCAGCCGGCGGGCAATCCATATCGCTGTTCAGAACAACAAGGTCGCCGAACGCTTTACCGCCCTGGACTGGCGCTTGAACCACTGAATAGTCAGTCAGGGTGTTTAAGATGGATGTATGTGGGCGAAATTCGCCCACATACATCCATCAAATTCATTCTTACAGATGCCTGAGCGATTAAGGGTACCGGGTTGGCAGCAGATACTATTTTACAGTTAGGCGAAATTTCAACCGCAGACGAGCAGCGCATTGGACAAAAAGCAGCCACCTTAAACAGGTTGATGGGCGCAGGTTTTCCGGTTCCGGACGGGATATGCATCCCGGTTGACGCGTTCCTGACTGCTAAAGCCCATTTTGCACACCAAATCGACAATCTGCTGGCGTCGCCAGGGCTGGACGATCCTTCCAGGGCTTCAGAGGCAGCCAGCAGGATTGCGCCGCTGCTGAAAGGCCTGGCGATTCCAGCAGCCGTGCTGGAGGCCTCCGACCTGGCCCTGCAGTCCTGGGGCGAGGGGCCCATGGCAGTTCGCTCCTCGGCTACACTGGAAGATCTGCCCACTGCCAGCTTCGCAGGGCAGTATGAAAGTATTCTGGGCATAACGGGCGCTCAAAATATCCAGGAGGCTGTTCTGGCTTGCTGGAAATCCTGGTATTCGGCCAATGCCATCGCGGCCCGCTCCCAATTCCTGAGATCAGCCGGGAAGGGGCTCAAAGATCAGGAAGGGGGGATGGGTGTGCTGATCCAGCCCCTGCTCGTTGCGGAGTGCGCCGGGGTGTGCTTCACAGTCGATCCGCTGAGCCTGGACCCCGCCATCATTACCGTCGCCTCGACCTGGGGACTGGGGACCGGGATAGTAGATGGAAGCGTCCCTGCCGATGTCAGCCACGTGCGCCGGACCGACCTGAGGATTGAGAAGATCAGCATCGCTGACAAGCCGGTCTGCATGCGAGCGGGGCCGGCTGGCGGTCTGCAGCGGGTGCCCGTTACGGAGGAGCAGCAAAAAAGCGCCTGCCTGCCGCTTAGCTGGCTGCAGCGGGTAGCACAATTCGGGCTGGCGGCCGAACAGGCGCTCGGTCGGCCTCAGGACCTGGAATGGGCGGTCGCAGGGCAGCAGGTTTGGGTCCTGCAAAGCCGCCCGATCACCACGCTGCCCACCCAATCCCTGGCAGCTGTCCAGTTTCCGGTGGAGTGGGCCAATGAGCGAGAATCACGGCGCTACTGGTGGCTGGAGCGCTTCCACGATTGGCCGGAGACGACTCTGCTGCCCATTACGCTGGATTTTATTAAAGCTCGCACAGAAGGCGGCTGGCAGGCCGTGGCCTATGGCGGGTCTGCCGAAACCCGCTGGCGAAAATACGTCCACGGCAGGGTTTTCATAGCGCGCGCTGCCAGCCCGCTCGATCTTTCCGCTCAAGAGCAGCGTGCGGCAGCATTTAAATCGGAGATGGACGGGCTGGAAGAACAGAGTCTCACGCTGTGGGACTACTGGGGGCTGGAGATCGAGCGCACGACCGAACGCCTGGGGGTCTTTAACCCGGAAAATGCGGGTGGAGAGGCTCTCGCCGAGCATCTCGAGCAGGCGCTGGCTGCCGCAGTGCGGCACTGGATGATCCATACCCTGGTTCCGCGCCGCCTGCCGATCGCCAGGCTGGTCGAGGCTTACCGGCAGATTGGCGGCAGGGACGGCCCCGAGGCAGAAGATGAGCTCTTATTTCTCACCCGGGGCGAAGAAACCATCCACACGCGCCTGATCGAAGCCATCTACGACCTTGCCCAACTCGCCGGCCAACGACCTGCGCTCGTCAGATTACTATCCACCCGCCCGCCTGGTATGATGATTCTGCTTTCCGAGATGCCAGAAGCCAGGGATTTCCTCGCCGGGTTCAAGCGCCTGCTGGCGGAATTCGGCGGCAGGCTGTGCGGACGCCCGCTATCCGGCTTCCCGGCTACGCTGCCAGTTCCCTGGCGAGAAGCGCCCGAACACGTGCTGGCTATGGTCGCCGTCTATCTCCCCCAGGACCCAGATGCGCCGGTTGATTCGCCCAGGCAGCACAGGGAACGCGTGCAGAGGCAAACCCAGGACAGGCTCGCAGCGCTGTATTCGAAGGCACAGAACCCGGCTGCAGCAGCGCGCTTCCAGTCTCGCCTGGAATACGCCCGCAGGAACGAGATTTATCGAGACCAGCACAACCATTACATCGACCAGTTAGCGGAAGGTCAGTTTATGCAGGCAGTGATCTACGCCGGCCGCTGGCTGGCGAGGCGGGGCGATCTGGCCCAGGCCGAAGACGCTTGCTGGCTCGAGACCGAAGAAATCCTGTCAGCGCTGTACCATCCCGATAAGCAGGATCTGTCTGCCACAGTCGTGGAACGCCAGCGCCAGTTTGGCCGCTGGAGCAAGCGGATCGCCCCGGCTTCGCTTGGACTGCCAGAGCCAGGTCTGCCAGAAAGGGAGCAGGAGAAGCCTTTCAAGCTGGTTGCAAAGCCAGCGGAACAAGATGCGAAGATACTGCCGGAGAACACGCTCACGGGTCAGGCAGGCAGCCCAGGCACAGGCAGTGGTCCTGCTTGCCTGGCTCCCGAGACGACTGCACTGCCGGACGTTGCCCGGGGCGACGTGCTGGTAGCCGAAAATGCCGGCCCATTGTGGACGCCCGTGCTGGCTTCGCTGGCTGGGATCGTGTTGGAAGAAGGCTCTCTTGCCGAACACATTGCCATCATGGCGCGCGAATATGGCATCCCGGCTGTCATGAACGTCTCTGAGGCAACCCAAAGGATCCCGCCGGGAGCGCAGGTCGTGGTCGATGGGACGAATGGGGTGGTCGCGTGGGAGTAAGAAATCCAGCAGCAGCCCTCACTCAGCGCCAAAACTGGGGTAAGTGCTGCCGGTAGGCGTTCAAATAATCGTCCAAGATTTGCCTCGCTAAATCCATATCTGTAACAACCGGATCCAGCAATAAGCACTGTAATGCTTTTTGGTAATCCCCCCGCTCCGCTGCATCCACACATAGCTGAGCTACAGCCGTTTCCCGGCGGCAAAGTTCGGCTACAGCCTCCGGCAGGCGGCCGACATGCACAGGATGTACCCCCGATCCGTTTACCAGCACAGGGGTTTCAACAATAGCTCCCAGGGGGAGGTTTTCGATCTGACCCCGGTTAGGCAGGTTGGCAGCCAGATGGTAATGGCTGCCAGACCCAGCCAAATTGACGATCATCTCCAGAGCTCCTTCCGAATCGCTGTCCATCAAATGGTCCACAGGCAACTGGCCATCTGCCATCTTTCCCAGGCGGATCAGGCCCTGATCTCTCATCTCGGCCCGGGTACCCCATTCATACAGGTGCAGGTTGTATTTTTCCCATGGCCGGGTGACCGGGTCACTGACCCAGGGAAGGTATTCGCACAGATGCGAATCGCCCGGTACCGGGAATAAACCAACAGCGTCGAAAACTCGGCGAGTGAGCGGCTCAAAAATGGGATCATAGTCGGCCCAACGCTGGCAGAACAATGGATACAGGTCTGCGCCGGTCTGGCGATCGCGCAACGCCAAAACCCAGGTGAAGTGATTCAAACCGGCGGCTAAAAGATCCACCCGCGGCACGATCTGAGCTACAACCTGATCGCGCAAGGGATTCTCGCGCTGGTCCGAGTGCATACCCGTGATGCCATCCGGCACATTAATGCCCAAATCGTCCTTCAGAAGCATGCCGGCAAAACAGTAGCCGATAAGAATCTGGTGGCACAGGCCAACCACCCTGATCTGGCTGTAGCGGTTGACGGCGTCACAAATTCTGACCATCGGATTGGTATAGTTGATTAACCAGGCCTGGGGGCAGATACGTTCCATGTCCTGCACGATTTGCATGACTGGGCCAATATTTCGGGCTGCATGTGCAAATCCACCCGGACCGCCATTTTCGGCGTAGGGCTGGCGCACTCCATATTTGAGTGGGATATCATAATCCTGCTGCCAGAGTTGCTCGCGCGGGCCAACCTCGATCGCCATTACGACAAATTCCGCCCCTTCCAGGGCTTCCAGGTGATGGGTATGGGTAGTCACAGACATCTGCGCATTCCACTCCCGATTGAGACGCAAGGCTAACCGCCCTACGATATCGAGATTGGGCGTGTTTTGATCGACCAGGGCCAGGGAAGTACCCTGCAGCCGCTGGCTGCTCATTAAAGCAGCCAGGGTGTTCTCGCCAAAGGAGGCGCTACCAGCGCCGATGACAACGATCTTTGTAGGCAGGGTCATAAATTCCTCTCCTGTGAAATGGCAGCCATTGCGACATGCTGGCTCTTTGATCGCAGAACTGAAAATGAGTATTCCCCGCCTTGCATACTGGAAGATGTGAGACTACAATGCGAGTATGCCACAATTTAAACGGTATTTGGGAAATCCTGTGGCGGGAAGGATCATGTGGTGCTTTTTATGATGGGAGGGAGCTATGAACCCACGAATTGCTGTTGTCGGCCTTTGGGCTGAGGATATCCCGGCCTGCGTACATTTTTATCGCCATGTGATCGGTTTACCCTTGCTGCACCACCACGGTGAGCGCCCCCATTTCGACCTGAATGGCTGCTATCTGACCATCTTAAATGGCCGCCCGATAGCGGCGCAAAACCCTGAACCAGCACGCTTTCCATTATTTGCAATCGCTGTAGCTGATCTGGATGGAGCGATCGAGCGTTTGAGAATGCATAGCATCGCCTTACCCTGGGGGATCGAAGCAAACGCGCAATCCCGCTGGGTCATGTTTTACGACCCGGCTGGCAACCTCGTAGAGTTGGTTCAAGATAAATGAAATAACTCAATGGGCTGCCTTGAAAATAGGTCAGATTTTCATTCCTCCGGGTGGGCTATGTCCATGATCGCTCTTCTAGGCCCGATTTCCGGACCAAAAGCGGCGCCAGTCTCCATTGCTGCTGTAAAGAGCCAGCAGCGTGTACAGGCTGCCGGTAAAGAAACCCAGCACCATCATTAAAATAATCCAGATGACAGAACGAAAGACCGAACGTTCGCGATAGGCAATCCAGATCGAGAAAAGGCTGAAACCGACATACAGGTCCACCAGAGATACGATCCCCCACGGCATAGCCAGCAACTGGCGACCTTCGTTCACGAAATCACCAATTGTGAAACCATAGATCAAAATGCCGGACATGGCAAGCAAGCCGATCCAGGCAATGACTTTCGCTGTTTTCATTTCACTATCCTTTACGCACTAATGCATGCAAACCCGACCGCGCCCGGCCCAATATGGGTGCCAATCACCGGCGTTATGTCGACGGACAACACCTCTCCTTCGGGCAGTATATCCCGAACACGCTGGTATAGCTCCCTGGCTTTATCGGCGGCATTCGTATGAACTAAAGCTACCCGCTCAAGGGGCTGCAGGTCGCTGAGCAGTTCTATCAGTCTTTCGATGGCTTTATCGCTGGTCCGGACCCGTTCAGAGGTCGGGGTGCCCTGGTGCATCTTGAGCAATGGTTTAATTTGTAGCAGGCTGCCAATGCCGGCAACAACGCCGTTCATCCTACCGCTGCGCCGCAGAAACTCCAGCGTATCCAGAGCAGCAAAAACGTGCGTCCGTTTGCCTAGTTCCACCAACATAGACTGGATATCCTGCAGCGAGAGCCCCTTCTGAGCCGCTCGGGCAGCGGCCTCTACCATGAACCCGGTGCCCAGGCTGAGCTGGCCCGCATCCACCACGGTAACCGGGATTGACTGGGTTTCGGCAGCAGCTGTTCGGGCGACATCCAGAGTTCGCGCTGAGGCTGGAGGAAATATGGATGGAAAGCACCTCGTTAGCACCCAACTTGAACAGATTTTCATAAGCCTGGCGGAAAGCCTCCGCTCCAGGGGTTCCAGTGGTAGGCAGGGGATCTGATTCTGGTAATCTTTCATAAAATTCCTGGCGAGTGATTTCCACGCCATCTAAATATCCACGACTCTCGTAATTGATATAGAGCGGCACTACCTCAATCCCCAGTTCACGAATAACCGCTTGTGGTAAATCACAAGTACTATCTGTAACAATGCCAATCATCATCTACCTCCATCATTCGTATATTAATAAAAAACCGGCTCAAAATATATCTTGAGGGGTGATGGTGGATGCGAATCTCGCACACCATCAAGATCTTACAGCTAACTTCTTGGACAGATACCAGGCTTCACAATCACCTTGCTCTGACCGGTGAATTCCCGGCAGGCCTTTTCCTGAAAGAATGCCTGTCTCTTGAGATTTTAGCATATCATTGCAGTTTAACGCACGACATTATAGGGTTCTTTTGGAATCTCTATAAAGGGAAGATATGTGGTGGTGATTTTCAGGCTGCGCTCAAAAATCACCACCACATCTGCTTTTCCAACAGTATTTCCCATAAACCCTTTTGTAGTAATTGTGCAATATTACTGGGGGGTTCGTTTAATACTCCACAGAATACCGGTGAAAACTGCCACTGCAACTATCAGGTTTATGAGGATAGCAATCATCATAACAGTCGGACCAACCCTCTCAAAGAGTTGTCCAATCACCCAGGGCAATGACATCCCGCCGGCACCGGCGCCGACAAAAAACCATCCGGTGACTTTGCCAGTAACCGTCATGTTTCGCTCGGCCAGAGTAAGCGTCGTTGGGAAAATAGAAGCCATTGCCAAGCCGGTGCCCATAGTTCCAATCCATACCGCCACTAGCTGCCCTGGGAAGAGCAAGATGATAACCAGGCTGAGCATACAACCCAGCAAATCTCCAAAGATCAGCCAGCGCGGCCGGATGCGAGCTGCCAGCGGCACAGCCAACAGGCGACCAATGGTCAGAGCGCCCCAAAAGGCCGAAGTGAGCAACGCTGCCGTTTGCGCCTCACTTAAACCTGTCTCCAGGGTATAGGTAAATATCCAGCCCCCAAAGCTCGCCTCAGCGCCTACGTACAGGAAGAAAAAAACTGCAATCAGCGTAACCATGAGGACATTTAGAGGTCCGGAATACTCACCTTCACCAATTTCCTCCCGGGCAGGGCTGGGCAGCCGCCATAACCAGATTACAACAGGCAGAGCCAACAATGCCAGAAACCAGTATGCCCAGGTGATGCTGCCGGTGAGCAGAATTGCCTGGGCGACAATGATTGGAGACAGAAAGGCCCCGACACCGAAGAAGAAATGCAGCCCGTTCATATAGGGACCAACTTTTTTACCATGTACCCAAACCAGCATGACATTACCGCCCAGGTCCAGCGTACCTTCTGCCAGCCCAAGCACAAATAATATGGCGGTCAGCAGCCAGAGCAGAGAGATCAACGGTACAACGAACAACATCACCGCCACAACCAGCAGCACACTAATGCCCACATAATGACCTGGGATATGATCGTACAAACGGCCCAAGAATAATGAGCCCATTAAATAACCCAACGAGCGAGCGACAAATAAAAAACTGATCTCGCTTAACAAACTTCCCGTATTTTCGGCCAAATTGGGCAAGGTAGGCCCTAGAACAGCAGTCATCAGCCCAAGCGCAATGAAGGCTGCATAATAGGCTGATGTTTTGGAAATCTTCGCCGCGCGGCTTGCGGCCTGGTCAGTGGTTATTGATGTCATCCAGTTCCTTGAAATAAGTGGTTGGTGATGCGTGCCGGTGGAACGCATCACCAACCACAAAATGTTTTCGAACGGTTCTTTATAAACCTTTACGGAAAGAAGAGCGTTGTCTTACACAGTTAACGCGACAGATGGATAACGCCCGGAAATGCCCGTCAAACATTCGCTATTGGAGTTCCACCAGAGTTTACCGGCAGGTAATTAGCGGAATATCTGGGGGGAGTTCCAGATCGCCCAATCATCAGGCCACGAATCGAGCGCCCGTACAATCAGGACAAATTGGACCGTCCGGCCTTTCAGACTGCTTAAATCCTGATCAACTACCAGGAAATTTCCATCACAGGATTTCTGCCATTGTTTAAAATCTTTTATGATCCCATCCTCTTTGAACTTCAGCTGGTAAACAACTTTGCCTGTGCCGCAGGTGGCGCCCGTCAGCAGGAATCCCAGCCGGGCCTTGAAATGATCGCCTGTTTGGATTGTGTAAGCCGGATAGATACCCATGATGCCGCCATCAACAGCATGCTTTGGGAAAGTCAGCAAGATTTTGCCAGACCCTGAGCCTGTCTCGAGAGTGGCATTATCCTTGATTTTAGCTACTCCGTTCGGGTCGTCATCTGCTCCGCCAAAGGTCAGCGCAGTATCATCCGGATTGTCACCCACACCAGAGGTCCAGACCGCATCTTGAGCCTTAACCAGGAAATCCAAGGCCAACCCACCTGGAAGGGCAACTTTAATCTGCACCCAAAAAGGTTTGGTGCCATCGCCCAGACCGAACTGCGCACCAGCGCCATTGCGAACTTTCCAATCGCCGCGGTATGTGCCGGCTGTATTGGGCGCGGTCAAGGTGACCGAGATATCGACTGTCTCACCCGGAGCGACCGAATTGTTGGTAATGAGGACCGAAGCTGGCGCCCCCAACAAATCGCCACCGGTGGGTACAATTGTGTAGTTAGAGTTCCAGGCGCACGAACCAACGTTCTGCAGCCGCCAAGTTTTTACGAAGGCCGCGCCCGGAGCAACTTCGGTATCATCAGGATAAGTCACATCTTTAACAAATTTAACTGCATCACAAGGTACGGCAGTCGCGGTGGCAGCCGAAGCTGTGTTCGTGGCTGCTATCGGGGCTGTGACAGCAGGAGTCAGAGTATTTTGGACAGGTAGTGGTGTCAGAGCTGCGGCCGTTAAGGCAATCTGCGTTCCAGGTGCCAATGTTGCCTGAGGTTGATTAACCTGGGTAAATTGGGCGGCAAGAGTCTCTGCAGCGGCAGTATAAATGATGCCAGCCGGTCGATCGGTGGGCTGGCTCCTGCCGGGCATGTTGCAGGCGCTTAACAGGGAAATAGCCAGCAGTCCAAGCATAAAATATACGAGAGCCCAACTGGATCGTCTGTTCTGAAACATAGGTTACCTCCTCCTTATGGGATCGTAAACTGAACTGTTTTGGTCTCGCAAGACCCATCCAGGTCATCCTCAGTGCACAATTTGACAGTTGCCTGGGCCGTATGCCCCGAATTTCCTGCCCCAATCGCGCCGCCGACATAATAGATCTTGCCGGCTGGCTGCGTATCTCCACCTGGAGGACATTCGCCGCTGGTACCCATGAAGGGGGCGTTGCTGGTAGCTGCCGCGTAGAGCGTTGTGCTGTTTGTGAGGTCTTCGATCTTTAAATTCAGCGATTCCAAGTCTGCATTACTGGTATTTTGGACCTTGAGGATCGCGGTAGGTGTGCCACCACAAGCATGAACATTATCATAGGCAAGAACGAACGAGGGCCCAACGGTAGCAGTATAAGTCGGTGTAGGCGGTGGGGTAATGACCGGAAGAGCGCTGGTGTCGCCGGATACCTGGGTGCTGCCCCCCCAAACCCAGCAATTGGCGCCTTGCTTTTTCGGGTTCTCGATATACCACCATTCGCCTCCGCTATCTTTGCCATGAACTGTGGATTGTTCAGTCGTAAGCAGGAATCCAATAACTGCATATACCGTGCTCGGTCCTAACCGGCAGCGAGTATCCTGCTCGGCTTTGATCAACGGCACACTGGAGGTCAGGGTGGCAGTTTCTGTTGCAGTGACAGGGAAATCGGTCGGCGTAAGTGCATCTTCGGTGGCAAGAGCTGGCGTTTCCGTTGCGGCCATAGGTTGCGCCGGCGTTTCGCTGGGCAGCGGTGTATCGACTGGCAGCGAAGTAGAGCCCGCCTGAGCCTGGATGGTTTCAGCTACATACGTTGCCAGAATTTCCTGAGAGATTGCAGTTGGATTTCCTGTTCCGGGCAAATTACATCCACTCAAAAGGAAAGTTAATCCCAGGCATACAATCATCGCCAGAGTCCAGGTCAGTTTAGGATCGGTCATTCTGCGCCTCTTTTATCATCCGGCCATACCCCGCAATCCGTTGCCGCTTCGGAAATCCTCGTCTAATTATAATGTACCCAGGCCGGGAAGTGGGTCTTGGGAGCACTCAAAGTTTGTATATACGCTGAGATGGCGGGCGCAAAGCCGCCCGCCATCTCAGCAGCCACCTACTGTGGTAGAGGCGTGGGATTCTTCATTCACCAAGCAGGCCGGCTGCGCCGCAAGCCCATGAATAAAGCCCAAGCTGCCAGAAAACCCAGCGGCAGAATAGCGGTTGGACACAATCCTGGGTTGGCAGATCCCGTTGCACCTGACCCGGCGCCCTGCGGTGTTGCCGGCACCGGGGTCGCTGTTGCTGAGGCTGGTGCCTGGGGGGTAGTTTCACTTACGGGGGGGACATCTACCGGGTCTGTCACCTGACCTTGAGGAACAACTTCATAAGCTACGCCATCTGCGAGTACAATCACAAATTCTCCCAGGGCAAAGGCGGCTGCCAGGTCAGAGCGGGCCTGTGATAAAGAAAAATAGTCTTCGGAGAGAAACGCCACCCTGGTAGGTTGCATCCGGTCTGGATCGAAAGATGTGTCAACCCAGGTCTGACCGGTCAACACAAACGTATGTGAACCTACGATCTTGACTCGTCCGGCAGCCTGTTCGCCCTGTGCTGCTGGCGCCTGAGCGCCGGCCATCAAACCCTGATCGGCGGCTTTTTCGACTGCAGCCTGGCCCGAACTGGGTGCGGTTGGCGCTGATTGCAATTCCTCAAAAACCTGATTGGCAATCCGGCCCTGGCTCGCATCGCCCAATGGCATTGGCTCAGTTACCAGGTAGGAAGTATAGGGGGTAACAATCCCGTAGCGAATGCTCAAGCGCACGATTTGGTCGATCAATTCCTGATTCGCTCCCTGGAGCCGGACCTGATTCAACAAATATCCGATCTTGCGGGTTGACCATAAGCGGGGTAGGGCTGCCAGAGCGCCTGTCTGCCCGCGGCTATCCTCAATAAATGATTGATCTGTAAAACGAAAAGTTTGCCGTTGGCTGTTTACATTTCCTTCTAAAACCACGTCTGTTTGCCCACTCCGCCGGTAACGTCCGACAACCACGATCTGCGAACCGCTGAAGAGATCTGGCAGAGGGGAGGGATACAGATCGTAAACGGCCAGATCGGGGAATTCCAGCTGCAGATCCGTCAGCACAGGCGTGCTTATTTTGGCATAAAAAGCCGAAAGGATCTCGTCCAGACGTTCTCCTGGCAGCACATACGCACTTGTCCCGTGATGAGCCTGAGCCAGCGAATCGAGCAGGAAAGTATCCACATCATAGCCTACTCCAAAGGAGAAAAGACGTAAATTGTCCAGCGCGGCTACCTGCAAGTTATCCAAAATCTGCTGGCTTTCCACTACACCCTCAGTTGGCAGGCCATCCGTCAAGAAAATCAGGTAGGTTGGACGGCCGGGCTCTGCCAGGGCGGCGGCTTCTAAAAGGGCCCGGTTAATGTCGGTCGATCCCTGAGCGCTCAATCGGTCCACCCAGGCCAGGGCTTCGTTGGCCTCATCTGCGGGGCGCAAGCTCCGTCCGTAAGTGTCCAGCCCGGTGCTGAAGGAGATGATATTGAAGCGGTCTTCCGGATTGAGATGGTTTAGGATATAACGCAGAGCATCCTGAGCCTGTGTAAATTTCTCCCCTTCCATACTTCCAGAACGATCCAATATGAGCAGCACATCCTTGGGAAGAGATTGCTGCTGGGCGTCCGGCCTGGGAGCCAGCAGCAGCAAGAAGAAACCATCCGGATCATCTGGGTCTTGTGGATCACGATAGCTGAGCAGATGGAAAGCTTCGCTCTCTCCAATCGAGTAGAAGAGGGCAAAATCATTGTCCGGCAGCACATTCTGATCTTCGTAGCCGGCGATTACAAAACGATCTGTTTCGCGACTGATATCGATCGGATGGCTGGGGGAATAGACGGCTCGGACTGGGGTTGACGAACGTACTTCCACACTGACCGACACGTGCTCCAGCGGCCAGGCCGAGAATTTCTCTGTGCTGAGCGGATAGATATACCGGACCAACCCCCCCTCAGCCGTCAAGGCCTGAACGTATTCCAGCTCAATTCGGCGCTCACCGCGCGGCGGGATGGGAAAGACTCGCGCTCGGACCGCACCTCGATCAGCATATTCCAGGAGAGCTGGGTCTCGCAGGCTGTTGACGATTTCTTGATAAGTACGGCGAGCCTGCTCAGCATCCAGTACCTCGCCCTCAACTGGTTTGCCATCAATCCACAGTGTAAAATTGGAGACAGCCGCATCTCCCGGCAGCGGGAACATATAAGTTCCCTCCACCGCCCAGTCGTTCGGATTGTAGAAAACCTGATCCACATGCGTAACAGCCACCTGATCCTCAATTGTGACCGTCACATGATGATAGCGCACTACCAATTGGGAGATAGCCGTTGGCGGCGGGCAAAGCCACGGCCCCGGACAAGGAGGCGGCGGGCAGGGATCGCAGATGGGCGGTTCGGGAATAATGATACCGTCTGCACTGGCAGGGATAGGGAAAAGAAACGTAAATAAAGCTGTAATAATTAAGACGGCTTTGAGTTTCATGATATTCATCTCCTGCATGACATTTCCAAACCCGATAGTCCGGCGGCTTACCGTCTCGAGAATGCTGTTTGGTTCTCACAGAGCGCTCAAGTTTTGTTGAATAAATCTACATCTTTTGGCCGCTCCCCCCTCTAGACGCAGATCGAGTGAGAAAAGTTCCAATGGTATAATCGGGGGTGCGTTGATTCAGGCACAGTGAGTTTGTGCCTGGATTGGTTTATTGCGAATTGATGCAGGGATGAAAGTTGTGGGCAAATCCGCCTGAGATCCCTACCCGCTGATTAGAATGATGGTGAATTTAAGTCATGTTAGACAAACTGGCAGGAATCGAAGATAGATACGAAGAATTGAATCAGATGCTGATGGAAGTCGGCGATGATTACCAGAGGGCAGCTGAACTGGGTATTGAGCGATCCGAACTGGAGCCGATCTTCACGAAAGCCCAGGCATACCGCCGTGCGCTGCAGCGCCTGGAAGAGGCCGAAACCCTTCAGGAGACAGAAGATGAAGAGCTGCGCTCGCTGGCCGAAGCAGAAGCTTCCGAAGTCCGGCCTATGATCGAAAAACTCGAAAAAGAGATCAAAAGTATGCTGCTGCCCTCCGACAAACGCGACCAGCGCAATGTCATCCTGGAAATTCGGGCGGGCACAGGTGGCGATGAAGCTGCCCTGTTTGCGGCTGACCTGTTCCGAATGTACAATCGGTATGCAGAACGGCGAAACTGGGCGATCGAAATCCTGTCTACCAATGAGATTGGGATTGGCGGCTTCAAAGAAATCATTTTCACAGTAAAAGGCAAGTTTGCGTATTCGCGGCTGAAATACGAATCCGGCGTGCACCGCGTCCAGCGCATCCCAGTCACAGAATCACAGGGCCGGATCCACACATCCACAGCAACAGTCGCGGTATTGGCGGAAGTAGCCGATGTGGAAATCCATATTCCGGATAGCGATATTCGTATGGATGTGTACAAATCCGCCGGAGCTGGTGGTCAAAACGTGCAAAAGAACGCAACTGCAATCCGTCTGACCCACATACCATCCGGCATGGTTGTGCAGTGCCAGGATGAGCGCTCCCAGCTTCAGAATCGCTTACGCGCGATGAGTATTTTACGAGCCCGCTTATTTGAAATTGAAGAAGAAAAGCAGCGCGAGAAAATGGATGAAACCCGCCGTTCGCAAGTAGGCAGCGGGGAGCGCTCTGAGAAAATTCGGACCTATAATTATCCTCAGTCCAGAGTTACTGATCATCGCATCAACCTATCTTCCTACAACCTTCCAGTTGTGATGGATGGCGATATCGACATGTTCATTGACGAACTTGCCACTCGTGATGAGGCCGAACGCCTGGCAGCAGTGGGGATGGACGAGTCAACGACCAGCCGCTAAAGCGGCTGGCTTGTAACTGCGCTCTGCCGCAATTCCGTGAGAACGGCTTTGGCTTCATCACGCGCTACGATTGGCGGGTTGACTGCCGCCCGACGGCCAATGTTGACCGCCGCGATGTGGTCAGCAAGTCCAGCGAAACCGCAAACCACACAGGAGAACTTGGATTGAGACGGACGATTAGCTTTATCGACCTGACCACAGGCGGGACAAGTGCGGCTGGTGTTTCTTGGGTCAACCAGGAGCACAGGTACGCCAACCCGTTTGGCTTTGTATGTCACGAAGGCACGAAGCTGGAAGAACGCCCAACTATGCAAAGTTGCCCGCTGAGAGCGACGAACCGTGACCCTCGACCGGATCCCCTCCAAATCTTCCAGGGCAATCGCTCGATTTGTGTCTTTCGCTTTGGCAACCAGTCTCTTGCTGATGCAGTGGTTGGTGTCTTTAGCAAAACGGCGTTCTTTTCCCGACAATCGTTTCAGCTTGCGTTTGGCAGACCGTGTGCCTTTGGCTTGCAGTTTGCCCCGCAAACGGCGCTGACGATGGCGCACATTATTGATGTGACTGGCGGGGTATACCTGTCCATCGCTGTCTACTGCAATATGGGTAACGCCCAGGTCAACCCCCAATGTGCCTTCAACATCAACGGGCTTCGGCTCGTCCACCTCGCAAGTGGCGGAAAGGAAGTACATACCTTTATACAGCCCCATATCACTTTCCCCCTGCCGCGTTTGAAGCAGTTCCAATTGCCTCTCACCGCAAACAAACGGGATGCGAAGCCGCCCGTTTACCGTCCAAATCGACACGGTCTGGTCTTGCAATCGCCAAGCAAGGATGCGGTCATCATAGGCGATTCTGCCCGTTGTCTTGAAGGTTCGTTTTGTCTTGCGGTCAAGTTTATATGCGTCTGCGACTTTGGCAATCGCCCGCACCGCCACCTGCGCCGAAAGGCCGTACTGCTCCCGCACCGCCTGATAGCATTTGTGGTGCAAGTCGTACTGCCGAAAGGTTTTGGTTTCCCATACCGTAGCGCTCACAAACTGACAGGCGGCATTGGCCTGTTCCAGCGTGTGCCTGAGCGCATCGGCTTGTTCGGGAGTGGGAAGCAGTTTGACCTGAGCTATCAGCTTCATGCCAATAATTGTAGCACAAATGATCTAAAGTTCCAAGACTTGAAACTATTTCTTTTGGCTTTCTTCGATATACCGTTTGATGGTTTCCGCACTGACGTGTCCACCAGTACCTACGTTATAGCCTTCTGCCCACAATGTTGCCTGTTCGCCCCAATACTGGCGGCGAAGGCTTTCAAACTCGTTCTTCAACTTGCGGGATGTTATTCCCTTGAACAGACGGACGATTTCAGCAGGAGAAAATTTCGGGGGTGCGCTCACAAACAAGTGTTCATGGTCGGGCATCACCTCGACCGCCAATATCTCAAAACCGTATTGGGTGGCGATTTCCGCCTACAGTTCTTTCAACCTTGCCTCGACAGGTCCAACCAAAACCCTTTTTCGATCGCGCGGTATCCAGACCAGGTGATCGTTGATTATATACGCGCTGTGTGGGCTGTGGTTGGCTTCGTTTGGCATACAACCATTTTAGCAAAGGATGGCGGCTTCCTCCACCCGCTATAGCGGAGTGGTTTCCGCCGCCAAGAATTATGAACCTGGCCTGGGGTGGCCGGATCCACAATCATTGACTCAGGTAGCACAATTCCTACAGGAGACTAAACGACGACTGGCTGCGGTCAGCGAAACCCCCGGCCTGGATGCCCAGGTTTTCCTGGCATATCTGCTGGGGGTAAATCGCGCCTGGATCCTGGCCCATCCTGAAGCGACCCTGACCTCAGAACAGCTTCAAAGGTACTACAAGGAGCTGGCCCGCATGGAAGCTGGACTGCCACTGCCGTACGTGCTGGGCCGTTGGGAGTTCTATGGGCGTCAATTCTTGGTCTCTCCCGATGTGCTTATTCCAAGGCCGGAAACCGAGCTGCTGGTTGAGCGAGCGATCCACTGGTTGAAAGCACGACCGAAGCAGCGGTTGGCGGCGGACGTCGGCACCGGCTCTGGATGTATCGCTATAACCCTGGCAGCCCAGTTCCCTGATTTACAGGTTCTGGCGGTAGATGTTTCCCTGCCCACGCTCCGCGTGGCTTGTGAAAATGCCCGACAGCATCAGGTGGAGCAGCGAGTATTATTGGCCCAGGTAGACCTGCTGGCGGCTACCAGCCGGCCCCTGGACTTAATCTGCGCCAATTTGCCCTATATTCCTACCTCCACGCTGCACCAGTTATCCATCCACCCCCAGGAGCCAGGGTTGGCGCTGAACGGCGGCCTGGATGGGCTCCGGCAGATCGAGCGTTTGCTTATCGCCGCTCCGAAACAAATCGCGGAAGGTGGTGCGCTATTCCTGGAAATTGAAGCCAGCCAAGGTCCCGCGGTTCTGGCGATGAGCCAGCGGGCTTTTCCGAATGCCTTAATCGAGCTGCACAAGGACCTGGCAGGACACGACCGCTTGGTCGAAATTTTACTCGTCAGCGAAATCCTTTGACTACCCTTGATGCGCACCTCCCCGGGAATCTTTGTGATCAGCGCCCAACCTGTTGAACCACCCCGGAAATTGCTGAAGGCCTACTTACCCGGATCACATCCAATTCTGAAATGATTCCGTATATTCACTAACACCCGTTAGCCTTTTTGGAATTCCGGTGAGGAATCCCAAGGGCCCAAACCGAGCAACCTCTATTAGATTATTTAAAAGGAGTATCACCAAGATGCGAAAGTTCACTTTATTAGCGGTGTTAAGCTTAATGATCCTGGCAGGCTGCAGCCCTCAGACCTTAACTGCTACGCCGGCCGAACTGCCCACCCAGGCTGTCGCTCAGCCGAGCGAAGCGCCAATCGAGGTGCCAACCGAGGCCGTTGCAGAAATTCCAACCCAAGAGCCAGTTGAAGCCAGCGGACAACAGGAATTCAACATCGTCCCCGGAGAGTCTACCGTTACGTACGAAGTTGGGGAAACATTTTTTAATCAGAATAATCGCTTCAATATAGCAATTGGTACAACCACCCAAATATCCGGTAAAATTACTCTCGATCCTGCTGATCCCCAGAGTACATCCATCAGCACCATCGAAGTGGATATCTCTCAATTTACGTCGGACAGCAATCGCCGGGATAGTACGATCCGGGATCGCTTTCTAAAATCGGGGCGTTTCCCAATCGCCACTTTTGTGCCTACTCGAATCGAGGGTTTACCTGAAAGCTATACCGATGGACAGCCGTTAAAGTTAACCGTCAGCGGTGATCTTACCGTTCACGATGTCACCAAACCGGCTATTTTCGATGTTCAGGTTACCCTGGTTAATAATGAACTACAAGGCTCTGCTTCCACGACAATTTTGATGAGCGATTTCGGAGTTGGGCCAATCGTAATGGCGGGTATCCTCGGTACCGAAGACCAGGTTAAGATCAATATGGCGTTTGTGGCACGTTAACTGGGGGGCCAAGGTTGGACGAAGTGAAACAACCATTTGAAGACAAGCAGATCCTGCTCGGTGTAACCGGCTCAATCGCCGCGTACAAAGCGGTTGAGCTGGCCTCCAAACTTACTCAGGAAGGCGCCTGGGTCGATGTAATCCTGACCCAGGCTGCCACCCAGTTTGTTGCGCCACTGACATTTCAATCTGTCACCGGCCGGCGAGCCTACACAGATTCGGATCTGTGGGCTAATGAGGGGCACGTGATCCATATCGGGCTGGGAAAAACCGGCCACCTGCTTGCCATCGCCCCGGCATCTGCCAACACGATCGCCAAGCTTGCCAACGGGTTAGCAGATAACTTGCTGACTGTAACGGCGCTGGCGGCTCAATGCCCGCTGCTGGTTGCACCTGCTATGGATGGCGGCATGTACGATCACCCCGCCACCCAGGCTAATCTTGAGATCCTGATGCGCCGTGGGGCAATCATCACCGGGCCTGCCGAAGGCCACCTGGCATCCGGACTGGTGGGCGTAGGACGGATGGTCGAACCTGCCGATCTGGTCGGACAAATCTGCTTGCTGCTATCCCGGAACGGGCCTTTGAGCGGAAAAAAAGTTGTTGTGACAGCCGGAGGCACCCAGGAATCGATCGATCCGGTACGAGTTATCGCCAACCGGTCATCGGGCAAGCAGGGCTTTGCTCTGGCCCAGGCTGCCCTGGATACCGGAGCAGAAGTCGTGCTGGTCAGCGGACCCACCCATCTACCCACCCCAGCTGGCGCCCGGCGAGTAGAGGTGCGCACAGCCGAGCAGATGCTGTCTGCGGTGTTGGCTGAATTGCCCCAGGCCGAAGCGCTGATCATGGCCGCGGCGGTTGCTGATTTCCGGCCGGCTGCGCCAGCCGGCATGAAAATCAAGAAAGACGCCGGTCTGCCAGAAGTACGGCTGGAACCCACTCCAGACATCCTGAAAGCAGTAGCAGCCTATAAAAGCCAGCATGGTTGGCCGCATTTTACGATAGGATTCGCGGCAGAATCGCACGACTTGATTGCCAATGCCCGAGCTAAGCTTCGGGCTAAAGATTTGGACATGATCGTGGCCAATGATATCAATTCTTCAGATGCCGGCTTTAACGTGGATACCAACCGGGTTACTTTGTTATATGCGAATGAGGGTCGCGCTCCAGAGCAGCTGCCTTTATTAACTAAAAGACAGGTCGCTCAAATTGTGCTCGAACGCCTGCTGGAGATGTTGATGGGAGATCAGGCAGGGACAGCATGATCAACCTGCGGCCGGTTCAGGCAGAAGATGCTGACCAGCTTTTCCCCCTCATCTATTACAGCCCGGTCACCGACACCCTCGCCTGGGATGGCCCTGAGTCTCTCGAATCCTTCCGGGCCGGACTGGCAGAACGGTCCGAACAAGTTAGGCTTGGGGAAAAACATCTTTTTACGATCGTCGAAACCCATTCGGGGCTGCCGATCGGATCGGCGGATATTCGTCCAGATGAGGTAGGATTTCGGGCGGATGTTGGGCTGTGGATCGGACATTCCTTTCAAAGCCAGGGGTATGGCAGCGCTGTAATTCGCAGTTTACTTGCTTATGGGTTTGACCAACTCGGACTGGAGAAAATCGAAGGCTATGTGTTTTGTGGCAATCTCGCCAGCCGTCGGATCTTTGAAAAGAACGGCTTCTTACTGGAAGGCACAATCCGCAAGGCGTTGCTTAAGCGAGGCCAGTTCGTTGATGAATGGTTGTTCGGCCTTACGAGAGAGGATTATCTGAGCAAACAATCCTTTGATTCGGGCTTAATCGACGGGCGATTATGAATGTCGAGCAGGCACCCTGGCTAGTGCATGTTTGCAGCAGGCAAGATTGGCAGCAGGCTCAAACATCCGGCCATTACCAGGCAAGTTCGCTGACTGAGGTTGGTTTTATTCATTGTTCAAAACCTGAGCAAATTTTGAAAGTTGCCAACCGCTATTATTCTGCCGCTAGAGGTCTTGTGCTTTTGTGGATCGATCCGGCCAAATTGCTATCTGAACTGCGCTGGGAATATTCCGATGGCGATCTATTTCCTCACCTGTTTGGACCTCTAAACCTTGAAGCGGTGGTTTCTGTCAGCGACTTCTCACCAGAGCCAGATGGGGTTTTTCGACAACTCCCAGATCTTTAGAAATTCTGGACAGTGGGATTGATGGAGAACGATCTCCCCGAATTGTACTGCACGGGTTACCCTTGTCTCCGAACATAGGTTACCTCTCTCCCTGGTCTATATTACACCCAGCCTGGAGGGGACTGAGGGATGGGCGATATTGGTGAACCCCTGTTTACGGGCTTTTGGTATGGCCCAGATATTCTGACATAAACCATATAAGGTAAAATGGGGTAATTGATAGAAGTGGCAGACAACCAACCTTTCACCGGTAACACAACCATACTGTGGAGCAGCTTATGACTTTACAAATTGGCCAGCTTGCGCCAGACATTTGCCTGGACAGCCATCTTGGACGACCGATCCGGCTAAGTGACTATCGCAATAAAAAGAACGTCGTTTTAGTCTTTTTCCCGCAGGCTTTTACGCCTGTTTGAACGAGCCAGATCCCTTCATACCAGGTTGTTCTAGACAGGTTTGAAGGGGTCCAGACCCAGGTCCTGGGTCTCAGCGTGGATGGCGTTCCCAGCCTGACTGCCTGGGCGGAAAGCCTTGGAGGAATAACCTATCCCCTTCTTAGCGACTTTTACCCCCATGGAGAGGCAGCTATAGACTATGGCGTCCTTCGGCCAGATGGCACCAGTGAACGGGCGATTTTTGTAATCGATAAACGGGGCATCATCCGATATATGGACGTGCACGATTATGATGAGCAGCCTGATAATGACGTACTTTTCAAGGTTCTGGAAGAACTCGAACCGCAGGCAGCTGCGCTTTACAATTCCCGCCGGGTAATAGAACAGCCAGCCGTGGAATCGGATGACCCAACCTTGGTGAAGCTGTACTGCACACCCTGGTGTCCTGCCTGCCGCCGGGCACGCGCCTACTTGCAAGAGCATAGCATACCTTTTATCGAGATCAATATTGCCCGTGATCGCGAGGCAGCCAAGCAGGTTCGGGGCTGGGCGAATGGTAATGAAACTACACCGACATTTCAAATTGGCAGCAAAGTGGTGGTGGAATTCCGAAGAACTGAACTTGATGAGATTTTGAGGATTGATGAATAATAACTGGTGATGTATTCGTTGTCATACAGAACTGCTGGCGGATTTGATCGAAATTCGTGACGGGCAGTTTCTGGAAAGGAATAACCAGGATGAAAGACCCGCAATTCACAAGACCACACTTAGAGCACCGCCGCTTCTGGGTATCTTTGGCACTGTTCATCCTGGCAATCGGGTTGATCTTTCTAACTGCACCACTGGTTGTAAAGGCTGATGGCGGCGGTTGGCCAACCCCATCACCAACTTTTATCCTTTTCCCAACCGTTACTTCTCTGCCTACTACAGAGCCTTATCCTTATCCCAAAACACTGCCCACGCAGTTTCAGCTGCAAGCTCCGCTGCCTTCTCCAACATTTTTTATGCCGACTGCTGTACCAGTTTCCAGCAGCAGCTCACCCTTCGTCTGCTGGCCTTTCGCCCTAACTTTTTTATTGGTGCTCGTCCTCGGCTCAACGGTGATCTTTCGGCGTGTAAGAACCTGATCGAATTAAAACCGCCCCTGGAATATCTATGATTAAACACACTACTGCCTCCATTGTTCTCGTTCTAGGATTGCTGATCGCAGCCATTATCATCGCCCCTCAATCTATCTATAGTGTTTCAGGAAAGGTCTCCCAACCCGTGGCTGCCAGCGCTGACCCCGGCAGCGAGTCCACGCCTGCACCACCCGCTCCATTGAACACTCCCCAAAAAATTGCAGCTGCCCAATTAGCCGAAAAAATCAGCCCGGATGAAGCCGCCCTCTATCTGGCGTATGCACTGAGAGATTATCAGAAGCTGCCAGCTGAATATCTCAGTAATGTACCCTGGGATGGGACTCTGCCCTTGCTGGAGTTAACCCAGACTTTAAAGACGTCCCCCCTGCAATCACAAACGTCAGCCATCATCGAGGCCCTGCTGAGCAATACCTGTGATGTAAGCTCAGCGCAGCTGCCCAACACGACCAGCTCCAGCCATTTTTATCTTGAGTATGACAGCATCAGCGGCGGCCTGTCCATCGGCGACTATATCACATCCTTAGAGTCGGCCTGGACTGCCGAAATAACCCAATTCGGATGGGCTGCTCCCCCAGTGAAAACAGCTAATCCCCCACCTGGCAATAAATATCACGTGCGGATCGAATCCTTGGGGTCAGGTTTGTATGGTTTTGTTTCTTCACAGGGGGCTTATGCTGGCTTAGTTTTCGACAATCCTAATACCAGTTGGTACGATGAGGACGCCTATGCTTCCTGCATGGTGTTGAACAATGATTATTCTTCATTTCCAGGAACCTCGCAAACTGCGATGGATGCGACCACCGCTCACGAATTCAATCATTCAATACAGTACGGCATTGGCGCACTGAGCGGTTTCAATGTGCCAGATGCGGCTTTTATTGAGGGCGGGGCAACCTGGATGGAAGATGAGGTATTTGACAGTGCCAATGACAATTACTACTATTTGTGGCCCCAATTCAACCTATGTATGGGGCAGTACACCTTATCGCCATATTCATATTGGATTACTTTTCGGGGGATGGTGGAACAATACGGGAGCGGAATCTCAGGCGGCGGCGAAGATGTGATGCAAAGCTTTTGGGAGCTTACCAGCCAGAACGCCGCCAGCAATCTGGCGGCCATGGATCAGGCTCTGGGTATTAAAGGCACCAACCTGGCAGACGCTTATCATAACTACGCTGTGGCAGTCCGTTTTAATAAAGCTTGCGGGGGCGGTTTCGCTTACCCTTACTGCCTGGAAGAAGGTCCTGACTATCCACCCCTGCCAACCTTTGCGAGCGGTTCAATCAACCATGGCAGTATCCCAGACATCAACGGATCCTATACTGGCTCGCTCCAGGATAATTATGCCCTCAACTGGGTCGGACTGCCTAATGCAGGTAATCCATATAATGTGAGCCTGAGCAATCTCGCCTCGGGAGGACAGCTGCGCGGCAGTGTGGTTTGTGACACCGGGACAACTTTAGCGGTCGATCCGCTTCCAGCTGTTGTTGCGGCCGGCGCTTCAACTATTTTCTATAACTATAGCCCTGCCGGCTGCAGCAGCGTTGTGCTTGTGCTGACCAATCAGGCCCAGACCGCCGCTGACCCGAGTGCCTGTGCATCCCGCAATTACAAAGTGCTTATCGAGCCTGGTTCAACCCCAGTGAGCACACCAACTCCCACTCTCCCGCCCGTGACGTATAAATATTTCTACTATTACCCATTCGTTCAGAATTCTTATTGAGTGCGAAGTTGGGCTAAGTATCTATCCGAAGAGTCGGAAGGTATGTGGTTGTTGCGTGCGCAGCACACAACAACCACATAAACCACCTTTCAGATCGGACCTAATTGGTCTGGGGAGCACTCAAAGTTTGTAGATTTGGTGTTCGGTTTGTGCGGCTGGCGCCGCACAAACCGAACACCATAATTATTTTTCTACAACACTTGAGTACACCCATTGGACTGTCAATATGAATTTGATGGCGTGTGATCTTGGGGGTAATCGGATAGTTAAGACCAGCAAAACACATGCACCTCTTTGGGTCCATGCACCCCAATCGTCAGCGTCATCTCAATATCCGCCGTACGGGAGGGGCCGCTGATCAGGGCGATAGAAGAAGATGTTTTAATCTCGTCCAGTTTCAAAACATCCACCAGGGAGGTCTGGATTGAGCCAGACGGGAGCAGGGCCAGATGAATTTCCGGCAGAAGAGAAGCATGAGGCGAGCGCCCCTCCCCCCCAGGCAGAACCAGGGTGCCTGTCTCGGCTGCGGCTGCCAGAGCACCCGTCAGGCCAACCGGTATGGCAGGATCGGGAGATGATTGAACCTGTATCCCGCTTGCTTGCAAGGCGTCCAAAACCCCATCTGGCAGGTAAGCTGGGTCCCAGGCCTGAATTCTATCCAGGCCCCTGCTCTGGAGAAATTTCAGCAGCCTCTCCGGAAGTTGAGACAGTTCACAGGCGTGAAATTCGCCACCCAAAGCGGAGAGCTCATTTTTAAAGCGTTCGATAGGGGTTTGGCTGTACTCCGGAACCGGCGCTTCAGGAACCTCCGCAATCCTGTCTTCAAAAATCTGCCGATTGGGATTAGTTGGCGCGAGAGCATCCATTTCGTGGCTGATCTGTTTCCAGCGCGCATGGAAAGGCTGGAGAGCTGGGCGAGCCAGATCGCGGCTAATTCCCCAACCTGTGAAGTCCGGTAAACGCAGCCAGGGTGAAAATGGGGCCGATAGCCAAGACAACCAGGCTAGCAGGCGTTGAGCGGCCCTGAAACGCCAGGGCTTGCGGGCTGCCCAATTGAAAACTTTCAATCCCAGCTTTAGAGGACGAGGGGCATAGTTCGTCGCCGGCTGCTTCGGCAGACCCAGACCGGCAGCTCTCACCCTGAGAAGTAACTTAGGGAGGTCGATGTCGATCGGACAGGCCTGTTTGCAAGCCCCGCATAAGCTTGTGGCCCGGGCCAGGTTGCCATATTCGGTCGTTCCGAATAGCCCCGGGGAGACAATCGACCCTATCGGTCCTGGGTAAGGGCTGTAATTTTCACCATGAGCGCCTACATACGCATGTCCACCGATCTCGCGAAATACCGGGCAGGCATTGAGACAGGCACCGCAGCGTATACAATAAAGCGCCTCTGCCAGCGATGATTGGCGCAAGGCCATACGCCCGTTGTCTATCAGAATGACATGCCGCTGGTGCGGCCCATCCTCGCCTGACCGGGCCGGGCTGTTGATCAGGCTGGTATATACCGTCAGCTTTTGGCCAGTTGCAGAGCGGGGCAGGAGAGAAAGCATCAGGGCCAGATCATCAAAATTTCGCACCAGCCGCTCAATACCCATTAAGGCAATATGCACCGCTGGCACACTCGTTACCATGCGCCCGTTGCCTTCATTCGTCAACAGGCAGAGTGTCCCGCTTTCAGCAACGCCAAAGTTCACCCCCGAAATGCCGATATCCGCCTGTAAAAAGGTTTGGCGCAGAACTCGCCGCGCTACAGCCGTCATTTCACCGATATCCTCGGTAATGGGCACGTTCAGCTTCTCATGAAAGATTCGACCAACTTGTTCGCGTCGCAAATGAACTGCCGGGGTGATAATATGGGCTGGACGCTCACCGCGCAGCTGGACGATATACTCACCTAAATCGGTTTCCACAACCTGGAGCCCCGCAGCTTCCAGCACGTGGTTGATGCCGATCTCTTCCCCCACCATAGTCTTTGATTTAGCTATCAATCGGGCGTTGTTTTTTCGGGCAATTTCAAGCACCAGCTCAGCGGCCTCAGCAGCATCTTTCGCCCTGTGCACGAACAAACCATTAGCTCGTGCTTGTTGAATAAATTGCTCCAGATACCGGTCCAGTTTGTTAATGATGTCAGCCCGAACCGCATGGGCCTGCTGACGAGCAGCAGAAAACCCCAGGGGCAAAGAAGCAAAAGCCTGCTGGTGAGCAGCAATCCGGCGTTCGGCATTGGCATCCAACGCCGTCTGAAGATTTGGATCCTCCAGGGCTTTATGGATAGAGGCTGAAAAAGGGTCGGTCATGATTTTTGGGTTGAGGCGACTGAAAGATCAGTCCGGTCGAGGATCAGAGCGATATAGATAGCCCGGGGTAACTTACCCAGGCGATGCAATCCACCGTTGATATTGGTAATGCAGCCAGCATCGCAAGAGACAACCAGGTCAGCCCGGCTGGTTTCGATGTTTGCCATTTTGCGTTGCAGCATAGCGGTAGAGATATCCGCACGCTCTGCGGAAAAAACGCCGCCAAAACCACAGCATTCTTCTGCTCCTGCCAGTTCGATCAGCTCTGCACCCCGCACTGCCGCTAACAAGGCCCGCGGCTGCCGGTCTACCCCCATATCTCGCAGCAGGTGGCAAGAGGCGTGATAAGCCAGCCTGCCAGGAAAATAAGCCCCAAAATCAACCCTGCCAAGATAATCCACCAAAAATTCACTAAATTCGAATACTCGTTCAGACAGAGCCTGGGCGCGAGGCAGCCATTTGGGATCTTCTTTAAACAACTCAAGATATCCGTGGCGCAGCATGCCGGCACAAGACCCTGATGGAACTACAATCGGGCCGCTGGTCTTTTCCATAATTTCAATGGTATGTGCTGCAACCGGGCGGGCTTGTTCAGGCAAGCCTGCATTATATGCAGGTTGACCACAGCAGGTTTGCCCGGCAGGAAATTCGACCTGCACGCCAGCTTTCTTCAAGACCCGGACGATGGCCTCTCCGGCCTCCGGATAGAGCGTATCTAATATACAGGTAATTAATAACTGGACAGTTGTTGTCATTTGTATGGATTGTTAGCCTCTTGCATCAGCCATATTAATGCTCTTATCTCCCAAACTGAATAAGCGCCGATCAAAAAACGCCGGAATGGATGGACTACTTTTAGATAGATACTTAGCCGATATGCCCTATTGCCAACATTGTATCCCCGGCATATAAAATCAGCAAGTCACAGAAACTAGATGGGGAGCGACCGTAGGGGGTAAAGGATTTATCTACAATCTGAGCGTCAAAATTAACCCTTGCCTTGTGGTAAGATTATTCGGGGCATAAAACCGCGCATCACCGCACTCTAAACAAGCCCGGTGACAAACGGAGGTGCCCTGGTTTTTATCAAGAAAATAACCGAATTGAGGAAAAGACTATGGAACCTTTTCGCGCCCAAATCCCCAATCATTTCAGTCTTCCAAGACGGATCAACCGGCTTGGGGAATTGGCTTATAACTTGTGGTGGACCTGGAATCCTGATGCCCAGCGGCTGTTCTCGCGCATCGATAAAGAATTATGGGAAAGCACCTATCATAATCCGGTATTATTTTTGCGTCAGGTGCAGCGCGCTCGGCTGAATTCAGCCACCAATAACCGTTATTATCTCGAATTCTATGATCGGATTTTTCGGGCTTTCGACCGCTACATGAAATCGGATGAAACCTGGTTTACGACCACACACCCCGAACTGCGCCACCGGCCGATTGCTTATTTCTCCATGGAATTTGGCCTGCACGAAACCCTGCCCATTTATGCGGGCGGGTTAGGCGTACTTTCAGGTGACCACACCAAAGAGGCCAGCGACCTGGGTCTACCTTTTGTTGGCATCGGCTTTTTCTACACAGAAGGCTATTTCACTCAGCGCATCACTGAGGATGGCTGGCAAGAAGCCCAGTATACCGCCCATCCCTTTGAGGATCTCCCAGTCGTTCCAGTCGTCGACGATCAGGATAAACAGGTCGCCATATCGGTTGATCTGCCTGGGCGTGAGGTTTTTGCTCGTTTGTGGGAAATCCACGTGGGTCGGGTTCCACTTTACTTACTGGACACGAACTACGAAGCCAATTCGCCCGCCGATCGCGCTATGTCGGCCCGCCTGTACAGCAGCGATCTGGATATGCGTATTTCCCAGGAAATCTTGTTGGGCATTGGCGGATTGCGCGCTTTAAGAACCCTGGGTTACAACCCGGCAGTCTGGCACATGAATGAGGGCCACTCGGCCTTCCTGGTGCTTGAGCGGATTCGCGAGCTGATGGAAGCCGAGCACACCTTTGAAGAGGCGGCGGAGATTGTACGAGCCACCAATGTGTTCACCACGCATACACCTGTTCCTGCTGGCAACGATGAATTCGCTTTGTGGCTGGTAGATAAATACTTCTCACACCTTTGGCCGGAGTTAAATTTGACTCGCGACCAGTTTGTAGACCTTGCCCGCCATACAGTCTCCTGGGGCGATACGTTCAGCATGCCTGTATTGGCGCTTAAACTTTCTGAAGGGCGCAATGCAGTCTCTGAGCTGCATGGAGATGTATCGCGCAAAATGTGGCATTTCTTATGGCCAGAGCGTAAGGTAGATGAAGTGCCAATCACCCATATCACCAATGGCGTGCACACCGGCACCTGGCTGGCACGGCGGATGAGTTATCTGTATGACCGTTATTTGGGCCCAGATTGGCGCGAAAATATTGACGATCTGGATATTTGGGAGCTGATCAACAATATACCGGACGATCAGCTTTGGGCCGTACGCCGGCATTTAAAGCGCAAACTGGCTGCCTATGTGCGCGAACGAGCGCGCCAACAGTGGCTGATGGGCGGCAGGCATCCAATCCAGGTGGTGGCTTCTGGCGTGCTGCTCGACCCCTATGTGCTGACCATCGGCTTTGCCCGTCGATTTGCACCCTACAAGCGCGCCAGCCTGGCATTAAGAGACTTGAACCGCCTGCTCAGTTTAATCAATCGGCCGGATATGCCTGTCCAGATCATTTTTGCCGGCAAATCCCATCCAGACCATGAAGGGGGCAAACTCTTAATTCAGGAAGTCTACCGGGCTGTGAAGCACTCGGAAAGCGGAGGGCGGTTGGTATTCCTGGAAGAATATGACATGAACCTAGCACGCTACCTGGTACAAGGGGTGGACGTCTGGCTGAACACACCTCGCCGTCCGAATGAAGCGTCCGGCACATCTGGTGAGAAAGCCGCCATCAATGGCGTCCTCAACTTCTCCGTCCAGGATGGATGGTGGCGAGAAGGTTACAATGGCCAAAATGGCTGGTCAATAGGGAAAGATGAATCCTACGCCACCCCTGAACTGCAAGACGAAGCGGACGCCGAGAGCTTATACGACACCCTGGAAAACGATATCGTCCCGCTTTACTACCAGCTCCGCTCCTCCGATGGATTACCTGGTGAATGGATCGCCCGGGTCAAAGAATCGATTCGCACACTGGCGCCCCAATTCAGCATGCGCAGAATGGTAAAAGAATACACAGAAAGATTGTATATTCCTGCCATGCAAGGTCGAAAAGAGAAAGAGCTGCCGGCGGACTGAGCCTATGTTAGAAGTTTTACTATCTCCACAAGCCTGGTTAGGGGCTGGCCTGATCTTTGTGCTCAGAGTCAGCGACATGACCCTGGACACCTTACGCGTGCTGGTCGTGATGCGCGGCAGAAAAGCGATTGCGTGGGTATTGGGTTTCTTCCAGGCTGCTATTTTTGTCCTGGCAATCAGCTCTGTATTAAAAGACCTGGACAATATCATCAATGTTTTCGGTTATGCCGCTGGATTTGCATCCGGAAATGTGATCGGCATGCTGATCGAGGAACGCCTGGCGATCGGGCACACTCATCTTCGGATTGTCAGCTCACGCCGGGGTTCAGCCATCGCTGACCGCCTGCGAGAAGAGGGGTACGCCGTTACGGAAGTTGCCGGACGCGGCAAGGATGGGATGGTGACGGTCTTAAATTGTAGTGTTTTACGCAAAAACGTCGATCGCGTCCGAAAAATCATCAATCATGTGGATGCAGAAGCATTCATAACGGCCGAAGATGTTCGACCCGTCCGCCGTGGTTTCTGGCGGGCATAGTCGCTTTCTATAAAAAAATGGGGGGAACCGCTCGATCTTTGATGGAGGGCAAGCAAGGTATGGGCAGGGTAAAACCCTGCCCATACCTTGCTTGCCCGTCTCTCTTTTAAGAAGTGGGGAGTACCGTTAATATTTTCGTGTGCCCAGGCTGTATCCCTGATATGCATGATGCAAGAGGGTGAGATATAATGTGACAAACATCACTAATTGAACATGATCTTCACAAATTGACCCTGGACCCACGATTGTTTACTATTTTAGTAGGCGTTACACGCTCAGGTAGAGAATCCGAGGTGGACAGTGTTTCGAATAAATCGCCGCACCGATTACGCAGTCCGGGTGATGTTGTGTCTGGCAAAACGTCCATATGGCAGCCGCATATCCACGCAAACCATTCAAGATGAAATGCAAACACCCCGCGCATTTCTACAGCGTATTATCGCCGATCTATCCAAGGTTGAACTGATCTGCACTTATCCCGGTCCAAACGGTGGAGTGCAATTAGCCCGCCAGGCGGGAGATATCAATTTGCGGCATATTTGGGAGGCCATTGAAGGTCCGCTTCTGATCTCTGAGTGCCTCGAAGCGCCCCAGGATTGTGCTCTGAACGCGGGCTGCCCGATTCGTCCACACTGGGGCAGGCTGCAATTCGTGATTGCCAAGGAGCTTGAAAACACTTCTTTGGAAGAATTGGCAGTGGATGCCCGGCTGCTAGCTATGACGAGTTCGTTAAAATCGGGGTTGTCCAATCGATCGATCCCCCTTTCCTGATATTCCGACATTAATGGTGCTGCACAGCTTGTAATAGAGGGGCCATCCCTTCTCGCACAAACTTGACCAGAATCCATTAAGCTTTTATGCAAGGAGAAGAAATATGGATCCACTCATTTTAGCAAGATTGCAATTTGGAATTACCACAATCTATCACTTTTTCTTTGTCCCACTGACATTGGGGCTCTCGGTGCTGGTGGCGATCATGGAAACACTGTATGTTCGCACCAACAACGAAGTTTACAAACGGATGACCAAATTTTGGGGCAAATTATTTCTGATTAACTTCGCAATGGGGGTCGTGACGGGGATCGTACAGGAATTCCAGTTTGGAATGAACTGGTCAGAGTTTTCGCGGTTTGTGGGCGATATTTTTGGCGCCCCGCTGGCTATCGAAGCTCTGCTGGCTTTTTTCCTAGAGTCGACCTTTTTGGGGGTCTGGATCTTCGGCTGGGATAAGCTTTCGAAAGGCATGCATGCGGCCGCAATGTGGCTGGTGGCGATCGGCTCGAATGTTTCTGCCTTGTGGATCTTGATCGCCAACTCCTTTATGCAAGAGCCCGTAGGGTATGTTATCCGTAATGGCCGCGCAGAGATGCAAGACTTCTTCGCCCTGCTCTTAAATCCAAATTTGGGGGTGCAATTCCCGCATACCGTGCTGGCTGGTTTGACCACCGGGGCATTTTTCGTGATGGGAATCAGCGCCTATAACATGATCCGCAAGCAAGAACTGGACCTTTTCAATCGATCTTTTCAAATTTCAGCCATCATCGGGGCGATCTCGATTGTGCTGCTCATTCTTAACGGACACAGCCAGGCGCAGCATATGGTGGCTAACCAACCCATGAAGATGGCGGCTGCTGAAGCATTGTACGAAAGCGAAAACCCGGCCTCCTTCTCCCTGCTGACGATCGGGGACCTGACTCAGCGGCGAGAAGTGTTCTCTATCCGGGTGCCGCGCTTGCTCAGTTTCATGGCTTACAACCAGCTGTCCGGCGAAGTTATGGGGATCAACGATCTACAAGCCCAATACCAGACCACATACGGTCCGGGAAACTACATCCCGCCTGTGGCAGTCATCTACTGGTCCTTCCGAGTCATGGTTGGCGCAGGATTTTTGATGGCCGCGCTCGGCCTCTACGCTTTGTTCATGGTGATGGGCGAGATGTTCGAAAACCGGCCAAAAGTATTGAGGTTGTTTCTGTTCGCTATCGCTTTGCCCTATCTGGCCAATACCTTTGGCTGGTTGATGACTGAACTTGGGCGAGCACCGTGGGCGGTCTTCGGCCTGATTAAGCTCGAGGATGCTGTATCAACAACTGTGACAGGGACGTCGGTATTGATCTCTTTGATCGGTTTCACCCTGGTCTATGGCGCTCTGATGGTAGCAGACATCTATTTATTGTCCAAATACGCCAAAGCTGGACCTGCAATAGTTAATCAATCCTCTGGCACCGGAGATGAACCACTGCCGTCGCTGGTTGGAGCTCAGGATTAAAAACTTATCCGAAAAGTAGTTTTGTGGTGATCGATGCGGGCTTCGCCAGCACCGACGAACACAAACCGCCTGACTTTTGGATAACTGCTTAGGAGGCTGACAATGGATCTACAAGTCGTTTGGTTCATCTTAATTGCTGTTTTGTATATCGGTTTCTTCCTGCTGGAAGGATTTGACTTTGGGGTCGGGATTTTATTGCCATTTCTCAGCCGTGATAAAGATCCGCAACGAGTGGACCATAAACGGCGAATAATCATCAACACGATCGGTCCGCACTGGGATGGCAATGAAGTTTGGCTCCTGACAGCCGGTGGAGCGACATTTGCCGCCTTTCCAGAGTGGTATGCGACCTTGTTCAGCGGTTTTTACCTGGCGCTTTTTCTACTGCTCCTGGCACTAATCGCACGCGGGGTAGCTTTCGAATTCCGCAGCAAAGATGAAAACCCCAAATGGCGCAGTTTATGGGACTGGTGCATTTTTCTTGGAAGCCTGCTGCCTGCCCTGCTCCTGGGTGTAGCCTTTGGCAACCTGATCCGCGGCGTACCGATCGATGCCGATATGAATTACGTGGGCGGCTTCTTCAACTTGCTCAACCCGTATGCCCTGCTGGCTGGGGTAGCAAGCGTAATCACTTTCGTACTATATGGGGCGATCTTCCTGAGCCTTAAGACCACCGGTGAGCTGATGGATCATGCCCGCCGCCTCGCCCGCCGGCTTTGGCCCGTCGTCGTTTTCGTCCTGCTGGTTTTTCTGGTTGCGACTTATTTCGCAACCGATATCCTGTCGCATCTGGGAGTTAATCCTGGCATAATTCCTCTGACAGGCATGGTTGCCATCCTGGCATCTGGCTACTTCATCCGTCGGAAAATGGATGGTTGGGCATTCGGCAGCGTAGCAGCTACAATTGCCTTCGCCCTGATTACCATGTTTCTGATCCTCTTCCCTAGGGTTATGGTTTCCAGTCTGAACAACGCCTGGAGCCTGACCATCTATAACGCTTCATCCAGCCCCTATACGCTTCAAGTAATGACGATCGTTGCGATCATTTTTGTGCCGATCGTATTAATTTACCAGGGCTGGACGTACTATGTGTTCCGCAAACGCATAACGGGTGAGCCAGAAAGCTTGACTTATTAAATTGGCCCCTCGGGAAATGCTGTTGTGTGGGGTATATGTGGAGCTGTTTTGCGAGCTGGGCTCGCAAAACAGCTCCACATCTTGTTCACGTTATAATCTCTGCCATGAATCTGGATAAACGACTGCTCCGCCTGGCCCTTGATAGTCGCCTGAACCTGTTCCTGACAATTGGGTTTGGCATGGTTGGGGGAATAGTCAGCGTAATGCAGGCTTACCTGTTGAGCAGGACCATCAACCGAGCTTTTCTGCAGGGCCAGGGAGTGAGTAGTTTACAAAGCCTGCTGGCTGCCTTGCTCGTGGTGATGGTTTTACGGGCAGGGTTGGCCTGGGCCAGCGAGATCTCATCCAATGCGATTGCGGCGCGAGTTAAGACCAGTCTGCGAACCCTGTTGTTTGAGCACATCCTGACGCTTGGGCCAGCCTATACTTATGGCGAGCGCACAGGCGAACTTTCCAGCGTTGTAACTGAAGGGGTTGAAGCCCTGGATGCTTATTTCAGCCAATTCTTGCCCCAGCTGGTATTGGCTGCTATGGTTCCGCTTACCTTTCTAGCCTTTGTTTTTCCGCTGGATCCGCTGTCTGGGATTGTACTGCTGGTCACTGCCCCATTGATACCCCTTTTTATGACCCTGATTGGTGGGCTGGCTCAGTCTCTAACCCGCCGTCAATGGCAGACTCTCAGCCGTCTGTCAGCGTATTTTTTGGACGTATTGCAAGGCCTGACAACTCTCAAAACACTCGGGCGCAGCCGGGGGCAAGCGGAGAGCATAGCCCAGGCAAGTGAGCGCTTCCGGCAGACAACCATGGGTGTCTTGAAGGTCACTTTCCTATCGGCCCTGGTTCTGGAATTGGTTTCAACCCTCAGCACGGCGGTTGTTGCGGTGGAAGTCGGTCTGCGTCTCCTATATGGAAGATTATCTTTCGAACAGGCTTTTTTCTTACTGCTGCTGGCGCCCGAGTTTTATTTGCCGCTCCGGATGCTGGGCGCTCGTTTTCATGCGGGTATGTCGGGTGCTGCCGCTGCGAATCGAATCTTCGAAATCCTGGATACAACCGCTCGAGGACAAGCAACCGAGAACAGAGAAGCGAATGCCCACCGCCCAGGCAGCCAAGAACCGAGCGTGCCCGGAACAATCCATTTCGAACGAGTCAGCTACAGTTATTCAGACGGGCGTTCTGCACTTCATGAGGTCAGTTTTCAAATTGAACCAGGCCAGACTCTGGCATTGGTGGGTCCAAGCGGATCCGGCAAGAGCACGCTGGCACAGCTGCTGTTGAGATTTCTCGATCCAGATCATGGAGAAATTAAGGCGGGCGGATTGCCGCTCTCTGCTATACCTGCGGAGGCCTGGCGTGAACAGATCGCAATGGTCCCCCAAAACCCTTATCTATTTTACGGATCTATCCTGGATAACATCCGACTGGCGCGACCGCAAGCCGCTCGGAAAGAAATCATCCAGGCTGCTCGTCAGGCCCGCGCCGATGATTTTATTAGCAGACTGCAAGATGGATATGAGACTATCATTGGCGAGCGGGCTGTGACCCTCAGCGGGGGCGAGGCCCAACGACTGGCCTTAGCCAGGGCTTTTCTTAAAAATGCTCCCCTCATTATTCTGGATGAAGCCACAGCAAATCTCGACCCTGAAAACGAAGCGGCTTTGCAGCCGGCGCTGCGCGAATTGCTGGTTGGTCGCTCTACCCTGATGATCGCCCATCGCTTAAGCACGGTAATGCAGGCCGATAAAATTCTGGTATTGAAAGACGGTCGCGTGGTCGAACGCGGCGATCACAATGCCTTGCTGGATCAAAACGGACTATACAGCCAGCTGGTCACAGCATATCATAACGATCCGTTGACAACGGCACCCGAGGAAGCCCCCAGAAGCATCTCGATCCCCCGCCTGGCAGAAAGTGCTCCGCCCACGCAAGCAGCCATCCGGATCGAAAATGGACAGCTGCGATCACCCCTGCGCCAGCTGCTCAGCCTGATGGCCCCTTTTAAAGGATGGGTTGCGCTTTCGACCTTGATGGGATTTGCCACAATCGGCAGCAGCATTGGCCTGCTGACCAGCTCGGCTTTCATCATTTCCAAAGCCGCCCTGCAGCCTTCCATCGCTGAGCTGCAAGTTGCGATTGTTGGCGTACGTTTTTTCGGTATCACCCGCGGTGTATTTCGTTATTTAGAGCGCTATACGACTCACCAGGTAACATTCCGCCTGCTGGCGCGCCTGCGCGTCTGGTTTTATAAGGCTTTGGAGCCCCTGGCGCCTGCCAGGCTGGCCAGTTTTCGCAGTGGGGATCTTTTGGCCCGGATGTTGGGTGATATTGAATCGCTCGAAAACTTCTATGTGCGCGCTCTGGCGCCGCCGTTGGTGGCAGTTCTGGTGGCAGGAACGACGTTTATTTTTCTGACCCGCTTCAATTTAGCCCTGGCTGTCAACCTGCTGATTTTTCTGGCGCTGGCCGGCATGGGTGTCCCGCTTCTGACCCGCCAACTAAGCCGGACCCCTGGGCGCCAACTGGTCGCTGCCCGTTCAGGCCTAAATACCAGCCTGGTAGATGGCATCCAGGGCCTGGCAGATTTGCTGGTCTTTGGTCAGGGACAGCGCCAACTGTCCCAGATTATTGGGTGGAGCGAAAATCTGCGCACCAGCCAGGCAAAGCTGGCAAGCATCGCAGGTTTGCAGACCGGGCTGAGTTCTTTGCTGGCCAATCTAGGGATGTGGTCAACACTGGTCCTCGCTATCCAATCGCTAGGAGACGGCCAGATCGAGGCCGTCTACCTGGGTGTGTTGGTGATGGCGGCATTAACCAGCTTCGAGGCTGTCCAACCATTACCTCAGGCAGCCCAATATCTCGAAAGCAACCTGGAGTCAGCCCGGCGGTTGTTGGAGATCGTTCAATCGCCGCCTGCCGTTGTGGACCCGTCCGAACCCAGACCCCTGCCAACCGACTTCACTCTTACGGTAAAGGATCTCTCCTTCCAGTATCCAGGCTCAGTCGCAACAAATTCAAACAGTCTGCTGCCTGATGCAATCTCGGGCCTGAACTTCAGCTTACCCGAGGGAGGCCGATTGGCAATCGTCGGGCCCAGCGGCGCTGGAAAATCTACCCTGGTCAATCTGTTGTTGCGCTTCTGGGAATTCAACCGAGGCGAGATTAATCTGGGAGGGCGCCAGCTGCAATCCTTTAATCCAGATGAGCTGCGCCGGAGAATCGGGGTCATAACTCAAAATACTTATTTGTTTAATGCCAGCCTGGCAGACAACCTGCGCCTGGCCTTTCCCGGCGCCAGTCAGGCCGATCTAGACCGGGCTGCAGACTTAGCTCAATTAACAACCTTTATCGAAAAACTGCCGGAGGGCTATGACACCTGGATTGGTGAACAAGGACTGCGGCTGAGTGGTGGCGAACGCCAGCGGCTTGCGATCGCCCGGGCGTTAATCAAAGAACCGCCTTTGCTCATTCTGGACGAAGCAACCGCCAACCTGGATGCGATCACCGAACGACAGGTGCTGAGCGCCATCCGGACTGCCATGCAAGGCCGAACCACGCTGATGATCACTCACCGCCTGATAGAGATGGACCGAATGGACGAGATTCTGGTCATGGATCACAGCCAGGTGGTCGAGCGCGGTCAGCATACTGCTCTCCTGGCAGCCGGCGGCTTATACGCCCGGATGTGGCAGCTTCAAAACCAGGTTTTGGCAGATGTATAATCGAATAACGTAGCCACAGGCATCCTCCACAGGACTGGGCTTTAACAGCTTTTAAATGAGGTCGAGAGAGAATGAGATGGATCAAAATAATCAAACCCACAGACCCTGGCTCGAATATCTTGCAACCGGCCTGGGGGCAGTTGGCGCGCTGATTGCCATTGCCGGACCGATGCTGGTGTTAGGCTCCCAATCAAATGATCCGGGCAACTCAATTTGGCCGCTGCCCGGATTGGTATTGATGGACTGGGCGATCCTCGGTGTACTCGGCTTTCTAGCTGCCTACCTGGGAACAAAGCCACTGCCTGGTTTTTGGGCCAGTGCAGCCTGGTTTGCTGTAGGAGCACTGGTTCCATTGTTGGCGATAGGCGCTCTTTCTATCGGCCCATTTGTGCTGCTCAGCATGGCCTTCTTTAGTGCCTCCGCTGCGTTGGTGACCATCCATCGACGGTTAACTGGTCGGGATGTCTTCGGCAGTTTTATCTTGGGAGCGGTCATTAACCTGAGTATATTGCTCGGAATGATCGCCCTTGGCGGCAATCTGTAAAATAACTATGGAACGGCGATCGCCACTTATTACCACCTGAAGAACGACCTGGCAAAACGCTATACCCCAGCGGCGCTACAAGCGGCCTAGCAGCCCCAGCAGCCGGTCCGGATAATCTGTGATCAGGCAGTCCACGCCCCAATCCAGGAGCCTGCGCATATCCTCCAGTTCGTTGACCGTCCAGACGTGAACCTGCATATTATGGGCGTGGGCCGCGCGAATAAAGCGCGGTGTGACCACGTGCAGCCTGCCGTTATATTCCGGTATGGAAAACGTCTCGGCCAATCCTTGATAGGCAGCGCTTAAAAGTGTATTTACCAGGCCAAAGAAAAGCGTTGTTTCTCGCACACCAGCTGCAGTTGCAACTTGGGGACAGAGTTTCCGGAATAAGCGCAACTGCAGGTCATGGAAAGAACCGACCATTACCCGCTCCAGGGAGTTTGTATCCATTAGCAGCTGGCAAAAAGTGGTCACAACCGCTGGCTCTTCTGGTTTAATATCGATATTTAATCGCATCTGGGGAAAAGCTTGTAAGACTTCCGCCAGGGTTGGGATCGTGATCCCCTGCCCTCGATAGAGAAAAGTTCGGCCTCCATCAGCTGACAAGGTATAGCCGGCATCCAGAGATTTTATCTCAGCCAGAGTCATCTCCCGGATGTATCCACTACCGTTGGTGGTGGCATCCACGGTAGGGTCATGCCGGACCACCAGCACACCATCCACTGTACGATGAATGTCTAACTCGAGCACATCCACCCCGAGAGACACCGCCTCCTGGAATGCATAAAGCGTGTTCGGGGGCCACAACCCTTGACCCCCCCGGTGAGCCATCACAATCGGTGTGTCAATCTCCAGGAATGGATGATCGGGCACTGGGTGAGATCGCTGGCGCAGCACTAAGTAAATGCCTGCCCCCAATCCAAGAGCTCCAAGCGCCAGGCGCGATAATTTTTTAGGTATCATTTTCGTCCAGCAACAAGTGAATTAATATATAGATTCCACCCAACAGCGTTCGCACCATGGGCAACAAGGTGGGCGCGCTCCTCAATTCATCAGTCGATGAACTTCCCGTTGCGGTAGAACGTCTCGCCATCGATCAGAATTTCCGAATCCTGGCGCATATCGCAGATCATATCCCAATGGATTATCGATTTATTATGGCTGCCGGTTTCTGGATAGCCTGCTCCCACAGCTATATGAAAACTGCCGCCGATTTTCTCGTCAAAAAGTATGCTGCGGGTAAAACGGTCGATCTCATAATTGGTTCCAATGGCAAATTCACCCAGGTAACGGGCTCCGGGGTCGGCGTCAAGCATGCGCAGCAAAAAATCCTGGTTTTTCTCAGCGGTTGCGCTCACCACCTTGCCGTCCTGAAATTTCAGTTCAACGCCCTCCACCACACGACCCTGAGTGACCGCCGGATAGGTGAACCGCACCCAGCCATTAACCGATTCTTCCACCGGGCCGGTAAAGATTTCCCCATCTGGCATGTTGTTGGTGCCGCAAGCGTTCATCAACTTGCGCCCTTTCACGGACAGGCTTAAATCCACGTTTGGGCCCCGCAATACAACCCGATCGTGGCCTTCAATTCGAGCAATGATCGCATCCTGCTCGGTCTGGACGGCCTGCCAATAAGCGACCGGATCTTCTGTATCCAGGTCGGCGTGACAGGCACGAAAAACAAAATCCTGGTATTCCTGGAACCCCATCTCGGCTTCCATCGCATAAGCGCGGGTAGGGAAAAGAGTGCTCATCCAGCGCAAAGAACCAGCCGCGCCGCGTTCCATCTGGGCCTGAAGCAAAGGGGCCAGGCTGCGCTGCCGGTGGCTCATACGAGCCAAATCCACTTTACCCAGGGCGCGGGTATTGGGTTCAGCCCGGATCTTGAGCAGCACATCAAACTCTTCGAAGGCCGTTTTATGAAAGACCGGCAAGAAATCCAGCTGGCTGTCATTGGCGTGTTCGAAAAAGATCTCATCCTGATCGGCAAAATCAAACAAGACATGCGGGTGTCCGCCGCAGTCCAGGATTAAACCATACAGCACTTTAACCAATTCTTCGGCACCGGTACTGGTGAGAATGGCAACCTTGTCGCCAGGTTTTACCTGGGTCGAGTATTCGACCAGGATACGGGCGTATTTTTCGATTCTAGTGTCTGTCAAGGTTACTCCTATCTGGTTGGCCCCCAAATTATGTGTTTTTATGATCAAACCAAGCCATAATCGATTGGGGTTTTCAATTTTGATTGATGTGATCTTGTCAGGCTACTTAAGCCCGGGTTGAAAGGCCTTTTTCTACCGAGGGCAGAACGCTAATGGGCTGTTTCATCTCATGTCAGACAGAAATTATAACATCCGGGGATAAACCGCGCTATAATCCAACCCATGAAACAACTTCTTCAAAACATGCGCACCGGCGAAACCACGGTTGCCGAAGTCCCTATCCCTGCGCCTCAACCTGGCGAGGCCTTAATCTGCAGCGCTGCATCTCTGGTCTCAGCAGGTACTGAGCGAATGCTGGTTGAATTTGCTGAGAAAAATCTGATCGAGAAAGCCCGTTCTCGGCCCGACCTGGTCCGGCAGGTGCTGGACAAAGCCCGCCGTGAGGGCTTGCTGACCACCATTGAGGCTGCTTTTAGCCGTCTGGACCAGCCCATGGCTTTGGGCTATTCTTCTGCTGGCACAGTTGTCGCCCTGGGAGATAACGTTCAGGGACTCCAGGTTGGCCAGCGAGTTGCCTGCGCAGGGGGGGGTTATGCAATTCACGCTGAATATACAGCTGTTCCACATATATTGATTACTCCTTTACCGGATTCGGTTGATTTTGAATCGGCCGCATTTACAACCCTTGGGGCAATCGCTTTGCATGGTTTCCGTTTGGCCGAAGCCCAACTTGGCGAACGGATTGCGGTAATTGGGATGGGGCTACTTGGCCTGTTGGTGACCGGGATTGCCCACGCGGCTGGCTGCCATGTTCTGGGCATTGACCTCGACCCCACACGCGTAGCTCTGGCGGAACAAATGGGAGCAGTGGCTGTTCTCCGAGCTGAAGCGGTCGAAGCCGCAAAAAACTTCTCGCGCGGGCAGGGTGTCGATGCTGTTTTGATTTGTGCAGACACGGGCTCATCCGACCCAGTTGAATTAGCGGGCACTATTGCCCGAGATCGTGCCCGTGTCGTTGCGGTTGGGGCAGTGGGCCTGAACATCCCGCGCAAGATTTATTACGAAAAAGAACTCACCTTCTTAAATTCGCGGGCCTATGGGCCCGGTCGTTACGACCCGCGTTATGAAGAAGGTGGGCATGATTATCCGATCGGTTTCGTGCGCTGGACAGAAGGCCGCAATATGCAGGCCATCGTCGATTTAATGGCGGCTGGGCGCTTGAACGTGCAACCGCTCATCACACATCGTTTTGCGATCGAAAAAGCCCCCCAGGCTTATGAATTGATCACCGGAAAGACCAATGAGCCGTTTTTAGGTGTACTGCTCACTTATCCGGGAGGCGAAAAATCCGAGCGACCGACATCCTTATCTGCTCGGCTTGAGCCAGAAGGTACCAGCTCAATTACGGGTACGGACCTACAGGCCAGCGAAGTTAGGCTGGGTGTTCTGGGAGCGGGCAACTTTGCCACCGCCGTCCTGCTGCCCGCAATCCAAAAGCTTGGCGCGATTAACCCGATTGGAATTGTATCCGCCTCGGGAGCCAGCGCTCAGTATGCCGCCGAGAAATTCGGCTACCAATATGCCAGCAGCGAAGAAAACGCATTACTGGAAGATGACCGGATTAACACCGTGGCGATTCTGACCCGCCACCATCTTCACGCCCGCCAGGTGCTGGCCGCCCTGGCAGCTGACAAGCATGTGTTTTGCGAGAAACCACTGGCCCTTAACCTGGCTGAGTTGCAAGAAATTGAAGCCATCCTGGAGGGAAAAGCTCAGAGCCCACTGTTAATGGTGGGCTTCAATCGACGATTTGCCCCGCTTGCGCGCCGGTTAAGAACTTTTATTGCTGACCGAAGCGAACCCCTGGTAGCGCATTACCGGATCAATGCAAGCATGATCCCATTGACCCATTGGGTGCATGATCTCGAACAGGGGGGTGGGCGAATTATTGGCGAAGGCTGCCACTTCATCGATTTTTTGGCCTACCTGGTTGGAGAGGCGCCTATTTCAGTTTCAAGCCAGGGGATCCCAGATAGCGGCCTGTATCAGGAAGATGTGTCTGTGATGACGTTCAGTTTCCCAGATGGCTCGCTTGGAACAGTCAGCTATCTGGCCAATGGCGATAAAGCATTCCCGAAGGAGCGCGTGGAAGTGTTCTGCGGGGGTCGGGTGGCTGTACTGGATGATTATCGAACATTGGAACTCATTCATCAAGGAAAACGGCAAACCCATCGCTCGCGTCTCAAGCAAGATAAAGGCCACCAGGCCGAGTGGGAAGCCTTTGCGACTGCCATCCAGCAAGCCGGGCCGCCTCCCATCCCCTATAGACATCTATTTGGCGTTACCCGGGCTTCATTTGCTGCAGTTGAATCCTTGCGCACGGGAAGTCCTCATGTTTTGTAGATTAAGGAATGGATGAGAAATGGCCGAGTTTAAAATAGCAACCCTGAACCTGGCAGGTTATGCAGGCTTGCCCGTTCCCAACCGCTTTTTTAGGGTAGGCCAGCCTGATAAGACCGGGCATAAGGCCCTGGCTCTGATCCTGCCAGGGTTAAACTATACCTGCGATATGCCGCTCTTGTATTATCCTGCCAAACTGCTGATGGGGCGCAGGGCGGATGTCCTCCAGGTCCATAGCGATTACACAACGTCAATATTTCAAACTGCCGACCGCCAGAAACAGGCGGTCTGGCTGGCAACAGACGCCAAGGCAGCTCTTCGCGCCGGTCAAACCCAAGACACTTACAGTCATTTGGTGCTGATTGGCAAGTCAATAGGCACTCTGGCATTGGCCAGCCTGGTAACAGAAGAATTCGGCCTGCCAGCAGTGGCAATCTGGTTGACGCCTCTGTTAATTCAGCCGCGGCTTGTAGAATCTGCCGCCTCGAGCCAACTGCCTGGATTGTTTATTGCCAGCCGGGCGGATCCCACCTTCGATGCCAGCGCTTTAGAGCATATCAGCAGGCAGGCTGCAGCTGAGGTTCTACTCTTTGAAAACGCTAATCACAGTCTTGAAATCCCCGGAGACGTTTTTCGCTCGCTTGATATCCTGCGACAAGTCAATCATGGCCTGCAGTCTTTTTTTGACCAGCACATTGATTGATGGCTCGCGCATAAGGTGATTGTGTCCCGCCTCTCGATTGCATTCAAAGCACTGAGCGAAATAGGCCCCATACAGATCGGTCAATTCGCTCTGTACAAGCTTGCCCTGCGTACCGGGTGGCTGCGCCGGTTAACCCGGTTTCCTTCTAAAACGGGGATGTCATTCCGGGCAGGCTCGATTAAGCCGGTGCTCTCGCTGCCAGATCCAATGCAGTTGCAAGCGGTGATCTTAACGGATAACCTCTCTTTTCTCTGGGATGAAGCTGCCGAAATCTTAGCTGGTCGGGTTCGCCTGTTTGGCAGCGAGCCGGTCGAGCTGCAATTGCGCATCCCTGGTTTGCTGGCCCATTGGACAGAATATGAAACTGGCCGCAAAATATCTGGAGTAGAGGACATTAAGTTTGTCTGGGAGCCGGGCCGCTTTGGCTGGGCGTATACCCTGGGCCGGGCGTATTGGCTGGGGAGGGATGATCGCTACGCGCTGGCGTTTTGGAGCTTTACGGAAGCATTTCTGGAAGCTAATCCCCCTTACCTTGGCCCGCATTGGTCTTCTGCCCAGGAAGTAGCTTTGCGATTGCTGGCGCTGGTTTTTGCCGCTCAAATTTTTCTCGAATCCAAACATTCTACTCCGGAACGAATGGCACGCCTGGCTATGGCCATAGCCAATCACGCCGCCCGTATTCCGCCCAGCCTGGTTTACGCACGCGCCCAAAACAACAACCATTTGCTCAGTGAAGCTGCAGGACTATATACCGCTGGGATTTGTCTTCCAGACCATCCTGAGGCGCAACGCTGGCGAACATTGGGGTGGAAATGGTTCAATCGCGGTCTGCAATCCCAGATCGATGAGGATGGCAGCTACATGCAGCACAGCACCAATTACCATCGCTTGATGCTGCAATTAGGCCTGTGGATGGACAGTCTGTCGGGCATACAGGGGCAAGGCTTACCAGAAGCCAGCCTGGAGAAGCTGGCAAAGGCAACTCGCTGGTTATTCAGGCTGCTCGACCACCCCAGCGGGCGAGTTCCAAATCTGGGTCCTAACGATGGGGCGTATATTCTGCCGCTAACGGTCCAGCCTTTTGATGATTTCCGGCCCGTTCTGCAGGCGGCTGGGCATGCTTTTCTGGGCGAGAGGCTGCTGGAGTGTGGGCCGTGGGATGAAATGTCCTGCTGGTTACCAGGCGGTCCAGCCAAAACTGTTGCTACCCAAAAACAAGCGCTTGGCGAATCTCCCCTCCGATTGGAGCTGCCGGCGGGGGATAGCTGGGCCTACCTACGAACTGCCCGATTTACCAGCCGGCCTGGACATGCTGACCAGCTTCATTTTGATCTGTGGTGGCGCGGATTGAACCTGGCCCAAGATGCAGGCACTTATCTATACAATGGCCAGCCACCGTGGGAGAACGCCCTGGCCAGGACACCGATTCACAATACCGTTATTTTGGATGGCCGTGAGCAGATGACCTGGGCTGGACGATTTTTATGGCTGGATTGGAACCAGGCAACCCTTCTTGGCGCAGAAAAAACACCAGAAGGCCGCTGGATAAGCCTGACAGGCTCACATGATGGTTATCAGGATCGGGGCTACGGGCACAGCGGCTGTGTTTACCTGCGCAGTGTAACAGCCGACAGGTATGGCTGGTTGATTGAAGACCAAATGCTGCCGGCTAACCAGTCGAATGCTGTTGTTCAACCTCCCCATACCGTCCGGCTACATTGGCTGTTACCCGATTGGCCCTGGGAGTTAGATGATACAACAACGGATGATCGTTTGGCTTTGAGGATTAAATCTCCATACGGCTGGATCAAGCTGGTTGTGGGAGTTATTAGTGACCAAACAGAAGAATCCAGCCAGCCATTGCCATTACAACTGGACCTGGTGCGAGCGGGAGAAAGTCTGTTTGGACGCCAAATTCCAGATCCGACCTGGGGCTGGGTTTCACCAACCTACGGGGTTAAATTACCGACCCTGTCTGCAAGCTACCTGGTTATTTGCACACTTCCAATTCGCTTGGAAAGCCGCTGGATACTCCCTGCAGAGAGCTAAACGACTGATGACTACGCAAATAACGTGAACACGGGACAAGTACCTCATGCATATTTTGCTCATCCATCAAGCATTCGCCGCCCTCAATGAACCGGGCGGTACCCGGCATTATGAACTTGCCCGTTATCTGGCCCAGGTCGGGCATCGCGTGACGGTAATTGCCAGTCCAATCAGCTATCTGACCGGCACTCAAACGGCACCCTGCGGGGTCCATCTGGAAACTATTGAGGGTGGCCAGATAACCATCTTGCGCACGTACGCTTATTCGGCCATCCATCGCAGTTTCTTGCATCGGATCATCGGTTTCTTAAGTTTTATGGGAACGTCTTTTCTGGCTGGCCTAAAAGTAAGCCAGGTTGACTTAGTGTGGGGAACTTCACCCCCCATCTTTCAAGGCGTCACAGCCTGGCTGTTGGCCAGGCTCAAACGGGCCCCTTTCCTGTTAGAGGTGCGCGACCTTTGGCCGGCATTTGCAGTTGAAGTGGGTGTCCTGAATCAACCTGCCCTCATTCGGGCTTCTGAGTGGCTGGAATCATTTCTTTACCGGCATGCTGACCGGTTGATCGTAAACTCCCCAGGGTTTATTGACCATGTGCAGGCGCGCGGCGGGAAAGATATAGAACTGGTTCCAAACGGCGCTGACCCGCGTATGTTTGATCCAAACGATCACGGGGCTGCTTTCCGCCAGAAGCATGGGCTAGAGGGGAAATTTATCGCCCTGTATGCCGGGGCGCACGGGTTGTCCAATGATCTGGGGGTTTTGTTGGAAGCAGCGGAGCAATTAAAGGGAATTACAAAAATAGCCATCGTGCTTCTGGGGGATGGGAAAGAAAAACCAGCTTTGAGGGCGACAACCGACAGCCGCCAATTGAATAATGTTCACTTCATTGATTCGGTCCCAAAAACCGAGATGGCCCAGGCCCTGGCTGCCAGCGACATTTGCATTGCTATTCTTAAACCAATCCCCCTTTATGCAACGGTCTACCCAAATAAGGTTTTCGATTATATGGCTGCTGGGAGGCCAGTTGTCCTGGCAATTGACGGCGTTATTCGGGCGGTGGTTGAAGAGGCTCAGGCAGGGATCTTTTGCCCGCCTGGCAATCCAGAATCCCTGGCGGCAGTAATTCAAAAATTATCACAGGACCCGGAATCTGTACATAATCTGGGAAATTGCGGTCGGCAATATATTGAAACCTATTTTGACCGAGCTGCCCTGGGGGGCAGGTTGGCAAAAATAATAGAATCGCTTGGGGCTGAATAAATATTACCGGGCGTCGATTGGCGCCTGCTCGTCTAAAGTTCTGACATCGGCCAGTTTGGCAAGACATCCACATCCAAGGAGTCTCGCTGACCTGTAATAAAGCGGTAGTATCCAGCGCCAGCGATCATTGAGGCATTATCCGTACAAAGCGAGATGGGAGGGATATGGACTCTACAAGGGGCCTGGGCTAGAAAAGCTTGACGCAGCGCCCGGTTGGCAGATACGCCGCCAGCCACTAAAATCTCTTTAGCTTTTAATGCCTGGGCCGCCTTAATGGTTTTACCCACTAAAACTTCCACAACTGCAGCCTGAAAACTGGCAGCCAGATCAGCCACCGGCAGATCGTCAGAGTGCTTTTCCAGCTGGCGAACTTCCCGCAGTACAGCTGTCTTAAGCCCCGAGAAAGAAAAATTCCAGGTGCCTTCCAGCCAGGCTCGCGGAAATGAAAAAGCCCGGGAATCACCTCTTTCGGCTGCATCCTGGATGGCTGGTCCGCCGGGATAACTCAAATTTAACAGCCGGGCCACTTTATCAAAAGCCTCCCCAGCAGCATCATCCAGGGTAGAACCCAGAAATTTATATTTCTGATGATCTTCCATCAAAATGAGTTCTGAATGCCCTCCCGAGACGATCAGCGCCAGTAAAGGGAAATTCGGAGCTGGGGTGGGTTCATTGGGCGTGCCCTCGATATGGGTGTAAAGCCAGGCCGAATATATATGAGCTTCAAGATGATTGACCCCCACAACCGGCAGATCACTAGCAAGCGCCAGGCCCTTGGCAGTATTCAGCCCCACCACCAGAGAGCCAGGCAGTCCAGGCCCACGAGTGACGGCAATCGCATCAAGATCGCTCAGACTCATATGCGCGTTGCGCAGGGTTTGCTCCAGGATCGGATAAATCGCGAGGATATGTTGGCGGGAAGCCACTTCTGGAAATACCCCGCCATATTGGGCATGGAGGTCTGATTGAGAAGCAACCAGGCTTGAAAGAATCATGCGACCATTTTCAACGATCGCAGCCGCAGTTTCATCGCAGGATGATTCAATCCCCAGAATACGCACGGGTAAAGCATCCTGCCAGGCAGGTACAGCGAGATGAGTTGCTTTGCTCATAATGCATTCACTCTCCGGTTATTGAGTTCAAACTGGCCTGAACTCACATTTCCTTTTTAATGGGAGCACTAAAGGTTGCGGATATCGTTCGTGATACCTATCTACAGACTTTGAGGGATGTTCGGTTTGGGCGGTGAAGCCGCCTAAACCGAACACCACAGACCCTTCTTTGTATTCGAAGAATTTAGCGAAAGAACCATTTAGGGCATCCTACTTAACTGGTAATACCAGATCCATGGGGTAATCGGCCAGTACCTCAAATTTGCCATCTGGCCGAACCCAGACGGTGTCTTCCAGACGAACGCCCATACCGCGCTCCGGATAATACAGGCCCGGCTCAATGGTGACCACAACACCGGATTCCAAGATATCTTCAGGCGGGGAACTGGCCCCAAAGGACGGGCGCTCGTGAACATGCAAACCGAGTCCGTGTCCCAGACTGTGAACATACCCTTCCTGAGTTTGAGGATCGCTCTGCACGGTCGGATGACCTTGAGCTTCAAATAAGTCACAAGTCAATTTCTGATAGTTTTTACACAGCGCCCCAGAACGCAGGTCGCCCATGATACGGCTGTAAACTGACCGGACATCGTCATAGAGAGCTTGGAGCTCATCGGTTGCATATCCCAAACTCCAGGTGCGGGTGAAATCGTAAAAGTAGCCTCCGCCAGCTTCGCAAGGGAAGATATCAAATACGATCGATTGGCCCAATCGCAAGATATCCTCAGGTTTTCCTGAGCTGTGAGGTACGCCCGCATCTCGGCCAATTGCAAAAATCGTGCCTTCAGGATTTTCGGCGCCCGCTTCAGCTAACCACAAGTTGATCCGGCTTTTCACATCCGCGATTGTCAATGCACTTCCATCAGATTGAATGAGAACTTCATTCTTGACACGCTGCGAAGTCAAAAAGTCAGCCACTTTGCCAACCACAGCAACCGTGATTTTGCCCATAGCCCGGATGCGCTCAACTTCCAAATGATCTTTGGTCGCCATAGCAGCCAAAAGCACTTTCCCATTCAAGTCGCCAATGAACTTCAGATCGGGCATAACCTCTTGCAGACCTGAGAACAGAGCCAACGAACGACCAGCATCCATTTGCCCATACAGACCAACCCGGCCTGAAGTAATTCCCAATTCGGTGAACATGAGCTGGTAGCGTTTGACATAAGCTTTCTGAAAATCACCATTGGCTTGTTTGATGAGGTCCAGAAGTTTGTATTCTGAAAGATTTTTGGTTTTCAATCCGGTTCTAGCGGCTTCGTCCCGCTCCATCGGATTATAAAAAAGCACTATTTCCTCGCCGCGAGGTTTAATTAAATCCGCGCTAGTCAAATGGGCTCCACCGGTTAAGTACACCATGGCGGGGTTATGTTGGCCCGGGCCAGTCACCAGTAAAGCATCGAGTTGTTCAGCCTCCATCAAAGCATCGAGATCAGTTTTCATAAAGATTGAGCCTTCCTTAACTTTTAATGGGCTGCCTGGACAAGGCGCTGTTAATCCCGGCAAGCATATCCTGCTCTTGCTCAGGCAAGACTGTGCGCGGGTCCAGCAAGATGCGATCGTCCTGCAAACGGGCGATAATTGGTGGTTCGGCCTGGCGTAAGCGGGCCAGAAAGCGATCCGGGCCAGCCACATGCAAACCGAGCAGCCAGGTGGGCAAGGTCTCTCCCGGCAAACTGCCACCGCCTACAGTAGATTCTCCTTGGATTAGTTCGCCCTGGCCAAGTGCCCGGGCCCAGTTTTGTGCACGCTCTTCAAGCTGCGCGAGGGAGGTGGCTATCATCCGCCAGATTGGGATTTCTCTTTCAGCCTCATCTTTGTGATAATGCAGCAAGGTGGCGGTCAGTGCTGAAAGACAAAGTTTATCTGCTCGAATTGCCCGCGCCAGGGGATGTTTTTTCAATTTGGCAACCAGTTCAGCCCGTCCAACAATAATGCCGGCCTGGGGGCCTCCCAATAATTTGTCGCCAGAGAAACATACCAGATCGGCTCCTGCTGCCAGGGATTCCTGCACCGTGGGCTCATGACCTAAGCCATAATGGGAAGTATCCAGCAGAGAACCAGAACCCAGGTCATCCAGAAGCGGGATGCCAGCCTGGTGGGCAGCGCCGGCAATTTCAACCAGGTCAGGTTCACTGGTAAAACCAACAATTCGAAAATTGGAACGGTGGGCCCGCATAAACAATACTGGTTTTTCAGAGAGAGAATCCTCGTAATCTGCCAGGTGAACCCGATTCGTAGTCCCTACCTCGACCAAACGGGCTCCGGATTGTTTCATAATATCGGGAACTCGAAAACCACCCCCAATCTCCACCAACTGGCTGCGTGCAATCACGACCGCGCGTCTCCGGGCCAGGGCGGTCAGTGCCAACAACACTGCAGCAGCATTGTTGTTTACTACGATCGCAGCCTCAGCCCCGGTTATTCGCTGCAGCAGCGCTTCGGCATGCACCAGTCGTGATCCACGTTTACCGCGCTTAAGATCGTATTCCAAATTGGAATAGCCAAAGGCCACCTCTTGGATGGCCTGTAAGGACGCCCGGCTTAAGGGAGCCCGCCCAAGATTAGTTTGTAAGATCACCCCTGACGCATTTACAACAGGCAACAGGGTCGGGGCCGTCCAAGATTTTAGCGAGCGGCCCACAGACTTGAGCAGATCATCGCTAGCGGGCACCTGGCCTTTGCGAGGGTATTCTCGCCTGGCTGCCGCCAGCGCTTCGCGGATTGCATCCAGGGTCAATGGGCGGCCAAACGCTGCCAGCCACTGATTCACCTGCGGGTCTTTCAACAACTGGTCAACCGATGGCAGGGAGCGGAGATCATTCATATCATTTGAGGAGGCTGTCATGGGACCGGTTTAAAACCGCCAACTAGTGAGTCCTTTAGGGCTTCCATTGACTTCTCTCCCGCAACCGCAGCAGCAGTTCGATCAGGATCAAACAAACTGCCAGCAGCCCGGCGAGAGCCATGTTCAAAACCCGCCCGATCTGCAGCCAGGCAAGGGTTGGCAAAAAAACACCAATCCATAGTGACTGCCGCAGGATAACCTGGGGGGTAGGTGGGGGCAGAGATGGAAAGCGGCGATTAAGAAAAGCCACCCCGGGCATAATTGTGCCTGTTAATGCCAGCACTGCCGTAAAGAAGAATAGCCAGCGAGTGCCGCCACTTGGCGAGGTATATGCAGTTACGGCATAGAGCCCACCCCATCCCAGGAGCATCAAGATCAAAGAAGTTGGTAAAAAGTAGCTTACAGGAGGTGAAACACGCGAAGTCCATAATCCCTAATTCCCTAATCTCTCCAGCATTCCCTGGCGTTCAGTGAAATCCCAGAAGAACTCAAATTCCGATAGCAAGCATCGCAGTTATAAGGCACAGTCAACATTATACATTAATCCCGTCCAGCCAGATGCAGCTTTCATAAGAAAAAGAAAACAGGGTGTTGGCGGGCGTTTAGAACGCCTGCCAACACCCCAAAATCCTTAACATCTCAGCGCCGGCTTATGCTTCGCGGAATTCGCCTTCTATAACTTCACCTTCATCGTCTCGGCTATCCGGCTGACCGGGGCCATGCCCATTGCCTGAGACCCCACTTGTAGAGTCAGCCGCCTGCTGCTGTGCATACATTTGCTGGCTGATCGCGTGGAAGGCATTTTGCACTTCATCCGTTAATTGCTTGATCCGGGCTGTGTCTTCGCCCTTAATCGCTTCCCGCAAGGTTTTAACCTTATCTTGAATATTTTGACTTTCGCTGGCAGGCACTTTATCGCCCAGCTCTCTCAGCGTCTTTTCAGTCTGGTAAGCCAGGCTATCTGCTGTATTGCAAGCCTCGATTAGCTCGCGACGTTTGCGATCTTCTGATTGATGCTCGCGCGCCTGCTGAACCATGCGTTCGATCTCAGCTTTATTCAGATTGGTTGAGGCCGTAATCGTGACCTTTTGCTCTTTCCCAGTGGCTTTGTCTCGAGCTGAGACATTAATAATGCCGTTGGCATCGATATCAAAGGTGACCTCAACCTGGGGGACACCGCGCGGCGCGGGTGGTATTCCATCCAGGCGGAACCGGCCAAGACTCATGTTATCGCCAACCATTGGCCTTTCCCCTTGCAAAATATGAACATCAACCGCCGTCTGGTTGTCCTCTGCAGTTGAGAAGACCTCGGCCTTTTTAACCGGGATGGTCGTATTGCGCTCGATCAGCACAGTCATCACGCCGCCGAGTGTCTCAAGACCCAAGGAAAGCGGAGTAACATCCAACAGGAGCACATCTTTCACTTCGCCAGCCAGAACACCCGCCTGAATTGCTGCCCCCACAGCCACGACCTCATCCGGATTGACGCCCTTATGCGGTTCCTTCTTGGTGATCGAACGAACAAGATCTTGAACCATCGGCATGCGGGTTGCACCGCCCACCAAAACGACTTCGTTCACTTCAGAGGCATTCAAGTTTGCATCTTTCAAGGCTGCATGAAATGGCCCGCGAAGCCGCACCACAAGGTCTTCGGTCAGCTGCTCAAACTTTGAACGCGTCAGTTTGATTTGCAAGTGTTTTGGGCCACTTGCATCTGCCGTAATATATGGCAGGTTAATTTCGGTTTCCATCACACTGGAAAGCTCAATTTTGGCTTTTTCAGCCGCTTCCCGCAATCGCTGTAGAGCCTGTCGGTCCTGACGCAAATCAATACCGTTATCTTTTTTGAACTCATCAGCCATGTAGTTGACGATCGCTTCATCCCAATCATCGCCGCCAAGATGAGTGTCACCATTAGTGGATTTGACCTCAATGACACCCTCCCCGACATCTAGAACACTGACATCAAAGGTGCCGCCACCCAGGTCAAATACCAGAATAGTTTCATTTTCCTTCTTGTCAAGGCCATAGGCTAATGCCGCAGCGGTCGGCTCATTAATAATCCGCAGCACCTCCAGACCAGCAATCTTACCTGCATCCTTGGTTGCCTGACGCTGACTATCATTGAAATAGGCCGGCACAGTGATAACTGCTTTAGTAACCGGTTCGCCCAGATACGCCTCTGCATCGGACTTCAACTTGGATAGAATCATGGCCGATATTTCCTGAGGGCTGTATTCTCGGCCAGTTACCGGAATCCCAACTCGGGCATCGCCTGCCGGACCCTGGACCACATTGAAGGGGACCATTTTCCGCTCGGTCTCAACCTCATCATGCCGGCGCCCCATAAATCGCTTGATTGAAAATACCGTGTTTTCCGCATTCACTACAGCCTGACGTTTCGCGGTTTGTCCAACCAACCGTTCGCCGTTTTTGTTAAATGCGACTACAGAGGGCAGCAATCGAGGGCCCTCAGCCGTTGTAATAACCGTAGGGTCCCCGCCCTCCATAACAGCCACCACACTGTTGGTGGTGCCCAGATCAATACCTATAATTTTTGCCATAGAACGCTCCTCTTTTCCAGCTTAAATAAGGGTCTCAGAGAAATCCTGTGGTGTTCTCCCACATCTCAGAATTCCTGAAGAGCCAATCTTTAGGTATAGGATAATGTCTTAAAGCAAGAAATACGTTAACGATGCGTTGGAAAAATATCAACATTTACAACGGTTGTTTACCAGCCAGTTTTTTATGGCAGCCATTCAGTTGAGCGCGCTTCACGAGCCAATCCAAAAGAATCTGAGATCCGGTTCAAAAAGGAGACAGGGCTGGGTTTAACTAAGGTTTCTGCAAAAAATCTTTACTTGCTAACCACAATTTTTCAAATACCGCGTTAGAATCCAGTTGTTTTCTTGATTCGGCTGATTTAAGATTCCGATTTCGGGACAAAAAGGAAACCGGACCATCGATTCCAAGGAATCCAATATTTTAAGATTCATTTCCCGAACATTTGGTTCGCAAGCCCAAATAAGAGCATTAAACGGCATATATGGGGGTACCCTGCAATTGTTCCCCGCTCCTTGGGTAGATCAGATGTTCAGAAATCAGCCTTTTTCAGCTCCAAGCGCGCGACTATCCTTTTAACATTTGTTAATCTTAAAGTATTTGGTTTTTTTAGAAAACCGTAGGTTAATAGTATTGTCTTTCGCGCCAAGTTTCTGCTAGAATATGGTCTAGAACCAGCCAACATCTCATGGGCTTTTAGGGGGCTGCCTGCTCTCATCTTTAGTGGGCACACAAAAAAATCAATAAATATTGCAGGTTTATTACTTTCCCTACTGCAGTCGCCGGTAGGGTTCTGTCTGTCTTATTGTCTCGATCCAGAAAAAGTGAGGAGGAGTGTCGCATGAAAGCTGAACAGGCCTGGCAAGCCGCGCTAGGTCAACTTCAAATGGATATGCCTAAAGCTGCATTTGATACCTGGGTGCGGGGCACCGAATTCGTCTCTTATGAGGACGGTACCTTTATCGTAGCAGTACAGAACCCATATGCTCGTGACTGGCTTCAAAGCCGACTGGCCAGCACAGTGACAAGGTTATTAACCGGTATAATGGGCCGGACCATCGAAGTCCGGTTTACTGTTTGGCAGATGAACCCTGAACCAGCACAGCCAGCCGAATCTGTCTATGCTTCTGATTCTCTACTTGAAGATTCCTATCAAAATCCAACCCTAAATCCTCGCTATTCGTTCGAAAATTTCGTCGTCGGCACCAGCAATCGTCTGGCACATGCCGCCTCACTGGCAGTGGCCGATAAACCTGCCCAGGCCTATAACCCGCTGTTTCTCTATGGAGGTGTTGGGCTGGGAAAAACCCACTTGTTGCACGCAATTGGCAATCATTGTTCTCGTCATGGCCTTCAAGTACTCTATGTATCCTCAGAAGAATTTACGAACGATCTGATCAATGCAATTCGCACACACACAACCCAGGCTTTTCGCGAGAAATATCGTCGGATCGATGTATTGCTGATCGATGACATCCAGTTTATTGCCGGGAAAGAATCGACCCAGGAAGAGTTTTTTCACACCTTTAACACATTACATGGGCAGGACAAACAGATCGTTATATCATCCGATCGGCCTCCGAAAGCAATGGTGACTTTAGAAGAACGGCTGCTGTCTCGTTTCGAATGGGGTTTGACCGCTGACATTCAACCCCCTGATATTGAAACCCGCCTGGCTATCTTACGCGCCAAAGCCGAACGGGCCGGTTACCGAATGCCCAACGATATTATGGAGTTGCTAGCCCGCCGGGTACAGTCCAATATTCGTGAACTGGAGGGCGCCCTGACCCGGGTGGCGGCTTTCGCAGACCTGAGTGGTTTGCCGCTTACTCAGCAGCTGGTTGAATCCGCTCTAGTAGATTTGTTGCCGCGCCGGAATAATATTCAGCCAGACGAAGTAATCAGCAGAGTGGCAGACGTTTATGGCGTAACGGTTGATCGAATATTGGGTCGCGATCGGTCGCGCCAGGTTGCTTTGCCACGCCAGGTTGCTATGTATTTGCTGCGAGAAGAATCAAATATCTCTCTTCCACAAATTGGTGAGACTTTGGGCGGAAGAGATCACACAACTGTGATGTACGGCTGCGATAAAGTTGCTGATCTTTTAGAGCGAGATGATCGTTTCCGCCGGCAGGTCTTTGATTTAAAAGAACAACTTTATGGGCAGGCTGCAGCATAGAGAGAAGTGGGTGCGGGATAACACTCGCAATTACAACTCGGACACCTTGCAGGGTTTGCCTTCCCTCTGCAAGGTGTTCGTTTTTGGGCAGAAACTTCGTTTACAACTTGCGCCTGATATTGCGCCGCCAGGCTCGCAATCGCCTCACCCAGCGCGTCCATGGCAATTCAATCGGCTGGACCATGGCTTCATCTTCGGGCCAAGGTTCCAAATCAAACATTTTCCGGATGGTATACCGACTTATGAGTTGGGTCGTCGCCAATACTGGTGCCGCCAAAACCAGACCAATGATGCCAATCAGATTGGTGGCAATCAAGGCTGCAACCAAAACAGCTGCCGGATGAACCCCTAACGTTGCGCCCAGGAAACGGGGAGTGACCAAATTGTCAAAAATCTGGTCCAACAGCACCGAGGCAACTACTACCAGAATTGCATACTGAAGCGAGTCCAGCCCGAAATAATTGCTGACCTGAAAAAAAGCGACCAGGGCGGTAACAATCCCGCTGGTTAGCGGCCCAACATAAGGGACAAATCTCGCCAGACCAGCTAAAATCGCAATGCCAAAGGCAAAACGGACCCCCAGAACAGTCATAAGGATCGAGTAAGAGATGATCACCAGCCCGATGATGATCAACTGGCCGCGAATATAGGCGTCCCAGATTTTTTTCAGCTCTCGACCCAGGTGCAGACTATCGCTGGCGTAACCGGGAATATCCAATCCCAAGAACCTGTCTTGCACCTGGCCCGCATCTGCCAGCAAAAAGTAAGATACCAGGAGCACAAAAGCAATCCAGCCTAATACGCCAACTGCTCCGGTCGCAAAAGTGCTAATTATTCCACCCGCTCTACCCAAAACGGGCTGCAAAATACCCAAAATTTGTTCTGTAAGAGTTTGTATATCAAACTGCGCAAAATTCAGCTCAAATGGCCCAATCATATATACCTGGCTGGATAAATTCTCAGCCAGCTCAGGGAGTTGGTTTACGAAGCGTTGGACAAACGCGATCAGGCTTTGGAGCTGCTGCGAAACAGCTAACCCGGTTAACGTACTGAGACCGATCAAGATAACCACGAACAATAAATATACAATATTTACTGCAGCCCGCCAGGATATTTTGGCAACCTTGCTAAGCCATTCTGCCAGTGGGTGAAGCAGGTAAGCCAGTATGCCCGCCAGAATTATGGGTCCAATGAAATTTCGAAATTGGATAACTAGGGCAGCAACAATCGCTACAAAAGTCAGCCCAACGACCAATTTGGTCGTTGACCCCCATCCCGGTGATTTATTGACAGAAGTATTGTTGGTCATAAGTTTGATGATCGTTAGCTCGGCTACTCGCCCTCCGTTCTGGCGGCAGGTCTGCGCCACCATTGCGGGTTAGGCGGTGGCATTGGTTTAACAATACTATCAGGAAATGGCTCTAAATCAAATAGGTTCGCATAAATATACCTTACCAGAACCCTACCAGATGCAATCGTTGGTGCAGCCAGCAGGATCCCCAGTACACCTGCCAGAACAGCTCCGGCGCCAATTCCTAAAATGACGACCAGGGGCGGCAAATGCAAGCTGCGACCTATGATCCGAGGTATTAAGTAATTCAAGTCGAACTGCTGGTAAATCAGGTGCAAACCAATAACCACCAGCATAAAAACCCAATTCGGTAAAGCAATCCAGAGAGATCCAGCTGTTAGAGCCAGGATCGCGGCAACGGTGAGCCAGATCCCGTGCCCGATGCTGGGAAGCAACTCAAGTATCCCGGCAAACACACCCATTGCCAGAGCAAAAGGCAGCCCCAGGATCAGCCCTACGATTGTAAATATCGTGGCAACAACCAGCACCAGGATTAACTGGCCTCGAAAGAACGCTGCCCAAATATAGTTTATCTCATCTCGTAGCCTGATGAAGTCTGACCGGTAGGAGGGCGGCGGTAAGGTTTCAATCCAATCATGCAGTTTTGTATTGTCTTTGATTAAGTAAAAAGATACGACCAAAATAAATATGATCCAAACCAGAGAAGAAATAACATCCATAGCAAATCCAAGGGTTTGTCCGAACACTGGTTCAACCCAGCCTTGAATTGAGCCAATCGCCTGTTCGAAAACGGATTCGACCGGAATCACAATCCCAAATAGGCGATATTCACTCTGAAGCAATGACTCTGTTTGTACTAAAACTCGTTGGATATCCAGATTTAGCCCCTTAGTTTGAGCAGCCAGAGCAGGAACAACCACCAGGGGCAATATACTTATTGTCACCAGGAGCACCAGGTACGACAGTAAAATCGCCAAATTGCGAGGAACTTGCAGGCGGCGCTGGAAAAAATCCGCCATTGGGGAAAGAATATACGCCAGGATGACCGCCAGAATAAATGGGGGCAGAATTGCGCTGAAGCGGTAAAGCAGATAGAGCCCTAAAGCTAACAGCAGCAAGCTGACCGTGATCTTTGTGCGCGAATTCCATTGAGGTCTTGCTTCGCTCATGTCTTCATTCTAGCTTGATTGTGTTAGATTGGCAACCAAATATTAAATTCAGTAAATCACAGATTGAGGCGATTGGCTAGCTGGAATAGCCATGACGACATCGTAGATAGCTTCGATCGCACGAAGGAGCAATCGAGTGAAGCGATGGAAACGAAAGCGAGTTTCCTCCACCCGGCGAAAACCAGGAGCGAGCAAACGAGTGAACTCCCAACGCAGGAAGACCCAGGCATTGACCAGGATCATGCCCACGGCTAACAGGAAGAAGCGTACGGCTGGATTACGCGAAGTCGTCATCGCTCGAACTCGCCGCATAATCCGGTAACTGCACTCGATCCCGAAACGACGTCGATATTCGTGATGGATTTTCTCTGGAGGCCAATCCAATTCAATCACGATGAAAGCCAACCATTTACGGCGTCGTTTGCCTGATTTGTCTGGAACCAAGGTTGCTTTGAGGACCAGGGTTGTGGAAATGCCATCTGTCAAGGTGTACTCGGTCTGATAACTTTTACGACCTTGACACAAAGCACGGGTGCCCCCTTGCTTGCCTCGGATGGGACAGGCCATGATCGTCGGCTGCTGGCATGCTTTCAAATGTTCGATAATCCCGCCCGAGGCAAAGCCTTTATCCAGATAGAGTACTCGGATCTCGCCGAAACCGAGTTCCTGTAGGCGAGCGAGCAGGATTTTGAGAATATCGAGCGTGTTTTCATCGGGCAGCACATAGCGTAGAGCCAAGGTCAAGCGGACCTGACGCCAGATGACATAAGCGCTGGCAATCCGAATGAAGTGGGTGGTGCCTTTCTTGGCCTGACCCGCGCAGGTGACTTCCCGTAGACTGGGTTGTTTGCCGTAGAAAGGTTCATCATGAAAGTCAATCGCCACTTCCACCTTCGTTCTTGGCATGCTGACGGGAATGCAATCAGCCAAGGCTGCATTCATCTCGTTTTCTTGCTCGCGGAGTGCCTGAATATCTAAAGCTGCGTTCAGATATTCTCGGATGGTGTTGCTGTCCGCCACATCTTTTAAGTCATTGCTCGCCGCTTCGATACTACTCCTCTCGGCACTGGCTTTCAGCACCACATCGAGGATCCCCTCGGTCGTGCATTTGTAGCCAGCTACATCCAGTTTGACGTGATCTTTCAATAAGTTCAAGGTGTATGCTCGTATGTCTTCAGCTTTTAGCTCGTATTGCGGTATCATTTATTGGGCCTCTTTGGTTCGGTTGGTTTCGCAGCTTAACCTTACCAAAGATGCCCTTTTTGTCAAATCTGTGATTTACTGAAATTGGGATGATTGAACAAAATTTGCCCCCCACTCAAGTTGACAGCCATTAACCAGAGCAGGGGGCAAACCTTCTGCAGTGAATCACCCCAGAAATTTCTGAGGACCCCTTGTTATAAGAAAAACGAGAGAATCACCAGAACAACGATAAAACTGCCAGCCAGAATACCGATCCTTCTCAAATCATTAATCACGGGCGTATAGTCCGGATTGAAATCGCGGTCAAAGCTGCGACCACTGCTAACCGCTCTCACGGTCCTGGTCGGGGCGCTGCTCGATTTCCGCGTTTGTTTTCTTGATTTTTTTGCCATTCTTGTCTCCTTCAATCTTAAATTCTTTAGTAGTTTAATCGCCAAACGCTATACTTTGAAAAGAGTCCTCTTTATAGTTGCGGAGGATCATCCCTGTAGGTGAACTAAGCCCAGGACCATCCCAAGGGCTTCGCCATGATAAACTCACCCCCCGCCAGTCTGCAAGCGAGCCTTTACCACGATGCGCTGATCGTCCACGAGATAAGGATAACACGATATAAGTGTGACGACTGGTTGGCTCGTCGCTGCCATCACTTCCACATCCGTGGGTTCTACAACCAGCGTTTCCACCACCAGATACGTGTAAGATCGCTGGTTTGTAAACAGGATAACCTGATCGCCTGGTTGAAGCCGGTCAAGGTCACGGAAAATTTCCCCAAAGATATCGTTATGAGCTGAGAGAACGGAATTCCCCTTTTCGCCCGGATTTGTGGTCCCAGAATGCTGTCCTACCCCTTTTTTCAATTGTTCCCAGCCGTCACCCTGTACGACCGGCGCATCAACTTGAATCGCGGGTATCTGAATCCGCACTGCTTGTTCTGGGCCAGGGGTCGGCGCGGGCACGTTGGCTAACGATTGTACCAGAGGGCGCAGATGTGCGGGAATCTCAGCGTCGTTGGGTTGTGCTCCCCCCGGCGAATTCGGTGGGGTATGTCCTGATGGCAAAACCAGGGCTACGATCAGCGGGGTGGGGGTCAAGGTGGGCTGTTCCATTCCGGCCACAGCCTCCTGATTCAGTTCCCGGATCAAATTCAGGCCATTAAACAAAATAAAAATAAAACCCAGCACTGCGCTCACCTCAACGATGAGCAGTAATCCATCCAGCAGACGCCGTGTGCGCGAACGAACCGGCTGCTCGGACTCGGGGTCTTCCAGCGATAATCCGGCCTGCCAGTGATCAATCGACGAGTTATCTGCGTCTGGAGCAATTGTCACCACCCGCCCTGTCTGACGATATCGCTCCAGCCGATCCTGACGAGAAGTTCGACGCTTCTCCATCAAGAGCCAGCGCAGCTCATCTACCGATAAATCTTTCAAGGACTGTTTTTTCTTCGACACGGCCGCGATTATACCCTATTCTAAGAAGTCTCATCAGGGATCACTGGCCGGAAATCAATCAAAAGTTGTTGGGTTGGCGCGCCTATAGGCGCGCCAACCCAACAACACAACTATTTATTTTACAAGCTTGATTGTCGATCTTTTATGCCCCCACAAACTCGATACTTGGATCAGCAGTCACAAGATTGGATGGGTATTTCAGGCATTTTGATGGAGAGCCCTTAATTCACTTGTTCAATCAACACTTTCTTCACCATCATGATTCGAGCTTTCATGGTCGTCAGCCTCATTGTCGCCATGTTCTTCGTGATCGTCGTCTTCATGGCCATCAAACTCTTCATGGCCATCATCCTCTGGGGAATCATCGTTGAGTTCTCCGCTCGAACTATTCGGATCGTCTGCCTGTTCAAATTGATCCTGTGACGATCCCTCCTGTTCAATATCAATGTTTCCACCACTTTTGTTGTTAAAAAGCTCGGTGCTGGGATCCAGGTATCTCTGCTTCGGCTGGTCGTAGGACTCGGTTTGATTCGCCGGGAGTAATACTATTCTGGTGGCGGACAGTGACCCGTCCAAATTAGCAATCGCATGAACCCTGACCGAATCGCCAACCGAGATATTTGCAGCGATCAAAGTTGGTGAGGCAACTCGAATGAGTTTACCAGCAATCATCCAGCCCAACTCTGATATAGTGTCGACCTGCCCTTCCACAATAATTTCTGTGCCCTGGTTATTGAAAATGACATCATCGGGCACGCCCATAATTGCCAGGGCAATGAGCGTGCCATCATCATTCGACTGCACCAAAACCAGGGCCTGATCATGAATACGAAGACCCGGATCCAACTGAACGTTCCGGGCCAGCTCCAGCTGCGTCCCAGAAATTTTCCAAAAACCTTGCTCGATTTGTTCAACTTTTCCAGCTAATTGGAAATATCGCAGGTGGATTTCCTGTGCGTTGACCCAACCCCCAGGCTGAGTTTGGCCTTCTACTTCCACAAACTGACCAAGTTTTGGCTCGCCTATGAATATTGTTTCGGGGGTAATGAAAACGCTGAATCCCCCTACGACCCAACGGTCTGAGGTGATTTCATTTACCGTACCTTCATAAGAGACATACTCCATCCGACCGAGGGTCAATAAAAGTTCCAATTCTTCTGCGCGCCGATGATTGAAATCTGACTCATACGGATGTTTTTCTTCGCGGGTTGGAACCAGACGCAAGTTTACCCGCTCGCTGACTCGTTTTACAGGATAAAGCACGTCACCGGGGAGAGATTTTGCTGAGGCAACCAGCAATCCATTCCAGCTAACACCAAAAGCCACCAGTATAACTAAAGCGACCAGAGCAGCACGCCGGAGAACTACCCAACTGAACTTTGATTTTGTCTTTTTATTCAGCGATGCGGCGGTAGTCAGGAATCGTGCCCGGCTGCGATTTTCCCCATCCGCAGTCGGCTGTGGGATTTTACTTAATTCACGGGTTGCCCGGCTTGCTTCCAGGAGTGGTCGTAAATCATCTGCCAAATCTGGAAAGAGCGCCAGGCACGCACTGAGGTCCGCGCCAGTCTTAATGGCTGCCAGGCATACTTCAAAGGCATCAAAGAGTCTTTCATTCATTCCGGAACCTCAATTGGTCTTACCATTCACCATAGAGGTCGTATTAAACCATAAAAAGTTGCGGCCTTCTAATACTTTTATTAGAGTCTTTCGGAATTGCTGGGGTGGTACCCCACAGAGATTCCCGGAGAACTTTTTTTCATGGGCCCTTAGGAATTCTGAGGAGTATCCCGCCATCCGATTTAATCATCGCCATTATGCTCGCCTTCTTCTTTCTGCCCGGTGGGGTGGCAGCGGGTGCAGTCGGTGAAACTTGTTAAACCCTCTTCGCGATGTTTCTTCTCAATTTCAAGCGGATTGTGCTCGTGGCAGCCAAAACATGTGTATGTTGGTAACCGGTCAGAGTGGCAAACCCGGCATTGGCTCACACCGTTCTCCCCGTGATTTATTGGAAAAGTATGCGGACCGTCATAAATGGCAGGGGACCAGGCCAAAGCAGAGTGACAGGCTGCGCAATCGGGGCGGAATAGGCCTGAATGATATTCGGGCTCCTTATGACAGGCCAGACATTCTTGCGGAGTACCTTTGAAAATTGTCCCACCTACGCCAGGCAAGTGGCATTCGCTGCAAGAAACCTGCAAATGGGCCCCCGTAAGCTGAAAGGCCGCCAGCGAGTGATCAAAAACTGCATCTGACCAGCTATCGGGAGAGTGGCAGGCTCCACAATCCTGCCCCAATTGGCCAGCATGGGGATCATCATTCCGGTGACAGGCAACACAATCCTGAGGTGCGCCACGCAGATCGGCTACCGTTCGGGCTCCTGCATGGCAACCCCTGCAAGCCAGGGCGGCGTGCTGTCCGGTAAGCGCAAATGAGAGAGTCGCATGGTCAAAACCTGCGCCGTAACGGTCCACGCCATCGTGGCAAGACAGACAATCTTCACCAAAGTCGGTAAGGTGCAGTTGCATAAACTCCGACTGGTCTTTACGGTGGCAGAGTTTGCAGACTGCCCGATCGAACTCGCGGATATCCGGTCCGTGGCAGTCCGCACAACCAAAAGTTTTGCCATCCGGCATTTGTTGATGCCCAATTAATGAAAAACCAACCACTTCATGAGGAAAATTCTGCAGATCAAGCAGCGTTAATTCTGCCTTTGGTCCACGATGCTCGGGGTGGCAGCCCCTACAGGCTTTCTGACCGGCAGATAGCATACCAGCGTGCAACTTTCCTGCCTCCATTATTCCGGAATGACAATTCAGGCAACGGTCTGCCATCGTTTGTCGGCTCCAGGGTGTCACATGGCAGGCCGCGCAATTTCCCCCAATTTCAGCGTGCGAATACACGCCTCCCAGTGGTTGGGCTGCATATTGTTGGCTTAATTCCCCTGGGCTGAAAAGCACTCCACCCTGTGCGACACCCACACCGGCAATCACCAGCAATGTAACCAAAGCGGCAAGCAATCCTGAAGCAGAGATACAGCCCAGACGTCTTGACTCCATTGTTTCCCCACCCTCCAATGCTTAGAGCTTGTTCGAAATTTATGTTGTGGTTGGATACTTGACGTATTCCTGGAGAGCTAATGTTCAGCGCAGCAGGGTAGCATAATAAATGGCAGCTCCGATATGGATGAACGCCGAGGTGAACAGAGCCATGCCAATGGGGATATGCACCGTATGCCAGAGCGCCAGTAGGCGGCGGGCCATTGTCAACGAGGCGATCTGCCGGCGCAGTCGTGTCTGTTGGCGCACCAGAGCTTCCAGGTACTGAAACTGCTTTCGAATAATCGGATCAGCTCTACGCTTTACCAGCCACCACTTCACGCGGTCTTCGAGATCCAGGATAGGACGGGCAAGCATCAGCAGCAAAGCATTTGATGGAACCTGGGTTTGCGGCAAAAATCGCTTGCGCAAGATCCGGATAGATTCTGGTTGAGAACTCAGCCAGGTTCTCAACTCGTTTTCGTTCTGAGCAATTTGTTGTTCTAACTGGGCAGATTCGATCTCGACGCCATCCACAGTACGCGGCACTGCCGTATAAATATAACGGCCGATGAAACCACTGGCTACCACGATAATCATCAACAAGGTTACGACACCAGCCAAGCCGTTATACTTCCAGGAACTATGCAGCAACACCATAAACGGGCCAACTATTCCAGTAAAGATATGAAAATCGAGCCAGTCTGCCATTCTCCCCCAACGCGTGCTGCGGCTGCGTTTGCGAATCGAGTAGAGCGATTCGGTCATTAACATCAGAACAAAACCCAGGATACCAATCGAGTGGCCAAAAAAATCAGAGGCATGGGGGATGCCACTCAGCCAGACCGCCATGCCGAAATAGATCAAAGCAATAATCAGGACGGCAACAAATGCCAGCCAGAGTTCTTTGTTAGTCTGTCGTCGCTGCATAGGTATTGTGATGGATCGCCCAGAAATCAGCCAGGATGTCTGCCAATGGAGCCTGGGGTTGAAGCAGCCGGTCGCGGATTGGTGAGATATCTACCTGCTCGGCGACCAGGCGATGGATTGGGCGAGAAAGGGTCTGATCGCCCATCACAATTGCGCCCAGCAATGTCCTTGGCCCCACCAGGATCCGCAAACGATTCACTTGAAAACCAACCTGGGCAGCAATAGCATCGGGAAGTTCCCGCCAGGTTTCGCTATCGCCGCGAGCAATGCCTGCCAGATCTTCATCTTTGCCCCGCCCAACTGTCCCAATGATCGTTGTAGTCAGCCCCGCCAGGCGAGTGACATTAAAAGGCACCACTTTCAAGTAAGCCTTGTTCAACCCAACCATATTAAGCCCCGCAGTTGTACCTTGATCGCGGGCCGGTCCCCACAGACTGTCAAGCGCCGATTTTCCAGAAAAGGGATCGAACACCTGGGCAACATCCCCCGCCGCATAAATATCCGGTACGTCGGTGCGCAGATACTGGTCGACCAGAATTCCGCGGTCCGTCGTGATCCCAGCCTCAACAGCCAGGGACATGCGCGGGCGCACGCCAATTGCTATCCCGACCAGATCGCATTTGATTTGGCGATCATCCTGGGTCAGAACCCCAACTACATGCCCGCGCTTTCCCAGAATTTCGGCCAATTCGCTGTGGAAATGGATCTTTACGCCATCTTCTGCCAGCCGGTGCTCAACGATCCGCGATTCTGTTTCGTCCAGCACATTACTCCAATAGCGATCTCCTCGTAAGAAGTAATGGGCTTTTACCCGTCGGGCAATCAGCCCTTCCACCAGCTCCAGGGCTGTTATGCCGCCGCCAACAACGACCGCCGAGCGTGCCTTTCGGGCCAGCTTCGTGATCTGGCGGACCCCTTCAAAATCGTCAAGCTGGACGACGCCTTCCAGATCTATGCCCGGAACCTTCATCTGGGTGGCCTTGGCTCCGGTTGCGATCAACAACTTATCATAAGAAAGCAAACGACCATCTGCCAGGACTATCTTGTGCTGGTCTGGCCGAACCGCAGCAACTTCAGCCAGGATGAAATTGATCTTAAATGCGCGAAAATCCTGCGACTGGAATGGAAATAGAAATCTCTCTTCGATCTCTCCGGATAGATAATAAGCCAGTCCGGGGCGAGAATAATAACCGGCTGGCTCGCCACTGATCATCGTGAGCTGGCTTTCCATATCCAGACTGCGAATCGCTTCAGCAGCAGCAATCCCTGCGGCCCCACTCCCAATGATGACATAATGACTCATGAGCGCAATCTCTTAATTCTATTTGCCGGGCATAAAATTGATCCGCTCAAATCGCAGCACACCGCGTGGACAGCGCGCCACGCATTCCCCGCAGGTCAGGCAGTGGCTATCCTGGACAGGTGTACCATTCCAGGCATGCCGGCGCACATCAATGTTGATTGGACAGTTATAAGAACAAATTCCACACTGGACGCAGCGCGCCGATTCAGGCACCACCTGTCCCTCTACCAATGCTTTTCGGCGGGTTGTTTCGTTTTTGAGCAGACTTCGTAGATTCATAATACTATTACCGTAGGGGACCTATTAAATCGCCAAATGCTATCCATACAATCTTACTCGATTTTGCAGAACTAATGTAATGGTTCGGAGTGTACAAAGGCCACTGCGCACACTCCGAACCACAAAATACAACCACTTAACACTGCTAACAAACTGGGGTTTCGCTCAGTTATCACCTCGGGGGTGACATTCGAGACACCGGCCTGCAATATTGGAGATTCCCTCGTCATTGTGTTTGTTCTCGGTTCTGGTCTGGTCATGACACCTGTAGCAATTGACGCTGGTGCTCGTACCGTTATGGCAGTTCGAACATCTCCCATTAGCATCGCCATGATTCATTGGGAAATTATGCCCGCTGATCGTGACATTATTCCAACTGTTGGTGTTATGGCATTGGGAGCACTGCCCGGGCCAATGGTTGGACGGCGGATTATGGCAGGATTGGCAGTTTGTCTGGCCGGTGTGGTTGAAGGAGGCGCCTTGCCAGGAGCTGGTGTTGTGACACTGCGAGCACTGCCCGCTAAAATGGCCGCTGGGGCGGTTGTGACAGGATTGGCAGTCAGTTTGCCCGGTGTGGTTGAAGGAGGCGCCTTGCCAGGAGTTGGTGTTGTGACACTGCGAGCACTGCCCGCTATAATGGCCGCCGGGGCGATTGTGACAGGATTGGCAGTCAGTTTGCCCGGTGTGGTTGAAGGAGGCGCCTTGCCAGGAGTTGGTGTTGTGACACTGCGAGCACTGCCCGCTGAAGTGATTGGCTGGCTTATCCTTAGTATGGCAGGACTGGCAGTCAGTTTGAGCGGCATGGTCAAAGGAGGCGCCTTTCCAGGAGTTGGTGGTGTGGCAAGATGAACATTGCCCGCTGAAGTGATTGGCCGGCTTGTCCTTGGCGTGACAGGATTGGCAATCGGTTAGCCCTGTGTGATCAAGGGAGGCGCCTTTCCATGTATCCGTGCTGTGGCAGGATGAACATTGCCCATTGAAGTGGTTGGCGGGCTTATTCGCGGTGTGACAGGCTAAACAGTCCGTGGCGCCAGCCGCCTGGTGATTGAAATTGGCGTTTCTCCAATTACTGGTATCGTGGCAGGATGAACATTGCCCATTGAAGTGATTGGCGGGTTTATTCGCGGTATGGCAAGCCTGACAATCCGTGGCCCCCATTGCCTGGTGGTTGAAAGTGGCGTTTCTCCAATTACTGGTATCGTGGCAGGTGGAGCATTGTCCGTTGAAGTGATTGGCGGGCTTATTCGCGGTATGGCAAGCCTGACAATCCGTGGCACCTGCCGCCTGGTGATTGAAGGTAGCCTGCTTCCAATTGCTGGTATTGTGGCAGGATGAGCATTGGCCATTGTAGTGATTAGCCGGTCTATCATTGGAATGGCAGGACTGGCAGTTTGTAGCCCCAGCCGCCTGGTGATTGAAGGTGGCCTGCCGCCAGTTAATGGTATTGTGACAGGCCGAACATTGACCGCTGAAATGGTTGGTGGGTTTGTCTTGGTTATGGCAGGACTGGCAGTTCGCAGCGTCTGCGGCAGCATGATTAAATGTTACCTCGCTCCACGAATTGGCGTTATGGCAAGACACACAATTACCCTGGAAGTGATTAATCGGTTTTAAGGCCGCGTGGCAAGCTTCACATTGGTTGGGTGTACCTGCATAATCGCCACTGATATGACATTGTTCGCATTGCAGGGCCGCATGTTGGCCCGTCAGAGGGAAAAAAGCATGCTCTGCGCCAGCACTCCCTGGAGGAAACAAGACTGCCATTGGGACTATCCCGGCTGCATTGGCCTGATTGAATTTCTGATGTGAATTACTGGCATCTTGTGGAGTAGGCATCATCGATAAGAATGCCGAAGCCAATTCTTTTTGATTAGCCGCGACTTTGACACCATCCAGCAAGTCTGCCAGCGTCTCGACTTTGGCCTGCATTAAAGTAAACAGTTCGGGATCCTGGGTTGGCGCAACTTGCAGCAACGACAAAACTGCTTGAGCATGGTCAACCAGATCAGTCAATGACACAGCGATCTCGGAAGCATCACCGCTAGGAACCAGACTGATCGCGTCGATAGCGCTGTCCAGCGCCAGGTTTAATTCTCTCAAGGCGATGTCTTCTTTGTAAGTCGTGATCAGAGCAGATAGATCAACCACTCGACGTTCCGCAAGCCGGATCAAGTAATCCGCCCGTTCTGTTATATCCGTAGTAATCCAGAGCCGTCCTTGTTCGGCAAATCGCTGAAAGGCAAAGAGTGTATCGCCCGGACGCATAGGCGCAAGCTGGGCCAGCACCAGACCACCGATCAAAAGGGAAGTCGTTATAAAAAATATGACAACCGTTGCGATTAGTAAAAAACGTCGCATCTTTCCTCCTCCAGGAACATCCTTTTGAAAGCTCTAAATGGTATTTTCACTAAATTCTTTGCAATCATAGAAAGATGTGTAGTGTTCGGTCTGGGCAGCTACACCGCCCAAACCGAACACCATAAAACCTTTTTTTCTTAAGTGACTTGCCGAAAAGACCACTAGACCTGGCCTCACCGCCAGTTACTTTCAGAGGAACTGTCTGGGAGCTTTTGTGGTTGATCTGAAGCGCTTCACATAGATTCCCAAAGCGACCCTCAACTTCGATCTCTTGTCGTTTAAGGATTCTTCGGTTCATCTTTCAAGCCGGTTGGGTGGCACTTTGTGCAATCTGGCAATTCTTCAAGCGAAATATTTGCTTCAATATGACTGGCCTGGGTTTCATCGGGCTGGTGATCATGACACCCATAACAGGTAAATTCCACATAGGTGCCAGTATGGCAGGTTTGACATTCAATCGTTCCCTGCCCGCCGTGATCCAACGGGAAGTGATGAATCCGCATTCGAGCGGGGGCCCAGACATCTTCAGTATGGCAATTTTGACACTGCCCGCCAAAGAATCCGGCGTGGATATCCGGTTCAGCATGGCACTGCACACATATGCGCGGGGTTCCCTGAAAGGTATTATTCCCATGGCATTTTTCACATTCCAGGACAGCATGGGCTCCATTGAGGGGGAAGAAGTTATCATGCTCAAAATCGCTCATCCTGTCCACACCGTCGTGGCATTCCAGACAGCCCAGCCCAAACCGCAGCTGGTGTTCAGCCATGAAGCTGGCCCTTTCATCGCCTTGGGAGTGACAAATTATACAAACCTCCAACGCAAACTCCCTGACATCCCCCTTATGGCAATCTTGGCAGCTAAGCTGGCTGCCATCCACAGTTTGCGTATGGCGACTCAGGCTGAACCCGGTAGTTTGGGTATGGTCGAACAGCTTCCCATCCCAGATAGCAGGCAACCAACCTGAGGTCGTGTGACAATTCGTGCAGTTCGTATCAAAAACTCCCTGGTGAAGTTCTGGCTCTGCATGGCAGACGCCGCATTCCTTAGCTGTGTCTTTGAAAGTCATCTCAAACACCTGGTCCTGGCGAATTTTTGTCTGCGCGCCCACCAGAGCATCATTTTTTAATTGGTGGCATTCTCCACAGCGCAGAGCAAAGTGCTTGCCATCTACCGGAAAACCGGTACTGGCATGGTCGAAGTCAGTCATTCGGTCCTGACCATCATGGCAGTCTAAACAATTACCGCCAAAATCCTGCTGGTGCAGAACCATAAACTCTAGATTATGCTCCTGGTGACAGGATTGGCATTTGCCCTGATCCAGGCTGAATTTATGGTCAATCCGATGACAGGCATCACAGCTCAACGAGCTTGTATCGTAATTTACCTGGTGCCAGAGCAGACTGAAACGAGTGGCTGAGTGGTCAAACTGGTCCAGGGCCGATGTCAATGGATCGAAATCGGTTCCATGATGCTCAGAATGACACCTGGCGCATTCATTAACTTGTGCGAGCAGCCCATGAGTGCCTTGCAAACTGGCTATTTGTCTGCCAACGGTCTTATGACAGGCAATGCAAAGCTGATCCTGGGTAGTTTCTAGCGGGATGTGACACAGTTTGCACTGGTCTTCAAATTCAGCATGAGATATGAAGCCATTGAGAGCTATGCCAGCTACAGATTTTGCGCTCAATCGGCCTGGGCTAAATGCCTTACCGCCGCTCCGCCATAACATCAAAGCTAATCCCAGCAGCATGATCGCTGTGAAAATAAATCCCAGTGAAGAAAATAATGGATGAATCCTTTTCATACATATCTGGCACAAAGGGCGGAGGGCAGCCACCCTCCCACCGATTCATATTGTCCAAAATTATCTGTCCCTATCAGCTTTGGCTTAGATCCACAACCGGCTGGGGACATCAGATGGTTACCAGTTTACAGATATTTAAACTACTCGTGGTTAAGAAACCAGTGATTTGAATTAAGAGTTATTTAAATCGGATATATACTGGTTAAATTGCCCAATCAATGTGTCGTATAATCTTTATAAAAGTTGCGGGAAAAAGACAATCTTTAAGCAAAACTTAACGCGATAAAATAAACATTGATTAATTTATGCCTGGGGAAAATCAGCGCTATTTGGAATACTTGGGGAGGAGCCCAATACTGGAACTTCCCCCAGCCATTCCCTTGGCTGCCTTGAAAATAAGGCAGATTTTCATTCCTCCGGGTGGACTTTGTCCATGATGGCTGTCTGGGAATTTCGGTGATCCCACCTCACACATCCACAGGAATTCCTAAAATGCCCAAAGCCCCTTTCCCGCAGGGCTGAAAAATAAGGTAAGATCAATTTAAATTCGTTTTTATGATCGGAGGCCTTACGTGACGAAAATCCTTCTGGTTGACGACGAAACGTTAATCACCGATTCGCTGTCTTACAGTTTGCAACGGGAAGGTTTCACTGTGAAAGCAGTGACGCATGGTAGACAAGCGCTCGATGCAGTCGAAGAATTCCATCCCGATCTCATCGTATTGGATCTAATGCTGCCCGATATGAGCGGGCTAGAAGTTTGCCGTCGGCTGCGAACCACCCACTCTACCCCTGTCATCATGCTGACCGCCCGCGGGGAAGAAATCGATCGCGTCCTGGGGCTGGAAGTTGGCGCGGATGATTACCTCGCAAAACCATTTTCCTTTCGGGAGCTATTAGCGCGCATCCGGGCTACGATCCGGCGGGTCGAGATGGACCGCCAGGTCTCACATGCTCAACCCGTAGATTTGCGCGCACTAAGGCTGGACCCCGTAGCACGCCGGGTGTTTAAATCTGATCAAGAGCTGCAGCTTTCAGCCAGAGAATTCGATTTACTGACGACCCTGATGAAAAATGCCGGGAGGGCCCTCAGCCGAGATGAATTATTAGCTCAGGTGTGGGGTGAGGAATGGATTGGCGATCCACGCACGCTGGATGTTCACGTTCGCTGGCTGCGCCTCAAAATTGAAGAAGATCCTGCCAGCCCGGAGTACATTCAAACTGTCCGCGGGTATGGTTATCGCTTTGCAGGGCCTGAAGAGCTTTCCTGAATTGCTCACTTCAGAGTAGGCTTAAGAATGAGAATCTCGCTTTCATTGCAAACTCGCCTGGTCCTTTCCCACTTGCTGGTTACGTTAGTGAGTATTACGGTACTTTCAGCCATAGCCGGCAGATCCATCTTTAACGCAGCCCGTGAAGAAGTCGCCCACAATATGGAAGATCTGGCATTTGCATTAAGCAATGCATTGGAACTCCCAGTGGAAGCGGTACAAGCTGGACGTGCAGAAAACAGCTTGGTTTCAAATTCGCTTACCGGTTTGCTCGCCAGCCGCCCGAATTTAGACTACGCTATCTATTGGCCAGATGGCACTTTGCTGGTGGATCGCAGTGGCACAGCTGAAAAACTGATTACTCCTGGCACAGCCCCCGAGGTATGGGAGGCGATCAACAGTGAAATCGGCGAGGGGGAAATCAGCCGGATTGACGATCAGGGTGAAGAAATCTATTATGTGGCGACCCGCATCCAAAAAGAAGGTGAGGTTATCGCCATCCTGCGCCTGAGCACTTCCCTTATTTCAGCAATGAGTGAAGCCCGCCGTTCTTTAGGGCTTTTAATGTTGACTGCCTTGCTGGTTGCGATCGCTGTCAGCCTGTTTGGCTGGATCCTGGCGAATAATTTAGCTCGTCCCATTAAACAGCTAACGCGGACAGCCGAAACGCTAGCAGGCGGCAATTTGGATGCCAGAGTTACGCCTTCAGGCCCACCTGAACTTAACCGTCTTGCAGAAGCGTTCAACAGCATGGCGTTCCGCCTACAAGACCATGTTGATGAGCTGCGCGCTTTTGTTGCAAATGCCAGTCACGAACTTCGCACACCCCTGACGGTAGTTAAGCTGCGCGCAGAAGCCCTTCGCAATGGTGCCCTGGAAGAACCGGCTGTTGCTGAGCAATTTTTATCTGAAATTGAGATTGAAGTTGATCGCTTGAGTTATATGGTCAACGAGATGTTGGACCTTTCACGCTTAGAAGCTGGCCTGGTTTCGAAACAGCGCAGTGCCCTAAACTTGGGTACTCTGACTAGCGAAGTGTCTGAGGTGTTCAGTATCAGGGCTGCCAGGGCAGGCATCCACCTTGTTCAGGATATCGAAACTGATCTGCCGTCTGTGCTGGGAAATGAAGATCAACTCCGTCGTCTGCTTTACAACCTGGTCGAGAATGCGATTAAATATACGCCCCGCGATGGCCATGTAGATTTGCAGGTACGAGCGAGCGGCGATCGAAAATCGGTCTTGCTTCAGGTCCGTGACTCCGGACCTGGTATCGCCCCCGAGCATTTACAACATATTTTTGAACGCTTCTATCGGGCTGAAGCAACCCGGCCGCGCTACACATCCTCAAGTGGCAGTGGTCTGGGGTTGGCAATCGCAAAAACGATCGTGGATGGTCATGGGGGAAAAATAGGTGTCAGCAGCCAGATTGGTGAAGGCACCACGTTCTGGGTTCGTTTTCTAGCTCAACCCTAACGGTATTACTTCAAATATGTTTACTACCATCCGGCATGATGGTGTCAGTTAAATCAGCATCTTTAAATTGCGCTTCTGAAATATCCGTTTTAGAAAGATTAGCTGCCGTCAAGTCTGCCCCAGTCAGATCTGCACCCTTCAAGTTCGTCCCAGTCAGATTGGCTTCAAACAAATTGGCCATGGAGAGATCCGCCCCCGATAAGTTAGCATTTACAATCGAGGTCTTGCTTAAATCTGCCCGAACCATCGTGGCCCCATTCAAATTGGCCCGATTAAGATTGGCCTTACTCAGATTGGCTCGATTAAGATTGACCTCAACCATAATTGCCTCGATCAGATCACTTTTACTCAAATCTGCTCGAGTCAAATTGGAGCGTGTAAAATTGGCCTCGTTCATTATCGCCAAACTTAAATGAGCTTCAAACAAATTGGCCATGGAAAGATTAGCTTTTATCAGGCTGGCTTTTCGAAGGTTAGCCCAATTCATATCGGCTTTGTTCAGATTCGCCCAATTTAAATTACACTCACTCAAGTCGATCCACAACAAGTTTGCGGCGCTTAGATCGATCCGGACCAGCCACAATGGGTGTGGGCGATTCAGTAAATCATAAATCTGGAAAGTTGTCAGGGTTGTCATACGGTTTACTCCTAACTCATGCTAGCATTTAATATGCGTGTCTTATTTAGTTTTAGTAAGGAACCCAAACCTCAGCACCCATTTCAACCATGGGTTAAGCAGACATCACGATTTTTCATAAGCTGATCCTTCTACGGCTGCCGATGTCTCCCGAGCCGCCTGGCAACGCACACAATCCATTCGCTCGCATAAAAAAGCCTGGGGGTCGCTCAGGATCCAATCTCGAGCGAATTCCAACATGTCGCGCAGCGGCAGCGCCTGAATTATTGTCTGCCCGATCTGTACTTTACGCACCAGTGGTTCAACACGGAACGCGAAGGATTGAAAACCATCTGAGCACCCGGGGAATCCCGGGCACTCAACCACACCAGCCGGTGTCAGCGCCCAACGTACAAACTGCTTGCGTCCAGCTAGTTTTTCGGCTAAATGGATAGAGGTGTTGACCGTATGATCTACGCCCAAAAGGAGTACCCAGCCATCTGCTTCTATTAACGCCTGGATAGGAGCCAGGGGGTCAGCCAGGGTTTGCTTTGTCAACGCCTCTTTCATGTTAACTGCGCTGAAGGAGAGCAGTGGGTGATCAGAGCGCTCTGCATCAGGATGCTGGCGTAAGGTTTCTGCCACTACGCCCATCAACGGGTCTGCTGGCAAATCGGGACGGAAGAATTCCGCCATCTTATTGATATCCCTGGCGCTGCCATAGATTAATCCGTTTCCGGGCGGGCCATCTTCTGGAGTGACCATGCACTTATAGGTGAAAGCCGGCATTATCAAGCCAGAAAAACTGGCCAGCAGCGATCCTACCACAACATCCGGACCCCCGTGCACCTTGCCAAAAGCAGAAAGCGAAGCATGGGCCAGCACAGGACGAGAGCGGTCGATATCCAGCTTGCGCAAAGCATTTACAATATCACGAAATGTGACCATTCTGGCTTTCCTCTCCAGCTAAGGCTTGATCCGTTTTAACTACGTAATACCTCACGGGTGCCGCGCCCGTCCGGCATAAATGCTGGCTGGCTTCGTTATTTTCCCTTCCAATCGGGTTTACGCTTCTCCACAAAGGCTTGCATCCCTTCTTTTTGATCCTGGCTGGCGAATAACAAATAAAAAGAACGGCGTTCATCCACCAGCCCATCGGAGAGTGGGGTTTCAAATGCCTGGTTAATGGCCTCTTTCGCCAGACGAATTGCCAGAGGCGCGCGCCCTGCGATCTCGCCAGCCAATTCCAGTGCATCTTCCAAATAACGCTCAACCGGCACAACCCGATTGACCAGGCCAAAGTGCAAAGCTTCTTGAGCAGACAAGGTGCGATTGTTGAGCACCATTTCCATTGCAATGACTTTGCCAACCGCACGAGTTAAGCGCTGCGTGCCGCCAGCGCCAGGGATCACCCCAATCGTGATTTCCGGTTGGCCAAAGCGAGCTGACTCAGACGCCACAACCAGATCGCACGACATGACCAGTTCATTGCCACCTCCCAGGCACCAGCCGGAGACCGCGGCGATAACTGGTTTTTTGATGGTGCGGATGCGGTCAAACAGGGAGATCGAATCTTTTATAAGCATATCAACCGCAGACGAGTCCGCCATCTCTTTTATGTCTGCTCCGGCAGCAAAAGCGCGTTCATTGCCGGTTACAACCATCGCACCAACTTCGACATCATTGTCATAGACAACCAGAGCATCCATCAGTTCCCTGGTCAGATCATAGTTAAGGGCATTCATCGCCTGTGGACGGTTCAGGCGCACCAACCCTACCCGCTCGAGTTTTTCCGTCAGAATGGAGCTGTACTCTGGCATACGAACCTCCGTCTGCCAATCCCTACCCTGCATAAACACATCCATATTGCCTGATTTGCTATGCGGGCATGCCGTTGAGTCTAAATGGTTCTTTCGCTAAATTCATTGCAAACATAATAAGGATGTGTGGTGTTCGGTTTGGGTGGCTATACCGCTCAAACCGAACACCACAAAATCTCTTTTTCTTAAGTGACTTGCCGAAAAGACTACTAAATAAATGATTTATTTCCAGGTAAGCAGATTATACAATGGAACGGGTGCATAAAACCATCGCGGCTCTGCTAGCACATTACCCAGCCTCCATCCAAGTTAATTGCCTGTCCAGTCAAATAAGCCGCCGCAGAACTGCACAAAAATATCACCAGGTCTGCGACTTCTTGTGGTTGGCCGCTGCGACGTAGAGGGATTTGATCCACCGATACCAGGCTTTGTTCTTGGGCTGCATAAAACTGTCTGCCAGTATTGAACAGTCCAGGGCAAACGGCGTTTACACGAATGTGATAGGGCGCAAATTCAACCGCGGCCTGGCGGGTCAAGCCAATTAAGCCCATTTTGCTAGCCACAAACGCGCCATGTTCTGGCCAGCCATGTGCCCGTCCGGCGACAGCTGCCAGGTTTACCATACAGCCGCCCCCTTGTTCACGCATCACTCGGCCAACTGATTGAATCGTAAAAAAAGGCCCAGACAGATTGACATCTATCGTCCGGCGCCAATCCCATTCATCAATATCCAGCAATTCTCCGCGAGGGTCGACCCCGGCGTTGTTGATGAGTATGTCTATCCGGCCCCAATCATCCAGCACTTTTTCGATCAGAGCCTGCACAGGCATTTTCTTAGCAATGTCAAAGACGTAATCCCTGGCTCGCCCGCCTTGCTCAAGGATACCTGCTACCGTTTCATCCAGATTAACCGGGGTTAGGTCATTCGCTGCTATGATGGCCTCCTGTTGAGCGAAAGTCTTAGCAATCACCTGCCCAATTCCGCGACCAGCGCCGGTGATGAGAACAACCTTGTCCAAAAATTCGCTCATCTATTTTTCTCCTCTAAGATCGTATTTATGCTTTTCCGGCAAATCAGATGCGCCTAAACCGGTCTCAAAAACTGCGCAGTGGAGTTTGGAAATCGCATCCTCCTGCAACCACAATCATTATTTGCGGGGAGGTTCTCAGTGGTTTTCTCGCCAAGCTGCTGTAGATTGACCAGTGATCTTCTCATATGTGTTCAGGAATTAAGTTAGATGACCCCTCAATATCCGGGTTGTTGGGGTGGTTGATTGCAGATTGGTATATTGGAATCATTCAGGTTTGCGTTTAATGGAAGCCCCAAATATGGGGATGGATCCAGGGTATTGCTAATCTCAAGCTCATTCCGAAAGCTGCCCTGGCCATCATCGAGCACAATGGAAAAGTGTAAATGGACTCCGGTCGGATTGTCGGGAGTTCCTGAGTAATTGCCTTGACGGCCCAGTAAAGTTCCGGTTTCTACATATTTTTCAACCGTACCAGGTGGAAAATCCAAGGCAATAAAAGAATTTCCATCCGGATCAGCCATATGGGTGTAATACGTCCAAATTTGACGGCCCGGCTCTAAGGGATCGTTCGGAATGCGGATAATAACCGTTGATTTCCAGTCTGCCTGCCGGCTCAAGTAGCCGGACGCAACCGCCACTACCGGAGTCTGGTTGGTATCCTGCCCGCCGAAGATATCTATCCCTTGATGCCGGTGCCCAACCCGAAAAGAATCGTCCCAGATGAACCCGATATAACCATCGGTGGGAAAGATGAAGGGCGCTTCGCCACACCGGTATCCTGCCTTGATCACCCAGTCTGAATGAGAGTCCGGGTCTCTAAACCATTCGGAGAGCCATGCAAAACGGGCGGGCCGATTCAAGCGCGGTGAAAAATAGCGTTTATAAAGATAACCGCCTACTGCAACCGACATAAGCAGACCTACAATCAGGACCGGTAATAATCGACGCGTTATTCTATAATTCATCACAAACCCATATACTCATTGTTGCTGGTTCTATTCCTCATCCGGATTTGCCATTTCGTTCTGCTTATATTTTCGGATATTTTCCAGGTCATCTTCCTTATGATCGGCAAAAAATAGCGCCATCCGTCCGCCGGTCATGGCCTGCAGCAACTTTCCGGCTGCGCGGCCTTGTTCAGAAGCCATCGATTCCTGGGCTGATGTCAAATTTTCAAAGAACAGTTCATGCATTTGAGCGTATGGGGTTTCCCCGTACAGAAACCCATCGACCCGGCTGATCGCTTCCCTACGCAAGGCTGGCATTGTCTCTACCAGGTGCAAAAATGCAGGCCAGGCGTCTTCAAATGTATCCCAATCATCCAGAGGTTCTATCAATATAACCAGTTTATGCATATTAACCCTCCAAACCAGTGCTGGGCTCCAGCCAATTCAGAATATTCGATATTTTGAAGCAGTTAGCCTTCCAATAAGCGGGTCATACAAAGGCGGCACTAAACTAGTGTAAATGCATTTCGTTATTTATTCGCGTCGCCCCCAAAATGATACCCCACAAGTGCTAGCTTTTTATCACAGAGAATCTCAATAAGCCAACAAATTTCTTATGTTTCAGCATTTTGTTTAATGGTATGATACCCAAATGGAGTAAAGGTACATGGATACTGAAGAAAATATTACCATAATCGAAGGTCCTCCCCCAGCCTTTGAAGCCATCAGCGATGGGTGGGCGCTGGGCTTGAATGAAAGCCCTTTCCTGGCAGATATTGCCGTCACCCGCTTGCGCACGTTTAACGGTCCAGCGCTGGTAGAACGCTGTCACCGGGCGTGGCGCAATCTGAAACCAATCAACCTTGAATACCGTTCCTCCGAAGGCCTGGAACGAATGGCCCCCATCGTGGCTGCCCGAAACGTAGACACCGAGGATGGTCATTTACTGTTGCTATGGGTGCGCCTGGCAGATGACGAAGTGGAGCTCGAACTCGGCTATGATGATGAATTCGGTGACGAGGACGACGACTTCCCCGAGATGTAACCAACAACAGCCCCTGGACTGCTCCAGGGGTTGTCTATTTAAGGATATGAGTGTATTGCGATCCCCTCAATTGGAGGCCAGGACGAACGATGCCCAAATCTGCATTACTCACTCATCTTGAACATGGCGTTTTCACCATCACGATCAACCGCCCTAAAGTAAACGCATTGTCGACAGAGGTAGTCTCAGCCCTGCAAACAGTTTTCAAACAGGCTGAGCGCGACCCTGATGTTCGCTGTGTGCTGTTGACCGGTCAAGGAAGGGTGTTCAGCGCAGGTCAAGATCTGACAGAAGTCAAACAGGCCGAAGATCTTTCCTACCGATATCATTTATTGCGCACCTACAACCCCTTGATTGTCCAAATTCGCCGCTTAGATAAACCTGTATTGGCCGCGATCAATGGTCCCGTCTCCGGGGCAGCATTGGGAATCGCGCTGGCCTGCGATCTCCGCATTGCGGCTGCTGACGCTCGATTTGTGGTTGGTTTTGCCGGAATCGGGCTTGCACCCGATTCGGCAGTTTCCTTGCTCCTGCCCGGCCTGATCGGCCTGGGTAGAGCAGCGGAATATACCTTTACAAACGCCCCAATCAGCGCCGAACAGGCTTTGGCATGGGGCCTGGTTAATCGCCTCGCCCCTCCAGAAGACCTCTTGCAACACGCTTTTACCTGGGCAGCCCAACTGGCAAAAGGGCCTGTCCGCGCCATGGGATTATCCAAGCGCGTTTTTAACAAAGCCATGCTTGGAGGATTGGAACAACTCCTGGATTACGAGGCCCATATTCAGGAGATTGCTGGGCAAGGCGCCGAACACAAAGAAGGTGTCCAAGCCTTCCTCGAAAAGCGAAACCCGGATTACATTAAGGCCGGATCCTAAGAACCAAAACAACAGGTCAGTGGGGATATAGTTGTCAGTGTGTTCCGCGCCTCATCGGTAACCGCGCAAATCCCTTGTAAAAGGGTTTTTTTGATGATGAAATACCGTTTCTTGAGGCTTTAGCGCAGTTTTAGAAATATTGTTACAGCGGTTAAAACAGCAAAAAACACCCCCACGTTCACGCCTGCCCGGACGATGTCCCCGGAGGTACGGTCATCAACCAATTTTATAGCCGGGTAAATCCCATCCAGGCGCAGCAGCGGGCCTCCAAACCAGGCAAACAGGACGCCGCCGATCAGCCCGCCAATATGCCCCCAATTGTCGATACCGGGCGACAGCCCAAATAACAGGTTGATGCCGGCGAAGAAAACAATTTCCCGCAAGGCCATCTGGGCCCGTTGCCCGAAGATTTTGCGATTCTGGTAGAAGAACACGCCTTCCGCGCCAAAGATGCCAAAGATCGCGGTCGAAGAGCCCAGCGAGGCCTCCGGCGAAAACAGAAAAGACATCACGTTACCCGCAAATCCGGCCAGGATATAGACCGCGATAAAGCGTTTCCATCCATAAAATCGTTCCAACCCTGGCCCTAGGATGTATAAAGCGTACATGTTAAAACCGATGTGCAGGATCGAACCATGCAGCAACATGGGGGTGAACAACCGCCACAACTGGCCCCTCATGATCAGGTCATTCACCTTCATCCCCAAAGCCTGGGGCAAGTCTGTGCCTTTGAATAATGTCTGGCTGCCAAGTTGTAACAGAAAGACGAAGATGGTCAAACCCATAATCGTATAAGTAACCACCGGCTTTTGGCGTGGAGGGCCAGGTGGGGCAGGCTGGTAGCTGGCCGGAGGTGTTGTATAACCTGCAGGTTCTGGTTGTTGGTTTTCTGGTGAAGGATATTGATGGCTCACAATGATACCTTTCTGGGATTAACGCGGGCATGTTCGGCTCGAATAATCGCTTCGATCGTATCGACTGCATCTTCCAGATGATCTTCCGGATTGACAACCACGTAATCGAAATACTTAATTCGCCTGAGCTCCTGACGCGCGGTAGCAATTCTCAATTTTAACCCCTCAGGAGTTTCCGATTTGCGCGCCTTCAAACAATTCTCCAGTTCTTCTTCATTGAGGGTTGTCAAAAATATCAGCAAAGCATCTGGAACCAGTGCCCGAATGGTCGCAGCCCCCTGCACATCTACCCGCAAAATAACATCTTTGCCACTGCTCATAGCTTCTCGGACCTGCACCTTGGGGATGCCCTTGTAATCATTGTACACAATGGCATGCTCCAGAAATTCCCCTTGCTCGATCATCTCGGCGAATTCGTCAAAAGAAAGAAAAATATAATCAACACCATCTGTTTCGTCTGGACGCGGCTGGCGGGTGGTCGCCGTGACAACGAAATGGAAAGGCAGCTTCCGCGCTTTCATCCGTTCGATTACGGTGTCTTTGCCCACTCCTGATGGGCCAGAAATCACGATCAGCAATGGATACTGCTGGTGGGGATTATACGAGATAAATTCGTTCATAATTGCCTCTGCAAATGCTTGATCGATGCACTAAACTTAAAAAATGCGCTTATTTCAATGGCTGCCCTATTCAACTCCTGGAATAGTACTCGTTTTATCTCAGAAGTATCTCAACAGCCATTTCCCTGAATATTGCCTCTTGGTTATAATTTAGGTATATTTGAGTGCCTATCAGTCAAAACTATTTTCGGGAGACAATTATGCCAAATTATCCTTATCGCTGCTTAAACTGTCAAAAACGATTTGAAGTTTTCATGACATACACTGATTACGGCAATAAGCCGGTTAATTGTCCAAACTGCCAATCGAAGAACGTCATGCGCCGTATCAGCCGGGTGAGGATCGCCCGCTCAGACGAAAGCCGGTTGGAAAACCTGGCAGACCCCAGCGCTCTGGAGGGCTTAGAAGATGATCCGAAAGCCTTGGGGAGGATGATGCGCCAGATGGGTAGTGAAATGGGCGAAGAATTAGGCCCTGAATTTGACGAAGTAGTTGACCGGTTAGAGTCCGGTCAGACGCCAGACGAGATTGAGCAGTCCCTTCCAGATTTAGGGGAGCCTGGTGCAGGAGGCCTCGGGGGAGACCTGGGCGACTTTTGACTTTCAGATAACCGGCAGAAAACTGCACCGTTATTTTCCCAAACCCAATTCCCGTTTCCGGGGTATATTCCTATTCAACTGCCTGAGATTGGGCGATCTTTCTTTTGGATAGCTGGTTTCTGCTCCAATCTTTCAAGTACAATTTTACGGACAGCTTCCTGCACAAGCTCAGGGGGTTGTCCGGCGTTTATCGTCTCCCACCTCTTCAGGTTCTTCTCGAGCCAGGTCCAGATAACCCTCCCGAACTCGCTGGTGAAAAGCAATTTCGTAAGCATCCAGCCGATTCCAATCGCCCCCCTGTGCCCGGCGGGTCAGCCCCGTTTTTGCATCGACATCAAAAAGAAGCGTAAGATCCGGCTTTAAACCGCCGGTTGCAAACTGGATCAGGCTGCGGAGCTGGCCGAGATCGACACAATGTCCATACCCCTGATATGCCAGCGTTGAATCGGCAAAACGGTCGCACAACACCAGGCTGCCGCGTTCCAGATGCGGCTGGATCACCTCATCTACCAGCTGGGCGCGGGAGGCCTGAAACAAGAGGATCTCGGTACGCGGCTGCATGGATATATTATCCAGATCAGACAAGATAGCCCGAATCTGATCCCCGATTGAAGTTCCACCAGGTTCACGAGTAACCAACAGTGGATAGCCCAATTCGCGCAGGTATTCAGCCAGGGTCGCTACCTGTGACGTCTTACCGCTTCCATCTGGACCTTCAAATGTAATAAACATTTGTTATTCCCGGAAAATGCGCACCCGGCGGCGCGGCTCCTTGCCGTAAGAGTGGGATACAAGGTTGGCCTGACGCGCCATTTGATGCTGCAAGCGTCGAATTGAGGCTACTGCCGGCGGAAGCTCGATCCAGCGTTCACCGTTCAGCACAGCATCAATTGCGGAGCGCGTCTCTTCCATAACCGGCTCCATCCCTGGATCAGGCGGGAAATCCGTTGACAAATTAAAGAGATCGCTCAGAAATTGCTGCATCTGATTCACAGTATTAGATCTTAAGACATAGATGGGCATGTTGCGAGATTCAGCATCTACAATCGTTCGTTCGCGCTTACGAAAATAGGCTCTCAGCGTGACTAGAACATCAGCATCCCCAGGCGTTTTGGCGACCACAATCGGAGCCCCCAGCCGTTTGGCAGCCTGTAAAAGCCGGTTACGGGCAACACCATAGGGATAAATTCGCACAGTTTGCAACGGTGCAAGATCGCGGCTGATCGGGAAATCCGCGGCCTGGTTGCGCGAGAAGCGCGACCCTGCCTCAACCGGCATCTGGCGGCGAGCTACATCGGCAGATTCACCGTTGCCTTGCCGCCGATAGCCCTGGGAACCGGTCTTTGGCGACTTGGCGACCGGTGCCGGCCGTTCAATTTGGATATTCCCCTTAGTATCTCGCGTCCGGATTTCGGGCGGCAAAGGATACTCTCGTAAGAGCGAGTCGACCGCGGCGGCTACATCTTGGTGAACGGCAAGCCGGTCTCTATTTTGAATTTCAATCAGCACGTCGAAGGTGGGAGGAGAGCGCCTTTCCAAGACGGTTTTTTGAGTGCCGCGCCGGCGCGCTTCTTCATCGGATAGCGTAACCGATTCGATCCCACCAACCAGATCGGAGAGGGTAGGATTAAGCAACAGAATTCTCTAAGGTGTTGCCGTGGGCGGTTCCGATCAATTGAACCCCACGTTCGGCGATAGTTCTGGCAGCAGCAGCTTCTAGCTCGCGGCCGATTTCATCAATCACAATTGCCTCGGGATTGTGATTTTCAACCGCTTCAATCATCACTTCATGCTGTAAGGATGGCCTGGCGACTTGCATACGCCGCGCCCGGCCGACAGCCGGGTGTGGAACATCTCCGTCTCCACCAATTTCGTTGGATGTGTCGACGATCACGACCCGCTTACTTTCGGCCAGAATACGGGCTGCTTCGCGCAGCATGGTTGTTTTTCCAACCCCAGGACGCCCAAGAATTAGCAGGCTTTTACCACTCTCAATCAAATCTTTAATGATATCGGTGGTTCCATATACTGCCCGGCCGACACGACAGGTCAACCCGACGATCTTCCCTCGCCGGTTGCGAATGGCAGAGATACGATGCAGCGTACGCTCCATACCGGCCCGATTATCGGCATCGAAATCACCAATCCGGCCGACAACATCATCGATATCAGCGTGAGTGACTTCAACTCTACTGAGGACCGCCTCCCGATCCACAAAGCGGGCCGTAGGCAGCCGCCCAAGGTCCAAAATGACTTCCAAAAGGTTATCACTGTCATCCAAATCCGTAACAGCTTTTGCTATTACTGATGGCAATACATCAAGCAATGCTTGTAAATCGTCGGTTATTTTTCGTTGTGACATATTTAATACATTTGCTCCGAACGGACAAACGGGGCTGTAGCTTCCGGTTGTCCACCTTCTAATACTGGCAGCGCAAAGGATCGAAACGCTTTCTGCGGAACCGCCAGATGCTTCACCATGACCGCCTGACGAGGCCCCGCCGTAGCACCTAAATCTTCAAGAGCGCTTTCTAACCAGGATTGGTATGATCGAATACAGAGATAAACTGGGCGAGAATGGCGGTAAGGCAAATTATTTAACAGACCTACCAACCAGCTGGTCACTTCCTCGGAGTCTGGGTGGATAAAAGGTTGTGCCCAAACACCGCGATGCCCATATTTCAATTCGACGTAGGCTAATAAATTGTCTGCCTCATAATACACCAGTCCACGCGGGTTGCTGGGGGAGATAGGTTCTACTTGTTGTACGAGTCCTGGAACCAGATTGTTGTATAAGGAGCGGATGCCTATGCTATCACGATCGGTAGCCACCCGCCAGCCATTCACAACCCCTTTGCCAACCGGCTGACCAACCAGCTGCCAAACTCGTTGGCGGGCATAAACAGCAAAACTGGCTCGTCTCAATGCTTCGTACCCCGGATTACCCTCATCTACATCCGCCAGCAGCCTGAAGGCACCTCGCTCGCCTGCCTGAGTTGCCAGGTAATCTATCAGGCTGCCAAGCGGGGCTTCATTCAAAACTGACTCCGGAGTTAAGAAGGTAAGATGGGTAAATTGGGAACCAGGTAGTTGAATCGTTTGACCGATAATTGGCGAATCATTGCGGTTGGAACGTCTCCTTGTTGCTGTAAATATTCCGGTTGATGGCGCCAGATACGAAAGCAAAGCTCCAGGAACCAGCATGGGCCCACGAGTTAACACCAGAGCACTATACAGAAACACACTCTGATGCCTGAATCGATAGAGCGTTTGTAAATCGCGCCAATCAAATGGTCGGATGGTCATACCTGCCTAACCATCAAATCTGCTCTCTTTCAGCATACCTGCTGTTTAAATCTGCAGCTTTTCATTCTAGTGTGCGCCTTACTGGCTCAGGGCAGCCATTTGGATGAAGTAGCGATGGAACCGGTTATCAGGAGTCAATTCCGGGTGAAAAGAGGTTGCCAACAGATTGCCTTGCTGTGCCGCAACAATCCGTCCATCTGGCAGTTGGGCTAAAATTTCCGCCGTGCCCTGCACAAATTCGATCAAAGGCGCCCGAATAAACACAGCATGGTAAGGCGTTTCGGCCGGATCTATTTGTTTTAACACCGGAATGACCAGATCGATTTCAAAACTGGCTATCTGCCTCCCAAATGCATTCCGTTCTACGACAATATCCATCAAGCTCAACAAGGGCTGATCCCGATGGGCATCTTTTGATAAAAAGATCGCGCCGGCACAAGTGCCCCAGATTGCCTTTTGTTCGCCGAACGTTCGCAAGGGCTCCATCAGTCCATAAGCTGTCGCCAGCTTGCCGATGGTAGTGGATTCGCCGCCCGGTATGATCAATCCGTCTAACTCAGCCAGGTGCTTGGGAAGCCGAACCTCAATGGCTTCCACCCCGCTATTCTCCAACATATCGATATGCTCTGCAAAATCTCCTTGCAGGGCTAAAACGCCTATCTTCATAGACACCATAGATAATCTAACCGCCGACGGCAGATCGCAGACTACCTAAACTCGTAAACACTTAAGAGTTGGCGTCGGCTTTCAGCTGTCGGCGGATATCGGTCTAGCACCAATGCGGCTGGTGATTACCAGCCTCGCCCTGCAATCAGTTCAGCTTCCGGAATGGATGTGACCTGCCGCCCAACCATTGGTTCGCCCAGATTACGACTTACTTCAGCCAGGATATATGGATCGGTGTAGTGCGTCGTGGCTTTAACAATTGCGGCGGCTCGCCGAGCCGGATCGCCCGATTTAAAAATGCCCGAGCCCACAAACACACCATCCACGCCCAATTGCATCATTAAAGCCGCATCCGCAGGGGTTGCAATACCGCCAGCAGCAAAGTTCACAACCGGTAAACGACCCAGGCTACGGGTTTCTTTTAACAATTCATATGGGGCACCCAATTCTTTCGCAAGAGCCATCAGCTCTTCCTCTGGCATATTTTGCAATTTGCGGATCTCTCCCAAGACGGAACGGGCATGGCGGACAGCCTCAACAACATCTCCGGTTCCTGCTTCACCTTTGGTGCGAATCATCGCTGCGCCTTCACCAATCCGTCTCAACGCTTCGCCCAGGTTGCGGCAGCCGCATACGAAGGGAACCCGAAAAGTATGCTTATTAATGTGGTGAGCCTCGTCGGCGGGCGTGAGAACTTCCAACTCGTCCAAATAATCTACACCGATCGCTTCAAGAATTTGGGCCTCAACAAAATGTCCAATTCGGCATTTTGCCATCACCGGAATAGAAACTGTGTCCATGATTTTGAGGATCAATTCCGGATCACTCATTCGAGCTACCCCGCCATCTGCGCGGATATCCGCCGGAACCCGTTCTAATGCCATGACGGCGACTGCCCCTGCATCCTCGGCGATCTTTGCGTGCTCAGGTGTAACGACATCCATAATCACGCCACCCTTAAGCATCTGCGCAAGGCCTTTTTTCACTGCAAACGTGGCAACTTGTTGCTCCATTTTTCTACAACCTCCAAGATTTGAAAGGCAATCTTTCTAAAAACATTCTACCACGCGGCAAGATGCATGACAATCCGCCAGACCTGTTCACGCCGCTCCTGGCAGCTGTTCTAACAAAAGATTAATACCAACTTGACTCCTTAAACCACATCCGTAACTGATCAAGGACACAGATAATATTTTCCGATCTAAGCTCCTGGGAAATCCTGTGGTGTGAGTAGCTGCACTAAATAATTTTATTTTACAAAACTTGAGTTCTCCCAAGACTGCCGTTCGCTGCTACACTCCTACAGCTATGATAAGATTAATTCATCAGACAGAAATAACAGTTTCGTTTTCTGTAAGGAACACTTGTGTTGGACCGTCTAACCAACAACGGGCGACCAAAAAGGAGTTAGGTAAGGTGAGTGATTCTTCTGTAACCCTGGTGATTTTTGGAGCATCTGGGGATTTAACCCACCGCAAATTGGTTCCAGCACTCTACAATCTGTATCGCAAGGGCCGCTTGCCGTCCATATTTCGAATAGTTGGCACTTCCCGCACACCTTTCTCTCATGACGAATTCCGCCAAAGAATGCGCACGGGCGCACAGGAGTTTGCCGGTGTGGAGATCGACGAATCTATCTGGGAAGCATTTGCCTCAAAGATTTTCTATCTGCCCGGCAACTTAAAAGACCGCCAAGATTATGAAATGTTATCGCAAAACATAGAAGAGCTGGAGGAATTACCCGCTAATCGCATTTATTATCTGGCAATTGCACCCGAATTTTATTCCATTACCATTCAGAAATTAGGCGAATCCGGCCTGGCAAGAGAAAACGGTGGGTGGCGGCGGGTGGTGATTGAAAAACCCTTTGGACACGATTTGACTTCAGCTCACAAATTGAACGAAATCGTTCACAGCGCATTTAGCGAACATCAAGTGTATCGCATTGACCATTACCTCGGCAAAGAGACTGCGCAAAATATATTGTTTTTTAGGTTTGCCAATACAATTTTCGAGCCGGTGTGGAATCGCAATTATGTCGATCATATCCAGATCAGCGTAGCAGAGACTGTCGATGTAGGCCACCGGGCTGATTACTACGATCGGGCCGGTGTGCTGCGGGATATGTTCCAAAACCATATCCTGCAATTGCTGGCCCTGGTCACCATGGAACCGCCGATCTCATTCACTGCTGACGCTGTAAGGGATGAGAAGCTGAAAATACTCTCTGCTCTGCGGCCGATCACCAGCAAAGAAATATCAACCAATACCGTACGTGGCCAATACCGGGGCTACTGTAATGTGGCTGGTGTTTCGCCTGACTCTCAAACCCCAACATTTGCAGCGATGCGCCTCTTCATAGACAACTGGCGCTGGCAGGGGGTTCCTTTTTATTTGCGCTCGGGCAAAGCACTGCAAGCCAAAACTTCAGAGATCTTAATTCAGTTCCAATGCCCGCCTCTGCTGATGTTCAACCTGGAGCCAGACAGCGAAATGAGTCCAAATCTACTGGTGATCAGCATCCAGCCTGACGAAGGTATCCATTTAAAGTTTGAGGCCAAAGTGCCGGATTCCGCCCAAAAGACTCGATCGGTAAATATGGAGTTCCACTTCCGCTCATCCTTCGGTAATGAAAGACTACCAGAAGCTTATGAGCGACTGCTGTTGGATGCCATAATTGGTGATGCGTCTTTATTTATTCGCAGCGATGAGATTGAAAAAGCCTGGCAATTCATTGATCCCATATTAAAAGGTTGGGAAACAACTAACTCGCCTGAGGTAGTTGACTATGAACCCGGCAGCTGGGGGCCTACGGAGGCTGAAGAATTGATCGCCCGGGATGGCAGGAAATGGCTATTAGACATTGCCCACCGGATGGACAGCATCAATGTAGTAGCATCACCCAATGAGATTCAATCCTGAGATCCAAATTTGGCCAGACCGCCAGACCCTTACCCAGGCTGCTGCCGAATGGTTTATTGATCAGTCGCGGAAATTGACTGACGGTAATAAGCTGTTCCGAGTATTATTATCTGGCGGCTCAAGCCCGCTTGCAATGTACACGCTACTGAGTCAGCCAGGCTACGCTGATCAGGTTGATTGGACTAACATTCATTTCTTTTGGGGAGATGAACGCTGCGTTCCACCAGATCATCCTGACAGCAATTATCGAATGGCTGCCGAATCCTTACTCAACCATATCCCTATCCCAACTGTCAACATCCACCGCATACGCGCTGAACTTTCGCCACGGCGTGCAGCTGCTGATTACCAGCGCACGCTATCTGAACACTTTAAGCTTGTACCCGATGAAAATGGTCGTCCGGTTCCGCGGTTCGACCTGGCCCTGCTGGGTTTAGGCACCGATGGTCATACGGCTTCTATCTTTCCTGGGTCAAAAGCCGCCACAGAAGAGCGGGTATGGGTGATATCTGTCCCACACGAGCAACCGCCAGAACCCTTGGTTCCTAGAGTAACGATAACCCTGCCTGTCATCCAGGCCGCGCATCAGGTCTTGTTTCTGGTAACTGGGGGTGCTAAGGCTGACCGCCTGGCACAGGTTCTGGCACCGACCGAAGCCAAACCACTGCCCGCCCAACTTGTTCAACCCGTTGATGGTAACCTGATCTGGATGATAGATCGAGCCGCTGCTGCCCAGTTGGACCATAAGTAATTCGCTCGACCCACCGAGTAAAAGCCCTCAACTTACCAGAGGGCTTTTTGACTTGGGGGAACCCTCTTGACAAACCAACAATTCTCGTATACAATCATTCAATGATACATTGATACAATAATACAAAGAGACAATTCGGAGATGAGCAGAGTGGATAAATGAAACCATGCAGATAAAGATAGATTTTCGATCCGGCGAGCCGATCTATGTCCAGATAATGGAGCAAATTCGGCAGATGGTTGCCATAGGCGAGCTGCAGGTGGGAGACCAGCTCCCTACTGTCCGACAGATGGCAACCGAGTTGAGGGTGAACTTCAACACTGTTGCCCGCGCTTATCGAATGCTGGATGAGGCCGGTTTGATCTCCACTCAGCAAGGACGCGGCACTTATATTTGGGAGACCCCCAGCGAAGAGACAAACCAGCGGCTCCGCCACAAAGGATTGCAGGAATTAACCCACCGATATTTTGAAGATGCTCAGCGTCTTGGGTATCACAAAGATGAAGTAACCCAAGCGGTAGAGGCACAATTAAACGCCTGGCAGCAAGTCCAGGAAGAAAAGACCGGGGAAGGAAAATCGTGAGGTTGCAATGAATAAGAGATTAACAAAATACCAGAACCAGATTTTGATCAGAAGGACTGACAATATCCGCGTCAATGGCTTTGCCCTGACGATTTTCATCGTGGTCGCAGTATTAAGCATCGGAACAGCGGCCATTATGGATATGACCAATATTACCGAAGGCTGGATAGCCCTGGTTGTCATCATCCAGCTGTTGGTCGGACTTTACCTTCTCTTTTCTCTCAAAGTTGCCAAACAATGGGAGAAAGTGGTTATGCTGCGCCTGGGCAAATACCAGGGACTGCGCGGGCCCGGAATGTTTTGGATCATCCCGATTGTCGACAGCACCGCTTCCTGGATCGATCACCGTGTTATGGTCACGCCCTTCAATGCCGAAAAAACGCTCACCAAAGATACTGTTCCAGTGGATGTGGATGCGGTTCTGTTCTGGCTCGTTTGGGATGCCGAAAAAGCGTCGCTGGAAGTTGAAGATTATCGGGCAGCCATCGCTTGGGCTGCCCAGACCGCCCTACGAGAAATCATCGGGCAGATGAGCCTGGCTGACATTTTGGTTGGACGGGCAAAAATGGACGTCGAGCTCCAGAAGATCATCGACGAGCGCACCACTCCCTGGGGTGTATCGGTTCAATCCGTAGAGATTCGGGATGTAGTCATTCCGCAAGAACTTGAAGATGCCATGAGCCGCCAGGCCCAGGCAGAACGCGAACGACAGGCCAGGGTCATCCTGGGAGAATCGGAAATGCAAATTGCCCACAGCTTTGCAGAGGCCTCCCTGGCTTACCATAACAACCCCACTGCCTTGCACTTAAGGGCCATGAATATGCTGTTTGAAGGGCTGAAAGAGAAAGGGGCGCTGGTCATCGTGCCCAGCAGCGCAGTCGATACCATGAACTTGGGCGGGCTGAGCGGTATGGTTTCTCTTGCCCAGAATGCTCAAACCAAGGAGGAGTAGTCCATGAGTGAACTATCCATGTGGGAATACCGGGCGGAAAGCATCGGTTCCACCTGGAGCGGGCTCAAGGATGAAGATTTACAAGCTATCCTGAACGAATGGGGCGAAGAAGGCTGGGAGATCATCAGTGCCTTCCCCATTTCAGGCAGCAACAAAATCAAGGTGCTTGCCAAACGCCCGCTGACTGAACGGAATCGGCGCCAGCGAAGCTGGCCGAACTATTAGCAATCCAAAATATCCAGCCGGGGCTAATTTCATCCGGCCTCTGCTTTCCTTTCTACAGGGGACTGTCCAGGTTTCACGTGAAACAATCTTTACAGGTCCCCAAAAGCAAAAGGATGTTTCACGTGAAACATCCTTTTGCTTTTGGGATAATTACTTGTGTTCTTACAGGACACCGTTTGAGCGAGCCCATCGATCCAGCGTTTCATCGACCAGGTCAAGGTAGGCATCTAAAGCTTGTACGCGTTGATCAAAATCGCTAAGAATTTTTAGATGACCCAGGGCGTGTCGCCATTCAGCCCTTTCGGCACATTCCTTTGGAAGCAGGCCAGCCATCGCAGTCCAGGTACGCAGCAAGGGCCAGAGCACTGTCTCTGGCTGAGGGCTGTCAAGCATCGCTTGAAATGCGCGCAGATAATAGGGTTTTCGTTCCAGGCTTAATCCCGCCGGTCGGTGTTCAGCAGGTACCGCATCGAAGGCGGATTCCCAATCAGGCAACCAGGACATTAAGGTCGCAACGTCAACGGTCGGTGATCCCAGCAGTCCGAGCAGACCGGCATATAATCCAGCCCGGCCGATTGCTTCAGCGCGGGCAGGAAACTTAATTAAGAGCCGCCTTTCAGTCAATGGGCTGCCGCTGAGACTGGCTATGGCGTTGGCTGATTTTCCCACTGCCTGAAGATAATCCTTAACTTCCCGCTGTCCGGGTTCCCCGCTTTCTTGATAGTAGTCGAACCATATCTCCCGCGCCTGGTCATAAAATGAGCGCGCTCGCTCAAATACATGCTCAGCTCGATCGAATTGGCCGCGCACACTTGCCTGCGTGAAGTCTAAAAAATGCTGCGGATCGTGTAATACTCTGCATGAAAACAGGATTGGCCCCAACCAAGGGTGGGTGCGCAAGCTGCGAGTCTGGCGATAGTCCCGGTGCAGATGGTGGGAAATATCCAGGTGAACTTCATCTGTCAGATATACGATCTCGCGTTCAAACTCGACCGTATCGGTGTGAATGAAAACCAGGTCAATATCCGCGGTTCCCCCTAATAAATATTCTTCTTCCAGGAGAGAACCACTCAAATAAATCGCCAGCAAACTGCGGTTATCGCGGGTCCTTTGGGCCACTGTGTCGCGCACGATTTTTTCAAGCACACGGCGTGTAATTCGCATTTACAAACTCCCCAACTTTTCTTTGGCCCGTCTCCCAGTACCGCAGAATTCTATTAATCGACCCCCAATGGCAGCTCTGGCTGGTATGGCGATACCTTCAAAGCCTGTCGGATCCGATTTTCCACGGATTGCAAATCCTCGAGACTGCGAATGTAATTTAATTCATCTGTATCAATTCGCAAAACTGGCGCCCCTTGGTAATGGGAATCGGCAAAAAAAAGATCGTAGACTTGATTCAATTCCTCAATATAACCTCTGTCCATATTGCGTTCATAGGTCCGGTCACGGATTGCGATCCTTTGCATGAGAGTCTCGGTATCTGCTCTCAAATAAACGATCAAATTCGGCAAGCTGATTTTTTCTGCCAATGCCTGGTGCACCCGGAAATACATGTCAAGCTCATCCCCTTTCAAATTGATCCGGGCGAACAAAGAATCTTTTGCAAAGGTATAATCAGCGATAATCTGAATCTCGTCTTGCGTTGCCAGTCTAGAAATTCGCCGCTGTTGATGATATCGGCTTAACAAGAAAAAAATTTGAGTCTGAAATGCGTAGCGTTGCCGGTCGGCATAAAAATCGGACAGAAAGGGGTTTTGCTCAAACACCTCCAGATAAATTTCAGCCTGGAAGATTGGCTGCAGCAGACGAGCCAATGTGGTTTTTCCAACACCAATGACACCTTCGATAGCCAGATACATAGTTAATTAATTCGACTTTCTTGTAGATGTATTTTCACTGGAAGCTATCTAAGGATACCAGTGATTGGGCGAGATGACAACCAGATCAGGGGTGATTCCCAGATTAAAACTCTTGACAAGCTTAAAACTACCTGTAAACTGGAACTAACAAACAAGCCATCCGGCCCAATTTTTACAGCAAGTTGGATCGTTGGTATTCACCAGCCAATCTCGATTCATCCCCTTGATGGAGCAACCGATGCCAGCCCTAAACCGTGTTCAAATAATTGGCTATCTGGGCAAAGATCCAGAAGCGCGCTTTACATCAACCGGGAAAAAAGTCACCTCTTTCAGCGTAGCCGTGACGCGCCACTGGCGTACCAGCGAAGGGGAATCCAAAGAAGCAACCGATTGGTTCAACGTGGAAGCCTGGAGCCGCCTGGGTGAAATTTGCCAGGAGTATTTGAGTAAAGGCAGGCTGGTATTCATCGAAGGCCGGCTTCAAACCGATCGCTACGAACAGCAAGGCGAATTTCATTATTTCACCAAGGTAATAGCCGCTCAGATGCAGATGCTGGATCGTGCTCCTGAGGAAAGCAGCGCCGACCCGTTGTTAGACCTGGAATCAAGCGATTGAGGGCTGCAATCCTTTTTTGGCTGCGGCTGAGACCGGAAAACAGCTTGATTAGTTTACATAGATCGCGTTCCCGCTCGTTAGCCCGCCATGACCTGCAGCAGGGTGGTGATAACTAGCTTGCCGGATTGGGCCCGGTAGGGCGGGTCTCCCAGCGGGCTGACTGAGATAGCGGTTTCAGCCAGGGCTTCAAACTTATTGGCAGCATGCTGCTTGGCCTGGAGATACGCAACTCCCAGGTCGAACAAATAGCCTATATCCATTCCCCTTTTTGGCTCCCCTTCGGGCTGGCTGGCAGACTGCCAGCCAGCCAACCCGGAGACGAGCGCTTTTAATACATCCCCTGATTTCGGATTCTTAGTCCCACTCGGCTTACTCTCGCTCAGTGAAGACTGGATATAAGCCACAAGATCATCGAAGCCAATCGATTGTTTTCGGAATTGCGTAGCAAAGTGCTGGAGGCCAACCGCGTAAATTTGAGCCGATGCATTGTCTTGGAGTAACCTCAACTCGCTGCCGGCAAGCTCCATAGCCTTTGCCAGATCGCTGCCGGCAATTTGCCTGATGGCTTGAGATGCAACCTGAAAAATGGCTACCATATGATCCCCATGGTTGCCATTTAGTGGGTCGCTCTGGTTGAGGGTGGAGCGGTCCTGAATCAATCGCTCCACTACTATATCGAATTGGCTTGCAAGCTTATCCATAAATCATTTATATTTGCACATATATTTTTAATTACAATTTATCATGCGTCTCTTTTCGTGGGTTCTGCTCCGTTGGTCTCAATTGTGACCGTCTTGAACAGTCGAGGCTCACTTGCCACTAATTAATTCCAGCTGATCGATCAATCCTTGGATCACATCGAAGCCGCCCTGCCAAAATTCTGGCTGATAAATGTCAATCCCGGCTTCTGCCAGAATCCTTTCCGGGGATTCAGACCCGCCAGCTGCCAGTATCTTGAGATAGCGGGGCTTGAAACTATCCCCTTCGATCTTGTACTGCTGGTACAGGGCCAGCACCAACAGTTGGCCAAAAGCATAGGCGTAAACGTAGAATGGTACCTGGTAAATATGCGGAATAGAGACCCACTCCCAGCGGAATTCGTCGCTGATCTCTACGGAATCACCAAATTGGTTTGTTAAGTTTTCTATATAGGCGCTCGACAGTTCGTCCACTGAGGCACCTTTGCTGATCATATCGTGTGCCTGTTTTTCAAACAGGGCGAAAAATGACTGGCGCAAAATCGTTGCATACGCGTCATCTACCTGACGGAATAGCAGCTCTCGACGGATACTCTCGTCGTTCTCTTCAGCCAGCAGCCGGTCGATCAGCAGCATCTCGCCAAAGGTGGATGCGGTTTCTGCCAGGGGCAGAGAGGCTTGAGATGTAAACAGGCTGTGGTCAGATGCAAGCATCGAGTGAATGGCATGGCCGAGTTCATGTGCCATCGTAGCAACATCATCCGGGCGGGATTGATAGTTCAACAGCACCCACGGCGTTAAAGATGGGGAAATTGTGGAACAAAAGGCTCCGCCGCGCTTACCTTTACGGACTTCGCTATCCAGATGATCTTCTTGGAACACCCGCTTAGCCAGCTCAGCAATCTGAGGTTCAAAACGGTAAAACGCATCAAAGACCTTCTCAGCTGCCTGGCCAAACTCGAAACGTTTGTTAGATTCAGCTACCGGTGCATAGACATCATAACGCCGCAGCCGGTCCATGCCGAGAAGCTTCGCTTTTAAGCGAAAGAAACGCTGGAAAACCGGAGCATTCTTCTGGCAGATATCCAGCAGAGTGTCGACAACCTGGTCGGGAATATCATTAATCAGGTTACGGGCCGCGATCGGGCTGGAAAAATAGCGTAATCCGATTTGCTCGTTAGCCCAATCCCTCACCCGGGTCTGGTATAACAAACCCAGTACGGGCCCGTCATCCCCATAGACACGGTACAGTTCCTGGTAGGCACGCGCCCGCAGTTCAGGGTCATGATGCCGGGCGTATACCATCAGCTCACCCCTGGTCAGTTCCTGTATCTCTCCTTCTACCTCAACTTTAAACACATAACGATTGGTGATCGTATCATAAAGAGTACCCAGGGCGCTGGAACCGGTCACATCCTTGGTATTGATAATCTTTTCTTCCGGTTCAGACAGGGTGTGGTCTTTAAAATGGCGCATTTCTTCCAGCCAGTAGCGATAATCACCGCTGGCTGCCATCAACCGCTCGGCTGGTTCGTCAGCCAGGCTTTTCCACCACAAGCTGAAAAAGAGTGCTCGGTTCTGGAGATCTGTCAGGAACTGCTCGATCCGCGCCATAAAAGCCGATGCAATTTGATCCTGGGTGTCTGCAGCAAACTGCAAGCTGGCATAACCACCAACTCGATAGGCCCGCTCATTGATCTTTTCGTATAACTTGATCGCCGACAAGAATTCTTCCTGGCTCAGATCGGGGTCCAGCTTTCCTCGGATTGTCTCAAAGTCTGAGACCGTTCTCTCTAGTTCATTTAGTGCTGCTTCCATTTTCAGACTATCATGAGAGTCAAACAGGTCCGCAAGACTCCAGCGAGTTTGTGAAAAGGTTACCGTTGTCATTCGTTCTCCATTCTAATTTATCCAATACTTCGACTTTTCAGGGGAACACTCAAGTCAAATAAATTAAGGCCTGCATCTTTTGGCATCATCTTATCCCGGTATTTCTGGGGTGGGGTGCTCCAAGACCACCCATCATTCATTGCCAGATTGCTGTTCCTCATATTGTTGGCGGTAGATTTGGCGCAGCTTGTCAATTGGTTGGCGTTCTCCGAGCCGTGGATTATAAAAAAACCACTGCTCCCACCCATTGCACGGCGCCTGGCGGAGCTGGCGGGCTATCTGGTGGATGGAGCCTCGCTCGCCATTACATGATATCGCCCCATCCGCCAGTACGATAGCTGTCAAATCCCCTGTTTTGCCAAAATAGATCGTATCGCCCGGTTTCAGCAGGCCAATCTCAACTAACCGACCAAATGGGATACGCGGCCGTTTGCGCGGGTTGGGAGATTGGTAGACCTCTGGGGAGTGCTTCCCTTCCTGAACTGCCTCAATCCGCTGGCGGGCAATTTCTACATAGCGGGGTTCGCGCTCAATACCGATCCACTGCCGGCGTAACCTCCGGGCGACCGCACCAGTTGTTCCGGTCCCAAAAAAGGGATCCAAAACAATATCTCCTGGCTCGCTGCTGGCTAGCAACACCCGATAAAGAAGCGCTTCTGGCTTTTGGGTCGAATGAACTTTTTCGCCGTTAACTTTCAGGCGTTCTTTACCGGTACAAATCGGCAAATTCCAATCACTACGCATCTGAAGCCCATCGTTAAGAGCTTTCATACCATGATGGTTGAAAGTATAAGGCGCCCCGCGTTCTTTTTGGGCCCAAATTAATGTTTCGTGGGCATTTGTAAAGCGCACCCCTCTGAAGTTGGGCATGGGATTATCTTTTACCCATATTATAGTGTTAAGGGTCCAGAAGTTTAAATCCTGCATGATGGCCCCAACCCGAAAAATATTATGGTAAGAACCAATCACCCAAATCGTGCCGGTGCGTTTAAGCACCCGGCGGCAGGCTGTCAGCCAGGTCTTTGTAAACTTGTCATAAGCCATATAATCATCAAATTGGTCCCAATCATCATCTACCCCATCAACTCGGGTTAAGTTCGGGCGCCAAAGCTCTTGATGAAGCTGCAAATTATAGGGAGGATCGGCAAAAATTAGATCAACCGACTCGGGTGGGAAGCGTTCCAGGATCTCGATGCAGTCGCCCTGCAGAACCTGGTTCAAAGGCATTGAAACTAATTCGTCGGTGTCAGTCATCAGATATTGAACCGGATGTGCACGATCTCACCATCCTGGACGCGATATTCCTTACCTTCTAGGCGGAGCTTACCTTTTGAGCGCGCCTCTGTGAGCCCTCCCAGAGCAGAGAGCTCAGCGCAATCGATCACCTCGGCGCGAATAAAACCCTTCTGCAAATCGGTATGTACCACGCCAGCCGCCTCATAGGCAGTGGCTCCTCGCCGGACAGTCCAGGCCCGAACCTCATCTTCGCCAACTGTAAAAAACGACTGCAGCCCGAGCAGATCGTACGAGAGGCTGATCACCCGCAGCAATCCCAACTCTTCAATCTCATACTCGGCCATGAAGACCTCTGCGTCCTCAGGCGACAGTTGAGCAATTTCCATCTCAAGTTTACCCTGTAAATCGGTCACTGCACTGTGACGGTGTGGATAATCAATTGCCGGTACGTCCTGACCATCAGCTCGATTAAGGAGCACCAGCATTGGTTTGCGGGTCAGGAACCCATACCCAGAGAGGTTTTTTTCTTCATCGGGTGAAAGGTCCAGGGAGCGCAGGGGTTTTTCATCATTCAAGGCTGCGTTCAACTTTTGAAAGAGGTTAATTTCGCGTTCTATCGTGCTTTTCTCGCGCCCACCCCCTTTGCGGCGCTCATCATTCAACCGTTCCAGCTTTCGCTCTACGGCAATCAGATCATTGATGAGTAGCTCGCTATCCATGGCTGCTATATCGCGGCTGGGATCAACACTGCCGGAAGGATGAGGGATATTCGTATCTCCAAAACACCGCACCACCTGCACGAAACCGTCCATCTGGGTTAACTGGTTTAACAATTGACCTGAGATACCACTTTTGCTAGAACTTCCTTCCAACCCGGCAATATCTGCATAAGTAACTTTAGCATAAATCGTTTTTTGTGGCTGGAACATCTCTGAAAGAATTTTCATGCGTGGGTCGGGAACATCCACGACTGCTGTATGGACATCAAACCGCCCGCCGCTCATAGAGGTAGGCTGATTTCCACGAGTCAAAGCATTAAAAATGGTCGTCTTGCCGGCCTGGGGCAGGCCAATAATTCCTAAGCGCATCGATGATTTTTCCGTAAAAAGATATTTGGTTTGCGATTCTTCGCAGGCTATTATACCCTTGCACTCTGTATACAACAGCTGCTTGCCTATAGGTTCTCCGGGACCCTCTATAGGGTATCACCCCAGTAATTCCTAAAGACCATGCCTGCAGAGTAGGTACACAAATCTTGTAAAGTGTTCATTTACGTGCCGTTCCAGGACGCCTGCTGATTATCTTGACCTACCGCATAACTTTCGTTATACTAAGGGCGCATTGGGGGCAGATAACAAAATTGCCGAAGTGGCGGAACTGGCAGACGCGCACGACTCAAACTCGTGTTCCCTCGGGAGTGTGGGTTCGATTCCCACCTTCGGCACCAGCGGATTATAGCACAGGCCCCCGGTCACTTTGGCGGGCCTGTGTCGAATCTCCGTTAGCTCCTGTGGCCAGGTAATTTTAATATTTGCTATTCCCAAAGGAGACGAATAATGCCCTCATTAGATAATGTGCTTGCAATAATCCTGGGTGGCGGCGTCGGTAAACGGCTCTACCCACTTACCAAACAAAGGGCGAAGCCAGCTGTCCCAATTGCGGGCAAATACCGCTTAATCGATGTTCCCCTCAGCAACTGTATCAATTCTGATATCCACCACATCGCGGTACTGACACAATATAACTCGGTCTCCCTGCACCGCCACATCTCGCAAACCTATAATTTCGACGCATTCCATCGCGGCTGGGTTCAAATTCTGGCAGCAGAACAAACACCACGCAGCTCCGACTGGTACCAGGGGACGGCAGATGCGGTTCGCAAACAGCTTTTTGAAATCAAGCATACCGGAGCGGAATTTGTTTTCATCCTGGCAGGGGATCATCTATATCGCATGAATTATGCAGAAATGGCCCGCTTCCACTGGGAACAGCAAGCCGATATCACCGTGGCGGTCCAGCCTGTAAAAGCTGACGAGGTATATCGCTTCGGTCTGCTCAAACGCACTCAAGATGGCCGGATCACAGCGTTCGTAGAAAAACCGCGCGACCCGGATGTTTTGGCAAAATTTGTCAGCCGGGATGATGAGATTGCTCCTTACCTGGGCTCGATGGGCATTTATCTGTTCAAAACTCAGGTGCTTATCGACATGCTGGAAGATACCGCGTATGATGACTTTGGCGGGCAAGTGATACCCAATGCATTGCAGGATTACACTGTATATGGTTTTGGTTTTGATGGTTATTGGGAAGATATTGGAACAATCCGCTCGTTTTACGAAACCAATCTGCTTTTAGCCCGGCCTGAAGCACCTTTTAATTTTTATGACCCTGTCCGCCCGATTTATACCCACCCTCGTTTTCTGCCCGGATCGGTCATTGACGGTGCTTCCTTGCATAATGTAATGCTTGCGGACGGCTGCCAGATCCGCCAGGCAGAGATAAACGATGCGGTCATCGGCCTGCGCAGCCAGGTTGCAGACGGCGTCAAGATAGATCGCACGATTATAATGGGCGCCGATTATTATGATACCCCGGATGAACCCCTGAAAGGCGGTATCCCTATTGGAATCGGGCCAAATTGTGTGATCGAAGGGGCGATCATCGATAAAAATGTTCGCATGGGCGAGGGAGTCATGATCCGGCCTTTCCCCCCCGGCACGGAAATCGATGAGGGATATTATGTGGTGCAGGATGGCATCGTGGTCATCCCAAAGAGCACCGTTCTGCACCCCGGGACAACAATTGGCCCGGATTAGGCATACATTCCATTTAAGTGTTGAACGGAGATGTGGCTTGGCTAACAGCCCACATCTCCGTTTATTTTCCCTTAGCCTTATCGTGTTTTTTTATAGTGCCGGCTCTAATATCTGGGTGGTTACATTAAAAGTCGGTGGTTTTTCAAAATGTTTCTTTACTGCACATAATTCAGCCGCGCGTACCAATGACGGGCGGTATTTATCCGGGAAGTTGGGTGGTACCTGGATTTCTAAATCAATCTTGCCTACCATACCGCTGAATGGATCGCTGTGCATTCGTTGAACAATCCGGATCCCATCTGTAGGAAGTCCCCTCTGCTGGCAGAATCCCAGCACATAGATACCAGCACAAGTACCAATCGATGCCAAAAATACCGCAAATGGGGTGGGCGCAGATCCTTCACCCCCACCCTGGCGGGGCTGATCGGTATTGACCGTGTATGGGCCAAAGTGAGCATCTACTTTAGCACCCCCTGGGAAGTCGATAATCATTTCCGTCATTACTAGCCTCCATAATTAATTTGGTTCAAATAAGTGTACTCAGGGTTTAATTATAAGATGCAGATACCCATGAAAGGTTACATTTATGAAGACAGGAAGTGACTCACCTTTATAAATAATCCTGTTTGGCAAGCCCATTTATCCTAAGTGCGGCTTCAACTACCAGAAATATCCAATATTTCCTGAGATTATCTTATTAAAGTGAGGCCACATCTGGGGGTATGCTGGGGATCGAATAAACCTGATTCAGGCGGATTTATGTGGATAACTCGCGAAATACTGTGGATAAAACGGTTTAATTGGGGAAAACTCGCTATTTTGTTCGAAATTCATTTGTGGAGTCACCCCCATATATGGGGGGTAACAGATGAGTATGCCGAAATATTCTCGATCGGTGTGGGATGGAGATTCTCACAGGTTTTATCCAGCGCCCATCCCCAACAGGGAGGGGATAAAACTACATGCTCAATCCCCCTGTATCTACCTACAGGGAGAGCGGGCCTCCCCATATATAGGGGAGAAATCATACGTGTGACTGCTTATCCACATATCCACAGGCCCTACTACGATTACTATTAATATATTAATAAAGATAGATATGGATAATAAAGAGGAGAAAGACTCTTATTGGATATGGATATGTTCACTCTCAAATAAATTGTGCTCTCGTTAAATGGTCACCTTCCTTGATTAGGTTCGGTGAAAAAATTAGCGAGAAGAAAAATATTTCTTTCGCAAAGATGTGATGTCGATCCGAGAATGTTCTTCAATCAGTTTGAAAAAATCATCCGTGGTGGCAATCCGATGGGCGTATTGCTGGGCATAATCTTGCAAGATGGTTAGAAAGGCCTCAGTTCCAGTTAAATTACGCAATTCTTCCAGGAAAATAGCGCCATTTAAGTACACTGCGTCACGATATGCCTGGTAGCCATTGGGATTATAAATGCTTCCGTCAACCCACCCTTCAGGATCATAATAATTAATCCGGTAAGCCCACCACCAATCAAGAGCTTCCGGATGAAGATTTTCATAATAGATTCTTTCGCTGTAGGTGCAAAGGGCTTCATCCAACCAGGGCTCCAATGCCTGGTCATTCCCTACCAGCGCATACCACCATTGGTGAGCAGTCTCATGGGCGGCAATCGCAATCAGATATTCACCCGGTGTCCCCTGATAAAGATTGTAAAATCCGTTGCTTAAAAAGTACAAACCTTCGTATTCCATCCCGTCCAGAAAATCAGCTTCTACAACTGAGAGCTGTTTTCGAGGGTATTTCCCAAATAAGCGGCTATAAAGTTCAAGCGCATCGGCCGTGGTTTGCAGGGTGGCTTCCCCCGCCATCTCATGATAAGCGAAACTATAGCTAAGAATCGTGATGTCCCCAACCCTGGCTGTTTTGACTTGATATTCAGGGCTAACGGACCAGACAAAATTGCGAGCATTATCCAGATGGTACTGGTGAATATCTGCTGAGCCTTCATCTGGCGCGCTTGCAGCAATTACCAGGTCACCGCGCGGGTCGGCAATCCGGATGGTGACCATGAAATCGGCAGTTTCGTATACCTGATGTTCGCCAAAGAATCCTGCCCGGTGAGCCAACCACCCCTGCCCGGCCCGATAAGGCGGAATATACGGATACCAATCAACCAGGTTAGTTTGGCGGGCAGTGTACCCGAAAGGTACCGGACGAGTTTCAGCGGAGGCTGCCGGCGAGGGTAGTTGCAACTTATAGTGGATTGAAAGTACGATTTCTTGAGCCGGCGCCAGCGGTTCCAGGAGCGGAATAGCAAGGAAGCTGCCATCCCAGGTAAAGGTTTCAATCGTGCGCTCATCTTCCCACACCAGTGACAAGAGCTCGAATACACCTGGATAATATACCGGTTCCACCACGAGCAGCAGATCAGTGATTAGGTCAGGCGATTTGTTGGAATAGCGGATCCGCTCTTCCACTTCTAAAGAATGCTGTCCGTAGTTGAGAACAGCGTTCAGGTTGTACTGAGTGTTGCGGACTGCCGGCGTCATTGTGTCTGTGGGATCCTCCGGCGCAGACGGCTGGTTAGGTGGTGGCGAAGCAGAAGGCTCTGCAGGTGGGGGAGTTACGGATTGGACTATATTGGTTGGCGACGAAACAGATTGCGGAGTTGGCACAGGCTGAGGGCGGCATCCGCTTGCACACAGCGATGCCAAAGTTAGGAGCAAGAGAATTTTCCATAGAGAACCAGTTCTTATAAGCATAGAGTAATTCTACTATGCCGTCTATCTTATTTGGATTAGGTTGGGTCTATGGGAAATACTGTGATGAGGTCCAGAATTCGGGGTGTGAGCGGGTGGTCGCCCGCTCACACCCCGAATCGGGGATTTCTGAGGGCGAATCCCCAAAGAGTCAAGGGTTTGCTTGAAACGGGTGAACGAATAAGGTGTAGATTTGGTTCGATTATTTTTGCGTAAGTCCAATAATAATCGAACCAAAAAAACACTGATAGGAGTTAGGTACTAATATTGTGAAAACAGTTACGGATTTCATAATTTTATGATAAACTGGCACTATTATTGCAACATGCGGGTAAATGGAGTTGCATTTTGATGGTGGCTAAGATGAAGCAACTTTAAGCGCTCATTGGGTGCTTGCCTGTAGTTGCAAGGGAAAAAAGCTGATGCAGAACTCATTCAGTGTTAAGTTTTGGGGAGTACGAGGCAGTCATCCAGCGCCAGGAGCTGGGACGGTCCAATTTGGTGGCAATACCGCTTGTGTTGAAGTCCAGGTAGCAGGAAAAACAATACTTATAGATGGGGGAACGGGAATCATCCCGCTGGGCCGCGAGCTTTCACGCCGGGCAGCTTTACTGGGAGCGCCGGTCAACGTGACATTGCTTCTCAGCCATTTGCATCACGACCACACTCAAGGGCTGCCTTTCTTTATGCCCATGCATTCTGCATCCACCAGTATGATCCTGGTTGGGCCTGATTTTTATGGTTCGGCCCTGGAAGGTGCGATTGCTAATGTGATGCATGCACCAGCATTTCCAATGGAATGGGCAGGCATCCGAGCTGAAAAAACCATTCATTCCATTCATACTGGACAAGTATTGTTAATTGGGGATAGGGAACATAATTTAATCGCGCATCCATCTGACAAGAGCGTGATTGAAGATTTTATCAGCCAGGAAGAGACTGAGCCGGTCGTAGTGCGGGCATTCTATTCACAAACGCACCCCAATGGTGTCATGTGCTATCGAGTTCGAGTGGAAAAACCATTCGGTTGTTTATGCAAGTGATGTGGAGGGCGGGCCGGATGTAAACTGGCGGCTGGCTAAGTTTGCCCGTGATGCGGATTTATTGATTTACGATGCCCAATACACAGATCCTCATTACCTGGGATTAGCGCCTGGCCTGCCAGCTACCAAAGGGTGGGGGCACTCTACTGTAACGATGGCGGCTGATTTTGCTAAAGCGGCCAACGTGAAGCAGCTGGCACTTTTCCATCACGAACCGGCTTATGAAGATTGGACGATTGCTCAAAATGAACTGGATGCTCAAAAGCGATTCCCAAATTCATTAGCAGCGTACGAAGGGCTGGAAATTACCCTGGTAGAAAGTCTCGAAGCTAAGCATGAACTTATCTACACAGCCCCATTCATCCATCGCGTTCCTGTATTAATCAATCGCCAGCCAGACAAGTAGCAAGATATAGATAAAAGACAAACAGGGTGTGCGCAGCATCTATGCGCTGCGCACACCCTGTTTGTTTCTATTTTGCCTGAATCACGGTTGGGGCAGCAGCTTGAGATGAGCGTGGCCTGCCGTTATTATCTGTTCGTTATCCCATAACATGGAATGATATTCAATCTTGCGCCAGGGATCAGCCATATCAATGTAATTTGGGTGGTAGGCATGACCGGACTGGCCAGTAGTGTGCATGCTGACCGAGGCAGGCAAGTTCCCCAAATCAACGATCATCCGCATAGAAGGCAGAGAGACCAGTTCATAGGATTCACTGGCATCCCAGCCGGTGGCATTGATGATCGAAGGGCCTCCTGAGGTGCGAAAACCGCCTCGGTTGAATAACGCCTCGACTGGCGCGATCCCAGAATCTCCCAGGGTGGCGTTCTGAAAGGTCACCTGGTGAAGGTCTCCCCAGGTCCATTCCTGCGGATTATTTCCTAAGACAGAATCCAGTTCGGTTACAGCGGCTTTAAAAGCAAGCATAAACATCTGGTCGCGAGTTTCAACAGTCGGTGTATCGAGATCGTCCCACCAAAGACTTTGTGGTTGGTCGATCAGGGTTTCCATCACACGGAACCAGCGCGATCCCCCGGACGGAAGTTCGTCCTGCGGTAGTTCATCGTGAAAAGAGACCGCCAAGAGGTGTTTCCAAAATACCGCATACAAAGCGGCCGGGGCTGAGTCCATATGGACCTGGTAATCCCACTCCGAAAACAACCCGCGGACCTCCTCGAGGTGGAGATCGGACAGCTCAAGCCCAAGCAGGATCGGTATGAGAGTTTCGGCATTCAGGTCTTTATTGTCGGCTTGCATTTTTTGGATATAGTCGATGTCAATCGATCCCGGGGCATTTTCTATCATCTCCACAATGCGCCGGGCGCGATAGCCATAATCCCATTCGGGTGAGATCAGATAGGGATAATTGGGCCCCACTACTGCGTTGTTGGCGGTGGCTATATAGCCTTGCGGGGGGTTATATGTGTAGGGTAGTTTTTCAAAAGGAATATAGCCAGCCCATTGATAATCATCCGTCCAACCAGGAACGGGAAGTGTGCCATCCCCGCCGACACGAAGAGGGATCAATCCCGGCATCTGATATCCGATATTGCCATCTACATCGGCGTACACCAGGTTTTGGGAAGGAACCGTGAATTTAGCAGCAGCCTGGCGGAAGTCATTCCAGTTGCGAGCGCGATTGAACTGCCAGATGGCTGAAAAAGTTGAGGCTTGTTCTAGGGCGGTCCAGCGAAGAGACAGAGCATACAGTTCCGGAAGCTGAATACCAGATTGCCCGGTAATATCTTCTAGCGGCCCGTAAGAGTCGGAGATAATCGGGCCATTACGGGTGTAGCGGACAACCAGTGAGACGGGCTCGCCTCTGGCTACTTGAATAGATTCCTGCACCAGGGACATATCAACCCACTGGCCATTGACCTCATACTGGTTTGGATTGTTCGGGTTTATTTTTTCGATAAATAGATCTTGTACATCTGGACCAACATTTGTGAAACCCCAGGCGATGCGATCGTTATGTCCTATGATTACACCCGGAGCGCCGGCGAAAGAAAAACCGGTTACATTGTAAGGGCAGTTGGCGTTTTGGTTGACACAGTGCAGGCCAATCTCATACCAGATCGAGGGCATTTGCACACCAAGATGAGGATCGTTGGCCAAAAGAGGCATGCCGGTTGTGGTTAACTGCCCGGATATTACCCAGTTGTTTGAGCCGATGTCGGACCCAGAAGGCCCAATCAAATCCGCCAGGCCGGTTGAACGGCGGGCCACACGTTGAAACGCAGGCGATAATTCGGCTAGCAGATGGTGTTCCAGCCTGGGTTGGTTCGGCTGGCTATGAGCGGAATCAAAACCGGGAACAATGACCGGAGCATCTTGGGCATATGGAGGGAAAATATCTGCTATCTGCTGAGGCGAGAGAGTTTTGGACAGGATGGCCCGATAGATTTCATCATCCATATTTCCCCCCAGATCCCAAGCCATAACCTTGGCCCAAGTCAGCGAATGCAGCGGCTGCCAGGGTTCGGGCTGGTAATCCGGAGTTAGCAGCTTTAAGATGGCGTACTCCAGGCTCATCTGACTGCCCTGGTGCGTCGCCAGGTAAGCGTTGACTCCCTGTGTATAGGAAGTAAGAATCGCCAGGCTGATCGGATCGAGCGTATCTAATTCTGATTGCGCCAGCCGCGCCCAACCAAGCGTCCTGAGAAATTTATCGGTGTCTACCTGTCCATCCCCGAACATTTCGGATAGGCGCGCAGAGCCGATGTGCCGCCAGAAATCCATCTGCCAGAAACGGTCCTGGGCATGCAAATAGCCCTGGCCGTAGAAAAGGTCATGTTCGCTGGAAGCATAGATTTGTGGGATCCCAAACTCATCCCGGTAGATATCCACTTGCCCATTCAGCCCAGTCAAGGTTATCTCCCCTTCCATCTGGGGGAAGGACCTGTGGACGGCCTGGTAACCAGACAGACCGGCCAGGAGCACCAGGATGAGCAGGCTGCCAACCAGAGAGACCGTCCAGAGCGAACGTTTGCGAGTCATATCGTTCTCCATTGGCGATGTGATAAACCACAACACCGGACCTGCCAGTTCTTTACTTACTTCCCGCAGCCACCACGAAGGCAATCGCATGAGTACGGGTGTGGCTCAGGCTGAGAGACCATTCCGCCAGGCCAAGCGCCTCTGCCAATCTGGCAGCCTCGCCATGCAAGCTAAGGATAGGCTGCCGTTCGGGGCCGCGTAAAACCTCAATTTCTTTCCAGGCCACTCGCCCAATCCCACATCCTAACGCTTTGGCGACCGCCTCCTTGGCCGCAAAACGGGCGGCTAAAGAAGCCAGGCTTGCGCCGGCATCAGCCAGCTCCTGAGGGGTGTAGATGCGCTCCAAAAAGTGCTGCCCGTAGCGCTGGACAACGGATTCCAGACGATTTATTTCTACCAGATCAACTCCAGTGGTTAGCTTGATCATCGGCTGGTCAAATCCCTCCCCATAGACTGGTAAAGCCTGGTTGCTGTTTGAACATGCCCTACGGCCCTGCGATTCCGATTCCCAGACGGTTGGGATCCAAATAGCGCCGAGAAACTTCTAAGATCTGTTCTGGAGTAACCGACTGGACGATATCCGCAAAACGCCGGTAAAAGTCTAATCCTAATTCGTAACGTTCCAGATTGATCAGGGCAGCAGCAACGCCTCCATTAGATTCCATAGAAAGTGGTAAACGGCCGATATAATTCGCCTGGCTGTCTTGTAGTTCATCTAACAGAACCAGCTCGTTCACAAAACGGGTAATTTCCTGGCGGATCAGACTGACAGCCTGATCCACGTTCTCTGGTGCAACCCCTGCTGAAACATACCAGGGGCCAGGCCCGACGCCTCCGTTCAGCGCGCTGGAAGCATAGTAGGCCAGGCCCGCCTGCTCCCGCACGACATTGCCAATCCGTCCCATCATGCCGAATTGCCCCAATATGTTATTCCCCAGGGAGGCGGGTGGGTAGTCCGGAGATTTACGAGATGGCCCGGCAGCCCCAAGGAGAATATCAGATTGAGCTTTCCCAGGCAGGGTGTTTCTTTGGACGGCTGTGGCTTGTAAGGGGGTTGGCTCAGGGATTTCTGGCAGGAGCGGCTGGTTTGGATTATCCCAATCACAGAACACATCTGCCACCAGATCGACGGCTTTTTCGGGATCGACCGCTCCAACCACGGTGAGCACCATTCCATCCGGTCCATAATGGCGATGGTGAAATCCTGCCAGATCATCTCGCTCAATGGCCTGGATGGTTTCCGGGTAGCCATCGCTCGGACGCTGGTAGGGATGATTAGCATAAACGATTTGGTCGAAAGCCAGCGAGGCCATCTCTCCTGTATCTTGGGAACGGATTGCCAGGCCAGCCAACAGCTGGCTGCGCAGGCGTTCAACCTGATCTTCAGGAAAGGATGGGTATCGCAATGCCTGAGAAAGTAAATCCAACAGCATAGGCAGGTCTTCAGCCAGTGCTTTACCCTGGAAGCCGGTTGCGTGCATCCCACCCCCAACCCCCAGCCGGGCGCCAGCCGATTCGAGCAGATCGTAAATTTGTTGAAAATTGCGCTCCTGGGTGCCACGCATCAGGGCCGTTGCAGTAAAATCGGCCAGCCCAAGCTTTTCGTCCGGATCGAACAAACCGCCGGCGGAAATATAACCGTTCAATACCACTGAAGGGCTGTTGAAATTCGGCCGGGCAAGGACGATGATGCCATTGGCAAGCTGGCGCCGTGTGATGTCATCGGGGCCGGGAAGAGTCGCTGTATTAATAAGAGAAGACATTAGCCAACCTTAGTTTCCGTAAATCGATTTGCTGCTAGTCCTGTAGAGTAGCGGGTGCTGCTCCGTCAGGCCGGTAAATGCCCACCACGCGGTTCTGAGGCCTCAAATAGGCCTGGGCTGCCCGTTGAACATCCTCGGGCCTGACGGATGCTAGCCGATCCAGGTATTCCAGGAACCAATCATACCTGGCGAACATTTCTGAGAAACCCAGCCAGAAGGCTTGATTAGTTATGCTCTCGCTGCCGTATGCAAAGAGCGCCCGGGCTTGTTTGACTGCGCGGGCCAATTCGTCAGGATCAGGGAGCTGATCTTGCAGGTGTTGGATTTCGGCATCGATTGCCGCGATAACTTCCTCCGGGCTGTGTTGAGGGTGGACAATGGCGACGATGCCATGCAAATAAGGATCAATCGTAGCTTGCATGCCTCCGGCAATGGTGACTGCCAGTTCCTTCTCAACCAGAGCCCGGTATAACCGGGAAGTTTTGTTCGATAAACCACCGCCAAACATATTGAGATTGCCCGGTCCGCTCAACAGGCTGTCCAAGACAGTCATCGCAAAGAAGTCGGGATCGCTGGCAGCCGGGGCATGATAGGCTATTTGCAGGTAGGTTGTTTCGCCCGGTCCTTCAACGATCAGGCGCCGCTCGCCAGGCTGGGGAGGTTCTTTGCGGACCTTTTTCTCGGGTAGTTCGCCACCCTGGATCGGGCCATATAGTTCTCGAATTCGGGCCAGCATCGATCCAGTATCAAACGCACCGGCTACCGCCAGGACGGCATTTGCAGGTGTGTAGTAGGTGCGATAGTGATCAACTAAATCCTCCGGCTGCATGGTTTCCAGGTCTACCATGTCACCGATAATTTCATGGTGATAGGAGTGGATTTGAAAAGCTGCAGCCTGAACCTGCTCGCTGAGCAAAAAAAGCGGCTCGTTTTCACTCCCCTGCCGTTCGGATATGATCACCGTGCGTTCTGATGCAACAGCCTGGGGATCGAATAAGCTGTTGACCATCCTGTCCGCTTCCAGCCGGAGCGCCAGATCAATTCTATCTGCCGGCATGGTCTCGAAATAGGTGGTCCAATCCAGGTAGGTGAAGGCGTTCCAGACGCCCCCTTCGCGCGAGATGGCCTTATCCAGAGCGCCGGATGGAAATTGAGGTGTGCCCTTGAACTGCATGTGCTCCACCCAGTGCGAGATGCCCGTGCGGCCCGGCAACTCGTTGCGCGAGCCCACCCGGTACCAGATCCAATGGCTGATCAGTGGGGCAGTGTGGATCTCTTTGAGCATGACCTGCAGCCCGTTTGGGAGCTGCGTTTTGGTGATGGAATCGGACATGAATTCTCCAGGGGCGTCAGCGCGTTCCGGTCAGCCAGGGGCACAACCAGTCGGCCTGGGGATCGCACAAGGGTGTTTCCCGCCACGAGTTGGGCGGCGAAGATAGCAGTTCGTTGTATGGCGCTACAACTTGTTGCAGCCCGACAAAGGGTACATGCAGATCGGTCTCATTTAGAGGAATATCGACCGGCACGGTGAGCTTTACCGGGACAGTAGTATTGACCGGCACGACAATGTTTAGGGCCACCGGCAACTCGGTTCCGGCGGGCAACACAATATTAGCGGGCGCGCGGATCGATAAACCACCGGTGCTTAAATTTACGTTGGCGCCCCGGATCCGGGTATCCTCGGTGAGAACGACGACCGTATTCGTTTGGACCGGCAAATCGAAAATCACCGGGATCGTATCGTTCACTGCTATCGTGGTGGTGATACGGGCTTGATCCATTTTGATAAAGTTTTGATGTAACCCGCCGATTAATTGATTGGACACCAGACTTTTAATTGCGAAAAGTTCTTTCCCGATCGTAATGAGCAGCACGAGCAGCACGATGTTGACCAGGATCGAGATCAGGCTGGCTGTGGTCCAGAATGCAGGGCCTATTTTCCCACGCCACAGTATGCGCCGCAGGCCGTCTGGCAGGCGCATCGGGGTTCCATTACTGATTTCGTTACGAACTGATTCCGGGGTGTAGTCTTGAGACCTGGGGAACTGCTCCATGTTGCTCTCCTTAATTCAACGACCTGACCGCATATTTAATAAATTGCGATAAATCCGCAAAATGCAGGCTGCGTGCCAGATGCAGAAGGCATGAAAACCAACCACTACAGGTCAAAGCCGAGTTGTCAGACCAATGGTAAGACTATAGCACAAAGCGGAACTTTTGGGCAGAGTTAAGCAAGGAAGGGATTCTTACTGGGCTTCATTTTTGGTGGTTTCGAAATAATCATTCATGTTTTCTCATCCAGACAACAAAGACAAACGAACTGGAAACCCAATCCGTCCGCCTCGGGCAGCGAATGCTGGCGGCTTGTTCTGAAATTGGCCCCCGATTATAATGAAAGTTAGCTTAATGTTGAATCTTACTGCAGGTAAAAGCGACGTGGTGCGTCGGGAAGGAAAGATCTTATGGCCAGGCCGGGTTCCAATTCATCTTTGAGCCGCAGGGAGTTTCTGCGCCTTGCTTCGGCTCTGGGCGGGGCAGCCGCCCTGTCCTCGTTTCTGGAAGCCTGTGCGGATGCCGGCCTGGTTCAGGAGCCGCCGCCCTCGCCCAGTGCAGCGCCGCCAACGACCACGCCTGCCCGGGAATTGAGCGCCACGTCGACCTCCAGCCTGGAAACACCCCTGCCAACTGAGACGGACGCCGTCCCTACTGCGACGCCGGCCGCAACCATCCAGGATGGAAAAGCCAGGGTGGCTTTCGTCAAGACGAGCGACCGGGCTGAAGGCGTGCGCAAGACGATCGAGCTGTTGGGGGTCGAGCCTCTGGATGGCAAGCGGGTCTTCCTCAAGCCCAATTTCAACAGCTCCGATCCAGCGCCGGGGTCAACCCACCCGGATGTGCTCACTGCGCTCGTGACCGCGCTCAAAGCGCTGGGCGCCGGGCAGATCACGGTTGGCGACCGGAGCGGCATGGGCGATACCCGCAGGGTCATGGAGCAGCTCGGCGTCTTCAAGCTGGGGGCAGAACTGGGTTTTGAGACCCTCGTGTTCGACGAGCTCTCAGCCGAAGATTGGATCATGATCCAGCCACCCGGCGGCCACTGGCAGCAGGGCTTCCCCTTTGCGCGCCCGTGCCTGGAAGCGGAAGCGCTGGTGCAGACCTGCTGCTTGAAAACCCACCGATACGGGGGCCATTTCACCCTTTCGCTGAAGAATTCCGTGGGGATGGTCGCCAAGCGGCACCCGAATATCGATCATAATTTTATGACCGAGCTGCACGCTTCTTCCCACCAGCGCAGGATGATCGCCGAGATCAACGCCGCCTACACGCCGGCATTGGTCGTGTTGGATGGCGTTGAGGCGTTTATTTCCGGCGGGCCAGACGTGGGTGAGCGAGTTCATCCGGAAGTGATCCTGGCGGCTACGGATCGGGTCGCGCTCGACGTGGTGGGCATCGCACTGCTGCGCCGCTTCGGCTGCCAGACGGAAGCCGGGCGGGGAAAGATCTTTGAACAGGGGCAGATCGCCAGGGCGGTAGAGCTGGGTTTGGGGGTGGACAACCCGGAAAAGATCGAATTTCTGACCTCAGATCTGGACAGCGCAGCGTACAGCGATCAAATTAAAGAGATATTATTGGAAGGGTAATGGTTTGATAGGTAGCAGGAGCCGACCATGACATGCGTCTTACCAGCTTGTTTTCACCGGCAGTTATAGACCCGCAAGTCAGCCCGGCCTGCGCGCTTTCGCGTTCGACCCGGCTACAGGTGCGCTTACAGCGCGGGGCGAACAGGACGGGATTGCGTTCCCGTCCTTCATCGCTGTCCATCCCTCTGGTCATTGGCTGTACGCGGTGAGTGAGACGAGCGAAGCGGAGCATGGCGCGGACGGCCAGGTGCACGCCCTGTCGTTTGACCACTCCGGCGAGGCGGTTACGTTCACAGCGCTGAACGCCCAGCCCAGCGGCGGCGACTTGCCCTGCCATCTGCGGATCGATTCCGCCGAAAAGTCGCTGATTGTAACCAATTACGGCAGCGGCACCGCTGGCGCCCTGCCGCTGCAGGCGGACGGATCATTGGGCGAGATGAGCGCGCTCGTCGCTCACCGGGGCCGCGGTCCGCGCCTGGATCGGCAGGATGGCCCGCACGCTCATTCGGCGATCTTCACGCCGGATGGTGAATATGTGATCGTAGCCGATCTGGGTTTAGATGTATTGGTGATTTATCGCTACATGGATGGCAGGCTGGCAAAAGCCAGGGATGTCCCCACCGCCTCTGGCGCTGGCCCGCGCCATCTGGCCTTTCACCCCAATGGCCGCGTGCTTTATGTTGCCAACGAGCTCAATGGCACACTCAGCGCGTATGACTACCAGGCTGGCGATCTGATTGAGCGCGAGACGCTTGACACCCTGCCCGAGGATACACCCGTAAACCTGGTTGCCGACCTGCAGGTGGCCCCGGCTGGTGAGCGCGTCTTTGTCTCTAACCGCGGCCACAACAGCCTGGCAGTGTACTCGGCTACATCTGAAGGAGCGTTGAGGCTGTTGACTATTGCAGATTGTGGCGGCAATTGGCCGCGAAACTTCGCCCTATCCCCAGATGGGCGCTTCATCCTGGTCGCCAATCAGTACAGCGGCGAAGTTGTCAGCCTGCCGCTCCAACCCGGCGCGGGCGAAATCGGAGCGCCGGTTGCGCGCACAGCTGTGCAGGACGTGTCGTGTGTGGTCTTCGCAACCGGCTCGAATATAGAATATAATGAAGGCGATGGAGTTGAGCAACCAGTTCAATCAGATGTGCACAGGAGGGCATTGTGACTGCTGACTTACACGAAAAGAAGCTCATAGCCGTAGTTGGCGCAGGGCCAGCCGGTATTTACGCCTCACGGCTGTTAGCCGCCGAAGGCGCATATGCTGTTCTGATCAATCGGGATATTAAGCCCGGGGGGCTGGCAGAGTATGGCATCTATCATGATAAATACAAAATGAAGGAAGGCTTGCGCAAGCAATTTCGCCAGATCTTAGAAGACCCATCGATTGGATATTATGGCAATCTGGTGGTCGGGCAGGACAGCGGCTTAAGCCTGGAAGACCTGAAAGGCATGGGGTTCCAGGCAATTCTGGTTACTGTGGGGGCCCAAGGTACCAAGTGGCTGGGTTTGCCGGGAGAGGACTTGACCGGCGTTTATCACGCCAAAGACATTGTCTATCATTACAACAAACTGCCACCCTACAGCATCCAGGAATTTGCGACCGGCAGGAGCGTGGCGCTGATTGGGGTAGGTAATGTGATGATGGATATTGCCCACTGGCTGATTCGCGAGATCAAAGTGGATAAAGTGGTGGCAGTTGCGCGCCGCGGCCCGGCAGAGGTAAAGTTTTCTAAAAAAGAAATGGAAAATCTTGCCCTCAATCTGGACCTCAAGCATTTAAACCGGGAAATGGAGCGGGTCAGGCCGATCATGGAAGCTGTTGGGCAGGATGTTTTGGCAGCTAAGGATTTTATCCTGGCAGGTCTCCCAAAAGCGAAGGAGCCAGTCTCGGACACCCTGTTTTGGTTTGATTTCCTGGCGTCTCCAACCCGCATCCTGGGTGATGATAAAGGGCGGGTGTGCGGGTTAGAGATCGAGGACACGACCCTGTTACCGAAGAATGGGGATACCAAAGCCCGCGGCCTGGGGACCTACCGGATTCTGGATGTTGATACGGTTGTTTTCTGTATAGGCGACCGAGTGGACGACCGCTTTGGACTGCCAATTCAGTGGAACGAATTTGTAAAACATCCCAACCCAAAATACCCGATCAACGGTCTTTCTTATGAATCTTATGACCCTGAAAACGAGCAAGCGATTGAAGGTGTGTTTGTGGCCGGATGGTCGCGCGAAGCCAGCAGTGGACTGGTAGGTGTTGCTCGGAAGGATGGGGAAAATGGGGCCAGAGCTGTCTTAGAATACCTTGAGAATCAACCCAGCCTGAAAGATGGGAGTGAAGTTCTGGACCGGTTCACGCAGGTATTGAAAAAGCTGGGGACAACAGTCGTTTTCAAGGAAGATGTCTGGAAATTGATGGAGATAGAGCAGGCAGAAGCCAGCCGGTTAGATCTGCCTGATTACAAAATGAAAACGAATCAGGAAATGCTGGCAGCGATGGACCTGGGCTGAAAGCCCGCAGAAATTAATCGTGCTCGGGGCAGTCGCCCCGAGCACGATTAATCTCACCGACCTCCACCACCTTCATCTGGCAGGATTATCTTCATCCTGTGGGAAAGGGATCAGGAGGAAAAAGCCAATCGTAATGATGATTTCGCCGAAAATCACACCAACTGCCTGCCAGGGACCGAAGTAGGGTATTGCCGGAAGTCGGTGTGTGCCGAAACCAAAAACATCTGCCATGCCGGAAGCAACCGAAATCACATAACCCGTGCTCACCAGGCGCAGGCCCACGTCTGCGGCAATGGATTTCTGGCGGCCATTCCACAAGGTGTTCAGGGTTATGTAGCCGCCCAGGCAGATAAAAGCCAGCCCCACTAGGAAGACGGCAATTTGCAGAAACCCGGTTACTGGACTGCGATCCATACCAAACAGGCTGGGTTGAGTCCCAAGGACAAAAACGACCAGGCCAAATATGACCAGGGCCAGACCAACTCGTAGGCGAAACCGGCGGGCGGGGGTGCGTGGGATTGTGTCGTTCATATTGTTTTTGGCAGACTGCCCCTCAAGTGACGCAGCCAGTTGCCACCCATGATAGCAGCGATGGCCTCCTCTGGGTAACCGCGCTCAGCCAGCAAGGGGATAATCTTCTGAAGATCGGCGATGGAATCGATTTCAGAAGGGACCGATTGTAAGCCAACCCCCCCATCAAAATCGCTTCCCAGTGCAGCATGGCGGGCATCGCCCGCCGTCTGGCAGATATAATCGATTTGATCGATAACCCTCTGAATGCTCACCAGTTCGCGAGGGTCGGTTTCCTTCCATTCAGGGTGAAGAAAATTGTTGATGGGGAGAACACCTATGATTCCATCCCGCTCAAGCAATCCCTGGATAACTCGATCACTTAAATGCCGGTTGCTGTCACTGCCTTTTAAGAGGGACAGTGCATTAGCGTGGGTGGCAACGATTGAACCTGGATAAAAATCCAAAGCCTGTAAAGCAGCTTTTTCGTCCATATGACTGATGTCCAGCGTAAATCCAAAACTGGACATGGCTTCCAACAGCGCATATCCCTCTTTTGTCAGGGGCCCAGGTTCGTTGGTTCCACCACAAAACCGGGTTCCGGCCCAGGCCGGCCCGATCAAACGAACGCCCGATTGCCACCAATCCTCCAGCTCACCAGGTGCACGCACCCCTTCCGCCCCTTCCATAAGCACCACCAGCCCAACCGGATTGCCGCCTGCGGCAACGCTATCCGGGTGCTCTGCAGTGCGGACCGCTTCTTCCTGAGCTTGCTCAGCCTTCTGCCAGCCCAAGAGCAGCTCTTCCAGATGAGCCAGTGTTTTAATTAATCTGAATTTATCGGGATGATTTTCTTCCAGCCGGTGATAGACATCCAATTGGAGCTGATAAAGCCGGTTGGCCTGGCGAATGTCTACATAAGATTGAGTATCCCAGGCGCCTTCTTTTTTGCGCTCGGGCGAGACAAATAAGGTTGCAAATACAACCGCCACTCGCCCTTGCTGGTATTCAGGCCACCCTAGAAGGGTGTCGCCAGAATGCTGATGCAGCAAGCCTCCGGCCTCTAGCCGCCGCGAATCGGCTACGGAACGCGTGTAATCGCGGTTGAATGTCAGAATATTCCAGGCCAGGTCTTCATGTCCATCAACGATCAACATGGCAAACGCTCACCCTGATCCAATTGGTTGAGATGCTTGTATGAGTTGGGTAGCAATCAGGCGATCCAGTTTTCCCATCGGGTAAGCTTGCAGATCGTCCGGCTGGACCCAACGTAAGCTGCTGGCCTCGATCGGGCGCGGCTGGGCCTCAGCAGCCATAGAACAGCGGTAGGCATGCAATGTAACCTTAAAATGGGTATAAGCATGGCGGAACTTGCCCAACGGCTCTCCGACATGTACAGCGACCCCTAATTCCTCACATATTTCTCGCCGTAAACAGGATTCCAACGCCTCGTCAGGCAGAGCTTTTCCACCAGGGAACTCCCATAAACCGCCCAAGAGGCCATCAGGAGGTCGTTGAGCGAGCAAGAAGGTACCGTGTTTTTCAATCACCGCTGCGGTAACCGTATAATGGGGGATTGCGGATCGGGCAGCCATAACTGGGCGCTCGTTTTGATTGCCAAGGGCGTAAGCATCACAGTGAGGATGTAATGGGCAGTCGCTGCAGTTGGGGTTGCGCGGGGTACAGATGAGGGTCCCCAGGTCCATTAGTGCCTGGTTAAAAGCGCCAGCTTGCCCAGGGGGTAAATTCTCTCGCGCCAGCGACCATAATCTCTTTTCACCAGCAGGCGAGCGGACAGGATCGCTGACATTAAATACCCGGGCCAAAACCCGGCGGATATTGCCATCCAGTGCAGGCTCGTCCAGCCCAAAAGCCATCGAGGCGATTGCCCCCGCTGTGTACCGGCCGATTCCAGGCAAGGCTTGCAAGCGTTTGATATCTCGCGGCAGTTCGCCGCCAGACTGAGCGACCAGCGTTTGAGCCGCCTTATGAAGGTTTCGCGCCCGACTGTAATACCCTAAACCCTCCCACGCGGATAAAACCACCTGTTGGGACGCCCCGGCCAGCTCAAAAACGGTCGGAAAAAGCGCTATCCAGCGAACGAAATAAGGAATAACGGTATCTACTCGGGTTTGCTGAAGCATGATCTCAGAAACCCAGACTGCATAAGGATCAGGATGATCCCGCCACGGGAGCTCACGTGCATTCTGTTTGTACCAATCCAGCAACTTCACAGCCAGCAGTGGTCGTTTCACAGCTGGAATCCACTCCTGGCCTGCACAATTTTATAATTGAAATTCTCGACATAGTCGAGCAGCTGATGTGTCAGACCTTCCCAATCTTTGGAATCCAGAATGCCCTGTAGAGATGAAATACTGCCCATTTGGGCCGAAGTCATAATCTGGGGCTGGTTGCCGTACATGGTGAACCAGGCATCATTCGGGTCCATACCGAGGCGCTGCAAACCAGGGATAAAATCTCGTACAACAAATTCAAAATAATCCTGTTCGCGCCCGGGGAGGATATCCCAGGTCATGATCAATTTGACAGCCATGGTGATCCTCCTAATTACGAACGGATATAATCCAAAACCACGACCCGAGTTTCCTCGGTGACGGAGCCGCTCCCAACTTTTAATGACGGTTGAGGCGTGATCTCCCCAAGCCCCATTTCTTTTAGAAATTTGCTGACAGGAGCCAGATTGATTTTACTGTCAGGCGTGCCATAATGCATGGGGATGACAACCCCCGGCTCTAGTAAACTGATGACCTCAACAGCCATCGCAGGAGACAGACCTCCACCGCCCCCAACAGGCACCAGCGCCACCTGTACATTCCCCAATGCTTCGATCTCTGTCTGGCTTGGAACTCTTTGTAAATCTCCAAGGTGGGCTATCGTAATACCATCATAGTCAAAAACATAGAGCGTGTTTCGCAATTCGTCCTGAGACTTTTTTTTCACCCCGTTCGTCTGGACGCCGGTAATGAAAACCCCCCCAATCTCGTACTCACCTGGGCCGGTCAAGGTATGAGACCTGCCTTTTACGGCGGCTACAAAGTTATGTCCAGGCGCATCGTGACTGATAGTCACAATATCGCCGCGTATTTTTAATGGTTCGTAGCCTGCCGCCTCATGGTCAAAGGGGTCGGTCACAACCGTACCCATACCCCGCTCCGTCAAACGGAAGCAGGAATGCCCATACCAGGTTATTTCCATATGTCTCCTTTATTCGTACAGTTAAGCTTTTTCCAGTCTATGGCAGCTGCACAGGAAACCAGAAAATAACTCGATATCCTGTGAAGCCGACATTGCTTAACTCGTTAAGATTATACATCATTGCACGTGAGAACGTCAAAAAAGGCTCTCTGAGGTGTGCTAAAAGTCTGTGGCATTGGGGTAACCCGATCGGGATTCTCAAAGAATCTGCCACTCGGTTCTTTGGGTCTCTGGGGTGGGGGAGGATATGATATGATCGCATAGAGGATCGATCAGGTGACTGTTACTGTGAAACTAAGAAAGACATTGACATCCGGCGCCGAGTGTAGCATTTTGGCGCCTGGCGCCTGGCGGCTTCAGATTCCGGCAGGCCCGCCCGGGCGTTACAGACTGGCGCAATTGGATGATTATCGCGATCTGGCCAGGAATACATTTCCATGGAAGCCGGCCTGCAGTCTGCAAGTTCAAATGAGAGCCTCCGCGGATTTGCTGCCGGGAACTTGGGGAATAGGTTTTTGGAATAATCCGTTTGGAATGGCAATCCTGACCCGCGTAGAGATGTTGCGCCTGCCGGCCTTACCCGCGACCGTCTGGTATTTTTTTGCCTCTCCGCAGAATTATTTATCCTTTTACGACCACCTGCCAGCCCATGGGTCGCTGGCGGCTACATTTCGATCGCAGCAACGGCTAAAACCAGGGCTGGCGCTGACGGCGCTTACAGCGATACCCTTTTTGCCACTGTTGATGATCCCAGCTGTGGCGCGCTGCCTGAGAATTTGGATCCGCAAATTTCTCCACCAGGACAGCCAGGAACTGCGGATTGATCCAACCTTGTGGCATGATTATCGTATGGATTGGCACAAAGATTGGGCCATATTCCAAATCGATAAGCATAAGATCTTCGAAACAGAGATCGTTCCTCAAGGGCCATTAGGTTTTGTGGTGTGGATCGACAACCAATTCGCTGCCTTTCCACCGGATGGGCGGATAAGGATTGGTTCCTTAGAAAACCCTGAACCAGCCTGGATCGAGGTCAGGAATTTATTGATAAACGGGAAGTATCCAGAATTGGGCTAAGGAAATCCATTCTTGGATAAGCCAGGCGCTAAGATAAGGATGCTTGACAAGCACTGCACATATGGTTAAAATAGGGGCGCTTTCGAGAATAAAGCCAAACGTTTAGGCCGAGATAGCTCAGTTGGTAGAGCACGCGACTGAAAATCGCGGTGTCGCCAGTTCGATTCTGGCTCTCGGCATTCTCGGCTTGACGCAAGGCCGATATTGCGGGCATAGTTCAGTTGGTAGAACACCTCCTTGCCAAGGAGAAGGTCACGAGTTCGAGTCTCGTTGCCCGCTCTGTATTTTAGAAACTGACTGATGGCAGATGGCTGGATGGACAGCAAGCCATCTGCCATCAGTCAGTTTGGTTTGGGCGACGTGGCCAAGTGGTAAGGCAAGGGTCTGCAAAACCCTGATCACGGGTTCAAATCCCGTCGTCGCCTCCTGTATTGATAGAACCGCTCAACCTGAAGAAGGATGGGCGGTTTTCTCTTTAAAACCCTTTCGGTTAGCAGACTTAGCTGGTTTCTAAAACTTCGCTGGGCAGATTTATCATCAAAGCTTTCGCGAAGATGATTGTGAAACAAATGAGTGTGCTATAACCCCCTGGCTGGCTGGAAGGTGCATATTTTGTATTATTTACGCTGGGTAAAAGAGAAAAATAAATCTTTTTTTACCCAAGGAGTGACGCATCATTATGCAGCGAAAGGACAGAAAGGGGCTGCAACCCCTATATCTGCGTAAAAATTGCGTAAACGTCGCAGATGTGACGAATGTCACTTAACTCGTGCGCCTGGGTATGCTATTTTTGAACTATCGTTTTTGCAAGGCCCGATAAGCTCAAAATCCAGACCTGTTATGCCAAGGGGCGCCCTCGATTTTAAGCTGTGCCAAGACGCATGAAACGAAAAAAACCAACGAACATAGCAGAGTGTATAGGAGAATACAAAATGACTCTCGCCCAGGTAGTCTACAATATCTCGACCGATGATCAGTTTGCAGCAGAATGGCGCTCCGATCCAGAGTCCACGCTGGCAACCCGCGGCCTTAAGCTCAGCCAGGAAGAATTGAATTTTCTTTCCAAGGGTCTGAAGCGCAAGGATCAGGAGAAGACTCCGTTCTCGCTGGCTGGCGGCCCTACCACGGACGGATTGTCCTGGAAGGTCTAATTTGCCGGAAGGCACCCTGGATCGTATAGCAGGTAAAATTGAATCCATTTGGGCAGCGTCTGGTGCATGGCCTGATTATGTCAGGGCCATGCGTCAGGCGCTGCCTGCGCGTTCGCAAGAAAGGGATCAACAAGCTGCCCGGCGCTTAAGTTGGGTAACCATCCCGAACATCTGCTGCGTGGCAGTCGGGGGGGATCCTGAATGGGCAGATGAAATTGCGATTGCCTGGCTATTGTTTAATCTTGCCGCCCACGTGTTTGACAGCGTGGAAGATCAGGATAATCCGGACCCCTGGTGGCAGGAGATGGGACCATCTGCAGGGCTCAATGCTGCCAGCGGTCTTTACTTCACGGCCTCTCTGGCTTTAAATCGGCTGTACCTGGATCCTGCCAGGCGTGAGGCAGCCCAAGCCATCAACCAGCGGTTTTTTACCCAATTGATGCAGATGAGTGCCGGTCAGCATCGGGATTTAACCCTTGCTCAGCTGACGTTGGAAGATTATTGGGAGATCGCGGCCAGTAAATCAGGCAGATTCTTTTCTCTGGCGGCCTGGGCTGGGGCACGCCTGGCTTGCAGCGATGGGGATCGCCTGCAAGGCTTTGATCAGTTTGGTCATCACTTTGGATTGCTTATCCAGCTATTAGATGACCTCCAGGACTTTAGAGATTCTCAAAATTCCACCGAGCAATCGATCGAGTCAAAGACTATTCTGCGATCTTTTGCCCTGGCTTATGCCCTGGATGTTTTTAGTGGACAGGAGAAAACCCGGCTGGTAGGTTTAATGGATCAACTGGTAAACCGCCCCATAGCTGGATCAGGAGAAGGGGGAGAACTCATCGAAATGATAGAACGCAGTGGGGCAGCCCTATACCTGACAATCGAAGTTGAGCGACACCGGGGGCTTGCTTTGGCAGCCTTAGACCGGGCCCTGCCGCCCTTATCTGAACGGGACCAATTAATCGCTCTATTGCCTGATCTTCAATCCATCTGACTTATCTGTAAATCGCCCAGCCTTTCTATTTGATACCCCAAAACTCCAAACCGGCGGAGAAGATCCATTTTTATCTTGCCCCAGAGAGGAGTGCATCCTTTACGTGCCAATATGGCAATGGGGATGCCCCCCAAGAGTTCGCGGTGACCTAATGAAACTCCAAATCCTTGCTGAATGGAATTTCCTGAGGCTGTTTTTCTTAATAAGAGTACGGGATCATTCGAACTCATACCTAGGATCTTGCCCCTTTCCTGGATATGGGGCCCTTATCCTACACTCAGGTTAGTAAGAATATTGGAACAGACAGTTAACGAGATTGTCAGGTGTAAAACGGGTTTACCAACAGCGATAGTAGCTACTGGCAAGCATGGCTGTGTTAAAATTATTAGTAAGATGAAAGCCCTTGGGCGAGTCCTGACGATACAATCATCGCACCGCTGGTGGATCAGCGTGCCGTTTGTCTTCGCGCTGATCTCTCTGGTCTATTTGTTTTGGGCTACCTGGCTGGTAGTGATCCAGCCCTATGATGGGATCCTGAGCTTCCATCCAACAGGGCTGGTGGGCGAAGTCGATTTGAACAGCCCATCGGCTGCCGTTATCCAGTCGGGTGACAAGATTGTTTCAGTTGATGGGATATCTTTTTCCGAGGCAACCCCCTTATATGCCGGGAAAAATTCCGGTGATACAGTTATTTTTCAGATTAACCGGGCGGACCAGCTTTTGACGGATAAGATTGTCTTATTGGATCCGCCGCTGGAGGAAATCCTGGTGCGGCTGGCGCCATTGCTGGTAGCCCTGATTTTTTGGTTCATAGGTGTCGGTGTTCAGGCTTTTAAACCGGCTTATGAAGCGACCAATCCTTTTTTCTTGTTTTTTCTTGCAAGTGTGGTCTTAATTACCACAGGTTCAATCTCTTCAGTAGGCCCTTCTTGGACACCAGGCATTTTCTACTTATTCCTTTGGTTGATTGGGCCTTTGGCAGTACACTTTCATATTTATTTCCCCCAAAAGACCTCTTTGCGTGGTGATCGGATTCTTTTAGCCACATTTTATCTGATTGCAATGGTGGGCGGCATTTCCTATTGGTTGCCTGGCTCCCCATTTTATCGTACCGGTCCTTGGTTTGCCCAAATATTTACTATAGTTCTGCTGTTTCTGGCATTTAATCTGCTAATCGTGGTTGGTTTGTTGATTTACTCGTACCGGCATGCGGTATCACCTGGAGTGCGCAGCCAGATCCGGATTGTTGTATTGGGTGAGGTGCTCAGCCTGTTAGCCCTTGTGCAGCTGACTATCTTACCAGATGCTCTATTCAAACAACCAATCATCCCTTACGCCTACGGTTTTTTGTTGCTGGTGATTATCCCCCTGACCTATGGCTATGCCATCTTTCGTCACCGGTTGATTGAAATTGAGAAGCATATCAATCGTGGCGCTACTTTTATTATCGTATATTCAATGTTGGGCGGTGTATATCTAATCCTGTATGCCTTTCTGCATCGTTGGCTGCCAACTGCCCTGGCAGCAGACCCGTTTATCAATACCGTCCTGGTTTTGGTACTGGCAAGCATCTATGTGCCTTTCAGTCGTCGAGTTCAGCGTGTGGTTGACACTGTTTTCTACGGTGGCTGGTACGACTACCGTTCGGCTGTGAGCTTTTTGACCCAGAACCTGGAACAAATCACCGATTTACGCCAACTTGCCCAGACTCTGGCCGACCGGCTGTCGGCAACCTTACGATTGGAAGACGCCTGTGTGTTCTTACGAGACCTGGATGGGAACCTGACAGTGATCGAGGTTGCGCCTCGCGAGAAGCTGGCTCGCAGGTCGCCCCTTTCCAATATCACCCTACCCAGGAGCAGCCTGGCTTTTTTGCTGAACTTAGGGGATGAAGTAGGCCGTTCGTCTTTGCGTCAAGCCCTATCTGAAGCTGCATTCACACCGGAAGAACACCAGCTCTTGCATACAGAACAGGATCATTTGTGGGTTCCGATCATTGGACATTCTCAGGTCCAGGGTATGCTGGCACTCGGTCCAAAATATGGCGGCGACCTGTTCAGTGGGGAAGATATCGATATCTTGAGAATTGTAGCCCGGCAGATTGGGCCAATCATAGAAAATATCCATCTGCTGACCCAACTCCGTCAATACGCTAATGTTTTGGAACAGAGAGTCAGGGAAAGAACAGCGGAATTGCATGACGCCAAGGAACGGGTCGAAGCAATCTTAGCGTCGGTGGGAGATGGGGTGATTGTAACGGATACCGATGGAACGATACGGACTGTTAATTCTGCTTATGAAGAACAATCCGGGTATTCTGCTTCGGATGTTTACGGCAAGAGGCTGTATACCTTGTTGGAGGAACAAAATCCTGCCAGTGAAATGGAGAAAATGCGCCAAACGCTCACGCTTGGTAAAGTCTGGGCCGGAGAGCTGGTTGGTCGTCATAAAGATGGCAGTATTTACGATATCCAGCTGACCATGGCGCCAATTCGCAACCAATCCGGGGAGATGGTGGGGTTTGTAGGTAGCCAGCGAGATATTACGCGGCAGAAAGAGCTAGACCGGCTCAAAGATATATTTGTTTCGGATGTTTCTCATGAGCTGCGTACGCCTACCAGTAATATCAGCCTGTATCTAGAATTACTGGAAGATGCACCCCCAGAGAGAAACGCCCAATACCTGACCGTTCTCAGAGAACAAAGCCAGCTTCTTCGAAAACTGGTTGAAGACATTCTAGACCTTTCCAGGTTGACGATGGGTAAAAGCAAGCGCCCCGAGTTTTTGCCCGTCGACCTTAATAGTTTAACGGAGCAGGTTGTAAAAGTCCATCAACCACTGGCAGATATTTCCAGCCTTTCGCTGGAATTTGAAAGGGGCGCTGGTTTAAAATTTGTCAACGGTGAATCTAACCAGCTGGCCCGAGTGGTAACCAATTTGGTCTCCAATGCACTCCGCTATACTTTTGAAGGAGGTGTTTGCGTGAGGACTTATATGTCAGGCGCTAATATCTGCCTGGAAGTTGAAGATACGGGGATGGGGATAGAGCCGGAAGATATCCCCCATTTGTTCGAACGGTTTTATCGTGGGCGGAAGGTCCGGCAATCGAACATCCACGGAACCGGGCTCGGTCTGGCAATCGTTAAAGAGATTGTTGACTTGCATGAGGGCAAAATCGAGGTGGAAAGCGAATTTGGGAAAGGTTCGCGGATCATCGTTCGGCTGCCCTGTAAAAACTAAAGCAAGAATTTAAGCGAGCAGCATGCCAAACGAAATCATTCTGGTTGTAGAAGACAATGATGTTATGCGCACCGGACTTCAGATCATTCTGGAGGCCGATCACTATAAAGTTCTGACAGCTGCCCATGGAATCCAGGCCTTGGACGTGATGCATAACAATTATCCTGATTTGATTTTGTCGGATATTGCGATGCCGGAAATGGATGGATTCGCCTTCTTTAAGGAAGTGCGTTCGCATCCGGAGTGGGTCGGAATTCCGTTTATCTTTCTCACCGCTCGCGGGGAGCGGGATGATATATTTTTTGGGAAACAGGTAGGGGTAGAGGATTACCTGGTTAAACCCGTTCTGAGGCAGGAACTGCTGGCAACAGTACGATCTCGGTTATCCCGCAGCCAGGAAGTCTATCTGGCACAACTTGAACAATCCTACCAGGCTGCCCTGGTGATGCTGGCTAACGCGATTGAACAAAGGGATCACTACAGTCCCAGCCATGTGGAGCGTGTCGCAGCATATGCCAGGATCATTAATGACCATCTTGACTCGCAGATGGTTCAGATAAACGCCTTGAATTTCGGCAGCATGCTGCACGATATTGGAAAAATATTAATCCAGGACAAAATATTACAAAACCCTGAGCCCTTAATGGTAAGTGATCTTAAGGAAGTGCAACGCCATGCCGAAATAGGGGCCAGACTGATTGAAAATATACCTTATCTGGAACCTGTGATTCCGGTTATACGTCACCACCACGAACGCTGGGATGGTTCTGGTTACCCTGATGGGCTGGTCGGAGAAGCAATTCCTATCGAGGCCAGGATCGTTGCGGTGGCAGATTCATTGGATGCTATGATTACCGAACGAGTTTATCGACGTGCCATGGATATTGAAACAGCCTATCATCAAATCGTATCGGGCAGCGGCAGCAGGTACGATCCCAAGGTTGTACAGGCATTTCAAGCTGGCTGGGAAGAGATTAAGCAAGTTATCATTGAGGGACCAAAAAGAGACCCAATTGAGATGGAGAGTCTGTAGTCATGGTGCAAAGAGCAGCAGGTTTCGGGATTGAGGATACCACCAGCCCTTAGAACTAGGTCAGACAAGGTTTCTACACGGTGCTTGCTCTAATGGTTAAAATAACGAACGCTCAGGTGAGGGGGGCACCCGGGCGTTCGTTGCCCTAATCATATCAAACAATTATGAAAAATGCAAACCTAATATAAAGGGTCTTTGAGATTCTCTGAGGTATGTGTGTAAATGGGGTGCTTTTACGGGCTCAAGCCCGCAAAAAGCACTGTAGTGGACCCCAAAGAATCTCCTGTCAGGTCAATAATGGAGGGTGATAGTTTTGTGTAGGATAGGATAATGTCTGATTGACAGAGTCCATTGCTGAAATTTTTTCTTTTAACGCTACAATGCCCTCGTATAGACTATAGAGACGCCCGGATGTCTCACGATCGTATTCCATCAGAATTTTGTTCGTTGATAATGGGGGCTTGAAATAACCTTTCGTTACCAATACCTGGCCAATCTCCTCAATTTTCCTCTGTACAGATAGATCCAATTGACCGAGCTCGTCAATAAGCCGTTGTTTCTGGGTGACCAGAGCGCTGATTGAAATTTGGTCATGGTTTAACAAAGCCCGCCGTTCTTCACGAATTAAATAGTGCAAATCCTGGCAGGTCCGAAATTCCTTTACGAGCAGGTCGGCCAATGGACTGGCTGCGGTTGGCAGGGATCCGGGTTTTAACTTCATTCCTAAGCGCTTTTGTTCAAGCGATATATTTATCCGATCCAGAAGCTAGCGAACAGCTTCAATTTGGCATATCTCCACTGACTGTATAACCGTATCCCGGCACAGTTTGAATAAAAGAGGGGCGCGTGGATCGGCTTCAATACGCTCGCGCAAATTTTTAATATGAACTCTGACTAAATCAGGGCTGCCTGTATCGGATGGATAATCCCAGACCTCATCGAGAAGACGGCTGGGTGTAAATATTTCACCGGCATGGCTCATTAAGTGATGCAGTAGATCATATTGGACGGGGGTAAGCCGGATGCTGCCTCGCTCTGGTGTCTGCAACTCATAAGAACCTGTATCGAGCACAAAAGCACCAACAGTGATTTTAGCTATGGTTTCGAGTACTTCGTTCGATCCGTCAGCAATTATTGGCTCGGTGACTTCATGAATCTCAATTGTGGCCGTGCCGGTGGCTGCCTCAGCTTCAATAGCTGCCTTTGCCGCTCGCAATTTCTGAGTTCGGCGGAGAATTGCCCGCACCCGCAGGATCAATTCATCGATATTGAAAGGCTTGCACAGATAATCGTCTGCCCCAGCTGTGAAACCAGCGATTTTATCCTCATCTTTGATTTTTGCCGTTAAAAACAGAATTGGAACATAATCCAGCAGAGGATCTGCACGAATTTCACGGCAAACGGTATAACCATCCATCCCTGGCATAATAATATCTAGTATGGCGAGATCGGGTGGCCGCCGGCGGGCGAGCTTTAACCCCTCCACTCCGCTGCTGGCTAACATGACCCGAAAATCATGTACCCTTAAACTTCGTTCGATTGTGCGAGCAACAATATCGTCATCTTCGATGACGAGGATGTTAGCAGATTCCATTCAATACCTCGAAAGTGTAGACTGATGGTGAAAATATCCTAAAAGACTAAAAATCAGAATGAGACGATTTTATAATAAAAAGGGAAGAGCGGAAAAGCAATAAAGTCTATGTAAAGATGCCGAATGGCTTAACCATAGATGCCTCCTTCCGTAAGGCGGCGCATGTCGCTCAAAGCCGAACGAATCTCGGCTTCGCTGACCTGTCGATCCTCCTGGGTGTGACGCAGTTCCCCGTGGGCAGCTTTTTCAATGGCGATTTCGCGGACCGTCCTGCCGCTTGCCAGGGATTGTTTCACAATAGCGGCTCCGGCGGCGTAACCGATCACAGGGTTCAAGGCAGTCACGATAATGGCATTCTTCTCTAACCAGCTTTCGGCTTTTTCCCGATTGGCCTGTAATCCGCGCACCAGTTTTTCTGTGAAGGCGTTGATGGCTCCGATTGCAACCTGCATCATCTCAAACAGATTATGGGCGATGATTGGCATCATCACATTCAGCTCTAACTGTCCGGCCTGGGCAGCCAAAGCGACTGTATGATCGCAGCCCTGGATGTGGAACATAGCCATATTCAGCATCTCGGCCAGAACGGGGTTGACTTTGCCGGGCATGATGCTGGAGCCGGGTTGCACGGCAGGTAAACGAAGTTCGTCCAGGCCCGTTGAAGGTCCAGATGCGAGCAGCCGAAAATCGTTGGCGATACGCGTCAGGGTTATGGACAGGGTGCGGATCGCACCCGAAAAATCGGCTGCATCAGCCATAGATTGCATACTTTCAAACAAATTGTCGGAAGTGTAAAGTGGGAAGCCGCACAATACCGATAGGCATTTGACCATGCGTGGGTGATATTCCGGGTGCGCATTGAGCCCGGTGCCCGTTGCTGTCCCGCCGATCCCAAGATGCCTCAGCCCTTCTGCCGAGCGGATTATCCGCTCGGCATCGCGCTGGACAGCTAATGCATAAGCGTTGAATTCCTGGCCCATCCGGACAGGGACGGCATCTTGCAAGTGCGTGCGTCCGGACTTAACGATATCATCAAAAGCAGCTGCTTTATCTGCCAGGGCCTGAGAGAGTGCCATGATGGTCTCGTCTAACTCTTCCAACCGCCAGAGCACCCCTAGCCGGATAGCCGTGGGAATTGTGTCGTTGGTTGACTGGGCCATGTTGACATGATCATTTGGGTGCACCAGATATTGGCCCGGTTTCCCACCTAAGATTTGGGTAGCGCGATTAGCGATGACTTCATTTGTATTCATATTATGGCTGGTGCCTGCGCCGGCCTGGAAAGGATCGACAACAAATTGATCGTCCCAACCTCCGTTCATGACCTCCTCGGCAGCCAGGATGATTGCCCTGGCCTTGGTTTGGTCCAGCAAGCCCAGCTCCAGGTTGACTTCGGCAGCAGCCCTTTTAATGGTCGCCATAGACCAGATAAAAGCGCGCCAGGGGCGTAAACCCGAAATAGGGAAATTCTCAACCGCGCGCTGAGTTTGGGCTCCGTATAAGGCAGCCTCGGGCACCTTCAATTCCCCCAAAGAATCGCGCTCAGTCCGAAAAGTCTGATTCATAGCAAGTTCTCCATTCTTTTATTTTCTGTGCATACATTCCTGACAGGTGGATTGAAGTATTAGGGCTTTTTCGGGCCCGCCTCCAGCAGTTCATAAACAACGCATCAATAGTAATGCAACAATTTTACTCCGAATAGGTCGGTCTCGGATACGTTGTATGAAGGTTAATCACAAAATCAATTGGCAGAATATTAGTCCGCCCTCCACAAGGTTGGTTGTCAAAGACAATCAACCATGGCATAATGACTGCAGATGCATCTGCATCCGGTTTATTCAAGGATTTCACGCGATTCTGATTTAACAGGTCTCTCCAACATGCTGATACATTCTGCATCTCAACTGCTCACACTGGCGGGCGGGCCACAGCGCGGTGGTCGTCTTGGCGACCTGGGCATCATCTCGGATGGGGCTGTATTGATCCATGGCGAAGAAATTATAGCAATCGGATCCAGCAGTGACTTGCGGACGGCTTACCCAAATGAACCGATGTTGGATGCAGGCGGGAAAGTTGTGATGCCCGGTTTCGTCGATCCGCACACTCATGCGATCTGGGTCGGCAATCGGGCAGCTGAATTTGAAATGCGCCTACAAGGCAAAACCTATATGGAGATTTTGGCTGCTGGCGGGGGAATTCTTTCCACAGTTAAGGCGACCCGCACGGCCACGTATGACAAATTGTTGAATGAAACGCGGCCGCGTCTGTGGAGCATGTTTACTTACGGCACAACCACAGCCGAGGTAAAAACCGGATATGGGCTGCGAACTGCCACTGAACTGCGAATGCTTCAGGCATTATTGGCTCTGGATTCCGAAGGTCCGTTGGAATTAGCGATTACATTTTTAGGTGCGCATGCGATCGCGCCTGAGTATCGACATGACCCAGATGGCTACACCAGGCTGGTGTCGGAGACGATGCTGCCTCTATTGCATGACTGGTGGCCAGCCCATGCACCTTATCAGTCTATGCCGTTTGTGGATGTGTTTTGCGAAACGGGCGCTTTTGATTTGGAACAATCCCGCCAGATCCTAACCAAAGCGCGTGACTTAGGTTTTCCTCTAAAAATCCACGCAGATGAATTCGATAACCTGGGTGGTGCGAGCCTGGCAGCTAATTTAAAGGCCGTTTCAGCCGATCACCTGGTGAAGACCTCAGCAGAAGATTTGAAGGTGTTGACAGCCAGCGATACCGTCGCCGTTGCCCTGCCCTGTACGCCTTTCGGTTTGGCTGAAGACCACTATACCCCGGCAAATGCGATCGTGGAGGGAGATGGATTGTTGGCCCTGGCGACGGATCTCAATCCGGGAACTGCCTGGTGTGAAAGCATGCAGTTTGTTTTGGCGCTGGCCTGTCGCAGGCTTGGGTTGACGCCCGCTCAGGCGATCGCAGCGGCAACAATCAATTCGGCGGCTGCTATTTCGCGTGCAGATCGAATTGGTTCATTAGAGCCTGGCAAACAGGCAGACATGTTGATTCTAGCCGTTCCGGATTATCAGAATCTGGGCTACCGCTTTGGGACCAATCTGGTGCAGACCGTGATCAAAAAAGGGCGGGTTTATCCCGTTTAGTCTTGGTAAGTATTGGCGAGTGGATAGACACCTAATTATTAAATCCGCAACTACCTGGTCAACGATCGAGATAGGCCGCCCATCATTTTTGTTTGAGCCTGCCTAGATACCTTATTCTTAAAATCCAACAAAATACAAATGCCAACAATCGAACAAGCAAGCGCCTGGTATCCCGAAAATGATCCGGTCCATGGTTATGATCATGTGCTGCGAGTCTATCACATGGCAGAACGACTGGCTCAGGTTGAAGATGCTGATCTCAAGATCGTGAGGGCAGCAGCGCTGTTACATGATGCTATGCCCGAAGAAAGGGGCAGAGAGGATCACCAAATTGCTTCTGCCGCTTTCGCCCGCCAGATACTGCTGGCAGAAAATTGGAGTGAGATTGAAATTTCCGCAGTAGAACATTGTATCCGATCCCACCGCTTTCGCGACCCAAGCGAATCTCCAGCCACATTGGAAGCACAAATCTTGTATGATGCTGATAAACTCGATGCGATCGGTGCGATTGGTATCGCTCGAGCAATCGCATACTCGGCGCTGGATCGTAACCCGGCTTATTTGCCACCATCCCAGGGTTTCCTTGAATCTGGCAGTATCGAGCCGGGTGAAAGGTATAGCGCTTATCATGAATATCTGTTCAAGCTAAGCAAACTAAGAAACAGGCTCTACACCAGGACTGCCAAAGCTATTGCAGAACAGCGGCATGCCTATCTGGTCGATTTTTTCGATCAATTAATTGCCGAGGTTGAGCTTGAGAGATAGATCCTGTGCAAGCACAGATATAACCCACCCATAGATCCCCACCACATATCCTACCTGCTCCGGAGATTCACAAAGATCCTAACAAAATTGTCTGTAGATGGATTTTGTTCGGGGATACAATAATCTATATGACGGTTCCCTATGGCCCCCTTCTAGTGGTTGAAGATGTTCCCAATATACTGGAATTATTGGATGTGACTCTGAGGTTCAAAGGATATCCGGTTGTAACAGCTCGCAACGGGCAGGAAGCACTCGAGCGAATTGAAGCCGAACATCCCGCGTTAATCATCACCGACATCTTGATGCCCAAGTTGGATGGTTTTGCGCTGACCCACAACCTCCGCAGTCAGCCAAAAACATCCCATATTCCGATTATCTTTCTTTCAGCTACCTATCTGACCCCAGAAGATAAAGAATTTGCCATGAACCTTGGGGCAATCCGGTTTTTAGAGAAACCCGTGGATACCGAAGAATTTCTACTGACTGTGGCTGAAGTACTAACCATGGCGCCACCCACCATGCCCCCACCGATGGAGGACGAGGAGTTCTACCAGCGCTATCGAGAACGACTGGAAAGTAAATTACGTCATAAAAACACTCAAATTGGCCGCACAGAACGGCTGCTGGGGACATTGCCCGAAAGCCAGAAATCGGCTTTTATGGCGCTGCTAAATGAAGCTATTGATCATCGCAATGAAATTCAATCGGAATTGGATGACTTATATCGGTTGATGGATCAATATTCGAGCCGCTTGTAAAGAACATTCCTTGGCGAATACAATTATTGACAAGAGTAGGGGACGGGGGGTATCCTTGTTTAACTGCATACCCAGACAATAAACATCTACCCGAAAGGCTGAAAGGTATGTGGTTGTTGTTGCCTGCGCAGGCAACAACAACCACATAAACCATTTTTTGATAGCTTCTGAGCTCCCAAAATAGATAGGATAGCTAAATTGAAACCAACGTTAACTGATTTAGAATTGCTCGCTCGCGAAGCCGGAAAGATATTACGGTCCGGTTATGAGGCGCGCCCAGGGATGGCAAATCATCTCGAAGTGAATTACAAAGGCATCATTGACCTGGTCACAGATGTTGACCTGCAATCTGAAAAGTATCTGATCGGTTCAATTCGGCAGCGTTTTCCGGATGACCGGATCGTTTCTGAAGAAAGCGGCGTAAACCGGGGAGGAGACTGCTGCATCTGGTATATTGATCCCATCGATGGGACCGTTAATTATGCTCATGGGATCCCTTTTTTTTCTGTCTCAGTCGCTTATGCTCATAACGGACAGATCTTGCTGGGCGTGGTTTTCGATCCCATGCGGGAAGAGTGCTTCAGTGCTGAAAAAGGATCTGGTGCATGGTTAAATGGGCAGCCTATTCGAGCCAGTGCTGCCACCGATATGGATCATAGCTTGTTGGTGACTGGATTTGCCTACGACATTCGCACCAACCCGGATAACAATCTGGATCATTATGCCCAATTTGCTTTGCGCTCTCAAGGCGTAAGGCGGTTGGGCTCTGCAGCGCTGGATCTGTGTTATGTGGCAGCTGGACGGTTTGATGGTTATTGGGAATTGCGTTTGAACAGCTGGGATATTGCGGCGGGAGGGCTCATTGCCCAGGAAGCCGGTGCAGTTGTCACGAATCTGAGCGGTAATCCGGAATATCTTGTGGCCAATTCGTCGGCCCAAACGTCACTATTGGCAGGGAACCCAGAGATTCATGCCCGTATGTTGGCTATTCTGCGTGAAACCTAGAACAGCCACGCTTATGTGTCGTTTGGTGCACGCAGCAAGCGCTCGATCGCTTCCAAATCGACTCTGGAGGTCATGTCCAGGCTGAGGGGCGTAACGGACACGACTCTTTTCACTCTGAGAGCATAGGAATCTGTGTCGGTACGATCCTGATCGGGGTCGGTGCTCAGCCGGTATCCGATCAATGCGGGGGTATCCCAGGATGGACGGCGAGGTGGCACCGGTTCAAAGTAGCGCTTGCGAGAGATGCGGGTTACCTCCCAGGGAGTTTCCCGAGTAGCGTCTTTTGGGACATCAACTTTTAGGGCATCGACATCCGGGGGAAAACGTTTTTCCAACAGCATCTGGCCAAAGAGTTTAGTGAAATAGGCTGCAGTCGAAAAGTCCACCTCATCGGAATAGGAAAGGTGATGTTCCTGTTCGGTTTCCAGGGATATGGCGAGTGAAGGCAGCCCAAGTGAAGCCCCTTCTAAGGCAGCCCCAACCGTGCCCGATACGGTCACTCCAGTGCCAACATTCTCTCCGTAATTGATGCCAGAGACAATCAATGCTGGGGTAGAACTCAAAATTTCAAGGATTGCATGTTGCACGGTCTGGGCAGGTGTGCCGCCAACCGCATAGACCTGCCAGGATTTTCCATTGACCACAACTTCTTTGATCTCAATGACACCATCTGATGTGATCGGCATACTGCGTCCGGCGCCAGAAAACTGATCGCGCGGCGCAGCAACATTCACATAGCCAATTTCTGAGAGCGCGCTGGCTGCCGCCCACAATCCAGGTGAGCGAATGCCATCGTCGTTCGTCAGCAATATCTGAGGTTTTTCCATACTTGCTCCCACTCCCAATTTGCTTGAATTGTACCGCATTCATCATGCGAATCCGGGGAATGGGCGCAGGGCACCAATTAAATTTTGTAAAATTAAATATTATGTTGTTCGGTTTTTGAGGCGAGCGCTAAACAATCAAGCTCTTAAACGCTCGTTAACTCATAGGAATTGCTGTGGCTTAAGCTGAGCATGGCGGTCTTTGGCTGGTGTATGCCTGCCAGACCCGGCCAGAACTGTCTCCAACAGGGGCAAGCAGCGGGTGACCCGCCTGGCTCGAATTACCCAATCCCAAACCGGTTCGAACTTTTTCCAACCACCTGTATAAGCCAGATGGCGCAGCTTGCCACCGAGGCTTTCTTTTGTCCAGGCGGAATTCAAGATAGATCCCCACCGATAAAAATCGCGATAAGCTTGCCAATATCCGGCTTCCAAAGTTTCAGGGCTCATTTTGAGTGGTTGAAAGACAGCATGGCGAGTGTCGTAACGATCCCAATTCCAGCTGGTAATCCGCCCTTGCGCTTTCATACGGGTATGCAGGACTGTTCCTGGGTAGGGGGTCAGAATGTGGAAGGTGGCTGTTTCAATGCCCTGCCGGATCGCCCATTCAACCGTGCGTTGAAACACCGTTTCGTCATCCTCATCCATGCCGAACACGAAGCTGGCATTGACCATTATTCCCAAATCATGTAAGCGCTTGATGGCAGCCTGGTAGTCTTTGTGAAGATTTTGGATTTTATTCTGGGCAACCAAGTTGCCTGCATGCAGAGTTTCAAAACCTACAAACAGACTGCGCAATCCACTGGCGGAGGCTTTCTCCATTAACCCAGGCTTAAGTATAGTTGCAACAGTGCCGGCAGCCTGCCATAATCGTCCCATGCCCTGCATGCCGTCAAACAGAGCAGCTGCGAAACGAGGATTACCGAACAGGTGGTCATCCAGAAAATATAAATGGCGCCCTGGCAGCCTTTCGATTTCCCTCAAGGCTGCGTCAACTTCCTGGGTGTAGAAAGATTTCCCGCCCTGAAAGAAAGCCTCCTTATAACAAAAATCGCAGGTATGGGGACAGCCGCGCGAGACAACGATTGAATTTGGCACCAGGTATAAATGTCGTTTGATCAAATCCCGCCGAATTGGCGGCAAGCCGACCAGGGTTCGGATATGAGATCGGTAGCGTTGCCTGGGATGTCCGGCGCGCCAATCTTGAAGAAAAACAGGCCAGGTATCCTCGCCGGGCCCCAAGAAGATCGTGTCGGCATGTTGGGCAGCTTCCTGAGGATTGGAGGTTACATGCAGTCCTCCGAGACAGACATAAGCCCCCTTGCTGCGGTAGTGATCGGCCAGTTCGTAGGACCGGTAGGCGGATGTAATATATACCTGGATCACCACCAGATCAGGTTCATCCCCCAGGTCAAGGTCTTCAACATGCTCGTCCTGGATGGTGATGTGGTCATCCTCGTCCAGATAACCAGCCAGCGTCGCCAGCCCCAAAGGGGGAAAAAGCGCGTACTTGATGGGACGCCAATAAGGGCTTTTCGCCTCAGTTAATGCGGGTAAAATCATTTTGACTTTCAGTCGGTTCCCCATGTCAACATCCTTTCTCTATTGAACAATACAACATTCTTGATCATCTCGTCGTTGACCAAAAAACGGGACAAGAACCCCCATCAGGAGTTTTCTAAGCAGGTCCTATTTGAAGGTTTGTAACTCGATTTTAGATCTTGGTGACGACTAAAGCGACTGTCTGAATACCCAGATTCAGGCACCTGGGTGCTTGACAGAACGTCTGATTGGCTGCAAGATATGAGAGATCGACCCAGGGGAGCGTCTGTGAAATGTGACAAAGATGTTGAGCAGGTTGGCAGGCCAGCCTGACAGGGCAGGAGGGTGTCGGTGAACAGGTTGGCTATACAATTGGTTGAAGACAATCAAAAACTTCGGCAGGCTATGAAAGCGGGGTTGGAGGGGACTGGTAAGGCGGATATTGTTCATAATTGTTCCAGCGGCGAAAAAGCTTTTAGTTACTGCCTGTCAGCAGCCGAACAGGAGGCCAGACTGCCGAATGTCATTCTGATGGATGTACAGCTGGCGGGTGAGATGAATGGTATTCAGGCGGCAGTTGCTATCCGGCGCGAATTTCCCCGTATGCCGGTCGTATTCTATTCCATCCAGGATGAAGATGCCTACTACCGGGATTTTCGCCAATCCGGTATCCTGAGCCATTATGCCTACGTGCGCAAATCCAATTACCTGCTGCCTGAGATGATCGTTCCATTATTGCAGGATGCGGCTGCGGGGCGGTCCTTCATTGATCCAGAGATTGAGGCCCGCGTACAAGCGGTGCGTCATAAAGACGAACAATCGCCGATGGCATTATTAGAGCGTAACGAGCAGATGGTGGCCGGTATGTTGGCTGCGGGCATGACCAATGAGCAAATCGCGGCCCGGATGGGTTTTCGGGATAAGCGCACGATCTCTCGCACCAATGGCCAGATTTATGCCTGTTGGGGGTTGAGCGAGACTGCTACAGATGAAAAGATTGCTCGAACTCGGGCTGCGCTAATTGTGAAGACGGGCCGCCTGATTGCCTGGGATGAGGATGGGACGCCCCGAGTAATGGACGAGCGCGGCGAATGGGTGGTCTGGCAATGACGGCTATAGTCTGGTTGGATTGGGCGATTCTAGCGATGTCTTTGTTTAACACCGTTTTGCAGCTCTGGCTGGGGCTGACCGTAGTGTTAAACGCAGAACGTCGCTCCTGGGGTATCTGGCTGGCAGCGGGCGGGCTATTGTTGGGGAGCGTGTTCTTTCTTAGCCATTCGGCGATTCTGGGATACGGTCCGACCGAGATAAGCCTGGGTATGAATTTTTGGTGGCGCACCGGCTGGCTGCCTGTCCTGTTCTTGCCATTCGCCTGGTATCTTGTGATTTTGTGGTACGGGGGTTATTGGGAAAGCCGCTCCTCCAGGCTGCACCGCCGCCAACGGCCCTGGTTGGTTGGTGTAAGTGCCATGCTGGCAGGCCTGGTTGGACTGCTCATCTTTGATAACCCGCTGCCTTCACTGACTCAACTGGCAGATTTCGAGCTAAACGCTACTTTTTCGCTGGCCGGGTTGCCCGTGCTGATTTTGATCTATCCGATCTACATTCTACTGTGCAACGGATTGGCTTTGAGTGTGCTGCGGCAGCCAGGTCCAACAGAACGTTGGTCAGGCGTGCAGGCGCGCAAGCGCGCCCGCCCCTGGCTGTTTGCTGCGTCTTATGTCTTGCTAGTCGTGGGTTTATTAGTTGGTTGGATCATGATCTGGATCATCCAAAATGCCCAGCACGGGATCTTCACCCAGCAAATGATAGGAGCAGTTGGTCTATTCGATTTGTTGATTGCGGGATTGATTGCCGCTGCGGTTTTGTTGTTGGGACAGGCGATGGTAGCCTATGAGCTTTTTACCGGCAAAAGCCTGCCCAGGCGCGGTTTGATGCGTTACTGGCGGCGGGCGATTATTTTGGCAGCTGGGTATGGAGTAATCGTGGCAGGCAGCCAGGTGTTGGGCTTGCGGTCGATCTACAGCTTACTGCTCTCTACAGTTTTGATGACGGTTTTCTTTGCGATGCTGGGTTGGCGCGCCTATGCTGAGCAGGACCGCCTGTTCACCAGCCTGCGGCCTTTTATTACCAGTTCCAGAATGTATGAGCGTTTGACAGGCCAACCGGAAGTGGACGAGACGCTCGAATACCAGCCGGACGTCGATGTTGATGTCCAGTCCCCTTTTAGAGCGCTGTGCGCGGATGTGTTGGGAGCCAAATCTGGAACACTGATCGCGCTGGGTGCTTTAGCGCCATTTTCAGGCCGGCCTGTATTCTATCCCGCTGCACTTGATAACGGATTGCGCCTTCCGGTTGCGGAGCTGGGGCAACGTTTTGAATCGCCCCAAGCCTCAGCACTCCCGCTAGAGGCAGACCTGTATGGAGGGGCAATTTGGGCGGTTCCTCTGTGGGGAGAACGGGGTCTGACCGGGTTGATTCTGCTGGGCGCGAAAAAGGATGGCGGCCTGTACAGCCAGGAAGAGATCGAGATTGCCCGACTGGCCGGCGAACGCCTTATCGACGCCCAGGCCAGCGCAGAAATGGCCAGGCGCTTAATGAGCTTGCAGCGTCAGCGCCTGGCCCAAAGCCAGGTAGTTGACCAGCAAACCAGGCGGACCCTGCATGATGACGTCTTACCTCAGCTGCACACCGCCATGTTAAGTTTATCCAGTGAAGATCACGTTCAGAAACAGGCTGTTCTTGAGATTATCGAACAGCTGGCAGCAATACATCGGAGGATCTCGAACCTGCTGCGCGCCATGCCATCCAGCCAGCCGGAACCACTTGCCCGGCTTGGCTTGGCAGGGGCGTTGCGAAGCGTAGTGGAAAATGAACTGGCAGGCGTCTTCGCCCAGATCTCCATGGACTTCCAAACGGAAGCTTTAGCTGTTTTTCAGAAACTGCCAGGTTTCATGGGCGAGGTGCTGTTTTATGCTGCCCGCGAGGCGGTTCGAAATGCAGCCAGCCATGCCCGCCCATCAGAGAGCACGCTGCCGCTCGGGCTCTCGATCCAGCTCAGGCTGGCAGGCGGTCTGGAACTGCTGATAGAGGATAATGGCTGTGGGATCGCTGGCGAGAATCAACCTGTTACAGTGCCTGACCAAAACAGTGGCCAGGGGTTGGGTTTGCATAGTACCATGATGGCGGTGATTGGCGGTTCAATGGCTGTAGATAGTGAGCCGGGAGAGTATACGCGGGTGCGCTTGGTTTTGCCGGTGGCAAGTTAAATAGAGCACCAGATTTATAGCTACTATTTGCTTGCGGGAAAGTAATGTGCGCCCTAAGTTTAGGGACCTGACTCTAAACCTCGCTCAATCAGAGAACCTGGGTATGTAGCGGCGCAGCCTGGCGGTCCAATTGAAAGCTGCCTGGAGATGAGGGAGGGCTTCCTCAGCTGCGCGTTCGCCCAGCCTGGCCACTTCAGCTACATCAACCTTATCGAGCAGCCCGATTGCAGCTACAGGAGGGCGGATTAGAACTTCTGGCTTATCAATTTTTAGCCGCAGTTCGGCCAGGGCACAACTGCTTATATCCACAGACCGCAAGAATATATTGAATGCCTGAGCAACCCGCAGCCTGGCGATCTGTTGCAGCAAAGGTTCCGGCGCCAGAAATTTGGGTGGAGAAAATTCTGGATCGTCTACCTGCACCAAATGAGAGAGTGCCACTGCAACTACCGGCAGATGGGGAGCCAAAGCCCGGGCAGGCGCAACAGGAATGGGATCGAGCAGTCCGCCGTCTACCAGATGGTAGCCGCCCCATTCCTGGTGTGGAAAGATTCCTGGCACGGACATGGTCGCCAGAACAGCATCGACCACCCGGCCTTTCTTCAAAATAACTTCTTGACCGGTGATTAAATCTACCGCAGTGACGACAAAGGGTATCTTCAGGTCATCAAAGCTGCGCTTATCCAGCATTTCAGTCAGGATGTGATTGATCCCAGACACACCTAAAAGGGATGGACCGTCGCCAGGGCGACGGCTATACAGGGAGCTGGTCTCAATTTTTTGAAAACGTTCGAATATTTCGGTGGGGTGGTAGCCAGCCGCATAGAGCGATCCAATGATCCCACCCGCGCTGGTGCCAGCCAGAGCTTTGATCTGATAACCATGCTGGTCCAAGGTTTTTAATACCCCGATATGGGCTGCTCCTTTGGCTCCCCCGCCACCGAGAGCAACGCTGATTTCCATAGGATACCCTCCAAAACTTAACCCCCGCCACCGTCTGCTGGGGAGTTCAAAATCGTTGCTGTGATTAGAGCTGATGATACCAGATTAGGCAGGCAATATGAATTGTGTATAGTGCTCGCGAAAAGCGATCAGCGGGACTTATCTTCTGTCCAGTGCCGGATCAGTCATCCAGCCTCTGTGGCCTTCAGCAGGCAGGGGGGCGCGATTGTAGAAATTCCGCACGTCATTGATGGTTGATATTATAAGTTAGGCCAAACTCGGGTTATTTAGCTTCGCCCCAAAGGCTAAAGGCCGTTCTGCTCAATCACCTGGCGGTACCATTGGCCACTGTCTTTGAGAATACGACGGCCTGTTTTGAAGTCCACCCAGATCAAACCAAAGCGCTGTGTGAATCCGTATCCCCATTCAAAGTTATCCAGCAAGGACCAGACAAAGTAGCCTTTGAGCGGGATGCCAATTTGGATCGCGCGGTGTGCAGCGATAAAATGACGCTGCAAGAAATCTATTCGACGGGTATCCTTCACGCGTTCATTATCATCCGGTCCATCAGACCAGCTGGCTCCGTTTTCAGTGATATAGATCATCGGCGGCTGATATTCAAATTGCAGCCAGGTCAAAACATTAAACAACCCATCCGGATATACTTCCCAATCTTCCATTTCCTGCCAGTCAGAGTCGTTCAATGGAGCTTGAATGACCGAAGGCGGCAGATTTTGATCGGGAGGAATTTCCTCATTCCGGCTGACCTGGCGGGTGTAATAATTTACTCCCAGGAAGTCGGTCGGTGTGGCAATAGCTGCCATATCCCCAGCATGTATGAATGATGGGCCGTCCGGTGGCAAAAATTGTTTTTGGGTGGCGTATTTTACCAGGTCGGGGGGGTAATCTCGGCCATATAGAGGATCGAGAAACCAGCGCGTCCAGAGGCCGTATTCGTACTGCCAGACTTGATAATCGTAGTGACTGGCTGAAGCCGGCAGGTTGAAATTGACATTCACAGCCATACCTACCTGGGCTCCAGGGCTGTTTTCACGAATCACCGGGATACTCAAACCATGGGAAAGCAGCAAATGATGGGCAACCTGCAAGGAGAGATCGGGTCGCGTAAGGCCAGGGGCGTGGTGGCCAAAAGTATGTCCGACGTAAGCATATACAGAGGGTTCATTATGGGTGATCCAGTGCCCGACTCGATCCCCCAGGCGACCAGCCACCAGACCCGCATATTCGATAAATGCTTCAACTACCGAACGGGAGGCAAAACCACCCTCATCCTGGAGCGCTTGAGGCAAATCCCAATGGAACAAGGTAACCATTGGGATAATTTCTGCTTCCAAGAGCGCGTCAACCAGGCGTTCGTAAAAATCTAATCCTGCTGGGTTGACCTGCCCTCTTCCTGCCGGCAGAATCCTGGACCAGGCAATTGATAGGCGGTAAGCCTTCAGTCCAATGGACTTCATGAGTTGGATATCTTCAGGCCAGCGATGATAATGATCGCAGGCAATATCACCAGTATCCCCATGCTTTACCTTGCCAGGGGTGTGTGAAAATCGATCCCAGATGGATTCGCCTTTGCCATCTTTCTGCCAGGCGCCCTCAATTTGATAAGCTGCGGTGGCCGCCCCCCAGATAAAATCAGCGGGGAAGATTTGCTTGACTGTATTCATAGGTTTCCTACCGTGGTCTCTAATTATCTCGCTGCCAGCCAGATGTTTATTTGATGCACCTGAACAGGTTCAAGATTGGTCAGTTGATCTCTGGGGATTATACACGTTCCGGTAGAGTCGCCACCTCCAAGCTCATGGTTGTTGAGCGTGATACGGTCCACCCGATAACTGCCGAAGTCAATCCGGTCGGGATTATGGTAAGTAATCACCAGATTGCGGTCTGCGAACCGCGTCCTGACGCTGGTCTGCCCAGAATTATCAAACTGCTGTTGCACGAGTTGAGGAGAAATCAGCAGATCCCCCAGCTGGCCGCGAATACCGAAAGCCTGAGTCAGCAGAGTCAACAAGTACCAGCTTGCCGAACCGGTCAGATAAGTGTAAACGCCCCGGCCTCGAGCGTCGAAATATTCCGGAATCCCCGGATACATCCGGCTAACCGGAAAGTTCGCACTCTGCTGGTAGATGAGTTCGAGCACCGCGTGGCCTTCGCGAGCAAAACCACGCTGATAGAGCGCATACGCATACATCACCGCCATGTGGCTGAACATGGCGCCATTCTCCTTGTGGCCATAAGCGAAGCCGAAACAACGTCCCATGTTCAATAAGACATCTTTAAAATCGGTGTTCAGACGGTACCCGCCGACGCTCGAATCGAACAAATAACGATCAATCGATTGGATCATTGCCCTGGTTTGTTCATCTGTAGCAATCCCCGCCATTAGAGGAAAAACCTGTCCGGTCAGCGTCATTCGCACACCCAGCGGGTTTTCGCCTTCCAGACGGCGACCATCATTATCATAGTATCCATTAAACCAGCCATGGCCATCCCGAGTCGTGATCCACTCTTTTTGACGGATATGCGTTGCCAGCCAGCTTTCTTTGGCAAAACAATCTGCAGCCAGGTCAGACAAGCTGACCGAAATGGTCTTTCCAGTGACGGTATGGTGGGTACTGTTGAAATATTGCTTCAGCCGCTGCTGTTTGGCAGCCTGTGACTTGTAATCGATAGGATCGTAGAGTGTATCCAGCAGGCTGGCAAGCTCAGCAGCCAGTTCAACCCTCTCCCGCCCAAGTTTTTGAAGCTCCTCGACCAGCTCACCAAGTGCGTGAAGGTTGCCAGCATACATTGCTGTAAATGCCACGCTTTCCCCACGCTCAGCCGCCATGTCCATACCGTCATTCCAATCTCCGCCCTCCAACCTGATCAGGTTGTGCTCACCAACATTGAAAAACGCGGTCAGGTGCTGCACGAGCAGATGCTCGAGAATGGTACCCCGGTAAATCTCACCAGACGAGGTTCTTTGTTGAGTGCCCTGAGAAAGCGACCAATCAGCGTCCCTGGATCGAGTTCTATCAGTAAAATGATCTTTGTAATAAACCTGATCCCTGAGCAGGAATGACAGATCGCCGGTCTGATCGACATACAATTTGGTGGTCAGAAGAGGCCAGGCGCCGTGATCCATCCAAACACGGGGAATATTATTCCGATCGGCCTTAAACTCGCCCGGGCGGCTGCCAATGATCGTAGCATTGCTGCCATCTATGCGTACTCCGGCAAAATTCTCGACCAAAAGCTGGTCAACCGGCCCGCTTTCCATGATCAACAAACTCAAGATATCTTGCCAGAGATCACGCCAGCCGCGGCCGCCTCTCCCGTAATCATGGTAAGGCAAGAACGAGTTTCCAAACATGCGCCGGAGAGTGGGCTGGATTCCGACCCATTTCAACCACACATCAAACTGATGATCGGCCGTCTGAAAAGCTAAGTTCTGCAGCTTTTGCTGCCAGTATTCTTTTGTGCTTTCCAGCCATTGATCAAATTTTTCGGGAGATCCATATTTTTGAACCAAATCATCGGTTGAAGATTTGTCGGGAAGGATCGCCAGGATAAGCAAATAGGTTTTGGATTGTCCGGGACCCAGGCTGCATTCTGCAAACCGCAGGCCCCCCAATGCCTCGTAGCCTACAAAAGATTGCCCAGCCAGTGCGATGTCCCGACCAGGCCCTACAACCTCTTTGGGCCAATCCAGGCTGCCCCCTTCTCCAATGAAATCATCCACTATTGGGAAGTAACCTTGGGGTGGAATATTATCGACCTCCAAACCCAAAACGGCATAGACGGTTTGGTTAGGCTGGTGACCGCGCTCATCGAAAGAGAGAGTTGGGCAGACCTCAACCCCGTAACCCGTGCAAGTGATCCTCTGCAGCAGAGCGGTTACATGACGGTGATCCCGTAGATTGTCGGCTGAACGGCCAAAAATGGGGATTGCAGCTGTTGGAGTGAAATCAATTGAATGATCGGAGATATTGGTGAGGCGCACGGCCATCAACTCGACCCGATCTTCTGATGCAGGTACATAATTGGTAAGTTCTGCGCGCAATCCGATTTTATTATTTGAGCGGGTTATTTTGTGCCAGAGAAACCCGGCTTGAAGAGCAACCATATCATCTTCAACCCCAGAGAAATTTTGGGCGATTTGTTTAGCGGAATTGCCTGTCGCTGACCAGGGACCAATGCCATCGATGGTAGCCCAAAAATTTCTACCAGAGCGGTTATTATGCAAATCCTCTACTGATACAGGCGGTGTTAGGAACAAGTGCTGCCCGGCTTTCACATCCCCGTTTAGGAGCGGCGTGATGGCTGACATCATCCCGGCATCGTTTACGAGAGGGAAATAGAGATGGTTCGAATGATGCGGTGCGCTCAATTCATACGTTCCGCGGTTGTCAATGAACTTCCAGTGAGAAAAATATTTCGATTCCATAAGACCTTTCCGTCCGAAGGTTATCCAGCTGCTAAGAATATTTCGATTTGCCTGACCTGGCCTTCCCGCACTAATTCTGCGTATGGCGGGGAAATGGTATCGCTGGAGATTTCAACGCATTCTTCATCAAAATAGATTTTCAAGGACTTTATAATGGCAGTATTCTCAAAGGTATCCAGGCGTAGAGGGTTATGATAAGTTACTTTGCATTGACCTAAAAATGTGAAGCTTAAACTTCCATCTTCATCAAATAACCAACCCGGCAATACCGGTTGGAACTGGAGGGAAAGCTGGCCATCTTGCATGCTAAAAGGTTGCGGGCCGGCCATCATCAACGTCCAGATACTTAAAAACTCAGCCGTTGCACCAGTCAGGCGGGCTACAAAACCCGCTCCATGCAGGCTGTGATCTGGATGAGCACTGCTCACAATAAAAGAAGAGTTCTCAAGCGGACTGCGACCATATCGAGCTGGGTCTTGAAATGCAATCAATGCATTCCGGAAATCATCGAAAAATTCTTCATATAGCCCTGCCTTCAGAATCTCCAGCAGATACTTATATTCCATATGCAGGAAAACGGATTCATTCTCCAGCCAACCGGGTGTAAACGCTCTTAACCGGCCAATCTCAAGGGGCTGAGCTTCAAGAGATATATTGGTTTTATACATCTTTAGCACCTGATCGAACAATCCGCTGCTCTTGATCTTCTGGTAGAGTTGCTGGGCTGAGTGGGTGTTTGGCAGTATTTTGAGCATTCGCATTGGCGCTTCAAGGAACGAGGGTAAAACCTTGTGTTGGAAGCGGAGGGCACGGACATAAGGACGCCCATCGTCATCCTTTAGTAATTCTCCATCGCCACCTCTTAAGAGTTGGTAGCTCTCGATGGGGAAAAAGAGGTAGGTAGGCGGGATACCGCCATTAATCGCCATAGCCAGCGAGATACCAGCCTCCACTTTTTGCCGGAAAAGTGACAGGCTATCTGCCAGTTCCTGGCTGGTTAAAATCGAATTTGATCCTTCAAAGCCGAAGCGGATTTTCTGGCGATAAGCTTCTCGAGCGCTTGAAACGGAATCCCAATAGATAAAATCTCTTCCTGCTGCATCACCAGAAACCAGGTAAGTTTTCAGGCTGGCTACCGTGGCCTGTAAAAGCTCAATGATTTCTACGGGCAAGCTGATGGAGCCTGATGCGTTTGCGGGAAGATGGTCAAGCAGAAAATTTAATAACCGGGCCAGCTCAAATGTTTCAGGCAGGGAAGAGCCAAACAACCCAGGGAGACCGTTCAAAGCATCGCACCAGCCTGGACGATCAGCCTCCATCTCAATCCCAATGCCCAGGGGATCCATGGTTGCGAATTTGATCACACTCAGCAACACCAATTTGGTGTACAGGGTTGTCCGGTAGATGGGCCCCTTGCCATTATTGGAACGCATTAAGTTTGGCTGATCCCGCCGGGTTGCGATCAAGGCGGCTTTTTCTTCGTCCCAAACCACGGCCTTATACTGGCGAGGCTGATCATCAACCAAAACTGTTTTTTGGGAGCGCGGCTGCACAAACGCCGGGCTATCGAAAAACGGAAGATCGTCCCGGTTGAAAAGCAATGCTTCAATTCGATCTGGATAAATGTTTAGAAAACTTTGAATTAAATCCAGGTTGTATGTCCAGTGATCGACCCAGTAGCCTTCGCCAAATTCGGCCTCAAAATACTGTTCGGCTGCCTCCAGGGTGGTGTGCAAGAAGTCAATCGTAGGGATGCGAAGACTAATCCCATTTTGATCGAGGTACTTAAGCAGGCTTCCGGGAGTGAAGGGCTCTTTCAGGAATGGTTCTAGCCGCTCAGGCTGAACAACCAGCTTAAGGATCGAATCTTGAGCCTGTGACTGGATCCAAAAAAAGCTACCCTTTACCACTAATGGATTGTAACCGTCTGCTTGGATCAGGCTCATGAAGGAGCGTACATTTGTGTCTTCAACTTTAGGATCAAACCAGACTTCAGAGCGGCGGTTTTGATTAACGTCGCGGTAATTCCCGTTACCCTGCGAGTAGAATTCGGGTGCCAGATAAAAGGCGTTGTAGTCTCGCTCAGGATCACCATGTTTGCGGGAATAAAGATGATAGGTTACCGGCTTTTCGGGACTGCCCAGGTGAACGGGCCAACCGCCTCGCAGAATGTTATCCAGAAAAGTCTGCCGGCAGTATGCGTCGAATACCGATGAACTGGTATGGGTCGTGACCGGTCGGGTTAAATCTTTAACTAGATCGTTTCCCACCTTTCGTTTACCTTTCAGGTAGAGGGGGGAGGCGAACTGCGGCGCAACCTGGTTTAACAACTCCAAAGTGCCAGCATGCCCATATACGCTATAAAGCATTACCGATTCGTTTGGGGCCAGGCTGGCGGCATGGCCAAATAATGCACAAGGTGTTTTTCCACCGGCTATCTGGGGCAATTTTAGCAGATGAGCAAGCGAGTGATGTTCAAAATTCGCGGGAAAGGATAGAGAAGTGTCTGGCCCGAATACAGTTTCCGGGTTTACGATCACCTCAAGCCGGTGAACTTGTTCCCCGTGACCAGCGGAGGCAAGGGCAAAATTACCAGCCTCAATCGGCCTCACTTCCGCTGTATCTCCAAGGGTTGAACGTAAACGATAAAAAGGCATCCCTTTCGATTGGTTACTTACCTCCATCCAGGCTTCAACCGTGCGGCTGGTTTCTTTCAAATCCCGGTTGGGGACCCCATAAGGGATGACAACCGGCAAACCATCCAAAATTTCCAGGCTGGCTGGTTCACCTGCCAGATTGGTAATGCGAACTTGTCGAACAAGGCCTGCAATCCTTTCCTGCGGCAGGATAAAATATACTACCTCAACTTGTAAGCCATGCCAGGTATTTTGCTCCTGGATCTCCAGCTCGTTGAGGCTGATGATCATTCGCTGATCACCAGTCCTCCCACCTGCTGAAAATGGCTCGTAAATCACATCACCTTCATTCTTCAGGAGCTTGATAAAAGTCCGAAACCCTAAATAGGGAGTCAACTGGTAAGCCTTGTTGGCAGGTTGAAACTCCATGATTGGATGGTCTTTATTCTCCACACCAAAACTGGTGATCGCCTGGCCGCGATTGACGTAGAAGACCCACATTGGGATCCCCATCGGTCCGGCAATACCCGGAAAGGTGTTGGAGAAAGCCCTTTGCTTCTGGTAGTCCCGAATAATAAAGTGATTATTTCCGTTTAGTGAATAGGTTTGCATAGATCTTTCCCGTGATAAGTCCCGGAAACATTCAGATGATTTTGTGGCAAAATCATTTATAGAATGGATTGCCGGATCGAATCAGCGTTGATACACTCGGACATAATCCACATAGTACTGGGTCGGGAATACTGTGTCCAGGCCAATCGGGCCTGGCAGCTGTCCACCTGCTGCCAGGTTCAATATAAAAAAGAAAGGCTGGTCAAAAACCCATTCCCGCTCCCCAACATCTGCTCGGGTTACCGTGTGATACTGTACGTCGTCGTAATACCAGCGAATTTCATCTGGTTCCCACTCGATAGCATACGTATGGAAGTCATCCGCAATATTATAGGTTTGCCGGTTCCATTGACTGATTCCCATCGCTCCGGAATAACCCGGTCCATGCAGAGTGCCAAAGATCAGATCCGGCTCCTTGCCGATGTATTCCATGATATCAATCTCACCGCAATCGGGCCAATTGCTACCGTTGAAATTGGAACCGAGCATCCAGAATGCAGGCCACAAACCCTTACCAACGGGGACCTTGAGGCGGCCTTCCAACCGGCCATATTGGAAGTTTTGCAGGCCCTGAGTTTTTAAGCGTGCCGAAGTGTAGTAGGAATCTTCATATTTCTCCTGCCTGGCCTCGATCACCAGCATGCCGTTTTCCAGGCGGGCATTTTCCGGGCGGGAGGTGTAATACTGCGCTTCACCATTTCCCCAACCACCGGCACCGAGATCAAAGGTCCAATTTTCTGGATCAATTGACTCGCCATCAAATTCTTCATGCCAGACTAAGTTCCATCCCTCCGGAATAGCGATTGGGGTGGGCTGTACGGTGGGCGAGATTACGCTGCAACCAGCAGCTAAGGCTGTCAGCAATAAAACCATGATAAGAAAAATCGAGTAGCGCGAGTGCAAACCGGCAAGCATAGATATTCTCCTTACTCCACAACTAGAAGGTGTTCATTGTTCGGGGGGAAACCCGGCCCAACGGGAGACTTAAACTGAAGATTTAAGATTTGGTGCTTCCTCCTCGAGCGAGAAGGCATTCGCTCAAGGAGGAAGCCAGGCGAGTTTTATTATAGCAGTCCGTCAGGGCCCAGGATTATGGTACTACCGCCTCAAACGCCCCAATATCGCAACCTGAACCTTGCGGACGTGTGACGCCGCGTTGATCCGTGGCTGGGCAAACCGAAGCGTCGGCCGCATCCAGTGCTGGACTTCCGGGAAGTAAAGCTTGTGTCAATGTTGGCCCCCCGTTATTTGCCAGGGCGTCGAGTAGGGGGTCAGTACCCGGCTGATCCCCAAACGCGCTCAGATTGCATGAGCCATCACTGGCGATGTTGTGCCCACCCGAGATCAGTTCAGGCACTCCAGGACCAAAGTACCCGACAAAGCATTGGACATCCGAGTTGCCCGACACAATGCTGTTGACCAGAGTTAGATCCGGAGCGCCGGCGGTGAACGTGCCGACAAAGACGCCACCAGTGGTGCTTGGTGGTGCGGTGTTGTTGGCGATAGTGCTGTTAAGAATGTTCATAACGCCGTCGGTATGGAAGATCGCACCGCCATGCCAGCCCGTTGAGGCATTTCCACTGATCGTACTGTTGGCTATGGCGATATTGCCAAGCGAGCGAATTCCGCCGCCGACATCACTGGCGCTGTTCCCACTAAGTGTACTGCGTTCGATCGTGACGACTGAGTTAAAGTAGCCATACACGCCGCCGCCCGGACCACCACTGACACTGTTATCACGGACGGTGCTGTCGGTCAGTAAAAGGGTACTGCCATCACCGTTATAGATGCCGCCACCTCCCTTCCAGAAGTCATTACCGCTGGTCGTGACCAGGTTGTTCGCTAAAATGACCTGGTTTAGGGCAAGGTTGCCGTTGTTCAACACGCCTCCGGCCAGCTCAAACCCAAAACCGTTGGTTATTGTGAGGTTGCTGACATTTACGTTCAGGCCAGCATTTACGATGAGCGCTCGATCGGTTCCACCACCATTGATGGACAAACCTGGCGCATCTGATGCATCAATAGTGACGCTAACGTTGGGGACCAATGGGCCAGAAGTAAGCGCTATGGTGCCGCCCGCCAACGCGGGGTCAAAGGTGATTATGCCATCCATGGCAATGTTTGCCAGCGCCTGTCGCAACGAACCTTCTCCATCGTTGCCGGTATTTGTCACCGTGATAGCACTAGGCTGTATCAGACGTACTTGATCGAACAGCAGATGTCCGGTTGTTATGCCCCCTTCAGGCAACCTAAAGCCATAACCCCAAACCTCGGTCAGGCCGAGACCATCGTTAGGAGCGCTCTCAGGCTGGATGGCGCTGCGCATAAAGCTGTCGAACGGCAGGGTAACTTCCTGCCACCCGGTGAAGTCATCTACAAAATTGGCCTCAAAGCGTTCAGCCGTATCCGGACCCTGGTAGACCCGTACGTAATCTACCCGCATCTCCTGTGGGAAGGTTGTATCCGGGCTTACGGCACCCCCAAAATTGCCGCCTACGGCCACGTTTAACAACAAGTAAACCGGGTCATTGAACACCCACTGATTTGGAGACACGTCGGCCGGGGTGGCTGAGTGGTATAGGATTCCATCTACATACCACTTGATCAGGTCCGGTTCCCATTCGATCGCAAAGGTGTGATATGCGTTGGAGACCGGCTCACCGAAATCGTATACATTGCCGTATGACTGTCCACCTGAATAACCGGGGCCGTGAATCGTGCCAAAAATCTCGGTTGGCAGCCGGCTAACGTATTCCATGAAGTCGATTTCACCGGTTTGTGGCCAACTGACCTGATCGATATCCGTACCCAGGCTCCAGAAGGCAGGCCACAGGCCGGGGCCTCCGGAGGGAACTTGTATGCGAGCTTCGATACGCCCATAGGCAAATTCCGATTTGTGTTTCGAAACAAGCCGGGCAGAGGTGTATTGGCAAGGACCATAGTAGCACTGCAAGGAACCATCCGCGTCCCTGACCGTGAGCACCAGATCGCCGTTGCCATCAGTGGCGGCGTTGGCCGGATCGTCGCTGTAATACTGCAACTCATCATTACCCCAGCCAGGAATGCCGTTTAGGGAGCCATCGCCGATTTCGTAGCCCCATTTAGCTGCACTCGGCGGCGTGCCCGCCGGACTGTTGAATTCATCATTCCAGACCATCGACCAGCCATCCGGGCCTGGATCTGGGGCGCGGTTGTCCAGCAGCTCAGCCGTGATCACGTCGCCAGTGTTCTGGCCATAGTACCAAAACTTAAGGCCATCGCTAAAGCTCCAGTTCTGGCCGATGGCGAAGTCTCTGCCAAAGGTGGTCGGCGCCAACGCCATGCCTCGCACAGATTTTGTAGCAAAATACCAGGCATTTCGATAGCGGCCAATGGCCCGGAAGAACTGACCTGCAGCTACTGAGTTCTGTGCCTCAATCAACTGAAGTTCAGCCTTATCGATATCTCTAGCAGTTCCACCGTTTATCGTGGCACGATTGATTGCAACCTGTGCCAGGGTTTCATCAGCAGCAACAAGCAGGTCAATAGCTCTTTGCGCTTCAATAGACTCGGGAGCCCTAGAACCGGCAATAAACATCAAATTTAAGACCGCCTGCTGCTCGCGCACAAAAACAAGACTGCCTCTATATTGATCCAAGACGAAGCTACTCTCCCAATAAGATGGATTCAGGCTTTGCTCGATTCGTCGGATGGCACTCTCGATACGATATTTAGTGATCCGGTTGCTGGCGGGCAGCAGCACATCCAAAATATCGCGTGCTTGCTGCTTCTGAAGTTTTGGACTGGGCTCTTCGATAGGAGTGACGACCTTTAGGACACTCTCAAAAGCGCCCTGGCCTGGCAGAGATTGACTATCGTCGCCAGCAATCTCCAGAATGGAGAGTGTGGCATCTGCCGAAGAGTGCCATAAATTGATTCCTTTCTCAAAGTCATCAAGCAGGTTTGGATCAAAAGCATCGTCGTCGACGATCGTCCCTGTGGCCTGCTGGATGAAGCCGGGCGCAACATCGACAGGGTTGGTAAGGCGCAGAAGCACCCGCTCATCGCCCTCGTACTTACTGTCGTCAAAAGTTTGCAGAGCGAAGCTTAACTCCGCAGGACCACCGTTGATGAAGGTCAGCGTACCCGCAGTTGGAATGTACTCGCGGTCTGGAACGGGCGTACCAGCTTCGGTAGCATAATCAACCGACACCTGGGCCGGGTCCTCGGCGGTCATCGACCGGTTCAGCTTGACTGTGATAAGCCCGGTGGTGCCTTCAGGCACGTTATAGTTGTTGGAAGTGAAGCTCACTGCTAAGGCAGGAATCTCAGCAACGCCATATAGCCCGACATCATCAAGGTAGTAGATGCGAGGTCCACCAGTGTTAAGTGTGCCGAAGGCCCAGCCATGGACCTCAGTTAGGCTCAAGCCGTCATTCGGCGCACCATTGCCGATTTCCTTGCGAGTGAAACTGGCAAACGGAAACTCGAAGTATTGCCAACCGGAAAAGTCATCCTTGAAGGCAACTGTCCAGCGTTCGGCATCGTCGCTGGTCGAGCCGGGATTGCGATTTTCTAACAGGTCGACGAAGAGGTCAGTGCCGCTGTTGTTGCCATAAAGCCAGAAGCTTACCCCTTCAAAAGTGCTCCAGTCCTGAGAAACCCAGGAATCCACAGCGGCATTCTCAAAGGCGTGCACAAAACCGGCAAACGAGATAACGTTTGCGTCTAGCTGGAGCACATTGTTGCCAGCCATTTCGCCAGGCACAGGCGCTGGGTACGCGCCAGTCGTAGTTATAGCGACAGGACTCCCATCACTGAAAGTTATGAAGCCGATTGCGACACCGTTTCCATCTATGCCGGCTGGCAGCCCAGACTCGAAATCATCAATTGGGGTCCTGCCCAAGCCGAAGTCATCGAAATAAACCGTGTCCGCTCCCAGCGGCAGAACAACTGCCCAGGCCCAAATTTCAGTAAGGGTAAAACCATCATTGGGTGCGCCGCCGGGCTGGAAATCTGTGGCGCGTGTGAAGTCAGTAAAGGGGATGCTGATTAACTGCCATCCAGGGGTGTTGTCCGTGAATGCGTAATCAAAGCGTTCGGATGTGTCGACAGCTGGGTCAGAGCGATTGTCAGAGATTTCGGCCTGGTAAGTAAACCCGCTGCCGGTGCCAAAGAACCAGAAATCAAACGATGTGTAGTTGCTCCAGTCCTGGGCACCGGCCACCTCAAACGACTGGCCAAAGCCGCCAAAATCAAACACGTTATAGGTAACGTCCAAAATGTCGTTATTCCCCGATTGGCCGGGCCGAGCCAGTGGATCACTGTCAGTCACGGTCATGGGTGTGGTTGTGACACTGCTACTCCCAGAAAAGACAAAGAATTCGAGGGGGGTAGTTAAGCCTTCAAAGTCCGCCAGGATGTCCGTCCCAGCCGAGGTCGGTATGACCAGGCCTGGCAGGAAGCTCATCACGAATACAATCAGCATGAGGACCGCAATTTTTTTCATCGAAGGTTCTCCTTTCTATTCAAGCAATAAAATCCAACGAGTAGGCAGTTGGAATTTCCGTTGTGCGGGCATTCTTCTCGAGCACCCGCATCGCTTAGCCATGCAATAATTGCCGCATCGGGATTGATACGGTCATAGTCTGTTTCCTGGCGGGCTCAATTGTGCTGTGATCCCACCATCCACGTAAAGGATCTGACCAGTAATGTAACTTGACTCGGATGAAGCCAGAAATGCTGCCAGCGCGCTGATATCTGAAACCGTTCCAAATCGCCGCAAGGGTATCCTTTCGGTCACAGTTTGAATAATGGGATGATCAGCGGCGGGCCATCGATAGGTGTGCGTCACACCCGGGGCTATGGCGTTCACCCGGATGTTGTACTCGGCTAAATCAATAGCCATAGCGCGCGTCATGGCGTCGATCGCACCCTTGGTGACGTCGTAAGGAAGCCCTTTTTCATGGGCCCGCAGCGCTCCGACAGATGAAATGTGAATGATGCTGCCCCCGCTGCCTGTGCGCATCCATTTGGCTGCCTGATAGGAGCAGAGATACGGCCCCCGAATGTTGGTCGCTAACTGCTGTTCTAACAAGGCTTGATGTTCGTCTAGCAATCTTCTGCGTTGTATATCGGCCGCATTATTAACCAGTAAATCAACGCTCTGGAATGTTTCGATGGTTTTATCAAAGAGGGTTTGTATCACATTCGATTGGCTAAGATCGCCGACAAACTCCAAAACTATTGCACCCAGCTGGCGCAGAAAGTTGGTGGTATTTGTCAATGCCTCCGGATCTTTATCCGCCAGTACAACTCGCATTCCTTCATGGGCCAGGCGCACAGCGATTCCCTGGCCGATTCCCTGGGCTGCTCCGGTGACTACTGCAACCTGGCCTTTTAACTCCGGATAATGAGGCGCAGCTGAATGATAAAGAGTTTCAAGTTCCTTATCCACAAACGATACCTGAGAAATTTCGTGGAATGAATTTATGTGAAACTTTCATTTAATCCCTTAATTTTATGGGCGAGTTGGGCTTCCATCCGGAAGCCGTGTTTGGGTCCATTGCTCAACGATTTCTTCACAGGGATATTTGGCGGCCAGCTGTTCATCGATATCGATTCCCAGACCAGGCTGATCATTGGGGTATAGGTAACCGTTCCGAACTTCAGGCAAGCCAGGGAACATCTCATATTCAAGCTCCGAAGGACCATACCACTCCTGAATGCCAAAATTTGGGGCCCAAACATCAAGATGCAGATTGGCAGCATGCCCAACCGGCGAGGTGTCACCCGGTCCGTGCCATGCGGTGCGAACACCAAATGCGCCAGCGAAAATGGCCAGACTGCGCGCCGCCGTAATCCCACCGATCTGGCTGATATGAATTCGGATAAAATCGATCAGGCGTTCCGAGATCAGTCCCTGCCACTCGTGGGGGTTGTTAAACAACTCGCCCATTGCAAGCGGAGTCGCACTTTGTTGGCGGATGGTCTTGAACCAGCCGATATCCTCCGGCGCCAGCACATCTTCGAGAAAAAACAGTTTATAGGGTTCAACATCTTTGGCGAACTGCAGTGCATCGATTGGTGATAAGCGCTCGTGCACGTCGTGTAACAGCTCAACCGCATTATTGGTTTGCCCGCGCACGTACTCGATCATGTTTAACATGTTGCGACTGTACGCTCTTGGATCGAAATAATTTCCCTCTGGAGCATGCTCAGGCTTAACCAAATCAACCGGTTGCCCCCCATAGCCGCCCATCTGAACCCTGACATAACGGAAGCCTTGCTCGATGAACTTCCTTACATTGGCTTCAACCTCTTGCGGATTGCGGCCGTCGGCGTGCACATATACTGCAGCCGCTTCACGAGTTTTGCCGCCAAAGAGCTGGAACAACGGCATACCAGCGCGTTTTCCCTTGATGTCCCACAGGGCTTGATCAACGCCAGAGATGGCATTGTTAAGCACTGGACCATTCCGCCAGTAACCATGGACCATAGCCATCTGCCAGATTTCCTCAATGCGATCGACGTCGCGACCGATCAGGAAAGGTTTGAGATGGCGTTCGACTGCTGCCTGGACAGCAAAAATCCGCTGTGTAAAGGTCGCACACCCCAGTCCATACAAGCCGGGTTCCGTCGTGATTAGCTTTACAATGGCAAGACGTGATCGACCCGGCTGGGTCAAAATGGTCTTGATATCTCGAATCCGGACAGCAGGTGACATCATTCAACCTAGGTAAGTCATGATTGGGGGCATCTTGCCCCCAATCATTCCATGGAGGCCGGCTTCATCACGGCAAACAGTATCTTAGGCAAGACAATGATAAGACTAGACTTCCTTCAACCTTATCCTTTCACTGCTCCTTGGGTCAGGCCCGAAATGATATAGCGTTGAAGCAAAAGGAAAATAGCCAGCATTGGCAGGGTCATGATCAAGACAGCGGCTGCCAGGGTCGGCCAGTTGCTACCGTAGACACCCTGAAAGACGATCATCCCGCGCGTGATCGGGTAATATTCCTGGCTGGTCAGATAGATGGTTGGTAGAATGAGCTCGTTCCAGATACCGATCGCGTGCAGCACAGCAACGGTGGCGATGGCGGGCTGAATTAATGGGAACACTACTGCAGTCACAAATCGGAAGTATCCACAGCCATCCAGAGCTGCTGCCTCATCCAATTCCTTGGGCACTGATTTAATGTAGTTTACCAGGATTACGATCCCGATCGGATTGGTCAAAAACAACATAATATACCCGACCGGGTTGTTATATAAACCCAGGCCTAACATCAGCTGAAATTGTGGGATCAGAGCCGGTGGCAAAAATAAGGCGATCACGAACATGGTTAAGATCCAGTTTGCGCCTCTGACATAACCTCGGGCAATTGGGAAGGCAACAAACACGGCAGTGATAATATAAATCACGGTTGCAGACACCGTGTAGACCAGCGTATTGGTAAGGTAGCGAGGGAAGTTAGCTTTGGTCCAGGCATCCACGAAATTCTCGAAATTGATGCTCTCAGTGACTGCGACTGCATCTTTCATGAAGGATGGCAGGGTCTTAAAGGCCGTATTGACCAGCATCAATAGTGGCCCGGCGTAAATGATCGCAAAGATGATCAGAGCCAGATAGGATACGATCCGCCCCCAATTAACCCGCCTTTCACTAATCTCGTTGACTAACGGTGCAGCTTTGGGTGTCATGGTAGTACTCATCCTAAAATCCTCTCTTCTCTACGCTGCAAGGCAGTTTGAGTCGCCAGACCCAGGATTAAAACCAGGAAGAATAGGACAATGGAAGCGGCTGCGGCATATCCTTGACGGAAGCTGCTCGTTACACTTCCAGATGTCTGGCCAAAACCAGTTGCATAAATCAAGTATCCTAAGACTTGCGTTCCATTCCGGTAGCCGATTAATACCAGAAACAGCTGCCAGGCTTGGAGCGAACCGATGATGTTCAGAAGCAGGTTGGTGTTGACGCTGGGTGTCAGCAAAGGCCAGGTAACGTTCCGAAAAACCTGCCATCCGCTGGCGCCGTCAATCCGGGCGGCTTCGTAGAGCTCGTCTGGTATCGTCTGCAGACCTGAAATGAAGATGATCATGGTCGTGCCAAGATTGGCCCAGATCTGAACGACGATGACCCAGGCAAAGGCCTCGGTGGGCTGTCCCCCAAAAAACTCGGATCGGGTGCCAAAGAATTCGAGGATCCTGGCGACCGGACCACCCAATGGATACAGGAAAAGTGACCAGATTAAGCCCTGGATGACTGCGCCCAGGATCACGGGCATGAAATAGAGCGTTCGGAAAAAGTTGGTCCCTTTAAGTCGTTGATTAACCAGAACCGCTACTATCAACCCAAGGGTAAATTGAATGGTGGTCACAAAGAAGCAAAATACCAGTGTCCGACCAAGTGCTGAGTAGTTATCAATTGACGCCTGGCCAAGAAAGAGGAATTCCCGGAAGTTATCCAGGCCAATCCAATTGACTGGTGCGCCTCTGATGCCGGTTGCATCTGTAAACGAGTAAACACTGGTCGCCAGTGATGGCCCCAGGGCAATGAGCAGGTAAATAAAAATCCCGGGTACAAGAAACAGGTAAGGCGTCCATTTTGCCCGCCCGCGGCCGAAGTGATAGCCAATCATGTTCTGCCTCCAATCTGGATTTTAGGAGGCAGGCTTCTCAAAGAGCGAGAAGCCTGCCAGGGGAAAACACTATTTATCTATTGGTTGGCGTCGAGACCAGACTGCAAGTCTGCCTGAACCTTTTGAGCCAACTCTTGAGGCGCGTCGAAGGTTCCGAAAGGTTTGTAGTAAGAAGCAAAGGGATTGGCGTATTGGCCGGCGCCCTTGGGGGCAACCCAGTACTGCTCATAACCAACACGGAAATTAGCCAGATAGGGTGCGACTTCCGTACCGATCTGGGTATCCAGGGTGGCGTTGGGCTGGGTGGGGATAAAGCCTACTGCATTGGCAAAGGCCTGGTAGTTCGCCGGATCAGAAAACTCGCTCAGGTAGAGCATGGCAGCATCTTTGTTCTGTGTCTTGTCTGCAACCGCCCAACCCTGATCATATTTCCCGAACAGGTACTTGTTATCGTCTGGATTATCGCTGCCTGGGAAGGGGATATAGCCCCATTCGAAGGCCGGCTGGGCCTCTTCGATTGCCGAAGCGTACCAGGTGCCGCCCGGGAACATGGCGACTGCGCCAGAGGCAAAGCGGCCAGGCGCTGCATCACCCGCAATACCACTTGCACCTGATTCCATCATGTTCTGAGCATAAACCTGCATCTTGTCCCACATCTCCATAGATTTGGCATCGTCCCATTTGATCGTGCCTGTCCAAAGACCCTCAACCAGGGCGGCCTGGTCTGGATAAATGGAACCGATCAAACCATAAGCGCCGACGAAGATTGGCCAACCATCTTTACCACCGGCAGTCATGCAGGGGATATCCGCAGCTGAAAAGGTCTCGCACGCTGTCACGAGTTCGCTCCAGGTTGTGGGAACCTGAAGATTGTTGGCGGCGAATAGATCTTTATTATAGTAGATGCCGCTATAGGAAACGCGGCCGAGGTTGATCCCATAAACCTTGCCATCGTAGGACCCGGCGTCCTTGATTGCCGCGTCGTCGTAATTCTTCACGAATGGTTGATCGGAGATATCCATCAGATACCCCGCTTCAATCAAAGTTTGCCAGTTGGGCGGATCAACGTTTTTCATATAGGGTTGAGCTGGATTCGCAAATCCGAAAATATCCACAACGTCCACGTCGTTCGCGGTTAAGCGGGTCTGGGTGACCGTGCTGAGGTCGTTGGCGTTCACGACGGCCATGTCGACCGTGATATTCGGATGTCTAGCCATGAACTCATCGTTAAACTTGGTCATAAAATCGACCATCGGTGGATTCTGGTGAACGAGGACTTTGAGAGTAACCGGAGCATCCCCTGCGGGAGCTTCGGGTTGATCGCCTTGAGGTTGCTCGGGGGCTGGTGTTGCGCAGGCGCTCAACAGCAGTCCAAAAATCATCAAAACAGCTAGTGCAAATGAAAATGTCTTGCGCATCTTCTTGTCTCCTTAAATTAGTTAACCAATTATATTAAAAGAGTTGGATTTTGGTTTAAAAAGGAACTGTTGGGATTGGGGTATTTCACCTCCTTAATCCATAAACCGTCAGCGGGGAGAACCGCAGCTCGAATCTGGTGCTGTTTCAAGGTTGTGATCTTGACGGCAAGCGCTTTCATGTATGTGTGCCTATATCAGCTTGTATTATGCAAGCGCTTTCATATATGGTAGCAGTTTTTATTCCAAATGTCAAGAGTTTTAGAGTATTCTAATCTTGTATGCGGCTTAATTTTTAGGGTGTAAAAAAAATCGGTCAAATAATCCCCCTTCACTGAAAGCGTTTTCGTAATATAATTGACATATCACTCGTCTCGTTGGGGAGTTTAATACATTCGCAGCTGGCAGTGTTTTGGTTGAGCACGCCGGGCACTTCCTCAGTGAAATCCGAGCCACACTGACCTGATGCTCCTCCCATGATCGTTGAGGTGTTTATGGAACAAAGCAAAAATATCACCATCCTGGATATCGCCGAGCGGGCCAATGTATCCATCAGCACGGTATCGCGCGTTTTGAATAATACTGCTCCGGTAGCCGAGGAAACGCGCGCAAGGGTGCTGTCGATCATATCAGAGCTTGGTTATAAGCCCAATTTGTTTGCTCAAGGCTTGGCAGGCGGGTATTCCAAAACGATCGGCGTGCTCACCCAACTCATTGGCAGTCCCTTTTATGATGTCATCCTGAGGGGCATATTTAAAGGGATTGAAGGAAGTGGATATTCGTCACTATTTGCGGATGGTGGCTGGGATGAGCAAAAGAATCTGAATGCCATTCGCATGTTTTTGCAACGCCAGGTGGATGGGTTGATCTTGCTGAACGGACATACTTCCGAAGATTACCTGGTGAAAATTGCCCGAGAAATCCCAATGATCATTGTGGGGCGAAATATTCCCGACTTGAAGAAGCAGTGCCTGCCTTTTGATGACTTTGAGGCCGCAGTTAAGGCAACTCAGTATTTAATTGATGCAGGCCATCAACAAATTGCTCATATCACCGGCCTCAGTAGCCATTATGATGCCATCGAACGAAAAGAAGGTTACCTGGCTGCCCTCAAGCGGGCCGGGATTGAACCAAATTTAAGTTTAGTTGTCGAGGGAGATTTCACAGAGCCATCGGGGGTTATGGCGATTGAAATGCTGCTGATGCGGGGACATATTTTCAGCGCAATCTTTGCTGCGAATGACCAAATGGCCTATGGCGCCAGGTTAGCGCTATACCGCCGTGGTTTGCGGGTACCCGAAGATGTCTCGATCGTTGGATTTGATGATCAGGCCCCCTCGGCTTATATGCTTCCACCCCTGACAACCATCCGCCGTCCACCGCTGGAGATCGGTGAAGCTTCAGGCAAGGCACTGATCCAGTTGATGCAGGGCCAACCGTTAGATCTGCCCAAATTTCAATCAACCCTTATGATCCGAGAATCGGTTATCAGACGGTAGTAAGCTAATACCGGCGACCCCGAGATTTTACACACCAGCCGCTCTGCTTTCGAGTCAACGCTCTCTCGAGTGCATTCTGATCTTGGGTGAAATGGATTTGGGTGTTTTTCGCAGCCCAAGGCGCCGCGAAAAACACCCAATAGTCTCATCCGGAGTCTGGCTGCCGGGTGAAGACATCCCCCAACTGATATGTGCGCTTCTTGTTCTCTCTAGCGGATTTTGAACCAGGCAATTGCGACGATAATTAAATCTACGATAACCACCAGGATATAGCCCATCAATGCCAATGTCTCAGTCAAAGCTAAATTCCCATCCGGTATGCTGGCAATTATCCAGAATAAGAGTGCGATAAAAAGCCCATCGAGTACCAGCAACGGGTAAAACATTGCAGCGGCCAGAGCGAGCGGTTTGCCGACCAGTTTTCCGTTAGAGGCACGAATTTGGGATAGGGATACCAGGCCCAAGATTGTGGTAACAAACGGTGAAGCAATGCCCAGCGGCAAAACCGTAACTCGGAACAGCCACTGCCACCAGGTGGTTTCCGGCATATTGCCGGCCGCTACACCATCGAAAGTGGCATAACTTGTGCTTACCACAGGAACAAGAAACAGGACAGCCATCAATATTCCAAAAGGTAAAAATCCGGCTCCCCAAATCGCCGTTCGAGAAACTTTGGCGACAACCCCGGCTGTATCATCCGAATCTGGGGCAAAGGATTCCGGGGAATCCATTTCTTCCAGGACGGCTTCAACGGTTTCCAGGGTGGGCTGGTCTCCGTGAGCCTGGATACTTGCACCGATATGGGTTCGCAGATCCTCTATAATGCCTTCGACTTCGTTTTGACTCAATCCGGAGAGCTGAGCCCGAACCGCATCGAGGTACTGGTTAATCCGATTGTTAATCGTTCTGTTCGCGTTCATCGATTTACTCCCAAAAAGTGAAATTAAAATCATCGTTTGGACCGCAGCTGTTGGATGGTCTGATTGAGCGAATCCCAATACAGGTTCATCTCAGCCAGGCGAAGCTGGCCTTTTGTCGAAAGGCTGTAATAGCGGCGCGGCGGTCCGTCTGGAGAGGGGGACTTACGAATACGAGCCAGCCCATCCTGATTGAGACGTGCCAGGATCGGATAAATCGTACTTTCGGTAACATCCATGCCCTCAAAGTTGTTGATCAATTGGATGATTTCATAGCCGTAAGTTTCCTGTTGATTAAGGACATTTAGTATCAAGTACTCCAACAAGCCTTTTCGAAGTTGTGTGATCCAGCGATTCATAGCAGGTGATCCATTATTACGTAATACATAGTAGTTGTATGTATTGTACACCGTATTGCGTAGTAGTCAAGAGGCAATTTCGGCATTTAGGCCGGTTATCGGATGGAGTGGGTCAGGCGTCTAGAGCCAGTCGTGACGACCCCTTGACACGTATATATCTATATAGTAATATATCTATATTAGAATATATTTAAGAGGCAGTCTTCATGTTGTATATATTGCTTAAATATCTCCATATTTTGGCGGCTATCGCCGCCTTGGGGACAAACCTTACCTATTTACTTTGGATTAACCGGGCCAAGAATAAACCGGAAGTGCTTGTCTTCACCCTGCATACCATCAAAATAATTGACGACAGGATCGCAACCCCAGCTTACGTTCTGCTCTTCCCTTCTGGTTGGTGGCTGGCTGCTTTGGCTGGATGGTCAATGACCACCCCCTGGATTCTTACTGCCTTGCTTATGTACGGAGCGCTTTCGGTCATTGGGTTGGGTATTTATACGCCCACGCTCAGCAAACAAATCGCAATCGCAGAAAATCCTGGGACGGGGACACTCGAATACAAAAAAATTTCGTCCCGATCAAACGCCATTAGTGGCACACTCATCATCCTGGTTATGATGATTCTTTACCTGATGGTTGCAAAGCCGACGTTGTGGAGTCAGGCAGTTAATCCATAAACCTGGTTCCGATTGCCGATTTTAGATTTGGGCGATGTCCGCCGAGCAGCCATCCAGGCACCACTTTAAAGTTTTAATCTGAGGTGCTACTATGGATCACACGTCAATTCAAGCAACCCATCGATCCCGCCGGATTATTCCCATTGTTGTTGGAAATGCGATTCAAGTGACGGGTGTTGTTCTTGGGCTAAGCTTGTTATGGAGCAGCGCACAGCCAAATAGTGCCGGTCCACGAACAGTGGCGATGATTGCAGGTTATTTGCTCATTTATTTTAATTCACACTCCCTGATGCATTATTCTATTGGAAGGCTGGTTGGCATACATTTCAAGCATTATTCAATTGGGGGATCCAACCATACGGCTTCCTATCCACCGATCGTGCGAACAATTTTTCAAAAACTGCCTTTCTTTGCGGCGCACACCCGACCCGTATCGATGCATGTGGCGCAGCCCATCGCCAAAGCGCTCATGTTCGCAGCGGGTATCACCGGTACGGTCGTATTTTGCACCTTTGCGGCATTCTTCGCTTATCAAGCGGGAGTGCCAGGCGGGTCTGCATTGTTAATTTTTAATATTATCTGGCAGGTAAGCTCACTCATCGCTGAAACGCGATCCACCGGCGACCTCGGAAAAGCGATCAATATCCTCAAGAATAAATAGCGGCACACTATAACTGGAAGAAGGATCTCCTCCATGCCCCTTTCACACGCCATTCTCGGTTTTCTCGAATATCATCCTTTAAGTGGTTACGACTTAAAAAAACACTTCGATGAATCTATTGCGCACTTCTGGACCGCTACCCAAAGCCACATTTACAAATCTTTGGAAAATCTAGAAAGGGGGGGGCTGGTTGAATCTCAGGTGATCGTGCAAGCAGGCAGGCCCAATCGGCGAGAATATCGAATAACCGAGGCTGGTCGGGCAGAACTGCGCCATTGGTTGACTGCCCCCTTGCCGCTTGAGCAGGCGCGCGAAAGCTGGCTCATTCAGATATTCTTTTCGCATTTCAGTTCGAGTGATGACATCGCCGGCTTGCTGGAAGCGCGAATTCAGAAAATTCGCGAAAGGTTGGCAGTTTATCACACCATCGCGCAATCGGCTATTGACCAGAACGCTGAACGAGTTGGATTGGAACGAGCCCGCCGGTTATGGCAAATTACGCTCGATCACGGCATTGACTACTACGAGTTTGAACTGTCCTGGCTTGATAAAACGCTCCAGCGGGTGCACAACCTGCCGCCGGTTAATGATTCATCTCAGTAAACTACTTTTGGCCAGAGCCACAGGCGGTTTCTGCACTGCAACCCATGCAATGCGAGTAAGATCAACTACCTGGCAATAGGTGTCTGTCCGCTTCAGGTCCACAGTTCCCTGGGTGACTAAAACAGCTTCTTGGATGATGCTATCGACAAAGATACTTTAACCGAGGGCATTGCTATTCATTCGTCAGGCATATTTTCTATGAGCTGCCAGGGCCCATGAGTCGCCCCGCCGGACATCCGGATTATAGAATCCAGCAGCTGGCTGTTTGGTGTGTTTAGAACACATCCCACCCAATTTTGTTCTCCTGCAGGGATTGATAAGACCACATATCAAGCTTAATTAATACAGCTAATCCAAACAGCATTAATCCCCAGCCGATGACTGCCAGCTGGTCATGCCAGGCATCCGCATAGTTGATGCCTCCCAGCATATGCGTGGGCCCAGCCCAATCTTGAACGGTAAGAGTTAGAACTCCAAACAAAATCGCGGTTATCGCAGCAGCGCTGCGCGGCAGGTCCTGATCCACTTCATTTTTCTCAAAATCGATTTTGGCCCAAACAGGAGGAATCCTCAGCAGCAAGAAGACTATTAATGTGAACACGGTTGTGTAGACGACGGCATCAACCGGCATCGAAGCGCCGCGCAGACTGCGAGAGACGATAATATGGATCACGCCGATCACTGTACCTGAGAGCAGCGCAAGCAAGGCTGAACGATACGCGCTGGCCCTACCTTTTATGATCTGAATAGTAGCCCGCACACCCAGGACACCAATCGCTAGGGTAATTAAAACGAATAAGACATAGAGCCATTTATACGGGCTGATTAATGCCATCTTGTCGCCAAATTTTTCGGCTGCAAGAGCTACACAGGTCGTGCCGGCTCCACTCAGGAGTGTAAATCCAGCGGTAAGCCCCATCAGGAGGATTGCTATTATCCGGATCGTTTTATATAGTATCTTCGTCATTGATATGCTCCTTGAGCGATCATCTCAGCTGATAGAGTTTGTGTCGGGCGATTAAACATCCGAGAGGTTTCGAAAAACAGCCTGGTCACTGCTTTGCAGGATAGGCAGCATCCATGCGGCTGGAGCCTCGGCGTCCCACATCGTTTGCAAACCGAGCCAACCAGCCTGTAACGCGACTGGCGCAATCTCCAGTGCTGGGCAATCATCATGATAGTGTGAACCCCCCTACAAAAGCCATTGTCATGAGCAAGAGCAAGCCGGGTAAGGTCTTAAGGATGATCTCTCGCGGAAGAATCGGCTTACCCGCTTTTAAGAATGTGAGCAAGAGTCCGCCAACCCCAATCAATGCTCCCCCGATCCCTACCAGCGCAAAACCGGGTCGCATCTGCCCGGTGGCAGACAAAATGATTGGAAGAAGGAATATCAAAAGCCCGGCAACGCCGTGGACGAGCGCCAGGATAAGGGTTTGCAGTTTGCCAGGCATTGGCAAGCCACGGGTAACCACGATCGCCAGAAGGCCAAAACTGGTAAAGATCAGATACGGGATTTGCCAGGCTGGGAGATGCTGCCAAACCAGGCCTAACGACAGGCTGAGGGGAATAACCGTCGAAACGACCACCACAATTTGGCTGTCGAGGACTTCAAAACCAAGGATGATCATCAAGACCCCAGCGACGAGTAAAATGCCGAAGGCAATTGAATAGGCCCAGATGGGAACGGCACTCAGGTTGTCAATACCGACGATAATCTGGTAAGCAGCCAACAGTCCAGTCAACAGGAGCAGGATTCGGTCAAGTGCAGACATGTTCATGGTATTTTCCTGACTCTTAAATGCTCTGAGTATGGATAGCCTGCCTAAAATAGTGCAGGCTGGATGAAGAAAGTCCGCCGCCAATACCTAAATACAAAATAGCCAGCATAGGCCTGGGAACGGGTGAATAGACCCGCAGGTAGACACCCAACGCAATCATGAACCCAACCAAGGGATAACTTTTCCATTCTTGAAAGGCGAACAGGCAGACATTCTCTCCGGTAATCGAACAAATTCTTTGGATGTTCTTTTTAGCCAGTTTTGAAAAACCAAGGAAATAGATACAAGCTGCCAGTAAGATGCCCGAAACTACGAAATAAAAACCTGTCAAGACCGAGACAGGTTTTAACCAGCGATAAGCAAAACTGAGCAGCATCGCGCCGACGAGCATCCAAACGAAACCAGCCAAAAAGTATAGCCAGGTTTTTCGAACGCCGGGCTTATAGCGATTTACAAGCGAACAATTACATGCCATAGATCACCAATATCAGCATTGAAGACAGCATGTAGAGGGAGGCGTATTTAAAAAGGCCGAAATTTACGCGCTCCGAAGGTTTCATCAGGCTGGTGATCGCCAATGCCAACAGCCCTCCTGACAGCACGGCCAATACCCGAATGTATCCCCAGTCCATGCCGATACCGTAGGCTGCAATCCCGATCGATAGAGCTGCCAGGACACTTGAGAGAGCGATCACCATCCTGGTGGTTGAGAAACTATATGCCGACGGAAAGGTAGGAATTCTTGCTGCCTGATAGTCGCTGAAATACTTCATACTAAAAGTCATGATATGGGTGGGGATCCAGAACAGCACTGAAAGCGACAGCATCACGCCAACCCAATCCAGCTGCCCGATACCCAGGGCCCGCCCTGCCAGGATCGGCATGCCGCCAGAAATTCCGCCCCAAACGATGCTCCAGCAAGTACGGCGCTTGAGCCAGATTGTGTAGATGATCACGTCAAAGAACAATCCGGCAAAAACGATCCCTCCATACAGGGGATTGACGATCAGTGCCCATGTAACGCCAAGCGTGGCAAGTATCAACCCCAATAGGAACACCTTGGTTGGTTTGATCCGGCCCGCTGCCAGGGGGCGGTTGCAGGTCCGTTTCATCCGGCTGTCAATATCGCGATCGAACCACATATTCAGCACTGTGCTGCCGCTGATCGCCAGAAACAGGCTGCCTGTAAGGCTGAAGAGGGTGGTCCAATGGGTGATTGGGCAGTTAGCACTCATGAAGCCAGCCAGACCGGTCGCGAGCAGCAGCCCGGTTTGTAGACTTTTAATCAGCGACCAGTAGTTGCGGAGCTTTTCCATTAAAGTTTTCATGCGATTTTATTTTCCTTTTAAGCCGGGCAAGCGCTGATAAAGTGTCCCAGAACAGGCTTAGCGCACGCAGCGAAAACCTGTGCCAGGGCTGTAATAGGTCGGGGTGGCGTTGTTGCGTACCCACACTCGCAAATCACTATCGTACACGTCTTTTGAGCCACCTCGCATGTAGCGGTAATGCTGCTCTTCATAAACATCCGCGGTCCACTGCCAGACATTGCCAGCCATATCATACAATCCGTATGGGCTGGAAGAATTAAGGGTGTTATAGCCAGCATAATTATTGCCGTTGTAAAATCCGACCGGGGTTGTTAAGGAGCCAGCCGAGCTCATATCTTCGAATGGATCGCGGCTGGAATAGAAGTTGGCGTTATTGCGGGAGACGCCAGAACCCCATGGGAGTGGGCGTCCATCGGTGCCGCGAGCAGCTTTCTCCCATTCCATTTCGCTTGGCAGCCGCCATCCATAGCTATCGCAATAGGCCTTTGCGCCAAACCAGGTTACCATTGTCATTGGATGAGTTGAATAGTCTTCCCTGGCAGAGAAAGCAACTCCGTCAAAATTCAGGCGCAGAGCAGGTTCATCCAGCGGGATGTAGATATAGTCACCCGGATCAATTCGCTCCTCATGGCGGCCATTGTGATAGGCGTCCCCTGGGTAATATCCAACAATCTGGGTACTTTCCATCTTGATTGTGTCAGCAGCCAGGGCCTCATTTAAGTAGCGTGCATATTGGGCCGTGGTAACATCTGTAACCATCATTTCGTAGTCGTAGTCGATCATCTTGGTTTCATTGAATTGGCCCGACAGAAACTCACCAGCCGGGATTAGCGCCCAGGCGTCAGCGTCGACACCCGTTTCATAAATAGGGACGGGGGCATTCAGATCGACAACCGAGCAGGCGGTGAGCAGGGAGACCAGGAAGGTGAGTGCTAAGATGAGTTTTTTCATTTGTGCACCTCGAAGTGAGGGTCGAGACGTTCGTTGACTTCTTCTGTCCAGCGCCCCTTTTTGGTTGAAAGATCATAAAGACGCCAAATCAACAGCATTGCGAGAATGAGCAGAATACCGCCCAAACCAAGATCTGCCAGGAGCATGGTGATGTTGATAAGTGGTTGCTGAGTGGCTTCGTCGACGAAGAAGCGCTTCATCTCGAAAACGGTGACCGCCCCGAAAGCCATGTCTGACAAAATTATGACAGACCATCCGAACCAACGACGGACTTTACCTTTCAGCCCGGCGAGGTCAGCATAGTATAGGAGCAGAATAGTAGCTGTCAGAGTTGCCAGAATGTGCCAGTGTCCCGTTAAAATGTAACGTTCATCTCTCCAGGGCCAGACCCGGAATATTTCATCCAGCTTTACCGCGACAAAAATGCCCACACCGCTGACAGTAAAGTTCATGAATACCATCTGCCAGGTCGCACCGAATTTCAAAGGGTCGCGCACCAGGGCAGCTACACCCTGAAAGAAATTGCCTTTTTTCAGACCCTTCTCGGCCAGGCCTTCTTTGATTAATTTATCCCAGGCAAAGATGACCATAAACAGAGCCGCCAGCATTGCCACAGTTGAACCCCCATAGATGATCCAATGCGCGATGTCCTCGAACGGCACGACCAGCCATGTCCCCAATGCCAGTACAAATGAGCCAAAAATCATGAACGGCATGGCAATTTTGTGCAAAATACCTTTGAAATCCAGCCATCGTCCAACGATCAATGTGGCTGCAATTGAGATGAGAGCCAGCATAATGTGCAAATGCCCGATGATCGACAGATCCAAAGCAGATTTGACCGGCTCACGGATTGTGTTCTCTGCCAGGAAAACTTGAAAACCATTGCCAAAATAAGAGCCGGGGACTGCGCCAAAGATTGCAGAAGCCAGCGTAGTGATGGCCATTGTGAAGAAAGCGGCGCGTTCTAAGTCCATTCCCCCCCTGGTGTGAGCGTATTCAGGCGATTTAACCCGGTGCGACGGATTCCAGGGCCATAAGGCCACAGCCAACATGACGCCGGCAAAGAAAACCAGGGCCAGGCCCGTTATATACAATCCATGTAAAGCCCAGTTGTGCCCCCAATAGGCAAATGGTAAGCCACAGAACAAGGCCAACAGGTAGCCTATCGTGATGGTTGCATTGATGGTTGTTTGCTGTTTGTCACTCATCGGGATCAGATCGGTGATCATGTAGGTTTCGATGGCTACCACCACCATTGCAATCGTGTGGTATAGGATGATCAGACGCCCTTCGCGCTCAGACTCGACCAGATCCATATTAAAGAGCTTGACGACCACATCTCGGACACCCCACTCTGCCATTGGGCCAGAGAGCATACCAAAAAAGGCACTGGTTAACCCGATTAAGGTAATTGCTACCAGGATTAGACCTTTAGTAGAGCGAAATAAGTAGTTAAAGCGGTGTGTCAATGCGTGCACGGCTACTCCTTGTTTATTTTTTCACAATTACCTGCTATAAAGTAACATGAACCTAAAATCCAGGCCTTGACTTTAGTCAAACATTCTCTTGTATAAGTAGAAAAACATAGGCGGCCAGGCGAATACCGAGACCAGTCCAGTTAGAGATCAAGTTGGATCTTGCGGGCAGGGGCAGGGGCCCCTGGCGCTTCAATCCGGTTAACTACCCCCCGCACACCTGGCTGCTGAGCCGCAAGCTCACCGGCTAACTGCCACAGAGCCAATGTCGGTGCGAAGCCAGCCAAATGAACGACAGCATTCACAACCCCTACCAGCAGTTCAAGCTGTGCTGTCTGTGGTTTGGCAGCCAGCGTCTCTACCACTGCTTTCCGCAGCAGTTCATCCGAAGGGATTTCTTGATCTGACATAATTGTCCTTCCTTTCACAAAGTGTAGCAAAGTTGGGGAAGTTTGTATAATACTTTAGTCGTATTTCAGGTTTAAAGTAAAGGTTATTAGGAATTAATGCGGTGGTGGACTCCCCCAAAGAGATAACAGTAGAACCTTAAATTAAGAGAGCTCAGGTTCGAAAGCAACCTGAGCCACAATGCCTGAAAAAAGTATTGTTTATCCTAAAAACAAGAGGATTTGTAGTTGTCGAAGCGTCTATTGCACGTCCCAACAACTTAATAAAATATTTTCGAACAGGTTTTTATTCGTTTCCGCGATCTTGCAGTCCTTTAATATCTAACAATATAATTTCCTTTCGCCGGACCTGGAGCAGCCCCTCGTTTTCAAGATTGCGAAGAGCGCGGCTCAGGACATCTCGAACGGTTCCCAGGCGGGTAGCCATCTCGTCAAAAGTTGTCCAGTCGCGCCGTTGGACAACTTTATGTCCATCAAGATCTTCAGCATTTTTCAGCAGGGTGCTCGCTAGTCGGGCTTCCACACTACGGAGCGAAAGATCTTCGACTAATCGGACGAAATGCAAGATTCGTTCTCCAAAGCGCCGGATGATCGCCATCGACAGGGCAGGGTAACGAGTAGATAGATCCAGGATTGCCTGAGCCTCAATTTTCAAGACGACTGTAGCTTCAAGAGCTAAAACTGTACCCGGGTATGCCTGCCCGGTAAATACACCGACATCCCCAAAGACCTCCCCTGCTCTTAAAAACAGCATCGCTTGCTCACGACCCTCACGGGACATTCGGATAGCTTTCACCCACCCAGATTCGATGATATAGATTGCCTCTGCCGGCTCTCCCTCAACATAGATCACCTGACCGGCCTCATAGCTCTTGAAAAAGGCGATCGAAGCCAGTTCCGTGCGTACTTGATCCGGCAACTCATTGAAGTGCTGGACACGTTCCAGGGCAATTTTCGCTCGCTGGATTTGGATGGGATCGGAAGATAATTGCGATGGCATCTGGTGTTCCAATCAATTTTGGTTAAGCGAACGTTGAGTCACGAGCCTTTTTTCGGCACCAGGGTATCGGCCCCGGAAAAGGTATGTTTACGGTCCAGGCAATGGACACATTCGACATCCCGGAGATTCCCCGGTGCACATTTATTATACTCATTGAACACTCAACGTTACAACGCCCACAGTGAGGGTCTTTAGGAATTACTGGGGTGCCCCTACAGAGATTCCCGGAGAACCCATAGTGGTAGCAATTACCCTGCGGCACCAAATGCAGCAGGAGTGGAGTGAGAGTTTACCTAAATGATGATAGGGAAGTAACGCGGGCTTGTTCTCTAGGTTCGGGTCCTAGAGACCGAAAGAAAGGAGAAGACGCGCTCAGCCAGCAGCGCGTCGCCCCAGAATAAGGTTGGAAATCACAGTCTGCCAACACCCACAGCGTTTATCGGGATGGAACAGCATCGAACTGCCGTTCAATATCTGTCTCAGGATTTTCAGCCTGCTCATAACCGAGCAACGCAGCCTTGAACTTTGGGTAGAGCAGTGAGAACAGTAATCCAATACACAGCAGTGAGCCGTAGAGGTAGTCCCAAGAAGTTGATTCGGACATCGTCGTGCGGATGACTTGAGTCGGCACATCAATTGCCAGTATGGAAACTGTTGCAATCAGGGCCAGCCACCAGCCAGCAAATTTGCGAGCCGCAAGCAAATAAATAGCAACGAAGAGCAGGATCACTGACAACCACTGGATTGGACCAGACCAGGAGAGCACCCACCATGCTACCCCATCGTAGAGAGGTTTCAGAGGGCGGGTTAGCAGCATGCGCATGTTGCCGATTCCGATTGTGAACGCATGGGTAGTCAACATTCCTGCGAACGTCAAGGCCAGAAAATGCCCCCACTTTAGCCATTTATCAACTTTACGCAGCAGAATGAGCGACCAGAAGAAAACCAGCCCAACGAATGAAATGACCATTGGGATTGGGAATCCTTCTACCCATGAAACGTAAGGAAGAAACATAAACATGCCACCTGCAGAAGGAAAGGCGGATGCCAGCAGCGCCGCGGGATAGGTCCACTCCTCACCTCTGTAAATCGGGGCAGCTAACAAGATCAAAGTTATCCCGCCGATGAAGATCAGACCGCGATATAGCGGGTAAGTATAAGAAAAAAGCACAATTCCGCTGCCATACGCGGGCTTCTCTTTTGCGACCTCCATCAAGGCCGTCACCACCCTTTCCATAGAAACCTGGATCAGGATCGGAGCTACAGCAATCATAAACAGGCCGACAGCGATTGCAAGCACGGTGATGATCAGGCGGTTTTTCAAAGGGGTCTCTTTCATTTTCGCCTCCAATGAAAGTGGTAGTTCGTATGAAACTAGCACACACGAACTACCACAGTTATTTATTTTTACAGATCGTACATAAATGAAATTGATAACAAAGCGAGATCGTTATCTTTACCTTAACGCAAACCCAGTGGCAGGGGCCTGGTCATCAGGGTTTGCCGAGTGAGAGACCAGCCTGCCCGAAGGCGTCCGCAGTTGAACTGGATTCCGTTTCGAGCGTTTCTTTTGCCAATAGACGCTGCTTGAAGACGGGAATGACCAGCATGACGACGATGCTGAGCCCCATTAAGGCCCCGTAAAGATAATCATTCGTCGCATGGCGGACGTAATGGGTAGCTGCGCTTGCGACTACAGTGATTAAGCCCCCGATCAGCCCGGCGTACCATCCGGCGGTCTCTTTTTTGCCCAACAGGTAAATGGCCGCGATGCACAAGCCCATACCTACCCATAGCGCCAGCCAGCCGAAGTAGGTTATCGCAATGCCTTCAGCGAAGAGAGGCCGGGCAGGGTGGCCGAACAGAATGCGGAATGCAGCGTGCCCATTGGCGAAATTTTCTGCTGCAGTGACGCCCAGCATGAGAAATACCAGAGAGTTCTACTATTTTTTGGGTAAGGTCCACTTTTTCGGCCAGGAGCAGGGTGAAGTAAGGGACCAATCCGATGGTCATGATGACCACAGCTGGCGGAAACCCACCCTGGGTGCTGCCGACGAAGTTCATCCAGGGCACGATCATATAAGCCCCACCAATCGAGGGTATCGCCAGGCATACCAGAGCCAGACCGCGAGTCCATCTTTCCCCTCGATACAGCGGTAAGGCAATTGCCAGCAGGACTACCCCAGCAACAACGGAGAGAGTGCTCCAGAAGGGGAAGAAAAAGCTGACCAGCCAGACCGTATAGGTAAGCAATGGAGCTTGGGGATTCCCCTCGGCGACAAATTTCTCAATTCGCAATTGTTGAGCTTTGACGATGGGATTGACCATGTCGAACCCGATGAATGGCACTACCGCAATCATCAAGACTGCGGCGACTAACAAAAGGGCAGTGACACTGAGACGTACACGGGCCGATGTCTTGAGTAACATAATATGACCTCCTTAAATATTATCCAATTCTCTCGTGTTAGAATTCACAATAACTTTACTTGATTTGCCGATACATTTCCTTAACTTTTGTCAAGATAATCGTGGCTTTTGTGATAAAAACAAACTTTTCTCGAACAGACTCCCCCAGACCAAAACCTGTCGCTTCGCCACCTGACCCTGGATGAGATGCCAGCTTAAATAGGAACAACCCGTGGATGGTCTGCCGATCGCTGCATCCCTTCTCCTATGGTGGCCTGATTGACAGTCCTCGAACAGATTACTGCATCACGGACAGACCAGCGCTGGCGAGGCTGTTGCGCCAGAATAAGGGCAAGGCATCCGTCCAAACATATAAAGGACTTGCGCAGCTCATAGCGGGAATATGCATGAAAAAAGGTGATTGCGGGTGTGCGCACCCACAATCTCCTTTTCTTCTTAAGTGGCTTACCGAGAATACCACTAAATGAGTATTTGATGAAGAACGTAAAAAGCCCTTGACAATGTACATGTTTTGTATAGAATATATATATAAACATTTACAATATCTATACAAAATATATTCAAGGAGAAAATAATGAAACGCAAACCAATCTTTAGCCTTTTTGTATTACTAATCGCTTCACTTATCGTAAGTGCCTGCGCACCTGCGGCGACCCCCACACCAGCTCCAACCGCCACTCCAATCCCACCTACTGCCACACCCGCACCTCAAGACATCGTCGATATTGCCGTAGCAGATGGTCGTTTCACTACCCTGGTGGCAGCGGTGCAGGCCGCAGGGCTGGTTGATACTCTCAAGAGTGAAGGCCCCTTCACAGTCTTCGCACCTACTGATGACGCATTCGCTATGCTGCCCGCCGGTACCGTAGAAGATCTGCTCAAGCCTGAAAATCTCGAGACCCTCCAAAGCATCTTGCTCTACCATGTCGTGCCCGGCAAGGTAATGGCTGCCGATGTCGTCGGCCTGGATGGCGAGATGGTAGATACTGCGCTGGAAGGCAAGCAGTTGATGATCTCGGTCAAAGACGGCAAAGTGTACCTGAATGAGACCGTAGAAGTGATCATCACCGATGTAGAAACCTCCAATGGTGTGATCCACGTCATTGATGCAGTCCTGCTGCCTCCGGCCGATCTGACTGACATTGTAGATACCGCCGTAGCAGATGGTCGTTTCACTACCCTGGTGGCAGCGGTTCAAGCCGCTGGGCTGGTTGATACTCTCAAGAGTGCAGGCCCCTTCACAGTCTTCGCACCCACTGATGACGCATTCGCTATGCTGCCCGCCGGTACCGTAGAAGATCTGCTCAAGCCTGAAAATCTCGAAACTCTGCAGAGCATCTTGCTCTACCATGTTGTGCCGGGCAAGGTGATGGCTGCCGATGTCGTCGGCCTGGATGGCGAGATGGTAGATACTGCGCTGGAAGGCAAGCAGTTGATGATCTCGGTCAAAGACGGCAAAGTGTACCTGAATGAGACCGTAGAAGTGATCATCACCGACGTGGAAACCTCCAATGGTGTGATCCACGTAATTGATGCAGTCCTGCTGCCTCCGGCCGATCTGACTGACATTGTAGATACCGCCGTAGCAGATGGTCGTTTCACTACCCTGGTGGCAGCGGTTCAAGCCGCTGGGCTGGTTGACACTCTCAAGAGTGAAGGCCCCTTCACAGTCTTCGCACCCACTGATGACGCATTTGCTTTGCTGCCCGCCGGTACCGTAGAAGATCTGCTCAAGCCTGAAAATCTCGAAACTCTGCAGAGCATCTTGCTCTACCATGTTGTGCCGGGCAAGGTGATGGCTGCCGATGTCGTCGGCCTGGATGGCGAGATGGTAGATACTGCGCTGGAAGGTAAGCAGTTGATGATCTCGGTCAAAGACGGCAAAGTGTACCTGAATGAGACCGTAGAAGTGATCATCACCGACGTGGAAACCTCCAATGGTGTGATCCACGTCATTGATGCAGTGCTGCTGCCCGAGTAAACTCAGCTATCCAGTAACTCCTCCTAGGGTTTTTGAAAGAAAGGAGCCGGCGATTTGACGGCTCCTTTCCGATTCTAGGGCACAAATGAATGAGTGGCAGGAACCTGCCGCGCCAGGATCAAAACATGCTCGTCTGGGAAGGTGATCCCTGGGGTTTCAATCTCGATTCTGTAATGCCATTTTTCATCGTTCATCGTCAGGGTGCGAAATTCGAATATTTCCAATCCCAACCGGGCGAACGTGGCGCGAAATTCTGCTTCTGTATAATATTGGTAGCTCTGCAATCGCTCGGTTTCCCACAGCCGCTTCCCAAGAAAAATTGACTTGGTTATATAACGAGTAAAATCGCGCCGCGATAATTCAACCCACAATCGGCCTTCAACCTCACGGTATGAAATCCGCATTGGATGATATTGTTCCACAAACTTCTCAAATTCTTGCCTTATCTGGTTATCACGGAAGCGTATCCGCAGGATCTGCTTCGGATCTCCGGCAGGCTCCAGCCCATCAAATAAGACCAAACATCCGCCGGGTATCAGGCAAGCAGCTGCACCAGCAAGTGCCTGCGCAACTTTCAATTTGGCGGTTGGGAAATCGATCTGGCCCTGGTCCGGGGAGTAACAATCTGAAAAAACTTCATGCATTGCGTTGACGAGAAGCACAACATCGAATTTACCCAGCCCAGATAATAAATCCAAATCTGTAAAATCACCTTCCACAAAACGTATGCCGGCAAAATCACGCCGGGCATGTGCAAGTGATAGGGGATTGTAATCCACTCCCACTGATGTTTGGGTCGCGCACAATTGGAAGTGGGCTTCCAGCAGTGAACCAATAACCTGTCCTTCACCACAGCCCAGTTCAAGTAATCTTAATGGGTGGTCTACCTGCTGTGCCAGGAATTGAATCAGACCGGAGGCGGACAGAATGGCAGCCCGCTTGCCCAGGTTTTCCAAAGCAAGCAGACGAGATTCCCAGTACAGATCCCAAATGTCATTGTTCTCGGGCATTGTAATGGACCAGCACCTTTTTCTTATCAATAATCCATGTGAATGCTGAGAAGCCAATCGAAAATCGCCGGGCTCCTCAAATTGGCCAGGCCCAACCGTAGGGCTTTAACAAAGTTGCAGCTGGCAGCGCTTTCAATACACCCAAAAACCTTTCTTGTAAAGCCGTTGGCCCAACGGCAGGGGATGAGGTAATATGTGCTATTATTTTAGCAGGATTAAAAGGTTTGGGATACAAGCGTCGTTCAATAGCATAAACGCAAAACAGTTTCTTCTGACAACATTTGCGCGGCGATCACCGCACAAACTGAACAACAACTCTACATCTTTTGACTGCGTCCGGCCCGTGATAAGGTTGGCTTGATCAAGCATTTAGCATATAATGAATTGAATTAACCCTAAGAAACCAGCGAGGTGCGTATGACTGCTTTGCCTTATTGGTCGATCCCGGTCGATGAGCTGGTAAAGAAGGTCAATTCTTCGACAAATGGTTTGAGCCAAGATACGGCCCAAGAAGTCCTGGCACAAACCGGTCCAAACAGCATCCAACCCAAAAAGCGGGCGACACCCCTTAGGCTGTCGGTTTAGCTTTTTGAGCCCAAGTGTTGAGTTATCCCTATCTCACGGTAGCAGGGTTTATAAATTGTCAATTTATGTTAAACTCTGGCCATACTGGAAATGCTTCCAAGTACAATCGCTGGTTTGCTGGGAGGTCAAAACCAGACACAGAAATAAGTGCCAGGAGAAGTTGTATTAATGACGATTGATAATATTCTTATTTTTGGGATATTGGGGGCGGCATTGGTACTTTTCATCAGTGAGAAGATCCGTGCTGATTTGGTTGCCTTAATGGTTCTGGTATCGTTGACCTTAACTGGTTTGATAACCCAGGAAGAGGCATTTTCTGGGTTTGCCAGCCCGGCGGTGATCACGGTGTGGGCAGTCTTTATCATAAGCGGCGGATTGACCCGCAGCGGCGTTGCTGATGTGATTGCGCGTTTTATACTGCGACTGGCAGGGCACAACCCTGTGCGCCTGATCGTGCTGATCATGATTACAGTTGGCGTGATGTCAGCATTTATGAACAATATTGGAGCGGTGGCAATCTTGTTACCCGCAGTGGTCAGTGTGGCTCGCGAGATAAAGATTTCGCCATCCAAGCTTCTCATCCCGTTGGCCTGGGCTTCATTGATGGGCGGCAATATTACCTTGATCGGAACACCACCCAACATTTTGGCCTCCAGCATTTTAACCAATTACCCCGATATCCCAAACTTCAGTTTCTTTGATTTTGCCCCCATGGGGTTGATCGTTCTGACGACAGGAATACTATATATGGTTTTAGTGGGCCGCCACCTGTTGCCCGAGCGAACCCAGGGTACAGCTTTATCCCTGGCTTACCCAATCCGGGAGTACTTAACTGAGGTAAAAATTAGTCCAGGTTCTTCCCTGTCAGGCAAAAAAGTCCGGGAAATCGATTGGGGTGAAATGAATGTATTGCATATATACCCATCCTCCGGAGAAGAACTTGATTCAAGGTCGGATCATAATTTGGAAGTCGGCGATCTGCTGCTTGTGGAATCTCCCGCAAAGATACTTGTCGGCGCATCTCAGTCACTTGGATTGGTTCCAGTCTCTGGAGGTAACCCGGATCTTGCCCGTATCCCAGATGGTTCTTTAAAATTAGCTGAAGTTGTTTTAGCGCCAAACTCGAAACTAAATGGAAAAACCCTGGTTGAGATGGACTTGAGAGCTCGTCTGGGGGTATCCGTTCTGGCTATTCGCCATGAAGGCGCGACATTCTTTTCGCGCCTGGCCGAGATTCCCCTAAGATTTGGCGACTCGTTGCTGGTAGAAGGATCGAAAGCGGGTCTGGCAGCGCTACGAGCTGAGCCAGACTTCTTAATGCTGGATACTTCTCCACCATTGGAACCGCGCCGCACTCGAAAGGCACCGATCACAGTGGTCATTTTGCTGCTCGGCCTTGTGTCTGTCACCGGGGGGTGGTTGCCAGTTCCGGTAGCTCTGCTGATTGGTGCAATTCTGATGATGTTGAGCGGTGCAATAAGTATTACTGAAGCCTACGAATCCATTGAGTGGAAATCTGTATTTTTGATTGCAGGCATGCTGCCATTGGGTATTGCGATGGAAAAAACTGGTACCGCCCAATTGGTAGCGGATTGGATCGTCGCACTGATCGGCGATTTTGGATCCTTGATGGTAGTTGTTGGGATTTATATTATGACCGGTTTACTAACCGAGGTGATATCAAATGCGGCTGCCACAGTGTTAGTAACTCCGATTGCCATTGATACCGCCCTGCGTCTGGGCGCAGACCCGCGCGCGTTCGTGATCTGTGTCGTGCTGGCAGCGTCCACCTCGTTCCTTATGCCTATTGGACACCAGGTGAATGTGATCGTATATGGACCCGGCGGATACAAATTTTCGGATTACACGCGCGTGGGCGTGCTGCTGAATATGCTGCTCTTGCTGGTTGTGATATTGACCCTCCCACTGATCTGGCCGCTTTACCCCTGAAAATGCTCAATTTTGATTTCTGCCTGCCTGAATGCTTGCAATTGCGGCCATCAGACCAATGAATTTCCAATCAGGAGAAGCAATCAGGGCATCGCGACTGAATGGCTAGCGTTTGTCAAACAAATAGTGCGACACGAGGTATTCGGTTCCTCGGCGCAGTTTCCAGGTCTCCTCACAGGCCATGAAAAACAGCCGCCAATTGACCAGCCATAATGTCTCCTTGTCGGCGCCATATGTGCGGGCAAGCACCTTGCGTACCTGCGCTTGGTCTTTGTCGAGCTTATCCAGCCAGGCGCGTAGGGTTCTGGCATAATGCAAGCCGCTAACCCGCCAGTGCTCACTCAGGACCAGATCGCGCTGAAAGTGCAGCAGCAGATCATCTGATGGCATCAGACCGCCGGTAAAGAAGGTTTGCGCCATCCAGTTGCCGGGATTGCTCGCGTCGAACTCGTAGGCAAACTCGCGGTGGCTAAAAATGTGCACAAACAATTTACCGTCCGGCTTGAGGCACGCAGCCAGGTTAGACATTAGCTGCGGATAGTTCTTCATGTGCTCGAACATCTCAATCGATACAATCCGATCAAAGCGGCGGTCAAGACTGAGATAGCTCACATCAGCCGTGATCGTTTGAATGGTTTGGATATTTTGGCGGCGACAGCATGCGTCAATGTGCTCCTTCTGGGAGCGTGAGTTCGAGACAGCCACTATGCGGCTGTTTGGATAGTGCTCGGCAACCCACAGACTAAACGAACCCCACCCGCAGCCCAGGTCGAGGATGTCCATGCCATCTTCAAGTTGGGCGCGCTCGCAGGTTAACTGAAACATGGCATCTTCGGCCTGGTCGAGCGAGTTTACGCCTGGCGGCCAGTAACAGCAGCTGTACTTCAATCGGGTTCCAAGCACAAGCTGAAAAAATTCGGCGGGTACTTCGTAGTGCTGCCAATTCGGCACATCTACCTCGATTGCAATTGGACTTTGCCGGAGCGTGGCGATTAGCGCTAACCGCCTGGCTTCTCGCTCATCCTGGCTGGCCCGTTCCCTTCTTCTCCCCCCAATTTCAAGACTGGCTCGGATTCCCAGCCGAATCAGCCAGTCTGGTATTCGATTGGTCTCGATCCATTTCAGATACCACATGTTGTTATCTCGAGCGATACTCATCGCCGCAATCGCCGATGACACCATAAAGGTCGTTTGACCTTGTCAGAATGCTCTCAATTTGGGCCAGGTCTTGCGCAGCCAATTGCAAATCGAATACGCGGGCATTGTCATCGCGATGGTCGCGCAGCCCCAGTCGGACGCCAACGATTACCCCGGCCACTTTGGGTTTGTCCAGGATGTAACGCGTGGCCACGTTCGCGATAGATACGGCATGCTTGTCGGCAATCCGCTTGAGGGTTTTGAGCAGTTCTTGAAACAACTCCCAGCCGCCCCAGGCATCAATCATCTGCTTGTACTTCTTACGGCTGGCTGTCTCCAGTGCCCAGCGGCCCGGTTCTGGCTGGCCGAGATAGTCGTCTGACAGGAAACCGCCACATAATGTGCCGTAGGTTAATAACCAGACCTGGCGCTCCTGGCACAGCGGCACCATTCGCGCTTCGGGACGGCGGTCAATCAGCGAATACTGCACCTGGTTGGAGATGATCTTAATCCCGCGCCCGGTGATGCGCTGCAAATGCCCCGTATCAAAATTTGTTAAGGCCAGATGTTTGATTTTGCCCGCTTGCTGTAATTGAGCCAGGATATCTAATGCGGCCAGGTATTGGTCATTGTGATAATCCCACCAATGGAACTGCAACAGATCAAGCAATTCAACATCCATCCGGCGCAAGGACTTTTCAATCGCTTCATCCACGATGCGGTGCGTCATGCGCATGGGTTGCGGCACCCACTTGGTAAAGGCTTGAACGTCTGCCAATGCGCCTGCGCCCCGCTTCGTTTTGAGCTGGCTTCTGAATTCGCCGATGAAATCTTCTGCCGGCCCGTAGTGGTCAGCCAGATCCCAGGTTGTGAAGCCGGCCTCATGATATGTAAGCATGGCGTCAATCGCATTGCGGCGGTCGATCGGGCCATGCGCGCCCGAGACCTGCCACATTCCATTCAGCAGGCGATGGATTTGCAAGTTGTCCGTAAACTGGATGCGCCGATATTCCTCGTTTATCAAACCGTCCTCCTTTGTATCAGGAGTATCCGCCGAACACAGTGCCTGGCGCCCAACCAGTGCTTCAATCTATGGCAACTGGTGGGCGCCAACATGCGTCAAGGTCTTGCGTTAACTTTATACTGGGGCCAGCGTCCCTGCAAATATCAGCCATGCCAGTACCGTTTTAGCCGATAGGCTCAAGATAATATAGAAGCGTTCCCCAAACAGGTAGTCTTTCCAGGGACCAACTTTCTTGTACTGCAAGACCATATTAATGGCGAAGATGTTGAAGAAGACAAACAACGTGGGTATGATAGCGTACACAAAAGTCGGAGGCTTGGCGTCACCAGACGATACCGCACCCAGGAAGTACAACATAATCACGATCCAGGGAATGATCCCTGCAATACTGCCATAGATAAAAGCGGTCCAGTCCGGCTTGTCCGTGTATTGGTTATGAAATTCCATCATAATACCAAACAGGTTCATCATGGCATTTAGACCAAAGATCAGGATGATAGCGCCCAGATCCCAAAGCCCCGATAACATGCCAATCAGCACGATCATTAACGAGGAACTCAAGGCATATTCATAAAAGCGAATTGGATTCATACCCTTTTTCAAGTTCTGCACATAACGCTTGTAGCCGAAAGTAGCCAGATAAAAGTGCGCCACGGCTGAGATGAGCAGAAAAACTGCAACTGCCGGCCCGAAAGGCAGGTCATACAAAAGCTGGGTATTCGGTTTGAGAGACGTGGTCGCGATATCAAAATTCAGGTAATTGGTAAAGATTGGGTAAGTAGTGGCATTGCTGACCAGGATCATGAAGATCCCTTGGATCAAATGCAAGAATCCCATAATTGCGTTGAAGCGCCGCAGCCTGGTGAACTTTTGATCCGTTGTCATTGTCGAGCTGGCTGATTTGGTGCGTTTGGTACTCATTTCATCATATCCTTTTTGTCTGAAACATCGGTTCTTATCTTGATCAAGACTTCATTTCGCGCCAGAAATCCGGGCACCCAGGGAGGATTGTATCCGGCAACTATAAAATCCCCTTCTGTTTTGATGCCTTGCTCCTGCAGCCATTGGCTGAGGCGCGCCTTGTTTTTTTGGATCCTATCTTGCTTGAAATAACCGGAAAACCGGATTGCTGCCATTTGGCTGGCTGGGATCAGTTTAAAGTCAATATTGCTATCTTTTGGTTGAGGTAGAGATTCCAGGGTGTATTCTGAGGGCATAATGAAAGCCACCATATACCTATTTTCACCGGTTATGGTAACCGGTGTTGTCATGGCGATTTTTTCGGATTGATATGCCTGGACAGGAGTAGTCATCTCGATTTTCTGTTTCGAGACATTACTGCCAAAAATATATCCTGCGAGAACATTGAATCCTTTTTGCATGGCTGATTTATAGTTCTTTTCTTCGACAGCCACCTCGGCCTGGATGTAACCGGAATATTGTCGGATTTCAATTGCGTTTTGTTTCTTTAGTACAGAATAACTCGGGGTTTCTGTCATACGTGTATCCTTTTAATCATAATTTCAGTAGACAAATAAGGCAGGCGAATATTTTTTGCTCCATATTGACGAACTCTGAACAATAAAATTCGCTTGCATGCAATCAGGCTAATGGTTGCATCGCCCGTTGGGCCAGATTGCGGATCATCCCGCCAAAAATGATCCGATGGATGGGGTATAGGCCGTACCAATAGGCTAAGCCAAGCAGGCCCTTGGGAGCGAAGAATGCTGTTTGCACCAGGCGCGTCTGGGATTCATTGTAAGGAATCGCCTCGAACTGGAGCCAGGCGCGGCCAGGGAGCTTCATCTCTGCGCGTAATAGCAAGCGCATATCCGGCTCCACAGCCTCCACGCGCCAGAAATCTATTGCGTCTCCCATGCGAACCTCTTCAGGATCGCGCCGGCCGCGACGCAGCCCTACCCCACCGCCGAAACGGTCAATCCAGCCACGCAAACGCCAGGCCCAGTTGAGATACAACCAACCTGTTTTTCCACCCAACCGGCTGACCATCTTGAAGACTGTGGCCGGGGAGGATGGCACAATCTGCTGACGGCGCTCGATGATCATGCCTTCCTCGGTTGAGAGTGCCACCGGAATAATATCTCCCTGGCTGTTCACCAGCGCGTCGCTCCAGGAGGTTTCTACTTGCCTGGCTTCCAAATCGGTTAAAGCCAGCGAGACGGCAGATTGGTAATTCATCGGCCTAAGTTGGGGAAACAGCTCACGCGCCAAGGTGTCGCGCACAATCACTTCGTTTCGCAATCCATCAATGAGCGGGCGGGCAATACTTGCTGGGATCGGCGTGACCAGATGCACCCAGTAGGAAGAAAGCCGCGGGGTCAGAACAGGCACTGACAACAGCCAGCGCCGCAAACCACGCGCCTGGGCATACCCCATCATCATTTCGCCATAGGTTAAAATATCGCTTCCGCCAATTTCTATGATCTTTCCGGCGCTGGCTGGTGTTACGAGCGCAGCAACCAGGTATTCGAGCACATTGTCAATTGCAATAGGCTGCACCCTTGTGAAAACCCAGCGGGGACAGACCATTACCGGAACACGCTCCGTTAAATAACGAATCATCTCGAATGAAACGCTTCCCGAACCCACCACAATGGCGGCCCGGAATTCGGTAACTGGCACGCCCGAATCGCTAAGCGCCTGACCTGTTTGCTGGCGCGAACGCAGGTGTTTTGAAAGATCGGTCTGCGGATCGCCTAACCCTCCCAGGTAAATAATTTGCTCAACCCCATGGGTTCGGGCGGCTTCGCCAAAATTGCGGGCCGCCTGGAGGTCGCGTTGGACAAAATCCACACTGCCGCTCATGCTGTGAATTAAATAATAAGCCGCGGTGACGCCAGACATCATACTAAGCAGAGAAGCAGGATCCAGCACATCTCCTTCAACTACTTCCACCTGATCGAGCCAGGTGCGGCCTTGTAAGCGATTTTGATCTCGAACCAAGACGCGAACTCGATAGCCGGCCTCGATGAGCTGAGGCACCAAACGTCCGCCGATATAACCTGTTACTCCTGTTACTAAAACCAGCCTGTTTTCCATTCTGCCATCCCATTGCAATACTCAAAACCTGATGCAAGACAACCAGGGTAAATTAAGATCTCGTCTAATAGGGCATATATATTTTGTCCATATAATTATAACATATTGTATAGTATAATAGGGAAAATTGGGGCTTTGGGTGTACTAAAAGCCTTTAGATTTTATGTAGTTTGCAATTTTTCGAGGCGCAGCCTCCAAAAATTGCAAACTACATCGATAACATTTTCGGGTGCCCGGGTCTTTATACTTTATGGACTCAACACTTTTATTCACAATGAACCGAATCTTTGGGTAGAGACGTGTTCTAATTCGGAGGAAGTATGAAAATCGTTAAACGGATTGTAGTGGCCTTGCTTGGTATTATGATAAGTTTTGTAATCCTTTTAGCAGGCTCCATCGTCATTGACTTTGTCATTGGCCGAGAACGGATTAATGCACTTACCAATACCACCATTCCAGGTCAAAATGGCACCCCGGATGTGCGCGCTTATGTTGCAACGCCACCAGGCGACGGTCCCTCTCCAGTGGTGATTATGATCCACGAGTTCTACGGCCTCAACGAGAGTATCGTTGGCAAGGCCGAAGGACTGGCCCAAGAGGGGTATCTGGTTGTTGCTCCGGATACATTCCGCGGCTCTACAACGGCATGGATCCCACGTGCCATCTACCAGGTTATAACCACCGAGCCTGAGCAAGTGAACCGGGATCTGGATGCGGTTTATGCCTGGGTCGGATCCCTGCCCAATGCGATGGTTAACCATATTGGCATCCTGGGTTTTTGTTACGGCGGGCGCACATCATTGGTTTACAGCCTGCACAATGATCGATTGGCAGCTACGGTGATTTATTATGGCGCGCCAGAGACAGATCCCCAGGTACTTCAACAGCTTCCCGGCCCAGTGCTTGGCATCTTTGGGGGAGCGGATAATTCTATACCGTTAAGTGATGTGCGCGCTTTTGAGGCTGCTTTGGACCAGGCTGGGATACCAAATGAAATCACAATTTATGAGAACCAGCCCCATGCCTTTGTAACGGATATTGAAGCGATCCGGTCTGGTGGTGTTCAGACAGCAGCTTGGGCGCAGATGCTTGGTTTTCTCGACATGCATCTCAAGCAGGGCGGCTCTTCACGAGAACCGAATCAACATCGCGCTTACCAAGCGTCTTTTGAATGGCGGTATTACTTAATATTGGCATATGAACACGCTTTTGGGACAGCCAGCCACCATTAATCATCTTTTGACTGCCAGCGGCACAGTGACGATAAGACCAGAATGAGGTGTATGATGTTATTTCGACTAATTGGTATCCTTGCAGCAATCGGCCTGATATTCGCGGGATGGCGGATATTCGTTCGTCAAAGCCGGCTGGAAGTTAAATCTGAAAGCGACCGCTTTCCCACCGTCTCAGGATTTAATCTCAACCGCCAGGAGTTCGAATTCCCGCGTGATTTCGCTGGTGATTTCAATTTGCTTTTTGTACCATTCTTGCAGCGTCAACAGCTCACAGTGAATACCTGGATTCCGTTCGCTCAGGATCTCGAATCATCCGTTCCTGGCGTGGTGTATTACGAACTTCCCACCATTGACGAGATGTCCGCCTTATCGCGCACCTTCATCAATGAGGGCATGCGCGCGGGCATCCCGGACCAGACGGCACGCGAGCGCACAATAACGCTATATATAGACACAGAGAAATTCATGCAAGCGACCAATATTGAGAGAAAGAACGAGGTCCATATCTTCCTGGTAGACAGGCATGGTGATATTCTCTGGCGAACGACTGGCGATTTCGAAGACGATAAAGGTTCAGCGCTCTTGAAAACCATTCGATCGATATCACAGTCTGATAATGAGCAATGAATTGTGTGATTCGATTCTTGATTGGAACTACCATCTTCTGATCACAGTCTAATTCCTCCTAACGCCGCTTGCAGATAGTTTCGGATTGTCTGCTAATGGCGGCGAGTTCGGGTAGAGAAGCGCAGCAAGCTCGCTTCTCACCAAGGACATAATTTTCTTTCCCGAGATCAAACCGATAAATGATATGTCAGACGGGTGTACGCGGCTGTCTGATCGTTCTTTCCAGACAGCCGCCTAGCTGTTTGTGAGCGTATTTAAAATATCCGGGCGGGGTGACCTTCGGCGTGCTGGTATCCTGACGTTTGTCATGAATTGATTGACAGACAAGATATTATTTGCTATTATAGGACTAGTCATATATACTACGTATCCTATATAGGAGTCCCCAAATAATGTCTCTCGACCATGCAATTCTTGGCTTTCTCAATTACCATCCAAGTACCGGTTACGATCTGAAGAAAATCTTCGACCACTCGGTACGGCATTTTTGGCCAGCAGATCAGAGCCAGATTTACAGAACGCTCGCCCGTCTGTCCAAGCAGGGATTGGCTGAGATGAGAGTGATTGAACAAACTGACCGACCGGATAGCAAGGAGTACCGGATCACCGATGCTGGACGACTTGAACTATTAGCCTGGTTGAAAGGGCCGCCGCCGTTAGGAGAGCCACGTTCTGCAGCGCTGATCCAGGTCTTTTTTGCTGGACAGCTGTCGGACGAAGAAGTGCTGGCAAAGTTCGAGGAGTATGCCGCCATCATGCGAGCTATTCTCAGCCAATACGATCAGGTACCTGAGCAGATCGATATCTACGACCGTGATATCGGTTCAGCCCGCGAAACATTTTTTTGGATGCTGACCCTGGACAACGGTATTCGCAATATGCGCGCCAACCTTGAGTGGGCTGAGAGCGTGATTGAGCGAATTAAAAACGGACAGGTCCCACCGAAATAAGAAAGGCAGGTAAGGATCAATGGTTAGTCAGCTCCCTCTCCGCCAAAGATACCGTAAGGCGATCGTAATTCTGGCATTTCTCTCCTTCCCAGTCACCATGAATTACCTCTCACCTTACGTCATTATCGATGGATCTATGAAAGGCATTGTCAATGGCAGCTTGATCATGTTCGGGCTGATGTTCGCGTCGGCCCTGTTCCTGGGCCGTGCATGGTGTGGTTGGGTCTGTCCTGGCGGCGGGATGCAAGAAATCGTAGAGCCAATCAACAACCGCCCGGTCAACGGCAAGAAGATCGATTGGATCAAATGGCTCATCTGGATCCCGTGGATCAGCTTGATCGTCTGGCTGGCTGCGCAGGCAGGCGGGTACCAGACTATAAACCCGCTGTATCACACCCAGAATGGCATCTCCGTGGCGGGATCACCAGACCGCCCGATAGTCTTCGCATACCTGATTTATTACATTGTTATTGGGCTGTTCGTCGGCCTGGCAATCCTGGTCGGTCGCCGGGCTGGCTGCCACACCATTTGTTGGATGGCACCCTTCATGATGATCGGTCGTTGGGTTCGGAACCAGTTTGGCTGGCCTTCCTTGCGTCTGGTAGCTGATGCTTCCGCCTGCAAAAATTGTAAGCTGTGCACAAAGAACTGCCCGATGAGCCTGGATGTGAATGGCATGGTACAGCATGGACACATGGAAAACAGCGAGTGTATTTTATGTGGTACTTGTGTGGATAATTGTTCGAAATCAGTTATTCGATATGCGTTCAGTGGAGGTAAATAATGGCCATCCAGTTGACGAGTGAACAAGTTTGGAACGAACTTAAAAAAGAGCTCTTTGCCGTTCTTGGGATGGTGAATTCAAAAGGAGAAGCGCGCACGGTTGGGATCGTCTATATCGTGCAGGATTACAAACTGTATATTTCAACTGCCAAAGACACCTGGAAAACACGGCACATCCAAAACAATCCTCACGTGTCAATCACTGTACCAATCCCCAAGCGCATTCCCATGATGCCGTGGATCAAAATACCCGCAGCGACGATCACTTTCTCCGGGAAGGCAGCGGTGTGCGATGCAATCCACGTAAAAGAGGATATCTTGCATGCGCTATTGCGCGGCCTTGAATCGAATCCGGAAGAACTGGCAAATCTGTCTGTGCTGGAAATCGAACCCAATGGAGATTTTGTCACTTATGGCGTTGGAATCCCCCTGATGCAGATGCGTTATCCCGAAAAAGCGCGCGGTCGTGCCCCGGTTTTCTCAGCGGTCTCCTTGGACTGAAGCGCTTTCCGTTCTTGCGCCTCGCAGGAGAGAATATGAAAATCACAATTCTGAATGGCAACCCTGGGCTGGCTTCATTGGAAAGATATCTGGAAAAGCTTAAAACTACCATTGCAGCTCAAGGGCATCAGGTGCTCCAGCTTGACCTGCGCGATCTTCGCCTGCAGTACTGTATCGGTTGCTGGGGCTGTTGGGTCAAGGCTCCTGGTCAGTGTACAACCCAGGATGCATCCCTGGAGATGGATCGAGCTGTGATCCACAGCGACTTCGTGCTGTGGGCTGCTCCACTCAAAATGGGCTTTCCTTCTGCGCTGCTTAAAAAGGCCCTGGATAAGCATTTGCCCCTGATCCATCCTTATATGGAAGTGGCTTATGGCGAGGCTCATCACCTGAGCCGCTACTCACATTACCCGCGCGTTGGACTGCTGCTTGACAAAGAAACCAGCACAGACGAGCATGATCTACAAATTGTCCGCGATATCTTGGGCCGTACAGCGATTAACTTCAAAACCCGGCTGGAATTTTCTTTGACGACAGATCTTCCGGTAGAAGCGATTGCCCAGCGGATCACAACCCGCGAACCGGATTGGCTGCCACTCCCCCCGCCTTTAGGGATGACTGAGGGCGTCAGTGTTTCCCCGCCATCTCAGCTGACCATATTCAATGGATCACCAAGAGGGCGGAAGGGCAATACCCCGCTGATGCTCGAGCAGTTTGCCAGGGGATATGGCCGACCGGTGGAGACTTATCATTTCAACCGGCTGAAAGAGACCGCGCAGATGGTGCAGGCATTTGCTGAGGCCGAGTGTGTTTTGTTCGGTTTCCCGCTGTATACCGATGCGATGCCCGGCCTGGTCAAGCATTTTATCGAAGCGCTTGAACCGTTAACCCAGCGAAGGCACAATCCACCGGTTGTTTTCCTGGTTCAGTCAGGTTTTCCGGAAGGGCTTCATTCACGCTACGTTGAACGCTATCTGGAGAAGCTGGCCGCGCGGCTGGGTTCGCCCTATTTGGGCACAATTGTCAAGGGAGGTGGGGAGGGGACGCGCCTGAAGCCGGCTGCGATGAATAAGAAATTGTTTACATGTTTGCAGTCCCTGGGCGCCGGGCTGGCTTCCGAAGGCCGTTTAAACCCGGTGGTGCTGGAAGAAATCGCTCATCCAGAGAGATATTCTCGCTGGCTCGGGCCTATCTTCCAGGTATTTTTGCGGCTTCCGATTGCCCATATCTATTTTGACAATATGCTGAAGCAAAATGGTATGTATGCGCAGAGATTCGCCCGACCCCTGGTTGAGTAAAACCTGCCCCAAAAGAGAAGAGTTGTTATCGCTAATACAACCACAGGTTTCGGTTACAGACCTGAACCACAGCCCTGGGCGGGGCAGTGGTCACGAGATAACCCAATCCATCCTACAGCCCGGCATGGCAGGATCCTGTGTCATTGCCGGTAACCAATCCAATTCCCTAACTTCATAACCAAAAACGGAATCGTAAGAATGATAAAAAATGGATTCCAGCCGGGGTTCATTGGTTTGGATGGTGATTCACTGCTCAGGTCCGGAGTGACCATCACCCCTGGAATTTGATGGGTGGGATAGGGTATTAAGGTACTTGGAACGCGTGTGGGCCTTGCTGTTGGATCGAATTCTTGGCTGGGTTTTGGCTGAGTGGCGGTCGGTTGCAAGGCTCTGGGCGTTGGCGAGCTGACCGGCTGATTTTCGAAAGTCGGGATTGTATCGGGTGTTCCAGTTGTTAGTAGGGCAGCTGTTGGGATATTAATGACGATCGGAGTGGATTTAACCGGTTTATTATCGGTCAAAATCGATTTCTCTGTCGGTGTGGGGGTATTCTTGACCGGGTGGGCGGTAGCAGTGCTGGTAGGCTGCTGCACAGTTGGGGTTAAAACCAACCCGATGCGTGATAATCCAGTTGTGAATTCCGTGTAGACTCTGGCAGACATCTCTGTGTCGCAGGCGTTTAGCAGCTCGTCGTCAATGATGATGTTATATAAGGTAGCGGCCTGCCAATCGGAATCAGTGGTGTCGAACGTTACCGTCAGTGAGTAATTGCCTGGATTGTAGACTCTGCTCAGAATATGAACATTTCTATCAGCGACGGTATTGCGAAGATCATAATATTTGGCTCTCTCAACGCTGTCTCCACTGCCATCATTCAGCATCGGCTGGTTGAAATATAGAGTGAACGAATTTCTGGAGATCGATACATTTGAAGCTCCATCGGCTGGATCTACATTTATCAGGAAGCCATCCGGTAAGGTTCCATCCACCGGTAATGGATGACTGCATCCAGGTGTCATCGTTGGCAGCGGCGTGTTCGTCGGGGTCGGGGTGGGGGTGGTGGTAGCCGTATTAGTCGGGGTTGGCGTGGCGGTGTCGGTTGGGGTAGGCGTGTAAGTGGCCGTATTGGTAGGAGTATCAGTCGGGGTAGACGTGGCGGTGTCGGTCTGGGTCGGCGTGGCAGTGTCGGTTGGGGTCGGAGTGTAAGTAGGCGTACTGGTAGGGGTATCGGTTGGGGTTGAGGTGAAGGTGGCCGTGTGGGTCGGGGTAGACGTGGCGGTGTCAGTTGGCGTCGGTGTGTAAGTGGGCGTGCTGGTAGGTGTATCGGTTGGGGTCGGGGTGAAGGTGGCCGTATCTGTCGGCGTCGGTGTGGCGGTGTCGGTTGGCGTCGGTGTGTAAGTAGGCGTACTTGTAGGTGTGTCGGTTGGGGTCAGGGTGAAGGTGGCCGTATGGGTCGGGGTAGACGTGGCGGTGTGAGTTGGTGTGGGTGTGTAAGTAGGCGTACTGGTAGGTGTGTCGGTTGGGGTCGGGGTGAAGGTGGCCGTATCGGTCGGTGTTGGCGTGGCGGTGTCGGTTGGCGTCGGTGTGTAAGTAGGCGTACTGGTAGGTGCATCGGTTGGGGTGGGGGTAAAAGTGGCCGTTTGGGTCGGGGTTGGCGTGGTTGTATGACTGGCTGTAGCCGTGGCCGTACTGGTTGCAGTCGGCGAGGATGTTTTGGTTGGCGTGAGGGTGTAAGTGGCTGTGCTGGTAGGCGTGTTGGTTGGGGTTGCCGTGAAGGTTGGGTTTGAGGTAGCTGTGGAGCTGGCTGCACTGGTTGGCGTATACGTGGCAGTCGGGATTAATGTTCGGGTTGCCGTGGCTGCAAGGATCGGATTCTTCACCTGAGTGGGTGTGGCGGTTGGAATGATCGGCGCGGTTGCTTTTGGGAATGTGGTTGGAACTACCGTGGCAGAAGCGATCAAACTTGAAACGGGAGTGTTGGGTAGAAATATCTCGGTGGCCTGAACGCTGGTTGCAGTAGCGGGAACCTGCGTTGGAAGTAGAGAAGGGTTACGGGTGAAGGCAGGGGTCATCGTCGGGATGGGGGCTTCTAGCACTGCGTCGATGGTTGCCAAGCGAGCCGGCCAGTCTGTAGCAGAAGGATCATGATCCGATAAGACGTCTTTTAAGATTGCCAGGCTTATGGCCGGGATTGGGTGGGAGCGAAGGTCAGCACTGTAATCCGCATCGTCTTTCGAGTGCAGGTTGACAGGCAAAAGATCAATGCCCTTAGCCGAAATCGACCACTGCGGTAAGAGGCTGAAGACCACACAGGTGAAAAGCAGCAAGAGAATTAAAACAAGCAGCACCGTCTTGCGGCGCTGGTTGCTACTTTCCTCTTGTTCTAAATCCTCTACCGGTGCCTTCAACGATTCTTTCTCCGATAAAAACTAGCTGTGGTCGGCCATCATCGCCATAAAAGCATCTACAATTTTTGGATCAAAGTGGCTGCCACTGTCCTTCTGGATCAGTTCAAGCACCTGTTCTCTGGGCATGGCTTTCCGGTATGGCCGATCCGAGGTCAGTGCATCCCACACGTCCACGACCGCAAATATTCGCGCCGGAAGGGGGATTTCCTCATGATCCAGTCCTCTCGGATAACCTGACCCATTCCATTTTTCATGGTGGCAGTAAGGAATGTCAATTGCCGGGCGTAAGAATTCGATTTGCCAAATCATATCGTAAGCAAATTCCGGGTGCTTACGCATAATTGTCCATTCCTCTTCGTCCAACTTTCCGGGTTTGAGCAGGATTGAGTCTGGGACGCCAATTTTGCCGATATCATGCAGCAGAGCGCCCCTTCTAACATGGGGCATTTCCGTTTCACTAATCCCCACGATCTCAGCCAGGCGTACCGTCATCTTGGCAACCCGGCGGGTATGTTCGCCGGTCTCTTTTTCTCGCAATTCCACCGCTTTGGCCCAACCTTCCAAAGTAGTGTCGTAGGCATCGATCAGATCAACCTGTGATTTTTTGAGGTTCTTCACCATCTTATTAAAAGTATCTGTCAAAACTGCGACTTCGTCCCCGCTTTTTGGATCGACCTGGATGGAAAGGTTCCCGTGAGCGACTTCTGTTGAGGCCTTTACAAGGCCAAGAAGCGGCTGGGTGATGTAGCGCGCCAGGATTACGCCCATCAAGATCACCAGAAACAAGGTGAGGGCAACGAGCAAGGAAATTTGGATCCGGGTTGGCGAACTTGGGCTGATGTAAAAGTTTTTAATTAAAGAGGTTCCAAGAATCCCTAAGTCGGCATCATCGCGCACTTCCCATGGTCCCAACAATTCAGCATAATCGAGATTGGCAACGTCGATATCCCGGACCGTTTCAAGGTCCCTCTTGACTGAGCCTTCATCCTGCCGGGCAACGATGGTATCTGCCTCAGATTGCAGCAATGATGGCTGATCGATAAAGGTTGAGGCAATTGCCTGACCATCGAAATCATAGAGCGTAATATGCGCCAAAGTCTTCCGCCGCATTTCATCCAATAAGGAAGAAAGGGTCTTACCAACGAGAACGACGCCCACAAATTGGTTTTCCTGGTCATAAACCGGCCCAGCCACGTAAAAGTAATCGCCCCATTTGGCGCGCACCACACCGGCGTATTTATCCCCTGCCCGATCGACTTTGCCACTATAGATATTGTTGATGAAATTCCAGCTTAAAAATTCAGGGTCTCCCCCCGTCAAATATTCATATTCTTCGATATTTCCACCCTGCCGGTGTCGCATGGCCAGTACGTGGCGGCCTGCAACATCCAGGAATTCAACCGCTCCCTCCTGCCGGTTTATGGTTATGCCAAATGTCAGCTCGCGGAAGCTTTCCGCATCTCCCGCTCGGATCGCTTCCACAACGCCATTCACATTCTTTAATTCTCTCAGTGTCTCTAGACGGGACTGTTCTTCCCTTACCATCCATTCAGAGGCTAGCTTGCCAGCCTCGATAAGCTGGTTGGTGAAACGCTCCTCGATTGTATCGAAGACGATCTGAGTGATGACGTAAGCCGCACCAGCGGCCATAAAAATCGCCAATATTAAAAAAGGCAGCGTAATCTTAACGCGGATAGGCATCCGGACTTGCGGCATTTCCGTTGCTGAGGCGTGTGGATGTGGGAATATTGGCCGGTCTTTATTTACAGTTACGGATTGATCTACCATAATTGTGTAGTCTGTTGCGCCTTCTGAACTGAGGATTTGTGGGCGAAAGGGATGACATTTGCTCAAACTAATTTTAGTAATGTAAACATTATTTGTCTATAATAAACCACCTACAATGTTGATAGAATATCTAGTACTGCAGTAAAGACCGTGTACAGATAGAGGATGGTTCAAAAGACCGGATTTGGGCTGCCTTTCCGTCGCTATCAGCCATTGGTTTTTTATCGGAATTTTGTGCCTAAACTCCTCATTTTGCCGCTGATAAGAATCTTAAGATATCCACTTTCGTCTGGATGCCCAGCTTAAGAAAAACGGCAATCAGTGGCTGACAGTCAGGGTGAGATTACTATAATGATGATTGGAGGGAACGCTTCTGGAAAAACACATGAAAACGGGTCGATGGCTGACGCCTCCGTCGAAGATTACCCTGCTGCTGTGCTGCTTGGAGATGCTCCTGCTTTTCGGCGCCTGCACTGTTCAACCGCAGATTCCTGAGAACGCCATCGACGAACTCGAGGCGTATTGGTATTCGCTGCCCGGCAGCACTACGCATGACCTCAAAATTGTACGAGCGTGGCCAGGCAAAATCCTTCTGGAGGCTGCTGCTGATTGGCCTACATCCATGGAGGTCTGGTGCGTAGAAACGGAGCTGTCTGGTAAAGAGACCGACTCTGCTAAATTGGACACGATATTGTGGTTTATGAGCAGGGTAAGTGACGAGGCCAGCTGGGAGTCTGCTCCACTTATGACTATGTCTTCACTATGGCCCTACCAGTCCTGCGGGGTTACGCCCTGATCTCAACCTGGCATTTGGCAAAACCGGCGTAAACTGGTCTCCGGCGATGGTCAGCTTCTAGCATCACGGCTATCAATTGCCGGCCCCAGATAACTACACTCAAATCTTTGCAATGGGCTTTACGAATCACAGACCGCGCCTCTAGCCATACGGTTTAATTTTGCTATTTACGGGCCTGTTAAGGTAGCTCTCGCTGGTTACTATTAGTATCTATTCGAAAAGTCGGAAGGAATGTGGGTGTTGAGTTTGGGCGGCTACACCGCCCAAACTCAACACCAAACATACTTCTTATGTATGCAAAGTATTTAGTGAGAGAGCCACTTAAGGTATTGTGATTGGCTTAGTAAAAATTGCGGGCAAGGAGAATTTTGCTGGTGATCAAGATTTGCAAATCCGGTCTACTTATGCTTGGACTGATGCTGCTCTTGCCTTCGTGCGTGGGCTCTCTGCCGGATGAGAGCCATACCTTCTTGCTCCGCAGCGACAAAGTTGAGGTTGGGGAGGTTTCCAACCAACTTGTCACAACCATTGCATCCCAGCTCGAGAACTCCCAGTTGCTGCAGGCGGGTTACCCTGTCTTTGGACGGGTAGTGTTAGAACCAGATCCTTCCGACACAAGCATCCAGAGCATGCGCTGCGAAGCAGTCCAAACCCTGATGGCAACCGGCGACCAGTGCCTGCAGCTCAACGAACAGGGCGACTTTATAAGAGCGCAAGCCATCACCTGGGAGAGCGCCGCCTTCTTCATGGTTCGGATCTACGTCGCGCCGAAGACGCTCTTTTGGAGGGTTAACCCCGCTAAAGACTTTGTTGCGCTTGACATCTTTGTTTTTGAAGAATTGGCGCTATGGCCGGTAGTTGATGAAGCGATCCGCGCGGCTGCTGCCGGGATTGGAGCGCGTCCCTTCCGGCCTTGAATGCCTCTTTGATGGGGCAATTATTTTCATTGAATACGCTGGTGTTCGTGACCACCAGATGATGGGGCGCTGGCCTTTCATTCTTCTGGGATTTTTACAATCGTGTGGTGAAAAAAAATAGGTGGTATTTCCACCCCCATCCGGGCGTATAGTTGGGGTGGAACACTGATATCCGCCAGGTACAGGTCTCCCACATAGACTGCAGCATCGGGTGTCCGTAATCCAATCTTTGGAAGCGCCAGCGTCATCGTGGCAGTCGCGCCAATGCATGGATTACCAGGGACGCCGGTGGTTGTATTCAACCCGGATGGCGTGTCCAAAGCCAGAACGATGCGACCCGCTTCATTGACACGCTGGATCCAATCCGCAATAATCCCGCGCGGGTTGCCGGATATTCCATACCCGATCATCGCATCGATAACCAGATCGACCGTGTCCAGGTCAATCGTCTCTGTGTCCGCGATTCCCATTGCTTTCAAAATTCGGAATTGGTGGGCGGGAACGTTCTTTAGTTGCTCGGGAGCGGCGAATAATTTAAGCGCTAATTCTGCACCCCCGTTGTGTAAATGACGGGCAGCTACCATGCCGCCGCCGCCGTTGTTACCGGCCCCGCAGAGCACAGCGATCCGTTTGGCTCGTACGTCACCATCCAGCAGACGTCTGCCCAACTCGGCCAGATTTCTTCCGGCGTTCTCCATCATCTGGATCAGTTCGATACCGTATTCTTCGATCATCAGCCGGTCGACTGCGACCATCTGCTCAGTGGAGATGAAGGGGATCAGCATGCTCACTCTCCCTGGCTTTCGCAAATATTTACCCCTCGCCAGAAGGTTACATAATTGTGGATTTTCTCGGCGAGTTTGCTGGGTTTGGGGTAATGCCAGACAGCTTTTACCATTCGTTTACCTTTCGATTTAGGTGTTGCATTCTTATGATCGACAACTCGGTCGTGAATCACCCAGGATAATTGAGCTTGCAAGACCCATGTGCCATTTGTCTGGACAACGCCTATCTCCGAGATCTTACACCTATCCTGATGTATAATCCTACTTGATGCTCAAGCGAACCAATGAACAATGGCTGAATGATCTCCGGGCTGAAGGCGCTCCGCGCGAATCAGCTCTGGCTGACTTGCGGCAGGTAATCCTGACCGGATTACCCTACGCGCTGAATAAATGGCTCCCAACCACAGATCCGCGCTTTTCGTCTCTTTCAGACGAAGTCGCTCAAGATACCCTCTTGCGCGTTTTAGACCGCCTGGATACTTTTGAAGGACGCAGCCAGTTTACGACCTGGGTCCATAAGATTGCAGTGCGGATCGCCCTGACCGAGCTGCGCCGTAAGCGCTGGGAGAATATCTCTCTCGACAATCTTGTAGCTGGTGAGAACAGCCCTTCATTTGTTCAATTATTGGTTGATCCAGATACAGTTACGCCGGAACAGATCGTGGAGGGCGCTGATCTGATGAAAACGGTGCAGCGGATGATTATGGAAGAATTGACAGAAAAACAGCGCCGGGCAATGATAGCGGTTGCGATCAAAGGAATGCCGCTCGAAGAAGTGGCTCGCCGCATGGGCACCAAACGGAATGCTCTTTATAAGCTGATGCATGATGCCCGCTTACGCCTTAAACGCCGGCTGGCGCAGGAAGGGCTTAACCCGGAAGATATTTTGGCAGTTTTTGAAACCAGGTAAGATTTTGCTGGTTCGAGCCGTCCTGGAACAGAGAGAGTATGAGCGAAAATAATTTTTTCCAGAAACTTGTCAGACGTTTGTGGCCCGGAAAACGTACATTGCAACCGGAGTCAGATTTCGCGTCAGGATTCGGCAATCTTGGGCAAGCTGCTTCAGATGGTGGAAAACACTGATGATGTCGAGATACCATGTGATGAGGTATTTGATTTGCTCGACCAGTACGTTGAGTGTGAGGCCAGAGGTGAAGATCTTGCTGTTCTTCTTCCCCTGGTAAAAAAGCATCTCGACAGATGCCGGGATTGCCATGAGGAATACGAAGCTTTGGCTCGGATTATCGAAGCTTCATCAGAGTTTAGTGCATAAATTTAAAGGAATATCTTGTCTGATTTTGATTTGATTGCTCGCTACAATTACGATGAATTTATCCCAGCTAAATTTGAGCCGTGGATGAATTTTAATGCCAGCCCGGTATTAGGCGCGCCAGCGCCAGATTTCCCACTCTGGGATTTAGGGTAAAAGAGACGTCCTTACTGCAGATCATTTACCTTAATTACGCTAAACTCACTTAAGAGTGGTAGCTCCACATAATACGGTGGTCATGAACACCACCTTTCAATAAGCGCCTTTTCGGCTGCGGAACGCCTGCCACGGTGCTTGGGCGGCTCCCAGGCCGGAATTGGCACTCGAAATTGAAGTAGCTCCTTAACACTCCAACAGTGATCGGTGATCCCGGCAGCCATCGCTGGGGTACGCTGCACCCAACGAAAGCCCCGATCACCGACCCACAGCTTCAAACGCAAGCTCTTATGCTCGCTACAGAAGTTGTAGACGCTGCCCATCAGATACACCAAGGGCGTGAGCGTCTCTGGGTTCTTGAGCAAGGCGCGACTGCGGCGAGCCAGGCTGGCAAGGCGAGAACGGAAGGTGGCATTTAGCCGTTCAATGTAGGCGGTATTGAGCTTCGTCCCGCCCTGGCTCTTAGCCAGCAACGCCTTGGCTGCTTTTTCCGAGCCTTGCGCCATGCGGCGGATGACATCTACTACTCGCTTGCCTTGATATTGCTTGATCACCCGTCCGATGTGAATGTCTGGCCAGGCAATCATTCGGCGACGGCCTCTGGTTCGGGCGGGTAATGGGCTGCGAAAGACGGTCTGGATAGCTGATATGTAAGTGCGCAGCCCATCGACGCAGATCAATAGCGGGCGAGCCAGGGCAGTCTCTCGAACGAGCTGAACGATCGCGCTGATCAAGCCTTCGTTTCGGTGTTGATTGACCGAGGCTCCCAGCCAAAGTCGCGTGCTGACCATGACCGCCATCGCCAACCACAGCACCATCCCTTGGGCTTTGACCCGGATTTCATCCAGTTGAACGTGGATCAAATCCCTGGGCCGCAGAACCAGATGAGTGTGAACTCGCTGACAATGTTCGCCAGATCGCTGCTGCCAGACCATCACCGTGCGCTCATCCAAACCATAAGCGGCGACGATGGCTTGCACGGGACAGCCAAAGGCAATCAAGGTCATCACAATGGTGACCAAATCAGCCGAGTGGTGCAGGCGATAGAAGGGCGTGCCAACCTTTGCCGAGAAGGTTTTGCCGCATACCGTACATTTGTAACGTTCGGGCTTCCGGCTATGAACGATGATATTCTTTTCACCGGTTTTACCCCTTGCGGGGCAGGCCCAATTAGGGCAGAATTGTGTTTGAGGGTCCATTTGGTTTGCTCTTGGGTGTGGTGACCACAAGAGAATGCCATAGGACCCTTATTTTTTCAACCCTTAACCACCGTTTATTGAAGTGCTACCTTAAGAGTTACATTCTCGCCCCAATTCACCAATCGATAGTATAAGCCAGGGATTCAACGAGCTAAGAAGAATGCTCTTCTGTATGCGCGCCTGATTTAGGTTATGCTTCGATCTACTCTGTGCCAATACGAGCAAGAATTCAGCCAAGTGAATACCAGGATTGTGATCATCTCCTTTGGAACTCTTCCTGCGGTGCAGCCCCCACAAGCCAAGAGCCAGCCCATATTGTTGTCCCGCCGCAGCACCACCGGAAGCAACTCCAACGAGACAGGCTGCCATCGTTACCATAGTGGGAGAGACACCCGGCTAAGCTTTTGCCAAAGGCTCCATGATTTTTTCTTCCGGCGGGTAATGAGTGGGCTGTATATGTCGTCTGAGGAACGTGAATATAGTTCCAACTAAACTGTGACGAATGCTTTATTGTGATGGAAAATTTTGTGGAACTCGCATTGGATGGATTTCCCCTCGACGAGATCAGGCAGCAGCTGCTCAAACACATCAACCACTGCCCGGATTGCCAGGAACACCATCTGCAGCGTCTCAGGGAATTGGAAGCGCTTTGGAGACCGGATTAGTAACTAATGACTTTTACCGGTATTACCAGCACGGATATGGATTTGGAGGCAGGTATGAAAACAAATATTATTTTAGGGATGACCCTTTCGTTGGTTTTCCTTCTATCGGCTTGTGCCCCAGCACTTGGAACTGGCACATCACCTCAGCAGGAACAACCCACTGAAGAGATTAGCGCGACAGCAACGCCGGCAGTTACTGAAGCCACTCCAGAGCGTCGCGAGACAGAAACACTGGCAGTTACTGAAGCCACTCCAGAGCGTCGCGAGACAGAAACACTGGCAGTCACTAAAGCCACTCCAGAGCAACCCTCCCTGGCAACGGACTTGCCAGTAGAATCTCCACCGCGAGGCGCCGCTTCGGAATTTTCTACAGATTTCAGCAAACATACAGTCTCTTATAGCGAAATTTTATCGGGAGGACCTCCCAAGGACGGTATTCCTGCCATTGACGAGCCGGTTTTTGTCGACGTTAATGAAGCCGATAGCTGGCTGAAACCGGTTGAACCGGTTATCCTGGCCGAGGTTGGGGAGCTTGCGCGTGCTTATCCTCTGCAGATATTGATCTGGCACGAGATTGTTAATGACACTTTTGGTGATTTACCCCTGGCAGTGACCTTTTGCCCGTTATGCAACACTGCGATTGCGTTTGTGCGCACCTTTGATGGACAGGTGTTAGATTTTGGCACCACAGGGAGACTGCGCTATAGCAACTTAATCATGTACGACCGCCAGACAGAGACCTGGTGGCAGCAAGCCAATGGTGAGGCCATTGCCGGTCAATATGCCGGTTCACAGCTCGAATTCTATCCTGCAGTAATTATCTCATGGCAAGAATTTAAATCCGCCCACCCCGATGGTCTGGTACTTTCGCAAGAGACAGGAACCAGACGTTCTTATGGCCAGAATCCTTACGCCGGCTATGATGATGTTAATAACCCCCCATTTCTGTACGATGGCCCACAGACGCCGGGCGTATTACCGCCGGTGGCGCGGGTATTAACTGTGGACTTGGATGGTGAGGCCGCGGCTTATCCGTACGAAACATTGGAAGATGTGCAGGTCGTGAACGACATGGTGGGAGGCCAACCCATCGCAGTTTTTTGGACAGCAGGAACAGCCTCAGCCTTAGATGCCAGTTCGATCGCCAGCGGGCGAGATGTTGGCTCTGCCGCAGCCTATGCGCGAGTTTTAGATGGATTGGAATTAAATTTCCAGCTTGTCGATGAGCGCGTAGTGGATCAAGAAACCGGGAGCGAGTGGAATGTGCTTGGTACGGCAACTGCTGGGGAGCTGGAAGGCAAGCAGCTTATGCCTGTAGTATCGATCAACCACTTCTGGTTTTCATGGGCCGCATTCAAGCCCGAAACTAGGGTGTATCAGCCATGAACCTGCTATCACGACGTTCAGCATTCACGCCATCGTTATGGTCGCCCTTCAAGCAGCCTATTGAGGAGTAGTTGCCCTGGACAGCATCCAGCCGATGACACTTCGCCTTGCAGCCTTGGCCATTATCCTGCCCCGATTGTTTTTCCAGGCGCGGAAAAACCATTCATATATAAGATAGACAACAAGTAAGGTGCGATAGACCATAAGTTGTGAAATAAAACACGATAAAAGTCGTATACAAAAAACAAGCCAGTCGATAAACTAATAAAAGACTGGCTTGTTTGCTGTAAAAAAAGGGTTCGTGGTCATATGCTCAAAGCGTCCAGCGCACGCGTTCTGCACATCGGCGAAGCAGCCCAATTCGAACACCCGATGCTCGAACCCGGACAGGAACAGAAAAAACACGTAGCCTACACCAATGTTCACCTGTACGTGCTGGAAGGAGAGGGTGTTTTAGAAGCAGGCGGGGAGACTATTTCCCTCTCCCCTGACATGCTCGTGGAATTGCCGCCTGAGACGCCACACCGTCTGGTTAACAACGGCGACGCCCGCTTGCGCCTGTTGAACTTCAAGGCGCCGCGCCCCCAGCAAACCCACGCACTTAGTGACAGAAAGTAAGAAGTGACCTTACTGCAGAAATCATATTTAGCGCATTAAGCGCAAGGAGAAATCAAATGAAAAACAACACCAAACTTGGGGCCGCCCTGGCGGTGGTCGGTATTATAGCAGGGATACTCTGCTTATATTTTCTGGCCGAAACGTACAATACAGTAATTCATACCCACTTCGGTGCTGGGGAATGGGAAGAGAGTAATACCGTACGTATCGTTTACGCGGTACTAGGCTGGTTGGGAACAGCCGCAGGCGCTCTCTCTGCCGCTGTCCTGTGGGGTTTCCTGAAGAAACAGGACTGGGCATGGTTCTGGGGCGCCGTATCTGCGACAATTCTTCTCCTGGCTGGATTCTTCCCCATGATCCCAGCTGCCGATAGCGGATTACCAGTTCCCACACTCTGGGTCTTTTTACTGGCAGCAATCATGTGGTTTGGGATGCTTTTTATCGGTGGGGTGGATATGAAAATTATCGGGCTGACATTTACAGCCGGACTGGCCTACGTTCTAACCTTTATTGACGGCGTGGCCCCAATTTCCAAATTCCAGACAACTTTCCAGTCAGCAGAGAGTTTTGTCCAGAACACGAATGCCTTTTGGAATGGGATGTATGTCATTACGCAGCAGGTAAATTGGTGGGGAGCTGCAGCCTGGGCGCTCTTTATTTTCGCCACACTCAAGAAGAAGTCATGGGCGATCCCAGTGGGTATCTTTGCTGCCGTTATGTCGATGATTGGTGGTTATCCGTTGGGTATCTACAATGTGACCGAGGTACAGCGTTTTTCCATGTTCCTGCCGGCCCCAATCCTGAGCACTATCCTATTAATTATCCTGTTGCTGCCCCAGACTCAGCGCCTGGTTGAGGGCCAGGGTAGAAAACAGTCAGCTTAGGTGCAATTAAGGCGCGGTCAAGGGTTTTCGGTGGGTGCCCAATTGCAGATCGCATAAATTAGAACAAAGCATGCTTCGCGTAAACCGCTATAAAATCCGAATGATGGATTGCGTGGACTTGAAGGAGGTTGTTTAGCGGTTGAAGAGAAGTACACACAAAACCGATAACCGATAAAAGTCGTTGTGTAAAAAACTCTCAGGAGATATGCTTGGCATAGCTCAGAGCGTTTTTTGAATGGCTGTCCAATTGGTCCTTATCTACTTCCTGCCCAACCACCGGTGACCTGTAAACAGCCTGGTTTTATCAGCCGGTCAAACGGTAGAAAAACAAGTCGAATTATCAATCAAACAGGAGAAATGAAAATGGACAAGCTGCCCATCAATCTCATCCACGGAATACTCGCGTCCATCTTGGCCTTGGGTCCTCTCGCCGTTGCCGCATACCTTGATCTGAAAAAAAAACGTGAAACTGATCAGATAGGCTGATAACTGTGTAGCAGGTCGCGCTTCTTCGAAAAGGTGGCGTGACCTGCAAGGAGAATGACAACATACAAATCACAAAAGATACTCGTATCTCAGATATCCTGTTGAAATATGGGGATATTGCCGAAGTGATGGAAATTTTCGGTGTCCAGCGTGTCGGACGATACTCCCTGCGGATGTTCCTGGCGAAAGCCCTTACGGTGGAATGGGCGGCGCGTGTTCACCGTGTGCCGCTGGACGAGTTTTTGGGGATATTAGAGCAGGCAGTCGCCAAAAAAGCGGAGAGTCTTGGTAGATAGTGTTTGGAAACAGATTGATAATGCACAAGATGCCTTTCGTCAGAGGAATACTGGAGCCCGGGTGGTTGTTACGCTGTTATAGGGAGTCAGCGAATAAGATGAACGAGTTTGAGCGACATTCGGTTTCGATTAATGTTTCTATTATTGAATCTGAATATAATAAATACAGGGTCAGCATGAAAAGTGGTTATCAAGGATTTGAATTGAATGCCTACACAAAGGAAAACACCACTTGTTACCGATCAGATTGAATCTCACCTCTGCACGGTTGGTCTTCGCCTGGAACTCTTAAGTCTGGTCCCTTTCTACTTAGGTTTAGCTGAGCAAGATCTTCGGGAGATCAACCAATTATTTGTAGAAAAAGGCTATACTGCGGGAGAACCAATCATTTTTGTTGGAGATCCGGCTACAAGGTTGTATGTCGTCGCAGATGGTAATGTCAAGCTCATGCAGCACGCATTAAGTGGTCAAGACGTGCTGCTGGATGTTCTCAAACCGGGTGAATTCTTCGGCAGCCTGTCAATCCTGGGGGATGACGAATATTCAGAAACGGCAGTGGCACACACTCCTTGCTGTGTTATTAGCATTGGTGCGGATGAATTTCGTAAAATATTGCAAGATTATCCCAAGGTAGCCTTGAAGGTGATCGACATCATAGCCGGGCGTTTAAAATCTGCCCACGAGATGATCCGACAGCTGAGTGTTCATGCTGTTGAACAGCGCATTGCGCATGTTCTGTTGAAACTGGCCGAAAAACTGGGACAGGAAAAAGATATCGGGCTGCTGATCCAGCTTCCGCTCTCGCGTGCCGATCTGGCAGAAATGGTCGGGACCACGACCGAATCCGCCAGCCGGGCGATGAGCCAATTTCAGAAAGCAGGCCTGGTTCGCAGTGGCCTGAGATGGGTCGCAATTACAAATCGGGAAGGATTACTGGCGTATAAGGAAGGTATGGCTGTTTGATAGGAGATACAACCTGCTACTTGGGCGGGCCGAGAGGCCCGCTTTTTTTTGATGTCTTGCGGTTAATTGATCCAGATCATGGATATATCTCCCGGGATGGCATATAGTTGGAGATGAAATAAAAACCATCGGAAAAAGGAGATAGAACCATGAAAACCATATTTAGAAGTCAAGAGTTGTCTTGCCCATCCTGTGTAGCCAAGATCGAGAAGGCAGTCAATTCCCTGGAAGGCGTACAGCAGACAAAAGTGTTCTTTAACACAGGCCGGATTGAAGTTGAATACGATTCTGAAGCTGTGAGCACAGATCAGATTATCGCATCCATTCACTCGGTTGGCTATGAAGCCAAAGTCTCGGCATTTTAGTCTGCCATCACGATATCTGTAAGATGAGAATTTATTTCCGGCCGGTAATTGACAAAGGAATGGGAAAATGAAGCCGAATATAGTCAAATTACAAAATTCTGTAATCATCAACACAAGCTTAGACAATTAGATAAGATAGGAGCATGAGTCCAAAACACACCTACTTTGCACCGACCACTCCCCAGCAGCGAAAGTTATTGTTCGAGACCTGGGAAGCTACGGGCAACGTCACCGAAGCCTGTCGGAAAGCCCATGTGGGGCGGGCAACGTTTTACTACTGGAAGGATCGCTTCGACGCCGACGGATACCAGGGCCTGGAAACGTACGAGAAGAAAGGGCCAGAGAAAGGATATGGCCGCGTCTCCGAGGCGATTGAGCAGAAGGTGCTCGAGTTGCACGATCAGCATGCCGATTGGGGCAAGCATCGCCTTGCCGATGAAATCGCCAAGGCGAACAATTGGGTACCCCTGGTCAGTCCAAACACCGTGCGACGTATTCTGGAAGAAGCCGGGCTGTGGAAGCCGGAGGAACGTGGGCGAAAAAAAGCACCTTCAAAACCATAACTCGCACGGCAGAAGAACCAGGACAGGCCGTCAACGTTGACTTGTGTTTTGTCCCAGCCAGTCATGAAGTGGAAGACAAACTTCCGGCGGTGAGCGGATCCTCGGGCCATCTGGTGATCGAGCGTCCAAAAGACGAAGCAGCAGCAGCCCAGTATCCGGGACGGATCTTCGAAGACCAGTCGCGCTCTTATACCGAAGCGATGCGGGCTTTTGTTACGGCTTCTGGCCAAGCGAGCCCTCCAGAACAGGCACCTACCAACGGCGAAACGCTTTCCCGGAAGACCGAAATTCGCCGGTTGCGCCAGGCAGAAGTCCAATTGCGGCACGACCGCCGTGGCATTCGTGCTCGTCGCAGCCAGGAGGGTCGCACCTGGCAAGCCATTCGTCAGCAACATCGGCAAGCCGAAGCGGACTTCCAGAGGTTGAGCAAACCTGAGCGTCGCAGGCAACGTCCTACTCGCCAAGCCGAAACCGAGCGCTGGAAGGCCCACCGAGACCAACGGCGACAAACGCTCGCCCAACGGGATCAGGAAGATGAACACTGGCGACAGCAGCGCCTTGACCTGCGAGAACGGATGGAGCTGGCCCCGATCATCACCGCTTGGATCGCCATCCTGGTGATCACCGACAATTGCACCCGGCAGTGCCTGGGGCTGCCATTGTTTGTGGCCGGTTCGGCGGTCACTGCCGAAATGATCGTCGCGGCTCTGCGGTCCCTCCTGCCCCCCGAACTGCAATTTCTGATCTCGGATCGGGGTGTACATTTCACCGCTCAGGTGTTCCAGCAACTGGCCCGCAATGAGCAGTTCATTCATGTGGTCATTGCTCGTCATCGCCCGCAGTCGAATGGGATCGCCGAGCGCTTTGTGCGCACTTTGAAGGAATGGTTGGCCTCCCATGCCTGGGAAAATGACCAGAAACTGCTTGCACTCTTGGAGCAATTCCGACCCGAATTCAACGATCGACCTCACCAGGGAATTGGTATTCCTGGCCTGTCACCCAATGAGTTCGCCAATCGCATTTGGCTCATGTAGTTGGTAATGTTCAAGCTACTATTGATGAATACAATTAAACGCAAAAACCTGCCTTTCGGCAGGTCTGGGTGGGAGAAAAGCGGCGTTTTGATAGGCTTAAATGCCTACAAAACGTATCTATAGTGAGCGCGGCAGGACTCGAACCTGCAACCAATGGCTTAAAAGGCCACTGATTAATAAACATTATACTCACAAATCCTAGATACCCGTATATATAGGGGTGAAATCCCCTTGATGTCTTGACGCTGCACGATTATACTTCAGTAATCGTGCAGCGATCATTTAATCCTAGGGAGTACAAATGACCAAACAGCCCCGCCACCGTCCGAGACGAGTATTCGAAAACGCCGAGCGCCTGATCATTGAGTGCGACCTGAGCGAATGTCCTCATTGTGGACAAGCCCTCAAAGCGCGCAACACCTGGCACATGCGCAAGACGGTCCAGACCCTGAAAGGGCCGGTTATTGTGGGCGGAAAAACCCGGGAATGTGCCAATCCCACTTGCAGCCATAGCGGCAAACATTACTATGCCAGTCGGGTGCTGATGATCAGTCTACCGAAGAGCACCTATGGACTGGATGTCTTGGCCTTTATTGGCTGGCAGCATGAACATGGACACAAGCAGTTGGTCGAGATCCAACGGGAGCTCAATCAGCGCGGGATCCTGATCAATGAACGCAACACGGGCAAGCTCTACCGTCAGTTTCTGGCTTTTCTGGGGGAGATGAGCGCAGTGACCCGGCAGAAGTTGGAGACCACCTCAGCTGAACACGGCGGGTTGATCTGGGCGATCGATGCCCTGCAGCCAGAGGGGGATGGCATTTTATTGTACGTCCTATATGAGGTACTCAGCAGCACCCCGGTGGCAGCCATTCAACTCAGCCAACCGACGGCCAAAGCCCTGATCGATTGGTTGAGACCCTACCAGGCCTTACCTTATCCAGCGCTGGCTACGCTCTCGGATGGAGAGAAGGCGATCATCGAGGCCTTACAAACCTGCTGGCCGGAAGCACCCCATCAACGCTGCCAGGCGCATTTCTTGAATAACCTGGTGGAACCGGTGTTGGATTACGATGTAGACTTGCGAGAGCGGATGCGTGAGGATATGGGCGGCTTACCCAAAGCACCCGCCAACCCCAAAGGTCCAACCGACCCGGATGGTCCCCCTTTTTAGCGGCCCAATTTCGGACCGCGATTCGAGATGCGCTTTACCGCAGCAGTCGCAAACCGTTCCACTGGGGTGGGTTGCAAGGCTACCAACAATTGGAGACGCTGGCCACAGGACTGCAAGCATTGTGCAGCGCCGAGCCCCAAAACGAGTATTGGCAGCAGCTAGCTCAGCAGGTGGAACGTACCCTGGAAAAGAACCGCCCCCTGGCGAACCAGCTGCTAGAGACCCATGATTGGTTGACCAAAATCGCAGCCTGTCTGCGCTATCCCCCACGTAACTATCCGGACCAGCCAGTCACTGGAGAGCAGGTCGCCCAAGAAATGGACCAACTGCTTGAAAGGTTCCAGCCAGATCGCAAACGCCAACGACCGCAGAGTGTCCTGCGCAGTCGCTTGCAGGTTCTGTGGCGTAGCTATGGGGAGCATCTACTGCCTGGTTATGATATCCCCGGCCTGCCGCCCGACAATCTGCAATTGGAGGCATTCTTCAACCAGGTCAGGCGTCACCAACGGCGCATCAGTGGGCGTAAGTCCACTCGCCATCTCAACCGCTCCGGGCATTACCAGGTACTCTTCACGGCCGAAAGTGAAGACGAGTTGCTCGAGCACTTGCGCCAGGTCCCGTTGCAGGCCTATCAGGCTCACCGCCAACAGCTGCTAATGGCCGAAAAACCCAGGCAATTCTTGCTCCGTTTACACCGGGATCCAGAAGGTACCGTCCAAAAATTAGTCAGCAGCTACCTGAACCCTCCAAGCGAGCAATTGGAAGGCCCATGTAGCGTTTAGACAGCAAGGGCCAACTACCCCCATATTTAGCCTATTAAACGCAAATACCGCCAGATCTGGCGGTATTTTAGGCGCCCGCGGCGCAACTCGAACACGCGACCCCTTGCTCCGCAAGCTACTGCTCGTGTTTTCCAATCTCTCCAATACATCCGATAAGACCATATATGGGGATTAAATAATGCTTATCCCCACATATGGGGGTGGTGTTTCTCCAATCTGACCAGCCATTCCAATAAATCCTGTCTGGTAGGTACACTCAAGGTATACCTGCATCGCCGAAGAATCCATCCATTTTCCTGGCGGCATCTCGTTTGGCGCCTGGCATCAAATGCCCATAAATATCGACAGTTGTCGAAAACGAAGCGTGGCCGACGATCTCCTGGACATCTCGCGGAGGCGTATTTTGGGACAGAAGGTAGCTGACAAAGGTGTGCCGCAGGTCGTGAATGCGCGTGGTCTCCGGCAGACCTGCCTTTTTCAAAGTGGATTTGAAGTGGCGGACAATGTTGCGCGGTGAGAAGGGCGTGCCGTTGGATGTGCAGAAGACGAATTCGGAAACGACCTCGCGTTTCTCCAGGTGATCCTGTAAAATCAGCTTTACGAATTCGGGCATGGCGACCGTACGCCGCGATCTTTCGGTTTTCGGCTCTGTCAAAACGAGCCCTTTTCCTTTCAACTGGATCAGCGTTTTGCGAACATGCAACAGGCTTTTTTCAAAATCCACACTGTCAAGAGTTAAAGCTAAAGCTTCCCCTCGCCGTAAACCGCAGCCAATGAAAACGACATAAAGTGGAAATAAACGGTCGAATTTAAGGACTTCAAACAGTCGCCCAATTTGTTCTTTGGTCAGCGGTTCGACCGGTTTTTTATCCGGAGCGGGCGTTTCAGTTGCGTCGGCAACGTTGCGGGCTACCAGCCCCCACTTTGTGGCTTGATCCAGAGATTGGTGCATGATAGTGTGGATGTACCGGACGGTCCGTTTGGAGAGGCCGCTCTTCAGTTTTTCGGAGTACAGGTTCTGCAGATGAGCCGGGCTGAGATCTTTCAGGCGCAGAAAGCCGATGGTGGGGTGGATGTGGTTGCGGATGATGCGCTCGTGGGTGTCCAGGGTCGATGCTCGCAGTTTGTGAGCGGCGATATCAGCATACCAGCGCTGGACAAATTCATCGACGGTAATCTTTTGATCGTCGATCACGATGCCCAGCGAGAGCGCTTTGCGCTGCTCGAGCAGCCAGGCTTTGACCTCTTTCTGCGTCCTGCCGTACTTGACTTTGCGCTTGCCGTTAGGGAGGTAAAGCTTGCCGACCCACAGGCGCTTTGATTCCAGGAAAAAGACCGTGCCTTCACCACTCGATCGACGGACCATTGCACACCTCCCATATATCAAGCACCTGATAGAGAAACCTTTTCTAGATGATCCGAACTGAGCCTGATCTTATAGAATATTATACTTCAAACTGGGAGTTACGAGAACATTTGTTCTTATTATTCGGGATAATTAATATTTTTCATCCCTCAAGCGCTTTATAGAAATAATAAAAGGCTTCGGGACTGGTTTTCTTGACTTTATTTAACTTGTTGTATCTTGGATCTTGTATGAACAGGTCGGTTAAATCAATACTTGGATCAATGCGCGAAATTTCAGATGCTCCTTTCCTGATTAGTGAAGCCAGGTAAGCGGTTTTTGCCGCACAAAGGATTGCCGAATCTAAGCTGAAGCGTTCTGCATAGATAAACGCAGCGAGCTTTTTGATCCCGCTCTGGAGCTCGGCGTACTTATCTTCTGCGTCATAACCGTGCATACCGATCAGGCAGGCAGTTTCGAAAATGTCGCTGAGAACATCCGCGGTTGATAGTGAGGCTAATTTTCGATAGGCAATTTCCTTAGATGCAATAGCGTGAAAGGTTCTTCTAATCAAGTCCACATCCGTAACCACATCAAAGAGCAACCCGATATCGTATAACTGCTTTATGATCTCGAGTTCTTTGTGTTTACCATATAAAACACCGGTTGAATTGGGAGCGAAAGCAGTCAATTTATCCCCGAGCAGGCATTCTTGAACCGGACATTTTAGTAAACTGGGTTCACCGTCCAGGATGATAAACTCTGTATTCAGTGGAACATTTTGACAAACCGGGTAAGGGTCTACCTCGAACAAAACATCCAGAAGAATAGAGCTTTCCCTGCGTTCAACCTCAGAGGTAAAAAAGAATTTATAGTGGCGTTTTGGAATATCACTGGAACGCTTATCCTCTTCGAATCGATGGAATATCCCTTCTTGAATGACCGACTGAAGGGCAGTATCCAACGCCTCATCTGGATTAACGACAATATCAATGTCAATTGAAAATCGTTTGGGCGCTCCTAATACCAACAGCATGCAAGTTCCGCCCTTGAATACGAAATCCAACCCGCTGTTATGCAAACCTTCCAGAAGCACCAACGCTAAAATCATCTTTTCGATCAGGATCGGATCTGTTGGTATTTGGGAATCTGCCCGGATTTTCCTGATCCAATCTATCCCGCGGGCTCGGCTTGAGATCATTGATTCGTCTCCAGCGCTTGGATCAATTTGATGGCAGTTTCTTGGGCGATAAATGCTCTGATTTCCTGTTCAACTTTCCGTCGCCGGGCGTACCAGAAAAAAGTCCTTTCACTAACCTGAAAATCCTGGAAAGCCATTTCATAAATGTTCACAAGCTCCTGTCCATGAAACATGAAGAACTTATCCCTATCCGACCAAATATCCACAAGGATTTTTTCCAGTTTCGGGCTTGGAATGCCGTTTATCCGTTGATGAGGCGACCGGCTGATCATCGGTAGAACGAGAATGCTATTTGCATTACGCAAAACATACTTCTCGACGACTTCTCGATCTGGGTCTAAAAAGACTCTGCCAGTAAACTGGTTGTCCAGGAAATTAAAAATAGATTCGGTCGCTTCTTTTTCAGTTTCTACAATCGTCAAATTCAGTCCCGGCTGGTGGATCATAAAATCATGAAGGATTCTTGTCTCCCATAGGATTGTTTCGGTATATGGGAACTTCTTTTGAACTAAAGAATAAATTGACTTGAGTTCGGCAGAAAACTCGGGGATGAAATTTATTCGCTTCGTCCAAACCTCATTATTGTTATTGTCCAGAACATATACCCCTGGATCAACTTTGATGACTACGTTTTCTTTTTCCAAGGAATACACTATTCTTCGAAAAGTATTTGGATCCAAGCCCTTATATTGATTAACATAAAAATCGCGCAACTCACTCTTGCGAATAGTCTTGTGTTGCGCAAATGCCTTATTTAATTCCGGAATATATAGATTATCTTTCTTCATTGATATGTTCTCCATCTCTTTTTCGTAATTTGCCACTTTTTTGAAAAAGTGGCAAATTACGAAAAGTTTCAATTAAGTATATCGCAAATTTGCCGTGTTACCAAATTGGACACATCCATCTTAATTTAGGCTTGTTTTACTCGCTCATTCCTGCAATCAGTATATAATTGTTAAGCTAGAAAAGATCAACTCTATTCTAAACAGGAATTCGTTCCCCTTTCGATGCTTATTGTTTTATTGGGTTAAATCCTTGAGGGGGATATGCCCCTTTTCGATCAAAAGTATCACTCGCCTACTGCCAGGAGCTCCCATTGGCCGAATCCCAAAAACACCCCTCCATCTCCGTCCCCGATCTGACTGGCGAACGCCTCCAGGCTCTTCAAGAGCTGGTCCCTGAAGCCTTCAGCGAGGGCAAGATCGACTTCGAAAGACTGCGCGCCGCACTTGGCAACCTTGTCGACGACGCCCCCGAGCGCTATGCCTTCTCCTGGGCCGGTAAGCGCGACGCCATCCGGCTGCTGCAAACGCCCACGCGTGCCACCCTGGTACCCACCCCGGAGGAGTCGCCGGATTTCGATACAACCCGCAACCTTTTTATCGAAGGCGACAACCTGGAAGTACTCAAACTGCTCTACAAACCTTATTTTGGTCGGATCAAACTGATCTACATCGACCCGCCCTACAACACCGGCAACGATTTCATCTATCCGGACGATTACCGCGACCCGCTGGGTCAATACCTGGAGCTGACCGGGCAGCAGGATGCGGAGGGCAACCTGCTGACCAGCAACCCCGAGACCAGCGGGCGTTACCATTCAGCCTGGCTGAGCATGATGTACCCGCGCCTGTTCCTGGCGAGGCAGTTACTGCGCGAGGACGGGGTGATCTTCGTGAGCATCGACGACCATGAGGTATATAACCTGCGAATGCTGATGAATGAGATTTTTGGGGAGGAAAATTTCATTACAACTGTATTATGGCAAAAGGTATATTCACCAAAAAGCTCTGCACGGCACTTTTCGGAAGATCATGATTACGTAGTTATATACGCAAAAAATGGGGAGATTTGGGTTCCAAGCCTGCTACCAAGAACAGAAGAAATGGATGCAAGATATAACAATCCTGATAATGACCCACGCGGACCTTGGAAACCTGGTGGATTGGATGCGCGAAATTATTACAGCCGAGGATTGTATTCAATTACATGCCCTTCAGGGCGTGTGATTTCGGGGCCCCCATCGGGATCTTATTGGCGAGTCTCAGAAGATAAGTTTAGAGAATTGAATCAAGATAACAGAATTTGGTGGGGGGAAGATGGAAATAGTGTGCCTGCAATAAAACGTTTCTTATCCGAAGTAAAGCAAGGAAAGGTACCGCAGACATTATGGACCTATCAAGAAGTTGGTCATACCCAAGAGGCAAAGCAAGAACTATTGAAGTTTGTAGAATTCGAAAACACCGATAATGTACTAGACACGGTTAAGCCAACCAGATTAATTCAGAGGATTTTATCAATTGGAAGTTCTCCAGACGAGGAAGATATTGTTTTGGATTTCTTCTCTGGAAGCGCATCAACAGCGCATGCGGTGCTAAAACAAAACCGAGAAGATAGGGGCGGAAGACGGTTTATTATGGTTCAATTTCCAGAACCATTTAAACAGCCGGAAAAAAGACTGCACACCATCGCTGATATTGGCAAAACCCGTATAAGAAATGCCATTTCTTCCCTTGAAGGTCGGGGCAATGAGCAGATTCCACTTCCAATGGAAACACCCGAGGACCTGGGTTTCCGGGTCTTCAAGTTGGTTCCTTCGCATTTCAAGCCCTGGGTAGGCGTGGAGGAGAAAGACCCGCAAGCCTATGCCCAACAGATGGAGCTGTTCCGCGATCCGCTGGTGGAGGGCTGGACGGTGGAAGGCGTGCTGGCCGAGCTGGCTATCAAGCACGGCTTCGGGTTGGATTACACGATCGAGTTGCACGCTGTCAATCCCCGTGATTCGAGCGAACCACCGATTGATTTCTACCAGGTCAGCGACCGCGAAAGAGGCCAATCCTTCTATGCCTGCCTGGCGCCGCGTCTGACCCTGCAGGCGGTCGAGATGCTGCAGTTGAGAAAGGAAGACCTGTTCATTTGCAGGGATGCGTCCCTGGACGATGAGGCCGCCGCCAATCTGGCGCTGCAGTGCCGGCTGGAGACGATTTAGGATCGGGGAAAGCGATGCCTACTCATACTGATTTTTTTGCTTATCATAAATCCATAGGCGATGAGTTCAGATCGCTTAAAGACCGGATCCGAAATTTAATCGGATCCAGTCACTGGTTATCTGATGGTGAACACAAAGAGGCTGTACTTCGAAATGCAATTCGCTCAAGATTGCCCGAGATTTATCGTGTAGGTAAAGGCTTCGTTTGCTACCAAAACGGGAATTCGAAACAACTTGATATCCTAATTACCAGCAAACAAAAACCTACGCTGTTTAAAGAAGGCGATTTGGTGATTGTAACTGCTGATTGTGTGGAAGCCATCATAGAGGTGAAAACTTCCCAACCCGATAGAGGCACGCTCACCGAAACACTTACGAAATTAGCGGATAATGTAGCTGAAATCAGGCATCAACGCAGGGATCACAAATGTTGGGCAGGGCTCTTTGTTTTTGAGGGTCAAAGTGCCCGTGAAAACCGACTTGCGAGTGGTAGATCCTCAGATCTCGTTAGAGCGAATTTTGATGCTGCAAATCAGGATGTTGCTAGAGCAATCAATTGTGTCGCCTATGGCCCAGATATCTTTAGCCGGTTTTGGAATAATGCACAGGAGCAGGCTGACGGGGAGATTGGTGGCCCTGCCTGGCATTCTTACGTATTCTATCGCCCGTCTCATAAAGGTCTGGCTCCCGCCTACTTTATAAGTAACCTGATCTGGCAAATCAGTCCGGAATTGCAGCCGGACATGCGGTGGGCTTTCTTTCCAGACCCTGATCGAGGGGGCAAAGAGGCTTTTCGGCTGCATTATTGTGGGTTAAATGCCGGTCAGTTAACTATGTTCCCTGAAGTGAACATCCAACTATAGTGAATAATGCAACTAAAATTTGACCCTAACCAGCCTTACCAACTTGACGCTATCCAGGCTGTCACCGACCTGTTCGACGGCCAGCCGCGCATTGAAACAGAGCTGCGCTTCAACGAAGAATCTGGGCAATTCGGGGCAGCCTTCGCCGCCGCGCCCAACCGCCTGGATCTCTCTCCGGCTGAACTGCTGGATAACCTGCACCTGGTGCAGAAACGCAACAGGATTACACCTGACCCACTCCTGGAGACGCTGGTAGCTGACCCGGAGATCCTGGCCCAATTTGGAAATGGGACCGTCGAGTCTCAATTCTATAATTTCTCGGTCGAGATGGAGACCGGCACCGGCAAGACCTACATCTACCTGCGCACCTTGCTGGAGCTGTACCAGCGCTACGGCATGCGCAAATTCATCGTGGTCATGCCCTCCATAGCCATCCGCGAGGGGGTGCTCAAGACCCTGCAGATCACGCGCGACCACTTCCAGCGCCTGTACGGAAACCTGCCCTACCGCTACTACGTCTACGACTCGGCCAACCTGTCCCAGGTGCGCCAGTTCGCCCTGTCGGACGGGGTCGAGATCATGATCATGACCCTGGCGGCCTTCAACAAGGCCGGCAACGTCATCCACCAGACCACCGACCGCCTGCAGGGCGAAACGCCCATCCACCTGGTGCAGGCCGCCCGGCCGATCCTGATCCTGGACGAGCCGCAGAACATGGAGAGCGAAAAATCCATCGCGGCCCTGGCTGCGCTGCGCCCGCTGTTCGCCCTGCGCTACAGCGCCACCCACCGCAACCCCTACAACGTGGTCTACCGGCTGACGCCCTACGAAGCCTACCGCCAGGGGCTGGTCAAGCGCATCGAAGTCGCCTCGGTGGTGAAGGAAGATGACCAGGCCACGCCCTACGTTTGCCTGCAGGAGATCCGGAGCCAGAAGAAGACCATCACCGCCCGCATGAAAGTTTTCAAGCGCATGCGCAGCGGTTCGATCAAAGAGACAACCTTAACGCTGCGACCGGGCGATTCGCTGGAAACGAAAACCGGACGCCGCGAGTACGCCGGCTACGAGATCGAGGAGATCAACCCCGGCTACGGCTTCGTGCGCTTCGCCAACAACCAGGAAATCCAGGTGGGTGAGGAGATCGGGGCGGACAAGGAAGCCATATTCGAGGCCCAGATCCGCTACACCATCGAGGAGCATCTGCGTAAGCAGGAGCGCCTGCGCGGGCGGGGCATCAAGGTGCTCTCGCTGTTCTTTATCGACCGGGTGGACAACTACGCTTCCGAAGATGGTCTCATCCGCAGGTTATTCACACAGGCCTTCGACGATTTGAAACGGTCCTTCCCCGCCTGGAAAGAACGCCCGGTAGGGGAAGTCCAGGCCGGCTATTTCGCCCAGCGCCGCACCCGAAGCGGGCAGGTCATCCTGGAAGACAGCGCCACGGGCGAGGCCGAGAAGGATCGCGAAGCCTACGAGCTGATCATGAACGACAAGGAGCGCCTGTTGTCCTTCGACGAGCCGGTGGCTTTCATCTTCTCGCATTCGGCCCTGCGCGAAGGCTGGGATAACCCCAACGTATTCCAGATCTGCACCCTGAACCAGTCGGTCTCGGACGTGAAGAAGCGCCAGGAAGTCGGGCGCGGCGTGCGGCTGGCGGTAGATCAAGAGGGCGAGCGCGAGCACGAGGAGCGCCTGAACGTGCTGACCGTGGTGGCCAACGAAAGCTACGAGAAGTTCGTGGCCGGCTTGCAGAGCGAGATTGCCCTGGAATACCAGCAAGAGATCGAAAAGCGCTACAAGAAATCGATCGCCGACCTGACCGACGCCGAGCGGGCTGCCATTGCCGAGGAGTACGGTGTGGGCATCCTGCCGCCCAGACCAGCGGACGCCCGCAAGCGCGCTACCGCCCATCTTCGCAAGGAGTACACCCTGCGGCCCGAGTTCAAGGAGTTGTGGGAACGTATCAAACACAAGACCCGCTACGCTGTGACGGTGGACAGCCGGCGCCTGGTGCGCGACATGGTCCACGATCTGGCCCAGGTGGACGTCCAGCCGCCGCGCGTGACTGTCAGCAAGGTCAGCCTGGAGGTACGCGAAGAGAGCGTCTTTTACGCCCTGCAGACCAGCACGGCCAAATCGGTCAAGAGCCTGGCGGGGCGCTACCCGCTGCCCAACCTGGTCGAGCTGATGGCCGACCTGATGCGCCACGCCAGCCCGCCGCTGCGTCTGACCCGCAAGACCCTACTGGAGATTGTGCGGGCGCTGCCCGAACGTGCCCAGCAGGAGATGATCGAGAACCCGCACGAATTCGCGGCCGAGGCGGTGCGGGCCATCAAGACCCGCCTGGCGGACCAACTTATCGAAGGCATTCAATACCAGAAACTGAACGAGTGGTATGAGATGAGCCAGCTCGATACCGAGATCGAGAGCTGGCAGGTTCACATGGAGCCGGCCCGAAAAGCGATCTACGACCAGGTGGTGTTCGACTCGCAGGTTGAGCGCAAATTCGTCCAGGACCTGGAAGCCATGGCTGAGGTGCAGCTATACGTCAAGCTGCCCGGCTGGTTCACGGTCCCGACCCCGATTGGGGAGTACAACCCGGATTGGGCCATCGTTTGGCAGCCGCACGACGAGCACGGCGAGCCGAGCGGGGAGCCGTTGCTGTACCTTGTGGCTGAGACGAAGGGCACCAGGGAGCGCGACAAGCTCAGGCCGGATGAAGCCAGGAAGATCGAATGCGGGGAGAGGCATTTCCGGGAAGCGCTGGGAGTGAGGTATGAGATTGTGAAGAACGCTAATGAGATAAATATAGGTTAGGTAGAGAATTTCTCGAAAGTTTGCGCCGTGTAAGAGAAAAAATAATGAGACCAATTGGTGTATGTTTTTCAGCGACTTGGCAGCTTAATAACGAGTGCAACTATGGCTAAACCTTCTGATACTTTATGGGAAATTGAACCTCATACCTTGGCTAAACATGAAATACTACGCCGATACCTTGGGGCATGGTTTCCAATATTAAGCACATACAATGGACGGATTGTTTTTATCGATGGCTTTTGTGGACCTGGAAGGTACAAAGGGGGTGAGGAAGGCTCACCTTTGATAGCGCTCAAAGAAGCAATGAAACATAATTCTCGGTTTCCTAATCGAGAAATCATATATTTGTTTATTGACAGTGATAAACGTCGAATCGAACACTTAAAGGTAGAACTTGCATCGATGTCAATACCGGCAAATTATTCAGTTTATCCTATTCACGATCAATTCGATAACACTCTAAAAAAAATATTTGACGATCTCGCAAAACAAGGGGCCAACCTCGCCCCAACTTTCGCTTTCGTTGATCCTTTCGGATTCAAAGGTATTCCTTTTAATCTAATTGAGAGACTACTAAAAAATCCAAAAACTGAAGTATTTGTAAATATGATGGCGGATTCCATCAACCGATTTATTGAACATCCTGATCCGCTTATTCAACAGCAAATCATTGATCTGTTCGGCACAATCAAGGTCATCGATGTAATCAAGTCTGGAGGGGATCAAATCGTAGAATTACGACTGCTGTATCAGGCCCAGCTTCGCAAACACGCTCGGTTTGTTCGATATTTTGAAATGAGAGACGAAAACAATCGTATCATCTATTACCTGTTTTTTGCTACCAACCATCCACTCGGACATGTGCGCATGAAAGAAGCATTTTGGCGAGTTGATCCCTCAAGTGGATTTAGTTTCTCGGATCGAACCAACCCAGACCAGCTGATTCTCTTTCAACTGGATCCCTCCGAGGATTTGGCGAAAGATCTACTCAGTCGTTTTTTGGAAAAGGTCCTTACAGCATATATAGTTAGGGAGTACGTTGAAAACGAGACACCATATATAAAATCTCATATGACAAAGGCTCTCATTTTGTTGGAAGAAAGAGGACAGATCCACGTCGAAGCTTATAAGCAAGATGGGAAAAAGCGAAAGCGGGGCACATATCCGGATAGTGTCATAGTTCATTTTTGCCCTGAAACTTGATTGTCTAGAACAAATGTACTATAATACTAAATGGGTGACTATAATTCGATTAATGGTACTTTTGGAGGAAAAGAATGTCTACCTCTAAGATTGAATGGACCGAATCAACCTGGAATCCTTTGACGGGATGCACAAAGATAAGCCCCGGGTGTAAACATTGTTATGCAGAAAGAATGGCGTTGCGATTGCAAGCTATGGGACAGCCAAACTATGTGAATGGTTTTACACTGGCTCTTCACGAACATGTATTGGAATTACCGCTGCATTGGAAAACGCCACAAATGATTTTCGTAAATTCAATGAGTGACTTGTTTCATGAGAATGTTCCAATCGAGTTTATCCAAAAGGTTTTTCAGGTTATGAGCGAAGCATCATGGCATACATTCCAAGTACTTACAAAACGCTCGAACCAACTCTTCGAACTTGATAAGCAATTGAGCTGGCCAGAAAATGTATGGATGGGTGTCAGTGTTGAAAACAAGGATTATACATTTCGGATTGATCAGTTACGCCAAACACATGCAAAAACGAAGTTCCTATCGTTAGAACCTTTACTTGGCCCACTTCAAAAGCTAAATCTTTCTGGAATAAATTGGGTAATCGTTGGTGGGGAATCTGGGCCAAAGGCCAGGCCGATGCAACGATCCTGGGTGGTTAATATTCGCAACCAATGTCAAGAGGCCAAGGTACCCTTCTTTTTCAAACAATGGGGTGGTACGAATAAGAAGAAGTCCGGTCGAGATTTAGATGGACGAACATGGGATGAGATGCCAAAATCACTTATTAGGCACAATGCCATAAATGTATGAAAGTAAACGTTATGACACCTTAGATATATTATGAATTACACTATCTCAAATTTTCAGCCGTGTTGTGATTTTTATAAGTGGATCAAGAGCATAACACAAGGCATTTCATTGATAGTAACTCTCATTCCTTCTACCAAATACGCCCCGTTTATGTACTCAAGATCAAGTGTATCGCATTTGCTTTCGATAACCCCAGGTATACCACTTATTAAAAGATTAGAAGCTAATGTACCCTTTGCAAAAGATTCGTTGATACATAACAATTGTTTCGTTTGAGGTGAACACCAGCGTTTCCAAACACGTAGTTCAACTACTGGTTTCCAATCATCTGGTTCCCCCCATAAAACACCTTGACCAACCGTTGAAGGATCGTATTGGGATTTTCTATATCCTTCTTTTAAAATTGCAAAGACTTGCGGAGCGTAGTCCAAAAAAAGGATTCTCCGCATAGTAGCAGTTAACGATGTTTGACATCGATTTGCCAGTTGTGTTGCCCCAGTAAGCCCGAACCCAAATTCCGAAATTATAGGTGTGGCCAAATAGGTAGGCATTAACAACTCTGCAGCGCCGAACTCACAAAGCTGTTCTTTCTTTGCTTGGTTTTGTATTTGGTGCTCATTCCCTGAATTTAGAGATCTAACTAAAATCTCCATTAACTCGTGAGCTTCTGTAAACCTTTGAACTGAGTTGGAGTCATCAGAGTTTATGAATATATTGTTATTAAGCAGGAAACCTCGGTGGTTAATCGCTGCTTCGTGTCGTTTTAGATGAAAAGTTTCTCTAATCCGTTGTAAAGGCACTGGAAGTTCATACGCATCGGATGCCTCAAGTAAAAATGCCGCATAGTCTTGAAACAACAACTTATGATTTATAAACCTGTAGTCATTTAGGAATTCTTCTACGGGCGAAAGTTTTTCTGTCGCCAATATTCTTACTCCTTACCTAACATTCCTTTGATCACTGAATATATAGCTCTCCATTCTGCAACAGTACTTGGTCGATTTCCTCTGTACTCAATATTGGCTAACATTTGTATTTCAGCTGAGCCCAAACTAATCTCATTCGCGAATTCTTTTAAACTTGATGATATTTTCGCTTGGTTGGGTTCTTCTCCAATGAGCTGGCTTGGAAGAGCACCTAATGCATTTGCTAATTGAATTATTTTTGCTTGGGTTGGTGTACTGTCTCCTTGTTCAATCTGTGATAGATAACTTCGGGAAATCTGAGCCTTTTCGGCTAACTCTGTTAGGCTCCAGCCTTTCCCTTCTCGAAGTTGACGGACTCGTTCCCCCAGAGGTGTGAATGACACTTTCTCTGGCATGTTTTCCTTCCTACCCTTTTATAAGATAAATCAGAAATTACCCCCTCATTAAGAATTATATACATAATATATTATCGCGTCAATATATCGGTATAAAAACGGGCGATATACCCTTGACTCACTCCACAGATTGTGCTAGGATTCGTGTCGATATAGCGAACGAATTACATCGATATATCGACGTTTTATCAAAGAAAGGAATTTAGATCATGGCTAAAACGAATAAAGGCAAGAAAATAGTCTCTTTGGGAATTACTGGGGTCAGGCCATATCTGGGGGTTGCCAGGCGAATAAACGGTAACCTTCCAGATCGAGACAAATGCGTTGAAACAGATGCTCCCGATTCAAAATCCCATAACAGCGTCGCTTCAGCACCTTGAGCTTGTTGTTCAGTCCTTCGACAAAACCACTGTTAGCCCGGTCATCGAAGTAATTGGTGATTTCCTCCCACCAGCGCTCCAGGGTTTTCAGGAACTTGTCGAAGCACTTCAAGCCGCTTAGCCTGACCCGCCTGATCCAGTTACGGATCTTCCGTTGTCCGACTGCTTTAGGCAAGTCCTGGTCAAAGATGGCGGTCAGTTGCTGGCGCAAAGCATAGGCCTGCTTCAGTTGTGGGGCATATTGGAATAGCTTGCGGAGCACACGGTGCTCTTCGGTCGTCAAATCATCGGGCTGTTTGCGGAAAGCCCACATATTGCCTTTCAATTCCCGATAGGCTTCCGCTGGCAGTTCTTTCTTCAACCGCTTGAGTTCGCTTTGGCGCAACTGATCCGCAGCCTGGTAATAATGGCGGGTGACATGGAAGCGATCGACCACAATCTGAGCCTGGGGCAGCTCTTCTCGCACTGCCTCGCTATAGCCTTCATACATGTCGCAGCATACCGTCCGAATGGTGACACTCAACCGTTGCGGGATCGAACGCAGAAAAGCCACCACCTGGTCTTTCTGCCGATCGGGCAGCACACCCAAGAGGACGATCCGCTCGCCCTGCAAGCGGGCGGTCACGATCGTCACGTAATCGCGCTGCCCTTTCTTGAGCGCAATCTCGTCCAATCCCAGCACTTCCAACTCCGTGAATTTCGACCAGTCCACTTCGGTCTCCATCCGCCGTTCCAGGATGCCCAGTACCGCATCGTACCCAATCCGTTCCTTGATGCTGACATCTCTCACGGTGCCGCCCACCAGCTGCAGCAGCAAATGCTCTTCATATACGAAGCTGTAGCGGCTGTAGGGATCATGCCAATCCAATTTCTGGACAGTGGTCGGGTGACCCTCACATTCCTGACATTCATAGCGGCGGGGTCGATAGCGCAAGTACGTTGGCCGCCCAAATACAGGCAGATGGCGCACCGTGACCCAATCCGCATATCCGTGCGACTTGCTGATCCAACGTCCACATACTCGGCAGGTCGTCCCTGCTTTCGTGCTCTCTATCGTTATGATCAGATCTTCGTCTTTGTTCATTTCCGTTTTAAGCACGCGCACATCCGGAATATCCAACGGTACCATCACTTGGGCTTTCGCCATCGGGCTTTCTCCTTCTTCTTTGACCGATACATTTTGTCGGTTATTCTAACCCCTGTGCCGTTCCCTTCCTACCCCCATATCTGGCGGGTACCCCAGTTTTTCCCAAAGAGCCAGAAAATAGTTCCTGTGAAACCACATCTTCGTGATAAACCGGATGGGCAAAAAGGTAAGGTTCGCGTGAAACGACATCGTAGATCTACTCCAAATTAAGTAAAAATATGCTTGGAAGTCGAAAATGCTAAACCTAATTACTTATGACTTACGCCAACCTGGTCGTGATTACACTTCTCTGTATGATGCGATAAAAACTTATGGCATTTGGGCTCATCCTGTCGAATCAGTTTGGATAGTAGATGCAGGCCAGTCCCCTGCAGAAATCAGGGACCACCTCAAATCTCACGTAGACAGTAATGATATGCTTTTTGTGGTCCAAATGGATAAAAATTGGGCTTCATCTAATCTAAACTCTACTATTGTCGATTGGCTGAAGCTCCAATCTCGAACTTGGTAATAAAGGAGGAAAAGCTATGAACTTTCTACACTATGATTTTCAATTAAGCGCGAATGATATTGTGGAGGTGATCCTCGATAAACAGGCGAATGCTCGATTACTTGATGACATCAACTTCGCCCGCTATAAAAGAGGCCAGCGACACAACTTTTATGGCGGTTTAGTCAAGCAATCGCCTGTTCGTTTAAGCCCTCCTCATGCTGGCCATTGGAATTTAGTTATAGATATTGGAGGTTATGCAGGAACGGTGAAGGCATCCGTTCGAGTAATAAGCGGTTAGGGGAATTTACACTATTGGCGAAAAAAATGAAAAACTGATATGAGAATCGCCGATTATTTGGTTTTCCAGAATATACATCTCTTTTTGAGCAATTTTTCGAATAGGACTCATTGCGGGTTTTATTGAGAACCTTGCGATAATCCTTTGTAAACATCGATGATGGAAACATAGAAGGAAAAAGAATTTAAACCCATTTTCTGCTTTCAGAAGACAGACCCCGATCCGACCGGATCGGGGTCTTATCATTAAAACGGCAACTGTATCTGCCCATCGGGCACTTTGATACTCTTCCTCCTTCCTCCATTCTGCTGTTGGATGCCTCGCTGCACCAGCCATTCCTGCAGGGTCATCACGACCGTTGCGTTCGGGCTGGTTGCAGTCGGAGAACCTAATGGCGAGCCACTAAGATCATTCTCGATGGCAAAGATGCTCTCCGCACGGTTGACCTGCTCCTTCTTCAGCACGGAGCGCACCAGCTCGTTGAGAAAGTCGCTTTCATCCTCTTCCGTCAGGGCTGAGGCGATCTCATCCCCGTAAAACAGGCTGGCGGCTTTCATCTTCTGGCCCAGCAGGCTGAGTGCCCGTTCTTCGAGCGTGCCGGCGTAAGCCGGGAAGATCACCCGCACCGGCAGCGAGGCGCCCGGGCGATAGACCCGCCGCATGGCCTGCCACAGGATCGCCAGCGACCATTCGATCTCATAAAAGATCGCAGTCGAAAACATGCGAAGATTGAGCCCGACTTTGACCAGCCGAGCGTTGGTCAGCAGCACGTCGATGTTGGGGGCATGCTTCTGGATCCAGGCTACCCGGCTGCGCGGCTTGATCGATGGCGATAGCACATCCACCCGCAGGCCATAATCCATCAGTACCTTGGCCAGGTGGGGCTGCACGTCGCGCTTGCCGGTTTGGCGCACGAAAACCAGGGTCTTACGGCCTTCGCGGCGCTCAGCCAGGCAGCGTTCCGCCAGCCACAGATCCTTGGGTGAGATCGGCTCGACCGCCGGCAGTTCGATGACTTCCTCTTCACGGCGCAGAGCGTACTTGCCCTTGCCGGCAATGCGCCGGTTGAAGGTCACGGTCTCGTCCCGGAACATGGCGTCCGGGCGGTTGAGGGCGGTGGTCAGCCAGACGCTCAGGGCTCCTTTAGCTCCTTCCTTCATCTCGCCGATCGCCCATTCATACAGCGAGCCGGGTAGAGGGGAGTCAAAGCTGGAGCCATCGGCCAGGTCGTACTGGGCTAGCATAGCCGGTGAGAGCTCCAGCCAGGCCATCTCTTCCCGGTAAGCCGGTAGGGGCAGGTCCACGTCCTGCAGGCTGCCGAAAACGATATTGGGCAAGCCGTAGCGGATGATGGCCGGCAGGATGCCGGGCTTCTCGTCCACCCGGTTGAGGTACTGCCGGCCGGTGTAGGAGCCATCCTCCTGGACGGCGCTGGGGCTGGAAACGTAGAAGGTGAATCGCCGCAGCCCGACTTTCTTGACCCAGCGGCTTTCGTCGTGGAAGCCAAACTCCTTGCGGACCTGACCGGAGAGCCGGAACATGAGCCAGAATATATCGGTGCTGTAGCCAGAAAAGAGAGTACCGGTCAGACCCAGGGTATAGCGGGCGGCGTTGGTGAGCACGGTCAGCGCCCAGCCGTTGCCGGTGCCTTTCGCCTTGGCGTCATGCAATTCATCTACAAAAAACAGGGGAAAAGCGCTTTTGGCCTTGCGCTGCACGTAGCGAGCGGCTGCCTCCCGGCGCAAGCCACTGTAGGAGAACAAAGGCGTGTCACAGCGATAGGCTCGTCCATCCGGGTCGAGTATGCGCAGTTCGTGCCGGCCTCGTTCGGGGTCCCAGACCCGTTTAGGGATTGGGATCTGGCATGTGCGCCGGCGAGCGCCGACGAACTGCTCGGCCGGCTTACCCGGGGTGATCATCGCACCAGGCAAGGGCTGGCCTTGTTCATCGTACTCCTCGCTGACCACGTTTCCACAGCCAGGGCAGGTGCAGACCTGGATGATCTTACGCTGCCACTTGCCATCCTCGTAAATCTCGACCTGTATGCGCCTGGTTCCCATGGCCGGGACGCGGCCAGGGCCGAGCTTGGCGGTCTCGAACGACATGACGGCATACGACCTGGCGGGCAGCTTGCCGGAACGATACTCCTGCAGGAACTGGGCCAGGCTGTAACGCCGACGGACCTCACCGGCATGGGCTAGGTCACGGGGGAGTTCTCCCAGCCCCAACCAGTGATAGCCGCCGATGCGGGCATCAAGCAGGCTGTAGCTCTCTTCCTTCTTGCCGTTGGTTTGTTTTGGCCATGGTTCCTGCCAGGCTTGCTTGAGGGTATGCCAGATGGCGAAACGCAGCTCCCTATGAAGATGAACATCCTGTTTCTGAGCGACATTCACGATCTCAAGCCAGGCTGCTTTCGCCGGGATGCCGGCAAAGCGGCTTTCGTCCAGATGGATGCCGAGGGCTTTGGCCCAGTCTTTGACCCGGGCCGGTTTGGGCAACGGGCGAGCAGCGATCTCAACCACCCGGGCAACCGCTCCGGGGATGACCTCGCGCACTTCCTTGGGCCAGTTCTCCTCGCCGGTGACGATCCCCGGCCCGACCACCAGCACCGGGTAGGCGGATTTGGTCGAGCGCCTGCGTTCCAGTTCGGTCTGCAGGTATTCGGCCACCGCCAGGGCGATGGTGGTTTTTCCGGCGCCCATTTCAAGCGAGACGATCCCACTGCCCTGGGCCCATAACAAGCGCCCGAGGGCGATAGCAAAGTGTTTCTGCGGAGCGGTCAGGCCGGTTTCAGCCCGCCCTGGCAGGGATCGCCAGGGTGAGAGCGGCGCCATCAACTGCCACTCCCAGGGCTCCGGTTTGCGGTCGTAACGCGGCACGTTGCGGGCTTCGAGCTGGCTGGCAAGTCGGCTGACCTGCTCACGCAGCACGTCCCGGATGGCATCGGGCTGGTTGAGGAAGACCAGGTTGCCCTGCTCGTCCAGGGTATACAACACCGGGCGGGAACGCTCTTCGACCTTGATCCGGAACAGCTTCTTACGCTGCTGCGGGTCGTCAGGATCGTAGTCCATCCTGGTGTCTTCGTTCTCCGAGTCCACCCTAACGGTGAACTTCTCCGTACCGCCTTTGATCAGTAAAGCCCGGCCGTCCTCACCGGTAACCAGGTTGGTGCCCAGCAAACCACCCGAAACCTGCATGGAGACGTGCCCTAGCTTGGGGGTGATGGCCGGCGTGATTGCCTGCGGCTCGATCTCGGGGATCAGCTCTTGCCAGGCCGGGGTTTTCTCCAGCGCCAGAGCCGCTCGTTCGGCGGCCTGAAGGTAATCCTCCAGGCTGACGGGGGAGAACTTGAAGCTAAAGGCAACGCCCCGAGGTCCCCTTACCGGAGATGGCGGGATGAGATATTCCCCGTTTCCGGCGGATATTTCTGTAAGCGGCGTATAGACTGGAACGAAGATGGGTTTACCACCCTCATTGCTTGTCTCCTGCTCGCCAGCTTGGACCTGCCCGCGGGACCAACCTTGCACTGCATCGACATCGGCATTGGAGGGCTGGTGGTAAACCAGCCGCCTGGTCCCGAAGATCACCACCTGCTTGAAGCGTTCATAATCCTCGCCGGCGAAGCGGAAGCAGCGCAGGCTTTCGTACCAGCCGGCCAGGTGTCTGGCAATCTTCTCGCTGACACGTTTCTCCGGGATGATGTAGACCAGCACCCCGCCGCGCACCAGCAGTTTGGTGCCGGCATTCAGGAAGATGAACTCCATCCGCTCACCCCCGCCGGTGGCGGTTTCGCCATCATAAGGAGGATTTACAAGTAGGAACGAGAAGGTCTCATCGGTCAGCACAGCGTTCTCAAAGGCTGTGTTGAGCACGTGGTCAAGTCTTTGACTTGCTTCTTCGGTGCGCTGCGGTGAGAGCTCGATGCCGTAAGTTGTTACTGTTCGGCCAAGCTGACCCGCCAGGTATGCCAGGGCAAAACCTTCACCAGCACAGGGATCTAAAGCCCGGAGTGACTTGGGATGATCGTTTTCCAACTTCAGCCAGGATGCAATCAGAGGAAGTTGGGTTTCAGGGGTAGGGTAATAGCCCAGTTGGGCCTGTCCTGCCAGACGCATGATGCGCCTCCTTTCTGTGTTCTGTAGCTGGCCGGAGGCGCACCTGACCCCGGACCGGGGCGACAACTGGTGCGCCCCCGGCCAGGGGGATCGTTCTATAGCCTGAGATTCAGTCTGCTGGAACCAGCATCGAGGCCGGCTCCTTGCGAAAAGCACTTTGTTCGAGGCGGCCATCCAGGCTGAGGTCGCCGACCTGCACTCCCTGAGCGATGATGTCCGCCCAGGGGGTGTCCTGCTGGAGAGTGTATCCGTGCGGCGCCTGCCCACCGCTCACCAGTGCTTCAGCATTGTAATTCTCCAGCGCTTGAGAGAGCAGGTACGCACCCCAACCGATTTGTACGGGGTAGGGTGCGCCACGCTCGAGCGCAGCCGCCAGAGCGGTCGCCGGGTCGATATCCGGCCAGGAAAGGGCAAAAAACTCCTGGCTCAGGTCTTCCGGGTGCACCGCTTCCGGGGCGATCATGCGCAGGAGCTGCGCTTTCGCCCGCTGGCCGACGGCCAACTCGGGGGCATCGGCGGTCAGGTTCAGGTAGCCACGCCCCAGGCCGTAGACCATCTTGAAGTGACCCGTCTCATCGTCGCGCAACTGCAGGTAGCGCTGTGTGTTGCTGGTCAACTCGGCCCGGATGGCCCCGATCACCTTGGGGTGCTGGGGAGCCAGCTCGAGCCAGACGATCAGCCCGGCGCGAGTATGGGTATAACCACGCACAACCGCGGATACAGAAGCATTGCCGATCAAGATGCTCATCCCGCACTGCCCACCTTTTCGGCCATGGCCTGCCAGGGAGCGGGCGAGGGCTTGAACCCCAGCCGTCGCAGCTCGCGGGTCAGTTCGTATAAGGCCAGCACGTAAATCCGCTGTTGGGCCTGCTCATCGGGTCTTTTCTTCTGGAAGTTACCTTGCAGTTGAAGTTCGTCCTCGATCCAGAACAGATAGTCCTGGATCGATACTGGCCTGGGAAATCTACCTTTCAGTGCTCGGGTTTCAGCCAGGCTGCGAGCGGCGAAAGCCTCCTCGGCATCGTCCAGGATGCGACGAGCAAGGGCTTCGACAGGCTCTTCAGGCGGTGGAGGTCCAAGCGCCTGGCGGATGCGTGCCAGTACCTCATATGCCTCCTGGATCGCATCCTGAATGCGGTTCACACTTGTCTGGCACTCTGGCGCATCGGTATAGATATCGCCATCTGCCGCACTGACCAACTCCTGGAGCGCCTTGAGCGCGCCCATCAGCAGGTGCAAGTCCAGCCCGGCGATATCCTTTGGTTGGAAATCCGAATAGGTGTTCATCATCACTCCTTTCTTGATCGTCTAGCGGCCTGGTCTCTCGACGACCGCACTGAGTTTGTTCAGATTGGGCAGCTCCAAACCAGAATGTCCCTGATTGAAGTCTGCCGCAATCTGTTGGCTAATCCAGTCGCATAACTGACGTCTGGCGACCTCCGGGCTGAGCCCGCCGGCAGCCAGAGCGACCAGGGTGTGCATCAGCCAATCCGAACCGGCTGTGTGTTCCGGGTCAGCTTCAGCGGCTAAAAATGCAACCGCCTGGCGGACACGGCCGGCATTGATGCCGTCCGGCCGCTGGCCTTGGCTTCGAGCGATCCTGCCATCCACAAAAGGGACCGGCAAGATGGCGTCGCCCAGGCGGACCACCCGCAGGCCTTGCACGATATTCGCCTGATGCTGGCAATCGCACTGGAAGTAGACGTAACCCAGGTGATCCTGCCAGTAGCGCAGCTCGCTGCCGAAGTAATCCTGATAAGGCTGAAACCAGGCTCCGCTGGCTGTCGTCCGGCCGGCGGCTCCACACTGCGGGCAGCGGTGGTCTGGCAGGTATTGGATTTCTGAGATCTGCGGAGAAAACCCATAATGAGAAATTCTGGCGATCATCAGAAATTCTCCGGAAACCCGATCGTCAGCACCGGCTCGCCATTATCCCCTGGGCCGATCACCAGCCACAGATGCAAGGTGCGCTTGCGCAACCGGCCCCGTTCAGTCGGGCAGACTGCCAGGCCAACCTGGAAGGCTGTTTGGCTCTGCCAGATCGCCCGCCGGGCGGCAAAGTGAGCCAGGAAGAGCGTGTCCCACAGCCGGCCTTCGTAAGATTGGCCGAGGGATCGCTCGCGCCGGTTGGGCGTCAGGGTCACGTGCAGGTCAGCCGTGATGACAGCCGGGAGGCGAAAACCAGCCTCGCTGGCCATCTGGCTGACGTCGATCAAAACCTCGTCCTCCAGAGCTTGCGCCCGGGTGTAGGCGTAGATCACTTCCTGCTCGCCCAGCCGGTAATTGGAACGCCCTTCAGACACTTTCTCGTCGAAGCCAAGACCCTTTTCCTTTAAAGACACATAACGGCCGTAGCTGCCCAACACGATATGATCCACCAGCTCGATATCAAGCAGGTGACCGGCATGGCGGATGGCGCGCGTCACGGCGACGTCATCTGGCGAAGGCCGACGGGTCCCCCGAAGGATGATTGTGAAAAACCAGAATCCCAGACGCCATGCGCTGGATCGCTGGCTTATAGATCTCCGCTACCCGCACCTGGGAAGTATTGACCGAACCGTGATAGATTTCCACGATGTCGATCACCTGGTTGCGGGTGTCGAGCAGCATTACCTTCAGGTACTCCTGTTCGAGCAGGCTCATCTCGTAATGCACCAGCCCGGCGGCGTCGGCCGGAGAGTGGATCACAGCCCGCTCTTCCTGAGGCTCCTGGATGGCTTTCTTGCCCAGCGCCAGGGCCGCTTTGAGGCGGATGGCAGTCTGCTGCCCGATCCCATGGATCCCGCCGATCTCAACGACGTGAGCGCTGGTGCAACTGGCGGATGCTGCCGAAGCGATCTAGCAATGCCTCTGCGATCTCGATCTGCTGCGAGCCGCCCACCAGCACTGCCAGCAGCTCGATCAGGTTGCAAGCATCCGGGTTTTGAGAAACCCGAAAAGCCGGCTGTTCGCGCAGCGGCAGGCGTTTCAGTCTGGGCAGGGGGTATTCGGATTGGGTCTGGAAAAGCTCGTTCATGGTTGTCCGTCCTTTCTTTATTCCGTAGGAAATCTTCTGTTGGGAAATAAGGGCAGCGGACGGACTTCCCCCTAGGCAGGGGGTAAACGTCCATCCCCTGCCGGGGTCGGTGAAAAATTCAAATCATCTTAGTCAGGCCAGGTAATCACCTCCTCTCGTAATAGGCCTGGATAAAGCACCTGATCGCCGGGTTCGACGCCATCGTAGGCAAGCAGCCGGGCGCCCTGCCGGATCACAACTGGCGGGAAAAGCCAGGGGTTGGCTGCCAGCTTCTGGCGCAGAACCCGGACGAGGGCTTCCCAGTAATGCAGGCTGCCAGACCGGCGACAGCGCCAGCCAGCGCCGCGCCGTTTGCTGGACAGGCGGGGTTCATAGATGGCTTCCGCCTTGCAGACCGGGCAAGCCATCGGCGCCACCGGGTAGTAACCTGGGGGCGGATCAGGAGCACGCTCGCCGCCGGCTTTGAGATATTCGTAGACTGCAGCCACTGCCGGGCAGCGAACTCCTTGTGGGCATGTGCAGCGTTTGTCCTTGCCCACCCGGTGGGCTTGCTGGCGGCTACCGGGCCCGAAGTCCACATGGTAGAAGTAACCAGACACCGTGACGGCCGCGGGCTCGCGCAGGTCCGTGAGCGGTGATTTGTGCATAGTTGCCAGCGTCATCGTCCAACTCCTTTCTCCTAACCTGGCATAGAAAAATAAAGGCCCGTTTCCCCATAGAAACCTTTTAATCAAAACCTGCCACCCGTGGATTGAGAGGTAAGCGCCGGCATTTAGCCGGCCAGCGTGCAAGGCCACGAGTTGGCTGAAGGGTTGCCCGAGTGGGCGTGCCTATGGATGCTATTCAGTTGTCAGAGGGTTGGGGAAATCCAGGGCTGGGGATGGATCGCCAGATTGCGGTTTGTGCGGATTAGAAGGGGATAGCGGTGTCGATCGGCCCGTTTTGGGTAGCTGCCACGTTGCCGGTGTGGGAAGGTTGCCCATCCTCTCCGCTGTACCCGCCCAGGTAGATGATCTCGCGGGCGGTCACTTCGTAAGAGGCAGCCGGCAGGCCATCTTTGCGCTCCCAGATGCGAGGGCTTCCGCTCTCTGGATCAGGATTCAGCCGTCCCTTGACCATCACCTGGCTGCCTTTCTGCAAGTAGGTGTGGGCATTCTCCGCCTGGCGATCCCAGGTCACCACCTTGAACCAAGTGGTCTCTTTGACCGTTTCGCCCTGCGCGTCGCGATAGCGGCGGTTGGCGGCCACTGAGAAGCTGGTCACAGCCTGGCCTCCTGGGGTATAGTGCATCTCGGGGTTCTTGCCCAGGTAACCGATGATAGTGATCTCTTGATAGGACATCGTTCACACTCCTTGGATTGAAATTGAACCAACAGCAATTCGCTGTCAGTTTGGCTCCCTTTTCGGGGTTCTGTGAGCGTAGGGGGATAGCGATCAACACTTGTTGGATCCATTCATATTTGCTCCTTTCATGGTAATAGGTTTATCGGAATGCTATCTGCGTGCAGGAGCCGGCGAAAAGCCGGTTGAAGGAAAAGTCGCCGAAATCATGTTCAGGCGACACACTACTGGGCTCGAAGGAAAGAATTCAAACCCAGTCGTGTATTTCCATAACGTTTCACAAGCATTATGGAGATGTCGGTATCTCCATGTCGAACGGTCTGAGAAGCCACCGTTCGTAATTGGTACCCTTGATCAAACTTTTTCTGTTTCGTATTTGCAACCCGGGTGCTTCGTTCAGGTTGATTGTAAATTTCAGTACAAATTAAAAACCAAGCGGGTGTTAAACTATGGTTGATTGTTCAGCCATACCCTTGTCGTCAAAATTTTTCTTCCCTTTCCGCAATCGGATCGGGTATGGCCTGCCAGCTACTTCTTTAGCGGACTGAAAAGCCTCTTCCAGGCTGTCGACCAGGCTGATCTGCCGGGCTAAAATATAGGAAGTTGGGCGAGGCAAGATCAGATTCTCCAGTTCAGGCGTGAGCTCCACGTTCAGGCGAGCTTTCCGGAAAAGCTTACCTAACGGTTCCAGGATATCCTTGCCCCATACTTCGCCTTCTACCCGGACCAGTTCGCCCTGCTGGAAATAGGGAAGTTCTTCCAGCTTTTCAGACACCCGCACAGTTATATAATCCGAATGGATCAATTCACCCTGGCGATGTGGGCGGTGGTGGGCGATGCGTAAAAATTGTTCGCCTTTATATTTCCAACGGCTGATGACAAAGCCTTCAAGCATTACATTATTGAGCATCTCATGTTTCCTTTCCATTGGTCAGTAAAATAAAGAACGCCACACATCCAGCGGGATTGCTGCTCACGTGTGGCGGTACATTCTAAGGAAGTATGAAGTTGTTTTACAAAATGGTCAGTTTAGCGAATAAGCGCCTCCGATCATTTGAATTGATGAATTACGGGGTGCCTTGCATTCTTGCCCGAGCATAACCGGTGACGCTATACCGGCCGCGGTACTCGAGGAAGCCGGGCATGAGTGAACTCAGGTCGGCCGAGACGGTGACGAAGACCACCCGTGATCCGGCATCAATCCAGATCTGGGTGACCGAGACGCCAATCCCGCGGGCAGACAGGAAACTGGCATTGCGGGAGGCATAGTCCTGAGCTGTGGCGGGAGCATCGGGCAGGAAAACCATGCGCCCCGTTTCGCGGTATGTGACCAGGTCCAGTCGGGCAGCGGCAGCCAGCGCAGCCGCATCGGCGGCTTTGCCTACTTCGCCGCGTGCATACACGATACGCCCAATCTGCAGCCCAACAGCCGCCATCAGTCCCAAGGCAAGGATGGTGAAGATAAAGAACGGCATGATCTGGCCGCGAGCAGTTTTCATCATCCATCACCAGCCTTCCTGGCGAAATGTTGCCTCGGCCTGCACCTGGGTCAGCTTATCCAGGCCCAGGGTATTGCCAGCGGGCAGGAAAAGCGGAATGCGAGCAGAGACACGGATGTTGACCGTCGAACCGACCACACCACCCGGGGCCAGCACCGCCACAGATGGGTTTTGCAGGAGCGGCTGGCCTTGCAGCGCAGCGCGGGCGGCGCTCACTGCCTGGCAGGCGGCACAGCCCTGGCTGACCGAGCCAACCCGCGCCCCGTGCCGGGCGGCGTTTTCCACCACAGAAGAGGCCCACATATAAGCGCCGAACTGCACCATGCCCAGGAACATCAGGATCACCAGCACCACGCTGGCAGCAAACTCAACCGTGCTGCTGCCGAGCTCGCGGGAAAGGGAATTTGAACCGCGAAGGCGCCAAGAAAACCATCTTAACCTTTGTGATCTTGGCGACTTCGCGGTTTTATCTTGGATTTTCTTTCTCATGCTTTGCCTCCCGTAGCGTTAAAAGCTCAACAGGCCGGCGATGCGCTCGAAAGTGGCGATCAGGGCATTGCGGAAGATAGCCATCACCACCAGGATGATCAGCAGCACCAGTCCGGTGATGGCTGCTACGCTGGCCGATTCCTCACCGCGTTCGCTGCGCGGGCTGGATAGAAATGCACGCGCCCGGATGGCTTTCTCGGACAGGACAAATGGTATGGACTTGATTTTATTGAACATGGGTAATCTCCTTGAATAGTTCGATAGGTATTGTTGGGTGGATGCCTTCAAAAAGCCTGCAACAAAGGCGTCCCGACGATGAATAGGATGACGATCAAAAAAGGTAAAAAATAGAACACTGCCACCAGCACGCCCAGCAAATTTGCCAGGCGCTCGGTACGGATCTCTGCCTGGCCGATATAGGTATCCGAAAACTGGGTTGCCAGGCGGGTCAGGGTCTCCTGAACCTGGGTTCCCTGGCGGGCGAAACCCATCTGGATGGCGAAGCTGATCAGGTCGGGATGGCCGCTGCGTTGGGCTTCTGCCATCAGGATGCCGGCCCCGGTCTCACGTCCCAATATCAAACTGCGTCCGTGGGCAATGGCCAGCACCCGCCGCAGCCAGGCAGGCAAATAACCTTCCCCTTGCGCAGCCCTCATCAAAACAGTTTCCAACCCCGCCCCGCTGGCCGATTCAGCCGACATCAATTGAAGAAACTCGGGCAGCTCCTGAGCAATACGCCTACGAATCTGGGCGGCTTTGGCGCTCAAATCAGCCTGCATCAAGATCCAGCCGGCAATCCCGCCGATCCACAGCCCCAAATTACTGCGTAAAGTCCAAGCGCTGAGCACACCCAGCGCGGCAGCCATCAAGACCTGGCGACCAACCACCCAGGCAGGCGTGCGGCTGGACCAGGAAGGGGCGCTGAAGGCTGCCCAATACAGATCGTTAGCCAGGCGTTGGAAGTAGCGCGGGCTGACACGCGCCAGGGGTATGCCCACCCACTCGAAGGCTTCGCGTTGCACAGCCGGCTCATCTACAGTCTCCAGCCTTTTGGCTACGCTGGGATCGGCAATGGCGACGAACTTTTCCGCCAGCAGCCCCGCCAAAACGGCTACTAACAAGGCAACAAGGATCATCAGGCTTTGCATGGCTCACTCCTCAAACGGTTTTCAGGACTTCGTTGCGCATGAACAGGTAACCGGCGACCATCACACCGATTGCCAGGGCCATCACGATTTGTACCACTGGCTCGTGGAAGGAAGCGCGGGTTGCCGGATCGCCCATCATGGCCAGCAATACCAATCCCAGCATCAGCGGGATCAGACGGGCAGACTGGAGCGGCTGGGCAGCCTTGGCCTGGGCATGGGTGCGTACGGCCAGGATGCGCTGGATCGAGGTGGCGGTCTCGCTGAACACCTGGGCGTACTGCCCGCCGCCGGCCCGTTGGTAACTTTCCAACAGGGTGGCGACGTTGGCGAGTGAAAGCGAAGGAGAGCGTTTGGCCAGATCGCGCAGCGCCCCTTCAACGTTGCGGGTGCGGATGTCTTTGGCAGTCAGGAGCAGCTCGGGCGCCAGCGGGTTGGGGCCTTCGGAGTTGAGCGAGTTGGCCACTTCCTCGAGTACTTCATCCAGACCGCGATTGACCTGTAAGCCCGGCGCGATCCTGGAAAGGGCGATCGCGAGTTTTTCGTCGATCAACCGCCCGCGGCTGCGCGCCTTTTCCTGGAGGTAAGCAAAGGGCAGATAGCCCAAAACGCCGCCGACCGCCAGGCTGGGCAAACCGGGGATAAAGAACGCCCAACTGAGCAGCGTTCCAATGATGCCCAGTCCTAAAGCCAGGAGTACGAACTGAGCAGGTGTAAGATCTATCTGTGCTTCCACAAGCTGGTACCGCAGGGTCCCTTTGGGGATGGCAGACAGGCCCTCAAGATATTCAAGCGATTCGGCATCCTGCAGGCGGCGAGAGCTGCGCGAGGTCAGGAAAGCCCAACGCCCGGTCAGCTCCCAGCCGGTGAGCACCACCGTGATGGTAACAATTCCAGTGATCAGCAAAATGGTTGTCATCAGATCCATGGGTCTAGCCTCCTTTACTTCTCAACGAATTATCTGATTCAAGGCCGGTTTTGATCCAATGCGGGTCCTTTGCCGATGATCGCTCATCGAACTGCCAGAGCCTCCGAAAGCGCACCATTTGCCCGTGGGCGATCCGGATAATCTGGACGATCTCGGTCACCCGGCGCACCTCTTGCCGCAGGCCGATCTGAACCAGCAGGTCCAGGCTGTCGGCGATCACCTGGGCAGCTTCATGCGGACGCACGTTTTCATCGGCGCCCATGATGGTCGCCAGCCGGCGGAAAGCCTCCCGCGGGGAATTGGCGTGAAAAGTGCAAGCTCCTGAATGGCCGGTGAGCAGCGCCCGGAACATGGCCAGCGCGGCACGTCCATCTCGTACCTCACCAACGATCAGATAGTCGGGCGACATGCGCATGGCATCATCGACCCCGTCCGCCAGGGTGTAAGGGGGCACTTCGGAGCCAGGCGGGACAGGCCGGGATTCAATAGTTTGCACCGTCGGCCGATCGATCCAGATCTCGGCCGGATCTTCGATCTTCACGATCCGCCAGCCGTGGGGCAGGTAATTGCATAATGCTGAGAGCAGGGTGGTTTTGCCTGTGCGCGTTCCGCCGGTGATCAACAGCCGTTTCCCATCCTGGATCGCTGCACCCAGGAACGCCATCATGTCCTCGCTCATCAGGCCGCGTTCCAGCAGCCACTCGGGATGTACGGGCTTTTGCTCATAGAGGCGGATGTTGACCGAAGGATAGCCATTGCCGGGAGCGATCACAGGGTGGAGCACTTTGATACGCCCGCCGCCAGGGTTGTGAGGGGTGGCGGGCAAACGGCCATGGACGCTGGGCGTGGCCTCGTTAATGGCTTTCGACTGGCTGCCCAACAGCAAGGTCAGGATGCGCCAGACTTCGCTGGCCTCGACCTGCAGAGGGAAGTTCTCCCAGCGCACGCTGCCTTTAGGCATCACCTGGATCAAGCCTGAGGAATACACGGTGATCTCGGTGAGATCCATACGAGCCGGAGGCAACAGCAAATCCAGAAACCCCAGCCCGAGCACCCGCCGCGAAATTTCATCCGTCAGGCTGGTATGTTCTTGAACCGAAGGGACCGCGCCGCGTTGGCGATAAGACTTATTCACCAGCACGTGCACCCGGCTGCGGACCTTGTCCTGTTCCGGCTCGGCGGGGGAGCGCAGTACGACGGAATCGAACTCCCGGTTGATCGCTTCGATCACCTCGTCGATGATCTGGCGTTGAACTGCCGGATCGCTCAGGACGCTTATGGGGTACAAGGATTCGTCAAGCATTCCTAAAACCATCCCTAATCTCCCATCCGAACTCGAATGCCCAGAAAGCTGCGCCCTTTAGGACGGCCATTTTTCGATGAAAGATGCAGATTGCCGTAAAACATATCGGCCAGGGCGGCGATGTTCTTGCCCAGATCCTCAGCCACATTGACCGCCGGCCGGGAGGCATCCTGCGCCTGGGGAACCAGCGGGTCGTAATCGATGGTGGTCAGGACCGGTGGGAACCAGCCATACTGGTTGGCGCCTTTGTGATGGAAACTGGAGGCAGTAAAAGTCGAGTGTTTGGTGCGCTGGTTGAGCACCACGAAGATATTCTCCTTGGGAATGCGGTGGTTGCTTTGCAGGTTTTCGGTCAGCAAGCGAGCTGTGTGAGCCGTGGCACGGATGCCGTCCAGGGTGGGGCGGGAGACGATCAACACCAGGTTGGCCGCTAGCAAGGGCTGCATGGTCCAGGCTTCTTCGTTGGCTGGCAGGTCGAGCAGGATCGCGCCGTAATTGAAAGCGTAGGAAGTGATCACCAGCGAGCGGATCGAATGGGCGGCCTCGGGGACGGCAGTGACAGCGTTGGCATAGGTATAAGATTCGCAGGGGGCAATCACCACATCCAGGCCATCGCGGGTATGTTGGATCGATTCCTTGAAGCCATTCGGCCCGGGATGGGCGAAGAATTCCTGGGCGCTGGGCTGGAAGCGGAGATCCAGTCGCAAAGGAGCAGCCGGCGGCAGGCCAAAGGAGAACAACAGGGAATTGATATTACGGCGCGCTGCCAGCTCAAAACCGAGGCCTTCTGCCAGGGTGGATTTGCCGACCCCACCTTGAGAAGAGACGAAAGCGATCACGCGCGTCCCGACCACGCTGGCGGTGCGCTCGGTTGGGTCGAGAACCTGGCTCAGGGGAGAGGCCGTCTGGCGCTTGGCGCGCTCGGTCGTGACCGCGTTGAGGCCGCGCCGCAGGACCTCCGCTGGGGCCGCCGGCTGGAGGTAAATTCCGCGCACGGTGTCGACCTTCTCGAGCGCCCCCTGAAGGTCAGCCCAGCCGGTTGGGAGCAGGAGGATCGCCAGGGCGTTCTTGAGTTTGGCCAGCTCATTGACCAATGCCTCCACACCGGGAGCAATATCGGCGTAAATAATCAAGAGATCCGGCTCGCCCTCCGCCAGGCTTTGCAGGAACAAATCCCAGTTGGTCTGGATAAAGGACAGCGACATCTTGGTATCGTCGGCAGTCAACACGTATTCACGGGTGATTTGTGACAGATCCGGGCCGGCAAACCCAATACTGATTTTCATGATTGCTCTCCCAATTTAAGCGATTTAATTCCAGGCCGGTGATACGCTCGTACAGGTTCGCCAGGTCGACAGGCTCCAGGGTGGATGTCTCGATTGTCAGCCCATCGCTCGGTTCCAGGACCAGGTGGATCGTGGCCACTTTGTTCAGCAAAGCGAGCAATTCGGCCGGGCTGACCTGGTACTCGGGTGCAATCAGGACAGGCGCCACCGGGGCTTCGAGCAGCACCACACTGCCGGATTGAGCTGCCTGGCTGGTACGAGCGCTGGCGAACAGCTCGGCTTCCCCGGAGGTAGAAGGCAGTTCTTCGTAGCGAAAGGATTGGGGCACGACCAATACCCGCAGGCCTTTGATGGTAATACTGGCGACCGGTGAGAGCGGCGGCTGTGGAGTAGGTGTGGGTGTGAGAGTCGGTTGAGGCGTGCCGGCAGCACGCCCATCGTTGGTTGAACTGGTTTCGGTAGGCAGAAAAACCGAAGCCGCCCGATTGCTCAGTTCACGTTGGATGGCCTGGGGATCGAGGATGGCAATCACCGACACACGCTGACCGGTGCGCACGATGCCGGCTAGGCCGGTTGCCTGGTCGACATCCACAGCGATCGCCACATGATCGGGAGACAACTGGGCGGGGATGCCGGCTGCAGCCGTGCTGTCTCCGGCGACGTAGCTGGTGAGAATATCGCCGGCGACCCGGTCTGCGGTCAGGACCAACCCGACAGCTTGCTCCCCGGAAGAGAAAGCGCCAGCAGGTACGGCTCCTTTCGGAACACGACTTTCCTGGAGCAGGTCGGCCGTCAGGCGCGTACCCGCCGCCAGATCATATCCTGCGGTCACCACGGTGGTGGGCTGGATATAAAAGGTCAGCAAGGAAAAGGTCAGCCCACCTGCCAGCACTGCCAGTCCCAGTATGATGAAGAGCGATCTTTTCATGATTCAACCTCCAGTCAAGTGTGTTTACGAGATATCAAGCGATCAAGCCCAGCGTCTGGTAATGTTCGTAGATTTCCCGGTCGCTGGGTTCGCTGACCGCCAGCATCAGGGAGCGGATCAGGTAGGGCTCCATATCGGCAATCTCCTGGGTGTAGCCCAGCTTGGCAATAGCCATCGCCATCGGCATGCGGGCGACGAAGCGGTCGTAATCGGAGTTGACAAAACCTTTGGTGTTGCGCGCCAGGTAAGCCAGGATGGCGCTGCGGTCCTTGTCGTCTTTGGTCTGCCCAAAAAAGCCGTTGTTGCAAGAGGAGAGAATGCCTTGGGGCAGCTCACTCACCGTCTGAGCCAGGACGTGCAGGAAGATGTCGTATTTGCGCCCATCCCGCCACATATTCAGGAAAATCTGGGCGGTCTGGTTGCCTCCGCGAGCATCCCGGTCGGAAGCCGCGCCGATATCCACGCCGGAAAGGACTTTATTCGCTTCCTCGAAGAAGATTTGCAGCGGCGGGAAACGCTCGCCACCTAAAGCTTCCCGGCGGCGCACGACCGCATCCAGGTAAAGGATGGTGGCGATCATCGAGAGCAAGGCCGATTTGGAAAATTCATCCATCTCCGCTCCGCCTTCGATCACAGTCACCCCCCACTGGTCGTCGCGCGGCCCGAGCAGCCCCAAATCTTCGATCGCGATCGTGTCGTGACCGGGGCCGTACATGCGGCGCATTTCGCCCTCCGCCAGTTGCTCGACCCGCAGCAGCACACCTTGCAGGCTGGAGCGGCTGTTGATATCGTTGGCATGTTTGCGTAATAAGGCGCGCAGGATATCCACCCACTGCGCCAGGCTGGCGCGCTTGCTGCGCTGGATGACCAGCGCCTGGCGCTCGAAGGCTGCCAGTTCGTCCAGGCGCACGTGGATGGTGGGTTGGGCCGACAGTCCCCGTTCGGTCCGAGCAGCATTGATCACACGTTCCTCTTCGTCGTTTCGCACGACCTTCCACTCCTCCAGATTGCGGTAATACTGGTCTTTACGCTCCTTCGACAGCCTTTTGTCTTTCCAGATGTCGTCGAACATGCCCGAATCTTCATCTGGAATGATGACCCCGGTCTGGGCATAAACGCGAGTCAGCGCCTCGCGCATAAAACCGAGTTGGCGGGGACCCATCCGTCCGGCATTGGCGAACAATTCCACCAGCAGGGTGCGGTAGCGCACCGGGTCGATGCGCTTGGGGATCTGCAGCGGGTTCCAGCGCAGCGGCCGGACCGCGCCTGGATAAAGCTGGCGGATATCCACCCGCCCTTCCATCTCCGGCCAATTCAAGGCTTTGCGCCAACCCTGGCCGAAATCCAGCACGATCGTGCGATACCTCCAGGCGCTGGTCGATTCATAAGCCAGGCGTTCGGCAGTCACGCTCTTGCCGGAGCCGGTATCCCCAATCAGGGCCGTGTGGAAGTGACGCTCAGGTGTCATGCGCAGCAAAGACTCGGTGAGCTGGCCGCGTTCGGTGGAATATTGCAGGCCGAGTGCGATCCCCTCCCGCAAATCCGGGTCGAAGGCAAAGGAGGGGATTTTCTCCTGGACCGAGCGGGTCGTGCCTTCTTCAAAGAGCCCGGGGGATAGATAAGCTGAGGCCTGCAGCATGGTCAGCAGGGTTGAGTCGGCATAGGCAGTCATCGCTTCGGGGATGCGGATCTCGCGAGTGGATGGCACCATCGCCATGGCATGTTTGCGGATGTAGCGATCCTCTATCTCGAGTCAGGGTGCGGGTCTGCACACCCATGACCACATCTTCCACGCCATGAAAGGCTTCCGGGATCAAGGCCATCAAGGCTTGCTTGCCGCGTTCCGTCCGGCTCAGGGCATAGACATCGGTGTAATAGCCGCCTTCACGGGCCATCACATCCAGCAGTTCCTGCTGCTTGCGTAAGATAGTGGTCAGCAGAATGGCCGGATCGAACTGCCACTGGTTGCTTTCTCCCAGGCTGACCGAGGGGGCCAGCCCGATAGCGATACCGTCCGAAATGCCCTGGCTGAGGCCGCTGGCGATGCGGCTGTCCCATTGGAAAGCGAGTTGACATGCGATTTCCCCTGCGTGGAACCCTTGGTGTCGGCCTGGGAGATGGTATTGGTGTCCGATTCCATGGTCGTATCGGAGACCATCGAGCCGACCGAACGGCTCTTGGACCTGGAGATGCTCAGACCCTGCGATTCGCCAGCAGAAATACCCTGCGTCTCCACATGGGAGCTGGCTTGCGCCTCGGTCACCGAGTGGGAAGAACCCTGGGTACGGGTTTCTCCATGCGAAGCGCCGCCACCCACCGTGCCGCTCACACTGGCGCCAACGCTGGCAACGCCCGGCGCACCCAGGGAACCATTCACGCCGGCGCTGATCGAGCTAAACGAATTGACTCCATCGCTGACGGAGCGGCTCTGCATCGTACCATCGGTCACCGCCCGGCTCTGGCTGAGGCCTTCGGCCACACTGGAACTCCGGCCGGAACTGGTCTCGTAGGACTCGGTCACGGTAATGCCTTCGGTTTCGGTCACCGAAGCGCCCTGGGTGTGGGCCTTTCCGGAGGTATGGGCCTGAGCGCTGCCGTCGGTATGGGCAGTGCTTTCCGAGCTGGAGATGCCATCCGAGGCTGTCTCGCTCGCCGAACGGGTGTAGCCAGTGCCAACGTTGCGCGCCAGCGACCCCGATAGAAGCAAGGGGATCGAGACGCCAAAGTTGAAGGAACGGCTGCCGGTCTGCCAGGCGGCCCAGGTGGAGGTATATTCAGCCAGCCCGGCCAGCATCCGGCTGGCAGCCTGCATGGAGACGGGCGAGAGCAGAATTTGGAGCAGGAAATCCTCTTCGAGCTGGCTCATACCGCGCATCACCAGCTCATTTTGTTGCAGAGTGAAATTGTGCTGATCCGTTCGTTTTGATGACAGGTAAGGGGCGATCTCCGACAGCCCGCCGCGGGCGTTTTCCCTGGGATCCGGATGCCCAACCGCCAGCAGGCAGTGCGGCATCTGCTTGAGTGCTTCATCCAGCCAGCTGGCCATGTCCATATCGACCTCGCTGAAGCGGATTTGCGGATAAGCTGCCGACATGCTGGCCTGCAGTGCTGCGGCGCTGTTGTCCCCCAGACGTTGCGCTTCTTCGATGCTCTGGCTGCGCCCTACCACGCCATAAAGCTGGACGATCCCCAGGCGCTTGGGTTGGAACATGCCGGCGACGAGGTAAACCAGCTCCACTTCCGCGCTGTACAGGCCGCGTAAAACGGTGCGCATACGGGCCAGCACACCCGGATCGGCGCGCACATCCATTGGGATCAGGCGAAGCTGCAGCAAATGGACCACCCGGTATTCCTGGTAAGCATGACCTCCCTCACGCTCGATCACATGGAACCACATGTATTTCAGGCGATGGGCATCGGCCTCATCATAGACCAGGCCGTTGTCTAAAATGTCCAGATCGTCGGGAGTCAGCAAATCTACGCTTGAAAATGCCTCTCGAAGGCTCCCAGATATCCCATCCAGGGTCCGGCTGAACCTGGATGTATTGGTTTCGATCCATTGGTCGATTAGCGATACGCTCATAACTTCACCCTGAGTGTCAGATGTGTCAGGTGTGTCAGATTATCCGGTTTCATGAGGCCGGGAATTGCTTCCCGGGCTCATGAAGTCGAATAAGCTGGTTGTCAATGGGTTGGGATGTAGTGGATCCCATCGGTGGTGACCGTTTCCAGCACGCCGGTCTGCAAGGTGGACCAGTCGTCTGGATGATAGGTGGCTTTCTGGTAGGGATTTGCATACTCCTCTACCTGCGGCGCCTGGTCGTCCTTCTCTCGACCGAGCTGGCGGGCTTTCGTGATCGCAGCGACCAGGGTGGTCAAAGCAGCCAGGATCACGATCAGGCCAGCCAGTACGATGATCGAAAAAGCGATTGGCCAGGCAAAGCTATAGAAATTGGTTGGCATATTCCTCCTTTCAATGGTATTGAGCCTGCGTGAAATTCAGTAGGGGCACTCGGATGAGACCGTTTTAGTCCCATCCGAGTGCATTGACGAATGCTGCTCCCGTGCAATTGGACCTTGGTCCACGTGCAAACTCCTGCGCCGAGGCAGGTGGTCACCCAATTCGAAAATTGAGTAACACATTTCAAGGGCGAAGCCAGAATAAAGGTCTTGCATCTTATGGTGGTCGAAGCCTATTTGGCTTCGTCCCTGATATGTCAGCCTGATTGGTCCAGTTTATAAGGTGCTTACTGCCGGGTGCGCAAGCGTTGGAGCACATCGCCGGCTTCCAGACCGAGGTTGTACAATGGCTTGGGGTTGCGCAGAAAGCGGTTGAACAACAACCCGGTGTAACCGAGCGGGTAGAGCACGAAAGTGAAAAGCATGCCAATCGTGGCGATATTGCCGCGTGTGCTGCTCAAAGCCGCCTGAGCGTCCAGCCGGCTGCCGACAACCGCCGCCCAATCTGCCGGGCTGACCTCGGCCAACACTGCCAGCCCGAAGCGCAGGACCAACACCAGGCCAGCGTAAGTCAGGATGCCGGTCTTGGCCCACCATAACTGGTTGAATCGCTCTTCCGGGACGGCCAGGATCCCCAGCAGACCCAACCACCACAGGCAAGCGCCGATCAGCGGGACGGGAAAGCGGGATAAGAGCGAAACCAGCAGCCAGGCCACCATAGTCGCCAGGGTGAAATACTGGGCATTGGGGCTGGCCGTTTGCACCTCGCCGCGGCCCTGCCGGCGTGGGCGTTGGCTGGCGCGCTGCTGGATCAAAGGATCGATTCCCAGCAAGATCACCAGGCCGGCCAGCAAGGCAACGAGTTCAGGCAAGTGGGCGAGCGACCAATACAGCATGGCAAGCACTCCATTGGTCCACCAAATCGGAACTGCCAGAAGAATCTCCCAAACGCTCATGGCGCCTCGATCAGGGTGACCCGCAGCAGGTCGACCTGGAAGTCGTTTAAGGGCAGGTCAAAGGAACGCGGCGCGGAAACCAGGGTGCCGATCGTGCGCCCGTTCAAGCGCATGGCGTATACGCCGGGATCGGCAAACTGGATATTGGGGATGAGCTCGATGAAGGAAACGACCTGCGAGCCAGCTAAATTTCCCGGTCCCTGGAAGGTGAAATTCCAATCCGGGCGTTTGAGGCGCGCGCCTGGGTACGCCTGGGCCAGGTCGCTCAGAATCCAGTTGCGCGATTCGCCCGACAGATGGATGCTCAGGGAAGCGAAATCCAGGTGGTCCGGAAAAACTTCAACATGCTGGAGGCACTCAGTATCCGTATCGACATCCCAATTGGAGTTTTTCTCCATCGAACCGTTCCAACTGGCATGGTCGCCGTCTGCGCCGATCACCCGGTCATAGCGATTGCCCGGTCCTGGGCATCCGCTGCCGGACCCGCTGGAAACGTACTCGCAGGAACGGGTCTGGTGAGCTTCGTACCAGGTGAAGATCACCGGCGGGATGGCGATGTGGACTTCCACATCTGCACCGCGTTTTTCGGGGTCCTGCCCGACGACCACCGGCTTGAGCGGCTCGGTTTGGTTGCCGGTTGCGGACACGTCTTCATAAGATATCGACGGCGCAGGGCAGGCTGCGTTTGGCGGGGGCATTGGCGTGCCGCCTGGCCCTCCGGGCGTGGGTGTGAGCCCGAAGCCGAGCGGGCAGCCACCGGGGATCTGGCCGCAATCGGCGCTATTCAGGTATAGCCACAGTGCAGTGACCAAATAGCCCGAATCCAGCGACATGCGGGTGAGCTCAATCAAGAAGGTGGGCATTACAACCGACCAGATATTCTCACGCCCCTCGATCACGGCCTGGAAGAATTCCAGCGGGTCAACGTAACCCAGGGCCTGCAGATCATCCACATCGACGTAATCGGCAGGCCAGCATCGCCAGCATCGACTGGCCCGAACTGAGCATCTCCGGGGTGTTGGCGATAAATCCGGAGGTTTCGGCGTGCAAGAAAGTCATGAACATGGTCGCCGGCGAGGGCAGCACCAGCACATTGCCGCTGGGGGTCAGGTAGCGGTTATAGACCGCCTGGCCCAGCGGCACCTGGATCCCACCCGGGATCTCGACGTTCATCCAATCCGCCGGCTCGGCATGTCTCGCCCAGGTAAGTCAGGTTGGCCCAATTGATCGAACCGTCCGGGTTGAGGAACTCGCCCCAGGGGCTTGCGCCATCCTGGGCCAGAACGGAGGGAAATGGCTGGATTAAAGACGCCAGAATGAGTGAAACAGCCACCAATCCAAGAAGGGACCGAGAATAGGGTTTCATTGTTCTCCTCCGTTGTATTTGACCAGCTCATCGTTGAGTAAAAAGCGTTCGAACTTCCATTGCTCATCTTCGCGTACCACCAGCACATGCGCCGGGAAGGATGTCTGCCCATCCCCTTGTGGCCAGGGCGCCGAGAGACTCACCAGCACCTGCCAGACTTGCATAGGAGCATCTGACCGGCTGTCGGCGAGCTCTTCCGCCAGCAGGACCGGCTGATTCACTTCTGCGCTGACGACCGTTCTGGCGGTGTTGAAATCCGCCCACAGGAATGGGGCGATGGTATTCTGGTAAAGCTCGCAAGCTGCCCGGGTGCTCAGGGCGCACAACCGGGCCGCCCATCTGTCGGGGCCGGTGGTGTAATCGACCGTGTAAAAAGCTTGCGCGCCTGCTACCGCCGCCGCTCGCCCAGAGTCGGGGCCGACAGCCTGGGCGAGCGGTTTGCCAGTCAGGCGCGGGAGGGTCAAAACTGCCGTCACGACCGACAGAGCAAGCAGAAAGATGATGAAAAAAAATAAGCGTTTCGAAAGCGTGATCTCCATCCAAACCTCCGAAAACAAAACGGCCCCTGGGAGACGACGAGCGAAGCAAAGAGCCCGATTAAGGTGGCTCCGTGCGCTCTCGTGCAATCTCCCAGGGGCCGTGGCAGCCTGGGCCAAACGTGTAGTGAGCGAAGGGGTTATGGAATTGGGTCAGCCGGTTAGGTCTTCTGCCTGGCTGATGGTGTTATTGTACAGGGGAAGTGAGGGGGAAAGCAAGGACTGTTTGTCCCGCAGAGACGGGGAAGTTTGTCCCGTAACAGTTGAGGCAGGAGTCCCTTCGATGAAAAGGCCCAGTATTTTCAATGTTGGTGGCATAATTCCCAATCCATACCTCTGTTGCAAAGCACCTTCTACAGGATTCGGTTGCGACTTGATAAAGGGTGAATCTCTTGAGTTGCCTTCTCTGTCAATAGGTCTCGGGGACACGCGAAATTAAATTTGATTGAAGTAGGCATATATCAAGTTATGCTGAGAAACGATATTTGTCATAATGTTTTGTGATTAATCTCACTACACAAACTTCTTTGATTTTTGTATGATCATACCAGGATCACCCAGGGGGAATACCCAGATTGAAATCCCGGTCATTTCTCCCGCTCTAATTCAAGAAGATCCTGCTGGTCGTGCTCACGTACGCCAGCCGCCTGAATTCAACGGTGCTGCCCAATATGGATGCCGGAAAAGATAAACACCAGTTCTATGACTTTGGGCTCTCCGTCCCAGCCGATGCGGAGATCCAGGGCATCGTGGTCCGGATGGACGCCAAGGCGGATTCCACCAGAAACTCGCCTCAAATGTGCGTCCAGCTCTCCTGGGACGGAGGCAACTCGTGGAGTAGCGCTCAAACGACCCCGCCCTTGACTACATCCGAAACCACCTATTTGCTGGGCAGCGCTTCGGATACCTGGGGACATACCTGGACTGGCGCGCAGCTGGATGATGCCAACCTGCGGGTGCGGATCATTAATATAGCCAGTTCCAAGAATAGAGACTTCTCGCTGGATTGGATCGCGGTCGACGTGACCTACCTCGCCCCGCCGACCATCACCTATACCTACGATCCGCTTAACCGCCTGACCGCAGCCGATTATAGCTATGGAGACTACTTCCATTATACTTATGACGCGGTTGGCAACCGCTTGAGTGAAATCACTGCTTCCGGAACCACGACCTACACTTACGATACGACTAACAGATTGACTAACGTCAATGGAGTGGCTTATACCTGGGACGACAACGGCAACCTGCTCTCCGAAGGCGTGAACACCTATGCTTACGATCACGCCAATCGGCTGATTTCCGTCATGAGTGCTTCGAATACGGTCAATTATCAATATAACGGCCTGGGCGACCGGCTGAGAGAGACCGCGAATGGGGAAACGACCGATTTCACCGTGGACCTGAATGCCGGCCTGACACAAGCCCTTTCCGATGGAACCTATACTTACCTGTATGGCAATGGACGTATCGCCCAATACGATGCAACTGGTCCACAGTATTTCCACGGGGATGCCTTGGGGTCCGTGCGGTTGCTGACGGATGTGAATGGGGATGTGATTCTTTCGAAGAGCTACCAGCCGTATGGGGAAGTGCTGGGTAGCGCAGGGAGCGGGGTAAGCAGTTATGGATTTACGGGCGAGTGGGTGGACAGTTACATTAAGTTAATTTACTTGCGCTCCCGGATGTACTCCCCCGTGACTGGAAGGTTCCTCACCAAAGATTCGTGGCAGGGAAATTATATTAGGCCACTTTCGCTCAATAAATGGAATTACGCCGAAGGGAATCCGATAAATCTTCTCGATCCCTCCGGAAAATGGGTCTGTAGAGGGCATCCGAATTGTAAAGACTGGGTAGAAAATAGCTTAAGCATTCTTTCTAAAACCAGTCAGACGGGCCGGGCGATCGTAGAGTTCTTTCATGAACATGACGAAAAAATTAGAAAGACACAGCCTGGTGGATATTTAGACCCATCATGCCAGGATTCACCCTTGCTTCCAAATGGCATATTAATCGAGTTTGGGACACCATGGCCCGGCCCTAGCTGGGGAACCGCACTCTTCATTGATATCTTACAATTATCCAATGATCCTCGTGTGATCAACGGTCCAAATCCGGAAGGGTTTGGATTACAATTGTTCGGACACGAGGTATCTCATTGGGCTCAAGGCTCTGTTCGCTTGACGATACAAGGTGAGCTTCTTGCTCGCTATGTAGAAAAACAACTCAGAAACGATTTAAAATCACAATTTGGTGAAATACGAGAGGGTGAGAACACAAATATTTTGGTGACGCGTTTCAATCCTTTCTACCTTGAGCACTTACGGGAAGCCAAGGATTGGATGATAGCAAATTGGGGAATTGGTTATACCATCCTCCCTCTACCCTCTGTTGGTGGACTTGATCAAATTTGGTTAGACCGGTTTTATGTTAGTTTAAAGTTACCTGGTCCACCTCTCGGTCCGTCTCCTGTACCATTGCCGCCTGCGCCTTATCCACCAATCGGGACCCCAATTCCACCCCTGAGCGAAACTCCTATACCTCCTCCCATTCCCTGATATAGGGGCAAAAAGTGAATAAGACGTACAAATTCTGGGTTCTACTAGCAACTGTTCTCATCATTGGCTGCATTTCCCTCTTTTTCTGGAGGTATCTGCCAGCTTATAACTATCAAGCTGGTGTGGGAATTTATCCAGTTCGACTATTATCCGATCAAATTGTTTGGGATGCGAACTGGTCTCCAGATGGAGAGCGTATTGCGATGATTACCACGAAAAGGAGAGATCAAACCTCGCCCACAAAAATATATCTGTATGATTGGGAGGAAGAAACCTTAGAATGGGTGCCTGCAGTTATTGAAAGTTCGTCCAAAGGAGAAGAATTCTACGCGATGCAGATTGATTGGTCGCCTGATGGTAAAACATTAGCAGTTTCAGGAATCCCAACCGATCCTCAGAAACAGGGAATCTGGTTGATAAATCTTGAGAACTTCGGAATGAGGTTTCTGACGAAGGGAGAAAGTTTATCCTGGTCTCCTGCAGGAGACCAGATTGCTGTTATGACAGAACCTGATGCAAAATCATTGGCAATCAAGATTGTAGATTTGCAAAAGGCTAAGGAAATACCCATTATAGAATTTCAGTATCAGGGATCTAGTACACTTATGGATTTGAATTGGTCACCAGGAGGAGACCTATTAGTTTTCACAGTTCCTGGGGAGAATGCAAATGGCTACAGATTGGACGGACTTTATGTGTTGAAGGTTGATAATTCCGATTATTTTCAAATTCTGAAAAATTCTTCTTGGAGTTTATATAGTCCAGTCTGGCTGCCCACTGGAGAATGGCTTGCTTTTGTTGCGTACACCTCTGAAGGGGGGATAGTGGCAGTTGCACCAGCTACAGGAGAATGTCTCTACGCCTGGCTTCCACAGATAAGGAACGCTGACTGGGTAGATGTATCCCCGGATGGAAGGAATTTGCTGGTTATTTCAAGTGGCGACTTATATATTATAGATATTGAAACAGCGGTTGGATCGCATTTACTACCAGATCAGCTACACTGTCCATAATGTGTTTTTCAAAAAACAGAAATCTATAAACATGTTCCATTTTTCGTCACCGGTATTAACCCTCACATCCACCGGATGGAAATTCTGATGGTGCCTATGATGACGCGGGCGTAATACCTTACAGTTACAACTCTTACGTCAGACAGACGAGCGACAGGGCCAAAACCTACAAGCACGATACTGAAAACCATCTAGTGAGCATCACAGATGAAGTGAGCACCACGACCTATTCCTATGCTTCCGCCAACCGGCTGGTAGAGGTAAGTGGACAGGAGACTTTGTTAAATTACAATGGCCTGGGAGACAGTTTGCAGCGAACAGTGGACGAGGTAACGACGGACTACACCCTCGACCTGGCTGACGTCCTAACACAGATACTGAGCGATGGAGCATTTATTTTTCTGTACGGCAATGGGCGGGTTACCCAATAGGGGGCTACTGGCGCGCAGTATTCTGCCATATTTTCGAGATCATTTATTTAGCAGGCAGAGTACACTCCCAATCAACTTCCACCCGCTGGCCCACTGCCGGCGTGTAATCCCGCTGCGGCTGGGTGAAGGCCAGGATCGAGACCTCTTCCACCAGCCGCCACCAGGTTTCAGGAGCCTGCTCCCACGGGATGGGCTGCGGGATGAGCGGCCCGGGCTGGACGTGGCGGGCCAGGACGCTATCCGGATAGAGGGCAACGTAAGTGTAAATTGCCGGGTACGCCGGTAAAGCAACCGCCAGGTAGATCAACCGGGTACGGTGGCAGTTGGCCGAGGTCTGCCGGCTGGCCACCAGGCGGTCGGCCATGTACTGCCAGTAGTTCAGCTCCCCCGGGTCCGTCCCGAGCGAAGTTGAAGGAGCCAAAGCCCGGCGATTGGGATCATCGCGCGCAGCGCCGATGGGCTGCGAGCCTTTGTAAGCCACCCAGCCGGCGAAGGCAGCGCTGATAAGGAGGATAAAGGCCATACCTGTCCGCAGCAGAATTCTCATTCCAATCTTCCACCCAACGACCTAAACTCACGCAAACTCCTCAGTTAGCGACCTGACCCAATCAACGCCGAGCTGGTGCGCCCGGTTGAACAGCCGGCCGTCTCCGGTCCACAGCTCAACTTTGAGCCGCTCGACTTTGAGCTGCTCGACCTTGAGCCGTTCTGCGCTTAGCCGCTCAGCTAACGCCAAATAAAAGCCATCGTAGGCCTTGGATTGGCCCAGGCGTTCGGCCCAGGCCAGGGCACTCTGGCACTGGTCCAGGTCGGAAGGGATTACTTCCACGCCCAGCCGGAAGATATCTTCAGTCGCCATCTTGCCGGCCTCAGGAGTGATCAGGCGCAGGTAGATCGCCTGGCGCACCACCGAGACCACCTCCGGCAGCCAGATATCCGGAGCGACCAGGCGCGCCCGGCCCAGGTGCCAGCCGGCTACCCGTTTCAGGACTTCATCACCCTGTGGCGCGCCCGGGATCACCGCTTTGGCGGCCAGGCTGGCGTCAATCACGATGATCGATGGCGCTATCATTTGGCTCCGCCGAGGATGTTCGCCAGCAGCTCATCGCCGCGCTCGGCTCGCAGCTGGTCGATCAACTGGTCGATATCGATCTCCAATGCCTGCCCGCCGCGTTGGGCGAGCATTTCCTTGTGGCGGGTCTGGATGGTTGCCACGTCTTCCAGGCGCCGGCGCAGGAGCTCGTCACCCTGGCGCTCCTCGAGCCATTCCTGCACCGCGGTGCGGACGATCTCGGAAATGCTGGTGCCTTCGCGCTGGGCGATATCTGCCAGGGCGGTGTGCTGTTCAGGGTCGAGTAAGATCTGTGCTCGGTGCATTTTTCCCATCGGATTCACCTCCACAGACATTATACATCTACATGTGTGTATGTGTCAATTTGTGGAGGTATTTTGGTGGAGGATGGATAGATTCCAATACTGGGTGGGCAGGACGGATTGGTTGGCCGCTGTCCGAAATGATCCCTTAACGGAACACCCGTCTTTTTGGACGTCCAAAAGGGGTTTTGGACAGGTTTTGAAGGGATTCTGGTCACGTTTTAGCCCCTTATGGACAGTAGAAAAGCGGGTTTTGGACACAACAAATGGGGTTATGGACAAGCAAAACAGCGTTTTGGCCATAGTGTTTGTTTTTTGGACACGCCTATCCCGGTGGGTATTGTTTGACTGCATACCAAGGGTTCATTCCCGCTGTACTGGACTTCAGCGTCGCCAGGCAGGTGATATACAGTTTCACGCTGCGGCCTTCAAAGCGCGACCATTGAGCGATGTTGCCCTGCACACGCCGCAGCGTGTTCATATTGTCGGTCACCACGCAGATGCGCCCGCCGGCTGCCAGGGCGTTCACCCACTTCTGATTGTGGCTGGCCTTCTCTTTTTCGCCGGTCTCCACTTCCAGATAGTAGGTCTCGCCATCCCGCTTTACCACAAGATCGGGCAGGAAATAGTGGTTTGATTCGATCTCCAGACGCAGCGGCTCGCGCTCGACGATGAAGCCTAAACGGTCGAATAACTCCGCAGTTTTCAGGATCAAGGCCAGGTGACGCTCGGACTTATGTGCTTTAAGCAGCTCCTGACGCTCGGGGAGACGTGGCTCTGCGCCGGTGAGCTCACGGTACAGCCAGCGCCCCTTTTCGGTCAGGGAGTAGCGCTGGGGTGGGCGCCCATCCAGGGTGGCGGTGGTTTCCTGATCCAGAAGGCTAGCCTCGACGCACTCCAATAATGCCCGGCGGGTGGTGCGCGCGCTGATGCCATACTGGCGGGCAATCGCTTGCTCTAACTCCGTGGATAGGGACAGGCCGCTTGCGCCGATGCAGAGGATGACTTTGCAATCCCGTTCCCAGTTGCGGTTGTCAGATTTCCAGGCGGTCAGCCAGTTCTGAAAAGCTGCCGCTCCAGCATCCGGGGACTGTATTTTGCTCGGCTCTGGTAAAGCTGGTGCCTGGGCTACGCGGCGCGCCAGGCGCTCGTTTTCCAATGTGCGCTCCAGGGCGCGCACCTGGCTCTCCAGGCGCTCGATGTGTTTATGCGCTTGCTCTGCCCGGTTGCGCTGGTTCTCCAGCTCGACGCCCAGCTTACGCAGAGCGCGGTTGGCCTCGGCCAGCCGGTCGGCAGATCCATTGGTAGCAGCCAGCTTGAGGCTCTTGAAGCGGCCGCGCAGCATGGCGGCCAGCTCCGCGACCGGGATCAGATTCAGATCTTCGTTCTTCTCCTGGCGCGGCTGGAGCTCCTGGGCGCAGAACTCGCTGGCTAGCCCAACCAGGGCTTCTTGAGTCTCCTGCGCGATCTTCTGCGCCTGGCGGAGCATGGTGCGGGTGGCCTCCAGACTATCGCTCAAGCGGCGCAAGCTCATCAATTCCAGATCGTCATGGGGGCGGATGCTCATAGCTGCACCTCGATCCAGGGATTGGCGTACAGGCGTTGAAGCAGCTCTTTGGAGGACGAGAGAGCATCTGCGGCTGTCTGGGCGTTTCCGGGATTGGGTTCGCTGATCCAGCGCGCGCTGAGCACAGTAGCCTCCAGGTAAGCGCTCGCGGTCTCCACCAACAACTCGTGCAATGGCTCAAACGTGGGAGGCGCCGGCGTGCGATCGAGGGAATCCGCGATCAGATTAATCTGCTGGTAAAAGCGGTTCAGGCGTTCGTTTTGAGTGAACAAATCCGCCTGGTCTTCTGCCAGCAAGGCCGATAAACCTTCATCAATTCGCTGGAAAGTTCGCACCCAGGCCTGAACTTCGCGCTGGTAGACATTCATGCGTGCAAGGCGCGGCGTGAGCAGCAGCGGGCGACCATCTTCTCGAAGGAGGGAGGCTTGCATGCCGACCAACAAAGGGCCGAAGATCAGCAGCAAAACCAGCCCGGTCCTCAGCAGGCGAGGCGAGATTTCAATCTCCATAGATCGTGCTGCTGATCCAATCCTGTACCAGGGCACCGATTTCGGCAGGGTCGTTGACCTCACCGGCTCGCATCTTGCGGCTGGCTTCTCCCGCGGTCCAGTTGATATTTTCCAGGAAGGTCATATTGCGGACCGTCACTTCAACGACCTGCTTGCCCGTTTGCAAACTGCGGGTGCTCAGACTGCCGTCCACAGCTATGCGCGACCCGGGCTGCAGGTAAGGGTGCGCCAGCTCGGCCAATGCACCCAGTACGATCACACGTAACCCGTCCAGGTGCACGTCGCTCTTCAGGTGGAGGCGAAGGAGCGCAAATTCTCCGATGCCGTTCTCAGGATTGCGAGCGTGGTAATCGAAAGTCAAGCCCGCCTGCACCTCGCCGATGACGAAGACATCATTGCTGGTCCCGTTGGGGCCGGGCAGATTGTACTGTTGGCGAATGCGCTCGCCGCGCTCCCAATCGATGTTGCGCAGCAGGAGCAGGCTCTCAGAGACCACTTCCTGGACCCACTTGGCTTTGTGCTGGCGGCTCTCGAGCTGCCCGATCACAGCCAGGCCGGAGCCTTTCTTCAGGTAAGGATAGTAGAGCTCGGCTTTCTCATCCCACAACACCACCCGGATCCCACGCAGGCTGCGCGGCCGGTCGGCCATCAAGATCAGGCGCAGGAAGGAGCGCTGCTCGCCCTTCATCAAGAAACGGTCGTAATAGATATCGCCAGTGATATTCCCGACCACAAATACTCTGTTCATCCCAGCCTCCTATTTTTTCAAGAGACTCATAGTTAAGGGGCAAAGCCCTGGGACTCAATACCCTTTTCGTCTCTTGTGGCCAGATGGTTGAATTCAGAAAGATAACAAGCATTTTATGGAGGCGTCGATCGATTGGCAATAGGCGCACGTCCCGTACGAAGCAAGCTGAATGACCCGTCGAGGTCAAGTCAGGCGTCCCTTCTTTTTACACGGTCCAATAAAAACATGTAAAATATCCCCATTCATCCATCGGAACGCAGTTGCAGAGATCCAAATGACCGAAAACCCTCACAAATCAACCGACGAGCAGCTGGATCGCTCCCTGGCTGAGCGCCCCTTTCTGACCCCAGGCGAGCGCCGACTGCGGGCTGGCTGGCGGCTGTTGGGCCAGGCGTTGATTTTCGCTGTCTTCGCCGGCTTCGTCTCTATGGTGATCTTCCCGATCTTACCGGACAGCCTTCCCTTCCTGCTGGTCGAGGAGCTGGTGCGCTTACTGGCGATCACCATCCCGATCCTGCTTGCGCGGCGCTTCCTGGACCGGCGCAGCTTTGTCAGCCTGGGACTGAAATGGAATCGCCAGGCTGTTCGGGATATCCTGGCCGGCTTCTTGATCGGTGGGATCAGCATAACCCTGCTATTCGGGATATTTCTGGGGATGGGTTGGCTGAAGGTGGAAGGCTTTGCCTGGCAGGCTGAAACGTGGGCAAGCATCCTTCCCGGGATTGGGATCATGTTTCTGGTCTTTGCGATGACCGCCTGGGGAGAAGAGCTGCAAGGACGCGGCTATTGGCTGCAGAACCTGGAAGAGGCCCTGAATCTGCCAGCCGCCTTTCTGCTGACCTCGCTGTTCTTTTCACTGTCCCACCTGGGCAACCCTGGCTTCACCTGGATGGCTTTCCTGGGCCTGTTCGTGGGCGGCTTTGACCTGGCTTACGGCTACATTCGCACCTGCCAACTCTGGCTGCCAATGGGGCTGCACTTAGGCTGGAACTTCTTCGAGGGGACGGTATACGGTTTTCAGGTTAGTGGATGGGAAGGAATAAAAGGGCTGGTGTTGCAGCATGTGTCTGGGCCGGAGATCTGGACGGGAGGAAGTTTTGGCCCGGAGGCGGGATTGCTGATGCTGTTGGCGGTGGGGGTGAATGTGGGGATGATTTACTTGTTTACACAAAAAATAATCAGATAGCATAAATCATTCTTTTATGCCCATTACTTGCATGAAGATGGATTTATCACCGTGGGTTCTAAGGGTGGCCTACCCACGGTGAGTATAATTTTTGAACAAAAGCCTGTAACTTCCTATATTTATGGGAGTACAGGCTTTTTAATAGAGATTCCCCAAGCCGAAAAATCGTCAAAAAAAGAATTCTCGCCGTCTGATACCGGTTATTGGTACTGGATCGTCCCCCAGAACATTACCAGGCCCAACGAGCCGAAACCAATTGCTTGAAAAAGTCGCATGATCGTAAAGCCCTCAATCGACATGACTCCCACGAAAATTCCAGAGGCCAACAACCCGCCGATAGCCAGGATCGCAAATATCCATTTGGGGAATGATCCATTTCCAGTTCTTTTCATCTTATTCTCCTTATGTTCTAAATTTTTCTTACTGTGTAGGCTTAGAAATCTTTATCAATTCTGCAAGTGTTTCATCTGGATACCACCTGCCAGCTGTCATCACACCAAGCAGTTTTCTAAGCGCAGATATATTCTCAAGTGGGTTTGCTCCAACTAAAATCAAGTCGGCTCGCATGCCCACTTCGATCGTGCCGAAATCCCCTCCTCCCGTCATCCTTTGAACCACAGTGGCGGCATTCACGGTTCCGGTCAGGAGGGCTTCATAGGGTGTAAAACCGTTTTCGACCAGAATGCGTAGCTCATCGTGGATCGAATATCCCGGTATGATGCCCATGCCGCCCGTACTCGCATCAGTACCCAATAAAAGCAGCACATCACTGCTATGCAGGTTCTGCAGGATCCAACGATCGATTTCATATTTAAAAGCACACATCCCTTCCACACATCGACACTGGACCTGGTGCTTCTCTTCACCCTGCAGGAAGCTTTCCAGATAACCCGCTTTGAAATAGATGCTCTCCGGACGAGCTAAGAAGGCTTCTGGCTGAAAGAGCTTCACCTGGATGACGTCATCAATTACCAGAGTGGTGCAAACTGGCATCTGGGCCGTGCGCAGTTGCTCAGCAATATCGGCCATGTGCGCTCTATATTCCAACTCAAAATCGGCTTGTAAGGTGGGAGAAGCTAAACCGAACTGAAGCAAAGCGGACTCGGCAATATACCTGGCCCATTCAGGTGGGGATAACGACTTACTCCTATCAAAGTCGATGAATTCATAAAGCAGTTCCTCCACGTGAGCAATCTCATCCATCCCCTCTGCCAGCACCCCATCCAATCCCAGCGCATAAGGGATGTGCCCAGCGGTGTACATGCCCAGTGCTTCAGCCTTGGCAATGGCTACATGGAAATCTTCTCTGGACAGGTAAGAATATAGCTTGAGAAAGTCGAAACCCAATTCATAGTTCTGGCGTACGATGCTCACCGGATCATCCAGCGGACTGGCATAGAGTAGTTTGCCAGAGGCGTAGATGGTGGGTCCAATGCGATCACCAGCATTGATTTCTTGCCGCCATTGGAGAGCATAGTCGATTGGAGATCCGGAAGGTGCAAAATCTCTGATGGTAGTCACCCCATTGGCGAGATACAAATATAAGGGGTGCACCGGCCATACTTCTTTGTCTTCCCATTCTGCCCGGGTATGCATATGCATATCTGCCAAACCTGGCAGCAGGTAAGCACCATCGCCATCAATCACCTGGGCCTTCTTGGGAATGGGAATTTCGCTGAAATCGCCAATTGCAATTATGGTTGATCCTGCGATCAGAACCGTCTGGTTTTCAATCACGTTTTCAGACATCATCGGGATTAAGTTCACATGCGTGAAAGCAATCGTTACATCCGTCCTTTGATCACAACTGGAAAAAATCAATCCTGCCAATGCAAGCACCAGCCAACGAAGGATTTTCATCGAATTCATAACGATTTTCTTCCCTTATCACAACTGCGTTCATATTCAATCCCCGACCAACCCAGGTCAGGATCAACTTCAGTTTCCCTTATTTTGACAAACCCCAACTTCTCGTAAAAATGCTGATTGCGGATGGTCCAGGCGGGTGTCCCCAAAGTCCATTTCTTGACCTCCCCATGCAGTTTGAACATCGCTTGCATAGCGGCTTGGCCGATGCCATGGTTTTGAAACTCGGGATCAATCCAAATCCGACCGACTTCAAAATGATCATCGCCCAGATCAAAGAGGATCAGCCCGCCAACGATCTCTCCAGCAGACAAAATCTTATAGTAGGGTGTGTGCTGGATCCAGTGTGCGTTCCATTTCAGCGAGTTGTATCCCGGTGGGCCTTCCAGGCTGCACCCGGGCGGTTTATGCTTGTTGTCATCGATGAAGGTGCGGATCTGAATTTCCGTCAGCGTCTCCAAATCCTTCATGTGTGCTTGCTTGAGTTCAACCATCATTCTTTACCTTGTAGATTTCTCCAAATACCTTGGATGAGATTGAAGCGCGGTACGCGCCTGAGATAGCGTGCATACGGTTCTCCATACTGGGCAAGACAGTGTCTCTCTTCCTGGACAGCTTGTACATAAAAGAAAACCACGCTCAAAATCGCTAATAGAACGATAAACCAGTGTTGTGATAACAGTGTAAAGCCACAAGCCAGCAGCATGTAACCAAGATATTGCGGGTGTCGTAGGAGCGCATAAAGACCTTGCTGAACAACTTCCCCGGCCTGCATGTACGTCTTTCCAACCTGCGTCTTGCCATGTTTTGAGAGCAGGTAAAAGGGTGTGAAGATAAACACTGCAGCTGTTAGCAGCATCACGACCCCGGCGATCCGTAAAATTTGGTAATCCCCACGCGGCACAAGCTGGACAACGATAATCAGGAGCACCGTGGTAAATGATGCCAGCCAGGCAAACAGCTTGGGGGTGGTTTTCAATTGAACAGTGGATGATGGGTGATTTTTCTTGATGGTTTGCATCTCTATCTCCTAACTTTTTTAAATAATTCTCAATGCTGAGTCTCAAACTTGGCCCGCTTAGACATCTTGATAACGATCCCTGAAACCAGTAGCAGGACTGTTAGAACGACAGATCCACACAAGATACTGCTACCGCCCAATAACGGGAGACTGATCTCCCAGACAACCCGGAGAAACTCCCAGAAATAGTTAGGGCCCAGGGCGACCCGAATATCCGGTTCTGTACGTCCATCTTGATAATTACAGGCAAAGATATAGGTGCCCGGTTTGACGACTGTGAGGCTCAGGATCAGAACGCCAGCATGAAGGTCTCTTGATGTATATCGATTCGTTTTGACATAATCAGGTACGGCTTCGATCACAGCTCCGTTTCCTTGGGAGGTCAGCGTGCAGTCAAGAACTGGGGGTATTTCCACATTCGGGTAGATTGAACTCGTCAGGTCATTTTCGAAATATATCCCGTAGGCTCCCGTGCGCGTCAACTTTACTTCCATATCTCCCGGGACCACCAGATGATGTTGTGTATCTTGATAGGCAGCGGCGATCAGAGTTGGATAGCGGTTGAGGTGTGCTTGTTTGAAAAACTGTGCAGTCATTAACAAACCTGCCAGCAGGATCAAGCCCGCGAGGCTGAACAACCAGCGATGTAAAGTTTGTTTCTTCATTTTCATGATTCTTCTGTCCGGAAAAAGATGGTCTGCCAATTTGTCGGTTTGGGAATCCAGCGCTGACTGAAAACTTTAACCCACCCGATCAAGATCAGCGTGGCAACCGGGAGATTGATCAGGGTATACAGGATCTGTGTTCCGGCAGGCGCATAGTTTTGGAAGTAATCCGTAAACGAGCCAATGAACATATTCACCAAATAGTGGAAGAGCATAGCCGGTATCAAGCTGTCCGAGCGCAGCACTAGGTAGCCATAGAAAAATCCCAAGGCTGAACCAAAGATGACCTGCTGGATCACAAAAGATGGATCCCCTCCAAATATCAGGTTGATGAAATGGAAAAATCCAAAACCGAGAGCGGTGATCAGGATCGACTTTTTGACGGAATATCTTTTCAGGAACAAGACCAGCATTACCCCGCGCCAGGAGACCTCTTCGAAGATAGCTGGGAAAGACATGATATAGCTCAGCGATTTGGGCGGCAGGTTAACTGTAAGGTTGATCATCCTGCGAAGGAAGGCTGGATCCAGGGGCAGCCCCTGGGTAATACGATAGACGAAGGAATTGACACCCAATACCAGCAACATGATCAAGGAGCTGGAGATACCCAAAATCAGCAAGGGGAGAAATGGCCGGATGCGGGATAGCCGGATATCATCCAGGTACTTTCGGAAGGCGGTCTTTCCATTGGGGAGTTGCAGTCCAAACGGCACGATGAGGAAGAGTACCAGGATATGGGCCAGCGTTGGTGTGACCAGCGGGCGATAGGGTGCATCTTCTGGTATCCCAATCAGGTTTGCCGCGCTGGCCACCAGAATCAACACCAGGATTCCGGTAACCCATAGGGCAGCCAGGCTGATCCACGGATGGTTCGATAAGCGAAATCCGATTTTCTCCTGCAGGTGGATTTCTTCGGTAATCATGTGTTTCTCCTCACGCTTTTTCGATTGCGCAAATAGCATAGCACGCCGGCGAGAGAAACGCACGAACTCCAGGGAGATGTTTCGACCTGACCCCTGGAGCGGTCTTGAACCCTATCGTAGGGGGGTGGTTCTGGTATGGATAGTATTGGATTGGATACTGTGAGCTACCCCCAGAGAAACGTATCCCAAGTAGGGCGATTTATGCGCTTATTCGCGCCGCACAATCCCCTCTTGCCAGGCGTAAACTGCTGCCTGGGTGCGATCGGCCAGATGCAGTTTGCTCAAAATATTACTGACATGGCCTTTGACCGTGCCAATACTGATCACCAGATCTTCAGATATTTTTTGATTGGTGTACCCTCTGGCAATCAGGGTTAACACTTCCAGTTCCCGCTCGGTCAACTCGGTAAAGAGATTGCTGCGCGTTGATTCCCCACTGCTGAACTGTTTGATCACACGAGCCGCCACCCTGGGGTGCAGCGTGGCTTCCCCTTTGGCGGCCCGGTGGATGGCTTCGACTAATTCACTGGCTTTGACATCTTTGAGCAAGTAAGAGATGGCACCAGCCTGCAGCGCGGGGAAAATATGTTCGTCCTGGTGGTAGGAGGTCAAAACGATGATCTGTGTGCGCGGGCTGACATCTTTCACCTTACGCGTGGCTTCCACTCCATCCATGCCAGGCATCACTAAATCCATCAGGACCACATCTGGCACATGCTCGCGAGCGAACCTCACCGCATTTTCCCCAGACTCTGCTTCCGCAACCACAATAATATCAGGTTGAGCTTCCAGGTATCCCTTGGCCCCTTTCCTTACCATTTCATGATCATCCACGATCATAACTGTGATTGGTTCTGGCATAAATCACTCCTTCTAGTCCTTGAGTGGGAAAGCCACAACGATCTTCGTTCCCTGCCCCGCTTCACTCTCGATTTTGAAATCCCCTCCCAGCGATTCCGCCCGTTCTCGCATGGAGTGCAGCCCGATCCCATCGTAGTGCTGCTGGGTGTCGAATCCAATACCATCGTCGCTAATCGTCAATTGGACAGTGAGATCCAAATATTCAATAGCGACCGCTACCAGTTCAGCAGAACTGTGCCGGCCTACATTGGCGAGTGCTTCCTGTATGATGCGGTAGATCGCCTGCTTGATTTCCAAGGAAAGATTGAGGAATCCTTCCACATTCATAGTGACCTCGATGCCAGTCTGATGAGCCCACTCGATTAGATATTCGTTAACCGTCTCATCAAAAAGGTCACCATTCATCGAAAGCGGACGCAGTTCATGGATCAAATCCGTCAACTCCCCGCGCACCGAATCAACCAAATTGTCCGCTTCGATCAGATGGGTTTTGGCGCTCTGAGGGTCGCGTTCGAAAAGCGTCAGGGCGGTGCCCAGGTGGAATGAAGCCGCCAGGGCTTCTTGCTTGGCACTGTCATGTAAATCGCGCGCCAGGCGGTTGCGCTCTTCTGAGACAGCCATCTCCTGGCTCATCTTGAGGAACTGCTGCAATTGCTCTGCCATATGGTTGAGCCGGGCCGCCAGCTGGCTGATCTCGTCCCCAACAGGGTCTTCGATAAATTCGGAAAAATCGCCTTGGCTCCAGTCATCGGTCACCTGGGAGACACGCTGGAAGCGCTTAACCATGCCTTTGGCCGTCAGTGCCCCGAAGATGGTGCCGATCAATCCGGCAGCCAGCAGCAAGATCAGTGCACTTTGGCTCAGTAATGTCAGTATATTGGCCGGGATATCATTTTCGGTGGGTAAACTTTCAAAGTAAATAATCCCAACTCCCAAAACCGTCTGATTATCCTCAGCAAGATAGGGAAGCGTGAAATAAAAACGCTCGTTTGGTTCGATGGTAACGAACAAGCGCTCCGGATCAATCTCCCCACTTAAGGCGGTTTTTAGGGGTTCTTCTAGTCCAGGTAGAATCCCCAGATCGAGAGGTTGCCCAATGGCATCATCAGAAACGAGACCCGGGTTTGATGATCCTAGTAAGACTCCCTCCGGATCGACGAGTAGAACAATCCCCTGGCCTGTGGTCCTTAATCGGATTTGCAGATCGCCGATCCGGAACAAATCAATGTGGGTGATCTGTAACTCCCCATCTCGCAGCAGCATAGAGACTAACTGCGTATCGATGGGTTTTTGTGACAAAATATAACGCCATTCGGGTGGTGCGCTTTCGCTGACTATCTGAATCCAGGCTTTGGGGGAGAGTACGCTGTTAAGAATATCAATGGGGACCAAAACACTTGAAAACAACCAGTAGCCCAGTATCAATACGATAATAAACAATGAACCCATCGTAACGGCGGTATAGCTCAAGGTCAGTTTCCACTGTAAGCGGCGGAAGGATTGTTTAACTCGTTCGAAAAACACCATGATTGTTTTCAAGAAAGAACGTGATATTGGCGCAGATCTCATTTTTAGTATAACCGAAAACGATTTTCAGCTCACCTGACCTGGGACCTGTTTTTGATCTATCCAGAGAAAGTTTCACCTGGAAAAGAGAGCTTGCTCGAAATTGCGTCGCCCAAGAGCATCCAAGGACTCGATTATTTTTGCGCTCGTAAAAATCGTCTGCCGATCCCCTACCAAAATACCAGGTGCAGTCGTACAAGATACTCAATTTGTGAACATCAAACAGATGGTGTTGTTCCAGCGCACTGAGTGACCGATATTTTCATATATTTGGAATAAAGTCAATGCCTTGAAGGAGAAACTCGATCTCCTTACCTGGGTGCCAGAGACAGCAATCGAACGCGCTGCCAGAACGTTGCTCGATCTGCGTGAAAGCTGGGAGTGGTCTACCAAAGAGGAGCGGCGGGACCTGGTGCGTATGATGATTCAAGAAGTAGGCGTAGATGTTGCTGCCAAGCAAGTCGGGTGGGTGAAAGCCCGCCCGGACTTTGACGTACTTTTCCTACTCTTACACAACTTGCGGGTAGACGATCGACGGCGCTTCTGGATTTTGTATCCTTTGGCAGATGAGTACATTTGTGACATTGAGGAAGAATGGGAGCAGATAGCGATGGAAGTCAAAATCGCCCTCCCGATGTCCCACAATGATTTAAGGATTGATGCGGCGCGGCACCATAAAACTACTCCGTTAAGCGGAGCGCAGCCGCCGCATAATCCACAATTGGACTAAGCCGGGTTGGAATGAATCACAGCCGACTTGGAAATTGAGGCGAATTCGCTCCCCCTAAACGCCGCTCGCCAACTGGCAATCCGCTCGCCCTTTTGTTCAATATCCCTATTCTCCAATAAACTGCGGATCTGAATCGAGAACCTCTGGGCGATCCATTTGCGCCTCCAGGAATCATAAGGCTGGAACGCCGCGACCGCGAATCAGCGCTCTCGAAAGGAGGGTTTTCAACGCCACACTCATCGCTCATGGCGGCGACCGGCCTTTAGCAGGCAGGATCGAGCCTCCAGGTTGCATCGGACGACCGCAAACAGGGCACAGGTGGGCCTTTTCGGATAGCGGTACTACCTCTCGAGCCTGGCCTGGTTGAGCCTCCTCAACTCGGGCAGGCTCTTGACCAAGCTGCTGGCGGATCGCAGCCAGGTGCGAGCGCGAGCCCGAGCTGAAGAAACCATAATAACGAACCTTAACGAGGCCCTTAGGCAGGATGTGCTGCAGAAAACGGCGGATGAATTCTTCGGCCGCCAGGGTGCACAGCCGTTCCTGACCGGTATCCGTCGCCCGATAGCGGAAGGTCACTCGCCCGTCCTCCAATTTCAGAATACGCCGGTTGCTGATGGCCACCCGAAAGATATAGGGCGCCAGGTACTTCAACGCCAGCTGTCCGCAGCCCACCGCTTTGCAGTGCACTACCCAACTTTGCCGCCAGACATCCGCTGAAATGGGCCCCTCGACATCGACCTTGGCTAAAGCCTGGCGCATTTTGGCGCGGAAAAGGCGCGAAAGCGCTTTGACGGGCAGCAGGAATTTCTGGCGAGCGGCCAGCCAGGTCTTGCCATCGCTTGCCAGGCCCCCGGCTGGAACCAGGTAATGCACGTGGGGATGATAGCTCAGGTTGCGCCCCCAAGTATGCAGCACACCCACCATGCCAACCTGGCCTCCGACGAAACGCGGGTCCTGAGCCAGCTTCTGGGTAGCTTCCGCTGACATCCGAAAGAGCAGGTCATAGATCAGCCGCGGCTGATGACGCGCAATCTCCCGCAGACCGACCGGCAGGGTGAAGGTGAGCAGAAAGTAGGGCACCGGCAGCAACATCGCTTGCTGCTGCTCCAGCCAGGCCTGGGCATTCTCGTTCTGGCACTTGGGGCAATGCCGGTTGCGGCAGGAGTGATAGCTGTACTGCACCTGCTCGCAATCCGGGCAGACATATACCTGCCCGCCCAACGCTTCAGTTCGGCAGGTTTCAATGGCCTGCATGGCTTGTAAATGCTGAATGGGGAGGTGTCCGGCGTATTTCTGGCGATAGGCAGGCCCGCACTGGCGCAAGATTTCAGCCAGCTCTATCCCCACAGGCGCCCCACCAGCCGGTTAATCGCAGCTACAGCCGGTGCTTCCACTTGAGGAGTGAGATGCGTATAAATGACGGTGGTATCCGGAGAGGCGTGCCCCAGATACGCCTGGATCAAGCGCAGACTTACCCCAGCTTCGAGCAGATGGGTGGCATACGAATGTCTTAAGGTGTGCACGGTGGCATCCTTCTGGATGCCGCTCTCAACCAGGGCCAATTTGAAGGCGCGTTGCACTCCGCGAAAGTGGACCGGACCGGCAGGGGCAGCCGACGAACCACCTTCCCATCTGGAATCCGGGAATAGCCATACCGGGTGGTGATGGCTGCTCCAGTGTTGCCGCAGCAGTTCTAGCAGGCTCCTCGGCAGCGGCACATAGCGCTCTCGGTTGCCTTTCCCCCGGTGCACGTGGATAAACATGCGCTGGCTGTCGATGTCTCCCACCTGCAGGTGGATCCCCTCCTGCAAGCGCAGCCCGCAGGCATAGATCGCACTCAGGCAGACCCGATAGCGCGCCCGATGCACTCGGGCTAAGACCCGGCCCACTTCTTCCACCGAAAGTACCACCGGCAGCTTCTTCTCCCGAATGGGTTTGACCAGCTCCAGCGTGGCCCACTGCCGCTGCAGGGTGTACTCGTAGAAGAACTTAATCGCACTCAGCGCAACCTGAAAGGTGCTGGGAGAAACCTTCCGGACCTGACTGAGGTAGAGGAAGTACTGGCGCAGTTCTTCTTCACTGATCCGATCTGGGGACTTTTCGTAGTATCCTGCCAACTGCCTGACCACTCGCACATAGTTCTCTTGCGTACTGGTTGACAGACCCCGCAGCTGCATATCCTCGATCAGTTTCTGCCTTAATGCAGTCATGGTTACACCTCCTGTAAATAGGGATGATGGGATTTACAGGAAATATAGCCCTAATCAGGCAAAATAGTATGTCCTTGGAATGGGATTCAGCGAGGAGATTTTCTGCGCGAAGCGCTTAGTCCAATGTCTTGACAATCGTCGGGGAGTACATACAATGAAAGGGTACTCATTAAACAGTGAGATCGCCCAGCGGCAACTGAGCGATCTCAGGCGTGGCAAGCATACTCGTATGCCCCACACCGAAGCGTAAAACCTCGTTCTTTCACATCCGTTTTTCAACAGATCGAGAGCCGGTAAGGCTCTGAGACTTTACGCTCTGCGGAGAGGGTGGGTCCCCTCTCCACGGTGGGTAAATACCGCTGAGTCGATGAATGTGGTATAAAAACACATCCATTTTTACTCATTTACCAAATAACGTGCAACCGGGAAAGTTATTTATTCCCGGTTGCACTTATTGTTTGGAATGTGCCACAGATTACATTATGTCTCAGTGTCTACTACATATCGCTTCCACTGGAGCGGTGAGTCGACTATCGTCCCTGGTACTCGTGCAGTAACAAGGATATCCAGCGCCTGTCGGATCACTCTACGATGGGTCTCTGCGTCGTTGGATGGCCCCAACGGAGCGCCCAGAGGAAAATGAACAAACAATGTCCTTGGAGGTTTCACATTCTGCGCCACTTCCCGGCGCATGACAATACAGACGGTCGAGATCCCCACCTCTTCCAGCACACGCGCAATCAGTCCCACGGACTGCTGGCAGATTGGTCAGCAGGGCACCAACAAGGCAGCTTCTGCACCGGCGGCTTTCAAACGGCGGGCAACCTCCGGGGCAGTTTCTTGAAGCAGCTGCCTTGGTTGGGGCAAAAATCCGGAGAAGCTGATCGCTGGATTGACCAACCGGTCGATCTGCCCACTGGCTGCAAGGGCCGTCAGATAGGGCAGCGGAAAGGCAACATTGGGATCCTGGGCAACGTGGGTGTGATCATAGTGGGTATGGGCAAAGTCCAGCGCCTCCGGAGCGGTGTCGATAGGTATTTCCTTAAAAGATGGATCGCCATAATAATTGGCTGCATCGAATGGGCAGTCGATCTCTTTTCGGTATGCCCCACAGGTGCTTACCAGGGCCAGTGCGATCTGGTTAAGCGGCTTTTGCAATGGCGTCCAGGGAGCGGCTTCATTCACGACCCATTCGAAATGCGGGTCCCACTGGGCGCGGACTTTATCATAGGTCCGCTGGAGTGCTTCTGAATTGATCATATCTACACATCCTTCTCGTTATCCATTCTCCTTCACGTATTCACGGATCATGAGAGCCGCCGTCGCCCCTTCGCCGGCAGCCGAAGCTGCCTGCTTGGTCGACCCTAACCGCACATCTCCAGCCGCGAACAGGCCGGGCAAGGTTGTCATCAAACTTTTATCCGTAATCACAAAACCGAACTGGTCCGTATCAACCTTGTCCTTGACCAGATCGCTGTTCGGGGAAAGGCCGATGAAGACGAAGATCCCATCGTACTGCCATTCTTTCAGCTCGCCCGTCGACCGATCCTGGACGACCACACTGGCGAGACGGCCGTTTTTCATTTTGAATTCTTTGACGGCATGGTTGAGGGTGACCGACATATTTGGCATTTCGGCCACTTTTTCTTGTAATATCTGGCTGGCCTTTGCCTGCGGGGAAAACTCAACAATATCCACTTGGCTGGCAAACTTGGTCAGGAACAAACCTTCCTCGAATCCGCTGTTGCCGCCGCCAATCACCAGGACTTTCTTGCCCTTATAAAATGCGCCATCACAGGTTGCACAGAAATGGACGTTCGTCCCGATCAGTTCATCTTCCCCAGGAATGTCTAAGCGGCGATAACGGGCTCCGGTTGCGAGCAATATGGCTTTCGCTCCATATTCGATGCCATCTGAAATGGCACACAGATAGGGGCCCTGAGGAAAAACTTTTACCACTTCGCTGGCCTGGAGTATCTCGACCCCAAACCGGCGCGCCTGGCGTCCCAGCCGGTCGCCAAACTCTGCTCCAGGAATTCCCTGATCGAACCCGGGATAATTATCGAGGGTCTGGGTCACCCCAGCCTGGCCTCCTAACCCTGCTTTCTCAATGACCAGCACATCCTGGCCCTCACGCGCCAGGTATAAGGCTGCGGTCAGGCCGGCTGGGCCGCCGCCGATCACAATCGTATCGTAGAACTGGCGCTGCGCTCGGGTCTGCAGCCCCAGTTTCTTAGCCAACTCCGCATTCGACGGTTCGACCAGGATCGATCCATCCGGAAAAACGATAATCGGGATGATGCGCATCCCGTTGTTGACTTTTTCTACATAAGCCATGGCATCGGGGTCCTGCTCGATATCAATATTTTCATACGGGACCCGCTGCTCGCCGAAAAACCTCTTGGCGCGCTTGCAATCAGGGCACCAGACAGTGCTGTACACCTGAATTTGTTTTTCTTGTAATTTCTCTAGCATGAAGTTGACCCTTCCTTAGATTTGATTTTCACGATGGTGTCATTGGCAAATAGATGTGGCGCTTCAATTCCCAGCCTGGTATAGAGCTGGGGAGGAACACTGATATCTGCCAGATACAGATTGCCTATATATCCTGAAGCTTCAGGCGCCATCAATCCAGTTTTTGGTAGTGCAAGCGTCATGGTAGCCGTTGCACGAATGCAAGGATTCCCGGGGACACCCGTGGTGGTATTCAATCCGGATGGTGTGTCTAAAGCCAAGACGGGGCAATCGACTTCATTGATACGTCGAATCCAGTCCGCCGCGGCTCCCCGCGGATCGCCCGTCAGGCCATAACCGATCATTGCGTCTATGACCAGATCTACTGAGGCCAGGTCAATGGGCTCTTTCGCCCAGATTCCCATGGCTTTTAAAATTTGGAATTGGTGGGCAGGCACTTCTTTTAACTGATCCTGGCGGGAAAGCACTTTTAGCGCAACATCGGCGCCCCAGTTGCTCAGATGGCGGGCGGCTACCATGCCGCCTCCGCCGTTATTCCCCTCCACCACAAAACACCGCAATGCGTTTGGCGCGGACATCTCCTCCGAGAACACGCCGGCCCAATTCGGCCAGGTTTCTCCCCGCATTTTCCATCATCTGGATTAACTGGATGCCGTATTCTTCGATCATCAGCCGGTCGACTTCGACCATCTGTTGGGTTGTGAGAAGGGGTATTGAAGTCATTTTCTCATTACTGCGAGGCGACTATAGCTTGTTCATCAACTTGCAGCACTTTTACCCCATGCCAAAATGCCACATAATCCTTGATCTGTTGGGCGGCTTCTTTTGGAGCGGGATAGTACCAGGCCGCATTCTTATTTATTTCTCCGTTTACCTGAATATCGTAGTAACTTGCCAGCCCCTTCCAGGGGCAGGTTGTATGTGAATTGCTTTCACGGAAAAATCCCCCAGAGATCGAATCGGGTGGAAAGTAGTGATTACCCTCCACTAAGATGGTTCGATCACTCTCTGCCAAAATCTGCCCATTCCATGTTGCTCTATACATTGATTGTTACTCCTTTTTTGTAATTCCCAAGTTGTATAAAATCTGCCTTAACTATTCCAGACCAGATAAAGACAGACGTTTGTGATCTAACTCATTTATAAACTTCTATTATGAAACCGTTTGGTTCAGGCTCATCAACCTTCTCAGTGTGCCGCTTAGATCTCACGCTTGGATTTATCAATCGCTCCCCAACTGCCGATCATCGAACCAAACAAGAGGTACAGAACTTAAGACAACAACGAGAATTAAATTCTTACCCGCCAGCTCTTTATTGGAGAATGTTGCAGGATTAATCAGGATGTACCGGATTCTAAGATATGTCTTGATGTATAATCTGAGAAATGCTCACGCGAACCAACGAACAATGGATTGAACACCTTCGGAATGAAGGTGAAAATAGGGACGCCCCGGGCCGACTTGCGGCAGATCATCCTTCGGGGGATTGCCTTACGCGGCTAACAAAGCCGCGGGCTGCCAACCTTGATCTGGGCTTGCACCACTGGCGGAAGAAGTTGCCCAAGATCCTCGTTTACGTGCGTCGGACCGTTTGGATACTTTTGAAGGCCGAGCGAATTCACCACCTGGGTCCATAGATATCGCAATCCGTATTGCCCAAACCGAGCCGCGCCGTAAACGCTGGGAGAACTTCGCGGACGATCGTCGATGGCAGAACCCACCATTCTCGTCCAATCGATGGTCGACCCACGCTTCCACACCAGACAGATCGTGGAAGGCGCCGATCTGATGCAAAGCGTCCAGCGGATCATGTTGGAACAATCGACGGCCGACAGCGCCAGGCCACGGTGGCGACCGCGTACCGAAGGAGCGCCGCTGAAGAAGTCGCCCGTCGCATGGGCACAGACCGGGACGCCCTATAAAACCCATGTATGACACTCGACTACGGCTCAAACGATGGTTGGCGCAGGAAGGACTGACCCCTGAACAGATTCCGGCAGCATTCGCAAAAGGGTAAGATATTCACGGTTCAAAGCGTCCTGGTAAAGAGAGATTATGAGCAAAGATAACTTTTCCAGAAATCATCAGACGTTTGAGCGTCGGCAAACGAAATCGCCAACCGAATCAAACGGAATCGGGATCGGCGATCATGGGCAGGCTGCTTCAG
>CAVORW010000001.1:0-805230 GCA_963698715.1 uncultured Chloroflexia bacterium | reverse complement strand
CATCACCGACCCTGTGACGGTGGACGGCTGGAGCCAGGGCGGCGGCGGCTACAGCGGCCCGCCGCTGATCGCCCTGAACGGCGCGCTTTCCGGTTTTGCCAGCTGGGGACTGCGCATCACCGCCGGCGGGAGCACCGTACGCGGCGTGGCCATCAACGCTTTCCCCTCCGGCACGGCCGTTATCCTGCTGACGAGCGGCGGAAACTGGATCTACGGCAGCTATCTGGGAGTAAACCTGGCCGGCGACACGGCTGTTCCCAACAACACCGGCATTTTTATCAGCGCCGATGCCAGCAACAACACCATCGGTACCAACGGCGACGGCGCTGCCGATGCGCAGGAAGGCAACCTGATTTCCGGCAATGGTGACTACGCCATTCTCTTTGCCCAGGCCGGCACAACCGGCAATGTCGTCGCCGGTAACATCATCGGCGCCGACAGCAGCGGCATGGTCGCCATTCCCAACGGCACCAACTCCCTGTCGCGCTGCGGGATCTACCTCGGCGGGAGCGGCAACCGGATCGGCACCAACGGCGACGGCCTGTCCGACACGCTCGAACGCAACCTCATCTCCGGCAACAACGGCTGCGGCATCCTGCACAATCTCCAGACCAACCCGACGGCGCTCCCCAACGTCATTGCCGGCAACTACATCGGCACCAACGCGACCGGTCTGGCGGCCCTGCCCAACAGCGGCGGCGGTCTGTCCTCCGCGACGGGTCCAAACTTCAACGTGATCATCCGCAACAATGTCATTTCCGCCAACGGCGGTGGCGGCATCGCTATCGGCGGTCTCAACCAGGCGGTCATTAGCGGCAACTTCATTGGCGTGGGGGCGGACGGCGCCACGCCGCTGGGCAACACGGTCGGCAGCGGCATCTTCTTCCACGGCAGCGACAACCAGGTCGGCGGCGTCAATCCCGGCGAAGCCAACATCGTGGCCAACAACAGCGGAAGCAATGGCGCCGGCATTAGTCTCAGCAGCGCCGCCCAGCGCAACACCATCCGCGGCAACCGCATCTACGACAATCAGAAGCTGGGGCTGGACCTGAACGGCGACCAGGTCGTCAATCCCAACGACGACGGCGACGGCGACGCGGGCGCCAACGGTCTGCAGAACTACCCCGTCATTGCCTTTGCCCAGAGCTTCGTCAACGGCACAACGGTCATCAGCGGGACGCTTGGCAGCCAGGCGTCCACGACCTATACGCTCGACTTTTACGGCAGCGCCGTCGCCGACGACAGCGGCTACGGTGAAGGCGAAGTTTACCTCGGCAGCGATCTGGTCACGACCGGCGCCGGCGGTGTGGTGACGTTTACGATTACCCTCACCGGGGTCACCGTCCCTGGCGGCGACGTGGTCACCGCCACGGCGACCGATCCCGACGGCAGCACCTCGGAGTTCTCGGCGGCGTTCGGGCCGGTCAGCGGGGTGGCCGACGTGCCCATCAGCGGGCTCAGCGCGCAGGCGCAGCTGCCCATTTTTGTGGATACCCCGGCCGCCTTCACGGCCGCGGTAAGCAGCGGCACCAACGTCGCCTATCAGTGGGACTTTGGCGACGGCGGTGTCGGCAGCGGCTCGTTCGCCACCCACCTCTTTACCGCCGCCGGGGTGTATACGGCCTCCGTGACCGCCGCCAACGGCAGCGGCAGCGCCGTTGCCAGCACGATCGTCACCGTGCTGGAGCCGGCCAACATCAACGGCGTGGTCTGGTATGACAAAGATGAGGATGGCTTCTTCGGCCTGGGCGAAACCGCCGCTCTCGACCCTGGCGGCGCCGTGGTCACCGCCACCCTGCAAAATCCGCTGACGGTACTCACTGCTGTGCGCGACAATCAGGGCAACTACCAGATTCTGACGCCTCTGCCGGGTACCTACGTTGTGGCCGTAGGTCGTCCGCTGTGGCACGCAACCTCGCCCAACCCGATGACGCTGGCCATGAGCAGCGACGGCGGGACGACGCTGAACTTCGGGATGAATCTCACACCACCGGCCGGTAGCGCCCGCATCAACGGTCGCTCCTGGGCCGATACCAACGGCAACGGCTTTCCCGACCTGTCGGAAACGCCCCTGGCCCAGCGCCAGGTCACCGTACGCAACAGTGGGGGCATTGTCGCCACCACCGTCACCGATGCCTTGGGCTGGATCGACGTCCCCGGCCTGGCGCCGGGCACCTATTGGGTTGACATAACTGCACCGGCCGGCTTCTTCCCGCTCCAGCGTACGCGCCAGGTGACGGTCCCCGCCGGTCAGGTTGCCAACGCCCACGCGCCGTTTCTGCCTGGCGGCACCGTCGGCGGGCAGGTCACCGGCAGCAGCGGCGCAGGCCTGGCCGGTGTGTCCCTGACGCTGCTGCCCGAGAATGTCCAGACCACCAGCGCCGCCGACGGCACCTACAGCTTTAGCGGCCTCGCCGGCGGCGCGCGCACGCTGCGCCTGACGCCCCCGCCGGATTTCATTACGCCGGACGGCATCCAGGAGCGCATTGTGCCCACAGCCCTCAACAGCGCGGCGCTCGAAAACTGGACCCTGCTGCGCAAGGGGCTGCTGACGGTCAAGGCCATCCAGGTCAGCGGCGGCCAGACGCTGCCCGTAGGCGGGATGTTCTTTGAGCTGCTGCAAAACGGCAGCGTCGTCGGATTCGCAAGCACGGATGTGAACGGTCAGGCCCTCTTCAGCGGCCTCCTGCCCGGAACCTACAGCTCCCGCCCCCTGGCGGCGGCGGTGCTCCCGGGCACGTTGGTTTATCCGACGACGCGCAGCGCCATCGTCACCACCGATAGCGCCGCCACGCTCAACTTCTCCTTTACCCTGGCGCGCTCGCTCAGCCTCCATTGCCTCCTGCCGGGCGCCCTGCCCAGTGGCTTTGGCTGCCTCTACGAGGTGCGCAACAGCGGCGGCTTCCTCATCGACAGCGGCACCCTGCCGGCCGCAAACCCGGCGGTGACGCTCTGGAACCTGAACCCGGCCACGCTGGAGGTGCGCCTCATCCCGGATCCGGCGCTTGCCGGTCAGGCAGGCTGGCCCACCCACAGCGCAGTCGTGGTCCTGGGCAACAGCACCCACGCCAACGTCTACTATCCCTACAATCCCACCAACGCTCAGACTATCAGCGGCTACGCCTTCTGGGATCGCTGTGCACCGGCCGGTATTCGCGCCAACACAGGGACCTGCAACGAAACCGGCGTCGCCAGCAACAACGGCCTGACCGTCACCCTGCAGACGGCCGCCGGGGTACCGATCACCAGCACGCTGACGACCCACGGCGCGGGCTACAGCGCGGGCTATTTCGGCTTTCCCGACGTTGGGATCGGCGAGTATCGCCTGGCGATCGACCTGCCTGCCGGCTATGCGCCGACCACAGCCACCAGCTATGACCTGGCCCTGGACGGCATTGCCACGCCCGAACAGTTCCTCTTCGGCTATCAGCTCAACCAGAACCGCCTGCTTGCCGGACGCGTCTACGCCGATTTGAACGGTAACGGCCAGTATGATGCGGCCTGGGACGATCCGCTGCCGGGGGTCCCGGTGACGATTACGACAGCGGCCGGTCAGGCCGTCGCCACGCGCACCACGGCCTCCGATGGCTCCTTTGCCGTCGACCCGATCAGCAGCGGCGAATACCGCGTGACCATTGTCTCAGCGGGGAACACGCACGTGCGTACGGCCAACGTGCCCGCCGCCGGCGCCATCCCCAACGTAGACTTCGCCCTTCCACCCCCCGGCAGCCTGCCGCGCGTGCTCGTCTTTGTCGACAGCGATCGCGACGGCGCGGCTGACGCCGGCGAGCAGCGCCTGAGCGGCATCAGCGTCTCCCTGCTGGACAGGCCGTGCACCCAGATCGGATCGCTGCTGGAATCCAAGCCGACCCTCGACGACGGCACGGTGATCTTTGCCGCGCCCCCGGCCAGAGCGGCGGCGCCGCCGGTCAACGGTGACGCGCTATGCGCCGTGGTGGCCGGCGGGCTGCCCAACAGTCTGCTGCCCACATCAGCCACCGGCATCAACGTCCCGCGGACCTCCGGCGCGACGGCGTTGCTGCCCGTGCAGACGGCCGGCGCCGTTATTGTCACCCTTTTCTGGGACGCCGACGGCGATCTGGCCCAGGACAGCGGCGAGCCGATTGTCGGCGGCGGCAGCGTGACCCTCAACGGCCTGACGCGCATTCTGCCCGTGGGTGGGGCCGCGCAGGCGTCATTTCTACTCCTGCCCGGCAGCTACGCGCTGCAGGTGGCGGCGCCGTACGGCTACGTCCCCGCCGTCAGCATGCCGCTGACGGTTGTGCTCAATCCCAATGCGTCGCAGACCGTGGCCATTCCGCTGCGCGCGCTGAGCGCCATCAGCGGTCTGGTCACGCCGCCGTCGGGCCGCTACATCGGCGAGGTGCCGGTGACGCTGGAAAATATAGACAGTGGCCAGATCTGGGAGACCATTGCCGTCTCTAATTACGCGAACAATCCATGGGCCCTTCGTTATGCTTTCCATAACCTGGCCGGCGGCACCTACCGCCTGCGCCTGCCCGCGCCGCCGCCCGGCCTGATGGCCGGCGGCGAGCCGCTGATCACCTTGCCGGCCAACGGCGCGCATACTGAAAACCTGACCCTGGTTCCTGTGGGCCAGGTAACGGGGCGGGTTTTTGTCGACCTCAACGGCGACGGCCTGCGCCAGAGCGGCGAGGGCGGCAGCGACTATTTCGACGTGCACGTCATTGGCAGCGGCGGCGCGCTGCTGCAGAGCGTCACGCCGGCGGCGGACGGTAGCTTCAACGTGGGGGGATTGAGCGCCAACACGCCTTACAGCCTGCGCGTCGTTTTTCCTGACGACGACTGGTTCACCAGCGCGTCTCCAGGGATCTTCACCCTTGGCGCGCAGACGGTAGACGTGCAGATCGGGGCAGCGTACCTCTTTCCATCCGGCGCGGCGCAGAGCGGCATCTTTGGGCGCGCGGTCTATTGGCAGGATGGTGCGGCCATTCCGCTGGCCAACGCGCGCGTCGTCTACGAAAGCAGCAGCGGCGCCCCTCTGGGAGAGCAGGTCACCGGGGCCAACGGCGCGTTTTACTTCACGACTGCGCTGAGCGGCGGACGGGCGCGCGTGGTCGATGTGCCCGGGTTTGAGAACTCCGGCTGGATCGGCTGGTCTGCGGGCGATATTTACTGCGGCGGCTGCGTCTTGATCAACGGCACCTATGTCCTCAACGTGCTCGACATCGTCCTGCTGCAGCCGGGTGCCGGTCGCGTTCTGCAGACGGGCGCGAACCACGAGGTCCAGTGGTCGGCATTCCGCGATGACAACGGCAACGGCCTGCGCGACGGCGCCGAACCCGGCCTGGCAGGGGTGACCCTGGCCGCCGGCGCGATCGCAGACGAGAGCAATGGCGGCGGCCTGGGCCTGCTCTCGCTGGCCGACGGCCTGCATGCGTTGACCATCACGCCCCCGTCGGGCTATCTGGTCAGCGCTCCGCCGCGGTCCGTTTCCCTGCAGGGCGCGGGCGTGACCCTGCCGCCCATCGCCCTGCGACCGGCCGGTATTGCCCAGGTCACGGCCTTTATCGACCTCGACGGCGACGGGAGGCACGGAAATGCCGAACCCGGACTGGGCGGCGTCGCGGTGGCGCTGGACGGCCCTGCAAGCGCCGGCGGCGCCACCGGAGCGGACGGCCGGCTGCAGCTGGCCGGACTTCCTGATGGGGCCTACGTCGCGACGCTGACGCCGGCGGCCGGTTTCGCTGCGCCGCTGACGGCTACCTTGACGCTGGCCGACGGCGGTGCGATCGGCGTGCCCATGCAGCCGGAAGGCGTCCTGACCGCCCTGATCTACGAGGATTGGGATAGCGACGGCGTGCGCGCGCCCGATGAGATCGGCCTCCACTGGCCCTTCACGGTGACGCTGCACAGCGCCACGGACAGTTGGGACGTGGCCGCCGCCGCCGGTCAGGCGCTGTTCCTGGGCGTCGCGCCGGGGAGCTATACGCTCACGTCGCCGCAGGCAGGGCTGGCGGGCGCCGGCCTCACCGTGCCCGCCGGCGGCGGAGCCGGGGCGCTGCTGCCGTCCGTGCCGTCCGGCGTCGTCCGCGGCACCGCCTGGCTGGACGCCGACGGCGACGGCCTGCGTGCGCCATGGGAGACGCCCCTGGCCGGCGTGGCCGTGACGCTTGAGGGCGCGACGGTGCTCACGGACGCGACCGGCCGCTACATTTTTCGTGACGTCGCCCCCGGCACGTATACGTTGGACGTGGCTTTGCCGGAAGGTCTTGCTGTTCAGCTCGAACCTGTGGTGGTCGGCGCCGGGCGCGGTACGGCGGCGGGGATCGCGGCCGTGGCCGCGTCCGTCTTCAGCATCTATGTGCCCCTGGTGATCCACCGGCCGTAACGGGCACCGGGCGTTTTCATTTTCGGATTCCGCGGTCATTGCCGTCATGTGACCTACCGGGCGTTCGCCCCCTCGCCGCGGCGACTGTGGTGCGGCTGCAGCATGTCCTTTGTGAAAGCCCTGGCAGCGGGAATTTCGCCGCTTGATACCTAACATACCAAGGTATAGCATGCTCGGGTATGACTTGAGAAGAGTTCAAGGGCCATCTTGATTTGCTGTGGCTGGCTGTCCTTGCCGCTGAGCCTGCACATGGCTATGCCGTGATCGATGCGCTGCGCCGTCGCTGCGCCGGCGTCTTTGACCTGCCGGAAGGGACCATCTCGTCAGCGGGCTGCTGGCCCTCGCCGGCTGCAAACGCCCCTGGCCGGTAGCCCTGCTCGTCGGCGCCTGGATTCCACTCTACGGGATCATCGTCAACCGCAGTTCGGCCTCTGTTGTGGCCCTGATCATTGCCTTTGCCGGCGCCTACGGCGGTTGGTTCCTCCGCCGCGGTCTCCGCTGGAGGTTCCAACCCCGGTAGGCGGCTTTACTGCCCCACCGGCAGGGGGCGGGCACATGTTCATCAGCGAGTTTTTCTTCCTGGCGCTTGTCCTGGCCACGCTCATCTTGCTTGGCGTCGTCGCAGTCAGCGCCCTGCGCCGCCGCTTTCGGCGCGCCGCGCAGCTGCTGGCCTCGCTCGGTGCCCTTCTGCTTGTTTATCTGGTCATCGTGGCCGTCGTCGGCGTCGCCCGCTGCCAGGTAAGCCAGCAGGGCTTTGGCTTTGAGCGAAACCAGACCGGACAGCGGTTTGCCGGCGATTGAAATCTGTAATGGGCCTAAGAGGAGCAGTTCCAGTCCTGGCTCTTGCAAGCGATTCTCCGAATCAACGCTTAATCAACGATTGATTAACCCTTTATCGATAAGATATGTCTTATATGAAACTTACTTCATTATATTTATTGACCCCGGAAAATTATATAGGCGAATGAATAGGATGTCCAGGTGAAAACAAGCGCAACCGACAGTTCTAGCAATTCGTACCACGCCTACTTACTTAAGATCTGGCTCGAACAGGAGGGCGAGATGACTGCAAGCGCCTGGCGCTTCAGCCTGGAAGATGCCCACAACGGCACGCGCCGGGGCTTCACCGACCTGGAGTCTTTATTGGTTTACCTGCAAAACTTGACTGCACCACGACGCGGTTCAGCGAGATAAGTTCGACCGTGATGAAATATCATCCTATAACGAGGAAACGATCATGCGAAAAAAGATGAATCTACTTTCCAGCCTCATTCTGCTTGTCCCGATGCTGCTCAACCTGGTAGCTCCAGGTTTGGAGAGCGCTCTAGCACAGAACGTGCAGGCGAACATCCAGGCCCCCCAGGCGGTTTACAGTGTGACCACTACTGTCGACAGCGGGGCTGGCTCACTGCGCCAGGCCATCCTGGATGCCAACGCCAACCCCGGCGCGGATACGATCACCTTTGCCATCGGCGCAACCGGCAGCCAGCAAATCATCCAGCCCACCAGCGCCCTGCCGACCATCACCGACCCTGTGACGGTGGACGGCTGGAGCCAGGGCGGCGGCGGCTACAGCGGCGTGCCGCTGATCGAACTGAACGGCGCACTGGCCGGGCAACAGCATCGAGGCCCTACACATCACGGCCGGGAACAGCGTGGTGCGCGGGCTGGTGATCAACGGCTTCACCGGCTCCTACGCCGGCGGCATCTATCTGCACACCGGCGGCGGCAACTGGATTTACGGCAACTACATCGGCACAAACTTCGCCGGAGATACGCGGGTCGCCAACCAGCGCGGCATTTGGATCGAGGGCGGTTCCAGCAACAACCGCATCGGCACGAATGCCGACGGGGTCAATGACGCTGCTGAGCGCAATGTCATCTCTGCCAATATTGACCAGAATATCTGGATCTACCAACCCGCTACCACCGGCAACAAGATCATGGGCAACTACATCGGCCTGAATGCAGCGGGTACAGCCGCGGTGGGCACAAGCAACAGCACCGTCGCCGCTACCGGCATCCTGGTGCAGGACGCCAGCTACACCGTCATCGGTACGGACGGCGACGGACAGGGCGATGCGCTGGAAGGCAACGTCATCAGCGGCAGCATTCTCAACATCAACCTGACCGGAACCAGCGTCAATATGAGCCACCACAACCGCATCTCCGGCAACCGGATCGGTACCAACGCCAGCGGCACGGCCAGTGTAGGCATCCAGGTCGAAGGCGTGCGCGTCTATGTCACTACCGACAACCTGATCGGCACAAACGGCGATGGCGTATCCGATGAACTGGAGGGCAACCTGATCTCCGGCAACAGCGATTGGGGCATCTTGCTCCAGCAGACCGGGGCGCTGAACAACGTCGTCGCCGGGAATAAGATCGGCACCGACATCACCGGCATGGCATCTATCCCCAACGGCACCGGCGGCGCACCCCGCGCAGGTATCTTCCTGGGCGGCTACGGCAACCGCATCGGTACCAACAGCGACGGAGTCTCCGACGATTTGGAACGCAACCTGATCTCCGGCAACAGCCAGACTTCCATCTCAGCCATCTACTTCAGCAACCTGCCCAACCCCGACGCGCCGCCGACCATCATTGCCGGGAACTGGATGGGCGTGGATGCCACCGGCCTGGCAGCGCTGCACAATAACTACGGCATGAGCGGCATATCCAGCGTCCCGGTCATCATCCGCGATAACGTCATCTCCGGCCACACTTTCGAAGGCATCAGCACCAACTCTTCGAATATGCTCATCATTGGCAACCGAATAGGCCTGGGGGCAGATGGTATGACGCCTTTGGGTAACGGCTACAGCGGGCTGTTTCTGTCCGGGAGCAACAATATCATTGGCGGCGTCGGGCCGGGTGAAGCCAACCTGATCGCCCATAACGGCGCCACCCCTTATTACAACGGGGTCAAAATCGGAAATACCGGCCTGTAGTAACACGATCCGCGGCAACCGCATCTTTGCGAACTCGCAGCTTGGGATTGACCTGCGCTGGCCCGATGGCGTCACCGTGAATGACGACAAGGATGGGGATAGCGGTGGGAACAACCTGCAAAACTATCCCGTCATCACCTTTGCCCAGGGCTACGCAGATGGCACGACGGTCGTCCAAGGCACGCTGAACAGCAACCCGAACACCACCTTCACCCTGGACTTCTACTACAACTCCGAGGCCGAGCCCAGCGGCTACGGCGAAGGGGAGTTCTACCTGGGCGAAACCAGCGTCACCACCGACGCCGACGGCAACGCCGCATTCGAGGTGACCCTGCCGGCTGCCATCCCGCCCAACCAGTTCGTCAGCGCCACCGCCACCCACGCCGACGGCTCTACATCCGAATTTTCGCTGGCCTACGCCGCCGGCGGCGTGCTGGATGTGCCCATTGACGGGCTGGCGCTGCAGGCATCGTTGCCCATCTACGAAGACTTGCCGGCGCAGTTCACCGCCAGCGTCAACGCGGGTACGGGCATCAGCTATGACTGGGATTTCGGCGACGGACAACTGGGCAGCGGCGCAGTGGTAGAACACACCTTCACCACGCCAGGAAATTATACGGTTACCCTGAGCGCCGGCAACAACAGCAGCAGCGCCATCACCAGCACCGTAGTGGCCGTACTGGAACCGGCCAATATCAACGGCGTCGTCTGGCTGGACCGCGACGCCGACGGCTTCTTCGGCCTGGGCGAGATTGTCTCCCCCGAGAGTCAGTATGTGATCATCACGGCTACGCTCCAGAGCCCTCCACACACCATCCTGAATGCCCCCTTGCTCAACGGCAGCTATCAGATTTTCACGCCGCAGGCAGGTGTTTACCTTGTCGCCGCGACAAATACTGTGGCGTGTCCCATCATCACTAACTGCATTTCCACCCCCAATCCGGTTCCGGTGGCCGTGGGCGCAGATGGCGGCACGGAGATCAACTTTGGCGTCCTGCCGGTGGCATTTTCCCCGCAGCCCGATGACGATGGTTACATTTACGGTCGCGCCTGGATCGACGGCAACGGCGACGGCCTTCCCAACCCCGGCGAAACGCCCCTGAACGGCCGCACTGTGCGCCTGCTGGACGCCGCCGGCACCCAGCTAGCCACCCACGTCACCGGCTCGGCCTGGAGCCATGGGGCCTACGCCTTCCGCATCAGCGAGCCAGGCCTCTACCGGGTGCAGATGGAGGCACCGGCCGGTGTCTTCCCCGCCGCCCGCGAGGTAGAAGTCTACGTCTCCGACCTGCGCGTCGTCAGCGCCCAATTGCCCTTTGCCGCCGGCGGCACCATCGGCGGCCAGGTGACCAGCAGCAGCGGCGCCGGCATAGGCGGCGTGGGCCTGACCCTGCAGCCCGGCAACCTGCAAGCCACCTCCACTGCCGACGGCAGCTACAGCTTCTCCGGCCTGGCGAATGGCAGCTACACCCTGCTTCTCACACCACCCGCCAACTATGTAACCACCGATGGCGTGACACAACGCTTTGTACCCGCCACGCTCAACGGCAGCGCGGTGGAGAACTGGACGCTGCTCAAGAAAGGGGAGCTGACCATCAAGGCCGTACAGGTGGTCAACGGTCAGGCGCTGCCCATCGACTTCCTACCCTTCGAGCTGCTGCTGGATGGCAGCCAGGTGCGGGTGGTTTTTACCAACGCCCAGGGGGAGGCGCGGGTGGAGGGGTTAGCGCCGGGCGTATACACGGTACGGCCGTGGGGCGAGATCGCCAACCTGGTCCCTGGTTTGCAACTGACGCCGGCGGAGCGCACGGCCGTTGTCAGCAACGACAGCGCCGCTTCCCTCAACTTCAGCGGCACGCTCTCCCGCTCGCTGAATATGTTCTGCCAGTTGGCGGGGACATTTGGCCAGGGCTTTGCCTGCAACTTCGAGGTGCGCACCCTCAGTGGCAGCCTGATCGAAACCGGCTATCTGCCCGCGAGCCAGCCCGCCACCAGCAACTGGAACCTGAACCCGGCCTCGCTGGAGGTGCGCCTGATCCCCGACCCGGACGTGCCGGGGCAGGAAAGCTGGCCCATCTACAGCCAGATCGTCGTCATCGCCAACAACACCCACGTCGACGTGCGCTACCCCTGGAATCCAAGCAACCCGCAGACCATCGCCGGCTACGCCTTCTGGGATCGCTGCGTTCCGCTAGGCGTCCGCGCCAACGGCAATAGCTGCACCGAGAGCAACGTGCCGAGCAACAACGGCATCCCGGTGACGCTGTACAACCAGCTTGGCGTCGAGATCACCAGCACCCTGACCACCCAGGGAACCAACTGGAACAGCGGCTACTTCAGCTTCCCCGACCTGCCCGTCCCCGGCAACTACCGGGTGCGAGTCGAATCTGCCGCCGGGCTACGCGCCGACGACTGCGGTGGAACGCTGGTACACCCTGACGGGCGCCGCCCCCGCGCCGGAGCTGCTGGAGGTGGGCTACCAGCTCAACGAAAGCCAGTCCCTGGGCGGCCGCGTCTTCTGGGACATGGACGCTAACGGCGTCTTCGACGAGGCCTGGGACAACCCCATCGCCGGCGCGGCGGTGGCCGTTAGCCGGCCCGACGGCACGCCCGTCGCCGCGCTGACCAGCGGATCCAACGGCGGCTATGGCCAAACGCCCATCACCAGCGGCGCGTATCGGGTGACGCTGACCCACGCCGGGCAAACCTGGACGCGCGACGCCTCCGTGCCTCTCAGCGGCGGCGTGCCGCTGATCGACTTCCCCCTGCCGCCGGAGGACAACCGGCCGCGGGTGCTGGTTTACGTCGACGGCAACCACAACGGCGTGGTCGACACGGGCGAGCAGCGCCTGGCCGATGTGTCCGTGCGGCTGCGTGACGCCGCCTGCGGCGGAATCGGCGCCGTGTTGCAAACGGCTGTCACCGATAGCGGCGGCGTGGCGGTATTCAATCCACCCCCTGACGGCTTCTTCCCCGTCTGCGGCGAGATCAGCGCCGGGCTGCCGGCCGATCTCCTGCCGGCCAGCCCGTCCGGCGTCAGTGTGCCGCGCAGCGGCGGCGTGGCGGTAGCGCTGGCGGTCCAGCCGGCCCACACCCTGCTGCTACGCGCCTTCCTGGACGGCAACGGCAACGGCAGCCGGGAAGCCGGCGAAGCGTACCTGAGCGGCGGAAGCGCCGCCGTCAACGGCGTGTCGCAGAGCGTCAGCAGCAGCGGGGCGACCTTCTACCTGCCCGCCGGCAGCTACCCGGTGCAGTTCACGCCACCGGCCGGTTACGCGTCGTTTTGGGCGCTGCCCATCGGCCCCATCGTTGCCAACAACGCCGCGCAGACGCTGCTCATCCCCCTGCGCGACGCCGGGAGCATCAGCGGCAAGATCTGGCCGCCCGACACGGGCAGCTTCAGCCTGGGCGGCGGCTCCCTGGCCGTAGGGCTGACGGTGCAGCTGCAAAACAGCGCCACCAGCGCCACCGTGGAGACGACCAGCGACAGCTTCGGCAACTTCAGCTTCAGTAACCTGACCCCGGCCACCTACCGGCTGCGCCTGCCCGCGCCGCCGCCCGGCTACGTAGCGGACGGCGAGCCGCTGATCATCTATCAAACGGGCCAGACTCTGAACGGTAACAACCTCCAGCTGGTGCCCACCGGTCACGTGGTGGGCGTGGTCTACAGCGACAACAACGGCAACGGCCAGTGGGATGGCAATGAGCAAGGCGTCAGTCAATACAGCGTGCGCCTGGTGGGCGCGGGCGGGCAGCAGGTCGCTGTCACCACCCCGGATGCCGCCGGTTACTTCCGCTTCGAGGGCCTGCTTGCCCACACGCCGTACGCGCTGCAGCTGGCCAACGCGCCTTCCAGCGTGTTCATCACCAATTCACCCGGCGTCTTCACCGTGGGCGCAGACCCGACGACGATACAGCTGGGCGTCGGCATCGAAGGGAACGCTCCGGGGAACGGCTTTCAGGTGGCTGGCGATGTCAAGTACCAACAAGGCGACGCCCCGATCCCCATTGCTGGGGCGCGGGTCGTCCGTTATGCCTATCAGGCCGCAAATGGCGGCTGCAACATCGCAAACCCTGTGATTCTGGCTGACACATTTACCGGTATTGACGGCTTTTATTTGATGCAAGGCGCCGGCGCATGTCTTAAAGTGGTGGATGTGCCCGGGTTCGTTGACACACCACACCCACTGGCTGTCTGCACAACTGACACCGCGTACGCGTACAGTTGCGCTATGATCGATGGTGTGTGGACGAACATGGCCTTTATTACCCTCAACTCGGCAGGGTTGCCTTTCCAGGCTGGCGCCTCTTCGGCCACCCAGGCGGCGGCGCAACTTACGTGGAGCGCCTTCCGCGACGACAACGGCAACGGCACCCGCGATCCCGGCGAACCGGGCCTTGCAGGCGTGACGCTAACAAGTGGCGGTAATAGCGGCGTCTCCGGGCAGACCGGCATGGGGCAACCGCTGACGCTGGCTGACGGGTTGCACACGCTGACCCTCATTCCACCCGCCGGTTACGTGGTCAACGGCCCAGCGACTCGCGCCGTGTCCATGGGGGGCGCGGACGTAAAACTGCCGCCCATCCCCCTGCGCCCGGCGGGTCTGACCATCATCCAGGCGTTCATGGACCTGGACGGCGACGGTGTGCAGGACGTGGGCGAAGCGGGTGTGGGTGGCGTGGGCTTAATTTTGAATGGATCAACCACAGCCAACGGGACAACGACCCCCAACGGGCGGGCGATGCTCGCCGGTGTGCCGGATGGCAGTTACACCGTAACCGTCACACCGCCGGCCGGATATGCGGCTGTGCCTGCTTTCACGATCACCCTATCCCAGGGCGGCGTGGTGCAAATTCCACTGAGACTGCCGGGCATGGTCAGCGGGGTGGTGTACTTCGATTGGGACGGCGACGGCCGACAGCAGCCAGACGAGCCAGCCGTTGGCCTGCCACTGACGCTGACTCTCAGCAGCGGTGCTGGGACGCAACTGGCTGCGGGCATGGGCGGCCTGGGCCTCTTCCTGGGGACGCCGGCCGGCAGCTACATCCTGGCGGCGACTACCCAGGCCGTGCAGGGGCAGGGCATCACCCAGGTCGCCGGCAAAGGTGTGGGTGCGGCGTTGGCTGCGGTCGGGCCGGGCGTGGTGCGCGGCACGCTGTGGCTGGACGCCAACGATGATGGGCTGCGCCAGCCGTGGGAAGCCCCGCTGGCAGGTGTAAGCATTTCACTTGATGGAAACCGCTCAACTGTCACAGATCAAAATGGGCGCTATACTTTCTTCCAGGTCGCCCCTGGCAGTTACACCCTCACGGTAGATTTGCCATCAGGTTTGCAAACCAGCATACCAGATTTCAGCGTGACCGAAGGACGCGGAGCGGTCATTGGGCTGCCAACAACAATGAATTCTGGGGGTATCATATACCTTCCACTAATCCAGCGCTAGTTTTCAACAGGTACGTGAAACGCACGGAAGAACTCCTCCGTGCGTTTCATAAACTTTAGTTTCTCTTTAACTTGAATAGCCTCAGCGGTTCTTACTCGCCGTGGAGAGGGGACCCACCCTCTCCGCAGGTTATAAGATTCCCCGAAGGCAGCATAGGCTGCACTTACTGCCGGACTTAATCGTTCTGGTGGTAGGACTGTCAAGGTGCGAGGGATCTGCGACCGAGATCGCTCAGTTCGCGCTGGGCGATCTCACTTTTTAATCGCTTCCCTATCATTTTATATACTCCTCGGCTATTGTCAAGGTGTTGTTGGACATTGTTAGCAGGATTTCGACACTGGTACTCACTTGTCCGGTATCTGACTCTATGTCACAGTTGTCCTCTGGCGTCACAAAACTCTCTATCCAAAATCGCCTATCGGCATCATGGCGCAAGCCTTCCAAGATAGAGAAGAGTGGCTCGTAATCCGGTCGGGCTTTCACCCACAGGACACGTTTGATCGTCACATCAACGCCGGCTTACTGGATCATGATGTGAACAATATCCTGGCGCTCATCTTGAGTCGTGTTCTCCCAGGTCTCACGCAAATCAAGCAGAGTTTGAGCGGCACGATTAATAGCTGGTTCGGGGACACGGTCCAATAAGGCCAGCTTCTCCTTCAACGTGCTGACCTTTTGCCAGTACTGGTATTATTCACCTTCGTACAGCTTGCGGTCACCAGTCTGAGGCACCAGCTGAGCAACCCACCGGTTGCCGCCAACCCGCTTTTTCAGATCTTTCGCGAGGCGCTAATTGTCTTGGTCATTTTAATGTATCGCGACCTGAGTCTCAACCACAAAAATAGATGGCTTACCCTATGGAGCATGCTCTCATTTGTCGGGTAATTTCCTCATTTGGGGCTGCGCCAAGCTCCATCGAAGGCATAATCTATACCACCCTGCCTCTTTGGTTTCACGTCAACGAACCGCCTGAAGTACTGCGTTAATTTCTGTTGTTGTCGTTTGTTGCCACCTATTGGCTAGACCACCCCGTTAATAATGGCATAGTTGGGTGATGAGGATCATCTTTATCCACATCGTTTCACTCGGTAAAGCGGGGATGCTGGCTGGGAGTTGTCTCACTATTAATTAGGAAATATTGCCGCATGCCACACTAATGGGAGGGGAAGAGAACCGGTTGAGTTAGAATCACTGGTGAAAAGCACCCAACAATGGAGGTATGCGATGGTACGAACAGCAATCGAACGCCTGGAGGTCAAAACTCTAGATCAACGATTTCGATACGAACTTGAGATGGGCTACGAGATAGCACCCCGAATCTCACAAGGCATTCTTGATTTAGTCAAAGAGATATTCAATCTTGATACCGCCTCATCGGATGGTGACGGACGATTGAGACTGGGGCAGACCCGGCAAGTCATCGCCGCAGCTGGCGCACCCCATGGCATTCCTCTACACCAGACAAATATGGTGGATGTGACCTGGACACTCGATGCTGGGGGTGAAGACTTGGAGGTGCTTCGGGAGCATGGGCATGTATCGCTGCGGCGAGTACGACTTTTGCGGATGATCGAGGAGGCTCTGGAACAAGGCGGTGAAGCGACGCAAGAAGACCTGGCCAGGGTCCTGGGGGTCAGCGCGCGTACGATCCGCTCGGATATCGCAGCCCTAAAGGCAAAGGGGGTCAACATAGCCACCCGTGGCAACCTCCGAGGCGCTGGGCGTGGGCAGACCCATAAGGTCCTTATCGTGGAGCTCTACCTGAAGCACTATACCTATAGTGAGATCATGCGCCAATCTCGCCATTCTGCCTATGCCATCAAACGCTATATCCAAACCTTTAGCCGGGTGGTCTTGTTGTCGCGCAAAGGTCTGGGGTTAGGAGAAATCAGCCATGTGGTGGGGATTTCTGAGCGACTAACACAGGACTATCTGGATCTCTACCAGCTTTACAATATACCCAGGCATCAGGATCGGCTAGACGAGATGGTTCACATGATTAGCAGCGGCACTCAGAAATCCACCCCAGAGCCAAAAAAGGGGGTAACATGAGCGCTGTTCACTACCAATCGACCGCTCAACACACCTTCCGTCAAGCGGTGGTCCACCTGTTAGAGAATGAGTACAAATTAATCGGTAGCCACAAAGTTATCCAAATGATCGCGAATGACATTGCCGACTTGCACGATGAGTTTTATCGGGATACCCCCCAAGTGCCGCCAGGTCACATCGTTTGGCGGGGCACACTGGATGAGGGGCGTAAACCACCTGCCGGGCGACGGGCCGAGGAAGAACCCACCGTCACCGCCATCTTGCCACTCATCACTCCCGAAGACATCACCGAGGCTGCCTCAGGTTGCCCCAAGGGAAAGAACCCCAATATCTGGTCTCACGAGCGGGATACCCGTAAGATAGCTCGTCTGATCCAGGCGGGTTTGGACAACCCGTCTGGACGACTATTACTCTCACAAGCCGAGCTGTCCCTATTGATCAATCGAGCCATCGGCACAATCAGGAAATGCATCGGCGATCACTTCGAACAAACCGGCGAGCTGTTGCCTACTCAAGGATACATACAAGACAAAGGTAGCAAACCAACCCACAAAGGGATTATTCTGCGCTTGTACGAAAAAGGGAAGGCTCCCCCAGATATTGCACGTTTGACTTACCATAGTCTGGAGGCAGTCGATCGTTATATCAAGGATTATGAACGTGTTAAAGTGCTGTTGAACAAAGGCCTGGATTTAACCGAGATCAGCCATGCCATTGGAAGAGGGATACGAACTGTGAGAGAATATTACGTAATCATCCGTGAACTTCGCCCAGAACGGATTCTGCCTGGTCAGAAAGAAAGCTGATGGATATGTGGACATCTCTCCGCTCCGCTCCGAGTTGCCCACATATCCACAGCTACTACTACTGCAACTTGGTCTCCTGCCATTGGTAGCCGGCAATATTGCCTAAATGTTATAGTCACAGAGGGTTCCCAACCTAGAATAGAGTTTTGTGATGGTGAGACAGTGATCATGACTAGAGCCAGTCAACTTTGCCATTCACAACCTTTCGGAACAATGATTAAATCCGCATCAAGTTTTTGGTGGTTTCTGCAAGCTGCTCCTGCTCCTCTAACCGTACACTCCACTCGGGTTTTTCAGAGTAGAGTACAGGAAAGTATCAGTCAACATGTTGCTGATTGATTTCTTATCAGTGGGGAGTTTTTTCACGGAGAGGCATGGAATGCCACTCCTGTTTTGGTACTTTTCATTAGTTGATAATGCCTGACATTCGATGCTGAGGCTGGGCAATTACTTGGATTAGGTATCGCAGGTTATAACGGGAAAGTGCTTGCCAACGAAAATTGAGCAAAAAATGCACGGATTTGCAGTGCGATCTTATTGGGAAAATTTAGCAGCGTGCAATACGGGGATAGTATGGCAGGTAATCGAGCCAGCACTCAATCTCCTTTCAATTGAGGATCAGGATTTCCATCAGTGTACTTGACACCAAATTTTTTCTGCAACAACCCTAAATCACGTAATTGGTAATCTGGAGGGTCATAGCCGGTATGGCTGAGCATCTGCTTTTCTAGCGTAGTGCACCGAACAGGTAAACCAGCGATTAGCCCTTCGCCGGCAAGGTCTTGTTTTTTTATCAAAATGCCTTTATCATCATCCCACATCGGAACGCCGTTGCCTTGGTGATCCAGAAGGATGGCATGGACATCGAACTCGCGGCCCTTTGTATCAGCCAAGACAAAAGCCGTTGCTGTCTCGTTCCCATGTGCATCTACAGCCTGTCGGTTCTCAGACCAGAGTTCCTTCAAGAAAAAACCGTCGCTTTCCAAAAGCTTACACAATCGCACAACATCATCCAACAGAACAAACACATCCAGGTCTTTGTGTGAGCGAGTTTGCTCTCCAAGCAAAGCGTCAATCCCCCAGCCACCCGTCACCCAGACCCTAATGCCATTTTCCAACAAGCGTTGATAAATCTCAATCACATCTTCAGCGCTTACCATCTTTAATCCCGACCATTTGTCGATTCCAAGGTTACTATACCAGAACTTCCATCTACAGTAACAATCTGTCCACTTTGAATCTGGCGGGTGGCAGACCCTGTGCCCAAGACTGCAGGGATGCCGTATTCACGCGCCACAATTGAGCCGTGGCTGAGAGGTCCACCCACATCAGTGACGATTGCTGAGGCGCCAACGAACAACGGTGTCCAAGCCGGCGTCGTAAGCGGAGCAACCAGAACATCCCCAATTTTCATAGAAGCGAAATCTTCCGGACCGTTGATCACGCAGGCGGGAGCCGTCACACGACCAGGGCTTGCAGGCACGCCTTTGAGCGTGTTCCCTCTTGCCTTTTTCCGACCCTTCTTGAGCTGGGTCAGATCGAAACCGAACACTTTCATCTGCGGCAACATCCTAGGCGGCACGGTACGTCTGGCAGCCTCCCAGACCGCCTTTTGTTGGGGAAGATGGTGGCGATAACTACCAACCGCTTCTCCCCGAGCCAGCTTATCAACGCTTGTTTCGACCTCCTCTTGCCTGAGCCAGAAAATATCTTCGGATTTCTCAATCACACCGGCAAGAACAAATCGTCGGCCCAATTCTAATAACATCTGGCGCAGCAAAGGATAGCTCAAGCCCACATCGGCCAGACCATCTTCGCGCAGGGGGGCATAGCGTTGCGCCCGCGCCAGGTTCTTCTGGAAGATTTTCAGGCGTAGCCCTTTCAGCCGGGTCGAAATTCTTTGAGTAGCTGCCTCGCGCTTACGGAACGCTTCTTGTTGCCGCGTGTGGGGATCAACCCCCCGTCCGCTAAGGAATAATTTGAAAGCCTCCAATACTGGGGCGGGATCATCCGCCGGGACCGGGCTACCAAAATCGAGGTTGTAGATCATGTGGCCATAATCCCTGAGATGATCGTGGAAGCGAGTTTGCCACTCCTGCCAGAGAGGTGTACTTACCCCCGAGGGAACGTTCTGATCCCTGAGTTCGGCGATCAACTGCCGGGCTGGTGTCTCCACTAAATAATCTGCCAGTTCCGTGTGCATTTTTGCCCATATTGCCAAATCAAACAAACGTTTCTCGGCCTGAATGGGGAGGCTGTCGAACCCGAGCAGGTATGTGGACGCGACAGGGTCATCGCGCCGTTTGAGGAATTTATAGATTAGGGTAAACAAACCCTCACTGATCCAGGCGGCCGGTATAACGCCCGAAACCAGAGCGCCATAGGCTTTGATCGCTGCCTGTGAGAGTTGGCGCACGGCCGTGAGCATTTCGGTTTCGGGGAGCTTCTGCCAATCTTTGTTTTGCCAGTGTTCAACAGTAGCAACGTATTCAGGGCGACCCTCATCCGTCCAACGTTCGACTGCCCCAGTGAACATGCGCTTCATAATACCGCCAGTGTCCAGGATCAGCCCCACGGCAGGAAGAAATTCTACTGACCCGTTATAGTAAGCATATTCATTGACAGTGATGATCATCTCTTTCGGCAAGATCCCCGGCTTACCAAGGAATTTAAGCAGCAACTCACTCATGGCGGTGTTGACACTTTCCAATCCTAAAGTGCTAAATAGAGGAGTAAGTGGATCAGCCATCAGTTCAACAATATTGTTGCGCATGGCGGCATATGCCCCTTTAGGGAGTTTCCAATTCGTCGGAAGGGGGACAGCGGGTTCTGGCGGCAGCGCGGTGATGGGCCGCGACTGGACGATGAAGAATCTTCTATCTGCATGACACCACTCGATGTCTTGAGGACTGCTGTAATAGAATTCGATCCTGCGCGCGATGTCCACCAACTCGACAACATCCGCCTCATTTAGGACCTTTGACCTGCTTCGAGCATCTTCGAGTTTTTCCTCCCGCGTACCTTTTTCTGTTAAAACCGTGATGACAGCTTTCTCTGCGACATCGTACTGTTTGACTTTGCCCGTGGCTTTGTCTGCGATGATGATATCGGGTGAGACGAGACCACCGACTATGGCTTCGCCGAGTCCCCAGGCGGCATTGATGACCATTTCGTCGCGGCGCCCGTTAATCGGATTCGCCGTGAATAAAATCCCCGCAGTTTCGGCATTCACCATCTCCTGAACGACGACTGCAAGTGCGACCAAGTTCTGGTCAATGCCTTTTTTAATTCGATATGCGATGGCACGCGCAGTCCACAAGGATGCCCAGCATTTTTTCACCGCTTCAAGCAAGTCTTCTTCGCCACGAATGTTGAGGTAGGTTTCCTGTTGACCCGCGAACGAGGCTTCGGGTAGGTCTTCGGCGGTGGCGGAGGATCTAATTGCTACAGGTTTCATGTGCGAGGTGTCAAGTGTCAGGTAGACGTCCTTGATAGCGTTGGCGATATCGGCGGGGATGGTGGCGTCAGCGAAGAGTCCGCGAATCGTGGCAGAAGCAGTTTCGAGCGAGGCGGGAAGCGAGGCGTCCACGTTTTTGATGGCGGAGAGTATCTTTGTCTGCAAGTTGTTCGCATCCACGAATGCGCGGTAGGCTTCGGTCGTGACGTGGAATCCATCTGGGACGGGGAGTCCCGCACCGATCATTTTCGCCAATGACATGCCTTTGCCGCCGACGTTTTCGAGCGTGGCTTGTGAGTTTCGAGAGAGGGATCACATATGTTTTCATTGTCTTTCTCCTTGGTTCATAACTTCATTCAACTATTCGTCGTCGAGCCATCCGTATTTTTTGAAGTAGTAATGCGCCATCTTGTAATATAACGAGGAGGGCAGGAGATGACGCCAGAGCACTTGAAGCCTGGTCAATCTTCCGGGAATGCAGACTACTACGTTCTTTTCCAAACTCTTCATGGATGCATCCACAACTTCTTTGGGAGTTGACCATTTGTACATTCCACGATCAACAAGGTGTTCTTCCGGAACACCCAGCCTGATGGGCATATCGGTTTTTGTCAACCCCGGGCATACAGCCTGGATTATTACGCCTGTGCCGATCAGTTCAAGATACAAGCCTTCGCTGAACGCGCGTTGGAACGCTTTCGTGCCTATATAGGTGGCTTCTTTTGGCGCGGGCAGGAAAGCCCCTGCGGAGGAAACATTGATAATCGTGCCGCGCCTTCTCCTGAGCATTTGAGGCAGGATGGCGTAGGTGAGTTTGATGAGGCAAAGGATATTGACACCGACGATATCCTCCTGAACGCTAAGAGGTTCTTTGTGAAAGAAACGTGCAGTGGCGGAACCTGCGTTGTTGACCAGTACTTCGATTTCCCTGTCCGCTATACTCTCAAGCAGTTTGTCCACATCCCTCCCGTTTGACAATTCGGCAAGGATGACTTCGACGCTTACCTTGTTTTCGCGAGCAAGCCCTTCGGCAAATGACCTGATCTTTTCCTCTCTGCGCCCGGTAATTATCAGATCGTACCCTTGGAGCGCAAATTGCCTGGCGTATTCAGCGCCGATGCCGCTGGTGGCTCCGGTTATGAGGGCGGTCTTTTTCACTGTTGCATTCATCGTGTAATCCTTTCGGACTATCTTAAGATTTCTACAATGGTTCTTGTGCCATCCACGCGGACGCGGTCGCCTGTCCTTAATATGGTGGTTGCATCCGAGCAACCAACTACAGCCGGAATGCCCAACTCTCTTGCAACTATGGCAGCATGGGAAAGCGGCGCCCCGACGTCTGTGACAACTGCCGCGACACGAGGAAAGAGCGGTGTCCAACCGATATTGGTCTGGGATGCCACTAAAATTTCCCCTGCCTGTAATTCGATCCCATCCTCCACCTTGTCAAGCCTACGCACATACCCCTCGACAATTCCTCCAGACCCCGCCGCCCCAGTGATGAGATTTGTATTGTTTTCCTTGTTCGTGTCGTTTGGTTCGTGCGCATCGAAGTGGTCTCCACGACGGTTGGGGTTTGAAGCCCATTTGAAAGGATCGAAAGGACCGCGAATCACCGTGGGATATACAGGCAAGGATTGATAGCTTTCATACATTTCCTTGCGTTTGGCTATGTGCCGGGTAGCATCAGTCGAAATATTTCGCAGCAAATCGTCAATCTCAAGGTGGGTCAGGAAAAATATATCCTCTCCCAGTCCAGTCAATATCCCTGCTTTCAAAGCGCAAGCACGTGTTACAGTTGACACGCGGATGAACTCAGACCGTACGGCTTCGCGTAAACGGGCCGCCTTTGCCGCTTTATCGATTCGTTTTTCCACGGATTTCGATTTCCCCGGGTAGCGGGTTCGAAACCGTTCCCAAGCGGTTTCTGTTTTGTTTTGCTGGTTTGCCAATAACTCATCTACATCCACAGGAGCTTTGGAAAAGGATTCCAGTTGTTGCTCAAACCAGCGGGTCTCATCCATGATTTCAGGGGCCAGAAGATTTCCTTCGTTCGGACCGCGATGACCGTAATGCTTTAGATAATCATCCTTTGACATCTCTCCACGATAAACCTTCCACAATCCCACCGTTGGGCCAAGGCTGGCTAACAGTTCCGATTCCCGGCTAACGTTGGATAGGAGCGCATCCGCATCATCCTGCCCAACCATACGAATCAGATCACGCCGTAACTTCCCCACACAATCAGAATAGTGGAGGGCGCTGGCTGTTACCATATGAAAAGCATCCATCCCATACAAAGCGAGTTCATACCTCCAAAAATCTGCCAACTCTTGAGTAGATTTGATTTCATTGATGCGCACCTTCATGTGATTGCACCATCGCAAGTTGCCAGATAAAAACCTTTCCGCATCTTTGAGGGCTTTCATATTCCGAAATTGCACCCGGACCGCATTGCGTAAAACAGGAAAAATCGCCGTTTTAGGCAACGGGAGTGAGATTTCCTCGATCCATTTCTGGAACTTTTCGTACCCGCCCCCATATTCATTCACGAAATCCTCCACGTTGCGCCCCGCCAACCGCAAGGTGGAAACTACCACGCTGATATTGTTATAAGGCCGTCCACCGATATTTCCGAGCATGTTGTAGCCTGGCAACATGGAAATCTCCTCAAAAGCAATCCGCATAATAGACCAATTGAGAGGCGTCATCACATCTGAGACTGCCTCGCCAACATTGACATTCGACCAGACAAAATCCCCGCGCAGGCTGTCGTTGTTTTCATCGAAATTCATCGTTGTAATCGGCCGCGCCTAGAGGATCGCGAATCTCCCTTTCCACAGCGCCCATTCGATATCCATCGGAGTGTTGTATAGCTTCTCAATCTTTGTACCCATTCGCACCAGGATCACGGCTTGCTTGTCGCTAAGTACAGGCGCTTTTTTCAGATGATCGGGCACTGGTTGATCACTCGTGCCCGATTCTGTCCGAACGGTCATCACCTGCTTCTCGGCTGTTTCGCGGTGGATCACCCTACCCGTGGGCTTGCTAACCGTCAAAGAATCGGGTGTTACCGCCCCGCCGACTACCGCTTCCCCCAACCCCCAGGCGGCATTGATGACCATCTGATCGTATTTTCCGTTCACAGGATTCGCCGTGAACAGGATACCGGCCGCATCCGCCGGAACCAGTGTTTGCACAACAATTGCCAACGAAACCCTTTCAAGAGAGATATTTTGACGCGCACGGTAACTAATCGCGCGCGCTGTCCACAGGCTGGCCCAACACTTTTTGACCGCCACAAGCAATTCCTGCTCACCCCTGACATTGAGAAAAGATTCCTGTTGTCCTGCAATTGAGGCGTCAGGTAAATCTTCAGCGGTGGCAGAGGAACGTACGGCAACTGATTCTCGATTGGCAAGCGACTCGTACGCTATGACAATGGGTGAGGCAAGGTCATCAGGGATTTTGGAATCAGCAAAGAGACCGCCGATCGTCGCGAAAGCCGCTTCGAGGGTCGCGGGAAGCGAGGCGTCCACATCTTTGAGCGCGGCGAGGATTTTTGTCTGCAATTCGTTTGCCGCGACGAATGCCCAATAGGCTTCAGTCGTGATGTGGAATCCATCGGGGACAGGGAATCCGGCCTGGATCATTTTTGCCAGCGACATGCCTTTGCCGCCGACGGTTTCTAGCGTGGCTTGTGTGTCTGAGAGGGGGAGGGTAAATGGTTTCATTTTCTTCTACGTGGAAATCATCACATAGTTTATTACTTATCGGCAGCCCGCTTTTTCTCATGTAGTTTTGCTTTGTTGCAAAAAGACAAAACTCATTGGCACAAGCGCTAGCAAGAATAGCACTCCCCCTATGAGTGAGCCTTGACTGAGCCACGTAATTTGTGCTGCAATGCCTATAAATCCTGCGATACATGCGAGGCCATTAAGCGTTAACAAAACGCCGCCAAGTCGTAGAGCAGAAACTGATTTGAGCATTAGGATGCCAAATATGATGGAGGGCACACCCAGAACAGCATAGGCCAAATTGTTGACAATGGAAATTGTTGAATTGGACCACTGCTGGATAAGCTGATGTAATAAGAATTGCGAAAAGACTTGGTATTCTGGGAGCGCTTGCAATTCCAGCAAGCGTGGAAGCACAGTGATTTGGGAGAGATAGGCTATCAAGTTCAAGGCGCCATAAATCGGCACAAACATTACGCCAATGGCTGACCATTCTGGCGCGATAGGTTTATAGTGAATATAGAGTGCGGCAAACAACATCACGGCGCTCACCGTAACCAACACTGCATTTGCATATGTCAGGTAGAACAGCACGCCCAGTTTATTGACATGAGCCAGGATTTGTTCAAAGGTCTCCAACGACCCAGCAACAGCCATATCTACAACAAAGAGAACCAGCCAGAGAATCGTAAAAATTAGGCAGGTCAATGAAAGAACACCCAGCAGTTTGATTTGCACGATGACTCCTATCGATGGAACTTCTCCGGCTTCGTTTCTTCATTTTGCATACATACAGAGATCAGAGTGAGATTTAAGTCCCAAATTTTGTTGAGAATCCCACGCAAGGCAGCCTGATCGGGCACGAGGACTACGATGAGGGTGTAGTTTTCGTGTCCATCTGCAGGTTCGATCCTTGTGACCCTTCCATCTAGCCAGAGTGCCCACTTCTTCTCGAGCCTGCCCTGGACTGTAATATGATAAAGCGTCGCCGAATTTTCTGTCTGCATTTCGATCTCCTATGGTATTTGCTTGAATAATATGAGAGAAGTAGGGTATTTGTCATCCTCCAGGTTGGGTATTTCGCAATAGAAAATTACCCGCAATCTGCGGGTATGATCCCTATAAGATTGATACAGAATTTACAATATCTGCAATTCTTTTGCCTTGGCAACAGCCTCGAAGCGCCGACTGACCCCCAATTTTGCATAGATATGTTTGATGTGCACTCGCGCCGTACTGACCGCAATATAGAGAGCATCTGCAATCTCGTTGCTGGTCATGCTGGTATCTAACAATCGCAATACTTCCATTTCTCGATCACTCAACTGCTCTACCAGAGCTGAAAGCTCTCCTCCCGAGGGGATTTTTTCGATGTTATCTTGAAACACATCGAGAAGTTTGGCGGCATGGCTGGATTTCGATGTGCTGGCAATGAGTCGCAATAATTCAATGATGACCGGTCCCTGCTCCAGAAAAATGCGCTTAAAGCCCCCCTTTTCAGCAAGGTCAAGAGCTTCTTGCAGCGCGGCAAGCGTTTCAGAGGTTTTTCTTTGCGAGTGCAGCCCAAGAGCCATCAAGATGTGCGCTTCGATGGTCTTTGGAACATGTCCAAGCGGTTCGATGGAAAGCAGCAGTGTGTTCACCAATTCTAGCGCTTCTGTGTTTTGGTTTTGGGCAAGCAGGAATCTGGCATAAACCAGCAGTTCGTAGCGCAAGACGATATCGGCACCGCGAGTCGGGGTTGGGCTGATATCCTGCTCTTGAAGCAGTCGATGAAACCCTCGTTTCAGCGCCCAATCCTCCGCAGCCTGAAGGTTTCCCTGGCGCAAATGTAAATAGGCCTCCTCGGATGCAACGAATTTGTCATCAATATCTGTCGTGGTCTTTTGGAAAGCGAGATTTTGCGCCTCCCGAATAGCCTGGTTCGCCTTTATATCGTCTCCCAGGGAGTGGTTGAGATGTGCCAGAAGGACATAGCTTTCGATGGCGGTTGTTTCCCGCCAACGTTTACTATATTCGACGCTTTCCACTAAATGGTGTGATGCCGTTTCGAGTTGGTTCCACTCCAAATAGATTTTTCCCAACCCCAACATGGCTTCGCAGGCTATCGGGAGAGGGCGTTCCGAATCAGCGATAGCCAACTTAAGGGATTTTTCAAAAAGTTCTTTGGCTTTGCTTAGATCGCCCAATTGTGTGTAATACGTGCCGAGCCGGCATAGGGCGCTGATGGCAACCAATAAGTTCTTACTTTTCATGCCGATTTGAGCGACCTCTTCGAGAATCTGGGCACCTCCACCGTAATCCCCGTTGATAAAGCGGGCTGCGCTTAAATTCCAAGACGCAGTCAGGCGAAAGAACAGATCATCATCTGGCAAGCTCGCCAAGGCGCGTGTAGCTAATTCGATAGCCTCGGGGAGTTGTCCCCGGTAAATCGCAAGGATTGATCTAACAGCCTCGATCTGACCGGTCGTTTGGTCATTCGCCAGACTGATGTGATCCAAATATTTTCCTGCCAGTTGGGTATCTTCCCCCATGTGAAGAAGCGCCCAAGCATAGTAGATGCATAACAAATCTTTTTTGTAGACCAAGTCGTCAGGCAGTTGTCTTACCCAGCGAATAAACGTCCCGATCTCGGTGCGCATCAGGGTTGCTTTGGCTTGCCGTTCGATCATGTCCGCTGCTTCCGGCATCAGGTTTCCTTTTATTGCATATTCGATTGCTTCTGTAAGGTGATCGTTGGCTTGGAACCAGGCGCTAGCTCGGCGATAGAGATCGGGCACTTGCTTTGGGAAGGTTTCCAAGAGCCGCTGATTGAGCAGGTCTGCAAAAAGTTGGTGATAACGGAACCAGAGATTTTCGTCGTCCAATGAAATTAAGAATAAGTTTGCATCCCTCAACAACTTCAAGATTTGCTGGCTGTTTTCCCCTCCTGTCACCGCATCGCACAATGGGCCTGAAAACTGTTCCAGGATCGACGTTTTCAACAAAAAATCGGCAATTGCCTCGGGCTGCTGGTTAATAACCTCTGCCGTGAGGAAATCTGCAATGTAGTGATGGGTGCCGCTAATTCCAGAGATGTATTCTGAGACATTGATTTTTCCACTGGCTGCAATAGCGGCCAGCTGCAAGGCTGCGACCCACCCTTCCGTGCGTCCAATGAGAGACACTATATCTTCGATGGGAATACCTAAACCGTGGACTTGATTGAGGAGAGAATGTCCTTCTTCCACCGAAAAGCGCAGATCGGCGGCTCGAATCTCCGTCATTTCCCCGCGGGCGCGCAGGCGGGCAAGCTGCAATGGCGGGTCGGCGCGTCCAGAAATGACCAGGTGCATATTTGACGGGATGTGATCAATCAAATAGACGAGCGCATTGTGAATTTCCCTGGTTTGAATGAGGTGATAATCTTCCAGTATCAGGGCAAACCGCCTTTCTTCTACGGCAATTTGATTGACTATCGGGATCAGGAGCGCATCGTTCCAGCTGGTTTGTTTCGACTGCAACAGTTGAAGAATTTGGACATCGATCGGAATACTGATTGAATGCAGGCATGCGATGAGATAAGCTAAAAACCGACCCAGATCGTTGTCGTTTTGGTCCAGGGTTAGCCAGGCAATAGGCATTTCACTCTGGGCGGTCCATTCACTCAGGAGAGTGGTTTTTCCATAGCCTGCAGGGGCCGAGATCAAAGTGACCTTACTCTCGGCGCCTTGATCGAGGCGTTGAATTAAACGCACGCGCGCAATATGTTCCCGCCCTGGAACGGGAATGTATAGTTTCGTGGTAAGGATTGGATTGGACACAAATTGATTATAATCACAAAACAGCCCCCAAAGATTTCATTGTCTTTGGGGGCTGTTTGTAAATCCGGTTTTGAGAGGCCCAAGTTCTTTGCAGACGCACGAGTGGTTTACATATTCCTAACCACAGCAATTGCCGCTCGCTTCACCTCCGCTACCTTCCCCTCCGCCGCAGCAGTCATCGCTGGTACTGCCCCCTCCACCGCAGCAATCATCATTGGTATTGACACCCCCTCCGCAACAGTCAGATGCTTTTATAGTGTCTTCTTCCGCCTGTTGTACCAGTTTTACCTTTTTGGTTTCCTTTGGATCGTTTGTGGACATGGTTTTTTCTCCTTTCTGCTCAAAAGATATTTGATACGTCAAATTGATGTTTATCGCCATTGATCACCTCGCCATATTGCCTTGAATCTCACTTACCCTTTTTCGGGCAAGAGCTTTTACCAGTTCCACCAGCAGTTCGACTCCCTGGGATATATTCTCGAAACACAGGTTATCCATTGTGTCAGTTGGGACGTGCATGCCTGTCCGGGTTGTTGATTTTGGCTGTTCCATCAATCCAACCGTGGCAAAGCCCCGCTTGAGGAAAGCAGATCCATCGCTCCCGCTCGTTTTCCAGATGGGTTCGATACCCTGTTGTTCCATAACTGAGGCGGCCAGTTCGGCAAGCCAATCCCCGCGCTGCGCGTGCCCCACACGCATGGCGTTCAAATTCGCCTCTCGACCAATTACATCCAGGTTGATAACAGCCGATATCGGCAGTGGCGGGTGCTCGATGAGGAATTTTGCTCCAACCAGACCTGATTCCTCACCTGTCAAAAAGGCGATAAGCAGATTAAAGGGTAACGCTTCGTTTCCCAGTCTGCGAGCCGCAGCCAGCACCGTGGCCACGCCAGCGGCGTTATCCATAGCGCCGGGGAAGCGCGCCCCCTCTGGATCATCGCCGACGTGATCGTAGTGGGCGGTCAACACCAGGGTGAAATCCTGTTCATTACCTGGCAGCAAGCCAAGTACATTATTGCAGGAAAGGCGGTTGCGCTCCATTGGCAGGTCGAGTTCAGCCCTTTCGCCTTGAAATTGTTCCATTCGTCTGGCAACTGAGGATCGAACTCTCAAAATTGGGAGCAATCCCTTTCCATAGAATGTGGATTTGTGGAAAGATTTGGGTTCTCCAGATTCGACCAGCAAAGCCAAAACACCCAACTCCTTCGCCAGGGTAGCGGTGTCCCCTGGACTAAAACGCGGTGGGCGGCCTGAAATCAGGACAATTTTGCCTTCGAGATCTTCTGGATCATGGCTTTCCTCAGCCCTCACAACCATCAAAGACCCTGCGAACTTACCCCCGGTTGACATGGGCAGTATTTCCCCGTAATCGTTGCGATGTTGAAATACTTCACTGCCAATCTGTAGGCGCGGAACACCGGTCAGATACGAAACTGGGACGGTTAGCGGCTGCATGAAGCTGCCATTTTGGACGGGCTGAAAACCAACAGAGGCAAGTTCTCCAGCCAGATATTGGGCTGAGAGGAGGGCGCCCTCCGGTCCTGATAACCGCCCAGCAGTGGCAGGTCCGGTAAGAAATGCAATATCCTTTTCAATATGGGACAATCTCATAGTGTTCATCCTTTCTGTATCTATTGACGAAGCTGGAACAAAAAAGACGCAAAAAAAACAGGCATTGGATTATTCTTTGCCTGTTTTTGATGAGAATTGGCAAATCACCCCTCAATGGCACGCCTGTTCTTGTACCACCAACTCGTCCCCACAAGATTGATCTACACACCCATCATCTGATCGATTCTCGGAACAGTGATCACAATTGGATTGGAATTCTACAGCTCTCCCATTGTGGTCGAACTCGAAATGGCAGCAATCTAGGAAAACCTGCTTGAGTTTCTGGCGGGCGCGCTGGACGCGCGATTTGGCGCCAGAGAGAGATAGCCCCAAAATCCCGGCCACATTTTCCTGTTTCATGCCCTGCAGATCAGCCAATTCGAGCGCTTTTCGATAGTGTTCAGGAAGGCACGCCAGCATACCATGCACTGAGGAAGCCAGTTCTGCATATAGATCTGGCTCGTCTGTTGGGAGGGCAATCAGATCCTCTATTAATTCTGATTCCGGATGGCTACGGCGATAATGATCAACTATTGCATTACGTGTAATTTGAAAGACCCAGGGAGTTAGACATTCAGCCTCTCGCAATTTGCCGATACCATCGTGGATTTTCAAATAAACGTCCTGCAGAATGTCTTCTGCCTCATCGGCATCAAAGACGCGCCTGTGGATAAACTTTCTGAGATTATTGTCGAATTCGTGATACACTAATTCAAGATTAAGATTCATACTCAACTCCAGTGGTCTGACGAGAATATGGGAAATGTTCTTCTCTACTTCTGTGCCACAATATACGCCCGCCTGCTCTGATACTCTACATCTGGGTATGGTTCCCGCGTCACGGCGGTGAGACGTCGAAAACCTGCTGCTGAAAGATACTTTTCAAATTCTTCAACAGTGAAGAAGAAAAAGTCCATGTCCACCTTTTCCTCCCACAATTCATCCAGGTGCATTTTTCCTTCTCCCAAGTGAAACGACAGCAACAACATCCCTCCGGGCATGAGAACCCTCCAAATCTCCCGCAAAACGGATAAGATCATTTTGGGAGGAATGTGTATCATCGAGTAGAAAGCCACGATACCTCCTAGAGTTTCATCCTTTATATCCAGCGATTGCATATTCCCCTGCCTAAATTCAATCAAGGGGTTCAGGAGACGCGCCATCCTGATCATTTCTTCGGACAGATCAACTCCGAAGGCGGCAATCCCTTTTTCCGAAAGATATCTGGCAATGTGCCCGGGACCACATCCCAAGTCGCAGACGGGACCTAACCCGTCCACAGATTGAGCGAATTCGTCCAAAAGCCTACGGTCAAACGGTTTGTGATTCAGTTCTAGAAAATAGCGTTCAGCATATTTTTCAGCCGTATGATCATAACTCTTCTGGAGATGAATAAAGCGATTATCTTTTGTCTTGACCATTCAATGCTCTTCTACATGCGCTACGTCCCACAGACTTGGCACCGGCTCGACCGCAGGACAAGGCACAGGTAATATTTTAGAACGATTGGGCAATGCTTCATTTACGCAGGAACGCCTGTTAGTCCGTTTCATCATTCACCTTACAGCAACCTTCAACGCCTTCTCTCCTATCACGCTTCCTGGCTGCCTATACTGCATCTGGCAATTCAATCTCTACATTTCGAATGCGGGGATTTAGACAGCCTATTCCCGTTGCCAGGGAAATAAATATTCCTATAATCACAAAGATCAGCCCTATGCCGCGCCCCGTGCCATTTCCCATGATGGCCTCGAGAGAGTTGGCAAATGCTTTGTTCCCTGCCATAAGTGGTTCAAAAACCCGGTCCGCCAATGGCCCGGCGACGATCATCGCCAAGGGCCTGATCATGAAGGCAATCAACCCGCGGGTGGCAAATACACGTCCCTGAACATCTGGAGCGACTTTTGATTGCCAGATTGCCTGACTAGAACCTTGTGCTATCGGTAGCAAAAGAAAAAACACGAAACTCGCAACGCCGATTAGATATGGGTCTGGCCGCAATCCTGCCAGGCTGATAGCGATGCCAAAGGCAAACAATGAGCCCATCAGGCTTATGATTTTCCTGTTTGTTCCTCCCCAAGCACTCATGATCGTCCCCCCTAATAACAATCCAAAACCGCCGGCCGACAGAATGCTACCTAAGGTATCAGCATCTGCGAAAGAGAGGATCAATGGCGTGAATAACACGGAATGAAATGCCAGCGCGAAATTAATGAATGCAAACAGGATTAACATCCCCAATAAGCCGGGGCGTTCTTTCAGGTATTTCCATCCATAGCCCGCGCCGCTCCATAATGATCCGCGGGCGGCTTTTCCTTCATCCGAAACCTCGGGCATGGGGATGCGCACTATCGCCAAAGTGAGGATGGCGAACAGGAAGGTCGCGAAATCGATCAGAATCACCCCTTCCAGTTTGATCATCACCACCAGGAATCCAGCCAGGATCGGCGTAACGATCATGCTGATAGCGCCGCTCAATTGCCCCATGCCAGCCGCCCGGCCGAAGTGATTCTTGGGTACCAACAATGTTGTGGAAGCCATGTAGGCCGGGGTTTGGAAAGCGCCTAAAGAAGCATTAATGGCATTGGCAAGGTAAATGTGCCACATCTCCAGTTTGTCGCTTCCAAGCAATAGCCAGATCGCCAATGTGCTCAATGCCGCGCCTGTATCGCTAAGGATCAATATCCAACGCCGATCCCAGCGGTCTACAACAGCCCCGGCAATCGGGGAGAGCAAGACGCCAGGCAGGGAGGCGGCTAGAACGGCAATACTGAGTTCCGTTACGGACCCAGTCCTTTGGTATATATATACCCCGAGGGCAAAAGAAGTAAGCCCTGACCCAAGTGTGGAGATCAATTGGCCAAACCAGATAATTACAAAAGATCTCATCTCATCCCAGAAATATCGGGGTCTATTTATGTTCGCGGCAGAATGGTTTTTCATGCATAGTACTCCAGGTTCGAAATATATGGCAGCACAACATGGTTGTTTGTGGACACATCTCGGCTTGACGAGATCACCCAACGGGTTGCTTCTCAGCATCCTTGCCTGCACAGGTGTCTCACGTGTTCAGATACTGCATTATTATTGACGGAAAACAGGAAAAAAGACGCAAAATTGATATTTTGAGCGTCACGACATCAAAAACGGTCTTAATACCATCACTCGGATATGGTTGTAGGCCGATCCCAGAGTTAGCGATTCCGGAAAATTCAACCCTGGACATGGAAATTCCTGGCGCGATCTCGCCAAATCAGCCAGGCGCCGAAGGCTGAATAGAACACAATCAAGCCTATTGTAAAAATCAAATCCGCATTTGTATCTGAAACATCCACCAGTAAAAAACTATGCACAAAGTTGATCGTGGCATGTAATAGCATTGGCAGCAACACACTTTTGGTTTCGGAGTATATCCACGTGAAGGTAAAACAAAAACCTATTTGTTGCAACAAACCAAATAATAGTGGTTTCTGATATTGTGATGCCTCAGGTATCCATAAATACAGGGGAAGATGCCAGAAAAACCACAAGGCGCCGATAATCAGGGTTGTAAAGAATGGGTTAAAATTCATTTGCAGCCTCTGCTGGGCGAATCCACGAAATCCCAATTCCTCTTGCCCCCCCGATCTAAAGAAATAATCAGCATACATTCCGAGCGCTACCAACAGACTAGAGGTTGATATCGTTATGTGAACTTGACCTCCCCAAAAAGTAATGAGCCCGATACACAAGAATAGGATAACAGGAGGTACAAGGAATGCCGCAAGATAATATCGAATGTTGACCCGCCATTTTACAACCCTGCCCAATAGTTCTCGCAGTGCGGCTTTTCCTCCGGCCATAACTGAAATGGAAATGGCTGCGATTGCCGGCCCAAAGGTGCCTGTGAGGTACGCTAAAACAAATCCAACCCGAAGAAGGATCGGTATCTCGCTTACAATTAGAATAGTGGAAGCGCCCTGAAGTTCATTTTTGTAAACATCGAGTACTCTTGAAATCAATAACCAACACCCCCAACTCCATGCATACGACAATAAGAAAAACAAAGGAAGTGAATGTTTTGAGATTGCTATGCGGAATTTATTCATGGTGACATCCTCGATCAGCGTAGTATCGTGCGGGATCCAAGTAGATGAAATACAAATGTGAAAGACCACAGGAAGATTGACACCAGGAGGCGATTCCTTGAGCGATCAGGGTAGGTGCATCTTGTAGACCGTATATTTCTGTTGCACTATAAATCCGACTTTCCGGGCGACTGAAAGCGAGGGCAAATTGTCATCCCAACATTGCCAGATCGGCTCCAACCCTCTGCCGAGGCATTCCTGCACGCAAGCAGATGCCAGGTTTGTGGATAAGCCTCGATTTTGGAATTCCGGATTGGTCGCGGTTCCGAGCTCCACCTGTTTTCCCGAGACAAAAAGTGAAATGCAGAGACTTGCTACTTTGTTTCCCTGGTGAAGGGCAACAAAACCAACACCCTTCTTGAGAAAATCCTCATTGGTATGCCAGAACGAAGTGACCCAGGCTTGTAACCAGTCCCGTTCTCCGAGGTCGCCGCGGGCAAGCAAGGTATCATCCACCCGGTGAAGACCAATATCTTTGGGCAATGGCGGGCCAGCAGAGAGATGGTCTTGTAACGTATGTAACCAACGTGTGCCTGGTTCCGCTCGATATCCCACAAGAATATTCGATAGATGAGTTTGCCACACGGGTGGGTGACAGTATAAGTTGAAATAGGTGTCGCCATAACTTCGGGCGGTTGGCGCCACCGAGGATTTTATCCACTCCGCCAGGGCGCGGTTGAAAGCGCTATTTTCATGATTGCCGGTAACATACACAGTCAGGATACGGTCCCAGATTGCGCCTACTGTGGGATTTCTGGGCTGATCAGCCCAGATTTCTCCTCGGGTGTTGCCATCGAGGGTCGAGGAAACCTGGACATTGAAGGCCAGTGGATCGAAGAGAAGGCGAACCTGCTCGGCATTCTCTTGGTTGATTTGGATCATCATGCCTCCTCGGGAGAATCCAGATTGCCAGCCAATATGCGATCCTGGTGTCCGTTCATAAAGCCTGTCCAAATGTCAATTTCCCAATCCGGCCGTCCATTTTTGCGAGCCTGATTGGCGGTTTTGCGGTAATCATATGAGATTGCTATCATCTCCGGAATCCAGTTGTCATTTTTATTCTCCAAGATTGCATAGCGGGTATGAGATGAACCGTCTCCATAACTTGGGCTTCACCTGCCCGGCGATGAGGAACCAGAACCCGGCGAGCAAGGATTTTTCGCCCGGCTCTCAACAAGGCTGGATCGCAGCGACAGCTGGGTCAGGCGCTACCGGGGTTGGGTAGCTGGACAATGCACAGCTTTTAATCCTTGTGTATGTCATTTTGTGATTGGGTTAATCGATCATCAATGTGGCGCACCACTGAAAAACATACCGGCTTAAAGTATTTGAGCCAAAAGCGCGATCCCAACAGGTTCATGGGTTCAAAAGAAACCGCACAACGTTCGTAACCGGATGCCCGCGCCGCATGCAACGCATGATCAAGCATAGCTGTGGCAATGCCTTCACATCGTACTTTTTCCTGTGTATATGCAGCATAGATACTGGTGGTTTTCTCATCGTGGATAATGGTGCAGACATCATCATCCGCGGGTCCCATTCTTATAAAGGCGGCAGGCTCATCGTGCCAATAAGCTAACCAAACTACCTTCTCTGGGTTTTGCAGCCACTCAGCATAGTAGTTTCGGTCTTTTTTATCTGTGAGGAGGTAAATGGGAGACCCTTTCATATATTGCCGCAATGCTTCATGCAACTCCATTACTAATTCAATGTCTTTGGATTCTGCGCGTCGAATATATACATCGTTTTGACTCTGAAGCGCATCGAGGCCGCGTAAGGCATCGACCGAGATCATCCCAAAATTCATCCAATACCAGACCTTTAGCGCCTGAACATTGTTGGCAAACAAGCTGAGATAATGATCTACATACTGTTCTGCAATCCAGATATCTGCCAGGCGGCTATACAACTCTTCGTAGATGCGCTGACTGTTTTCCGCAGTTGTCGCATTCGCCCATTCGGGACTATAGGTGCTTCTTTTCCCTCTAAAGGATGGCATTTGCCAGCCAGTAAGAAAACCAATCAACTTCCCCTTGTCGATCGCGACCACTCCTGGACAGCCAGCTTGTAGGGTGTTTTGTAATAGTGGTAATAAGGTGGGTACTTGTGTGTAACTCTGCGGTAGATGTAGATTTTGCTCGCGGAGATTGATATAGTGACTGCTCACCAATGTAGCAGCATCTTCAAGGTGATTCTCTCTTAGCTCAATGATTTCTAGCACTTTTTACATCCTTTGGGGTGGCCCAACATGGTACTCCGGTGTTTCATCGTTGCAGGCAGGTAACCCAACACTGCCAGATCGGTTCCACCCCCCGTCGAGGATCGATGAAATCTGGACATTGAAGGCCAGTGGATCGAAGAGAAGGCGAACCTGCTCGGCGTTCTCTTGGTGGATTTGGATCATCATGCCTCCTCGGGAGAATCCAGATTACCAGCCATGATGCGATCCTGGTGACCGTCCATAAAACCTGTCCGAATACCCATTTCCCAATCCGGACGGCCATTTCTGTGAGCCTGATTCGCGGCTTTTTGATGGTCATATGAAACTGCTATCATTTCAGGAATCCAGTTGTCCTTTTTGTATTCCAAGATTGAATAACGGGCGTGATGTGACCCGGTTTCCATGACATGATATTCCGGGAATTCATCATCAAAGGCCGGAAGCCCTATACTGCCAGGGTTGATAATTAGCCGTTTAGAAATTGATACCAGCCTGGGAATGTGTGAATGTCCACACAGGACAATGTTGGATTTTGTTCGATCAAGTCGGGCTTGGATCTCAGTTGGCGTTGCCAGTGTCGCAATTCCATCTTTAATCGTTTCAAGAAGATAGACCGTGTCGCTGGACGGCGTACCGTGTAGTAATAGGAAAGTACTGAAAGTACTTTGGATTTCAATGCTGCCTGGCAGTATTCGAAGCCAATCCAGTTCGACGCTTCCGAGTTGTTCAAATGCATAGTAATCGGAAAGTCCATGATCTTTATGGCTTTGCTCAACCAACTGCCGGTCATGGTTACCCAGAATATGGACCCAATCCTGTGTCATCAGAAATTGAATGGTTTCTTTTGGCCAGAGAGGTCCTGACGCGTGATCGCCAAGATTGAAAACACAATCTACATGCCTTGTTTGGATATCCTCAACAACTTTTTCGAGTGCGACGATGTTTCCGTGGATGTCCGAGATGATGGCAATTTTTTGCATGAAATATCCTCATTAGTAATGCGTAACAAGAGGCTGAGTTCGATCGCAACTCGATGTTCTGTCCCGGACAATCACCGCTGATCAGTTCTCGAAGAACAACTGCACCATGATCGCTTTGTGAACATAATACAAATCTCGTTTCTGTCCATATCCCGCGAAATGACTGGAGGCGATGACGTCCGGATGCACTTCCCGGGTTGTGTCAAACGGAGGACACGGGATTACCAGGGCATCTCCTGCGGCAAGTTCGAGCTCGCTCATCGTCACCTGATATGCCAAATCGAAATTTCCTTCGGGCCAGGCATCTGTCAAGATGATATTGGCGTGACGGATGCCTTCTGCTAATGAATGTGTTGCCTTATTATCTTGCGAAACCACCGATTCGGGCATTACCTGTACATAATCCATCCCGAAAAGTTCACAAAATTCGCGCCACGAGCGCAGTACATTTGTAGGCGGTCCCACGATACACACTTTCAATTGCTCCAAATTTCCAAAATGCTCCTTCAAGAAAAACGCATCGCTTAAGATTTCACATGGATGCCCTAAAGATGACATGGCATTGATCACAGGCCTCTGGCTGGCATGGGCAAATTTTTCAAGAATCGCATGGTCAGATTCGCGTATTACATACATGTCCACCCATTGATCCAAATAACCTGCCAGATGCACTTTTTCTTCCCGGGTTTTCAACAGATTGGGAAGTTCGATTGCATTCAGTTTCAGATCCGCCATGGACCCAAGAAAAGTGACACGGGTGCGAAAACTATTGCCTTCGAAGGAATAAGCGCATGTTGTACCTCTGACCTTTGGTTGATAGCCAAGCTTTAGCTCTCGTGCCAGTTCAAATACCTGCTCAACATCATCCCTGGATAGATCTTTGATGGAAAGTAAATTCTTCATGCCGGATTCCTATTTCTTGTTGGATTCCAGCCCTTCAATGAAAATCAATATTGCTTGGGTGAGATCACCGCCAGCATCCGAGTCGAAGAGGTCGGTTCCATGCTGCCATCCAGGCAGTATTAAAATCTCTTTTGGTTCAGGGGATAGCTCATACATCCGCTTGGTATCATTTACAACAAGGGATATATCCCCTTCGGATGTGATGAATAGCTTCGGCATTGTAAGGTGCTCAAAATCCTCGGCTCTAATAATGAGTTCGCCATACCCTGCCATGATTGTGCTCCCAAGAGTGAATACCCCCACCAGGTCATTTTCAAGCGCTGCATGAATACATGCCGTCCCTCCCATGCTTGCACCGCCACAGATTATTTGATCGTATCCAAGACTAGTCAAGAACTTTGCAGCACCTCTCATATCAACTTCAAGGGCGGCATACTTATTCCCTTCCGTAGACTGGCCCCAACCGCGAAAATCAAAAGTCAATACTGTAAAGCCGCGTTTTACGAGAAGGGTAGCCAAAGGATGCCAGTTTTCTTGATTTGCCCTATATGTACCTTGGTAAGCTAAGATGACTGCCACATCACCGGATTTAAAAAGTGTTCCAGAGAGATTGATGCCATCATCGGTGGGTAAAGTGACCGTCTCAGCTTGGACAGATTTCGGAGTGGGTGTTTCTGTTATTAGGATTTCCGGATTTGGTAAAGACGGGGTAAACGCAGCCGTCAACGTTTGAAATGGAGCGCCTTCTGAGAAGGGGTCATTTGGATTGGCGAGTGTGCTCGAACATGCTGAAAGCACAACCAGAAGGGGCAAAATAATAAGTGATCTCTTCATTGTAACAACTCCTAATCATCCTTTGAGGCGTGTCAGAATTTTTTCATGGCCTCCCACAATCGCTTACGGGCATCCTCCGAATACCATAGCTCGATAAATGCCTGCTGTCGTTCTTCCCATTTCGCCCGAATCCTAACTTCTACCTGTTCGGTGCGGTTCTCCTTGATCCTCCGATAGGCCTCCGGGGGCATCTGAGCCAGCAATGCTGCCTTCGCCATAGCATGCGTCACTACTTTTGCCTGCGGTGCGATCTCATCCACGAATCCTTGCTGGAGCAACACCTCCGATGTAAAAAACTCTCCCGATTCCACCACATCGCGCGCTACCCGGTTCCCAGTAATACTCTGTAAGATGCATTCTGCTAGATAAGGCACAGGGACTCCCAGTTTGATCTCATTCAGGCCCATCAGCTTGCGCCCCTCGCCGATTACTCGATAATCACAACATAGCGCTAGAATGCAACCGCCTGCTATGGCGTGCCCCGTTATACCCGCCACTGTCGGCTTTGGCATTGTATACAGCGCCATGCAGGTCTGATTGAATGCTCTAAAGAACTCGTGAAAATCATCTTTGGGAAGGTCGAATAACTGAGGGATATCGAACCCTATCGAGAAGAACTTCTCGTTGGCGCTGCTCAAAACAAGAGCGCGGGCTTCGGGGGCATCTTCCACCTTCTCAATGATATCTGCGAGTTCGTGTATCATCTCCAGGTTCAGCGCATTGGTCATGCCGCGATCTAATTTTAAGAACGCGATTGAGTTTTCAATATCTAATTCGATCATCTTAACTCCTCTTTTGTGATGACGTTTGTAACGAAGGAAGTAAATTTTGTGTTCAATTAATAGTTTCAAGAAATCGGAGTAGCGCGTTGGACTATTCCTCTCCCGCGTCCGAAGTCAACAGATCAGTACCGTGCTCGAATCTCCCTTGAATTATTAGGAGCTCTTTCGGGGTGGGGGAAAGTTCGTGCATCATCTTAATATTACTGACTATAAGAGGATGGTCGTGGGCGGCAGCAACGAACAGTTTCGCTTGAGTTAAATTTCCCAGGTCATCTTGTGTGATAAACAGGGAGTCCTCGCCCTTTTCAATGGTCATAACACTGGCTATGATAACCAGGCCGGCAAACGAGTATTCCTGTGCAGTTCGTAAGCAGGAGGTGCCTCCCATACTGGCGCCCATACAGGCGATTCGTGAATAGCCCTGGTCTTGCAGAAAACGAACCGCGGCATTGATATCCAGTGGAAGATTCCGGTAAAGTAACTCCCCTTCCGATTGTCCCATACCGCGAAAATCGAATGTCAGGGCGGCATAACCACGTTCGGGAGCACTAAAATGTTGTAGAAAAAGGAACCTCTAGGCTATGATTAGGTTATCCAATCCAACAATCACAGAAAGAGGTTCCCAGATGGATTTTAGCACAAGAGCAAAGGACGAGATTACGGGTCTACTGACAGGCGAAATCAGCCGGCTGATCGAAGCCGGAGAAATTCAAAACCAGGTGGAACTTGAAAATGGGATTCGAGCGCTGCTGCAACAAGTGGGACAGCAGACATATGGGAAAGTGTTGGAAAGAGAAGATGAAAAACAGGGACGGCGAGTAGGCTGTGCCTGCGGGGCACAGGCGCGGCGGATCTCAAAGCGGAAGGCGCAAATCCTGAGCGTGTTTGGTTGGGTTAACTACCATCGCTCATATTATGGCTGTGCAGCCTGTGGGCGGAAGCACTACCGGCTGGATCAGCTGTGGGGCTTACATCCGGGAGAAGTCAGCCTGGTGATGGGCAAACTGCTGGCCATAGCTGGCGTGGATATTGCTTTTGAACGAGCCCAACGCAAGATCCGAGAATATTTGTTGGTCGAAGTCAGCGACAATACCATCCGCAAGCAAACCCAGCAGATCGGGCAGAAACAAGCCCAACTGGAGGCAGAGTGGGTCCGCCAGAGCCAGGATGAAGCTTGGCTGCAAGTGCGGGAAAGAACGATTAGCGCAGTGCCAAAGCGCTTATATGGTTCGCTAGATGGCGCCCAGGTGCCGGTCGGGCAGGAATGGCGGGAGTTAAAGACCTTGAGTTGGTATCAGGTGGCGGAAGTGTATGGACAAACCGAGCCGAAAGCCCAAGCGATCAGCTATCATAGTGCGATTGCACCTGCCGAAGAATTCGGGCAGCTGTTATGGGCAACTGGGGTGAGACGTTTAGCCGACAAGGCTCAAGAACTTGTCTTCGTTTGTGACGGCGCCGTTTGGATCTGGAAACTGATTTCCCATTACTTCCCCGATGCGATCCAGATCGTCGATTGGTACCATGCCTGTGAATATCTCACACCGATCGCAGATGCTGTTTTCTCTCAAGCAACCGCCCGCCAGAAGTGGCTGGAGCAAGTCAAAAACTGGCTATGGCAAGGCCAGGTCCAAAAAGTGATCGCAGCCTGTCAGCACTATGGCCGACATAAAACAGCCGGAGAGGCGGCGCAGCGTGCGGTCACTTATTACACCAATAACCAACACCGAATGAATTACGCTCAGTTCCGAGCTCAGGGGTATTGGATTGGCAGCGGCACGGTTGAGAGTGCTTGCAAACAGATTGCTACCGCTCGGCTCAAGATCTCTGGTGCCCGTTGGACGCTCCCAGGTGCCATCGCAACTGCCAAAGCTCGGGCGGCCTGGCTGTCTGATGGAGCGGCTTTCGACAGCCTTGCCCTTCTGCCCTTGGCTATCTGATTCTACAACATTTGAGTGCACCCCCTACGTTCTGCCAGCAAATGCGCAATGGGAAACCAGGACTTCTGATCAATTCCATAATTTCCCTGATGTGCCAGGATGACGGCTGTATCTCCTTCGCCAAACATCGTGCCTGCCAGGGTGATGCCATCCGTTGTGGTGAAGTTAACCGATTTGACAGAATATGAGGCAAGCGAACTTGTGGAAGTCTGTTCAGGTACAGGAGAAGTAGAAGAAATTGCCACAAAAGGTGTTGACGCCAAAACATCGGTTTCTGATATCGGCGAAGAACTCGATTTCGGCATGACGGCACAGGATGAGGTAAAAACCAATATCAGGAGCAAGGAAAGGAATTTTTTCATGTTGTGATCCGATTCTTTATTTTAAGGTTATTTTTGTGGCCTTGATAACGAACCCATATGCGGTCGGTTCGAGGCAACGCACAAACTTGAACATCAAGCCATCGGGATCGATGACTTTTCATCTGAGGTGCCGTGTTACTTCGACGAGGTCTGAGGTCATACCATCGGGGTGAAGTTGACTGCCTTTCCCTTCCTGGATCTCCGGTTCGATAAGATACTCCTTCATTTTCATTCTCCTGGTTTCGATGAAGATGTCCTACAAATACTTGTGTAGCGCATTTGCAAGCATTCCCAAGTAAGGCGATCCCTCCACGGCTACCGCTGCGAGATACCCGGAGATGCGCCACAAATCGCGCCGTTCATCAAAACCGGGATCAATGGAGATCTCTTCGCGATACGAATCGAAAACAGCCTGGGGGACAGGCTGGAAATAATCAATAAAAGCCAGGTCGAGTTCCGGGTTACCATAGTAGATTGCCGGGTCGATGACATAAGCCCCATCCTTGGCGCTGATGAAATTGTTTTGTTGCGCGTCTCCATGCAACAGGGTTGGCGGCACTTCCGGGCCACACAGCCCCGGCAGACGATTGATCACCGATTCAACTTGAGAAGCCAAAGGGGACGGTAAATTACCTGAGTCAATTGCCATTTTTAGGCGTGGTCGCAGCCGATACTCTCCATAGAACGTGGCCCAATCTCTCGCTGGCGTATTTTCTTGAACCAGAGGACCAAAATAGTTGTTCGTGTGAAAACCAAAAAAGTCGGTTTTTATGGAATGGATACGGGCGAGCGTTTTACCGATTTGCTGCCATTGGAGGGTGCCGCGTTCAATGGCAGTCAGCGCTTCCATGATAAACAACGCTCCGCTTTCAACCGGGATAATTCCAATAGGCGTGGGGATTTGAACACCCGCGCGGTTGGCAAGGAACTCCAGACTCGTTTTTTCGATCGCGAATTGTTGGGCAGCATGTGCATGTTCACTGAATTTCGCAAAAACCTCGAAAGATCCATCCGCTAGAATGGCTGCTGGGTGACAGGCCAGGTCAGACAAATCTCTAGCGCGGCTAACGCGCCACTCACGATTGACATATTTTGAAACAGTTTCTTCGAGCGGCCTGCGCAGATCCGGGCTTAGGAATTGGATATTCTCGTGTTCACTCATGTTGCCAATGCCTCATTCTCGTTTCTGGAATCCAACTACGATTACCAGACGAATGGAATAAACATTCTGGCGGTTTCGATATAATCCTGATTATGACAAACATGATAAGGGTGATCTCCCAGGCGAAAAAACGATAAAATCCATGCGATTGAATGCCTCGAAATGAGTCCCGCGATATCCAGAGGATGCCGATCGTTCCAAAGGAAAACAGGATGATTTGCCAATGCTGAATCATGGTTACCAGACCTTGTGCGCCTGTCGAATCATTTGGATTTCCTGGATATGCTCAATAGCATGTTTTATTTGAATCTGTAGCACATCTCTGACCGCTATCCTCCCTTCCTGCTTGTCGGGTCCCGTCAACCAAATAGATTTTTCCAATGAATCAGGAGTTCTTCGAATCAACTCTCCGATGTGTTGACGATTGGCGCGAAAAAGCGCTAAAGACGGCTTGATACAACGGGTGGCATAATTCCAGTACTCAGCCCATTCTGTTTGAGGTCTATCCCAGTACCATTGTAAACTGATGGGACCTCCAGGATTGCCAAGCGCCGCTTTGACATATATTTTCCATAGTTCGTCACCGTCAACAATATGGTGAACAATCTGGCGAATCGTCCAGTTGCCAGGAGACTGGGCAAGGTTCAGATTCGATTCGGAGAGATTTGCGCAAACTGCCTCCAGCTGGGCTGGTCCGTCGGAATATCGATTTAAAATTGGCTGAAAGTCAACCGGGTAATTTTTCATCGTTATTATTTCCTTGGTGAGAAGTGATATTGAGTATTGTGCTGATAATGAAGAGAACAGTGTAGACATACCACAATGGCTTCCAGATCAACCCAAGAGGCCACCAATAAAACATGATAGCGGCCAGATAAAGGAACAAATAGGGAGCATAGATCGACCAGCGAATGGGATTGCGCCACTTGATCTTTTTGATGTATTCAACCCAATAGCCAAAGACACCCCAAATCAAATAAATGAATCCGCCAACCCATAGCGGCCAGGGTTTGCCACCAAGAAGAATGACTACGCTAATTACTACTGCTGGAACACTTAGTACATATACAATTGGTCCAAAGCGAATGGCGAGAGCGAAGCGCCACTTTCTTAATGCGAAATGAAAGATCAGGACAAATTGATAAATGAAGGCAAATACAACGAATAGAAGTTCCAGATTATCTAAAGCAGGCATAATCACCTCCGGCTACGAAACTCTTTCGTCCGATATACGATTTGTTGGACACAAGATGCGTTAGAAGAAATCATGAGGTTTCCAAATCCTTGAGAGCGGTTTGTGCTTCCTCCTTAATCAGATTGAACGATCTGGATGTTGCTTTGCTATAGCTCTCTATAATTGACTTAAGAGCCATGCTGTATGCCATCCTAAAAGCCCTCTCTTGAGGGATCGGGATGTCTGGCGTAACACCCGTACCTTCCCAATTCGTTCCGGTAACTGGATTGATGGCGCAACCACTGGGTATGAACACGTCAAAATGAGAATGCAATTGATAAGGAGATCCTGGATGAGCCCCTCCCTTCGTCGTTTCACCAATCAGTGTGGCACGTTTGCGGGTCTGGAGATTGTAGGCAAATTCCTCCCCGCCTGAAAAAGTATCTTTCCCGATCAACACGTATACTGGCTTGTCACCGAAACGTTTACCGGGAACATAAGGCAGAGTCCAATATTGATCTGTGACATCCTCCACGCGCCAGAAAAGACTGTTCAAATGCACTCGCTCTTCACCAAAAAGGTAACTGCTGAGTAGAGCCACCATGTCTGGATCCCCGCCTCGGCATTTACGAAGATCAATAATCAATATTTCTGTATTTGCCAAAAAATTCATTGTGGCTACGGCAGTGTCGCCGCCCCAGGATGCAGGGTGGAATTCATGTATATCCAAAAACCCAACATTTCCAAGGAGCCTCTCTGCCTTATGCAATCCATAATTGTCGAATTGGGCCAATTGACGCCACTCATCCAACCAGCCTTGATTTTCTGTCATCGATTCTTCCTGTTTTGGCAACGGCTCCGGATGCCATTGGACAACCAAATGTTTATCCTGATTTATTTCCTGAATATGCTGGGTAAGTACTTTAGCAAGAAACTCGCCATCCGTGATTTCGCTGTAATCCCCTTCATCCAGATGTTTTTGAAGACGATCACAGATCTTTTCCGCGATACTGGGAAAAACGTAATATGCCTTCAGTTTCTCTGAGATGCTAATAACCAGTTCTTTATGCTTGGTCTTATCTATGACAGATTTTCCGGTATCCATGTAATAATCTCGAAAATGTTGCAAACTCTACACGGCTCAGCACACCCGATCAAGATGACAGACCATCATCACGATACAACATGCTCGCGTTTCATGACTACGTAACTTTCTGGGATAAGCGTGCCGTCAGAGGCAACGTCGGAAACCTCTTGTTCGTAGCTATCGTTGTCAAGAAATCGTATACGGATAATCGCAATCCCAGGTTCTCTCAGCCAGCGATGCGTTAGTGTCCATTCAGAATCCTCGAATGTCGATTCACCGAAGGCGATCTTTCCGTTCTTATAGACGGCAATGAAATCTCCAGGACTAACATCAGAGACCTTAAAGAAGGCTTCAGTGGTGGGCTTGGGAGTGCCTTCTGCGCCGGACGTGTGCCAATGCTCTTGTAAATAACTGCCGTCGAGTGCAATCTGCCACTGAGCGCGCACTTCTTCCTGCTTAAGCACAGAACTGCCTCGGCGACCAACCCATTTACCGATCAGCAACTTGGAAAATGTTTGGAAAGTATTTTTTGTCATTGTTTTCCTTTCGGGTTGTCGTTTAGCTTTGCCAGATATGTTCTCCTTGAAGGACACGGCAAAAGCATTAGAAGTTGAACCTAATCTCGATAAAGCCAAAGGGTCCTAGTAGTTATGAGAAGATTTTCGTATTACTGCCATTACTTGGCCGATACTCTTCAAGATGAAGAGGTTGAAATTCCAAACGGGTGATTTCAAAGCAATCCTTGCTAAAAAATGATGTCAGATTTTGGGGATTGCCACAGTGAGTTCATATTTTTGCTCGAAAAGTGGTTTACCAAACGCGGTCGATTCTTTCTCCTCCGCCAGCATAAATCCATGCGATTGGTATAGGTAAGCTGCCGTCTCCATTTCATGAGTAGTCCATAGGTAAGCTGATTGATAGCCACAATGGTGCAGAAATTCCATATATAGCTTCAGGAGTTTTTTACCCAGCTCAATGCCTCGGTACTTCGGATGGATGAGAAAATACCTAAGTTGAGCGGCTTTACCCCTGTCCATCAGGATGAGGGATCCAATGATCTTGCCGTCATCCTCGCATACCCACACTCTATTCCTGCCGGGATCATATTGTTGGAAAAACTCCGCCAACCCTTTAGCAACGTACGTTTCGAACGAGATGCCGTAGCCATATTCTTGTTTGTACAGAATTCCGTGCAGGTAGGTGATATATCCAATATCCCCGGAATTGAGATCTGTTCGAATGGTAATGTGGTCGAGCTCTATTTTTGAAGTCCATATCTCATCATTCAGTTTCTTTAGTATCATTCATTTATTGACTTGATACTCATCAATGTTGAATTGGATTGATGACTTATTTTAGGGCTTGCAAACGGTGAGGTCATCCTCTAAATGTAGTATTTCCTGAACGGGCACTGAGTATTCCGTCCTTTGTTGATACAGTGTTGGTCAAAACCAGCCTCTTTGCGAATATTTTGGAAAAAAGTCAAATTCCCATCATTGTTTGGAAAGCCTGCTCCACAAAAATCCTTGACAAGAGTTTACTATATACGTTATTATAAACGAAAATCGTTAAATATACAATACTTAGTAAAATTTCAGGTGAACTATATTATGTCCGATAAACTCAATCAATTGGTGCAGGCCGGCGAAACTCTGTTCATCAAACATGGAATGAGCAGAGTCACCGTGGATGAAATTTGTCGCCAGGCAGTGGTGAGTAAACCCACATTTTATAAACACTTCAAGAGTAAGGATGCGCTGGCCCGGCGAATTATCGAAATTTGGATTGAAGAAGCTTTGAAAAAGATTGAAGAGATCGAGGAATCAACTTTGACTTTTCCTGAAAAAATGAAGCAAATCCTGGCTGTTAAACAGGAACTCTCTTCTCATCCGGGGCCTGAGTTTTTGAAGGATTTGATCGACCTTAACATTGATCTTAGTCATGCATTTAGACGCGTGTTGCGCTTCTTTGTAAAAAGTCAGCAGGATGGAGATATCCGGGGAGATATCCGCCCTGAATTTCTTATGGCAGCTTTTTCCGCGCTCAATAACCTTCAGTATGACCCCGGCGTTCGCTCCCTCTATAAAGATTCTATGACTTTACCCGGAGACGTTTTTAAGCTCTTTTATTACGGCGCCCTCTCGTCCGAGCATCGTGAGGCAGGTCTTCCCGATATCAAGCCGGCACAATAAAAAGGATAAATCGAGATGAATGTGAAGCGGACCGTGAATACGAAGCAACCTTATCGTATCGATGTGCATCACCATGTTATACCCAAGTTTTATCGCGAAGCCCTCGGAAAGTTGGGCATAACTACCACATTTGGACTATCACTGCCCGATTGGTCTGTTGAATCGCATCTATCGGTGATGGATAAGAACAAGGTGGCCGTCGGAATAGCGTCCATCTCTACACCTGGGGTCTACTTTGAGGATGCTGCAATCGCACGTGACCTGGCCAGACAATGCAACGAATTCCTTGCCTCATTGATCAGCGACTACCCAAGCCGTTTCGGTGCCTTTGCCATCCTGCCATTGCCAGATGTTGATTACGCATTGGAAGAAGCCAAATATGCCCTGGACATCCTTAAACTGGATGGTGTGGTGATGATGTCAAACGTTTACGGCCACTACTTGGGCGCCCTGGAAAACGAAAGTCTTTTCGCCGAATTAAATCGTCGAAACACCGTTGTGTTCATCCACCCTAATGATCCTCCTGATAGAGGAATTCCTGCGTCGATCCAGATCCCTATCGACACGGCGCTCGAAACCACTCGCGCGGCGATGAGTTTGCTCTACAGTGGGATGTTTGAACGCTATCCAAACATCAAATTCATCTTCTCCCACTGTGGCGGCATCACACCTTACCTGGCGCATCGAATGGTACACGCTATGGCGTGGACAAAAGAAGAAAGCGTGCCTGATCCGGGCATACCCGACGAGACAACCGATACCGTTGCGGTTTCCAGTGCTATCGGTCACTTGCAACGCCAGTACTACGATAGTATGACGGCCAATGCAGCCAATGGTCTGCGAACCCTGCAAGCCTTTGTCGATGTGTCGCATATCCTTTTAGGGACAGACTACGCGATACTACCAGCCAGATACCAGCCGATCAAACTGCGTGAGTTGATGGGTTACAAGGGTTTCGACATGGCAGCGCGCATGGGTGTTGAGAGAAAAAATGCGCTGAACCTGTTTCCGCGTCTTCAGGAGGTACTTTGACCATGAGGTCCAAAACATATTCTTCCCCGGATGCGATTCGTGGAATTGACATTCACCACCACTTCTTACCTCCTTTTTTTGTGGATATATTGGAAAAGTATGGTCATCCTGCATCTGCCAAGGCGAGAGCCCTGGCTTGGTCGCCCGAAAAATCATTGGACATGATGGATTCCGTAGGCATCCAGACAGCAATCATCTCACTCTCCTTACCGGATGCATCCTTCCATGGAATGGCAGATCCTGCTGCGTTGGCGCGCCAGGTGAATGAGTATGCAGCTCGTTTAATTTCTGACCATCCGGGCCGTTTCGGGGCTTTTGCATCACTACCTATGCTAGACGTCCAGAAGACGATGGAGGAGGTGATGTATGCTCTCGATATTCTCAAACTCGATGGCGTCATGTTGCTCTCGAATGTCCGCGGTCGATATCTTGGTGATGCGGTTTTTGCACCCTTGTTTGCAGAACTCAACCGCCGGAATGCAATCGTGTTCATCCACCCCAACCAAGCTCCAAGCCCTGGTTTCAACGAATTCGTGGAATTCCCTCATGAGATCACCCGGACATTAGCTTCTTTAACCGAATCGGGCAGTATAGAACGTCATCGAAGTATCCGTTATATCCTGGCTTATGGGGGAGGGACCGTACCTTTCATTGCCTCTCGAGTCACGGTGGTAGGCATGGTGCAGGCCTTTAATAATATTTTCAAGATCATGTTAAGTTACATTAAACGCGTGCGTACCTTGCGACGCATGAACTATGATATCACCGCATCGACGGATGCATTTGCCTTACAGGCGATCCACGGACATGCCAGACCTGCTCATATTTTGATGGGGTCGAACTACCCCTGGACACCACCGGGCATGTACGCTCGCCAGCGGACGGAATTGAGAACATTTGAAGGGCTAGATATGCCTCAGATTGAGTCTATCGAACGCTGGAACGCACTTAAACTGCTCCCTAGATTTGCCTAGAATGCCACCTCTCATAGAAACCAATATTCACGAGGCAGATTTATCACAACAGACCAAAAATACCTAGCGATTTCTTCAAGGAATACCCAACTTGGAGGACGACTTGGACATCCGATAATCACATAATCCAGGAGATGACTGAACGAACATTAGCTTGCTTCTTCAAAATGTTGATTAGGAGTCTAAAATGAAAACGAATCAGAAAAACCAGACAACGATCCAGATTTCATCCGCTCTAAAGTGGGTTGGTATCATAGCAGGAGTGTGGGCGATCCTCACTGTTCTTACAGCGACGCTGGCTTACCTCCCGGGAGACCCCGATTTCTCGATCTTCACCACCTATCTTAGTGATATAGGGGATACGGCTGGCTGGCCTCAGATACTTTTCAACTCCGGAACGTTGATAGCTGCACCTATGCGTTATCTGGTGCTAGTGTTGCTTGCCTTACGGCTATCCCAATTTGGTGCTGGCCGTCCTTTTGTGATCGCCATCCTGATCGTCGGTTTGATCTCTACTTCCGGCACGATATTAATGACCGCGGTACCCTTCAGTGTGGCACTGGCAGTTCACAAATCTGGCATTGGATTATATTTCTTAGGGATCGTTGTACTACAAATGCTGATTGGCATCCGGGAATGGTCGCTGAAAGGTATTCCAAAAATCCTGCCAGGACTAAGTTTTTTGATGGTGGCAGTGTATTTCGTTTTTACTACCTTGGTCATCCTCTATGAGCAAGGTGTGGTAAGCCGGAGCGCGCCTGTCATCTGGGAATGGCTGGCTGTCTCCTCTTCTGTGGTCTGGGTGTTTGCCCAGAGTATTCTGCTTGGTAAGTCCTGGGAGTTCAGCTCAAGGTATCAGTAAATTTTTCGGTATGGGAATAATTATGGTAGTAAAGCACATTCTCGTTCACAGTCTGATTTTTGCTGTCAGTGTTAATGCCTATCTCTTCCTGGTAATGATCATGATCAGCCCTCGCATCTGGGGGTATGCTGATTATCCAGCTGTGATAAAAAACAAAGTTGCGCCTCAAACCAGAGGGGAAAAACGATTGGCCGCGTTGATAAGTCTTCCCTGGCTCATATTTGTCCTAGGATATCCTGTATATTCGACCTATTTATTAACTGATGTTACGCAGTAACCGGCTCAATCAGGGAGACTGGCTGCAGCCGGCGAAGTTCGTGAAAAGCACGCTGTAAAGCCGAGAAATACAACTGAGTCTTGAGCTCATAATGGTTTTTCTTGGTCCGCACTTTCAACATCTCCAATTTCACAAAGGCCAGCAAGGCCGCCACCACATGATTGGTCTGGGTGGTTTCGGTCCGGGTCGGCGATTTGGCTAGGGCAGCATTCTGCTTCAACGAGCGGTGATACTCTTCGACTTTCCACCGTTTCTGGTAGATTGCCAGCATCTGGTCGTAGCTCAGGGTCAAATCGCTGCTTACCAGATAACGCACGCCGGTTGAACCGTCTTCGTTTGTGAAGTCCTGGCGCACCAGCAGCAGGGCAAAGGGCACCTGCTCCAGGTAGACCGTGAGCGGCGAGTTTTCCGGAAAGTTTAGCTGATCGATCCGCTGGTAACGACCATGCTGCTTGTCGGCCTCGGATAAGGCTACTTTGCGGTTGTGTTTGAGCGCCATGATGAAGTCTTTCTTGAGATCCAGCTTCACATAGCGCATGTTCTCGGCCGAGGAAAACCACAGGTCATTGAGCACGTATTGGAAGGCAATCTGGTTGCCAACCACTGCCTTAAGCATATTGCGATAGTGCTCGTTCTTGGTCGTCGGGCTACGCCGCTTCTCCTTGTTGATCTTGGGATCGACGTAGGTCTCGGTCTTGGCAACGATCTCGAAAGCTACAGGCAGTACCACTTCCTGAGAGAAGTACAAAGTGGTCAGCAAATTGAGCCCTTTGACATTCCGGCCTTTGGCATGATCGTAGTGCCAGCAGATGATCTCGTTCTCGTCGGTGTGTGGCTTTTCTACGATCGTGTCATCGATCAGCATCACCCCGTCGGGTAGCTCGATCTGCCGAACGAATGGTTTGACCAACTGCCACCAGGATTTCGAGGTCAGCTTCTCGTCAGCCAGAGTGCGTGTGACCTGGTCATGGCTCAGGTCGCCTTCCAGCAACAGAGCCAGCCCTGTGGCGGTGACCTGGCCAAAAGAACTGAGAAGATAATCTGAGTAGAGGTCGAAGATGGCTTTGTTCATAAGGCACCTCCTGACCTCGATTGTACTCTCTGGTTGAGCTATCCGTTGGTAAAGTGCGTAACATCAGTTATTAAAATCCGATCTCGGAGGCTCCATTACGTTTGGGATGGCATTTTTGAATTTGATGGCGATGTTTACTGTGGCAAATATGGGTGATCTGTTTTTTCTTGATTGGCTCATTGTCAGTAAAATCACCCCAAAATTTGTGATCATCCCCGGATCGGAAGCTGAAGACTACAAGGATTTTTCTCATCATTATAAAGGCCATGCAAAGGCAACCATCGGCATGGCACTTTTGAGCTTGATTATGGCTGGGGTAGTAGGGTATTTCTAAAGTTGTATCTGCCTATCGACCGGCAGGCTGTTGAACCAGGGCTTCAATGGAGGCAAGCATGGCTGGTGAATCTTCTGGAAATGAAACTCCTATGTACGCTGCCCAAGAAAGAATTCGCTGGGGGAATTTGATCTTTGGTCTGGGCATTATGATCGCGTTACCAGGCGTGTTTCTGTTTGTAGCTTCCGGTCGCCTGGACTGGTTTTGGGGTTGGGTTTATGTCGGCCTGACCGCCATTTTCACCATTGGGAGCAGGATGACCATAGCCATCAAAATGCCCGAACTGGTTGCTGAAAGGAGAGAATCATTGCAGAAAGGGGACGTCAAATCATGGGACAGGGTGATCCTACCACTGACCTTCATCCTGCCAATCGTAATGTTCATCATTGCCGGTTTAGATAACCGTTTCGGGTGGTCTCTTGGAATTCCGCTTTCGGTTCATGTCACCGGAATGATTTCACCGCGACTGGTTACTTTCTTAGCTCCTGGGCGATGGTCGTCAATCGTTTCTTTTCAGCGTCGGTCAGGATACAGGCAGAACGAGGGCATCGCGTTGTTTCTGCGGGTCCTTATCACTTTATCCGCCACCCGGGTTATGCTGGCAGCATCCTGAGTACCGTCACATTTCCACTTTTTCTGGGCACATTTTGGGCGCTGATCCCTGCGATATTGGTCAGCATCCTGATGGTAGTCCGCACCGGATTGGAAGATGCTGCCCTGAAGGAAGAACTCGAAGGCTATCGGGATTATGCGGTTGCGGTGCGTTATCGTTTGGTGCCGGGAGTATGGTGAGTGGAAATACTTATAAAGGATGATGAAGTAGGTAACACGGTAGTAAAACGTGGTAAGAAACTGAACCTTGAAAAAAAGTGAGTTCATTGGCAAACTCTTGTGGTCATCACACCATAGGAGCGAAGCCAATGAACCCACAAGAGATATTTTGCCCCAACATTGACTGTCACGCAAGGGGCCAGATTGGAAAAGGCAACATCGGTGTCCATAGTCAGGTCGAAAAGCGCTACATCTGTCACGAGTGCCAAAAAACATTTACGGATACTCAGGGCACGATCTTCTATCGATTGCGGACCGATGCCCAGACGGTGATGTTGGTGATCACGTTGTTGGCCTGGGGCTGTCCCTTGAAAGCAATTGTGCAGGCCTTTGGGTTTCACGAAAAGACCGTCAAGCAATGGTGGCGGCGTTCTGGCGAGCATTGTCGGGTAGTGCATGAACATGTCATCGGAAGCAGTCAAGTCGATCTGCAGCAGGTGCAAGCCGACGAGATCAAAGGCAAAGCCTTTGGGCAAATCTTGTGGATGGCGATGGCGATGATGGTACCGACCCGTTTATGGTTGGGAGGTGCCATCAGCCCAAAACGGAACCTGGAACTAATCCAGGCCTTAGCCGACCAAATTCGCAGCCTGGCTTTGTGTCGCGAATTGCTGCTGGCGGTGGATGGCTTAGCCAGTTATGTCAAAGCCTTTCAGCGAGCCTTTCGCACATCCTATCGAGAGAACGGTGCGCTGGGGCGCCCTTGCCTGATTGCCTGGCCCAAGATCGCCATTGTGCAGGTCGTCAAGCAGCGTAAAGCCAAGCTGTTCACCATTGACCGACGAATTGTGCAAGGCTGCGAAAAGATGATCGCACGCTTACTACTCTCAAGCCAAAATGGTGGCCAAATCAACACGGCTTACATTGAACGTCTCAACGCCACCTTCCGGCAACGTCTCGCCTGCTTGGCTCGCCGCACCCGCCATCTTGCCCAACAATCCGAGACCTTGATGGCTGGCATGTTCATCGTTGGCTGTATGTATAACTTCTGCGATTATCATCACAGCTTGCGTCTCAAACTCTCAGTCGGCAGACGGGGCTATCGCTGGGTGCAACGTACCCCAGCAATGGCGACAGGACTTACGAAACATCGTTGGTCCGTTGCTGAACTTTTCTTTTTCAAGGTTCCGCCACCTCGTTGGAAACCACCTGATCGTCGTGGTAGACCATCGAAGGCTATTTTGGAGCTTATCAAACTATGGTGCTAAGCTCCACGGTTAAGGATCGTGTTACCATGAAGTAAGATGACTATGAAAAACAAAAATATCCATTGGGTTTACTTGAGCACTGTATTCATATCGAGCTACTTATGGCAACTTGCCATCTATTTAACTGGTGGAATAGATTCTCCCATTTTACCGGTAATGATGCTGATTCCTGGGATTGTTGCGATAGCTTTCCGGATTATTGGCAAAGAAGGCTTTCGTAATGTTGGGTGGGGCGTAAGCAGGTGGTGGTATGTCATCCCGGCTTTGATAGTTCCAATCCTATTTGTTTTGGTTGTTGGTTGGGTACTGATACGCCTGGATTGGGCTACCTTATCTGACCAGCATTTTCTTTTCGGGGATGGAATGGTGGATATTCGGGTTTATCCGCTTGTTCTTGGAAATCGAACCCAAACCGTAGCCTTTTTTATCTTGAATTTCGCGCTTTCGCTTTTCATCCAATCGCTACTGGGAAGCATCGTCACGATGGGGGAGGAATTCGGCTGGCGAGGCTATCTACAGGAGAAACTGATCCGGAAATTTGGGTTGAATCGCGGTCTCATCTTTCTGGGAGTGATCTGGGGATACTGGCATTTGCCGATCGGTCTGATGGGTTGGAATTTCCCAGACCATCCGATACTCGGCACGTTTATCCTGACACCCATCTCAACGATTTTCATTGGGATATTTTTGGGGTGGCTCTATCTGCGATCTCGAAGTTTTTGGATGCCAACCCTTGCTCATGCATCCTGGAATCTTTGTGCTACTCTACTGCTGAACGAAATGATCCTGCAGCGTAACGTGCTTTTCATGCAACTCACCATAATCGTGGCATGGGGAGTTATCGCATCCGTATGCCTGATTTCGTTGAATATAAAGAAACCGACGTTCTGGCACACATCAGGCGACGTTATCGAAAGAAATTGGGTGGTTACCACGTGAATGCTCTTATGTCAGAGCTCTTCGTGTGTGAAGTGCAGAAGGTGATCCATGGATCGTTATGACAGGTTATTTGTCTTTGCCGCTTTTTCAATCCAGATCGTGTTGTTGGTTTTCTTTGCTTTTCGGAAGTGGGATTTCGATACCGCCTTACGGTTGAGCTGGCTTGTCTACGGAATGGCTATACCAGCGGTGATTGTAAGTCTGGTACTCATGGTAGGCGGTAAATCCTGGTACCTGTGGATAGCGGGATTCTTATTCGCAGCCTGGGCAATACTGGGCTACATCGTCGATATTGCTCGCCCCATAGCCTGGCGCTTACCAGTGTACTTACCGGTATTAATCCCTTATGTCATGTTTTACCTGGCCGGTCAAATGTTTTATTGGTGGCCACTGGGGACCATCCAACGTTCTTTGTGGTTCATCTACGCGGGGTTGTTCGCTGCCAGTACGCTGCTTAATATTTCATCCCATGCTTGGAATAATTGAATTTTGTATGTACGCGAGGAAGATAATCATGAACGCATTTCCACACGAGACCCCTGCCGACCCATATTCTGTTGGGATCGATGAAATAAAGTTAGCCAAAGTCGTAGCCCTGTTCAAGAAGCAGCACTTGTCAGGAGCATTCCCCGGCGGTCAGCTCGCCATAAGGCGCGCTGGAAAATTAGTGCTGAGTTGTTCGTTAGGAATTGGACGCGGGGTCCGTCCCGAGGAATCGATTCTACCTGTATCTGTAGAATCTAATACGCCGTTTCCAGTCTTATCCGTTGGTAAACCTCTAGCGGCGATCTGTATTGCTCTGTTGGAAGATCGAGGGTATCTTGATGTGGAAGCACCGATTGTCGAAATCTTCCCGGAGTTTGGGCGTCACGGCAAAGAGTGCATCACAACCCTTGATATCTTGACCCACCGCTCAGGTTTACTCATGCCGGATTTCGTCAAGAAGCCCCATTTATGGAATGATCGGGTAGCAATTCAGAATGCCCAGATCGAAACGGTTCCCACCTATCCCCGCGGGACTCTGGCCTATCATCCCCAGGAATACGGCTGGATATTGTCCGAGATCATGCTGCGGGTAGATGGAAGGCGTTTGCCAGATTTCTTTGCGGAGGAGTTGGCGATTCCTCTGCAACTGTCCGCCCTGCGTTTTGGGTTGGCGGAAAGAAACATCGATTCCCTGGCTATTAACTACTGGTTGGGGAAAGAAAAAGTGATGCTGGCGGGAACAAATGTGGCTGAAAACTTTGAGTGGCAAAACTCTATCGAATTTTTCGAAGCGAATAATCCTGCGACCAGCCTGGTAAGTGATGCTGCGAGTCTGGCTGCTTTTTATGATTTCCTCTTGAATGGCGGCAAGACCCGCTCAGGAAAGCTATTAATTTCCGAAAGCATTATTAAGAAATACACCACTCGGCAGGTTTTTGCTTGGGATCGCACCCTTCGGGCACCATTGTCTGTAGGCCGAGGCTTTGTTGTTGGGATACTTTTCCCATCGAATTTTGGTTGGTGGAATACAGGGCAGTGTTTTGGACATGCCGGCGGTTTCTCTTGCCTGGCGTTTGGGGATTATCACACCAGGCTCGCGGTCGCGATTGTAACCAACGGGAATAAAAGCATGAATGATTTTATAAAGCGATTCGTTCCTTTGGCTCATGGATTGCGAAGTTCTTGCTGGCGTGATCGTTCATGGAATAGAAGATAATTGCGAGAAGAGAAGCTCCACGGTTTACGTCTGATTTGATCCTTGTAACCAAACGGAATACACTATCTACATCCATTATCCTCATGTATCATTCCGGTCAAAACCATCCCTATTACCGCACATTCCAGCCTGTAAATTTGCCGGATTGGTCAATGATACAACCAACGATCTATTCCGCAGTCAGTAGTTGATCTCGCTGCCGGTGTTACGCATGCAGGAGCAGTTGTCACAAACCACGAACAGCTTCCCGCCATTGGCCTGGTATAAATTACCCCACTTGGCTTCATGTTTCTCGAAGGTTTAATCAGATTTAGCTCTGATATTTTTAGAAAGCAGCACGTCAGTCTCATTAACCCCACAAATATGGGGATTTTTATCAAAAAGCCTGTACTTCTCGAAATGTATGAAGATACAGGCTTTGTTTAATAGTTATTCCCACCGTGGGTAGGGGACCCACCCTCTCCGCAGGTCGGAAGATCCTCACAGCAGTGAAAGCTGCACATTATCGCCAGCCTCAATCGTTTGGTGACATGGTCCTAACCGACCGAGGGCTTACGACAGAGATCGCTCAGTTCCAGCTGGGCGATCTCACTTTTAAGGTGCATTCCCTTTATTATATATACTCATCTGCTCTCGTCAAGACATTGTGGGACATCGGAAAGGCGATTTTGACTTCCATCGCCATCTGTCCCAAATCTTCCCTTATGTCACAATCATCCTCATCTGCCTCAGGATAGGCGATCCAGAAGCGCCGTTGCTCATCCACGCGCAGGTTGTTCAACAACTGGAAGAGCACATCAAAATCGGGAGGGGCTTATATCCAAACCTTCGATATGTCCTCGGAGCGAGGCTTAATAACTAGGTTTCGCGCTTTGCCTTCCGGCTTACCGGTTTGCCATCTTTGAATGCAACATCGTCAACACCCCAGCTCCACAAACGCTGCGGGGTTATGACCAGCATGGCGCGACCATCCGATTCGAAAATTTCAGCTGAGCCATGGATTTTTACCCCACGCGCCACCCAGGGCTGGACAGAGGCCAGGTCATCAATTACCAGCGAAACCAATGGATTGCCTGCCTTCACATTCTTGTACTTGAAAGTTTTGGTGATATCGAATCCGGTGATAACAAACTTCTCACTATCGAACCGGAACCCCACCGGGGCGACATCCGGCTGACCGGCTTGCGAGGCGGTTGCCAGGCGGGCCAGATGTTGTGAATTGATGTAGTCGATCTCTTTTTGCGTCAACATATATTTTGTATTGAACTCCTGGGGTGACCGTCTCAGGCATACCAGTTAATCGGGTATGGCCCAGGACGATCACCCCACAATCTTAATGTCAAGCCCAGCTGCTCGTTTCAGGGATGGGAATGGGCTGTTGATTCTCCCATCCGTTGCGGCGTAGAAACTGCTCCAGATTTTGCAGTCCAGGATAAAGGCGGCGCAGAGCGGGGATATCGGCGTCGTAGCCCACTCCGTTAAAAAAGTTAAACATAGCGATCTGTTCTTCGGTCGGCGCCGCACCTTGGGGCATCTGTGGCCCCAGCGTTTTCACCGGGCGGCCGATAACTTTCGAAAAGACTTCTGCGATCTGAGTTTCAGTCAACTCATCACCAGCTAATTCTATTGTCTTCCCGAGGTATTGCTCAGGGTTTGCAAAGGCCAGCTCGGCAAAAACACCGATATCATCCGTAGCAACAAGCTGTAAAGATTTGTCAGGTCGCAAACCGAAACCCTGAAAGGTCCCACTGAGGATATGCGCACGAGTCCAGTTGTAATTTTCCATAAAGGCCACCGGACGCAGGATCGTGTAAGGCAGACCCAGCGATTGGATATACTGTTCGATGATCCACTTGCTTTCGAAGTGCTTCTGTCCCATGCCGCGATGAGCGGCACCCACCGAGGAATAAACGAGGTGCTTAACATTGGCGGCTTTGGCAGCATCTGCCACGGCTTTGCCCTGGCGGATCTCACCCTCGTAGCCTACAGTGGGTAACCAGAAATTCTGTACGCTGAAGACGCCATATACTCCCTTGAAGGCCGCCTCGAGCTCGAGGCGTTTGTCCATATCGCCAGGCACAACTTCAGCTCCCGCGTCCGCCAATGCCTGCGCGGCTGGCTTGTTGGCGTCTCGGGTAAGCGCACGCACGCTCCAACCCTGCGCTAACAAGCTGTTTGCAACTTTACCGCCTTGTTGGCCGGTCGCACCCGTTACAGCGATGATTCGATTGTTCATTGTCGTATCTCCTTTTCTAATACCAGTAATTGGAACTATCCTTGAGTTAAACCTCAACCATATTCTTCTCTGAGGAAGCCAGTTTTTGCTTGCGAGCAATTTGATAATTTTCCGAGAGCAAGGCAATCGCTTGCCCCACATCCTCCGGCTGGCGCAGGTAAAAGCTAATCCAGCCCGATTCTGGCAGAATATGATGCGCTTGTGCCCGACCGGCCTGCACAATCTCATCACGCACTTTCTTTGGAAAGGGAATATCGACCAGGTGGTCTCCATGGATATGCCCAATCTCACGCCTGCCGATCACATATTCCACACCGCCAAAGCGGTGCGGCTGAACTGTCACACCTTCCCAGGCGGATACGGCACGGGTTATCCTTTCCTGCGCGCCTAACAACGTCACTTGACACTCTCCTTTCCCTTGCCCAACTTACGGCATAAAAAGGCAAGAGTTTCCTGCTCACTTTCGGATAAGACGCTGAACTCCTCGACCAGTGCAGCCACATGCTGGGGAAGTACCGATTCCAATTTTGCCATACCGGTTTCCGTTATGTGGACATGAATCACTCTACGGTCTTGTGCATCTCGCTCACGGCGGACAAACCCGTCTCGTTCCAGGTTATCAATCACGGTGGTGATATCACTGATGCTTTTGAGCACCTTACGACTTATTTCACCATGTGTCATTGTGCCGAGATGGTAGAGAGCCTCCAACACAGCAAACCGGGATGGAGTTAAGTCATCGATGGTTGCTCTTTCCGCCAGCCGCGACAGCAAGGTGTTCGTACAGCGGGTCAGCTTGATGAACGTGTCCAATGTGCGTGTTTCAGCGGGAGTTCCAGAGAAGTGAGTTGGCATAATTATTTCGACATTCCAATATTACGATATCAGAAATAATAATTCATATAAGCCAGGTTGTCAAGTCTTTAGCCGCTAATCTATCAGCCAAAGAAGCCAATTCAGCCGATAAGACGAAGAAATTGGTTGACGGGTAGAATTTGATATAATTCAGGGGTAATTAGGTCGAAAATGGGTGGTTATTGTCTGTCATTCTAGACGGATAATATCTGATGAAAAAGTATTAAGCTGTCCAAAATGGCAGTACAACCTGTGTAGAAAAGGAGAAGTTAAAAATGGCCATGCTTGACCGCACAAAGGAAAATCCCTGGGTCCTCAAGACCCCTCCTGGGACCTCAGAATACATGATGCACGTCGATTACAAAGATGGCTTGCAGGTCCTGGTATGCACTGTGGGTAATACGGTTCTTCTCTATGATGCCCGCTGCATCGATGATCTCTACGCCATGCTAAAGGAAGCTGGCGACTGGGTTGAACTCGGTGGTGCAGACGAACAAAAGCCTGCCAAGGAAGGGACGGTTGAAGCCTGGGGAAGGTCATCGTCTAATCCAGTCAAAGGGTGGTATGGATTGAAGAAGGGTCTGCGCGGCCGATTTGGGGTTTACGTCCCACCCCTGATGGAAGCCCTCGGTCTATGCGAGCTTGAGCACAATCCGAAGAACAACCGTATGCGGGCAAAATAATCTGGCAACGTGTACCACAGCGGTGCAATGCGCATGCTTGCTCAGCCAGTGTTGGAAGACGTACGCCTGCAGGATTTATCTGTGAGGGACACTCACCAGAATTATTGGGGAACGAATTTGCTATGGATCTACGTGATCGGTGGTTTGGTGGCTGGACTATTTCAATTTTTTTTTGCGATTGCGCCATTCCAGGCTCTGCTCTATCGTGGTGAAGCGCGTGCCCCGACGGTCACGATAAGGAAAAAATGGGAGATATTATGAAACCTACCGACACCCTCACGACCCTCTTTCGTCACAATCTGTGGGCAAATTCACACCTGCTGGAAATATGCGCCGGGTTGACAGATGATCAACGAAATGCTACCACTGTCGGAACCTATGGCTCCATTCAAGATACTTTACAGCACATCGTCACGGCAGAACGATCGTACCTTTCGCGCATCAGCACCGGTCAACCATATCGACGCCCGAAAGATGCACCGCCAATGACAATTACAGAAATGACTAACTCGGCGCGAACAAGTGGCTCCGGCCTGGTTGAGTGGGCGCCCAAGATACAAGTTGAAGAAATAGTACAAGTTGACTGGGATGGCACGCCGCGGGATGTGCCAAAAACCATCCTCCTCACCCAAGCGATCAACCACGCCACCGAACATCGTGCCCAGATCATGGCGATTATGACACAACTGGGAATACACCCCCCCGAATTGGATGGTTGGTCATATTTTGACGCAAGTGGAAGATTATGAGCTTTCAAGACGATCCCAACCTAATCCGTTGGCGCCTTTATCTGAAAATGCCAAACACGAGGGTCTTCCAGGCCCTGTCCACTGACGCCGGCCGCGCAAGCTTTTGGGCTGAATCTGCGATGGAGACCAACGGGGTCATCCATTTTGTGTTCCCAAACCAGATGACGTGGGATGCGCACATTCTTGAATCAATTCCGCCCAAGAAATATGTCGTGCAATATTTCGGCAATTCAATAACAGCTTTCACACTCGAAGAAGACGGCGAAGGTGGCACTATTCTCAGCCTGACAGACGCAGGCGTTCCCATACAAGACCGTACGGAAGTCATTGCAGGATGGGTATCCGTTCTGATGAACCTAAAAGCAGTGGTCGAGTTTGGAGTAGACCTACGCAATCACGATGTGACTCGGCAGTGGGATAACGGCTTTGTTGAAAATTAACCTTAAAAAGAGACATGCGCAGCCCATTACTCACTCGACCTGACTGTTAACGGATTATGTATGGATTGACAATCAAGAAAATCGAGTATTGGATTATTGTTCTCTTGTTCAAACAGGCGGTCGGTGGGTTGGCCCTTAAGTAGATAGAGATGGAGAAGAACTATGGAAGAGAAAATTGTTGTAGAAAACGTGAATGTTCCAGGAAATACAACCCGGGTCAGCAAGGCAATGTATGATGCAATGCAACATGCAATGTGGAAAGTTCTCCCAACCAAGCCGCCCGGCTTGACACAGACTGAGATCCGGGAGGCGGTAATTCCATACCTCCCGGAGGATTTGTTCCCTGGCGGTGCGAAGGCAGGATGGTGGTCGAAGACCGTGCAGCTGGATCAAGAGGCGAAGGGAACTCTGATTCGAGAAGCCACCAAACCATTGCGCTGGCATCGGGTTGCCTGAGTAAACCGCGCCTTAGTTACCGAATGGAAACCCAAGATCAACTTATCGGTCACTTGCAGGCATCCCTAGGCCAGGTAGCTTCCAAAAAAACAAAAGACTGGTGGGAAAAGTATCTTCGCCATGTCATTCTGTTCAGGGGGGTAGGGATACCAGAAATCCGGAATCAACTGGCACTTTGGCGCGATGAATTCGGCATCGCAAAGTGGGATACTCAAGATCAACTGCTGATTGCGCTACGGCTTTTCGAATCCGCTATCGCTGAAGATAAGCTGGCAGGCATTCTATTCCTACAAGAATACCTGTATGACCAGTTCGAATGGAAGGCTCTGTTAAAGAAGTATGAACAACTTTATCTGAACAGACTGATTTACGACTGGAATACATGCGACTGGTTTTGTGTGCGAGTATTAGGACCCACGATCGCTAAGAATGACCTGGCATGTGCGGAGGTAGTGTCAGCATGGAGCCAGGCTGAAAATCTTTGGCAAGCGCGCTCATCAGTAGTTGCCTTTGTGCCTGTTTCAGCAGATAACCGCTATTACCCTTTGATTTATAAATCTTGCCAGGATTTGATACAACGGGATGAAAGGTTTGCGAAAACGGCTGTTGGCTGGATATTACGCGATCTTTCCAAGCATGATAAGCAGGGGGTCAAAGATTTTGTAGAGGGCCATCTTGGAAGTTTTTCTGTTGAATCCATCAGGAACACACTGAAATACTTTCCCGATAACGAGCGAGATGATTATGTACAAAGGCTTAAGGCAGCCTGACCAGCGCTTGCAACCGATGGCGCCGTCGGCCGTGGCTGAACCGAAATGTCGGGCTGTTGGTCAGGGCCGTTGAAGAATGAAGCTCTTGATTCGAGTAACAACGGTGTTGCTTTTCCTGGCAACCACCTGCAATTCCACGGCGCACCCTCAGGAGGCTAATCCAGAGTTCGTACTAACCGGCCAAGCGGATGGAGTGCCAGTCGGATGTAGTCCTGAAGACATCACTGGTCACATCAGCGAAATGTTGGATGCCATAGGTCGGAGCAATCCCAATGTCGTAGATGAGTACTTTGGGCGAAAAATGCGGCCCCTTTCTTCTGATACTCAATCGGGGAATTTGTGGCCTATACTTGGGAGGAACTCGATATTTACTTTCAGCAAAGTTACCAACAGCATGAACAGCTTCAACTCCGAAGTATCGAGTTCAATGGCTGGGAATCGGAGCGCGGCGGAAAGCAGGCGCTGATCACCAATCCGGGGAATATGCTGCGGGCGCTGTCTGGAGAAACGGGCACGCATTTCGCCGCCTAAAGGGTAAGGGTGCAAGATGGAGAAATGGCTGATCTTTGTTATTTCCATATTCTGGTTGGCAGGCTGCACAACTGCCGCCGGGCCCGGTGCTGTCACGCCTACGATGACCGAGACTCCGACCCATCCTTCGATAGCAGAGCAAACATCCACGCGAGTCATTTCAGCCGATCCAACCCAAACGATGGAAGCGCCAACCCCGAGCGCAACAATGAATCCACAACAAATGAATGATCCTATCCTGATTGCGCGCATGATCCAGGCCGCGGAGGCGGGCGATACCACCCCGGTCCGGCAGTTTCTTGCGCAGGGCGCAAACATCAACGCGCAGGATGACCGGGGTCGCACGCCATTGATGGCAGCCACGCACGGCAACCATGTGGAAACCGTCCGGGTGCTGATTGAGGCAGGGGCAGATATCAACATCCGCGACAACCGGTCCGATAACCCGTTCCTTTATGCGGGAGCGGAAGGGCTGTTGGATATCTTGAAGCTGACGATTGACGCCGGAGCGGATACTCGGCTGACCAACCGCTTTGGCGGTACAGCGTTAATCCCCGCTGCCGAGCGCGGGCACGTTGAAGTTGTGCAAGAGTTACTGAATCGCACCGATGTAGAAGTCAATCACATCAACAATCTCGGTTGGACCGCCCTTTTGGAGGCGATTATCCTGGGTGATGGCGGAGAGCGGCACCAGCAAATTGTGCGGCTTCTGGTGGATCACGGCGCAAACATCATGATCGCTGATAAGGATGGCGTTACTCCACTGGAGCATGCCCGGGCGCGCGACTTCCGGTCGATTGAGCAGATCTTACTAGAAGCAGCCAGGGTAAGGGATATGGGAATGATTGCTGCCGCAGAAGCAGGTGAAGCTGACGCAGTCAAGGTATGGTTGTCGCAGGGCGCGAGCGTGCAAGCGCAGGATAAATATGGCGTAACCGCGCTCATCGCCGCTGCGTACCGGAATGATCTGGAGATTGTGGACATCTTGATTGACGCCGGCGCGGATGTAAACGTAAAGGATCATACCCAGCAGAGCACCTACCTTATCGCAACATCCGAAGGGTATCTCGAACTGCTTCTAAAGGCCCTTCAGGCAGGGGCAGATGTTCACAGCAAAGACAGTTACAACGGCACCGGACTGATCCGCGCGGCAGAGCGCGGGCATGTTGAGATAATCCGAGAGCTATTGAAAACGGATATACCAATTGATCACGTAAACCGGTTGGGGTGGACGGCGCTGCTCGAAGCCATTATCCTGGGGGAGGAGGGTGAAAGGCACACCGAGGTGGTCAGGCTGCTGGTAGAAGCAGGTGCGGATGTAAACCTGGCCGACTCCCATGGAGTCACCCCGCTGGAACATGCTCAACGGCGTGGTTTTAAGAATATTGAACAAATATTAATTACCGCCGATGCAAGATAGTGCCTTTATTGCTTTGGGGCAGCATGTAGCTGTCAGTCGTTATATCCATTGACGAGATGCGTTTGATCCTGTCCTGTGTGAAGATCGTGTGATACCAAGCGCACCTGAGCACGATTCGCGTCTCTGGGCTACTGATTGGCTTGTTGCACTTGGAATATTGGCTTTAGCATTCATTGCTGTGTTTCAGGATCGTATCCGCTCTTGGCTCTCTCGGCCTCGATTAGAAATGTTATTTGAAGAAGTGCCGCCTGATTGCCATAAGACAAAATTGATTGGTGATTTTCTCGAAAATGGCATACAGAAGCAGGTCTTTTCGGACTGTTATTACTTTCACTTTCGTGTCAAAAAAATGGAAACAGCCGGGCCGAATATATTGAAGCCTACGACTTGACTTTTGAAAAACAACAAGCTGCTGGCTCAACCGATTGGGCGTGCAAACCTTGTTCATCGAACAAGGCAGTCCCTGGGAAAACGGCTAGATCGAGTCGTTCAACGGCAAGCTGCGCGACGAACTGCTCGATCGCGAGATCTTCTTCACCCTGGAAGAAGCCAAAACCTTGATTGCGCGTTGGAGGGAGGAGTACAATCACGTCAGACCACACAGTGCACTAGGCTATCGTCCCCACGCGCCACAGGCCTGGTTGCTTGCTAAACAGCTGATTAGTGTGCCAGGTCTAACATAAGAACTGGTACAAGTATTGGGGGCAGGTCAGTATATTATTATGATAGGGTATAACGCAAAAGTATCGGGGGAATGGAATAGCTGAAACCTGCGACCGGGAGTAAACTTAGGGAGTAAATCAAATCAGCCGAATGAGGAAGAAAAACGATGACACGCAGAATATCAAGAACCCGACGCCGAGCAGCCTTTTTAGAAGCTGCCGGCCAGAAGTACGATCAACTGGAGGGCCGGTATGACGAACACCCGGAAGCCAGCTTTGGGGAGATCGAGGCCGAAGTACGGAAACGGCGGCGGGAGTTGATGGGAACCGAGATTGAGATCTTGGTGAACGGTCGCGACACCGGTTTCCAGGTGGAAGCACCGCAATGTCCGAAATGTGGGTGTAGGCTAGAATTTGAAGGCTATCGGAAGTGGTCGGTGCATGGACTGGAAGGCGATGCGGTTTTGGAACGGGCTTATTACGTCTGTCCGGAGTGTGCGGGGAGACGCTTTTTCCCCCTGGATCGCAAGCTGAAGCTGCGCAGCGACCATTGGAGTGAAGGAGCGGCTCGGGTAGCTGTTCGGCAAGGGTTGCAAGCCAAGTCGTTTGATCTGGCTGCGGTAGCCTACACGGAAGCCGTGGGAGGGGCGATGTCGCCCGATAGCCTGGGTCGGGTCACGGTGGGATGGGGGCAAGCCGTGGAAGCTAAACGAGTAGGGGAAGCGCAGGCAGTGTTTACGGACAAAGCGGACGCAGGGGATGTGGCCTCACCTGCAGGGCAAGCTCCGGTCTCAGGTCAGGCCAACCTTTCGACGGATGGGGGCATGATCCTGCTGCGGGAAGAAGGTTGGAAGGAAGTCAAGCTGAGTGTGATTTCTGAAGTCCGACTGGAAACCAGAGCAAAAACGGGTGGTATGACTTCCGAAGGGCCGCAGCCGGTGTTGCAGCGACATAGTTACCAAGCGGGCTTGTGGGATGCCGATGAGATGGGCCAACATCAGTACCTGGAAGGCTTGCGGCGGCAGTTGGGAGCTTGTCCACGCCTGAGTTCGGTTAATGATGGCGCACCCTGGATCGAACGGATCACCACGACCAATTACCCCCAAGCCGTGCAAATCGTGGATTGGTCGCATGCCAATGAACGCCTGTGGAAAGTGGCTAAGGCCGCTTTCGGGGAAGGCACGCCCCAAACCCGCCAATGGGCCGAAACGTGCCTGGATCAGTTGTGGCATGGCCGCGTCGAAGATGTCGTGCTCAGCTTGCAGGCCTTGGACTGGAATGCAATCGCTTGCTCTGCCGACATTCGCAATTCTCCGGGCTATTTCGAGATCCGCCAGCCCAAAATGGAGTATGCCCGTTTCCGCCTGGAAGGTTATCCCATTGGAAGCGGAACCGTGGAAAGCGGCATCAATACGGTCGTCCATCATCGTATGAAGCGCCAAGGACGCGGTTGGAAACGCGAGAATGGGCAAGCCATGTTAGCCGCTTTGAGCGAATTGCACAGCCAACGTTTTGAAGTTACCTGGCAGGCCATCCTTGAATGCCAAAACTAATCTTGCCGATAGTTTTGCGTTATACCCATTATGATATAAAACACCTAATTTATCACAATATATGGTATAATCTTATTGAAGGTGCAAAGGGGAGTAGTTATAGTTAGTGGACTTGCTATTGCCGTGGGGGGAGAAACAAACCATGATCTTGACTTTGCACCTATAAAGCCACATGGTATCAAGATACTCTAACTTAATATGTGGTGATTTATTCGAGGCAATATCGGATTGCGTTTGGCTCATTTTCGTGCCTACTGCCAACCAACGTATCGTTGCCCCTACTGTGTGCTTCACAAGAGATGCATCTAGCTCCAAAGGAGAACAATTATGTTATACGACCAAGCGGTGTCAGAATCCTATTTTCACGGAAATTTACTTAACGCGATCCAAGCTTCCATTGGTAAGCTTGGAAAAACAGTTGATAGCGTTACAGTTGAAGATCTTGGTCCTGTGGATGAATTCCATATCGGTGGACGGTCAGCCACGAAGAGTTTTCTAGGCCAACTCAACTTTTCTAACCAAGACCACATTCTTGATGTTGGGTGCGGTCTGGGAGGCGCTACACGGTTTGTTGCAAATACTTATGGTAGCCGGGTCACTGGAATTGATTTATCACAAGAATATACTGACACAGGGGAAGCGCTAAACAATTGGGTCAAGCTGGATAAACAGATTACCCTTCAACAGGGGAGCGCCCTTTCAATGCCATTTGAAGACGAAACTTTCGATGGAGGTTTCATGTTACACATCGGCATGAATATTGAAGACAAGGCTAAGCTCTTTAGTGAAATTTATCGAGTGTTACGGCCAGGAGCAACTTTCGGAGTCTATGATATTATGCGACAAAATGGTGGTGAGTTATCCTTTCCAGTTCCATGGGCAACAGATAAAAGTACAAACAAATTAGCCACCTCTGATCAATACAAGCGGGCTTTGAGTGATGCAGGGTTTGAGGTTGCCTCAGAAAATAATCGAAGTGAGTTTGCCCTTGAATTCTTTAAACAGATGCGCGCAAAAACAGAAGCCGATGGTGGTCCCGCCCCACTCGGGCTACACACTTTGATGAAGGAAAGCACTCCCATTAAACTCAAGAACATGGTTGATAATATTGCCGCAGGTTACATTGCGCCTGTTGAAATCATTGCTCATAAAAACTAGGAAAACGAGCGCCGCGTTTTCGACGTGGCGCTCTTCTATCCAAGGGCATATCAAGAGGTACCCGTCCGGGCCAGTTTTACGTTCGGGCACGTATGATTACGAGTGGTAATTTTCGAATGGACTTCATTAACAAAGGACATATTTCACGTGACTGAACAGGTAAATACAATCATCGTTGGCGGTGGTCAGGCAGGCCTCTCCACCAGCTACTACTTGAAAAAACAAGGTCGAGAACATGTTATCCTGGAACAAGCGCAACAGGCTGCGAAGGTCTGGAGTAATCGCTGGGACTTATTTACCCTGAACACACCCAACTGGATGACCCGTCTGCCAGGAGCGGAGTATCAGGGCAATGACCCGGATGGTTTCATGCCTCGAGATGAGATTGTCGCCTACTTTGATGCGTACATCGAGCGGTTTGAGTTGCCGATTAGATACGGAATCCAGGTGATGTCGGTTGAACCCATTGACGCTGGATATCTGGTGAGCACAGACAATGGAGAATTCGAAGCTGCCAATGTGGTTATCGCAGCGGGCTTACACCAGCAACCCAGGATACCGGCATTCAGCGCCAACCTGCCAGCGGAGATCCACCAACTTCATTCCAGCGAATATCGAAATCCAGAGGCGCTGCCCGCTGGTGCAGTGCTTGTCGTAGGATCAGCACAATCCGGCTGCCAGATAGCTGAAGAACTGTATCAGAGTGGACGGGTGGTTTACCTCTCTGTGGGCAGCTCACCCCGCATGCCTCGCCGCTATCGCGGCAAAGACATTACCTGGTGGTTAGAACTTGCCGGCTGGTTTGACAAGACAGTGGATCAACTTCCATCACCCAAAGCCAAATTCGCAGCCAGCGCGCATAGCACGGGAAAAGATGGCGGCCACACGATCAACCTACATCAATTTGTGCGGGATGGGGTAGTCCTGTTGGGCCACATCCAAAGCATTCAAGGATATCAGGTTGCTCTAGCCCCCGACATGAAAGAAAATCTGGCCAAAGCGGACAAGTTCGAAGTAGATTTTGTTAAACAAATTGATGAATACATCGAGAGCAATGGGGTGGAAGCACCCATTGAAAACCTCCCGGAACTGGTTGACGGTTTTCAGACAGAAGAGATAACTGATGTGGACCTGAATTTCGCAGGCATCACCAGTGTGATCTGGGCGACTGGTTTTAAGTTTGACTTCGGTCTGGTAAGGCTCTCTGCATTCGACGAAGACGGATATCCGCTGCATAAGCGCGGCGTCACTGAATTCCCGGGGCTTTATTTCATCGGACTGCCTTTCTTGACCAGATTTAAATCCGGACTTCTTGTTGGTGTAGGCGATGACGCCGCCCACGTGGCTGAGCACATCAGCTCACGCACGGATCGTGAAGCTGCGCATTCAGCCGACCGCCTGATCGAGGTTCCCGTCATTGGTGACGGATGATCAAGGAAGTTGAGTACTGATCATGGCAACAGATAAGCTAACTCTAGACTTAAGGAGAAAACATTGTCAACTCAGGAAAACAAAGACATCGTCCACCGCATGTTTGATCAAGCTTTAAACAAGGGAAATACATCGCTCATCAACGAAGTATTTGCCCCAGGATATGTTGATCATAGCCCCCTTCCTGTACCAGTACCTGGTCCTGAAGACTTTGCAAAGCGACTCGTTGCTCTTCGTGGCGGATTCTTGGAAGAGGCTCTCTTTGGAGAGTTTTTTGCGGAGAACGATCTGGTCGCATTTACATGGATTTTTAACGGCGTCCATCATGGCACATTTGCAGGTATAGCTGCAACGGGCAAGAAATTGACCTTATCAGGGATAAATGTTGAACGGTTTGAGAATGGAAAAATCGTGGAACATTGGAGCCAATATGATTTGGCGGGGCTCATGAAACAGATGAATAGTGTGTAATACGTGGTGATGATCTGAGTTGAGTTGAGCGCTTCAAGCTAAACATTACTCCCTTCTCCACGTTTCCCCGATTGAAAATCTGCCAGGTTAGTCAATGTAATAATCAACGGCTTATTCCCCAGACAGTAATTTATCTCACTCCGAATATTCCTCATTCAGGAGCGATTGTCACACACCACAAACATCCTCCCTGCATTGGCCTGATAGAAATTGCGCCATTTGGCCTGGCTTTGTTCGAGGTTCTTATCGTAAAACATCCGACTTCAATAAAAGCAGAGAGTCTTATTCGTCAATTAGGAATCTCTCAGTCAATAAGCCTGTACTCGTCTAGATGAAGGACGGGTACAGGCTTTTGTGTTCTATAACCCACCGTGGAGTGGGGACCCACCCTCTCCGCAGGTCGGAAGATACTCGTAGCAGTGAAAGCTGCACATTTTCGCCAGCCTCAATCGTTTGGTGATATGGTCCTAACCGACCGAGGGTTTCCGACGGAGATCGCTCAGTTCCCGCTGGGCGATCTCACTTTTAAGGTGCATTACCCTCATTGGACTAAGCGCTTCGCGGAGAAGAGCTCCTCCCAGAATCCCATTCCGAGAACCTACCGAATTGCCTGATTAGGGCTATATTTCCTGTAAATCCCTTCATACCAATTTACAGGAGGTAAAGCCATGTCAACACCTTTGCGGCAAAAATTGATCGAGGATATGCAACTGCGGGGTCTGTCTACCAGCACTCAAGAGAACTATGTGCGAGTGGTCAGTCAGTTGGCAGGATACTACGAAAAGTCCCCAGATCGGATCAGTGAAGAAGAACTGCGCCAGTATTTTCTCTACCTCAGTCAAGTCAAGAAGGTTTCCCCCAGCACCTTTCAGATTGCGCTGAGTGCGATCAAGTTCTTCTTCGAGCACACCCTGCAGCGGCAGTGGGCCACGCTTGAGCTGGTCAAACCCATTCGGGAGAAGAAGCTGCCGGTGGTACTTTCGGTGGAAGAAGTGGGCCGGGTCTTAGCCCGAGTGCATCGGGCGCGCTATCGGGTCTGCCTGAGCGCGATCTATGCCTGCGGGCTGCGCTTGCAAGAGGGGATCCACCTGCAAGTGGGAGACATTGACAGCCAGCGCATGTTCGTCCACGTGCACCGGGGGAAAGGCAACAGAGAGCGCTATGTGCCGCTGCCGAGGAGCCTGTTGGAGTTGTTGCGGCAACACTGGGGCAGCCATCACCATCCGGTATGGCTTTTCCCGGATTCTAGATGGGAAGGCGGTTCGTCGGCAGCTCCTGCCGGTCCGGTCCACTTTCGCGGGGTGCAGCGCGCCTTCAAATTGGCCCTGGTTGAGAGCGGCATCCAGAAGGATGCTACCGTGCACACCTTAAGGCATTCGTATGCGACCCATCTGCTCGAAGCTGGGGTAAGCCTGCGCTTGATCCAGGCGTATCTGGGGCACGCCTCTCCGGATACCACCATCATCTACACCCATCTCACGCCCCAGGTGGAAGCGCCGGCTGTGGCTGCGATAAACCGGCTGGTGGGTCGCTTGTGGGGATAGAGCTGGCTGAAATATTGCGCCAGTGCGGGCCTGCCTATCGCCAGAAATACGCCGGACGCATCCCCATTCACCATCTAAAAGCCATGCAGGCCATTGAAACCTGCCGTACCGAAGCGTTGGGAGGGCAGGTGTATGTCTGCTCGGATTGCGAGCAGGTGCAGTATAGCTATCACTCCTGCCGCAACCGGCATTGCCCCAAGTGCCAGAACGAGCATGCCCAGGTCTGGCTGGAGCAGCAACAAGAGATGCTGCTGCCGGCGCCCTATTTCCTGCTCACTTTCACCCTGCCCGCAGGTCTGCGAGAGTTTGCCCGGCGTCAGCCACGGCTGATCTATGACCTGCTTTTTCGGATGTCAGCGGAAGCTACCCAAAAGCTGGCTCAGGACCCGCGTTTCGTCGGGGGGCAGGTTGGCATGGTGGGCGTGCTGCATACCTGGGGCCGTAACCTGAGCTACCATCCCCACGTGCATTACCTGGTTCCGGCTGGGGGGCTGGCAAGTGATCGAAAAACCTGGCTGGCTGCTCGCCAGAAATTTCTGCTGCCGGTCAAGGCGCTTTCGCGCATTTTCCGGGCCAAAATGCGCCAGGCTTTAGCCAAGGTCGATACCGAGGGGCGAATTCCGCCGGAAGTATGGCGGCAAAACTGGGTGGTGCACTGCAAAGCGGTGGGCTGTGGCCAGCAGGCGTTGAAGTACCTGGCGCCCTACATCTTTCGGGTGGCCATCAGCAACCGGCGCATCTTGAAACTTGAAGATGAGCAAGTGACCTTCCGCTATCGGGCGACGGATACCGGTCAGGAACGGCTGTGCACCCTGGCGGCCGAAGAATTCATCCGCCGTTTTCTGCAGCACGTCCTACCCAAGGGCTTCGTCAAGGTCCGCTATTATGGCTTCTTCAGTTCGGGATCACGCCCGCACCTGGCTGCGATCCGCCAGCAATTGGGCCAGGATTCTATTTTCGTGGATGACGTCCAATCCGACCAGGTCGAAAAGACAGCCTCAGTCCTCGAAACGGTTCACCGATGTCCCGTTTGTGGTCGTCCGATGCAACCTGGAGACCCGATCCTGCCTGCCAAAGGAAGGTCTCCACCATGAACGATAAGTGTGGCGTTGAAATCCCCCTGTTTCAGAGCGCGGTTGCACGGTCGCAGCGTTCCGGCCTTATGATTCCTGGAGACGGGAATGGACCGCCCAGAGGTTCTCGATTTAGATCCGCAGTTGATTGGAGAATGGGGATATTGAACAAAAGGGCGAGCAGATTGCCAGTTGGCGAGCGGCGTTTGGGGGGAGCGAATTCGCATCAATTTCCAAGTCAGCTGTGATTCATTCCAACCCGGCTTAGTCCAATTGTGGATTATGCGGCGGCTGCGCTCCGGTTAACGGAGTAATTTTACGACGCCGCGCCGCATCAATCCTTAAATCATTGTACGTACTCCTCTGCTCTTGTCAAGGTATTGTGGGACATCTGCAGCACGATTTTGACACCGGTACTCACTTGTCCTGTATCTTCCTCTACGTCACAGTTGTCCTCTGGCGTCACAAAACTCTCTATCCAAAATCGCCTATCGGCATCATGGCGCAAGCCGTCCAGGATAGAGAAGAGTGGCTCGTAATCCGGTCGGGCTTTCACCCACAGGACACGTTTGATTTCCACGTCAACGCCAACTTCCTGGATCATGATGTGAACAAGATCCTTGCGCTCTTCCTTGGTGGTGCTTTCCCAGGTTACGCGTAAGTCGAGCAGGGTCCGAGCCGCCCGATTCAGGGCAGGCTCAGGAACACGCTCCAATAAAGCCAGTTTTTCCTTCAAACCGCTGACCTTCTGCCAGTACTGGTACTCTTCGCCCTCGTACAGCCCGCGCTCAAAGTTGTCTCGCATCAGCCGCAACATAGAACGGATCTCTTTGCGCTCGGCTTCAGGGTCCGACCTTTCACGTTGGTTATCGAGTATCTGCCGTACGATGGGCTCCCAATTTTCCGTTAGACATTGCGACGAATATCACACCGGAAACATTCAGTCCCCTTTATTTGCATGTTTCTGCAGCCCGAACCTGAATATGGCAGCGAGGCGGGTTGCACATTACAAGCCTCTTGTCGGTCCAATCCGCCTGATCGTTCAGACAAACCTTGAAGGAACCACGATCAAAATCGGTGCGCTGCCAGAATATGACGCCTTGCCACCCAGCCTGGTTGCAATGGAATTAGCCTGGTGGGTGCATATGCCGCGCCTGGCAACTCGTGAGCACCTTGTGCCCCTGGGCGTCCATACAACCGTGGATATTCCAGAAAAAGCTGTGGATGAAGATTTCTTCGGGTTACGCCTCAGCAAATCGGACTTCAATGGTGTGATGTACTCGACACAGGACGCAGAACGCCCATTCCTCAGCGCTAACGACGCCATGTGGTCAATCTTTGAGCCACAACTCAATCAACGGATGCAGGATTTAAAGCAAAATGCAACCTATACTGAAAAAGTCCGGGCTTGCTTGATGGAAATTTTGGCAAGTGGGCAATATAACATTGGTGATGTTGCCCCTGGCCGCCCAACGATTGCTTCACCTGCCGATAGGTCAGGTGCAAGCCCTGTTAGGGCGCGGTATGTTTTGAGAATATTAACCGTAGCCGATTGGTTCAGCAATTCCAGATATGAGTCAGTCGGTCTCCTTACCGGAGCATCAGTCACAACAGTCAGGAGTGTTTCAGAATCAAGGTGGCATGACTTCAGTCGCCGTAGCCATGCGCAAGTTGATTCGTTGCGCCTAGCTCTACAAAGGATGCGTAGTTGGATGCTTTCGAACAGTTAAGTCAACCCATGTTTGACAGCGATAACGGCCGCCTGCGTTCTATCCCGCGCCTCTAATCGATTGAGAATATTGGAGACATGCGACTTGACCGTACCCTCGGTGATCACCAGTTCGCCGGCAATCTCCCTGTTGCTTGCTCCCTGAACCACCAGACGCAGAACTTCAATCTCTCGCTCGGTCAGGTTGGTCAGTGGATTGTCCGTACCCATGTCCTTCCCGGGTGTTCGGGCCCCGCTAATTATCTTGGCGACTTTGTCGGCCGCTGAGGGGTCCAGTTGCACCATGCCCCGGTGCGCCATCTGAATTGCCTGCGCCAGATCTCGCGCGGGCGTGTTTTTCAAGACATAGCCAAACGCCCCGGCGCGCAACGCTCCGGTCACATACGCTTCATCGTTGAACGTGGTCAGCATCAGCACCTTAATCTCCGGGAAACGTCGGTGAATCTCGGCCGTCGCCTCGATGCCGTCCATCACCGGCATGCGCACATCCATCAACACGATGTCAGGCAGCAGGTCAGCCACGATCGCAATCGCTTCCTGGCCGTTTTCGGTCGTGCCCACCACGTCGATTCCCGGTTGGATGTTGAGTAAGGAGGCCAACCCGTCCCGCATCAAGAGTTGATCATCGACAATAAGTACCCGAATCACAGGTTCGCTCATGAGACTCCTTCTTTTGGCAACACTACCACCAGTTGCGCGCCACCAGCCGGTGAACGACCCAGTGTCATCTCTCCTCGCACCAGTTCGACACGCTCGCGGAGCCCTTGAAGTCCATAGCCGCCGCTCCGTATCGCTTTCCAGTCAAAACCAATGCCATCATCGGTGAGCCTGAGAGCAGCCGTTTCCGCGTCCAACGATACCTCAATCAGCACCTGTTGCGCCCCGGCATGTTTCTGTACGTTCGTTAACCCTTCCTGAGCGGCCCGGAATAGGGTAAACAACTGCTGCTCCGAGAAGCCGTATTCATCACCACACCACCTTAAATTCACTGACAACCCACTTTGCTGCATGTTCTGCACCAAAGCTTTCAGCGCTGACTGTAGGGTAAACGATTCATCTGTTTCGCGCAGCGCACCGACGGAACTGCGCACCTCGGTCAACGCTTCATCGGTCAGTCGCTTAGCCGCTTTGACGGCTAGCCGCGCTTCTTCCTGGTTGACGGCATCAAAGGCTATCGCCTTTTCCAACTGCACGCCAATGACCGTCAGATAGTGCCCCAGACTGTCGTGAATCTCGCGGGCAATGCGGTTTCGTTCGCGCATCGTGGCTAACTGGGCTACATCCGCAGCGTATCGCGTCAACTGGTCGTTCGCTTCGGCCAGCTCGCGCAGCAAATGTTGCATCTCCTCCCGGGCACGCCGTTCTTGCAGGAGGGCATAGGCGAGGCCATAACCGCCCAGGTAGGTCACGAAGGTCAGCGCAATGATCAGGGGCTGCAGACGGATTTCCGGAATAGGAAAGAGCGTCACGCTGAGCATCACCCAGAATAGAGAGCCGACGGTGATTGCCAGTGACCAGCGTCCTGGCAGACAAAAGACGGCGATAATTGGTAGGAGTGTATACAAGATCCGGGGAAACTCGCCAACGGAAACGATGGTTATCGCTTCTGCAAGCACCAGCGAAACGCCAATCCAGAGCAGCGCTATCTTGATGCCGGGTGCTTCACCGTACCGATGTGCTATCCCACGCGCCGTCGCCCAGATCGCTCCTAGCAACAAGAGTATAACCCAATACTGCCAGGGTGGAACTGAACTCGATCGGCCGAAAAGAGACGAGACCAAAATCAACACACTGCCACCCACAATTACCTGGATGAGATTGACCGGGGGATTGACATTTAGCCACCGCCGTAAGGATGGAAATGCGCCTTGTTTCTGGGGGATCTGCAGCTTTGTTTTCATGTTCGTTGAAGGATAACACAATTTGCTTTTCGCCAACAACTGTCTACCTATAGATATTACCCCTTTACTTTTGGCATATGTCTTTTAGGGGATGTCGACGCCGTACACTTCATCCGTTATTCTGCCCTGCGCCAGATGTGGCCATCTAACACTTACTTTATACTGTAGGAAGATTTCTCAAACACGAGATTCATTCAACAAACACTAAAGCAAAGGATAACCTTATGAAGAAGACTTTACTTATTGCGGGAATCGTATTGCTAGGGGCTATTGTGCCTTCATTGATCCTGCTGCCACAAATACTCAATTGGATTGGACTCCATCCTGACTATGATCGAACAGAATACGATCTCCAGGGGCGCCGGGCACTCATTATTGCCACCAATCACGATACCTTGGGGGACCCGGCAGACGGCGTAAAGACCGGCGTGTATGGGTCCGAATTGACCATTGCCTATTATGAGTTCATCGATGCCGGCATGACCGTCGATATTGCCAGCATCGAAGGGGGTGAAATCCCCTTCGAACCGGTGAGTTTGCGCTGGCCGCTGGCCACACATGCCGACAAACGGTATCTGGATGATGCCGATGCCCAGAACAAAACGCAGAACTCGCTCAGAATCGAAGACGTGGATTTCACCGACTACGACATCATCTGGTTGGCCGGTGGCTGGGGTGCGGCCTACGATCTCGGGTTCAGCCAGGAACTTGGCGACAAAATCTCTGAAGCTTATGAAGAGGATGTTCTGCTGGGCTCGGTGTGCCACGGCGCGCTAGGTTTCCTGATGGCCACGAAAGCAGACGGCAGCCCGCTGGTTGAAGGCATGACGATGACCGGTGTCACCGATAAGCAGGTGGAAGAACTTCGCATCGATATCACGCCGCAGCACCCGGAAACCGAACTGCGCCGGCTGGGTGCTAACTTCGTCGCCGAAACCGCTTTCCGCGATTTCTTTGCCACCTATGTAGCAGTCGATGGCAACATCGTCACCGGGCAGAACCAGAATTCATCGGGCGAGACTGCCCAGACACTGCTCGCGCATGCTGGCAGAAAGAGCTAACCCGATGGTTTTCACAGAGACCATAACTCAAGGAGGTCATCATGACCGATGAAAAACGCAAGGACGAGGCGCCAGAATCCAAAGAGAATCCCAGTGAGGAAACACGCTCTAAGGGTCTTTCGCGCAGGGATTTCCTGATTGGCACTGGACTCGGTGCTTCCGGTTTGCTCGTTGCCGGTGCCACACATTACCTGAACAACCTGCCGGATTCTGCTATCCAAGGGCTTATTGAGAGAGGTGTAGGTACCGACCGAACGAGGAACTATTTCGACAGAAGATGCCCTGCACGTCATCACAACTGGCACGGGTGCCCCACTGCCAGACCCCAAACGTGTCGGTCCCCAAGCCGTTGTGGTCGCAGGCGACCAGATGCTGGTCTTTGATACAGGTCCCGGCAGTACGCGTCAACTCGCACTAACCGGGTTGAATATCAGTTCAGTCAATGCACTGTTTCTGACACACTTACCATTCCGACCATATCAGCGACCTGGGTGAGTTTATGTTACAGCACTGGACAGGTACCGGTGTGACTGAGCCACTGAAAATCTATGGACCACCAGGCGTGGAAGAAGTTGTGGACGGATTCTTGACTGCTTATCGGCTCGATCGCGGTTATCGCATCGACCATCATGGCGCGGATGTGATGCCCCCGTCAGGCTTTGGAGGTGTGGCGCATACCTTCGACCTGGGCACCGATCTCATGTCCAGCGATGTGGTCTATGAAGCAGGTGACGTACAGGTGATTGCCTTCAATGTCGATCATCCCCCTGTGGTGCCAGCGGTTGGCTTCCGCGTGAACTACAAAGACCGAAGCGTCATGATTACGGGTGACACCATCTACTCGGACAGCCTCATTCACCACGCGATGGGTGCTGATGTGATGGTCAGTGACTCTTTGAACCACAAGATGTCACAATGGGTAGCCGATGCCGGACAAGAGTTGGACAACAACTTATCGTCCGTTACAGAGGATATTCAGGAATCCCATATCCGACCTGAAGAAGCCGCACTCGTTGCAAAGGAAGCCGGAGTTCCTGTGCTGATCATCACCCACGTGCTCCCCCCGGTACCCGATCAGTTGATCAATCCGTTCCTGAGGGATGCGCGTGCCGTCTATAGTGGCGAGTTGCGGATGGCGAATGATGGCACCCTGATCAGCCTGCCTGTCAATTCCGACCGTTACTCCATCCACGAACTGCTAGGGTAGGTGCATGATGATGAACAAAAACAACTACATCCGTGCTGTACTTGTCGTTTTCTGGTTGCTCATCCTGACCCGCATCCCGGCTTTCATGATGGGCAATCTGGATGCCATCACGATCGTATCAACCATCGTGGAATTGGGCTTCTTCATCTGGGGCCTGCTGGTTCTCAGGAAAAAATGATCCGCTGAGTTTAGTTGAACAAAATCCTTCAGCATTATGAAATGCTGAAGGATTTTGTGAGAGAAAAGGTCTTAATCTGTCATGCCTGTGTTAGGCTTAATAGCCATTGGGAGATTTTTCTTGCGCATCGCGGCTGCCTTGTGGCGCAAACAAGAAGTTCGCGGCCTGCTTCTGATCGTATTCATCACCATCCTCTCAGGCACATGGTTCTATCATCAATTTGAGCCTACCATTACCACCTGGGTAGATGCCTACTATTTCACGGTCATCACCCTCACTACGATTGGCTATGGCGATTTTAGCCCCACAACCCCGCTTACAAAAATTTTCACAACACTCTACGTCTTTATCGGTTTGGGCATCATCGCCGGTTTGATCGGTCTCGTTGGCGAAACCATGATCGAGGATGCCAATCGAACCCGGGCAGAACGCAATACACAAGCACAGGATATTGAATCATGAAAGAAGAAGCGATCCCATCGCTCCGGCGGTTTACCCAGAACGATCGAGAAGGAAGAATCGGAGAGAGAAAATGGAAACAGTAAACAAACATCGAAAATACCTTTGGTTTCCAACATTGCTCATCGTCTGGAACATCATTGATATCGCAATCCACGTTGCCACCAACCTCGTTGAGCCTCTGCGGGTCGCCGGGAACATCGTTGGCATCGTCGCGGCACTGCTCGTGGCGTTCGGTGTCGCCAAACGGTATACACCGCACATTTTGGGTGGTGCTGCCATCTTGGTCATCGTGTTCAATGCGATTCACTCGGTTCTATCTGGCTGGCTCGCCCCCTCGTTTCTTTTTATTGGCGTGAGCCTGCTCTTGCTGCTGCTTTGGGCGCAAGACGCCTACCGGAGAGCCAATCCGGCCAGCGACGGTGCGAAAAGGCCTGTCTACCTTCAGTGGTGGGCTGCGCTCAGCGCCACTGTGGTTGGTATTGCGCTTGTCGGACTAGTCGGACCACAGGCTGAACTCGAAATCGGCCCGCTTGCACAACTGCATAACGGTGAGTTGGTCGCGGCGGATTACTGGCGTGACGAACCGATGATCCTTTCTGCTGGTATGGGCTTTGATAACATCGTCGGTTTGCCCGAAGTCAACGAAGAAACAGTCCGTGAAGCGGGTGGTAGCTGGTATGGAACAGTGACATGCTCCAGTGGGGAAGAACCAGCTACGACTACTTATACCAGCGCGTCCGCATCAGATACCGTTGCAAGGTTCTACAAGGGCTTTTCTGAATACGATGATGGATTGCCGATTGTGTTTAGCTGGCCGGTCGCCACCGAAACCGTTGACCTCACAGATTTCCAATTCACGCTGAATACGGGTGAGATTGTTTTCCCCAATAGCATCGGCATGTGGCCCAACTGGGAACTCAATGAGCGTAATACCGTCGTCGCCTTCGGTGATTTTGGTAATCGCGGCTTGAGTAGCGAAGAAGATGCCGTTTTCCCTGTTCGTTTGGACATCGTGGAGGATGATACCCCGCTGTTGCTCATCGGGCCGGGGGGTCAGGAGTTCAACGCGGTAGGGTTAAGCTGGGAAACCGATTCGTCCCCTTACGATTCGGGTCCCAAGCTGGTGGGCGCCAAACTCAATTTCGTTGGCGATGAGGCACGTGGCGAAGGGGGGCTGAATCTGGCGCAAGTCATTGGCATGCTGCCCAATGATGAATTTTCCCTCTATGATGAAGGTGATTTCCGCATCCGTGTGCTCACAACGGGTGGCTTTTCACCCGACGGGGTAACCGGTTTACATCCGACCATGTACGAGGACTTTTTCCGCATCCATGTCAACGGCGCAGATGGTAAAACGGTCCTCCTTGAAAAAGTCGGGGTGGACTATCAGGTCGCTGGCGGGACGTTGCGTGTGATTGGCTTATCGGATCTGGGACAACGCGAGAACCCGGAGAAGGGCATCTACTACGATGGTTGCTACACCGAAGACCGCGACAACTACATTGACATCATTCTGGTCGGAGACGAAGAAGCGGCGCGCAACGTCACATTTGTAGAGATTCCTTCGCTGGAAGGTGGCTACAGTGCCTTTTACAATCCCGGTGGACCTGGACCGGAGCCATTTGAAGGTGTCCGTTATACCGCCCCCGGTCCGCCAGATATGGAGCCGGTGATCATTGCGTTGGATGACCCGATGCGGGTGGACCGGGCAGCTCCCTAACGGGGCTATCCAGGTCATCATCGAGGCATCCCCACTGTTTGGGGATGCACAGGGCAACATAAATCAAACCAACAAGCAAAAGGATAGGTTGACACATGGTTAAGAAACTTGCCATCGCACTTGTCTCGCTGCTCTTAATCGCTCTTGTAGCGTTGGGTAGCTGGCTACTCATCGTGCCCGGCCACAGGCCAGGTGAGGTTATCGTTAGCGAACAAGATATCAGTAAACCTGTCATTACGTCACCGGACGAGCCAAGCGAGCAAACAGGCTACCGAGCCTCACTGTACAATACGGTCTGGCCCACAGACAAGGCGGACCTCAATCGCTCCAATAGTGTGGTGAATGCAGGGTTGCCGCGCGATGTTACTGCGGAGGAGATCGCCATTGAGTCCGTTGAAATGCCGTTTCCTGTGTTTGCGTACACGCGCGACGAGAACGAGATCTTTGTCGTCGGTGGCACCTCATTTGTGCTGGATCGCTACGTGAGTGAGATTGATGAGTTACCCATTCCGGGGTTACAATTGGGCGGGCAATCCGCACCGCACATTACCAAATACAATCCCTTTACCGGGGAGCAGACCCGACTTGAGCTTGATCGTGGCGCCGGTTCAGATTACATCGGTGGCGCGCTGGTCCATGCCAATGGCTATGTCTACGTCGCATTTCAGTCACACATCTACAAGATTGAACCGGAGTCCATGACGATTGAGCGTTCTGTCGATCTGCCCCTCGCGCCGGGCCTGTCGAAGCGATTTACGATCTACAACGGGCTATCCACCAGCAGCACCGGGGAGCTGATTACCAAGTATTGGTCGCTGGTTAGCGATGCCTCGACGTTCATCTTGATTGACCCCGACACGTTGGAGATCACCGCCCAACTGGATCATCCGGGGGCATCGCCGAGGCTCGCTGTATCCCCCGCTGATGACGGCACTGAATATCTTTACCATCTCAATACGCGCGAAACCTTCCGTATGCAAATCGAACAGGGTGCGCTAACCCTCGATACCACTTGGTTGGCGCCCTACGACCCGTACAATACCGGGCTGCCGGAAAATAAAGAACCAACGTCGCCGGTGGTGGTGAATGGGCGTGTCCATTACACAACCAACACGGAATTCGGGTCGATAAACCCCATGCGCATCTTCTGGCAGGATGTTGAAGCGCAGTACAGTCGAGAGCAACCGCCGCTTACCGGTCCGGAGTATTTCGACGGTGTTGACGGGGATGGATGGAGTTTCTTCTCCGTCGCTGTTGACGAGGTGACGGGCATCATCGTCGGTGGCGATCAGGCCAATGGATTGCTGACGGCGGTACGGATAGTCGGCGACGATCAACTCGAAAGGCTCTGGCAGGTGGAGCTGGCTCACAGCGCCTCACCGATTATTGTCTCCGACCGTGAGATGGTCTATATCAACGAATTTGTTGACGGGCGCGATCATCTTGTTGTGTTGGACCTGACCACCGGTGAGGAGTTACTACGCGTGCCTACTCCGGCAACGCGTGCCACCATTGGGCAAATCATCGTCAGTAGCGCAAACGAAGTCTACTTCGGTAGCAACGAACCCGGAGAGCCGATTGGCTTGTTCCATCGGGTCTATGTTCCTTGACCTGGCTGTGTTGGCACAAAGCTTTAAAAACACAATCTATGCTTTTGCACAGCTTAACTCAACCAGGACTTATGCGACTACGTAAGTCTTACAAAGGGAAATATCATGAATAAACGAAATATTCTTATCGGCGGCACAGCTGTCATCATCGCTGCTCTTGCCGTCGGCATATTCTTTCTGCAGAGAAACGGCACTGAAGGAGCCCTGCGCCGCACGATCATCAAAAACATCGAACAAGACAGTGAAACGGCATCTGAACTGCAGCGCACCGACCGGATCACAATCGTTTTGATCGGCACAGGCAGCCCGCTTGCGCAAGCGGGTCCCCAGACCTCTACAGCCGTTTTTGTGAATGGTCAATTCCTGTTGTTCGATGCCGGCAACAATACGCTGGAAGTCATGAACAGTTTGAATTTTCCACTTTATGAATTGGATGCCGTTTTCATCACCCATTTTCACAACGACCATTATGGCGACCTGGGTGACGTGATGGAATGGTCTTGGATTTGGGGCCGGCGGCACATCCTGCCGGTTTATGGCCCCACCGGGATCACCCAAATTGTGGAGGGCTTTCGATCTGCCTATGAACTGGAAGAAAGCTACCGCACCGCCCACCATGGCGAGGAAATCATGCCGCCTGAGTGGTCACCATCCGAGCCGATCGAATTTGCGCCTCCCGACCGATGATTCTGCGATTGTGGTTTACGAACAGGATGGCGTCACGGTCAAGGCCTTTCGGGTCAATCATGCTCCGGTAGAGCCCTCCGTTGGCTATCGCATCGAATATGCGGGCGAGGTCGTCGTTCTATCCGGGGATACCGTACGCACGACTTCGCTTCTGGAACACAGCCGGAACGCTGACCTGCTCGTTGCAGAAGCGATGAACAAGGAGGTGGTGGAAGCCATAGAAGATATCAACCGGGAACTTGGATATGAGAACCAGGCCAACATTCTCTTCGACATTCAGGATTATCATATGGATGTCAGCGATGTCGGTGCATTGGCTGAAGAGGTGAATGTAAAGCGGCTGGCCCTCAACCATTTGGCCCCCAAACCTCAGTCAGGTCAACAGGCGAATCTGTTTTTCCGAGATCCGGTTGCAGAACAGTTTTCCGTGAATTCTTCGGCTGAATTATTTGTCGGTGAAGATGGGATGCAGATCGTAATCCCGGTTCCCTAAGGAAAAAAGAGATGTATGAAAAGAATAATTCTCGTCCTCATAGCCCTCGCTGCTAATCCTGATCATTGGCATCGCCGTTGTCGCGATGCGCCCAGGCGATCAATCCCAATCCTGCATGGAATACTATGCCGGGATGGACAATCCTCCCGCTGACGCACTCGAATGGTGCGAGGCTGGGGAGTATTTCTCCTTGGAAATCTACTTTGCCCGTTAACGCAGACTTTGAAGCGCTTGAACATATTTCATATCTGCCAGGGGAATCCAGAGAATCCGGCAATTCTGATGATTCACGGCTACCCCACCAGCAGTTTTGATTATGCAGCGCTTTTTGCAGAACTCAAGCGATGATTATCTATGTCTGTGCCCTGGACACGCCCGGTTACGGCTTTTCCGATAAACCGCTGGATGGATACGATTATTCCATCTTTGATGATGCTCGTTTGGTGGATGAATACATTCGTGAAGTGGCCGGTCTGGAGGAATTCACCCTGTTGACACATGACAAAGGCGACAGCGTTGGACTGGCATTGTTACAAATCTACCAGGCATATGAGGCCAAACCCTACACCATCAAGCATCACTTCATCACCAATGGGAACATATACCTGCCTTTGGCACAGTTGACTACTGCGCAAAAAGTGCTCCTGAATCCCATCAGCGGACCATTGATTTCTTCCATCCTGTCAGGTGATCGATTTTCACAAGGCTTGGCTGATTTAGCCTTTGCAACCACAATCCCCCAAAGCGAGATCGATGCCTATGCTTCCATTCTTGACTACCAGGACGGGAGCAGGGTCCAACATGAAATCATTGAGTACCTTAATGAGCGCGCTGAGAACGAGGTCGGCTGGCTCGAAGGGTTGGCGAAGAGTGAGATCCCAACCACACTGATCTGGGGTGAACAGGATGCCATCGCGCCGGTCGCTGTGCCCGATTATGTCTGGGCCAACTATCTTGATGGATCGGGCGGTTCCAGCGACCTATTGGCGCATCCCCTGTGCCGATCATTATCTGCAGGTGGATACGCCTGATCTGGTTGCGAATGTCATGCGCATATCTTTAGCAGATGATGAGGTTCCAACTGAGATTGATGGATCGCTTTGTCAAGCAATAAAAATTCGTTAAAAGGAAACTAAATTGAACCGATAGGATTTGATATAAAGTTCTATGCTTATGGCTGTATCGCTTGATGACCAGCCGTTTTTCGTGATGAGTTTATGTATAACAACCAAATCTCTAGAGCATCTCAAAATCAATATTGAGTGAAAACCCTTGGTTGGCGCAATATGCGAGTATGTTGGCGTAGTGCGCTAGTGCATCTTGATGTGCCGCACCATATACTCTTATAATTATGTGTTGTCAAAGAATCATTGAGATAAAAAGTTTTGCTTCTGAATAAGGTTTCCCGATGAATACCGGAAAGGTGCTCCAGCCCGTAATCTGCAGGGAGCCACAGCGTTGACCGGTGAGACAGTCTGAATCGAGCTCGGTTGCCAACTATAAATGACAATGCACAGTGAACATATGATTGTGCAAGCTATCGGTAGACAGAGTGAAGGAGAAACCGGAAATCCGCGTGAAGATAATGAAAACGACCAGCGCCGGTTCAGAGCGCCAGATGCTGGTCGTTTTTTTTACCCACCGTGGGTAGGGTACCCATGCAACCCACGGTGATAAAATTAAACATTATGAGCCGATGGTGACTAATGCCAGCTACCCAACGCTCCGTTCTGCGTGCAATTAGCGTGAGACCTGGTGAGATTCAGTACGCATTATAGATTACTGATAAAGAAATTTCACAATGCGCAGACAAAGTATACAATAATCATTAGCCACAAGTTGGTGATAGAAAAATCTTTTCAGCCTACAGTTTGGTTACATGAGTAGATACCCGGCTTGAATGGAAATCGGGCTATTATGCGCCAACTCAAAATTGACCTATCTGAACTAGAAATGGCTTTCGACAACTATAGTGGGATGATCTCTTACTATCTGGACCTCGAAACCGGCGCTGTGATCAGCATAAGCGATGAGGAGCGCCGCACATTGGAGAGCATTTACGAGTCCTATTACGATGAACAATCCGAGTCTGTAGATTGGGAGAGTGCGCTCGAAAAAGAACACGTTCCTGACTGGCAGCGCGAGCTATTAATAAACGCTGATCGGGTCGAGGCAGGTTTTGGCAACCGTTTTATTTCCATCCCAGCGGAAGGTTCGCACGAGGGTTACCGCGATATGGAAGCCTTCATTGCGACCGTGCACAACCGGCGTTTGCAAGAGCGCCTGGAACGTGCCATCAGCGGGCGCGGCGCTTTCCGGTATTTCAAGGATGTACTGTTAGATTATCCCGTGGAGCGGGAGCGCTGGTTCCAGATCAAGCGAGAGCGATTACAGCAGCGGATTCTTGATTGGCTAGAGGCTTATGGGATAACGCTTCTCCAATGAGCATAGAGTAGAAGGATCAAAACATATGTCCAATCAATCCAGCCAAATTTACCAGATCAAAGTCACCTTGGATGACACCCACCCGCCCATCTGGAGGCGCATACTTGTGCCAGGCAATACCACTCTGCTGAAGTTGCACGACATACTGCAGATCGTGATGGGTTGGGAGGATTATCACCTGCACATGTTCACCATCGAAGGATCGATATATGGTGATCCTGCGGATGACGAATATGGCGACCTGGGCACTGTTGACGAGTCCAGGTTCAGGCTGAACCAGGTGATTTATCGAGAGGGACAGCGGCTCAGCTACGAATATGATTTCGGCGATAGTTGGGATCACACCTTGCTGGTGGAGAAGATTCTCCCACCACAAGAAAGCGTCCGCTACCCCGTCTGCCTGAAGGGCAAGCGCGCTTGCCCACCCGAAGACGTAGGCGGCGTGTGGGGCTATGAAAACTTCCTGGAGGCGATCGGTAACCCAGACCACGACGAACATGAGGAATACCTGATCTGGATTGGTGGGGAGTTCGACCCAGAAGCTTTCGACCTGGAAGAAGTCAATACCCAGCTGCGCAGCATGGGACGCGGCAGAAGCACCGATGCCTTGAATCCTTGGTCGAAATATGAGGATGATCTTACCGCAGTGAAGTTTGACCTGGATTCACCCTGGTCAAAAAAGCTACCAGAGGAGCAGCGGCTGATTGCGGAAGAACTTCCGCTACGCCGGGATGTGGTCACTCTGCTCTCTTACCTGCGCGATAACAAGGTGACCGGCACCCAATCCACCGGGAACTTTCCATTGAAGGCTGTGCATGAGATCTGCGCCCGATTTGTCGATCCACCGAAACTTGAAGATGATGGAGACTACAAATACCGCGTACGCAGCGAAACCGAAGTCTGGCCGCTCCACTTCCGACACATCCTGGCAGCAGTTGGCGGCCAGGTCACTGGCGGACTGAGCTGGCGTTGGAAGCTGACCCCACTCGGAGAGCGCTTCCTGGTTGCGCCTGCTCCCTTGCAGGTCTGGCTCCTGCTGGCAACCTGGTGGACGCAAACCAATTGGGCAATTGCTTCTCCGTATGGTTTCGAGGATGGTTATATGCCGCCCGGATTTTCAAGGCTTACACCCAAACATCTGCTGAAACTACCGTTGGGGGAACCGGCCTCGTTTGAACGATTCGCCGACCGGATGATAGAAGATTCCAGGATGGTCTGGAACATCGAAAATCAGGACAATGCTCGCCGTATCCTGCGCAGCATCATCGAGCGCACGGTAATCAATCCACTGGTTGATTTTGAAATTCTGCAAACAGGATACGAGCCGCACAAGACGCTTGGTGCTGACTTTCCTCAGCTTTCTACCTTCCAGATCACGCCCTTCGGCAAAGGATTGTTGGAAGCTATCAATGGTGCGATGAAGCCGGACCAGCCATGAGCGAATACCAGTACCACGAATGGCAGGCGATTGACCGGGTGCTGACACCCGAAGAGCAGGACGCCGTTAATAATCTCTCCAGCCATATCGAGGTCAACCCCAGCCGGGCGGTGGTCACCTATCATTGGAGCGACTTCCGCCACGATCCCAAGCAGGTTTTACTGAAATACTTCGACGCCTACTTTTACCTGGCAAACTGGGGCAGCCTGCGGCTCATGTTCCGCTTCCCGAAAGGCCTGCTCGAAGAAGCCGATATTCTCCCCTATTGTGTGGATGAGTACATCACCTTTGAGACATTTGGCGAATATCAGGTGCTCGACCTGGACTTCAACCCGGAAGACGGCGGCGGGTGGATGGAAGCCGACGCCGGCCTATCGCACTTCATCCGCCTGCGGGCCGATCTGCTGGAAAGCGACTACCGGCTGCTCTACCTGGCCTGGCTGAAAGTGATGACAATGTATGGTGATCTGTATGAGGATGTAGAGGACGAAAACGGTGAACCTGGTGTCGCCACCTACGATCGCGAACCACCGGTCACACCGGGATTGAAAAAACTGTCTCCATCTTTGCAGAACTTCGTCCAGGTCTTCGAGATCGATCCTTTCCTGGTGCAGGCTGCCGCTGAAGCCAGCCCGGACCTCAAGAAGGCTCTGGCAATAGATTACCGCGAGCTGATCGAACACCTGCCTCGAACAGAACGCGATGACTTTCTGGCGCGCCTGGCAGAAGGCGATCCGGGCGTGGGGCTGGCCCTGCGTAAACGCCTGGGCGTATTTCTACCCCACGAACGCACTCAACCAGCCGGACGGCGAACCATCCAGCAATTGCTCCAGCGCGCCAAACAGCTCGAAAAAGCCGAGAAGAAGCGCCAGGCTGAAGCCGCCCGCCAGAAGCACATCGCTGAGATGAAATCTCTATTAGCGCGTGAGGCACAGGTTTGGCGACAGGTAGAGACATTGCTGGACACAGGGCGCAAAATCGCCTCGGTATATGATGAAGCCACGGTGTTGTTGGAGAATCTCAAACAGTTAGCGGAGTTTCAGGATAAGCGGGATTCTTTTCAGGCGCAGCTGCAGCAACTGGCACAGAAATACGCCTCACGACCATCCTTGATCGATCGCTGGAAAAAGCGCGGCTGGGTATAATCAGCTGGAGACTTAAATCATGCCTGTCACATACACCAACCGCAAGGGACACACATACTACTTATGCCAGGGGATGACGAAAACAGGCAAGGTGCGCTACTACTTTGCCCGCCAACCAATAGAAGGATCCCCAGACCAAATTCCGGAAGGCTACCGTATCAGCGAGAGCGTCAACGGGATCGTATCACTGGTTAAAGACCGGCCACAGCTTATCTTGCCACAAGAGATTGCCAGTGTAGAAGCGGTTCTGGCTCGCGATCCCAAGGGCCGTGATTATCGCGTGGCTGTGCATAAGAACCAGATCATTATCTATGAACGGCTCGGACCGGACATTGATACATTGAGCGCCATATTCGGGAAGGTTAGTGCATTTCAATCGGATATAGTGAAAGCGCGCCTCCAGGAACAGGTGGACAAAATGGCGCGCTTCAGCCCTATCATGCGCTTTATACTGGTTGATCAGGGGGAACGCAAATTTACAGCCGAACGCTGGAGCTATATGGGTGATATTGATGATTGGATCGAAACCGGAGAATCAGGAAAAATTGGCTCTCCGGTTGATCCCTAAATTGGGAACCGATGATTTCTTTGATCTGTTCTGAAGGCTTGGTTGACGATCAAACGTACAAAGATTGAGTATATGTCCCGTAATGCCAAACACACAGAAACCCCAGTGGTCAGATATTCGCAGACGCCTCCTTCTTCTGGGTAATAAAGAGCTGATAGCCCAAATTAAGGACTTGTATGCGATATCTGATGAAAACAGTCGGTTTTTGGAATCTCGCTTCGCACAGGGGCAAGATCAGATTCAGGCAGTATTGGCGGAATACAAGCAAGAAATTATCTATTGCCCTTTTGGAGAGCGAGGGATCAGCGAGGATTTACCCAGGCTGAGGGATGCACGTAGGTTTATCCGGAACTACCAAAAGGCCACAAAGGATAGTTCTGGCGCGCTGGACCTGATGCTGCACTACGTAGAGACCGGCACAGAATTCACCAACACTTACGGCGATATCATCGAGCCATTCTACAACAGCCTTGAATCTGTGTTGGTTGATTTTTGCGAGGGTATTTTCAAGTCGCCCGATCCAGAGCAAACTTACGCGAAGTTCTATAAACGGCTGGCTGCTTTAAAAAGGGAAACGTACGGAATTGGTTGGGGTTACGGCGATGCTGTTCAAGAGAATATTGATGACCTGGAAACGCGTTTCGAAGGGAGGTGAGCATGTCAGCACAAGGCCAATGGGTGTTCGATCCTGATTCGGGCGGTCAGAAAATCCCGGAGACAGTAAAACGCTATATCGAAAACCGTATCCATGCGGTTGCCAACGAACAGTTCAGCGGCAGATATAAGCGCCTGGAAATTCGTTTTCGCAGTCAGTTTTGCTACATTGATGCCTATACTGAACCGCGGATCTCGGAAAACTGGCCGCCGCCAAATTGGCCGGAAACCAGAGAGGAATATCTGGATAGGATGCGCAACACTCCTGTCCACCTCTGCCGACTACGTTACTTTGGCGATGATCAATGGGGCTTTGCCTTTTACACCTACAGTAATAAGGAGTACGAGCTATCTGTTTACCCGAATGGTCAATTCATCGGGACCCCAGAGGAAGCGTTCTTCACATCTGCAATGGTCTACCTGAACGAATAACCTGGTAGACAGCATAAGGACTCAAAAATGTATTAATTGGGGTTGGGCCGCTTAATTCTCTTGCTAAAATAGAAAACATATCGGATAATATACAATAAATGTCTATTATCCGATATATTTTATGAGATACACGATCTTATCTGCTTTTGAACGCCTGCCCTATTTCACGATAGAAGGCTTCCGGCAAATTGCTGGAAACGATGCTGTCGATGATGCCCATGCACGCACAGCGCTCTATCGTTGGGTTAAAGCCGGGCATTTGATCGCCCTCAAGAAGGGGGTGTACATGCACCGCCGCTTCTATGAGCTGCACCGTCAGGAGGCAGCCTTTGCACCGTCAGTCAGCGCGATCCTGTTGCCCCAATCATACCTCTCGCTGGAATATGTCCTGCAGCAGCATGGCGTCCTGACGGAAATCACATACCCGCTCACGGCAATCACCATCAAAAACACACGCACGATTGTCAATTCCCTGGGAACGTTTGTTTACCGGCACATCCAGCCCGATCTATACTCCGGTTTCCAGATAATGGAAGCGTACGGCGTGCCCTATGCCCAGGCATCGGTAGCCAAAGCTTTGTTCGATTATCTCTATCTGCGCCCGCTGCCTGCGGACTTGGAACCGCAGCACTACAACCTGGCTGAGGATCTGCGCCTGAACTTGGATGAGTTCACCCGGGATGAGTGCAAAGAATTTGCCGAGTATGTCCTCAAGAGTGTAACGGTCCGAAAGGGCGGCGCGAAAATGCGGCACGTACAGAATAATCTGGAGGTTAACGTATGGCGACGCTGATCCAGACTTTACAGAACGTCCTGGTTAGTAAAGATCCGCTACTCGCTCTTGAAACCAAACGCATCATCCTAAAGGAAGTCCTGCAAGCCTACGTGTTGGATTATCTCTATAACCATACCATTTACCGCCACTTGAACTTCTACGGCGGCACCTGCCTGCATGTGGTTTATGGGCTGAACCGCTTGTCGGAAGATCTGGATTTCGATAACCAGGCCAGCCTGGAACTGGGCTATCTTGCAGCTGACTTAGCTGAGTATTTTCAAAAATCATTCGGGTATGGGGATGCATCGGCAAAGACGCAGCGGGGCGAAGGCGGAATTTTGCGGGTTACACTCAAGTTTCCGGTGTTGAATGTCCTGGGTTTATCGCCTCATCCGAGTGAGGCGCTGCACCTCAAGGTGGAGGTCAGCCAGCATGAACAGGTGGCGGTCATCCAGCATACGCCGGTTTTGACCTATGGACGCAGTCTGGTTGCGGCGCATTTTTCGCTGGAAACCATGATGGCTGGGAAAATGCTTGCCTGTCTGGAGCGGAATTTCGAACGCGGACGCAATGGTGCACAAATCAAGGGACGCGACTTCTATGATTTGCTGTGGTTCATGCAGCAGCGGGTCCAGCCGCTCGAAGCGAAACTGGTCCGCGATGGCCAGCAGCCATATACCGTTGAGTCGGCGGTGCTTGCGCTGCAGGAGAAAGTTGCCCGCATTACGCCTCGCGACCTGGCGATTGACTTGCTGCCGATGTTTGAATCTCGGCAGTACATCGAGGCTTGGTTGGAGGCTTTTCACGAGAATTTCCAGATATTTGTGAAAGGTTATACGGAGAAAAAGTGACGCATTAACCTTTACTCTCTTTTTTCGTCGAGATGCAAAATGTCAATCATCATTCGAGCGCGTGATGCCCGGCTGCGTTTCGCTGGGCTAATGGGACAGGTGGGCAATGAATAACGAGGTTGCCATACTGAACTCTTTGACAAACCTTTAATATGGGATATCCCGATTATGACCGTCCGCCGATTCCTGGAACAACTGAGACAAGATTAAGTACAGGAACATGAGCATAAGGAAGTCCAGATTATCATGATCGTGATTTCCTTACGATAATTGAAGCCTAAATCCGTCTTTCGTGCTACAATTTAGCCATCAAGCAACCAATCTCTCCCAGTCAGGCTAGTGAGAACCACCCTTCGTCGGGCTGGGTCAAAAAGACGGGCTTGAAGGTCGGAGGTTGCGGAAACGGGTTTCTCACTCATAACCCGAAGGTCAGAGGTTCGAATCCTCTCCCCGCTACTATACAGTAATCGTACACCGTCGGGCTACTCAAAAATGGGTAGCCCGACGGTGCGCGGTTAAGGGCAAAGAAGAACACTTTGGGCAGAGCGGTTCGGCCCGAGTCCCAACTGAGGTCACTCGCCAGGCGAGCTGATCAGCAACGGCAGATACGCCCGTTGGTTTAAATCTGGACCCTCACTCATCAAGTTGAACAGGGAAAGGTGATCAACCGTGCTGGTCACGGAATAATCTGTGCGGTCTAGCTGGGTCACTCCATCAGTGACATACTCGGACCCATTCCACCAGTATAGCTTCAGAGTCTCTGTTGGTACACTGCCGGCGTTGAGATAGCGGACCGTGAGGGTCATCGGAGTTTCCAGGTCGGTCACGGGGTCCCCCAATAAGGTGGTGGCTGTCAGATCGAACCAGACCCCGGCGCTTTGCAGCGCACCGGACTCAAGGGAATTGGAAGAGACCGGCAGCGAAGGCTTGTACACATATTTTACGATCAGTTCTTCAAATACCGACGGAAATTCGCCTTCCACCAATTCGAGCGGGTCGTTTGAGACGAAGGTGCCGCCTTCAGGTGGGATGTTAACAATCAGCGGTTCTGGCGGGGTTGGCGTGCCGGTGGATGGACCACGGCGGGAAAACATGATATCAAAAAAACCTACATAGTCGAGTTGATCATGCCACACCAGGTAGAGATTGCCGCTGTTGTCCACCCCCAGACTGGCGTCTTTACCATGATGATCGACTTCACTCACCCTGATATCAGCTGACCAGCTCCGGCCGAAATCGTTAGATTCGCTGATAAAGAGGCTGTGGATGGTCGAACCGTCCATCTGGTCGGTCCAGGCTGCATAATAACGCCCATCCTTGTAGGCGGCGAGGGCCGCCGGTCCCTGGATTTCAGACAGGCTGGGGTTGTCATTAATCGTGGCCGCTTGCCATCCTTCTGTACCAGGCCGAGAATTTAATCCTGTAAGTTTTCCGGTGCCTGAGTGATATCCATAAAAAGACATATTGTAGGGGTCGATGGAGATCGATGGTTCGGACTCAGCGACCCCTACTGGGTGCGGGAGCAAGCCGACCCCCCAGGACTTCACCATTGTTGGCAGACGAAGCGCTTAGAATATTACTGTCGACGGGAACGTTGTGCAAGGCTGCCCGCAGCGAATAACCGGCCCGGGCAAAATCCATACCCCTGATGTCCACAACTTCCCCATCATACAGTCCCTCGAGCACCAATCTGCTGTTAATCCAGGATTGCCCCCCATCATAGGACGCTTTATGGCGAGCGGTGACCTTGGTGTAACTGGTGCTAATCCACACCAGCCACATGGCATTCAGTTTTCCTTCCATTCCTGGCCGGGTGTCAGCCTGCAACCTGAGGTTATTCGGGTTATTGTCGCTGGTCACCTGGGTGGCGGCAGACCAGCTGCTGCCATTATTAGTGGATGTTGCCAGATAGACACCCGCACCACGGGCCCAGGCAACATAGATTTTTCCGGCTGCGTCTATTGCGACCCGGGGTTCCAAACCGCCCAAATTATCGTCGTTGACTTGCACATTTGCGCTCCAGCTGCTTCCCTGGTCAGCCGAGTACGAAAAATAGATGTCCGAGCGAGAATTACGCTCGTCAACCCAAACCAAGTACAGTTTGCCGCTGCCCGAGACGACCATATGCGGGTCGTTTCGTTTAACGCCCACACCGCCGTAATCGTTGATCGCAATAGGTTGGCTCCAATCGGGTTCTGAGGCGAGGGCAAACGGGGGCGTAGCGAGGGATGGTAGGATCAGACCAGCGATAATCACCAGCCTGAAAAACGGGGACAGAACAGAAGACCGGTAGATCACAATTGCACCTCCTTGGTTGTGACGGTTGCGTCCACGCTTTTCAGGGGCCCATATTCTGTTTTGTCATCCAGAGGCAGAGACTGCCCAAATTCCCCAAGTCTCGCCCACGCTGTCCGCAACACCGTCAGGCCTGCACTTACTTTTTTTTACAGTATCCCCAACAAAAAGTCAAGCGATTAGTTTTATGTGAAGTGAGCGCCTTAGGGGCTGAAATCATTATCCTAAGGTCAGAGGTAAGAATTCTTTCCCTGCTTCTACAAAAAAAATTGGGGCTTTTAGAATTACTGGGGCAGCACTCCAGATTTTGGGTGTGAGCGCACCAAGCCGCGCGCGCTCAACATCAAATCTGGAACTCCCCACAGAAATTCCTGAGAATCAAAAAAGAAGAGACCAAAAAATCTGGTCCCTTCTTGATTTTTATAGTTAGCTGTTACGACCGTTTTACTCTGGCTGGTAACCGTCCGCTTGGCTGCGGATTTGAGCAATCAGGCCTAGTAGGACACCGTAGACCACTTTCGAGCTGATATCGGCAACTGTATACATCACTTGCCGCACAACCACTCCGCCTTCACTATTGATCAATACCGGCATCAAGTAACCGCCTGGGTAGAGCATCCAGGAGATCAGGAATAACCACCAGATCGAACCCATAATCCTGGCAGCCGGCGCAGGCAGATTGGTTTTTGCCTGCGAGATGATCTTATAGATCAGGTACAGCACGTGAATGAAGAAGACCGTGCTAATGGCGCCCCAAATCATCAGCGCAGCCGTATTGGTTGTCTCAAAGAACTGGCCAACGTACCCCGTCAGGATCATCATTGAGCCGGAGAAAAAGAACCAGTTCCGCAAACGGGTGCGCTCCTGGCGGGTGATCTCAACCACAAAGAGGATCTGCAGCAGCAGCATAGGTACGTCGATCAGCCAGTTCAAATAGCGATAACCGTTGCTGAACAGGCGCGCATCCGGCACTCGCTCATACAGGCCCGAAGCTGCATTGTAAGCAAATGCATTCAGCCAGCTTTGCTGCTGGAAGTACAGGATCAAGAAAGCTGAGACCATCACCACAACCGATAGAATAGAAGAAATCCGGTAGCGGGGTGCAACATTTCGGAGGGTCAGGATGAAATAAAGCAGGGCTGCTAACATTACCCCAAACCCTAACGTTAGGGCCTGGGTGACGATGTCGAATGCAATGGGGGAGTAGCTAAATAGATTTTCCATATTTTCAGTATCCTTTTTCTTTTGAACTAATGGGTGATCATTGAATTATTGGGTCTGGATGTGGGCTTCCAGGAACCACAGCCATTTGTCCAGATCACGTACAACCTCGATAAACAGATCGTTCGTACCCATATCTCGCAAGCTTTCTGCCCGCTCGGCAGCTGCCCGCGTGCTGGCAGCCAGGCGAGCCATCTGGTCCGACAGGTATGAAACCGTTTCCATATCTGCCACCAGTCCGGGCGGGTAAGCGTCCAGACGCGAAGCCTTGGCTGCCATACGGACTGTGCCTAACGCCCACCCGCCCAGGGCTGTGATGCGCTCAGCAAGAATGTCAACGTAGCCAGTCAGCCCAGCAGCAAGATCATCGAACAGCTGGTGCAGGGCAATGAATTGCGGCCCCTTGACGTTCCAGTGCGCCTGTTTGATCAGGCTGACCATGTCGAAAGTGTCCACAAGTTGCTGATTGAGCAGGTCGATGAGCGGCTGGCGTTCTGCCAGGTCGATATCGATTCGAGTGCTAAAGATTGTTGTAGTTTGATCGGACATGAATTCACCTCTTAATAATTGTTTTTTTAGGATATTAATTCTACGGGTGTGGAGTTGATTGCTCATACATTTATTATCTAAATGGCTGAACTAATATGGTAATTCCACCCATATCTTAATAATCTTACAGCAATATATAGCTTTTGTCAAGGTACTGTACACATTTAATCTAATATTTTAACCTTATACTAAGCAACAAAACTCAGTACTAAGGAATATGAGGAGCTTTTTTCGGGATGGAGCCGGCAAAACACTCTACATTTACACGCCTCCCTACAGATTCCCAAAGAGCGATCATGGAGATTGCCCACCCAAAGGAGTGAAAATTCTCCCTATTTTCATGCCAGCCCGGAACTGCACCCGATATCGGAGAGAACGGTTGGTATACTTTAGAGATAATGCCGTTTTCATCTCAGAATCTTCGCAGTTGAGGTCCATTTTCTCTTAATGATGCAATTCTCAAGGATCCTGCTTACAAAGATAATCCCTCCGCCTAGCGGGGCGCGCATTTTACCGCGCGAACGCCTCAACCGCATTTTGATGGAGGCGCTTGATTATCGCCTGACGCTGCTTCTGGCAGGAGCTGGATATGGTAAAAGCACCACATTAAGTGTGCTCGCCGATCAGTTCCAGCCGATCATCTGGTATCAGGTCACCAGTGAAGACAGCGACATCCTGATTTTCTTGCTGCACCTGTGCCATGCAACCCAGCATGCCCTGCCAGATTTGGAAGGATTGCCAACACCTTACCTGGAGTCCTGGGATATCTCTCAATCCGCGCTGCCATGGGCGCGGGTTATCGACCAGTACATCAATGTATTGATCGATCATCTCGATTGCCCCACCTTATTGGTTCTCGACGATGCTCCACTGATCACTGAAGTGACCGATATTGCGCACATCCTGGATCGGCTGATCGGCCTGGCTCCGCCTCACCTGCACATCTTGATTTCTGGACGACCCCCGATCACCTTGCCAAACCTGTCGCGTTGGCGCTTGCGATGCGAAGTGCTGACTATCGACCAAACAGTACTGGCGTTTAATGCAAATGAAATCAGCCTGCTGTTTGGGGAAATTTACGGCATTGAACTAACTCCAGAAGAAGTGAATGAGCTACTGGATTACACAGAAGGTTGGGCCATCGCCCTGCAACTCATCTGGCAAAACCTGCGCGGTAAATCCTTGATCTCTTTGACGGAATCCCTCGCCCGACAACAGATGCAAGTCAATAACGAAACCAATGGCATCAGCCTGGCTTCACCCGACAGGTTGTTCGAAATCCTGGCTCACGAAGTTTTTGAACACCAGCCCAAGGATGTCCAGGACTTCCTGCTGGTCTCTGCCACCTTGCGCGAGATGACCCCAGATGCCTGCGATGCACTAAGCTACAAGCCCACTCAGGCTCGCCCCGAAAGCGCAGCTATGCTGACTTACCTGAGACGCCAGGAATTGTTTATCGTTGAACAAAGCGATGGCACCTTGAGATACCACAAGGTTTTTCACGATTTTCTCCAGATGCAGGCGCCGGATGAAAAACGGCAGGAGTGGCATGGGCGCGCGGCTGCCTACTATGAGTTCACGCCAGGAAATCAACTCCGCAATCTATCACCTCATCCAGGGACAGGTCTGGGAACAGGCAGCTTCGCTGCTGGATGTACATGGGAGTCAATTGATCACCAGCGGTCGATTAGACACGCTTGCGCTCTACCTGGAGGGGATGCCGCCAACCACACTGCAACAGCATCCCGCCCTGTTGTTTTACCTGGGTGAGCTGGCCCGTCTCCGCAGCCGTTTTCAGGAAGCGTTAGGCTGGTACCAACAGGCAGAGACGATTTGGAGAGCGCGAGGCCATCTCGAAGGGATCAGCCGAGCCTTAAGAGGTCAAGCCCGAGTGTACCTGGACACCGTCGATCCCAGCCAGGCTGAGAAACTCCTCGAACAGGCGATCCGGCTAAGTGATGGGATTGAGAGCCGCGATTCCCATGCCCGGCTTTACGAGCTTCTGGCAGAAAACCGGCTTAACGCCGGACACCCGGATGAGTCCGAGCGCCTGCGCCAGCAGGCCGCAGCGCTACGAGCCGAGGGGCCATCCGATTCACAGTTACTTACCCGAGTGTTGCTGCGCACTGGCCGGCTGGAAGAAGCCAGGCGCGAATTGGAAACCCGCACCCAGGCCGAGCGCCAGGAGCCGGTGCTCACCCCCCGTGCTCATCGCGAGACGCTGCTGCTGCTATCCCTGGTGGATTCTTTCCAGGGCAGGGAAGTGAGAGCCTATAACACAGCATTGGAAGGCACACAGCGCGGCACAACCCTGGATTCACTTTTTATCACTGCAGTGGGTCACATGCGACAGGGACATGCACTGACACTCCCGCTGCCGGATAAGCCGCCTACCCAGGCAGGACGCTTCGAGCTGGCGCGGCAACAATACGAGAAATCCATCGAGATCAGCCGTTCATTGGCCGTACCGCGCTTGCGTGTGGAGGCTTATTGGGGTTTATGTCGCGTCAATGGATTCCAGGGCGATCTTGCCACAGCCCTTCAGGTCGCCCAGGAAGGCATCGAGATCGCTGTACAAGCTGGGGACGAGTGGATAGCGTCCCTGGTTCGTCTGGCGATGGGCGCCAGCCTGGTACTTGCCAGCAAGTTTACTGCTGCAGAAGAATGGTTGGGCCAATCGGCGCGTTCGTTCCATGAGTGTGGCGATCCATTCGGCAGGTGCGCGAGTCGTTTGTGGCTCTGTTTGGGGCTGTACCGGCAGAAGGATCTGATGCGCCTCGAGCAAATACTTCCAGAGGTGCTGACCACATCCCGGGAAGGCTGGTATGAATTTTTGTTCACCAGACCTTCGATCTTGGGACCGCCAGATGTGCGATCACTCATCCCCCTGTTGATCCTGGCGCGAGACAGAGATTGGGAACGGAATTACGCCTGCCGCCTGCTTGAAGCGCTCGAGCTCTCGGGTATATCGCTGCATCCTGGGTACCAATTGCGAGTTACCACATTGGGGACGTTCACAATCTGGCGCGGCGATGAACAGGTGCCAGGGAATAGCTGGAATCGAGAAAAAGCTCGCCAGTTATTCCAAGTTCTGGTTACCAATCGCGGGACGCCATTGAGCCGTGAGCAGATTGCCGAAACCTTGTGGCCAAACCTGGACCCAGAGACATCTAACCGCAATTTTAGAAATGTGCTCAATGCCTTATATCACGTCCTCGAGCCAGACCGTGAACCAGGGAGCGACTCAGCCTACGTGATGCGCGAAGGCTCAAACTATACCTTAAGACTAGATGCGGACCTGTGGCTGGATGCGGAAGAGTTCCTGAGGACCATCCAGAAGGCGGAGAAACTCATCGAAAATTTCCCCAAAAAAGCAATGCCTCACCTGGAATATGCTATGGAGTTGTATCAGGGCGAATACCTGCCGGATGTACGCTATGAAACATGGACATCTGCTGAAAGGGAACGACTGGCTGTCTTATTCCTGCAGAACGCCGACCGGTTATCTGAATTGCTATTGGGGGAAAAGCGCTATGAGGAGGTCATTCAGCTCAATCTGCGCATTCTGGCCCAGGACAACTGCTGGGAGCGAGCTTACCGGCATCTGATGCTGGCATACGACCGGCTGGGGGATCGCGGGCAAGTAGGTCGCATTTATCAGCGCTGTGTGCATACCTTACGGAGCGAAATTGATGTGTCGCCCTCTTCTGATACGGAAGCGTTGTACGAAACATTAACACACTAGCTTGAAACTCCACAGCAACAAGTTTTTGGTATGTTAAGTGTGGAGGCTTGCTCTCGTATGGATAGCCAGGAACCACCCAGTATCAGCTCCTTTGTGATTCGCTTCGTGTATTCCGAACTGTCGCTTATCGACGGGCTGCAGGGCCAAGCGAAGCACGCTTATCGGGGAACGATCCGCCATGTCCAAAGCGATCAGGAGATTGCTTTCGTGGAGTGGGAGGTGGCCCAGGATTTCATGCGCCAGTTTGTGCCTCTCGAAATAGATGTTTAGGGCCGCAAATAGCGCCATGCGCAATTCGGTCCAGTCGATCCACTAAAATTCAGTCAACAGTTTACAGATCAGGGAGAAAATGACAAGACACGCACAGATTCTATCGACGGGAAGTTACGTACCGGAGCGCGTGGTTACCAACGCAGAGATAGACCAGATCCTGGGTGAATCAACCAGCGAGTGGCTGATCGAGAACGTGGGCATCCGTGAGCGACGCTGGATGTCACCAGAGCAAACCACCTCGGATTTGGTGGTTGCCGCCAGCCAAAAAGCGCTGGACCGGGCAGGTATCCAACCTGCCGACTTAGACCTGATCATCGTCTCAACCGACACGCCAGACTACCTTTCGCCAAGCACCTCTGTGGTTGTGCAGGCCAAGCTGGCTGCGGAAAACGCCGGCTGCTATGATGTGAACAGCGCCTGTGCTGGATGGGTCACTGCACTGGACCAGGGGGCGCGCTATCTGAGCACCGACACCCAAATGCGTTACATCCTGGTAGCAGGCGGGTATGGCATGAGCCGCTTTCTCAATCTGGCGGATAAGAAAACGGCTAACCTGTTTGCGGATGGCGCCGGGGCAGTGGTTCTTGGGGCAGGCGACCATCCTGGTTTTCTCGGCAGCAGCCTGCTGGCCGTGGGCGATTATCACGATGCTTTAGGAATTTACAGTGGGGGCACATTCCGTCCGTGCACCCCTGAGAACCTGGAGATTTATGGCCCCCCGAAGGTCGAGTTCGTCAAGAAATTTCCCAAGACCTTCAATACGGAATATTGGCCCAAACTCATCCAAAAGGCTTTGGATAAAGCTGACCTGGCAATTAAGGATGTTGATTTATTTCTGTTCACCCAGCTAAACCTGCGGACAATCGAGCACATGATGGCTCTGCTTGGGCAGCCGATTGAAAAGACGCATTGGGTGATGCACAAATGGGGGTACACTGGCTCGCCTTGTGTAGCCATGGCCCTGGATGATGCGATCGCCCAGGGGCGCGGGCCAAAAGCAGGGCAAGTCGTTTTGTTTTGCGCCAGCGGCGGCGGTATCACTATGGCCGCCTCGGTTTGGAAATGGACAGTCTAAGCAGGCGCTTAAGCATCCCCCTCTAAAACATCCTCCAGCTGTTGGATTTTACCCACCAAAGTGTGTATCTGGGCGTTCAATCTGTCTAACGCAGCAGTTACTTTCAGAGTATCGGCACCGGCGGTAACATCCCAGGACTGTAATGCCCGTTCTACGGCTCCTTCCACCTCTCCCTTCAAGACTTCAGACTGACCAAAGGTGCGCTCAATCGTTGCTTTCATCATGTCCGTGTAAGAAGAGACCAGCCCCTCCCAGAGCTTGAAGCTCTCGCGCAAGAGGGACTCCTGCCCGGAGTGACTCTCACCAGCCGCGGCTTCCAAGGTCAGTTGGGTGAGGTGCTGGCGCATAAAAGATAAGGCTTCCTCCAGGTCGGTAAACGATATTTGTTGGTCGTCTTGCACATGGCGAATTTGGCCGCGCCACTGCAGTCGCGGCTCGCCCTGCTGATCCTTCCACGTATGCTGGGTGAAACGGATAACAAAGGATGCAACGTGTCGTTGGTCATTATTCATGGCTGATTCCCTTCCATACAGCATTTGGGAACGGACGAAATTGATCACAAATGGGGTGACTCGATTTCATTGCTTGCCATTCCCTTTGATTTCCAGATATAAGTCCCGTGTCTCTGGTAATGGTTCAATCAATAAGGCTTCGTTTAGAACATTTACGCAATCCATATAAGTGCGCAAAGCCATTGGACGGTTGCCCAAAGCCTGGTAGGCGCGCATCTGCGCCCGATAAGCTTCCTCCCACAAGGGTTCCAGAGAAAGCACGCGCTGCGATAAACGCAGGGCTTCACGCGGGGCACGGGCCACTTCCAGATCAGCGAGCTTAGTCATGGCACTCAATGCAAGAACACCCAACCTCTCCCTCTCGGCGGATGCCCAGTCCTCATACCGTCGGTCCGGCAGGTATTCACCGTTATACAAATCAATGGCCGCCCAGTAGCTTTCAACCGCAGCCGATGGTTGCTCCAGCAGCGAGCGGTTCGCTTTAGTAAGGTAAGCCTCGAAAGCATCTGCATCCACCCAGACCTGTTCTGGGTCCAAACCATAAGTAAGATCGACCCGGTTGATAAAGCGCGCCACGGCCCGCGGCGCCCGATCGGGCTCGAGCGCACGGTTGACCGCGTTCAAAGCCACTCGAAAATCCCGGTCGCCTGCCTGCCAGGGTGCTTCTGGCCACAATTGGTCGACAATCTGCTCTTTGTGCATATAGCGGTTGCGGTGGGTGACCAGAAACTGGAAAAGATGAAGCGCCTTTTCACGCCCCCAGACCTTCGGCTCGACCTGCGCCCCATCTCGCAAAACACGAAAACCGCCCAAGGTGTATACCCGCAGGGCGGCATTTTCGTTTGGGAAGGCCATTGATGAGGTAGAGCGCAATGGTCGGTTATTCCTGCTCAGGAGCACTGGCGCCACGACCGGTTAATAACCTAACCAATCTATCCCAGCCATCCTTGAGCTGATAGGAGCGCAGCTTCCACGTCCCGACAATCCCATAGGGCAGGAAGAGCACAATCAGGACATAAACCACCCCAATGATTATCTGGGAGCTGCCCATGAAGATTCTTTCCAGGAAGAACGACAATAGCCTGAAGACAAACGCGCCAATCAGCGCGCCACTGAGCGTGCCGATACCGCCAATCAGAACCATCAACAACGCCGTAATCGTGAACCCAACACTGGCAACCCCCGGCCGGATGAGCGGTGAAAAGACGCCATGCATGGTGCCAGCCAGGGCTGCGGTGACAGCAGAGATGATCAGCGCCACCAGCTTGAAGTAAAAGGTGTTATAACCCAACATGGTGGCCCGGTTTTCATTCTCGCGAATGGCTATGCAAACCCGCCCGGTGGGCAAATCAATGAAGCGCCGGTAGAAAAAATAAACCACGAATAGAAGAGCCAGAGTGATAAAGTAAAAGCGGAGCCGATGGTTGGAAGGATTGATCCAATCCGGCGCGGTGACCCCTTGCAAGCCAATTTCGGCGCCGGCATAGTCCACCAGCTCGCGCGACTGGATGACGATGAAGAAAACGTAAGAGATGCCGAGTGTCACCAACGCAAAGGTCACTCCCTTGACACGCGGCAGCACCACACTGAACAGCAGGGCCATCACAATCCCCGCAACGACCGTCAGCCCGACAATTGGTAACAAATCCCAGCCAAAACTTTTCAGCATGATGCCGGTCAAATAAGCACCCACCCCAAAGAACATGGCATGCCCGAACGACAACAGGCCGGTTATCCCAAACAATAAATCATAACTGAGGGCGTACAGCGCCAGAATGAAAATCTCGATCGCTAATCCCTGATAAAACTTGGACTGCCCGGGCTCGTTCGCCAGCAATCCACTCAGGGACTGCCCATCCAGCAGGGTGAGGGCAAATGGCAGCAAGATCAAGATCAGGATGGAGAACAAGGCACCTTGATTGGTCCTGATAACATTCAACAAGAGGTTTGGTCTGGCTCCCGTGGACATCGTCGCACGCTCCATAGCTCACTCCTTCCTGCCAAACAGCCCTTGAGGCATCACCAGCAGGATGACAACCATTAGAAGAACCGTTGAAGCGGGTACCAGGGGCGGCGTTGGCTTCAGAGGTTCTGCCAGGAAGGGGATATTGATCCCGATCTGACCATACTTGATGATAAATTGTTGCAGCAAACCGACCATAAGAGAGCCAACCGCTGCTCCAGGGTAGCTGGTCAGCCCGCCGATTGCCAGGGCAACCAGAATGTTAATCAGCAGGCTTTCCCCAAGCGTGGTGGTCAGCCCCATCGACGGAGCGGCTACAACTCCTCCCAAAGCTGCCAGGCCGACACCCAGGGCAAATACGATGGTAAATACCCTGCGGACGTTTATCCCCAGAGCCTCGACCATTTCACTATCTTGAACTCCAGCGCGTACGATCATACCCAGACGTGTGCGCTGCAGCAACAACCAGACGACCACCAGCACGACCAAACCAAGCAAGGGGATGAAGAGCTCGTTATAAGTGCGCACCCGTCCTTCGAAGATCTTAATCGTTGAACATTGGTAGGCGAGCAAATCGGCTAAGCTTTCGGCAGGACAGCCTTCTCCGGTACCATTGAAGATCGAAGCGCGCGGCATAGTAAATTCAGGGGCGCCCCACACAGACCGGACAACTTCAACAATAATCGCGCTGATGCCCAGGGTCAGCATCAGGATATATACCGGACTGGCATAAAGCGGTCTAATCAGGACCGTCTCCGTCAGAAAGCCGATTCCAGCTCCTGCCAGCACCGCGACCAGGATTGCCAATAAGAACAGCCAGGTGTTGTCAATCCCCAGCAAGAAATTTGAGATCGGGGTGTTTGCCAGGTAAACACCAACTCCCAGGCTGATCAGAAGGGCAAAAGTTATCAGAGGGATCCAGTCTTTATACCCACCCGACCTTCTGGGCGATCCACTAACAACGATTCGACTAGCCTGATAAAAACCAGACACTGACAGACCAGCCAGCAGGCTGCCCAGGATAATACCTCCCAGCCCGATGGCGGGAGAAATGCCGCGGAATGATTCAGGCTCTGGGACAACCAATTGTCCTTGCCCGGCAGCAAAGGCAAAATTGGTTGGGCTGATCTCGTACGAACCGACATCCCAGCCTGTGATTGGATACCTTGGCAGCGTTGTAGCGAGCACCAAGAACGCCAGAATCAAGCCAAGCCAAGGCCACAAACGTGTCAGCCGAGAACTCAATCTGATCTGGCGCAATACGCGCTCCCAATAAGGCAGTAAAGTGAAACCCGAGATAAGCAAAAGTAAAGGTGTAATTGCGTCCACGGCTGTATCTGGTCGAACAGCGACCGTCCAACCAACGTAGGCTCCGATCATGAACATAGAAGCGTGGGCGAGATTAAGAACATCCATCAGACCGAAAATCAACGAAAAGCCAGAAGCGACCAGGAAAATGACCGAGCCGACGGATAAGCCGCGCAAGAGCGTGATCACCCAGTCCCGGGGTTCCATCCCACGAATGGCGAAGAATAATAAGAGAACGAACACCACCAACGTGAGCCAAAATGTACGTCTCGTGCGGAAGGAATGCAGTAATGTCCTCATGGGTACCTACCCTCCCAATCTCAGGCAGCTTCTAAATACCGGCGGATGGTTTCTGGATCACTGACCAGATCGACCATTTTGCCATATTGAACCGATTTACCCTCTTCAATGATGACGTAGCTCTCAGCCAGATGCGAGGCGACAGTGAAATTCTGTTCAACTAGCAGCACGGTTGTCTCACTAGAGAGCTGGCGGATTGCTGCCATCATTTGCTCGATGATGACCGGCGCCAGGCCCTCGGTGGGCTCATCGATGAGCAGCAGCCTATTATCGGGCACCAGAGCCCGGGCGATCGCCAACATCTGTTGCTGCCCACCGGAGAGATGGTCTCCAGATAGATGAATCAGGCGTTTCAAATCGGGGAAGAGGTCGAAGATCAGCGTTTCTTTGCGAGCCAGATCGTCTTTCTGGCGTTCGGCGATTTTCAGATTCTCTGCAACGCTCAGATCGCGAAAGATGGCACGGCGCTCGGGAACGTAGCCAATCCCCAGGGAGGCGATATTGTAGCTTCGCAGACCCTGGATCTGCTCGCCAGCATAAATCACCTTCCCCTGGCTTGGAGGTGTCAGTCCCAAGATCGACCTAAGCGTAGTAGTTTTACCAGCACCGTTACGACCCAATAATGCAACGATGCTCCCGCTGGGAACTTCGACTGTCACCCCTTGCAGGATATGGAACTGCCCGATGAACGTGTGGATGTCACGAACTTCTAAGAGGTTGTCCATACAGTGCTCCCGTACTCACCCTCATTGTTGGGTTGGCGTATGTAGATCGCCATACAAGCCACCCAGATACACGCTCTGCACGACTTCATTGGCAGAAATCTCTGCAGGAGTGCCTTCAGCCAGCACCTGTCCCTGGTGCATGACCGAGATGCGATCCGAGATGCTCATCACAACGTTCATATTATGCTCGACCAGCATTACGGTTTTATTACCTTGTTGATGCACCCTGCGGATGAGCTCCATTAGCTCGGGAACCTGTTCGGCCGCCATGCCGGCGGTGGGCTCATCGAGCAGCAGAACCTCGGGATCCGGTGCCAGGATGATGCCAAATTCCAGTTTACGCTGGTCACCATGGGGCAGCGTCCGGGCAGGCAGGAGCGCCCGCTCAGTGAGCCCGACCTGCTCGATCACAACCCAGGCACGCTGCTCATATTGCTTGAAACTCTGGTTGCTGCGGTAGAAACGGAAATTATCGCCACCCAGCGCCTGGCACGCCAGTCGGATGTTCTCAAGAACTGTCAGGTTAGGGAAGATATTGGTGATCTGGAAGGAACGCCCGATCCCCAGGTGGGCGGTGCGGTGCAACGGAAGGCGAGTGATGTCACGCCCTTTGTAAAAAACGCGCCCAAAGGTCGGTTCCAGATTCCCACTCAACAGGTTAAAAAAGGTGGTCTTACCGGCGCCATTTGGACCAATAATCGAGTGGATGGTGTTGGGCAGCACCTCAATACTGACGTTTGCAACCGCGACCAAAGCCCCGAACTCCTTACGCAAATCCCTGGTTTCGATAATATAGTCTTGCGTCATTTTCTCTGCCTTGGTTATCGGTGGAGCAGTCGCCTCAGGGGCAACTTCCTGGATCAGTTTGGGGATTGCCCAGGGCTGCTGCGGGTCGGTTACCATTTCTACCACATACATTGGCTGCAAGGCCTGGTGGTCTTCGCGCCGGAAAGTATACTTGCCTTTGGGGCCTTCGAAACTCATGCCTTCCAGAACGGGGATCAAAGCATCCGCACGCGGGTTCCCGTTAGTTAGCTTAAGGGCTTGTACAAGCGCAAGACCGGCTGCAAAGCTGCCGCCGGTGAACAGATCAGGCGGGTCACCAAAACGCTCAATGTGCTGGTCGCGGAGCCAATTGTTGATCGGGTTATTGGGCAAGATATGCGAATATTTGCAAATGCCAACCATGCCAATGGCGTCCGTACCCAGGGCGTGACGAGCTTCACGGTCCCCGAGTCCTCCTGTTACTTTCATTCTATCAAAGATGCCAATGGTGCGCATCTGGTTAAACAGCTCACGGTATCCGGCACCAGCCCATGATTGAACGAGAACATCCGCTCTGCTAGTCAGGATATCGTTCAGGTAGGGCGTAAAATCGGACGCATCCTGAGGCACTAGGATATCCATTTCAATGCTGCCGCCAGAATTTTCGATCACCCTTCTCCAGGCCTGGCTGCTTTGAAGACCGAAAACGTTATCTGGGGCAATTAAGCAAAACGAGCGACCCAGATGATCGACAGCATACTGCCCGCCAGCCGCTGCATCTTGCCAAACACAGGCTGCGGTGCGGAAGATATAAGGATTGAAATTCTCACCGGTTATGCTGTCGGCGGCGGCTGGCTCAACCAGCAGAAGGCGCCGGTATTCCTGAGCAATCCCAGCAACGATGATCGTTGCTGCGCTTGAAACGCAGCCTTGCAGGATGTCCACTCCTCTCTGGTCGATAAGCTCACGTGCTTTCTGACCAGCAACCGTGGGGTCACCAGAATCATCTTCAATGAGCAACTCGATGGTTCGCCCGGCTACTTTGCCGGTTCCCTGGGTGGCATAATCGATCCCCAGCTGCAGACCCCTCACCTGCATGGTCCCGTAGTAGTCCAGCGGACCTACCTGGGTGGTGATGACGCCGATCTTTATGAGAGCCTGACCCCTCATCCGGTTTTGCAGTCGCTCAAAGAAAGATTCAGCCATCTGACTACCTCGTTCGAAGCTGTTAATTGTGGTCTCAAAGCTCATCGACAGCTGGTGTGGGAACAGGTTCACCCCACCGCATTGAGACAAGACGAAGCATCTCCCTGCGAATGACGATCGGTCGCAAGGGATTAGAGCAAGATTGTGCCGGGGACCAAAATCCCCGGCACGAGAGAGAATTAAGCAGAACTATTGACCCGTCATGCTGCCGTACGGCAGGTCTCCGCAGCGCTCCTTGAGACTTTCCGGAAGCAGGCAGGGCTGCTCAGGCCGGGTGGTCTTGATATTTTCGAAGAACTTGGCCTCGGGATCATCTACGTTGAGCAGTTTGACGATGTACATATCCTGAATGGCGACGTGATCTTCTGGGCGGATGTAGATCGTGCCCTTCGGGCCTTCAAACTCCATGCCCTCCATCACTGCGATCAGAGCATCGGCACTGGCATCACCGCCGGAGGCTTTGATGGCTTCAACCAGCAGGATAGCGGCGTTCATGCCGTCGGCATCGAACAGGTCAGGCGGGACGCCGTAGCGCGCTTTGTCTTGTTCGACCAGCCAGTCATTGATCGGATTATCTGGGGCTGTATAGTGGTACAGAATTCCACTGGTCGAGCCGATAGCGTTCGAGAAGAAAGCCGGCAGGGCTACGTTGTCCACAAAGGAAGCGCCCAAATCCATCTCATCCGTCACGCCGACATCCACTGCGGCTTGCATCATGGCGATGAACCCACCACCAGCCCAGGTGACGATCCATGCTTCAGCGCCAGAATTTAGGACCTGCTCCATGTAAGGGGTGAAGTCGGTTGTATCGAAGGGTGCAAAGATATCATCCACAACAAACTCGCCACCATAGTAAGTGCAGGCGTCCCGGAAAGCCTGAGCGCCGCCCCAGCCAAAACTATAGTCTGGTGCAATCTGGACGAATTTGCTATATACCGTCGGCAGGTATTCGCACAGATTGATGGCATCCTGGTAGTTGGTGCGGCTGGTTCGGAAAGTGTATTCGTTGAAGTTTACCCCGGTGATATCGTTGGCGGCCGCAGGAGCGACAATCAAGACTTTCTTATTCTCAGCTGCAATCTCCTGCAGGGTGGCGGTGTTTCCGGAACTGACTGTACCCACCAGCACATCAACCTGATCGACTTCGATCAGCTCACGCGCGAACGAGGCAGTCAAATCTGGGTTGGTCTGGTCATCGCGCACCAGGATCTCGAATTCGCAGTCGTCGAGCATGAAGGTGTTCGAGCCATCCTCAAGCTTGAATACATCCCCTACACTGCCTGGAGCACCAGTGGCGTACTCCATGCCGAGCATGAAGCTGCGCAGGATATGGGCGCCATAGATTGCCAGCCCACCAGAACCATCGGTGATCAACCCAACCTTCACAGGCTTCTCACAGGTTAACCCCATAGGTTCTTCCGTCTCGGCAGGCTCCTCTGTCATCATAGGTTCTTCGGTGGGCACCGCGGTGGGCTCGGGAGCCATGGTTGGTTCTTCTGTTGTTTCAGGCTGCGGCGCCTCAGTCGCTTCTGGTGCGGCAGCAGGCTGGCAGGCGGACAGCAGCATGACAACGATCACCAACAGCCCGGTAATTGCTTGGATTTTCTTCATTTCGAAACTCCTCCTAGAACAAAGTTTAAACGTGATGGTGTTGCGTTTCTATCTAGTGATCCATTCGATATGGTCCGTCTAAACACCTCCTCCTGACCGAGATGTTCGCTTAGTGTTGCTCTCGCCAAATTCTTTGCAAACAAAAGAGAAATGTGTGGTGTTCGGTTTGGGCGGCTGCACCGCCCAAACCGAACACCACAATCTCTTCTTTTCTTAAGTGACTGGCCAAGAATACCACTTAGTTACCTGCGAGATGCGCATGGAAAACGGCGTTGAACTCATCTGGTTTCTCAATAAACGGTACGTGCCCAGCTTCTTGGATGACCACTTCCTGGTAGCTGCCTCCGCCAGCGGCATACTTATGAAGCATGGCGCGCATCTGGCCGACCATTGGTTGGGGTGGATATGCATCTTCCCCGGGCCAACCAGGCAGTAAACCCAATCTGCCCAGATAACCGGGGTCGGAGGCGGCTGTGTCGGACACTACCATGTCATGGCTGCCGCGCACCCACAAGATACTGATCTTGGGTTGACCCTGGATTATTTTCGTGACAACATTCTGGTACTTAGGAGAGGTGGCATTGGATGCGCCCCATATCCCCGGCGCCATATGAGGCCAATTCGGTGACTGGACTGCGTCCCCAGGGACGTCGCGTGGGCCCATGTGGGTAGACAACATTGCTGATAGCAGCTCAGATTCGCGCCGGGAAACAAAGGGCGGCTTGACCAGCAGCATACGCAGGGCAGATAACGGCGAAAACTGGCTCTCCATGCTGCGGTCGCCGTCTTTCAGCCGCCGGATCAGCTCCGGGTTGGATAGGCCGCCTCCCGAACCGGCAAAATCCGGCGTGGTTGGGGTGCCGTTGTCATCACGAGTCGCGCCAAACCCAAAAGGGGAGCCTGGATCCGAGACGGTCGCGCTCAAGAATCGCTCCGGGTGATCTGCCAGCAGCTGCCACAGGACCATGCCACCCAGTGAATTACCGACAATATGGGCTTTTTCGATCCCCAGGTGATCTAGCAAGGCAATGGCATCATCTGCCAGGTCGCCCAACCCGCGTGTGGCATCAATCTTCTTTTCAAGTTCAGCTTCGCCAAAGCCGCGCTGGTCGGGAGCGATGCTGCGATAGTCTGCGGGCAGCGAGAGCATCGTCTCTTCCCACCAGGTAGCGGAGGAAACGTTGCCGTGCAGGAACAAAACCGGGATGCCATCCTCGGGCCCACTGAAGAGCACGCGGGTTGTCAGGCGGTTGGAGGTGAGCGTTTTTGGGGTGATTCCCGGCAGGGTTGGGATATTCATAAATACTTCTCCTTCAGCCTAGACTTTTCAACTTTGCCATAAGCCGAATACGGCAGGTCATTTGCGAATACGATTTGCTTCGGGATCTTAAAACGCGCCAGCTTGCCCTGACAGAATTCTTTTAATTGTTCTTCCGTGGCCTGGCAGCCCTCATTCAAAATCACGACCAGCAAGCCGACTTCACCCCACTTCTTATCAGGCTTGCCAATCAGAGCTGCGTCGCGTACGGCAGGGTGCTCACGAAATATGGCTTCCACCTCTGCGGCGTAGATGTTCTCTCCGCCAGACTTGATCATATCTTTGTAACGACCGTCTATATAAAAGAAGCCATCTGCGTCCATGTGCGCCATATCGCCGGTGTGGAACCAGCCATCCACCAGGGACTGCGCGGTCGCCTCAGGATTGCGCCAGTAACCTGAGCAAACATGCGGACCGTAGATCAGCAGCTCACCAGACTCGCCAATTGGCATATCTACACCGGTCTCAGGGTCCTCGATGCGCATCTGGCTGTGGAAGATAGGCTTGCCCACAGAGCCGGTTTTGGGGACAGAATCTTCGTCAGTCATGCTGAAGCAGTTGGGCCCGACCTCCGTGAGGCCGTACCCCTGGCGAAAGACAATGTGCTTCGCTTTGCGCCAGGCTTTCATCAACTGGGGCGGGCAAGGCGCGCCGCCACTGATGAAAAAGTGAACATGGCTAAAATCCGCTTCCTTAAAATATGGGGAGTCCATCCACATTTGGAACAAGGTAGGCACACCCAGGATGACTGTGCAGCGTTCCTTTAAGATCCACTTTAAGGATTCGGTCTGGTCAAAGTCGCGCGCCAGAATAATGCGCCCGCCAGCGTAGAGCACGGGTGTCAGGAAGGCGAACAATCCGCCGGCGTGGAAGAGCGGGGTGTAAACGGGTGAGATATCGCGCTCGGTGAGTCCCCAGCTAATCACCGTGTTGATGCAGTTCCACAAGATATGGCGGTGGGGCAGGATAGCACCTTTTGGGTAGCCGGTTGTGCCGGATGTGTACAAGATGCAGTAAGGAGTTTCGCCAACCAGGTGTGGACGCCGGGGCTCGTCGCTAGAGGCGCGCTCGAGCAGATCTTCATAGCTTCGAGCGCCGGGGATCTGGGCGCCGCGCAGCGCAACGAGATGCTCCACGGATATCTCCGGGCGCAGCTCTGCCAGCAAATCGGCAAACTCCGGTTCGCAAATCAGCACTTTTGGCTGCAGGTCATTGACAACATAAACCAGCTCGCGGGCAGTCAGACGCCAATTGAAGGGCGCAAAAATCGCACCAATCTTGGGCAAGCCATAAAATAAATCGATGTAGACAATGCTGTTTTTGGCAAGAATTGATACTCGATCGCCGCTGCTAACACCTAGTTCGGTATGCAAAAAGTTTGCCAGCCGGTTGGCTCGCTGGTTCAACTCGGCATAGGTATAGCGATAGTCCGTCTCCAGCTCTACCAGCCCGACCCGGTCAGGTGTCAGGTCGGCACGTCTACTCATTAAGTCAGCAGCATGCATGCTTCCCTCAGGCATCCTTCCATTCGTGATCGGCTTTTTGTTGAAATCGCATTGATCCAGGGCACACTATTTTGACATTATAGCAAAGGCTTGTTTCATGGGAGTTAAACAGAATTCCTGCCAACCTCCACAGGCGTGGTTGGGACAAATTGGGGACCTGCAGAGCTGTGGAAGATTCTCAACCCGCATACTTGGCTAGAAATCCCAGGATGATGGTGTTGAATTCGTCAGGGCTCTCCCAGCAGGTAGCGTGACCTGCCCCGGGTAGAATGTGGAACTCGGCGTGTGGGATGCTTTTGCGCAAAATAGCGGCATAAGCAGGCCCCTTCAGCCTATCCAACTCCCCGACCAGGATGCAGGTTGGAGCGAAGATTTCTCCCAGGCGGGGAGTGAAATTCACATCCAAAAAGCACTCACACAAACGGATCACAGCCGGAAAATCCAGGAGTGCATAGCGCTTTTTGGCGTCTTCCAAAAGCTGTGGATTGTCCACGATAAAGCGAGGCGAGAAATTCCACGGCACGGTGGCGTTGAAGAATGCATTTGGATCTCCGGCATGCAGCGCGTCGATCCAGCTCTCGACCACCAGGCGCAGCTCGGGGCCAACTTCGCTGACCGTGTCGCTCAGAATAAGGCCTCGAACTTTCTCAGGGTACTGCAGTGCAAACGCCTGAGCGACCTCACCTCCATAGGAGATGCCTGCGATGTAGGCACGCTCGATCCCCAAAGCATCCAGCAATGCGGCCAGGTCGTAGGCGTGCAGCCCCATGGTGTAGGGTCCTTCCGGGTGCTCGGACCCCCCCTGGCCGCGGCAGTCGTATTGGAGCAGGCGGCAACGGCGTGCCAGCGCCCCGGTTTGGAAGGCCCAACTGGTAGCGGCGTTCATGATGACGCCATTATTTAGCACCAGCACGGGCGACTCTTCCGCCCCGTGGAGCTCGTAATACAGAGTTACCCCATTGACATGGATCTCAGGCATTCTGGCCTCCCAAACAATCTGCAGGGCAGCACTACATTGACACTGGTCTTACGTTTACGCCCAACTACCGGCCTGATATATACTGGGCGGGAAAGGGAGAATCTGGCTAAATTGTGTGTAATCGGGGACAAATATCCCCGATCACACACAAAATTGCCTCGGACTCCCGCCCCCTGGCTCGGGAAATAGTGGGAGGATCAACCGCCGTTTAGTGCAGAGCTACCATCCGCAGTCCTGATAAGGATTAACACCTGATTGCCGCGAACCAGTTTCCAGGATCAATCGGTATGTAAAGTGTTGTTTGATCCCAAATTCACATTATTGAGCAGGACGAAAGGCGAGATAAGTCTTGCGAGCTTCCCCTTCGCCGCGCTCCAGGTAGGCAACCCGCAATGGCAGTCCGATCTTGATGCCGCCCGGGTCGTGCACGTCAACATCCAGGATTTGGGCACTGATGGCAGCGCCTTCCTTTAAACGCACCACACCAGAGCAATATGGGTTATCGCGCCCGTAACCGGCCGCAATCATGGCAGTGGGTGCGATGTGAATGGTAGTGAATGCAACCAGCTCACCTTCGCCAGAGAGCGCCTCCCAGGCCATTTGTTGTCCATAGCAGTTGGTGCATAACGGTCTGGGCGGCAGGTACAAGGCGCCGCAGGATTGGCAGCGAGCTCCCAGCAGCTCGTGAGTGTCCAGGTGGGCTTGATAAGATGTGTGGTTGAAATCCTGGTTTCCCATGGCTATTTCCTCTCAAAGATATGAACGGCGCAGGTCTGACCGGTGCCGCCCACATTGTGGGTCAGGGCCAGGTCTACATCTTGGGGTACCTGGCGCTCGCCAGCCTTGGCGCGCATTTGTTTCCAGACCTCTACGACCTGTCCGGCACCGGAAGCGCCGACCGGGTGACCCTTGGATTTCAGACCGCCGGAGGTGTTGATCGGTTTGGGTCCATGGCGGCGGGTGAGGCCTTCCTCAGCGGCTTCGTGACCCTTGCCGGGAGGGAAGAAGCCCAGGTCCTCGGTGGCAATGATCTCGGCGATGGTGAAGCAGTCGTGCACTTCTGCGATCTTGATATCCTGGGGCGGAACTCCGGCCATGGCGTAGGCCTGCTGGCCCGCCAGGTGGGCTGCCCGCAGGCTGGTCACGTCAGCCCGGTCGTGAAGGGCGACATCACTGGCCTGACCCGAGCCGATGATATAGAGCGGATCATCCGTGAAATTGCGGGCGATCTCTTCGCTCACCAACAGCAGGGCCGCAGCCCCATCGGAGATCGGCGAGCAGTCGAACAGGCGCATGGGCCAGGCGATCATCGGGTTGGCTCGATCGTCATGCAGAAAGGCCAGCTCGTCTTCCCAGGTGGGAACCGGGTAGCCCTTGGCCTTTGCCTTGGCGATTTTGTCATCCATTACCCGGCGGATCGTGCTGCCGAACTGGGCCTTATCATTCAGGGCACCATTTTCGTGGTTCTTCACGCCGACCTTCATAAACGCCTCTGGGCTGGCGTCATAGCGGCTCATGTAGGCAGATGCCATGGCGGCGTACAAACCCGGAAAGGTGAAGCCTGCCGGAACTTCGTAAAGCACATCGCTGGCTGTCGCCAGGGCGTCGGTGACCTGGGATGTTGGCAGGTCGGTCATCTTCTCGATGCCACCCACCAGTACCACATCATACAGGCCGGAGGCCACCGCCAGGATGCCCTGGCGAAGGGCGACTCCGCTGCTGGCGCAGGCATCCTCGATGCGGGTGGCGGGAATCGGTGCCAACCCGACCCAATCTGCCATGAAAGGCGCAGTGTGCCCCTGACCTTCGAAGAGATCAGAGCTGTAGTTGCCAATATAGAGCGCCTCAATGTCTTTCGGGTCCAGCCCTTTGTCCACCGATGCGCGCAGGTCGACAAAGGCTTCCACGAACAGGTCGCGCGTCGACTTGCCAGGGAAGGCACCGAACTTGCTCATGCCTGCGCCCACCAGAGTTACCCCGCGGCCAAGTTTTTTAGTGCTCATATGCTGCTCCTATGGTTTGCTATCTGTGTTGTGATTAATCGGTATGCTGGGAAGCTGCCCGATGTGGACCTCCGTGATCTGAGGCGTTCCCAGGCGGGCTATACGCTCTTTAGAAAGGTCAGGAAAGCACCCAGAAACTCAGCCGGTTTCTCGATGTGCGGGCTGTGAGCAGTATCGGCAACCACCACCTCCTGGTAGCTGCCTCCATTGGCCTGATAACCGTCCAGGACCGCGCGCATTTGCGAAACCATCGGTTGGGGCGGATAAACCTCGACCCCGGGCCAACCGGGGACCAACCCCATCATGCCCAATGTCCCAAAGTCGAACAAAGAATTGTCAGAGACAATCTGGTCAGCGTCGCCGCGCACCCACAGGACCGGCGGTTTCGAGGGCATATCTGCAATGGCGCTGGTATTAAAAAACTTGGGTCCAGTGGCGTTGATAGGTCCCCATTTACCGGGAGCGACGTTAGGCCAGTTTTGGGAGGGGGTCATATCGCCGGGGTAACGGTCATCACCCATCTTTTCCAACAGCGCAGCGCTGAGGAACTCCTCCTCACGGCCAGCGCGGAACGGAGCTTTATAGTAGAAGGTATTGATGACATTGCGGGGCGAGTTGGGGTCATCTGCGCTGCGATCGCCTTCCTTGATGCGCCTTACGAACTCGGGGTTAACCACACCGCCGCCAGAGCCGGCGAAATCGGCGTAGCAGGGGGCTCCATCCGAACCCTTGGTGCCGCCGAAACCGTAAGGACTGACCGGGCTGATGAAAGTGAGCGATGAGACCAACGCCGAGTAATCGAGGGCAAACTGCATCAGCACGGCTGCACCCAGCGACCAGCCCACAAGATGGGCGGGGCGATCGCCAAACACATCCGAAAGGGCTTTCAAATCGTCAGACCAATCCTGAGCGCCACGCCTACCATCGACGAGCAGGTCTTGCGTATCTCCATAGCCGCGCAAGTCCGGGGCAATGCAGCGGTATTCACCGGGGAGAGCGAGCATGGTCTCTTCCCAATAAGTGGCTGCTGAAAAGTTGCCGTGCACAAGCACAACCGGGGTGCCATCCTTTTGACCGCTGAACAGCACATGGGTATTGATCCGGGCGGTCTGGATCATGCGAGATTCTATTCCGGGCAGAGTGTTTACAGTGGACATGGTTATTCCTTTCATAAATATTGTCGATTTATTGGTCTACAAACTGAGCGCGTAAATCGCGCTTGAGGATCTTGCCCATACTGGAGAGCGGCAGCGCCTCCAAGAAAACCACACTTTTGGGCACTTTAAAACGCGCCAGATGCTGCGCCATGAAGTCGAGCAGCTCGGCTTCGTCGGCAGATGCGCCTGGCTTGAGCACCACACAGGCTTTACCGACTTCACCCCATTTCTTGTGCGGCACGCCAATCACCGCGCACATATGAACTGCTGCATGCTTATAGAGCACATTTTCGATCTCTACCGGGTATACGTTCTCGCCCCCGGAGATGAACATATCCTTCTTGCGATCGCGCACGTAAAAATACCAGTCTGCATCGTGTTCAACGATGTCGCCGGTGTGGAACCAGCCGTCTTCATCGATGACCGCAGCCCAGGCTGCCGGGTTGTTCCAATACCCTGAACAGCGGGAGGGCCCTTTCAAAACCAGCTCGCCGGGCTGGTTCGGGCCAAGCGGCTGGTTGTGCTCGTCGACTACGCGCACATCCACAAAGAAGTTAGGCCGTCCGATGCTGCCTACCTTGCGGGTGGCGTCCTCGGGCGCCAGGGCAAACAGACCGGGACCGAATTCGGTCATGCCGAATCCTTGCTTGAAGCGGATGCCTTTCTGTTGGATGTATTGCTCGATCAAGGGCACGGGAAGCGGGGCGCCGCCCGAAGTGCAAAAGCGCAAACTGGAGAGGTCCGCCTGCTCCCAGGTGGCGGCTTGCGTCATGACCTGATACATGGTTGGCACACCTGCAAACACGGTAACACGCTCGCGCTCAATCAACTCCAGAACCTGAACAGGGTCGAACTGGCGGGTGAGGATGGTGGTATTCCCAAAAATTATCTGCGAAGAGACGTAGGCGAACAGTCCCCCGGCATGGAAGAGTGGGAAAACGCACAGGTAGGTGTCGTCGTGGTGCAGGTCATGAATCACCGTGTTGAGCACATTCCAGCACACCTGGCGGTGGCTGATCTGAGCCCCCTTGGGGAGGCCAGTCGTGCCGCCGGTGAACAACAGGCAGGCGATGTCCTCCGCTTCGAGCGCTTCATACGTCACAGGGTCTTCCGGGGCGGATTGCAAGACTGTCTCGTAATGCAGACTCCCCGGGATGCCTTGACCTTCAATATGCAAGTAATGATGGATAGGGCAGGAGGCGGCCTGCAAGGCTTTCTCAATCTCGACGACATCAGCCTTGAAATCGTCCGAGAAGACCAACACCAGCGGTCCGGTGTCTTTAAGCAGGGCGACCTGCTCGCGCCAGTGCAATCGCCAGTTAAGAGCCGTGTGGATAGCACCCAACTTGGCGCACGCATAGAACAGGTCGAGGTGCTCGATTCCATCACGAGCCAGGATGGCAACCCGGTCGCGGTAGCCCACCCCCGCGACCTGTTTGAGCCAGTTGGCGAATCGATTGACGCGGCGGTTCCAGCCCTTGTAAGTCAAGCGCAATTCGGGTGTTTTGCCGGCATCGATGATGGCGAGCACATCGGGCGAGTAGATCTCGCGTCTGCCTAAATAATCACCGATATACATGGCTCTCCTCTTTCCAGGTCAAACTTTGACCTTCAGCTTAGCATTGCTCCGAAAAGTCGGAAGGACCGTGGTTGTTGCTGTGCACGCCCAAACACACTCAAGACCCTCCCAAACTGCGAAAATCCTATACTTAATAATCGACCGACTTGGCCTCCAGGAATTTCTTGATGGTGGGCCAGAAGATATCGGGCCTTTCCATATAGGTCATGTGGCCACACTCCGGGAGCAGAACCTGGCGGCAGTTAGGCAGGATATCAAGCAGCTTGGCCTGCTGCCAGGGCGGGATCGCCCGGTCTTGCTCGCCGGTGAAAATCAGAGTAGGCGTGTGGATATGGCGGTAAGCATCTGGGTCCCGGTCAATGAGCTCAAAGAACGGATCCTGAGCCTCCGTCAGGCGGATCAGGCAGTATTTGTGATTCCGGTAGCGATCGTAAAACTTGTAGCGCCCGGTTTCCATGGCTGGGCCGTAGATTTTGCGAGCAAACTTCTCGCTGAAGATCTTCTCGTACAGGTAGTGGGTGTAGAGGTCAAAGGCCCGGTCGTCGCTGCGGTAAAAGAGCAGCGACAGGTCCTGGTACATCTGGAACTGAATCTCACGGGTGAGAAGGATGCCGGAGAGGGTAATGGTGTGCAAGCGGTCCTGGTGCAGGCGTCCGAGATCAGCGGCAATGAAGCCGCCGTATGAAGTCCCGATCGGATGGACTCGCTCGATACCGAGCTCATCCATGATACTCACCAGGTAATCAGCAAAGCGGGAGATGAAATACGGTTCATCTTCCTGGGAGGAACTGCCCTGACCAAAATAATCGTAGAGCAGCACATCATAGTCCGGATATAGGAAGGGCAAAGTGCGGTACCACGATCGGGTAAGCATGGCCAGACCGTTGAGGAAGACGATGACTTCTTTTTCGCCTTGCCCGAAGTACTCCCAGTAGATGCGGCGTTCACCCGCCTCAACGGTTATGAAACCAGTGCGGTCCGGAGCGAGATCGGAGGTGTCAGGGGGCATTTTCATCCACCTGGCAGCTTAAGTGCCGACCACGATGCCGCCATCCACGCGCAAAGTCACGCCCGTGATGAAGCTGGCTTCGTCTGAGGCCAGGAAGAGGTAGGCGTTGGCGATATCACGCGGCTCTCCCATGCGACCCAGGGGAGTGTGCGCAACCATCCCTTCGAGGATCTTTTCCGGCATCTGGCGCACCATCTCGGTCAACGTAAATCCCGGAGCGACGGCGTTGACACGCACACCAAAGCGACCCAACTCACGCGCCCAGACTTTGGTCATGCCGATCACGCCGGCTTTGGTGGCGACGTAATTGGTCTGCCCAAAATTTCCGTCCAGTCCGACGATCGAAGTTGCGTTAAGAATCACACCACCACCCTGGCGGATCATATAAGGCGCCACAGCCTGGGTGCAGTTGAAGACACCCTTCAGGTTGATATCCACGACCAGATCGAAATCCGCTTCTGGCATTTGCCTGACCAATTCCCCATCTTTAACCTTAACCAGCAAGCCGTCCCGCAGAACGCCGGCATTGTTGACCAGCACATCCACGCGCCCATGTTTACCGGCGATTTCTTCAACCCAGGCCTGCACAGCCTGACGATCGGATACATCGACTTTGTAGAATTCAGCTTGCCCTCCCAGGTCTGCAAGCGCGGCTTCGCCTGCCGGCTGGTTCACGTCGCAGATGGATACGAGGGCGCCTTCTTCAATGAACCGCACGGCAGTGGCTATCCCAATCCCCGCCGCGCCGCCAGTAACCAGAACGATCTTATCTTTCATGCGCATTGTATTTTCTCCTTGGTTGATGTTGTTGGGTGTTTGTTAAGCAATAATGAAGTTCGGTTCCTAGTTCGAGCGCGCCCCAAGCCAGTCCACAATTTCAGGCCAGAGCTTGTATTTGGCCCTACCACTGGCCATCAGGCCGACATGCGTCGAAGGAATCAACTTGAGGGTCTTATCCTGGCTTGAAACGAGTTCCATAATGCTCTCAGATTGTGAACGCGCCACCAGGTGATCGTGCTCCGCCACCACGTTGAGCAGGTTGGCAGATATATTGGACAGTTCAATTCGACGACCGTTGATCACGCGCTCTCCGGCGATCAGCCCGTTACCCCTGAAGTAGATCTTGACGAACTGCCGGAAAGCCTCCCCGGCGAGCGGAATGACATCCTCTACCCAGCGGTTGATCGCCTGCCAGCCGCGCACTGCAGCCTCGTCATCCATCAGCTTCCACAGGTTGACATAGGCGCCCATAAAGTTTTCAACCGGTTTGAGCAGCTTTGCCCAGTGACGGATCAACTCTCCCGGCACATTCCCGATTGTGTCCACCAGCCTGTCCACATCCAGGTTGCGCTCTTCCAGCCACATGGCCATCGAACCAGGCGATCGATCGGTAAAGTCGAGGGGCGCGGTCAGCAAGATCAGGTTGCGCAGCGGGATCTCAGGATACAGGGCTGCGTAAAGGGTTGCCAGGGTTGCCCCAAGACAATAGCCCAGGATGCTCAGCTCGCGGGACTGTGAATGGCGCAGCATTTTACGGACAGCGCGGCTGGAGGTATTCGGTTACGTAATCTTCAAAGGTGGTAGATTTATCTTCAGAGCCAGGCACACCCCAATCCAGCAAATAAACATCGAAGCCCTGGTCCACCAAGGTCTCAACGAAGCTGCGCCCTGGCACCAGGTCAAATATGAAGGGCTTGTTGATCAGCGCATAGACAAGCAACAAGGGAACCGGGTGACGTTCGCTTGCGGGCCGGGCAGGCAGATAATGGTAGAGTGTAGCCTTATTTAATGTCCAGATTGCTTCTTTGGGCGTCAAACCAACAGGAGTATTGTATGAATTGGCAATCAGCTTGACCCCGCGCAGGTAGCGACTATATGCGCGCTGGGCCACTTCACTGCTCTGGAGGGTGGCTTCCTCCAGCTCAAAGAACATATCATCCCAGGGCAGCTCGACTTTATCTTCCATCTTAGCACCTGCCTTTGGAGGGTTAGTCGGGGTGCTGATTAATCCGTTTTCAAAGCAATGACGAAGCGGTGTTCATTTCTTTTTTGCGCCCGGCTCGCCTGCCAGCATATCCAGAACCTGGTCGAATTTCGCGTCCAGATCATCCAGCACCATCTCAATTCTGGTCAGGCGTTCTGCCACAGTGATCACATCTTTGCGGGTCGGCATATTCATCCCTTCCAGGTACTTTTCCATGACATCGGCCATCTGCTGCCGCATCAGTGAGGCAACCTCCAGGCTGCCCTCGACCTGCTCGCCCATCGACCTGGCGAAGCTCTCACTACTCACAGCATCGCTCATCGCCTTAGCCCAGGATTTGGACATCGCATCATAGAACTGGATCATCTGACCAAAGGGGTCATTGGTGTTTTTTTCTGACTTATCTTCTTCCGACATGGGTTATTTCTCCACAACATAGCTTCCGGGTGCATCCATGAGCGGCTTGAACGTCCGGCTGCCCATTTTAGGTGGATCTATCACAACACCAGAACGGGTCTGCAGCCAGGGAATCCAGTCCAGCCACCAACTGCCGGTATGGTGTTGTGCCCCCTCGAACCACTCCTGCGGGTCTTGCGTTTCAGCGTCGTTAAGCCAGTAATCACGGCGCGAGCTGGCTGGCGGGTTGATGATTCCGGCGATATGCCCCCCGCTGGTGAGCGCAAAGCGCACCGGTCCGCCGTGCAAACTGCGCATCTTGAAGGTACCTTCCCAGGGGACGATGTGATCGCCGGTGCAGGCTACCGTATAGGTGGGCGTGCTGATCAAACCCAGATCAACGCCCTGGCCTTTAACCTGGATGCCGTTCGGCTCCATCAATTTGTTCTTCAAGAAGAACTCACGCACCAGGAAATTATGGACTTTGCCAGGCACGCGCGTGCCATCGCTGTTCCAGTACAGCAGGTCGAACGCGGGCGGCTGCTTGCCCAGCAGGTAGTTGTGCACCACATAGTTCCACAACAGGTCATTGGCGCGCAGCATATTGAAGGTGGCTGCCATATTGCGCCCGTCCAGATAACCGCCGCTGGCAGACATCAGCCATTCCAGAAATTTGACCTGCAGCTCATCAATGAAAACCGTCACATCCCCGGCCTGGGTAAAGTCCTGGTGGGTGGCAAAGAAAGTGGCTGAGTTGATCGTCTGGTCGCCAGTCTTGGCCAGATAAGCCAGCGTGGTCTGCTGGATGATACCGCCCAGGCAGTAGCCCAGTGTATTAACCTCGCTTGGATTTGGTGATGGATTTGATCACCCGCAGGGCTTCGAGCGTGCCCAGATCCATATAATCATCCCAGCTCAGGTGCAGGATCGACTTGTCGGGGTTCTTCCAACTGATGGTGAACAAGGTGAAGCCGGCATCGACCAGGTATTGGTAAAGTGAGTTCTCTGGGCGCATATCCATGACGTAATACTTGTTGATCCAGGGGGGGATAGCTAATACCGGCACCTCATATACTTGCTCCGTGGTGGGGGTATACTGGATCAGCTCGATCAGATCGTTGCGATAAACGACTTTACCAGGCGTTACAGCCAGGTCTTTTCCGACTTCAAATGCGCCCTGGGGCACCTGGCTGATCCTGCCTTGCTGCATGTCTGTGATTAAATTCTGGAAGCCCTTGGCCAGGTTTGCCCCCCCGGTGCGAGCGATCTCCTGCCAAACCACGGGGTTGGTGGCTGCAAAATTGGTCGGGCTAAGAGCGTCGGCAAGCTGCTGGGTCCAAAATTTGGTGCGCTTTTGGATGCTCGGGTCGATCGGTTCAAGGCTGTCTGCCATCCCATCCATCCACTGGACGGTGATCAAGTAGGCCTGTTTTACCAGGTCGGCGTACGGGTTTTCCTGCCAGGCCTGATCTTCGAAGCGCCGGTCCGCTTGGGCAACTTGCTCAGGCTCTACACCCCACATGCGAGCGTAAGAGTTGGCGGCTAATTCCAGGCTGCGCGTAGCAGCGACCAGAGAGGCCTGCTGTGCCTGGCCGACCATCGAGACGGTGTTGTTCATCAGGTTAAAGAAAGAATCCCACATCTGTTTTACCATCCATTTAAACGGCCAAGCGCGGTGGCACTGAAAACCCCGCGTTTGGCTGTTCGAATATGAGAAGTCGGGTTAAGCGGATTTCTGCTTCTCAAGCAACTCGTCGATCTTGACAGACAGGGCCTCCAATTGGCGCTGCATGGTCTCCAGAGTAGACATCGTGGCATCCATCTGGGTGTGCACGGCAGTCGATACGGCTTTATCTACTTGCTCCCTGATCGCTTTGGACTGCTCCAGGGTTTTGTCGACGGTCTTAAACATGCTGTCCATATAGGAAGAGGTAAACTTCTCCCACATTTCCATGTTTTTCTTGAAGAAATCGTCAGGTAACATAATCACTATCCTCCGTCCATAAGATGTCCACAATTGGTTTCATGGTCATTATAACAAGGCCATGTTTCAGTTGAGTTACAAGCGAAGCTGAATTCGATTGGTATTCCCGTCGAGACAAGATCTGAGTCTCTCTCTACCTGCCAAATATCGTCCGCTGAACACAATCCTGATGGGGAAAGACTCAGAGCCGGCTGATCCAGGCAGGCACAGACCTTATTAACAGCGAGTAAGGGCCACACGTCGCAGAGCGAGCTGCAGCCTTGCGCGTAATTGCCGGCGCACACCGTAGTTGGTGAAATGAGCATTACGAACATGTGACAGTTAGTATTTCATGAGAGTTCGTTTTTTCTCCACAGGTTCCTACTTTTTGTAGATAAAATTGATAACCTTTATTGTGTAATTTCGCTCAGGTGGTCCTCGGATTGAAGGGATGATGGGCAGGTGATTGCCTGACACCAATCTCGCGCCTGGGACTCGCTCAACTTTCTAAACACGCAGGTATCAAACTATGGCTATTCTTGAAGCGAAAAAAATAACCAAAACTTACAAAATTGGCGAACGGCAGATCAATGTTCTGAAGGAGCTTTCCCTAAAAATTGAACCGGGTGAGGTGGTCGCCATTGTGGGAAGCAGCGGAAGCGGAAAATCCACCCTGATCTCCATGCTTTCTGGGCTGGATCAGCCGACACGTGGGCGCATCTTTGTGAATTCTCAGGATATTACCGATAAAACCGAGGATGAGCTCGCGCCATTGCGAAACCACGAGATCGGATTTATTTTTCAATCCTTCCACCTGGTCCCTTCTCTGACTGCGCTTGAAAATATCATGTTTCCAGCTGAGCTGAACGGCGACCCCCAGGCTCACGCCAAGGCCGAAGCTTTGCTCAGACGGGTGGGGATTTGGGAGCGGGCGGACAACTTCCCACACCAATTGTCCGGAGGCGAGAAGCAGAGAGTAGCGATTTGCCGCGCTTTGGTCAACCAGCCCAACATTATTTTTGCAGATGAACCTACTGGTAATCTGGACTCTGCTAACAGTAATGAGATCTTAAATTTGTTGTTTGAACTGCACCAAGAACAAAAAACAACACTTGTGCTGGTAACTCATAATATGGAAATTGCTAAAATGGCAGACCGGGTGATTCCACTGCACGATGGGGAAATTGTGCCAGATGGAGTTTTTCAGCCTTTAAGAGACACTCCAAGCTACGCGAGCGTGTGATGCACCGCAAATTTGTGCTCCGTCAAATTACCAGCTCACCCAAGCAAACCCTGGTGTTTGTGGCCTGTGTGGCGTTATCGCTTGTCACCCTGGTGTCGATCGGTGGGTTCGGAGAAAGCATCAACGCTGCCTTGCTGCGTGATGCCCGCAAATTGTTGTCCGGGGATGTCGTCGTAGAGTTGGGTTTTCCTTACGAAGGGTCACTTATCAATGAGCTGGAAAAGCTCCGGGCAGACGGCACGGTCGATGTGGCGCGCACGTATGAATTTATTACAATTGTGCGGACAGCAGATGGAGAGGACAGTTTACTGGCGGATATCAAAGCGGTTGAACCTGGATACCCGTTTTATGGAGAGGTTGGCTTGCAGAGCGGTCTGCCATTCAGCCAGCTGCTAACAAGCGGCCAAATATTGGTTGCTAACGGTTTGCTCGAACGCCTGCAGCTGCAGGTTGGCGATCCGCTGCGGGTCGGTGATCTGACTCTAACCATCGCGGGGGTGGTGGTTAGCGAGCCGGATCAGCCGGTGGATTTATTTAATATCGGACCGCGCATATTTCTCGCTGCGAGCGATTTGGCTGGCACAGGCTTAATCAAGCTGGGAAGCCGGGTGAATTACCGGACGCTGCTGCGAATTTCGGAGGAGGCGCAGGTTGAGGCGGTAGCTGCCCGCTTGACGGAGGTGGCGGATAGCAGGCAGGTGCGGGTGAATACTTTCCGCACGAACCAGTCTGTAGTCCAGCGTTTTTTCGATGACTTCTTGAACTTCATTGGACTGATTGGGATATTCACCTTGCTGTTAGCTGGGATTGGGATCCAAAGTTCGCTTAGCTCCTTTATTCGTGAGAGAGAGGGGACGATTGCCATTCTGCGAACATACGGAGCGACAAGCCGCTTTATCATGACCCAATATTTTGGGGTGGCTACTATCCTGGGCCTGGCTGGGACAATGGCGGGCCTGATCTTAAGTGTGCTCTTGCAATGGATATTCCCGCTGGTTTTCGAACCGTTTCTGCCTCCCCAGGTTGAGTTTATCCTGTCCATCCGGGCGATCCTTGAGGGAGTGCTGTTGGGGTTCTTAGTCGTCTCCGTCTTTACCTTTCTCCCGATCTACCAGCTTCAGGGGGTCAAGCCGCGTTTTATTTTCCGAAAAGAAGCCAGTGAAGCTGCCACCGGTTGGGTTTTTTTCTTCGCTCAGGCGTTGATTTTGCTCTTTTTAAGCGCGATGACATTCCGGTATTTACAAAACATGGAAAGGACGATTTATTTTACGGTGGGGGTCGTTTGCCTGGTCCTGATCATCACCGTGCTGGCTCGTGTGATATTACATCTGCTAGAGCGGCAAAAAATTGCTTCCCTGGACATGAGGCAGGCGCTGCGCGGCCTGTTTCGGCCCCGCAACGCGACTGCCTGGATTATCGTGACCCTGGCGGCATCATTATCGGTCTTATTCACCATTTTTCTCATCGAGCGAAACCTGGATGCATCTTTTGTGCAGGCATATCCCGAAGATGCCCCGAATGTCGTCCTCCTGGATATCCAGCCCAACCAGCGGGAGAATATCCGGAAAATGCTGGGCGACGATACGGAGTTCTTCCCACTGGTGCAGGCACGGATTCAGCAGATCAATGGCATTGCAGTCATCCAGAGCGAAGATGGCGAACAGGCTCAATATCGGGGTCCCGCTCCCAACGCTCCCATCGAGCTTGATTCCATGTTCCCGATCACGTACCGGGATAGCCTGTCCGCATCAGAACGATTGGTTGACGGGAGTGCTATCTTCTCGAACGAAGAATATGGAGTAGCTCAAGTGTCGGTCTCACAGCGGTTGTTGGATGCCTATCAATTTTCGATCGGGGATAGAATAGTGTTTGCAATCCAGGGAGTCCCACTGGAGGCTCAGGTGACCAGTATTCGCGCCATTCAAAGAGCTGATGATGAATTTGGCCCGTCCTTTAATTTTGTACTGCGCGAAAAGGACCTGGTCAATGCCCCCCAAACGATCATCACCACAGCCACGATTCCAGAAGCAGAAATTCGTAAATTTCAGAACCAGCTGGTTGCAGCTTATCCAAATGTGACAGTTATCGACATCGGCGCGGCAATCGATTCCGTGGCGGACCTGGTTCAGGATATTACGGTCGTGATCCGTTTCTTCACCATTTTCAGCCTGGCCGCCGGGGTGCTGATTATTATCAGCTCAATCCTGGCGACCCGCTTTGCGCGTATTCAAGAGTCGGTTTACTACAAAGTCCTGGGGGCCAGGCGCCGGTTTGTGCTGCGAGTATTTGCGCTGGAAAATGTCTTCATCGGGCTGGTGAGCGCGTTTTTAGCCTTGTTCTTGTCCCAACTGGCAAGTTGGATTCTGGTCCGGCAGGTGTTTGAGCTGGCTTATACCGCATATTGGGGGTCCAGCATCTTATTGACCCTGTTTACGGTGGTTCTGGTCACCACGGTGGGATTGCTGGCATCCATCTCAATTTTAAAGAAGAAGCCCATCACGTTTTTACGCGAACAATCCGTTGAATGAAGCCATGAAGACAGCATACCCTTGGAAAACCGCCTTCCTGCTGATCGTGCTGTGGGGAGTAAGTGCATGCACAGCGGCCGCGACGCCAGCCCAAAAAACCCTGGTGTCTACGGCGGGGATCTCACCCTCTCAACCAGAACTCACAATTCTGGCTTTTGGTGACAGCCTGACGGAGGGGTTTGGGGTGGATCCTCAGGATAGTTATCCGGCTCAACTGCAGCGCAAGCTTGAGGCAGATGGCTATGCGGCCCAGGTAATCAATGCTGGGATCAGTGGTGAAACTTCAACCTCTGCACTGGCGCGTGTCGATTGGATGCTCAACACCGAACCAGATATTGTGATTGTCGAAACCGGCGCCAACGATGCTTTAAGGGGTGTCGATCTGGAGCTCACCCGGAATAATATCGACGAGATCACCCGTAAATTTACGGAAAGTGGCTCGGTTGTCATAGTCGCTGGGCTGCAGATCATTCAGAATCTGGGCCAGGATTATACCGATGATTTCGCCGAGATCTATCCGTCGATCGCAGAAAAACACACTGCCATTCTGATCCCGTTTGTGCTGGAAGGGGTAGCCGCCAATCCTGATCTGAACCAGGCAGACTTCATCCATCCCACCGCAGAAGGCTATACCGTCATGGTGGATCATATCTATCCAACTGTCTTAGAAGCGATCCGACTGACAGAAAGCAAGGATTGAGTTTAGTGGTCTTTTCGGCAAGGCCACTGAAGAAAAAAGAGTTGTTGTGGTTCGCTGGAATCGCCAGCCGTCCCAAATTGGGGCAGCCTGGCGATTTTCGATTCAGGCGGAGCTGCCCGGTTTGGGATGATGGAGCACCTGTGTGAGAAACCGGGTGAATTTGTCTTGGAACGGCTTGATTTAAAACGGCCAGATAATGGGCAAGAAAACCATTGAAACGATAAAGAGAAAGACAGTCAGGAGAATTCCTACCCGGGTATAGTCGAAAAACTTGTAACCACCGGGACCGAAGACCAGCACGTTGGCTTTATGGCCAACCGGGGTAATAAAGCTGGTAGCTGCACCAATCACCACTGCCATTACAAATGTCAGGATATTGGCATTGATGCCCAGCGCGATCTCCAGCGCAATCGGCACCATCAGGACTACGGCGGCCGCGTTAGACATTGGCTGGGTGATCAGGGCAGAGAGCAGATAGACCCCAGCCAGCAAGGCCAGGGGACCCCGATCGCCAATTGCGCCCAGCATTGCATCGGCCAGGTATTGGGCAGTGCCGGTATTCTCCATCGCCATGCCCAGGGTGAGCATGCCGCCTACCAGGAAAACAGTCCGCCAGTCAATGCTGGCGTAAGCCTCGTCCATGGTCAGGCACTTCGTCAACACCATCAAGACTGAGCCGATCACCATACAGGTGGCAATGCCGAGATCGGAAAAGATTGCCAAGGCAATGACCAGCAGCATGATCCCGCCAGCCAGCGGGGCTTTCCTTTTGTGGCCGCGTGTTTCGATATCAACATGCTGCAAGGCCAGGAATTCATTGCCGTCATTGAGCGCCGCCACGCGTCCGGGAGGCCCTTGCAGCAGGAGCGCATCCCCAAATTGCAAAGGTAGGTCACGCAAACGCTCGGTGATCACTTCTCCCTGGCGCCAGATCGCCAACGCCGTGAAACCAAAGCGGTCTCGAAATCTGACTTCCTTCAAAGTCTGGCCATCCATCGTGGAGCGAGGGGCAAGCGTGGCTTCTAAAATATTGGATTCATCCGTATCCAGGTCGGCCAGATCAATATCAAGATCTGGCTGAATTCTGAAGTCCAGGGCGATTTGGGCGGCGAGCAAGTTTTCAGCCGAGCCTTCCAGCAGGAGCCGGTCATCAGGTTTGATGACAATGTCGCGGTGCACCCTGGTGATCGTGTCCGAGCCACGATGAACCGACAACACATTGAGATCGAATTCTTCTCCCAGCTTGGATTCGTACAGATTTTTTCCGACCAATGAACTTTGAGGGTTTACCTGGACTTCACTGATATAAGCTCTCAGCTGCTTAGATATCCTTGAGTCCGAAGCAGTTTCTCGGACCGGCAGCAGGTGACGGCCAATCAGCACCATATAGACAATGCCAGTCAGCAGGACAACGGCACCCATGGGAGTGATATCGAAGAAACCAAAGCTGGTAAGGCCTCTTTCAACCAGAATGCCCTGGGCTAATATGTTGGCCGGGGTCCCGATCAAGGTCATTTTGCCACCCAGCAGAGAGGCAAATGCCAGCGGAATGAGCAGCTTGGAAACTGGGATTTTAGTCTTGTTCGAAATCCCAATCACAGCCGGCATTAACACAGCCACTGCGCCGACGTTATTCATGAAGGCAGACATAATGCCGCAAACCAGCATGATTACGGTGATAAGCCTTGCTTCGCTGGTCCCGGACAGGCGCAGGATTAACGACCCCAGCATGTCCGCCACCCCGGTCTTGAAAAGCCCCCCAGAAACAATGTAAACTGCCCAGATGGTGATCACAGCCGAATTGGCGAAACCTGAGAAAACCTCATCTTTGGGAACCAGGCGGGTAATCGAAACCACCAAAAGGACAATCAAGGCGATCACATCGACGCGCAGCTTCTCAGTAGCAAATAAGACCAGTGCCAAAACAATAATGCCGAGGGTAAGCCCAATCTCATATGTCATTGTTAATTCCTTCGTTGATGCTCTGAGCAAGTTTCCAGCAATTATAACTTGACCCTGGGCAAGTTTGAAACTTAATACCAATCCGAAAATAAAAATGTGGTGATGGCTGCGTGCAGAGCACGCAGCCATCAAATTAAATTTGTATCTATTCGGTCAAAGTTATTTCATTTGCACTTCTGCAAATATTTACATAATAATTTGTGATAATATGGCGAACAATTTCACTGAATAGATCAACTCTGGCCCTCGGGCGCCCTGAGCCAAGCCTAAGATCGAGTTCTCAACCCCTGCTGCAAAATTCGGGTTTTGGGAGCTAAAACATGAGAGCCAGCCAGAATGTGGATCGGGATCAATGCCGCAAATCACCGAAACGACAGCGCTCAGAGGCAAGATCACACCTCCGGTCCGGGATTCCCTGCCCTTGGAGAATAAATGAATAGACACATCACGACCAGACAACGATTTGGGCTAATCCTGTTGGCCGCTTGCGCGGGCGTATTATTGGGTTTCGCCTGGGGACCGGCGGCCAAAATCCTGGCGAGAGTCAACGAAATCCGCACTGTCGGAGTGATTGCCATCACTGCCGATGATTTCACCGATTTGGGTGGTGGTTTGACCAGGGCAACGGGGAACCTCCGGCTGGGTGATCATCTGGAGTTGACCGGCTCCGGGCGATTTGGTGATCTTCGATACGGACACTGTCACGGGCACCGGAACACTGGCATACATCATCGAAAGCCTGCCGCTGTTCAGCGGGGAGTTCGTCGGCGATGGAGTCACCGGACTGGCAGTCCCGTCTGGCGGTCGAGGTTTACCTGCTCAACCAGGTCGCCGGCTTCAATGTCAGCAGCCTGAACATCGGCCAGATCGATCTTCCGAATGCAGTTGTAACAGGAACAACCGACCTGCGCCTGACACCTCCTGGGGTCGATAAATCAGCCCCAGTTAGTTTTAGATTGGCTCCAGGCCCTGTTTATTCCGGCTCTGCCGGGGCCTTCAGCCTGGACACCGCCGGGGTCTCCCTGTCTATCCCAGCCGGAGCGGTTTTGAGCAACGACCAGCTTTACGCTCCCCAGGTAAGCCTGCAGGTGCCCGGGGTTCTCGGGGGCGGCGCCACCAGCGTCAATGAGTTAACAATCACGCCGAGCAGCCTGAGTCTTGGCCCGGCGGGAGGGGCGTTTAATTTCCCGGATCTGGTTTATGGCGATGGCAGCTTCATTAGCATGAAGAGCAACCAGGCCGTTTTTAATTATAACGGGAGCGACCATGAGTACCGCCTGGTCGTCACCAGCACGCTGACAATCGACCTGCCCGAAAATCCACCCCTATCCAGGCCGATCTCCCTCGAACTGCAGCACGAGTACGGCGAAGCTCAGGTGAGCGGTACGCTTGGCCAGTTGAGCCTGGCTGTAGCCGGTACGACCCTGGACATAAATACCCTAACGTTGGACAACACCGGCTTGCGGGCAGGGTCTGCCGCCCTGACCTTGCCGCCGGCATTGGGCGGTTCCAAGGCCGTCGTATATGACATACACCTGGGGGGCAATGGGTTGAAGATCGGCGCGAGCCAGGCCCAGTTCTTCCTGCCGGACATCCAACTTGGCGACGGGGACGAGATTTCGATCCATCACGGACAGGCCACCCTGGCAGTGGAAGGCAGCAGCTACCGGATGGACGTGAGCGCTGATTTAATCCTGAACTTGCCCGAAAACGGCCAGACCATTGCTGCCGATTTCAGCCTGGCGAATGGCCAGATCAATGGGTCGCTGGATGCCCTGCACTTATCGGTGGCAGGGACACAACTGGCGATGGATGACGTAACTCTCTCGAATCACGGTCTGGAAGTGCTGACCGCCACATTAACTCTACCGGATGCCCTGGGGGCAGCCACCGCTTCGATCAGCAACGTGAAGATTGGCGACCAGGGTTTGGTCTTTGGGCAAGCCGGGGCTACCTTCGCGCTGCCCAATATCGTCTTTGCAGGCGGCGCCTCGGCTGCAGCTTCGCGCGGTCCCGGCCTGGCTGCCCACACCCTGGCATCCAATCCCGCCCTGAGCCTGACCGGTAACCAGGCCAGCCTGCATACCCAGGTTGACGGGAGCGGATTCATCTTCCAGACCGATGGGACTTTGAATATCAACCTGCCCGGCAACACCCAGCAGCAGGCTTTTACCTTCATCCTGGAGCATAGCAAAGCGTCTGGTTTCCTGATCCAAGGCCAGCTGGCGGCTCTGAAATTAACGATTGCCCAGGCCAGCCTGGACATGAAGAATCTGGCACTGAGCAACCACGGTTTCAGCGTAGCGACAGCCAGCCTGACCATGCCTGCGACACTGGGCAGCGGCGTGGTTACCCTGCAGCAGGTGATCATCAACGGGGATGGTCTGCAGATCGAAAACGGCAGTTTTGAACTCCCGGATCTCACGCTGGCAGGCGGGAAAATCGAGCTGCAAGATACCCTTGCCAGTTTACAGGCACAGGGCGGCGGTTACCAGTTTGAGGCCAGCACCACCCTGGGCCTGCACCTGCCCGAAAATGAACAAAGCATCGCCTTGGGCTTTCAGGTCGACCAGAACGGCAACCTGCAAGGCAGCCTGTCCTCTTTGAGCTTGAAGCTGGCTGGGGCGACGCTGGCTCTACAAGACGTGGCCTTAAGCAATTCCGGGCTGGCGGCGCAAACCGCGGCCTTACAGCTGCCAACGGGATTGGGCGGCGGAAGCGCAACGATTGACGAGGTGCATGTCACCAGCTCCGGCCTGACCTTCGGCTCGGCGGATCTCAAAGTGACTCTACCGGATATCCATTTCGGCTCGCATCTTAGCTTCATCCAAAATAACGCCGACCTGAGCATCGCCGCCGGCGGAGAACAGTACCTATTGACTGTCAAAGCCCAGATGGATGTAAATCTGCCAGAAAATGACCAACAACAGGCGATCACTTTCACGCTTAAAACCAACCTGGACCATTATGAAATGGCTGGATCGGTCAGCGGGCTCGACCTGAACGTGGCCGGCTTGACACTAAAAATGGTGCAGATTGATATCCAGGAAGACGGTCTGCATGTCGATACGGCTACCCTGGTTCTGCCGGCCGACCTGGGCGGCGGTACGGCGGCGGTAAACGACGTGAGCATCACCAGCGCCGGGCTAAAATTTGGCCAGGCGAATGCCCAAATCCCCCTGCCAGACATGGTCATCGGCAGCGCGGCCGCCCAGGGATTGGCGGGGAGAGCCCCCGGGCTGTCCAGCCCGGTTGCGGCAGCCGGAGCTGCCCCCCTGGCGCTACGCAATAACCTGGCAACGTTGCAAATCCAGGGCGAGCGCTTCAGTTTCAGCGTCAGCTCGCAGATTCAAATCAATCTGCCGGACAACCAGCAGACCAGCAATTTCAATTTCACCATCCAGAAAGATGGGGACAGCTACCTGCTGTCCGGCACACTGAGCCAGCTCAGCCTGAATATCGCCGGGGCGAATTTAGCAATGACCAGCCTGGCACTGGACAACACCGGCCTGGCTGTCTCGCAGGCCACCCTGACTTTGCCGGAATCGTTGGGCGGTGCCGTCACTCTGACAGATATTCGCATCAGCCCGTCCGGCCTGAGCATCGGTAGCGGCACGTTCAGCCTGCCCGACATCGTATTCGGCGGCGACGGCAGCCAGATGAAAGTTACAAACGCCTCGGTCACCCTGGCGGTTGAGCAAAATTCCTATGGCCTGTCTGGCAGCGGCATGCTGCAGCTGCGCCTGCCGGATAATTCACAGGATATCGCCCTGAGTTTCAGCATCCGGGCGGCTGAATTCGATGCCAGTTTGTCTTCGATCAATTTGAATGTTGCCGGCTCTACTCTGGCCCTGAACACGATTGATTTCGATAACCACGGATTGACCGTCCTGTCCGCCAACCTGACACTGCCTGCCAGCCTGGGCGGAGCCAGCGGCAGCCTCAATCACGTTGCAATCACGGAAGACGGCTTGAGCATCGGCGGGGGCAGCTTCAGCCTGCCCGAAGTGAGGATCGGGGATGGATCGAAAGTAAAGATCACCGACATCAGTGCCGAACTGGCCATGCATGGTAGAAGCTACACCATCTCCGCTGGCGGCAAGCTCAATTTGAACCTGCCTGGCAACAGCCAAATCGTCCAGATCAGCTTCAGCCTCGACTCGAATGGCGCCATGAAAGGCAGCCTCGATCAGCTTCACCTGAGCGTGGCAGGGGCCACTCTGAGCATGCAGCAGGTCGTCCTGACCAACAGCGGGCTGACGGTCGCGGCCGCCACTTTGAAGCTGCCCGATTCCTTAGGCGGGGAAAGCGGCACTGTCACCGGAGTCACCATCAACAGCTCGGGGATGAGCATCACCGGCGGCAGCATCAGCCTGCCGGATATAAAGATCGGAGATGGATCCAAGGTCAAGATCGATAGCCCCACCGCCACGATTTCCTCCAGCGCGGCGGGCTACAGCTTCGGCATCAGCGGCAAGCTGATGCTGCGCCTGCCCCAAAACAGCCAGGATATCGGTATTCAAGCAAATATGAACCCCCAGGGTCAGATCAGCGCCAAAGTAGATGCGCTGACCCTGCAGATGGCCAGCTTAACCCTGAACCTAAAAGACCTCTCGTTCAACAATCAGGGCCTGTCGGTCGCCAGGGGCACGCTCCAGCTGCCCTCCAGCCTGGGCAGCGCGGCCGGAGAAGTAGAGAATGTGAGCATCAATGCGAATGGCCTGCAAATTGGCGGCGCAGGTGCAAGCTTCGCATTTCCAGATTTTAAAATGGGCAGCAGCACCGGCTTCAGCGTGACCGAAGTGCGGGCAACACTGCTGCTGGCCAACGACCGGAGTTATAAAGTCAGCCTGGCGGGCACGGTTGGGATCGAAGTTCCCGGCACAAGCGCCAGCGCCACCGGCTCGATCTCGGTCGATAATCACGGCAACTTGAGCGGCAGCGTCAGCGCCTTCGACCTGACGGTGGCCGGATTGGAACTGAAAGTTACCGACGTCAGGATCGAGGGCGATACGCTCTCGGCGGCGGCGGCGGTGCTGAATATACCCAGTGAATGGGGCGGAGCCTCTGCTGCGGTCTATAATGTGACCATCTCGCCTGGGCACGGAGTTAGCATTGGGGGCGGGAAATTTACCATGCCCAACATCGATGCTGGCGGTTTTTCCTTGAAAGGCGTTTATGGTGAATTGAAGAAATCCGGCAACGGCTACCTGATCAGCGGCGGCGGACAGTTCGGCGTACCTGGCCTGGGTGGAGGTGGAACGTGCGCTATCGGAGTTGACGTCACCATTATGTTCAACAGCAGCAACCAGCTGGTGATGCAGCTCTCCGAGCCAGGTAAATAATCCCTCGATCAGTTTGGTGCAGCCCGATAGCCCGCTGTTAAACAGCAGCAGATTCTCCTATACTCCAAACGGCCCCACCCACGTGGCGCTGCGGGATGTAAAGTTAGGCCTTTACGGATGTAACGTCCCGATCGGCAGCACCGGTTTCAGCCTGACACGCGTCGAAGGCGCAGTCACCCTCAGTTCGGGCAGCACCACCATCAGCCTGGGCGTGAGTGTTGAGAGCTCGAATCTGAAGGTAGCCGGCCATGCGGCCCTGCGCGGCGACCTGGATATGTCCATGATCACCCACCCAGCCCAGTTCGGCCTGTCTGGCTCTATCTATGTCTTTGCCTTCCATGCCGGGCAGCTCGACGCCACGATTAAAGAGAGCGACGGCTTCCGGGCCACCTTGTGGATTGAAGCCATCGTGGCGCGCGGGCAATTTCACGTGCATGCCTGGAGCAAATCGGGCGATTTCCACCTGACCGGCTCGGCCACCATCGAGCTCGGCATCCCAAAGGGCCAAATTTGGTCCGGCTGTGTTCCCTACCCGTGCTGCAGCACCAGCTGCCATTGGGTGCATAAATGGTGGGGCGGCTACCCGTCCTGCCACATCGATTGTGATTGGTGCCATACCTGTGTCACGATCCCCCCGAATGATTGGAAGCTGGGCAGCGTGCACGCTGAGTTCGGAGAGTTCGTAGTCTCCAAGGGCACGGCCTACGGTTTCAAGGGCTCGGTCAGCCTGAGCGGTTACAACGCCGGTTTCTTTGTAGACAGCAAAGGCGATCTCAGTGTAGGCAATGTGGATAAATACCAGCTGGTTGACGCAAATCAGGTCGCTGCAGCGCGCCGTTTGATGAAGCGCTTGCAGGAAAATGGATTGCTCGCAGCCGATCAACCCTGGTCGAGCGGGCCGCTGACTTTCCAGGCCAACGGTGACGTCTACCTGTCCGTCCCGATCAGCCAGACGACTGATGTCTTGTTTGTGATGAGCCGCAACAGCACCGAGCCGGAATTCAGCTTGATCGACCCGCAAGGCAATCCGATCACACCGGGCAGCTTACCGGCAAACGTCAGTTACACCGAAACGGTGACCAGCACCATGGGCGTCCCGGCCGAGATGGTGCAGCTCGCAGTAACCGGGCTGACGGGTGCGGCGAAGCTTTACCAGACCGCCCCCGAGAAGTTCGCTCCCACCGAGGTTGTTTCCGAACCGCTGGAGATTTGCCAGATTCAACCCCTGTCGCTGGCCGGAAGCGACCAGGCGCGACTGCGCTTGATGCACGCCGCTCCTGGGCTACCAAGCGTTGATCTGCTCTCGGATGGCAGCCTGCTGACCGGGCCGATCAGCCCGACCCAGACCAGCACCTACCTGCCGCTGGCGGCCGGCACGCAGCTCTTGGCGCTGGCCCCAACCGGAGCAATCCATACGGAATTAATCAGCGCGACTCTGGAGCTAGACGCCGGAAAGGACTACTCGCTGCTGCTGATCGAAGACGGCGGCGCAGCCAAAATGCTGCTGCTGCCAGACAACAACCAGCTGCCCGGCGTGGGCGAGGCGCGGCTGCGGTTCGTGCAGGCCTCCCCCCTGGCTGGCGAGCTTGACCTGCTCATTCAGAAAAGCCTGGCCTTGTTTACCAGGCAAGCCTATCAAGCTGTGCCCCAATATCAGGAGCTTGAGGCGGGCGTTTACGACTTCGAACTGCGCAGCACGAAGACCATGACCGCGGTCCTCGATCTGCCTGCTTTCACACTGGTAGAAGGCACTGTCAACACCCTGGTGGTTTACGATGATCCGAATGGCCAGCCCGCTATCCAGACCCTTTCCAGCGTCGATGCTCAGCGTCCTGCCCGCCTGAATTTCGTCAACGCGGCTCAAGATGAACCGGTGGTTGATGTCAGCGTACAGGGCACGACCATTTACAACAGCGTGGTTTACTCTGAAACGACAGATTACCTGCCCCTGGAGCCGGGCCGCCGGGATGTGCGGCTCACCGATTCGGCCGACGGCAATGAGCTGGCCACAGCCAGCCTGGACCTGCCAGCTAACAGTGACAGCACCCTGGTGCTGTATGGCCCGGATGGAGGCCTCCAGACCCTCCATCTGGCGGATGACAACACCCTTCCGGCCTTCGGCAAAGCGCGGGTGCGCTTCGTGCATCTCTCGCCCGACGCACCTGCAGGCGGCGGCAGCCTGAGCGTGGTTAGCAAGGGCGGCCCGACCTGGTTCCGCGATATACCGTTCGAAAGCGCCAGTGACTACCTCACTGTCAATGCCGGCACCTACACGCTGGAAGTGGGCCCATCGGGGGCGATCACCCCGACCCTGACCTACCCTGGGATCACTATCAGCGAGGGCAGCGTTGTTACCCTGATCGCCATGACCGAGATCATCGATTCTGCCCCCGTCCTGCAATTGACGGTTCATTCGGACGCCCATTCCCAGCGCAATGAGCAATTGGCCTATTCAGTCAATCAGGCCCAGACCGGTGTTTGGACCGTGAAACTGAGCGGTGATGTCGGACCGGAAGACAGCTACCTGCTGTCAATCCTGGGAGCAAACCCCCCACCCGCGCTCAACCAGGTGTCTGTTTCCCAAAGCGATTCTGATACCGGCCTGGCGGGCTGGCGGCTGAAGTCTGACGAGCTCGCGACCCTGGTGGACATCTACGTGACGACCGGACCGATTACGCATACCCAGACAATCACCGGCTCGGATGGGCTGCCGGTAACCCTGACTTTGCCGCTGTATACCGGAACGGCTCTGGAAACCGGTATCCACGGACCGGTGGATGGCACACCATATACCCATGCACTGGATCTAAGCCAGCTGGAAAGCGGCACTTATTGGGTCTGGATGGAAGCTGAAGATGGGCGCAATCCCCCGGTGCGGACCTATGCCTCTGAGCCGCTCGAAATCGACCATGCTCCCGTGGCTCAAACCAACAGATCAGCCAACCTTGACCCATGGGACGCAGACCTGAGGATCGTCAGCGGCTACCGCCAGCTGCTTGCCAGCTGGGACCGGTATCCGAATCCGGATGTCGACGGTTATGTGCTGTACCTGGGTGAGGCGCCCGGGCAGGCCACCCCACTCCAGGCCAGCGAGATCATCACGGTCGAAGACCACACATCCGCTTCGATCCTTTCCCTGGACCCTGGAAAGATGTACTACCTGGCTGTGCAAGCTCAGGATAAGAACAGCGGCTGGAGCGAGCTATCGGCGGAAGTCTCTGCCAAAACCCAGATCGCCGAATTCAACCTGGCCGGCCCGGAATCAATCCATATCACTGGCGGTCAAAGCCAGGAAGTTCTTCTCAATTTGACCACCGGGTTGGCGGAGTACCCTGAGCCTGTCAGATTAACGATTGGCTGCATCCACCTGGAGAATACCTTCAGCATCTATCTGCCGCTGATGCTCGATGGCCAATCAGACACAAAAATCACCGAGCAGGGTTTGCTGGCCCCAGCCAGCCAGGCAACGATCTCCTGTGCTGCCCTGGACGGCATCGATATTGTGCTGCCGCAGCCTTATGCAGTTCCGCTGCAGAGCGGTCAGGCAGTCTCGCTGACGGTATCCGCAACCGCCTCGCTGCCGGATGGACGTTACCTGCTGCCGGTGATCGCCACCGGGGGCGGCGTCACTCGCTATCTGGAAATCGAACTGGTCGTGCACGAACCGCGCTTCACACTGCAGGCCCAGCCGGCGACCGTAACGCTGGAACTCGGCGAATTTGTTGATGTCCAGATCTCGGCGGACGAGATCAACGGGGAACCCGATACGATTTACCTGGAGATGGTCGGCGCGCCAGCCGGGCTGTTGTGGCGCTTCGACTCTCTGGTGATCCATCCAGGAGAGAGCATCACCCTGACGCTGACCGATACGATGCTCGCCGACCATGGCAGCTACACCCTGACGATTGAAGGTGAAGATGGCGAGAACCGCGAGCGCACCAGCCTGACCCTGAACGTGGAAAAACCAGAGTTTAGGATCCAATCCGAGAAATCGCGTCTCAAAGTGCTGGCGGGCGAGATGGCAGCCTTTGCCCTGGATGTAGCCGCGATCGATGGCTGGACGCTGCCCGTGACGCTAACCCTGTCCGAGGAGATCCACCCACCGCAGACTTCGGCTGGTTTTATCCCCGGCCCGGCGCGGCAAGCGCTGGCGAGCCCGGCCGGCTCAACAGCCGAGATCAGCGTCAACCCACCAGCCAGTGTTCTTCTGGTGGTTGCCACCTCCGCCAACACACCCGCGGGCACCTACCGCCTGCTGGTTGCCGGGAAGGGTGGCCAGCTCGATTATCACCTGGAGCTGTTCCTTGAAGTGTATGACGAAGAACTGCCAGCGGTTCCCGCAGAGTGGCTCACGTTTATACCGCTGATCACTATACCGGACGGGAGCGCTCGGAACCTGCCATCTCCCGGCATATCCGAACCTACTTTGGATGACCGTTGAGCCTGTAATTGCGCCTCCAAGTCCGCTGATGACAACCAAAGCCCGCCTCAGCAAGTGCATGTGAGGCGGGCTTCCGCGACCCACCCACAGGAACGCTGGCGGCTGCCTCTGTCTGGAAGAGATTTGTTTTGTTTCAGAAATAGGCAGCTCTCGTATCCCCACAGGGTACCGGTCGGCAACTACCGATCCCTTACGAACCTGATAAGTTTTTTTTACGGGAAAACGTAATTATTTTTGGTATGCTTGATAGTGTAAGTATACAGAGATGTAGAGGTAACATGAACATGGCCTAGCATATGGCAGGCAAAGGAGACGATGACCAGCTAAGAAAGAATTCTAGAAAACCTTTTCTCGCAAACCCACATCGATCGGACTTTTGAGTCAGCTTAACCGCAATTATTCTATATAAGGAGAACCAAATGTTTACTAAAAAGCTTTTACGCCCCCGAACACTTGTTGCTGTTGGAGTGGTCCTGGTGCTGATGATTTCGGCCTACGCCTTTGCAGCAGCCAACACCGTCCCGGTGACCGGCGCGGGCGATGGCGAGAACCCGATCAGCGGATATACCATCACCGCGGTTGATTATACGCTCGGGAATCCGCCCACCACGATCGTTGGTGTAAACTTCAACATCGTACCCGATTCTGTGGGCGCCAGCACGGCCCCTGAGATCCAGGTTCAGATCGATGCCAGTGGCGGCTGGTTCGCTTGCACGATAGCTGCCCCACCAGCGGCTATCTGCGACACCTCTGCGGGAGGCGGGGTCAATGTGACCGACGCTGACATTTTTCGGGTTGTGGCTGCACAATAACCAGGGCCTGGATATCAAGATTTACATGCCCTATGTAATTCAGGCCGGCCAACCATATTCGATCTTTATGCCTTTTGTCATCACCACCGGCCAGGAACCATAAGTTTTTCCACCCAGATGGCAGGGCAGCATGGCCGCTCGAGCGCAACCATGCTGCCCACCTTTCATGAAACCCTATGAAAAACATCCAATTCCCACAAGCAATCCTCAAAATATCCCTCTGGCTGGTTGGCATCGCCGCCTTCTGGCTGACCCTGGCCCCCAGGCAGATCGGCGGGCAGTACATTTACGTAATCGTGTCGGGCAACAGCATGGAGCCGGTTATGACGACCGGCGACCTGGCTATCCTGCACCCGAGTGAGGCCTACCAGATCGGCGATGTGGTCATCTACACGCACCCCGAGCTGGGCTCGGTCATTCACCGGGTGATTGGGGTGGATGGCGATCACTTCATTATCCAGGGCGACCACAACGATTGGATCGATTCCTACGAACCCACCCAATCGGAAATCCAGGGCAAGCTCTGGCTGCACATCCCCAAGGCCGGCAAAGTGATCGAGGGTTTCCGCACTCCGCTCGGAGCCTCGCTGCTGGCAGGGATGCTGGGACTGTTTTTGTTTTGGCCAGACCGCAAGGAATCCGACCCGCCGGAATGAGCACTTCGCTACGGACAGAGTTCGATGAAAGCACCGACGATCTACAGCCGCCTGGCTGTCAAACTGCTAATATTTGGTTTCTTGGGGGTCTTGCTGGTGTCCAGCAGCTATGGGGAGGCGGCTACTTCGACGATTCCCACCACGGGCGCAATCGATCTGGTGGTTCAAAGCTCGATCACTGCCAACGACTTGAAGCCTCCCGAGTGCGACGTTTTAAATCTGCAGAATATCATCCTGGGCGAGGGGGCCTTCAGCGGCACGCCGGACAATGACCTGATCCTGGGAAGCGCCAATGCCGACGCGATCGACGGCCTGGCTGGCGATGATTGCATATTGGGCGGCCCCGGGGATGACCAGCTGCTCGGGGGAGTTGGCACCAGCGGCACCCAGACCGTGCTAGACCAGTTCAACGCCATTTCGTACGCCAACAACGATGGCAGCCAGGATTGGGCCGGCGATTGGCAGGAGCTGGGCGAGAGCAATGGCCCGGCGTATGGCGATGTTAATGTGGAGGTCCCGCTGGGGCGGGGCGTATATACGCTGTATACCAATCAGGACACCCATATTGAAGAAAAGAATCCAAATAACAACTATGGATCAGACGATGAAAGTAAGGTAAAAGGACAAACCGGCGATTTAAAGCGATCGCTGTTCCGCTTTAATCTTGCTTCTATCCCCACCGGCTCGAATGTGCTGTCTGCAAGAGTTTATTTCTTTGTGAAATCAACGGTAAGTGATCCCGTTTCCATCCATCGCATCACGAGTGCCTGGATCGAGACTGGGGCGACCTGGAGCAACAGCGCAGCTGGATTTGACCCAACCAGTTCAGGGTCGTTCACACCATCAACCAATAACCAGTTTGTCTCAGCCAATCTGACTGCCCTGGTCCAACAATGGGTGAATGGCTCGGTCCCCAATCAGGGCCTGATGCTTATCGCCACGACAACTGCAGGCGAAAGCAAATATTCCACCAAAGAAGCCAATGGGATAACCCAGGACCCGTACCTGGTGGTCGAGATCAGCCAGGGCGGAGGGGCTCAGACCACCTACTCCAATATGGACACCCATATTGAAGAAAAGAATCCCAGCAATAATTATGGAACAGACAAAGAGAATAAGGTGAGTAGAAAAACCGGCGATAATAAACGCTCCCTGTTCCGTTTTGATCTTGCGATGATTCCCGCTGGTTCGAATATTGCCTCTGCCTCAACCAATTTATATGTTACTAGCTCGAACAACAGCCCCGTTTATATCCATCGTATCACAGCTGATTGGACTGAAACTGGGGCAACCTGGAACAATATTTCCAGCGCCTTCGCTCCCAGTGCATCAGCCTCCTTTACTCCCTCGTCCAACAACCAGTACTATTCTATTGGAATCACTGCACTGGTCCAGCAGTGGGTGAACGGCACTTATCCGAATCAAGGTTTAGGCCTGATTGGGACACTCGATGCCGGCGAGTCAAAATATGCCAGCAAAGAAGAAGATGGCAGCGTTAAGGACCCCTACCTAACCATTGTCATAGCGCCTGGCGGGCCGCTACAGGCGCTCCGGATCCAGAATGCGAGCAAAGGCGCCTGGCGACAAATTGATCTCAGCAACGCCTTGTCCACCCAGCTTGAGTTTAATTATCTGCGCCGGGGCCTCGACGATGCCAACGATTTTGTCCGCCTGGAGGTCTCAAACAATGGGGGAGGTTCCTGGACAGAACTGGCGCGCTTTAGCGGCCCAGCGACCGACAGCCAATTTCTGACTGCCAGTTACGATATCAGCAGTTATCGGGCGGGGAATACCCAGATCCGCTTTCTCAGTTCAGGAACTCTGGCCGTAGATGACCGGGTCTATTTCGACAATATTAAAATCACCTACGTCGCTGCTTCGCCGGCTGGAAACACAGATGTTCTGCTGGGCGGCGCGGGGGATGATACGCTGGATGGCGGCCCCGGGGAGGACTTCTGCCATGGGGGTGATGGCAGCGACATTTTTGTGAACTGCGAGTGGATATTCGACCCATAGCCAGGGTCTTCAAGATTTCCGTGGGGGATATCAATCTCTGCCCATCGATAGAAGCGAACCTCCTGTATAATAAACCCAACATTTTACGCTTACAGGGGTTAATAATCTGCTATGCACATTCAAGTCAAAGCCTGTCTGCTAGGTGAGTTTGCCGTTGGAAAAACCAGCCTTGTCAGAAGGTTTGTCGAAGGTCAATTTGATGATAAGTATCATTCCACGATTGGGGTCAAGATCTCCCGCAAGGTTATCCGTCAGAATGATCTCGACCTAAAACTCTATCTTTGGGATCTGGCAGGCGGCGAAAAATTCGCCCATTATGAAACCAGCCACCTGCGCGGCGCAGCTGGCGCGCTGATTGTATGCGACCTGACCCGCAGGCTTACCCTGGAATATTTTTCCGCTTATCATAGCCAGCTGCAAAATTTAAATCCAGAAATCACAGTTGTTTTTGTGGGCAACAAATCCGATTTGGATGCAGAGCTGGAGATCGCAGAGGCTGAGGTGCAAGCCTTCTGCTCGCCGTATGATGCTCCATATGTGATCACCAGCGCTAAAACCGGGCTGGGTGTAGAAACCGCCTTTCTCACCCTGGCTAGGCTGATCCAGGCCAAGCATGAACCTCCCCATGTCTGAACCCCTGCCAGATCAGATCATTGCCCGCGTCGTGGAAGTCCTTTATCCTGCGGGCCGGGTCTCCTATGCCCTGCTGTCGCAGGATTTGAAGCTGGTTCAGGCTTCGGATGATTTCGCTGATGTATTGATCGACCCGCCTGAGAAGATGGAGGACCAGCCAATTACAGATTTGCTGTGGGAGTTTGTTGGCGCTGACAATGCGCTGCTGGAGGTCCTGAGCGGCAAGTTACCGTTTTTGCGGCTGGAAGATGTGAATCGCCTGTGCGCCAATGGTTCAACCAGCTATCTAAAATTTCTGGTCGTTCCCCTGTCATTGGAAAACCCATCCCAAGGACTGCTGTTAATCGTTGAAGACACGACTCGCGCGAGCCGCCAGGACCAACAATTGGTTCAAGACCGGAACGAGCTGCGCCTGGCGCAGGCTCAGCTTGCCAGGGCCAATCAGGAACTTCTAACGTTAAATCAACTTAAGTCGCTGTTCCTCTCGATTGCGGCCCACGATTTGCGGGCGCCACTCTCAGCGATCGGCAGCTACGCAGAGATTGTCCAATCTGAACTACCCCTCAATAGCCCAGCCGATCATCATGAATTCCTCGGACTGATCGGTTCACAGGTCAGGCGCCTGGATCGCCTGATCGCTGATTTTTTGGATCTCGATCCGCTCGAGCGCGGCAGGCTAACAATCCAACCAGTGCCGTGTGATCTGAATATGCTGACAGAAGAAGCCTTTGACATTATGGCTGAGGTTGCCCACCATCACCAATTGAAGTTTAAACTCAGCCTAGCTGAAGGACCAAACCAGATTCTGGCTGATCCAGGCCGCGTGCTGCAAATATTCTATAACCTGATCAACAATGCCATCAAATATACTCCTGAAGGCGGTTCGGTTGAGGTCAAAGCCTGGGCTGACTCGCACTCCGGAGTCTTCCAGGTGAGCGATACTGGCTATGGGCTTTCCGAATCGGAGCGAGAGCATCTGTTCGACCTATATTTCCGGACAGAATCATCCCAACAGAGCCAGGTCAGGGGCAGCGGTTTGGGCCTTTATATCGTCAAATCCCTGGTGGATGCTCAGCACGGACAGATCGAAGTTTCCAGCCCACCAGGAGCAGGCACGACCTTCACGGTGCGGCTGCCTGCGAGCTGAGCAAGGTAACGTACCAATAAAAATCATTCACTATTCCGGCAAACCATGACCGCACCAACTCGGGAGCTAAAAAGTGCTTGGTAAAAAAATACTAATCATTGATGACGATGTCTACATCCGCCAGATCACTGAGCGCGCATTTGAAAAGGCAGGCGCAGAGGTGATCTCTGCATCCAGCGGCAATGAAGGGCTGCGCAGGCTGTACGAAAACAAGCCGGATTTGGTGATTCTGGATATCGTGATGCCTGAAACGGACGGTTATGCCACCTGCCGTCAAATTCGGCGGCTCTCTGATGTGCCAATCATCATGTTGACCGCCTTAAACCTGGAAAATAATATCGTGCATGGATTGGATACCGGCGCAGATGATTATGTCACCAAACCTTTCAGCCAGGATGTCCTGTTAGCCAGGGCCAGGTCGCTGCTTCGCCGTACAGACCACGTCCCAAGTGATGAAAAATATGCCGGCTATGCGGATGATTACCTGTCGATTAACCTGGAAATGCAGACTGTTCAGGTCAATGGCACGCCGGTCAGGTTAAGCCGGACAGAAAATAAACTTTTAACCTATCTGGTCCAGCATAAAGGGCGAGTGCTGTCTTTTAAGCAAATCTTAGAAAGTGTGTGGGGCTGGGAGTACCAGGATAGTTTCGATTATGTGCATGTCTATATTTCCCATCTACGCAAAAAAATTGAGCAAGATCCAAAAAAACCAGTTTATTTTCATTCAGAGCACGGGATGGGTTACCGTTTTGAGAAGCTGGATGAACCTATAACCAGCTGAAGCTTTGATCGGATAATGGACACTCAGGTGTGGGTGGGGCAAGACAGCCCCGCCCACACCATTCTTTTTGCGGCTGGCGCCGCACAAACCTAACACCCAATTTACAAACTTTGAGTGCTCCTTTGACGGAGGATACTTGACCTTGGAAATATTTTCGGAAATTATTAAGATATTTTTCGGCAGTTTTTAAATATTGGCCGGTATATTTATTCATAAGCATCTACCAGAATAAACCACAAGGAGGAACGAATGAAAATCACAAGAATTGAAGGAATTGGCTCCACTTACGCAGAAAAATTGAGCCAAGAGACGATTAAGACTACTCAAGCTTTGTTGAAGTTTGCTGCTTCCCGTAAAGGCCGGGCCGATTTGGCTTCCCGAACCGGAATCCCAGAAAAAATGATCTTGGAGTGGGTGAATCGTGCTGATCTGATGCGGGTCAAGGGAATTGGGGAAGAATACAGCGATCTATTAGAGGCGAGTGGGGTGGATTCACCCCGGGAATTGGGCAACCGCCGCCCAGACAACCTCTATCACAAGATGCTGGAAATCAATTCCGAGCGTCGGCTGGTCAGGCGGATCCCCTCGATGGCGCAGGTCGAGCGATGGGTGAGCAGCGCCAAGATCCTGCAGCCCCTGGTAACCCACTAGACGCCATTAAATCCGGCATTTTGGGAATAGATCTTAGGAGAATAAATCGTGTATAATTGGACGACTTTCGTATTTGGCATTTTGATCGGCTGGCTGTTAGAATGGGTCATTGATTGGTTTTATTGGCGGCGGAAGTATAACGCACTTAATCTTGAAATAAGCCAACTGCAAACCAGAGTCGCGGCTTATCGGGAAGAAAAATCCGAGTTAGAAGTTGACCTCCGAGCCATGCAAACCCAGGTTGAGCATCTAAAAACCAGGCTCTCCGCCACCCCGAACAATGGGCATGATAACCTGCAAGACATTAAAGGAATCGGTCCGGTGATCGATAATATGTTGAAAGAGGCCGATATCAGCAGTTTTAAAGCCCTTTCCAATCTGTCATCGCAAAGGCTGCGAGAAATCTTGGGTGATAATATCAAAAGACTCGCCAACGAAGATGACATCTTGAACCAGGCCAGGCTCCTGGTTGAAGCGAAACAGACAGGCCAGGCTTAAGATGAATAGTTCGGCAAACACGAGAAGGTACGATCTATTCAAGCTGGTCGTCGCAATCCTGCTGGGATTGTTGTGGGTTATTCTTTAGCTGAATGGCACTGCAAGGCTTATCGGTAGCATGCTGCCCGCAGAAAGGACACAAACCCCGGACTCACCAACCAGTGCAAACAGAATCGGTGATTGCAGAAGAAACATCGGCCGGGAAATTCAATTTCCTGGAAACAATTCAATCGGAATCAAGCGACTCAGGTCATTTCAATCAAACCTAAGAAGGAGTAGTAGGAAATGTTAAAGGAATTCAAAGAATTTGTAATGCGAGGCAATGTTCTGGATCTGGCGGTAGGTATCATCATCGGTGGAGCCTTTGGGCAAATTATCTCATCCCTGGTGAATGATATTCTGATGCCCCCCATCGGTTTACTTCTGGGTGGGGTGGACTTTTCGAACTTGTTCATCAGCCTGGACGGCACTCAGTATGCCAACCTGGAAGCAGCCGTTGCTGCTGGAGCAGCCACATTGAATTATGGGCTGTTCATCAATACGATTATCAACTTTCTAATTATCGCTTTGGCGATCTTTTTACTGATCCGCCAGGTGAATAAAATGCAAAAACCCGCAGAAGCCGCAGCGCCAACCACCAAGGATTGCCCGTACTGCCTGTCGGCTGTGCCACTGAAAGCCACCCGCTGCCCCAACTGCACATCCGAAATTGCCTGATGAGATCGTAATAATCGCGCGATCTGTAAAAACGGATGGTGCGGCACATAAGGGAATGACCCATAACTGCCTGGATTTGATCCAGGCAGCTACTTTTAACGCCGCGATTGCCAGCAAACCTGTTAAAACTCTATGCTATACTTATTCTCATCAGGCTCTAATAAATCACCGCTTCCCCACCTTTGATCCACGGACTAACAATTAATCCAGATATCTCCCAGGTGGGAGATTGCAGTAAAGTGGCACTTTGCTCCACGCCAGGATTGAGGATGATCCCATGACCACTAAAAAAGAACAGGAAATGAATCTCGATGATGTTCAGATTATTCGCCAGATCTTGTTTGGTGAAAATCTGCAGCGACTGCAGGCGCGCATCGATGCACTCCAACAAACGGTTGATTCCCTGCAGCAGGAAAATGAGAAGCTGCAGAAAACCATCGAAAACGAAACCAGGGCGCGGGCCGAGAACCAGCTAGCTACCGAAACCGGGCAGCAGGATCTCTTGAAACGCCTCAGCGACGAATCATCCAGCCGAGAGACTGCCCTGGCTGAACTAAACCTGCTGATTGATACAATCAAGCAAGATCTTCACACGCAGCGAGAAGCCAGTCAGGCGACCTCGAGCCAGCAGGCCGGCCTGGTGGATGCGCTGATCTCCGTCCTGGCAGGCTATCAGGAAAACACGACTGGTTCCGCACAAGGAAATGACTGAGAAAAAAACACTGGCGAATTCGTTTGCCCACTCGCTGGAAGCCAACGAAGGTTTGCGGGAGGCTTTTTTACGCCTGATCAGCCCGCGCAATGCTGCGATCCAGGCAGAGATTGAGACGCTGCGAGGGCAAATTGAAGGTCTGGCAGCCTTGCAAGCCGAACTTGAGCGGCTAGAAAATCAAATCAAACAAGGTGATATGCAGCTCAGCAGTCGATTCAATGAACTGATGAGTGCACACCAACAGGCGCAGGCTCAACAGGAAGCGCTGGCTGCCCACGTTTCATCTTCCGGCCAATCCCTTCAGCAAGAAATAGAAATCCAGGACCTGAAACTGCAAGGCGAACTGGCTGCACTGAAAGCCAATCTTGCAGATCCGGAAGCTGTGGACCAGCGAGTGAGCCCAGTGCTGATCTCAATGCTTTCCAAAGCTGCCGGCAGCCAGCAAGCTCGATTCGCGCAAGCCATAGCCCCGGTGATCGGCCCCGCTATCCGGCACCAGATTCGGGATGCCCGGCAAGACATCATCGATTCACTATACCCGCTGATTGGGCAGATCATCGCTAAAGCAATCGCGGAATCTTTCCGTGAGCTGAACCGCAACATCGATGCCCGAATGCGGACACAATTTAATGTTCGCTCCATTGCCAGCAGATTGCGAGCCAGTTTAACCGGGGTTTCCGCGGCGGAGCTATTGATGCGGAACTCGCTGCCCTTTTCGATCCAATATGTGATTCTCATTCACCGTGAAACCGGGCTGCTGCTGGCGCATCGCTCCTCCCCAGGCCAGAAAAGCCAGGAACTTGATCTGACGAGCGGCATGCTCACTGCAATCCGGGATTTCGTGCGAGATTCTTTTGGAAACCCGGAAAGCGAACTGGAAGAAATCACCCATGGCGACCGGCGTATTCTGTTGGAGTCGGGATACTATGCCTACCTGGCAATCGTACTTGAAGGGGTCGAGCCAACAGGATACAACGAGCTGATGAACCGGGTCATCCACACCATCAACCTTGAGGCAGAAACCGCCCTGCGAGGATTTAATGGGGATATGAATCAGCTTCCGGACTTCAGCAACGATCTGGATCCGCTGCTCGCTCCTGACCCAGAGCTGCTCTATCGAGCCGCACAACCGCCCCCCCTAAGCAAAGGGCAAAAACAGCTGGCTCTAGCTTCAGTTGTGGGGCTGTTGGGACTAATCGTTTTGCTGAGTCTGGCTTGCATTTATACGGTCCGTTTGTGGCCGTTCGTCTTTCCTTCGCCCTGATTTTAAGGATGTTTAGACCTCAATTCTCCCCGCGGGCAACTGCCAGGTCATCAACGACCTTGCCGCCTCGCACCGTAGCGCCAATCACCAATCCAGCACTGATTAACACCATATTCTTAAAGATGTACTGCCCTTCAAGGGTCGGCGCATAGGGGATGGCTGAAAACACTTCATGCGGAAAGAGGAATATGGGGGTGATGGTTCCCAGCATTTGAACAAATAACAGCAGCAGCGTGGCGCGCATAAAAACGCCTAGGATAAGCCCCAGGCCAATCAGGCTTTCCCATACTGCCAGGATTAAGATCGAAACATCCGGAGCGATTAAGCCAAATGTCAGGCGTTCGATTGTCCTGGTTGCCAGGTCGGCCGCCGGGCTGAGACCGGGGAAGAATTTCAAAGCGCCAAACCAAAGGAATACAATCCCCATGCTAACGCGCAGCAGGAGGATGCCATTGCGCGCCATCCAGTGTGTAATCCGGGTATCTAATTGATCAAAGAGAGCGTTTATATTTTTCATATGTTTCGTAAGCATATCCTTAAATACAAGGGTGATGAATTGTTTATATTGACTATATTATAATTCGAATTTCTCGATTTGTCAAAACAATGTATATATATTGTATAAATATCATTGACAAAAGCAAGGTCATATGGTAAATTTATATACTATTATGGAAAACGATGAGGGTATGCTTATGAAAACGGCATTAATCTGGGGGGCAGGCGGCGGGATCGGCCGGGCCGTCATTCAACAATTAGCCAAATCAGAGTGGCAAATTCTGGCAGCCGGCCGGGATTCGGATTCCTTCAGCGGTCTGGCAGAGCACATCTTTGAGGTGGATTTAAACGAGGCTTTTTCGGTCCAGTCGGCCATCACTGCCATCAGCCAGGTGACCAGCGAGGTGGACCTGTGGGTGTACGCTGCCGGCGACATCGCCTCCCTGCGGGTTGCCGAGACGTCGATCGACGATTGGCAGCGCATTCTGCAGGCCAACCTGACCGGGGCCTTTCTGACCACCCATTCTTCCTGGCCGCTGCTGTCCGAGCATGCCCACTTATTTTACCTGGGGGCTATCAGCGAGCGCATGCGCCTGCCAGGTCTATCCGCTTATGCAGCTGCGAAAGCCGGCCTGGAGGCGTTTGCGGAAGTGGTGCGTAAGGAAAGCCGGCGCAATGTCACCGTCGTCCGGCCTGCTGCAGTTGATACACCTTTTTGGAATAAAGTCCCCTTCAAATTGCCTCCCCACCATCTCGAACCCGAGGAGGTGGCCGAGCGCATGATCCAGGCTTACACCGAGGACCACCAGGGTGTCCTGGACATCTAAGCGGCTACACCGCCCAAACAGATCACCACAAAATCTCTTTCTTCTAAAGTGATTTACAGAAAAGACCAATAAATTAGTTGGCCCTAATAAGATGAGAAATGGAGTCGAATATGATTGATTATATGCGTATCAGTAAAATTACGATCTTGATCGCAGCCGGCATGTCCTTCCTGCTATCTGTTTACCTGTGGTTCATGGGTGATAAAGACGCTGGCTTATTTGTAGGTATTTGGGTGCCTTCGATCTTGTCCTTTGGCGCCTTGATGCATTCCGGAAGAAGCGCCAAATGAACGATGCTTTTCTATTTATTTTCGGATTGATCGCCACGATCGCAGCAATTGGCCCATTGGTGCTGGCTGGATTAAGCGAACAATCAAAAAAGGATAAATAACCTTTTACCTTACAGCCAGTTCAGGTGGTAGCACCTCAATAAATATTGGTTTGACGGTTTTCGCCCATCCCCCTGGCCCCCTTCCCGCCTGGAAGAGGGAGAATCAGTATTTTCCCACCTGATGTTCCACTGTGCAAATGCCGTGGCGCTTGGATCGCCTGGTCTTTCCAAAATCATAAATCGCCGGCTTGCTCAAATTTAAGCAAGCCGGCGATTTTTAATTTGGTATCGATCCGAAAAGTCTGGAAATATGTAGTTGTTTGTGCGTGCGGGGTAGCACAGCAATGAATAGTGGTTTTACGTTTTCGCCCATCCCCCTGCCACCCTGCCCGGCTGGAAGCGGGAAAATCTGGCGATATTGGGATAGGTGTCCAGAAATTAGTGACAACTGTCACATGCGCTTGCTGACTATCGTTACTCGCATCAATCTAGCTTTGGAATAAAATATATTCAGAATTTCGAATGTGTTATCTTCAGCAATGATTCACATCCGTTTACAGTTGGGAAATTTTTTTTTTCGCAAATACATTCAGGGATGTCAACTACCCGAGTGGCTTGTCACTGGAGTAGTGGAGTGCCCTAAGTACTAAACCGTTTCTCAACTCCGAGACATTCGCCGTTATTCCGGGTTATGCGCTGTTGTACCCGGCGGCGTTTCGGCTGGTTGACTTCTCTTACGAGAGAGAGCGGGGTCGGCCCGCAGCAGCCCTGCTTGCAGGAATTTCTCGTACTTCCCGCAAACAACAGCGCAGTTTGTTGGAACAATTGTACTATAGAAAGGAGATGTCGGCTTCCTCCACCCGCTAAAGCGAGTGGTTTCCGCCGACAAGAATGATGAATATGAAAGCCTATACGGAAAAAAACTTTGCCAGGAAAACGGCTTCCCTCTTTCGAGCCTTAGGGCAGCCTGCCCGGTTGCGGATTCTGCTGGCGATCGGGCAGCGGGAAGCCTGCGTCTGCCATCTTGAAGCAATGCTTGGACTGCGTCAGGCTTATATCTCGCAGCACCTGATGGCGCTGCGGGACAGCGGGCTGGTGACGACCCGCCGGGATGGCAAGTATATCTTTTACCGGCTGGAAAAACCAGCCCTATTGGACCTGATCGAATCTGGGGCAAGAGCCGCCGGGGTCAGCCTGCCAGCCATCTCACTTTCCGGTGAGAAGCAAGATTGCGCCTGCCCGTCTTGTTCGTCGCTCGAGAGTGGAACCATCACCATTTTGGGAGGCCTACGTGCTTGACTTCGCGCAAAACCTGCTTTACAGCGGTATGGGCAATCTGGCGGCATATCTGGCAGCGCATGTTTTGCTGTGCTTGCTGCCAGCCTTCTACATTGCCGGGGCAATGACTGCCCTGATCCCTAAGGAATCGGTGACGCGCTTCCTTGGGCGCAACACCCCCAAGTTTATTTCCTACCCGGCGGCCGCGGCTGCTGGCTTTCTGCTGGCAGTCTGTTCCTGTACGGTCATCCCACTCTTTGCGGGGATCTACAAGAAAGGGGCCGGCTTAGGACCGGCGATCACTTTCCTGTTTGTAGCCCCGGCCATCAATATCCTGGCGCTGGTGTATACCGGCGGGGTAATCGGCATGGACCTGGCGATCGCCCGGCTGCTGCTCTCTCTAGCTTTTGGGATCGGGATTGGCTTGCTGATGGCCCTGATCTTCCGCAAAGAGGACGCCGAGCACGATCAGGCTGCAGACATAATGTTTGCCGGCCAGGGCGCCATGCGCAGAGCTGCGGTCATCTTTCTGCTGGTTTTGGTCGCTCTCCTGGTGACCGGCACTTTCCAGATCGAACTGCTCAAGCACACCTATGCGCAGATCAACTTGCCCGTCAGCGGGATGGATCGCTTCCAAGCCTTCCTCTTCCAGCTGGTGCCTTTCGACCCAGCCCGAGGCGAGGAAGGCGTAACCGCCCAGGGGGCGATCCTGATCGGGATGCTGGCCCTGATTGGATTGAGCTCCTGGAAAGGGATCGAGAAGATCCACGAGGGCTTCAACGCCTGGACATGGATTTCCACCGGCCTGGTCGGGCTGACTTTGGCTATCGCCGCCCTGGGCATGACCCCGCACGCCGCTGGGCTCACCCTGGCGTTCACCGGGAAATTCCTGGGGGTTTTTGTGACCATCATCTTATTGGGCCTGCTGCTCAAATATGGGCTGACCGAAGGTGAAATCCGGGACTTTCTGTGGGAATCATGGAAATTTATCAAGCAGATCTTCCCACTGCTGGTGGTGGGAGTCTTCACTGTGGGCGCTATCCGAACCCTGATCCGCCCGGAGTGGATCGAAGCCATAGCCGGAAGCAATACGCTGGTCGGGAACTTCGTCGGGGTGGTGTTTGGGGTGTTTATGTACTTCCCCACCCTGGTCGAAGTCCCAATTGCCCAAATGTTCCTCAACATGGGCATGCATCGCGGCCCGCTGTTGGCATACCTGATCTCTGATCCGGAGCTCAGCCTGCAAAGCATCCTGATCACTGCGGCGATCATCGGGCGTTTAAAAGCCTGGGTTTACGTCGGCTGGGTAGCACTATTCTCCACCCTGGCCGGACTGATCTATGGGTCCTGGGTAAACGGCGCCGGGATCGGTTTGGTGGCCCTTTATCTGGCCTTGTTCCTGGCCGGGCTGGCCGGGGTCATGTGGCTGGTCAATCGCGGCGAAGAGCTTGCCCAGGTGCCGGTAGGCTGAAAATCCCACCCCTGGTGGAGAAGACGATCATCATATCAATTGATTTCAGGAGGTTAAAATGCTTACAATAAAAGTCCTTGGTTCGGGGTGTGCCAACTGCAAACGAGTTGAGCAAATTACCCGCAAAATTGTTGAAGAACTGGCCATAGAAGCAGAAATTGTGAAAGTAACCGAATACCCCAAAATCATGGCCTACAACGTGATTTCCACGCCGGGATTGGTGATCAACGAGCAAGTAGTGTGCGCCGGCCGGATTCCCACGGCGGCTGAGGTGACCACCTGGCTGACCAGTGCACTAGAGACAGCCAATTAGAGCGCCTCTTTGGGGATCTCTCTGGGGTGGTCCTCATCCCAGGATTTACCAAAGCCCCTTCAGTGGCTTCCGGTTCCCGCCAAGGCGCGTTGGTATAATCCCTGCGGGTAGCGATTTAAGCCAAAGATAGCCAAATCTATAAAGGCATCAGGTCAGTCAACTACCACCCGCTAAAGCGAGTGGCTTGTCACTGGAGTAGTGGAGTGCCCTAAGTACTAAACCGTTTCTCAACTCCGAGACATTCGCCGTTATTCCGGGTTATGCGCTGTTGTACCCGGCGGCGTTTCGGCTGGTTGACTTCTCTTACGAGAGAGAGCGGGGTCGGCCCGCAGCAGCCCTGCTTGCAGGAATTTATCGTACTTCCCGCAAACAACAGCGCAGTTTGTTGGAACAATTGTACTATAGAAAGGAGGTATCTACTCACCAACAGCGGGAATAGGAAGAGCGGGCGGACCGAAAAGGGACTGAATAGCGTCGAAAGCTCGTGTGCCGGAGAGTTCAGCCGTATCAATCACCGAAGCCAGGGCAGCGTATGTTTTCGCACCCCAGTCGGAGCGGAAACCGCCCGTGACCTTGCGATGGATGACCGACGGGCGTAAGGCGCGCTCGGCCACATTATTGGTTGGCTCAACGTCCGTGCGATACAGGAAAACGAACAGAGCTTGGCGATATTTTTGGTAGCGACGCTGCAAGGTTTTGGCTTTGGGTGGTGAAAGCGAACGCTGCAACAGCCAGTCACACAGCCGTTCCAGGCGGACGATTTCAGTCGAGAATTGTTCTGGAGGCAAATGAGTGCGTTGATGATGAAGATGGATGGCAGCCCGAAACAGGGCTTGCATGGCTTGGGGCCAGAACAGGAGCGGATGTTCATCCACGACGGCTTGCAGGTTACGCAATTGATGCGCCAGGCAGAGTTGTCGCTCATGAGCCGGGGCTTTCAACTGAGGACCCCAGCAATCACTCACCCAGACCTCGGCTTGCGATTGGCCCATGACTTCGTTGATGACATCCACGCTCCGGTTGAAACGGATCACATGCAGCACGGTGTTGACGCTGCAAAACACCCATTCCCACCAGTTGTCCCCATCTACCCGGCTGCTGGTTTCATCACAATGGATCACGGCACTCTGTTGAACGGCCACTTGCAAGGCTGCGGCTTTCTGGATGGCTTGCTTCCCAGCTCGTTTCATGATCTCGTCGATCCCACCCTGACTGATCTCCACCCCGAACAGATCCAACAGGGCTTTCTGGGTGCGTTCATAGCTCATGTGCTGCTCTGGGCGGTAATACCCCACCGAGGCTTCCAGTCTGGCTCCGAAGGCTCGCTGCATCTCCAACCCACACAGCGGCGCTTGTACCTGGGCCTGCTCGCAATCCGGACAAACTACTTCGTACTGCCGTACTTCAATCACTTGTGCTTTGGCTTCCGGCAGTTCCGTGATTTGATTGACCTTGACCAACCGGCCCGTCTCTCCGCTCAAATCTGCATGGCAGTGGCAGCATTGTTGCGGCACCATATGGACCACTTCATCCGCTTGCGCTACGAACTTTCGCTCGTGTTTCTCATGCCCCTGCGGTGGACCATGCCGGCGTTTGCGCCGTCCTTTGGGCTGATTACCCTTCTGATCCTTGGAGGGCGGCTGCGAAGAATTCTACGACGTGGTCGGCGGCTTCTTCTGGTTCTGCTCGAACTTCAGCTTCAACGCTTCAAAGTCCGCCTGAAGTTTGGCAAGCTGCTCAGCTTGTTTCAGGATCAGATCGATCAGCTCTTCTTTGGTCAGGGCTTTCAGGTCTTCTCGCATCATAGGCTGAGAATTTTACCAAACTTTGTCAGGCTTTTGCAACCCGGTGAGTAGATACGAAAGGAGATGTCGGCTTCCTCCACCCGCTAAAGCGAGTGGTTTCCGCCGACAAGAATGATGAACATCGATCGATTAAAGGTTTTTCTCGATGCAGCCCAAACCCTCAGTTTTTCGGAGACTGCTTCACATTTACACGTCACCCAACCAACGGTTAGCAAGTATATCCGCGACCTGGAGAAATCCCTGGATGTGCGTTTATTCGAGCGTGCCAATGCTGGCTTGAGCCTGACAGAAGCCGGCAAGGTTTTGTTACCCTGGGCACGGCGCTTATTGCACGATGCAAATAGCTTGCAAGCCATGATGGCCTCTTTGAACAAAGACATTATCGGCGAGCTGCGCGTCGCCTGCAGCACAACAGCCGGGAAATATGTGCTGCCCCAACTGGCTGCCCGCTTTTGCCTGCACTACCCAAATGTTAAAGTCCGTATCCTGGCTTGCACACCAGAAAACGTTGCCATCCGGTTACTGGATGAGGAGGCGCATATCGGGGTGCTCAGCCGGGAAATCCCCGAGGCTGGTTTGGATTCTCAGGAATTTTTCCGTGACAAGATCGCGTTGATCGTGCCTGCTTCCCACCGCTGGGCTTTCCGGAAGCGAATCGAGGCTAGTGAAGTGCTTGAAGAGCCGCTTATCCTGCGCGAGGAAACCTCGGGCACACTCCGGGTGGTACTGTCCGAACTTGCCAAGTATGATATCAGCCTGGATGACCTGAATATCTTCATGGAATTAGGCAATGCCGAAGCCATTGTGCGAACGGTTGCGGCTGGCTATGGGATCGGTTTTGTGTCTGAACTGGCCACCGCCTGCCCCCTTGAACGAGGCAATGTTGTCGATCTTGAAGTGGAAGGGCTGAATCTTATGCGCAGGATTTATATGGCGCGCAAAGCCGGAAGCAGCCCCCACCGGCCGCGTGACGCCTTCTGGGGATTCATCCATGCACCCGAGAACGCAGATTTGATCCATCTGCCGGAACAAAAATCCTAGAGCCTATCCGAAAAGGCGGAAGTGGATAGCGAAATGGATGTGGGTGGGGGCGGTCGCCTCCACCCACATCCATTTCGCCTAAATATTTAACTGAGTCTGGGTAGTTATGAATATTTTTAATTTAGAACGTGAATGTCATCGTTGCGCCTTCGGCTGCCATCAGGAACGGCGGGGCTTTTTCGATGATGATGCGGCTGTCACGCAGATCATTAGGGGAAACGCCCTTATTCTCCAACGCCAATTCACACAGTACAACTCTGCCACCCAGGTCCAGGATATCATTGAACAATTTGACCGGATTTGGCAGTCCCTTTGGGGTACCGAGCTTCTCAAGTTCTTCCTTGAGCGTCCATTTCGTGCCTGCAGGGCAGAAAAAGACATGCACATCGTGATCCAGGGCCAGGCCGGACGAAGCGAAGATCAACGTCGGCATAATATTCTTGGCCTCATCGCCATTGCAAACCACAACCATTTTTTCAGACATTTTGTTTTTCCTTTCTAGAATTGAGACGGGATATTAGATCTTTGTATGCGCCGATTATGCAGATTTGAGGCGTAACAATTGACGAACATTCGGATACTTCCCTTTTCTTGAGAGGCTCCAAGCCGATTCTTTTTGAATTTCTCCTTCTCCTGCCGTGTTTATAATCATCACAACGGACCCTGCTCGAATTTGGTTGCTTGTGGCTGTCGGCCTGGGCGGAGCATGCACCAACAATCACATCGGCTTTGTCGTTTCGGATAGATACTCAGTCAGAGGCAGCTGGAAACAACGCTTGCTGAACTTCTTTCTGCTCCAAAGCCTTGTGCTTCACCATTTCAAAGTAAATCGCAATCGGGCGGTATGCCAAATGTGACCACTTCCCAAACGGCACTTCGAGCACCAGCATGGGGGTCAAGATAGCCAGGTGAATTACATAGGTATAGTAAGTTGGAAGTGGCATATCCAGGTACCGGAACGTGTGCACCAGAATTCCACTTAGGGTGGTCAATAGCAAGAGAATGGGGAAAATCCAGTCACTTAAATGCGAGAAACGATGCATCTCGTGGGCTTTTTTAATCCTGCCCCACAGAATATCTACTCCACCATACAATAGCACGACCGTGGCATAATAACCCAGCCAACGCTGGGGATGGTACAGCGGATAGATATTATCGGTCTGAAACCAGTTTAGAAACCCGACTACCAGGGCAAACATCAATACATAGCCTGTTACCAGGAAAAAGTGATTGCGCCAGCGCTTCTTCTGGAAAAAACCTTTGTTCTCTTCATCGCATTTTTCAAAACGTTTCTGGGTCACGAAATGATAGATCAGATTCCAGGCTTCTGTGATGTAGAGCGAGAAAGGAATCTTTACTTTCAGACCTTGCCGGAGCGTCAATTGGTACATCCTATAGATATTAGAAAGCAGGAAGAACGATAAGAAAGCCGCCAGCACCCAGTCGCCGTAGTGGATACTCTGCACAGGCGCGAAAGTATTCAGCGCCACACGATCGGTCTCCATAGGCCCCGCAAAAAACACAAACATCAAAACAATCAGGATGGCTACAACCCCAATAGCACCAAGCTCCCAGTTTGCGGATGTATAGAATTTGCGGGCCAGACCGGTCCAATCATACTGAGCTGTCAGCCAACGGCGGGCAGCCATCATGGTCTCACCCGGTTCAGCTTCTTTTGGGCAAGTGGCAGAGCAATCTCCGCAGTAATAGCACAACCAGGGGTCCAATTGCTTAGCCAGGTGATCCTTTTGTCCAACCTGGATGCGCCGGATAACATTGCGCGGAAAAGGGTATTCGCCAGTTGCCAAAGGGCAAGTGGCGGTGCAGTTGCCACAGTTAAAGCATTTTTCAATCCCAACTGCGCCATACTCTTTGAGTTCGTGCAACAGATTAGGGTCAACGCGGTTTCCCATACTCAATTCTCCTCTCCCCGCTCGTAGAGTGGGTAATCACCGCACATGCCATTTTCGACCAGGGTGCCATACTTCTTGAAGGCGGTGACATACCACAGCACTTCGTGGGTCGCCAGACCGATTTCTGACGCTATTTCTGGGACCGTCTTAGGCCGGTCGCGAACGGATTTACACACCGCTTGCTGGATGCGTTTTTGCTCTCTCAGCAATTCTTGGGTTCGTTCTACGGTATCTTTGTGCTGCTCTCGCACCTGTTTAAGGAACTCTGTTCTAGCTCGGGCAGCTGCTTTTGCATCCATCATGGCACCTCCAACAAGGCCAGATCATCTACGGCAATCGCATCGACCATGGCCTCATACTGCGCTAGCGTCCAGCCCTGAACATCGATGGCCTGGGTGGGGCAGGCGCTGACGCAGGCCCCGCATCCGGAGCAGTTGGCTGGTGTGACCACTGCCCGGCGGATCACTTTGCCGTTCTCGTGCGTGGTTTGCATGGCAATAGCACCGTCATATTCACAGGCTTGCACGCACTCGCCGCTGCCTTCGCATTTTTCTGGGTCGACCGCGGCCACAAACGGCGGCAGTTCTACATAGCCCCGGCGCAGCAAAGCGCAGACCTTGGCCGCGGCGGCTGAGGCAGCCGTAACGGCTTCCTGAATGTTCATCGGCCCCTGGGCCGTACCGGCTAGCACCACGCCGTTGACAGCAGTCTCAACCGGGCGCAGCTTGGGATGCACTTCCAGCAAGAACCGGTCAACGCCGCGGGAAACTTTGAGCATTTGTACCAAGTCGTCGATTTGGCGCGGCATCATACCCACTGCCAGCACCACCAGATCGGCTGGCACTTCCAGTTCTTCCCCGTAGGTCAGGTAATCCTTCACTCGCACCAGGGCCGGATGGCTGTCGCCGGTTTGGGCGGCCTCGACCTCCGGTAGCTCATCTCCATGATATTGGAGGAAGCGCACCTGGTTTACCATCGCCTGGCGGTGATAGTCTTCATGCCCGTGGCCATAGGTGCGGATATCCTGGTACAGATTAAAGATATTTAGATCCGGGAAGTGCTTGTGCAGCTCGTTGGCCATATGTAAATTGGCTGTGCAGCACACCCGCGAGCAATAGTCATTCACCTGCCCATCGGGTTGTGGCTCAGAGACGCCTTCTCTCTGACGGCTGCCCACGCACTGGATCAACACCACATCCCGAACCGTATGCCCATTCCATTTCAATTGCCGATCGCTTTTATGCAGCGCCATGTGGCGGATCAACTGCGGCAAGGTGACGACTTCGGGTATCTCGCCGATTCCATATTCGCCTTGGTGTGGCTGGTATGGATCAAAGCCGGTAGCCAGAACAATGGCCCCAACGTTAATTTCAAGATCGGTGATCTGGTCTTCCAGCACGACCTGCTTGCCATTCAGTTGTATCGGCGTGCCATCATAGTTTTGCCAATCTACCGCAGGTGCAGATGGGTAGCAGCCTGGGTAGGATTGGAAAATCACTTTGCGCTGGGTAAGACCATAATTGAATTCATCTGGGACTTGTTGCTTGCAGGCTGCCAAGAGCGCATCTGAATCTAATGGCTCGACCCCGCGTGAATGCTGGCGAACGGAAATATGGAAGTTGCCAACATAGCCGGATACACTCACCACATCAGCATAGGTCAGGATGGTGATGAGGGGATGAGATACGACGCGGTTGATCAAATCTTGCAAGATGGGCAGCGCAGGTTCATCGGTGGGAAAGAGGGTATCCAATTGGGCCATACGCCCACCCAGAGCCGGCGACTTTTCAACTAAAGTCACACGCAGCCCCTGGCGTGCGATCTCGAGCGCAGCCCGCAAGCCCGCCACCCCACCACCGATCACCAGGGCGTGTTTATCTGCTCCCAGGTGGATATTTTCCAGCGGCTGCAGCAGGCGGGCCTTGGAGACACCCGCCGCCATCAATCGGATGGCCTTTTGGGTTGCTCCTTCGGGATCGTCATGATGGACCCATGAGTCCTGCTCCCGCAGGCCCATGTGCTGGTAGAGGTACGGGTTCAGGCCTGCACGCATCACGGTGCCGCGAAAAGTCTGTTCGTGCAGAGAAGGCGCGCAAGCGCCGATGACCACCCGGTTAACACCTAACTCTCGAATGTCCTGCTCGATCATTGCCTGCCCGGCATCTGAACATAAAGACATGTTGGTACGCGAGACTTCCACATTGGGCAGTTTTTCCAGCGCTTTGGCTACCCTTTCGCACTGGACCACTTTGCTGATATTACCGCCGCAGTAGCAAGTATAGACACCGACCCGCGGCTCTTCATTTACAGGATGGTTGTTTCCATCGGCAGGTGATTGTTTGCCGTCCGTGGGTTTAAATTCAGGCATAGGCCACCTCAAGTTCTGTGGGAGTTTGTTCAGACTGAGCAAAACCATTGGATTTCTCGCGCAGATAGGCCGAAGCCGTCGCAGCCGCAGCCCCTGCACTGATGATGCTGTCTACAATGTCCATCGGCTCCATGGCAGTGCCGGTCACAAAGATGCCCGGTCTATCCGTTACACAAGGGTCGCTATTAGGTGATTTCACCTGCACAAACTGATCTTTGCCAAGAGTCACCTGATAGACCTGGACTGGATCAAAGGCTGGGACCATTCCCAGCGAGAGCACGACCAGATCGTGAGTGCGCTCCACAACTTCCCCTGTCTCTGTCATCTCTACTCTTACAACCGGATTCTGCTCGCTATCCTCGGTGATCTTAGCCACCTTGCCGCGGATAAACTCCACCCCCATGGCTTGTGCATTTTGATAAAACTGCTCGTAACCTTTACCAAAAGTGCGGATGTCCATGTAATAGATCGTGACATCAGCCAGAGGTAAAGCCCCGTTCAGAAGCATCGCTTGTTTAATGGCATACATGCAGCACACCCGTGAGCAGTATTCAACGCCCAGCGTGTCATCCCGAGAGCCAGCGCACTGCACATAGGCAATTGTCATTGGCTCTTTGCCATCGCCGGGTCGCAATACGCGCCCGTATGGCCCGGTAGGAGCCAGGAAGCGCTCCATCATCATCGGGTCGATCACGTTCTTCAGCTTTCCGCCACCATATTCCTTCTTGGCATCCAGGTCGGTCACTTCGAAACCAGTCGCCAGGACAATCGCCCGGGCATGGAGGTCGAAATATTCGGGTTGTTGGGTGAAATCCACCGCTCCAACCGGGCAAACCTTTTCACACTTGCCGCACAGCAGGCAGTTATCAATATCGAGGACTGCTTTTTGGGGTAGCGCAGTGGAAAATGGCACCCGGATGGCGCGGTAAGACCCCAAATTCCGGTCGAAGTGGCTGGGAACTGTGATCGGGCACACAATTTCGCACTGGCGGCAGCCGGTGCAACTTTTCTCATCCACATAGCGCGGCTTTTTAAGTACATTGACTTCAAAGCCGGCGCTGGTCTCATGGATTGTCTGCACCTCGCAATAGGTCAGCAGTTCGATATTGGGGTGGTGCGCCACTGCCGACATCTTTGGCGTAGTGATGCAGCTGCAGCAATCCAGGGTGGGAAAGACCTTGCTCAGCATAATCATTTTCCCGCCGATCGTTGGTTCGCGCTCCACCAAGACCACTTCATTGCCCTGATCGGCCAGATCCAGGGCGGCCTGCATACCCGCTATACCCCCGCCAACCACCAGGGCATCCACATATTTAGGTTCCATTATTCCTCCTATTCACCATTCAAGCAGCTACGGGGGAGGCTTTGGCAGAAAGCTCATCGTTAATGAAACCAATCCCCTCCAGCAGTTCTTCCATAAGTTTGACCTCTTTCAGGAAAGGTTTCACACATACCGTACAGATGGCTGCCAGGCGCAGACGGCGGATATCGATGCCGCGCTGCTTCATCAGGGCATAGGTGCTGCTGATCAGCTCAGCGGTGCCGCTGGCTTCAACCTTGTATGGGCTGTCCGTACCGCTGTACATCAGGATGATTCCATCGATGCCGCGTTCAAAAGCACGCACAAAAAACTCGGGGGGGAACATTACCGGACACATCACGGGCAGGACATAGGTGTTTGCAGGATAGCCTGCAAACACCTGCCCGGTTGAGTCTGCCCCTGCATAGCCACCCGCCAGAGTCCCCAAGATCAATATTTTTGGCTTGCGGGTTGTCATTATGGATGCCTCTATTTCTTGCGCATGATGAGCAGCCGATCGTAGCCTTCCCCAGGCAGGCTTCCCATGAATTCATGGCCCACCTTCTGGCACCAACGCGGCATATCGCTCTTGGTGTTTGCATCCCCAGACCAGATTTCCAATATTTCGCCTACCTTAACACTGCCAATTGCCTTTTTGGCCTCAAGCAGCGGCCCAGGGCAGGACATTGCGCGCGCATCTACAACTTTTGCAGCAACTATTGTTGAAAGATTATCGGTAGTCATCATTTAGCTCCTTTTGAAAATTTTGAGGTTTGGGAAATCCTGTGATGAGGTCCAGATTTGGAGGTATGAGCGTACAGGCTTACGCTCGCAGCCCCAAATCTGGCTACCACCCCAGCGATTCTCAAAGCGCCATGTTTTGTCTTTTTATAGGGTTCGGTTGTATAATACACATCCTAACCTGTCCAATAACGTATGATCCGCGATCCGATAATAGATTGTCTGCCCTTCCCGCCGGCAAGTAAGAACATCTCGATCTTTCATGAGGCGCAGATGTTGGGAAGTATTTTGTAAGGAAATTTCCACGGTTGCTGCGATTTCACTCACCGACAATTCTCGTTCTACCAGCGCCCAAAATATGAGCAGGCGTGCTGGATGAATAAACACTCGGTGTAGATCAGCCTGTTCCTTTGCTCGTTCCAGAATTTCGGGATCCACTCTGCGGCTGCCTTTGGACTAATACTTGCCAGAAACCTTAATTTCAATCTACTGCAATTATATAGATGGAGCTTCTGGATGATTAGTGAGATATGTCACAATCAACATTCGACTCCTCTATCGTTGGCTATAGAGAAATGGAATAGTGACATCATTCAATGTCAAATGAATTATTTTGTGATTTGATGGAGGTTTTATATGGCTGAAGCCGCTTTGTCACGTGACTCTGCGAAAAACCTGTCCCAAAAGCTATCGTTCCTCGACCGCTATCTGACCTTATGGATTTTCCTGGCGATGGCGGTCGGTGTGGGGATCGGCTTTTTGTTTCCGGCGGCAGTCAACAGTTTTAATGACGCTGTGTCCGTCGGAACCACCAATATTCCGATCGCGATTGGCCTGATCTTGATGATGTATCCCCCATTTGCCAAGGTAAAATACGAAGACCTGGGTGATGTCTTCCGGAATAAAAAGATATTAACGCTTTCACTGATCCAGAACTGGCTGATTGGCCCGCTGCTGATGTTCGCCCTGGCAATCATCTTCCTGCGCGGCTATCCGGAATATATGGCTGGGCTGATCATGATCGGCCTGGCGCGCTGTATCGCAATGGTGATCGTATGGAACGAGCTTGCCCATGGGGATACGGAGTATGCTGCCGGGCTGGTGGCTTTCAACAGCATTTTTCAGGTGCTGTTCTACAGCGTGTACGCGTATGTGTTCATCACGGTGCTGCCTACCTGGTTTGGCATGCGCGGTGCCGCAGTGGAAATTACGATCGGCGAAATCGCCCAAAGCGTGTTCATTTATCTGGGGATTCCCTTTATCGCTGGTTTCCTGACGCGCTTTGTACTGGTACGCATCAAGGGCAAAGCATGGTATCACCGGGAATTCGTCCCAAAAATCAGCCCGCTGACTTTGATCGCCTTGCTGTTCACCATTGTTGTGATGTTCAGCCTGAAGGGCAACCTGATCGTCCAGATCCCGATGGACGTGGTTCGGATTGCGATCCCGCTCCTGATCTACTTTGTGGCCATGTTCCTGGTCAGTTTCTGGATGGGCCACCGCCTGGGGGCTGACTACTCGAAAACCACCACACTGTCCTTCACAGCCGCCAGCAACAACTTCGAGCTGGCCATTGCGGTGGCAGTGGCAGTGTTTGGGATTAACTCGGGCGCGGCTTTCGCAGCCGTGATCGGTCCCCTGGTAGAAGTGCCTGTAATGATCGGCCTGGTAAACGTTGCGTTTGCTTTCCAAAAGCGTTATTTTGGGCAAGAACAACCAGCAAGTGGCCATTCATGACACAAAGAACTCCGGTTCACGCAGGGCTGCTCGATTCTCGGATGACCAGTTCCGGCTGCAGCAACAGGCTGGTCGCCTGGGGTGACTGCTGCTCGAGTGTGCCGGTCTGCAGCAAGCCTGCCAGCATCGTCATGACCTGCCGGCCAATCTCCAACACCGGCTGGCGCACCGAAGTAAGCGGCGGCGACAGATAGCGAGCGGCCGGGGTGTCCTCAAAGCCGGTGACGGCAATATCAGTTCCAACCTGCAGGCCCCGCTCCCGGACAGCCTGCATAGCGCCGACCGCCATGAAATCGTTGAATGCTACGATTGCAGTGGGTCGAGTCCCATGGGGTAAATCGAGCAGGCGGGCTGCGGCCTGGCGGCCAAATTGGCAGACACCTTCGCCGCGCTGGATCCAATCAGGCGGCGGATGAATCCCGGCGGCAGCCAGCGCGGAACGAAAGCCCTCCATGCGGTTGTTGCCAACCCGTGAAGTCTCGCTCCAAGCCAGGGCCGCAATCTTGCGATGACCGCCCGCAACCAGATGTTCGACCAGCATCGCCATACCCGCAGCGCCGTCCACATCCACATATGGAAAGTCCCAGCCCGGATTCGACCTGCCAAAAGCCACAAACGGAAAATCGCACTTCTGCAGCAGGACAATCCGGGGGTCATCATACTCAATACTCGACAACACAAAGCCATCGACCTGGTTGGTGTCAATCAGACCCTGGTAAGCCTCGATCCACAGCTCTCCAGGGCGATGGGGGAAGGTCAGAACGTGATATCCGGCGGCCTGGCCTGCCTGGGCCAGGCCCTGTAAGAACTGGTCCAGGATCGGGTTGCCCTGCTCGGGTAAAGCCGGAGCCCAGGAGTACCCAATCCTGAAGCCGCGGCTGGAGCGCAGGCTGCGGGCGACCAGATTGGGGTGATACCCAACAACCCGGGCTGCCTCCCAGATGCGCGCCTCGGTCGCTTTGGCTACCCGGGCTTGTTTGTTCAACACTTTGGAAACCGTCTGGTAGCTGACCCCAGCCTGGGCTGCAACGTCTTTAATTGTTACCCTTCAACTCATGGAAAGCTCTCCAATTGGATAGTGTCTATGTGGGATAGACGCATTTGCGCCACTCCAAATCTGGGACCTAACCGGGAGATGCCCAAAGGCCCACGACCATGCGAACGTTCGCATCGACCAATGACGGATAGGATAGAAGAAATCCATGCCGCTGTCAAGATCCAACCAGCGAGAGGGCAGATTTCATTGGTGGGAGCAAACTTCATAGGGCTGCGATGCTCTGGATGAGAATTGAACGCTCCATGAGACGGTTACAAACGTCCGGATGGCAGCTGACCATCCTTCAATGCGGCAGTCTGGGTGGCGGTGAAAGGCGGCTCGGATAAGATATCTGTAGTTTGGAAACTGCGAAACAGATCGGCAATGAAATGCAGCCGGTCTGGTAAATCCCCCCAAAGTTTGGCGCCTGAAATCCTTGAGACTATCGGTAGTAGGATCGATCCTGGCCAGCAGTTCCAGCAAATCCCGGTTAGTGATTTGGCGCAGTTCCGGTGGGTAGTCAGCACCCAAATCTCGCCCCAATCGCAGCAGATTTCCATGCGGCAGCTCAATGGTCATCATAGTTTTGGTGACGATCAGCTGGGCTTCACGCTGGGCTGCAGTCAGGTAACACGTAGTTGCGGCATCCAGGTCAGTCAATCGACCGAGCAGGCGCAAAAAGAACCAGACCAGATCGTTCAACCGGCCCCAATCGGGGCGCAGCGCTCGCAGTAAATTACGGGTAAAGGTTTCCGGAACAATAACCGGCGCTGCCAGTGCCTCGTTGATCTCAGGCTGCAGCCGGGTTTGCTCGTGGTAGCCGATTTCAAGATTAGCCAGCAGCACCAGCTCTGAGCGAGCTTTTGGGTCTGGCTCAAACAGGGCCTGGTAATAATGGCTAAAGGCCTGGCGCAGGTACATTTGCCCATCGGGAGGCTCGCCGGGCAGCAGCGCTTCGCACACCTCCTCGATATGAGCGGCATCAAAGGCCGCATCCTTAAGGCAGCCAGCGTTAAAAAAGGCAAAAGCTCGCCCAATTTCGGCAAATACCTTCAGATTTCCCCTGGCAACCGCCTCACTGGACCAGCCCAAAGGCTGCCTCTGGATCCAGGACTTTGAAGATGAATCCAACGATCTGTCTTGTTTCGGGTCTGAAACCGATTGACCTGAGCGCGCTGGCGAGGTCACTACCAACCAGCTGGATCGACTCGTGCGAACCCAGAACATGCTCCAACGTCCTGGCTAAATCTTCCTTACGAATGGTCTGCCCTGCCTGTCTGGAGGCCCAGGTCGCGAAGGAGCACCAGTTGGCATTTTCTCCCAGGCGAAATACAAGCGGCTGCGCCAGCTCATAATAGCATTGGGTAATCTGCAGATTGCGAATCACCGGATCGGTTAGGGCTACAATCCGTTCAATATCTGCAACCGTCGGTCCCTGATCTACAGGCATAACAACCTTCCTGGGTTTTGGAAACTACTGTAAAATAAATTTTAGCTTTGGCAGCCTGGGCCAGCGCCAAGGCTATGACTTGAAAGGATTTTGGGTGTGTGAAAAGTAGCGATGCTACTTTTCACACACCCAAATATATGCTTCTGCCGGAGTTGAAAGCGATGCCAGCTGCTCTATGTAACAACCCCGGAGCCAGCGCCCAGACACTGCCGGATGCGAGGTCTGGCGGAGAATTTCGACTTTGGTGTCGCGCATCAACCCGTTAAAGCTACCTGCCGGGGGAAGATATTCGCCGTATTATATCAAACCAGGCCCTTCCCAGTTGCGCGCATCAGGATTCTCGCTCCATACCCCCAGATTTATGGCCTAGAGATTGAGGGTATAATCCTTTGGAAGCAAGTCAGTACAATCCGCGGCTCAAGGTCCCGTTTGAAACAATAAACGCGCATAGGGATTTAGATCTCCGTATCCACCAAGAGGGGGAATTTTGGCGCGATACGCCAAATAATTTTACAGGAGGAAACAATGGCAGGATTTCAAATAGATGAATGGGTCAATGCGGATCCGCAGGCGGTTTTTAACTTTGCAATCGATCCACAGAATGCTCCCAAAGTTGTCAAAGAGGTCCAGAAAATGGAAAAACTTTCTCCCGGTCCATTTGGCAAAGGGACGCTGCTGGTCGAAACCCGGCTGATGAACGGCAAAGAACATCGAACCGAGATCAAAATCGGCGCTTACAATCCGCCAACCAGCTATACCGCCTCGGCTAAACAGAGCGGTTACACCGTTACATACAAGTACACGTTTAAACCCGAAAACGATGGTACCCGGATTAATCTGGAATGTGTGGTGAGCGCAGCAGGGTTGAAGAACCTGGCAAGTCCAATGGTCGCGGCGGCGATGAAAAATGAGGATGGCGATCACCTAAAACGTCTTAAAGCCGCCATACTGGCTGAAGGCAAGGCTGGCTGAGGTTCAATGCCAGAGCGCACTCAGCGGGGTGAAGCGGGTTGTTTGGCGCCTCTGCGATCAATGTCAGCCTGTCCTGGATAGATCGGCAGCACGGGGGCCTTAAACGTTAGTGGATTATTGCGTGACTTGCCAGTAGCACTCAAGTCTTGCACAACAAATTGATTTATTTTACGTCTTTTGAGTGCACCCGGCCTGAAGACTAACCGCATTAGAGTTCACTTTCATGGTTTAATAAGATAATCCGCTAAACCTCCCGCATATCTGCCAGCCAGCAAGCCAGCCAACCAAATTCCTGATATGCAGGCGCACAGCAACCTGGAGCATATCCTATTTATGAACTTACCGCTCGAATCGATCCATCTCATTGAACGTTATGACCCCTTGACTGGTTGTGGCAACCTGGTTTCATTCATCGAATCGCTTCGTTCCAACCTGGTGAGCCAGCGGCAAGGCTCATTCTCTCTGCTGCTCTTGGATTTAAACCACTTCATGCAGCTCAATCAGGCCCAGGGTCATGCGGCGGGCGATGCAATTTTACGCTGGATCGGCCTTGTCCTTCAAGACACCGGCCGGCCGGTTTTTCGAGTTGGGGGGGATGAGTTCATCGTTATCTTTTTAGATGACAGCCATACAGTCCATCAAGAAATCTCTCAGGCGATTTACGATCGAATCTGCCAGGAAGCAAGTCAATTTGGCCTGGATTTGCCCGCCTCCATCGCCCTGATGCACTTTGACGATCGCATACCGGTTGAGCCGTCGGATGCCTGGATCGCGATCAATAAAGCCCTTTTCGATGTCAAGGAAAATGGCAACCGAGGCTTTAAAGTTTACATCCACGAACACGAAAGTGACAAAGACAGCATGATGGTGCGAAGGCTGGTCGAAATGCTGACCGAACGGATCACACATTTTTTCTATGAATGGGAAAAAACATCTGTGCTGGCATACACCGATCCGGTTACAGGTCTGCCGAACAGCCTGGCAGCAGAAAAAAAACTAAATGAGACTCTGGAAGGGGCCCAGAATTCTGCGAGCCAGATGGCGGTTATTCTTCTAGATGGCGATAACCTGAGCATGTTCAACGACATCAGCTACGCAGCCGGGGATGAGATGATCTGTGACCTGGCAGCGGTGCTGGGGAAAAATATCCGGCCGGATGATTTCGTTGCTCGCTGGCGAATTGGGGACGAGTTTTTGGTGATCCTGCCTGGAGCGAATGTTGAATTGGGAAAACTGGCTGCCGAACGTCTGCGCATTGCGGTTGAAACCGCTTCTCACAACTGGCTGTTTCCAGTGACGATTTCAGCAGGGGTGGTAGCCTACCCAATGCACGGGAGCAAAAAGGAGAGCCTGCTTAATGCGGCCGAAACGGCCCTCAAACAGGCCAAAGACGCTGGCAAAAACCGGATTGTTGTATCCGGTTATTAGACGGCGCTGGATTACCCGCGCTGAGGATCCGATCTGATGCCCAAACGCTTTGCACTGGCAACAATCGAAGGCTACATTGATGACGTTTATCTCTCGTGTACCCGCCACGACCTGGTCGAAGGGGTGATCGCCAGAATCTATGAGATCTACCCGGAAGCGAGGATTACCTATTTCCACGCGCCGGAAGAGATGCGCTTTATTAATGTGATCAGCCGGCCGAAGGGAGAGCGGGTGATTCTGCCGAGTTTTATCTGGTGGATTACCGCTCAGTTATGCGAGCAAGGTTGGGAACCATTCTCCGAATCGCGCGAGCTGGGCCCAGCAGGGACAACTGCCCCCAAGAAAACCTTTCACATGTGTTTTCGCAAAGAGATTGAATGAAGAGCGGCAAGGCGGCATGAAGGATCAGACAATCCTAATCATCGGGGCGGGAATTGCGGGCTTATCTGCTGGCTGTTACGCTCAGATGTGCGGCTATAAAACCAAAATCTTTGAACTGCACGATTTGCCGGGTGGCCTGTGCACAGCCTGGGAGCGGCGCGGGTTCGTCTTCGATGGTTGTATCCATTACCTGTTTGGATCGGGGGAGGGTCAGCCGTTTAATGATATGTGGAAAGAGCTGGGCGCTGTTCAAGACCGGCCGTTTATTCACCATGCTGAATACCAGCGCCTGACAGACGGCGATAAGACCTTGATCGTGTATGCCGACCCTGAGCAGTTGGAATCTCACCTTCTAGAACTGTCCCCGCAGGATGCCAAACTCATCCGGGCGTTCACCCAGGGTGTGCGCCAGTTTGCACGTTTCGACATGTCGGCCATGTATCAAATCCCCAAATCAGCCATGAGCCCACTGGACTGGCTAAAACTAGGCCAAAAAATGGCGCCCTATATCAGGCCGATGGCGCAGTGGGCCTATTTATCTTGTGGCGAATTCGCCAACCGTTTCAAGGATCCTTTTCTACGCCAGGCTGTGCCGCAGATATTTTCTTGGGATGAAGCGCCCGTGATGATGGGCATGATGCTGTTGGCCTATATGCATACCGGAAATGCAGGCTTTCCGGTGGGCGGCTCACTGGCCTTCGCCCGGGCAATCGAGCAGCGCTACCTGGACCTGGGTGGTGAAATTTTCTATCAAGCCCAGGTTGAGAAAATCCTGGTCGAAAATGGGCGGTCGGTAGGGGTAAGGCTGTATAACGACGAAATCCACATGGCAGATCGCGTCATTTCGGCAGGCGATGGGCGCAGCACAATTTTTGATATGCTGGATGGCCAGTTTACCAACCGCAAGATCCGGCGCATGTACGATGGCCATCTGGCGACTCACCAGATGCTGCAGATCTCTATGGGGGTAAACCAGGACTTATCCGCAGAACCACATTGGGTCACTCGCCTGCTGGATGAGCCCATCCTGCTGGCTGGCCAGGAACGCCGTGAAGTGGGCATTAAGAATTATTGTTTCGATCCCTCCCTGGCGCCGCCTGGAAAATCGGTGATCGAGCTGATCATACGCACCGACTATGCTTACTGGCAGCGTATATACGGCCGGCGGCTATACGACACGGAACAGCGCCAGGTATCGGATATCATCCTTGACCAGATGGAAAAGTGGTATCCCAATATCCGGGCAGACATTGAGTATATCGATGAGGCCACTCCATTGAGTTATGAGCGCTATACCGGCAACTGGCAGGGTTCCACCTGCGGCTGGCTGCTCACAAAAGAGTCCTTGCCATTGATGATTCTGGGAGTTCCCAGAACTCTGCCCGGCCTGGATCGATTCTACATGGCCGGCCAATGGGTGGAACCCGGCGGCACAGTGACTCTCGCGGCAGCTTCGGGCAAAAATGTAATCCAGATGATCTGTGAACAGGATGGACGGCCATTTCGAACCGAGGATTAATCCCACTGGCAGGCTGGCAGTCAGCCAAAACCAGCTTACGGATGGCAGCGCTTCTATCAAAATGACCCTGGCGATAGTTCTCGCCAGGGTCATTCGATTCTAAATATGTGTGGTTCGTATACGTCAGGGTGTGCTGCTGTTGTAGAACCAGTTGTAGGCGTAATAACCGGAGCCATCAGTAGCTTGCAAGCGGAGAGCGATTTGGCTGCGGCCCTGCAGCTTCTCGGGGATCGAGAAAGTCGCCTTGAATGAGCCATCGTTATCCGATTTAATCTTATCCACTCGGGTCCCATCGATGCCTTGGGTGCCCATCTTAGCCATCAGAACTTCAAACTGCTTGTTGGCAGGAAAGTTGAAGGTCTGGATGGTCACACTGTTATCTTTGACCACGGCGATAATCGAGAAGGTCGGTATGCTGCCGGCAACGCTGCCACCGCCTGTACCGCCGGTGCTGGTGGCGTTCAGGAACCAGCTGGTGGCTACGAAGCTCTTGCCATCACTTGATACCAGTCGCAGAGACAGTTCACGGCGATCCTTGTATTCAACCGGGATATCGACAGTCGCTGAGACGTAACCTTTTGAATCGGTGGTGACCGAGGCAACCCACTTACCGGAGACTTTGTCATTGCTGTTCTTGCGATCCAGGTATACACCGTAGGTGCGGTTGGGCTGCAAGTTGCCAGCTTTGAAACTCACCGATTTATCTTCAACAACAGAAGTGACTGCCAGCCCAGAAGAATAGGATCCGCCGTCTGCACCGCCACTGCCACCGGACTGGTTTTTGTTATAAAACCAGTTGTAAGCATACATCCCAGTATTGCCTTGAGCTTCGATCCGGATGGCGATGGTGTCCAGACCCTGGAGTTTCTTCGGGATGTCCACCGTGGCACTGAAAGAACCATTGTTATTGGTTTTGCCGGAGCCAACCAGGGTTCCATTGACGCCCTTGGTGCCGATCTTGCCCATCAAGATGTTGAAAGTCTTGTTGGCAGGGTAACCGCTGACGCTGACGGTGACGGTCTGATCTTTTTTGACCGAAGTCACACTGAAGACCGGGTTACCGCCGGGGTTGGGGGTGCCGGGTGAACCCGTCCCATCACTCAGTGCTACGCAGAGCACATTGCCGGCAAAGATCAAGCGTGGGTTTTCCAGATCATTGATCTCCGCTAGCCAGCGCCAAGATACGCCGTACTGCTCGGCAATTTTGGCCAGGTATTCACCACGCTGCACTGTGTGGTATTGGGTGCAAACAGGTTCGGTCCCTACCGCTGCGGCTGCCGCGGCCGGCTGGACGGCTGCGAATCCGCCAAGCATGACTGCCAGGGAAAGTGCCAGCATACTGAGCTTGAAAAACATAGAACGATTTTTTGTAAACATTTGACACCTCGACAGCTAAATAATTAAAGGCCATGTGGAAGGCCAGTCAATTTTGGCAAGAATTTATTCCTGCCCTTCGATAAGACGTTCACCGATCCGTAAAAGTTCCAGGAAAGTATTTTCCGGTTGGAGGTCACTTTCAACGGTAGTTTAGCTGTCCAGGATATATTTGTCCTCCTTCGTTTGATGGATTTTGGACCTGTCCACTTGCAGGGAATTTTCGCCTGTCCGATCGGACAGGAAGAAGAGGTGCTTTAATCAGCGGGAGGCCAGGGTATTTCAACCGGCAGGGTGTAGCCATGTTTTTCAGCCGCGACCAGGCGGGCATGCGAGGGCTCCCGGCAGCCGGGCTCATCCGGGACCGCGGCCTCGGCAAAATTAGAGCCCACCGGTGTAAAGGTCAATTGGCCGGCCAGACACACCCAGGCTTCCATCACGTAACGCGCGGCTGCCTGGTCATCGCCAGCGCGCAATGAAATTGGATTCCAGGTGACGATCACCTGATTCCCTTCTCGACGGGCAGACACGCCGGTTGGCGGAAGGTAGTAAGGCGAAGACGGCAGCGGGATATAGGTGGGCTGGACATTCATTACATTCCCGTTCAGCTGCATCAGCGAGGCCTTTACCCAGCAAGGGTTATTTCCCCCAATCGCTTGAATCAAAATCCAGCTGCCGGTATCCGTCCGGCCAATGATTTCAAGGTTGCTGCCAGGGACCAGGCCATATTTATACAGGTAGGGAAACCCGGGGCCATAGCGGCAGTTAGCTCGCACAAGCACCTTGCCCCGCAGGACGACGTAGGTGGGGATCGGGGTGCTGGTAGCTGTAGCGGTCGGCAAACTGGTTTGGGTGGGTGTTTGAGAAGCAGCAGGTGTGGGCGTCTCAACCGGCTGGCGGGTAGGGGTAGCGGATGGCACCTGGGTCGCTGAAGCCGGCAGGGAGCTTGGCTGTGGTGCGGCGGGTGAGGGCATCAGGCGGCAAGACATCAGCACCAGCATCCCGATCACTGGCAGCAGAGCAGCCGTTCTCGAACCGTGTTTCAAGTGGATCAGCTGCTTGTGGGTAATCCGGTTAAACATTCCGAAATTATAGAGGGGATCATGCCCGCTGACAAGCGCCAGCCGCATCGGTTATCTGGTCCATAACTTGGCATCTATCCGATAAATTCACAAAGATAGGTTCTCAGTCGGTTTCCCCAGGAAAGAGGATGGCCTATCTGGTCCTGTTCATCACTTCCAGATTTACATTTCAGAAAATAAAGTCTCCATGAAGGCGGTCACCTTCATGGAGACTTTTACCCCTGGCTTATTTCCAGGCTGGATAGAGATCTTGCGCCGGGTTCTTGGAGAAGTTGAACTGGCCCCCATCCAAAGTGCTCACGATGTAAATTTCCTGGTTGCCATCCCGATCCGATACATAGCTGATCCACAGGCCATCCGGAGACCAGCTGGGAGCAAACTCGTTGGCAGGGTGTTTGGTCAGATTCACCAGGCTTTCGCCGTTCCGATTCATACTAAAGATCTCCTCATTAACCTCACGATCCGAGCTGAATGCGATCCGGTTACCAATTCCAGTGCCGGTTGGAAAACTGTCATTGGCGGGATGGTTGGTCAGATTGATCTGCTGAGAGCCATCCGGGAGCATCACATAAATTTCCTGATTTCTGTCCCGGTCCGAGGTGAAGAGAATTTCCTCAGACCTGCCCAATAATTCCGGATGAGCGTACCAATCGGGTTGGTAATCACTGGCCGAATTATTGCTCAAATTTTGCAGCTCGGTACCATCCAGGCGCATTTTATATACTTCATGGTTGCCATCCCGGTCCGTGGTAAAGGCGATCCATTGACCATCCGGAGACCAGTTGGGAAACTGGTCATTCGCCGAGTTATCTGTCAGGCGCTGTAGCCCGCTGCCATCCGCATTCGAGAGATAGATTTCGTTGTTCCCATCCCGGTTCGATGTAAATACGATTTGAGTGCCATTCGGCGACCAGTCGGGTTGAGTATCCACCCCAGAGCTGGTGAGCAGGCGAGCTGCGGTCCCCGCGACTGGATCATTGGAAGCATATAACTGCGGGAGGCCTTCCCGGTTAGATTCAAACGCGATCAAACCCGGGAGGGCTTGCGGCGGAGGCGCTGGCGGGTTGGTTGCAACCGGAGCCTCGGTTGGGATTTGGGTTGAAGGAGCGGGAGTCTCTACCGGAGGCGCCTGGGCTAAAGCCGTGGCAGTCAGGGAGGGATTCTCGGGGCTGCAGGCATCCAGGTCCTGGCTGTCAATCACGCCATCGCCATCCGAATCCGGATTGAGAGGGTCTGGGCATGGCAGCCGTTCGTCCCCATCCAATAAGCGGTCGCCATCCGTGTCCTGTTTAAGCGGATCGGTGCCAATCAGTACTTCATCCCCATCGCGCAGATTGTCCCGGTCGGTATCAACATTCAGCGGATCGAGACCCCGCTGGATTTCATCGCCATCCACCAGCTGGTCGCCATCCGTGTCCGGATTGAGTGGATCCGTCAGATACGCCAAAATCTCATCTCCATCGGTCAAACCATCCTGATCGCTGTCCGGGTTGAGCGGGTTTGTGCCGCGATTGACTTCCTCGCCATCCGGCAGCCGGTCGCCATCTGTATCCACCTGGAGCGGATCTGTACCCAGCTGGAGCTCGGCCTCGTTCGATAAGCCATCGCCATCGCCATCCTGCCCACCCAGCAGCGCGACCGCGGTCTGCTCGGCAACAACCGTTTGGGTTGCGGAATTGGCAAATTGAGCTGTGGCTAAGGCCTGGGAGGTCTGGCGCTGGCCCTGAGTCAGCAAGAAGATTGACAGGAGAGAAAGCGCCAGGCAAATGCCGACAGCCGCCACCAAAACCCAGGCGGGCAGAATTGCCCGGCTGACCACCTGGCCTTCTAGCGATTGAGGCGTTCGATCGGCAGACCAGACGAGCATCCGATAGTTATCTGTATGAGCCCCGCCCACCCAGGCTGGCTGGCGCGGCCGGGCGCGAAATGTCAGCTCAGCGGTCTCACCTGCCGGGACCCGGACAGAAAACGTGTCCGGCGCGCTCAATGGACCAGGCGCAGCTGACCAAGATCCGAGGACACCTGCAATCGATTGCTGAAGGGGCTCAATTTCGAGCCTTTCGCCCAGGCTTTGAAAACTGATTGTAAACATCTGGTGGATGTTGCCCTGGTTTTGAAGGTTGAGCTGAACTCGCGGCTTGCGGGTCCGTCTGGGTCGGTGTCAGGCTGGCAGAAAAATCTGAGTAGGCCGCGATGGACAAGGTGCCCTCTAGCTCAGCAATCTGGCTGGGCGCTGATTGGCTGGCGATCCGGACACTAAATGTATGCCGACCAGCCCGGCTGAGCGGATTTCGAGGCGGCATGATTTTCAGTTCAACAGTTTTGCTGGCGCCCGGTTCAAGCCGGATAACCGGCGATGCAGTCGATATCCAATTCCTGGGGATACCTTCAACCAGCAGGCGAAAATTGTCCGCTAGACCCCCATGGTTTTGAACAACAACTTTGATTACGGCGCTGCTGCCCGGAACCACTGCGTACTGGGCAGAATCAATCGTAACGCCGATCCTGCCCTGAACCAGAGAAGCAGCTACATTCAATACATACTCTGCTTCTATTGCCTGAGCCGGATCAACCTGGCTGGCAGCCCGGATTTTAATCGGGTAGCGGCCAGGCTGGATGCGGGGAGCTTCAGGTATTTCGATCGCTACTGGAAATGTCTTCCTTTCCTCAGGCTTAATCTGAACGACTGGATTAGGGATCGATATCCAGTTGCTGGGAATGCCAAGGATGGAGACTTCCAAATATTGTTCCGTACTGCCCGGGTTATTGATGTGAACTGGCAGCATAATTTTTTCACCCGGTGCAAGATGACCTTCCGCTGTTTCGAGCGATATGGCAACCCGGGTTTGGTTCTGCCGGGCGACGACCGTCAATTCAACCGGCTCTGCCTGGCTGCTCTCGGGGTACCCCTGATCGCTAATTTTGATTTGACCCTGGTAACGGCCAACCAGAGCGCCACCCTGATCTGGCAGGATAATGCTTACAGATGCCAGCTGGCTCTGATTGGCTGGCAGCCGGATAACCGGCGGGACCGGCAAGGAGATCCACTCGCTGGGAAATCCACTGAGTGACAGTGCCAGAGACAGTTCAACGGCGCTGAGATTATCGAGGAAAAATGGCAGTTCGTAGCTGTTCCCTTCGATCAGGGTTATCTGGCGATCCTCCAGCCGCAGGCGGAATTGCGGCTGCAGAGCTGGATTTGGAGTACTTGTCATTGTTCGGTTACCTTTCGATTACGAGTTCTTCCTGCTGAAAAGTCGAGCAGGCTGCTATTAAAATAAAAGCTGGTCACAAAAAATATTTGTCTTAACAATCATAACCCATATCCCTGCAGCCGGGAGAATGTGTCGTGGGAAAAGTGCGCTGAAAGTCTGTTGAATTTCTTGTGGTTCACAATTTTTTGGGGTTACTTCCCGCAGTGCGACGCACTACGGGAAGTAACCCCACATTTTTCTTGCCTAAGAGGGCGAAGCGCGGGCCAGCCATCGGATTGGCCAATTGAAGATGTAGTGGTCTACCTGCAGGATTAAGCTTGGGACGAAAACACAAGAATATGGATCATCCCTGAGCGATTTACCACTCTCTCAGGATTGCCGCCAATACAGTAGCCTGGAGCGGCAGGCTCGAAACCAGCACGTGCTCGTGCATAGCATGGCCGCCATCGCCATCAGCACCCAGGCCATCCAGGGTGGGAACACCCAGAGCAGCCGTGAAGTTGGCATCTGAGGCACCACCAGTACTGGCATCACGCTGTTCGAGACCCTGGCGGGCCGCAATTGCTTTGACTTTCTCGAAGGCTGCGATCATGCGGGCATCTCGCTCCATGGGCGGGCGGTTGAATTCCCCACTGATTTCCAGTTCGGCCCCTACCAGGGCGGGCTGCAGGTTTTGGACCGCCGCCATCAAACGCTCCGCTTGAGCTTTTTGACTAACTCGAAAATCGACTTCAACGATGCATTCTGCCGGGACGACGTTGCTGGCTGTTCCACCCGAGATCTGGCCGACATTGACCGTGGTACCAGTGTTGTAATCGGTCAGGGCCTGCAATACCTGGATCTGAATTGCCATTTCTTGGATCGCGTTGACGCCTTTGTGATGGTCGGAGCCCGCATGGGCTGCCTTTCCTTTGGCCCGAATGGTAAAGCTGCCAACCCCTTTACGGGCGGTCTTCATCACCCTGCCCGGCAGAGCAGGTTCCAGGCACAACACCAGCTCGCTGCGAGCTGCCAGTTCTTCGATCACAGCCCGGGAATGGTGAGAGCCAATCTCTTCATCACTGGTACACAGCAGAGCGATACGCCGCTCAAACGGCCGGGCTGGGTGCAAGCTCTGCAGTCCTTGAATGGCTGCCAGGGCAATCACAATCCCGGCTTTCATATCATAAGCACCCGGCCCGTAATACCGGTCACCATCCAGGCGGGGTGGTTGGGCAGCCAAAGTCCCCAGGGGCCAAACAGTATCCATGTGGCTGAGCAACAGGATCTGAGATACTTCAGGGGTATCCGGTCCCCACAAGCCTAACACATGATCGCCGACCTGCTGGCGGGTGAGGCGCTGCGTGCGTCCGCCAGCGGCTGTAATCAGCTCTGCAACCCGCTCAGCCATCCGGTCGACCGCGGCTTTATCTTCGGAAGGAGATTCGATCGCGACAAGTTCTTGCAGCCTGGCGAGCAAATCAGATTCTTGTGTAGAGAAATGACTGTGTAAATCGGTCATGATCGAGCCCTCCTTCCGGGTCAAATCGCGGCAGGCTGAACAAGGTTTTAACCTACCCAAGCCTGAATGATTACAAATCCAAATCCGGCAGGGCTGCAATCCCGGCCGATTGGGCCAGGCTAGCCACCAGCTGGTGCAGCTCGGCCTCTAACTCGGGTGCAGCTGCCGGGCGCTGGTAGGCAGCCGTCAGACTGGCTGCTCGCTGACGTGCCCTGGCAAATGTATCCAGACCGCCAGATTGCATCCAGGTGCGGATTGACCCTCGATCGATGACCGGTGTAGGCAAATACTGCTCCTGCGAGAAAAGCTGTTTGGTGACTTTCTGTTTGAGGAAATCTGCCTTGAACTGGATTCCCTCAAACATGGCCGTCGCCAGGGTTTCTGTGGGAGTGCGCACACCGCCAAGCAGACGCTTGGCCATCCCAATCGCTTCAGCGTCGACCACCAGCTTTTCTGGGCTGAAGCAAGCCAGAAAATCCAACATGCCAGCGCCAGAAATCATATTGATCCCTGCCAATGCGCCCAGTACAGCCGTTATACCGCTTTCAAGGCCGGCCTGGGCGTCAACCAGCTTGGCGTCGCTGGCGCCCAGATAGGCATGGGTGGGAAAACCCAAGGCTTTGCCAACCTGGGCATAGGAAGCATCGATCATGGCGGTTTCAATCGCGCCCATCGGGGTCGTTCCCTGGCGCATGTCCATAATCGCTGGGGCGCCACCCCAGATAACCGGCGCGCCCGGGTTGGCCAGCTGGTGAATGGTCATGCCGCTAAGACACTCGGCGGCGTGCTGAACGACTGACCCAACCAGGGTGACCGGCCCGCCAGCCCCAGCCAGGGGCATGGATACAATTTCGGCTGGCACACCGGCCCGGGCCAGATCGATCAGGTTTTGGGCCCCAAACGGGCTCCAGATCAGGGGCGGAGTTGGGCAAACGTCGAAGACCGCCAGCGGTCTGCGGGCGAGCTCTTGCGAACCGCCAGCATAAATCGCCAGCATATCGATCATGGCCCGGGTGGTTTGGGCTGTAAAAGCTCCCGTGATGATCGGCTTTTTTGAAAAGAGCAGCACCAAATACAGCCGGTATAGATCTCCGATTTGCTTGGGGATCTCGTTGCAAACGACAGCTGTTGATTGAGCATCATACTGGGGCAACATTTCAGCGAGCTTTACGATGCGGATTAAGTCGGCGGATTGGGAAGGGCGGTGCTCAAGGGTCTCGGGGTCAAGGATGTGGACCCCGGATGAGCCAGGGTCGTAATGGACATCATTGCCGCCAAAGTGGATGGCTGGCTGGGCATCCCGGTCGTACAGCGTAAATTCCGACGGGACGGTGGCAATCGCCTGTCGCACCAGTGTTTCAGGCAAGCGCAGAATGGTCTCATCTGGTGTGGATTGAGCCCCGGCATCCAACAACATGCGACGCGCTTCAACCGAAAGCACCTTAATCCCCGGCTCCATCATCAGTTGATAAGCTTCCCCTAAAATTCTTTCCACCAGTTCTTCAGAGAGTAACTGTAGTTTTGGTTGCATCAAGGCACCTTAGCTTCGTAAGAGGCAATCATTTTACTCACCTCATTGGAGACCTGAGGATCAAGTGCTTCAGGCTGGTGAGTTTCTAAAATGTTTATGGCTTGCTGGCGAGCCCAATCCCGAGCGCCATCACCCTTCTCAATCCATTCATTATATGGCCGGCGGTCCATGAAACGAGGCAGAAACAGGTCACGCATATGCTGGCGAGTGTGTTTCTGAGCCAGGAAGTTGCCGCCTGGACCCACGGCCCGGATGGCCTCCATCGCCAGGGTCTCCTCGTTGACCGGGATACCTTGCATCATCTTGTGGACAATATCGAAAATTTCGCAATCCATCAGCATCTGCTCGTAAGACCAGATCCGGCTGCCGTGCAGGAATCCGACTCCCAGCAGCATATCGGACATCGAGATGCAGGCCATGAAGGTCGAAAGGCTGTTGTCTACGCCAGCCTGCCAGTTTGGCTCTTTGGCGCCGGTGGCGAATGAGCCCATCGAAAGCGGGATATTGTAAAAATCCGCCAGCTGGTTGGTTGCAGCTCCAAACAGGTAATCTTCCGGACCACCACCAGTGTATGCGCCGCTGCGTGGGTCAGAAGCGGTCTGAGCAGCCGCATAAAAAACGGGTGCGCCGGGATAAGCGAGCTGCATCAGGGCTGTTGCGCTGAGCACCTCGGCGTTGCCAACCGCCAGCGTGCCTGCCAGGGTTGCCGGTCCAGTGGTCAGGGCTGCTGTCATGGTCATAAAACCGACCGGCAGGCCGGCCTCGGCCGCCACCAGGGCAGCTTCCAGGCTGCCGCCGTCTTGTCCCAGCGGGGGTGCGGTGCACTGCATGATCGATAACAGCGGCCTCTGACGCAGGGCTTCACGCCCGCCGGCTATGGCCGCCGCCATATCGACTGCCACCCGGGCTTCAGCCTCCGAATAGATCGATTCGGTCTGAACGTGTTTGGTAGAGTTATCCCAAACGGCTTTCAATTCGTGCAGGCCGCGCGAGTGCGGCGGGCGGTCCTGGGCGGAAAGCGCTACCCAGTGAAAACCGATCTGCTCCAAGGCGTCGGCTATCCGGGCCACATCCGCCACATCCTGCAGACAAGAAGTCCGCCGTTGGCCGGTATGCAGGTCGATCACTTCGACCCCACATCCATCAGTGCCGACGAACACATGGTTGCCATCCAACGGCAGGTCCTGCTCAGCACGGCGGGCCGCCAGATCATAGGCTGGAGGGGCAGACTGCAAAGCGGTTTCGATCAGCGCCGGGGAGGTTTTCACGATTTGAGTCTCCCGATCCACCTGAGCGCCATGGGCCTCCCAAATGTCGAGCGCTTTTTGGGAAGGGAAGCGCACGCCCACCTGCTCCAGGATTTCCAACGTGGCAGCATGCAGGCGGTCAATATCCTGCGCGGAGAGCAGGTTCAAACTCATGCGAGGCTGGGTGATTGATTTAATTTTTCCAGGCATTCTTAGACCTCACTCACGACCCATCAGGCGCTTGGCGACCGCGACTGCGCCGACTGCATCTTCGGAATAACCATCTGCGCCTATTTCTTCCGCCCATTGGTTGGTCACCGGTGCCCCTCCCACCATCACTTTCAGACCCGGTCGCAGGTTCATATCCTCCAGCGCTTCGATCAGGTCACGCTGTCTGACCATGGTCGTGGTAAGCAAAGCGCTGACCGCCACGATATCGGCACTCACTTCCCGGGCTTTGGCAGCCAGGGTTGTGATCGGGACATCCACCCCCAGATCATAGACTTCAAATCCAGCCGCTGAAAGCATGGTGCCCACCAGGGTCTTGCCAATATCATGAATATCACCCTCGATGGTAGCCAGCACGACCCTGCCTTCCATCTGGCGTTTGGTGCCGCGCCGGGCCATCTCCGGCTCCAAAACGGTAACCGCCGCTTTCATGGCTTCTCCGGCCATGACCAGTTCGGGTAAAAAGGCTTCTCCTTTGCTAAACTGATCGCCAATCTGGTTAACCCCGATGACAAAACCTTGGTTGATGGCCTCCAGAGGGTCGATACCTCGTTCGATCGCCAGGCGGGCGAACTGCTCCGCCAGTTCGGCATCGCCATCGATAATCGACTGGGTCATCGAGCTAAATAGTTCTGTATGCATGCATGCCTCCTATGAAATCGCACAGATTTGAATCTTAGTAATTTTTTTGACAATTTGCTGTTATTTGAACAGAGGACAGGTTGTGTGGCTGGTCGGGAATGGGCTCGCACTCTCTACCAACTATAAAAATAATGTTTTAGAAAGGCTCACAGGGCAATTTCCTGCTCGGCTTGTTCGAGCTGCTGGCGGGACACGCCCAGGAAGGTTTCCAGCTGTTCGCCCAGGTCCCGCACATGGCCAAGCGCTGCTCTGGCGGCCTCGTCCGGGTTCTGTTCTGCAATCGCCTGGATGAGTGCTTGATGCTCAGCGTGCTCTTTTGCCAGGGTGGGCCGCAAGACCTCAGGCTGCCGAAACATGTACTCGAATAGCATCCAATCGGGGAATTTATTGGCCGTAAATTCGTACAGCGACACCAGTAAGGCATTGCCGCTTGCCAGTGCCACCTGCTGATGCAGCTCTTTGTTCACTCCCCGCAGTTTGGGCATCTCTTCAAGGTCGGTAAGCCGTTCGCTGGCAGCTAACAAATTCCGCATTGCAGCCAGCTGTTCGGGCGTGCGATGGAGGGCTGCCAGGCGGGCAATCAGATTTTCGAGCACCAACCGCATGGCATAGGCATCCACAATCTCCTGCTGGCTGAGGCTGATGACATGCACGCCCCGGTATGGTACGCGCCGGGCAAGCCCATTGGAAACCAGCAGGTCGAGAGCTTCTCTGACCGGGGTCTGGCTGACTCCCAGCTGGGAGGCGATCTCCTCCTGCCGCAGCCACTCCCCCGGGCTGAAATTACCGGTTACGATCTGTTTGTGAAGCAGCTCGTAGACCTCATCTCGCAGTGATTTTTTTCGCAGCATATTGACATTCAAACCGCTGTCCGATCCCGCACCCATGTTCGACCCCTTTCAGTGAACTACCTAGCAGCCGAGCTGCTTTGATTATATATTATATATAATATTCCGTAAAGATCCGGTGCGCTGGAGGAGGCTGTCAGGGTGTCTCTGGGGGTTGGGTGCAAATGTGGTGCTTTGGGGTGGCCCTATTTTGGAGGAGACAATCACCAAAAACCAGCAGCTCACCGAAAAACCTGCTCTTCAGCGTGTGTTGGTCACTTTATGGATGCTGCGCGGAGTTTCGGTGTCAAAACCCTTTACGCCGGTCAGGTGATAAGCAAATAACTGGGCCGGGACAATGCTGATCAACGGGGACAACCATTCCGGGATGCCCGGCGGGAGCGGAATAGCCGAATCCGCCAGTTGCAGGGCATCTTTATCATCAGAAATCACGACCAGCTCAGCTTGCTGGTCATCTCGCAGGCGCTTCAGCAGCTCGAGCAGCGCCGGAAAAACCCGTCCTTGGGGTGCAACCACCATCACCGGAAAACCACGCTCCAGCATAGCAATCGGCCCATGCTGAAAATCGGCTGAGGAATATGGCTCGGCGATCACATAAGTCAGTTCTTTCAGCTTCAAAGACCACTCGAAAGCTGTGGCATAGTTAAAGCCGCGCCCCAGCACCACACAGCGCTGCATGTAGCGGTAGCGCTGGGCCAGGCGCGCTAAATCCTTATCCAGCTTGAGAACCTCGCTCACCCAGGCAGGCACGAGGGCAAGCTCTTGCCAGAGATTTTTCTGGCCCGCCAGGGCGGCAGAAAGCATCCCTACCGCCAGCAGCTGGGCAGTATAAGTCTTGGTGGCGGCAACCGCCATCTCTGGTCCGGCCTGGATATCCAGGACAAAATCCGCCTGCTCAGCCAGCGGCGATTGAGGCGCAATTGGTGATCGCCAGGGTCAGGCAGCCCTGGCGGCGGCCTTCCATCAGGACGCTGACAATATCGGGCGAATGGCCGGATTGGGAAACACCCACCACCAAAGCGTCCTGCAAAGCAGGGGGAGTCTGGTAATATGTAAACAAAGATGGGGTTGCCAACGCCAGGGGCAGCTTGTTAACCGATCCCCAAAGGTAGTTGGCATACCGGCCGGCATTATCCGAACTCCCTCGGGCAGCCAGGAAAGCGAAATTGATCTGGCGTTCCTGGATAGCTGCGGCAATGGCTTCGGCTGCCGGTCGTTGGGATATCAATAATTCCCTGAGGCGGTCGGGTTGTTCGAGTATTTCGGTATGCAGGCTCATCTTTAGAATTCCAACTTGTGACCGTTTTGCTTCAGCCAGGCGCGCCCCTGGCGATACTCCGGCATTAACTTTTCCACCAGCTCCCAAAACTGCCGGGAGTGATTGCGAACCTGCAGATGAGCCAGCTCGTGAGTGATCACGTAATCGATCACCGGCTCAGGCGCCATCACCAGGCGCCAGGCGAAATTCAGGCTGCCGCGAATACCACAGGAGCCCCATCGGGTGCGAGCGCCAGTAATGGAGAGGCGCTTAACCTTAAATCCGAAACGGCTCGCCAGCTGGGCCACCCGCTCTGTCAGCACCCGCCGGGCCTGAGCCCGATACCATTTCTCAAATACGCTCCCCGCTTCCGGCAGGGCCTGCCGCGCCAGCTCAAACCGGCCATTCAACGCCAGAAGGGGTTGGCGGCGATCCACCACAGCCAGAGGATAGCCCTGGCCTAAATAGTAAAATTCTCTGCCCTCGCGAAATCGTTCGATCTCTGTGAGCGGCAGGCGTTGGAGCGCCAGCCGCTTCTTTTTCTCGATCCAGTTTGTTTTTTGTTCAACGATCTTTCGGATTCGGGCCTCACTGGCCTGCAGAGGAGCGCGCACAATTAGACGACCCTGGGGATCAATTATCAAGGCGAAAGTTTTACGCCGGGTGCGGATGATCTGGTCAATTTCCATAGGCGACAGCCATTATTTTAGGCAAGGCTAACGCTCATTGTACCCCATCTAAAAGCCGCTCGCATAAAGGATAAGCTGGGTTCTTGGGGGAATACTGTGGTGGCAGGGATTATGAGATGGTACCCAGGAGATTCTCGAAAAGAGGAAGGCTGGGTTGGGTGCGCTCAGAGTCTGCAGATTTTTCTCGGTTGGCTTTATTATTTGCATGTTTGCAAGTTGGGTCATGATCTAGTTGACTTTTAGCCCAAGTTCCATTATCTTATTCTTAATAGAAGCTTAAACTGGCGCAGTTTGTGTGCCGGGCAAATATGTCTTAAGCACATCCTCCGGGCTGGTGAATCCCTACAGCCCTTAAGCAAATCAGACGGGGGCAATCAGAAAAATCTAAGCCAGGGACAATTAAAGTTCTCTGGGCTGGCATAAGCCATGCAACGATCCTTGATTAGGAAGGCGCAAGCAAATTTTAATTGGCAATATTCAGCATATCTAACAACCGCAGATCTGGAGGGTTCCTATGAATAAAATCGTTCGGCTGTTTTTTATCTTAACCATTCTGCTTTCTGGCACCCTGATGGGCCCAACCGGCCAGGCGCGTGGCAGCCAGCCGGAAATGATTCCGGTCAGCGATTCCGTACCTGAGCCTCCGCCCAACACAGTGTTTATCCCATTGATGAATTACAACCCCTATTACGTCTTGTCCGGGCAGATCATCGATAGCAAAAGCCTCCCGATGGCAGATGTGAAAATTGTGGATAACGACGGGCATGCTACCATGACCGACGCGAACGGCATGTATGCCTTCAAAGGACTGCTCGAAGGGGCGTATTCAATCGCTCCAGAAAAAGACGGCCTGGTATTTTCACCAGCATTGATTGATGCCAGCCTGCCCGGAAGCGTCCAGTCAGCAAACTTCAACGCTCAACTGGCCTGCGCGGATGCAGTCGTGAACGGAAGTTTTGAAACTGCAGATGCCTGGGTCCTACCGGTCACGGAGAAGACGGCTGCCTATACAACTGCAGCCGCACACACCGGGACTCGATCGCTGCGTACCGGAATTTTTGGCACGGAAGTGAACAAATACAGCTATTCCTCCGGGCGGCAAACGATCAGCATTCCGGCAGCCACCACCAGCGCGACCTTGCGTGTTTGGCTCTATCCGGTCAGTGAAGAAGCTGCTGTTCTGGCTAAATCAAGCGCGGGCAGTCAGGAAGTAGCCGAGAATGCTGCCTCCAGCGGTGATGGCCAATACGTGTTGGTGCTGGACGCCAATAATAACGTGTTACAAACCCTGCTATATATGCGCAGCAACGGCGCCCAATGGTCCTTCTATGAATTCAACCTGACCAAATACGCCGGCAGGACGATCAAAATCCAAGTTGGCACGGTTAATGATGGCTTCGGCGGGCGGACCGGGATGTACGTGGATGATGTCGTCCTGGAGCTGTGCGATTCGGGCACGCCCCCACCTCCCCCACCTGCCACGCCGTGCAGCAATTACCTCGGCAACCCTGGCTTCGAAGCGACCAATGCCTGGGGCATCCCGGTAACCCGCTATCCAGCCGGATACTCGATGGCAATCGCCAATACTGGCGTACAGTCCATGCGCACCGGGATCTCGAATCCCAACGTGCATGTTTATTCCTATTCAGATGCGTACCAGGAAATCACAATCCCATCTAACGCCACGAGCGCCAATCTGAGTATGTGGATCTATCCTACCTCAGCCGATACCGCTCAGAAAGTGCTGCCGAAAGCCCCGACTGGAAGCCGGTTCGAGGACTTTAACCCTGGCGGGTGACCTGCAGTATGTCCTGGTGCTGAATCAGTATAACGTGATTGTTGAGACCCTGCTCTGGCAGCTGAGCAACACCCAGACCTGGACCAATGTCTCCTTCAATCTGCTCAAATACAAAGGCCAACCGATCAGGATCCAGTTTGGCACTTTTAACGACGGCGATGCTTCCAATACTGCCATGTTTGTTGATGATGCCCTCCTGGATGTGTGCGTGGGTCTTGCGCCTACCGCAGTGCCGACGGCTATTCCAACCAGCACACCTGTACCAACCAGCACCCCGGTCCCGCTGCCCACCCCGCTGCCTGGGGCCTGCACCGAGAAATTTGGCAATAATGGCTTCGAGCTGATCGGCGAGTGGGGCATCCCGATCACGGCCTTCTCGGCTGGCTATTCGACCAGCCAGCCGCATACCGGCTTTATGTCGATGCGGAATGGGATCACCGCCAGCAGCCACAACCGCTACAGCTACTCGGATGCTTACCAGACCGGTGCGATCGAGCTGAGCGCCACCAGCGCCACCATCGGGATGTGGATCTATCCGCTCACCGGAGAAACTCCGGTCGCGGCCAAGAGCCTCTCCCCGACCTCGGCCCAGCTCAGCACGCTGGCGGCGGGCAACGACGTGCAGTATGTCCTGGTGCTGGATGTGTGGGGCAACTGGATCGATACCCTGCTGTGGACGCGCAGCAACGCCCAGACCTGGACCAACTACCAGTTTGATGTCAGTAAGTGGGCCGGCACGACCATCCGCTTGCAGTTTGGCGTCTATAACGACGGCTATAACGGCGTGACTGCCATGTACGTGGATGACACCACGATGCAGGTCTGCCCATAACAGGTTAAGAGTCTTTCCACAGGTTCAATTAGAGATGTGGTTGATAGGGTGTGCGTGCACACCTTATCAACCACGTTTGTTTATTTACCCACCGGGCGTTGCGGAACCGGCAGCCCTTCCAATTGCATGATTTTCAGCGCATTGGTGGTTGGGCAGGGTCCTGGGCGAAGCCTGTAATCAAAGATCATCCGCTCAGCCTGCACTTCCTCGCGAAAATGGACGTTTTTGACCTGGGAAAAGCGTTCTGCCAATCGGACCAGCTCCAGGTCGTGGGTCGAGATGACCCCGACTCCATTGCCTCCCACCAGGGTCTCCACAAACGCCTGGCTGCCGATCTGGCGCTCAGTGTTATTCGTGCCCCGGAAGATCTCATCAATCAAGAAAAACAATGGGTAGGGATGGGGACGCTGGTATTCATCCAGTAGAGCGCGGAGCCGGCGGACTTCGGCGTAAAAGTAGGAGATCCCATCGTTAAGCGAATCGCTGACCTGGATGCACGTGAACAGGCGGAAAGGACGGGTATGCAGCCTGGCGGCAGTGACCGGCGCTCCGGTGTATGCCAGACACAGGTTAATTCCCAACGTACGCAAGAATGTGCTCTTTCCGGACATATTCGAACCAGAGACAATCGCAATCTCGCCTGTTTCGTCCAACTCAAAATCATTACAAACCCGGTTGCCAGCGGGCAGCAGCGGATGGCCCAGCCCGCTGACAGAAAATACCGGCCTGGCTTGCTCCCCCAGCAGGGTTGGGTAAGAATAACCAGGATTTAGATAAGCAAAATTTGCCAGGGAGTTGAGCGCCTCCAGCTCGTACCAGCTATCCAACCAGGCGGGCAGGCGATCGTTCAGCTCGCGCTGGCAGATTTCGAGACGGTATGCAAAGTACAGATCCCAGGGCACCAGCAGGTTCAACGGGGCCCAGATGAATGGATTAGTTCGTAAACTGGTCCCTGAAATGACCAGCTCAAGGGTGCGCAAGTAGCTGGATGGCTTGGTCGCTCCTGACCAGAAAGACTGGCACAAGCGCGCCAGATGGCTGCCCGGCTGGTAGGGATACACTTCCAAGAAAGCCAGCACCGCCCGGAAGCGCTGCAGGGTGCGGCCCAGGTGGTAGGCATCCCCAAACACATCTCCCAGATTGCGGAAGATGAACATATAGAGAACCACATACAAGATCAGGCTTGCAACCCAGAGCGAGGGCAACCTGCCCAGCTGTTGGAAAACAAACAGCAGGCCATTCAGAAGGGCCAGGCCGGTCAGAGCGATCAATTTGGGCCGGATAGAACGGGCAGGCTGACGTTGGCTCAGCCAGCGCAGCAGGCCTTCGCCGTCCCAGGCGCCGCCGTCCCAGGCGCCGCCGTCCCGGGCAGGATCACTTTTCGGAGCAACCAGGGCTCCATTCAAGGCCAGCCGGCTGCGAAATCCGGGCCTGGGGGCCAGTTCTTGCAAGATCGACTGATGGGAGTTGATTTTCTTCAAATCAGGCTCAGGAGCCAGCAGCCAGGCGCGCAGGCGTTGGCTGCCGCCCTGCGAGACTGCCTGGTCAATCAGATGATGCAGGGAGCGCGGTCCGGTCAGGTTTAAATCAGCCCCGAATGGATGCAGATAATCGCTCTGTCCGGCGAACGGCAGGGGGATTTGATCCCAATCCAGGCGGATGCGGGCAATCTGGCTGAGCGTGTATTTCCGCGAGAGCCCAAATCGCAGGATGTGACGATCCAAACGGCGATGCAAAAAAACAATCGCGGCAAAAACGGCAACCGATGCTCCCAGGACGAGCCAACCCAGGCGGGCAGGACCAAAAAAGAAGCAGAAGAATACGCCCAACCCGCCAGCCAGCAAGGTGCCCAATCGAGCCCAAAAGAAACGCTCGTTGAATTGTTCCATTTGAGCCAGCCGCTTTTCCAGGCGGCTGATATGGCGTTCCAGGAGCTTGACTCGGTCAGATTCGGGCATTGTTCCTCCGCAGACCAGCTGAGGATCCGGATTGGGGGTACTTTCTTAAGATCGCTGGGCTGCCATCATTCTAACATTCCTCGTCCATTCAGGAAGCAGAATCGGGCGTTTCCATAAGGCCAAAGCTGGGCAGCCCCTACAAGCAGGGATTGTTGACAGGCTTTCTAACCTGAGTTAGACTTAGTTTCGATCCGTGATCACGGAGGTTAAACCTCCCGGCAACCACTGCTGGGAGCATGCTGTAAGGATAAACAGGACCAAAATGATTTACTCGCGAGCCGAACTTGAAGAGATCGAAGAGCAAAGATTGGCAGCCTACGGCTGCCAAAGCAGGGATTCCAAAGGCCGGGTTATGCAGGAGGATGAACCTGAATACCGGACCGCCTTTCAACGTGACCGGGATCGGATCCTGCATACAACCGCCTTCCGACGGCTTGAATATAAGACCCAGGTGTTTATCAACTACGAAGGTGACTACTATCGAACACGGCTGACTCACACGCTGGAAGTGGCGCAGATCGGGCGAACGATTGCGCGCGCCCTGGGCGCCAATGAGGATCTAATCGAAGCGATCTGCCTGGCCCACGACCTGGGACACCCACCTTTCGGCCATTCGGGGGAGGTCGCGCTGGCCCGCTTGATGAAAGACTCGGGCGGCTTCGATCACAACAAGCAGTCCCTGCGGATCGTCACCAAATTGGAAAAACGCTACCCGCGCTTTAAAGGGTTGAACCTGACCTGGGAAGTGCGGGAAGGGATCGTCAAGCACGAATCCGAATACGACATCTCGGACGCCAGTGACTACAACCCCGATCTGCGTGGCAACCTGGAAGCCCAGATTGCCAATGCTGCGGATGAGCTGGCCTACACGGCTCACGACCTGGATGACGGCTTACGCTCTGGGATGATCACCCCCCTGATGCTGGAAGGGATCACGATGTGGGAGATCCTGGTTGCAAGTGTAGGCTGGAATACCCCAACCCTGGACGAGCTCACCCGCCACCGCTTGATCCGGCGATTGATCGGTATCGAGGTAACTGACCTTGTGCATTCAACCGACCAGCGACTGCGGGATAGCAACGTTAAATCCGTTGAAGACCTGCAATGTCTGGACTACAATGTGATCGGCTTCAGCGAAGATTTGCATCGCCGCAACCGGCAATTGAAAGATTTCCTCTACAACAACCTGTACCGCCATCATCGGGTCGTGAGGATGCAGGTCAAAGCTGAGCGGATCATCCAGAATTTGTTTGAGATGTACCGATCTGAACCCGATATCTTGCCTCGTCACGTCCAAGCCTTGGTGGAAGAGCGCGGTCTGGAACGCACAATTTGCGATTATATCGCCGGAATGACCGATCGCTACGCCGTGGAAGAACACCAAAAATTGTTTGACTCTTCCATCCGACCATAACCAGGGCAGCTTCCTTGATACTTATCCGAAAAGTTTTTAGGTTGTTGCGTGCTACGCACGCAACAACAACTTACCTCCCAACTTTTTGGATAGATACTTACTACAATTTATGGAGAAGGTAGATGAGCGAACAGCCGTACTTAACCGCTGATGGAGCGGAAAAGCTAAAAATCGAACTGGAAGAACTTAAAGGGCCTGCCCGGATTGCATTGGCCAAGCGCTTGCGTTCAGCTATCCAGCAAGGCGACTTATCTGAGAACGCTGACTACCATGCCGCCAAGGAAGAACAGGGGTTTTTGGAGGGCAGGATCCAGGAGCTGGAATACCTGCTGTCGAACGCCAAGATCATCGAAGAGCATGACGGTAAGCGGGATGTAGTTGAAGTCGGCGGTTCCGTCACTGTTCAGGAAGACGGCGAAGCGCCGGAAACCTATATGCTGGTGGGGGCCAAGGAAGCCGACCCGCGAAACGGTCGAATCTCGAACGAATCCCCGATTGGTCGAGCGGTGATTGGCCACAAAGCCGGCGAGAAGGTTGCGGTCGAAACCCCAGGCGGGGTTATCTTTCTGAAAATCGTCAAGGTAGAATAAAACCTGGCCGAAATCGGTTGGATGTGCTATCACTTTTCGGCTAGATGCTAAAGGTCAAAATTTTATCAAAAAAGGCGGCTGCGATGCAGCCGCCTTTTTTGATTCTCAGATTGTTACGATCAGGCTTTATTCCAGACAGCCAGCTCAAGAATGAAGCGATCGAAATAACTTTCGGGCGGTAATGCCCCATCACCATAACCCATGTCAACCACACGCGCCACCAGCTGCAGGGTTTCGGTTTCCAAGACGGTTTCGGTTCCGGGATCAATCTGGACCGGCTCGCCTTTGGCTGCCAGACGCTGGCGGGAGGTCTCGTCATTGAAGGCATGCCCGCTCATCAAGACCTTGGTAACTGTCTGGATATCATTTTTATCGAACAGCCAGACTTCAAAGGCGGTGACTTTCTTGGGTTCACCCACGCCAATCGTTTCAGAGATACCGACACCACACTCACCCAGGAACTCTCCCGCCGGGGAGTCGATACTGAATGAGTCATCAAACAGGTCATCACCAACTTTGAAAGAAGCCATGAACTGAGCCATGGGTGGCTCGCTGCCTGTACCCACATAATCCGTATATTCGGCCTGGCGGGCTGCCTGCTGGGCTTCCATGGCTGGGGTGATTGTACCGGTAGGGCTGGCACCCCGGCTGCGCAGGATGAAGAATACGATTGCGCCGCCGCCGACCAGCAACACGACCACACACAAAACTGTCATCGCGGTGCGCAGGATGCCGCCGGCTGCTTGCGGCTCTTCTTCTGCTGCTGGCAGCACTGCGCCTGGCTCAGTTGTCGCCTGTACTGGCGGCGCAGCAGCCCCCGAAAGCACTACCGTGCTAAAAGCGGTCACGACCTCCGGACCTTGCCCACCCGGATTGCGCACCACCTCGGTCAGCACCAGGCTGGCATCCGGACCTAAGGCGTCATAGCGATCTTTGGCTTTAACCGGGTCCCGGTTCTGACCATAAGCCTCGAGGGCCATTTGCAGATACTGCACTTTAGCTTCGAAGGTCATATCCTTGGGCCCTGCGCCAACATACTCAACAGGCCAGATGCCCCAACCAATTACAAACCAGCCAATGATCAGCCCAATAATGCCGCCAATGATACCAGCAACCAGCGGTTTTTGCAGTTGTTCACGAATTGCGTCCATCTCTTTTCTCCCAGGTTATGGATCTAAATGGCATAGTCGTCTCGGCTTTTCTAAGTGTCTGTAGATTCATTTTGTATTTGGTGGTGATTGGGTCAAAACCCCGAAACTATCACCAACCAACTCTACACGATATTTAGTGCTGCCGTAGTGTACAACTTCGTTTATATGTTCTAATTTTAGACCATAGTACCAAATTATGCAACTATGGAAAGATCATAAAACGATGCTGCTAAGCCAGTTGGTGCAAGACTTATGCCAAATCTGCGGTCTCGACAGCCTCCTCAGAGACCTCATCCAGAGGAAATCGCTGCTCGCAGACCGTGCACTGGGCATTGCGCTTATCGGCAACCACCAGCAGGCCGCCACAGTCCGGGCAGGGTGCAGCCAGGGGACGCTTCCAGGAGGTAAAATCGCACTCTGGATAATTGGCACAGCCAAAGAAGGTGCGGCCTTTGCGCGTCTTCCGTTCAACAATCTCACCGCCATCCTGCGGGCAGGTCACCCCGATGGCTTCGAGCCAGGGTTCGGTATACCGGCATTCCGGAAAATTGCTGCAGCTGATAAACTTCCCGAAGCGGCCCCAGCGGATGACCAGGTCGTGACCGCAATCAGGGCAGGCACGCCCGACCAGCTCGGGGCCCATGTTCATTTCTGGAATTTCCTTTTCCGCCTGCCCAACCTGGGCTGAAAACGGTTCGTAAAATTCCCGGACGACTTCCACCCAGGGCAGCTCCCCACTGGCGATGCGGTCCAGGTCTTCCTCCATACGGGCGGTGAAGCCGACATCCATCACATTGGTAAAATGTTCGGTCAACAGGTCGTTGACCAACACCCCCGTCTCGGTGGGTATCAGGCGTTTATTTTCACGCTCAACATAGTTGCGTTGTTGAAGCGTGCCTAGGATGGGAGCGTACGTAGAGGGACGCCCGATGCCATTTTCTTCCAAGCTGCGGACCAGGCTGGCCTCGGTGTAGCGCGGCGGCGGCTGGGTGAAGTGCTGCTCGGGTATCAGGCGCAACAGGCGCTGGGACTGACCCTCTTCCAGGCCAGCAGGGATGCGCGATTCTTCATCATCAGCGATGGCATCTTCATCCTGGGATTCTTCATAAACGACCAGAAATCCCTGGAAGCGGATGGTGGATCCGGAGGCCCGCAGCAGGTATTGGTGGGCCTGGGTTTCACCTGTCACTTCAATCGACAGGGTATCGTAAACCGCGGCTTCCATCTGGGAGGCCACAAAGCGCTGCCAGATGAGGGTGTAAAGCCGGTACTGGTCACGGGTCAAAAATTGTTTAAGCGACTCCGGCTGGCGCATGATCGAGGTAGGCCGAATTGCTTCGTGGGCCTCTTGGGCGCCGCGCGCCCTGGTTTTGTATTTCGGGGCTTCGGCGGGAATAAATTTCTTGCCATAGCGAGCTGAGATGAACTTGCGCGCCTCGGATTGAGCACTATCGGATACATTGGTCGAATCCGTTCGCATATAGGTGATCAGTCCGACCGTGCCGCTTTCGCCGGCATCGATCCCCTCATAAAGCTGTTGGGCCAGAGCCATCGTCCGCTTGGCCGTGTAGCCCAAACGGCGCGAGGCCTCCTGCTGCAGGGTGCTGGTCGTGAATGGTGCGGACGGGTTTCGCTTGCGCTCGCCTCGTTTGACTTTTGTGATGCTGTAAGCGCCGCGTTCCATATCTTCCAGGATCGGTTTAACGGCAGCCTCGCTTTCCAGGCCAGGGTCTTCGCCATCGATGCGGACCAGTTTCGCCAAAAAGCTGTCCTGGCTGCCCTGGGGCTGGAAATCTCCATGAATTGACCAGTATTCGACTGGGACAAACGCCTCGATTTCGCGCTCGCGCTCAACAACCAGCCGCAGGGCCACAGATTGGACCCGCCCAGCCGATAAGCGGCCGCGCACTTTGCGCCACAACAGCGGGCTCAGGTTGTAACCCACCAACCTGTCCAACACTCGGCGCGCCTGCTGGGCATCGACCAGATCCATATTGATGGAACGCGGGTGGGAGAAAGCTTCCGCAACGGCCGGCTCGGTAATCTCGTGGAACACCACTCTGCGGGTGATCTGCGGATCGATGTCCGCCGATTCGAGCAGATGCCAGGCAATCGCCTCACCTTCACGGTCAGGGTCGGTTGCCAGGTAAATGGTTTCGACCTTTTGGGCCAGGTTCTTAAGATCCTTGACGATCGGGCGCTTTTCGTTCGGAACCCGGTATTTTGGTTCAAAATCGTTCTCAACATCTACCGATAACTGCGAGCGAAGCAGGTCACGCACATGCCCGACCGAGGCTTTGACAGTGTAGCCCTTGCCCAGGAAACGGCTGACGGTGCGAGCTTTGGCGGGTGATTCGACGATCACCAGCTTACCCGAGCGTCTCGGGGCCGGTTTTTGGGGTTTTTCAGGCGGCTCAAGGCCTTCGTGGGCTGAGGTACGGCCCATTCTAAATAAGGTTGTACCACATTCCGGGCATTCGCCCCGGCTAGCCGGAGTGCCCGTACTGGTAAATACAGCCTGGGGATTTTTCATCTCACGCTTCGTTTTACACTTTACACAATAAGCTTCCAAAAGTAGTTCCTCCTATAAATGCCGGGTTAAAAATCCGGTAAATTATCAAGTTTGCGGGTGTAATTGTCCCAGATTTGAGCACCCACCCTAGAAACAATCATAGCCTTCTATATATATTCCTGACCGGTCTCTTTTAGATCGTCAACGATCTGCCTGACCCTCTGGGCCTGATCTTTACGGCAAACCAGCAATACATCGCCGGTATCCACGACCACCAGATCCTCGACGCCAATGGTGACGATCAGGCGATGCGGCTGATTCATATAAATCAATGATTGCTTAGTATCCAAGCCCATATGTTCGCCGCCCATCACGATGTTGCCTGACTCATCACCCGGCAGCATATCAAAGAGCGAGTCCCAGGAGCCCACATCACTCCATCCCAAGCCGGCTGCCGGGATCACAGCAACCCGCTGAGCGCCTTCCATAATGCCATAGTCGATTGTCTCTGGCTTGATCTCGGGCCATAATTTACGAAGCGTACCGGACTGCTTAGGCGAACCCCAATCCCTGGCAATGGTTTCTAATGCCTCAGCCAGCTCCGGCATCTGGCGTTGAAACTCCTGCATAACCCGATCCACTCGCCAGACAAACATTCCAGAGTTCCAGGCATGCCTGCCGCTGGCGAGCATCCTGGCAGCCGCAGCCTGATCCGGTTTTTCGATAAATGCCTCAACCTGGTACACCGGTAATTCCTGATAAGAGCCGACGGGCTGGCCTTGCCGAATATATCCATATCCGGTTGCCGGGAAAGAAGGCTCGATGCCTAAAGTTCCCAAATAACCATCCTGCGCGACCTGGAAAGCGGCCGATAGGAGCTGTCGAAAACGGGCTTCGTCGGCAATAAAATGGTCGGAGGTCAGAATCGCCATCACAGCTTCGGGATCACGATGCTGCAAAGCGACGGCTGCCAGGCCCACCACAGAGGCGGTACCGCGCGGCATTGGTTCCAATAAATAATTCTCTTCGGGAATCTCCGGCACCTGCTGGCGAAGCTCTGCGGCCTGATCTTCCACAGTCACGACCAGAATCCGCTCGACCGGCAGAAGACCTGCCAGGCGATCGACTGCGGTCTGGAACAGTGAGCGTTCGTCGAACAGCCGCAACATCTGCTTGGGACGGGTCTGGCGGGAAAGCGGCCAGAGGCGAGTGCCCCCGCCTCCAGCCATAATGACTGCATAAAAATGTTCAATCATCCATCACCTGCTTGATGGCTCTTCAGGAATTTCTTAATCAGTCCGACTTTCCCAGAGAGCCTGTTTTATAGAAGCCTTCAAATAATGCAGAACCGGTAGGTAATTGTCCGCTTTGGGCAGGATTCGCCGAACAAAGCGAGGATCGAATCTACAAATTGGGAGCATGCCCTGTTTCATAATCCGGGCCAGTTTCGCGCGCGGCTACATAGTGCATACCGCCCACCTGCCGGACCATACCTTTTAGTTCCATCAAAGTCAGCGCGGCTGACACCTTTTCGATCGGCATATTCGCCCGCGACCGGATCTCATCCACATGAAGGGGTTGCCGGCCCAGGATCGAGAACAGCTGGGCTTCGACCGCATCCGCAGGCAGCACGGTTCGTGCCTGGCGATAATCTCCAATCGAGACCAGATCCAGTATCTCGAGCAGATCTTTGACGTCCAACAACGGGCGGGCGCCATCCAGGATAAGGCGGTTTGGGCCCTTTGACTGGGGAGCGTTGATATTGCCCGGCACAGCGAACACCTCGCGCCCCTGTTCGGCTGCAAAAGCAGCTGTGATCAGCGCGCCACTGCGCTCACCGGCCTCCACCACGACTGTAGCCCGCGCCAATCCTGATATGATGCGGTTGCGGGGCGGGAAATTGGCAGCGTCGGGCGGCGTGCCGGGAGGGTAATCGCTCAGAATCGCGCCCTGAGCCACAATTTGCTCGGCCAGGTGGCGGTGTTCGGGCGGATAGATCCGGTCGAGCCCGCTGCCCAACACGGCCAGGGTACGCCCGCCAGCCTGCAGGGCAGCCTGATGAGCGACTGCATCTACACCTCGGGCCAGCCCGCTGACGACAGTGATCCCATTGCGTGCCAGGCTGGCGGCAATCTCCTCGGTCACCTGGCGGCCATAAGCTGTGATCCGGCGGCTGCCTACCACTGCGATGGCCCACTCATCGGCATCCAGTACCTCACCCAAAGCGTACAGCACCGGGGGCGGCTGGTCAATTTCCATCAATCGCCTAGGGTAATCGGGGTCGTTCCAGGTCAGCACCTGCATCTCGTGAGCCTGGATGCGCGCCCAGACCTGGTCCAGGTCCAGACTGGACCTTAGTTTGACCAGATTTTCGATGATGCGATCATTCATCCCGGCGGACCGCAGGTCATCTTCACCTGCCCACCAGGCAGTCTCGATATCCCCGAAGGTGTCGAGCAATACCCGTAAACGGGCTGCGCCAATACCTTTCACCAGGTTAAAACCTACCCAATAACGTTTCTGGGCACTCAAGCGCGACCCCCTGGAAGGATAATTTCAGGATGATTGAAATACCGTTATCTACCCCGGTTGGAGGGAATAAACGCTCATAGCTTACTCCGGGAGCATCCCCGGCATCAGCCGGACGATCATCTGCCGGTTGGATAAATCGATATCCAGGATCACATCCTGGATGGCAGGCAACAGGATCTCGGCCCCCTGGGAAGGCAGCACGATGTAAACATCATTGGCACCAGTTTCCAAAATTTCGGAGACGAAACCGAGCACCTGGCCCTGTTCGTCCACAACCTGCATCCCGATCAACTGATGATGGTAATACTCGCCTTCGGGCAGTTCCGGACGATCATCGGCCCGGACGAACAGGTACCGGTTGGTAAGGGTTGCCACAGCTTCCGGACTATCGTAACCGTCCAGTCTGAGCAGCAGCGCGTGTTTATGCGGTCGCTGGGCCTGGATCTCAATTACACCATACTCAGGGCCAAGGAATACTTCCACACCGGCAGTTAAACGCTCAGGGAAATCCGTCAGCAAGTGCAGAAAGATCTCGCCCTGCACTCCATGCGGACGGCCAAATTTTCCGACGGCTAAGAAGACAGGCTCGCCGGGCGAGGGCGAGCCTGCTGGCTGTTGAACAGGCAAGTTAGACTTCCGCTCTCTCATTGCGGCTCAACAATATCGAGGGCCACCCGTTTGCCTTCCTGAGCAGCTGACACCCGCAGGAGGGCCCGCATGGCATTGGCTACCCGGCCGCCTCTCCCGATCACACGCCCCATGTCTTCCTTGGCTACCTGAAGCTTGAGCACATGTTGAGAGCCATGGCGCTCCGTGGAGACACTGACTTCAGTCGGGGCGTCTACCAGGGAACAGGCAATATACGAAATGAGGTCTTTCATCACTTACCTCCAGAGTAGTCTCAGGAGGGGATTACCCGGCTTAAAATCAGCCGGTTATTCCTCTACCTTGGCGGGTTTTTTCTTTTTGACAGGCTGGTCGCGGCGGGTTTTCGGATTGATATTGCGGGCTAGATCAGCCGCCGCGGCTTCGGCCATCAAGGTTTCCAGGGCTTCGCCCTTTTTAAAACGCTCGTAGCGATCCAACAAGCCGGCGCTTTTCATGACCTGCATAGCAGATTCGCTGGGTTGAGCGCCTTTGCTGATCCAATCATAAATACGGTCTTCTTTGAGCTCGATAGTAGCCGGCTCGGTGCGGGGGTTGTAAAACCCCAAAATCTCGAGGAAAGCACCGTCGCGGGGCGCTTCTTTATCTGCTGCTACCATGCGGTAGCTGGGTTGTCTTTTCGCACCTACGCGGCGCAAACGAATACGAACCATGTTAGATATTACTCCTTCAAACTAAAAAGATTGGCTGTGGGACCATCTAGAACTGCGGTTAAGCGTTCCAAAGATCCAGACAAAATTTGGCTCGGATGGGGACATCCGAAAATCTGTGGCGGGCTCGCCAGCGGGTGAGGGTAGGCGGAAGGAACGCCAATCCCGCCAGGCAGCCCAATCGCGGGAGAGACCCCGCGCCATCAGTTAAACAGGCGCGGCAGGCCGCGCATCCCTGACTTACGCAGGGTTTTAAACAGGCGCTGAGCTTCACGAAACTGCTTGATGAGGCGATTGACGTCCTGCACCTGTGTGCCAGACCCGGCCGCAATCCTGCGGCGGCGAGAGGCATTAAGCAGGTCGGGTTTTCGCCGTTCCTTGATGGTCATCGAGTTAATGATGGCCTCGGTCATTTTCAGCTGTGACTCAGCATCCTGGGGCGAAATCTGGCTGGCCATCTTGCCCATCCCGCCCGGAAGCATGTCCATGATCTGGCCCAAGGGCCCCATCTTGCGGAGCTGGCGCAGTTGATTGGCGAAATCCTCGAGGGAAAAATCGCCCGCCATCAGCTTTTCGGCCTGAGCCTGAGCGGTCTTCTGATCAAAGGCGGCTTCTGCCCGCTCGATCAAGCCTATCATATCACCCATTCCCAAAATTCGGGAAGACAGGCGGTTGGGGTCGTAAACTTCCATGGCTTCCAGGCCTTCGCCGGTTCCCAGGAACTTGATCGGTACGCCGGTGACCATCCGAATGGAAATAGCCGCGCCACCGCGGGCATCGCCATCCATTTTGGTGAGAACCAGGCCTGTCAGGGGGATCACGTCGCGAAAGCCTTTAGCGATATTGACCGATTCCTGTCCGATCATCGCGTCGACAACCAGCAGGATCTCGGCCGGATCAACCCGGGCGCGAATGGCCTGCAGCTCGCTCATCAAGGGCTCGTCCATTTGGGAACGACCGGCAGTGTCCACGATCACAACCGTATATCCACCGTTGCGGGCTTTATCAACCGCCTGGCCGGCAACTTTGGGCGGCGGGGAGTCTTGCTCGAAGTAAACCGGGATTTTCAGGCGTTCGCCGAGGGTTTCCAGCTGGCGGACTGCGGCCGGACGATACGGGTCGCCGGCTACCATCATCACGCGCTCGCCCTGCGAGCGCAAGATACGGGCCAGCTTGCCAGCTGCCGTGGTTTTACCCGACCCCTGCAAGCCCACCAGCATAATCACCCGCGGTTTAGCGCCGGCCAGGTTGAGACGATCCGGTTCGCCAAGCGTGGCGATCAGCTCTTCATTGACAATTTTCACAACCATCTGGCCGGGGTTCAAGGCTTTAGCCACCTCGTGGCCAATCGCCCGCTCCCGCACCCGGCTGACGAAGTCCTTGGTAACTGCGTAATTAACATCCGCCTCAAGCAAAGCCAGGCGAACCTGGCGCATGGCGACGTCAACGTCTTCCTCCGAGAGCTTGCCGCGTTTGCGGAGCTGGGTGAAAACATCATTGAGTCTTTCGGTCAAATTCTCAAACATAGCACTGCATTTTAGCCCGGAAGCGGTGAAAGGTCAAGGTGAATATAAAAGGAAAATACAAATCCAACAGCGGGAACGTAACTTCTCTCGGTCTGGCGGGTTATTAACTGTTAGCCAGGGGTGTACCGGCTCTATATCCCATTTGAGGAGGACAGCCTGTGAAAAAAGTTGCCGTCGTCACCGACAGTACCGCTTATATACCAAAAGAACTGGTCGAAAAATACGACCTGAGGATCGCTCCCCAGGTGCTGGTCTGGGGAAATCAAACCTATCAGGATGGGGTGGACATCCAACCGGTCGAATTTTATACCCGCCTGGCTGGCAATAAAGTCATGCCATCTACGTCGCAAGCCTCGCCACAGGCGTTTCACGAAATTTTCTGTGAACTTCTGGATAAACAATATGAAGTCCTGGCAATATTGCTTTCCGAGAAATTATCGGGGACCATCGCGTCCGCGGTTCAGGCCCTGGAGATGATCGGGGAGGCGCCTGTTAAAATCTTCGACAGCCAGACCACGGCCATGGCAATGGGCTTCCAGGTGCTGCAAGTGGCCAGAGCGGCGGCGGAAGGGGCCAGCATGCAAGAATGCCTGGCTCTGGCGGAAAGAAACCGGGAGCACACCGGGGTTGTTTTCGCAGTGGACACGCTCGAGTTCCTGCACCGCGGCGGCCGGATTGGCGGCGCTTCCCGCTTCCTGGGGACTGCACTGAGCCTTAAACCCATTCTTGAGATCGCCAACGGGCAAGTCGTTGCGATTGACAAAGTACGGACCCGAAAAAAATCCCTGACCTATTTGTTAGACACCCTGCAAAAACGGATTGGAGATCAAAGACCAGTCCGCATCGCCAGCCTGCATGCCAACTCCGAAGCGGACGCGCACTACCTGGTGGATGAGGCTGTCAGACTTTTCGATCCGGTTGAAGTCGTATTTTCTGAAGTCAGCCCGGTCGTAGGCACCCACGCCGGGCCGGGTACGGTCGGCCTGGCTTATATGGCTGGAGCGTAAACGGCAGCACAAGTTCATCCAAACAGCCTCCCTGGTAAAGCAGGGGGGCTGTTTTTTTAGATGTCCAAATTTAGCGTCAAGTGGATGTCGACGGAATAAGTTGGCAAGGATGCCGAGACACAGCAAATACACGGCGAGCGGGGCTAACAGCACGCCGTTAAAGTCAGCGATGATGACTGGTCAGCAGAGCGGTTCAGCGCCTGACAAGCGGCAGAAACACCTGGTCATCTTCCGCCATGAGCATCAGCCTGACCGCGGCACCAACGGCGGCCGGGACAGTCTCGGGCGCTTGAGGCTCCCACAACCTGATCAGCTCTGCGCGGCTAATAGCTCCACTGGAGAGGCTACCGGCCAGGGCTGTCTGTAGTCCCTGAGCCTCGCCGGCAATTGCAGCGTCATTGACCAGGAGCGTGCCAAGAAATAATCCCGCCAGCAGGCAAGCAGCTGCGATCAATATTCGGAGGGCTTTCACAAAATGGCTGCCCATCGGGTTACTTGATAAGCTCAATGTAGAGGATCGGCCGGCAGTCGACGAAACTGCAGCCGAACGAAGCCCCACTGGCATTGGTATCATAATAAACCCGCACGTTCTTTGTCGCCGCCGCCGCAGTCAGCATCAGGCTAAATATGCGGGCGGAGCGCTTCGAGTCGCTGGTTGGGGTAGCAAACCAATAGATCCCACCCGTGGCCGGCGTGGTGCAGTGAACGTGTACACGAGAACCGAGTTCGCCTACATAATCAGGGTTGCAGGTGAAGACCACAAAATCAGGCGCATCCGGGCCCAGCAGCTCGGCCGGGATGGCCTGGGGGTCGCTGGACTGAGCCAGGGCCGCCTGCTCTCCTGCCGGTACGACGGCGGCAAACAGCCCACCGAGCACCGGCGCCAGCAGGACACCGAGTAAAAATATTGCCGGATAGACAAACATCGTGCGGGTATGCTTAATCCTGAACATTGCATTGCCTCCATTAAATAGGTTTTTGACTAACATGGCGCACAGCCATGAATACCCACGAATATGGTTGTGCAAAATCGGCTCAACAGGGATATGAAGTATGTAAGTTATCAAGGATAGGGAGTTCTGGATGTAATTATAGTATACATTTAGATGTGAAAATAGTGGTACTGGGAATTGGGTTTACTCAAATGTTGAAGAAAAATAATTTTGGTGTTCGGTTTGTGCGGCTGGCGCTGCACAAACCGAACACCAAATCTACAAACTTTGAGTGCTCCCTGGGAATTAATTGCATTCTGGTGTTGGGAGGGGTCATATGTTGAAGCATTTTGACGCAAAGCTAAAATCGTGGTACGCTTGCATCGGCCAACGCCTGCAACCTGGGAGCTGCTTACACCGAGTTTTGAGGCTGAGAAGGCCAGCGCCGACTTCCTTGAAGTCTTGAATCTGAGCATCGATTCCGGCCTGGGCAGCCAGGCCGAAGAGCAGCTTTCCAGGCTGCCAATTGCACCATAATTGGAAACTTTCAATGGACATATTTTTTGCCGATCCGAATGAAGTTCCGCTGCCACCCGATGAAGTACGCATCCAGGTTCTAAAATGCGAACCCTGGCCCGACGGAAAGCGAGTGCGGGTAACGATTGAGGTCGACCCCTTCCAGAAGCGGCCCAGCGCCGAAATCGAGGTAAAAAACCAGGCCGGTCAGACCGTAGCAGCTGTCTCTGTGATTGAAACGATGGATCGCAAGATGGAATTCAACCTGCATTTGCGGGAAAAAGAAAGCCACGGCACATATCAGCTTTCGGCTGTATTGTATTACAGCGAGTCGCAAGATGCTGAAGGCGATGAAGTGCCCCCTCAAAAGATCACTGAAGTCGACCAAAAACTGGCGACCTTCGAGATCAACTAATAGGTATTTTCGGCAAGTCCCTTAAGCAAAAAGAGAAATTGGGGTGCTGGGTTTGGCCGGAGACAGCGCCCAAACCCAGCACCCCACATCCTGCTTTTGTTTGCAATGAATTTAGCGAAAGAACCACGAAGCAAGCCGCCATGAGAAAATCACATTTTGAGACCCGCAGTTGCAAAAAGCACCCGCAGGTTTCCAAACCTGGGCAACTTTAAACGATGAGATCTCTCTTACGACTGGGTCCTGAACTGCGCAAGTACTGGCGGCAGGTCGGGCTGGCTTTAATTTGTATCCTGGCGGTGACTGGCGCCAATTTAATCATCCCGCGCATCATCCAGCAAGTGATTGATGTCGGCCTGGTGGGCGGCGAGATTCGCTACATGCTCAACGCCGGCCTGCTGATCCTGGCGATTGGAGCGAGCATAGCGGTCCTCACCTATTTCCAACGCTACCTGAGCGAGTGGATCGCCGCCCGGATCGGTTACGACCTGCGCAATCGGCTCTACGACCAAATCCAGCATCTGTCATTCAGCTTTCACGACCGGGCTCAAACTGGGCAGCTGATCAGCCGCTGCATTGAAGATGTTCGGTCAGTCGAGCGATTCACCGGATTTGGGGTGGTGGACCTGATCCAGCTGGGTTTATTGGTGGTTGGCATCACGATCCTGCTTTTTAGCCAGCAGCCCAAACTGGCGGCGATTGCTCTGCTGCCGATGATCCCGCTGGTCCTGATAACAAGCAATTTTGGGCGCAGAATCGGGGGCTATTTCCTGGCGGTGGACCGATCCCTGGGGGAGCTGTCATCCCGCCTGCAGGAAAATGTCTCCGGGGTGCAGGTGGTGCGAGCGTTTGCTCGCGAGCAGTACGAAATCCAGCGTTTTTCAGCTGCCAACCGGATCCTTTACCATGCCCGGGTTAGAGTCCTGAGCGAATGGTCTAAGATCATGCCCACCTCGCACCTGCTGGTGACTCTGGGCACGATCCTGATCTTGTGGTTTGGCGGGCGGATGGTGCTGCAGGGGGAGATGACAATCGGTGAAGTGGTGGCCTTCAACAGCTATCTGCTGCTGTTAGCCAGCCCAGCCCAGCAGCTCACCTGGCTGGTAAACCTGGCCGGAGAAGCGGTTGCCGGTACCCAACGGGCGTTCGAAATCCTGGACCTGCCGGCTGGGATTTAATCTCCCAGCCCTGCCATCCACCTGCCTGTGCTATCGGGCCGGGTGGAATTTGAGCAGGTCTGCTTTCAATACCAGGGTGAAAAAGCCCATGCCCTGGCAGACATCCAGCTGGAAGTTGCCCCCAACCAGGTTGTGGCGCTGATCGGCCCAACCGGGTCTGGTAAGACCTCGCTGGTCAATCTGATCCCGCGCTTCTACGACGTGAGCGAGGGCACGGTGCGGGTGGATGGAGTAGATGTGCGCGAGGTCGCTCTCGGGTCACTCCGTTCCCAGGTTGGGATCGTCCTCCAAACCTCGCTGCTCTTCTCGGTTTCGATTGCCGAAAATATTGCCTACGGCCGGCCCGGAGCCAGCCCAGCGGAGATCGAAGTTGCGGCCCGGGCAGCCCAGGCGCATGAATTCATTCAGGCACTGCCCGAGGGCTACCAGACAGTGGTCGGCGAGCGCGGCGTGACCCTGTCCGGCGGACAGCGCCAGCGGGTGGCGATTGCCCGCGCCTTGCTCATGGATCCACGCATCTTGATTCTGGATGATTCGACTTCCTCAGTTGACACCGAGACAGAACGCCTGATCCAGAAAGCCCTCGACCGGCTGATGGAAGGCCGGACTACTTTCGTGATTGCCCACCGGCTGTCGACCGTGCGGCGGGCGGACCAGATCCTTGTGCTGGATCAGGGCCGAATTGTGGAGCGCGGCACCCACATCCAGCTGCTGGCCGAAAATGGTCTTTACCGCCAGATCTACGATCTGCAGCTGCGCGATCAAGAGCAGTTCAAGGATGAGCTCGAATCGCTCGAGCTGGATGATTATTCTGGCCTGGCGATAGACCGGCCGCACGAGCTGGGAGGCAGATAAGCTCATGGCTCAGGCGCCTCCCCCGATTGAAGAGCTGCTGGACAAAGGCTTTGATCCACAGCTCACCCGCCGGCTGTGGACCTATACCCGGCCGTACCGGCTGCAGATCCTGGTCTCGTTGATCTTGATGCTGATTGGATCGGCTGCGGCGGTGGCCGGCCCATATCTGGTGAAGATTGCCCTGGACGAAGGTCTGGAAAAAGGCTCGCTGCCTGCCCTGCGCCAGGTCGTGCTGCTTTATCTGTTGGCCAGCCTGGTTCAGTGGCTGGTAACTTATATTCGGGTCAATATCATGGCCCGGACAGGCCAGTCGATTATTTTCGATTTGCGCGACCGGCTATTTATTCATCTGCAGGAACTCTCGTTGGGGTTCTATAGCCGCTTCAGCGTTGGACGAGTGATCACGCGGGTCATGAACGACGTCGGCGTGCTGAGGGAGTTCATTACCTGGGCTTTGCTGGCCATTGCCCGCGACCTGTTTACGCTGTTCGGGATCCTGGCAGCTATGCTGGCGATGAATGTGCACCTGACCTTGCTGGCTTTTTCTGTCATGCCAGTGATGGTGGTGGTCACGATCGTTTTCCGCAAATATGCCCGCCGCAACTACCGCCAGCTGCGGACCGCCATCAGTTGGGTAAATTCGGTGCTAGCGGAAAATATCAACGGAGTGCGGGTAGTGCAGGCCTTTAACCGCCAGCAGGTCAATTATCGCTTTTACCGGGATGAAGTCAATCAAAACCACCTGGAGATGAATCTGCAAGCAGCCCGGGTAGCGGCTTCCTTCCCGGCCTCGATCGAGCTGCTTAGCTCAGTCGCCCTGGGCCTGGTGGTCTGGCTGGGTGGGCAGGCAGCCCTCGGCCAGGGTACGCCTGGAGGGATCACCCCGGGCGTGCTGGTGGCATTTGTGCTATATATCAGCCGCTTTTTCGACCCGATTCGGGACTTGAGCAGGCGCTACGATTCCTTCCAGTCAACCATGGCCGGTGCAGAGCGCATTTTCGCTCTGCTGGATTCAAAGCCGGAAGTCCAGGATATCCCGGGAGCCAGTGAACTGCCGCCCATCCAGGGGAAAGTGGAGTTTCAGGGCGTCTCGTTCCACTACTCAGACGACCCGACCCCGGTGCTGCAGGACATCAACCTGCAGGTGGAGCCGGGCCAGACCGTGGCGCTGGTGGGCAAAACCGGAGCCGGAAAATCGACCCTGGTTAAGCTGCTCAGCCGTTTCCACGATCCTACCGTCGGGCAGATCCTGCTGGATGGCATGGACCTGCGCCAGGTAACCCAAAACAGCCTGCGCCGACAGATGGGCATCGTGCTGCAGGACCCCTTCCTGTTCGGCGGGACGGTGGCCGAGAACATCCAATTTGGCAGGCTGGACGCCACCCCGGCTGATATCCAGGCTGCCGCTCAGGCGGTCGGAGCGCACGAGTTTATCACCCAGCTGCAGGCCGGCTACGATTCCCAGGTGGAGGAAGGCGGGGTGGTGCTGTCCGTCGGCCAGCGGCAGCTGGTCTCGTTTGCCAGGGCACTGCTCGCCAACCCGCGCATTTTGATCCTGGATGAGGCGACTTCCAGTGTCGATACCCAGACGGAACTGATCATCCAGCAGGCGCTGGCACGTTTGTTGCAAAGTAGAACCTCGTTTGTGATCGCTCACCGGCTCTCAACCGTGGTAAAAGCCGACCTGATTGTGGTCATCCGGGATGGCCGGATTATCGAGCAAGGCACGCATACTGAGCTGCTCGGCCTTGGCGGGGCTTATTTCCAGATGTACCGGATGGGTTTTGAAGATTAAAATCAACGTATCAATTCTGTAAGTGACAGTCCCAGTAGACCAGAAAGATGATTTAATTGGCTTATGACGAAAAACGGTGCTGGTGAAGTAAAACGGCGCAAACGGCGCATCTTCAGGCTGACCCTGCTGGTCGTGATTGCCGGATGCTTCCTGGGCGGCGTTTTTCTGTGGCCTCAGCTCCAGCCGCGCCTGGCAGCGCTGGGACTTGTGTTCCGGCCCATCCAGGCAGCCGGAGTGCCCCCGCTGGCAGCCGAGGTGCCTCTGCAAGCCTCCATCCTGACACAAGCCGAAGCTACAGCTATACCGAGTCCCTCTGCAACGCTTTCATCAACCCCAAGCGAACTGCCGTCTTCTGAGACGCCGGCTTCAGAGACGCCGGTCCCAACCAGCCAGTCCCCTACTGCCCTGGCAGAAGGGGCTGCCTGGGCAACCGCCTTCTCGCCCCTGGAGAGCGGGCTGCTGGTGGCTGCCTATAATGAAAATGGATACAGCCGCCTATTTGCATTCCATCCTCAGGGGGAGCCTTTCACCCGATTGACTTTCGGTGCCTGGGATGACATCGCCCCGGATTTCAACCCGGACGGCAGCCTGCTGGCTTTCGCTTCCAACCGTGATGGTCCGTGGGACCTGTATACGCTTGATCTGTCCAGTGGCGAGATGATCCGCCTGACTGAGACCGCCGCCTATGAAGGCAGCCCGTCCTGGTCGCCGGATGGCCGCTGGCTTGCTTATGAGGCTTACGTGGGGGAAGTGCAGCCCGACCTGGAGATTTTTATCCGCCCGTTGGACGGCTCACAAGAGCCTTTCCAGCTAACCGACAACCCGGACGCCGATTACCAGCCGGCCTGGTCGCCGGGAGGCCGGCAGATTGCCTTTGTCTCCGACCGCAGCGGTGAGAATGAGATTTGGCTGGCTGACCTGGATCAATTTACCTTCGTCAACCTCAGCCGGGATGACACTGCAATTGAAGATCATCCGGCCTGGTCGCCGGATGGCAGCCAGCTGGCCTGGACCGCCATGAACGCCACCGGCATGCACAACCTGATGGTCTGGGATGCCAACCGGCCGATGGATCCGGCTCGCCTGCTGGCAAGCGGCAACTGGCCGGCCTGGAGCCCGAACGGTCTGGCGCTGGCAACCGGATATACCAGCCCTAACCAGGTTTACCTGACCGGTTTTGACAGTTCGTCCGCCGGCCTGGCCCTGGCCCCATTCCCTGTTCCTGGAGAATTGACCGGCCTGACCTGGGGCAATGCCAGACTGCCGGACCCGCTGCCGCCTGATTTGTCCCAGGCCGCCGGTCAGCAGCCGGCCTCCCTGTGGCTGCCTGTTCTGACCCCAGGCGGAGATATCCCAGGCGGAAGGCGAGCGATCGTCGAGGTTGCGGATATTGAAGCGCCTTATACCCTGCTGCAAGATATGGTAGACGAGGCCTTCCTGGCTTTGCGCCGGCGAGCTGCCCAGGCAGCCGGTTGGGATTTGCTCTCCAACCTGGAAAATGCCTTCGTTCCGCTGACAGACCCGCTGCCGCCCGGTATGGGCGACGACTGGCTGTATACTGGGCGGGCTTTTGCCTTTAATACGACCCCGATCAATGCCGGATGGATGGTGGTGGTGCGAGAGGACTACGGCCCCCAGACCTATTGGCGGGTATACGTCAAAGCCCGCTTCCAGGATGGCAGCCAGGGACAGCCGCTGAAGCAGATCCCATGGGACTTCAACGCCCGCCTGTCCGGCAATCCCCTGGCTTACGAGCGAGGCGGGGATCTGGCTCCGGCAATTCCAGCCGGTTACTGGGTTGATCTCACAGCCCTGGCAAATGCTTACGGCTGGCAGCGCCAGCCCGCCTTGAGCACCTGGCGGGCCTCCTACAACGCTGCCCGCTTCAATGAATTTGCCTTCACGGGCGGGTTGGATTGGGCCAGCGCCATGCTGGAAATCTATCCGCCGGAAGTGCTGATCACACCGACTGCCCTGGTCCCGACCACCGCGGTCCCCAGCCGCACCCCCCGGCCCAGCGTCACGCCCACCCCGACCCGCACGCCGCGCCCGACTCGCACACCAACCCCCAGCCAGACGCCCCGACCAAGCCCGACACCATGAAAAGTATTTTCGGGAATCAAACGGAGTCAAATTCAAAGTTATTCTGGTTCGCAAGCCGCCTGGGCTGCGCTGTCTTGCTGCTGGCATCTGGATGTCAAAGCGCCCTGCCCGGCCTGGTCGCCTCGACGGATATCCCCCCGGCGACCCAGGCTGCGGAACTGGACATATCTTCGCCGCAGGCCGAGTCGCTGGAGCCCACAGCCTCCATCGCCCCCGCACTTGAACCCCAGCTTCTAGAAGCTTCCCAGCCAGCAGGCGACCAGAACAACCCGTCCGTGCCTGGCCAGAACGGCCAGTCGGCCGTGGATCCGCTGCGTTTTGTGTTCCCGCCTGCCGTGCCGGCCCCAGTATCCGCCTGGCGGCCTCCGCTGTACCCGACCCCGTGGGCGCCTACCCAGTACGACCATTTCTATTTTGCCCGCCCGATTGGGGCCGACCAGGTGAACTGGCCCCTGGCCGATTACCGCTACGGCGGGGTCTTCCTGCCCGAGGTGGTCCACACCGGGGTCGATATCCCGGCCCCTAAAGGGACACCGGTCCTGGCGGCTGGCTCCGGCAAGGTGGCCTGGACAGGCTACGGCCTGTACACATTAAAAGAAGACTTCAACGATCCCTACGGCCTGGCGGTAGCCATCCGGCATGACTTCGGATACCAGGGAGAAACGCTGTTCACGGTTTATGGGCACCTGAACGAGGTTTTTGTCGCCAAAGGGCAATACGTGCAGGGGGGCGAGGTGATTGGCAAAGTGGGCGATACCGGCCAGACGACCGGGGTGCACCTGCATTTCGAGATCCGGATCGGCAAGAACAACTTCTTTGGCTCGCGCAACCCCGAACTGTGGCTGGCACCGCCGGAAGGCTGGGGCGTACTGGCCGCCCGGCTCATGGGCACCAACGGCCTGCTGCTGTATGGGCAGGAAATCCAGGTCCATTCTTTCGACAGCGGCCAATATTGGACGGTTAAAAGTTATTCCAAGGGCTCAACCAACAGCGATCCGTATTACAACGAAAACCTGGTGATTGGAGACCTGCCGGCCGGCAATTATGAGGTTTGGATCACTTATTTGGGGACTACATTTAACTTGAAGCTGAAGATCAATCCCGGGGTAGTGAGTTATTTCGTCTTTAAGGGGCGGCATGGCTTCTTCACCGAGCTTCCGCCGGCGCCAGGCAGCGATTTTGAGCCCGACCTGGATGTGGGTTCCACCCCATAGAATAATTTTAAAGCCAAACGGACATGACCCGTATTCTGGTTATTCGAAATATGCCGCTCTTCTCCTAGAAGATATAAACATCTTAAATATTGGGGAGACACTCAGATCGATTTCTGTTTGGATTAACTGGATGAGATATTTGTACAGTTGGTACAAAGCATGAAGTTTAAGGGAACCGGTAAGAAATTATCTGGATTGGTTGGCCGCCATTCTAAGTATTCAGTCAAGGTGTTTTAGATGGATGTATGTGGGCGAATGATGCCCATATACATCCATTAAATTCAAATTGACAGACCACGAAATGGTGATCTGGTTGATTTCTTGGGTACATAAGAAGGATTCGTGGTGTTCGGATAGGGCGGTGAAGAGAGTGTTATCATAGGGGTCTAAGTTTTGCCTCTAGACCTTGACAATCAGAACATCCGTGCTAAACTAGGAGAGTAGACAACTCAGACACTGCACCTCTTCGAACTATAATCTTAAACCGAATCAGGAGACTATTTCATGGCCCGAAGAAGTACTACTAAAGAAAGTTCTGATGACAACCGCCAGGTAGCCCTGGATAAGGCGCTGGGCGACATCACGAAACGCTACGGCGACGGTGCAATTATGCGCCTGGGCGAGGCTCAACACTTACTGGTGGAAGCGATCCCGACCGGAGCGCTTTCGCTGGATATCGCCCTGGGCGTGGGCGGCATCCCGCGCGGCCGGATCACCGAGATCTACGGCCCCGAATCGTCGGGTAAAACCACCCTGGCCCAGCATATCGTCGCCGAAGCCCAAAAACTGGGTGGCACCTGCGCCTTTGTGGATATGGAGCACGCCCTGGATCCATCTTATGCCTCGCGCTGCGGGGTGGATGTGGAGAGCCTGTTGATCTCCCAGCCGGATATGGGCGAGCAGGCGCTGGAAATCACCGAAACCCTGGTGCGCTCCGGGGCGGTGGACGTGATCGTGATTGACTCGGTGGCAGCCCTGGTACCGCGCGCAGAAATTGAAGGTGACATGGGCGACTCACCCATGGGGATGCAAGCCCGGCTGATGTCGCAGGCCCTGCGCAAGCTTTCCGGGGCCATCAAACAGACCAACACCGCCGTGATCTTCACCAACCAGCTGCGCCAGAAGATCGGGGTCATGTTCGGCAACCCGGAGACGACTACTGGGGGCATGGCGCTCAAATTCTATGCTTCCGTGCGCCTGGATGTTCGCCGGATCCAATCAATTAAGCTGGGTTCTGAGATCATCGGCAGCCGGACCCGGGTGCGGGTTGTCAAGAACAAAGTTGCCCCCCCCTTCCGGACCGCAGAATTCGATATTATGTACAACGAAGGCATCTCGACCGCCGGGGATATTCTCGACCTGGGCGTCAGCCTGGATATTATCACCAAGCGCGGCTCGTTCTACTCTTATGGAGACCTGCGGCTAGGCCAGGGCCGGGAAAATTCTAAGGAATACCTGAATCAGAACCCCGACCTGGCGGAAGAGATTGAGCTCGCTATCCGCCAGCAGTCGTTGAGCGGCATAATTCCGGCAGGCTTCAACGGGGATGATGACGATACAGCCAGCCTGGAAGACGAAGATATGTAAGAGCAAATTGGGCTGCTTGTAGGGGTGACCACACCTACAGACAGCCAAATTCTGCAGTCTATCGATTGGGGGACGGGTGAAGAAAACTTTATATAAGATACTGCTGGCTGGATTGCTGGGATTGAGCCTGGCTGCTTGCGGAACAACGTCCAGCCCGGATCAAACCGAAATCCAGGGCGAGGTCTTCATTCCTCCAACAGCAGCGGTGACCAGCACCTCGCCATTCGCGACGCCTACAGCTGCCCCGCTGGTAACCGAAGCGTTTCGGCCCAGCCCGACACCGGCCTGTTTCGACGGCCTGACGTACCTGGAAGACCTTTCCATTCCGGACGGCAGCGTTGTAGCGCCGGGCGCCAGCCTGGATAAACGCTGGCTGGTTGAGAATTCAGGCAGCTGCAACTGGGATGAAAGCTATGCCCTGCAGCTCGTTGCTGGGCCCGCGCTGGAGGTGACCGAAACGCAGGCGCTTTACCCGGCCCGCAGCGGATCGACGGCCACAATCCGGATCATCTTCACCGCGCCCAGTGAGCCGAGTACCTACCGCAGCGCCTGGCAGGCATACAACCCCCAGGGGGAAGCTTTTGGGGATCCAATTTATATCGAGGTTACCGTAGGAAATCCATAAATTAACTGGCAATACAAAAGATGCGCCCAGAGCGAACGCCCTGGGCGCATCTTTTTTCGTTTAAATGTTACGTACCCTCTTCCCAGGAGTTCAGGTACTTGATCTGTTCTTCGGTCAGGGTGTCGATCATCACGCCCATGGCGTTCAGCTTCAGGCGGGCGATTTCGCGGTCGATGGCGTCCGGCACGGTGTAGACCTTATTCGCCAGCTGATCGGCGTTCTTGATCATGTACTCAGCACTCAGAGCCTGGTTGGCAAAGGACATATCCATCACGCTGGCGGGGTGGCCTTCGGCTGCGGCCAGGTTGATCAGGCGGCCTTCGCCAAGCAGGTTGATGTGGCGGCCGTCCGGCATCGTGTACTGCTCCACGAAGGGGCGCACCAGGCGCTTATCAGAAGAGATCTCTTCCAGAGCCGGGATGTTTATCTCGACATTGAAGTGGCCCGAATTGGCTACGATGGCTCCATCTTTCATCACCTCAAAGTGATGGCGGTCCACAACGTTGATATCGCCCGTCAGTGTGCAGAAGATATCTCCGATCTGGGCGGCTTCTTCCATCGGCATAACCCGGTAGCCGTCCATGACGGCTTCCAGGGCAGGCATCGGGTCAACTTCGGTCACGATCACATTGGCGCCCAGTCCGCGCGCCCGCATTGCCAGGCCGCGCCCGCACCAGCCGTAACCGGCAACCACGAAGTTTTTCCCGGCCAGCAAGATGTTGGTGGCCCGAATGATGCCATCAATCGTAGACTGGCCAGTGCCATAGCGGTTATCGAAGAAGTGCTTGGTCATGGCGTCGTTGACGGCGATGACCGGGAATTCCAAAGCCCCATCGGCAGCCATCGCACGCAGGCGGATTACACCGGTGGTGGTCTCTTCGGTGCCGCCGATCACATGCGAAAGCAAATCGCGGCGGTCTTTGTGAAGCGTGCCCACCAGATCGGCGCCGTCGTCCATCGTCATTTGGGGTTTGTGATCCAGGGCGGCGTTGATATGTTTGTAATAGGTGACGTTGTTCTCGCCCTTGATGGCATAGACCGGGATTTCAAAATGGGTCACCAGCGAGGCGGCCACATCGTCCTGGGTCGAGAGCGGGTTGGAAGCGGTCAGGACAACATCCGCCCCGCCATCATGCAAGGTTTGCATTAAACCGGCGGTCTCAGTCGTGACGTGCAGGCAGGCCGAGATGCGAACGCCCTGCAAAGGCCGTTCTTTTTTAAAACGCTCGCGGATCAGAGCCAGGACCGGCATCTCGCGCGCAGCCCATTCAATCCGGCGGCGCCCGCCTTCTGCCAGCTGAGAATCTTTAATATCGTAATTTTCCATAGTAGTCTCCATTTAATTAATTTCTGGCAAAAAAGGTGTGCACAGGGACTAGCCCATGCGCACAACTTCTTGGCCAACTATTTTTTCATCACCAGAGCATCCAACCGGCCCTGGTCGTCATAATGCTGGCGAAAACGCCCCAGAAATTCACTCGGGGTGTAGTTCTGCCCCTGAGGGCCGTGCTGCTCCAGACAGTAGGTCGCAGCCAGCGAGCCCATCTCCCCGCACAGCTTCCAGTCTAAACCCATGCTGTACCCTTTCAGAAACCCGCCCCGGAAGGCATCCCCCACCCCGGTAGGGTCGACGACTACCTGTGCCGGCACGGACGGGACGCTGACGGACTGCCCATCAGCATAGATCATTGCGCCATGCTCACCGCGGGTGACAACCATGAAGCGGGTTTGCTCCAGGATGTCTTGTGTGGATAACCCGGTCATCTTCTGGATCAGGGCAAACTCGTATTCGTTCACAAACAAAGCCAGTGCACCATGGGTGCCGCGCTGCAGGTCGTCGACAGTCAAACGCACGATCTGCTGGCTGGGGTCGTAAATATAAGGGATCCCCAACTCACAGCAGTCACGCACGTAGCTGTCCATGGCAGCCGGGTCGTTCGGTGAGATCATCACCAGGTCAGGTCGGTTCTCGCCCAGCTCGCGCAGGGATAGTTCAGCCGCATAAGCCATCGCGCCCGGGTAAAAGCTGGCGATCTGGTTGTTTGATCGGTCGGTGTTGGCGAAAAATGAAGCCGTGTAAACCCCAGGGATAACTCTTGCCCCGGAGGTATCTACCCCTTTGCTTTCTAACCACAGGCGATATTCCTCAAAGTCCTCGCCTACTGCGGCCCAAATACCGGGATGATCCCCCAGCAGGGCCAGGGTGTAGGCGATGTTGGGCGCATTGCCACCCCGCAGGCGCACCATCAACTCGACCAGAAAAGACAGGCTGATCGTATCCAGATGGTCGGGCAGGATATGATCCCGGAAGTAGCCGGGAAAGGTCATGAGGTAATCATAAGCCACAGAGCCCGTCAGCAGTATTTTCATGCTCAATCCTTACAAGACGTTCAATCAGCTCTGCTGTTCGGCGTGCACGGCGGCGAGCAGGTTTTCTGTAAATGGCGGGTAAATGACGCCATGCTCGGTCACTATCCCAGTCAGCAGGCGATGAGGGGTAATATCGAAGGCCGGGTTGCGGGCAGAGGCGTTCTTGGGGGCTACCGGTTTGCCGCCAGCCTGAATGTTTAAGACCTCCTCTTGGGCGCGCTCTTCGATCGGGATCAGGTCACCGCTGGCCAGGGAGAGGTCAATGGTTGAAGTTGGGACCACCGGATAGACCGGCACCTGGTTGTCATAGGCCGCCAAAGACAGCATATACGTGCCGATCTTATTGGCCACATCTCCATTGGCTGCCAGCCGGTCCGTCCCGTAAAACACCTTCTGCACCTGCCCGGTGCTGAGGAAGTAACCGGCAGCATTGTCGCTGATAATATCGTAAGGGATGCCGTACTGCTCCAGCTCCCAGGCAGTCAGGCGCGCCCCCTGGAGCCGCGGCCGAGTCTCATCGACCAGCACGTGCACCCGCTTGCCTTGCTCGTGGGCCGTGCGGATGACTCCCAGGGCAGTGCCCCAATCCACGGTCGCCAACGCGCCAGTGTTGCAGTGGTGGATGATGGTATCGCCGTCTGCGATTAATTCGGCACCATGGCGGGCCATACGCTGGTTGATAGCTACGTCTTCGTCGGCAATACACTGGGCTTCTCGCAGCACTGCCGCGCGCAGCTCATCCGGGCTGCCGGCTTTGTCCAGGGTGCGGGTGAGCACCCGTTTGATGGCCCAGGACAGGTTCACAGCGGTCGGGCGGGCAGCCTCCAGCACCTCGGCAGCCGAACGCAGGTCAGCCCGCAGGCTGATCAGGTCCTGCGCCTGCGAATTTTGAGCGGCAAGCGCCAAGCCATAGGCGGCGGAAGCGCCGATGGCAGGCGCTCCGCGCACGACCATCTCACGGATAGCCTGAGCTACCTGCCCATGATCGCGATAGACGGCGATCTCAAACTCCCCGGGCAGGAGACGCTGATCGATCATGTGCACAGTTTCTGATGAAGGGTCCCAGCTTACAGTTCTCATAATCATCCCTCACAGGCATAAAAAACGCCCTCCTGGGAGAGCGCGGGCTTTGGACACCGTTCAGAGTTTAACACGCATCGCCTGGATTGTCAAAGGCTTAGGGTGTACTTAAATGTTGTAGAAAAATAATTTTGGTGTTCGGTTTGTGCGGCTGGCGCCGCACAAACCGAACACCAAATCTACAAACTTTGATTGCTCCCAAGGCTTAGGCGTGCTAAAAGTCTGTAGAATTTTATTGTAGTTCGCAATTTATGCCCCAGACTGCCACGCCACCAGAGAACGGCGGCTCGCAGTGACAGTTCCTTACAAGCCGATCTTTAGCGAAAGACCCAGCGGGTTATATTGACAGGTGTTGCGGGCTGAGTTATCCTCACCCGCATGAATCGATCACACGCCCACGCCCAAATCCTCCTGGCCCTGAGCGTTCTTCTGGCTGCCAGTCTGGCCTGCTCCCTCCCCGAGAGTCTTCCGGCGTTCGGACCGACCGCCACACCGAGTGATACGCCCACGCCAGTCCCTACACCCACTGCCATCCCTACCCCAACCCCGCCACCTACTCCCACGCCCATTCCGGCTATCCGAATTGAAACCGGCGAGCGGGCTTTGCTGGATGGTGATTGGGACCGGGCGCTGCTAGAGTTCGAGACTGCCCTGCAGGGCAGCAGCGATCCAGAGATCCAGGCGGCAGCCGAGCTGGGCCTCGGCCGCACCCACCTGTTGTCGGGCCGCTACGATGAAGCTGTGGCAAACCTTGAGCTTCTAATTACCAGCCTGTCCGGCTCGCCCCAGATTCCGTATGCATATTTCAGTCTTGGGCAGGCGTATGCCGGGCAGGGCCGTTACACCGAGGCTGCCCAGGCGTACCTGAATTATTTGGCCCTGCATCCCGGCCTGGTAGATGGCTATGTGTTTGAGATCCGGGCGGATGCACTCTACGCGGCTGGAGATTTTGCCGGCGCAGCAAACGATTACGCCGCGGCTCTCCAGTCGCCCAGCCTGAGCGACAGCATCCTGCTCGGTATGAAACAAGCCCGTTCCTATGCCGTGGCGGGCGATTTGTCTACCGCCGTCTCGCTCTACGCCGACCTGTACAACCGCACTACCAACGATAATACCCGGGCTTTGATCCTGCTTCGCCAGGGTCAGGCTTACACCGCACTCGGAAATATCGACACCGCCTATGCCGCTTACCAGGAGGCGGTCAACAATTACCCCACATCCTATGATTCCTACTCAGCTCTACTGGCCCTGGTGGAAGCCAATGTGCCCGTCAACGAGCTGAACCGTGGCCTGGTGGATTACTTCGCCGGACAGTATGGCGTGGCCCTGGCCGCCTTTGACCGCTACCTGCAGAACAACCCGCCCGATCCGGGCACTGCCCGTTACTATTACGGTATGACAACTCGTGCCCTGGGTGGCTACAGTGGGGCAGTAACCGAATGGGACAGGATCATTCAAAACTATCCCGATCACCGCTTCTGGGACGATGCCTGGGAGCAAAAAGCCTACACTCAGTGGTTTTACCTCGATCAGTACACTCTGGCGATCCAGACTCTGCTGGATTTTGTCCAACTCAGCCCCGGGCACCCGCGGGCCGCAGAATTTCTGTTTGATGCAGCCGGGGTCGCCAATCGGTTTGGCAGGCTGGACCAGGCTGCCCAGCTATACGAACGGGTAATCAACGAATATCCCAACGATGAGCGCGCCTTACGAGCCCTGTTTTTGGCTGGCGTCACTCGCTACCAGCTGGGCGAATATCCGCTGGCGCTGGATAACTTTACGCGCGAGTTGGGTATGTCCGGCAACCTTGGCGATCGCGCCAGGATCTTCCTTTGGATGGGTAAAGCCCTGACAGGGATCGGAGATCACGCCAGCGCGCGAGCCAACTGGGAGCAAGCCGCCAGCACCGATCCGACCGGTTATTATAGCGAACGCGCCAGGGATATACTGCTCGGCAGAGAGCCGTTCACTCCCCCGCAAATTTACGATCTGGCGTTCGATTTGCAGGCCGAACGTTTGAAGGCCGACGAATGGCTGCGGGCGACCTTTGTCTTACCGGCCGATCTCGATCTTTCTGGGCTGGGAGAATTAGCCAGCAACCCGGCGGTGATCCGAGCCAATGAGCTCTGGGCCCTCGGTCTTTATTCTGAGGCGCGCAATGAATTCGAGTCTGTTCGGATGGCTGTGGCCCAGGATGCGGTCGCCAGCTACCGGCTGACCCATTACCTGGTAGAACTCGGCCTGTACCGCTCGGCCATCTTTGCCGCCCGCCAGGTACTAGACCTGGCCGGAATGGATGACGCCGGAACGATGGGCGCCCCATTGTATTTCAATCATGTCCGCTTTGGAACCTATTACAGCAACTTGATCCTGCCAGCTGCCCAGGAGTACAATTTCAACCCGCTGTTTGTGTTCAGCGTGGTCCGCCAGGAGAGCCTGTTCGAAAGTTTTATCCGCTCGTCAGCGGCAGCCAGCGGGTTGATGCAGATCATCCCTGCCACCGGGCAGGAGATCGCCTCCAACCTGGGCTGGCCTGAGACCTACACCAACGACGACCTGTACCGCCCATTCGTCAACGTGCGCTTCGGGATCGATTATCTCGACACCCAGCGCAACACTTTCCAGGGCGATCTGTACGCAGCCCTGGCTGCGTACAATGGGGGGCCGGGCAATTCGCTGCGCTGGAAAAGCCTGGCTCCCAATGATCAGGACCTGTTTGTAGAGCTGATCAATTTTTCCGAAACTCGCGATTACATTCGCCGGATCTATGAAATCTTCAGCATTTACCGCCGGATATATGACCGGACGCCTTAATCACACGCTTTCAGGCTGCCAGTGCAGGCTGTGGGAGCCGGCCTCCCCTGCCTTGCTGTCTCAATATAAATAACTCAAGGAGGTGACCTATGGCGGTTTATCTATTAGATGACAGCCTCAAAGTGGACATCTGTTATGAAGAAACTGATTCGGACTACGGGGACAACATCCGGCTGTGCATCTTCGAAGACTGCCCGGAAGACGAAAAGGTGTTCATCCACGACGAGACCAATATTTACCTTACACCCGACCAGGCCAACCAGCTGGCCCGGCTGCTGGACGCCGCCGCCCAGGCCAGCCGCCTGAACGGGAGCTGACAAGGACATATCGGGCTGCTGCGAAAAAGCGCTGAATGGGCACGTTGCAACGTGCCCATTCAGCGCTTTTTTTTTTCAATCTTTCCACCGGGTAGCTGCTACTTTTTATCCCCAAGGCCGTATTAATATTGTAGTGTCGGTAAAAAAGAAAAGGAGCTTATGATGTCAAGTCTTGAAGAAAACCGTAAACCAGTGCCCTGGTTTTTGTGGCCCTTCTGGGCCATCTGGCGGCTGGTTGCCACGACCGTGGCCCTGACCGGCAGATTATTGGCTGTAATTCTGGGATTGGTCTTGATGATCGTGGCTGTGATTGTCAGCCTGACGATTGTGGGCCTGATTGTTGGCGTGCCGCTGTTTGTGTTTGGCCTGCTGTTGGTATTTCGTGGTTTGTTTTAGTCAATTGTGAATAAAACGAACCTGGGTGTTCTCACAGGCAAAACCCTCGAAAACACCCAGGTTCGTCCTTCTCTCCCTTAGCTACGGTTCTGGAGGCATAAAGTGCATGATCCGGTTGTTGCCGGTATCAGTCACCCAAACGCCACCGCTTGGATCAGCAGCCACACCCCCGACCAGACCAAAGGTATCCGGGCCGCTGCCGAAATCGCCCCATGTCCGGACGATTTCACCCTGGTCGGTGAATTCCAGCATCCGGTAGCCCTCTGGATCGGTCACAAACAGGTGTCCGGCCGAATTAACCGCTAAAAATGGCTTGTTGTCGAGTGATTGGCCGTACCAGGCGACCACATCCCAGCTTCTTTCCGGCTGGAAATTACCACTTTCATCTTGGATAAAGGTTTGGATACGCTGGTTCCAGGTATCAGCCACATAGACGCGCCCCTGGTTGTCCACCGCGATCCCAACCGGCTCGTCGAATTCACCCAGATTCAGGCCGACTGTGCCAAATTGGGCCAGATAATTTCCGTCCTGATCGAAGACCACGACCCGCTTATTACCCGTATCGGTCACAAATACCCGGCCTTCCGCATCTACCGCAATGGCGCGCGGGCCCCAGAATGCTTCAGGCGCTTCGGCCTGTCCAAAGTAGCCCCACATGTTCACAAACTCACCGGTCGGGCCGAACTTCTGCACCCGATGATTCCAGGTGTCGGCCACATAGACCGAACCATCCGGCCCAACCCCTAAGCCCCAGGGTTCGTTGAACCGGCCGCCTGGCTCCTGCCCGGCAGTGTTATCCCCGAAGCTGCCCCAGGTCTGAAGGGCGTTTCCGTCTCGATCCAGGTGCTGGATGCGGTGATTTTCGGTGTCAGCCACATACAGGCTGCCATCCGGCCCGACGGCAATGCCGCGCGGTCGGGCAAACTGCCCGGGCTCTATCCCTGCAAAACCGAAGATACGGTCTGCCTCGAGCTGGATGCCTTTGCCTTCATACGGATCAGCCACTATCTCTTCGGTGGTGGGCACCGTGCCATAATTCCACAGCTGATTAACTAAATCCTTACGCAGGTAAAGCCGCATGCGCGCCGAAGGGTACCAGTTCGGCAGGCCCATATCTTTTTGGGTAGCCTCGCCATAGGCCTTATAATCCCGGTTCAACCAGATCTTGAAAACTGCCGAGCGCATTTGCGGGTCCAGGAGGGTATCGAGCACCCGCTCCCAGGTCAGGCCGAAGTAATCCTGATTGGGCCACCACAGCCGGATAAAATCGAATTGGTAATATGCCTGCCCCACCACCGGCTCGATCTTGCCATAGTTGGGGTCTCCAACCAAAATAGCGGGCACATCCCGCAGGCTGCGAGTGGGATTAGCTCCATAATAGCGCTGATCGGTATAGTTGCGCAGATACCACCAGTACGGATAGGTGGTGGCATCGTCATAAGCGATCGGCATGCTCAAGCCGCCCGAAGTGCGCTGTGAGAGGTCCTCGATCTGCGCCAGAGCTTCCTTGACCCCACCCGCCGAATGAGCATAGACCAGGTATTCGTTGGCGTTGTCGTAATTGATGTAAGCCGCCCGGAAAGCCGCCTGAGCCGTCAGGATTCCCAGGATGGCTGCCACGGTCAGGGTCAACAAGCGCGCCAGCTGGCCCGAGGGCCAGGGACGGATCAAGACCGAGATCGACAACCCACTGACCAGGAAGGATACTAAGGAAATCACAAAGGTCGTGGTTGCTCTCAGCTGCTCCAGGCTCATGCCCTGGAAGGGCGGATTGGTGCCCAACAAAGAACCCAGGGCAGCCAGCAGGCTGAACAAGGCCACGGGCAACAAGGCGACGATCAGCCAACCGCGCCGCTCTGAAAGATTTTTCCAGTTGAAGCTATCAATCACTTTTCCGAGGCCCCAACCCGCCAGCAAGATCAGCGGCAGGGTGATGTGAACGGTCAGCCAGGGCATTTTTTCACCCGCCGCCGTATAGGCCAGCAGGCCGGTCAGCGACCAGTAGAGCAGCAGCTCGAATACCGGCAGCGAAAGGGAAGCTGGCACGATCGAGTCCGTTCCGACGGGTCCCGATTCAGCCTGCGGCTCTTGCTGAGCGCTAACCTCTGCAACTGGCTTGGACCGGAAGAGGCCCAGGACGCCAGCCAACAGCGCACCCAGGGCAGGAAGATATTCATAGATCGGGATCTGGATCAAGGCGTAATAGTACAGTGGTTGGCTGCCTCGATTCACTTTTTGCTGGTCGAGCCAATAGCCCAGCGACCCCACCAAACCGGTGATGAAGCCAAAGCCATTGGTAAAGACCGTGGTGTAAAGCACCACAAAAATTCCGTAAAACAGTGCCATGTTGATCAGCCACAAGCGCGGTTTCCACAGCAAACCGATCGCAATTGCGGTCAGAGCCAGGAGAACGATAAAAATGCCGTTCATCAGGATGGTTTGGCTGTTGTTGTAATCAATCGGGCTCAGGCCAAGCGCTTTGACTGGGAAGGGCGCCAGCATTGGCAGGACGGCGGTGGTCAGCACCACCAGCATATCGAAAGCTCGCTCCTGCCTGAGTCCAGCCCAGGTGTAGCCCCGGATCAGGTAGAAAAGGGAGCCCAGCACCCCGGCTGCCCCAAGTCCAAGCAATACAAAAACCAGCAGGTTATTCTGGGTAGCGCCAGCTGGATCTTCAAGCTCCGCGCCGGGCACCGCAGGGGCCACGGTTTCGGTAGCGCTGGGGACGACTATTTGGCGGTCGAAGAGTGCCACTCCAGCTGCAGCCGAAACCAACAGCAAGCCGACCATCAGGGCAATCAGGAAGGCGCGCCGGTCTGCCGGACGAGACCAGGGCAGGCGCGTCAGGCGGTAAATGAGGTAGAATGCCAGGAAGATCATGGCCTGGGCAGTATAAATAAATGCTGTCTCTTTGGTTGTGAAGTGCAGGACAGTCGCCAGGGTTAAATAGTAAAGGTAACGGTGTTTACCGGTTTCAAGGTAGCGCAAGATCGCCCATAAAGTGACTACGCCAAAAAGCGCCACAAAAGCTTCATTGCGCACATAGCGACCATAATACAACATATAAGGCGAGATCAGCATCAAGGCAGCCGCAGCCATGGCTCCGGCTTTTCCCAAATAGCGACGGTAATTCCACATGAAGGCCACGGTAGCAATACTGAACAGGACTGCAGGGATTCGGGCGCTCGTGTCGCTGTCGCCGAACAGGAAATAGGACAACGCCACTACGTGAAACTGGAATGGGCCATGGGTCACCGGGTCGTGCGAATAACCCGACCCTTTGTACAACAGCCATGAGTAATACACATGGGAATTCTCATCGTGGCTCATGACCCTGACTTCGAGGCTGTAAAAACGGCTGATGGTTGCCATGATCAGCAGGGCGGTAAACAAGATGATTTCCCAATTCAGGGTGATCGCCGATACGAGAGGGCGGTCCAGCCAGCTTATCGTCTTGGTTTGGGTAGCATCCATAAGATTTTCTGGTTTACTCCTCCGCCAGGACAAACCCACAGTCCCGGGCAGAAAATGGAATCATACTTTCCTGGGTGGTTTTAATGGTTTCTTGCCTGGTAGCGGGCGTTTACCAGGAGATTTTAAGGCTTTCACTTCTTGCGGGGTCAAGCTGCGCCACTGCCGTGGTCTTAAATTTCCCAACAGCAGGCTGCCAATCCGTACCCGGATGATTTTGACAACTGGCAGTCCAAGAAGCATGCCAGTTTCCCGAATCTGGCGCTTGCGCCCTTCACGCATGATCACCCTCAGCCAGATCCCTTTGCCGGCCGGATTTTCCACCGTCAGCTGGATGGGTTGGGTTCGGTAGCCATCTTCCAGGACGACACCACGCCGCCAGGTGTTGAGCTGCTCCTCGTCCGGGCGGCGGGCAACCAGCACCCGGTATTCCTTTTCGTGGCCATAGCGCGGGTGAGTCAGGCGGTTGGCCAGATCTCCATCGTTGGTCAGCAAGATTAACCCCTCACTGTCCACATCCAGCCGCCCAACCGGATAAATTTGTTCGGGCACATCCACCAGGCTGCGTACGGTCGGCCGCGGATCGGGAGAACTGACAGCCGAGATCACACCGCGCGGTTTGTACACGGCGATGTAAACTAAAGGCTCGAAGGCCTGGATCAAGCGTCCGTCGACCTGGATTTTATCCGTGCCTGGATCAGCGCTGTCTCCCAGACTGGCGACCTGCCCGTTAACCCGCACCCTGCCTGCCGCTACGATTGTTTCACAAGAACGGCGCGAACCGTAGCCAGCACGCGCCAGGATTTTCTGTAAGCGTTCCTTCATAAGGTTACTTTCCAATCATTGCTTTTATAAGGGGAGATTATAACGCATGCCTGTGAAATAGAAGCCCGCATCCAGGGCGCCGCACATACCGACACAAACGTATATTCACCACAACTTAAGCGCACCCTGCGTCCAAAGCGCGATCATGGACATAGTCCACCCGGAGGAATGAAAATTTTTCCTATTTTCAAGCCAGCCATCACTCTTTGAGCAATTCCGAGGACTGTTCCTCGTCTGGGGCAGGCAGCTCGTCCAAACCGAGCGACGGCAGTTCTTCAAGCGAGTTCAACCCGAAATACTGTAAGAATTCCGGCGTGGTGCTGTATAAGATCGGCCGACCGGGTGCTTCGGCCCGGCCAACTTCCTGGAGCAATCCTTTGCTTAACAGGCTCTTCAGCACACTATCGCTGTTAACCCCCCGGATGGCGTCAATCTGAGGGCGGGTAACCGGCTGCTGGTAGGCCGAGACTGCCAGAGCTTCCAGAGCAGCCCTGCTCAGGCGCGTGCTGGCTTCCAGGCCCAAAAAACGCTCGATCAATGGGGCTGTTTCAGCTGCAGTTGTTAGCTGTACCCGTCCAAAGTGACGCTGGAGGCGCAGCCCGCGCCGCGGTCCTTCCGCAACGTATAAAGATTCCAGTGCAGCCAGGCCGTGGTTGACATCAACTATAGAGATCTCCAAAGCCGCAGCGAGTTGGGCGGGGGTAACTGAGCCTGGGGCGACGAATAACAGCGCTTCCAGACGGGCGCTCAGGCTAAGCTCAGGGGGCAAGTTATCCGACATGGTGTGATAAAATTCCTTCGATCAAGAATTATTGGTTTAATATAACGGACAGGCTGCTGTCCATTCGTTGTTTAATCAGGAGATAAACTTTACTGATGTTCAAATCCATGCCAGCGTTCGTTATGGCCCTGACAGCACTCGTAGCTGCCAGCCTGGCCTGCAATTACTCCCGCCCAACCCCAGACGACCCTTCTCTGCGCTCAACCATAGCGGTAAGCACCGAAGCTGTTCAGGACCTGGAAGAGAACCTGAACGCTGCAGCCGAAAATCTGCAACTGGGTGAACAAGTCACCCTGATTGTAACCGAGTCGCAAATGACCTCACTGGTTGCTAACAATTTCCGTAGTGAAGATGGGCCTGTCTTACAAAATCCTCAGGTCTATCTTCGAGATGGGCAGGTACAATTGGTTGGATCGATCCATCAATCTGGCCTGAACCTGCCGTTGGAAGTCCTGATTTCAATCCGGGTCGATTCCGCTGGTAACCTGGACTCTACGATCGACTCAGCCAAATTTGGCCCATTTCCTCTGCCTCAGACTCAGCTTGAGCAGTATTCCGGCGAACTGGATCGGGCAATCGCCAATCAGATAGGCGGCCAGCAAATCGTTCTGGACGGGATTACAATAGCAGATGGCACGATGGTGATCAGCGGTCATAAACCATGAACCAGAAAGTTTCGCAAAACCCGAAATGAAATTATACCACCCGGTCCAATCTCGGCGATTCCAGCCACCCTTGATGGGTGTACTCAAATGTTGTAGAAAAATAATTTTGGTGTTCGTTAGCCTGGTGCTGTCTGTCTGGTTGGCGAGTTGTACGGCACCGCAGGCCACTCAAACCCAGATCAATGTCACGATCCTGGTGGATGGTCAGACCGTGCAAATAAGCATCCAGCCCGGCAGCACGGTCCAGCAAGCCTTAAGTGCCTCCAACCTGGAACTGGGATCCTTCGACAGGACTGAACCGGCGCTATTCACTGTGCTGACCGAGGGTGCCGAAGTCCGATTGGTCCGTGTGACGGAAAAGTTCGAAGTGGTTCAGGTGGTCGTGCCCTTCGAGCACCAGACCTTGCGGAACGAATCGCTACCACAAGGCAAAGAAAATGAAGTCTATCTGCAAAACGGCAAGAACGGCCTGCAGGAGATCACCTATCGCAAAGTATATGAAGACGGGGTGGAAGTATCCAGCAACCCGATTAAATCGGCGATGATTGAGGAGCCTGTCCCTGAAATAGTGATGATCGGCATCCAGGCGCCTCTGGTTCCGGTGGCTATCCCGGGCCGGCTGATCTATTTGCGGGATGGCAACGCCTGGATGATTGAAGAAAGCACAGGCAATCGCCAGGCTGTGATAACCAGCGGCGATCTCGACGGACGAGTCCTTTCAATTTCGGACGACAAGAACTGGCTGCTGTTCACTCGCCGGTCGGAAAGTGAAGACGAAATCAACTCGCTGTGGGTGATGGATATTCGCGATGAAACCGGCAAGCTGATCGACTTAAAGGTATCGAATGTCGTCCATTTCGCCGACTGGGTGCCGAACAGCAATTCTAAAGTCATTTTTTCAACGGTCGAGCCCCGCAGCACTGCCCCTGGCTGGCAGGCAAACAACGATTTGAATGTATTTTCGGTCAGCCCCAGCGGCTGGACATCCAAAAGGACCGTGATCCTGGAACCCAATTCCGGGGGTGTGTACGGCTGGTGGGGCAGCAGTTTTGCCTGGTCTCCGGATCGCCAGACTCTGGCCATTGCCAGGCCAGATGGGATCAGCCTGGTCGATTTTTACAGCGGCGAAGTTCAGCCAGTTGCGGATGTGATTCCACTACAAACTCGGGGCGATTGGGCCTGGGTACCCGCATTGGCCTGGAGCCCGGATGGGCGAACGATCTTTACTGTCGATCACGTTTCTCCACCGGGATCGCTTTCAGCAGAGGAATCGCCAATCTTTAACCTGTCAGCCCTTCCAATGGGTCCTGGGGGTACGATTCAAGTGGTTTCGCAGGCTGGCATGTTTGCCTACCCGATCGTATCGCCCATCACCCTGAAAGCGAGCGGCGAGCTGGCTTATGAGGTTGCCTATCTTCAGGCGATCTTCCCGACCCAATCGGACTCCAGCCGCTACCGGCTATCCGTAATGGACCGAGACGGCTCAAACCGGCGGGTGCTGTTTCCGATGGAAGGCTCCTCCGGGCTGAGCCCTCAGCAAGACTGGGGGGCGTGGTCACCTGAACCAATGCCAGACAGCGGGAATTTTTCGATCGCCTTGATTTACCAGGGGAACTTATGGCTGGTGGATACCACAACCGGCCAGGGGCAGCAAATATCTGGGGATGGTTTAACCACCCGGGTGATCTGGAAGTGAACATCCCGCTGCTGATGGGTTGAGGCGGGAGTTACTGAGCAATCAATTGAGGACTTACAAAGTTGGAGAAGGGAATTTCCCCGGAACTGCGTAACTTCTACATTTATCAAATGGATCGAAAGGAATTATTCAATGCGCGTTCTTATAACCGGCGCGGCTGGCTTTCTTGGTTCCCACCTGTGTGAACGGCTGATCAATGAAGGACATGAAGTTGTTGGAATGGACAATTTCATCACCGGCAGGCCGGAAAATCTGGCCCACTTATCTGGCCAAAAAGCGTTTTCATTCATCCGCCACGATGTTTCCAATTTCATCTTTGTGCCTGGGGAGGTCGATGCGGTCATGCATTTTGCCTCTCCCGCCAGCCCGAACCCCAATTCGCCTTTTGGCTACGTAAACCTCCCGATTCAAACCATGAAAGCTGGCGCGCTCGGAACGCATAACAGCCTGGGAGTAGCCCGCGCCCATAACGCCCGTTTATTGTTGGCTTCAACCAGCGAGATCTATGGTGATCCGTTGGAGCATCCTCAAACAGAATCTTATTGGGGCCATGTTGATCCGATCGGGACCCGCTCAGTTTATGACGAAGCCAAGCGTTTTGCCGAGGCGCTGACGATGGCGTATCACCGCTTCCATGGGATCGATACCCGGATTGTGCGAATTTTCAATACATACGGACCTCGCATGCGGCTGGACGATGGGCGGGTTGTTCCAAATTTCTTAAAGCAGGCTTTGTGCGGTGAACCACTGACCATCTACGGAGACGGGTCTCAAACTCGCAGTTTTTGTTATGTGGATGACCTGGTGGAAGGCATTTTTCGGTTGCTAATGTCCGATGAGCACGAACCGGTCAACATCGGCAATCCAGTCGAGACAAGCATTTTGGATTTTGCCAAAACCATTAATAACCTGACCGGCAATCAGGCCGGGATCGTATTCAAAGCTGCCCAGCGCGGTGAAGGTGATCCCCAGCGCCGGCAGCCGGATATCAGTCGAGCCAAACATGTATTGGATTGGGAGCCCAAAATCCCCTTGGAAGAAGGGCTCAGGCGGACAATCCCATATTTTAATGCCAAGCTGGGGTTATCATGACAGCCATCCTCAGCAATTCGCGCGAACGCCACCGCTTTATGCGGTTCGCAATGGTCGGGGCGATCGGCGCTATCGTGGACTTTGGAACCTTCAACTTGTTGACAAGCGTCTTCAAAATGCCGGCGGTTTTTTCGAGTGTTTGCTCCTTTGGCGCCGCCGTCGTTAGCAACTTCATCTGGAACCGCTACTGGACTTATCCCGACTCGCGGTCCAAACAGATTTCGCGGCAGATGATCCAATTTGCATTAATCAGTGTGATCGGCTTATTGATCCGCACCCCACTTTTTGCCATGCTCGAGTCTCCGCTGAGCGATTTATTGTCCAACCTGCACATTCCAATTCTTTCAACAGCCAACCCGGATTTTCTCGGCCACAATCTTGCACTGGCTATAGCAGTGGGTGTAGTGATGTTTTGGAACTTCTTTGTAAACCGTTATTGGACCTATGGAGATGTTGAGTAAACGGCTGATGCGCGCAAAAGTTTTAAGTTCTATGGTGATTTGTTAGACAATGGTCAATTCTGTACGCCTTATTCCCATTTACACCACCCGCGGTGATGTTGGCGCGATCCTGGATTATCCTTACCTGTTCAGCCCAACTGGCGAATGGATCGGATGGGTGAGTGAAGACCGCCAGGTATTTTCGGTGCATGGCAATTACGTCGGCTTATTAACGCGCGACTGGCGCATCATACGCTCACGGGCCCACGATTACCGTCAGCCAGATCGGGATCCGCCCTCCCGCCCAATCCCGTTCCGCCCGCCGGCTCACTTTCCATTGCCTCCGATGATGGCTGAGCTGGGCTTGAATATGGTCGATATTCTGGATGAAATGCCGGAACTGCTGCCTTCTATCGATTATGGGGACCTGCGGCAGGACATGGATTAAACTTGTGATGAAACCAGTTTCTGAAGCCAAAAAAATTGGTGCGTCTCGCATCACCATCTCCCAATTAATGCAGCCCGAGCACGCCAATAACCTTGGCAATGTGCATGGCGGCTGGATCATGAAGCTGGTGGACGAAGCCGGCGCTCTGGCTTGCATGCGCCATGCCCAACAGCGGGTGGTCACAGTGGCGGTAGATCAAATGACCTTCCAGCAGCCGATTCGGATCGGCGACCTGGTCACCCTGACTGCGGAAGTCAGCTATGTGGGCCGGACTTCTATGGAAGCTGAAGTGCACGTGATTGCCGAGAATCCTATCATTGGAGAACAGACCCATACCAATACGGCCTATGTCGTCTATGTAGCCCTGGACAGTTCCGGTAGTCCGGTTCCTGTGCCGGGCCTGATCCCCGAGACAGAGGAACAACGCCAGCGGATTGAGGAAGGCAGAGCGCGCCAGGCTTACCGCCTGGAACAGATCCGGCGTTCAGCCGCCCGACTAAATGCCAGCCAGGAAAAAGACAAAAAACCATGAACGAGCCAACCGAAGCGGATGACCCTTTAGATACCAGTTCTGTGGATACCGGCGCTGGCGACGTACGCTCTCTGCGTGATTTGATTGAGCGCGTTTCGGGGCGCGGGTACCAGGCACGGGCAGGTGAGAGCGATTCAGGGTTGGCCGAAGTCCTGCCGTTCCCATTTCTGGCAGTGGTCGGCCAAAAAGAGATGAAGCTGGCCCTGCTGCTGGCGCTGATCAACCCGGCTGTGGGCGGAGTGCTGCTGATCGGGCCGCGCGGCACAGGTAAAACGACTGCGGTGCGCAGCCTGGTCGATCTGCTGCCGATGGTGCCGCGCAGCCTGTGCTATTACGGCTGTATGCCCGAAGACATCGAAGCGGGTGGTATTGATGCAGTCTGCCCGGACTGCGCCCGAAAATATGCCGAGGGCGAACCGCTGGCCAAACCAGACCGGGTGCGTCTGGTTGACCTGCCTTTGAATGCCGAGCTGGAGGACGTCGTTGGGGGGGTCGATGAGCGCGCCGCAATCCACGACCGGCTGCGGCTGCGGCGCGGTTTGCTGGCCCATGCTGATCGCAACTTGCTTTACGTGGACGAGGTCAACCTGCTGGCGGATGAAATTGTCGACGCGATCCTGGATGCAGCCGCTCAGGGCAGCTATACCGTCCGGCGTGGTCCGGTCTCGGCCAGCTACCGCTCCCGTTTTGTGCTGATCGGTTCGATGAACCCTGAAGAAGGGCGCTTGCGGCCCCAAATCCTGGACCGGTTCGGTCTGCGGGTGCTGGTGCGCGGCCTGGTCGAGCCGGAAGAACGCCTGGAAGCCTACCGGCGGGTGCAGGCCTACCTGCAGCACCCAAGAAAGATGGTGCTGGCTTATGCCAGCGAAACCGAAATCGTTCAGGCTGAAATCCAGGCAGCCCGCGATCTGCTGCCGCAAGTCAGCCTGCCGGATGAGGTTGCCCGGCGCGGGCTGGCCTTCATCGACCGGCTGCAAATCGACTCGCTGCGGGCCGAGATCACCCTGTTCGAGACTGCCCGGGCCTTTGCAGCCGCGGACGGGCGTGAGTTGGTTACCCTGGATGATCTACGCGAAGTTGCCCCATTAGCCCTGCGGGTGCGGCGCTCCAACTTCATGACCGAGTATTTCAACACCCAGCAAGCCGAGGAAACAGAGATCACATCCCTTTTAGACGAATTGGAACATAATGACTGAAATTTCTGAGACCACCCATCGCCAACGCCTGCAGGCCTGCCTGGAAGGCGAAGCTTTAGACCGTGTCCCGGTTGCCCTTTGGCGCCATTTTCCCGTTGATGATCAAAACCCGGAGAGCCTGGCCGCGGCGACCTTGGCGTTTCAAAAAACCTTTGATCTCGACCTGGTGAAGGTAACCCCTTCGTCCTCATTCTGCCTGCAAGATTGGGGCATCCAAGATGTGTGGCGTGGAGCGACTGAAGGCACCCGGGATTACACCCGTCCGGTCATCGAGCAACCAGAAGACTGGGAGCGCCTGGAGGTGTTGGACCCTTATGCCGGCAAGCTGGGCGACCAGCTGGTTTGCCTGCGGCTGCTGGTAGAGCAATTAAGTCCCGAGACGCCCATCATTCAAACCATCTTCAACCCGCTCTCCCAGGCGAAAAACCTGGTGGGCAAAGCCAGCCTGCAAGCCCACTTACGACAGAACCCGCAGGCCGTGCATGCCGGGCTGCGGGTGATCACCGAATCCACCCGGCGTTTTGTAGAGGCTGTTCGGACCACCGGGGTCGATGGGGTATTCTACGCCATCCAGCATGCTCAATATGGCCTGCTATCCGAGGCAGAATACGCAGAATTCGGTCGCCAGTATGACCTGCAGGTGCTGGAACCAGCCCAGGCCATGTGGCTGAATATGCTCCATCTGCACGGCAGCGATGTGATGTTCGACTTTGTCGCCGATTATCCAGTTCAGATCCTGAACTGGCACGACCGGGACACCTTCCCCTCCCTGGAAGAGGGTCAAAAACGTTTCAAAGGTGTGGTCTGCGGCGGCCTGCAGCGCGAAGAGAGCATGGTGCTGGGCAGCCCGGTGCGGGTGACAGCCGAGGCCCGGGATGCCATCCAGGCTACCCGTGGGCAGCGCTTCATACTTGGGACCGGCTGCGTGGTGCCAATTACGGCCCCGTATGGCAACCTGATGGCTGCTCGGATGAGCGTCCAGCTGGGTGCAGGTTAACTGCCTGGCCGGGAGAGTGTGATATGGGCGGTTTGAGGGTGATTGCAGGCAAAGCCCGCGGCCGCAAACTGCGATCCGTGCCAGGCGACAGCACCCGTCCGATCACCGACCGGACCAAAGAATCGCTGTTTAATATCCTGGGAGCGGATGTCCAGGATTCGCGCTGGCTGGATCTTTTTGCCGGAACCGGCAGCGTGGGGATCGAGGCATTGAGCCGGGGAGCGGCCTTTGTTCGCTTCGTGGATATCGTGCGCCAGGCAGTTGAGACCGTCCGGGCCAATTTGAAAACAACCGGTTTGGAAGCCAGCGCAGAAGTGCTGCGCATGGATGCCTTCAGCCTGCTCAGCCGCGAGCCAGACCAAACCTACGAATATGTCTATATTGCGCCACCCCAATATAAAGACCTGTGGATCCAGGCCATCACCAGCCTGGATAATCACCCCGGTTGGCTGGCCGAAGATGCCTGGGTGATCGTGCAAATCCACCCGGTTGAATACTCAGCCCTTGATCTAAACCAGTTGGTCGAGTTTGAACAGCGCAAATATGGCAGCACGCTGCTGATTTTCTTCGAACACAAGTAGCATTTTCAGGTTAATTGAGATTCTCTTGCGAAAATTTTTGCATACGAAAAAGTATGCAGTGCCTCTCTTTCCATGAGCGCCTGGGTAAAAAACACTTAGAGCAGGGCCTGTTCGTAGACGTTAACAATCCGGGCTGCTATTTTGCTCCAGGCGTATTCCTTCGCAAATTCAGCGGCATGAAGACCCATCCTGGAGCGGGTATCGGGATCCTTGAGCAAACGTTTCAACGCCTCAGCCAGAGCCTGCGGATCATCGGCCGGGACGGTATATCCGGTTTGCCCATCCTGAACAAGGTAGGCCAATCCCCCAACCTGGGAGGCAACCACCGGAGTGCCGCAAGCCATCGCCTCCAATGCGACCATCCCAAACGATTCGTAATGGGAAGGAACAACCACCGCTTCTGCAGCAGAATAATAATACGGCAGGGTATCCTGGCTGCGGCGGCCCAGAAAAGCGACCAGGTCTTCGATCCCATACCTGGCGCGTAATTCCTGCAGGCGCACCATTTCGGCACGATTGCCCATTTCGCCGCTATCGATTTGCGCACCGCTGTGAGCGGCACTGCTGGTTGTGAGACCCTGATCGGGATCACCCCCGATCACCGACAGGCAGACATACACCCCTTCGCGCCGTAAAATGGCGATCGCCTCGATCAAATTATCGATGCCCTTGAGAGGCTCGATGCGTCCTACGAAAAGCAGCAGTTGATCACAGGGCTGCAAACCGATGAATTCCTTGGCTTCGTCCTGGGGGATCGGATAAAAATGGCTGATATCCACTCCCGGAGGAACGATCACTACTTTACTGGTATCCGCCTTGTAGAGCCACTGGAGCTGGGCAAGCTCGGCCAGGGTAGCAGCCACGATCCGATCAGCTATGCGCAACACTTCCTGCTCGCCTTGAATCCGGTATGCGCCTTCTTTCTCCCCCTCATCACGCGCCACCCGCTGCTTCATCAAACCCAGGGTATGAAACATCTGCACAATCGGGACCCCCCAGGCTGCCTTGAGTTCCCTGGCTGCAATCCCAGACGTCCAGTAATGGCTGTGGATCAAGTCGTACTCCAGCCCTTTTTGGGCTGCAAAATCCCGAATACCAGCCGCAAACTCGCTGATATGATCGACCAGCTGCCGTTTGGGCAAAGGCACTTCCGGTCCTGCCGGCACATGGACCACCCGATTTCCATAGCCTAAATCATGCAGAACGTGAGGAACATGCTCATCCTGCGAGCGTGTGAAGACATCCACGTGCACACCGTTCCGGCCTAACTGCCGGGTCAGCTCCCGGACATAAACGTTCATTCCGCCGGTATCTTTGCCGCCCAGAGTTGCCAAGGGACAGGTATGGTAAGACAGCATCGCAATTCTCAAGCAAAACCTCCGCCTGGAAGCCAGGTATTGTTGTTTGAGATTCTATAGATGGCAGAGCACTCCTGGCCCAAGATTTACACCTTAACCTTGTCTGGATAGATCAGCAAATGAACGAGATGCCGCTCAGGTGTGAGCCGAAAATTTATCGGCCGCGTGCCTTGTCAACTAGACCCATTTACTGCTATAATCCCCGCCGTGAAGTTGGGCAATTTCCAGCCAGACGCCACCGTAGCTCAGCCGGCAGAGCAATCGCTTCGTAAGCGATGGGTCGAGGGTTCGATTCCCTCCGGTGGCTCTCACAACGCAGCGTTCTCATCCAGACGCTGCGTTTGTTCATCCTCAAAATCGCCCGGAAACAAATCCAGGGATATGCTCAGCCCAAGAATAAAACTTGATAAACGGGCGTAAATGGCGGGTACGCCCCCAAACACACCCTATTTCCTTAGTCCTGAGGGATACGGATCCAGTATAATTCGATTATGATCAATCGTGCAACCCCTCTTGTGATCGGTATAGCCGGAGGATCCGGCTCCGGCAAAACCACTCTGGCAAGGGTCATCCTCGAACGTGTCGGGAGCAAGCATATCGCCTACCTGCCGCATGACGCTTATTATAAGGACCTGAGCGATCTGCCGCTTAACCAGCGGGCGGCGATAAACTTCGACCACCCCGACTCTCTGGACAGTGACCTGCTGGCATTGCATGTCGAACAGCTTCGCAACCAGCAGCCGATCTATCTGCCAACCTATGATTTTAAAACCCACAGTCGCACGGATCGAACCATACGGGTAGAGCCCCAGCCTGTGATCATGGTAGAAGGGATCTTGATCTTTACTGACCGGGCTCTGCGCGACCTGTTCGACGTTAAAATCTTTGTGGATACCGATCCAGACCTGCGCTTTATCCGCCGGCTTGAACGCGATTTAAACGAGCGCGGCCGCACAACCGAAGCTGTTATTCGCCAGTATCTGGCGACAGTCCGCCCAATGCACCTGGAATTCGTTGAACCTTCCAAGCGCTACGCGGATGTGATCATCCCGGAGGGCGGCTTGAACCCGGTAGCGATGGATATGGTCGTCGCACGCCTGGAAGCCCTGCTCATAGACCGGGAAACTGCCAACCAATAGAAAGGACTCTTATGCCAGACCAAACCCAACAATGGTCAAAATCTCCTGCCATGGAGATTGACCCCACTAAATCATACTATGCCACCCTGGATACCTCCAAAGGCAAAATCAAGCTGGAATTGTTTGCCGGTAAAACCCCCAAAACTGTCAATAACTTTGTGTTTCTGGCGAAGCAAGGCTTTTATGATGGGACCAAGTTTCACCGAGTGATCCCCAATTTTATGGTGCAGGGTGGTGATCCAACCGGCACCGGGCGCGGCGGACCCGGCTATCGCTTTGGGGATGAATTTGACCCATCGCTGGGCCACGATAAACCGGGTGTGCTCTCGATGGCCAATGCCGGCCCCGGCACGAACGGCTCGCAGTTCTTCATCACGCATGTCGCTACCCCCTGGTTGGATGGTAAGCACAGTGTCTTTGGCCAGATCGTTGACGGCCTGGACGTGCTGTTTGCCATCCCGGAACGTGACCCGCGGTATGAAGATGCACCGGCAGTGACCCTTAAATCGGTCACGATTACAACCGAAGAGAGCGGATAAATTTCAAGGAGGCCGGTCAATATTGTCTGGCCTCCTCTTTTTTCTGATTTGCACCGGGCCAATATGAAATCCAGCCGACGCCAAACTCTGGCCCGCATCCTGGCACTTCTGGCCGTCATAGCGATCAGTGTTTATGTATTCAGCATCCGGGATGACGCCCAGAAATTGGCTGTCTACGGATATCCTGGTATTTTTGTACTCTCATTCCTGGCGTATGCGACAGTGCTGCTTCCGGCTCCAGGCGTCGCTGTCGTTTTCACAATGGGAGCGGTCTTCAACCCCATTGGGGTCGCTTTAGCTGCTGGCGCTGGGGCTGCCCTGGGAGAGCTGTCAGGCTACCTGGCTGGATTCAGCGGGCAGACCGTCATCGAGAACGCAAACGTGTATGACCGGCTGGCAAACTGGATGGGCAAGAATGGCCCGCTGACCATTTTCTTTCTCTCGGCTGTTCCCAACCCATTTTTTGATTTGGCCGGTGTGGCTGCGGGAGCTTTAAAAATGCCAGTGGGAAGATTTCTGTTCTGGGCCTGGATCGGAGAAACGACTAAAATGTTAATCTTTGCCCTGGCTGGCTCCACTTCGCTCGACTGGTTTTTTACTGGATGAATCTTTGAGTTCTAGTTGTTCCATCTCAGTTTATTGATTCCAGCCCATTGCTGCACGAGCCGTAAAGACCAAATCATGAGAATTTCTGGGGAAGAGATCCTTTTCACGGCGATTCTCATCGATCCAAAAAGGGGTCTTCAGGAATTACTGGGGTGGCACGCTCACTCCCCCAAATCTGGGACTCCCTAACAGATTCCCGGAGAACCCCAAAAAGTAAGTGAACACATTTACAAAGGAGAGCTGTGGTGAAAGATTTCAAAAAGATCGATGAATATCTTGAAACTCATTTGGAAGACAGCCTCGATGAACTCTCAAAACTTTGCTCGCAGCCCAGCGTCGCTGCCCAAAACTGGGGATTGGAAGAATGTGCGCTGCTGGTTGGCGATATGCTGCGCCAACGGGGATTCCAGGTGGAGATCATCCCCACCGAAGGCGCGCCGGTTGTGTTCGGAGAGCGCCTGTCCGGCCAGCACGGCCCTGGGAGTGACAAAACCCTGCTGATTTACAATCATTATGATGTCCAACCGCCTGAACCGCTCGAGCTGTGGGAAAGCCCACCCTTTGAGCCAGTCCAGCGCAATGGCAAGCTTTTCGCGCGTGGCGTTAGCGATGATAAGGGTCACCTGGTAAGCCGCTTGTTTGCTATTGATGCCCTGCTCTCGGTCACTGGTGATCTGCCCTGCAATATTAAGTTCGTGATCGAGGGGAAGAAGAGGTTGGCAGCGTGCACCTGGCACAGTTTATTGCCGAAAACCGGGAAAAACTACAGGCCGATGCCTGTATCTGGGAATTTGGCGGGGTCGATCACCGAGAAGTGCCCATGCAGTACCTGGGCCTGCGCGGTATCTGCTACGTCGAGCTATCCGTTAAAACCGCTGACATCGATATTCATTCAGGCCTGGGCGGTTCGATCTTCCCCAACGCAGCCTGGCGGTTGGTGTGGGCCCTCAGCACGCTGAAAGGACCCGATGAGCGCATCCGGCTGCCTGGGTTTTACGATTCTGTGCAGCCCGTCAGCCAGCGCGATCGGAGGCTGATGGCAGCCCTGCCTGATCCGGCGGAGGAGTATAAGCAGCGTTTTGGGATCGACCACTTTTTGAAAGGCCTGACAGGCGGAGTGGATTTGAGCATCGCGGAGGTGCTCGAGCCCACTTGCACCATCTGCGGCCTGACCTCCGGCTACCAGGGCCCAGGGTCAAAAACGGTGTTGCCGGCTAAGGCTTCTGCCAAGGTCGATTTTCGGCTGGTGCCGGACCAAAGACCGGAAGAAGTCTTAAAACAACTGCGCAGGCACCTGGATGCGGAGGGTTTTCCGGAGGTTGAGATCACTTTTATGGGAGGCGAGCCGGCTGCCCGCACCGATCCGGACGATCCATTCGTGCAGCTGGTCGTTGAAAGCGCAGAACCGGTGTACGGGACTGCGATGGAGATCGTCCCAATGGTCGGCGGGTCTGGCCCAAACTATCCGTTCATCGAACACCTCCAGCTGCCCATTGTCAGCGCTGGAATAGGCTATCCGGGCGCTCAGGCTCATGCGCCAAATGAAAACATCCGTTTGGATCTGTATCTGAAAGGCGCCAGGCACATCACCCGGATTATTGAGGCGTTCAGCGAGCAAGCATAAAATGCCAAGCTCCTTTCGACGGGATCTGGGAATTCAACTGCTAGCCCTGTACCTGCTGTTTGTCGGGCCGGTTGTATTGGCTTTGCTGGGTTTCGATCAGCTAGCAGCCCAGCGGCTGGAAGCGGATATAAAAACTGCCGACCTGGCAGTCGCCCGGGCAATTGCCCAGGAAACCAATACCATTATGGATACCGCCCTGCAGGCTGTCCGGCAGATGGCAAGCTACCCAGAGGTTATCAGCGCCGATCCAGCCGGGATGGATAATCTATTTAAAATCCTGTTCAGCGTACGGACGGATGTCAATTTGATTTACCGGCTGGATGCGGACGGCGTCATGGTCTATCACTATCCCACCGGGCCGGGATCAACGGTCGGTTGGGACTTCTCCATGCGGGATTACTACAAGCGCTCCCTCACCAGTTCATCTCCTCTGGTCTCGGAGGGACGCATCTCCCCGACAACCGAACAGGCTGTGGCTACCGCTGTTATGCCCTTATGGGCTGGGGGCAACCGCTACCTGGGCGTCGTGGCGACCAACATAAAGCTGCAGTCGCTCAGCCATACACTGAGCAGCATTGCGGCTGAACACCATCCAGAAGATGCATTTGAAGTGATGATTATCGATTCGGCTGGCAAAGTGATCGCCTCGCCCGACCCTGATCTACTGCTGCAAGACGCCGCCAGCAAATTGGGCAATGTGACCCAAGCCGTACTATCCCAACAAGCCGGCAACCTGGTCCAGCAGGATGAACTTGGCGTTGATACTCTGTTCAGCTATGTACCCATTTCGAGCGCCGGCTGGGGCGTGATTGTTCGCCGGCCGACTGCAGCAGCATTTGCCACCCCGCGTGCCACCCATCAAGGCGTGCTGCTAACCATTGCAGTTTTCTTGATCGTGGGTTTAATCTTCTGGCTGGCCTTATCAAGACAGGTGATTCGCCCACTTGAACAGCTTGCCAAGTACAACCAGTTTATTGGCACACGCCGCCCAAACGCCAGCAAAGATCGTCAGGCCAGCGAGATGCGTTCTGTAAAAAAACTGGCCGAACGCAAAGATCAGATTGGGCATTTGACCAACAGCCTGCTGCATATGGAGCAGGCGATAGAAGCCCGCTTGAACGAGCTTTCCACTTTGCTGCAAACCAGCTCGTCGGTGGTATCCACGCTGGATCCGCAGTTGGTGCTGGATCGCATCCTGGAACAAGTTGAACGCCTGATGTCCATTCAAATGTGTGCTATCGTCGCATTGGATGAACGTCGTGGGGTTTTCCGAGCCAAGGCCAGCCGTGGGTTGTCTCAAAGGTATGCCAGCCAACTGGCGATAAATCCCAGCGAGCCTTTCTCCATCACCTTGCGGGCCTTACGCAGCGGGCAGCCCATTCAGGTCAGCGATACAGAAATGGACGAATCCTTTGCTGCCACTCGGCCCCGGGCACGTTCGGAGGGCTATCGGTCGATCTTGGCCGTGCCGCTCAACACGCAGTATGCCCCTCCGGCAGCCCTGCTGGTGTACCGGCCTGATCCGCACGTATTCAGCGATCAGGAGATCGAGCTGCTGACAAACTTCGCTAACCATGCCGCCATGGCGATCGAAAACGCCACTCTGTTTTCCCGCAGCGATACCCGCCTGCAAGAACAGACGCGCCGGCTGGAAGCCTTAATCCAATCGTTACAAGATGGCCTGATCCTGGAAGACCTGGAAGGCAGAGTGCTATACGCCAACCGCCGAATTGAAGAATTGGTCGATCTGCAACGCGAAGAGCTGAGTGGAGCCCCGGTCACTCAGGTCCTGGAGCGCCTGCTGGCAAAATCTGCGGAAAAAGACCCTGACCGGAAGGCAAAAAACCGCCTGGCTGTGCTGGCTGCGCTGAGCGGAGACGGCCCGCGCAGCACTGAATTAACCATTTACTCGAACCGTCATACCACCTACCTGCGCATGCTGGTTTTTGATGTGACCGACTCGACCGGTATGCCAATTGGGCGCGGCCAGATCTTGCGAGATGTAACCAAGATACTAGAACTGGACCGGATGAAGACCAGCCTGATCTCTACCGTATCGCACGAGCTGCGCACGCCACTGGCCGCTATCAAGGGCTACGCCACGACCTTGCTGGCAGATGATGTTGAATGGGACGCTCTCGCCCAACATGATTTCCTCGAAATTATTTCCCAAGAGACCGACCGGCTCAGCTACCTGGTGAATGATTTGCTGGATATGTCCCGGATTGAAGCCGGGAATTTGGAAGTATCCTATGAGGAATGTAAACTGTCTTACCTGGTTGAACGCGCCGCCAGGCGCGCCCATCCGCAGCCCAAAGACCGCCTGCACGCAGAATTGCCGCCCGATTTGCCGGTTTTCCTGGCAGATCCCCAGCGGATTGAGGCGGTTCTGCGCAACCTGATCGAAAACGCCGCCAAATACAGTGGGGAGGATTCACCCATTTACGTCAGCGCAGATGTGCAATCCGGTCATCTGGTCGTACGGGTGGCTGATGAAGGCCCGGGGATTCCGGCTGAAGACAGTCAAAGGATCTTCGATAGCTTCTACCGGGTGGAAAATGGGCTGAGCCGCTCCAATACGGGGGCCGGGCTGGGACTGGCAATCTGCCAGGGATTTATATCCGCCCACGGGGGTGATATCTGGCTGGAACCCGTGCCAAGAGGTACCTGCATTGCATTTTCACTGCCCATCAACCCCAAACAGGAAATGGCCAAATATCGTCAGGACCGGGCTCACCAAGAGAGGTAAATGACCAGGGATGAATGCGCCAACCGTTCTGATTGTCGATGACGAAAAACCCTTGCGCGATTTTGTACGCCGCAACCTGGAAGTGCGCGGTTTCAATACACAGACAGCAGCCAACGGACTGGAAGCATTGGCGCTCTTCAACACCCAAAATGTTGACCTGGTCATTCTGGATGTAATGATGCCCCGCATGGATGGCCTGGAGACAATCACCCGTATCCGCCAGCAATCGCTCGTGCCAGTGATCGTTTTATCGGCGCTGGGCGAGGAATCCGACAAGATCCGGGCCCTTAACCTGGGAGCGGACGATTATTTGACGAAACCATTCGGCGTAGGTGAGCTCTTAGCCAGGGTCCAGGCGGTGCTGCGCCGGGCCAGCTATACCGAGGTCTCGCCTGACCTGGAGCGGATTGTGCGCGGGGAACTGGTGGCAGACCTGCAGCGCCACGAAGTGCGCCTGAGCAATATGGTGATCGAACTGACCCCGACCGAATTCAACCTGCTGGTATTCCTGATGGAACGCGCCGGTAAAGTCCTGCCGCACCAGATGATCTTACAAAACGTCTGGGGGCCCGAATACGGGCAGGAGAGTGAATACCTGCGCGTGTATATCGGCAGGCTGCGCCAAAAAATTGAGGCCGACCCGGGCAACCCGCAATACTTGCATACCGAGCGCGGCGTGGGTTATTTGTTCTCACAATGAACAGAATTTCGAAACAGCTTTAATCTATACTGCCTGGACAAGATAATTGAGCAAATTAGGTGCGCTTGAGTTCGAACGGACTCAGGCGCACCTTCTGTGTAACTGTTCATACTTCGCATTGAATTGACAAATAATTTATACGTTTTTTATATTACCCTGGTCTCTATTTAGTCTTTATTTGTATTTTCTCTCTACAATCAGAGTGTTCACTCTATCCGATAAAGTATTGATAAGGAGAAAATCATGAAAAGCAAGTTGTCCGTTTTCGCCATTCTGATCATGATCGCCAGCCTGCTGCTGGCTGGCTGTGCCCAGCAGGCGGCTGCACCGGAACAACCTTCCGGCGGGGGCGAAGTAACTGCGCTGATCGGTTTCACCGCTTCGCAAACCGGGAAATACAATGTTGAATCAAACCGCCAAATTAATGGTTTGAACCTGTGGATGGGACAGATCAATGACGCTGGTGGTCTCAAACTGGCTGATGGCACGGTCGTTAAATTTGAATCCAAATTCTACGACGATGAATCCAACAGCGACCGGGTTCAGGAACTATACACCCGCTTATCGACTGATGACAATGCCAATTTTCTGATCAGCCCGTACTCCAGCGGTCTGACGGATGCAGCCTCCGTGATTGCTGAGCAGTATGGCAAAGTGATGATCACTACCGGTGCCGCTTCAGACAGCACCTATAAGAAGGGCTATTCGCTGGTATTCCAGAGCTACACCCCTGCCAGCGCCTACCTGACTGGCGCAATCGACCTGCTTGAAAATACTGACCCAAATGTTAAGAAAATAGCCATCGTTCATGAAAACGACTCCTTCTCTACCGATGTAGCCAATGCACTGAATGAATACGCCCTGTCTAAAGGCTACGAAGTCGTACTCTTTGAAGGCTATGACTCCGGGACCACCGACTTTGCACCGTTTATCAACAAAATCTCCGATGCTGGCCCGGATGCGATCATGGGCGGTGGGCACTTCCAGGATGGCAGCACATTTGCCAAACAACTGTACGAAAAGAACGTCCCTGCGAAATTCGTAGCCATGTTGGTTGCGCCACCGGAGCCGACTTTTGCCGAAATCGGCGAGGCGGCCTTGGGCGTCATTGGCCCCAGCCAGTGGGAACCGCTGGCAAATTTCAATAAAGAAGCCGCCGATAAAGCTGGTTTAGCTTGGTTTGGCGTCTCCGGCAACGAATTCACCGCCGCCTACAAGGCCGCTTACAACGAAGAGCCTTCCTACCACGCCGCTGGCGGGTATGTCGCCGGCTTGCTGCTACAGCAGGCAATTGAAAAGGCCGGCTCCTTGGAGACTCAAGCTGTCAAGACTGCGCTGGAGAATACGGACACCCTGACTTTCTTCGGCCACATGAAATTCGATACCAGCGCCGAACGGCACGGTCTGCAAATTGGGCACTCAATGGTCTATATCCAGTGGCAGAGTGGCAGCAACGGTTACCAAAAACAAGTTGTCTGGCCGGCTGAGGGTACAACTGCGGAAGTTCTATACCCGATGCGATAATTCCCCACCCAGGTTTGTCTGCCCACCTTTTTCTCAAGCCTTTCACCAACTCCTGGGCAGGCATACCGGCATAGCCAGGTCGAGTTTTTCCGGTCTGCATCTATCCAAATCCAATCACGCACAATAGGATGATGGTGGGGGATTTACCCCCACCATCATCCACCATCAGTGGAATTTTGGAACAGGTGCCAACATATAAAGCTCCATCAGAACCTACAGGAGAAGACCATGCAATATCTTATTGACGGTCTGCTCATCGGCTTTGTGTACGGGATTGCAGCCATGGGCCTGACCCTGATCTGGGGCGTAATGAATGTGATCAACCTAGCCCACGGGCCGATCATCGCTCTGGGAAGCTTTGGCGTTTTCTTATTATTAACAAACTTTGGGGTAAACCCTTACCTGGCATTGATCCTTGTGGCTGTGCTGGGATTACTGCTCGGGATGTTCATTTATGCCGTTGCGATCCAGCGTGTCATCGATGCGCCGCATCTCTCCACCTTGCTGGCAACTTTTGCCATCAATATGATCATCATCGGCCTGGGAACCGCGGCTTTTACAACCACTCCCCGAACGATTGATCTCAACCTGGGGAGTATCAACATCGGGCCCATAACCGTTCAAGCTACTCGGGTGATAGCAGCTTTAGCATCCATGGCGATCACCGCCGGTTTGTACTATTTTTTGTACCGCACTACGCCTGGCAAGTACATACGGGCGGTTGCTAACAACCGATCTGCGGCTGAGCTGATGGGCATCCCATCTTCTCGCATCCTGGCCCTCAGCTTCGGCCTGGGCACCATGCTGGCTGCTGTCGCCGGCGGACTGATTGCTACCTTCTTTCCATTCACCATCCTGTCCGGCGGGGTTTACGAATTAAAGAGCTTCGTGATCGGGGTGCTGGGCGGCCTGGGCAATCCCTTAGGCGCTCTGGCTGGCGGACTGATCCTGGGCGTGCTGGAAGGAGTCATCCCAGCCTTCATGGAAACAACCTGGGTGCCAGTACTTGAGTTTGGGCTGTTCATCGTGATCTTGCTGGTCCGTCCTACGGGGTTATTCGGAGCGAAAAAATGAAAGCCTGGCGAAACCCTGGAATCTGGTTGACTATTTTTGTGGTGCTGCTGGTAGGCCTTTGGCCGATCTTCACTGGCAGAGCGTCCACACGTGAAGTAGTATTCACGATGTTGTTATCCGTCGTTCTGGCCTCCAGCCTGAACATCATCCTGGGCTACACCGGTTACGTCAGCTTTGGGCACGTGGTATTCTTTGGTCTGGGCGGGTATGTTGGGCTTTACCTGATGATCGTTTGGAATGTTAACCTGTGGCTGGCGATCCTGGCGGGCGGGCTGGCGGCGGCTCTGCTGGCCTATTTGCTTGGCAAGGCAATCCTAAGACTGCGAGGCGCTTATTTTGCCCTGGCAACCATCGGAGTCAACGAAGCTATGCGGGCGTTTATAAACAATTTCGACCCGTTTGGCGGTCCGCTGGGGCTAGACCTGAATTTCAGTGTATATCAGGATTACGGCGGCGCAACCCAGGCGCTGTGGATCACTTACTACCTGCTGATCGTGATGACCCTGGCGGCAATTGCACTCAGCTATGTGGTAAAAACCAGCAAATTTGGATTGGGCCTGGTTGCAATCCGGGAAGATGAGGATGCAGCCGAAGTGATGGGGGTGATCACGCCCAATGCCAAAACCTGGGCTTATGTGCTGTCGGCAATCCTGCCAGGAATGGTCGGCGTATTGTTTTTCTTCAAAAACGGCAATGTGGAACCCGGCTATGCCTTCCGGCTGCATTTCTCGATCGAATTTTTGGTGATGGTGATGCTGGGCGGGTTCGGTACGGTCACTGGACCGATCCTGGGCGCTGCCGGCTACCAGCGCCTGCGCGGTTTCCTGCTAACCAGCCCGATCTTTAAGGATATCCAGCTCTCGGTAGCTGGCGTGCTGCTGCTGGTGATCATCCTGTTCATTCCGGCAGGAGCTGTAGGCTGGCTGCGCAACCGGTTTTCTGTCTTGCGGAAGGTGCTGCCATGATTTTACAAATTTCAGGAGTCTCAAAACGCTTCGGGGGCTTGCAGGCCTTGCTCCAGGTAACATTTGACCTGCCAGAAGGCCAGATCCTGGGGCTGATCGGACCAAACGGCGCCGGGAAAACAACGTTATTCAATGTGATCAACGGAGTATACGGCCCGGAGGAGGGAAAGGTAATCTTCCAAGATGAGGATGTTACCGGTAAAGCACCTTATGACCTGGCCCGCCGCGGTCTGGCTCGCACCCACCAGATCGTTCGCCCTCTGAATGATCTGACCGTGCGAGAAAATGTCATGGTGGGTTCGTGCTTCGGCCGAGAAGGCCGCAGCCTGGCTGAAGCAGCCGAGATTGCCGATGAAGTGATCGAATTTGTGAACTTGGACGCCCGTTCGGACCAGCTGGCGGGCAGCCTGAATGTAGCTCAGAAAAAAAGGTTGGAAATGGCACGCGCCCTGGCCTCCCGACCCTACCTGATCCTGCTGGATGAGGTGCTGGCTGGCCTGAACCCATCCGAAATCGGCACGATGGTCGAGACAATTCGGAAAATCCGCCAGCAGGGGATTACAATCATCATGATCGAGCATGTGATGCATGCCGTGATGAATGTTTCCGATCGAATTATCGTGCTGGACTATGGACAGCAGATTGCCGAAGGCAGCCCGCAGGAAATCGCTAATGATCCCCGGGTCATCGAAGCCTACCTTGGCGACCCAAAACTGGCGACACGGTTAATGGAACAGATGGACGAGGAAGGCTGAGCCATGTCATTACTCGAGATTCGCAATGTTTCCTCCGGATACGGAGAAGTACAGATACTATGGGGCACCACCCTGGCCCTGCAAGAGGGTAAGCTAACCTCCCTGGTGGGCGGCAATGGGGTCGGCAAGACCACTCTGCTGCGGAGTGTCATGGGCTCTATCAAACCCTGGGATGGCAGCGTTTGGTTCGAAGGCAAGGATGTCAGCCGGCTGCCGCCCTATCAAAAAGCCGAAATGGGCTTGATCCTGGTGCCGGAAGGTCGCCAATTGTTTACGGATATGAGTGTGGCCGAGAACCTGGAAATGGGCGCCTCGCCTCGCAGGGCCCGAGCGACGATAAAACGCAATTTTGAGCGGATCTATGAAATGTTTCCGCGTCTTGAAGAAGCGTGCGGATCAAAAAGCGGGCACGCTGAGCGGCGGCGAGCAGCAGATGCTCGCAGTTGGACGAGGCATCATGGCCGAGCCCAAAGTCTTGATGATCGACGAGCTCTCGCTTGGTCTGGCTCCGGTGCTGGTGCTTCAGTTGTTTGAGGTCTTGCGCCAATTGAAATCCCTGGGCATCACCGTCTTGTTGGTCGAACAAAATGTCCAGATGGCCCTGGCGGTCAGCGACTATGCCTACGTGCTTTCGCAAGGCAAGGTCGAACTGGAAGGACCCAGCCGTGAACTGGCAAAAAACGAGCACGTGCGAACCGCTTACCTCGGGTTATAATTTCAAGGCAATTACTCAGCTCCAGGCGCAAACGACAGCCAGAATAGGTGTGCGTGGGAGTGTGCGCCCTCATGGACACTCCCTTTGTCCGAACTCTTAACTAACCCTGAGCAGATCCATTTCAGGATGCTTGCAACGGCTCGCAGAGCTCAAGAACTATCACAAGGAGGATCCCATGCTTGTCGGTGAACGAATGTCTCATCCGGTCATAACCATCCCCCCAGACCTTCCGATCGTAGATGCGCTCAACCTGATGAAGCGCGAACGGATTCGTCGGACTCCAGTCGTAAAAGATGGAAAGCTGGTCGGGATTGTATCCGATAAGGATTTATTAAATGCTTCCCCCTCCCCGGCAACTTCTCTGAGCGTTTGGGAGATGAATTATTTGTTGAGCAAGATCACTGTGCGGGATGTGATGACCCGCCAGGTGATGACCGTGACCGAAGATGCCGCCATCGAACAGGCTGCCCGTATCATGGCTGATAATAAAATTGGCGGTTTGCCAGTGATGGATGGGGACCAGGTCGTTGGCATCATCACAGAAACCGACCTGTTCAAAATCTTCCTGGAGCTGATGGGGGCGCGTGAATCAGGCGTGCGGGTGACGGCCATGATCCATGAAGAGCGCGGCCAGCTGGCCAAGCTGACCCAGGCTATCGCCAGCGCCGGGGGCAATTTCATCGCTTTCGGGCAGTTCTCGGGCGATGAGCCATCCAATCGGCTGGTGACATTTAAAGTGGACGAGCTGGAAGCTGATAAAGTTGTAGAAATCACCGAGCCTCTGGTCGAAAAACTGATCGACGTGCGGCTTTGCTGCGAGTGACACCGCGATATTCATTCTGAAATTGGGGTTTAACGAGCTAAGGGCTCACCGGAAATCGGTGAGCCCTGTTTTTTCTCTTAACTGGCTGAAGTTACGGAGATAAGGGTCGCATAAGCGGCAGGGATGTAGAAACCTGCACAGTTTGGGCGGCCGCTCATCCCAGGTGAGTGAGGGATGGGTAGCTGGAGAAATGACGCTGAATGGGTTCGTCTGATGCGCCTGGAGTTTGCAAGACAAGCAGGAATTCAGCTTCCTGGTCGGTGATATTGCGCCAGATATGGGGGAGATGGGCTTCAAAAATCAGAAAGTCGCCGGCGGACAAGTGATAAACCGCGCCATCGATTATGTAGTCAATGTTGCCTTTCTGACAATAGACGAATTCGTGTCCGGTGTGAACCACCTGGCGGTCTCCGCTTTCGGAGTGCGGAGCCAGAGTGATCAGAAACGGCTCGATTTCCTGCCGGCGCAGCCTTCCCCCGCTGCCTTCGATTTTAACACCCTTGCTCTCGATCGCCGGCCGATCAGCGGGCCTGGCGATCAATACCGAAGCAGGCTCTTCATCTTCAAAGAAAAAACCCATTTTGACGTTCAGCGCAGACGCCAGGCTCTGAAGTGTGCTTACACTGGGCGAATTTTCGTCGCGCTCAATCAGGCTGATCGCGTTGGCCGATAAACCCGATCGCTGAGCCAACTCCCGCTGGGAAAATCCCCGCTCATCACGGATAGCACGCAATTTGGCTCCCAAGGAATAAATATTTTCCATGCATTGTCCTGTGTCGAGTGGCCGAATATGGCGGTTTGGGAATCTTTCAGGTCTGGTTATAGTTATCCAATTAATTCTAGTCGATTTTTAGACAGAACGCAAACAGGTTCGCTCATGAGTAGGGTGATCGCATTTGAACTAGATATGAGACAATTGCTGTACGGAGGCGAGTACAGCAATGGCAGACAAACCGATCGGAAGGATAAGGGAGCATCTTGGGAAAGTCACAGATCCACGGATAGGGAATGCGACCCGGCACAAATTCATCGATATCTTGGTGATTGCGATCTGTGCGGTGGTCTGTGGAGCAGATGGATGGAGTGATGTAGCCCTATTTGGCAGGAGCAAGGCAAAGTGGTTGAAGACGTTTTTAGAACTGCCGCATGGCATACCTTCGCACGACACCTTTGGGCGAGTATTTGGGCTGATCAATCCGGAAGAATTTGAACTGACCTTTTTGAGCTGGGTAGCAGAAATCCAAAGGCTAACGCAAGGGGAGGTGATCGCCATCGACGGCAAGCAATTACGAGGCTCAGTGGACCGTTTTGAAGGTCAAAGTGCGATCAATGTGGTGAGCGCTTGGGCAACTGCCAATGAGCTGGTGTTAGGGCAAGTCAAGGTGGACGAGAAGTCGAATGAGATCACTGCGATTCCCAGATTATTGGAAGTGCTCGATATCTCCGGTTGTCTGGTGACAATTGATGCCATTGGGACCCAGATCGAGATCGCCGAAAAGATCGTTGCTCAAGGTGGTGATTACTTGTTGGCCGTGAAAGAGAACCAGCTCCATCTGTATGAAGATCTGGAAAGACTATTCAGCCTGGATCAACAAGAAGGTTTCCAGAGCCCAGGATACACATATACCCGCAAAGTCGATAACTCACATGGGCGCATGGAGATCCGGGAATGTTGGGCGATCTCGGAAGAAGAATACCTGGCGTATGTGCGCGGTCGGCAGAATTGGAAAAACCTGAGTACTCTGGCAATGATCCGTTCCGAAAGAAGGTTTGGTGACAAGGTCGAGACCAAAACCCGCTATTTCATTTCGAGTGCGGTGCTAAATGCCAAGGATTTTTTGAAAGCCAAACGTAGTCATTGGGGCATCGAGAACCGTTTGCATTGGGTGCTGGATGTGGCTTTTCGTGAGGATATCAGCCGTGTCCGCAAAGATCATGGTCCGGCAAACTTCGCTGTGTTGCGGCATATGGCCCTCAACCTGCTGAAACAGGAAAAGTCTGCCAAAGTGGGCATTCAGGCCAAGCGCTTGCAAGCCGGTTGGGACGAAAATTACTTGCTCAAGGTGCTCTCGATTTGAAATGCGATCACCCTACGCTCATGAGGGGTGCAGCTGTTGATTTGGCCTGCCCCCAGAATTTACAGGACTTACAATATATTTAACCATTATAATGGTTATTACAACTAAGAATATGCTTAATATTTCCTATTATTATTGACATTTGTAAATTTATTTGGTATTTTAAACGTATTGCACAGCTTCTTATGGTGAAAGGCGGCACCCATGCCGGATCAAGAATCCTGGCGGTTTATCGGCCAGCGTATTCGTCTCGTACGCAAATCTAACCAGCTGACAATCAAACAGCTTGCCAATGGCTGCGGCCTCTCCAGCAATGCCATCAGCCTGGTTGAGCGCGGTGAAGTCGCTCCAACAGTTTCCACGCTGTGCAAAATCGCCCATGCTCTGGGAGCAACCGTGGCCAGTTTTTTCGATCAGGCGTGTCCGGAGGAGGATGCCTGGCCAGGTAACAACCCAGCCGCTCCAGGCTCCGCCAGCATGGAGTGCGCCCTAATCGCGCAAGCAGACGATCCAGCTGGCAACCAGGATTCAGGGCTGGTTCACTCGCGGCAAAGCACACCGCATAATGCCCTGCCTTCGATCCTATGCGTTTCCGGTCAGCTTGAGTATTCCCAGGATAGCCGACGCCATCGGCTCGGCCCCGGGGAGACGATCCTGATCGATCACTCCAGGCCGCATGCGCTGCGAAATACAGGAAACGAGCCTGGGATCGCCCTCCTGGTTTTCCCAGCCAGTTCGAAACAGCTACCTCAGGAAAAAGAATAGATGCTAACCAACCACCCTCATTACTTGAGCCCCAACCCGAATTTCTTTCATATTGAAACCAATCCAGCCAGCGAGCGAATTGCACCCAATCGGCCTGAACGGTTCCTGGCAGCCTTCGCGGCGATCCTGGAGCACAGCAATTACCGCTTCTTGCTCGATTTGTATGCCCGCACAAGCACCAAATGCGGGCGCTGCGCAATCACCTGCCAGGTGTACCAGGCCAGCCAGGATCCGCACGATATACCCTGCTACCGGACGAACCTGCTGCTGGATGTGTACAGGCATTACTTGAGTCCAGGCGGTGGTCTGCTGGCTCGCCTGGTCGGGAATTCCTATTTGGGCGATGATCAAATCGATGAGATGAGCGAAGTGTTTTACCGCTGCACAGCCTGCCGCCGCTGCCGGAACGACTGCCCAATGGGGATTGATCACGGACTGATGGCCCATTTGGGACGCTATATCCTGAGCGAAGCTGGGATAGCCCCGCGGGGATTGGTTGTTTCGGTGCGGGAACAACTGGAAGGCAAAACTGGAAACACTTCCGCCATCCCGTTGCCGGCCTTGCTCGATAATCTCGAATTCCTAGAGGAAGAATTGGAAGAGATGAAGGCTTGTTCGATTCCTTTTCCGGTGGATGTCGAAGATGCTGAGTATATTTTCTTTCCGGCGGTCAGCGATTTTTTGATGGAGGCAGACACTTTAATGGGCAATGCGGCGGTCCTCAAAGCCGCCGGCGTTTCTTGGACGATCGGTTCTGGTTATTACGATGGCATCAATTACGGACTATTTTATAACGACTGGATCCTGGAGAGGATCATCGGCAAACTGGTGCAGGAAAGTAAACGCCTGCGGGCGTCTAAAATCCTGATCGGCGAATGCGGGCATGCGGCCCGTTCGGCCAAACAGTTTCTGCCGGCCTTCGCAAATGGCTGCGAGCTGCCGGTTACCAGCATCCTGGAATTAACCTGGGCAGCGATCCAACAAGGCAAACTAAAACTCGATCCACAGGCAATTCCTGAACGAGTGACCTATCACGATCCCTGCAACATCGCCCGGTCTGGCTGGATCATCGACCAGCCACGCCAGATCCTGCGCAGTTTCGTCAAGAACTTTGTAGAGATGCAGCCAAATGGCCGGCAGAATTACTGCTGCGGTGGAGGCGGCGGACTGGTCTCCCTCGACGAGACCTATGAATTTCGCATGCAAGTGGCCGGTAAAACCAAAGCCCGCCAGATTCAGGATAGCGGAGCAGAGATCGTCGCCACGCCATGCGCGAACTGCAAAAAACAGCTGCGCGAGCTGGTCGATTATTACAAGCTGCCAGTTCAAATTGTAGGCGTGCACGATCTAATCCTGCGGGCCATCCAACTCTAAACATCCTGTGCGATGATTTGAGATCCGGGAATTGAGAATAACTCAGAAGGAGAAAAGTATGCCAGTCTGGCTGCAGCTGGCCAAAGGGCCAATTTTCCGATTTACGCTGGTTTTCTTGATGCTGGGTTTATTGAGGTTGGCTGCCTTATCGATCTGGGACATGATCCGGGCTGTCCGGCAGGCCGGTGATCGCCGGCTCCCGTATGCCCAAATTCTACGGGAGACGGGCAGGTGGCTCGTGCCGTTTGGGCACCTGCACCAAACCCGCGGGCTGTACAGCTACGCCTCTTTCGGTTTCCACGCCGGGATCTTGATCGTTGGGCTGTTTCTCAGCAACCACATTCTTGTCTTGCAGGCCAATACCGGCCTGGCCTGGCGGGCGATCGCCAAACCCTGGATGGACTGGCTGACTCTGGTCGCCATTCTGGGGGGCGGATATTTACTGCTGCATCGCATTTACATGCCTGGTTCACGCAAGCTAAGCCGCTGGCCGGATTATGTACTGCTGGCCGCGCTTTTGAATATTTTTATATCCGGCTATATCGCTGGCCGACCCTGGAACCCAATCCCTTACAACGGCTTGATGCTGTTTCACCTTCTGAACGGCATCGGCCTGATGCTAGCCATTCCATTCACCAAGATCAGCCACTGCGTCCTCTTTCCGTTGATCCGGCTGGCCTCGGAGATCGGCTGGCACTTTCCACCCCAGGCAGGCAATCAGGTAGTTGAATCTCTGTATGGGGCTGAAGGGAGAAAAGTATGATCGGGCTGCTTATGGATGTGACTAAATGCACGGGCTGTTCAAACTGCGTAGCGGCCTGTGTAGAGGCAAACCAGCTCGGGCAAGACCTGCCTTTCCCGCAGGAGGAACCAGACGGATTGTCCTCAAATCGCTGGCTGGCAATCGTCCAAAGCCCGGAAGGGCAGCCAGTCCGGAAATCGTGCCGGCATTGCCTGGAACCAGCCTGCGTATCGGTTTGCCCGGTCGGAGCCATGATCAAAACTCCAGAAGGGGCGGTTGTGTACGATGCCAGCCTGTGCATGGGCTGCCGCTACTGCATGATGGCCTGCCCTTATGGCATCCCGCGCTATGAATGGGATTCGGCTGCGCCCAGGGTTGAGAAGTGCAATCTGTGCTACCCGCGCCTGCAAACAGGCCAGCAGCCTGCCTGTGTTGAAGCCTGCCCGTCTCAAGCGCTAACTTTTGGTGATCGAGAAGAATTGCTGAAATTCGCTCATACCGTGCTTCAAAAAGAACCGCATAAGTACCAGCCGGTAGTGTATGGCGAGCACGAAGCCGGGGGAACCGGGCTGCTATATCTCTCGAGCATCCCATTGGACTTTTTGAACTATAACGGCAATCCGGGAGAAGCGCCCTGGCCCGATTTAACCTGGAACTGGCTGGACAAAGTGCCTGGCCTGAGCCTGGCGACCGCCGGACTGATGACTGGTTTATTCTGGATCATTGGACGGCGTATGCAGGCAGCCGAAGCCAGAACGCAGGAGGAGAAATAAATGGCGGGCAGTCGCATTAACCCACGCGCGCTGATTAAAGAACTGCTTTGGGCGTTGGTCTTCGCCGGAGGGGTCGCCGCGATCTTACGATTCGCTCTCGGACTGGGTGCTACCACTGGCTTGAATGACGCCTCTCCCTGGGGGCTGTGGATTGCCTTCAAACTTTGTTTCGTTGCCCTGGCTGGCGGGGGTTTCGCACTGGCTGCGTTGGTCTATATCTTTCGCCTGGAGGCGTATCGCCCAATCTTGCGCCGGGCGATCTTGCTGGCACTCCTGGGCTACGGCTCGTTCATCGTCTCCCTGATATTCGACCTGGGTCTGCCCTGGCACATCTACATGCCAATTCTCAACTGGCAGCACCATTCAGTGATGTTTGAGATCGCCTGGTGCGTCCTGCTTTACTTCTCGGTGCTGATGATGGAGTTCGGACCAGTCATCCTGGAGCATGCCTGGTTCCAGGGCAAAATTTTTCAGAAAATCGCTCACCTGCTGCACCTGGCGGTGCTGCCGCTGGTCATTGCTGGGATCGTCTTATCAACCCTGCACCAATCCTCGCTGGGCTCATTGTTCCTGATTATGCCGCACCGGGTCCATCCACTGTGGTACAGCCCCTTAATCCCGGTGCTGTTCTTCGTCTCAGCCATTGCGGCCGGAATGCTGGCGCTGGTGCTGGAAAGTTTTATCGCCGAACGCCTTTTTGAAATAAAGCCGCCAGATGAGCTGTTGCCGCGCCTGGCAAAAATTGGCGGCTTCACACTGGGCCTTTACTTGCTGGTGCGCATTGTCGATCTGTTCTGGCGCGGCGTGCTGCCGGGAGCCCTGGATGGCAGCTGGCAGTCACTCCTGTTCGGGGCAGAAATTCTAATCGGAGGCTTACTCCCAATCGGTTTGCTGTTATCGTCCAGGGTGCGCAACAGCCGGGAAGGGTTAATCACCTGCTCTGTATTGGGGATTGGCGGGGTGCTGAGCCAGCGCATGTCACTCAGCATGATCAGCATGTGGCGGCCCGACCATACCCCGTATTGGCCTTCCTTGCTGGAAATCGTTATCGCCCTGGCAATTCCTGCAGCCGCCGGACTGATCTATCTGCTGTTTATCGAAAACCTGGCTGTCATTGAATCTCGCCAGCTGCCTGGCGAGGTGACCTCCCGCCCGGTCCAGCCTGTACAGCGCGGCTTCCGACCCGGCCCAGGCTACGAGCAAGGCTGGCGACCGGTTCTTGTGCGGCGCTCAGCGCTGGCGGTTGTGGTCGTGGCATGGATGATCGCCAGCCTGCCACCCGCTATTGCCAGCGGCGAACCAATCCCGGCATCGCCGGTCCACCCTGCCCTGGGCTGGGAGCTGCTTCGCATTGATGGTAATCGGGCCAACGCCGCAGTATCCTTTGACCACCGCGAGCATCAGGAGAGTCTAATTTCAGCCTTGGGCGAGGTCCAGGTAGCCTGCCAGACCTGCCACCATCTCAACCTGCCCGGTGACGAGGCCACCCCCTGCTCCGCCTGCCACCGGGACTACCATCTGCCAACCGACATCTTTATGCATACAGATCACCAGGCCGCTCTGGGCGGCAATGCCTCTTGCCAGGAATGCCATACCAGCGAGCATTTGGCCTCCACGGCGGCAGACTGCCAATTCTGCCATGTAGAGATGGTTGCCAGCCAGCCCAATGAAACCTTCAGCCACATGGCCCCGGGTTATCAGGAGAGCCTGCATGCCTTATGCCGGGACTGCCACACACAGGAGGCTGAACAGCAAGACCGACCCGAATTAAGCCAGTGCGCTGCCTGCCATACCCAAAAATATCAAAATTCTGAAGCTGCATTGAGCAACATCTGGCAGTAGTTGAGCAGCGGTCACTCTGTGAACCACGCTTTTGGTCTAAATATTCGAACCTGTTAGGAGACTGCTATGACCACCCTAGGATTATGTACGAATTTCACTCAAACCGATGAATGGGCATTCGAGTATGCTCTGCGGCTCGTCCGCAAGCACGGCTGGCAGCTCAATATCTGCCACTGGCTGAATTCGCCTTATACCTTGCGGCGGGATGTCGTGCCTGACGATCTCTTCGATTCCACTCGTCTGCAGATCGTGACACCCGCTCTGCTTGCCCGGCTGGAATTGCAGCTGCGTGAATACTATGAACCAAAGCTCGAAGATTTTACTGATGTGGCTTTTAAATTGTGTGAAGGCCAGTACCAGGTCGAGCTGATTCGCTGCATGCGCAACCATTTATTGGATCTGGTCGTGATGGGCTATAACCCCAACGTGGACAGGGCCTTCGAATCCGGGCAGCCGCAGGAAATATTTGCTGCCAGCATACCCTATCCAATTGTACTGGTTGGAAAGTCAGGTCCACAGAGCTACCTGCTCAACCCGCATGCCCAGGAGTGGCTGGACCAGCTCGAGCTGCCGGAGGGGAGCTGGATGCTGCTCGAAGCTATAGCCGAACGCGTTTAGAGCCTCGGCCCTCTACTAGCTTCTTCTGATTTTCTTTATCTGTATACTCAGCCAGGCTGGCTGCCTGGCGGGCTTGCCTGATTAAGCGCGGGCTTTGAGATTCAATCCGCACCCAGGCTTGCTTAAGGGTTGCTATCTCAGCCTGGGTTTCAGGTATCTCACCGTACCGCACCCGTATATAAGCCCGTGTGATCAGGTCCAGCTCAGCACTCAGGCCAGGCATCGCTTGCTCCAAGATAGGCAAAAATTCGAGTGGGGTGAGCGAAACTGGCCTGGGCTGGTTAATCTCTTGGGCCAGATCAAGCAGCTGGGCGTATAACTGGCGCACCAGTTGAGCGGCAAGGTAGCGCCTGCCGCGCAGCCGGCCAGCCAGGCCATCCAGAACACTGCGAGCCTGATGGCGCAGGCTGTCACGCATCTGGCGCAGCAAAGCATCCCGGTCCAGCAGAGATTCGGGATCCTCATAACTCTGGTGCCGAATTCGCAAGTTCGCGCGGCGGGCCCGGGCGAAATACACCAGCACGAGCAGCAGCACGACCGACCAGAAGATCAGGGTAACGGTGGTCTGGGGCAGGATAACCTGATTGGCTGGTTGGGGCAGCACTGGCCGGAGAGAGGGCGAAATATCCGGGTAGGGCACCAGCGAGGTGGGTGTGGGCGCTGCACCTGGAGCCGGCAAGGCATCCCGGATCATTGTTAGCAATGGAAAAAGGAAAACTGATAGGATCAGCCAGGGGATCGAAGCAATAAAAAGAATAATCACCAGCAGCCAGCGCAGACCCAGGGTGAGCTGCTCCAGCAGGCCGCCAAACTGGCCAGTAAGCAAGCTGGCGATCAGCATCGCCAGACTGACAAACCCGCCCACTGTCAGCCCAATCGTCGCCAACCAGCTGCGCCCCAGGGGGTTTTTGTACGAACCGTGGAACAGGCTGATGAAAGCCACCCGTCCAACGACCAGGGCCAGCATGCCGCTCAACAAATACAAAAAGAAAGGTAGAAATCCGGGTGAGGTCTGGGTCACCCGGTCGATGATCAGCAAGTACACCACCAGCATGATCAGGCCGAACCAGAAGCGGCCCCAGACCATCACCGGGCCGATCATCGTCCGTGCCAGGCCGATCCCCCGCCACCACAACCACAGCCCAATGATCGCCACCAACACCGCGCCGGGGTCCAGGCCGATCAAGCCGCTTACCAGGGATGGATTGGCCGGATCCAGCAGCAGGCGGGCACTCAGGGATACATTGATCACGAAGACCAGCACCAGCAAGACATGCTGGACGTTGGCAATCAGGCGCAGCGAATCGAACATACGCGTGAACAGGTAGGCCACCAGCATCATACCCGCCAGCACCAGGCCAGCCCGCAGTTCAGAAGCCACATAGCTGACCTCAATCACTCCCCGGTACCAGGGCAGCAGCCAGCTGACCTCCATCACGATCAATAAGAAAGCCGTGATTTCGGGCCAGATCACCAGGCGGGCTGGTTGGGAAGTCGTGGTCTCAGCCATAATAAGGGGCGTGCACGGTCTGAATTCCCGGAATTTTAGGCGGCGGCTGAGGCGAGAAAGACAGCAGATTTACCCGCCGTCCATGTTGCCGGATCCGCAGCAGGGTTGCGTTCAGCTTAGGTGTGGTGATAGCAGTCAGGATAAACAGCCGTGCGCCATAGGGGAGCTGGGGAGCATGTTTGGTGAGCACACTTTCAAAAGTTGCGGTCACAAATGGGGTCACCCCCGCCAGGGCTTCCAACAATTGAGAGAGTTGCTGAGGCGAGCGTCCGGGCGGCACCTGAAATGGCTGGTCGGCATGGGCCAGGCAGCCGTTCGAGAGCAGGCCAACCCGGTAGCCATCCGCCAGGGCGCGCTGGACCAGGCTGGCTGTTGCGCTGACCATGTGCTCCAGCAGGGGCGGGTCGACCCCCTGCCAGTAGTATTCAAAAGTGGACACGTTCAAGCAGACCACCATGACCCGAGCCGAGGTTGGCTGGTAAACTTTGACCTGCAGCTGGCCGGTGTGAGCCGTAGCCGGCCAATGAACGTGCCGAAAATCATCTTCGGGATGGTAGTCGCGCATCCCCATCGGCTGGGTGGTATCTTCGTACAATCGGCGCTGCGAGCGGCGGTCGCCAAAGGGGTCGTCGGCCGGCAGGTTCATAGCTTCCAACGGCAAGGGCTTCGGGAAGACAGTCAGATAATCGACCGGACCGCTGGCATCTACCTGCTCAAAGATTCCGAACAGGTCGCCTGATTCGAGCCGGGCCGGACCTAAAGTGTAAACGCCGCGTTTGCGAAACAGCAAGGTGTAAACTCGGCGCGTGCGTTCATACCAGCGCAAGCTGAACAGGTTGATCAATTCGGCCCGATCTTCGATATGGGTGGGGCTGAGCAGCTCCTCATCCTCCGGGCCGACTGCCCAGGGCCAGGGATCTTTCACAAACAGCCAGGAAAGGGGCAGGAATTTGTGGTTTTCGGCTTCCAGCCGCAGCTGAACTTTCTCGCCGGGAAAACCCCGCCGGTAGTAGGGAAAGCGCTTATACGTGACCCCCAGCAGGGCGCGCCCCTGCCACCAGCGCGCCAGGCCGCTGATGACTGCCAGCATGGCTGCGAAGGCCGCCAGCAGGTAGACCTGTAAGAGCACCCCCAGCAGGAACAGTACCAGCAGGAAGGGCCACCAGTAAGCAGGGGTCACGTCAGTCCTCCACCGGCACCGCAACCGTTTCTACCACGCCGGCGACCACCTCTTCGGGCCGGCGGCCGCGCAACTGCGCCTGGGGCGAGATCATCAGGCGGTGGGTCAGGACTACCGGGGCGAGTTTTTTGATATCATCCGGGATGACGTAATCCCGGCCCTGGATCCCGGCCCAAGCCTGGGCAGCCTGGTAGAGCGACAGGGTGGCGCGCGGGCTGGCCCCCAGCTCGATCTCAGGGTGGCTGCGGGTGGCGCGGGCGACCCGCACGATATAGTCGCGCAGCGAATCTTCCACCCGCACCTGGCGGCGGAGGGCCTGCAGTTGGATAATCTCCTCCGGCGTGGTGACCGGCACGAGATCGGGCAGCGGATCGTCCAGCCGGAAACGCTCCAGGATGGCGTTCTCCTCCTGCTGGGTGGGATAGCCGATGGCGATCCGCAGCAAGAAGCGGTCAATCTGGGCCTCAGGCAGCGGGAAAGTACCTTCCAGCTCGACCGGGTTCTGGGTCGCCATCACCAGGAAGGGGCGCGGCAGCGGGCGGGTTACGCCGTCCACAGTAAGCTGGCGTTCCTGCATGGCCTCCAGCAGGGCCGATTGGGTGCGGGGCGTGGCGCGGTTGATCTCGTCCGCCAGCACGACCTGGCTCAGGATCGGGCCAGGCCGAAAGATGAATTCCTGTTCTTTCTGGTTGAACCAGTTCAGGCCGGTTACATCGGAGGGCAGCAAGTCGGGTGTGAACTGGATGCGCCGGAAGGAGCAGCCCAGCGAGGTCGCCAGGGCGCGCGCCAGGGTGGTTTTGCCGATCCCGGGCACATCTTCCAGCAGGACATGACCTTCACATAAGACGGCGATCAGAGTCTGCTCGATCACCTCGTCTTTGCCGACGATTACTTTCTGGATGTTTTCACGCAGACGCCGGGCAGTTTCTTGGATCATATAGGCCTCGTTGAAATGTAAAAGTAGTGCAGGAGATTCACCCGGGAACCGGGAACCACGTTTGGCATAAAGTTTACCAGAGCAGGTAAGTTTCGCCCGATAATATTTGCTCTTTCTCACGGAATCTCTGTGGGGAGTCCCAGATTTGGGAGTGTACCACCCCAGGAATTCCTAATGACCCCATTTGTGCGGCTGGCCGTTTTGGTTGTGGGTTCAAGTAAAAAAGGGCAATTCCGTGAATGCCATTAAACCAGCGTAACATTCGCAACCTTGACATAGAGCCCCATCGCTTCGCCGTTGGAAGGATGGTCGGTGATGAAGTAATATTGAATATTCCCGGTTGCTTTGATGATCCCGTCCCCTTTGTCTTTCATGCTTTCCGCTCGCGTGGCAGACACGTGCAGCTGCCTGCCTCGATCTAAACGTATCCGCGGTTCACGAATCAACATGATGGGTTTTCCAGCCTTGTCTCTCGACTTGAAAGCATGCAGGACTGCTTTTTGGGCTGAAACCTCCACGACCAGGCCGACTTCAGGTTCGGGGGGGGTGACCGGGCTAACAACCGGTGTGATCTCTGCGGGTTGTTTGGGAGCGGAATTGTTGGGCGGCTCGCCAGCTTCAAATTGGCTTGTTTGCACATCTGAAGCCATGACAAACAAGCCGGCTGCGGGGCCGTTGACTGCTTCGTCCAGGACGTAATAATAGGGGACGTTGCCGGTGGCCTTGATGATCCCATCGCCTTGATCTTTTGGGCTCTCTGTGCGCGTGCTGGAGACCAGCAAGCGGCTGCCTTTCTCCAAACGGACCCTTGGTTCACGGATGCGCATGATCGGCTTGCCGGCCTTGTCGCGCGAGCTGAAACTGCGTAAGACCGCTTTCTTATCGGATACCTCGACCCACAGGCCGTCCGAGGAGGCGGAGTTTGAGGCGTCGTTCATTGTGGCTCCTTTCTATTTCGGTGTACACTGCAAATTATAGACTGAAAACCTGCCCAACAAGCGAGGAGATCATCAAAATCAGATTCGCCGTAAAGGTGAGATGCCTCCGTAAAATTTACAGAACCCCGAAAAATAGGGCGAATGTTCCCGATGGTATAATCCCAGCATGGATTCCCTTGTCGCACTGGATATCGAAACGACCGGCCTTGACCCTCAAGCGGACGCCGTCATAGAAATTGGCGCCGTCCTTTTTAATGAACGCCGGGTCGAAAAGGAATGGTCTACCCTGATCCACCCCGGGCGGCGCATCCCGCCATTCATCACTCAATTGACCGGGATCAGCGACCAGATGGTCCTGAAAGCGCCGCCCATCCAGGCCGTCCTGGCGGAGTTGGCGGATTTCGTCGGCGACCGCCCGGTGGTGGGCCACAACATCGGGTTTGACCTGGCTTTCCTGCGGCGCCAGGGAGTCTTAAAGCACAACGAAGCCTTGGATACATATGAGCTGGCCGCGGTGCTGATGCCGGACGCCGGGCGCTATAACCTGGGGGCGCTGGCCCAGGCGCTTAACATCCTGCTGCCCGCCACCCATCGGGCCCTGGACGATGCTCGCGCCACACGCGCCGTGTACCAGGCTTTGTACGCACAGGCCCTGGAGCTTCCGCTGCACATTCTGGCCGAAATTATCCGCCTGGCCGAACCGCTGGATTGGGGCGGGTACCTGCCGCTACGGCTGGCCTTGCGCACCCGCAGCAAGGAAATCGTCTCGGCCGAGGCGGTCAAACACAGCTACCAGGGGCCGCTCTTCAGCGATAAATTGGGCCGTCCGGCTGGGCTGCTCAAGCCAGTCAGCGAGCCTATCCCGCTCAACCTGGAAGATGTCTCGGCCATCCTGACTCATGGCGGCGCCTTCTCGCAGTATTTCCCACACTATGAATTCCGCCCGCAGCAGGTGAGCATGCTGGAATCGGTGACGGAAGCCTTTTCAGAGTCGCGCCACCTGCTGGTAGAGGCCGGCACTGGCACCGGAAAAAGTATCGCCTATCTGATCCCGGCTTGCCTGTGGGCGATCCAGAACGACCGGCGGGTTGTAATTTCCACCAACACGATCAACCTGCAGGACCAGCTGATCAACAAAGACATCCCCGACCTGCGGGCAGCCCTGGGTTGGGAAATCCGGGCTACTGTGTTAAAAGGCCGGGGCAATTACCTGTGCCCGCGCCGCCTGGAAAGCCTGCGCAGGCGCGGGCCAGAGACAGTTGACGAGATGCGGGTATTGGCCAAAGTGCTGGTCTGGCTGCAAGGCACCGAGACAGGCGATCGGGGCGAAATCAACCTGAACGGCCCATCCGAACGGGAAGTCTGGCGGCGGATTTCAGCCGACGACGAAGCCTGCACCGGAGAGACTTGCCTGAAGCGAACCGGTGGGGCCTGCCCGTTCTACCGGGTGCGGCAGGCCGCCCAGAGCGCCCATGTCCTGATCGTCAACCATGCCCTGCTGCTGGCGGATGTGGCAACCGGCAACCGGGTGCTGCCCGAATACGACTACCTGATCGTAGATGAGGCCCACCATCTGGAAGACGCCACCACCAACGCGCTCAGCTACCGGGTCACCCAGGTTGATGTGGACCGGTTCCTACGCGAGCTGGGCGGGCCGCGTCACGGCCTGCTGGGCTGGCTGCTGAGTGCCACCGATGGCCTGCTGACTCCCGAAGACACTGCCCAACTCAACCAGTATGCCCAACAGGCCACCGATCTGGCCTTCCGGCTCGAACAGCTGGTGCGCCAGTTTTACCTGACCCTGGACAATTTCTTGCTCGAGCAGCGTGAGGGCCGCCCGGTCGGGGTGTATGCCCAGCAGCAGCGCATCCTGCCAGCCACCCGCACCCAGCCCGCCTGGGAGGACGTAGAGCTGGCCTGGGATGAAGCTCAGCGGACCTTACAGCCCCTGATCGAGATTGTCGGCAAGCTCAGCCAGGGTGTGGCCGAAATCCACGAGGTGCTGGAGGAAGAACACGAAGAGCTGAGCGGCAGCCTGGCCAACCTGTACCGCCGGATGAGCGAATTCCAGGACCAGATGAACGGCCTGGTTTTCGAGCCGGCCGAAGACCAGGTTTATTGGGCTGAAGCCCAGGCCAACAGCAGCCGTCTGACCCTGAACGCGGCCCCGATCCATATCGGGCCGTTGATGGAGCGCTACCTGTGGCACGAAAAAGAGGTTGTAATCCTGACCTCCGCCACTCTGACCGCCGCCGGCGATTTTGACTACCTGCGCGGCCGGCTGTACGCTGAGGATGCCTACGAGCTGGCCTTGGGCTCGCCGTTTGATTTCGAGACAGCCGCCCTGGTCTACCTGGCAAACGATATCCCCGAACCCTCCGACCGGGGGGGTCACCAGCGCGCCGTTGAACAAGGCCTGATCCAGCTCTGCCGGGCAACCGGAGGCCGGGCGCTGGTGCTGTTCACCTCCTACGATCAACTGCGGCGCACTTCCAGGGCGATCGGCCCAGTGCTGGCGCGCGATGATATCCTGGTCTACGAGCAGGGAGAAGGCGCTTCTCCCCATTCACTGCTTGAAACATTCCGGACAACCGAGCGAGCCGTGCTGCTGGGCACCCGGGCTTTCTGGGAAGGTGTGGATGTGCCCGGCGAAGCGCTCTCGGTGCTGGTGATCGTCAAGCTGCCTTTCGACGTGCCGTCTGACCCGATTATTGCTGCCCGCTCAGAAACATTTGAAGACCCATTCAGCCAGTATTCCCTTCCGGAGGCCATCTTACGGTTCCGGCAGGGGTTTGGGCGCTTGATCCGCTCCCAGTACGATCGGGGTGTGGTCGTCATCCTGGATTCGAGAGTCCTGAACAAGCGCTATGGGCGGATATTCATCGATTCGCTGCCCACCTGCACGGTGCGGGTCGGCCCGCTTTCTGGTTTAGCGGGGGCTGCCGCGCAATGGCTTAATCTCTAGGCCCAGACTGGATATGTGAATTCCTGGGGTTGCGGGCGCGCATTCCAGCCGGGAAAAACCAAACCAATCAAACCGACAACATAGATCATGCCAATCAGCTTCCAGTCCATCATCAACAGCCGCTTTGGCGTGGGCCTGGCCCTGGGTCTTGGCAGGAGCACCCCGCCCCGCCTGGGCTACCGGATTGCCAGTTTTGTAGCCCGGCAGATCAGTGCCCGGCCTAAGCTTGGACTGGTCCAGGCCGTGCGCGGCAACCAGGCCGTGGTCGGCGCGGCCGGCTTCTCCGGTGCCGGCCGCCTTTCCAGCGCAGAGCTCGATCAGCGTGTGACCGAGACCTTCGTGCAGACCGGCTACTGCCTTTACGACCTGTACCACAACCTTAGGAACCCGGCTGCCATCCGCAATTTGCTCGCATGGAGTCCGGATATTGATCGGTTCGTTGAGAGCAGGCAGCACGCCAGCCAGGGCCTGACAATCGTGGGCGTGCATATGAGCAATTTTGATTTTGTCGCCCAGGCGGCTACCCAGCGCGGGCTGAGAGTGATGTCGTTGGGCCTACCCAATCCGGGCGGCGGCTACCAGTGGCAGAACGATTTGCGCAAAAAAGCTGGTTTTGAGGTCGTGCCCGCTTCCGTGAATGCACTGCGCCAGGCCACCCGGCTGCTCGAACAGGGCGGCACCGTCATGACCGGCCTGGACCGCCCGCTGGCCGAGTTCGAAATATATGCCGCGCTTTTTCGGGCGCCCGGCTGCACTGCCGGTAATGCATATCTTGTTGGCCTTGAAAACTCGCACCCCGGTCATTGTGGCGGCAGCTTTCCGCGACGAACGCAACTGCTATCAGATTGAAATATCCGAGCCGCTGATGATGAAAACATACCCCGACCGGCACGAGGAAATTGTGCGCAATGCAGAAACCGTTCTTGAGGTCGCTGCAGGTTTTATCAGCCGGGCACCAACCCAGTGGTCGATGTTTTATCCGGTCTGGCCGGAGGCAGGCTAATCGTCATGCTCGAAAATTTACCAGCCCTTCCGGAACAGAAACGGTCCCTGCTGGAGGAACTAACGGATCAGCTCAGCCACATTTCGGGCATTGCTGCCGTCGCTTTGGGTGGTTCCTTTGCCAGCGGGCAGAATCAGCCAGCCTCCGATCTGGATATCGGCCTGTATTACTTCGAAAACCACCCGTTTTCGATCATCGACATTCGTGAACTCGCCAGATCTGTCTCGATTGAAGGCGCACCGACCGTGACAGGCTTCTATGAGTGGGGCGCCTGGGTCAACGGCGGTGCCTGGATCCAGACCAGGCACGGCAAAGTAGATTTCCTATACCGCAATCTGGATCAACTTCAACGGACGGTTACAGAAGCGCAACAGGGCATTTGCCATCATGACTACGACCAGCAGCCAACCAATGGTTTTTACAGTGTGATCTATCTGGCAGAGACACAAATCTGCATCCCACTGTATGATCCCGACCGGTTGATCGAAGGCTTCAAACGCCAGGTCGAAGTGTATCCGCCCAGGTTGAAACAAAGCATACTCCGCGACTCGCTATGGTCGGCAGAGTTCACGCTCCTGCATGCCCGCGGCTTTGCCAATCAGGGAGATATTTACAACACAACCGGCTGCCTGACGCGCGTCTTGTCCAACCTGACCCAGGCACTTTTTGCGCTTAACGAACGGTATTTCTTAAGCGAAAAGCGGGTGTTGGATCAGATCGCATCGTTCCCACTGCAACCCCCCGGCTATATTCAGCAGGTTAAGCAAATCCTGGCATGTCCGGGCAGTTCAATCCAAGCACTGACCAGGACGGTCAGCGATCTCGAAATAGTTTGGCACAGCGTTGCAAACCTGCCCGGAGTAACGCACGAATCCAAATTCCAGCTATAATTTCCTTATAGATTACACGGTTCAGCAGAAGTGTTGGCGCTCAACCCCGCCTCAACTGTGTTTGCTGTCTTGCTGTTGAATGTTGGAGAAGGGCAATCATGAGTGACCCCGGCAGGCAAGATGTTTCTGAAGACAAAACGAACATGAAAGAGATTGACTCTCACGAACGGATCAACGACATTTTGCTCGGACCGCTGGAACGCCCAGCGCTCAAATGGCTGGCGGCCCACACGCCGAGCTGGATCAATCCGGATATACTGACCGGCATCGGTGCGCTGGGGGCGGTGATCATTCTGATCGGCTACGGGCTCAGCAACTACAGCCGCTACTTTTTGTGGCTGGCGAGCCTGGGTTTTGTGATTAACTGGTACGGCGACAGCCTGGATGGCACCCTGGCCCGCTTCCGGCATATCCAGCGGCCTAAATACGGTTTTTTCGTCGATCACACGGTCGACTCCTTTAACGAAGCCCTGATATTTATAGGCCTGGGTCTCTCGCCCTACGTGCGGATCGAGATTGCTTTAATCACGTTGGTCGGCTACCTGCTGGTGTCAATCCTGGTTTTCGTGCGCACCTGCGTGCTGGGGGTTTTCAAGATCTCTTACGGCAAGCTGGGTCCCACCGAAGTGCGGGTGATTGGTATTCTGACCAACACCCTGGTTTTCTTAGGCGGCAACCCGGTGTACCGGCTGGCATTCGTATCGATCAGCCTGTTTGACCTGGTGCTGTCTGTGATCGCGGTCTTGTTATTCGGGATTTATATTTTTTCCACCCTGGCCCAGGCTCGCGAGCTGGCCCACGCCGATTAATATTTTTGCAAACAAAAGAAGGAGGTGTGGGGTTCGGTTCAGGCGGTGTAACCGCCCAAACCGAACACCACAATCTCTTTTTTTCTTAAAAGTAAATAGCTGGTCAGGTTTGGCTGCTGCCGGCTGCCGGACCACAGCGGCAGGGAATAGCTGGCGGGGCGCTCCGGCAGGTAGCCCGGGCGGCAGCCGTAGGCCGCGTTGCAAAACAGCCAGTCGCGCAGCCGGTCGGGCTCCACACCCAACGGCAGCAGCAGCGTTTCAGCGGCCCGCACCAGCAGCTCGGCGTAGCGCTTGCGGTCAACGTTCAACCTTTCCGGCAGCGGCCCGGCGTCCCAGGCCCGCACCCCAATTTCATCCGCAGTATAGATCAGGCGCACATTTTGCCCGGCGCGCAGCGATTTGCCCACCGCCTCGAGCTGGGCCGCGGCCCGAGCCGGGGGCGAGGGAACCCGGTATTCCGCCAGCTCCCGGCTGAGCTTCTGGGTGACCAGCAGCTTTTCTACGGGTATCCGCCCGGCCTGCAGAGCCGCCAGCTTGCGGCGCAGCAGAACCTGCACCGCTGGCAGCCCGGCTGCCGGATCGGCTGTGCGGGCCATGTGCTCCAGGATCTGCATCTGGGTCTCCACGATAAAAGCGGGCGTATCCCGCCGGCGAGCTTCGATGCCGCGCAGCTTGAACGAACCATCTTCAAACAGGCCAAAATAGCGATTGGGCACCGGCACCTGATCGTTCTGGCGGGAAGGCAAAAAGGCCACCCAGCGATAGATACCATCCAGGGCAATCGGCAGGCTGGTGCGAGCCACAACTTCCTCCAGCAGGGGTTGAAAGTCGGCGGGCCGGGTCGCGCCGGGTTTCTGGACCCACAGGCCATCCACGTACATGTGCAGCACGGTATAGCCCAGGTCTTCGGCAGCCTCTTTGGCCCGCAGCAGAGCCTCGCGCCCATAAGCAGTGACCGCCTCGTGGGCTTCGATCCGCCCAAAACGGGCGTTTTTATAACCCAGGTAGCCAAAACAGGTCACCAGCAGCCATTTGTGGGCCGTGGCCTGGGCCTGGTAGATCTTGCGGCGCGGGTCCCAGGCCGGCAGGTCGGCCAGATTGCGTTTGAGGGCCAGGCGCTTATCCAGCAGCGGCTGCAGGGTTTGCGGCACCAGGCCGGGCTCGCCGCCGGCAACCATCACGCCCAGCTCCGGCACCAGTTGGGCAGTGGGGCGCTCGCTGCCCACCGTTTCGGGCGAGACGTTAAAGCGGGCCATGATGCTGGGATACATCGACATGAAATCGATGGCAGCCACATGGCGGTGCAGGCCGATGACCGGCTGGTAAACCAGGCCGCCCTGATCGGCCTGCAGCAGATCGTAAGCCGTTTTCGGCCGCTCAGCCTGCTGCTTGTGCCAGGGCACCAGCACACCGGTGCGCAGGGCGGTCACCATCTGCATGGAGGAGATGCCGGTGCCGGGCGAGACGCGCGCCACGGTCTGGATAGACAGGGAAGTGACCCGCGCCAGTTCGTAGATACCATCCAGGCCATACTCGCCAAACAGCATGGCGTTGCAGCCGTCCACATGCCAGCGGCCAAACAGGTGGACCTGCTGGCCGCGGTGGATGATCTGACCGTAGGTGAAATAAGAGCGTTCGGCTTTGCGCAGCACCCCGCGGCCCGGCTCACGGTTGAGGGGCAGCGGCAAACGCTGCTGGCGGGCGCAGGCCAGCAGATGATCCAGCAGCCAGGTATCGCCCCAGTTGGTCAGGATCAGGTCCGGGTCGTGGCGCAGCAGGATAGCCCGCAGGTTGATCAGCATGGGCCGGACGGGCTCCAATGCCAGGCGATAGTTGGCCCGCCGGCTGCGGACCAGCAGCTGGCTGGGTGGGGCATGGAAGGGGTCCACATCCGGCTCCAGGGTCAGGATGCTGAGAGGGGGATCAGGCAGGTCGAGCTGCCAGGGCGAGTCCAACACTTGCAGCTCCTGCACTCGCCCATTCTCGTCGGCCTGCACCCGGCAGCGGGACAGTGGGAATGTGCCAAAACGAGCGGCATGCCGCAAAGACAGGGGCAGATCAGCGTCGTAATAGGTCAGCTCGGGGAAAGCCTGTGAAACCTGCCGGAACAGGCCAGGCTGGTCGGAGGGCAGCTCCACCTGGGCAGCCAGGACCGGCAGCAGGCCCGGAGCAAACAGATCGCGGCGCTCCTGGCGGGAAAGCTGGACCGGCCGCGGCTGGCTTTGCAGGTAGCGCCACAATTCTCGTAAGCGCGCGGCTGGACCAGCCGCGTAAAAAGTGACCGGTAGCGCCTGGGTGAGACGGTGCCGGCCCTGCTCGTCCAGCAGCCAGAGCACCACCCCATCCTGGGGGTGGTCGTACAGATCCAGCAGCCAGCCGGTGCGCTCAATCATCCCGGCCTGGAGGTAAGGCCTCCACCAGGCGCCGCAGGCGCAGCACTTCTTTGTGCTCCTCCAGCAGCATGGAGAGCATAAAAACCTCGAACGGCATGGCGTGCGAGGCAAAAGCCGCCGCAGCCAGGTGCTTGCGAGCTGCCGCGAATAGGTCATCCAGGATGAGCTGGTCGCTGCGCCGCAGGGCTCGCCGGAAGCGGGCAAAGGCTTCTTGTTCTTGTAAAAATACCTGGGTGATGGAAGGTAGGGTGCGGCCCATGAGTTGCTCCTGGATAGGTAAAGAATTTTGCGAGAGAACCACTTACTATCTATCCGAATGGTGTTTTAGATGGATGTTTGTGGGCCAATTTCGCCCACAAACATTCATCACATTCATACTGACAGACGACTTCATTAGAACAGGCGCAGGGGCGGCCTGGGAATCTGCGGCTCGAAACGCCAGACCTGGTCTGCGGCTTCTTCCAGCAGCGCCAGCAGTTCGTGACGCTCGGGCTGGTCGGCCGGCGGCAGCCGGGCTGCCACCCCAACCGGCGCGGCCAGGCTCAGGCGACGCAGTTGGGCCAGGCTGTTCAACAGCAGCCGCCGGCGCTCATCCAGCGAGACGCTCTCATCATAAAAAGTCGCCAGCAGGTCCAGCACCAGGGTGGGCGCCGGGCTGGTGGGCGAGCTCTCCAGCAGGGCCAGCATCTGGTAGCAGGTAAAAGCCCGGGCGATCCGAATGTTCTGGAGCGCCTCCTTCAGGTGGGGGGTCCGGCGGCGCAAGTGACTGGCAACGGTATAAACGTTGAAGCTGTTGCCGCCGTCCAACACCCGCAACTGCCCCTGGGGAGCCAGGTGGGCCGTCAGGTCCAGCAGGCGCTCCAGGGCCTGTCCCGGAGCAATGACCAGCGCCAGGCGGCCGGTAGAAAGATCTAGCAAATCGTTCATGTTAATACCAAATGACCAAAGATATAGATTTTGTATTTGGTTGGCGCGGCTGGAGCCGCGCCAACCAAATACAAAAAAAATATTTCCCGAAAGCTTGAGCGCTCCTTTTCAGGATAACCCAATCAGAGCTGGGAAACAATCACGTATACGGTGTATAAAGGGGGTGAGATCGTGGGTTAACCGCAGAGGGTGAGGCGGCTTTGGGAGCCAGGCATCAGGCGCAAAAGCAAAGAGCGAGCGCTCAGCCGTCCAGCCAATCGCTGAAATCCCAGTCTTTAAGCAGCTTGCGCAATTCGGCTTTGCTGTGCAGATCGAATTTTAACAGCACATTGCGGACGTGGGTCTTAACCGTCTCGGGGGAGATGATCAGGTGGGCAGCAATCTGGCGGTTGGTGAAATTAAGACAGGTCAGGGCGGCTACCTGCTGCTCGCGCTGGGTCAGCCCCTGCCAGCGGCGCAGGCTTTCCTCTTCAATTACCCGCTGGGTTAAGGCATAGCTGAGCAGTTCAGCCGTCAGATCATCCTGTGAACGGCGCTCGCGTTCTGCCAGATCCTGCAAAGATTGAAGCAGATCTTCCTCCAAACTGTAACTGCGCCGCGGCGCGTCGCGGCGCAGACCCAAATCCTGGATCAGGCGTTGGAAGATAGAACGCAATAAAGACTTCATGAATCCTCTTAAAACTGCGGACGAGACCGGGGTCGGCCGGACAGCTATCTGGTGTGTCTCCACAATCAGTATAACAGAACACAAGTTCTAAAGTCAAGCAAGCGTCTTGGGAACGATTGGCCGGGCACGTTACGACCCTTCTAAGCCCGCAAAAAATTGAAACACACCCTCTTGGGAACTACTGTGCTGGGAAGGAATATGGGGTGCTTTTTGTGGGCGATATGACCGCCTCATTCTCGAAACACAGAAATCCCTGAAGACTTTTTTGGTGCACTTCTGTATTACAATTCCGGCATGCCGGACCGATTGGATCGCTGGTTGAGCACACTGGTGAGCGCACTGGTATTAATTGTGGGCCTGATACTCCAGGCCGGGCCTGGGCGCGCCCCCCAGGCGGCAGAAAGCCCGGCTGAGCTCATCTCGATTGGGATCAACGGCCGGCCGGCCGATAGCTGGTCCGACAGCCCGGCCATCAGCTATGACGGGCAGCTGGCGGCTTTTGCTTCACTGGCCAGCAACCTGACCGAGGCGGACAGCAACCGGGCTGCGGATGTGTTCGTATATAACCGGCAGAACGGCCAGACCCGGCGGGTCTCGGTCAGCAGTCTCGGCCAGCAGGGTGACGGATGGTCATACCAGCCGGCCCTGGCGGGTGATGGCAGCAGCCTGGCTTTTACATCCCTGGCCCGCAGCTGGGCTGAAGGTCCCTACCAGCCTCCGGCCGGGCAGGCCAGCGTGTACCTGCATGACCTGGCCAGCGGCCAAACCCGGCGCATATCGCAGGCCCCGGATGGTTCGCCAGCCAACGGGTGGAGTGGCTGGGCTTCTATTTCGGCCGACGGCGGGCTGGTGGCCTATGCCTCGCTGGCCAACAATCTGACCGATGAAAGGACCGCCGCGGTCCAGGCCATTTACCTGTACGCTCGGTCCAGCAATACCAACCAGCGCATCTCGCTCGAACCACAAGATGGGCTGGATATGCGCTGGTCGTACCTGCCGGCTATTTCCGGCGATGGGCGCTACGTTGCTTACCTGACCCTGATCGCGGGCGCTGGAACCGCCCAGGAGAGCGGTTCTGAACTGCGTTTGCTGGTTTATGACCGGATCAGCGGACAGACATATGCCATCGATACAGCCAGGAGCGAGCCAACTCTGCAGCTGCAGGCCAGCCGCCCGGCGCTCTCCAGCAATGGGAGCGTACTGGCCTTCGCCGCCATACAGAATGGCAAAGCAGGCGTGTACCTGTACCGGCTGGCGGATGACCGGCTCAGCCTGGTGCCTGGCAGCCAGCTCGATGAGCCCGGCCGGCTGCGCTACGCCCTTGAACCGGGTGGGCAGGCGCTGGTTTATCTGGCGGCCAATGAGTCCCGGGATTCCAATCTGATGCATTACAACCTGACGAGCGGCCAGAGCACACGCCTGGCCGAGCTTCAGGCCAGCGGGCGCCAGACCAGCGAGGCCACCCAGCCGGCCCTCTCTGCTGGCGGCCAGATGATTGCATATACCGCTGGAGGCCCGCTGGCAGGCGTATATCTCATCGAATACCAAAACGCCGCTGCCACAATCGGGCAGATCACCGGCTGGGTGACCGACCCGACCGGCAGGCCGTTAGCCGGGGTGCAAGTCAGCGATAGCGCCGGCCACCGCGCCAGCACCGACCGCAGCGGAAGTTTTAGCCTGCCGGGCCGGGGAACAAGCTCCACCAGCCGCTACAATCTGACCATCAGCCCGGATAAAAAAGGGTTCAGCTTCTCACCAACCGAACGCCGCGTGACTATCCAGGCCGGCCAGGCCAGCGCCAGTGGAATGGGATTCATCGCCCGACCGGATGAAATGCTGGATGCAGCCCGAGCTGATATCGGCATGCCCTACAGCCTGGGGCGCGGCTGTCCCTCCCCATTCCGAGAGTGCGGCGGACCATTCAGTGGTTTTTTCAGCGGGGACTGCACGGATCTGGTCCTGGATGCTTACCGCAAAGGGCTGGAAATCAACCTGCAGTTTGCCCTGGAGCTGGATTTCCAAGCCAATCCGCACCACTACTATCGCTGGCGCAACGCCCGCAGCTCACAAGATATGTGGCGCTATTTTGCCTATTCAGGACAGCTGCTCGATCCGGGTGAGCCTTACCTGGCGGGCGACGTTGTTTTTTTTGATTGGGACGCAGATGGGGAGATGGATCACGTGGCGGTCATCTCAGAGGTCAACAGCAAAGGCTACCCGCGCAAGATGATCGATGCGACTGGCAAAATAGACGAGAATCCGGACGGGCGGGCGATCGAATTGGAGTGGCGGCGCTATCATGACCTGCACACTTATGGACACGCCCGCTGGCAAGGGTTGAGCGCCCCGCCCATCGATATGCCAGGCGCGGCGCCCGATTGGCTGCTGGTAGCGGTGGACGGCCAGGCTGTGACAGCTCAGCTGACCGCTTCCCAGGGCAGCAGCCAGTTAACCGGAAGCCTGCTCAGTGATCTGGTAACCGGAAGTTTATTCAGCGTGAACAATCCGCTGAGCAAGTCGCAATGGTACTTTCTAGAAGTCAGCAGTGCAGGCGGAGGGGATTACCAGCTCGGGATCCAAACCGTTCAAGCTGGCGAGCTTGCCAGCGCGGCCGCCTTCGAACGCCCGCTGCCAGCGGGGGGAAGTGAGATCATAGCCATTCGGCTGCAAGAAAGCAATGGGAAATTGACCTTCAGCCTGCCTGGACTGGGTTCGGATTAAAGAAGCCCCCAGGCCAAAACCTCTTGATGGCAAAGCTATCTGGATTCAGGTTTAAGACAAAATTGGGTGTTTGCTGGGCAAAAGCCCCAACAAACACCCAATTTTTTCGGTTTTAGCTTTTGGGAGCGGCTACTGGCGAATTTCAATCCTGCCGATTGCCTGGCTGAGGCTCAAATCGATTTGGGTTTGGGCAGTATCATAATTCGGCGAGGTATAGATATCATTATTTTCACTATAGCCAGCGGGCACATCCACCGCGCCCAGACCGGAGCCAGCGGCCACCCGGACACCGACTCCAGGCGGCACGATCACAACCAGCTCGCCAATTGCGCCTTCGAGCTGGGCCTGTAAATCCTCCGCCCCAGGCAAACTCACAGTCAGCGAGCCCACCCCCATGCTGACATTCAATTCATCGAGCTGCAGCTCAGTCAGGTCCAGCTGCATGCTGCCGACACCCATATCGACCCGCAGGTCAAGCGGAATGCTGGGGGTCAGGCCCAGGTTCCAGAACCAATTGGCATCGCTGCCAGGCCAGCCGACCACATTAACCCCGCCAGTGGTCAGGCGATAGCTGGCGATTCCAGCGCTGACGGAATAATCCTCCCGCACAGTCCGACCACCCATATCGGGCACCTGCCCTGCTATCAAGTCGCCCGATCCGCTCAAGGCGCTGATTTTCAGCTCGCCGACTGCCGGGGAAATCTGCAGATTGGCTCTGGAAACATCTTCCAATACCTGGCCGACCTCCATTCCGGTAAGACTCCGCCCGCCGGCAACCCCAATCCCGGAGATCCACAGGGCTCCCGCCAGAAGTGCCAGGATGACCATCAGGCCGATCAGGTTCGCGATCATCGAGCGCCTGCCAATCAGTACATCAAAGCCAATCGCGATCAGCAGGATCGGCCACAGGCGAAAGATTGTCGCCCACACGTTGAGCTCCAGATAGCCGAGATTGCTGAGCAGGAACACGATCCCCAGCACGATCATCACCGTAGCACCAACCAGACCTTCACGGCGCCAGATGCCATCCAGGCCGATGGCTATCAGCAAAATGGGCCACAGGTTGATGATCATTCCCCAGACGTTGCCGCGCAAGGCACCAACATTGCTGAGCAGAAATATGATCCCCAGCCCGATCAAAATAATCGGGAACACCAGGCTGCCCCGGTATTGGCGGGGCTGACGGTCCTCATTCATGGTCATTCTCCTCGCCCCCGGCGCAGGATCAGGGCGATTCCGCCCAGCACCAGCAAGAGGGGCCAAACAATATCAAATCTAAGCCACTGCAGCCAAGGAAGCTGCAGATTGTCAATCAGGTAAATTACGCCCAGGACAATTAACGAGACACCGATGATCAGAGTTGCCTGAGGATGGGGTTTCTGAACCATATGGCGAAAATCCTCACCTATGATACGGGCGCGTTCAGCAACCTCAGCACTGCCCATGCGCACATTTTCTTCAAAGCTGATCGGCCGGGTATGCCCTTCGACCGGCAGGATAATCCATAACAGCAGGTATGCCAGCACTCCAATCCCATTCCCGGCAAATGCCAGCAGCACGAAAAATAAGCGCACAAAGGTTGAGTCTATGCCCAGGTATTGAGCCAGGCCACCGCATACACCACCAATCATCTGGTCCGTTTGACTGCGGGTTAATTTTGGTTTCATACTCGTTCCACCTTGTGATCAACCTCAGGAAGCCAGATAATGACGAAGTGTGAGGGCGTATAACCCAGCGGTTTTTGTGATTGCCAACGTATTTAATGCAGCTCTCACCGGGCGGCCCGCAGAATAAAGAACAGGCCAGCCAGGATCAGGGCAACCGGCCCAATGTAACCAAGCAGTGCAGCAGCTGAGGCGCTGATGACAAGACCCATCGCCAGCAGGATCCCTGCCGGTATCCAGGCCCAGCGCATTTGAGCTCGTTCAGATGGCAGCAAGGCTACCAGTGCAAACGTCAGCCCCAGCCCAAGGAAGAAAACCCCACCCGTGTCAAGGCGAGTGAATTCATCCAAGGTAGAGACCCCAACCAGGGTCAGCATCACACCCATCGGGATCAGCGCCCACCAATTTTCACGATTGGCAAGATACACCAACAAAAAAGCCAGCCCAACCCCACCCAGGATAATGGTGCCGCCCAGGAGATCTCCGACTCGGGGGAAATAATTATCGAGGAAGATCGTCAGAGCCACCGCCAGCAAGGTGATCCCAGGGATCAATCCCCACCACTGCTCCCGGGATTGGATAAAAAGCGATATAAAAAACACCCCGCCCAGGCCTAACAGGGCAGCCCAGACCATTCCACTGGTAGCTAACATACCAAGATTTTCAAGCAGAAACAACCCGCCAGCAAAAATCAGCAGCAGCCCCCAGATGAGCCGCGATTCAATCCATTTTGACATCTTGTTTTCCTCCACTGTTCAAAGCTTTTTCAGGAGCCACGTAAAGCTGGCAACTCTTTTTATGCCAGGCGATTTTTAGTATGCTTTTGCCTGGGATATATGGGGCCGCGGGCGGGATAAACGTGCACCGACAGCCCTCATACATTTTACGCACAGGCAATCGAAAAGTTGCAGGCCATTTAGGATTGCACCTGATCCCACCCCAATGCTTCGCCAATCTGCCTCTGCTTCATATTCCAAAGGGATTGAGTCAGGGAGACGTGGTAGATATGCGGGTACATAATGCGCCGCACACCCGGATCCAGGCGCTCCACATCTGCCTGGCGGATGGCGCGCATACGCTCAATATCGGGCAGGTCAACCAGCAGCTTACCTTCCTCCAGAATATCCACCAGGAGAGGTTCGATCTCCGAAATATCACTTCGTTCGAGGACACGCTGCTTGGAATAATCGCTTGGGTGGCGCAGCTGGATCCGATCCAGGCTGCCAATCTCATCACCCGGCAAGGCCAGCAGATCGGCTGTTGCGTTGCCACGCCGATCGTAAATCCGCCAGACTTCTTTGTGCCCAGGATTGGGAGTTTTGGAGGGTGATTCTGAAATCTTGATGGCCGGCACCCAGCGATCTTGATCGCAGACCGCCACCAGTTTATAAACTCCCCCCAGGGCCGGCTCGCCCCAGGAGGTGATCAGGCGCGTCCCAACCCCATATACCAGCCGTTTGATCAGTTGATCTGCATCCATCTGATAGCGCGGCGCTTCTTCCACGATCTGGGTGATAATTTGCCAGATCACCAGCTCATCCAGGTTGTTTGAGAGCACAATCGAGACATCCGAGAAGCCAGCCTGGTCCAGCTGTTTGGCAGCCTGGATGCTCAGATAGGCCAGGTCGCCCGAAATCAAGGCGGATGCCAACCGGTTTATGCCCCTGCCGGCGCAGTTCTTCAAAAACTCGGATAGCATTTGGAACCCCACTTTCAAGGGTGTCAATGGTATCCACCAGCAGCAGGCAGTCATCCGGATAGATTTCCGCGTAGGCCCGGAATGCATCCAGCTCGGTGCGGTTCAGCGCCATAAAGAGCTGGACCATGCTGTGGGCGTGGGTGCCTTTTGGAGGATAGCCAAGCACCGAGGACACGCCTACGTTGGAACTGTAATCTGCCCCGCCGATCAGCGCGGCCCTGGCCCCGGCATTGGCGCCTCTATCCTGACCGCGGCGCAAGCCAAATTCCAACATCAGCTGGCCGCGCCCGATTTCACGGATACGAGCCGCTTTGGTAGCAATCAGGGTTTGATAATTCAGGTGGTTTAAGAGAGATGTTTCCAGGACCTGGGCCATCGCCAGCGGGCCGCGCACGACGGTTAATGGGACATTGGGGTGCACCACCCGCCCTTCGGGGATGACAGAAAGACTCAAGCCTGAAAAATCGCCATTCTGGCGCAGCCAATCCAGGAAATCATCCTCAAATATTCGGCTGCCCAGGCTGGTTTTCTGGCTGCGAAGGATTTCAATATCCTCATCCCGAAAATAGGCTGCCTCCATCCAATCCAGCAGCCATTCCAAGCCTGCACTAATACAATAACCCGCTTTGTGAGAACCATAATCCGGATAGCTGCGGAAAAAATGGTCAAATTGAACCTCTTTTTCGTGCAGACCCTGTCGGAAATACACCTGAGCCATGGTGAGCTGGTACATATCGGTGTACAGGATTCCTTCAGCAGTTTTTTGCCCGGCAGGTTTCATGGGGGTGCTCCTTTTCAAACCTAACTCACATCAACCGAGCCCACTCCTACGGAGATCGTAATCTCCACCTTATTTTCCGCAGTTTCATACTCTGGCGATTGGTTATAAGCACCCGCCCGTGGGAAGCGCTGCTCATCCACCTGGATCGAAGCCAGCCCGGAGCTGCCAGATATTCGGGCGGCTACACCCTGGGGGACATACAGCTTGACTGAGGCCGCCCCGGTTTCAACCGAGACCTGGGTCAACCCGGCTGAGGCGGGCAGGCGCACAACAGTAGAGCTGGCGCCCGATTTCAACTGCAACCGGCTGACCTGCAAATCGGTTAGATCGAGCTGGGCATCGTTCGCCCCGGTCTCAAACTCCAGTTCGAGTGGAACCTGGCGAGCTAGGCCAAACGACCAGTCCAGAGTAGTGCCCGGCCCAAAAGGAAATACAAACACCTGCGTGGGGACTTTCATGCTCACATCGAGCGTGTCACCACTTCGCCGGCTGGAAAGATCCAACCCGCCGGTGAAATCGCCTTCCGCCAGGCTGCCTGCACCCGCTCCGGCATACACGCTCAGCTTGCCGGCTGCATGATTGACACGCAGCCGCGCCCGGTCTGCACCCTCCAGCGGGATAGCTGCATGTTCAACATCTGCCTGCGGGCGAACAAAGTAGCCGTATAGAAACCACAGTCCCGCCCCAATCAGCAGGATTGGCCAGAAGAGTGACCAGACATCCAAATCAACCAAACCCAGATTGCTGAGCAAAAATAAAAGGCCGAATAAAACCAGCATTCCGCCCCAAAAGATAGCGCCACGTCTCATTTTAAGCTCCTGTTTAGAATCGCCCGTTCGGGCATTTAATATCTATAGCAGTTTCGTAGTTCCGCTGAAATTTGGAAAGTATCATGAACCTGTATTAATTACGGGGGACTGAACTAAAAGTTGCATCACAGCACCACAATAAGGTTCTATTCGAAAATTCAAGCGGATTTGTGGTTATCAATGGGTGCCGAGCGTGCATGTACATTCACACTCCCATTTTCGGATAAGTCCTAATTCAATTGTACCGCAAACGGATTTGGTTCACATTCTTCGTAAGCTGGATTTTAGCAGTATTCTCGCTAAATCAGAGGCTTATGTGGTGATCGGTTTGGGCGGTTGCACCGCCCAAGCCGAACACCACAAAATCTGATTTTTCTTAAGTGACTTGCAGCAAAGACCACTTAGACGACCTTCTGAATCCGCGTGGATGCGGATCACTGGAGTGAATCCCAGAGCAAGTATAATGGGATCATTAAATCTTCAATCATGCTGCATACCTTGATGGCTAAATAAGTGATTCAGAACACGGCGTTAAGGTATCACCGATATCGAAGCAGGAAACGAGTGGAATTGAATAGACAGAAAATCTGTTTATGGGAGGGTCGGAAACGATGCCAGAGGTGATCGCGCTTGGGGAACTGTTAATCGATTTTGTGCCAACGGTGTCGGGCGTAACGTTGATTGAAGCGCCTGCCTTCCAAAAAGCGCCGGGCGGCGCCCCGGCTAACGTGGCAGTCGGGCTGGCCAAATTGGGCATACCAAGCGGATTTATGGGCAAGGTTGGCGATGACGCGTTTGGGCGCTTCCTGGCCCTGACCCTGGAACAGGCCGGGGTGGATATCTCGGCCCTGTGCTTCGCAAGTGAAGCGCGCACAGCTCTGGCCTTCGTCTCCCTGATGGCGGACGGCGAGCGGGATTTTATGTTTTATCGCCATCCCAGCGCGGATATGCTTTACAGGCCGGATGAATTAAAAGCCGATTATATCCGCAGTGCGAAGATCTTCCATTTCGGATCCATCAGCCTGATCAGTGAGCCCAGCCGGTCAACCACCCTGGAGGCAATCGCGATCGCCCAGGCTGCCGGACTGCTGGTTTCTTATGATCCAAACTTACGATTGAACTTGTGGCCAGGTGCCAGTGAGGCCCGCCAGGGGATCCTGGATGCCTGGAGACTTGCCCAGGTGATTAAGATCAGCGAGGAAGAGCTGAATTTTTTGAGTGGCAACGAGCTTATTCCAGACGGGGCCCGCAGCCTGTGGCATGACGACTTAAAATTATTGGTGATCACCCGTGGAAAAGGCGGATGCACCTACTTCACTCCAGAGCTGGCAGGCAATGCGCCTGGCTTCCCAGTCACACCGGTGGATACGACCGGTGCTGGAGATGGATTTGTGGCCGGACTGCTTAAAGGGCTGACCGAAAACCTGGACCGACCACTGGACGAGCCGCTACTCTCGGATATCTGCCGTTATGCGAATGCCGTGGGGGCCCTGACCACTACCCAACGCGGGGCTATTCCCGCCTTGCCTTCCCGCCAGCAAGTGGACGATTTTATCAGCCATTCGGAGTCATAAGATGGATAAATCTGCCACCCAATTGGAACGCTCGTTGGCCCGCCTGCTGCCGCGCCTGGAAACCCGCTTCGCTGAACAGGCGGCAGCCGAACCGGAAGCCTGGGACCAGTTCGTCAGGCGGCTGGATAAACATTTCCCACGCTTGTTCCAGATTTACTTCCAGTTATACAGCAGCCAGTATGACTTCTTTTATCATCTCGAGGATTTACTCGTAACAATGGCCAATCTCTGGTTGTCGAGGCCTGACGACTTAAAAATTCTCGATCAGGGGCGCGAAAAGGAGCCTCTCTGGTTCCAATCCAATCAGATGCTGGGCGGTGTCTGCTACGTGGACCTGTTTGCCGGTGATCTGGCTGGTATCCGGGAAAAGATACCCTATTTCAAAGAATTGGGACTGACCTATCTGCATCTGATGCCGCTCTTCCTGGCTCCCCAAGGTGACAATGATGGCGGCTATGCCGTCAGCAGCTACCGGGAAGTCAACCCGGCCCTGGGCAGCATGGAAGAATTGTCCAGCCTGGCCGGCGATCTGCGCCAACAAGGCATCAGCCTGGTGCTTGATCTGGTATTCAACCACACGTCCGACGAGCACCTGTGGGCCTTACGAGCCAAGGCTGGCGAACAGGAATTTCAAGAGTATTACCGGATGTACCCAGATCGGAAAATACCCGATGCTTATGAAGCTCATTTGCGCGAGATCTTCCCGAGCGAGCATCCCGGGGCCTTCACATTCAACCCGGAATCCGAAAAATGGGTCTGGACAACTTTCCATGACTACCAATGGGATCTAAACTATGAAAACCCGGTTGTGTTCAACCGGATGGCAGATGAGATGCTGTCGCTCGCCAACGCCGGAGTCGAAGTACTGCGCCTGGATGCAGTCGCTTTCATCTGGAAGCAGTTGGGCACCACTTGCGAAAATTTGCCCGAGGCTCATCTCCTGATCCAGGCCTTTAATGCGGCAGCCAGGATTGCTGCACCCAGTTTGCTGTTCAAGTCGGAAGCCATCGTCCATCCAGATGAGGTCGCCAGATATATCGACCCCGATGAGTGCCAGCTATCCTACAACCCTTTGTTGATGGCATTACTGTGGAATTCTCTGGCAACCCGCGACAGCCGGCTTCTCAGCCAGTCGATGAGCGAGCGGTTTAAGATTAAAACTGGCTGCGCCTGGGTGAACTACATCCGCTGCCATGACGATATCGGCTGGACATTTTCGGATGAAGACGCAGCCCTGCTGAATATAAACGGCTACGATCACCGCCAGTTCTTAAACGCATTTTATACCGGCCGTTTTGATGGCAGTTTTGGCCGTGGACTGCCCTTTCAGGAGAATCCCGCGACTGGTGACGCCCGCATATCAGGGACCGCCGCCTCACTGGCTGGGCTTGAAAAAGCCCTCAAAGAAGAAACTGAGACCGAAATTGAGCTGGCAGTTCGGCGGCTCCTGCTGATGCACGCCGTCATCCTGACAATCGGTGGGATACCCCTGATTTATCTGGGTGATGAGACCGGCATGCTGAATGATTACACTTACCGCAATGACCCGGATAAAGCCCGGGACAGCCGCTGGGTCCACCGGCCTTATGCCAGCCAGGAAATTTACGGCAGGCGCAGCGACCCCGACAGTGTTGAGGGCCGGATTTACCAGGGCCTGCAGCGTCTGATTCAGCTTCGAAAATCTGAAAAGGTTTTTTCCGGCAATGAGCTTCAAATCATCCAGGCCGACAACCCCCATATATTTGCCTATGTGCGCACGAACGAGTCAGACAGGGTGCTGGTGTTTGCAAATTTCAGCGAGGCTGAACAAACCATTCCTGCCAATCTGCTCCGCCTTTATGGATTGAGCTACAGCTTTCAGGATTTATTGCAAGGCGAGCAGCACGCTATGGATACCCTCACCTTGAAGCCCTACGAGTTCATCTGCCTGCGCTCGTAAATAAAATTTAGTCCGGCTGATGCTGCACAGATCTCGTCAGCCTGTTTGACAGAGTAGTTTGGATGAATTGACTTAGATGGCGATGGTTATTCAGCAGCCTGGCTGTCTGGACGGCGAAGGATTTGCCGCAGCCGCCAGATTGCCCACCAAACAAGCAGGAGACTGATCAGGATTGAAACAACGTGCGTGCTGACCCACAGCACGGCCTGGAGCACGCCTCGGTAGGCATTGATCCTTTCGGTTGGCAGGTCGGGCATCAAAATCGGTTTATCCCAAACAAAGGCTTTCAAGCGCGGTAGAAAATTTTGCTCTGCGCAGCCTTCGAGGCTAAAAATATGAAGGTCTTCATTCCAGTACCAGGCCAGGCGCAGATCCCGGGATAACTCATCCCAGCCCAGCCGGCGTTCATCACCCAGGCCAACATCTACCCCCCCACCAGTGCTGCCCAGCCCGATGGACTGAGCGTCGGGGCCATAGCTGGTTAACAGGCCGGGTCCATTCTTACCCAAAAAACTGCTGTAAAGCATCCAGACTTCCCGGTCAACGGGTAAATCGACCACACCCGCCAGGCGCTGCAACAAGGTGGAGCGCGACTTGCGCTCATCGGAAATGATCGGGAATTGGTAACTGTCAACCCTCCAGCCAGCCGATCGAATGTCTGCGACCAGCTCAAGATACTTTTGGCGGGCTGCTTTTAACCGGCCGCCCCGGAGTACACGCGCCCCAACCTTGCCAGCCAGCCTGGGCCAGTTTCTTGCCGACAACTCCTCTAACTCGCGAATATCTGGTTCAATATCCAGGCCGACACCATCCCAAATCAGCTGATTCTCGCCAGTCCACTCCCTAAACGCCTGGAAACGGGCAGCAGCCAGATCGACGTTATCGAGATTGAACCAATAGCCTTGGTCTTTTGGCAGCAGCAGCCAGGCCACCACGGGGATGCCGGCCTGATTCAAACGCTGGACGACCTGGGTACGCTGCGGGCTGAAATCCAGGATTCCAAGGCTAAGGCTGGCATTAAGCTCTGCCAGGTCAGCGATCAGCTTGCGCCCCATCAGAGTGGCTAACGCGCCGGGTTCCAGTTCACAAAAAAATGTCAAATGAGGAGCTGCCATGCGTGCCTCTTTCTTTTCCAATTGCATATTCGCCCAGGTCTGCCAGAGCAGTACAGCCTTTTGCCTACCCAAATTAAGAAAAGCTTGATTTAACGGCTCTATGAGCGAGTATAACTTAACTTCTCAATCTTGGACCTTCTTCCAGGCTCTCAAGTATTGCTTTTTCTCGCGCCGGACCCTGTCCGGGAATTCCTGTGGAAAGTTGGAGGCAATCACGGCTAAGTACTCAGTCAAGGTGTTTTAGATGGATGTTTGTGGGCGAATTACGCCCACAAACATCTATCGAACTCATATTGACAGACCACTAAGCGGTTCTTTCGCTAAATTCTTTGCAAACAAAACAAGCATGACTTGCCGAAAGGACCACTAAAACCAGGGTAAAATTTGGCATCAGACGATCCAGGTATAATTATTCAGCACGCACATATAAATAGTCTTGTAAAATCACTGCTATCAAAGTCAGGAAATCTTTCGGAATAGGGCTGGTTCAAAACAGCTACCATGCATATACCCAATCAAACGATTGGTTGTTAGGAAAATAAAATGGCGCAAGAAAATTTGGGTACTGCAATCAATGATTTTTACGAAGCCCGCAATAAAGCCGCAATCCAAGATATTCTGAGCCGCCTGACGGGTGCGCCAGATCAGCTGCTCTCATTTGAGGAAGTGCGTCAAAAACTGAAAATCCAAGGCTGGTCCGAGCGTGGTTTGCAGGATATCCCGCTAGAAGCGATTATCGGCAGCGTGGGACGCTACACCGAGTTTACGCGCGATTTCTTGCCGCGCTCAGAAGTTAGCGCAGATCGCTGGGCGCGGGTCAAGATGGCTACCACCAGCCTCAGGGGGCTGCCCCCAATCGAAGTCTACAAGATCGGGGACGCTTATTTTGTGAAGGATGGGAACCATCGTGTCTCGGTTGCCCGCCAGGTGGGCGCTCCTTCGATCCAGGCTTATGTGACCGAAATCCGCACACGGGTACCACTCACAGCCGATATCACCCCAGATGAGCTGATCTTAAAAGCTGAGTACGCTGAATTCCTGGAGCAAACCCACCTGGACGAGCTGCGCCCAGAGTCCGACCTGAACGTGACCATTCCCGGACAATACCCCAAGCTGCTCGAAAACATCGCAGTTCACCAGTATTACATGGGCATAGAATTGAACCAGGAAGTGGACTATTTGGAAGCCGTAGCGCATTGGTACGATACTGTCTATCTCCCGATCACCGATGTCATCCGCGATCAAGGCATTATGCGTTCTTTCCCGGACCGCACAGAGGCGGACCTCTATCTTTGGCTGACAAAACACCGGGCAGCTCTGGAAAAACAACTGGGATGGAAAATCGATCCTGCAGATGCTGCCAGCGATCTGGTGGAGAGCTTCCGGCCAAAACCCATCATTGCCAAACTTGGGGAGAGGTTGCTGGATGCAACGACCTTAAACCGCTTTGAAGCTGGTCCGCCGGTGGGCCAGTGGCGGAAAGCACGCAGCCAGGAGCGGCAGGAAGGCCGGTTGTTCAGTGATATATTGGTACCGGTCAGCGGTCGTCCCAGTGGCTGGAACGCAGTTGAGCAGGCAATTCTGGTTGCCAGGATGGAAAACGCCCAGATCCATGGCCTGCATGTGGTTCAAAACGCAGAGGCTCAAGAGAGTGAAACTGCCCAGGCCGTGAAGCAGGAATTCGTTCAGCGCTGCGAGCAAGCCGGAATACCCGTCAACTTCAGCATCGCGGTTGGCGAAATTTCACGCCAGATCTGCCATCTCTCACGCTGGGTGGATTTGGTCATCGTCAACCTGGCTTACCCGCCCGAACGCCAACCATTAGGCCGTCTGGGCTCGGGTTTCCAGGAGATTATCCAGCGCTGCCCGCGTCCCATACTTGCAACCCCCCAAACCCATGGGCCAATGACCCACGCGCTGCTGGCCTACGATGGCAGCCCAAAAGGCAAAGAGGCGCTGTATGTGGCAACTTATATCGCTGCCAAGTGGGATCTGCAGCTGACTGTGGTTACCGTGATGGATGGCAGCCGGGTCGATGAAGCCACCAGCCAGGAAGCGCAAAATTACATAAAAGACTATCCGGTTCAAGCTAACTTCATTCAAGAAAGCGGGGCTGTCGCAGAGACTATTCTCAAGGTCAGCGAACGGATGGGCTGCGATCTGCTGATCATGGGCGGTTATGGTTACAATCCGGTTCTGGAAGTGGTCCTGGGCAGTGCGGTGGATACTGTCCTGCATGAATGCCAAAAACCCATCCTGATTTGCCGCTAGACCCTCTGTGGGAGTCTAGAAACAACCGAAAAGTTTTTATCTTGATGTGGGCGAAGAATCCCCGTTTTAAGGTATGGGGCAACCCAAACCCACGTAATGGATGTGGCTGCCGGTGAGCGGAGCACGCTGCTCACCGGCAGCCACATTTGCTTTGCTTCCAGTAATTCCGTTAAAGCCTGATTTTATGGGGTGAGCCCGGTTTGTGAGCTGGTCGTGACCGGAGAATCCTTCGAACTCAGGTCGATAACCATTTCACGATAGCTATAGACATTAACCACCCGGGTAGAGCCAAAGAGGGTTTCAGTGACCTCATCCGGCTGGTAGATGTGAATATGGCCATGGATATGATAGGCCGGATGAAAAACCCGGATCAACCATCGGAATGCTTTGATCCCCCTATGGGTCAGGTCATCTCGATCGTGAATACCGGCTGGGGGCGCATGGGTTACAAACATATCCAGAAATCTACCATATCGCAGCCGGTTATACAGCAAGCCGGGCACCAGAGAGAATACATTATTCCACATTTCTGCCTGGGTATATTGGAACTGGCCAACACGATAGCGCAGCGAGCCTTCTACTCCAGCCAGCAGCAATCCCTTGTAGTGGCAAACTTTGCGGTGCAGGTCAATTCCACCTCCTGGGGCCGTGCGCTGGCCGACCTCGCTGTATTCAACCACTTTATCATGATTGCCGCGCACGAAAAACAGGGGGGCGTTTAAAGCCGTCAGAACATATTCCAGGTAGTAATATTGGAGATCACCACAACCAATGATCAGATCAATATTTTTAAAACGCGACCGAACCTGCGGGCTATACACGAATCGGACGATTTTATCGCTCAAGGAGAGGACTTTAATCGGTCCTGTGGGCTTTTTCTCCATCCAATTCACCGCCATATGACTGACAGAGCGTCAGGGGCCGAATGACCTGCGAGTTTGAAAATGGGATTAGAGAGGCAAATCCATTCGCATCAGCTTGATTCTCGGATTACGCCCCGCTGCACTGCTTATACCCTCATTGCGATAACTTGTCAACTTGATGGCCGTTATCTTGAAAGCCTTTATCTTGAAAGCCCTGCTCTTTAAAACCTTCATCGGAAGCCGTCAAAATTGTAGAATTGATCTTCGCTCTGGCTGCATCGGGGCCCATAACCATTCTATAAGCTCCTTGTTTACCCTCTGGTTATAAATATGCGCGCAAGCCTCCATATACGATAGAATAACCCATTATGAAAATTACACAAATGACCCTGGACGATTGCCACCGGGCTACCGGTCTGGTGGTGGTTATTGATGTCTTGCGGGCCTTCACCACAGCTGCCTATGCGTTCGCCGCCGGTGTTGAGGAGATCATGCTGGTGAGCAGGGTGGAAGAAGCCCTGGCACTGCGCGAGAGACAGCCGGGCTCTCTGGTTATGGGCGAAGTCGACGGGTTGAGACCGGCTGGCTTTGACTTTGGCAATTCCCCGGCAGATCTGTTGAACCTGGACCTGGGCGGCAAACGATTGATCCAACGCACTGGAGCTGGAACCCAGGGTGTAGTACGCAGCACTGGCGCAGACCAGCTCTATGCAGCCAGTTTTGTGTGCGCCCGGGCAACTGTTGATGCCATTCAACGGCTCGAACCGGACCGCGTTGCGTTTGTCGTCACAGGTATTCACGAAAATCGAGATGGGGATGAGGATATTGCCTGCGCCGACTATTTGGCTGCGCTCCTGCTAGGCCAGCAGCCCGACCCCCAACCCTTCCTGGATCGGGTGCGCCGGTCTTTTGCGGGACAGTTGTTCACCGGTCTGCCAGGGGAAGATTTCTCGGGCGAGGACCTCGAGCTTGCCTTAAAGCTCGATCGCTTCCCTTTCTCCATGCCTGTCGAGCGAAGGGCCGGCCTGCTGGTTCTGCACCCCCAACCGGATGCCTTAACTGCTGGATAAAGCGTATCTACTTGTTCAGGCCATCACCTGGCCGAGTTGACCCTTTGTCATAGCAAAGAATGAACATTCTTCACTTGCCGGTAGTGCGGATCTCAACTATGCTTACCCGCATGCGCCCACTACTTATCTTGCTGCTCATCACCGGATTGTTTGGCGCCTGTGGAGCAGGTGCTGCAGCAGCTCAGGAGCTCACACCTACCCCGGCCATGGACCGCCTGGCTGCCCCGCCGCTGCCGGAAAATCCCAGCCAGGCCGACCTGGGTGCTCAAGTCTACTACCAGGTCTGCATGGCTTGCCATGGCGACCGAGGCCAGGGTTTGACCGAAGAATGGCGGGCGGTTTGGGACGAAGATTCTTATTGCTGGCAGTCCGGCTGCCATGGCCCGGATCACCCACCCTGGGGCTTTTCTTTTTCGGAAACTTGCTGCCCGCCTGTGCTGGAAGGGACCTTATTAACCCGCTTTGAGAACGCCCAGGATTTATTCCTCTACCTGGTGGAAACCATGCCCTGGTGGAATCCGGGCTACCTGACTACCGAACAATACTGGCAGCTGACTGCCTACCTGGTGCGAGAACATGACGGCCTGCCCAAAGATGTGGTGCTGGAGCCCGCCAACGCGGTCATTTTCAAGCTGCATCCCAGCGTGCCGCCACCCGGGGATATCCGTCCGCAGATTATTATGGTCGCCAGCCTGCTGGCCCTGGCGGCTGGTATGTTGCTGGTACAAATTCGGCTGCGGCGCTAACTTATCCGGATGGGAGCCAGGCTGGCAATTTGAAAGTCATCCGAATGGCTGCCGACAAATAGCGAGGCTCAATCCAGCCCAAGCGCAGACCGGATCTCGGGCAATTTTTCCTGAGCCGCTTCCCAACCCAATGCATACAGCTCCTCCTTTTTGGAAAACCTGAAGTAAGTTTTTCCGGCTAATTTGGGCGCAATCAAGCAATCAGCCTGGTCAATCCCGCCCCCGGCCCGTTCGACCAGAATTTCCAGTGCCGTAAAACCCATACCCAGCGGCCCCAATCTTCGGCGGATTGCGGGTCTGAAAATATCCACTCCGATCACGTAATCGGCGCCCATTTCTCGCAAAATCGACACAGGGATGGTGTTGGAAAGGCTGCCATCACCTAACAAGCGTCCGTCCAACCGAACCGGCCTGACCAGACCTGGGACCGAGCAACTGGCCTGGACAGCGGGAGCCAGCCGGCCTGTATGGAGCTTAACGGGTAAGCCGCTCTCTAAATCGGTCGCCACGGCAGCATACGGGGTTTTGAGATCGGAAAATTCCAGATCGCCAATTTTTTCCACCAGCCACTCGCTCATCTTGTCGAAGCTGACCAGGCCCTGGGCAGGCCAAACCGGCCGGGCCACGTGCCACCAACGCAAATTCATCGCAAAGGCTTTGATGGTTTCAATGCTCGCCCCAGCGCTGTAGGTCGCTCCGATGATCGAGCCAGCACTCGTGCCGCTGATAAAGTCGATCGGAATACCAGCCTGTTCGAGGACAGCCAGGACTCCCAGGTGCGCCAGACCGCGAACGACACCTCCACCCAAGGCCAATCCCACCAGTTTACGTTTTGCAGTTTGCATTTAGAAATCCACTACCTGGCCGCTAAAGCTGTAGATCAACAGGCGTTTTATTTCCTCCCGGTATGGGAACCGCCTACACGTTCCCAAGGCAGGGTCGATTTCAATTCGATCGCACAATCCGTCCAGGTTCGCCTCCATCTCAGCCTGCGAGATACCAGCCTCAGCCAGCGTTAGGGGCTGCCCCAACTCTACCAACAGCTCACGTACTGCCTGCGCCAGGACAAATCCTGCCTGCTTTTCGTCAGCGGACTGCAGACCAATCGCTTCAACCAATTCGAGATAACGTCCGCTCCCACTGGCAGCAGTGAATTCGATGCTGTACGGCAGACATAAACCAGTAACCCTGCCATGAGGGATACCAAAGACTGCTCCCAGGGTGTGGCCGAGCGCGTGCGCCAGGGCAATATGGCTGTTCCCGATCCCAAGGCCCCCCATCGTGGCTGCATTTGCCATCTTTTCCCGGGCTTCGGGATCACCTGCTCCAGATTTTACGGCCCGCGGCAGGTACCGAAAAATGGAGCGAGCGGCCTGCAAACAGAGGGCATCGCTGAAATCGTTGGCAAATGTGCAGCTGTAACCCTCAACCGCATGGGTGAGCGCATCAATCCCGGTGTCAGCCGTCAAACGGGCATCCATCCCAGCCGAAAACCGGGGGTCGACGATCGTGCAGTCAGGAATGATCTCGTACGTGGACATTTCCAGCTTGCGCTGATTGCTGACATCTCTAAGCACTGCGCCGCCAGTCACTTCTGCCCCGGAACCAGCCGTAGTCGGGATGGTAATCAAGCGGGCCTTGGCGCGCAGACCATACTCGGTCAGCGGGGTAACCGACTCCAGGTCAGTACCCGGGACTTCATACAGAAACCAGGCGGCTTTGGCAGCATCCAGGCACGAGCCTCCCCCCAGGCCAATGATCCAATCTGGGCTGTAGGCACTCATCCGGTCTGCGCAGCGCTGGACGGTTTCCAAGGATGGGTCTGGCTCAACTTCTGCAAACACCTGGTCTTCGATACCAACCTGTTTCAGCAGGTCCTGGACCAGCTGAACGAAGCCCAGCCTCTGCATGGTTGCATCGGTTACGATAAAAGCTCTCTGCCCGGAGAACTGGGCCAGCCAGCTGAGTGCGTCATCTCCAAAGACAATGAACGAGCTTCGAAAAAACCACATACTTACCCTCCATAAGCGTTAGAACAAACCAAGCTCATAAAAATCATTGAAAAATTACCCTAAATCTGGGGGGATTATCCCAGAATTTCCCAGTTACCCAAACCCAGGATCGGATCGATCAAAGTGGCAAGCCAGGCCGCTTGCAACCTGCTCAGGGCTATTTGGGTGACATTGACACGCTATCATCTCAATGCTATAGTTGGATTGATACCCCAATCGTAAGATCGATTTTGGTTTTCCAGAAACGCCTGTCTTTGGATTCAAGAACAGTCTTTGCGATTTTCGTCGAGCCAGGTAAACAATAAGGGGAGCGAGACTCTTATGGCAGCAAGCAAGAATGGAAAAACGGCCCTCGTGCTGGCAGGAGGGGGTTTGACTGGGGCCGTATATGAGATCGGTGCTTTGCGAGCGATCGACGATCTGCTTGTGGATCGAACCGTCAACGATTTTGACATCTACGTTGGTACCAGTGCGGGTGCTCTGGTAGGCTCCTACCTGGCAAATGGTGTCAGTCCCGAAGAAATGCTCAGGATCCTGGCGGGCCAACATCTGGACCTGAAACCGATCGAACGCCAGCACATCTTCGGCCTGGATTGGCGCTCGTTGTTGAACTGGAGCACGCGCCTGCCTGCAAAACTGGCCAAAACCTGGGCTTATTACCTGAGCAATCTGGATGATATGACCCTCTTCGACTTAATCTGGAGCCTGAGCGAAGCACTTCCTCCCGGGCTTTACGACGGTTTGAATCTGGAAGCCTACATCCGCAAATCGCTGAGCGAGCTGGGCCACAGCAACAATTTCGACGACCTGGCTCGAGAGCTGTATATCATCGCCACTGACCTGGACACTGGCGATCGAGCAGTGTTTGGTCGCCATACTCGCAGTGACGTTCCAATTTCGCTGGCTGTTGCGGCTTCATCGGCCCTGCCAGTGCTCTACAAACCCGTCCGGATCGAGGAGGATGAGTATGTAGATGGTGGTTTGCGCGGCACAGCCAGTCTAGACCTGGCGATTGAACGCGGCGCCACCCTGGTTGTTTGCATCAACCCGCTGGTGCCGTTCGATAACCACAGCCGCAACCCGATTACGCTGCTGGATCGCAAAAATAAATCCTCCAGCGAAAAAGGCGCTCACCTAAGCGAAAAAGGCATTCAATCGATTGCGAACCAGACCATCCGCATCTTGAGCCACGCCGGTTTGCACTATCACATCAAGCAGCTGCGCCGCAGCCATCCTGCAGTGGATATCATCTTGATCGAACCGCGCCAGGAAGACTACCAGATGTTCTTTTACAATATCATGCGCTATTCAGCCCGCATGATTGTCGCCCAGCACGGGTTTGAGTTGGTCACAATGGACCTGGCCGAAGACTACCCGATCTTTAAGCAAATCCTTGCCCGTCATCAGATACCGATCAGCCGGCGGCTGGTTATTGCCGAGCTCAACGAAATCCATCAATCCGGGAATGACCCGGCGGTAATCCGGCGCGTCTTAGAAGCAAAATCCGCCGGCTGCGGGCAAAAACAACAGAAAACCCCAATGTGCAAGCTGAGCCGGGCGCTGGCAGAGCTGGAACTGGCGCTAGAAGCCATGGACGCCAGCTGAGGCTGCCTGAACTGCTGGCCCGGATGAAGGCGCTACTATCCGGCTAAACCTGGCTCCTGGCCACTGGCGGCCTGCTCGCGAAAAACCTCGGGATATAGTTTCTGTCCCTTGCGAAATATTTTTTCCAAAGCCACTGTTTTAAAAATTGGCCCGCGCACTTTCATTTGCCCGCTGGCCAAAGCTTTTTTTAAGGGCAGTTTGGCCAACAAGATATCGTGCAAAGTATCAGCAGACAAATTGATATCCAGGTCTGGGCGTAGAGCACCAGCGCCAAAAGTGACCCGGGCCGGACTGTGCCGGCCATTGATCGTGACTTGCGCCAGAGGGGCACTCAGATTCAGCCGGATAATCAGCCGGGCGTTTGAAACGTCCTGGGTGGCTGCCGGCTCTTCTACCTGCATGCGGTCGAACAACCTTTTCAAGATCCGGATCAATTGGTCAGCATTGGCGTAGTAAGGCATGAATTGTCTTTATTAAGTCGATGACCGGTTAGGTTTAAAACAGAATATTTTTCGAAAATTTATCGGTAAAGCCAGCCTAACCGAAGAAAATTGACTTGCGCTCGGCCAGACGTTTGTAGATCATTTGTTGCACCTCATTTCGCACCTGATCAGCCAGCTGCGAAACCAGCATCGCATTTTCTGCTGCCCCGGGTCCATATCCATCCATCGCGATGGGCTCGCCAAAATCAATATACCATTTGGTCGGCAGCGGGACAAAACCCAGCAATCCAAACCAGGGCCAGGTAGGCGAGATAGGGAAATAGGGGAAATGGATCATGCGGGCAATAGCAGGGGCCTGGGTCAGCGATATATAGGTTTCCTCTGCGCCGACCACGGACACCGGGATGATCGAAGCCTGGGTTTGTAAAGCCATGCGGATGAAGCCGCCCCGGCCAAAGCGCGCCAGGCGGTAGCGATCTTTGAAGAGCTTACCTACCCCTTTGTAGCCTTCAGGATAAACAGCGACCAGCTGTTCTTGCTCCAACAGGCGAATGCCGTTCTCCTCTGTCGCCAGGGTTTGCCCGGCTTTCACAAATAAGGTTGAAAAGAACGGTAAGGTGGGGAACCAATCCGCATACAGGGTCCGGACGAGACGCTGGGCCGGGTGTTCGTTCAGTACTGCCAGTCCGACCATGGCGCCATCCCAAGGTAGCTGACCCGAATGGTTAGCCACCATAAGCGCCCGGCCTTCATCTGGAATATGCTCCAACCCGGAAGTCTCCACCCGCCAGTATTTGTCGTACATAAAGTCAAAGAAAGGCTTGACGGTATCCAGGATCTCCTGATCAAAGCCCCATTCATCCGTCTCATACTCTCCGGACATGCGCCGTTTGATCAAATCGGCCTGGGATTCCAGGGAGTAGTTGACGACATACCAGACACCGCGCCAGGTGTCCAGGTCGAACAGGTCTTCTCCAATCGTAGTCCGCAGTCTTTCCAACAGTTTGAGAGACACTTTCGGCGAAAACATTCCAATATTTTTTTGCAGCAGTTCCATCAGTCCCTTGGGAGAAAAAGGCGGCGGGTTATATTCCGGATTGGCGGACTTAACCTGGTCGATCAGATCATCCAATTCATCGGCAAACTGCTGGCGGGCGGATTCATCCGAGTCATCCAACAAGGTGCCAGCCGGGCTCTCTTCGATCCCATCGGATAGTAAAGAGCTTTCCGGTTTGGACTGCCCGGTTAGCTCATCAGTCTCGTTCCCATCCCAGTAGATCTGATCTTCATTCGTCATTGTGAGCTCCATCATCACTCCGAGCTCGAGCCTCCTGGCGGGATCGCACCCGGCGGCGGCGTTCGAGCGTATCTCTTAGTCGATCTTCGTCATATGCCAATGCGGCTGATTCAGGCATATAACGGCTCAACCGCTGATGACCGGCAAATTCTCTCAGGACTTCTTCGGCAGTGTAACGCGGCACAAAACCAAGCTCTGACCGCATGCGGGTCAAGTCTGCCACCCATGGATAACGAATGTAATCCAGCTCAATCGGGATATACCGAGACAGCTGCGATCCCGATCCCGCCAATGCGCCTGCCCCCCAATACGCAAACAGATGAAACACCGGGATTGGGAATTTACCAGCCAATGCCATTAACCTGGCAAGCGGCAGTACCCCTTCGGCAGCCACGTTGTACACCCCAGGGGCATCCTCTGCAATCGCGTGAACCAGGGCGGCGGCGACATCTTGCTCGTGAATGACCTGCATGAGGGGATCAAATCCGAGCAAAGTCGGTGTCCAGGGTTGTTTCAAGAATCTGGTCATGGGAGTATCCACGTTTGGACCAACAATGCTGGGAAAGCGCAAGACTGTCTGGGTCATTTCCGGCACCTGGCGCCGGAATCCGTTACAAAACGCTTCAATCTCCACTCTGTCGCGGGTTGTACCATAAACCCGGCTGCCATTCAGTGAATGCTCTTCAGTCAAAAAAGCAGGGTTGGTTGGCCTGGCGCCATAGACTGAAGTGCTTGATTTGAGGATTACCTTACCGACCCCGGCTTCAGCGCTGGCCCCTAAGACCTTCATGGTGCCCATAACGTTCATATCAAAGGAGCTTTCCGTGGGCCGGATGCTCTCTGTAAAAGCAAGGTGACAAACGGTATCCACCGATTCCGTTCGGAGCAGCTCAATCAACAGTGGGTTGCGAACATCTGCCTGGATGAAATCCAGCCCTTCGATCTCAGGCTCGGGTGGCTCGATGTCAACGCCAATGACGTGAGCGTTTAGCCCGCCAGGTAAAGCATCTTGGGGCTGTGAACTCGCACTGGCGATCAACTGGTTGGCAACCTGCCTGCCCCAATATCCAGCTACGCCGGTTACCAAAACGACTTTTTTATCCGTCATGCTTCACTCCTGTACCAGGTTGGATCGTTTTTTTCTCGAAATCAGCCAACCCAACAGCCCCAATCCTGCTGCCAGCCAGACCCACTTTCTGGCCTCCCGGTTGCTGGCCTGGACGCCCTTAGCCGCAACCGGTATCTCTGCTAACCGGGAAACGGCTTCCTGGCGGAAGCGGGCGAACATATCCGGATCAGACCGGAACCGCGCAGCCAGTTCTTGCTTGCTGGCCAAATCTTCGTCCTGAATGTATTTTCCGAAAGAGCGCAAACCTGCCAGCTGGAATTCATGCTTCTTGAACAAGTTGTAAATTTCTTTAACCCTTTCGATGGAGATATTCCTCCCCAGGGTGTAATCTTCGAAACGTCCTTCCATCGCCAGCAAGGCGGTCTCCGCCAGACAAGCATATGCAGTTTTGGGTGGCAGGCCAATATCATAACCAAAATCAATCTCGCCAGGGATGAGCACTTCCCCGCTCTCGATCACCAGCACATCCGGCCGTAAATCCGCTTCAGCAGGGTTGATATCCGGCGGGCGAGCCACGTCGCAGATGACAGCGCCAGGCTTGCATTGGGTGATGTCGAGAATGCGCTGGCCAAAAGCAGAGGTGGCCGTAACAATCAGATCACAGTCCTGGACCAAATCATCTGGCCGGGTGGCAATCGTCACCCTGGCCCCAGGAGTTTCCTCCAGGATTCTGCGCTTAAGATCGATGAGTTTCTCGGGTTCGATTGAAATAAGGACTACATTAAAAATTGCCTGGGCCAGCAGCCGGGCACATACCGAGCCAATCGAGCCGGTTGCCCCGATCACCATGACCTTCCCTTGGGTGAGGTCGGTAGCGCCCATCTTGAGAACCGCTTGTTTGGCCGCTTCCAGGGTTGCAGCGACGGTCAGGCTGTTTCCGCTGGTGATCGCAATGCTGGCCTCGTGGGCGACAGTGATGCCGGCATCCCCAACCACACTTGTGAAGGCACCCAGTCCCATAATCCGAGCGCCGCGACGCTCCGCCATTTTGGCTGCCTGGTTGAGACGCAGATAGGTAAATCGCTCGCTGTGGCGCATCATCTGCCGGGGTGTCGCCCCTAAGGAAATCAGGTGCCCTTCAATCCGCTGCCCGCTGGTGGGTGAGAGCCCGCCTTTAATCTTTGAGAGATAGATTGGCGGTATCCAGGCAGCTACTGTTTCAACCAAAGAGTCCGGCAAAAACCGCGTCCAGCGAAACCAGCGATGTTGATGAATAAAGGAAACTTCCAGGGGGTGAATCACAAAAGCGAAGTTGTTGATCCCAGCTTCTTCGGGCTGCAAATAACGGATATCTGGGACCCAGTGCAGATCAGCCAGCATATCCAAATAGGTATCTTCAGTCAAAGGCGCTTCACGAACAGGGCGCAAAGACGCCAGAATAGCTTCAACCGTACCTTCTTTAAGACCTCGCCGGGCGCCGCTGTGGTTCAGATCAGGGATTAAGGTGATGGCAATCGATACCCCCCTGGCGCTTAAATCTTGCAGATCCTCTTCACTGGAAGCATTCACCACAACAATCTTGTGGCGCAATTCGGATGGAGCATAACGGCGGATAGCGCCAATATCACCTGCCAGCACATCTGCCCACTTGAATGGATCTGGGCTGCGAGCCGTACCCGGCTGGCCGGGTTGGGGAGTTATGCGCCGGAACGGTGCCTCGACCAGCTGCTCCAGGGTACGACCAGCGACCTGCTCAAGAGTCATGCGCGCGCCCACACCGGGGAAATCCGGCATGGCAAAATACACCACCGGGTCTGCGTAGCGAATGCGCTTACTATAGCGCGCCAGGCCATGGGCCAACCCGTTGTGATTGAGGCCGGGCACCAATAGAATTCGTTTTTGGCTGAATATTCCGGGTTGAGCCTGGTCAGCCAGGATCACACCCCAGCGTTCGATGGCATTCCGGATACCGCTGCCATTGACTACCGGAGTAATTCGGGCAGCATTTTTTAAGCTCTTACCGATGGCATGTTCCCGCCGGCTTTGGCCCAATGCCAGGCGGTCTGGGAGCGCATCCAGGCCAATTGCATCCACTTTGCCGTCATTCTCAGCAATCAGGGCTCGGGCCTGCTCCGGATCTCCACCACAACCAATCCAGCGGATCTGGATCTCTTCATCCATAAACGCGGTGACAAATGTTTCATCACCTTCATTGATATGAATCGACAAGATCTTCTTCATATCACATCCCTCGCTCCGTTTTATCGCAATACCAGGTCACCAAAGCCTTTCTCGCGCAGCAGTTGTGGATAGACTTTGTAAAGCGGCTGGACCGCAGGCAGCAGCTTAATGATCTTAGGGATGGGCCCCTGGGCAACAATATCCTTCTTGCCCAATGCGGTTAGAAGATTGACTTTGCCATGCCAGAAGGCATGCGAGATATCGGCCTTCATGCTCATCGTCACATCCGGTTTAAGACTGCATGGGCCGTGAATGATGTCCACGAAGGAGCCAGCCTCGGTCGGTTTATCTCTGGCGTTGATGGTCGTCATGGCATCAGGATCCGTATACTTGAATTGAATGATCAGGCCAGACTTGGCAATTTTTGGACCTACTTGAGGGTCTTTTTTGGCCCGATCCATTAACTCCCCCACTGTGGCATAAAACTGTTGACTGTCCTTAAATACGCCCACCCCGACACCTCCCTCTTCCTGGTAAGGGGAAAGCCTGCAATCACGGTTCCCCTCTTCGCCGAATAGGTTTCTAATTCTTGGGGAGTGCCCTTGCTCCCATTGAATAAAATTCTACAATCTTGATTTAGTATAGTGGAGAAAAAAATGCAAGTCAAGCGAGCAAAATCATGAAGTCGCCAGCCAAACTTCCTCGTTTGATTCAGCTTTGATCCAAAGCCTGGTTGGATAACCGGCAGTACTCCAACAAACGGTGGTCACTATTTTCGTCCATCGCCACCCCTCGTCTCGGGCGGCGACACCTGAGCGAGATCCTGGCGAAATTGGATGTGTCTAAACTCTTTTCGTTATAATTGAGGCATGACCTCTGAGCATTTCCGCCGGTTTTACTGGATTGCAGCGATCATCAGCGCTTTGTGCCTGCTCGCCAGTCCAACTGCACTGGCCCAGCAGTTGCAGCCGGAGGTACCGCCAGGATTCAAACTCATCTCCGAAGCAAGCGGAGTCTGGCTGTTCCAAAAGGAATATCCAAGCGGAAATCCCGACTACGTCCAGGTGATCGATCTTGGCCTGAGCGCCGGCATCGAACTGCTGCATGCCGCAATTCGGGAACCGCGGATTGGCAGAGGGGTGTACGGCGGGGACGACCCGCGTTTGGGTTTCAATTCTCTGGAGGGCTACTGGCAGAACTTTTCAACAGCTAATTCGACCGCTTTTTGTGTTTCAAATGGCCAATTCTTTTATATGCTCGAAGATCCAACCCGCTTGCCCTTCCCGCTTAAAGTTAATGGAACTGTGGTGAGCGATGGGTATGGCATAGACCAGTTTCCGGATTTAAAACTGGTCCTGCAGCTCTGGGATGACCATGCCGATATTCAACCCCTCTCCCGTAAAAGCCTGTACGGATCGAGCGCTCCCAATATTGTGGCTGGCCTGGCAGAAGAGGCCAACAAAAAGGGTGCTCAGTACGTGCCGCGCACTTTTGTCGGGGTGGATGATTTAAACCAGGACAGGTTGTACGAAGTCGTTTATATCTTCAATACAATGACAGCCCGCCAGGTAGATGCGGCCAATGTGCTGCGGGAGTTTGGGGCTGAGAAAGTGATGATGCTGGATGGAGGCGGATCCACCCAGCTGTTGTGCCAGGGAAAATCAATGATCGACTCGGACCGGCTCATCCCGCAGGCAATCGGGGTGCGCTCCGGGATTGAACCAACTCTTTTGGCCAGTCCAGTTCAGAATCCCGAATGGCCGGTCATGGTGCTGGGAGAAGCGCTGACCACCCGCATCGTACTGCAGAACAACGGTTCGGCGACCTGGTTCGCCGGACAATACCACCTGGTTGTGGACCGCAGCCCCTGGGGGGTTGAAGAATCGCTGCCGATCTTGCGCAATGTCGCTCCCGGAGAAAACGCCCGCTTCACCTGGAAGAGCGAAAAGTTCAATTCCCAGGGCGTTTATCCGGTGCGGTTATGGATGGAGCGCGGAGAAGTTGCCTTTCCCGGCGATCCGATCGAATTCCAGATCGTCGTGTTGCCCCAAGACCTGCTTGAAAAACGTCAGACGCTAAACAAGCAAATTAAGACCTGGAAAGCGGATGGACAGACCGAGATTGCCAGGCTGGTTCATGTATGGATCGAAGGCAATCAAACCATCGCCCCGATCCCGGCACCCGAACGGCTGGAGCTTAGCGATGCCCTTTGGATACCCCTGGCAATCTTGCCGGTGGCCCTGATCATACTGGTAATCATCTTGTTAATTCGTCGGCAGAGCGAGTATGCGGAGTAATTGGGACGATTTTCAAGAATGAGATATCCCTTACAAACTGAGCGTCTTCGGGGCGTTGGCCCTAAAGACGCTCAGTTTTACCTTCTCCCGCACAGGACGGGAAAAAAGAGACCTGTTTATACCTGGATACCAAATCGAGCTGATCAGGCGCGTTCGATCGAGATGGCTTTCTTGCGAATATGGTAGCGCCCGGTCTTGGCAAGCACCTTATCTACATATTGGGTGGGCACATCTACCAGGGTGTGCTGATCCTGAATAAATATGGCCCCGATTGTGCGCCCTGGAATATCCGCCGAGCGGGCAATCGTACCGACTACATCCTGAGGGCGTACGCCCTGGCTCTTGCCGGCGTTCACCATCAGACGGACCATGCCCTCTTCATGGGAGGTGCGGGTGGACCGGCCGGCTTTGGACCGCTTTACAGACCGGCGTCCTTCCCGCCGCTTGAAAGAAGATTCAACCTGCACCTGGCTAATCGCCTCCAGGGGCCGGCGTTTTTCTTCTGCCTGGGCAAGCTTTAAGGCGGAAGCGGCAATGTCCAACGGGTCGTAACCGGCTTCAACCAGCCTGATTGCGAGCTCCTTCTCTTTCAACGCCCGGTCGCGCTTCAGCCAGACGATCATCCGGTCCATCAACTTCTGTTCGCGATGGTTCTGAATATCATCAACGGATGGTAAATCAGCCTGTGGTATTGTTTGGCGAATATATTTTTCAATTTTCCGCAGGCGCCACAGTTCTTTAGGCGTAACCAGGCTGATGGCGGTGCCGGTTTTACCAGCTCGGCCGGTTCGCCCAATCCGGTGTACATAGACTTCCGAATATTCGGGGATATCGTAATTGATGACATGCGAAATGTCATCGATATCCAAACCACGGGCAGCCACATCGGTGGCTACCAGCACCTTCATGCGGTTATCCTGAAAGCGATTGAGGGTCCGCTCCCTGGCTTCCTGGTTCATATCACCATTTAAGGCTTCGGCGGGATAGCCGCGCAAGGTCAGCTCATTGGCAAGGCTGCCCGTCCCGGCCCGGGTTCGGGCAAAGATCAGGGCGCTGGTGACCTCTTCAACCTGGAAGATCCGCGTCAGGGCAGCCAGCTTATCTTTATCGTGAACCAGGTAATACCGCTGGTCAGTGGTTGCCACTGTACGCTGCTTGTTTTCGATCGTCATCGATTGTGGATCGTGCATATACCGGTCAGCTAAACGACGGATCTCGGCCGGGATGGTGGCGGAGAATAAAGCAGTTTGGCGATCTGCCGGGATTTCGGCTAAGATCGTTTCGATGTCTTCAATAAAACCCATGCTGAGCATCTCATCGGCTTCATCCAGCACCAGATGGCGGACTGTGCTTAAGTCCAGCACCTGCTTGCGGATCAAGTCCAGCAGACGGCCCGGGGTACCTACGACCACCTGAGCGCCTTTTTTCAACTGCCGGATCTGAGGTCCATAAGGCTGGCCCCCATAAACAACCGTCACCTGCAGCGGCTGATTTTGGCCGTAGCGCTCAAATGCTTCAGCCACCTGAATAGCCAGCTCTCGGGTAGGTGCAAGGACCAGGCATTGAACTGATTTTCGCCCAGCGGATAGATGATGCAAAATAGGCAGCGCGAAAGCCGCCGTTTTTCCTGTTCCAGTCTGTGCCTGGCCGATCACATCCTGGCCGGACAATAATGCTGGAATGACCACCGATTGAATTGGGGTTGGGGTTGTATAACCGAGTTCGGTTACGGCCTGCACCAGCTCTGGGCGCAGGTTAAATTGGGAAAAATCTTCTATCATTCAATAAGCTCCATATCATGGTGAGCGGCTACCCGAATCAGACGATCGGATAGGCTCTGAGTCTAATCTGTTGTGCGGAGTCACCCGCCAGGGTCACCCGCCGGCCTAGCCCCACAGGGCTGCGTTCCATTTGCCTGCCAACAGTTGACTCATCCCAATGATCTCGAGCCTGCTGTCGCAACAAAAATGCCCTGCACACTTTCGCAAGGCGCCCTTGAAATTGCAAATTCCAACTTTGCCAACCAACAGTTACCGGTGGGAGGGCCTCAAACACGGTAGAATTTTTCGGTGTGGATAAATTTAGGCTTACGCCAAAATCCATCCAAACCAGTTCTACATCTTGTCAAGTCTCCCAAACCAGTCGGTTTCAGGTTGGTGCAGGCTTTCGCCTGGTGGATATGGTTCGCCAACCGGAAAACGACAAGGTTGTGAGTATAACACACTATTTAGCAATTAGGGTTCGAATATCAAAGTTCTCAAAGTGCTTTGGGCATCTCTGGGGTATGGGTGCAAATGGCCATATTCCTTCTCACCACGGTATGTCCCAAAGAGGCTGAATTTAACCCACAAGGGCGAAAATCAACGTATAATCACTTTGTCATCACCTGTACAACTAAAGCGGTCAGACAATCGATGATCGTGCAAAATAACCTTGCCGTTCATTTGCACGCCAGCATAATCAGTATTGAATGAGTCCATCATTCATGTCAAATTATTATTCAGGGAGAGGATCATTATGATCGTAACAACCAAAAAATTATTTGAACACGCCTATGGGAAATATGCAATCGGCGCTTACAACATCAACAATCTGGAGCAGACCATGGGGCTGTTCCGTGGATGCCTGGACAGCAAAGCGCCGTTCATCATCCAAATCAGTAAAGGCGCTCGCGCCTACACCCACAAACTGATGCTTGAAGGGCTGATCCGCAGTGCAGACGAAGTCTTTCCGGAGGCTATCTTTGCAGTTCACCTCGATCATGGCGACGAGGAAACTTGCTACGACTGCATCAACAGTGGTTTTTACAGCTCGGTAATGATCGATGCCAGTCATATGTCATTTGAAGACAATATTGCCACCACCCGGCGGGTGGTCGAAGCCGCTCATGCCAAGGGGCTGGTCGTTGAAGCCGAATTGGGGCAGCTCGGAGGGGTGGAGGAGCATGTCAGCGTCAGTGAAGCCGATGCCAAACTGACCGATCCGGCTCAGGCTAAAGAATTCGTCGAGCGCTCCGGCTGCGACTCGCTGGCGTGTGCAATCGGCACCAGCCATGGGGCGTTTAAATTTTCCGGCACCCAGGGCCTGCATTTCGATGTGCTGGAAGAAATTCAGGAACGTCTCCCGGGCTTCCCGCTGGTGATGCATGGCAGCAGTTCAGTGCCGCAGGATGAAGTCGCTCGCATTAACGCGGCTGGCGGGGAACTAAAAGGCGCTAAAGGGGTGGATGCCGATCAGTTCAAGCACGCAGCCGAACTGGGTGTAACCAAGATCAATATTGATACGGATGGCCGGCTGGTCTGGACCCGCGTGCATCGCGAGAATTTCCGGGATCATCCTGAGAATTTCGATCTGCGACCGCCAGGCAAAGTGTTCATGGCCGAATATGCCAAGTTCATCGCCGGCAAGAATGAAAAGCTTGGAAGCGCTAACCGCCTGGATGCACTGCGAGAGTATCTGTCGGTTTGAGTAAGTACGAAAAACAAGAAAGGCGTCGGTGGGAATGATCCTTCCGACGCCTTTTAACATATTAATAGACCGCAATCTCAGCGGCTAGTTAAGATCCGTGCGTACAAAGAGCTGGATCTCAGGCCGGTCGTAGGTTAAGCGGTAACCATTTTGTAAAGCCAGGTCCAAGCCAGGAAAATCGAACCGCCCGATCAAAACCTGTTCTGGCTGGTAATGCTGGAAAGCAGATTGAACCTGCGCGCCGGTTAAATTACCGGTTTCTACCCGCTTAGAGGACAGCACCGCCAGTTCCGGCGGAACCAGCAGGCCGGCTCGAAATGCGTACATCGGCTGATCGGTGAACAACCAGTTGGTTTGTGGCGCGAATTTATCCAGCCTGCGCAGGATCGTGGTTTCGGTGGAGGTCGGTTTTTGGGCTGTTGCAGCCAGCTTGCGCCATTGTCCGGCAACCTGAGGGGCTTGAACAATCAATGCCAAAACAGCCGCCAAAATTACAACTGCGGCCGCCCAAGGCCAGGCCTGTCTCACCCTGGGACGCCGGAAAAAATCAACCAGCACCGCCATCGCCTCCCCCAGACCGCCGGCAGCCACCAGTGCGGCCGGAACGCTCACCAGCAGCTGTTGGTGAGCCCAAACAGGCGTATAGTAAGCCAGGATCAGATACGCCAGGAGGGCCCAGGCCAGTGGGTAAAGCCCCAGCCAGCGCCGCCTGTAAAATATGACCAACGATCCGAAACCACTCAGAAGCAAGGTCGGCCAGGCGGATTGCAAGTGATATTCGATCGTCCTGGTCGAGTCTGGGGTTTGAAAAACATCCAATCGGCTGGCCTGTAAATGCGGCAACACCAGCTGCGGTAAACCGGTTGGGCCAACCAACCAGGCTGCCAGCAAAATAGATGCCAGGCCAAAGCTAATACTCCAGATGAACAACGGGCGAACCAGGTCCCCAATCGGGCCGCTTTTCCGGCGGCGAATGTAAGTATCCCCGAGCAATCCAAGCATAAAGATCGGAATCACGAAGGCAGTGATCGTTTTTGTGAATATGGACAGGCTGAAGATCAGGCCAGACAACCACAACCAGCCTGTCTGGCGGCGCTGGTGCCAGAGCACCAGAAGCAGCATGGATACAATGGCAAATGCCAGGGACGGCAGCCCAATCAATACCGACACACTATAAGTCAGGTAGCCGGGAAGCAGCGAAATCAGGACCAAACCGGACAGGCCAGCCAGCCGTCCCCAGACTAACCGCAAGTACTGAATGGCTGCCCAGATGAGCAGGGTTGAAAAGAGCAGGCTCAGCAGGCGTCCGGCATTTACATGGTAGCCCGTTAGCTCAAAAAATCCGCTCAACAGGTAGGTAAAGACTGGTGGCTGATCACTCCAGATCTGGCTGTAAAGCTGAAAGCCGCGGCCTACCAGTAAGGCTTTCATCAAGTTTATGCCCTCATCCAGATCCAGGGCGAACACATCCCGGTAAGGGTAGTATTTGAATACCGAAAAGAAAAAGAGTCCTGGCGGGGCGAGTTGCCAGAGCAGCTCACCAGCTATGCGCAATAAACTTTCGCTCCTGCCAGACAACTCTTTCGCTCCTGCCATGTGGGTTTGCTCTATTCCAGGCTAATATCGATTTGGGTCTGGTCGCCGGTCGCCATGCTGTGCGGTTGGTTGTCCGCCGTGCTGGACAAGATTAATTGGCGCAATCGGTCATGATCAATTTCTTCCAGATCCGCTGAAAGCCTGCCGGAAGTATATAAAATTGTATTGACCAGCCCAACCGGCAAGCGCAGGTCGGATTTCATGTTGCCGCTTGCCAGCTCGCTCACTTGAATGCGAAGGTGCCGCTTTTTCCCGGCTGGCAAGGTTGGGGCGAGCCTTGCCCAGCGCCCTTCGCCAATCTGCTCCAAGAATTTGGCGGCATCTTCGGCAGTAATTGCCCCCTCTTCGAGCTGCTCGATAATTTGCAAGCGCTCATCAATCACTGCCCAACGCGCTCTGCCGGTCCGTACTTCGATGTAGTAATACGCTCCAGCCGCAACCACGCCCAGCAATCCAGCGGCATACCAGACCCAATTTGGGTCAATATAATCCATGGTCAGGCCTGCCAGCAAGGGGCCGATGGCGGTAGGGATAATCCAGCTAAATCCGTAAGTCGCCATATATCGGCCGCGCATCTCCTCCGGCGCTAAACGCGCCACGATTGACTGTGAGATTGGGGATACCAGCATCTCACCGACCGTGATGATCACCATGGCAAACAAGAAGAAAATGTAGAGGGAAGTAAAACCATACATCCCAAAGCCGACGGCATAGAGTAATGTCCCCACCACCATGATGCCCATTGGACGGTATCTGGTTATCCGGCGCGTGATCGGGAACTGCAACAGCACGACCATCGCCGCATTCAGGCTTAATATATATCCAAAGCCCTGTTCGGAAACCCCATGCACGTCTCGCAAATAAACTCCCAAAGTAGTATTCATCTGCATATAGACCAGCACCATCAGCATCGAGGCGACCAGGAACCAAGTGAAAGCCGAATCTTTTAGCACCCGAAAATAGCCTGCGAAAGTCTGGCCGAAAGTTTCCTGAGGTTGGTCTGCTTTCGGAGCTGCCCGAGTCTCCTGCAAGGCAAAGTAAACCACCCCGGCTGTGATCAGGCTGGTGATCGCATCAATGATGAATAACAGCAAATAAGATCGGGCTGCGAGCAGCCCGCCGATCATTGGCCCGAATGTGACTGCCAAATTGGCTACCACCCGCAAAATGCCAAAACCCTGGGCGCGTTTCTCGTCGGTCAGCAGGTCGGCAACCATAGCCTGTTGGGCAGGGAAACCGACATCCGCCAGCAGGCCCACCAATACCGTCACAATGATAAAGGGCACAAAACTGTCCATCAGCCCCATTAACACGGCGGATAGCGCACTCATCACCAGGCCAAAAATCAGAATGCCTTTCCGTCCCATCCGGTCAGTCAGCGCTCCGCCCATCAGGCTGCTGATCAGACCCGTACCCGCGAAGATGCCGAACAGGATCCCCACCTCGGTCATACCGACGTTGAATTTTTTGGTTATGTAAAGTGAGAAGAATGGAAACAGCAGGGCTCCCCCCAGGCGGTCGATAAACATCGCCGCAACCAGAACCCAGAACTGGCGGGGATATTCGTTAAACAGTTGGCGGGCGTCCTGCAAGCGGCCTGCCAGGCCAAAATTCGTTTGTACACTCATAGGCGCATCTCGTTGATTTCAATGGAGGGAGTAGTGTCGGCTCGGAGAGCTAATTTTCGCGCTTGACGGGTCTCAAGGCCGCAGCTATAAAGCGATCTTAACATGAATGCGCCTGCTTGCCATCATCCTTTTGGCCCAAATGGGACTGGTCAGTTAGCCAGGAAAGGTAGTTTTGGCAATCCCAATTTTGGCTTCTGAGATGGGGGGGGGCCGCAGACGAGTTGCAAGCAGGATTGGAATAATAATTAAAGGGCTGCCCATTAGAGAATGAGCAGCCCCATAGGTCTATCGAACTGTGAATTCCGGGTGGGAAGCATACCCGAATAATTCACAGCAGCCAGTTCAGATCATTTTGACTGCTTTTGCCACGACAAGAGGAACTTCAGGTTATGCCTCGCCCATTTCAACGGCGAATACATCATAATACGTTCCGGCACCAAATCCATCAAACAGTATATGGTCACCCGGCCGCATGCTCGAGAGCTTGCGCAGAAATGCGATCATATTGGAAGCTGCGCTGACGTTGCCGAATTCACTCACAAGCCAGGGCATGGGCAGTTCGATCCCACCCTTCGCCAGCTGGGCGGCTTTGAGCTTGTTGATCTTGTAGTTAGCGTGGTGGACGATGACCGTCGCGATGGATTTGGAAGAATCGCCCAATTCGTCGAGCCGCTCCCGATAAGCCTGGTAAACATCACTCACCACCTGGACGCCAGAGCGGACGAACAGCTTAACCATACCCATGGGTCCAGCCATCTCAACCGATTCGTTATTCTCCGGTTCGTGCATCTTACCCGCCACGCGCACATGCCGCGGGTCTTCTTCGGTTACTTCTACCAGTGAGCGATTTGCTGACTGGCTGCCGCGATACGGGTAATACATCCGGACTGCCAGAACACCTTTGTCATCAAATACTTCGTAGGACTTGCCCACCAGGAATTTCATGGTTTTGCCAGGGATCACACCGATGACACCAGCCCCATTACCAAACAACTGCAGGGCATTGGTGTCCCGAGAGCGGTTCAGGAAACGGCTCAATCCTTCGATCCCGCCAACCAGGACCTTTTTGCCTTCCAGCAGCCTGGCGTAATTGCGACCAAGCTGAGAGTTGTTTTCTGTCAGGTCTGGATTCAAGGCGATTTGCAAGGCACCCATCGAGCTGTCACAGGCTTTATGAACGCTCATCACCATTGCCTGCGGGGAAATACCTGCCCGATCAGCGATCTGAGCCACATAATCATCCGCGACCGGCCCGCTCATCCCAATCAATACCGCATCCACTTCCTGAGGCTGCCAACCACAAGCCTGGGCTGCAGCTTTAAGCAGGCGAGCCCCGACTTCAATCTCAAGCTCCAGGTGTTCTTCCTGCGACAATTCAGGAATATGGTGACGATATACGAAACCAAGGGGCGCCAGGTTCAATTTTTCATCGGCTGGCAAAGATTCTCCCAGGCGCTCTTCCAGGAACTCGGTTAAATTCTCGTTGCTGTATGCATCCCCCCAGGTTCCATAAACGCCCCCGATGCCGAGATCGGGGCTGGAGACACATTCGATCCCCATTGGGATTCCACCGCCAACCGGGATTCGATCAACCTGGACCGCCGCCTGCTCATAGAATGGTATTACGCCATCGGCAACCGATTCTTCAATTTCATCGCTCATCTTAATCACTCCTGTCTGATTACCTGCCCGCCCCCAAGCCGGGTTGGTCAATCTCAATTCAGATAACTTAGGTATTATTTTACACCTTAACCAGGGTTAAGGAGAACTTGAAACCAATTGGTCCTATGGGATTCTCCGAGGTGGGGGGACGTCTGACCGAAATCGGGTGGTGCGTTACAAAAGCTATAACACCCTTAGCTGGATTTCTCCTCGCGTAACAACAGAATTGGTACACAATTTCTTTGTTTCAATTCCCGGCTGTCTGGTAACTCTCGGTGTAATATGCTCTGCAGGGTGCGTTAAGTATCTGTAGATTTTGTGCACTGTACTCCAAATATTCACCATCCTTGGGTAAAACTACTGAATGATGATGATCCAGCCTGCATCGAACAGGAAAGTAGAGGTCTATGATGAACCATAAAGAACGCTTGCGCCGGGCTCTGTGCCACGAACCGCCTGACCGGCTACCAACCCAGATCAATGCTACGGCAAATATGGCGAAAAAGATGGCTCAACATTACCAACTGCCGGTGGATCAACTGCCTGCCTTTCTGGACAATCACCTACTGCGGGTGGATCTGGATTACCCAGGCCGGTTGTCTGAAGCCGGATCAGTGCGCTATGACTGGTGGGGAGCCAGCCATGACACCAGAGAGGAAGGTTACTACATCAGGTTCAGCCCTCTGAGTGAAACAAAAGATTTGGATGACTATGACTGGCCCGATCCGACCCAGAACAGTTTGTTCCATAAAGCCGAACAAAAGATCAGTGAGTTGGGCAGCGAATTGTTTATCGTCCCCAATTTCGGTTTTGCATTATTCGAACGGGCCTGGTCGCTGCGCGGCATTGAACAATCATCGTTGGATATTGCCCTGGATCCAGGCTTTGTGGAGGAGCTCTTTGATCGGATCACTGAAATCCAGCTGGTCTTGATTCAGCGCATGCTCGCTCTCGGGGTGGATAGCGGTTATTTCGGAGATGACTATGGCGCTCAGAAGCGGCTGCTGTTTTCGCCTGAGACCTGACGGCGATTGGCAAAACCTCGGTTGGGCAGATCCAGCAGATCCTGCCAGACCTGATTGAAATCGGGCTGACCTGCCTGAACCCCGTCCAACCAGAAGTTCTCGACCATCACTGGCTGCACAAACAGTTTCACGGCAAGCTGGCGTTCTATGGCGGCATCTCGACTCAGACTGTTCTGCCGTACGGCAGTCCTGAGGAAGTCCGGAGGGCCGTTGACGACTGCCGGAAGGCCCTGGCTCCCGATGGAACTGGCCTGCTGCTGGCCCCATCCCATCGTATGATGACCGATATCCCGATGGAAAATGTGGATGCAATACTGGAGGCTTTTAGGTCCTGATCCTGGCGCCTTACCAATCCAAAGTTCCGGGATCGCCCTTGAACGGTCCAACCACATCTGCAGTAATCCAGCCGCCATAAAAGCCGCCCGGCTGGGGTGTGACCCGCTCACCTTCAACCAGGCAGGCATCCATTGGGCCAGCGTAAAAGGCAAGATAATCGCGGATGGCGGCAAACTCAGGGGTGGGATCAGGGTAACTCCAGGCAGCCTTTGGCACACGGCGTTCAGCCACCTGCAAATCGAAATAGCGGGCTCGCCCTTTCCATTCACACAGCGAGCTGCCCGAAACCGGCCTTAAATATTCCATCCGGATATCTGCCGGGTAGATATAGTAAACCGGGGGATGGCTGGTTTCCAATACCCGAAAGGCCCGCCGCGTATCTGCAATCAATACGCCATTGAAAACTACCTGGATTGGTTTGCTGGTTTTTTCCAGGCGCGGCGGACGGGGGTAATCCCAGACCGATTCTTGGCCCGGACCCGGTTGGATGCGGTTCAATTTCACGAATCCTCCTTTGGTGCACTTGGTCTGGCGCAAACATCCAGCTAAAACCCGGCAATCTAAATCGGGGGCCGGCAATCTCAGCGGGATGAGTTCGCCTATATAGTTTACACCTTTTGACTGCGCACACTCACACCCCAATGCCCGTCCACCACGAGATTTCCCAAAGAAACATCATTGACAAAGTCCACCCGGAGGAATAAAAATCTACCTTATTTTCAAGGCAGCTTCAATTCAGACTCTTATAGTGCTATACTGTTCGTGTTTATTGGCTGCACCGCCTGTGGCTGCACAGCATCGGAAATACCTAAACGAACGAAGTCAGAAATGGCTTCAAATTATGGGACAGCAGGAAAATTTAGTGGCAGGATAACAAAATAATTGCCACCCCAGAGAGAAAAGAGGGATAATGAAAGCTATCCAGGTTCACACGTTCGGAGATGCAGGCCAGATGAGCTATGAGGAAGTCCCGCTGCCGGCACCCAAAGGCGGGCAAGTGCGGGTCAAAGTTCAGGCAGCCGGACTGAATTTTGTGGAGATTTACCTGCGCAAGGGGCTGTACAAGACTGAGCTGCCCTACCGGCCAGGGGCTGAATTCGCCGGGACAATCGATGCGATTGGGGAGGGGGTGAGCGGTTTTACGATCGGAGAGCGGGTGGCGACAGCCAGAGGCGCCGGCGGATATGGAGAATTTGCGCTGGCACCGGCAGACCAGCTTGTCTCGGTCCCAGCAGAGGTCACGCTCGAACAGGCCGCAGCTCTGATGCTGCAAGGAATGACCGCCCATTATCTGGCCCGGTCAACATATATTTTGAAAGCCGGTGACACCGCACTGGTCCACGCGGCCGCCGGCGGAGTCGGTCAGCTCTTGATCCAGATTGCAAAAAAGTTCGAAGCCCGGGTGCTTGGGACAACCTCAACCCCAGAGAAAGCCGCAGTCGCCAGGCGAGCCGGTGCAGATGAGGTCATCCTTTATACCCAGGCAGATTTTGAAACCGAAGTACAGCGCCTGACCAAAGGTCATGGGGTAGAAGTTATTTATGACGGCGTTGGCAAAACAACCTTCGCAAAAGGCTTAAACTGTCTCGCTCCGCGAGGGATGATGGTCTTATACGGACAGGCCAGCGGACCGGCGGATTCGCTCGATCCTCAAATACTTAACCATAAGGGCTCTTTATACCTGACCCGTCCCTCCCTGACCCATTATCTGCGGACCCGTGCAGAGGTGCTCCAGCGTTCAGGCGATCTATTTCAATGGGTCGTAAAAGGTGAATTAGAAGTTAAGATCGACCGCAGCTACTCATTAGCAGACGCGGCAGAGGCCCACCGCTACATGGAGGCGCGCCACACCCAGGGGAAAGTACTCTTGATTCCCTGAGGCCGATACCCTGGGAGAGCCGCATACCAGGGTCACCTGGAATTTCTGGAGTGAGATTTATCACAGATATTCCGGTTGACCCACCTGATCAGGTCCGGTAGCGGCGGGCAAGATTATTGATGAACTGGATTAAAGACTGCCAATCGACCGGAATTTCGCTCTCATCCAGCTCTAGTGTCCGGCTTTGCTCGCTGGTTTCAATCGTCAGGGAATAATGGAAGCGATCACGCCCCTGTTGATCGGTTTGTGAATGGAAGCTGGAACTAAAGAAGCCGGATGATTCAACCAGTTCCACCAGGTTCTGGCGCTCATCCGGATCGAGCTGGTCCGTGTCAATCACAGACCGCACGGTCATGCCAGCGAAGCCGCCAGTACGTTCAACGTGAATGATCATCAACGCCTCTTAAAAATATTCATCACAGACGGCAGGCAGCCAGGATTCTGCTCCCCGCCATTGGGTGGTGGAGGTGGTGGCGGCGGTGCAGTCTGGCCGACAGTAATACCCACTCCGGCCCAGCCATGGACGACAGCCAGCTGCTCCGGGCTGTTGGCTCCATACAATTCTCCAGCCACAGTGTACGTAAGGTTGGCGGCTGTCTGGAAATTGGCGGTGGCCTGGATGCGATCGCTCAGGGTGATGTACCAAATCCGTCCGGCTTTCTCCCAGGCAAAACCCCCGATCTCCAGGGCTGTCAGGTGAAATGCCCGGTTGGGGATACCCGAATTGATGTGGACCCCGCCATTATCACTGGTCGTTGTGACGTAATCGTCCATATGACCGGGCTGGGGGTCTTTTCCCAACACCGGGTCATCGTAAGCCGTCCCCGGCGCTTTCATCGAACGAATCCCAACCCCGTTGACATTGCTGGTAAACAAACCCTCGCCAATGATCCAATCGGCCTGGTCGGCAGTCTGGTTGAGCAAACGCTGTTTGACTAGTGAGCCGAATACATCCGAAAAAGACTCGTTGAGAGCGCCAGATTGAAATGCATAGGTCAGGTTGCCGGTGAATTGAGTCACTCCATGGGTCAATTCATGGCCGATCACATCAATCGCGCTCGTAAACCGGTTAAAGAGGCGCTGATTTGGAGGCAAATCCTCATCCCCATCACCGTAAACCATCTGCTTGCCGTTCCAAAAGGCGTTATCGTATCCAACCTGATAGTGGACGGTTGAATCAAGGATCATGCCCGCACCATCAATCGAATCGCGCTGATAGATGTCCATATACAAGTGATAGGTGGAGCCGGCGCCGTCATAGGCTTCGTTAACCGCCAGATCTGCCCCTGCGGGTGCGCCTTCAGCGCGAACCAGCTGGCCTGGAAGAGTGGATTTGTGCAGCGCAGTGTACACCCTGCGGTTCAAGCCAGCTGCCGCCGCCGAGGGTGCAACTGCTTTTTTCCCGACCTCCTCCTGGCGATGCTCACGGATTTGGTCGCTAAGCATGGCGGTTTGGCTGGCACTCTTGCGCTGCTCTGGCGTGCCGTTTTCTGAAATCTGCTGCAGCATATAGGGCGGGACAATACAGGAAATATTACATGGCTTGCTCAAGTTAACTCCCTCCTCTCTGGATACCTGAAACGCTTCAAATGTAGGGTTGCTGTCTTTGTGGGCACACAAATAAAATTCTGCTTACCAAGGTTGTTCTGAGCTTCAACCGCTTCTAAAGAAGCGGGGTGAGTCCCCAGATAATCTATACAGCCATGCACTAAATTGCTTGGCTTGAATTCCTCCCAGTGTATACTGTTTATCCCTGCAAGTCAAGATATGCGAGTGTTATTATCCGATTATAAAAGTGCATACTCAAAGAATCTGAGGGTATTAAAATATTGTCGCTGTAGTTCGTAACTTATGGGGGCGTTGCGCCCATAAGTTACGAACTACAATAAATTTCTACAGACTTATAGCACACCCAAGAACCCGTAATTCCACACCCTGATCTCTGCCAGCAGTATAATAAAGGCGCGAGTTCATCAGGTTGACCGCAATAAATTCGAACGATGCGAGAACCACATAAGTGCTCTCAAGAAAGGTTGCCACAATGGATAAGAAACGCTTAAGCGAATCATTGAAGGAATTTCAAGATGCTCTTCAGAACACAGCCTCGATCGATAACACTGACCAGCAGCGCCTGGAGCACCTGGAGAGGGAGATCAGTAAAAGGTTGCGACAAGAAGACGAGGATGAAGATGAAACACTGATCGAAGAGCTGGTCGATGCGATCCAGGAATTTGAAGTGGCCCATCCTCATATAACAATGGTATTGGGGCATCTTATGGATATTTTAAGCGGCAGCGGGGTTTAGCAGATGAGAGCCGCTCAAACAGTACAACGCATCGCTCAGGGCTGGAAAGCCTGCCGGGGTTGGATCACGGCCTTCGATGGCGCGCCAGCAGTATCCCTGCTGGTGGCTGTCCCAGACAATGCCGTGTTTCCTGCCCTGAGCAGCCTGTCAGAACAAACAGAAAACTTTCGGATCACCAGCATCCCGTCCGCTGAACCAGATGCGGCCCAGTTTATTACGTTGGAAATCTTTCCAGAACATCTGGAAGGGCTCAGGTCTGGGTCAATCGCTGACTTAAGCGTCAATTACGCGCTTCGTTCCACAGCCTTCGACCTGGATATTCACCTGACCATTTATCCGGCGGAAAACCAGCAGCTGGTGCTAGAGCTGGTATGGTGGAGCGATCAGGTATTTTCCGATGAAACCGATCATTACGCCCAATTTTCGGACCTGATGGCGTATTTTATTGGTTTGCAAGAATTGTTCTCGGCGGCGAATCTGCTGGTTAGCTCCGAGTCTGGTCGTGGACCAGGACAGGAAGCTGGTGATTGGGTTGAAATCTGATTGGTTTCCGATCAGCCTATTTTTCTCCTGAACTGTATTTCTTCTATTTCTTTAGGATAGTCTCATATTTTTGCCCAGCAAAAACAACTATAATTAGGGTAGTTTTTATCGTTTAAAATCGTCGATTAGAGATTATGCCTCTGCACTCCTGACCCACTCTCGAGTAGCTTTCATGCTCCCAATCCAGGGTCGAAATAACCAGAATTGACCCTGCGATGATCTCCTGCAGTTTGCTGAGAAATCTATGGTTGAATTGCCCGATTCACAATCCGGTGTATGGCGACGGCGAGTGAAGCGCTTCGGTTCACAGATCCGGCGCGCTTTACCGTTTGGTTCCGGCGTGCTGGCAGCCCTGATTGCAATTTTCCTTTACAGCACCTTCACACCCAAGACGCCTCAACTGACCATCAACGATGTCAATGATACCGTCGCTCAAGCGCTGGCATCCGCCACACCGCCTCCATCCCACTCGTCACGCGTCTACCAGATCATCCACCCTTCTCTGGTATTAATTCAATCCGAGGGGCAGGATTCAAATCAGCGCACCGAAAGCAGCCTGGGGAGCGGTGTGATCATTGATACTGCCGGGAGCATCCTGACCAGCCTGCATGTGGTGGCGAATGCCAGCAGCATCCAGCTGACATTTGCGGATGGCAGCCAGTCGCCCGCCCAGGTAGCAGCCGTGCAACCAGAAAATGATATCGCTGTGCTGGTCGCCGACCAGCTCCCAGAAATATTCTTTCCGGCTACCCTCGGAAATCCGAATACGATGCGGGTCGGCGATGAAGCTTTTGCGGTTGGCAATCCCTTTGGCTTGTATGGGTCGATGAGTGCCGGAGTGATCTCCGGGTTCAACCGCTCGTTTGAAATTCCCGACAGCGAGCAAACTTTAGATGGCTTAATCCAGATCGATGCCGCTGTAAATCCAGGCAATTCGGGCGGTCCGCTGCTCAACCGCAGCGGCGCCGTGATCGGGATCGTGGTTGGGATTATCAATCCCACCGAGCAAGAAGTGTTTATTGGGATCGGTTTCGCAGTCCCGATAGATATTGCCGGCGGCGCAGCCGGCCTGCCGCCATATTAAGCCCGGTCCTTAGCCTGAACGGATAGGGGCATTGGGTATTTTCAAACCTGCTTTTTTGATCTGGTCAGGTTTGAGCCTGGATTTTAGCGAAATCCAGGCGCAGGCTGGGCAGTTAGCTGTTTTAGAGTAAAGGAGAGAGCCGATGGATAAGTATGCGAGTCAGAAAAACGGGCTCCCTATGGAACGCGTTCTGTATGAAGTTAAAAAGGTAATCGTGGGGCAAGACCACATGCTGGAACGATTGCTGGTTGCGTTGTTGGCCCGCGGGCATATCCTGGTAGAAGGTGTGCCAGGGCTGGCGAAAACGCTGGCGATTAAAACCCTGGCCGAATCAATCGGCGGTGAATTCAAACGCATCCAGTTCACCCCCGACCTGGTGCCTGCCGATCTGATCGGTACTCGGATCTACAATCAAAAAACTGGCGAATTCAACACTTCGCTTGGTCCGGTATTTACCAACCTGCTGCTGGCTGACGAAATTAACCGAGCGCCGGCAAAAGTCCAGAGCGCTTTGCTGGAAGTGATGCAGGAACGCCAGGTAACCATCGGGCGTGAAACCTTTAAAGTCCCCAACCCTTTTTTGGTGCTGGCAACTCAGAACCCAATCGAGACTGAAGGCACTTATCCACTGCCGGAAGCACAGGTGGACCGTTTTATGCTGAAAGTGCTGGTCGGTTACCCGACAGCAACCGAGGAGTTTGTCATTGTTGAACGGATGACAGGCGCCCTGCAAGCCGTCCAAAAGGTGCTGACCAGCGAACAGCTGACGAGTTTGCAGCAAGAAACTGATAAAGTTTACGCAGATCCGGCATTAATCGAATATTCCGTTCGAATTGTGACTGCCACTCGCAAACCGCAGGAATTTGGGTTGAAGGAGCTCGCCCCTTACATCATGTTTGGGGCCAGCCCGCGCGCTTCTATCAACCTGATCCTGACAGCCCGCGCCCTGGCTTACGTGCGGGGGCGCAGCTATGCTCTGCCTCAGGATATTCTGGATATGGTGCTGGATGTATTGCGCCATCGCCTGGTGCTTTCCTATGAAGCCCTTTCGGACAACGTCAGCAGTGATGACCTGATCAACCAGATCCTGAATAAAATTCCCACACCAGCGGTGCCGCTCCATGAACATGCCAGCTTCAACCCAAACGCCTGAACGGATACTACAGCGCCTCGATTGGCAGGTCATCCGCCGCCTGGATGGCTTGCTACAGGGCGATTACCGCAGCTTGTTTTACGGCTACGGCGTGGATTTTGCGGACCTGAGGGAATACCAGCCAGAGGACGATATCCGTTATATCGACTGGAATGTTACCGCCCGGATGACAACTCCTTACATTCGCCAGTATGTAGAAGATCGCGAAATCACAGCCTGGTTCTTGCTTGACCTGAGCCCATCGATCGATTTCGGCAGCACCCAGAATTTGAAGCGGAGCATGCTGATCGATTTCGTGACGACGATGGCGCGGCTGTTAACTCGGCATGGCAATCGGGTCGGGGCGATGTTTTACAATGGGCGGCTTGAGCGCACTATTCCTGCCCGGGGCGGGCGCATCCAGGTGCTGCGGCTGATCAATGATCTGATGAGGCAGCCACGGCTGGAGCGAGCGCCTTTTACCGATCTCACTCCCCTGCTCAAAACAGGCCTGCACGCCGTTCGCAGGCGCTCGCTGGTGTTTGTCATTTCAGATTTTATCTGCGCACCTGGCTGGGAACGGCCTCTAACCCTGCTGAACCAGCGCCATGAAGTGTTGGCGGTTCGCCTTTGGGACCAGCGCGAGCTGGAATTGCCGGATATAGGACCGATCATTATGCAAGATGCAGAGACAGGCGAGCAGCTTTATGTAGATACCTCCGATAAAAAATTTCGCCAGCGCTTCGAGCAGGCCGGTAAGCAGCGCGCAGTGCTCCTGAATTCGGCCTTCAACCACGCCGGGGTCGATCTGCTGTCGTTATCAACTGGGGATGACCTGGTGCAGGCGATCGTGCGATTTGCAGCCCTGCGCCAGCAGCGCCGGCACTGAGATTTAACATGGAATTTATCTGGCCTTCATTACTGTTTTTGCTGCTGCTGATCCCGCTCCTGGCGGGGCTGTACAGCTGGATGGATAGGCGGCGCAGGCAGAATACCGATCCTTACGGCAGCCTGGGTTTCGGCCAGGCAACGGATCGTGCCGATCCGGGACGGCGACGGCATATCCCGCTGGCACTCTTCCTGGTTGGGCTCAGCATCCTGATTGTGGCTCTGGCCCGGCCCCAGGCAGTGGTCAGCCTGCCCCGGCAGGAAGGCACCGTAATCCTGGCCTTCGATGTATCGGGCAGCATGGCAGCCGAGGACCTGGAGCCCAGCCGGATCGAAGCAGCCAAAACTGCAGCTCGCCAATTCGTAGAACGCCAGCCAACCAGCGTACAAATCGGGGTTGTGGTGTTCAGCGATAGCGGGTTTACAGTCCAAGCACCGACCAATGACGAGGAGGCGATCCTGGCTTCGATCAACCGCCTGGTGCCTCAGCGCGGCACATCCCTGGCCTATGGTATTCTGGTGGCATTGAATACAATCGCTTCCGATGGCGCTCAGCCGCCTGCCCAGTTAAGCGACCTTACCCTCGAACCAACACTCACTCCGACCCCTGTCCCCAGGGGAACCTACGAGCCGGTTGTGATTATTCTACTGACGGATGGGGAAAACAATGCGCCTCCCGATCCTATAGAAGCAGCCAGGCTGGCAGCTGACCGGGGAGTGCGAGTTTACACAGTTGGGATTGGCAGCCAGGCCGGGGCAACCCTCACCATTGAAGGGTTTAATGTCCTGACCCAGCTGAATGAAGAATTGCTGATCCAAATCTCCGAAATTACCGGCGGCGCTTATTTTAATGCTGTGACCGAACAAGAGCTGCAGGCGATTTATGAAAATATCGACCCGCAGCTGATTGTCAAGCCCAGCAAGATGGAGATCACATCTATCTTTGCTGGCGCCAGCATCGTGATCCTGATGCTCGGAGGGACACTTTCGCTGCTGTGGTTCAGCCGCCTGCCATGATCTGCTGTATCAACGCTTGCACAGCAGATGCAAATATTCCTGCTCTTTGGGAAATTCCGGGCTGGCAAGCCGCCGGATCCCAGAGAACCAATTTTCCTGCTTTTCGGGAATAAGACTGGAGGTACCAGATGGATTTACTCTGGCCGGGATTCCTAGCATTACTTGGATTGATACCCCTGATCACTGGTATCTATCTCTGGATGCTGCGACGACGGCAGCGTTATGCTGTACGCTATTCCAGTTTATCGCTGGTGCGGGCAGCCCTGCCAAGGCAATCCCGCTGGCGCCGGCATGTCCCGTTTCTACTGTTCCTGTTAGCCCTGGCCAGCCTGGTGGTTGCCCTGGGACGGCCGGTAGGCATCGTCACGGTTCCAACCGACCAGACGACGATCATCCTTGCCATCGATGTCTCGCGCAGCATGTGCTCCACCGATATCCAGCCAAATCGGCTGCGCGCCGCTGAAGCAGCCGCAATCTCATTTGTCCAGCGCCAGAATTCCAGCACCCGCATCGGCCTGGTGGCATTTGCTGGCTTTGCCGAACTCGTCCAACCTCCGATCGCCGACGAAGAAGTGCTGCAAACTGCCATCGAGAGCCTGATCACCGGCCGAAGGACAGCAATTGGCAGCGGCATTCTCAAAGCGCTGGAGGCGATCGCCGAATTGGATTTAAGCGTAGCCCCAGTTGTGACGGACCCGAACGCCGAATTCAAACCGACACCCGTGCCTGCAGGCGCATACGCCCCTGCGATCATCATTTTGCTCACTGATGGGGCCAGCAACGTTGGCCCACTGCCCCTGGATGCCGCCCAGCAGGCTGTCGATCGCGGCATCCGGGTTTACACGATCGGGTTTGGCACTGAGCAAGGCTCGATCCCATTTTGTGACCAGGATCTTTATGGCGAGCCGTTCGGTAGTTTTGGGGGCGGCTTTGGGGGAGGATTTGGCGGCAGCGGTTTCAGGCGGGGGATTGATGAGGAAACCTTAATCGCAGTAGCTGAGGCTACCGGCGGAACTTATTATGCCGCCTCCAGCGCCGGCGAGCTGAATGATGTCTTCCGTGATCTGCCCACTTACCTGATCACCAAGCACGAGACCACAGAGATCAGTGTGGCCTTCTCCGCCCTTGGCGCTGTCCTGCTGGCATTGGCACTCGCATTCTCGATCTTGTGGCACCCCCTGCCCTGACGGGCAGGCCCAGACGCAGCACGCTCGAACGCGAGTCACTCTGCCAGGAAGATTTAACCCAGAGGTTTAGTGGTATTCGGTTTGGACGGCTGGAAATCGAGCGCAGCCGAGTTGATGCAGTAGCGCTGCCCGGTGGTCTGGCGCGGTCCATCGTCAAAAAGATGGCCCAGGTGCGCGCCGCAGCGGCTGCAGGCTACTTCGACCCGCTGCATGCCGTGGCTGTAATCCTGGTGAATTTCGACGTTCCCATTCTGGATCACATCCCAGAAGCTGGGCCAGCCAGAACCGGAATCGTATTTTGTCCCGGATGAGAACAATGGCAAGCCGCAGGCCACACAAGTGTAGTTTCCATCGGCTTTGTTGTGCAGATATTTGCCGGTAAATGGGCGCTCGGTGGCTTTTTGGCGGGTGACAAAATACTGCTCCGGGGTCAGTTCTGCGCGCCACTCAGCCTCGGTTTTGACGATTTTTTCTGGTGCATCGGCCATTTTTTCCTCCTGCAGTGTACAGATATTCCTGGCATGATTATAACGACAAATAAGAGCCTATCCGAAAAGTTGTTTATGTGGTGGTGGTGGCGAACCTGGGATGCTTGATTTATCAGGGTCAATTCGACCGCGCCCAGGCTCTCAGAGTCTCCATTCCAGCGCAAGCACTCATTTTTCATTGCAACCCTACCAATATGCAAACTTAAGCTTCCCGAATAATTGATAGAATGAAAGATGTTTGACAGGCTGCGCGCCCGGAGGGAAGGTACGCGCTCGCAGAGAGGGTGTTTGCACCCGGAGTCACCGTGTGTGCACACGGAGTCAGGGTGTGTGCACCCAGTGGGAGGTATTTATGGTAGCGGCCATTGTCCAGGAAGACCATTTATCAACGATCACACAGGAATTTCTGGAAGGTTTACCAGAGCAGCTTGGTGGTATTGAAGTCGATTGGGTACGCGTCCGACGAGGCGACGGCAGCTCTGCCGCGATTCAACCGCTGGCCGGGAAACTGCATGCCCTGGCTGGTTCCGCGGCCTCGCTTGGATTTGAGAATATCGCCCAAGACGTCTCCAGGCTGCAGGCGCTGATTTAAAAATTATTAAATAAAACTGATGCCCTCGCAGACAGTGAGCTGTTCTCCCAGCTGGAAGCCAGCCTGGGTGCGCTGCGGCAATCGATTTACACCGACCAGCAGATCCCAATGGACAAGCTGAAGCGGAAGTTAGGCCTGACCAAAATTGCCTCGTCTACGTTACAAGAAAAACGGGGCCACCGGCTGATTTATCTGGTCGAAGATGATCCTATCCAGGCAAGGGAACTGGCCGAACAAATCGGTTACTTTGGCTACACGGTGCAATCCTTTTCGAAACCATCTGAACTTGAAGAGACGCTTCATCAACTGCTGCCAACTGCTATATTAATGGATGTGAGCTTTCCTGAAGGCAGCATGCTGGGTTATGAAGCGATTGGATCTTTGCGAGCTCAGTTTCCGGATTTACCGCCAATCATCTTTATCACCATCAACGATCAAATGCCCTTCCGACTGCAGGCTGTCCGGGTGGGCGGGCAGGCTTATTTCACGAAACCTGTCGATGTTGGCGCACTGGTCGATGTGCTGGACCGGCTAATCCTGCATAGCGACATCCCCCCCTTCCGAGTGCTGATCGTGGATGATTCGCGCGTCCAGGCAAATTTTTCCGCGCTGCAATTGAAAAAAGCCGGCATTATGACCGAGATCGTATCGAACCCCATCGAAGTGATTGACCATATGATTAACTTCAATCCCGACCTGCTGCTTTTGGACATCTATATGCCTGACTGTACCGGGATGGAGCTGGCCAGGGTAATTCGCCAGATGGAACAATTTATCAGTGTGCCGATTGTTTATCTCTCAGCAGAATTGGATAAAGATAAGCAACTGGCAGCCTTGGGCCTTGGCGGGGATGATTTTCTAACCAAGCCGATCGATCCGGAACATTTGGTCACAGCAGTTACCACCCGAATTGAGCGTTATCGGAACTTACGCGCCCTGATGATTCAGGATGGGCTGACCGGACTGCTAAACCACAGCACAACCAAAGAACGACTGGTCGATGAAGTCAACCGGGCTAAACGCCAGAATAGCTCGTTTTCCCTGGCAATGATTGATCTTGATCTATTTAAGATTGTGAACGACAGCTACGGACATGCAACTGGGGATCGGGTGTTAAAAAGCCTGGCTTTCCTGTTCAAACAGAGGCTGCGGAGCACAGATACCATTGGCCGGATCGGAGGAGAAGAATTTGCCATTCTTCTTCCAGATACGGATGAAAAAACCACCAAAAATCTGATGACCGATTTATGTGAGGGCTTTGCCCGGGTGCGGCATTACTCAGGCGATCAAGAATTCTCTGTCACATTCAGCTGCGGGATCGCCTGTTACCCGGATCAGGACAACCCCGATTCCTTGAGCGAGGCAGCAGACGCGGCCCTGTATACAGCCAAAGCGCTCGGGCGCAACCGGGTAATTGCCGCCAGTGAAACAAAGATCCAAGATCGCCAGCGCTCAAAACCGGATCCGCGCGTCCAATCAGACCAACCGGACGACAGACATCTGGCAATCAGGCCCGATATCGCCAAACAAGGGCGCAAGGCGGAAACCGATCTGGCCCAGACACTGGCATATTTGAGTGCCCTAAACCGGATTTCTCAGTCGGTGATGAATCTGGAGGATTTGCCTACCATTGTTACGGAGGTCTCGAGAGAGGTCGTCGGCTTGTTTAATGCGCAGCATGTCGGAATTTCCTTACTGGTTGAAAACAATAGCATGCTTGAATACCTGGGAGATTCCCAGGATGGTTGGGACGAAGTTTCGGGCAAGGCCAACAGGATTCGACTGCTTGACGATCCGGGATCTGCCCAGGTCATCCAAACCAGCCAATCCATTCTGATCTCGGAAGCCACAACGAATCCCCTGACAGGGACCAGCCAATCCCTGCTGAGTGAGCATGGCATCCATACCCGCCTGATCGTGCCGCTGGTTTCGCACAGCCAGGCGATCGGCACCATGAATATCGATTTCGAAAGTGCGGATCCGGGGGTTGTGACCATCGATATCGAGCTGGCTGAAACGATTGCAGCTTCGATCGCAAGCGTCATAGAGAACAGCCGCTTGCTGACTGCAGAACAGCGACAACGCCAATATTATCAGGCGCTGGTGAGCAATATCCCTGCTGCAGTCGTGACGATCGATTCGGAAGCAATCATCCATTCCTGGAATCCGGCAGCCAGGCATTTATTCGGCTACACCGAGGCTGAAGCAATCGGGCAAAATATTGATGAACTGCTCACGTCGGAGGCCTTCCGCCAGGAGAGCCTCCAATACACCCAAGAAACAATTGAAACCGGGCAGCTGCTGCATGCCATAACCCGCCGTAAACGCAAAGACGGCAACCTTGCGGAAGTGGAGCTCTTCGCGGTGCCGGTTTTTGTCAAGGATCGGGTCCTGGCTATCTACCACGACATCACTGACCTGCAGCAGGCCAGACGAGATGCAGAAGCTGCCAATGAGGCCAAAAGCGCATTCCTGGCCACGATGAGCCATGAGATCCGGACACCCCTCAATGCGATTGTCGGGATGACCACACTGCTGCTGGATTCACAGCTCACAGACGAGCAGCGCGAGTTCTCTGAAACGGTGCGAACCAGCAGCGACGCGCTTTTGGCTATTATCAACGATATCCTGGATTTTTCAAAAATTGAAGCCGGAAAGATGGAGCTCGAAGAACAGGCCTTTGACCTGCGCGAGTGTGTTGAATCTGCTCTGGACCTGGTTGCTGGCAAAGCAAACGAGAAGGGCATTGACCTGGCTTATATGATTGATCCGGAAGTTCCATCCGTCATCATCAGCGACTCGACCCGCCTGCGCCAGATCTTGCTGAACTTATTGAGTAATTCGCTCAAATTCACGGAAGCCGGCGAGGTAGTCTTGTCGGTATCCGCGGATAAGTTGAACGAAGACAGCCATAAAGCCTATCAGTTGTCCTTTGCGGTGCGTGATACCGGCATTGGGATCCCGGCGGAGCGCAAGGAACGCCTGTTTCGATCATTCAGCCAGCTGGATGCTTCCACAACTCGCAAGTATGGAGGCACAGGCTTAGGGCTGGCGATCAGCAAGCGTTTGTGCGAATTAATGGGTGGAAAAATGTGGGTGGAAAGTGAAGGTGTTCCCGGAAAAGGATCGACTTTCTCATTCACGATCTTCGCCAATAAATCCACAAGCCCGCTACCCGTTTTTATGAATGTCCGGCAGCCAGTGTTAACCGGGAAACATGTTTTGATTGTTGACGACAATGCCACCAACCGCTATCTGCTGGTCCGGCAGGTGCAGTCCTGGGGGATGACATCTCAGGAGACTGCCTATCCGCGCCAGGCTTTAAAATGGATCCAGGAAGGAAAAAAGTTCGATCTGGCACTATTGGATATGCAGATGCCAGAGATGGACGGAACAGCCCTGGCATATGAGATTGTTAACACCTACTGGCACAAACCGGAGCTGCCGATGATTATGCTGACTTCACTCGGCTTTCGGGACCCCGATTCAGCCGGGATTAAATTTGCAGCCTATCTGACGAAACCGATCAAGCCCGCCCATTTGCATGCCAAACTGCTGGAAGTGTTCGGTGGCAGACCTCAAACGAACAAGAGTCAGGCTCTTCGAACCCGCAAGGATTGAATTAAACAGCAGCGAGCGGATACCCCTGCGAATCCTGCTGGCAGAGGATACGCTCGTCAACCAGAGGGTTGCCCTGCTTTTGCTCGAGCGGATCGGTTACCGGGCAGATGTGGCTGGAAACGGCTATGAGGTTCTCGAGGCGCTTTGCCGCCAATCGTATGACTTAATCCTGATGGATATCCAGATGCCAGAAATGGATGGACTCGAAGCGGCCCGCATGATTCGGGCAGGCGAGTGGTTAGATGAGGGTATCCGAGATAATTTCTTGAACCAGCCCTATATTATCGCCATGACAGCCAATGCCATGCAGGGCGACCGCGAAATCTGCATGGCGGCCGGCATGGATGATTACATCAGCAAACCAATCCGGGTCGAAGAACTCACCCAGGTAATTCAAGGCGCGGTTCGATTTCGGCAGGAGCGGCTCAGCCAGGAACCTGGTCAGGATGGGATTGTTCCTGATTGGCCTGATGCAGCGATCGACGAAGCGGCGTTCCAGAATTTCTGCCAATCCATTGGAGCCGAACACCAGGATTTTGTCGGCTCATTGATCCAAGACTATTTGGATGAAGCCTCCCAGATATTGAACGAACTTCGAGAGGCAATCGAGCACACCAACCTGGAAAAGATTCGCCGCAACTCGCATTCCTTGAAATCCAGCAGCATGCTGCTGGGCGCCGTAAAACTGGCTGAGCTGTGTAAATCGGTTGAAAACCATTCCGGGGACAATGGCCTAATGGATTACCCAGACCAGCTCAGGCTGATCGAAATTGCATTTGAAGAGGTTGAAGACAACTTACGAGCGAAAGCGGCTGACTTGGCCGGATAAGGCTGCGTCACAAGGGCAAGAAGGAAACCGCAAAGGCGCTCAGAGCGCGAAGATTTCAAAGCTACCGACCAACACCTCCCGAACATTAAATTCGGGAGGTGTCATGTTTGACTTACCCTGCTCTCCCGATTGGAGGGCGATGATCTCGGGCGGACGTATTCGAGGAATTGGTTCGCTCAGCGGCCCATCACGGGCAGGAACAGGCGCTCGCCGCCCACCAGCAGGCGGACCACGAGGCTGTCGCTGTGGGCCGGGTGGGTAGCGGTGATCGCCAGCGTGTACTGTAGCCCTGGGGTCAGGTCCCCGGAGTGGCTGTCCTGCAGCACCAGGCTGGCGCTTTCCCCAGCGGCAAGCTGGCTGGGCTGCAAGCTCACCTGCAGGCCGGGCGGGGCGGGGCTGTGGCTCAGGTCAGCCGAGCCAGCAAAGCCGGGCGCAGCCAGGAGCTGGATAGCATAGGCTGCGCTGCCGCCCGGCGGGATGGCCTGGGCCGGCGGATCGGCGCTCAAGCTGAACAGGCCGCTGAACTGGAGCTCGTAAGCGCCCAAATCAGGCGCGCCGCCGCCCGGGCGCGGATTGCCGAGGATATCCTCGGCTGGGGCCTGGAGCGGATCGGCCCGGTCGATAGCCAGGCTGCCAGCCTGCGGTGCTCCAAAGGCCGTCACCAGCTGCTCGAACGCCTGGCGGATGGTCGCAAAACCCCCGCCAAATAGGCCCTGAGCAGAGTCCCAGCGCGGCAGTACAATCCCACTCTGGCTCGCCAGCTGCGGGTCGCCAACCTGGCGGTGGGCGTCATCGCTGTAATTAATCAGCTCGGCGCTGTCGGTTGGGATGGGAGCGGCGCCGTTCCAGTACAGGTTATGGTCCAGGCTGAAGCTGGTGGTGTCGGCTGGGGGGGTATCCGAGAAGTCGTTTGACCCGCCGGATGCTGTTGCCCCCATCGTCCCACTGGGGTCGGACCACAGGTTGTTGTAGAACTGGACGTTTTCGTTGGGCGGGTTTGAGCCTTCCCGGTTGAGGCGCATGGCAAACGCCAGGGCAGGCAAGTCGCCCACCACGGTGTTGCTGCGGAAGGTGATATTGCGGCCTCCTTTGACTCCAAAGGGGGCGCGCATGGTGTTGGGGGAATTCCCAAGCATCAGGTTGTTTTCCACCAGCACGTCCTGAGCCTCGAAAAAGGGCTGGCCATCTTCGCCCACCAGCACGAAGTTGGAGCCGGTCGAGCCCTGCCAGTTGAGGAACAGGTTGCGCCGGACGGCGATGCGCCGACTTCCCAGGTTGGTATCAGCGTCCGCGTTGCTGTCCTTGATCACGATATAGCTGCTGGTATCGTTATTGTTCACCCGCCCGCTTCCAACAAAGTCGTTGAAGAAAATATTGTCCTGGATGGTCACATCGGTGACGGAGTTGGCGTCAATATGTTCATCGCTGCCAGTCTGGTTGTAGAAAACGTTGCCTGTGACCGTTATCAGACCGGCCCCATTATTGATTTTGAGGATGTCATTGTTATAGCTGTCGTGCAGCACGTTGTTGCGCAGCGTAATGCGGCTGACATATACGGCCCCACCCGGCTCGCCCAGCAGGTCCTGGATTTGAATGACCAGCGCGCCAGCGCCGGGACCGCTGTGGGCAATATCGAAGCCTTCCAATGTGATGCCCTGCCCATAAAAGCAGGTGACGACCGTACCAGCATTGCGCAACCGGGCCTGGTAAGGGATCTCGGAGCGCACTGTCACCCCGCCAGTGAAGATCTCATCCAGACGCACCTGGCCAATGTAAGTCCCGGGCCGCACCAGGATGGTCGAACCATCCGGGACCTGACTCAGGGCGTAGCCGATCGTCTCCCACGGGAAAGCCATCGAGCCATCGCCGCTGCTGTTGCTACCGTTGGTTGCCACGTAGTAATTGGCGGCGGGCTGGTTGGCGAGGCGAGCCGGCTGCGCTGCGCCCAAGCGGGGCTGCGCCGGGGCAGCTGCCAGACAGAAAGCCAGGAGCAGTCCGGCCAGAAGATAGTTGGAGCTTCGCAAGAGTTGCTTGGGGGAAAGTGTCATAATTGCTGCCTCCTCGCCTTGCTTCAGCGGGTGACCAGCGGGAGATAGACCCAATCAGTGGCGACCACCGGGCCGCCGGCCAGTTCGTCCGCCCCGATATCGCGGCCCAAGCCCACCGGGCGTGGATTGCCATCAATATCTTCATCCGCCAGCCCAGGCGAGACCAGGCTGCCCTGATCGATCGCCAGGCTGGCGTCGGAACGCAGGTGCAGATCGCCGAGAAGCGGGGCGCTGAACAGGGTCAGGGGCGCATAGTCCAGGTTGCCGGCCAGCACGGCGCTGGCGCTGTCGCGGGCCAACAAGCGATGGCTGGCCAGGTTGTTGGTGATCTCGGCAGTGGTATTTGAAAAGCGCCATTCAATCGAGGAAAATGGGGCCTGGGTGGAGACCACGCTGTTGTGCAGGACCTTGACCTGACAGGCCTGGGACAGGCAGATGCCGCAGTCGAAACCTGAGCCGGAATTGAAGAGCTGGCTGCGGCCGGCGAAAACGAAATTGTTGCGGATCAGGCCAGTATAGTGGTCCACGTAACCAACGGCCTGCGGGCAGGGGTTATCCGGGTAAGTCCGGGCGGAACCGGAGGCCAGCAGGCCAAAGCCCACCCCACGGGCATTGTCGATCAACACATTCCGCTCCACCAGCGTATCACGGCTGCCAGTCCAGAAATGGACGGCATGCTCGGACAGGCCCTGGGTGCACCAGAAGCCCTCAATGCGGTTGTCGTGGATGCTCCAGCCCTGAGCCCTATGGCCATCGACCCCACCAGTGTAGCAGCTGCCGTTGATTTCAAGGACTTTGGCCCGCCCGGCATCGCTCAGATCGATCTGCGAGCAGGCGATTTCACCCTGGTCAGCGAAGTGGGTTTTGGCCCCATTGGCATTGATCTTGATCGCCTGCTGCCCAGGATCGCTGATGTGGACGTTGTAGATCAAGGTTTTGAGGGTATCTGCCTCGCTGGAGGCCGTGACGTGGATGGGATGCGTGCGCGCCCGTCGGATGCTCAGATCCGCAATGGTCACGCCAGTAGCCAGCACGGTGATGATCTCGCTGGCGCTGTAATTGTCATCCAGTATGACCGCCTCCCGGTTCCCGCTCTTGGAGCGCAGGGTCACGTCGGGTGTGTCGAACCACAGGTAATAGCCATTCTGCCCGAGCTGGTAGGTCCCATCAGCCAGCAAGATGGTGGTTGCAGGGATATTCTCATTAACCGCCTGCCACAGCCCGGCTTCGTCGGATACTTCCACGATCCGTCCGGTTGGGGCCGGCAGAGCTGGGCAGTCCCAGTCTGCCAGAGAGCGGATCGGACCAGGATCAGCTGCGACACTCCCCTGGCTGATCTGGAATCCCGTCATCAGCAGGATAACAGTTATGCAGATGATCAGCAATCGGTAGAAAAACCTGCGCAATGTCATCTTTCACCCTTTGCCCAGATCAGGCACTCCCCTGGCAGAAATCTAACCGGGCTGCCGCAGACTGCCCGGCGCGGCAACTTGAGGCCGGTATAAACTGAAACCTGAGCAGACCGCGTAGGCGTTTTCGTTCCTCAGCGGCTCAGGTAGGGAAAAGCCAGCACGTACAGCAGGCTGGCGACTGCGCAGGCAACCAGCATGGTCGGCAAGCCGCGCTTATTCCAGATGGCAGAAGTAATCGGTTCGCTGGTGCGTTCTGAAAGGGTCGCGACGACGATATTGGCGGTCGAACCAATGATCGTGCCGTTGCCGCCAAAGCCAGCCCCAAAGGCCAGCGCCCACCACAGCGGGTTTATGTTCATGCCAGTCTGGCCCAGCTCGAGAATCACCGGGATCAGGGCAATCGTGATCGGTACATTGTCAACTACAGCCGACAAGCCTGCCACCACCCAGATCATGATCACCCCAAACCAAACCGGGGGGATATTCTGGCCCTGAGTGATCAGTTCAGCCAGGCGATGCAGCACACCGGCATTTTCCAGGCCGCCAACCATGACAAACAAGGCGGCAAAAAAAACCAGCACGCTCCATTCGACCCGTTCCAGGGTCTCATTAATCTCTGGGCGCACCCACAACAGCGCCACGGCACTGCCTGCCAGGGCGATATAGGAAGTCGACAAATGGGTGACTTCTTCCAGAAAGAAAAACAAGACTGCCACGCCCAGGACAATCAATACTTTTTTGGCAGCCACGGGATCGTGAAGCGCTTCGGATGGTTCGAGGGTGCGGACTGCGTCGATGTCTTGCGGGTGAATAGATAACTCGCGTTTAAACAAAAAGCGCAGGACCACCAGCACCACCAGCCAGATCACCAGGACGATCGGCAGCGAATGGGTAATAAAATCATTAAAAGTTAAACCCGCCGCTGAGCCGATCAGCACATTGGGTGGGTCCCCAACCAGGGTAGCCACGCCGCCCGTATTTGACAGTAGCGCTTCGGCCATTAAAAGGGGCACCGGGCTCATGCCCAATATTTCACCGATCAAGATCGTAACCGGGGCAATTAAAACCACTGTGGTGACGTTATCCAGGAACATCGAGAGCACCGTCGTCACAGTCCCGAGCAGAATGAATAAACGCACCGGTTGGCCGTTTGAAAATCGCCCGGCCCAGACAGCCACATACTGGAAAAAGCCGGTCGGCTGGAGCAATGCCACCAGCAGCATCATGCCGAATAACAAACCCAGGGTATTAAAATCAATCGCCGCAACTGCTTTAGCTTCATCATAAAAATGAAACCAGATCCCGGCGCCTACCATGGCGACAGCGCCAGCAATCGCTGTGATGGTGCGGTTGAGTTTCTCTGAAAATATTAAGCCTAAACTTACCAAAAAGATGCTGATTGAAATTACTTCCGATATCATAGAACTCCGTTTTATGTGGGTAAGTTCCACTCTTCCATCATCGCGGTTCCAACATCGACGCGGGAGGCAATCCCAACCAGGTAACCATCACCATTCACGACTGGTAAATCCAGGAGGCGATGTTTGTGCAGCAACGCTGCGGCGCGCACCAGGCCGCAGGTTTCTTCAACGCTGATCGGATCATGCATCACGGAATTGACGCGATCACGCAAGCGGACCGGGTCCGGGGCGCGATGGCCGACCGCCCCAAAATCGTGGACAAAATCAAAATCTTCCACCAGGCGAATGAAGGCCGGCATGACCAGTTCGTGCAAGTCACGCATTTGCAGCAGCCCTACCAGCTTGCCGGACCCATCAACAACGGGCAGAGTTCCGATATGGCGCTCCAGCATGATCCTGGTGGCATCTGCCAGGGTGGCTTTCATCTCGATCGAAGCCACATTGGTTTTCATACAGTCCTTGACTAACATGTCACGCCTCCCAGATTGAAAAGCGAATGGCTGTTCTGTGCCTATTTTACCTGATCACGGTTGCTATTGCGGTTTCGAAACACTCAATTAGTTAAACGATTAGAAGCTGCGCAGCTCGACTGAAAATTGGGTGCATTTGAGTGGGGGCAGCTCGCCCAAATGCACCCAATACTTCGGCTGCTGTGGAGCAAAAGTCCCCTGGCTAGAAACTTCAACCAGGGGACTTGATCTTCATGGATCTGCTTTGCACCCTAAATTCCGACGAGCCAAAATTCGACCGGCAGGTAGATCAAGGGTTGCTGGAGATCATATGTGCCACAGATTGGCGAACCAGCTCACGAAGCACATCCAGATCAACATCTTCAATTTTATTGATATACAGGCAGGATTTACCGGTCTTATACTTGCCCAAATTCGCGAGCAGTTGATCATACTGGTCGAATCCACTCATAATGTAGAGGGTCAGGTTTTGTTTGCGGGGTGAAAACCCTACCAGCATCCATTCGCCTTCCCGCCCGCTGGCATATTTATAGTGGTACTTACCAAATCCGATGATACTGCTCCCCCACATGGTTGGTTCTTCACCAGCGACTTCCTGCATGAGCTTCAGGATCGTAAAGGCATCCCGGCGCCTGTTTTCATTCTCCACTGTGTTTAGAAAATCTGTCACGCTTGCATCGTTCTTCTGGGTTTTAAGCTCAGCCATTTTGCACTCCTTGGGGTCCTAACTTATTCCACTGTGACACTCTTGGCCAGATTCCTGGGCTGATCCACATCTAACCCCCTCAGGGCGGCGATATGGTAAGCCAGTATTTGAAGCGGGATGACGGTGGTGACCGGGCTGAGCATCCAGGGGGTCTCGGGCACCCACAGAATGTGGTCGGCCACGCCCGGCATCAGCTCGTCGCCATCCGTTGCCAGGGCGATCACCACCCCACCCCTGGCTTTGGCCTGCTCCACCTGACTGAACATTTTCTCGTACCAGGGGTCTTTGGGAGCGATCACAACCACCGGCATACTGCGATCAATCAGGGCGATCGGACCGTGCTTCATCTCGCCCGCCGGATAGCCCTCGGCGTGGATGTAAGAGATCTCTTTGAGCTTGAGCGCACCCTCGTAAGCGGTGGGCATATTGATGCCGCGCCCCAGGTACAGGCAGTGGTTGACGTTGAGCAGGCTGTGCGCCACCTCTTCGACCTGGGCTTCCCGGTCCAGGCAGCGTCCGGCCAAATCGGGGATCAGGCGCAGGTCAGCGATCAACTGGCGGCGGGTGTTGGCATCCAGGCTGCCGCGCAGGTCGCCCAGCAGGACGGCCAGCATGTATAGATCGACTAATGGGGCGGTGTAGGCCTTGGTAGAGGCCACCCCGATCTCCGGGCCGCTCTGCATCGAAATGTAGCCATCGGCAATGCGCATGGCTTGCGAACCGATGGCATTGACGATTGACCACAGAGTCGCGCCTTTCTGACGGCCTTCTTCCATCGCCGCCAGGGTATCTGCCGTCTCCCCCGATTGGCTGATTGCCAGGACAACTGTATCTTCGTCCACAATCGGATCGCTGTAGCGGAATTCGGAGGCGATATCGACTTCCACCGGCAGGCGGGCGATGCGCTCGATCAACACTTTGCCGACCATTCCGGCGTGGGCGGCTGTCCCGCAGGCGGTGATAAATATTTTCTTGATCCGGCGGGCTTTTTCGGCAGTCAGGTTGAGCTCAGGCAGGCAGATGCGAGCTTCGTCGAAATCCACGCGCCCGCCGATGGTATCCGTTAGGGAACGGACCTGCTCGTGGATCTCTTTCTCCATGAAATGGCGATATTCGCCTTTTTCGGCTGCCACCGGGTCCCAGGCCACGCTGACGATCTCGGGCGTGAACGGCTCGCCATCCAGGGTTTGCAGCCGGGCTCCCTGGCGTTCTATCACGACCATTTGGCGCGACTCAAGGAAGATGACCCGGCGGGTATGCTCCAGGATCGCGGGCAGGTCGGAGGCGATGAACATCTCCCCTTCGCCGATTCCAACGACCACCCCACCGGCATTGCCAATCCGGGCAGCGACGATTTTATCCGGTTCCTTGGACGAAAACAGCACGATCCCATGCGCGCCGCGCAGGTGCTGCATTGCCAGGCGGGCAGCTTGCGCCAGGTCATTCTCGGCAGACAGGTAGCGCTCCACCAGGTGCACAATTACTTCGGTGTCGGTGTCTGATTTGAAGACCACGCCTTCGGCTGACAGCTCTTCGCGCAGCTCGAGGAAATTTTCAACAATTCCATTATGGACCACCACCACATCCCCGGTCATGCCGAGGTGCGGGTGGGCGTTGCGGGCATTGGGCTCACCGTGGGTGGCCCAGCGGGTATGGCCAATGCCCAGGTGCCCGTGAGTGGGCAGTTCGCTTACTAGCGAGGCCAGGCGCGAGAGCTTACCGGCATCCCTGCGCACTTCGATGTGGCTGTTCTCTAACACAGCCAGACCGGCCGAGTCGTAGCCCCGGTATTCGAGGCGTTTGAGGCCGTTGAGTATGATTGGGGTCGCATCTTGCGGCCCGATGTAACCTACGATTCCACACATTAGGGGGTTCCCTCCAAATCAAAAGAATACTATCAGGCATAGAGGCCACCCCTGGCATAAAATGACCAACTTAGAGCCAAAGTGTGCCAGCAGGACCAAAAGCCTGCAGATTGGTATCTATCCGAAAATTCATCAGGCCTGGCTGATTGTGTTGATTTTGCCTACAACAACCAGCAAAACATTGATATTTCGGACAGGGCCCATACCACTCCGGGGATCATTTGTCCGGACGGTTACCCATCCGACGTTATCGAATCCGGTTTTAGTTGGAGGGAAAGAAGGCGGGTGGTGGTACACCCGGAGGGCTTCCGCTGATCTGTCGATTTTCCCGGCCACCAGGCTGGCAGCCTGGTGGAGGTAATTTACTTTGCCTTACCTGTCCGGTTGGCCTGCCCTTGCGAGCAGGAACCCTCATCCTCGTAATCCTGGCTTGCAATCCAAACCAGGACCATGCGCTGTCTTTCCAAAAGTTGATGGTTGCCGTGCACCTCCTGCAGATAATAATGGCAAGATTATACCGTATTTTTTGGGGGGTGAATTCTGTAGACCTGGCGGGAGCCATTTCCAGATGTTGATTGGGAGTTGCATAAACCGAACACCCTGATCCTATCTTCGACAAACTTTTTGACCACACCAGAGCGACAGGATGGAAAGCGGATAGTATAATTAGGCAGCTTTCCGAAAACCCAGAGGGTTTCGATACCGCCTGGCCGGCGAACGCCGGCTCTTCAGAGAGGAGAGTAAGCGTCTTGTCTTCCCCCCAACCAAACTCGCTGCACTGTTTTGTGTGCGGGCTGCACAACCCTTTTGGCCTGCAACTGCGTTTTTTCAACAGTGCACCCGGAGAGGTGAGCGCCGATTTTACCGTACCCGAACAATACCAGGGTTATCCAGGTGTCGTGCACGGCGGTATCGTAGCTGCCATGCTGGACGAAATAGCGGGCCGCAGCCAGATGGGCGGCGACCCGCCCCGGTTTATGTACACCGCCCGGTTGGATATTCGCTACCGCAAGAATGTGCCGGTCGGGCAACCCTTGCTGCTGGTGGGTAAAGCCGGTCCCAGCAAACGAAGGACAGCCACCGCCAGCGGCGCGATTTACGGCCCAGATGGTGATCTGCTGGCTGAAGCGCAGGCAGTGCTGGTCAACATTCCTGCAGACGTAATAGCCAGCGCCGATCTGGAGGCGTTGGGCTGGAAACATTATCCTCAAGGTTACCAACCCCCGGCAGGTGCAGGACAGCTGTCGATCGGCAGCAGCCACGGGGGCGAGGCAGGAGAAATGGAATGATTACCGAATATCATCGACCCCAAAAACTTGATGAAGCCCTGCAATTGTTGGCCCGTCGGCAGCCTGTTACCTTCCCATTGGGTGGTGGTACGACTCTCAATCGCCCATCGGACGAGCCTGTGGCGGTGGTAGATCTGCAAGCCCTGGGGCTGGATGAAATCCAGCCGCGCGGCAACTTGCTGGACCTGGGAGCAACGGCCCGGCTTGAACAACTACTGCAAACTCCTGCGTTGCCGCCAGCCCTGGATAAAGCCATCCGGCATGAAGCCAGCTACAACTTGCGCCAGGTTGGCACCGTCGCGGGAACCCTGGTGGCGTCTGATGGACGCTCACCCTTTGCGACCGCCATGCTGGCCCTGGATGCGACCCTGAGCTTGCTGCACGCCCACGATGAAAACCCAACCAGGTCGGAAGAAATGATCGCCCTGGGAGATCTGCTGCCAATGCGGGCTGCACGCCTGCAGGGACGCTTGATTACCCGGGTCACCATCCCGATCAACGCCAGCCTGGCTTACGAATATGTTGCCCGCACCCCGGCTGATCGTCCGATTGTCTGTGTGGCAGTGGCGCGCTGGCCATCCGGCCGGACCCGGATTACGCTGGGCGGCTTTGGGGCGGTTGCTTTGCTGGCTCTGGATGGGCCAGAGCCGGGCGGGGCCGAGACTGCCGTGCAGGATGCATTCAGCCAGGCAGGCGACCAGTGGGCCAGTGCAGCCTATCGCCAGGCCGCCGCCACCGCCCTGATCCAGCGCATCCTGGCTGAGCCCGCCTGACCAGGCTGCCTGAGAATAAACCAATTAACGATGCGTGGTGGTTGATTAAAGCGCTGTGTGCCTCAACCACCGCCTTCCCTAACCAGAGGTATCAATGATCGTTGGACATGGTTTTGAACTGATTGATGACCGCCAGATTCCAGAAATTAACACCCGCGCTCGCTATTACCGCCACCTCAAAACGGGCGCCAGGCTGCTTTCCCTCAGCAATGATGATGATAATAAGGTGTTTGGGATTAGCTTCCGCACTCCGCCATCCGATTCAACCGGCCTGCCCCACATTATGGAACATTCCGTGCTGTGCGGGTCCCGCAAGTATCCGGTCAAGGAGCCATTCGTCGAGCTTTTGAAAGGCTCGCTGAATACTTTCGTCAATGCCTTCACGTTTCCAGATAAAACCTGCTACCCGGTCGCCAGCCAGAACCTGCAGGACTTTTATAATCTGATTGATGTGTACCTGGACGCAGTGCTTTACCCGTTGATCTCGCCTTATACCCTCAAGCAGGAGGGCTGGCATTACGAACTGGACGAGCCGGAGGGCGAGATAACCTTCAAAGGGGTGGTTTTCAACGAGATGAAAGGCGCTTACTCTTCGCCCGATAGTTTACTCGCGGAGCAGAGCCAACACCAGCTCTACCCGGATATCACCTACGGCCTGGACAGCGGCGGCGATCCGGTCAAAATACCCGATCTGACCTACGATCAGTTTCTAAACTTCCACCAGACCTATTATCACCCCTCCAACGCCTACCTATTTTTTTATGGAAACGATGATCCGGAAAACCGGCTGCGCATCCTGAACGAATGGCTGCAAGCGTTCGAACCGATCGAGGTGGATTCAAATATTGGCATTCAACCGGCTTTCGCAGCTCCGCGCCAGCTGACTATACCCTATGACGCCGGTGCGGACCAGGAAGATCCGAAGGCCTTCCTGGCAGTCAACTGGCTGCTGCCCCAAGTGGGAGACCCCACCCTGATGCTCAGCCTGGGACTGCTGGCCCACATGCTGATCGGAACACCTGCGGCTCCTTTGCGCAAGGCTCTGATCGATTCAGGCCTGGGGGAGGATCTGACTGGCGGCGGGCTGGAGAGTCAGCTGCGCCAGATGAATTTCTCGACCGGGCTGAAAGGGATCGCGTTGGAAGATGCCCCCAAAGTCGAAGCATTGATCGACGCGACTCTTCAGCGGCTGGCCCAGGAAGGTATCGAACCGGAAACCGTTGCTGCATCCCTCAATACGATCGAATTCCGTCTGCGGGAGAACAACACCGGTTCATTTCCGCGCGGTATTTCCCTGATGCTGCGCTCACTCGCAACCTGGCTGCACGAAGGAGATCCAATCGAGCCGTTGGCGTTTGAAACACCGCTGGCTGAAATCAGGGAACTGCTCGAGCAAGACCCGCGCTATTTCGAGAAATTAGTCCAAACCCATCTGATTGACAACAACCACCGTGCAACCGTGCGCTTAAAACCCGATTCGGAGCTTGGCAAGCGCAAGGAAGCAGCCGAAGCCGAGCGCCTGGCTCAGGTCCGCCAGCAGATGACCCAGGTAGAATTAGAAGCCGTTATCGCCGATACACAAGAGCTGAAACGCCTGCAGGAAGCGCCAGATTCCCCCGAAGCGCTGGCGACTATCCCGATTCTGAAACTGAGCGATCTCGACCCCAAGATTAAGCGCATCCCCAGCACGCTGGTAGATAGCAACAGCAGCCAGATCCTCTATCACGATCTATTTACCAACGGTATTTTTTACCTGGACGTGGGCCTGAACCTGCATACTTTGCCCCAAGAATGGCTGCCCGTGATCCCGCTCTTCGGACGGGCGCTGGTACAGATGGGCACCGCCCGAGAAGATTTCGTACGCCTGTCGCAGCGCATCGGCCGTACGACTGGAGGCATTCACCCGGACTGGTTCAGCACAGCGGTTTACCAATCCAAACAGGCTGCCGCCTGGTTAATGCTGCGCGGCAAGTCAACCGTAGCCCAGGCCAGCGCATTGCTGGACATTCTGCAGGATATTTTGCTCACCATCCAATTAGACGATCGCGAACGCTTCCGGCAAATCGTACTGGAAGCCAGAGCGGAGATGGAAGCCATGCTGGCCCCGGCGGGGCACCGGCTTGTCAATCGCCGGCTGCGCTCCCGGCTGGGCGAGGCCGATTGGGCAACCGAGCAGATGGGCGGCATCAGCCACCTGTACAGCCTGCGTGAGCTTGCACGCCAGGTGGATGAAGATTGGCCGGCAGTGCGCCTGGTCCTGGAAAGCATCCGGGAAACCCTGGTAAACCGTCAAACGATGCTGCTCAATGTCACCCTGGATGAGACCAACTGGAAAACGGTTCTGCCGCTGGTGAGCGCATTTTTAGAGAAGCTGCCTGCTGATGGAACGAATCCGGCTACCTGGAACCCCAGCCTGCCGGCTGGGAATGAAGGTTTGACTTTCCCCAGCCAGGTCAATTTTGTCGGAAAGGGCCTGAACCTATACCAGGCGGGCTATGAATTTGACGGCTCTGAACACGTGATTTCACCTTACCTGCGCAACACCTATTTATGGGATAAAGTCCGGGTGCAGGGCGGGGCATATGGCGCTTTTTCGGTTTTCGACCGTTTTTCAGGCGGCTACACCCAGCTTTCATACCGCGACCCAAACCTGCAAGCAACGATCGATGTATTCGATCAGGCCAGCCAGTTCTTGCGCAACCTGGAACTCAGCCAGAGCGAGCTTACCAAAGCGATTATCAGCGCCATCGGTGATATGGATGCCTATCAGCTGCCGGATGCCCAGGGGTACACAGCCCTCTCCCGCTACCTGGTAGGCTCGAGCGATGAAATCCGCCAGGGAATTCGCAATCAGATTTTGGAGACCACCCCAGCCGACTTTCAAGCGTTTGGAGAGGCCCTGGCAAGCTTTGCAGAACATGGGCAGGTTGTGGTGCTTGGCTCACAAGAGGCCATTCAGGCAGCCAATCAGAACCATCCGAACTGGCTGGAGGTCAGGAGAGTATTGTGAGGATCGATCAGGAAATCCAGCAGGCCAAGGAGCAGCTTGGCGAAGCGCGCCGGCTCAGGAGGCAGCTGGTTGGCGCTCGCCAGAGTTTGGTTAATGAGCGCCAGGCGCTCAAAAGCCTGGAAGAAGAGCTTCAGAAAGAACAGCAGGACGTGCAGAAGCTAGAAGGTCTCAGCCTGATGGGCCTGTTCTACACCATATTAGGCTCAAAAGAAGAGCAGGAACAAAAAGAACGCCAGGAATACCTGGCAGCCCGTTTGAAATATGCCCGGCGCCAGTTTTCGGTGAATGCACTGCTGGCTGAGACAGCCGATTTAGAGGCTCGTCTGGAACGCCTGGCAGAGGCCGAACAGCGCTACACGAAGTTGCTGAAACAAAAAGAAGAACTGCTGGCAAATCAGCCAGAAACCGCTCAGAAGCTGGTGGCCTTGAGTGAAAAAATAGGTGAGGTGCGATTGAAGCGGCAGGAGATGGCAGAAGCCATTCAGGCCGGCGAGCAGGCGATTAGTGGGTTGAAGCGAGTGCGGGACGCCATGCAAAGCGCCAGCAACTGGGGTGTCTGGGACTTGCTGGGCGGCGGTTTGCTGACAACCGCTGTCAAACATTCCCGCATCGATGATGCCCGAGCGGAAGCCTATCAAGTCCAGGAGCTGCTGCGGCGTTTTCGCCGCGAACTAGCCGACATCGATGCTCTCTCCCGGGAGATTCTGACTGGACTTGACGGATTTGAAACCTTCGCAGATTTCTTCCTGGATGGATTAATCTTCGATTGGATCGTCCAATCAAAAATCGATCGCTCCCTGGAAAACACGCGCCAGATGATTGCCAAGGTCCATGCCTTGCTGCGCGAATTGAACAGTCAGCGGACAATCATTGACGACCGGCTGACACAGATGGAGGCCGAGAAACGTAGCTTGATTGAAAGTGGTTTTCTAAGCCCCTGATCTTCGAGAGGTGCGGTTTTGGCTTGGCCAGGCTCCTGAAGAAGGTTGCGAAGATAAATTTTGAAATTGTTGGCCTGCTAGCTACAAGCTGCAAGAACGATCCAGCCTCTTGAGTTTTCAGATAGATACTCAACCAAAGATTTAAAAGAGAGGTCATGCATGAAAATTACGTTACAGGTAAATGACAAAATTCATGAGCTTCAAATTCAACCCGGTGACAGCTTGCTGAAAGTGCTGCGAGCCCAGGGATATTTCAGCGTCAAGCATGGCTGCGAAACCGGAGAATGCGGCGCTTGTGCGGTGCTGCTGGATGGCAAACCAGTCAACACCTGCGTCATGCTGGCAGCTCAGGCAGAAGGCCATCACATTCAAACGGTTGAGGCGATTGGAGAGCACCCTGAACAGGGGTGGAAGCTCACACCCGGGCTACACCCACTCCAACAGACTTTTGTGGAGAGTGGCGCTATTCAGTGCGGCTACTGTACCCCCGCTCAGATCTTGGCAGCCAAAGAACTGCTGGACCGCAACTCAAACCCGAGCGAGGCGGAAGTGCGAGAAGCCCTCTCTGGCGTACTGTGCCGCTGCACTGGCTACTTGAAACCGGTGCAGGCAGTGCTGCGGGCCGCAGCACTGCTGCGCGGCGAGCAATTGGGACCGATCGCCGGGGAGCCGGGCCAGCCGCCCATTCCTGCGCCCGCAGATTGGCTGCCGGACGAGCAGCCTGGCGGTCCCGTTGGAACCCCTGCCGGAAGCGGCATAACCACTCTCAAACAGGTGATGCCTCAGATCCAGGTGACCCAGCAAACAGCCGGCTACCAGCAGGTCGGCAAACCAGAGCCGAAAGTAGACGCGGTCAAGCTGGTGCAGGGCAAACCTGCTTTCACAGCCGATTTCGAACGCCGCGGGCTATTGTATGCCAAAGTCCTCTTCAGCCCGGTAGCTCATGCATTGATTAAGAATATTGATGCCAGCCAGGCCCGGGCGCTGCCAGGCGTGGCAGCCGTTCTGACCCACCAGGATTTACCCCGAGTAATTTACTCCACAGCCGGCCAATCCGATCCAATTCCCGGCCCGCTGGACACATTTTCGCTCGACCGAAAAGTCCGCTTTGTCGGCGATCGGGTAGCCTTTGTCGCAGCCGAGACGGTGGAGATTGCCGAACAGGCTCTCAAACTGATCGAAGTAGAGTACGAAACCTTGCCACCCGTACTCGATCCAGGTTTTGCGATGCAGCCAGGTGCGCCTATCATCCACGATGAACCGGAATTCGTCAATTTTGCCGACTCGAATCCCAAGCGCAATCTGGCAGCTGAAATTCGAATCGATATCGGGGATGTTGAAAAAGGCTTTGCCGAAGCAGACCATATCTTCGAAGCCGATTACCAAGTCCCCAAAGTACAGCAGGCTCATATCGAGCCGCACGTGGTCATCACATATTGGGATGAGGATGACCGCCTGGTGATCCGGACCAGCACCCAGGTGCCTTTCCATATCCGCAGGATTTTGGCCCCAGTGCTCAACCTGCCCGTCAAACGCATCCGTGTAATAAAGCCGCGTATCGGCGGCGGCTTTGGGGGCAAGCAGGAAATTTTAATCGAAGACGTAGCCGCTCACCTGACCATCGCTACAGGCCAGCCGGTTTTATACGAATATACCCGGGAGGAAGAGTTCATCGCAGCTCGGTCCCGCCACCCAATGCGGATCCGCATGAAGACCGGTGTGAAGCAGGATGGCACGATGACAGCCAATTCCATGGTTACATTGAGCGATACTGGCGCGTACGGCTGCCACGGCCTGACGGTCACCGGAAATACCGGTCATAAATCGATGGCTTTGTACGTTGGCGACGGACTTTACCGAAAGTCTCCCAATATTCGGTTCTACGCAGATGTGGTGTATACCAACACCCCGCCGGCTGGCGCTTACCGGGGTTACGGCGTGCCGCAGGGCTACTGGCCGGTGGAGCGCCACATGGAAAAAATTTCCCGCGCCCTGGGTCTCGACCCGCTCGAATTTCGGCTTAAAAACGCCCTGCGCTCCGGGGAGCTGCACCCCTTCAGCACAGCCTGGAGCGAAGGCCGCGAACCTCGCCCAGAGACGATTGAAACCAACGCCCTGGAACAATGCGTCCAGCAAGGGAAAGCCGCAATCGGCTGGGACCAGAAATCTAACAACCCCCACTGGCGCCAGATGGCCGACGCGACCGGCAAACCGCACCCTTACCTTCGCAAAGGGATCGGAGTGGCAATGGTGATGCAAGGCACAGCCATCCCTTACCTGGATATGGGCGGGGCCAGCCTCAAAATGAACGATGATGGCTCTTTCAATCTCCTGGTCGGGGCCACCGATCTCGGCACCGGTTCCGACACGGTATTGGCTCAAATGGCAGCCGAAACGCTGGGTGTTCCGACAGAAGACATCCTTGTATATTCTTCCGACACCGACTTTACACCCTTTGACAAAGGCGCATATGCCTCCAGCACAACCTACATCTCCGGAGCCGCGGCGGTGCACGCAGCTGAGAAAGTTGCCGGGCGGATTCGACTGCGGGCTGCCGACATGTTCAACGCCCAGAGCGCTGAGGGTGAGCCGCCCAATCCAATGGTGCTGGCAGAAAAAGTGGTCCTCTCCAACCGCCAGGCCATTGCACCCGATGGCCGCAAACTCAGTATGGCCGAGATCGGCTTAAACGCCCTGCACCATGAGAACCAGGAACAGATTATGGCAACCGCTTCTTATATGTCCCCCGTCTCGCCACCGCCATTCGCGGCCCAATTTGCCGAGGTAACGGTCGACATCCAGACGGGACAGGTTGTGGTGGATAAACTGGTGATGGCGGTCGATTCAGGTGTGATTGTCAACCCGATCACGGCTTCCGGACAGATCGAGGGCGGCATGACCCAGGCCCTGGGATACGCGGTTTGTGAAGAAATGGTGTATGATGACCTAGGCCGGGCGCGTGAGCGGGATCTGCGAGATTATCATATCTTCCAGGCTAACGAAATGCCCGAACTCGAAACGATCTTTGTCGAGACTTTTGAACCATCCCATCCGTATGGGGTCAAGGCGGTCGCCGAAATTCCCATGGATGGGGTCGCACCGGCAGTTGGCAATGCAGTTCTAGATGCCTGCGGCGCCCAGATTGACCAGAATCCAGTCCTGCCGGAAAAAGTCTGGCGATCATTAACCGCGGCCTGAGTTTTCAAACCCGCACTCAAAGGTTGAGGGTGTTTGGAGGATATTTGATTGTTTGACAGCATCATCAGCTGGCTGGTAGCAGTCCTGGGAGTGAACCAGGTGCTGGCCGGCAAGCTCCTGGAATCCCTGGCAGCTGTGCTTGTGCTGTGGCTGGTACGCCTGATTGTCAACCAGGCTGTTGTCCAGCGTATAAAGGATGCGAGGGTCCGGTTCCAATGGCAGAAGATTACAACCTACGCAGCCTTTGCTCTGGGAATCATCGTCATCTGGCCCATCTGGTTCCAGGGTTTGCAATCCCTGGCTACCTATTTGGGGCTGCTCTCAGCCGGGCTGGCTGTGGCGCTGAAAGACCCGATTACAGATATGATTGGTTGGGCCTTTATCCTGCTGCGTCGGCCCTTTGAGGTTGGTGACCGGATCCAGATCGGCGGCTTTGCCGGAGATGTGATCGACCAGCGGATTTTCCAATTCACCCTGATGGAGATCGGCAATTGGGTGGCGGCAGACCAGAGCACCGGCAGGGTGCTGCACGTCCCAAACGGAATGGTGTTCAACAATGTGCTGGCCAACTACACCAAAGGGTCGCGTTATATCTGGAATGAGATCCCGGTCCTGGTCACTTTTGAAAGTGATTGGCGGCAAGCCAAAAAGATTTTGGACCGCATCGCCCACGATCACACCGCCCATATCGATCAGGAGGCCGAAGCCAGCTTTAAACAGGCCTCCAAACAATATATGCTGCAGTACGGCACGCTGACCTCGATTGTCTATACCAGCGTGCTCGACAGTGGAGTCATGCTGACGATCCGCTATTTGTGCGAGCCTCGCCAGCGGCGAACCACCAGCATGGATATTTGGGAATCCATCCTGGAAGAATTTGCTCTGCACCCCACGATCGATTTCGCTTACCCGACTCAGCGATTTTATAATTACGCTGTTGAAGGTGAACCTGGAGATCAGAAGCACAAGCCGGCAGGTCGCAGCGAGCCGGGCCGGCTCTAGCACTGACCACGAGACTTAATCACTTAGCATGGTCACATTCAGGGTCATAATCTGCCGCGAATGTGAGGATGCCAATAAGGGAGCTCAAATATAGGGATCATATGCAAGTAACCAACCGCACGTTTGTGATTGGCCATGTCAATCCTGATACCGATTCGATCGCCTCGGCCATGGGCTATGCCTGGCTGCTGCGTGAACGTGATGATGAAGATGTCATTGCTGCCAGAGCCGGGGCACTCAACCCGCAAACTGTCTGGGTACTGAAACGCCTGGATCTGGAACCGCCCCTGCTGCTCAACGATGCTTCCCCGCGTTTTGAATCGGTCACCCGCAGGCTGGATGTAACCAATCCGGAAAAGCCGCTGCGTGAAGCCTGGGCAATTGCCAGCCGGACCTGGGGTGTAGCCCCAGTCGTCAATCCGGATGGCACCCCTTACGGTCTGGTAAACGGAGTCGGGCTGTTTGCGCTGCTCAGCCAGCTGGTTGGTCCACGCCCTCGCCGGCAGCAGGCAAGTATCGGCGAAATCTTGGACCTGCCCAGCAAGGATGCCTGCCGGACGGATATCCCAAAATTTCAGTCTGGGGCCAGGATTCGCGACTCGATCAACCGCATCCTGCGGGAAGAGGGGGATGACTTCTGGGTGGTGGATGAGGCTGGGCTCTATCTGGGAGTCTGCCGCCAGCGAGACGTGCTCAACCCTCCCCGCATGCGCCTGATCCTGGTAGATCATAACGAGCCTCGCCAGGCGATCGGCGCGCTGGAAGAAGCTGAGCTGATCGAGATACTGGATCATCACCGGCTTGGAAATCCGTCGACTCATACCCCGATCCGGTTTTCTGTAGACGTGGTCGGGAGTACCAGCACTCTTGTATCCGAACGGATAGAAGATGCCGGCTTGCGCCCACCTCCCGCCCTGGCGGGACTGCTGATGTCTGGTTTGTTATCCGACACATTGATCTTAACCTCACCTACAACCACCCCACGCGATCACCGGGCAGCTGAACGCCTGGCTCGCTGGGCATTCACTCCCAGTGGCCCGCTGGCAGGCGAAACTATTCAATCTTATGGCGAGCAGGTCTTGCGTGCCGGAGCCGGCCTTTCCACCCGAGACCCTGCTGAAATTGTCAGCACAGACCTGAAATTGTACGATGCCGGTGGGCTGCGCTTCGCAATCGCCCAGGTTGAGGTGACCGATATGATGCAGCTCAAAGATCACCTGGGAAACCTGGCATCTGCATTAACCGATTTGAGAGAGCGGCGCGCCCTGGATTTCGCGATGCTGATGATCACCGATGTAGTTCGCAATTCCAGCCGGTTGATTCTCAGCAATGAACCGCCCGCCCTGAGCGATCTGCCCTACCCCTTGCAGCCAGATGGCACCCGTCTGGCAGAGCGTGTGGTCTCCCGTAAAAAACAATTATTACCTGTCGTTTTGGGTTTATTGGAAGGGTAAAAGATGTCTATTTTTCGAGCGATCACTAAACTTGAAGAACTGAATGAAGCTGGGGCTCTTTGTACGATTGTCCGCAGTCAAGGTTCGACACCTCGCCACACCAGCAGCAAGATGCTGGTATATCCTGACGGGGCTTTTATTGGAACAGTTGGCGGGGGAGAATTGGAAAGCCGGGTGATCCGGGAAGCCCTGGAGGCGATTCGGAAGGGGCTGCCGAAATTTCTCGAATATCAAATGGCAGATCCCTCACGAGGTGATCCGGGTGTATGTGGTGGACAGGTGGAGGTGTATGTGGAACCGATATTACCCAAACCTACCCTGGTTGTGATCGGCAGCGGGCACGTGGGCAAGGCTGTGGCATATCTGGCGAAATGGCTGGGCTTTCGGGTGGCTGTCAACGACGATCGCCCGGATTTCTGTAATGAAGAAGCCGTCCCGGGCGCAGACCAGTATATTCCCACGCCGATGGCCGAACTACCCGAGCATCTCAAGATCACACCCTGGACCTATCTGGTGCTCACGACCCGGGGTGTAAATGTCGATATCGTGGGCTTGCCGGCTCTATTGGATAGCCCGGCTGGCTACATCGGTTTGATCGGCTCCAAGCGGCGCTGGTCCACCACCCGCAGCCAGCTGCTGGCTCAGGGCCTCCCAGCCGAGAAAATCGATCGGGTCCGCTCTCCAATCGGCCTGGAGCTGAATGCTGAAACCCCTGAAGAAATTGCCGTGAGTATTCTGGCAGAGATCATCATGCTTCGCCAGGGCGGCGATGGTGCCGTGATGTCGTCCTGATTGAAACGTGAAGAGCGTATCTGGTTGCTTACTTACATTTCTTGTCTCTTCCCTGCTTCTGGGCGGTTGTTCGTCGAAGCCAGCCTCGCCAACCGGTACGCCCAGCCAGACGGCCAGCGTGTTAACCAGCCCTACCAGGCAGCCTACGCCTATCCCAACTGACCGCCCTACGGCCAGTCTCACGCCTATTCCAAGCCTGACCCTGCTGCCAACCTCAACCGCCACGATTTAACCTCCAGCCCTTACTGGTCCACTTGAACCGACTGTTCGGCCCAAACCAGAAATCTTGTTTGAGCCCACGAGTGCTGCTAACTCTCGCCTGATGGGGTTATGGGGTCGCGGCGCGATCATCCAACGCCAGCTGGCAGCAGACGGGCAGGTCTGGGTTGTGCACAGCTCCCTGGGCCTTTTTATGTATCGCACTCAAACGCAGGAGCTGATCGGTCAGATCAAAGATGTCGCGAACTATCAGATTTCCCCAGATGGGCAGAGACTGGCAGTCGCTGATTTGGCCCAGCAGATCAATTTGTACCGGTTGGAGGATGGGCAGAAGCTGTTATCCCTGGGAAGTCCATGGACCTCACCCGGACTGGAAGAACCAAGCGAGCCACCTCCCGGCGAGCAGACACCACAGCCCCAAGGTATCGAAAACGGGTCTGACCAAGCGGGTACGCAACTCCCCGGTCCATTCGAAGGAACCCTGGCTGAGGCGTTTCAATCTGGTATTACAGGGCTGCGCTTCTCCACCGATGGCGCCAGGTTGGCGGTTGGATACAGCCAGCCGGCCATTCTGGTATGGAATTTGGCAACCGGGCGGGTAGAATACCAGCTTCAGCATGCCATTATGCCGGCTGCAAATAGGCTCGAATTCTCACCCGACGGCAAGTACCTGGCCAACAACGCTCATGGCGGCATACTGGGGTTATGGCTGCTGGCCGAAGAACGCCTGGTCTGGCGGACCGCCAATGGGGGCCAGCTGACTCAAGCCTCTTTCTTGCCAGATGGACGACGGTTACTGACTCACGGACTCCAGAAAGATCAATTGCTGCTGTGGGACCTGAATTCAGGCGGATTGCACCAGACATTTCAGGCGACCAATCTGGTGGAATATCTTAATTTCAGCCAGGATGGCGGCAGCCTCTTCTTCCTTACCCGCCGGCCTCAATCCGGACGTTACTTAATCGAACAGCGGGCTGTGCATGATGGCAAACTTGAAACCTTTGCGGAGTTCCCCGCCAGCCACGCCATCGCCCCCGATCGCCTCAGCCTGGCAGGCTTCGGCGAAGATGGGCAGCTGCTGCAATTTAACTTACGCTCCTGGGAACTGACAACCTCTTCGGTCAGCGTTCGCTTCCCTGATGGTAAACTGGTTTTTTCTTTCTCCGGCAGAGTCCTGGCGGCTGTCAGCCCGCTGTCTATCAACCTGTGGGATTACCCCCAATATGAGCCGCTTGAGGAGGTGACCTTCGAATTACCACAGTTTAACCTGCACCTCAGCAGCCTGATGGGTGTCCAAACCTTGCAAGACGACCGGTTGCTGGCCTACGGGATGGATGCAGGCAGCCTGTTCGTTTGGGATGTGTTCAACGGACAGATTGAAAGGTTTGACCTGCTCGAAAGCGCCTTGAATACTCCATCCCTGTCACCCAATGGTGAATATTTGGCAGTTTGTACGTCCGAAGGCCTGCGTCTGTTCAGCTTGAAAAATTCTGAAACCCGTTTAATGGATCGCTGCAAGTTGCCTGGTCTGCTGCTTTTTTCCAAGGACAGCACCCTTCTGGCGCGAGCATCCGGATTACAAATCGATATGTTGGGCTTACCGGATGGAGTACGCCACCAGTACCTGGCTGGAAACACCCTGGAAATCACCAGCATGTCTTTTTCACCAGACAGCAGTTTTTTTACCAGCGGGACAGGTCCGGAGCGGGGCGGGGCAGAAAGCGTCGTTTGGAATTTCTCACGACCATTATCTCCAATGCGGTTGTCAGTCCCATCATTTGGGGTAGAATCATTAGCATTCTCGGGCGACAACCAATATTTGGCAACCGGCGGCGGTGATGATAAAATCCGCCTCTGGCGAGTCGCCGATGGCTGGCTTCTACGAGTCAGGGCTTTAGAGGGCTCTGCCAGCAGCCCGAAAGGCTCTGCCAGCAGCCTGACTTTCTCGCCCAACAACCAGATCATAGCTGTTGGTTTAAGCAGCGGTGATCTCAAACTCTTGAGCATTCCGGATGGCGAACAGCTGGCTGTGCTGGAAGGCCATGCCGGGCGGATCACAGGGCTGGCGTTTTCCAGCGATGGCAGTGCGCTGTACAGCAGCTCCGCAGATGGCACCGTCCGTTTATGGGGCATTCCAGCAGCCGCATCCGGCGAGTAGAATATGGCTGTCATGAAAAAGAGCAGATTTTCATTCCTCCGGGTGGACTAGGTCCATGATGGCTGCCTTGAAAATAGAGCAGATTTTCATTCCTCCGGGTGGACTAGGTCCATGATGGCTCTCAGGAGAATTCTGGGGTGTTCGCTCCCAATTGGGGACTTTATCACAGCGATTCTCAAAGAGTGATTAAAAGAGTGATTAACAGATGACCAGTTTATACCTAAGCCTGAGCTACAAAACCTGAAAAGTACAATCGGAGATTAATTATGTGGCATGACTACTTCAATGTAACCAGCATCGACCAGGCGGTCCAGATCCTTTCCGAGCAGGGAGAGCGCGCTCGGATTGTTGCCGGAGCAACTGATCTAATCCTCGAATTAGAGCGCGGCGTTCGCAAAGGGGTTGAAACCCTGATCGACCTGACCCGCGTACCCGGCCTGGATCAGATCGTGATGGATGAAGATGAGGTTATCCACCTGGGTCCGCTGGTAACCCACAATCATTGTACAGCCTCCAAGCTGATCCAGGAGCGGGCATTTCCACTGGCGCAGGCAGCCTGGGAAGTCGGCGCACCTCAAATTCGCAACCGGGGAACGGTTGCCGGAAACCTGATCACCGCTTCACCGGCGAATGATACGATCACGCCTCTGATGGCTCTGGGCGCCAGCCTGACGCTCAGATCTATTCGTGGCGAGCGAGTTGTAGCTTTGCAGGATTTTTACACTGGAGTACGGCGCACCGTCATGCAACCAGATGAAATCCTGGTGGATATTTTCTTCCCGGCCATGAAAATCAATCAGCGCGGCACCTTTATCAAGCTGGGGTTGCGGCGAGCACAGGCAATCTCGGTTGTCAACGCAGCTGTTATCCTGACTCTGGAGGAGGGCAATGGGTCCGGGGCTTCTGCCACCCGCGCCGGTCAAGTCATGATCACGCTTGGGTCAGTCGCGCCAACAATTATCCGTGCCAGAAAAGCTGAGACCTATCTGAACGGCCGCGATTTGGGCGAGGTCACAATCAACCATACAGCCGAACTGGCCATGCAAGATGCCACCCCAATCAGCGACATCCGCGGCTCGGCAGCCTACCGCCGGGAAATGGTTAAAGTGTGCGTGGCGCGGGCATTAAAAGCCATCGCCTCACACCAGGAAAAGGATAATTTCCCTGTCCGGCCGGTGCTGTTATGGGGCCGTGAATATAAGGGCGAAGCGCCTGTCCTGCAGGCAGCCAGCGAGCACCGCCAGGGAACTGTAATTGAGACTCGCATCAATGGCAAATCGTACACTTTTGATCGCGGGTACGAAAAAACTTTACTTCACCTGCTGCGAGATGAAGCCGGCCTGATTGGAACCAAAGAAGGCTGTGCAGAGGGTGAATGCGGAGCCTGTACGATTTTCCTGGATGGGGTTGCGGTCATGAGCTGCCTGGTTCCTGCGGGGCGGGCTCACGGAGCGGAGATCGTTACCATTGAAGGCCTGGCAACAGAAAAGCAGCTCCATCCCGTTCAGCAAAGTTTTATTGACGAAGGTGCGGTGCAGTGCGGATATTGTACGCCAGGCTTTCTGATGTCAGCAGCTAAACTGCTGGAAGAACGGCCTCATCCTTCCCATGAAGAAATTAAAGAGGCCATCACGGGCAACTTGTGTCGCTGTACAGGCTATTATAAGATTGTGAGAGCTATCGAGCGCGCCAGTGAACAGATTCCGAGTAGTCAATCGATGGATTGATTGGATTGAGAACGCCTGCACCCAAATATTGCCGGTGAGAATACCATTTGGTTGGGACAGGCACACGGTAGTTCTGCAGGATTTACCAGCATTGGAAGGCAAATCAAAGGAGACTGCTGATGGGAAGATATACAAAATACGAGCATAAAAGTCAGAGCAAACCACGACCCTATCAGGTTCATCCCATCTGGCAAGGGATTGGCTGCCTGTTGCTCATCGTCATCCCGATTCTGTCGTATGCCGGCGCAGTTGTCCTGGTGAGAGAAAACCTGACCCGGCACTGGCTGCCCGCCCCGGCTGTACTCATGCAATCGGTGTACATCCCGGTAGTTGGTATCTGGGTTCCACATCTGTACGCCAATCTGCTAACCGGTTTACTGTTGGCTCTGTGCGGCTTTGCAGCCGTAACGATGATCTATGGCGTGCTGTATAGTGCCATTGGTCCGAGCCGCTTTGGGCCGCTCGATGCCCATCCAGACGAGTTTCGTGGGCGCAAACGCCGGTTTTAAATTACCTCAGCGGGCAGCGCTCGACCGCGTTTCGCCTGCCTTTCAGGGAGAACCTACCCAGCATTATGGAGCGAACCGTACCCACGACTGAATCGGAAGAAGTTGAACTCTATCTGCGCACCTATTATTCGCTGCTGCGCTCAACCACCGAAGTTCGGATTCTGACGCTGGAAGAAGCCCACACCAGTATGAATTCGCTGCTCCACCCGGCAGCACGCGATCCGAACCCGGACATGGCTGCCTTTATCTATAGCATTCTGCGCCTACCAGCCGAGATCATCTTCTCCAACCTGGTTGTCATGGGCCAGAGTGCGGATGTCTTTTGCCAGGCAGGCTACGGTGATGTCAGCAGGTGGAAACAAGTTTCTGCCTCGGCTCGCCGCAGGCGCTGTTACTTTGATGGGGAAGAAATCCTGGCCTGCGTGATCGCCAGCCGGTCGGATATTGATGATATTATCCCCATGCTGACTGCCTACCAGATTGAATGGAACAAGATCCACCGCCGGCTGCAGCGATTACCAAGAAACATCTCCGTCGAAGTCTCTCTACGAGTTCGAGCTCCGGTCTGCGGACTCTGGCAGAACTCCTGGAAATTCCGATGGAGGATATCGACCGGCTGTCGGCCATCTGGGATGCAGACACCGCCCGCAATCTTCAGCGGATAGCCGACCAGCCTTGTGATCTGCGGATGCGGCTGTTAAGTGGTTCGCTCAGCGATTACCGCCGGGCAACGCATGCCTGGTGGGATAATATCAGCCGATCTGCCCCTCAGCTGAATGACCGCCCGGTATATTTTATTTCCAGCAACACCCACAGCGTTCTTAACCTGATGACCGGGTTTGCCCTGCAGCACAAAGCCCGGCTAATCGAATACCTGCAGGAGCCGGGCAATGCCGGCCTTTTGAATGAGTGGAACGATATCCAGACCAGGAGGATTTCCGCCAGCCCGGAAAACTTCTTATACTACGTGTATAAGAAATACCAACAGACTCCCCAAGGGAAGGCGTTGGCCAGCCAGCAGACTGAGTATGAACGGGCCTGCGGCATCACGCGCGTCCCTAGCGAAAACTATTTTGACGTAGAAGCCCAGATCTTCGAGCTTTCGGCCCTAAAACATGCCTATCTCGATCCGCGCATCCAGGATGGCCAGGCGGTGGACATCGCCAATGAACTGGCCAACAGTGATGCATTAATCTTTAATATCGACTACCCCTTAGGGCTGGCAGCCTACAATATCCTGTCTGAAGTAGCCGAACATGTCGGTGAGGTGCTGGGTGTGTATGTGATGGGTAAAGCGGCGACCCTGAATGGGGTGGTTGGGGATGTTATGATCCCGGCTGTTGTGCATGACGAGCATTCCCAAAACACTTTCCTGTTCTCGAATTGCTTCACAGCCTCCGATGTAGCCGGCTACCTGGTATATGGGACCGTTCTGGATAACCAGAAAGCTGTAACTGTCCAGGGAACTTTCCTGCAGAACACCCGCTATATGGACGTCTTCTACCGGGAAGGCTACACGGATATTGAAATGGAAGCTGGGCCATACCTGTCGAGTGTCTACGAAATGTACCGGCCCAAGCGACATCCAACCAACGAAATCGTCAATCTGTACGGGCTGCCTTTCGATTTGGGACTCGTACATTACGCCTCCGACACACCATTAAGCAAGGGCAAGAACCTGGGTGCCGGAAATCTATCCTACTTCGGGATGGATTCAACCTACGCAGTCAGCACGGCAATCCTGAGGCGTGTCCTGCTGTGCGAGCGCCGCCGGCTGAAAGCCTCGCTTAATTCGTGAAATAAGTGTAAACAATTTCTAACTTTGGCTGACAGCCGCATCAGTGATCTCAAGCGCTTTGTCCAGCACGCGCATTCCCTCCGCCAGCTGCTGCTCAGTTATGATCAAGGGCGGGATGATCAGAACGGTATGCCAGTGGGTATACAGGTAAACCCCATGGTTAAGCATATACTTGCGCAGGGCGACCATTTCCGGGCTGCTGCCATTATAGGGGGCCATGGGCTGGCGAGTGCGCCGGTCGCGCACCAGCTCCAGGACTGCAAACAATCCGATCGAGCGTACTTCCCCAACTGAAGGGTGGCCTTCACCCAGGTCGGTCAACATCCGGTTAAGAACGGGTCCAAGCGCCGCCGCCCGATCTACCAGGCGATCTTCTCGCATGACCTGGATATTGGCAATCGCGGCAGCCAACGAGACTGGGTGGGCGTTATAGGTTAAACCTCCCTGGTATACGCGCTCGTTGAAAAATTCAGCAATCTCATCCCGCATGGCAACTGCCCCAAGCGGGGCATAACCGGAAGTCAAGCCTTTTGCCATGCTGATGATGTCTGGTGCTACGTCCCAATGGTCTACCGCAAACCATTTCCCGGTCCGGCCAAAACCACTCATGACTTCATCGGCAATCAGCAGGATTCCATACTGGTCGCACAAGCTGCGCACTCCTGCCAGATAACCAGCAGGGGGAATAATGACTCCATTGGTTCCGGTGACCGACTCGATCAGCACAGCCGCAATCGTATCAGGGCCCTCGAATTGGATGATTTCTTCCAGGTGATTGAGGTAATCCTGGCTGAACTCAGCTTCTGAGAGGTCCGGGTTGGTGCGGTGGAAAGTCGAACGGTAGCGGTAAGGATCCAGAAAATGGACGACTCCTGGCATGAGGTTTGGCTCCCAGGCCAGGCGGCGTGGATCGCCGGTTAGAGCCATCGCCCCGGCAGAGGCGCCGTGGTATGAACGATAGCGGGCAAGGATTTTATGGCGTCCGGTGTAGGCGCGGGCCAGTTTGATGGCGTTCTCGTTCGACTCAGCCCCGCCCAGGGTGTACAGGAAATGGTTGAGATTGCCCGGAGTGATTTCAGCCAGCAGTTTTCCCAACATAGCGCGGGGGCGGGTAGCCATGGGTGGACCCGCAAATGGCAGCTCGCGGAGCTGGGCGATCATGGCCTCGACAACCCGCTGATCGCCGTGGCCGATATTGGCGCACATGACCATCGAATTGAAATCCAGATAGCGTTTGTCATTGGTATCCCAGAAATAAACACCCTGGGCCCGTTTAACCGGGATTGGGTCAACTTTGCCCTGGGCCGACCAGGTCCAAAAGCTATGTTGAAGGGAGAGAGGCAGAATTTCCGAATCGGGGAGCTCAAACATGGCGGGCATCCTTGTCTTAAAATGGGCCGATCCCAATATTAGCGAGGAACCCCACAACGTCGGGGCGTAATTCAATCCGAGTATTATCAAGAGACCGGCAGTAATCAGAATCGTATCACAAAGCTGTAAGGCTGATAAGCGATTCTCCGGAAAAGGGAGCAGTTAATAGCTGCAGATTTGTTGGTGGGATCTGGCGACGATTGCCGTCCAATCCCAACAACAAAATAATAAATCCTGCAAAACTTAAGTGCTCCCCTGGGAAACAGCTGGTGAGGCGATGTTGACACCCGGTGCAGGCTTTGGTAAGATCAGCGCGATTACTTACTGACCGGTCGGTAAGCTGGAAATCTGGTGCCAGGAAGCCTCATCCGAAGGCTGGCACACATCACCCACCCACTTGCCTGAACGGCCAGCCAACTTCGCAGATGGAGGTAAACACACACTCATGTACGATTTCATTCTGGCAGTCCACAATATTCTCCGCTGGGTGGTCCTGATCCTGGGCTTCCTGGCAGTCCTGCGGGCCTTTATTGGCTGGTTTGGCAAACATGCCTGGATCCCCGCCGATCCGAAAATCGGGAGGTTCTTCACATCGGCCATTGACACGCAGCTGCTGGTTGGCCTGGTTCTATATTTCTTTTTAAGCCCATTCACTCTTCAGGCCATCCGCAACTTCGGGTTCGGCTATGTCATGGAACAGGGCGATTATCGCTATTTCGCAGTCGAGCATCTCGTCTTTATGATCCTGGCCGTTGTGTTTGCACATTTGGGCAGCGCCCTGCCCAAGAAAGTCGATCAGCCGGCTGAAAAACACCGCCGGGCGGCGATCTGGTTTGGGCTGGCCTTACTTGTGATCTTGCTGGGGATGCCCTGGTTCCGACCGCTGCTGCCTGGGCTCGGTTAATCAGCTGGCGCTCCAAAAAATATGTGGAATACTTTGTGGTTGGTACTTTTTGGGTTAATGCCCAAACACTGCCAACCACAAACCCATTTATTCGTGGAACAACTGAGTACTCAGTCAAGGGGTTTTGGATGGATGTTTGGGGGTGTACATCGCCCCCAAACATCCATCTAATTCATAATGACGGACCACTGAGCCGGTGTGTATTCCATAAGGTTTAGGTTTGGATTGGAAGACTCTGCCGAAAATAAAAGTCTATACGATCAGATCCTCGCATCTGCGCTGAATCTATTTATCACCCACGGCTACCATGGCCTATCTATGCGCGTGATTGCTGAAGCGGTGGGGGTATCTAAAGCCGCGCTTTATTATCACTTTCAGGATAAAGAACAGCTTTTCCTGGCTGTCCTGGATGCCCAGTTAGACCACTTTGAGAGGCTGATCGGTCTGGCGATGGCTGAGGAAACCTCTGCGCGCCAACGCATCCAGCGGTTGGTCAGTGAAATCTTAAGCCAGCCGGTCGAGCTACGGGCCGCGATCCGCCTGGCCAGTCAGGAGATGGTCCAGCTCAGCGAGCCTGCCCAGGCGACCTTCAAACTCAGCTATCACAAGCGTTTTATCGATAAAATCCGGGCGATGCTCGAGGCAGGGATCGATCAGGGCGAGCTGCGGCCAATCGATCCTGGAGTAGCAACCTGGGCCCTAATGGGCATCCTGTACCCCTACTTTTTCCCACCCCAAGCCAGTGAAGCGCCTACGGCAAAATCGGTGATTGATCCAGTCGTGCAAATATTCCTGGATGGGATTGCCTTCCCGCATACCTGAAAAATCGAACATAGAACAAAGAAATTTAATCATCTCGACAAGCGTACCAATCAGAAATCATGCGACGATCCAATTACCTGCCTCAAATCGAGACCGCTCTAGCCATTTCGTTATGGGGGATCTCATTTATTACCATAAAAATCGCGCTGGAAGAGGTCTCCCCGATTACTGTGATTATCCTGCGGTACGGGATGGGTTGGCTCATCTTAGGCGCGACGACCTGGCTTCAGGGAAGTCTGCGGCAATTAAAGCGGGCCGACCTGCCGCGCATGGCTGCATTGGGCGCAGTGGGAGTCACTTTGCACCAGTTCCTTCAAGTGTACGGGCAAGCCAGCGCTACTGCCTCGGCAGCAGCTTTTCTGGCTTCCACGGCGCCAGCATTTATCATTTTACTGGGGGGATTATTTTTGCGAGAAAGGCTGCATTATGGTCAATTCCTGGGGGTGCTGCTGGCAACTGCGGGGGCCGGGATCGTCGCAACCGGCACGCTGCTGCCCTGGAAAGCCGGAAGCAACCTGTCCGAGCCAGGCAACCTGCTGGTTTTACTCTCGGCAGTTGTGTGGGCCGTTTTCACAATCATGAGCCGCGCAGTTGTTCGAGGACGCCCCTCAGCTTTGATTACAACCGGTATGATGTTCTTTGGCTGGTCATTCAGCTTGCCCGTATTCCTGGCCCAGCGCGGCTGGCAGGAAATTCCAGGTCTCAGCCTGACAGGTTGGGGCGCTCTGCTTTTCACCGGGGTGTTGAGCACTGCCGCCAGCTTTCTGCTTTACAGCCATGCACTCAAACAGGCACCGGCCTCTCGCCTGGCAGCTATTCAGAATATCGAGCCATTGATAGCCACAGCTGCGGCAGTCCTGGTCTTGAATGAGACGGTGAGCACTGCTTTTCTCATCGGCGCGGCTGCCATATTAAGCGGAGTCTATCTGGCAGAACGAGGCCAGCCTGCAGAACGAGAGGCGCACCCAGCAGGCTAACTCGCCCGTTATCTGGACTTTTAATACGGCTCGTCCGGTTGAATTCCACTGCCCCAGTTCCAAATCAGGTGATCAGGTGCTCCGGGAGATAGTCCACCCGGTTGTGATACACCAGCTCAATCCGGTTTTGATGAATATCGAGACGGGTGATGGCGGCATTGTTCATCAGCAGCCACAGCTCAGACGTGGATCCAAACTCGAACATCACATTTAACAGGCTGTTGTAAAAGCCCCCATGGCTGACCAGGCCGACCTGATCCTGGCTATTGCCATGCCGTTCCAGCAGGCTCTCCAGCACCCGCCGGGCGCGCGGCTCGGCGGCCTCATCCGGTTCATAAGGCTGGTTCCACCAGCCCCGATCGTTGAATTCATCCCCAAGCTGCAGAGCGGGATAATTTTGGGCAAAATAACTGCGGCCTCTACCCGGCAGCCCGATCGGTTGTCCCTGCTCGTCATCTAAATAGATGCCCCCAATTTCATGCAAATCCTGCCAGGCCATGAGCGGCAGCTTCAATGCCTGGGCAAGCGGCACAGCCGTAGCAACTGCCCTGACCATCAGGCTGGTATACAGATGGCTCAAGCGAAAGCCTGATCGGTTTTGTGGGTCCCACTGGTTTGCGGGTTGCGGTAAACGCTCGTGGCTTAAAAATTCTGCCAGCTGCTCCGCCTGCTGGCGGCCTGCGTCTGTTAGGTCTGGGTCTGAACTGCGTCCCTGGGATGATCCGGTTTGCACCCAGAGGGCGTTGTTTTCTGACTGAGCGTGCCGGATAAAATATAACTGCATGCTTTCCAAAACCTCCCTTACGAATGACCATCAAAGTGTAGATTTTATCATCAAATATTGGCGATGAACTGACAGCAAACGGCCGGGAGCACTCAAAGTTGGTAGATTTGGTGTTCGGTTTGTGCGGCTGGCGCCGCACAAACCGAACACCAAAATTATTTGTATACAATATTTGAGCACACCCAACCGATCAACCGGCCTCAATAGGAGATATTGTGATGGGAAGGAATCTGGCCATTTACACCCATACCCCATGGATCCCCAAAGAGACAGAAAACCAAGACCGGCTGTTGGGTTCAAATCTAGTAGAATAACGTGAAACTGGGGCAACTTGAACTCAATTCCAGCGGGTCTGGTTGGGTTGAAAATCTGGTATGCAAAGATGCAAATCCGCCATCCCCCAGCTCTTGTCGCAATCTTCTTTGCGCAAGCGGGGTATAATCGTGACCACAGACAGCGGCCCCAGACATCGAAAATGTCAAACCAAAAATTCCGGAGAATACGATGACATACACGGTTGGAAAATCAATTACTCGGATCGACGCCCTGGGTAAAGTTACCGGTGAAGCGCAATTTCCGGGCGATTTTAACTATCCCAATCAGGCTCACGCCAAAATACTATTCGCCAGGCGCCCACATGCTGTCATCACCCGCCTGGATACCCGTAGAGCCGAAGCTCTGGACGGCGTTCTGATGATTTTGACCGCCAAAGATGTACCGGTAAACGAATACGGCCTGATCATGCCCGACCAGCCTGTGTTCTGCGGCCCAGGTTCCAGCAAACCCTTTGCGGAGCGGGTCCGGTTTGTGGGCGATCAAATCGCCATTGTGATCGCCGAAAATGAGGTCATCGCGGCAAAGGCCCGCAATTTGATCGAAGTGGATTATGAAGATATACCGGTTGTGAGCGATCCATTAGCTGGCATGCAGCCAGGGGCTGCGCTGCTGCACCCGGACCTAGATTCAAATATTTTTTGCCACTATCGCATCCGGCATGGAGATATCGAAGCAGCTTTTAAACAGGCGGATGTGATCGTAGAAGGCCAATATCACACCCCAGCTCAGGAGCATGCCTTTTTGCAGCCAGAAGCCGGAGTCGCATATATAGACGAAGAAGGCCGCGTCACCGTAGTGGTTGGCGGGCAGTGGACCCACGAAGACCAGGAGCAGATCGCCCACTCTCTTAACCTGCCGCTCGAAAAAATCAGGGTCATTTATCCGGCGATCGGTGGGGCTTTTGGGGGCCGCGAAGATATGTCAGTCCAGATCGTGCTGGCACTGGCTGCTTACCGCCTGCACCAGAAAGGCATCGACCGAGCCGTAAAGATCATCTGGAGCCGGGAAGAATCGATCATCGGGCATCACAAACGCCACCCTTACACGATCAAAACTCGCTGGGGTGCGACCAAAGCCGGCAAAGTCATCGCCGCAGAGGTTGAAGTTATCGCCGATGGCGGGGCTTATGCTTACACCTCCACCAAAGTCCTGGGTAATGCCACCTTAATGTGCACCGGCCCTTATGAAATTCCAAATGTAAACGTTGATGCTTACGCAGTTTATACCAATAACATTCCGGGAGGCGCGTTCCGAGGCTTTGGAGGTCCGCAAGGGGCGTTTGCAGCCGAATCACAGATCAACAAGCTAGCCGAAGCGCTCGAAATGGATCCTGTCGAGCTGCGGGCTCGCAACCTGCTGCAGGAAGGCTCGCTTCTGTCCGTTGGATCGCCGCTGCCCAAAGGTGTCAGCATGCCGCAGGTATTGGAACATTGCGCTGAGGCCGGCGGCTGGCAGCAGTTGCCCTCCCGGGGCTGGCAGCGCCCACCAGAATCTCGACCTGGATCAATCTTCGACCTGAAAACCAGCGCGCCGCATCTGAAACGCGGAGTGGGTTTTGCCTGTGCATTTAAAAATGTTGGCTTCTCGTTTGGCGCGCCCGAAAACTGCTGGGCGACGGTTGAGCTCCAGGGTAAAGCCGAAATCGAAAAAGTGATTATCTACCATGCCGGCGCAGAAGTCGGGCAGGGTGTGCATACGGCCTTAAGCCAGATGACAGCCGAGGCGGTCGGCGTGCCGTTCGAGATGGTCCAGCTGGTAGCCTCGGATACGGCGCACACCAAGAACTCGGGGAGTGTTTCTGCCTCGCGCATGACCTTCATGGCCGGCAATTCGATCCGCGGAGCTGCTCAGCTGGCCCTGCAGAAATGGCAGGCCGAAGAGCGCCCGGCGATTGGCACCTATCAATACCGACCACCCGCGACCACGCCGCTAGATCCAGAGACCGGAAAATCGGAACCCAACTTTTCTTATGGGTATGTGGCTCAGGCAGTGCTGGTCGAGGTGGATACCGAAACGGGCCTAGTTCGGGTGTTGGATGTCATTTCAGCTGACGATGTTGGCCGGGCAGTCAACCCTCAGCAGGTTGAGGGCCAAATTGAAGGTGCAGTGGTCCAGGCGACTGGCTATGCTATCCTGGAAAATTTCATCCAGCAAGATGGCTATGTGAAAACTGATCAGCTATCCACCTACCTGATCCCAACCGTTCTGGATGTTCCCGACCGGGTCCATTCCCATATACTCGAATATCCTGATCCTATTGGTCCGTGGGGGGCGCGGGGTATGGCGGAAATGCCATTCCTGCCCGTTGCGCCTGCAATTATCGCAGCTGTTCGAGACGCGATCGGGGTGTGGATCAATGAGTTCCCTCTGACACCCGACCGGATCCTGCATTCCATGGGAAAAATCTAAGGCCGCGCGCCGCTTTCGTATGGATTTATCCGCAACAATCCACCTACTCGGGGATGTTCTGGGCCAGGTGCTGGCAGAACAAGAATCCCCGGCAATCTTTGAGCTGGAAGAGCAGATTCGCTCGCTGGCTAAAACCGCTCGAGCCGGAGAGGCTGCCAGCGAGCTGCAACTGGCCAGCCTGATCCAGCGTTTAGGTTCCGAACAGGCCCGGCCTATTGCGGCTGCTTTCTCCCTGTATTTTGATCTGGTCAATCTGGCAGAAGAACATCATCGAATGCGCGCCCTGCGCCAGCGCCAACGCGATCTTACCCCCAATCCGGTCCACGACTCGATCGGCGAAGCTGTCGCCTTGCTGCATGCCGGCGGGGTTACCGCCCAGCAGATGGCCGCCATACTAGACAACCTGCATATCGAGCTGGTCCTGACTGCTCACCCGACAGAAGCCAAGCGGCGGACCATGCTGTCGAAAATGCGCCGGATTGCCGGTTTGCTTGCTGCCCTGAGCACTGTCGATCTGCTGCCGCGCGAGATAACAAAATACAAGGCTTCGTTAAACGCGGAAATAACCAGCGCCTGGCTGACAGAACGAGCCCGGACGACGCGCCCAGCAGTCACTGATGAAGTCCGCACCGGGTTGTATTTTGTTGACGAAATCTTCTGGCAGGTGCTCCCAGATATCTATGCCGAGCTGGATGAGGCCTTACAACGCAATTACCCCGGGCTCAAGAGCGGCCCTACCTGGCTGCAGCTGGCCTCCTGGATCGGGGGGGATCGGGATGGCAACCCGAATGTCACCCATGAAGTAACTGCCGAGACCCTGCGCTTGCATCGTGGTCTGGCGGTCGAGAAGCATCGCCATTCGATGCAAGATCTGGCACGCCGCTTAAGTTTGAGTGCCCAGTCGGTTGCACCCCCGGCAGAGCTGCAAACCTGGCTTGAAGAGCGGAGGCCGTTCCCACCCCATGTCGCTTATCTTGAGGATCGCTATGCCAACGAACCCTTCCGGCTGGCCCTTTCCCTGCTGGCCCAGGACCTGGCGCATGCCTCCCAGGATGATATGCGAGCCCGTCTGCTCTCTCTGGAGCCTCACACTGCCAGGGCGAAATTATCCGATTTTACCAGCCCGCTGGGAACTATTCAGAAGGCGCTCCCGGCTGCCCTGGCTGAAGAGGCGCCCTTGAAAGTCCAGCGCCAGCTGCAGATCTTCGGCCTGCAAGCTGCCCGGCTCGATATCCGCGAAGACGCAAGTGTGTTGAATTCTGCCCTGGGAGAAGTTCTGCGAGCCCTTGAGATCACCCCGGAATTCAAGTCTCTTCCACCGGCTGAGAGCATTGGCCTGCTGACTCAGCTGTTAAACCAACCTGCGCCGCCCCTGGCAACCCATCCAGGCGTAAAACCACAAACAGCAGAGACCTGGGCTTTGTTTCAGTTGATTGATCGCGCTCGCCAGGTTTACGGCTCAGAACTGTTAGGTCCATTCATTATCTCCATGACTCACAATGCGGCCGATATCCTGACCGTTCTGCTGCTGGCGCGCTGGACAGGCTGCGCCGATGGTCTGCAGATTGTGCCATTATTTGAGACAGTTGCGGATCTAAATGCCGCCCCAGCCATCCTCCAGCAGCTATTCGAACTGGAAGCTTACCAAGGCCATCTGCGGACCTGCGGAGGACACCAGATGGTAATGATCGGTTATTCCGACAGCAATAAAGATGGTGGTTATCTGACAGCAAACTGGGGGCTTTATCAGGCTCAGGAACAAATATCCGATCTCTGCCGGAAGGCCGGTGTGACATTGACATTGTTCCATGGCCGCGGCGGCACAGTAGCACGGGGTGGCGGGCCAGCAAACCGCGCCATCCGGGCTCAACCACCGGGCAGCGTGGGTGGGAGGTTTCGAGTGACAGAGCAGGGTGAAATCATCACTTCGCGCTATGCCGACCCGGCTTTAGCCCATCGCCATATCGAACAGATTGTCAATGCTGTTCTGCTTTCCTCTGCCCCAGATATCCAGGCCCAGTTCCCAGCCGTCAAGCCAGCCTGGCGTGAAGCCCTGGAGGTCATGTCTCACAATGCACTGCGGACTTACCGGGCGCTGGTTTATGAAACCCCGGGGTTCCTGGAGTATTGGCGCAGCGTCACCCCGCTGGAGGAGATCACACGCCTGCACCTGGGGTCTCGCCCGGCCTCCAGAGTCCCCGGCGGCCCGGTGGTGCTGAAAATCCGGGCGATCCCCTGGGTGTTTTCCTGGATGCAGAGCCGCTTCAACTTGCCCAGTTGGTACGGCCTGGGGACTGGCCTGAACTCAGCGGTTGCGCTGGAATTACTTCAGGAAATGTCTGCCGATTGGCCTTTCTTCAGAGCGGTTCTGGAGAATGCAGAGCTCTCACTGCTTAAAGCTGATATGAAGATCGCGGCCCTGTATTCCGCCCTGGCTCCCGATCAGGAATTTGCCAAACAGGTTTTCGGAATGATTCGGGCAGAATACGAGCGCACCAAATCGGCTTTGCTGGCAATCACCGGCCATTCAGAATTAATGGAAGCCGAGCCCATCATCCAACGATCGATTCAGCTGCGCAATCCCTATGTCGATCCGCTGAATTACATCCAGGTTGAAATGTTGAAACGTCTGCAGTCAATCGCCGACCCAGAGAGCAGCCAGGCTGCTGCGCTCCGGGAAATATTGATCGTAACGATCAATGGGATAGCAGCCGGCCTGCAAAATACAGGTTAAAGAGGAATTCATCTTGTTAGCTCTCATCCGGGGCGGTGGCGACCTGTCCAGCGGCGTCGCTTACCGTCTTTTCCGAGCAGGAATTGCAGTATTAGTCACCGAGATTCCGCAGCCAGTGATGGTGCGGCGGATGGTCAGTTTTGGGGAAGCGATCTACAGCCAGAATATCACGGTGGAAGGCATCACTGCCAGGATGGCAAAATCGACTCGGGAAGCCGGCGAGATCCTGGCAGAGGGCGATATCGCCGTAATCATCGACCCAAACGCTGAGATACGCCACCAGCTGCATCCGGAGGTGATCGTCGATGGGCGCATGACCAAGCAGGCACCAGACCTGCCTCTGAGCGCCGCAGCCCTGGTGATTGGGCTAGGACCCGGATGCATAGCCGGAGTAAACTGCCATGCTGCCATCGAGACGAATCGCGGTCACTATCTCGGCCGGGCAATCTGGGAAGGCAGTCCTCAAGCCGACACGGGCATCCCTGGCGAGATTAACTCTCAGAGGAGCCAGCGGGTGTTGAGGGCGATGCGCCACGGCACCCTGGAGGTCATGGCTGAAATCGGAGATCTGGTCCAGGAGGGCCAGCTTGTGGCAAAAATTGGGGACCAGGAAGTCCGGGCACCATTTCCGGGTACACTGCGAGGGATTGCCAGGCCGGGCATCCAGGTTTGGCCCGGGTTGAAGATCGGTGATGTTGATCCGCGGGCTGATCCGGTTTTTGCCTATTTGATCTCAGACAAATCCCTGGCGATCGGCGGAGGCGTCCTGGAAGCCATCCTTTCGCGACCCGATCTGCGGCGCAAACTCTGATACTGGGATGAAACTGAACCAGGCGCTCCGTTTAACCCGCGACACCCGGCTGGCGCTGGTTGGCGCAGGCGGCAAGACTACCGCTTTGTTCCAGGCCGCCCGCCAGATGGCGGCCGAACTTGGCGACCTTCCTGTCCTGGTTAGCGCGTCCACCCATCTTGGCAGTTGGCAGCTTGAACAAGCTGACCAGCACTTTATCATTCAGAAAAAAGGCCAGATCAGTTCTCTGGAAACTGAACTCTCGTCTGGCTGTCTGCTGTTCACAGGACCAGCCGCTGATGACAATCGCGTGGCAGGGTTGGCTGAGGATAGCCTGGCTGAACTGGCCGAGATCGCCACCCGTCAGCGCCTGCCCTTGCTGGTTGAAGCAGATGGCTCCCGGCAAAGGCCGCTTAAAGCGCCGGCAGAGCACGAGCCTGCCATCCCAGAGTGGGCCAACCTGGTGGTTGTTGCAGCAGGTTTGACGGGTCTGGGACAGCCCCTGGAGCATTTGTGGGTGCATCGCCCCGAACAGTTTGGGAAGCTTGCAGAATTAGCCCCTGGTCAAACCATCACCGATAAGCACCTTGCCCGCGTTCTGACTTCGCCCCAGGGTGGTTTAAAGAATATCCCACCCGGTGCCCGGCGGGTTGCACTGTTAAACCAGGCAGACTCGCCTGAGCTGCAAGCCCGCGGACAGCAGTTAGCCCGGTTGACCCTGCCGGCTTACGATGCCGTGCTGATCAGCGCTTTGCAGGCGCCGCTCGAAGCCGAGGCTGTGCTGGCGGTTTACGAACCAATCGCAGGCATCATCCTGGCCGGAGGGGGCGCCAGCCGCTTTGGGCAGCTTAAACAACTGCTGCCCTGGCAGGGTGAGCCCCTGGTACGCCGGGCTGCTCTCACGGCCTTGCAGGCAGGTTTAACCCCTGTAGTAGTCGTGAGTGGAGCCCAGGCCGCCGAAGTGGAGGCGGTTGTCTCGGACCTTCCGGTGCAGATTGCCCGAAACCTAAATTGGGCTGCGGGGCAGAGCTCGTCTGTGATTACCGGGGTCCAGGCTTTGCCGCCCCAAACCGGGGCTGCGATCTTTCTGCTGGCCGACCAGCCAGAGGTTACGGCCACCCTGGTTCGCAGCCTGGTTGAGGAACGGGCAGCTTCTATGCCTGTCATCCTGGCCCCATTGGTGGATGGACAGCGTTCCAACCCGGTTCTGTTCGATCGGCTCACATTTCCCGAATTGTTGAAATTGAGCGGGGATACCGGTGGCAGGGCACTTTTTTCTCGCTATCGGGTTGATTGGCTTCCCTGGCACAATTCTGAACCGTTAACCGATATTGATACCCTGCAAGATTACCTGCGACTTCTAGGCCAGCCGGATGACCCCTAGGGGCTGAACATGGTTATGGAAATCCCCACTCAAGTTCCACATATAGCTGCTGTGATTCTGGCAGCCGGGCAATCTCGCCGCATGGGCCAGCCAAAAATGATCCTGCCATGGGGAGACCAGACAGTTATTGGACAGGTTGTGAGCGTGCTGGTAAAGGCCGGAGTGGGTGAGATTGTGGCGGTCTTAGGGGGCGCTCGCCACCAGGTAGAGGCTGCCCTGGCTGAACTGCCGGTCAAGACCGTATTCAATCCTCACTTCGATACGGATGAAATGACCGCTTCTTTGCAAACCGGGCTGCGGGCTCTATCCCCGATCAGTCAGGGCTGCCTGGTTGCCCTGGGCGACCAACCACAAATTGAGATAGGGGTTACCAAAGCCGTGCTGGCCACATTTTCCGAAAGCGGCGCCGATCTGGTGATCCCCAGCTATCAGATGCGCCGCGGCCATCCCTGGTTAGTCTCCAAACAGCTGTGGGAAGAAATTTTCAACCTGCAACCGCCTGAGACTTTGCGTGGTTTTATCAACCGGCATGCTGACCAGATCCACTACCTGGAAGTCTCCAGCACCAGCGTGTTAAAAGATCTGGACACCCCTGGAGACTATGCCCGTGAACGCCCTGACCGGGATCAGTAAATTATTAACGGGAACAGGGAAATGGGTACCCAGACCGTTGATATGGTTTACTGGGGTGGTAACCTAGCACAATGATAAGAATCTCAACAAGATAGAAATCCGTGGCAAGGGTAGTTTGAATGCATGTTGATGCTACCCTTGCATTCTGGCCCATCTTGTGCTATTTTCTTGTACATGGCGAGACAAACTCAAAAAGGCCCATCCCGGCCAGCCTGATTCGGCGGTGCGATCAAAGAGGAGCAAAATATAATGGCCTTCGAAAAGAAAACGATTGTGATCGTTGAAGATGAGCCAAATACAGCTGAGATGTTCATCGAAATGATGCGCCTGGCTGGGTACCAGGTTCACAATTCGTATGCTGGGGCTCCGGCTATCGCGCTGATCGCAAACAAAAAACCGGACGCAGTCATTCTGGATATCATGATGCCCGATTTATCTGGACTGGAAGTGATGAAATTTATGCAGCGCGATCCAAGTCTGGCCAAAATCCCGGTTGTGGTTGTTTCAGCCAAAACCCTGCCAACCGACATCCAGGCCGGGCTGCAGGCAGGCGCTGTAAATTATCTGACCAAACCCGTAACATTTTCGGACCTGAAACAGGCAATCTTTGATGCGATCCAGTCCGCCAACCAGCAAGCCGACCCGCCAGGTCAATAAGGAACGATCATGTCCGTCATTCGGGCGTTTGTTGCCATTAACCTATCGGATGAAATCTACCGGCAGCTCGAAGAAGTTACTCGCAACCTGCAAGAGCTGCTGGCGGGGGTTCCAATCCGCTGGGTGCCGGTGCGCAATATCCATGTCACCTTAAAGTTTCTAGGCGACGTGTCGATTAAAAATCTGGAGGTATTAAAGAAACTGCTGGAGGCTGAAGCCCACAGCCACCCAGCGTTTGAAATTTCTGTTGGCGATCTGGGAGCTTTCCCATCGGACCGCCGGCCGCGGGTGCTGTGGGCTGGAGTGAAAGCACCTCAGGAGCTTTCAGCCTTGCAGCGCGGCATTGAACTGGAAACTGCCCGGTTGGGCTATGCACCGGAAGACCGACCCTTCTCACCCCACCTGACCCTGGCTCGGATCGGCCGCAACGCTGAATCGCACGACCTGCGGCTGGTGGGTGAGGTATTAAAATCCTCGAACGTGGGGTTCATGGGCGCCACACGAATTCAGGCTGTCCATTTATATCGCAGTGATCTCAAACCGGGAGGAGCCGTTTATACCCAACTGCATACAGCCAACCTGGACAAACCCGTATAAGCTGGCAAGTCTTAATCAGGAATGGGCTGCTCACGGGGATCATTCGCATGATCCCCATACTATTCAAATTTGAAAATGATTGATGAGGTGAATTCTGGATACTTTAGAGCTTGCACGCAGTATTGTCAATACACTTGAAGATAAGAAAGGTGAAGATATCATCCTGCTGGATATTCATGATATCTCAGATTTTGCGGATTATTTTGTGATCAGTACCGGCACCAGCGACCGGATGCTGGGCGCTCTGGCAGATGGAGCTGTTGATGGTGTGCGCGAGCAGTATCAGCTCAAGGGGCGCATTGAAGGCGCTCCGCAGGATGGCTGGGTGCTGGTAGACTTTGGCAATGTCATTCTGCACCTGTTCTCTCCTGATCGCCGCGATTATTACCGGCTGGAAGAACTCTGGTCCCAGGGAAAGGTGCTGGTCAGGCTGCAGTAGTTGGGGGATGAACGTAAATTCCAGACGAAATGTGTGGTTGGGCGGCACGAGTGTGCGGCCCAACCACACATTTATTTTCAACCCTCGCCGAGCATATTACGCAAAACGGTATGCAATATCCCACCATTCCGGTAATAGTTTACTTCGACCGGCGTATCAATCCGCACGATGGCATCAAATACCCGCTGGCTGCCATCCGGCTTCTGAACCCGGACAGCAGCTTCACTCTGGGGGATCAGATCATCACTCAAGCCTTCAATTGAGAAGATTTCCTGCCCGGTCAGACCGAGACTATCGGTATTGTCTCCGGGTTTAAATTGGAGCGGAAGTACACCCATCCCAACCAGATTTGACCGGTGGATGCGTTCGTAGGATTCGGCAATGACTGCCTTTACGCCAAGCAGTAGCGTCCCTTTGGCAGCCCAGTCACGGCTGGAGCCGGTTCCATACTCTTTGCCTGCCAGAACCACAAGCGGGGTGCCGGCCTCTTTGTAACGCTGGGCGGCCTCAAAAATGGACATTTGCTTGCCGTTGGCTTCTCCAGAACCCAGGTAAGTCGTTAGTCCGCCTTCCGTTCCTGGGGCCAGGCGATTTTTCAGACGAATATTTCCGAAGGTGCCGCGGGTCATCACCCGGTCATTGCCGCGCCGGGATCCAAACGAATTAAAATCGCGCCCTGCTACCCCTTGATCGATCAAATATTTGCCGGCCGGGCTGTCTACCGGAATGGCTCCCGCCGGTGAAATATGATCAGTCGTGATGGAGTCGCCCAACAAGGCCAGAACTCGAGCGCTCTCAATATTTCGGATGCGAGGCGTGTCGAGGGTCAGCTCAGTGAAGAAAGGCGGCTCTTGAATATATGATGAATGCTCGTTCCAGTAATATAACTCGCTCTGCTCAGCTTCGATGGCATTCCAGGTTGGGTTGTCTGAAAACACATTGGCATATTGATGTTTGAACATCTCTGGCTGGACAGATTCAACAACCGCCTGGGCAATCTCCTGGCTGGTGGGCCAAATATCGCGCAGGTAAACCGGCTGGCCATTCCGGTCCATGCCAAGCGGCTCAGTGGTCAGATCAATTTCGACGGTGCCAGCCAGTGCAAATGCCACTACCAGGGGAGGAGAAGCCAGATAATTGGCCTTGACATAGGGGTGAATCCGCCCTTCGAAATTGCGATTTCCCGAAAGCACCCCGGCGACCACCAGGTCATTGTTGGTTATCGCTTTAACAACTTCTCCCGGTAATGGCCCAGAATTTCCAATGCAAGTCGTGCAGCCATAGCCGACCACATTGAAACCCAATGCAGCCAGCGGTTCGAGCAGCCCGGCATTTTGCAGGTAATCGGTCACAACCCGAGACCCCGGCGCGAGACTGGTTTTAACGTAGGGCTTGACTTTCAGACCTTTCTCTACCGCGTGTTTTGCCAGCAATCCCGCCCCCAACATCACGGAGGGGTTGGAGGTATTTGTGCATGAAGTGATCGCAGCGATCACAACGGAACCCTGACCCATCTCAACGATCTCAGGGATACCGCCGTTACCTCCAATGGTAGTCTTCTTGGCAGCCGCAGGCTCGTCCAATTCATAACCACGCTGAGATTTGGGCGACCGGAGAGCCTGGTTGAAGGCTTTGGACATATCCTGTAATGCGATCCGGTCCTGAGGACGTTTGGGGCCAGCCAGACTGGATTGAACCGTGCCCAGGTCCAGCACCAACGAATTGGTATAAACCGGGTCGGGAGATGCGTGGGTATGGAAAAGTGATTGGGCCCGGCAGTATTGCTCAACTCGTTCGACTACTTCATCTGAACGGCCTGTCAGGCGCAAATACCGCAGGGTTTCATCATCTACCGGAAAGAATCCCATCGTAGCCCCATACTCAGGCGCCATATTGGCAATCGTTGCCCGGTCTGGAAGAGACATGGCTTGCAAGCCCGGACCATAAAATTCCACGAATTTTCCTACCACACCTTTTTGGCGCAGCAGCTGAGTCACTGTCAGAGTCAGATCGGTAGCCGTCACCCCTTCAGGCAAGCTGCCTACCAGCTTAAACCCAATCACATCCGGGGTCAGCATGTCGATCGCCTGTCCCAGCATCGCTGCCTCGGCTTCAATACCGCCAACCCCCCACCCGACCACGCCCAGACCATTGATCATAGTGGTATGCGAATCGGTGCCTACCAACGTATCTGGAAAGGCTAGCCGTTGACCAGCCTCCTCCCTACCCAAGACCACCTGGGCCAGATATTCCAGATTTACCTGATGGACGATGCCGGTCGCGGGAGGCACAACCTGGAAATTGTTAAAAGCCTGCTGGCCCCAATGTAAAAATTCGTAGCGCTCTCGGTTGCGCTGAAATTCGATTTCGGCATTGCGGGTCAGCGCATCTGGGCCGGCAAAGAAATCGACCTGAACCGAGTGATCGATCACCAAATCAACCGGAACAAGAGGATTAATTTTATTTGGATCGCCGCCCAGGCGAGCCATTGCAGAGCGCATCGCTGCCAGATCAACCACCGCCGGTACCCCAGTAAAATCTTGCATCACGACCCGGGCTGGTTTAAAAGGCAGAACCGGGCGCTGCTCAACCTGAGGCAGCCAGCCTGCCAGATCGATCACGTGCTGGCGAGTAATTTCTCGCTCATTGCATTGGCGCAGAACCGACTCGAGCATAACCCGGATGGAATAAGGCAGGCGGGCCAATTCAGTCAATCCGGCCTCCTGAAGTTTCATCAACCGGAAATATATATAATCACCATGACTCGTTTTTAGGGTATTACGCGCTTCAAAGTAATCTTGCAGCATCAGACACTCCTTGTATTTAGTGGTATTTTCGCTAAATTCTTAGCAAACAAAAGAGGAATGGGTGGTTGTTTTTTTTTCTGCTGCGCAAGCAAAAACAACCACATAAACCCCTCTTCGGATAAGCTCTTACTCAACCAGAAATCGTAACAGACGGCAAAGCGGCTCTAATTTGGCCTCATTTGTTTGCTCAGTTGCATCCCCAGAGATGGCAGTAGTTGACCTAAGAATTATCGCCTGGGGCAGCAAAGACCCAACTTTACCTATGCTGTCTTATTTTATAACTGAAGCGGTTCGCGGACAATTGCATCCGTCATACGGGCAACCCGAAAGACAGGCTCGACATCATGAACTCGCACAATATCAGCACCTTTAACAATCCCCACTGCCACCGCTGCCAAAGTGCCTTCAAGCCGCTGATGGGGAGGCAGATCAAGGGTATAACCGATAAAAGATTTACGAGATGGGCCGATCAGGACAGGATAGCCCAGGCCACGAATCTCGTCCAGGCGATTGATCAGGATGAGATTTTGTTCAACTGTCTTGCCAAAGCCAATGCCCGGATCGAGGATGATCGCCTCGTCCGCGATACCGGCCGCATGGGCTATCGCCACACTTTCCAACAACTCACGCTTAATGTCTTCAATGAGATCATCATAAGGCACACCCACATACCGGCCGCCCAGATTTTCCTTAATCTCAGCCTGAGCCCAGGAACTGCGGTTATGCATCAAAATAACTGGAGCATTAAACCGAGCGGCAACTTCAGCCAGGTGCGGGTCGGCACGCATACCCCAGACATCATTGACGATCTGGGCCCCGGCCTGTAAGGCGGCCCTGGCCACCTCCGATTTGTAGGTATCAACCGAAATAAGCACGTCCAGTTCAGCCGAGATAGCCCGGACAACCGGCAAGACACGCTCCAACTCGTCTTCCACTGCAACCAACTGGGCGCCGGGCCGTGTACTTTCTGCGCCGATGTCCAATATATCCGCTCCAGCAGCTACAAAGCTGCGAGCCTGCGCTAAAGCGCGGTCCAGCAAGCCAGCCACGCTTTCCTGGCTGGCCTGCAACAGACCATCACCTGAAAAACTGTCTGGAGTGACATTGAGGATACCCATAAGATAAGTCCGGGTACCCCAATTTAAAATCCGATTGTGGATTGATAGCGGTGAAGCGGGCACAGGCACTAAACCAGCAGAGTCAGCGGGCGATTCAGCCAGGCTTCGGCCTCATCCATGTTGGTGAAAATGGCCATCTCGACGCCAGAAGGCGTGGTCAGATAGTTGATCTCCTGGATTGCCAGGCGGACCTCATTCCTGGCAACTACAACTGCCAGGCGAATATTTCGGGCGGAAGGATCGCTATTGACCTCCACCGCATATTGAATGGCTTCAGCAGGTATATGTTCTACCTGGCGCAAATCATAGAGATTGCGGGTCAGCCGGTCGGCATCCAACAGGTGCTCCAGCGCGAAAGTCCGCCAGTGTTTGAGAGTGGCAGGCTCGACATCAGTAAACGTATATTGCATGCCGCCATCTGAACGGCGAACAACCGTATAGCCAATATCTGGATCGGGGGTCCAATTAAGGGGTTTCATCTCAAGGTCGGCCATGCAATAACCTCCTTCGGGTTAAAGCCTATCCGAAAATCAGGAATAGCTCAGGGGATTTTATTCAAACCATCACAACGATTTTACTCGAAAATCGAAACATAAATCAGGGTCTTTGGTAAATTCTGGGATGAGGTCCAGATTTGGGGGTGTTAGCGTGCGTCCGCACACTTCGACTCCATTCGCCTGCGGCGGGTTCAGCTGCTACCGGAATAAAGTGTGATGCCCGAGCAATCAGCCTCAGCCAGCATGGTCCGGATGGTTTTGCCAGATACTGGATGGACGAGTTCTGGTACCAGGTCTGCCAGGGGCATCAGAACAAATCCCCGGCCTGCCATCCGCGGGTGCGGAAGCACAAGGTGATCACTTTCCAGGACCAGATCATCATAAAACAGAATATCCAGGTCGATCAATCGCGGGCCGTTTTGGATTAATTTCAGGCGTCCCATTTCAGTTTCGATCTTCTTGAGGTGGCCGAGCAGCTCTTGTGGACTAAGGCTAGTTTCACCCTGAATCACCTGATTTAAAAAATTAGGCTGGTCCAAGTAGCCCCAGGGTGGGGTTTCGTAAATTGGAGAACGGGCCAGGAGGCGCACCGCAGGCTGCATCCTGGCGCTGGCTTCCAATAAATTTGCCGATCGTTCGCCAATATTAGTGCCCAGGGCGATGAAGACCATCTTGCTCATGCCAGCCGGGCTGCAATAATCTCTGCCACATCCTGGACTTCCAGCCCGGCATTGGCGTCCTTTTTGGCATCTGTCAGCATCACCATGCAGAATGGGCAGCCCACAGCCAGAGTCTCGGCGCCGCTTGCGATCGCCTCTTCCATCCGGTTAGCGCTCACCCGCTGCCTGCCCTGCTCCTCCTCTTTCCACATTTGAGCGCCGCCGGCCCCACAGCAGAAAGACTGCTCAGCATGGCGGGGCAGTTCGATGAGCTGCGAGTTGGTTTGCTGAAGCACTTCCCGCGGAGCACGCAGAATGCTATTCTGGCGTCCCAGGTAGCAGGGATCGTGGAAGGTTAGTTTATGGCTGTCGCTGGAATGCAGCTTGAGTTTACCTGCCTCGATGAGCTCCTGGATCAATTGGGTGTGGTGGATGACAGTATAGCTGCCTCCAAAAGCCGGATATTCATTCTGGAGGGTGTGCAGGCAGTGCGGACAGGTTGTTACGATCCGCTGCGGCGCAACCGCATTCAAAATCTCGACATTCGCCAGGGCAAGCTCGTTGAACAGGAACTCATTGCCAGCCCGGCGAGCCGAATCGCCTGTGCACTGTTCCTGCTCGCCCAGGACTGCGTAGTTCACACTCGCAGCCCCCAGGATCCGGGCGAACGCCTGGGCGGTTTTTTGAGCCCGAGAGTCGGTTGCCGGAGCGCAGCCTACCCACCAGAGCAGCTCAGGCTGAGGCGTATCGTCTATCGTCGGAACATTCAAGCCGTCGGCCCACTTCATACGCTCAGCGGGGGAGACATTCCAGGGGTTAAGGGTCCGCTCCATACCGCGGAAAGCGGTCTGAAGCTGCTCAGGGAATTCATTATCCATCAGGACCAGCGCCTGCCGGATGTTGAGGATATCCCGCATGGGCTCGTTACCTACCGGGCAAATATCGACACAAGCGCCACACGCCGTACAGGCCCAGACCGCTTCTCGGGGAATGGCAAACTCAATCAGGGTCTGCTCACTGGGTTCACCCTTTGCCAGCCGGGCTCCCTGATAATTCAGGAAATAGCGTTTATTGATCTCCAGGGTTGCCGGCGACAGGACTTTGCCAGTCTCATACGCAGGACAAACCTCCTGGCAGCGGTAGCACATGATGCAGGCATAAGCATCCAGGATCTGTTCCCATCCAAGGTCTTCAATCCGGGTAGCGCCAAACTGTTCGAGGCTTTCATCATCAAAATCCAGACGGTCCAGCTCCCCCATGGAACGGCGCGCAGGTTTTAATAGGAAATTCAATGGCGCACCGAACAAGTGGAGATGCTTTGAATATAGGAAGTATGGCATAAAGAGCAATATGGTGCCAATTGCCAGCCAGAAAAATACATGCTCAGATACCAGCAATGCAGGGACGCTCACCCCCTTGAATAAATTAGCGGCCAGAGAAGCAAATGGCTGCCAGGGGTCGGCTTCACCGCCGGCGAGTTTGACCGTTTCCCCCATAAAGCGGGAACCCACGTGGACCAGAATAAAAATACCCACGATAGCCGAATCGCGCCTGATGCTGGCACGCGCCTTCGGCCACAACAGCACTTCTGGGCGGGCCGTTAACGTACCTGGATTGAGAACAAAACGCCGGATAATCAGAACCAGCATACCCACCAAGGCAGCCACACTGAGGAGGTCCGCCATAAAGCGATAGAGACCGCCAATCACTCCCTGGCCCATAAAATGATAGTTTGCTATAAACCCCTGGAGGATATCTCCCAGGTTTAAGAGCAAGTAATACATAAAGCTCCAGGCGATAAAGGCGTGAAACAAACTGGGGCCAAACCGAATTCGGAAGGTAGGCTGGAGAGTCACAACCTTTGCGAGGACGGAGAACAACCGCTTGCGGGCAGCCTGCCAGTCGATCGTTCCATGACCGCGCCCGATCGTCCGGACGATACGATCTGCTGCCAGATAAGCCGCATATCCTGAACCAATCACTGCTACTACAAAGATGATCTTTTCAATCGTAGTCAGCATGTTCTTCTCCCTTGGAATATCGATGGATGCCATCTCAGGTTAATACCGTAGACCGATATCAGCCGGAGTGAGCCGGTCGGTCGGAGAGCGAGCTACGGATGCACTCTCAGCAGGATTAACAATTTATTCGAAGATGGCATTGATTGGCATGCTTGAATGGATTAAAGTTTACCATGAACACTCACTGGTCGAAATGATCCAGGGCAGCCTGAATGACCGGATCACTCTCGAGGGTGACTTCGTCCCAATTGGATAGAACGATCTGGTCGGGCACGATCCCACTTGCTTCCCAATCCCGACCTGGATCATTTAAGGCCTGAAATGTGTCGTGAGCGATCCAGGCGCTGGAGCCATCCGCAAAATTGTATACATAAAGCGTCTCAACATTGCCTTGAGTGGTCTGACCGATAATGGTTGCCCGTTCCAAATCTTGCAGAATGCCAGCAAATATTTCGCCAAAACTGACTGTATCTTTGCCCACCAGGACCACCAGGGGCACGTCCTGAGATCCGTTAATATTCTGGCCGATGATATTGAAAGCCCTCTCACCACTGCGATTGACGAAATAGCCGACTGTACCACGGGTGAAATTCGCCAGGACGCCCCGCACGACTGTGTCTGCCCCACCAGAGTTCTGGCGATTATCTATGATGAGACCATCCAAAGCGCCTGCAGCTGCCCATTCTGTAAGGATATTTTCGACCTGTCCGGCGATGGTCCGATCGCTGAATGAGACCAGCATGAAATAACCAATCCGCTTGCCACCGGCTGATTCAAAAATATCATGGGGAACCGGCAGAGAGCCGGTTATCTGTTCGCGTGTCAGGATCACATCGCGCGGTTCCTGGCCGGGAGTCGCGATGGTTAATGTCAGACGAGAACCAATTGGGCCGCGCAGCGATTGAGTCCGAAAACCATCTTCATCCAGGACCGGCTCGCCATCGATTGCTAAGATGCTGTCGTGGGCTTTTATCCCCGCTCTCCCAGCAGGGCCGTCTGGGAAAACCAGGATGACGACCAGCCGGCCGCGTTCTGGCACGGCAACATTCAGGAGGCCGATCCCAGCATAGTCATAATTGCCTTCGTATTCAGCTGCTTCTGCCAGAGTTTCGGATGGATCCAGGTAAACTGAATGTTCATCCCCCAGCCTGTCAATCATCTCAACCATGGCGAGATAAAAACTCTCGTCCGTCGTTCCAGCCTCGATCTGGGCGCTGTATTCATCATAAACAGAGTCCCAGTCAAGGCCGTTAAAATCCCGGTACAAATACTCATCTTTGACAATCTGCCAGAGTTCCTCGAATACCTGACGCTGCAGAACAGATGGATCAGGTCGTGCTGTGGCAGTTTGAACCGCAGTCGCCGAAGGAAACGGTGTTGCGGTTGGCGCTGGCGTAAAGGTGGGTTGTTGGGTGGGTGTAGATGCGGGGGGGGCGGTGGTTGGAGAAGGGCTGGTTTTAGGTGTAGGAATGGTTGCCGAGCTGGGGGGCAGCAGGGTCTGGACAGTAGGCGGGCTGGCTGCTGGCAGACGCGGCTGACGGGCCAGGTTTAGAGCCTGGCAGGCAACCGAGCCAATCAGCAATGTCAGCAAGAAGAATCGGACTCGGATAGACATGCCAGTCCAACTAGATCAGGCTCCACCGGCAGTGTATTGGCTGGAATCTACCGGGGTTTTGCCGGATGGATCCCAGACGTATACCCAATCGCCATTGTTTGCCCATTCATACAACCAGTGCGAATCTCCAACAGAGAGGTTGACACAGCCATGAGACTGGGGAAAGCCAAGATTCGCCCGCCAATAAGCGCCATGTAGAGCTCGGGCTTCATCGAAATACATTGTCCAGGGTACATCTTCCAGGTAGTAGGCATCCGAGCGGTCTATTTCGAAAGAACCGCGCATCGGGGTGCTATCCAATTTTTGGAAGATCTGGAATAAACCGGGACGCGTCCAGAATGGATCTAATCCGCTGGCGATCAAGGTGGCAAAGACCAACTGCTTGCGATCGTATACAGCCAGGGTTTGCTCATATAAATTCACTTCAATCCAGCGGTCGCCGGTTACGCCCTGCGGTGGAGTGGTATTGGGGAGAACCCGGGCGACCACTTTATGGGGCAGCCATTCATCCGGCCCGACCAGGTACCAATCCTCCCCGTCCACCTGCTGAACATCAAAAACCTGAACGACTTCATAATTATTGAAGAAATGGCCGGTCCGATCGTCCAGTTCATTACCCGGCGTACGCTTGCTCTCAACCGGGGCTGCAGCCAGATAAGTCAACACCCATCCGAACTGATTATCCGGCGTTTTAAAGAACCGCTGGCCCTGAAACAGGGGGACTGAACCAATCCGGGAAACATCGTTGGCAGTCATCCAGGCACCGGGGTCAACCATGTAGAAGCGTTTGCCATCCACGTAGGCTTCTTCGCTATAAGAAATGTAACTAAACGGCAAGTCGATCCGCCGGATTGCGTTCTTTTTATTGCCTTTCAGAGCATCTTCAATCGAACCGTAGATTGGAGCATTATTTGTTCGAACCAAGCCATAACGAGTGTCTACGTAGGTATAAGCGAAATCGGGAGTAGCAGCCGGCAATGGCGAGAGCGGCAAGACGATGCCCTTTTGAGCCATCTGCAGCAAGTAGGCAGACGGGCCGATCGGGGCGCAATCACCTGGATCTTGGAGATAAACACCCGGCAGGCAGAGCGCTCGCGCCCCACTCGGGCTCGAGACATCCGCAGCCTGACCGGTTTGGGATGAAAATAGCGACACAACAATAAAGAAGAATACAATTAAACCAATACGTTTCATTCAGAACTCCAACTGGCTCTTCAGGATTTTCGGTGAAAAGTCCCAGAGAGCGATCATGGACATAGTCCACCCGGAGGAAGGAAAATCTGCCTTATTGCAAGGCAGCCCTCCAACCAATGAGTTTGTTTTTTTGGCTACAAGAACCATGTTATCGAATCGCATTATACCAGAGTGAGAGCACTGCCAGCGTGAGACAGGTTGCAGGGGGAGCACTAAAATGTTGTAGAAAAAGGAACCTCTAGGCTATGATTAGGTTATCCAAAACAACAATCACAGAAAGAGGTTCCCAGATGGATTTTAGCACAAGAGCAAAGGACGAGATAACGGGTCTATTGGCAGACGAAATTAGCCGGCTGATCGAAGCCGGAGAAATTCAAAACCAGGTGGAACTTGAAAATGGGATCCGAGCGCTGCTGCAACAAGTGGGACAGCAGACATATGGGAAAGTGTTGGAAAGGGAAGATGAGAAACAGGGACGGCGAGTAGGCTGTGCCTGCGGGGCACAGGCGCCGCGGATCTCAAAGCGGAAGGCGCAAATCCTGAGCGTGTTTGGTTGGGTTAACTACCATCGCTCATATTATGGCTGTGCAGCCTGTGGGCGGAAGTACTACCGGCTGGATCAGCTGTGGGGCTTACATCCGGGAGAAGTCAGCCTGGTGATGGGCAAACTGCTGGCCATAGCTGGCGTGGATATTGCTTTTGAACGAGCCCAACGCAAGATCCGAGAATTTTTATTGGTCGAAGTCAGCGACAATACCATCCGCAAGCAAACCCAACAGATCGGGCAGAAACAAGCCCAGCGGGAGGCAGAGTGGGTCCGTCAGAGCCAGGATGAAGCTTGGCTGCAAGAGCGGGAAAGAGCGATTAGCGCAGTGCCAAAGCGCTTATATGGTTCGCTAGATGGCGCCCAGGTGCCGGTCGGGCAGCAATGGCGGGAGTTAAAGACCTTGAGTTGGTATCAGGTGGCGGAAGTGTATGGGCAAGCCGATCCGAAAGCCCAAGCGATCAGCTATCATAGTGCGATTGCGCCTGCCGAAGAATTCGGGCAGCTGTTATGGGCCACTGGGGTGAGACGTTTAGCCGACAAGGCGCAGGAACTTGTCTTCGTTTGTGACGGCGCCGTTTGGATCTGGAAACTGATTTCCCATTACTTCCCCGATGCGATCCAGATCGTCGATTGGTACCATGCCTGTGAATATCTCACACCGATCGCAGATGCTGTTTTCTCTCAAGCAACCGCCCGCCAGGAGTGGCTGGAGCAAGTCACAAACTGGCTATGGCAAGGCCAGGTTCAAAAAGTGATCGCAGCCTGTCAGCACTATGGCCGACATAAAACAGCCGGAGAGGCGGCGCAGCGTGCGGTCACTTATTACTCCAATAACCAACACCGAATGAATTACGCTCAGTTCCGAGCTCAGGGGTATTGGATTAGCAGCGGCACGGTTGAGAGTGCTTGCAAACAGATTGCTACCGCTCGGCTCAAGATTTCTGGTGCCCGTTGGACGCTCGCAGGTGCCATCGCAACCGCCAAAGCACGGGCGGCCTGGCTCTCTGATGGAGCGGCTTTCGACAGCCTTGCCCTTCTGCCCTTGGCTGTCTGATTCTACAACATATGGGTGCACCCGGTTGCAGAGGCAGGGGCAATTGCATTTGCCCATTTCGTATCGACCCCAGCCGTCACAGTGAGAAATGATGGGGTCAGCGATTATTTAGTATACTTGAGCCATTGCATGCCCAACAGCTGACCATGATACTTCTGCCCGGCCCGTCCCCTGCCCCATCCCAGGTTTTATCGCCTGGCAAAAGGGGGGCTGCTACCCAATGATCCAGCCTTTGTCCCAAACCTTTCTAGCGAGGTGAGTTTGGCACAGCTAACATCCAACCAACCCAACGGACTTACAAACATCCAGGTCTGGATCCTGGCAGCCCGCTTGAAGACCCTGCCAGCAGCAGCGGCGCCTGTGATAGCCGGCACAGCGGTGGCCGTTTTAGATCAACAATTCTGGTTTGGCCCAGCTTTGGCTGCCCTGCTGGCGGCGCTGCTTTTACAAATCGGGGCCAATTTCGCCAACGATGTCTTTGACTTCCATAAGGGCGCAGATAATGCAAAACGGCTTGGGCCGTTGCGAGTCACCCAGGCGGGATTGCTCACCCCCCGGCAGGTACTAACCGGTATGTGGCTGACTTTTGGCCTGGCGGCTGTCCTGGGGGCATACCTGGCCTTGATAGCCGGCTGGCCTGTGATCCTGATTGGTCTGGCTGCGATCGCAGCAGCCATTGCTTACACCGGCGGACCGTTCCCGCTCGGTTATCATGGGCTGGGAGATTTATTCGTTTTTATTTTTTTTGGACTGGTCGCGGTAAGCGGAACTTATTATGTACAGGCTGGCAGCCTGAGCACCCTGGCTGTCTGGACCGGGGTTCCGCTGGGCCTGCTGATCACTGCTATCCTGGTTGTCAATAATTTGCGGGACCTGGAAACCGACCGTGCCTCCGGAAAAAATACCCTGGCAGTCAGATTGGGCGAGAGCGGCACCCGAGTTGAATACCTGGCCTGCCTGACAGGCGCTTATTTGACCCCCTTGCTGCTGTGGATCCTCAATCTCGCCCCAGCCTGGATTATCCTGAGCTGGATTTCTCTGCCCTGGGCGGTCAGGCTGGTACGGGAGATCTATACCGTTAAAGGGCGCGGTTTGAACAAAGCCCTGGCTGGAACAGGCCAGCTGGCCCTGATCTATGCCATATTCTACGCTCTGGGACTGCTCATCAACCTTTTTGCAGCCAGTTAACTGGCAGACTGCCAGGGACACAGCTTGCGCTCCAACCAATCCACGCTGAAATACAATCCCAACCCCATCAGGCTCAAGGCGACGATCCCGGCATACATGCCTGGGTAATCGAACAGTGTGCTTCCAGTGAAATAAATATAATACCCCAGGCCTTGCTGGGTGGCAAAAAGTTCGGCGATATATAAAACCGCGACCGCGGTGCCCACAGATTGGCGCAGGGCAGTCAATATCGCTGGCAGGCTGGCTGGCAGATACACAAATCTGAACAGCGCCCTACGACCAGCTCCCAGGCTGCGCACACTTTGGATCAACTCTGGCCGGATAGCCAGAGCCTGATCTCGCACGAGCACCAGGATCTGGAAAAATAAGATCAAAAATATAATCAAGATTTTTGGGAAGTCTCCCAGCCCAAACAGCAGTAGGATGATGGGAACAAGAACTACCTTTGGGATTGGATAAAGCAGGTAGATGACCGGCGCAAAAAGCCCATTCAGAGTCTTAGACTGGCCTAGAATCAGCCCAGCCGGGGCAGCCAGCAGGATCGCCAGGATGGTGCTGGCGACCACCCGCCACAAGCTGACCAGGAAATGCCCCACCAGGGTGCCGCGCCGGATTTCAATAATGAATTTATCCGCGACCCGAAGCGGGGATGGTAGGAGCGGCTCGGATACCAGGACAGCTGCCAGCTGCCAGAGTAAAAGGAGTGCGAAAACAGCCAAGATCAAGTCGCGGCGTTTCATAGCCCCTCCATCAAGCCGCGCAACTGCCGGCAAAGCGCCAGATAGGCGCTAAATTCACGGAACCCCGGTTCAAGCGAGGCGGGATTTTCAATAATCCTGGGGGTGCGGTTGGGCGGCTGGCCCAAGACCAGGATCTTCTGCCCCAGAATTGCGGCCTCTTCAATCGCGTGGGTAACGATTACCATCGTTAGTCGATGCTCATTCCACAGTTCGAGCATCAATTCCTGTAAGTTCTCGCGAGTCGGTGCATCCAAAGATGAAAACGGCTCATCCATTAATAAGAGATCGGGGTGCAATGCCAGGGTGCGGGCCACAGCGGTGCGCTGGCGCTGCCCGCCCGAGATCTTGCCCGGATATTTATTCTGGAGGCCTTCCAGTCCTAAACGAACCAACCATGGATCGACATTAATTGGAGTCAGGGCTTCAGACGGGGCATGCCTGCCGTCCGGGCCATAAAATTCCCGCAAACGCAGGCCAAGCTCAATATTCTGGCGGACGGTGGCCCAGGGCAGCAGACCGTAATCCTGCAGGATCAGACCCGTCTGAGGTCGCGGACGCACAAGCGGCTGACCATCTACCAGCACCCGCCCTGAGCTTGGGAAAACCAGGCCTGCCAGCAAATAAAGCAGAGTCGTCTTTCCACAGCCTGATGGACCAAGCACTGCCCAGGCTTCGCCCCGCTCGGCGCGCCAGGTGAACTCCCTGAACACTGGCTGCCCATGTCCGTAGGCGTAGGTGGCAGAATCGAGCTCGATCATAATCCCTTTGTGGTTATTTCGCTAAATACTTAGTGGTTTTCTCGCTAAATTCTTTGCATACAAAAGAAGGATGTGAAGTGTTCGGTCTCTTCTTATCTTAAGTGACTTGCCGAAAAGACCACTCAACTCAGGTCGAGGGCGCTATTTCGGCAAGAATGTGGGGTTGATGGATGAATTATACGAAACATCCGATTCAATCAGTCCTTTTGCTTTGGCCCATTCCAAAGCATCGGCCCATTGCGCCTCAGTTGGCACACCCGCGACCGGGAACTGAGGCACCTCAAATGTCCCACGCAAAGGTGGCGGCACCAGGTTTTGCTCCGCCATCAAATCGCTCCAGCGGGTAGGATCGGCGTTGATCTGGCTGGTCGCCTGCTCGATAGCCGCCAGAAAACCGCGCACAGCTTCGGGGTAAGCATCGATGACTTCTTTCCGAAACGAGATCGTGCTGAAACTGAATTCGGGGTGGCGGGTGTCATCCAGCACAACGACCGCGCCTTGCAGTTCGGCCAGTGAGGAGAGCGGCTCTGGCAGCATGGCAGCCTTCAATTCTCCACTGGCGAGTAGAGCCAACCGCACGTCTATCTTGGGAACTGCCACAGATTTTAATTTCATCTGCGCTAAAACCTTCTTGCTCCAGCAGGCGGTCGGTCAGATATTCGATCACCGTCCCCTGCGATACACCGATCTCAACACCTTTTAGCCCCTCAGGCGCAGTTATACCGCTGTTCACCGGCGATAGGATGCGGAACAGTGCAGTTTCGGCAGTTGCGGTCCGGGCATAACGCACGATTTGCAGCCGAGTTTGCTCGCGATTATAGAACAGGGTCGAGACGGCCTCATTAATCATACCGTCTGCCTGCCCGGAGGATACCACCTGGTCTCGTTCGGGGGCAGACGGTACCGGGATGAACTCGACAACAACGCCATTCGCTTCAAACAGGCCGGCTTGCTGGGCTACATACATGGGCAGAGCATCCAGTACCGGCAGTACGGCGATTTTAAGAGTGACTGGCTCCGTGGGTGCTTCTGGCGCGGGAGTATCCACTGCGGCGCAGGCAGCGGACAAGAATATTAACAAGACTGCCAAAACACAATTGACAAAAAACCGAATATGCAATTGCATAGTTATTCGTCCTCCTCTAGAAGGTTCTTCCTTCGATTATCGTGGCTATTACGCTTTATAGCCGGGAAGATCTCAAATGTGCGGGTGGGCAATGGTTTTAATTGCCCAACCCGACGAATGCCTTATGCCTCCCAAGGGGCACTTTTCAGGAATATCAGCGATTTTTCCCACCGCAGCCAAGATTGGCCCGGTTTATGCATCTTTACAGGACAGCTCAACCATCAAGGCACAAAATCTGGGACCGAACCAGGCCTTTTCAGGATACAGGCAAACGGAACCGTGCTCGCAGAAATCGGAAGTTTATTGGAATGCAACCAGGTTGGTCCAGAAGTCGGGCCTCGGAATTATAGCATGAAGTTAAACCCTGTTTTCCTGCTCCCATGAGCCTGGTGGAATTTCTACTCGAGGACACAAGCTTTAGACCGGTTTCAAGATTATATTCGGACCATCAGGGCGAGCAGATGAAATGTTAAAAAAAATGATAGGTCGGCTTGACACTTTCCAGGCGCTATGCTACAGTTACGCTAATTCGCCATATTGGGCAATCTACGTGGGTGCTCCGGGTGGTTGGGAACTGCCGTGAATTGGGTGGAATGTGTGCATGCCCAACCCTTGCTGCTGCAGAACCCAAGATACTTGTGGAGTATTTATTTTTGGATGACGAGCGGCTTGCACTGCCAATCGTCCCAAAACCAATAAATAGGATTTGAGCTCAGCACAAAGGAACTAACCCTTGACGAAATCACGTTCTCAACTGATGGTGGATCGCTTACGTGACCTGCAAGCATCATCGCCCGATATTGAAGCTTCAGCAGTTGTCAGCGTAGACGGTCTGAGCATAGCATCCGCCTTACCCCAGGGGGTTGAGGAGGATCGCGTTTCGGCCATGTCTGCCGCGATGCTCTCGCTGGGCGAACGTATAGCCAATGAACTCGGGCGCGGCGCTCTAGATCAAGTCTATATCAAAGGCGAACAGGGCTATGTTATCCTGATGTCGGTCGGTGAAGAAGCCGTGCTAACCGCCCTGGCCCGCGAACAGGCCAAACTAGGTCTGATCTTTTTGGATATGCGGCGCGCAGCCGAAGCACTCGAGAAACTCATCTGACGGCGGAGTGTTATGGACCCAATCCCCAGAAGCGAATATAACTATGCGAATAAAATTGCCCGGATCACTCTCCAGGCTCTGGAAGAAGTGATGGGTAAAAATGGTTTAAATGCCATTCTCAACCTGGCCCACTTGCCGCACCTGATCAACAATCTACCACCAGATAATCTGGGGCGCGAATTCAATTTCGCCGATTTTTCTGCCGTTAACCTGGCCCTGGAAGAAATGTATGGGCCGCGTGGGGGCCGCGGTCTGGCCCTGCGCGCCGGCCGGGCGGCTTTCGCCGATTCGCTGCGCAATTTTGGGGCCCTTGCCGGGGCTGGCGATCTGGCCTTTAAAGTGCTGCCCCTCCAGGCAAAGATGCGGATCGGTATCCCCGCGATGGCAAAAATTTTCAGCCAGATCAGCGATCAGCACAGCACGGTAAAGGAGCAGGAGAACGAATTTATATATACGATCCATCGCTGCCCGGTTTGTTGGGGCCGGCATGACATGGATAAACCCGTCTGCTTTATTGCGGTTGGTCTGCTGCAGGAAGGGCTTAAGTGGCTTTCAGGTGGTAATGAATTCCGGGTCAACGAATCCCAATGCGTGGCAATGGGCAACCCGGTGTGCGAATTTGTGATTCAAAAAATCCCGATCAGCTAGGACTTTCCGTGGCAGAACAACAGACAACCCTCCTGGTGGTTGAAGACGACGTTGATGTTGCTGATATGCTGAATGCTTATTTTCGCGTTCAGGGCTACGACGTTTTAACCGTGAACTGGGGAGAAGACGCTGTCAGGACCTGCCGCTCCAGCCGGCCCGATCTGATTATCCTGGATATCCGCTTACCCGATATCGATGGTTATGAGGTTGCGCGCCAGCTGCGATCCAATCGTCGTACAGCCGATATTCCGATTATCTTTTTAACCGAAAAACGCAATCGTTCCGACCGCCTGCAGGGACTTGAGCTGGGCGCAGACGATTACGTCACCAAACCGTTTGACATTCAGGAACTGCGGCTGCGGGTGCGAAATGCCCTGCGGCGGGTTACTGAGGGTCCATTAACCAACCCGATCACGGGACTGGCTGAGGGTGCGCTGGTTGAAGAACGGCTAACAGAATGCCTGGGAAAGAAGGATTGGGCCATCTTACTGGTCAGCCTGGAGCATCTGGATGGGTTCCGAGAAGAATATGGTTTCGTTGCTTCCGACGATGTTCAGCGGGCTGTCAGCTTAATGATATCCAATGCTGTGCGGGATGTCAGCAGTCCAAGCGATTTTGTCGGCCAAATCAGTCCCACTCAATTCGTCCTGGTAACAGTGCCTGCCAACCTGCCCGGGTTGATCAGCCGCATCAGCAGCCGGCTGGAGCAAGCCCTCGATTATTTTTATCCATTAAAGGATCGGGAGCAAAATAATTTACACCACAGCCGGCTGAGCGTTCACCTGCATCAGCTGCTGGGCACTCAAGGCCCGTTCAATGATCTCGAACAGCTAAAATCTGAACTACTGAGTCGTACTGGTTAAAACGATCATGCAACTTACAGTTATTATCCCAACTTACAACGAAGCTGAGAACCTGCCCAAGCTGGCTGCGGCATTATTCCAATTACCCATCCGCGAACTGTGTTTGCTGGTTGTCGATGACAACAGTCCGGATGGTACCGGTCAGGTGGCTGATGACCTGGCGCGGGAGTGCCCCGGGCGGATCAGTGTTCTGCACCGGGCTGGCAAATTGGGTTTAGGCTCAGCCTATATCCAGGGTTTTAAACTAGCATTAGCCAACGGCGCTCAAGCTGTGTGCCAAATGGACGCCGATTTCTCGCACCCACCTGAAAAGCTGGTTGAATTGCTCGATGCGCTGGATTGCTGCGATTTTGTTATGGGCTCGCGCTACGTGCCCGGCGGGGCAGTTGACGAACGCTGGCCCTTGTGGCGGAAAGGACTCTCCGCCTTTGGCAATTTCTACGCGCGCACGATCCTAGATCTTTCCATGCGAGACACAACCGGCGGTTTTCGGATGTGGCGGCGAGCCACCCTGGAAAATATGCCGCTCGAACGAGTTCGATCGAACGGTTATGCATTTCTGGTTGAGACAGCTTATCTGGCCCACCTTATGGGCTTTACCTTTCGGGAAATCCCAATCTATTTTGCGGACCGACAGTGGGGGAAATCGAAAATGTCGTTGAGAATTCAGATGGAAGCCGCAATCCGGGTGTGGCAGATGCTCCGTGAATACCGAGACCTCAACACTCACGCTTAATCCTATTCAGCGCGCCAATTTCCGCCACCTGTATGCCGACGTAGCCTGGTTTGGTGTTCTGGCTGGCAGCACGATGGCTTTCGTGGCTGTCTATGCCGCCCGCATGGGCGCGAACAGTTTCGAGATCAGCCTGCTGGCAGCCGGGCCGGCAGTGATTAATTTGCTTTTTTCCATCCCGGCCGGTCGCTGGTTGGAAAACCGGTCACTGAGCAAGGCCAGTTTCTGGACAGCTGTTTTGCACCGGGTCGGTTATGTGCTGCTGGTCCCCCTGCCCTGGCTGCTCGCCGACCGCTTGCAGATTTGGGCTGTTGTTCTGATCACACTAGTGATGTCCATCCCAGGCACGTTTCTGGCAATCGGGTTCAACGCGCTGTTCGCAGATGTGGTCCCACCAGATAAGCGGGGCGAGCTGGTCAGCAAGCGCAGCGCGCTGACATCCGGTATTATGACCGGCTCGACCCTGCTAAGTGGCCAGCTGCTGGATTGGGATTGGATCGCATTTCCACTTAATTATCAAATTGTATTTGCACTCGGCGCTCTAGGCGCCATCATGAGTACTTACCATCTGAGCAAGATCCAGCTAATCAAAAACGGACCGCCAGCGCGATCCAATCGTCCCATTCAAGATATGGCCCGTCCAGGCTTGCTGCGCCTTGCAGACAGCTTCCGCACGCCGGTTGGCTTGCGTTTCTTAACCCGCTCGGCTGGTAAACCGCTGCTGCGCTTAGACCTGCTGAAAAGTTCTTTTGGCCCGTTTCTGGCTGCTTACCTGGTCTTTTACATTTTCCAATATATCCCCATTCCACTTGTTCCAGTATATACTGTCCACAACCTGGCCCTGACGGATAGCGAGATCAGTCTTGGCCACAGCCTGTTCAATATCCTGGTGTTTCTGGCATCCATGCGGCTGGGCCATTTATTTTCCCGTTTCGGCAACAAGGCTATGTTGGTGGCAGGCGCATTTTCTTATGGAGCCTATCCCCTCTTCCTGGGGCTTGCAACCGACATGCGGTTATTCCTGGTCGGATCGCTGATCGGCGGAATTTCCTGGGCTGTTGTCAACACTTCCTTGCTCAACCGCCTGATGGAAGTCATTCCGGAAGATGATCGGCCAGCATATATGGCCCTGCATAACCTGACAATGAATCTGGGGATATTGGTGGGCTCTTTTATCGGCCCGCTCTTAGGCGAATTGTTCGGGTTACAGATCACCTTATTGATTGCAGCTGGCTTGCGCGCTTCTTCCTGTCTTATCCTGGCTCGAAAAGCCTGAACGCCCAACCGAAAAGTGATTTGAAAGACCCGGTTTTTCAGCCGAGGGTTTTTTCAACCAGCAAACCCCACTCCTCCATACTAAGGGTTTGGGACCGGCGCATCGGGTCAATCCCAGCTGACAGCAAGATGTCTTCAGCTTTTGTCTTAGACCAGCGCATGCCCCCAGATAAAGAGTTGCGTAAAGTTTTTCGCTTTTGGCTGAAACCCGCCTTCGCCAGCCGGAAAAAGAAGTCCAGCCGGGGAGCCGGGATTCGGGGCTGATCGTACAGGTCCACGCGTACCACCGCAGAATCCACTTTTGGAGCCGGGTAAAACGCCCCGGAGGATATTTTTTCATTGATCGTGGGCCTGCCATAGACCTGAACGCTCAACGCCAACAAACTCATCTCACCCGGAAGCGCGCAGATCCGCTCGGCCACTTCTTGTTGGACGGTCAGCACCATGCAGATGGGACGAACTTCAGCCTCCAGCAGATGGCGTATCAACGCCGAAGTGATGTAATAAGGGATATTTGCCACCACCCGGTAGGATTGGGACGGCCGGTCAGCGGTATGATCATCAGCTGCGATCAAATCGGCCGGGTTCAGGCCAAGAATATCCCCTTCAACCACGCGAACATTTGGATATGGCGCCAACACCTGCGCCAATACGGGCAGCAAGCGAGCGTCCAACTCTACCGCAATCACCTGCCGGGCAGCCAAAGCCAGGTAGCGGGTCAGACTGCCCAGGCCAGGGCCTATCTCCAGCACAGTATCATTTTCTACAACACCAGCAGCATCGACGATGCGTTGGAGCGCAGCAGCATCCGTCAAGAAGTTCTGCCCCAGGCGCTTATCCGGGCGGAGATTGTGCCTGCGCAGCAATTCGGGGATATCCAATCCTGGCAGATTCATGGGCAGCTTGGCTCCTTGGGCTCATTTGGCCAGGTTCCAGCTAAAAATTGTGAGAGCACATCACGGATCACCTGGTTATCCACATCCAGGACAAAGGTTTCATTCTTTAATACCTGGCTGTACTGGCGGGCTGGAGTAAGGATCTCATCAGGCAGGCTGCTGAAGAGCAGGTTTTCTTTCTTAAGACTGGGCAATAAACACGCCATCTGCCCGATCTGCTCGGGCGACAGATCCGTCAGCACCGATCCTTGAAAAGCTCCAATGATCTGTGGGATTTTAGGCAAGATGCTGGGTGAGGTCAACTTTTCTTTTAAGGCACACAAGACCATATTCTGATTATCCATGCGGGTGAAATCATTGTACTTCTTGCGAATACGGGAAAACCGCAAGGCTTGATCTCCATTGAAGTGCTGCTGGCCGGCGTAAAAGTAACCCATATCTTCGGTCCGGTCGTCGATCGGACGGCCATCGACATCGGTCGGCAGATAGATATCAATCCCGCCGAGGGCATCGACGATTTTGGCGAAGGTGGACATATTGACAGCGCCATAGTGATCCACCCGCAAGCCAAAATTCAAATCGAGCGTGCGGGCCAGCAAGCCCGGCCCGCCTCCTGGGCCATTATAATAGCCCATTCCAGGCCCGCCATAGAAGTAAGCCTGGTTCAGCTTGCCATGATCGATGCCGTAGTTATTCTCGATCTCCGGGATTTCTACCCACAAATCGCGGGGCATTGAAAGCACCGTGACTTTTGGGATGGTGAAATCAACCCTGGCAATCCGGATAACATCTGCCAGCCCATAGCGGTAATCCTGTCCGCTGTCTGCCCCAATTGCCAGCACCAACATCGACGCCGGTCCGCCGCACAGCGGTTGGGGTGCATCGGTTGGAGACAAGGTCGCAGTAGGCTGCAGCTCTACACTACTCGCTTCCAGGGTGGCATCCGGATTCGCAGCCAGAGCGGTGGCAGGAACCGGGGTTGCGGTCGCTTGAAGCGCAAACAGAACTGGCGAGAGGGTCAGAGTTGGCAAATCCAGGGCCGGCCCTAACGGAGACGTCCACTGCCGTTTTAGACTCGGATATGCGATAGCGGCTATTGTAACCAGGAATGCTGCAAGTCCAGCCAGGATCCGCCATCCGTTCCTGCTGAGTGAGCGCTTGGGTTGGTCGTTTGGCATGCCGAAGGAAACTCCTGAGACTGGGTCAGCCGCATAAAATCGTCCATTCGGCTAATCCTGGATAGACACAAACATCGATTATAACAGGTAACAAGATACGATTTAAGTTACAATCATGGCACGCATGTTCGAGAAATTGCATTGAAGCGCGATGACAAAGGCTTTCGAAATTGGAACGAAATCACTGCGGCCAGCTTCCCAAAACGAGTTCCAGTCTTGAGGCCAAGCCGGGATATGGATAGGTTCGAGCAGATTCGCTTTCCACCATTACAAGCATGAGATTTAAGCGGCATGTTTCTTTCCTCCCTTGGATTGCCTTGCTGCTGGTCGCCTGCCAGGGCGGGCCAGGTGCAACTGCCGTGCCCACCGAGCCGCCGGCTGTCTTTACGCCTATCAGCCCCACAGCTACTCCTGCGGCAACAGTTCTAACAACCGCGACTCCCGCCCCCAGCCCAACCCAGCCGGAAGTGAAACTCAGCCCGCCGCAATTGGGGCAAATCTGTTCGCCGCTGGCAGGGTTTAACCTGGCTGATCTCGAGGCCGGGATCTTCAACCCTTTCGATCCACCCGCAGCCGGTCTGGACGGACCCCATCAGGGGGTTGATTTTGCCGATTTAGAGCCCATTAACCGCTACGCCCGCGAGGGTTTGGCTGTTCAGGCGGTTCTGGCTGGCAAGGTCGCCGCCGTGATCGATAACCGATTTCCCTACGGCAATGCGGTGCTGATCGAAACAGCTCTGAATAATCTGCCACCTGCCTGGCTGGAAGCATTAAACCTGCCCGCCATCCAGCCGCCGCAGACTCCACATCCGGCTCTGACGTGCCCGGAGCTGGCTTTGCCCGACTGGGACTTGCAAACGCGTTCCCTCTACCTGCTGTATGCGCACCTGCAGCAGTCCCCAGAGCTGGCGTTGGGAGCACCTGTGGCCTGCGGAGAAACAATTGGGGCAATTGGGAGCAGCGGAAACGCCTTAAACCCACACCTGCACCTTGAAATTCGGGTAGGACCATCCGAAGTGCAATTCGGCAGCCTGGCCCACTATGACTCAAGCGCCCGGCCCGAGGAAATGGCCAATTATTGCGCCTGGAGGGTGCGTGGGATCTTCCAGCTCGTCGATCCGCTTGTGATCCTCCATCAGATGAACGAATAATTACAGTCGCGCTCTTAAGAGCTTTCGAAGGAATTTAAAAATCTCCCCTTTCCCAGAGAACTCCGGGAATTTCTGTGCGGGAGTCCCAGATTTGGGGTGTGAGCCCCAGTTTGTCTTTTCGCTGCATATTGATGCGTCACTCCTTTGAAAAAAATAAAAGAAGGGGTGTTTGCCGCCCGCAGTGCGGTCTCACGCTCATACCCCCAAATCTGACCTCTTGGCAGTATTTCCCAAAGAACCGATTCTTTAGGGTATGGGTGTATAATTTCTTACACTATGGCCCGAAACCTCGCCCCAACCACAACCAAACGGGCAAGCCGGACAAGCGCGAGCCTCAACTGGTCTATCGTTCTATATGCAAGTCTGGTTATCCTGTTGGGCAGTTTATTGTTGAGCTATTTGCACAGTGTTCAGTCCTCAGGAAATGTTGCAAGTCTCACCTTGGTCCTGGTTGTCGGGCTGCTCCCTTTCCACTTTATCCTGGTCTACCTGCTTGAACGGCTGCTGGTGATATTTGCTATCCCAGATAACTGGCGCTACCGGTTGGCTTCCATGGGCAGTCTGAGCATCGGGCTGGTGTGGCTGGCGCAAACCCAGGCCAGCTTAGGCCCTGCTAGATATCTACAGTCCATAGCCATATTCATTATTTCTGGGAGCATCCTTACGGGCGTGTTCCTGGGGGGTTTGATCGCGTCAGGCAGCCGGGGCGGCTATTGGGAAAACAACTCACCCCCTGCAGACTGGTTGCAGGCAGAGGTGCTCAACCGGCACCGGAGCGTGATAGGTGTTCCAGGGCCAGAACCTGCTGCCAAAAGGGTATTCGATGTTGGCCTGGCTCTCGGCGGCTTGATCTTGTCCAGCCCCATCTGGCTGCTGAGCAGTCTGCTGATCTGGCTGGAAGACCCTGGACCCATCCTGTTCGTTAAGAACTCAGTGGGCAAAGGTGGTCATAACTTCCGCCAATTTAAATTTCGGACCATGGTTCTAGGGGCTGAAGACCACACCGGGCCAGTTTTATCCGAATTGGGCGACCGGCGGATTCTCCGAGTGGGACGTTTGCTGCGTAAAACTGCCCTGGATGAGCTGCCGCAGCTGATCAACATCATCCTGGGAGAAATGAGCTTCGTCGGGCCGCGTCCACAACGGACCGTCCTGGTACTGGGTTATCTCGAGAGTATGCCAGAATATGCCGAGCGCCACCGGGTCCTGCCGGGTTTGGCCGGACTAGCCCAGGTTGCGGGCGATTATTATCTTACGCCCCGGCAAAAGCTGCGCTTCGATCGATTGTACATCCGGTACAGCAGCCTGGGATTCGACTTAAAACTGATCTTGCTGGCTTTTCTAATCACCTTCTGGTTTCGCTGGCAAGAAGATTGGGCAGGCCGCCTACCCCGGCGGCTACTGCGTTAGGAAGCCGTTCAAAACCCTGATCGTGCGTCACTCTTGGGCTGCCCGCCTGACCCCCATCCAACTCCACCATAAAATAATCGCCACGACCAATGCGTTGAGCGCCTGCCCCGCAATCGTGCCAAAGACTCCCCAGCGGGTGATCGCCCAAATCCCGGCGGTGAACATGGCGGCCATAGCGCTCAGATTGGCGATAAAGATCGGGCGGCTGAGGCGAGCTGCTTTGAATGCGGTTTGCAGCGGCCAGTAAGCGTACCACAATGCATAAAAGAGCGCCATCAGGGCCATTCCGCCGCTGTAAGCAACATAAGTTTCCCCGTACAAAAATCGCAGGATGGGTGTTGGGAATAGAACTGCCAGGCTCAACAACCCCAAAATGGGCAAACCTGATACCAGATACACCAGCCGCAGGGTACGGACCAGAGCGTGGTATCCGTTGGCGGTGAACTGCCGGGCGGCGCGAGGTGTCAGGAAGGTATCGGTAGCCCGCAGCAGCAAATGGATTGGCGCTACCAGGTTTTGTAAAGCCCGGTAAGCACCCGCGGCTGCAAAGCTGATCATCCCGGCCGTGAGCACCGGGTAAAACTCAACCGAAATCCAATTGGCCACCATACCGCCCATTACCCAGCGCCCAAACTCCCAATTGCGCTTCCAGGTTTCTGAGAGGCCGGAAAAACGTATCGTCCAGAATTTCCGGGTCTGCCACAAGCCAGGCAGCAAAGCCAGCAGCGAGCCCCAGGCAATTGCATCCAGACCTGAGATCCCAGTCAACTGCTGCCTCCCCGCCCACCACAACAAGAGCCCAAGGCGGATGCCGTTGGCTAACAGGGTGTTCACGACAGCCTGAAAGACCGCGCTGCGGGTGTAGAGCAAGCGGCGGATATATTCCTGCAGCTGCCAGAACAGGAAAACGAACCAGAGTGAAAACATAGCCGGTCCGGCAGTATCATTTCCCAGGTCCGTCAAGATCCAGCCTGCCAGGGCAACTGCCCCAGAAGAAATCAAGGCCAGGCCAATCTGGATCAGGCTGGTGCTGGTTGCGTAGCTCCGAAAGCTCTCAGCATCCATCCCGGCCCCAAAAGTGTTGACCGGCTGGATCGTCAGTCCTTCCTGCACAGAGCGAACCAGCCGCAACGCCGTGAACCCCACCCCGTAAACCCCCAGATCTGTCGGGGTGATCCCCCGCGCCAGGATGATGGTGGCAGCAAAGTTAGCCACACTGATCGCACCCTGATCGATTGCCGCCAGATAACCTTCCCGGGCGCCCTGCCCAGAAAGCACCCGCAGCGCCCGGTACGGCAAGCCGCCCGCAGCCAGGGCAGAATTCCACAGGCTGCGCCCTTTCGAGATGATTTCAGGCAAAATTTGGGCAGGTGAAGGAAGGGGCATCAGTGCTCGTAGAGTCGCTCTTGGAGCCGCTTGTTACGCCGCTGATCGGGCCGGCTAGGCGGGCAGCTGAATTATGCTGTTAAGGCAGAACCCACATGATCTGACTTGGGACCGGCGCCAGAAAATAGACGCTGACATACTGGTGCCAGGAGACATAATCTTCCTCACTGTAACCCAGATCGATCCAATACCGGCCTGCAATGCCGCCGCCCGTATCCGCGACCGTCGCGATCCCATAATCCGGCACATACACCTGATCGCCGCCAGTATAGTAATACCACTGGCCGGTCATGGCGGCGATGCCTTTCTTCAGGGTCGCGCCACTGGCGGTGTACGAATCGCAGCGGTCTTTGAAAATCCGGCAGGGTGAATATGAGGTGGCGTACATCGTCACCATCCTCCAATACTGGATCGGTCCATCCGGTGTGTTGAGGGTCCGAATGACAACCTTGGTTCCGTATCCTACAATCCGGTTTTTTGGCTGGCGAGCCACCCATTCCGACTCCACCTTCTGGCTGACCTGCTGCCCATTTTCGATCCGGGTGCGCACCCGGCGAGCCAGCAAACCATATTCTCCCGGTTGAAGGATCGTCTGAGAATCTAATTCAACTTCCGGTGCAGGCTGGAGTTCGGTTTCAAAAGCCAGCGGTTCTTGTTCAATTGCGACCTGCTCAACTACCCGGACAACTCGTATCTGCCCGTCTTTTGGCAGCGGCTGGTCAGCAGCCGGCTGGCTATAATCGAGCCCCACCAAAGCCAGGCCGGCTTCAGCCAGAGCCTGCCCAACAGTTGGCGCGGCTGAACGGGCCAGGATGCGGCGATCTTGATCCTGGATCGTTAAATTGATCGAGGGTAATATTTCTGCAATTAGATCTTCCTTTAGTGGCGTGTCCAGCGGCGGGGAGATCTGATCGGAAACCCGCAGTTCGAGGCCAACCTCGGTTAATGCCTGTCCGAATGTTGGCGCAGTCGTGTACAATATTTGTGACATTGCGCCAGCCTGCAGATCGATCCGCACTGCCCGCCTGACCAGCAGACGATAAGCAGATGCTCGCGGAAGCAGCTGCCCCGGGGACACAGGCTCACCATCTAATAATATCTGGTCGCCGGGGTAGAGTGCCAAACCCACCATTGCCAGCAAGTTCGCTGGCCGGCGCTCTGGGCTGTCGGTTTGGAATTGGCGCGAGCGATCCCAGATCGTTACTCGGGCCGCTTGCTCGAACCGGATGGCGTCGCCCTGCCCGAGCCGCTGGTCAGGCGCAGGCCACAGCCAGTCGGCTGGAGCAAGCACGACACCTTCCTGCCTGAGCACATCGCGAACGGTCAAAGCCAGGGTCGCAACAGATGTAGTCTGACCATTAATTTGTAATGCTACGGTTTTGCGAGCACTTCCCAGCAGGAGCACAGCCCCTGTCAGGACCAGACCAAAACCGATCAGCCGGAGATGGTTTACCTTCATAGCGGCTCGATTCTAACAGATTTGGAAGCAAAACGTATGCGCGCTGCCCAAAGGGGTGCACCAAAAGTATGTAAAATTATTCTGTGGTTCGATTCTTTTGGCCTGCGTAAAAAAATCGGACCATATCTACACTACTATCGTGCCCCCGTATCTATTGAGTCTATTTTCCGTCTTAATAAGTGATGCCAATGCAATCCGAAATAGAATTGCTTAACCGCGTCCGCCAATTCAAAGCAGCTGCCCTGGCAGAGGTATACGATAGCTATAACCTGGAGATATACCGTTACGCATTTCGATACTCTGGGGATGCCTATCTGGCAGAGGAATGTGTGGCAGAAACGTTCAGCCGTTTCTTAGGAGCGATTCGAGACGGCAAAGGTCCTAAAGATTATTTAAGGGCCTATTTGTACCGGGTAGCCCACAACTGGTTGATGGACACGTACCGGCGACAGCCCAACCCGGCACTGCCGCTGGATCCTAATTTGAGCACCGACCCGGCGAGCAACCCGGCCCAGGCAGTCGCAGTCGAGATGGAAAATCGGGAAATCCGCGCTTTACTCGACCAGTTGACACCCGAGCAGCGCCAGGTCATTATTTTAAAATTTGTCGAAGAATGGAAGAACGACGAGATCGCGCAGGCGCTGGATAAACCCGTCGGTGCGGTCAAAGCGCTCCAACATCGTGCTCTGCGCTCCCTGCGGAGACTTTACCAGGAACGACAAGACACAAATTCTGGAAATCTATAAACTGGATTTGATTTTACTAGCCACAATATTGGATCAAGAGCGAATCAAACAGGTAATCACATGAACGAACCTTCAATGGAAGAAATGGACCCCAAGCTGCGCAGTCAGCTGCAACGGTTACGAGACGTGCCAGAGCGCGACGCCGGAAAGGCAGCCCAGGGCAGGTCCAACTACATCACGATGGCGCATCGACTGGCGGCAGAACAGCGCGCTTCAGCGCGATCACTGCAAGCAGCAACCGTATCTGAAACACCTTTTGTGCGTCTTAAGGAGTGGATTGGTTCGATAATCTTTCCACTACGACGAAAGGAGCGTTTCTCAATGGTAAGTCTGCTGACCACAATTGCTATTGTTCTTGGACTTGTTTTTGGCGGGGCGGGAGCGACCGTGTTTGCAGCGCAGGACAGCCTGCCTGGACAGGCACTCTACAGCGTCAAGACAATTTCCGAGGATGCTCGCCTGGAATTGACCACAAATCCAGAAGCCAAATTTCAACTGGCTCTGGCGCTGGCAAGCCGGCGGGCAATGGAGATTGGCACTCTGATTCAGGAAGGCGAGCTGGTGCCTCCCATCATCGCCACCCGCCTGCAAACCCATATGCAGCTGGCATTGAGCCTGGCAGCCGGTCTGGAAGAAACGTTTCAGACCGAAGCGCTGCTAGAACTGCAAAGACACCTGAGGGATCAAGACCGGATCATGGGTCAGGGCCGGGTCAATGCCCCGGATTTCACTGATCCAGTTATGGCGCAGCTGCGGGAGCAAATCCAGAACCAGTTGAAGCTGGTAGAAGCGGGCCTGGAAAATCCACTCCAGTTCCGCCTGCGATACCAGCAACAAATTAAAGACCTGCAAGATGGGAGCGATGAACTCCTGACGACTGAAGAACCGGGCAGTCTGGATGGCGGCTATGGTCCTGGACCAGGACCTGGTCCGAATGAACAGCCCGGAGAAGGCCAGATCGGCCCCATGGGGCCCCAGGAAACTCCCCCAGCCGGTGATGGCTATGGCCCGGGACCGGCAGACTGCGATCCTCAAACCGATTGCGATCCGGCTTATGACGGCAATGGAACTGGTCCGAACAATCCGGGCACCGGAAACCCGGATTCGCCTGGACCGCAATACCAGATCCCGACCGAAGTTCCTGGGAATGGCAGCAGGACAGGCGGGAAAAAGCCCTAACGAAAACTAGTCCTCCATGTCCACTGGCAGCCAGGATGGGGCGAAGCTCCATCCTGGTTTGCATTTAACAGGCTGGATGTCTTGCACCCGGGAATAGGGAGCCTAACCGAAAAATTGGTTGATGTAGATGATGCTGCGTGTTGAGCACGCAGCATCCACATACCTTCCGACTATTCGGAAAGAACCAAAATTACAGAGCGACTGGCAAGTGTGCCAGCCGCTCTGCGCTATTATTGGTAACAAAATGCCCGGGCAGGCAACCCGGCGGCACCCAGATGGACCTACTTACTGCTGCTTCCTTTCGGACCTGACAGGGTTCGCAGGTTTCTGCCGCGCCGGACCCACCCGGACACGCTCGCAAGGATACCTCATCCCCCAACCCTTGTCAATGAGAGGCTTCAGGATTTACTGGGGTAAATCACCCTCATCTCTGTGACATACTCACAGAGATTCACAATGATCCGTCAATGAGAGGTCTTGGGAAATCCTGTCGAGAGATTAAAAAACAAATCGGGGATCGGGCGAGATCCAACGCCCGATCCCCAATTCTTATGTTTTCCCCCATTTAAATAATGGCCTTAGAGATTGTGCTTCTGCCTGGTTATTTAGCCTGGTCCCGCTTTTGAGCCCAGATCGCCGCAAGGATAATCAAGCTGAAGATCCCCACAGACACCAGCACACCGCCCCAACCGCTTAACCAGGAGGGTGTAAAGGGCGGGGTGGCGGTGACCGCCGGCGGTTGAAATTCGGTGTTGGGCCGGCTGAGGATAAAAGCTACCAGGTCATTGATCTGATCTTCGCTCAATGGGCCGCCATTCACCTGGCTCCAGGCTGGCATGACCGAATTTTCAATGCCCCGCTCGATCGTGGTTTTTATGGCGAGATCAGGGCGAATGCCCGCCCAGGTCCTGGATAGCGTCGCCCCAACCCGACCCTCGCCATCAGGTCCATGGCAAACCGCGCAGTTTTCGCCAAAGGTCACAGCACCCTGGTTCGGGTCGCCCGTGACATTCGGAATGGGGGTGATCGGCGGGCGGGATGTAACCGTCGGCCGGGGGGTCAGGTCAGGTACACCGCCAGTTTGCCAGCTCAAGATATATACCAGTAAGGCATCAATCTCCGTATCATCCAACGGGCCGCCGTTTCTCTGACCCCAAGCGGGCATCACTGAGCCCTCAATGCCATTCTCGATGATCGTTTTTACGGTCACTTCCGGTCGAATGGCGGGCCAGTCTTTGTTCAGGGTCGCGCCTACTCGGCCTTCGCCGTTCTCGCCATGGCACACGGCACAGTTCTCAGCAAATAACCGGGCGCCTTGCTCGAGCTGGGCCGGATCGGGTGATTGGGCCGAGGCTCGCAGCAGGCCAGCCGCCAGCATCAGAACCAAAAGGATCAGGGGCAGCGCAAGGGTGCGGATAGTTTTCATAGCTGGCATGTTTTCCTCTTCGTACTCCACCGGAGCTAGAGAAGGCTGCAGTTTCTAGCTGATCGTGCATCAAGGTAAAACCCCACCAACCAGCAGCCTCAGACCGGCAGCAGCTTACTTGAGCGTGAGCAAGTAGGCAATCAGATCAGCCACGTTCTGGCTGGTCAATGTCCCGCCATAAGTCGGGGGCATGACATTGGCACTGAAGCCATTCACGATGTAGACATTGGTGTTGACAATCGATTCCAGCAGGTACTGCTCGGGGGTGCTGGCTGCGCCGGTGTAGGTTGGATCCGCCAGGCGCGAAGACGCTCGGTCACCAATCCCGGGTTGGTCCCCTGTGGGCAGCCAGGCGGGGCCGGTCGGGGCATCGATGTGGCAGACTGTACAGGCTTGTGAAACAGCCAAGGCTTCACCGGCAACAGGATCGCCTTCGGGCAGCTGGATGTTAATATCTGTGCCAACCGCTTCACCCGGGGCAGCCGGACGGGCGGCTTCCACCAATTCAGCGGATGATTCCCAGTTCATAATAAAATCCGCAATACTGCGAATCTGGTCTTCCCGCAGGGGCCCGCCGAAGCGATCGGAGAACGACGGCATGGCTGGGACGCCGCCACCCGGATAAACCTCCGGACGGGTCGAGCTCAAACGCCCACTGCTGACGGTAGCAACGATATAATCTTCCTGCGTCCCGCTCCAGCCAACATCGACCAGGCGGTCATCGAAGAAGTAGCGGTCGTTGAGCGGAGGGCAAATCCCGGGTATGCCTAACCCCTGGGTGCCATGGCAGCGGCTGCACTGCGACTGGAATAAATCAGCCCCCACCTCAATCGAACGAGCGACTTGGGATTCCTCAAACTCGGCCATGCGATGGTTCTCGTTGACTCCATAAATCAGGATCAACGTGGATGTGATCATCACCAGGATAATCCCCAAAGAAATTTCAATTTGTATGCGTGTCATATTGCTCTAAGCCCTCCTCAAAGGCAGAACTCATTTATCACACCCGGTGCTATTTCCATGCAACGTGGCTTTTTATCACTCATTGCCGCGATTGCGATGAAGGAAGATCTGCCGCTCGTAGGTCTTGGTTGTCCCACCCTCTTGCCACACGATCCGAGGGGTCACCTTCTTTAAGTCCATCTGCCAATCTTCGATCACCAGGACAGCCTGCCCTTCCGGTAAATCACCTTCTTCAATCGCCACGTTCACGCGTTCGGTGTACTCGGCAAAGACGCTTTCCAGGGCAGGGCAGCCAAAATCGAGGTCGGTGCACATCCGCTCGGTCGGGGTGACGTTTACTTCATAGACGCCGGGCCTCAACTGGTCGTAGGGGATGGCCCGCAATACCCCAACGCCTTCTTCGGGCGCCAGGTCCTGGATGATGCGAGTAGCCAGAGGAGTTTGGATTTTATACACCGGTGTACCCATATAACTCAATACAACCAGTACAATCACCCCCAACAAACCGATCCCGATGGCATAGGGGCGCTTGTACAGGCTGCGATGGGGATTGCGATCGATATACGGGACCGCGAACAGCAGACCAACCAGGATCGTTGGGATAATGATTCCCATCAAGGTTTTATCGCCCAGCTTCAACATCCCTTGCAGCCACCAGAAATACCAGGGGGCTTCAGTATCGAGCGGAGTAACCTGCGGGTTGGCGATGTGCTCCAGGGGTGCGCTGTAACCACCGATGGTTACAATAATCACCATCAGCGCCAGGCCTAATACCGTGAGGAAAGCTTCGTGGGTCAGCAGATCGGGGATAAAATCAATGCGCTGTTTGGCTTCCTTTTTAACATCCGCTGGGACCAGATCGTCATCGATGGGAGCCGGCTGAGAGATGCCGTGCTCGCGGGCGACTTTATAATAGTGGATGCTGATCACCAGCACTGCTGCCAGAGGCAGGAGTACAACGTGCAGCAGGTAAAAGCGCAGCAACCCATTGGCAGCAATATCAGGAGCGCCGCGCAGGATCAGGTTGACCTCATTCCCAAACAGAGGAGCTGCTTCCGCCATGCTGGTCCCAATGGTCACCGCCCAATAAGCCAATTGATCCCAGGGCAGCAAATAGCCGCTGAAACTCAATAATAAGGTCACGAACAGCAGCACAACCCCCGTCAGCCAGGTGAATGAGCGTTCTTTTTTATACGACCCGGTTAGATAGGTGCGCATCATGTGCAGGAAGGTGAAAATCACCATGCCCTCCGCACCCAGACGGTGCAGGTCCCGCAGCATCTTGCCAAAAGGCACGTTGCTCATCAAGTTCAGGATGGATGTGTAGGCTTGCTCTGGAGAAGGCGTATAATACACCATCAGAATTAAGCCGGTAAACAGCTCTACGAAGAAGAAGAAACTTGTAAAAAATCCCAACCGGAACGTGTGGGTCAGGATGGTGCTGCCTTTTTCGTAGTAACGCGGACGAATGTGGGCCAAAAAGCTGGTGGTATGGACCTTGTAGCGGGGATTAGGCTTCTCGGTTGGCGGGTCGCCGCGCAGCAAGGCCTGGATTTCTTTTAGACTTAAGCCAGCAGTAATCGCTCGGACGCGCTCATCGGTCGCTTCCGAAATTTTCTGCCGCAAATTCTTAATGGATTCACTGTTAATCATATCTGTGGTCTCCGGCTCGTATCAAGTTTTCCATCAGTCCCAACGCGCTTAGCCTTTAGTTTTACCTGGTATACGTCTGCCAGTATCCACTTTGATGATCGCAGTCGGGCTATCCACTGGTAAGGGATTGCCATCGTCCGATTCGCGGATAACCTGCTCGGTGTCGGGATCGACCAGCTGTACGACAAAGCGATCCAATGAGCGCGGCGCCGGCCCAGCAAGATACTCGCCATTCTCCTCAAACTCGGACCCATGACAGGGGCAGATGAACTTATCCTCCTGATCGTTCCAGTTGTAGAGACAGCCCAGGTGCGTGCAAACTTTGTAGAGCGCCATCACTCCCTGGTCCGTATTTGAGAGCCAGAGCTTAACTTTTGGATAATTGACCGGCACCGACCCTGCCGTGGGCAGTTCTGCAGCGCTGCCGATGGTGTAAATTCCACCAAATTCACCCTCTTTAAAGCGCGGCATGGCAAACAGGTACGTCATTCCAGCTGTATTCACCATAAGAAAACCAAGCGAGGCAAGCCAGGCAAAATTGAGAAATTCCCGGCGATTGATTGACTTCTTTTCTTCGGGGGAAGACGGCTCAACCTTAGCCATAATAAATCCTCCTTAGGCGAGTTTAATACTCCAAATTAGGGAACTGGTGGAATTATAACACTCACAAAACTCACGAACAAGACAATAAGGGTCGATATTCCAACTATTTAGGGTGATTTTTATATCACCCTTAAATGCGATTAAATGGGGGATGCCTCGCAGCTAATCAAAAGATCGAATAAAATTCAGGTGTCTGCGCTGGTCTGAGCGGGTACACGACAGGTTTGGAGTGCTTTGATCGTCCACAATTTGGTGCCCATTCGGTTAAATGCGTACCTTTTTATAGATCTGCGCTGAACAGAAACAAGAGCCTGTCCGAAAAGTGGTTTATGTGGTTAATGTTGCTTGCTGTGGATGCAACAACCACGTACCCTCCGACTTTTGGGATAGATACAAAATAATTCAATCAATGGGTTGAAACTTGGAGGCAGAAGGATGTCGATCATAGAAATTCATGCCCGCCTGGCCAATACGGCGATTTTCTACACGGCCATCATGGCAATTTGGGGCCTGTGGCGCTACTTTCGCAAGCAAGACATAGACAGTTCCTATTTTGGGGCGCTGGCAATTGCCGAAGTCATATATATCGGCCAGGGCTTGCTGGGTGCATATCTTTATATCAGCGGCACCGGACAGCTCGAGCGGGGTTTCATGCACATCCTGTATGGGATCGTGACCGTCCTGGTGATACCCGGCATCTTCGCCACAACCCATGGCGAAGGTACCCGGCGGGTGCAGTTGATCTATGGGGTTGCGCTTCTCTTTCAGGTAGGCATCCTGTTTCGGTCCCTGGCCACAGGGGGGTAATCGCATTTTCATAACAGCCCGGGCGACGCTCACCCGGCAACAATGCCCATTCTGCTGGTTATTCTCTCCGTCATGTACAAGTTTATGACAATATAACTATACAATTCCTTGACATAAGTAAGAAAAGGGTTTATACTGCTGTCTATCTGGTTGAAACACATTCCAAATACACGTTTTTGAAAGGTAGACATACAAACCTTATGGACAGAAATCCGACTGAAACCAAAGTCATGCAACGCCTGCAGAATTTCGTACTGGCAGAGGCACCGCTCGAAACACCTGCTCCGATTGAAAGCGCAGTGCGCAATATCTTATTCGCGATCGGGGAAGATCCTGACCGCCAGGGTCTGGTGAAAACACCTGACCGGGTGTCGCGCATGTTCAACGAACTGACCGCCGGCTATTCGATCGATCCAATCCAGCTTGTGAATGGCGCTCTGTTCGACGTAGATTACTCGGAAATGGTCCTGGTAAAGGACATCGAGTTTTACAGCCTGTGTGAGCATCATATGCTGCCATTCTTCGGGCGGGCTCACGTGGCCTATATTCCGGATGGCAAAGTTATCGGCCTGAGCAAGATCCCTCGCATGGTAGAGATGTTCGCCCGCCGCTTGCAAGTGCAGGAGCGCATGACAGCCGAGATCGCTGGATTTTTACAGGAAGTATTAACTCCCAAAGGTGTAGCAGTGATTGTCGAAGGCTCGCATATGTGCGCCATGATGCGCGGGGTTAAGAAATCCGAGACCAACATGACCACCAGCACTTACCTGGGGGCTTATAAAACCGATCAGAGTCTGCGGAAAGAATTCTTGACTCATCTTGCCAGGCCTTACCACGACTAGGCTGCTTCCTGGCACTTTGAATTGTTCCGAAAGTCTTAATTCCGCCTTTCGAAGTCCTTAGAAAAAAAACAAACGGGCAGGTGGTTGTCGCTGCGTGCTCCTCATCCAACGACAACCACACGAACCATTTTTCGGATTCGTGCCTGGATCCAGCAATTTCTTCTATCCGATCGCAAACAACCCTTTCAATCATCTCAGGGGTAATAATGGACAAAATCTTTATCAAAGACTTATCTGCTCGGGGCATTATTGGGCTGAATGACTGGGAGCGTGAGAAACCCCAGGAGATGTTAATCAACATCACCCTGTACGCGGACCTCCGCTCAGCTGCGGCAACGGATGATATTGCCAGCAGTGTTAATTACAGGACAATCGCCAAGAAAACCCTGGCGCATGCCGAAACAGCCGGAAGGCTGACGGTAGAGGCTCTGGCGAGCGATATTACCCGCTTATGCCTGGCAGAGCCGGGTGTCGAACGGGTAATCGTCCGAGTAGAAAAACCAGGCGCAGTGCGTTTCTCGCAATCGGTTGGGGTTGAAATCGAACGTCAGAAAGGGGATTTTGCATGACGAACACCACCCACGAGATCTGCGTCTTGCTTGGGTCGAACATCCTGCCAGAAAAACATATCCCCGAGGCGATTGCCCGGCTTGGTCAGCGCCTGGAGATTACACGCATCTCCAGCATCTGGGAGAGCAAGGCAGTCGGCTCATCTGGCTCAAACTTCCTAAATGCCGCGGTGCTGATTTATTCGCAGCGCCACCCAGGCCGGTTAAAAATAGATATTTTGCGCCCACTGGAGGCAGAGATGGGCCGGATTCGGACCTCGGACAAGAACGCGCCACGCCCGATTGATCTGGACGTGGTGGCATTTGATGGCCGACCGACCGATCCCGGTCTGTGGAAATATGCCCATGCTGCCGTGCCGGTGGCGGAGCTGCTGCCAAGCATGGCGAAACCAGGCAGCGGAGCCAGCCTGCAGGATGCAGCCCGGCAACTCAGCGAAAATATCAGGCTCTGGCGCAGATCCGATTTGAATTTGCCAGCCTTATTCAACCAACGAACCTCTGAGCCGACCTTACTTGCTTCAACAATGAGTCCATATCTGACATAAACCACGGGCAGCAGGCCTATGAAGGCGGACCACGACTCTCGTCCTCCCGGTCCCTTTCCCTGTGCGCGCCACCTGAGCCAGAGATGGATCGCTCTCCCACTCCAACAAAGTACCCACATGGGTACTAGACCCCAACCCCCAGTTTCCCTACAATCGCATAGGTCTTCACACGCAAGCTCGCATCGGGCTGTACCAATACAGCTCGATTGCAGGAATCTACTCTTTATTGTTTTAGGAGGAACCTTCGTATGTCACCCTTAGGAAAATTATTACCCCTGGATACAATCGCCGACCTGGCCCTTGGCGTAAAAGATAACGGCGCAAATGGTCACGGCCGCCCGCTAAGCCCGGATATCGAGCGCTGTAAAACAGCTGAGGATGTGCTGGCATACGCCCGCAAACGCCGCCTGGCGATCGTTGATTTTAAGTTCACCGATCTGCTGGGCCGCTGGCATCATTTTTCCATGCCGATTCATCACCTGGAAGAGTCGCTCTTCGAAGACGGCATCGGCTTTGATGGTTCAAGCATCCGGGCATTTCAGGAAATTCACGAGTCTGACATGCTGCTGTTTCCGGATCCGGCTACTGTGATCATCGATCCGGCTATGGAAGTGCCTACCTTGAGCATCGTATGCAATATTCACGATCCGATCACCGGCGAACCATACAATAAAGACCCTCGCTATGTGGCTACCAAGGCTGAGCGTTTCCTGGCCTCGTCTGGCATAGCAGACACCAGCTATTGGGGGCCAGAAGCGGAATTCTTCGTGTTTGATGGTATTCGCTTCGGGTACGAGACCGGGCGAGCTTTCTTCGAGATCGCCTCGGATATGGCTTCCTGGGAAAACGGACGCACCCACGAATCACGTTTCGGCGCCAACCTGGGCTACCGGCCCGAATTAAAACGCGGCTATTTCCGGGTCCCCCCCGTCGACAGCCTGCAAGACTGGCGCTCTGAGGCGATTATGCGCATGATTGCGGCCGGGATCGATGTTGAAATTCACCACGGAGAAGTTGCTTCAGCAGGCCAGATGGAGATCGACTTGAAGTACGGCGCTCTGGTCAACATGGCCGACAGCATCCAGCTCTATAAATATATTCTCAAGAACACCGCGGTTGCTCACGGCAAAACCCTGACCTTCATGCCCAAACCGATGTTTGGCGATAACGGCAGCGGGATGCACAGCCACCAGAGCCTGTGGAAAGACGGCAAGAACCTGTTTTACAGCAAAGACGGTTATGGCGGCTTGAGCGAGCTCGCCATGCATTATATCGGCGGCATTTTGAAGCACACCCCGGCGTTGCTGGCGATCGTCGCGCCCACCACCAACAGCTACAAACGGCTGGTTCCCGGCTATGAAGCCCCGGTGATGATGGCTTACAGCCGCCGCAACCGCTCTGCCTGTGTGCGCATCCCGGTTTACAGCAACAGCCCCAATGCCATTCGGATCGAATATCGCTGCCCAGATCCATCCACCAACCCCTATCTGGCCTTCGCGGCTATGTTGATGGCGGGCATCGATGGGGTGATCAACAAAATTGATCCAGGCCAGCCCATGGACATCGACCTGTTCGAAAAAGAAGCCCCGGATGTGGCCCAGGTGCCCGGATCGCTGGATGCAGTCCTCACCTGCCTGGAAGAAGATCACGATTTCCTGCTGCGTGGGGGTGTCTTCACCGAAGGGTTAATCAGCAGCTGGATCGATTGGAAACGCAAAAATGAAGTCGATGCGCTGCGCCTGCGGCCCCATCCAATCGAGTATGAAATGTACTACGACGTTTAATTGCTGCTGGCAGGTTTTTAAGTAAGATCTAAGAGAGTGGTTAGCATTTTGGAGGCTCTGCCCTTAAAATGCTAACCATTTTTTTATTCTACCGATTTTTGGGACAAGCGAAATCAGCCAAATTGCACAATCGATACGGCTATGCTACAATCCTTGATACTCCACCCGCCAACTGATCCGCGACCGGCCCGCCGGACCGGCATTCAGATTGTTGCTCACAAGTATTCGAAGCGCGGCCAAACCGTGCCAGGAAAACCTATCCGAAATCCTGTGGCAGTCCCTAGCAATCCACTCCTATATGAAGTCCTTGCTCGCTTAAATGAAATTGGTGCGGCAATCAACCGCCAGGATTTCGACGACCCCAGCAGCCTGGAAAGCAGCCTGCGACTGATTGTTGAAAGCGCGGCTGCCGTCGCGCCTGGCGCATCGGCGGTGATCTACACTTTCGATGGAGCCAGGGCGGCCTTCGATCCGCACTCGCGGGCTGCAGCCGGCCCGCTGGCTGGCCAGGAACAGGATGATCTCCCGCGCCCGGACGGGCTGGGCATGCAGGCAGTCACCACCCGCCAGCGAGTACTCTCCTACCAAACTGAAGGGTTGAATATCCATCCTGCCAAACGCGCTCTCGGCGCTCAAGCCGTGGCCTGCTACCCGCTCGCTACGGCAGAAGGCGTGTCAGGCGCGCTGTACGTTTTTCTGCACGAACGCCAGGCCTTTTCAGAGATCGAGCTGCTGATGCTCGATAATATTGTCAACCTGGCCGCTATGACTCTGGCTGCCGCCCAAAGAGCTTCCCAGGCCCAACAGGACCAGCAGCGCAAAGATCAGGAACTGCGCCACTTGCGGCGAGCCGGACGGATGCTGTCCTCCCGCTCGAGCCTGAAAGGCACCCTGGAGGTAATCCTGCGGATGGCGCTGGATATGACCAGCGCCAGGTATGGTATTTTTCGCCTGGTGGATAAAAGCGGGAAGTCACTGGTGGCTCACGCCATCGCTGGCGAGGGCATGGAGCGGCCGGCAACCGAAACTCTGCCAATCGATGAGCACTCGATCATGGGGCTGGTGGCCATCCGGCGCGAACCTTTGATGATATCCGATTTGAGCCAGGAGCCCTGGAACCGGATCTATTATCCACTCGACCGGGACCTGGTCATGCGGTCCGAAGTCACCGTTCCGTTGATCGGAGCCAGCGGGCGCCTGGAGGGGGTCTTGAATTTGGAAAGCCCACAGGTAAGCGCCTTCAATAAGCAAGATCGTTATATTTTGCAGATTATGGCTACTCAGGCTGTCGCCGCGATCCAGGAGGTCCGCCTGCTGGACGCACTGCTTGAAATTTCAACCCGGATGCTTACCCAATCCCTGAAGCAGGTTCATCACAGCCTGGTGGAAAAAACTTGCGATCTGCTGAACGTGCCATTTGCCCTGTTGTGGCTGCTGGAAGAAGGGGAGCTTGTGCTGCAGGCCGGAAATCGCCCAGATTTTAATTGGGGCGCGCATCTCTTTGCAAGCCACGCCAACCGGAATGGCAATCCTCGATCGCCAGCCCGTGATTGTGCCGGGCGATCCATCGGATAAATCCTGGTGCGCTCCTCTCTCCGCCCAGGAGGTCGAGTCGGCATTAATTGTCCCGCTGTTTGCCAGCGAGCCGCAGCCCAAGGCCGATACCGTCGATGGCAGCGTGTTCGGGGCCGCCATCGGGGCAATCAGTGTTTACAGCGGACCTAACGACAGCCGGGATTTCAGCCAGTCCGAATGGGATCGTAAAGTCCTGAAGATCCTGGGGCATTATGCCGTCCTGGCCTTGCAAAGCGCCGCCCGGCAGGAGGCCTTGCGCAATGCCCAGGAACAACGCGCCGTGACCGAAACATTCGCGGCAATTGGGGATATTGCCTCCAACCTGCTGCACCGGCTCAACAACAAGATCGGAACGATCCCGGTGCGGCTGGAAGGGATCCAGGACAAAAGCCAGGCCAGCCTGGAAATTGACCCGTATTTGGCCGGCAACCTGGCAGAGATTGAACGCAGCGCTCGCGAAGCCCTGGAAGTGATGAGAGAAACCCTTTACCACCTGCAACCCATCCAACTGGCGCCTGTCAGTGTGGCTACCAGCGTCGCTGAAGCCCTGCGGACCGCACGATTGCCAGAAGGCGTCCGAATCGAGTGCCAGGGTTTAAACAATTTATCAACCGTGCAGGCCGGTCAGCAGCGCCTGATGCTGGTTTTCGTCAACCTGCTGGAAAATGCTTCGGATGCTATGAAAGGCAGCGGTAGGATCCAGATTATCGGGCGGGATCTGGATCAATGGATCGAGATCCAGGTCAGCGATAATGGACCCGGCATCGCGCCCGAGCTGCACGAGCGCATTTTTGAGTTCAATTACAGCGGTCGGGCAATGGATACACCAGGCAAATTAGGATTTGGCTTGTGGTGGGTAAAAACCCTGATGGCGCGTTTCGGAGGCTCGGTGCAGGTAGAGAGCGACGGCCGATCTGGCACCCGATTTATTTTGCGCTTACCCAAAAACAAGGGGGAAGCATGATGCCCAAGGCTAATCGCGCCCTGATCGTTGAGGATGACCCTTCCTGGCAGGAGATCCTGAAAGAGATTCTGACCGATAGCGGGCTGCCGGTGGATATTTGTGACAGTCTGCAGACGGCAATCCTGCAGCTTCAAAGAACTGTCTACCGGCTGGCCGTCGTCGACCTATCCCTGGCAGGCAAGGACCATCACAATCGGGAGGGCCTGGAAGTGCTGCAAGCCATTCAGCGGATGCAGCCCGGCTGCACTGCGCTGTTGCTAACCGGCTTTGCGGATGTTGAACTGGCAGTTCGATCCATTCAAGATTTTGGGGCATATACCTGCCTGCGCAAAGAGGTGTTTCGACGGGCAGAATTTCGAGAGACGGTCCAGCAAGCCTTAGCGAAGCCGCCGGCACCCAGCTTGAGCACACCCGCTGCCAAGGCAGCCCTGCCGGCAGCCAGCGCGACCAGCGCCTTGCTCCCCACTGGCGGAACGAAGTGGAGCCTGGCGTTGGTCGTAGAAGATGATGCCGGCTGGCGTAGCCTGTTGGCCGAGCTCCTTAACGACGCAGGCTATCAGGTGAATTTCTGCAACAGCTACGGCGAAGCTCTCGGCCTGCTAAATCGCCATCAGTTTCACCTGGCAGTCGCGGACATCTCATTAGCCAGCTCACTTCAGCCGGAGAACAACCTGGATGGCTATCGCCTGCTGGCCTGTACCCGTAAGGCCGATATCCCAACAATAGTCGTCAGCGGAGTTGCCAGGCCGGACCTGGTCGAACAGGCCTATCAGGAACATGCCGTGTTTGCCTTCATTGAGAAGCAAGCCTTCGATCGGGGCGCATTTCTGCAAACTGTTAGCAGCGCCCGCCAGCAAAAATCCGAAACCGCAGCCCTGGACCAGCTGAGCGAGCGCGAAATTGAAACCCTGAACCTGCTGGCCCAGGGATTGACGAACAAAGAAATCGCCAGCAGGATGTTCATTACCACCAACACTGTCAAACGCCATCTAAAATCGATCTACGAAAAGCTGCAGATCAATACCCGGGCTGCGGCGTCGGCCTGGGCGATCCGGATGGGGTTGGTGGTCAGGACAGCCGTAGATGACGATTAACCTGTTCGCTTATTCGGTTGCCACAGATTGATCCAGCTGGCGGTTCTGGGCGACTACTCGCACAAAGTCGGTGCGCCAATCGCCCAGACAGCTCAAAACTCGCAAGGCCTCTTCCTGCTGGTGGTTGTGCTGCAACTCACCGGCATACTGGGACAGCAGAAAATTCAGGTTGGGCTGATCTTCCTGGCCGACCGGCTGGATGAAAACCGCAGCGCCGCGCCCAATTCGACGCTCGATGGCAGACAGGTCAAAATTCATCTGCGGCTGTAAACGCAAGTACAGCACCCCGCCCGTCATCCCGGCGCACATCCACGGACCGGGATCACCCATCACCAGCACTCGCCCGTCCGTCATATATTCGCACAGGAACCCTTTGACATTGGCGCGGGCACCCAGACTGCCCCGGGTGTCGTCGAGCGGGCGCTGAATCTCGCCACCGATGATGACGTCTGCACCGGAAAGGCGGATACAGGCTCGCGAATCTGCGTCCCCCTGGATGATGATCAACCCACCCGTCGCACCATACGCCAGACTTTTGCCAACCGAGCCATCGATCAATTGTCCGTCATGGTTGTAGCCTTTCAGGATCACCACCCGGCCGCCCTGCATACCTTTCGCCACCCCATCCTGAGCGCCGCCCTCGACAATGATACTGACCGGCTCAGCGTTATATGCGCCCAGCCCATTGCCTGGCACTGAGCTGGCGTAAAATCTCAGGGTGGCGTCGCGAACATGCTTGCCGTTACCATTGTGGCCGTTTAGCGGCTCACGCCAGGTTTCTTGAGAACCACCGACGCCCCCGTGCCCGGGAAGCCAGTTCCAATGCTGCTGGTAGCGGGTTAATGCACCGGTCAGGTGGGTGCCAAGGGCTCGATCCACCGGGGTCACCTTATCATCCTCAAAACTGACCTGGGGCTCGCCGGCTGCGAACGTTTCCATGATAAGGTTGGATATTACGGTTGTCAGATGGTTACGCGGCCTGCGGAGCGGCGTAGGGTTGCCGGCTCGCCCAATCCAAGAGCTGCCGGCCGCAGCTTGATCCGCCACGGAACGATTTACCACCGGCTGAAGCTGAGGGTGGAGCAGCTCAGTAAGATCCAGGCGATCGAAATGCGAGCGCTGAACCAACAAATCCGAACGCCCGACCAGGTCCTGGGTGCGGCTGAAACCGAGTCTGGAGGTGATGGTTTTCACGCCTTCGCCCAGGGCGCTGAATAAATTGATCAGCCCGCGGACTGCATTTTCATGGTTGCAGGGCACGAATCTCCGCAGGCCCAATGCTTCAGCCTGCTCGGTGCTGGCGATCTGAGTGGTGATGCCCACATGGCAGGTCCCGGTCTGGCAATCCCGGCAGATCGTACAACCAGCCGCGACCATCGCCAGGCTGCCGAACCCAACCCGGTTCGCTCCCAGGCAGATCATTTTGACCACGTCGGCGGCGGTCCGCACGCCGCCATCACACCACAGCTCCACTTGAGCACGCAGCCCGGCTTCTATCAGGGCACGGTGGGCATCAACCACCCCGATTTCGGCCGGAAGGCCGACGTTTTTGATCGAGTGCTGGCGGGCTGCGCCTGTTCCGCCATCATAGCCACTTAAATTAATGATATCGGCCCCAGCTTTAGCGACCCCAACTGCAATTATGCCAATGCCCGGCACCACCGGGACTTTCACCGCCACCCTGGCCTTCGGGTTGGCTGTTTTGAGTTCTTCGATGAACTGGGCCAGGTCTTCGATCGAGTAAATATCATGGTTATTGGATGGAGATATCAGGTCCACACCCGGGCTGGCATGGCGGGTCTCGGCAATTTTGCGGGTGACTTTGCGGCCCGGCAGATGACCCCCCTCGCCCGGTTTTGCCCCCTGGCCAATCTTTATTTCCAGGAGATTGGAGGAATTGATCAATTCAATATTGACGCCAAACCTGCCGGAAGCAATTTGCTGGCCGCGATTATGAGGATACAGGCCGAGCATATCTTTGATCTCGCCGCCTTCACCGTTCAATGCGATGATATTCAGCCAGCCCGCCGCCTGGGCATACGCCCGGAAAGCCGTTTCACCTTGAGAGCCAAACGACATTGAAGCGATGACAAAGGGCAGATTGTGCCCGGTCAGACCGGCATCCACCTTCGGAGGCGGGGTCGTGATGGCGTCTTCAGGTGGATAAGTAAAATCGAGCACATGCCTCAGGGTTACTGGCAGCTTAAGAGCCAGCTCCTCGGCATGCTGTTCAAAGGTCTGCTGGGGCACTTCACCCCTGGCGACTTGCCCGGCAGCCTTCCAAACTTTGGGGTAGAAATGGCTCTGGCGGGACAACTGGGGGCGGACTTGCCCGGCGGCGATTTCAGAGCGAGCTTTGTTCTGGTGATCTAAATCAGTCCAGGTAAGGCCGCGCGACTGAGAACCGGCATAATTAACGCCCCGCAGCGCATCTGTCAGCGGCTGGCTCAGACCCAGGCTGGCGAATAAGCGCCCGTATCCACGCAGTTCGTGAATCCCCATTGTGCTGATGACCTTTTCAATCCCGGCTTGCATCGCCAAAAGCGTGTTTTCCAGGCTGGCAGCCCGATCGGATGGATCCTTTTGCAGAGCAGGATCGTCGGCGGCGACCTCGAAGAGCAAATAAGGCGCCACCGCATCAGCCCCAAATCCAAAAACCAGCATCAGGTCGTGCAGGCCGCGGATTGCGCCGGAGCACAGCACCAGACCGGCCTGGCGGCGCAGGCTGTGATGATCGTTAAATTCCAACTGCAAGGCGCGATCCACGCTGGCAACCGCCAGCACAGGATCGATCCAACCCTGCTCGTTCCGCCAGGCGCTGCGATCATCCAGCAGGATCAGGTGGGCACCGTTCCGGACCGCCCGGCAAGCCGATTCCGCCAGCCGCTGACAGGCTTCCTGGATGCCTTCACCCACCATGGTGATGGTCTCTAAAATAGCGCTTCGCTCGGGCCCAAAAATTGCCAGCAGATCTTCCAGGCGGAGGCTGCCTGCCTGGCGAGCAATCTTGCGGCTTGCTTCCCGAGCCAGGAATTCGGGTTGGGCGTGCCCACCCAGCAAGATTGGACAATCGAGAACGATCGCCTGCTGCAATTTTGGGCCTGGCTGTCCAAGAGATGGCCGTGGTCCTACCAGAGTCTGGGTTGAAAAATGCTCGACTTCCCGCTCGCGATCGATTGACGGATTGGTGACCACTGCCACGGCTTCTTTAAAATAATCCGCCAAATTCTGCCGCTCTTCAGAAAGTGCGGCTAACGGGCCATCGTACCCCATGGAGCTGATCGGTTCTTTGCCGGAATCCGCCAGCGACTGGACCCAGTCGCGGTCCTCCCTGGCCCAGCCGAGAGCTGCCAGCCTGCGTTCCTGAAGCAGCTGCGCTTGAGCCTGTTCCTGGTCGGATTCACCCTGCAGATCTGCCCCATCCGGATCAAGATCTTCTTCAGGGAAGTCCCATTCCAGCTCATGCTCGCCGGTCTCCGGATACGGCAGCAAAGAGCCTGGTTCAACAAAACCGTCCTGACCTTCCATCAAACGCCTGCGCAGGCTGTGAACCTCCAATACCTCAACCCCCTCTTCCCGGCAAACTCGAATGCTCATCTTCTCACCTGGCGCAAGCGGGCGGGGATCATTGCAGAGCGAGTCCAGGTGGTAAACGCCCTTCTCGGAAGAAAAGAAGTACTCTTTCTCCGTTTCGCCAAACCACAATGGCCTCAACCCAAGCGCATCAACGCTGAACACACACTCATCGCCAAAACGCGCGATCATGCCGGCGGGTCCCTGGGCAAATGGGCCGAATGCCTGCCGAAAATACTGATACACTCGCTGATGGCGGTCTGGCAGGCCGGCAATCTCGCTCAAAATCGGGGGGAACAGCAGTTCCATCGCTTCGGCCAGGTTATAGCCATAGCGATTGATCAGGGCACCAATCGTGCGGTCCACATCCTGAGAGTCACTGCCGCCCGGCACCAGCTGGATGCCCAGCATCTGGGCCTGTTCCCGCAAGCGAGCGATGGTATTAATCTCGCCATTATGACCCAGGATCGTGAATGGTTGGACGCGCTCAAAAATGGTGGTGGTATTGGTGGAATAGCGGGCATGACCCAGGGTAATGGCAGTCATAAAATCCGGGCTGCGCAGCTCAGGGTAGTATTGATAGAGGGTTTCAATCGAGCCGCGCACTTTATAAATTACGCTGTGTGAGGAAAGGGAGGCGACATGGACCTGAAAACAGCGTTCGATCGCCAGAGCCAGCTCGAATAAACCTGACTCCACTTCATCCAGCGGGCAATCTTCCATCAGGCCGGCTATCTGCCAGAGGTACGGCACCTGGGCGTGAGCCATCTTGCCCAGGGTGGTCGGGCGGGTCAGGGCTTCACGTTCGACCAGCAAACTGGCCCCCTGGCTGGCAATCAGGTCGGCGATCTGCTGCTTGGCATCCGCCAGGCCGTTTTCTAAATTGGCAGGGAGCATCAAATGGCCCACAAAAAAGCGGCGGTCTTCTGCCAGCCAGGCTGGTTTGCCCGCTTCTGCCAGGGCGGTTGCCCACAACCGGCGGGGGATATCGGTTAACACACCGCAGCCGTCGCCTTCCCCATTCACACTCCCGGAGCGATGGCCCATTTTGCTCAAGGCTTCCAGGGCGCGCTTCAAATTGCCATGGGTGGCCTGGCCCGTCTTACGAACCGAGGCAACGATGGCACAGGCATCATGCTCGTCCAGGCCCAGGGCGGGCAGTTCCACGGGACGCGGGGCGGGACTCAGCTTGAGTTTTTGATCAGGATGCTTGTAAGACTTTAGCATGGCGACTTCCTTCCAGTAAAACCGGGTGTCAGGAGTCAGCCTAAACAAAAAAAGCTGCCCGGGTGGGCAGCCCTCGTGGTTCGGTTGGACAGTGCTGATCCAGGACAAACACACCGGACTCATTTAAAGATGGCCTGAGCGACCAGGGAGACACTAGCTGAACAGGCAGCTATAGTGTATAAAAGAAAGCCGCACCTGTCTATCGGCGAAATCGTCAAGAAATATGGGATGATTTTTGTATAGATTGCCCAAATATTTCCGGGCCAAAGGGCCTCCCGAGCCAGATGATTGGATTTTCTCCCATGCGGGCTGCTTGTGCAAAGCCAGGAGCTCTAAGCTGGTTCATGCGATAATCGCTCAGCAAGATGCGCACTACTCGGGTGAAGAGGCTTTTACAGATCTTATTCGTGCTCCAGCAAGGATATGCCTCTGCTTCCGGCGATAACGAGCGATCCTCTTCGTTAAGGATCACTTCTCCAGGTATATCCCCCAGGCTAGATCATCGAATTGTGAAACGAAGTTTTCTGAGAAAAACTCTTTGTAATCTTGGCGCCCCTGCAGATAGTAGCCAAAAAAGGCTGTCGCAAAGTGGTTGATCTGCATCCGAGGCCTGTCATAGTCAACCATCATATGTCCCTTGCCGATAAAAGAGACCAGGGAAACCTGGGGGGCTCCAAGCTGCTCAAAGATGAAAGCGGTTTCAACTTGGTAGGGAGTAGATTCATCCTTCGTCGGAGCGATAATAAAAACCGGGCGATCAGCCATTGCCAGGCCCCGTTCGCCGTACAGCCAGGCCCCAGCCGGAGCCATCGGCATCACGGCGCGGATCCGTTCATCCGTCATCGCCTGCCAGAGTCCGTCATCACTCGCTGTGATTTCATCCCCTACATGAGCAGAAAACTCATCCCATTTTTTAGCAAGATTGCAATAAAAGTCGAAATAGCCTTCCCAGTTGGAAATCGGCTCGCTTATGGCGGCTTGCTCGCAGTATGCAAGGTATTATTCCGGATCAAAACGCGCCCCGCTGAGGGCCAGAGAAATAAAGCCATCCCAAGAATAGCCGCCAACACCGACATGATCGGAATCCATGACGTCCTCTAATCCTTCTGGAGGCATGGCCGCAATCTGATCCAGCACAAACAGGAAATCACGTGGATGGTCGCTCACCTGGAGATTCAGATCTGGAAAGACTTCGGGGTGGCCGATCATCACCATCACAAAACCATGGGAACCCAGATGGGTTTTGTAGACGTAATTGCCTGAATTGGATCCGGTCAGGATCATGGGATAAGGTGCTCCGCTTAAATCAGGAGCAGCACCAATCTTTATGGGACGACCATCGGCATCGGTTTGCATCAAGGCCGGATACCAGATTGTAAGCCGAATCTCGCGCCCATTGCGGCTCTCATCAATAAACGTATAGGTTCGATTGCCCACGAAGTAAGGACCAGGATCTGAAAGCGGGAATGAGGCGGTCGCCTGGGTCGGGGTATCCCGCGGCACGATCGCCGTTGGCGGCACGATCGCCGTCGGCGGCGCGATCGCCGGCGGCGGCAGCGGCTGGGTTGGCGTGGCTGGTTCAATCAGCTCTGGATCTGCAGGTTGGGGTGCATCCGGAGTTGTGGCCTGTAAGGTGACTGGAGCTGGGCTGCAGGCGAACAACAAACACATCGCTGTCCCTAAGGTCGCAAGTGACCAGTTACGGTTCATAACAGCCTCCTATCGGCAAAGCGCTTCGTCTGAGACCAGCAGGAAAGCAATCAAGAACTTCTCAATAATTCTTGAAGGTTGGCCATTGGCTAAGATTCTAATGAGCCAGGTACAGTTATCCGTAAATAATTGGATGTTCGATCGTGATCCCCACCATGTGATATCTCGATTATACAGACGTTTTCTTTTTAACACAACAATGATTGATTATGAATCTCTGGGGCATGGGTGTATATGGGGTGCATTTTGCGGGCGGGCGCCCGCAAAATGCGCCCCATGATTCCTCCCACCACAGGCAAAACCGCTACGCGGAGAGACAAATGGGCAGTTTCTCAGCGGATCATGGCAGGCAGGTATATGGCTTTGGTGAAAGCGATCCCATCGGGGACATTGAAAACGGTCCCGGCACCCTCTTGGGCTCGTAAGGGCGCACTCGCGTCCAGGACAAAGGGAACGGTAAGGGTTGGGTTAACCTGCACAGAAACGAAGTATTTGCCTACATCAATCCCATTTGTATCGAGTATGAAGAGGAAACTTCCCGATATATCGACGGGTACTTGCCCGATGGCGTTGCCATTGATGGAAATGTTGGCGGTCCCAAGTGGGGGGAAGAAATGTCCTTGGATAGTGAAAAAGCTGCCCGGTTGACCGTCTGGATAGTTGATGGTAAGCATCGGCTCGTCGATGGCAAATACACTGAGATACCCCAAACCGAAGGCCGCGCCGTAGATGTTGTGATCATCACTGCTCACATCCAATGCCTTGAGGTCATGCGCTGTGGATAAGATATCAGTGCATAGGTGACTCAGGTAGGTCAGGTGGCCTGTCTGGGGATCCCTGGAAAAGCGGTACACGCCGCTTCTCCAGGTGCTGGAAATAATAACCTCCGCGCCGTTCTCCCGGAAGGCGATCCCGCCCGCATCTGAGATGCCATCGGTACAACCGGAAACCGCGCCGTCGGCGAAAAGTTCCACAAAGGTGAGCGCGCTTGTATTGGTATTTCGGGAAAACACCGCAATCCAATCCTGTCCAGACGCGTGGATCTCATTGTTTACATAAACATGGTTTCCATCCGGGCTGACTTTGATAGTATGGGGATTGCCCAGCCCATCGACCCCCCCGACCCCATCGAATTTTACTTCCACGAAGGTCAATTTCCCGAGATTCTGTCCAGCCAGTTCGCGGGAAAACACTGCCACAGCATCATCGCCCCCAACCGTGTCGTTTTGCGCCGCCGTGTACACGCTTTTCCCGTCCGGGCTGACGACCACATCCCGCACTCTATCCAGCCCATCCACTCCTCCAAGCCCATCCGTAAAAGATTCAACGAAAGTGAGCTTACCTGTCGAAACATTCCGTGAATATACAGACAGGGAATCGTTGAAAAGCCCCACTGCATAGACGTTCACTCCGTCCGGACTGATGTCGATGCCAATAGCTCCTGGGGTATACGGATTGGAAATATTCTCCACGAACGTGAGCGCCCCAGTAGTGGCGTTGCGGGAGAACACGGTGACGGCCCCGTCGGTCAGGCCAGCGGTATAAATATGTTTTCCGTCCGGGCTGATTACCAGGTCGCGGACGCCGTCCAAGCCGTTCACCCCGCCGGCCCCATCAAAACTCGCGCCCCCGTAAGTCAGAACTCCGGAGTTCAGGTTGCGGGTGAACCAAGCGATGGCATCATCAAAGGTGCCGACCGTATAGACATGTTTGTCATCTGGGCTGACCTCGACGGCGTAAATTCCGTCCAACCCATCGACTCCGCCTACTCCGTCTTGATGGGCTTCGATTAGGACAAGATAGCCGTTTGCGACCACAACCGAAAAAGCAACTAAACAGGGTACTAAAACGATCAATAGCACGACCATATATTTTTTTGTGGTTGACATCTGGAACCTCCAGGTGTAACGAATTGTGGCAGGGTGATAACCCTGTTGTTGGGATTGCTACATCAAATTGGATGATTCGGTTGTCCCAATTATACAATCACTCAGGTGAGTCCAGGCAGGTAATGATTACCCACAAGTTAGAAATGCTCTGCCCTAACCTGGCAAAGTGAGTTTTGGAAATATCACGTCCTCAAGGAGCAGTGTTGGGTGCCGTAAAAGGGCGAGATCGCCCAGTAGACAGGGAGCGATCTCGCGGGTGACAAGCCTATTGTCAAGTCTCACACCGTAGCGCAAGCCCCCGTTCCTTCACATCCATTGTTCAACAGATCGAGAGCCGGAAGCGCGTCGTATTCATCGATGTCGTTAAAGCTTTGCACTCAGCGGAACGGGTGGGTGCCGGCCCACAGAGCACATAAAGCGAAAACCCCTGCATGGAAGTCTTCATGCAAGGGTTAGACGATTAGCGGAGAGGGTGGGATTCGAACCCACGGAGCCTTGCGGCTCACACGCTCTCCAGGCGTGCGCGTTAGGCCGGACTACGCAACCTCTCCAATAAATGCAGGCTGGATTTTTTCCCCGCCAGCGTGCAGGATTATACCACAGGCAGGTTGTTTAACCGCCCGATGGCTGCACAAAAAAATTGTTGTTTTTTGCGATCAGAACCCCCCGGCTAACTTATTGGCCGATATTTTCAAAAATATAGACGGAACTATCCCAGGTCCGCTCAAAGCCAGCAGCATTTGCAGGTCGGACTGCAGTCCGGGGTCAAGGGCTGCCACCCAGCCCGCCTGGCGGAAGCCGAGCCTGCCTGCCAGCCGCCGGTAGTCACGCAGCAGTTCAGGCAGATCCGCCAGGCTGCAGGCCAGCAGCTGCACGAAAGGAACCGGAGTCAGGGGATCATCGTCATCCTCATCGATGCGCAGCGACCAGCAGGCCGCGCTGATTGCGCCACCAAAACGCCAGACCCCGCTCGACCGCCTGAGCAAGATAAGCCCGGGTTGGAGCCGCCCACTCCCACCCCAGGTCCCACAAACCTGCCGAGAGCGCCAGGCTTGGGCTGGCAATCGCCAGCTGTAACGCCTGATCGATCGATTCTTCGGTCACAGATGAAAACTGATCGGACGGTTCGTGCAGCGCCGGCGCTCGAAAAGCCGAGAATTCCGCAATCTTCCTAAAACCTGTCTTGTAGCATAGATGATGGATCGGAAGCCGTTTAGCGCTGGTTGCCAGCCGTAATACACCCGAGCCAATCTGCTCCCAGGAGCGCAGCAAGTAATCGTGCATGTGGCTGGCAATGCCTGTGCCTTGCAGTTCGGGATGGACCCGCAGACCCTCGACCCACCATTGGCCTGGCGCCAGGCAGGTTAGTTTGCCCAACCCCACAATTCGGCCCCGCAATTCGGCCACAATCAGCCGGCCAACCGCATCCAGCAGCCAGCCATTCCAGACCTCGGGCACATAATCATGCCCATCCCAGATTTGGGCAGTCAGGGCGAGCATGCCCGGCGTATCCCGGGCCAGGGCAGGCCGGCAGACTACAGCAGCGGGTGGCAAAGTTCCAGGGGGCGAATTGCGGCGCCAGCTCAGCATGAATTAATTGGGGAACATTTGCTGGAAAATTTCTGGCGCAAACCGGGCAACCATCTCCGATGAAAGGCCATTTTCGTGACAAATTTCAGCATAGAGATCAGCACTCGGCCGCTTTCGACGGGCCTGGGTAGCCGGGTCGAGCTCCCACAAACCAAAACGCTGCGTCCAGGCGCGCTCCCATTCAAAGTTATCCACTAGCGTCCAGTGAAAGTAGCCCTTGATTGGGAAATTAAAATTGACAGCCCGCCAGACCTGGTGCAGGTGCTGGATGAGATAGCGCGGCCGCAAACGATCGTCGGCATTTTCCACACCATTTTCGGTGATGATGATCGGTTTATTATATTTCAGCGCCCACTTGATCGCTTCAAACATGCCGGCAGGCGTGTTGGCGATGAATTCGGTGTCGCTCAGTTCGGCTCCGGGCAAGAACGAACGCCTCGAAAACAAGTCCCCTGGGCTGAATGGGCTGAAAGTCACATAATCGCGGGTGTAATAATTTACTCCGATAAAATCCTGGGTATCTTTGGCTTCCGGTACCCGCTTGATCCACAGCGGGAAGCGCATGATCCCGCTGGAAAGCGCATCGGGCACCAGACTGTTGAACAGCTGGGATTGCAGGCTGGCAACCCAGCGGTCCAACGGCAGCCAGGAACGAGCCGGCTGCAGGCTGCGATAATTCAGAGCAATCCCAACCCGGGCATCGGGCTGCAAGGCGTGAATCGCCCGATAGGCTGCCGCATGGCCGCGGACCATGTTTTCAGCCACGCGGAAAGCAGCCCCAACATCCTGTTTGCCAGGCGGGAAATCCCCCAGCACATACCCGGCCGTATAGTAGACATTCGGCTCATTGATCGTAACCCACAAATTGGAATACTCTTGCAAGGCCTCAACGACTTTTTTCACATACCTTTCAAATCGTTCGATCACCTGGGGCGTCTCCCAGCCGCCCATTTCAACCAGCCACAGCGGGTCTGTGAAGTGGTGCAAGGTGACCATTGCTACCATATCCCGCTCGTTCAAGCCGCGCAGCATCTGGCGATAATAGTCGAGCGCGCTTTCATCCCAGCGGTCAGGGGTCGGCTGGATGCGGCTCCACTCGACCGACAGGCGATGCGCATTCTGGCCGGCTTCAGCCGCCCGATCAAAATCTTCCCGCCAGCGCCCGTTCCACCAGTCACAGGCCAGCCCACAAGTCTGGCCCTGGATGATACGTCCCGCTTGCTGTTCCCAGGACGACCAGTTATTGTTGGTGTTATTTCCTTCAACCTGGTGAGAGGCTGTAGCTGTCCCCCAGAGAAAGCCGCGTGGAAAATGGAATGTTGCCTGCGCCATTAAGGACTTCCTCAATCTACCGGTTCTGAAAGTGTCCAGAAAATATTTGGAAATGCAAAGACGAGGCCAGGGCTTCGTTTTGGCATCCCCAATTGTACCCAAAAAGGCTCGGCATAATCGAGGAGATATGTTAATGCTTTAAGAAACTGTTTGGCAATTTCGCAGATTTAGGACGGCATACTTTCCGTTTTTCAATTACACAACCCTGACATTGATAGTGTCTAAAAGAATGTTCGCAGCAGTTCCCAGTTTGAGGCCAGGTCGTAAATCGCCACTCCCACCAGCAGCAAGCCTGCCACCACGTTAATCAGGCGAGCCCGCATCGCAAACTGGCGGGTGATCCAGCGTTGCGCGCTGCCGGATAAAAAGGAAAGCAGCAAGAGAGGCAGTCCAAAACCAAGCCCAAACCACATGAAGACCGATAGCTTACCAAAGAACTCACCGGCGGTCAGAGAATATGCAAAGATGCCTACAACCAACGGGCCAGAGCAGGGCAGAGCGATGGGTCCGTACAGCAGCCCATAAATGTAAGCATTGACATACGGATGGGAGAGTACAGGCACCTGAATCTGGGGCAGCTGCTTGAACGGATTGATATCCAGAAGCAGCAGAACACCGAGTGAGAAGATCAGCACATCTGCGATTGGGATTACAATCGAGAGCGCCCGTCCGATCGACACGGATAATAAGGCAATGATGGCTCCCAGAACAAGCATCATGGTCAAGACGCCAGCCAGCACGAAAAAACCCAAAAAATAACGCCCAGTGCGCGTCCGCAGGCCGTCCTGCCCGCCGCTGATATACGCCAGGTATCCGGGATAAAGGGGCAGGATGCATGGGCTGGTGGTGGCTAGCAAGCCTAATGAAATTGAAGTAATAATGGAATCAACTGACATATTTACCTTTCGATTGGGGATTGATCATTGTCTCTCGATGACCTGGCGAAATCTCCAGTGCTGCCCCGACATGGATGCAGGGCAGCACTGGAAACCAAACCTACATGCTTTCCGCCAGGAAGGGCTCCAAAGCCTCCAGGAGAGTTTGAGCGTCCTTGATTCCGAAGGGCAGCAGGTGCACCTCGCCATGCCGGTCAACGATCAACATTGGCGTAGAAGGGGGATTGATGAACTGGGCCCCATATAAATTGCTCAGGTTCCTGGATACCTCGGCTGGGGCAACGGCATAATACCAATCAAAACCATTTTGATCGACAAAACCTTTCAGTTTGTCGGCGTTCTCATTCGGGTCGATATCCAATCCCAGGCTGACGAAATCATCTCGCTCCCCTAACAGCTCGTGCAAAGATTTAACCTGGCGCTGCTGCCGCAAGCAATTGGAGCACCAGACCGCCATTGTCTCAACCAGGACAACTTTTCCGTTCAGATCCTGAACCGTGAAAGTTTCACCACTATTGATATTTTGCAGCTGGACTGAGAACCAATCCGGGTAGTCCATCATGGCATCACCGGAGGCCATATCGTCCCCATCTTCCATCATGGGTTCTTCAGTGGCGTCCATCATGGGCTCTTCAGTGGCGTCCATCATATCATCCTGGGTGGCTTCCATCATGGGCTCGTGAGTGGCTTCAGCCTCCATCATCTCCTCGGTGGGCTTGTCGTCCATCATCGCCGGGGCCTGGGTTTCAGCCATGGTTTCGGTCTGAGCCGCTCCACTGGCGCAGGCCGATAGCAGCACAGCCAGGATGAGCAGCAAGCTGCCGATCCCATACCAAACCGGTTTTTTCTTGTTTAAATGGGTATCATTCTTTGTCATAATCAATTCCTCCTGATGATTGGCATCGAAACAACTCCTTGTGGGAGTTTTAATAATTTTGTACAGGCTTCAAGCGGGGACAGCCCTTATCTTGAGATCATCTCAGATAACCCTTACGATTCGTCTACTTGAAAATTACAGATATCTGAAGAAATTTGGCAGAGTTGTAATACTCTTGTAAGATTTCGTTGAAGGTATCGTAAGCTATCCGCAGCAAGATCGCATATAATCCAATTAAAAATTACGCGTATGCAGAATAAGTATCCACAGATCCAAAAGGGGGATGTTGTGTAGTAATCTGCCAGGGTATTGATGCTGTGTATAGTCGTGTCCTTACGTCCGTAGCCGGCTGCCCACGAAATTGGCTGGACAGGCATGATAGGAGTGATCGCTATGAGCCCGACAGAGGTCCTGGTTGTTGAGGATGAACCAAGTATTGCCGAAGTGGTCAGCCTGTATCTGAGAAGGGCCGGCTACCAGGTGACCTGCTTGAATGATGGTAAGAGCGCCTTGAAAAGGCTGGAGCAGCAAATGCCTGATTTGCTTGTGCTGGATTTAATGCTGCCCGAGGTCGATGGGCTGGCAATCACTCGCTGGGTTCGCGACCGCAGCGACCTGCCTATCATCATGCTGACCGCCCGGCGGGCAGAAGGCGACCGGATTGCCGGGCTGGAGATGGGTGCAGATGATTATGTTGTTAAGCCATTTAGCCCGCAGGAACTGGTCAGCCGGGTGCGGGCAGTTCTTCGCCGGACCCAAAACAGCAGCCAAACCCGCAGTGAAAAGGCCGTGGTGTTTGCTGACCTGAAGATTGACCCTCAGACCCGCCTGGTGACTGCCGGTGACAGAGAAATCAGCCTGACTGCCAAGGAATTCGATGTGTTGTGGGTGCTCGCCTGCCACCCGCGCCAGGTTTTCAGCCGCGACCAGCTTCTAGAAAATGTGTGGGGATTGTCTGAATACATTGATCCGGGCACGGTTACCGTCCATATCCGCCGCCTGAGAGAAAAAATCGAATCCGATCCTTCCCATCCCACTCATATCCAGACGGTCTGGGGGGTGGGCTACAAGTTTGAGCCGTAACCTGGTTTCAGAGGCCTGGCAGCTTCCAGCAGGGCGGGCGATCGGGATTGTCTGGAGAACTCATTGCCTTGGCGAGAAAACAATCAGAAATGGAAGAATAAGATGAAATACAACCGTAATCTTGCAATCCCTCAGCCAGCATCCCTGCCGATTCGATTTGTGATGGGGGTGATCGCGATCGTGGCGCTGTCGTTGCTGCTATTCAACGCCCTGCTGCGACCGGCAAGCACCGATCTAGGCCTAATGGCATTATTCCTATCAGTGACAGCGGTGGTATCGATCCTGGCAGGTTATGGAGCTTACCGCCTGGGCTGGATGAACCAGTCGCCAGCCTTAGGCTGGACGCTGCTGGGCGGCTATGCATTGTCCAGCCTGCTGACTTTCCTAAATGTTTGGATCACAGCCAATTTGATGTTTACAGACGAACACGACCTGATGCTGGCAACGGTGTTGCTGGCGTATGCCAGCGGGATCGCGATGGTTCTGGGATACTTTTTGACCAACACATTGACCCAACGTATCCGCCAGTTAGACCAGGCAGCGATGGCGATCGCCGCTGGGGATCTTAAAACCCGCACCCAGGTCCAGGGACAGGATGAAATCGCTGCCCTCGGAGAAACGTTTAACCAGATGGCGGAACGCTTGCAGGCAGCCGATGAGCAGCAGCGCCAGTTGGATCATCTGCGCCGGGATCTGATCGCCTGGGTAAGTCATGATTTGCAAACCCCCCTGGCCTCGATCCGGGCGATTGTCGAAGCTCTGGCCGATGAAATGATCGAAGACCCACAAACCCAACATCGTTACCTGCGCACAGCCCAGCGTGAGATTGCGGCCCTTTCCATCCTGATCGACGACCTGTTCCAGATGGCCCAACTGGACGCCGGCGGCCTGACTCTGGAGTGTGAATACAACGATCTCTCCGACCTGATCTCTGATACGCTGGAAGCCTTCTCAGAAATGGCTACCCGCCAGCAAGTTCAGCTGGAAGGCAGCGTCACTGATGGGGTTGATCCAGTCTGGATGGATGGACCTCGCATCGGGCGGGTGCTCAACAACCTGGTTGGCAATGCTCTGCGGCACGTCCAGCCGGGCGGCAGGGTAACGGTATCCGCCCGACCTGTGGCGGAGGGTGTTCAGATTGACGTGATTGATGATGGGCCAGGAATTGCCCCTGAGGATCTATCAAATATCTTTGAGCGGTTTTACCGGGGGGAGAAATCTCGCAATCGTTCCACCGGTGGCGCCGGATTAGGGCTGGCAATCGCCCGTGGGATTGTAGAAGCCCACCAGGGACAGGTTGGGGTCGAGAGCAAGCCGAACCAGTACACCCGGTTCTACTTTACCCTACCGCTTTTGCCGTCATCAGCTCATTAACGTGCGAACAATAGGATTGTAAATGTGGTTCGAACCACAAACCACTGCTGCTATCTACGCAGGCCTCCCGATCGATATGACGTAACCTAACTGATATCGGTTAAAATGATGTTGCGAAGCGGTTATTGAGATTATCTGGGGGAAAAGGGGATGTGGGGGTTCGTTAAATTCTAACAAGGAGGGTTGAGATTACATGGTGATCTCCTGGTTTGAATCGCTCAATCCAATCAGTCAAGCGCTGGTGGGGACCATGTTTACCTGGTTTTTAACCGCCTTGGGTGCGGGCATGGTTTTTTTCTTCAAAACGATCGAACGGCGCATTCTGGATGGGATGCTTGGGTTTGCCGCCGGTGTGATGATCGCAGCCAGCTTCTGGTCGCTGTTAGCGCCGGCAATTGAAATGGCGGAGTTAGAATCCGTGCCCGGCTGGCTGCCGGCAGTGGTCGGCTTTCTGCTTGGCGGCGGTTTTCTTTGGGTAGTGGATCAGCTGCTGCCTCACCTGCATCTTGGCCTGCCAATCTCCGAGGCTGAGGGTATTAAAACAAGCTGGCAGCGGTCTGTGCTGCTGGTTCTTGCAATCACCCTGCACAATGTTCCTGAGGGACTGGCGGTTGGGGTCGCATTTGGAGCTTTAGGAGCTGGCGTTCCGGCCGCCAGCCTGGCGGGCGCGGTTGCACTGGCTCTCGGAATCGGGTTGCAAAATTTCCCAGAAGGGGCAGCTGTCTCTGTGCCGCTGCGCCGGGAAGGTTTCAGCCGGATTAAGAGCTTCATGTACGGACAGGCGTCCGGCATCGTCGAGCCGATTGCCGGCGTATTGGGGGCAGCCGCCGTTTTACTAATCCGACCGATACTGCCTTATGCACTATCATTTGCGGCTGGCGCCATGATTTATGTGGTTATCGAGGAGTTAATCCCCGAATCCCAATACGAGAAGAACACCCATATTGCAACCTTCGGGACCATGCTGGGTTTCGCAGTGATGATGCTGCTGGACGTCGCCCTGGGTTAATCATCCCTTCGCCAGGGGTCAGCGATTGTGGATCTGGGAGTGGTGGCAGGCAAAAATATGCCTGCCACCACCCCGCTTTCTTATTCCCCATGCTCAGATTATGAGCAATCGGGAGAAGTATTCATCAAATTTTCAGCAACTTGTAATGGTTTTGCAAGAATTTTATTTTAAAATAGATAAGATAGATAAAAATGATCGTTATTTGCCAAATCGTAAGGAGCAATCCATGAAATCGTCTAAATTTAAATCGGTGCCGATACAATCTTCCGAGATCACGCCCGAACACCTGTACCGGTCCCGGCGTACTTTCCTCAAAAGTATGGGCCTGGTTGGCGCGGGGGCCTTGCTGGCTGCCTGCGGGGTGGCTGCTGAGCCAAACCAGAGTTCAACCCAAGTAGAGCAGCCGCTCGCTGCCCAGACGAATGAACCACCTGTCAGCATCGCAACCGATGAACTGGGAGACCCGGTTAGCAGCTACGAAACCATCACTAATTACAACAATTATTACGAGTTCACTACCGACAAAGGCGGGGTTGCCAAGCTCGCCAAGGACTTCAAGCCGTCCAGCGGAGAGAACCAATACCCCTGGCAGGTGCAGGTGTATGGCCTGGTAAATAAACCAGTCACCTACGGACTGGAAGATATCTTGAAGAAATTTACTCAAGAAGAACGCATTTATCGGCTACGCTGCGTGGAAGGCTGGTCACTGGTCATCCCGTGGATGGGTTTCCAGCTGTCGGACCTGCTCAAAGAAGCCGACCCACAGTCGGATGCTAAGTATGTCCGTTTTGAGACGTTGGAAGATCCAGCTCAAATGCCCGGTCTGAACAGGGGCGGCTTCCCCTGGCCTTACAATGAAGGATTGCGCCTGGATGAGGCCATGAACAAGCTCACTTTTCTGGCAACCGGCTTGTATGGCAAAGAGCTGCCTGCTCAAAATGGCAGCCCTTTGAGACTGGTGGTTCCCTGGAAATACGGGTTCAAGAGCATCAAGACGATTGTCAAGATCGAGCTGGTTGCTGAGCAGCCCGCCACTCTGTGGAATAGTGTCGCTTCGAATGAGTACGGTTTTTATTCCAATGTCAATCCGGATGTCCCACACCCGCGCTGGTCACAAGCCAGTGAGCGCCGCTTGGGCGAAGCAGGCCGCCGCCCTACCCTGAGTTTCAATGGCTATGCCGAAGAAGTAGCCAACCTGTATGAAGGTATGGATTTGAAAGTGTATTTTTAAAATGAAATTCAAGAGACGGCAAACATGAAGAAGCTGAATTACACACCGCTCCAAATTATCACCCACATTGGTGTCTGGCTGCCCCTGATCTGGTTCATCATCCAATACTCCAACGACATCAATCCGATTCAGGCTTTCACTCAGCGCACCGGGAAAACTGCCCTGATTATGCTGGTGCTCTCATTGGCCTGCACACCGGTAATCACGCTGTTTGGCTTGCGTCAGGTTGGTAAAGTCAGGCGGGCGCTCGGCCTGTATGCCTTCATGTATGCGGCGATCCACTTCTTCACCTTCATCGGCCTGGATTATGGCTTTGATTGGTCTCTGCTGCAAGGCGCGATTTTTGAAAAGACATATATTGTCGTGGGTTTAAGCGCCCTGATTATCCTGGCGGCTTTGGGCGCCACGTCTTTCCGCTACTGGCAGAAACGCCTTGGCAAGAACTGGAAACGCCTGCACAAATTAGTATACCTGGCAGGCGGTCTGGTGATCTTGCATTATGGTTGGGCAAAGAAAGGCGACTTCTTGCGCCTGCAAGGTGATGTAGTCGGGCCGGTTTCCTTTGGATTGTTGCTGGCCTTTCTATTAATCCTGCGCATCCCGGCTGTGCGCAAATGGGCCAGCGGGCTGCGTGGCCGCCTAAGCAACCGGGTTCGGGCCATAACCCGAAGCCAGCCCGAACAAGCTTAGGGTAGTTCGGGCGAACGCTTAAACTTAATGAGTAATCTGTGATGGAAGTTCATGCGCACGAAATGCGCATGAACTTCCACTTAATTTATCCCTCACTCGCATCGGACTGAGGTTGTTCGGGTACGGTGTCCACTTTTTCGATCACCAGAGTCAGGTTGACGGCCAAAGCCGCAATCGCTCCGATGGCTGCCCAAACCGGCAGCAGCAGCGCTCCAACTACCCCAAGAGTGAGTGGGATTTCAATCAAAGTCTTGCCTTCCTCATTTTTGATCGTAATTCGCCGGACATTCCCTTCGTGAATGATCTCTTTGATCTTGGCAATCACCGCGTCACCGGTCACTTCTAATTCTTCTCGATAAACCTTCTGTTCGCTCATGATAAGCTCCTTTTAATCTTTGCACTCAGTCAGGGGGGATGGGTGCATCTTTTTTACAGGCGTTTGTTTTATAACCCAATGCTAGTATTTTTTACAAGCCTGGCCCAAAAAACCACTATTTGAATCTACGCAAAGTCTGTAGATTGGTTGCATAAGGCAACTGGGGTCTGCCTGTTCTTTGATCGCTTCGAAACATTTCATTAGATATTACCCAATTATTCTTGCCAACCAGCCTCAAGTTAACTATACTATCGATATGGACGAGCCTCATCTCTACCAACAAATTGCCGAATCCATCCGCCAAAAAGTGCTGGATGGCAACCTGAAGCCCGGTGACCGCCTGGCCTCCGTGCGCGAGATGGCTGCCCGGTGGGATTGCACGATTGGGACCGTTCAGCACGCCTACCAGGAACTAGCCCAGCAAGGTTTAATCACGAGCCGGGCTGGTCGGGGCACGCGGATCGTTGACAAAATTCTCTGGCAGGAGGATGCACCGCTGCGCAAAGCCAATCTGATCCACCGGGCGGAGGCTTTTTTGCTGGAAGTATTGACCGCAGGCTATACACCCATCGAAGTTGAGGGGGCGATCCAGATAGCGCTCGACCGCTGGCGGACAGTAGCCTCTGAACCCAGCATTGCGGCTGGCAATTTTTTGCGATTCGCCGGATCTCACGATCTGGCTGTTACCTGGCTGGCTACCCATTTTGAAGAGATTGCTCCTGGTTTCAACTTGCAGCTCAATTTCACCGGCAGCCTGGGCGGCTTGATCGCACTGGCTGAAGGGAAAGCTGATCTGGCTGGCTGCCACCTTTGGGACCAGCAGAGTGATGACTATAATTTGCCATTCGTTCGGCGCCTTCTGCCGGGCCGGCGGGCCGCTTTGATCACCCTGGCTCACAGGCGCCTGGGCTTGATCCTGCCAGCCGGCAATCCGGCTAATGTGCAATCCCTCCACGATCTGACCCGACCCGAATTAAGATTCGCCAACCGCCAATCTGGCGCAGGCACCCGAGTATGGCTGGATGCCACTCTGCGCCGTTTAGATATATCTGCCGGTCAAATACGCGGATATGAAAACGAAATGCTGACCCATTCCGATCTGGCGCGGGCTATCGCAGAAGGCCGGGCAGACCTGGGACTGGGCCTGGAGGCTTCGGCCCGGGCACTTGGACTGGATTTTAGCTTTCAGGTCAGCGAACGTTATGACCTGGTAATCCCGGCTAATTGTTTCGATCATCCAGGAATTGCGGCTCTCCGGGATTGGTTGTCCAGTTCAACAGCCCGATCTGCGATCGCCAAACTGGCAGGCTACGATATCTCCCCAACCGGGCAGATCCGGTGGGTTGAGCCATGATTTAATCTCCAATTATCTTTATGACCGCCACCCCTGAATCAATCCTTCATACTGTTTTTGGTTACGATACGTTCCGCCCATTACAGCGGGAAGTCATTCGCAACGTCCTTAACAAGCATGACACCCTGGCGATCATGCCGACTGGGGGCGGCAAATCCCTGTGCTATCAGATACCAGCCCTGATCTTTCCCGGGCTGACAGTGGTCGTCACTCCTCTGATTTCCCTGATGAAAGACCAGGTTGAGCAGCTGCACGAACTCGGCATACCTGCCTTGTTCTTGAACAGCTCGCTTTCCTTTGAGGCATACCAGGAAAATATCCAACAGGTGCGCAGCGGACAAATTAAGCTGCTCTACGTTGCCCCGGAAACCCTGCTGACCCCGCGCTTGTTGGACTTGATCGGCAGCCTGCCGTTCAGCTGCCTGACCATTGACGAAGCCCACTGCATCTCTGAATGGGGGCACGATTTCCGACCCGAATACCGCCAGCTGGTAGAGCTTCGCCAGCGCTTTCCCCAGGCAGTTTGCCTGGCCCTGACCGCCACGGCTACGCCCCGCGTGCGGGAGGATATCCGCTCCAGTCTGGACTTTTCCAGCTCGGACGAGTTCATCGCCAGCTTCAACCGCCCTAATCTAAACATCGAAGTTGCACCGAAAAACAACCCGCTTGACCAGACTCTGGACTTTTTGCAAAAATACAAAGGTCAATCCGGCATCGTGTATTGTTTTTCCCGCCGGCAGGTTGATACCCTTTCAGCCTCCCTCGTCCGGCGCGGCTATTCTGCCCGCCCATATCACGCCGGGCTGCCAGATGACGAACGCCGCCAGAACCAGGAGCTCTTTATCCGGGATGATGTTCAGATCATGGTGGCGACGATTGCCTTTGGGATGGGTATCAACAAGCCCGACGTGCGCTTTATTGTTCACTACGATTTGCCCAAAAGCATCGAAAGCTACTACCAGGAAATCGGCCGGGCTGGACGAGATGGCATTCAGGCCGACTGTTTGCTGCTATATAGCTATGGTGATGTTCATAAATTGAGGTATTTTATTGATCAGCGGCAAGAATCAGAGCGAGAAATGTCGTACAAGCAATTGGAAGCCCTGACCCGTTACGCGGAAAGCATGGTTTGCCGGCGAGTACCTCTCCTGGCTTACTTTGGCGAAAGTTTTAACGCGGATAACTGCGGAATGTGCGATATTTGCTTGAATGGCGCCAGGCAGCAAATGGATATCACCATACCGGCTCAGAAGTTCTTGTCCTGCGTAGTCCGCACCGGCGAGTTGTTTGGAGCAGCACATATCTCCGACGTGCTGCTCGGCTCAAAGAATCAGAAAGTGCTCAAATTCGGCCACCAGGAATTGTCCACTTATGGGATCGGACAGGAACTGACTCGCAAACAATGGTTCCATATCGGACGCCAGCTTGTACAGAAAGGGATGTTAACCGAAGAACCGCGCTATCACAGTTTAAAATTAAGCGAGAAAGGCGCGCAGGTGCTGAAGACTCGCCAGCCGGTACTGGGTGTGGTCCAGGCAGAATTGCCAGCCAGAAAACCCGCCCCAAAAACAGGCCAAATCGACCACGATGCCCGGTTATTCGAAGTTCTACGGGCCAAACGGAAGGAATTGTCCGACGCAGCCGGAATCCCGCCGTACGTCATTTTCTCAGATCGGACCCTGTACGAAATGGCTGCTTATTTTCCCCGATCGACCCAAAGCCTGCTGAAAATCCACGGCATCGGACAGGTCAAAGCTGAGCGGTACGGCCAAGTGTTCCTTGCCATCGTTCAGGACTTCTGCCAGGAGCACGGCCTGGCGGAACAAACCCGTCCATCCCGGCAGCCTTTACCGGCTGGGCAAATCAACATGGAATTAAAACCGCGCCTGCTGGAGGTGGCGGAGGCCTATAACGCCGGCGCATCTGTTGAAGCGCTGGCGGACGCCTATCAGGTCAAACTTGAAACAATCCTCGACCACCTGTGGCAATTTGAGCGTAATGGAGGCTCACTGCGCTACAGCGATGATTTCATGAAACTAGCCGAGGCAGACCCTGCCATCCAGGCCAGGGCTTTGGCTGCCCTGCAGGAGCTGGGTACTGGTCTGCTGAAGCCAGTCTATGAGGCCCTGGGAGGCGCGCTGAACTACGATCAGCTTAGATTGCTGCGACTGCATTACCTGAGCAGTCGGGAATAAGGGGTGGGCACGCAGGGCGAGGGTACGCGGGGCATGGTTGTTGGTAGCTCTTTAAGGCTACCATCGGGTTTTTGGCACCCGATTGCGACTATTGCTGCTCGTGATGGGGATCGGGGCGAATTTTACGAATTGTTTCCACCAGCAGGTTGGCCCCAGCCTGTTTGGAAACGAAGGCGTTGGCCCCGGAAGATAAAGCCAGGGCGCGATTTTGGGCATCATCGTGCAACGACAGCATGATCACGGGACAATCTGGTAAAGTTTTGCGCAGAGTCTTCAGTGCGGATATACCATCCAGCTCAGGCATTTCGATGTCCATGACAATCACATCCGGATTTGTAACCCGGATCAGGTCAAGCGCCTCGCGCCCATTGCCCGCTTCACCAACAATCCTGAGATCTGGTTCCAAAGCCAGGCTCATTCTCAGTCCCCTTCTGACCATAATTTGATCGTCAACCAGCAATATCTTGATCATTCACGCCTTCCACCTAGCAGGTATAATTCTTTTAAATTCACAGCTTACGCAGTTGGAGTAGGATGCGGTGTGTCTGGGCAGGCTGCGCCCGCCCAGACACACTCAAACTATCCCGGAACTTCGTAACTACTATTATTTATAGCCGCCTCTGCCTGGAAGCGCATCATGCGAGCGGTCCGAACCGGTTACATCTTTAGATGGGGTAAGACCTATCCGCCAAAAGTAGGAGCAGTAGATGACCATCAATATTTTGATTGTTGATGACCACAGTGTTGTCCGCCAGGGTTTAAAAATGTTTTTGGAGCTGGATCCAGAGCTGAACGTGATCGGCGAAGCGGTGAACGGCAGCCAGGCTCTTGAAATGGCCAAACAGCTGAAACCCGATGTAGTTTTGATGGATTTGATGATGCCTGTAATGGATGGCGTGACGGCTACCCAGGAAATTCGCCGCAGACTGCCGGATGTGGAAGTCATCGCACTGACAAGCGTTTTGGAGGATGCTTCGGTGGTTGGCGCCGTTCGTGCCGGCGCAATTGGGTATCTCTTAAAAGATACCCAGGCGGAAGAGCTTTGCAGGGCTATCAAAGCCGCCGCCCTGGGGCAAGTTCAGCTCTCACCCCAGGCAGCGGCCCGCCTGGTGAGAGAAGTGCGAGCGCCAGAAAGTCCGGAAGTATTGACCGAACGGGAAACGGATGTGCTGCGGCTATTGGCTACTGGAAAAGCCAATAAGGAGATCGCGCTGGCCCTGCATGTCAGTGAGACAACGGTCAAAACCCATGTCAGTAATATTCTCATGAAGCTGGGTGTTTCCAGCCGGACGCAGGCTGCCCTGCACGCAGTCAGTATTGGATTGGTATCCCCATCAGATAAATAATGCTGTCAACCGGGCAGCCTTGCAAGTGTCTTCAAAATGGATGACAAACGCAATTTGAGCCCAAATTCCAGGGATGCGAACGAGCCGAGCCCCTGGTATCTGAACCCGGCATTTCTGTTGGACATTCTGTCCGTGACCTCCGATGCTGTCCTGGTGATGAACAGCGACCAACAGATTGTTTTCTTTAACGCGGCTGCCGAACGAGTTTTCGGTTACCTATCGGAAGAAATCTTAGGCCAATCACTGGATCTCGTGATTCCACCGAATTACGTTACTGGGCATTATAGACACGTCCTTGAGTTCAAAGCTGCCAGTGAGAAAATTCGTAAGGGAGAAGAACGGTTGCTTGTACGCGGCTATCGTAAAGACGGCAGCAGCTTTCCGGCAGAAGTCAGCTTGATGAAGTTCGGATCCGGAGATCGGCTGGCGCTTACTGCTCTCGTACGGGACATATCCGAGCAGCAGCTCACAGAAGCCGCCCTGAACGAAAGTGAGGCTGTTTACCGTTCTATCATCACGGCTATGGAAGAGGGCGTGCTGATCCATTCAAAGGATGGCACGATCGGAGCATGCAATCCCAGCGCAGAGCGCATTCTGGGATTGCATGCAGATGAATTAACCCGGCTCTCCTCACTGGACCCGGTGTTTACACCGATTCGCGAAGATGGGACACCATTTCCGGGCCGAACACATCCAGCTGTTCTAACATTACAGGAAGGCCGCTCGTTGTCCGGGGTGGTGATGGGAATCCATCGCCCAGATGGAGAGCTGGTATGGCTGTCGATGAACTCAAGCCCAATTTATATGGATGACAGCAACCAGCCCCTGGCAGTCGTAGTCTCCTTCAGCGATATTACCAGCCGGAAATATACGTTAGATGCCTTGCGTCAGTCAGAAGAGCGTTTCTATAAAGCCTTCAACTCCAGCCCGGCGGCTATTTCAATTCGCTCGGAGGCCTCCGGCGAATACTTTGAGGTCAATCAAAGCTTCATAAACCTGGTTGGTTATAAACGCCAGGAGATTATCGGACGGACACCGGGAGAGCTTGGCGTCTGGGCAAGAAACAGTGGTTATAACCGCCTGATGGATTTCCTCAGGCAGGAAGGAACCGCTCGCAACCTAGAGATTGACATCCGTACCAAGACGGGGGAAATCCGCAACTGCCTGGTCTCGGCTGAAATCATCGAACTGCAAGGAGAGGCTGCTGTTCTGTCCATGGTCAGCGACATCACAGAACGCCGCCAATTTGAGCGCGCATTAAGCGCCTCGGAAGCGCGTTTTCGCGGCCTGTTCGAACAATCACAATTGCCCATGCATCTGGCAGCGCCAGATGGAACCACCCTTGCGGTCAACCAGGCTTACCGGGAGCTGTGGGGGATCGGTGAAGCGGACCTTGCCGGCCATAATATTTTTGATCGGCCTGCGATTATCCAGTCCGGGATTATTCCCTACCTCGAAAAAGCCTTTGCTGGCCAGGTTACAGTTACACCTGCTGTACTGTTCCAACCGGACATCATTCCAACGATCCAGGGGGGCAGATCGCATTGGATTAAATCCTTCATGTATCCCATTAAAGATGAACACGGCCAACTGCGAGAAATGGCGACCGTGTTCGAAGACGTCACGGAGCAAATCCGGGCAGAACAATCCCTGATTGAAAAAGAAGCCCAATACCGCAGCATCTTCGAATCAGTCAGTGATGGCTTATTCATCACCAACCTTGAAGGCGAGCTGGTTGATTTCAATCCCGCCGCCAGCCAGATGAATGGCTATCAGATGGAGGAATTCCGCCAATTGCAGCCCGCAGACTTTATCCATCCAGGCTCACTGCACAGGTTCAGCAAATACATTCCTTCAGTCACTGCGGATCGCCCCATTCGATTCCAGGCCAAATGCATCCACAAAGATGGTTCCCTCATTGATGTCGATGTATTTGGGACGCTCTTTAATTATCGTGGAAAACCACATGCGCTGACCGTTATGCGCGATATCAGCGAACAGGTGCAAGCTTACCAGCTGCTTGAACGCCGGGTAGGCGACCGGACTCGTGAATTATCAACCTTGTTAAAAGTTTCTCGCAACGTCGCTTCAATGCTGGAGCTCAAACCGCTGCTGGCATTAATCCTTGACCAGATTAGAGAAGTGGTTGATTTCACAGCTTCTGCCATATTTATTTTGGAAGATGATCAAAACCTGGCTTTACTGAGTTATCAGAGACAAGATACCCAGGAACCCCTGGCTCACCGCCTGGATTTGCGAAGGGCGCATCACTGCCGGGTCGTTGTCGAATATCGCGAGCCAGTAATTATTGCCAACATTCGAGCCGATACACCCCTGGCACGGTCTTTACAACAGACCTCGCAAATTCAATCCGGCGAGAGCCAGGATGCAACCGGCGCCTGGATGGGTATCCCGCTGCTGGTGAAAGAACGCCCGATCGGAATGCTGGCATTCGAACATCCACAGGTAAATTTCTTCACCGAGCGCCACGCCGAACTGGCTTTGACCTTCGCGAACTTCGCCGCAGTGGCGATCGAAAATGCACGCCTCTATGAGCAGGCCCAAACGCTTGCTTCTCTGCAAGAGCGGCAGCGCCTGGCACGTGAACTCCACGATTCAGTCTCGCAGGCCTTGTATGGCATCGCTCTAGGCGCCCGCACAGCCCGCACCATAATGGAACGTTCTTGCAATAGCGATCAAACGGCTCTGGCAGAACCGCTTGATTATGTCCTATCGCTGGCAGAAGCCGGTCTGGCAGAGATGCGGGCGCTTATTTTTGAGCTGCGCCCCGAATCGCTGGAGCTGGAGGGTTTGTCGATCGCGCTCTCCAAACAAGCTGCTGCCCTGGCTGCCCGTCACACGATTCGGGTTGAGACTTTCCTGTGCGAAGAGCCAGAAACCAGCCTGACCGTCAAAGAAGCCTTCTATCGGATTGCCCAGGAGGCGATGAACAATGTTGTTAAGCACGCCGAAGCATCCAAGGTCCGGCTGACGCTGGAATGTTCTGCAGCAGAAATCTTGCTGATGGTGGAAGATGATGGCCAGGGATTCAATCCGGACGGAGATTTTCCAGGCCACCTTGGATTACGCTCCATGAGCGAGCGGATAGAAAAGCTGGGCGGAAATTTGAGCATCGAAAGCAGCCCGGGAAAGGGCACTCGGGTGAGCGCCCGGCTCATACACTCGGAGTAAGAACCCGGCGATAAGTTGAGTTTCGGAGGCGCGAATGGACACGCAACTTCAAACGGAAAACCATCGTCCAGGGGGAGAATTACTGGCCGTTATCCTCTACGGCATCCTGTTCCTGTTTTTCCTGCAGCTCCTGACCGACTTTGTTGCCGCCGTTTATGCTTTTGGTCTGCTCGGTACCAGCATCCCGCCCGAAATCGTGAGTGTTTTATTCCTGTTCTCTCCAGTTGTTTTGATTGGATTACGGAGAGGCCTGGCTGGAAAACAGCTGATCCTGGTAGGAGAGCTATTCATCCTGAGCCGGGTGGTTGAAACCTTGTTGGATACCCGCGGACGAATGCTGGCTTCCGGATTGGGCTTGTCGCTGTTCCTGATCCTGCTTCCAACGATCTTAGAGCGCGACAAGTACCAGGGTCGCGAGCATGGCTGGAGGGCAGCCGGGCTGGGCCTCCTGGCGGCGGTATTCCTGGCGTTTAGTTTACGAGCCTATCATTCTGGGATCGATATTTCGACGGATGGGCCTGGGATTGTTGCCGGGTGGGTCCTGGCGCTCGCAGGCGGTATTCTCTGGCCGAAATATATTGAGGCGGATGGCAGCGCCTCTGGAAATGTTCACCGGCTTGAGCCGTCCCAACCTGCTGCACCCGGTTTTGTCCGCACAGCTGCCTTGTGCCTGGGCCTGATGGGCTGCCTGGTACTGCTCTACTTCGGTTTCTCTGTCCCCAACGTGTTCGCCCGCTGGATGGTCCTCAACTATGCGAGTGTGCTCGCGGTGTTGGCAGTAGTTTATACCGGTGCAGGTCTGGTGCTGGGATTGAGACCAACCTGGATGTTGCACCTGAAAACAGGTTTCTGGACAATCCTTAATCTCATATTTGCGATTGCGCTGGTCGGCGCAATTGGAACGGAACAGGTTGGGTTCCCATCCGACCCGGCCGCCTATCCGCTTTACACAATGCCGGCATCCCTGGCAGGTTGGATCTTAATGTACGCAGCGCTGGCACTTTCACCCATCATTTTTATCAATTTTGCCCGCTTCTGGTCGGAGATCGCTGCCAGCCGGCCGGAATCCCGCACCCTGGGTGGAGGTTTTGCATTGGCAAGCCTGTTCTTGCTGGTGCTGATATTTGGGCACGTTTTTACAACAGTATATGACTATATCCCGGTAATTGGACCTTTCTTTCGGGATAAATACTGGCTGGTTTACCTGGTCGCCTGGACTGGCATGTATCTTCCGGGCTTGCTGGCAGGGGGTGCCCGTGCTGATCGAGCAGGAAGCTCCGGCACTTTTCAGGCTCTATCCAGCTACAGCGTGCTATTCTTAGTGCTGCTGGCGGCCGTGGTTGTGTTCGGGGCGATCACCAGGCGGCCAATCCCCACCCCGGCCGACCCCGATGGTGCTCTCAAAGTACTGACCTACAACATTCAACAAGGCTACAGTGAAGCTGGGCAAATCAATTACGATGGCCAGCTGGCATTGATTCAATCGTTAAATCCGGATCTGGTTGGCTTGCAGGAAACCGATACCAACCGGATTGCGGGCGGAAATGTGGATTTGGTGCGCTACCTGGCCGATCGGCTGGGCTATGACTCCTATTATGGTCCCAGCCCAGTGACGGGCACCTTTGGGATTGCTTTATTATCTCGCTACCCAATTCAAGAGCCAGGCATATTTTATATGTACAGTGAGAGGGAACAGACTGCTACTCTCACGGCCCATATCGTGGTCGCTGGTCAACGCTACAATATCTTTGTTACGCATCTGGGGAATGGCGGGCCAATCATCCAACAACAGGCGATTCTCACGCAGGTAGAGAACCTGTCCAATGTAATCCTGATGGGCGACTTTAATTTTCGGCCGGATACAGAAGCTTACAAACAGACAACCCAGTCGTTAACCGATTCGTGGTTGGCTGTCTGGCCAGGCACGGTCGACGGCTCCGGTATCGACCCGGCGAGTCGGATCGACCATATTTTTGTCTCCCCAGATCTGGAGCTTCAGGATTCGCGCTACCTGCTCGACCCTGCCTCTGATCATCCAGCCTTGTGGACCAGCCTGGGAGGTTAAGGCTCTCGCAAAACTCTTTGCAAACAAAAGAAGGATGTGGGGTGTTCGGTTTGGGCGGTGCAGCCGCCCAAACCGAACACCCCAATCTCTTCTTTGCTTAAGTGACTTGCCGAGAATACCACGAAGCCTCTCGCCACACAGGCGCGAATTTCCCCCGGAAATATCAGCGCGAGCATGCCGGCGACTCCGAAAAGCCGCCGGAGACGCCGTGCCTGGTTGGATTAATGCCCGTAATCGTTGCCCAGTATATAGCTTTCCAGCCTCTCAATCCGATCCTGTTTGAAGGAAATGATAGTTGACATCACATCTCGCATTGAAATGATACCCACCAGCTGATCGTTCTCTTCGACGGGAAGATGCCGGATGTGGTACTTCGTCATCAGCTCCATGCTCTCTTCCATGGTCTGGGTAGGTTTGATGGTGATCATTTTCTTGGTCATGATGTCTTGAATGGGGGTATTTAACGAAGAGCGGCCCATCAGGATGATCTTACGGCAGTAATCTCGCTCAGTGAAAATGCCAAGCATCTGGCCGGATTCGCAGATCATCACTGCACCGACATTATTTTCAGCCATCAACTGCAGCGCCCGATAGACAGAGTCTGTCGGAGACACCATGATGGTTGGTCCGCTCGATTTACCCAGCAGGTCTTTGACTGTAATCATAGCCACCTCTTTCTCTTATGTATGTGAGACCATAAACGAACTGTGCTCTAAAATTTCCCAATCCGACTTCTCGCTCTTCAAATCCTCGTACAGCCGGACAACGGCTTGTTTTACCGCCGGCGTCATCGGAAAACCAAACGCCACGATCTCGGGCTGGATGCCTAGCAGGTCTACATGGAGGACAAACTCATGCAGCGATTGGATCAGATAGGTCAATGGCAGGCTATGCGTGGTTAGCAAGAACGGATCATCCAGGCAATCAGGCTGGATTATTCGGATCATGCCGGGCGACAGATCCATATCCGCTGCGTCTACTACCAGGATATACTCTGGGTCGAGAGCCCGGGCCTGGTGCAAAATGTTTTCAGGGGCTGAGCCCCCATTCAGGATCTCCCAACCGGCGAGCGGCGCTTCAGTTAACATCCGCGCCAGCAAAACACCCGCGCCATCATCCCCCATCATGCCATTACCCACAGTGAGAACCAGCTTCTTTTTTGCCATACTGGATTTTTCCGGGTTAAGATCCCACTCCGGGTTTCCTTCTTGGGAGTTCTTGAGAACCTTACTATTCATACGCGTTTTCTCAACATCAGGTACAGGGCAGGCTCTTGCAGCATGCCATTCAAAACCCGGGCAAACAGAGACGCCCAGTCACTGTGTGCAGAATTTGGCAGATCAAACAGGGGCAGGAGCATCCCAACATGGCTTTGGTTGATTTCGATCTCTCCCCACCTAACCACACCTTCCAGCTTACTGCGCCCTGAACCAACCGGCAGCTGCTCTAACCAGGCACAAAATTGATCCAGGGGAATTTCTGCGATGCTGGAGAAACAATCCATCACGCCGACATGATGGCCCACTGCCAGGCTGTAATAAACTACCTGGCGAGCCTCCTCCGGGATATCCTCGCGTCGATTAACAAATTTGCTGTGCAGCTGGTAGATCACAACCCTTGGACTCATTTTTCCGTCACCGCTTGCTGACCAAGGAAGACGGCCTCCAGACTGTGCATGATCTCTGCCAACCGCGGATCATCCTGCTGGCGAATATACGCTTGCAGATCATTGACAGCCTGCTGAGGGTCGCCATCTTTGATAAAACCCAAAAATGTCTCTGCGATCCGTTTGCCATGCCAGTAACCCGCCATCCGCCGGGCTGTCCGCTCAACATCGATGCGCAAATCCAATGGGACCTCAGGATGCAGGAGCTGGGACTGGTCTCCTTCTTGCTGGACATGGTGTTCAGCTCTCATTTTCTGAGTGAGCAGGCCCAGCGCGACCGCAAAACCATGAATTGTCGCCGGAGGGGTCGGAGGGCAACCCGGGATGTACAGATCGATCGGCAGAATTTTATCTGCTCCACCCCAGACACAGTATAGATCGTGAAAGATGCCCCCGGAACAACCACACGCGCCGTAAGCAACGCAAATCTTAGGCTCGGGGGCAGCGTGGTAAGCCCGCAAGGCCGGCACGCGCATCGAGCGGGTCATCGCGCCGGTGTAAACCAGGATATCTGCATGGCGGGGTGAAGATACGACTTTGATGCCGAACCTTTCTGCATCAAAGATTGGGGTGATTGCAGCGAAGATTTCGATTTCGCACCCGTTGCAGCCTCCGCAGTCAACTCGATAAACATAGGCTGAGCGCTGGATATCTTTGAGCAGGGCGCCCTTAAGCTTATCCATCGCTTCGTCAGGATGGACGGCATATTGGCTGTCGGTCTTGATGTTATAACCTGCCATTGAAGGCCTCCTGTACCAGGGGTTTCACCCTGGGGAGATCAGTTTTGCGGCGACATTGCGGACACATCAGCAGCAGCGCTCGCCGGTCGGCTGCCTGATCGCCGGAAAGGCCCGCTTGCTCCAACAGCGCCAGCACATGAGCCAAAGCCTTGGCAGAAGCAAAGTAAGCTCCGCATTGGCTGCATGCAGCCAGCTGGAAATCCGCCTGGATGGTCAAATCGGCCGGGCTGAAGGAGGCCAGCTCGAAATCTGGGCCTAAATGGATCGCTCCAGTTGGGCAAACCTCCTCACAACGAGCGCAGAAGATGCACCTACCATAAAAGATCGACCAGCTGCGGGTGCCTTGTTCCAGATCAGTTTCCATATTCAGAGCATTCGGCGGGCAGGCAATCGTGCAGGCGGCACAGGCAATACATTGCTCCGGGTTATATTCCGGTTTGCCGCGAAAGCCGGGCGAAACTTCAACTGGCACAAACGGATAGGGCACAGTGGCCTGGCCAACTTTTAGGACTTCCTTGATTAATTTGAATACCATGGAATTCTCCTTGGATGGCCGCCGGACAAGGGTACGGCCAACCACCTCATTTCAGAGGCGAATCCTTTCGTTCCCTGCAGTAACGTTCCAGTTCTTTATACGGGATGATTTTCACATTCTTCTTGCGCACATCTACGACCGTCACCCGTTCGGTACAGGAGTAACACGGATCAATGCTGGCAACGATCAGAGGGGCATCCGAGATGGTGTTATTGCGCAGCATATAACGCAACGGAGGCCAGTTGTTGTAGCTCGAGGCCCGGCAGCGCCAGCGGTAGAGCTTTTGATTATCGCCCAGCATAGACCAATGGATATCTTCTCCGCGCGGCGCTTCCACATACCCCAGGGCAAAACGATAAGGCTGGTAGTTAAAGCCTTCAACCAGCACCGGTCCCTCCGGCATAGTGTCAAGACAGCGCTCGACCATAGAGAGGGATTCAAAGAATTCTTCTGCCCGGATCAATGTCCGCGAGAGCACGTCGCAGCCATCCTTATAGGAAAGCTTCCACGGGACACGATCATAAGCGCTGTAAGGATGAAGAACCCGAATATCTCGGGCAAACCCCGAACCGCGCAGGGTCGGGCCCACCGGACTGTAATCCCGGGCAACTTGAGGTTCCAGCCGGCCAACATCCTGGGTGCGCTGGACGATATTGGGGGTCTCCAGCAGCATACCTACCAGGTCTTGAACCTCCGAGCGCAGTTCAGCACACAATTTCAGGGTTTGAAGGCGCTGTTCTTTTAAGATATCACGCCGCACTCCGCCAATCAGGTTCATTCCATAGGTTTTACGGGTCCCTGTGAGCAGCTCTGCCATCTTCATGGATTTTTCGCGGACGCGGAAGAACTGCATAAATCCGGTATCGAAACCGACAAAATGGCAGGCCAGCCCCAGGTTGAGCAGGTGACTGTGCAAACGCTCAACTTCCAGCAGGATGGTGCGGATGTAATGGGCGCGTTCCGGGATGTTGATATTCAGGGCCCGCTCGATTGAATTTGAATACGCCACATTGTGGGCGTACCCGCAGATGCCGCAAATTCTATCTGCCAGAAACGTGACCTGATCATAAGTCATGCGCGTTTCAGCCAGCTTTTCCATTCCACGGTGAACGTAAAACAGGCGGTAGTCGGCATCAACGATGTGCTCGCCGTCCACAAACAGGCGGAAATGCCCGGGCTCATCGGAGGTGATGTGCAGCGGTCCCAGCGGGATTTGGACAATTCCATCTCCCTCAACGTCGATGAACTCGTAAGTCTCGTTCTCGGTGGTCGGCTCAGGCCGGAAGCGGTAATCCATCGTATCCTTACGCAGCGGGTACAGGTCGGCGGGCCAGTCGTCCGGCAGCACCAGGCGGCGCTCATCTGGCAATCCGATCGGCTGAATACCGTACATGTCGCGCACTTCGCGCTCATACCAGATCGCCGCTGGAACGAAAGGCGCGACGGAGGGAAACTCTGGCTGATGCGGCGGCACCAGGGCGCGGATCACCATATAACATTTGTCGGTCTCTTCTGTGGGCTGCTGCTCATTGCCTTCCACCGACAGGACGTAATACAGGGCATAGTGACCGTTTAAGGGGCGCTCATCATTACCGGCAACCAGCGATAGCCAGCCGCCATACCGGTAATAGAGCGCCGAAACCACGCTGGGCAGGTAGTTTAATTCGACCGTTAAAGTCACCTGGTCAGGCGCCTGCCAGGATTCATCCTGGATTGCCATACCAAACTCGCTGCGCAAACCAGCAACATACCCTTGACCGATTTTTTGTTTCTCTTCTGTGAGCAGCATCGTCATATCAACTCCTGTTTTCGTTACCCATCCCTAAGGTATCCGCGGACTGATTTGCATCCAGACGATTGGAAAAGCAGGTTCTGCCTGTCCGATAATCAGACCAGGGATTTCAGCCAGCGCATTTCCAGTCAAAGTGATGCTGGTCGCTTGATTAAGCAACGCACCGATTTGGGGGGGGATGTAAAGGCCGAGGACTATGATTAAAATCACCAGTACTGCCAACGGGGCCAGTGTGGCGGCTCGAAAGTCGCCTTTCACTGTGCCTGCCGGCACCTCACCAAATACCGATGAGGAAATCACCCGCAGAAAGGCAGCGAAAACCACGGCAAGGAACAATAAACTGGCCATCATCAACCACAGATAGCCAGACTGGATGCCCGCACTGATGATCGTAAACTTGCTGACGAAGATGTTAAATGGCGGAGAGCCGACCAATGCGAGCATACCCACCATCATCAACAAGCTGGTAAATGGGGCAGCCTTCAGCATGCCTTTGACCTGTTCCAGATCGCGAGTCCGGTATTTCATCATGATATTGCCGGAGGTGCAGAACATTAAAGACTTAACCAGGCTGTGATTTATGGTGTGCAGCAAAGCCGCCAGGATGCCAACCGGTCCACCCACGCCCAAACCCAAAACAATCAAGCCAATATTCTCCACGCTGGAATAGGCGAGCAATCGTTTTATATCGCGCTGGACAAACATAAACAGCGATGAAACCGCAACCGAAAGCACTCCAAAGACCAGGAAAATCGTCTGGGTAAATTGGGGACCAATTCCCTGGCTCAGAATGATCGAAAATCGGATCACGACCAGCAAGGCACAATTCAGCAGCACTCCCGAAAGCAGGGCGCTGGCGGGGCTGGGGGCTTCGCTATGAGCGTCGGGCAGCCAGGCATGCATGGGGAAGATTCCAGCCTTGGTACCAAAGCCAATCATTACAAAAACAAACGCCAATTTCAGTATGTTGGGATCGAGGGCACGGGCATTTTGGACAATTGCAGTCCAGAGGATTGCTTTTCCTGGCTCCTGCAAGAAGTTCACCGCGTCCGAATAGACCAGAATGGTTCCGTATAAGCCGAAAGCAACACCAACCGTACAAATCATGACATACTTCCAGGCTGCCTCGAGGGAGGAACGATGCCTGTAGATCCCCACTAAAAAGGCAGATCCGAGCGTAGTTGCCTCGACTGCCACCCACATCATAATGATATTGTTGGCAGTCACTACCAACAGCATGGTGAAGATGAACAAGCTATAGAGACCATAATACAAACTCACCTGTGGCCCATCCAACTCTCCATGCTCCACATCGTTTCGAATATAGCCAATCGAGTAAATTCCGACGAGAAAGCCTATCACAGCAACGATCATCAAGAAGATGGCTGCCAGAGCATCTACATGCAGCCAGTCATTCAATGCCACCACGCTGCCTTGAACCAGCACCCCCTGCAATACCATAAACGACAAGAGCAAGACTGCAGTGATGCTTACAACGTGGATGATTTCCACCTGGACGATCGCCTGGCGGCCCATAAAGCGCATGGCAAAGGCAACCAGGGACAGGAAGAAAGGAACGAGCAGAAGCCAGGCCAGGTAATGGGTGTACATGTCGGTTTCACTATCCTTTCAGGGTTCTCAGGCTGGCTGCGTCCAAAGTATGCAGTTTCTTATAGATTTGAACCACCAGCACCGCCATGATGACCACCCCAAAGACCGCATCGGTGGCGATGCCTACCTCAACCAATTCGGGGGCGTCATAAGCCATCAGGGCAAGAGTCAGGTGCGAACCGTTCTCCATCAGACAAAATCCCAATACCTGCTTGAGCATATTGCGCTGAGTAAGAATACATAACTGACCAAAGAAAAAGTGGGCCACCGATACAGCCAGGGCGGGCTTAAATTCTGAGGCAATCTTCAAATCTAGCTGGTTAATGACAATGAATGAGACGACTAACGAAACAGCCGCCAGAAAGATCGAGAGAGCCGGTTTCACTTCAATCATGGGCAGATCGACTTCATCCATTCGCTGGTGGGCACTGTTAAGCACAATTGGCACTAACAGGGCTTTGGTCACAAATGCGCCAGCGGCCCAAAGGTAAAGCTGCTCGGCGTGCATGGTGACCGCCAGAGCTAAAAAGATCATCACCAGCACCACAGACTGGATACTGTAATACAGCAATGAAACCCGCAGCTTTTTTGACTCGATCACCAAGAGCGAAGTCAGGATCAGCAGACCACTCAAGCTGTTAATTAAGTTGATGTTTGACATACTCTGTCTCCGTCGTCAAAGGGTCAGCTAATCCAGGCTGCGGCGAATAAGCCCGAAACCAGTGTGAACCCGGCGAGCGTTATTAAAACCACCTGCATGGCAGGCGTGAGCGGCGTTGCCGCAGCCACTTCTTCGGAAGGCTTCCCTGGCACTGCCGCGCTAAACGTCCAAAAGATCCAGGCAAAGCTGCCTATGGATTCAAGGATCGCGACCACAACCAAAACCAGAATCAACGGGTGTGCGCGAGCCGCTTCAAAGCCACCGGCGAAAATGCTGAATTTGCTAAAGAAGCCATTAAATGGCGGAACACCGGTTACAGCCAGAGCTGCGATTGCAAAGCATACTCCAACCAGGGGCATTTTCGTGAGGATACCTCGCAGGGAGGGCAGCATTCGTGTGCCAGTTGTGAAACTGAGCGCACCTGCAACCAGGAAGAATAGACTTTTGGCGAAAGCATGGTTGAAGATGTGGGTGACGGCCCCGTCAAATGCCAGGCTCGAACCAAAGATTGAGATCGAGAGCGCCAGAAAGATATACGATAACTGGGTAATAGTGGAGTAAGCCAGCAATTTCTTGAGATCTTTCTGCGGGAAATACATCGCAAACCCATAGATCATCGTGAAAATCGCGACCACACAGCCGATCACACCGACCACCTGGGGGACACTGCCTGCCGAAACCAGCAGGCGTGCCAGGATGTAAACGCCCACCTTTACCATCGAAGCTGCATGCAGATAGGCGCTGATGGGAGTGGGAGCAACCATCGCGTCGGGCAGCCAAAAATGGAATGGCAGCTGGGCCGATTTGCCAAAACCCGCGATCATGACCCCCAAGAAAATGAATATTTTGGCGCTATCCCCCAGAGCGGCTATATCCGCTAGCCGCAGGCTCCCGGTTGTGGCAAAAAAGTATGCCGTAGCTGCGTATAAACCTAGCGAAGCCACCTGAGTAGTGATAATCGCTTTTAGCGCCGCCCGGCGGGCTTTCTCACTGTCGTAGTAACCAATCAGGCCCCACGAACAAACGCCAGTCAACTCGAAGAATATTAGCAGGCCCAATAAAGTGGAGGAATATACCAGTCCAGCCATGGACCCAATGAAAAACAACAGAAAACAGTAGTAACGCCGCCGCACGACCGGCAGGCCGTCTTCTTGTTCCGGGTGTTCCCGATTTTGGACCGTCAGGTAGCCGGTTGAATACACCACAATCAAAAACCCGACCAGAATAACAGCCATGCCAATCAGCACACTGAGCTTATCGATCACCACGCCAAAAATGAGCAGGTTCCCAAGATAGAATAAATCCACACTGATCGGTAATTTTCCTGCGCTCGTGAAGGCTATTAAAACAATTAAACTGCACAAGGCAGCCAGCAGAGCAATACCCTGGCTGGCCAGCTTGATCCAGGAACGTGGAATAATCAGAATTAGGAGGCCCCCCAGGAAGGGAAGCAAGATGCTGGTGATGATTAGTCCTGTCATGCCTGGTCCTCCATATTAGACGGTTCGCGTATTACCCTGACGAGTGGTGTATCCATGCACTCCAAACCTAGCCTAGACATTCGCAAGATAAAATACGAAAGAAAGCACTGCTGCGCCCAGAGCTAACCAGATCGTAGCTGGAGCTTTCATAAACCGCGTCCGGGCCATTACATTTTCTAATACCGCCACGACGAAATAGAATAAGCCTGCCTTCAAGAAGAAGGCTAATAACGCTATTAAGATTGCCGCAGGTGTCAGTTCTGTGAGAGCGCCAAACGGCAGAAAAAGCGCCAGGAACAGGGCAACTAATACCAGCTGCTTCAAATAGATAGCCCACTTTAAAAGCGCCAGAGAGCGCCCGGAGTATTCCGAAAGCGGGCCCTCTTGCAATTCTTGTTCGGCTTCAGCCAGATCAAATGGCAGCTTACCCATCTCCACATAAGTTCCAAAGGCAAACGAAGCCAGGCTAAGCCAGTAAGCCATGGAAAAATGGAATTCACCGGTTGCAACCTGGAAACTGATCGTTCCCAAATTGGTTGAGCCCGCCAGCAGGGCCATCACAAAGACAACCAATATCAAAACCGGTTCGATCAGCGCGGCGATAAACAGCTCCCTTCGGGCAGCGATGCCAGCAAAAGTGCTACCTGAATCCAGGCCCGCCAGGGAGATGAAGAAACGCGGCAGCGCAAACAAGTAAATCACTAAGATCAGATCGCCGGCTTTCCCCAAGGGTGAGAACACTGCCAGCACCGGAACTATCAATGCCACAAGCAGCATCGAGGCCATGCTTAGATAGGGAGTAACCTGGAAAATCCAGCCTGCCTGCTCCGATACGATCTGTTGGCGTTTCATCAACTTGGCGATATCCAGGTAATTTTGCAAAAGTGGCGGACCTTTACGACTCTGAACCTTGGCGCGCATAAGGCGCACAAATCCCGAGAAGAGCGGCGCAGCCAACAGGAGGAGCAAGGTTTGAAAAATACCAATACCGATCAATTCAGCCTGGCTCATATTCCACTCCTTCCGAAAATCGCAATCAGCAAAATCGCCAGGGTTACGATGATGTACAGGCAGTACACCCGGATATCTCCCATCTGCAAAGCCTGGATCCACTGGCCGGCAGTCTCAACCAGGCGTGTGGTTGGGCGAGTGACGAAGTTCTCTATCACAGGTTCAGCGCGTTCGATCCAAATCCGGGCGGTTCGAGAGGAACCGGAAATAGCCTGGTATGGTTTCTCCATCAGGGTACGCAACCAGTAAAATGGGTGAAATGATACCCTCACAGGCTGGTCAAAGCCGCTGGCAGCCATCGACATCTGGGCAGAATAACCGTACCCACAAGACCAAGGCTCAACATCCCTCCGCCGCCCGGCCCGATGGCCTCCATAGATGACCACAATCATCAAAGGCACAACCAATAAGCCGGCAAGCAATAGTCCTACCAGGGGTGGAGAGAGAACAGCCTGGTCAACCTGGGCCGGAAAAACGTACCAGCCACCAGAAACTGCTACTATCGGCGAACTGGTGAAGCTGGCAGCTACCGAGGCGATCCAGGGGGTCACCAGGGGCGCTCCAAGTCCGAGAAACAGGCAGCCAAGACCCAGATAAGCCTTGCTGAGCAGCGCCAAGCCAGGGGCTTCGTCTGCTTCAGCGGCCGGCTGGCTGCGGGCAGGTCCCATAAACGCCCCCCCATAAGCTTTAATATAGACCATCACTGCAAAGGCTCCTGCCAGAGCCAGCACAATGGCGAACAGCGGGGAGACCACATGGACCTCAAACAGCGGTACCTGGCTGGCAGTGAAAAGAGTCTGGTAGATGAACCACTCGCTAACAAAGCCGTTAAAAGGCGGAATGGCGGATACAGACAGGGCCCCAATGAGGAATGCGGCTGCCGTCCATGGCATCCGCCGGGCCAACCCGCCCATCCGGTTTAGATTGGTTGTCCCAACCTGATCGATGACAGAACCCGCACCCAAAAAGAGCAAGCCTTTGAAGAAGGCATGATTCAGCATATGATACAAAGCTGCCATAAAACCCAGGACCGCCAGAACCGGGAGCTGGGCTGCCATACCGATCATGCCCACGCCAACACCCATCAGGATAATGCCGACATTCTCAACACTAGAATAAGCCAGCATGCGCTTTAAATCACGCTCGGTGAGGGCATAAAATGCACCAAAAATGGTAGAAAGCCCACCCGCGAGCAAGACCAAGAGCCCCCACCATAAAACCGGGACACCCAATAGGTCTACACACACCCGCAGTAGTCCAAAGACCGCAGTCTTTTTCATCACACCCGACATTAAAGCCGATACATGATCGGGCGCGGCTGCGTAAGCGGCTGGCGTCCAGAAATGCAAGGGAACCATCCCCGCCTTAGCTCCAAAGCCAACAAAAGCCAGGATAAAGACCAGATTCTTGACCCCCGGACTGAGAGCAGCCTGGCGCAAGGCGGAAAAATCGAAACTGCCTGCTTGCTGGAATAAAATGAAAAAGGCCAGCATGATCAGCGCAGCACCTGCATGGGCGACCAGCAGGTAAACATAACCAGCCCGCACTGCGGCTTGCTTCTCGAAATCCCAGATCACCAGGAAGTAGGATGCGAGAGTCATCATTTCCCAAAATATCAGAAAAAAGAAAGCATTGCTGGTGGTGACCACCAGCAGCATCGTAGCCATGAATAAATTGGTAAAAAATCCAATTGATGCAGAAACGGATTTTCCGGTTTTGGCGGGAATTTCGGCCAGAGAATACAGGCTGGTGGCAACCCCGATCAACGAGATCAAGCCGACCAGCAAGGTGGACAGACCATCCATCTGCAAACTGAACTGTCCAAAGGGTGCAATCGAAAACAAAGCCAGGGAAGGGGCTGGTTCGCTCCAAATCAGACCAAAGATAAAAGTGATCACACCGGTTATGGCTGCCAACAAGCCCAACCAACCGGAGGCCTGCCTGGCTGACCGGGTGGTTCCCTTCAGAAACAGCGCTGCAAATGCGCCAAGCGCAAATATTCCGATTGAGACAAGTAAGAATGGGATTGGATTCATCTAATGCATTCTCCTGCACAGGGTCATTGGCAATTTCCGGTAATTCCTTATCTGGTCACTGCAGCTACGCTCTTTATGCGTTCCACTACAGCCTGAGACACCGGAGTGCGGTCATCAACCAGGATCAACGCTTTGTGCGGGCAAGCGCTGATACAAGCCGGGCCTTCCGGGCGGAAATAACAGAGATCGCATTTCACTGCCACTGTTTTTTGCCCGATCTCCCAACCCAGGAGGGATAGCTGTTCCTGATAACTCAATTCCCGCAAGAACATAGGGTCAGGCTCAAAGGGTGTATTCAGAAAAGCATAATTGCCCAGGTTGAGTTCCTGGCCCGGAACTGGGGTTCCGCCTGGTAGTATGTTTCCAAATGGGCAGGCAAGCGCGCACATCTTACAACCAATGCACAGGCTTTCATTGATCTGGATTGAGTTTTGGTGATGGGTGATGGCTTGAACCGGACAAACGAGTGCGCACATTGCATCTTCGCAGTGTCGGCACTGGATGGGTATAGTCCCTGCAGGCGTATGAGTCACAAACAGGCGTGGATATGCCTGCAGACCGGCTTTGCGGTGGCTCTCTGTACAGGCAGCCACACAGGCATAGCATCCAATACATTTTTGGTTGTCGGCGATCACAAAATGATACATATTCAGACCCTGAACCGTCCGGAAATAATGGGTGAATTGGTCGCCAGCCAGGCTCTCAGCCTAGATTTTCGGTGCACTTGCAACAGGCCGGGCAGCAACGGTTGATGACTTTTTCCTCAATGATTATTTACAACAAAAAATTGTTTCTGTCATCGGATAGGCGCGGATTTTTTGGGACAATTCAGTTAAACTGGACGATAGCGCTTGTTGGTAACAGATAGGCATTTGTTAGCTGGGCGGATCGACAATCGTGGATAAATGGCAAGCGCCAGATGTGCTATACTTTGAAGGACTTACGCAGTTGGGATGGGGTTGGGTGTGATTGGGCAGACGCGCTCCACCCAATCACACCCATATTTCCTCGGAACTGCGTAACTGCTACTTTGATTGAATTCGTGACTTGTCGGTGTTGCCGGAGACTTAAGCCATGCCTCGCTCCATACGGCGACGAATTTTAATCATCACATTCGCGCTCCTGGTCGGGGTAGCCATCCTAGAGGGGGTCAAGCTTACCTGGTTTCCTGAAGTCACTGGAGTGGTTTCTTTCCTGTTCACACTGAGCGCCGTACTTTTTACAGCCGCGGCTGCTGTCCTCCTGGATGAGCGAATTTTTCAAGCCAGCCAACCCAATTATCCGACAGATCGAGATACAAAATACCTGGAAGCGGATCTTTTGCAGCTTAACCGCGAGCTGGAAGAAAGCACCAAAATCCAGACCAGTGAGCTGGCGCGCTTGAAACCTGGAGCTGGATTTGCAGATCGCGATGCACAGGCAGGCTGAAGATATCGCCCGGCTGAGCGAAGAGCGCTTCCGCAACATGGCGGATAATATTCAAGAGGGGTTGACGATCATCGAGAATAACCGCCTGGTTTACGTCAATGAGCGCGCCTGCGAGATTTTTGGCGAATGCCCAGAAGGCGGCCTGGAGCAGCGCATCACAAAATTTGCGTTGACAGAAGAATTGGAACGGCTGCAGCCATTCCTTATCTTTCTGCTCTCAACTGCTGAGTATCAACCAGCGCCACAATTTCCCTCTGAGCTTCAGTACTGGATCAAGCGTCAGGATGGCAGCCAGCGCTGCATCCGTGAGCATTATTCCACCAGCTACTCACCAGAGATCCGGCGAATCTTCGTCGTTACCTCTGACGTTACAGAGCGGATTCAAGCGGTCCATACCCTCGAGCAGGCAGTCAGCGACCGGACCCGTGAGCTCTCTGCAGTGTTGGAGATCTCAAAAAAGATCGCCTCGACCCTGGAGCTCGAACCTTTGCTCCATTTGATCCTGGACCAGATCCAAGCGATCCTACCGTACAGCGGCGCAGCGATCTTCACTTTAGAGGATGACGTCCTGAGTGTCATCAGTCATATGGTTCCCGGGCTGCCTGCAACCAATCATCCACTGTCGCTCACTCTGAGCAACGCCGGATTTTACCTGCCTGTCATCCGGGAGAAGAGGGTCGCAATCATTGACGATGTCAATGGAGAGACACCTCTGGCGCGGGCCTTTCGAGAGTCACTCCCCCAGCTGGACTGGTATTCTTTCGCTCACGCCCGTTCCTGGATCGGTATCCCGCTCATCATCCGCGACCGTGTGACCGGCTTGATGAGCCTGACGGCTAGCGAACCTGGCTATTACACCCAGAGACACGCGCGCCTGGCCGAAACGATTACCAACCAGGTAGCAGTCGCGATCGAGAACGCCCGTTTATACGAACAAGCCCAAAATCTGGCAACCCTGGAAGAAAGACATCGCATTGCCCGTGAACTGCACGATTCCGTCACTCAACTGCTTTATGGGATCTGCCTGTATTCAACCGCAACCAGCCGATCAATTCGCAATGAGAATTTTTCTCGGGTGGAAGAAAACCTGGCAGAAATAAAAGAAGATGCCCTTCAGGCACTGCAGGAGATGCGCTTGTTGATCCTGGAATTAACCCCGCCTTTACTTCAGAAACAGGGTCTGGTCGCAGCTTTACAGGCCAGCCTGGATTCGATCGAATCCAGGACCGGATTGGAGACTGAACTGAGATCCGATGGATTCGGCCGACTGCCGCGTGCGATCGAGCCCGAACTGTACCGCATTGCGATGGAAGCCCTGAACAACCTGGTGCGGTATGCCCGGGCTAAAAAAGTGACTGTTGAATTACGGGCGCGCAGCGGCTGGGTTTTCCTGGAAATCTGCGATAACGGCGTTGGTTTCGACCGTGAGAAGGCCAGGCTCTCGGGAGGTATGGGCCTGTTCAACATGGAGCAGCGCGCCCACCAGGTTGGAGGCCGGCTGGAAATTACCAGCAGCCCTGGCGTGGGGACAAAAATCCTGGCCGAGATTCCAACCCAGGTGAGGTGGGGAGAACCCGTTTAATAACCTATCCAGATGGATTTCTTTGGCTGCCGGATTGTGGACCACACGCAGGTATCCATAGCTTCTCGATTTCTTTGGATAGAGGCAAAATGAAACACAGGGAGTCGTTCAATGGCAGATCTCATTCACGTACTCGTCGTCGATGATCACCCGGTCGTCCGCAGGGGAATCAAATCTCTATTAGCTGATGAGGACGGTATCCAGGTCATCGGTGAAGCGGTAGACGGGAAAGAGGCCCTGGAAAAATTCGGCCAGCTCAAACCGGATGTTGTTTTAATGGATCTAGTAATGCCAGAGATGAATGGAATTGAAGCGATCCAGCAAATCACAACCGCCCATCCTGAGGCCCGCATTCTGGTGATGACCAGCTTTGCGGCTGATGACAAAGTTTTTCCCTCAATCAAGGCCGGCGCGTTAGGCTATATCTTGAAAGATTCCGATCCCGAAGATTTGATCCGCATGATTCGCCAGGTATATAAGGGAGAGCTCTCCCTGCACCCGACGATTGCCCGCAAGGTTATCCAGGAGCTCAAGCGGCCACCGGAAGGACCGCTCACTCCTTCTCCTTTAACCGAACGGGAAGTTGAAATCTTACAACTGCTGGCACAAGGGGTTGAAAACAAGCAAATTGCTCACCGTCTGACACTGCGGGAAGCAACGGTCCGCACCCACGTCAGCAATATCCTCGGCAAGCTCCAGCTGGCCAACCGCGTCCAGGCAACTTTATATGCCCTGCGCACCGGCCTGACCTCATTGAACGACGAATCGCAAAATAATCCTTAGCCCTCAGTCGAGGTGTTTTAGATGGATGGATGTGGGCGAATTACGCTCACATACATCCATCAAATTCATATTGACAGAGTCCTTAGAGCCTATGAGGGCATCCCAAGGCCAAATCCACAGAAGTTAACTTGCTATCCTGACAAAAGCGCAGGCGACCGTCAACATTGGCGGTCGTTTTACTTTACCGATTAGCCAGTAAAAATCAGCGGCAATCCAATGACAGAAATGATAATTTATTGTAAATAGAAAGTGATATCTTTGGCAGTTTCACATAGGGAGGGGATTCCCCTGCTTATGCATGTTTGGTTAACTGGCCTGCTCGAACCTGTACAAGAAAAGTGCACCTGGTACAAAGGCGGGCTGAGTGATGGCGAAAAAGATGAAAGCGCTGATCTTGCTTAAGTTAACTTCTTTGGAAACCAGGGCTGCCTATCAGCAATTAAAGGGACTCAAACCGGTGATTGAAGCCTATATGGTGTATGGCCGGTTTGATGCTGTGGCAATCGTACAGGGAAACAACCTGGGAGAAATCCGCCGGATTATCCTGTCGGAAATCCATCCCATACCTGGCGTGATTGAAACCTTGCCATGTATTATCGTCGAGGACGAGAATCAGATCCTGGCTGAGCAGGAATTCCGGCCAGGAATTTTGAGACCAACCACATGAAGAGGTGCTTATGACTCAGATCCGATCAATCGAAGACCTGGCGCGGGCGGAAGCGGAAGCCATGGAACGGCAGCAATCCAGCATGGTGAACATCCGTTTTCATATCCGGATCGGCATTGCAAGCTGCGGGATTGCAGCTGGAGCGGGCGATACGCTGGATGCGTTTAAACGCTTGATTGCCAAAGAAAATCTGGCCGAAGTGTGCATCTCGCAATTGGGCTGCAATGGGATGTGCTCGCTGGAGCCCATTGTCCAGGTTCAGGAGACGAACCGGCCTCAGGTGACCTATGGAAAAGTGACTCCAGAAGTTGCCCATCGGATCGTCCAGCGCCATATTAAAAAAGGGTTGGTCATCCGAGAACATGTTATTGATAATTTTTAACCCAACCGGACTTGAATTCGCTGACCAGAAGCCGATAGACCAAAGATGGGTAAGCTGTGTTTCTCCAAAATGTCTTCAGGAGCAGGACGATGAGCGTGCGTAAGGCAAATGCGATCGAAACGAAAGAAAAGAATTTGGATGAAGTTGTCGAACAAGCCGTTCAGCGCTACGGGGCGAATCACGAGGCGGTCATATCCATCCTGGGTGAAATCAATCAGGCGTTCGGGTATATCCCAATTGAATCTTTGGGGAAAATCCGGCGGGCAATCAATTCTCCCGAGGAGGGTCTGTTTCTGGCAGACAGCCACCTGTATGCCGTTGCCAGCTTTTATCAAATGTTTTCGCTTCAAACCCGCGGCAAACATGTTATTCGATTTTGTGAAAGCGCGCCCTGTCACGTCGTGGGTGCGCGCGAAGTCCTAGAAGCGATCCAGTCCCACCTGGGAATTCATATCGGTGAAACCAGCGAGGACGGGCAATGGTCCTTGCTGCCAACCAGCTGTCTGGGTGTATGTGGTGTCGGCCCGGTGATTCTGATCGATGATGATCTCTACGGGAATATAACTGTCGAGAACACGCCGCTGATTCTGGCCAAATATCGCTGAGGTTTTATCAGGCTAAGACAATCGAAAAATGTCCACAAGCAAACTAGCTTTCCGAAAATCCAGCAGTATGTGGTGGGTGGATTGTGCGGCTAAACGCACTCCTAACCACAGCCAATCTTATCGGACTGGTTTCAGTCAGACGAGGTGAGTTATGAAGTCAATCCGTTCTATGGTACTGGTCTCAAACGACCCTACCAGCGTGGAACGCGGTGCAGAAGCTGTCTTCCAGGCCTTGCAGGCAGAGATTCGCAGCCTGGGCCTGATGGACGAAATCAAGTTGAGCACCATCAGCGACAGCGGCGTGCGAGATGATCTGCCCCTGGTGATGGTCTATCCCGAAGCTGTGGTCTATGGCCCGGTGACAGTTGACGATGTCCATGTCCTGGTAGAAGAGCATCTCGTCAAAGGGCAGATTGTCTTCAGGATGCTGGGTAAAATGCACCAGCCGGTTGGAGAAATCGCCTGGCTGCGACTGCGATCGGGCGCTCTGCCTGCTCAACAACGGATTGTCCTGGAGCGGGCAGGCGTGATCGACCCCGAGAGCCTGGATGATTACCTGCTGCATGGTGGCTATAAAGCCCTAGGAAAGGCCCTGACCGAGATGACCCCTGAACAGGTCATCGCTGAAGTCGAAAAATCCGGGCTGCAAGGGCGCGGGGGAGCCGGCTTCCCAACCGGACGAAAATGGGGGTTTGTTCGCAGTGCCCGGGAAAAGCCCAAATATGTGATTTGCAATGCCGACGAGAGCGAACCAGGCACCTATAAGGACCGGCTGGTGCTGGAAGGCGATCCATTCAGCGTGATTGAGGCGCTGACGATCGCCGCCTACGCTGTTGGCGCCCAGGAAGGGTATATCTACATTCGGGGTGAATATAAGCTGGCTTTTCGCCGGCTGGAGAATGCCATCCAGCAGGCCGAGGCGGTCGGGTTGTTGGGAAAGAATATTTTTGGGAAAGACTTCAATTTCCATATTCACATTCATGCCGGAGCAGGCGCGTACATTTGCGGGGAGGAGACGGCTCTAATCGAATCGATCGAAGGGAAGCGCGGCCAGCCGCGCCCGCGGCCTCCTTACCCCCCTTCTTATGGGCTGCGAGGCAAGCCCACCCTGGTCAACAATGTCGAGACATTGGCAAATATCCCACCGATCGTGCGCAACGGCAGTGATTGGTACCATCAATTCGGTACCGAAAAGAGCCGGGGCACCAAAGTATATACCATCATGGGAAATGTCAATTTCACCGGAGCCATTGAAGTTCCCTTGGGAATTACCCTGCGTGAGGTGATTGATATTTACGGACAGGGTATGAAAAAAGGAGCCCGGTTGAAGCTGGCGCAAACCGGCGGTTCGAGCGGCTCGATCGTGCCCGCCAGCTTGCAGGATACCCCATTGGATTTTGAATCCTGGCGCAAAGCTGGGGTTTCGCTAGGGTCGGGAGCGCTGCTGATTTGCGACGAACGCACCTGCGTTGTGGATCTGGCTAAAGTATTGATGCACTTTTTCCGCTTCGAATGCTGCGCCAAATGCAGCCCTTGCCGGACAGGCACCCAACGCATGTACGAGATTCTTTCTGATATTTCCAACGGGCGTTCGAGCATGGACAGCCTGGAAGAGCTGCGAACCATGGGACAGGATATGGAACTGCTCTCAAACTGCGGCCTGGGACAAACGGCCTCTGTAGCTGTTAGGGACATCCTGAAACACTTTCGCCAGGAAGTGGAAGAACACATCCATGATCGCACCTGCCGGGCCGGGGTTTGTCCCCTCGCTGCCCATGAAACTGCACCCGTTTTGACGGAACGTCAGTTAGCAGGTTAGGGGCTGGCAGAACAAGGAGATTACTCGATGATTAGCCTGACGATTGACGGACAGACCTTCGAAGTTCAAGAAGGATCCACTGTGCTGCAGGCCGCGGCTTCGATTGGGATTCATATACCCACCCTGTGTTATCACAAAGAGCTGAGCCCCTTTGGAGGCTGCCGTTTTTGTGTGGTTGAAGTTCAGGGCTCACGCTTGCCAATGACCTCTTGCGTGCTGCCGGTCATCCCCGGGATGGTCGTGCAAACCGAAACAGATGACATCATCCGCCATCGGCGCGCCATTCTGCGCATGCTGCTCTCCAATTATTATGACGGTGGCTACAAACGCTATAATGGCGATTTCGATCTGGACCGGGAGAGCGAGCTGGCCCATTGGGCTCGGGTGTATGAGGTGGATATCCGCAAGATGATGGCGAAAAAGCCGCGCTACCCGATCGACAGCGACCCAAATCCCTTTGTGTGGGTAGATATGAACAAATGCATCCAGTGCACCCGCTGTGTGCGGGCTTGCGCGGAAATCCAGGGGCGGTTTGTCTGGTCGCAGTCTTATCGCGGTTTTAGTGCGCGCATCGTTGCCGGGTCGGATGGCAGCATGCTCGCTTCGCGCTGCGAATCGTGCGGTGCCTGCGTGGAATACTGCCCGACCGGCGCCCTGGACAACAAAATGTCGGTCAACGCGGGGCGCGCTGACCGCAGGGTGCACACCACCTGTGCCTATTGTGGAGTAGGCTGCCAGCTTGATTTGAACGTCCAGGAAGATGGATCGGGTGGGCGGGTGATCCGAGTGACCTCTCATCCTGACTCAAGCAGCTCCTCAGTCAACGGCAGCCACCTGTGCCTGAAAGGCCGCTACGGGTACGAATTCATCCACAGCCCCAAGCGCCAAACCCGGCCGCGGGTGCGGAAATATTTGTTGGAAGGACAGAAGCGCCCTGGAAATTTGGGCCCCTTTGTGGAAGTCAGCTGGGAGACTGCCCTAGAGCTCGCCGCCAAGGGTTTGCTTCAGGCACGCGCTGCGCATGGGAGTGAAAGCCTAGGAGTGCTGGCTTCTGGGAAGTGCTTGAATGAGGAAAATTATTTAATCAGTAAGCTGGCCCGCCAGGTCCTGGGCAGCAATCATATCGACTGCAGCACCAACATTTATGCGAGCAGCGTGGTCGATGGACTGATCCAATCCGTGGGCCTGCCCGCCATGTCCAGTACGTTCGCCGACATTGCCAGCCAGGCCCGCTCCCTGCTGGTGATCGGCTCAAATTTGACCGAGCAGCACCCGGTCTTCGGCGCGCATATCCGCCAGGCGGTCTTGCGGCGCAAACTCAAGCTGATCGTTGCCAGCCCCGATTTCATCAATCTGGCTGAATACGCAACCCTCTCGCTGGATCATCAACCGGGCACTGAAGCAGCCCTGGTCAACGGATTAATGCACATTATCCTCCAAAATGGATGGCAGGATCAGGAATCGATCGAAAAGCACCCGCTGGGTTTTGCGGAGGCCAGGGCTAGAATCGACCAGTACAGCCCCGAATGGGTGGCAGAGATAACCGGTGTGCCGGTCGAAGCACTCTACCGGGCAGCAAGTATCCTGGCGAAGAACCGCCCGGCGTCGATCTTGTGGAGCGTGGGCCTGGCGGATCCAAAGCAAGGCCAAAAGTGTATCCAGGCGCTGGCAAATCTGCAGCTGCTCCTGGGTGATCTGGACACACCGGGGGGAGGAGTTAACCCGCTGCGAAGCCAAAACAATATCCAGGGCGCCTGCGATATGGGCTGCCTGCCCGCTATGCTGCCGGGGTACCAGCCTGCAGCCAGCAACGTCGTTCGGGAAAAGTTTACCAAGGCCTGGGGCACGGCTGTGCCCGTTTTCGAGGGATTCAAAGCTTCTGAGATTTTAAAGAACGCTCAAGAAGGGCGGATCAAGGCGCTGTACATCCTGGGAGAAGAGCTGATCAGCAACTCTCCCGCCGGGGCCCAGGTGCGGCGCAGCCTGGAAAGCTGTGATTTCATCGTGCTGCAAGAGTGCCTGGCTTCTGAGACTACCCGCTATGCGGATGTGCTGCTTCCAGGGGTCACCTTTGCCGAAAAAACGGGCACCTTCACCAGCTCGGAGCGGCGCATTCAGATGGTGCGGCAGGCCATCGAGCCCGTCGGAGAAGCGCGGCCTGATTGGCAGATCCTCGCTGCTCTGGCCAACACGATCCTCCAGAACAGCGAGCAGCCCCCGGCGCCGGCAGAATACGCCAGCTGGCAGTACAGCGGGACAGACCAGATCATGGCAGAGATTGCCGCTCTGACCCCGATTTACGCCGGCGTATCCCACGCCGGACTGGCTGACGGCGGAGCGCTGCATTGGCCGGCAGACGATTCCAGCCAGCCCGAGGTCTCATTTTTGAAGGCCGGGGCATTTTCCGGCGAGGCAGTGCGCTGGACGCCGGCGGATCCAGTCTCCCCTGGCATCAAATCCAGGCGCAACCAGGAGCCGGCCTAAGGCTTTTTCATAGTTGCGCTTTGGTGTCTAAAATCGGCAGGATTTCGACCTGGCAACGACTGGCGAAATTAACAAATTTGAAATTGACTTTCGCTTCAAAATGTGCATAATTAGGGATGTGAGGCCAGATCATATCTGATCGAACCAATCACATCCTGGCCTGACAAGTGTCGGACAACCTATTTGAAGATGGAAGGAGGGCATATCGAAGCTATATGAAACCGACCCCTTTCACGAAGTTGTGTGACCGCTTTATGGTCTGAAGTTCTGTTCAGTAACTCGTTTTATTAGAAAACAGGAGAAACCATACAACTGAATAGGAGCGCAAGAACGAACTATTTGAGCAAGTTTAAATAAAATTCAACGCCCGGTAGGAGCCGGGCGTTTTTTATTGGGAGATTTCTCTAATCAGCAGGTGGGCAAACAGGAAATAGAATCAAACAGGGCAGCGGTTGACCCGCTGCCCTGTTTGGATCATTCAAGAGTGATGCTTAGAGGGTGGAGACTTCGCTAGCCTGGGGGCCCTTGGCGCCCTGGGTCACGACGAATTCAACCCGCTGGCCTTCATCAAGATTGCGGTAGCCATCGCTGACGATGGCGCTGAAATGGACAAAAACGTCTCCGCCGGAATCGCGCTCAATAAAGCCGTAGCCCTTCGAGCCGTTGAACCACTTCACAGTGCCTTGTTCTTTTTCGGACATGATTTGGAACTCCTTTCATAAGATGTTGCTTGGGTTTTGCATGGGTTCCAAACCAAAAGAACGACATTCTTTGTGCTCACAATCCACCGGAGCGGATCGTTTTGGAACTTCTGTAATCAAGCCACTAATTCTAGCACACAACTGGAACAGATGTCAAGTGATTTAAAGTTGTTAGCAAATTGTGAAATTACATACAAAAAAAATTGTAGGTAATCTAACGATTTTACCTGGAATCTGAGCGCCCTGACAGATCTGCAAACCAAGCTGTCCAGACAAGCCGGGCCAGGGGTGTTACAATCAGCCCTTACCAGGAAATGTGCGCACATATTTATCCGGATTTTACAGTCCTGGCGCTCATTTATTGTTAATCTAAAGCGACACAAGTTGTTGGATCATGCCGGCCCTGGTCGCCGACCAGCGCGGTCCACTGTCCCACAGGATTACAGCTGGGCCCGGCGGGCTAAATCCAAAACTACAACATCGCAGAGGTGAAAGCACCCGCGATGGCTTTTGTTTTGTCTAAGGACAGGAAAGCCGTTTTCAGCATGGCCCTGGTGCTCTCAGGGGCTTATAGATACGAAAGCTGCACGCTCCCAGAACAGAGAATTGAAGGACCCGATCATGGAAGATGAAACCCGCACCTTCATGCCGGACCCAGAAGACCAAGATGGGCTTGCCTACCCGGCCCGCTTCCTGCACGCGCGCCAGATTGCCATGATCGAAGAGGCTTTGCTTTCGGTGGGCGCCTTTGGAGAAGTGCGCCTGGTGGTCGAAAAAGGCCGCCTGCGTTTCCTCGTCACCTCCAAAAGCTACGACGTTTTGCGATATTACCCGGGCCAGATCCTGCCCCCTGAGTGAGCAGCCGGCTCACCAAACTGCTTCCTATATAGTTAACGTTTTGCGGGGCACGCCCAAAAAGCTGAGCGGGCGAAAAAATTGCAGACCAGGCGCCAGGCTCCGATGTCGGAAGGGCGGAGCGCGGCAGGTGGGAGCAATAAAAGCCTGTGAAGTTGGAGTGCGCTGCTGGCCGGCGAGCCGCTCGCCAAACTGCCCGGCCTTTCAGTATAATGGACGCCAGATCACGCCTGCCCGCTTTGCTTAGCCTCGGGTAGGCAGGCAACCGATACTTATCAATAAGGATGAACCGCTATGCCCGAAATCCCCAGCCAACCAGTGCCAGCGCTGCCCTTTAACTTCGAACCCGTTCAAGAAGAAGAGAGCCTGAACATCCGCGAATACCTGGCCCTGTTCTGGCAGTGGGCCTGGCTGATCGCCCTGGCCGGCCTGCTGGCGGGGGCGGCCGCCTACCTGGTCAGCAGCCAGATCACGCCCGTTTACCAGATCGCCACCACCCTGCTGGTCAACGAAGCGCCCTCCTCCCGCACCACCGACTACAACTCACTGCTGGCCTCTGAGCGCCTGACCCGCACCTACTCGCAGATGATCGCCAGCGAAGACGTGCTGCTGCAAGCCGCCAGCGAGCTTGATCTGGCCATCCCACTGGAGGACCTGCAGGAGATGGTCAGCGTCCAGCCAGTGCGCGACACCCAGCTGATCCAGATCCAGGTTGAATCAAGCGTCCCAACCCAGGCAGTTGCGCTCGCCAACCAGCTGGTAACGGTCTTCGCCAGCCAGATCCAGGAGATCCAAACCGGGCGCTTCAGCCAGTCCAAGACCAGCCTGGAAGCCCAGATGGCCGACGTCCAGAGCCAGATCGATGACTACGCCGCCCAGCTGGCCGATAGCAGCGACCCGGCCGAGAAAGACAACCTGGAGAGCAAGATCACCGATTACCGCCAGATCTACTCCACTCTGCTGCAAAGCTACGAGCAGGTGCGCCTGTCGGAGGCCCAAAGCATTTCGTCCGTGGTCCAGATCCAATCGCCGATCATCCCCGCCGACCCGGTGCGGCCCAAGAAGCTGCAGAACACCCTGCTGGCGGCTGTCCTGGGCGTGCTGCTTGCCAGCGGGGCGGTGGTTGGCCGCGAGGCCCTGGACGATACCCTCAAAACTCCGGAGGATATCGGCCGCACCCTGGGCCTGCCGGTGCTGGGGGTGATTGGGCGCCACGAAGGCCAGAACGGCTCCCTGGCGACCCTGGCCGCGCCGCGCTCGCCAGCCGCCGAGGCCTTCCGGACCCTGCGCACCAACGTGCAGTACGCCAGTGTGGACAAGCCGCTGCAGCGCCTGCTGATCACCAGCACCGAGCCGGGCGAGGGCAAAACCACCATCGCCGCCAACCTGGCGGTGGCCCTGGCCCAGAGCGGCAAGCAGGTGGCCCTGCTGGACTGCGACTTCCGCCGCCCCACCCTGCACCGCCGGCTGGCCCTCAGCAACCACAGCGGGCTCTCGCAGCTGTTCTTCGAGCAGTCAGCCCGGCCTGAACGGCTCGGTCAAACCGGGCGGGGTGGACGGCCTGGGCGTGCTGACCAGCGGGCCGCTGCCCCCCAACCCGGCCGAGCTGCTCAGCTCCAAGCGCATGCTGGCCCTGCTGGACGAACTGAGCGGGCGAGCCGACATCCTGGTGATCGACACGCCCCCGGCCCTGGTGGTGGCGGACGCCTCGATCCTGGCCCCGCACGTGGATGGGGTGCTGCTGGTGGTCATGCCCGGCGAAACCCGGCGCGGCGTGGCCCGCCAGGCCGTGGACCAGCTGCGGCGCGTCAAGGCCAACATCCTGGGGGTGGTGATCAACAACCTGGATGTCAAAAAGCGCCGCTACGGGCGCTACGGGTACTACCGCTACTCCCAGGCCAGCCAGGAAGCATATATTTCGACTGAGGGGGTGGAGAATGGGAGTAAGAAAGCCAAGCGGCCTGAGCCGAATGATTGGACGGCTGAGGTCTAGCTGATTCTCCCGGGCAGCCTCTCAAGCAGCCAGCCGTGAACCGCAAGGCCGTCGATACAGGTTTTCACCTGCCCTACAATCCCGACCTGGTGGGACGCGCTCGCCAGATGCGCAAGCACCAGGTCGTTCGGCAAAGACCAATCGATCATTTTATGGTCGATTTTTACTGCGCCAGCTTGAAGCTGGTGACCGAAGTGGATGGCGGTTCGCATTTTTCGGATGCCGGTAAGGCGCACGACGCTCAGCGCACCCAGATTTTTTAAGGCTACGGTTTGCGGGTGCTGCGCTATACCAACGACGAGGTTTTGCATAATTTTGAAGTAGTTTGCGAGGCTATTGATGGGATTGATGTGGGTATCAAATAAACATGGGATATCTCGCATGACAGGCTTTCAGTTGTTCAGAACTGCAGCCTATCAATAAGGCACCCATGATGGGAATTGATGGTTACAGGTTTTGTCGACTAAGCGGCTATATTATCACTCTCGTAGATGCTCAGCGAGAGGCATAGCTGATATTATTGGCGTGTTTATACAGTAAATTACATTCATTGTTAGAGCTTGCTCCAATCGATATTTATTAGAACTCACTCAGTTGGGGTAGGTGGGAGATCGGCAGGCAATGCCCGCCAATAAACGCCCAATTTCCCCTTGACCTGCATAACTTCTTTCTTGATGAGTTATCTGACAAGTTTCCCTAAAAAATCATAGTACTGATTTAATTTCATCCAATCTTGTTTTGCGATTACTTATGATGTTTGACAAATCACAATTCGACATGTTTGATATTAATGCTTACTGGGATCTTGATAAATATTCATCTCAAGAATATGAAAGACTCAACCAAATTCTCCAATCAATACCCGATAGTATAGGAACGGTTTTAGATGTGGGCTGTGGGAATGGTTTTATCACAAACCAAATACATTCCGCCTCTATCGTAGTCGGAGTAGACAGGAGTTTTACGGCTTTAAAACATGTGAAGTTTGACTCTAGTCAGGCCGACATCAGAAATTTGCCATTTGATGATGATAGTTTTGATTTAGTTATTGCATCGGAAGTCATAGAACATCTGCCAATTACGATATATCATAAATCCTTGTCAGAGTTAGTTCGCGTCGCGAAAGCCAATATATTATTAACCACTCCTTACAAGGAGGATTTGGCGGGAGCCCAGGTATATTGTACAAACTGTTATTGTGTATTTCATCCATATCATCACATGCGAAGTTTTTCCGAACATGATCTTAAGTATCTATTTGACGATTTCGGATCCACAGTAACCTTAATAATACTAAAACCAATTTATAAAACATATACGCTTTTCCCCTATCCAGAGATACATAGACTAAGAGGTAGCAAAGCACCTTTCACGAACTACTCAATTTGCCCTCAATGTGGAGCATCACCGAAAGTTAATGATACAGATATAGATATTTCTACTTCGCTCTCTCGCTTGGTCAAAAGGATAAAGAATGTTATCAAACAGAATTGGCCATTAAGGAAACATACATATATTTGGTTTTTAGCCTTATACGAGCTTTCAAAATAAACTGATCAGTGAACATCAACAACATGCAAAATAAATTTAATAATATCTTTGGCTCCCTTGGAAAACAAATATCATTAGTTGTTTTGGGTGACGCTATTACTTTCATTTCGAGTTTTGTCTCAACAATGATATTAGCAAGATTAATTACTGTAAGCACAATGGGAACTTATCGACAAATCATATACTTAATTACGATGGCAATAAATATTTTCGAGTTTGGCATAAGCAATTCTATCTATCGGTTTTGGAACTTGTTTTATGGAAGGGAACGTGAATCCTTTGCCAAAATTTTACTGATATTCACAACGGTTCTCGGCTTATTGGCGACAATCGGGTTAATATTGTTGGCACCTGTTTTATCGTCCTTTTACGATAATCCAAGTCTAAAATTCACCCTAGCAATAACCTCGTTGATACCATTGGGATCTATCCCAAGTATGATCATCAGGCCAATCTATTTGAGCGAAGGGCATTCGTTATTTGCTACAGGACTGGAAACAACCTTTGCTATTTTGTCACTAATATCAATAGTAATCCCCATTTGGCTGGGGAAAAGTTTCGAATATGCTTTGATGATGTGGGTATCCGTATCATTATTAAAATTCTTAACGATCCCAGTCCTGTTGAGAAAATACCTTTTTGCAAAATCCAAATGGATTGATAAGGATATTATTATCGAAGTAACAAAATATTTATGGCCCATTCAAGTAGGCCGATTGCCAGGTTATGTCCTTAGTTATTTTGATAAAGTAGTTATGTCAATCCTTTTAAGCACTCAAAATTTTGCCATTTATAGCCTTGGAGCTAGGGAAATACCTTTTATTGGCACAATCGGTTACTCTGTTTCAAATGTACTCATTCCCCAATTAATGCAAGATTATCAAAAAAATAATATGGAGAATATCTTTCGCCGTTGGAAAATAGCCTGTGAAAGATCAGCACTTGCTATTTACTTGCCAACAACATTTTGTGTGGTTTTTGCTGAACCGGTCGTTAAGTTTCTATTTTCGAGCAATTATGCGGAAAGTAGTATTCCATTTAGGATATTTGCTTTGATAGCCTATATCAGAGTAATCGAATACGCAAGCCTCGCAAAAGTGGTTGGAAGCTCAAAACTGATTATGAATTCATCATTAATAAGTGTTATTGTTATGCTTGTGCTGTCTTTTCCCCTTACCAAGTTATTTGGAATTGCAGGAATGGCCTACGTGGTTTTATTATCAAATATTGTTCCTTCTTTTTACTTATTATTTAGATACTGCCAATTGTTTAAAGTTAATCTATCTAAATACTATCCAATTGTTGAGTTGTCGAAAATATTATTAATATCAATTGTTAGCGTTTATTTGAGTAAATTAATTCTCAGCACCTGGATTACTACTGACGGGAATAGTCTTCTCATTGGTTTATCTTTGGCGTTATATTTTGGATTTGCTTTGGTATTTTATCTATTCATTGTTTCAGTATTTTATGGGGATCGATTTAATATAATGAAGAAAATGTCGGTCATTCATAATGAGTAGAGACAAGAAATTTATTTTATTATCATATATATTCCCTCCGGCTGGCGGGTCGCAAGCCGCTGCTTCTATTCGTTTAGGTAAACTGGCTTACTATATAAAAAATAATGGGTGGGATCCAATCGTTATAACAACGAAGATTAATTCTTATCCTGATATTGACAACACGATAATTCCTACTGACGACATTATTATTCATCATATTAATGACCCATTACCTAGGTTTCGAGGCAGACATTGGGTTTCCAAATTTTTACCATGCCCGGGGGATTTATTGCTTTGGACAGCAAATGTGGTTGTTAGGACAATTGCTCTTATAAACAAACACGACTGTAAAATAATTTTTCGCGTCTACACCTCCAACTGCCAATTTCATAGCAGCATATATAGTTCATCGAATTACAAAGAAGCCATTAATACTAGATTATCGCGATCAATGGTACTTAACTCCTTATAGAATAGGTCCCAGAATTTACAAATATTGGGATTATCTATTTGAAAAAGAATTGTTGAGAGTTGCTGATAAAGTAATTGTCACAAATAATGGCCGAAGTCTGGAGCATAAAAAAATGTGGAAGCACTTATCTCCTGACGTAACTGTAATAAACAATGGTATCGATCCTGCTGATTTTATTGATCTTCAGATTGAAGGAAATCGAAGGGTAAATAAGGATCGTATTTTTATCCGCCACTTAGGTGCGATCTATGGTGCAAGGGAGGGCATTCTTAAGCAATTTATTAATTCCCTTGATGCTTACTGTATGAAAAATCTCATAAAAAATACAATAAATATAGAATTAATCGGTTTTGTCCCGAAAAACGTTCTATCGAAAAAGCTTGGTTCACCAAATATTGTTTTACAACAATTTGAAAACGTAACCTATACAGAAGCCTTACACCTTGAAAAATCAGCAGATATCCTATTACTGATCATTGGGGTACACTCAAGTTCCAATGCTGAAGTTTCAAGCAAGATTTTTGAGTATATCTATTCTCAGAGACCTATACTAATTATTGGAAAATCACAACAGCTAGAAGATATGTTATCGGATCGAAAAAGTGTCATGATTATTGGTGATACGATAAACGAACAAGATATTGAAAATGTGTTTAGTTGGTACCTGAACCTTGATCACACGATTATTCTGGACGATTTTAAGATACTCTCCAAACATATTGAGGAAACATTCAACAGAAGAGAACATGCTAAAGAACTAGCCAATCTATTCGACAAAATCATGATGAGTAAATTTGATGCTAGCTAATTATTTTCTCGGAAGCAAATCTAGGTTGCTCAATATATTATTTATTTCTTTTACAATCTTATTTTCCATTTCACTTGGATTATCCATAAATAATAATTTATTTATACCTCTTCTCGCTGCAATTACCGTAATTGTTCTACTCATAAAACCAGAAATTGCCTATTTTATTTTTATATTAACCATTCCTGTTGAATATTTTTTAAAAGATAATTTTGCCATCATAATCAAAGGCATCGGTCTACTTGCCTTCGCAAGTTTCATGCTTAATGCATTAATCAAGAAGTATAAATTTCGAATTGATGTTCCATTTAAATCTCTGCTGGTGTTTCTCGCTTGGGCCGTCATTTCCCTTCTGTGGAGCAATGATTTAAATTCGTCTCTTCAATTCCTAACTAGCTATTCTCTCTTGAGCATACTATATTTCATGATAATCAACCAGAATGATGATAGGAGAGCTATCAATTACACATTAATTGCGTTGGCTTGCGGTGGTGTTGGACTAGTCATTAGTGGTATCTATCAAATAAGTCAATTGGTAAATTCTACTGCGGACTTTGAACGTTTATTTGGCGCGACCAATGATCAGAATTATTATTTTATGCTCAGCATTACATTGATTCCACCACTATATTGGGGGATAAAACATTTTTCTAGAACGATATTAATGTATATATATTTTACGACTTTCATTTCAATGCTCATTACTGATTTATATACAAAATCCCGGGCAGGATTGGTATCTTTTTTTATATTCGCATTGATCTCCGTATTTCTTCAAAAGAAAAAATTGCCGTATTTATTTTTCCTTGGATTTCTAACCCTAATTATATTTATCAATATACCTAGTGGTTACTTATCTAGATTTGCCACTTTAGGCAATGAAGAATTAGACAGAGTAACACTTATTTGGCCTTCAGCAATCAATAATTTCTTGAGAAGCCCTATTATTGGTTATGGCATTGGGAATGGGGGTATACAACTTCTAAAAACAACTTCTATTCCACATTATTATAATTTTTCAGCATTGAGTCCCCATAATGTTTACTTAGGTATATCATTGGATGTGGGCATTATAGGGTTATTCTTCTATTTAATATTTATGATATATCCATCATATTATTTGGGAAAATTGATAATTAAACAACGTAAATATACTATTGAATCGAATTATTATGTATTAGCTACCCTAATATTTTCTGCGATGATTACCTATATGCTCTACATTTTACAGGGTGGAGGTATGGAAACCAGGAAAATATTATGGGTAATGGCTGGAGTCCAAGTCTTATTAATCAGAGTATTAAGGTCTGAGCTTACTGATGTAAAGAATCATGTTAAGAGTACTTGACCTACGCGAAAGTTCGTCAATCGGGGGGATCAATACACAGCTTATTAGGATTTATCCTGCATTGGCGAAATTGAATGGGTTATCCTTAACGGTTGGATATCTTTCAAACTCGCCAGAAGGATGGCTGGTTCAACAGGCAAAAGCAATCGGACTGAACTTAGCCTGGATACCATATCACGGCCCACGTGACATTAGTGCGTTGTCAAGACTGGCAAGCTTTATACAAAGTAATGAGTTCGACGTCGTTCACACACAAGGCTTTCGAGGTAATGTCATTACAAGGGTTATTCTCGATATGAAAAAAGGAGGATTTAAAGTAGTTATAACCAAGCATGGGATCATTGACGAAACTGGTGTGAAAATTCGTCTATACAGTTGGTTGGATAATGTTGCTACGAATAGGGCAGATAAAGTAGTAGCTGTTGATAAACAAACTTATCACCGCATGCTTAAGTCCGGAATAGTTCCTGAAAAACTTATCCAGATCAATAACCCTGCTCCAGAAATAAAAAAATTCCAGCAAGAACATTTATTTTGTCTACGCAAATCTATTGGCATTCCAGATCATCATAAAATACTGATCTTCGTAGGCAGGATGGTAAAAGGAAAAGGGATCTTTGATTTAGTCGAGGCACATAGGCTTCTAACCATCAAAGGCGTGAAAGTTGTTTTATTGTTTGTGGGCGATGGAAAGCACCTCAGTGATATGTCTCAAATAATCAAAGATAATAAAATTGAGAACGTATTTCTTCTAGGCCCTCAAACTGATGTAGACCCTTACATCCAGATAAGTGATTTGTTGGTATTACCAAGTTATGGGGAAGGAATGCCTAATGTTATATTAGAAGCATTGGCTGCATGCAAACCAGTCGTTGCAACAAGAGTTGGTGGGATCCCGGATGTTATTACTGATGGATGGAATGGTTATTTAGTTCAACCGCAGGATATCGTCGAACTCGCTAATAAAATAGAATTTGCATTATCTTCTGATAGATTTCTTGATATTAAGCGATACGACCTCAGTGAATATTCTCAGTCGAGTATTGCCTTGAAATATTTTAATTTATATAACGAGGTAACAAATGCACAATCGTAAGACCATAAAGTATATTATTTGGGATTTTTCGAACTTTTTGGTCAACTATGTTGTTAGTCTCTTTCCAGTACATTTTATTAGGTTGGGATTATATAAATTCCTCTTTAGAATGAACTGTGGTGATCACGTTCATATTGGTATGCGCGTAAAGTTGGTATCTCCTTGGAAGATTGTTATCGGCAATCATACAAGAATTAATTCTGGCACATTTCTAGATGGAAGATTTGGAATTGAAATAGGGAATAATGTCGACATTGCTTGGGATGCCATATTATTAACAGCCCAACATGATATAGACGATCCTAACTATCAAGGGATAGGCCAGCCGATAATAATACATGATCATGCTTGCTTAACTACCCGGTGTATAATTTTGCCAGGCGTTGAGATTGGAGAAGGTGCAGTTGTTGCTGCTGGTGCTGTAGTAACCAAAAACGTCAAACCATATACCGTTGTTGCGGGGGTCCCTGCTCGGAAAATAAAGAGTCGCTCAGAAGTCCTTAGTTACACTCTTTAGAACTAGTTCAAATCAATGAACAACCTCCTGATGATCTCCCCTTATCTTCCCTATCCACCTAGCGGAGGTGGGCATGTTCGGATTAAGAATATCTATGAGGGATTATCCCAATTCGCAAACGTGACATTGATCGCCCCAGGAAAAGCGATAGATCTCCCACATCCCCTAAATAATACTATCCTGGCAAAAACACCTGCCGACAATAGGCTGCACAAATTAAAAGCTGTCGTTGGAAAATATCCATATCATTACGCACTCTGGTACAGTAAAGATTTACTATCGAAAGTTCAGGTAGTTCTATCAAACAATCAGTTTGATCTTATCTATTGTCATTTTATATATACCGTGCCTTATCTACAGGATTCAATATTGCCCATCATTGTAGATACACATAATGTTGACCATCTCTACTGGGAAAGAAAAATCAAGTATTATCTTTCTACCCAGAATTATTTGAAAGCAATCGCCTCGAAGATTTCATTGTTCAAAACCAAAAAATTTGAACTTGAAATGCTTCGAAACGCAAGTGCGATAGTTTCTGTATCAACTGCCGATGATCGAGTCATTCGCGAAACACTGCAGGATGAATCAAAGACCTATCTCGTTGCGCCCAACGGGGTAGATACTGACCGCTTCAAACTTCGGGTTGAAAATCGATCAGACAATCTTGTGCTGGGTTTCTTGGGCTCGATGGACTTGGATCTAAATATTGACGCCGCTCTGCTGTTGTGCGAACAGATTTTCCCCAAAGTTAGAGAAATTCTTCCCGATAATAAAGTATCATTACTCATCATAGGCAAGAATCCGCCGAAGAAATTGAAAGACATTGCTGTCATCCATAGTGGTGGTGGAATTAATCTCACCGGTACCGTCGATGATGTTGCCCAGTTTCTACCAAAAGTAGACATTATGGTCTTTCCCTTAAGAAGTGGGGCTGGAACCAAGCTGCGTGTCTTTGAGACCCTGGCTACGGGAGTTTGTATTGTTGGAAGTGATTTGGCTTTTGATGGGATCGATGAACTGATTGATGGGGAGCATGTGTTTAAAGCGAACAATATTCCTGATATTGTCGAGAAAATATGTTGGTTAGCTCGAAATCCTGATTTGAGAATAAGGTTCGCGGAAAATGGAAGAGAGCTCGTTGTGAAAAAGTATGATTGGGGGAATATCACACGCGATCTTTCGCTTGCCCTAGATACGTTATGCTAGCGCCAAACAGCCCTGGGCCTAATCCGATAAACGTATCTTGAAAATTTCCAGCACATAATCGATCATGCCACGCCAGGAGATAGCCTTCGACACATATGATGGTTCACCTCAATTTCTGGAGATATGGCGATTGAATATGAGCAGCCTCTTGACCGTGCGGATACGTTGCAATATCCTATACACATATGTATAGAATAAGCGAACTGCTGCAGATAGACCGCAAGCTGTTTCACACCAATGATCTGGCTGTCCTGTGGGTATCTCCAACCGGCACAATTTGTACGTGACCATCTCCCGCTACATAGACAAGGGCGTCCTGTTTCCTGTTTACAAAGTCCTGTATTCCACCATCCCGCTTGCCTCGCTCAATCCCCTGGAGCTTGGCCCGGCGATCATTCACAGATATACCTATCTCATCACGGAATCGGTCCTTTCGCAGGCTGGCGTCACCACTCAGAGAGTTTACGATTACACATATATCGCGGATCGCTCCAAGCGAGTAACGGTCGGTCAGTGGTCTTTTCGCTACCGAAAACTCAAAGATGAATACCTGTTTCACCCTGCCGGAATTTTTCTACAACAGGGTGTTTTTGTAGCCTCGACCGAGCGAGCGGTAACTGATATGCAGTACTACAATCCCAGGTACCATTTCGATATCCCGCAAAGCATCGACTTCGAAAAAGTGAACGCACTTCAAAAGGAAATCGGTTATCTATGATGGACCTCCGGCCTGAGGATATTATCCATCGATCGTATCTGCACCGGTTGCTCATAGAGATCGCGGACCATCCTTTGATGGCGCAGACTCTGGCGTTCAAGTGCGGCTCTTGCGCTACTATGCTGGGCTTCCTGGATCGATTCTCTGTTGACCTTGAATTCGATTTGCTCGAACCTGACCACGATGCCGAGCTGCGGAAAGCGTTTTACTGGATTTTCGACCAGTCCGGATTCACTGTGACACTGGAGTTTGAAAACGCCCTTTTTTTTCAACTACGTTATCCGAGCGTGCCAGGCAAGCGCAGAACATTAAAAGTCAGCGCCAGCAATCTGCAAGTCGAATCCAACCAATACATCGTTCAGTATTTTCCAGAAATCGACCGCCTGATAAAAAGCCAGAATATCGAAACCATGTTCGCCAATAAATTGGTGGCGGTTACTGATCGCTATAAACAACACCAGACTATTGCCGGGCGGGATATTTATGATATCCATCACTTTTTCATACAGGGCTATGCCTATAATGAGGCAGTCATACTGGAGCGGACTGGTCAGAAGCCAAGGGAATACTTCAATGTGCTGGCTATGTTCATTAAAGAGCATGTCATCCAAACGGTCATCAACGAAGATCTCAATTCACTGCTGCCGAACAGGCAGTTTCAACAGGTAAGAAAGATCTTGATCCCCGAAACGTTATCTTTACTGGATAGAGAAAAAAGCAAATTGACATAATCTAATGGATATACCTCCGGAAAGCTGCCAATTTGGAGTCTATAAACGTATTCGAATGAATTTGTAAAAATCTAAATTTTTACACTGCTTGGGATGTTTCGCCAGCATGAAGTTGGGGGGCCTTAAACATAATTGATTTAACTTTAGTTCTAGGCAGTGACTGCACAGGTTTATTATGCCCATCAAAACTAAGATTGCGAAAGCAGTACAGATCTATAGCTATGCTGCCTTCATTAAAGCGCTTTTGACCTGGAAAGTGCGCTCGATTACTTCCTACCAGATCATGAGCGCACTTCGCCACCTGGGTATCCAACCCAAAACGATCCTGGATGTTGGCGCTAACATCGGGCAGTTCGCCTACACTGCGACGCAATTCTACCCGCAGGCGCAAATTCACTGCTTCGAGCCCGAGCCGGAAAGCGCCGCGGCCCTGGCTGAAAATGTTGCCGCGTTGAAGCAGATCAAGGTCCACACCTGCGCGCTGGGGGATCGTGTTGGCGAGGTGGAATTTCACGTCAACCAATACAGTTTAGCCAGCTCGGTCCTGCCCATCGCGCGGGCGCATCGGGAAGCGTTCCCGGATGCGGTTGAAAAAGCCACCATTACAGTCGCCCAGGAAACCCTAGACGGCGTGTGTGCACAAATCCCGCTCGAAGCACCGGTCCTGCTGAAAATTGACGTGCAGGGGTATGAATCCAGCGTGCTGGCGGGGGCAACAGAGATGTTGAAAAGTATCGATTACGCTTTGGTTGAGGTCTCCTTCGAGCCTATGTACCAGGGGGAGAAAGGCTTTCGCGATATTTTGCAGGTCATGGAAGAAAGCAATTTCTCCTTCCGCTGCCCTATTGATATATCTACTAGCGCTAAAAACAACAGATACGTGCAAATGGATGCCCTATTTATTCATAAGGACAGCCAATTCCCAGTCTGAAATTGGAGCACCGGTTTTGAGTAAAACCATCCACGCCTATGGTGGCTATGCCTTCAGCCAGCGGCTGGCGGGCGAGCTGGCGGCGGACGGGCACGCGGTGCGCAAATTGTGGAGCAGCATCACCCGGCAAACATCAACCAAAATCATATTTGACCCTTTTAGCCATTTAAGAATTTATCGATCCTAATGAAAATCCTGATCTGCGGGATAAACTTTGCTCCTGAGCTGACCGGCATCGGCAAATACACCGGCGAGCTGGCTGAATACCTGACAGCGACAGGCCATGAGCTGCGGGTGGTGACTGCGCCGCCCTACTATCCGCAGTGGCGCATACTGACCGGTTATAGCGGCTGGCGCTTCAGTCGCGAGTGCCGTCCGAGTATGGTGGTATATCGCTGCCCGTTGTGGGTGCCCCGCGCGCCCAACGGGTTGAGCCGCGTCTTGCACCTGGCTTCGTTCGCTTTCTCCAGCTTGTGGCCGATGTTGCTTCTCTCGGCCTGGAAGCCGGATGTTGTGATTAGCATCGCACCAGCCATTTTTAGCGCGCCGGCTGCCTTGCTGAGTGCCAAACTTGCAGGTGCTAAGTCCTGGCTGCATATCCAGGATTTCGAGCTGGAAGCAGCTTCATCGCTCAGTATGCTTCCATTCAGGTTGCCGCTCGAATCATTAGGGCGTAGGCTGGAATCCTGGCTCATGCGGCAGTTCGATCGAGTTCTCAGTATTTCGAAAACCATGTTGGCAAACCTGGCCAAAAAAGGAGTTCTGGAAAGCTCGCGCACACTGCTGCCCAACTGGGTGGATACTCAGGCGATACGACCAACGTTTGGCCCCAATAGGTTTAAGGCACAACTTGGCATCAACCCGCACCAGACGATAGCGTTGTATTCCGGAAATATGGGCCGAAAACAAGGGTTGAATATCCTCATCGAGGCAGCCAGGCAGACAGCGAATCAGGAAATTATGTATGTCTTATGTGGGGATGGCGCGGAGCGAGCCAGGCTGCTCGAACAGGCCGCTGGGCTATCCAATGTGATTTTTTTGCCTCTGCAGCCGTTCGAACGGTTAAACGATCTCCTAAATCTGGCCGATATACACGTTTTGCCCCAGCTTTCTGGGGCTGCTGACCTTGTGATGCCATCGAAGCTGGCAGGTATGCTGGCAAGTGGCCGGCCTGTCATCGCCACAGCAGATCCTGGAACCGAGTTGCATGCGGTTGTTTCGAGTGTAGGGATCGTAGTTCAGCCGGGTAATAGCCAAGAATTAGCCGATGCGATCCGTTGTTTGTCCGAGGATGAAAATAAACGCCTGCGCCTGGGTGAATTGGGCGCGGTTATGCGGAAGAAAATTGGGATAAAGAAGTCATCCTGTTGGAATATCTCAATCAAATCAATTCATTTATATCCTGATGGAAATACAAAAGGTGGGTTATGTACACTGAGAACGCACAACCAGACCAGATCTTTTCCACCGCCCTGACGGGCATCCAGCGCGCCAGCCTCAGCCTGAACGCTTCCCGGCTGGTCATGTCGCTGGCGCTGGTGATTGGCGATCTGAGCGGCCTGCTGGCTGCCGGGCTGCTGGCGATTGCGGCCCGCAGCTGGCTGCTGGGCGCCGGGCTGCCGTACAACCGGGCTTCCTGGCTGCTGGTGTTAAGCGCCCTGGGCGTGCTGATCTACGCCTGGCGAGGCTTATACCCGTCCATTGGGCTGGGAGTGATCGAGGAGTTTAAGCGCCTGATCACCGGCACCACCCTGGCCTTCGTGATCTTCGCGGCCGTGATCTACATGCTCCAGCCGGCGCTGCCCTTCTCGCGCTTTGTGTATGCCGGGATGTTCCTGCTGAGCCTGGTGCTGGTGCCGGTCAACCGCAGCCTGATGCGCCACTTGCTGGCCCGCCTGGGCCTGTGGGGCGAGCCGGCGGCTGTGATCGGTCCGCCTGAGGCGGTTCGCAAAGTGGCAGATTACCTGCAGCGCGAGCCCAAAAGCGGCCTGCGCCCGGCGGTTCTGCTGATCCCGGGGCCGGACGGCTTGCATGAGCTGGTGGTTGCAGGCCAGCGGGTGAGGAAAAATAATCCGCTGGCGGGCATTCAGATCGCCCTGGTGCTCTACCAGCCGATCGGCGAGCTGGACGCCATCCGCGAGCGCTACCGGGATGCCTTCGAACGGGTGGTGCTGGTGAGCGAACACGGCAACGGCCACGAGCTGACCAGCGTCACGGTGAAGACTTACGGCGGGCTGATCGGCTTGAAGATCCGCCACAGCCTGCTGGACGGCTGGTCGCAAAGCCTCAAGCGGCTGATGGACCTGAGCCTGTCAGCCGCCGGCCTGCTGGCGCTGGCCCCGCTGCTTGGGCTGCTCGGCCTGCTGTTGAAGCTAGGCGCGCCCGGGCCGGTCTTCTACCGCCAGAAGCGGCTGGGCAAAGGCGGGCGGGAATTTGAGATCCTAAAATTTCGCACGATGTACCCGAACGCCGACCAAGTCCTGGCAGATTACCTGGCCCAGGACCCGGCATTGAAAGCGGAGTGGGACACCTACCAGAAGCTGGCCTGCGACCCGCGCCTGACCCGGATCGGTGCGCTGTTAAGGCGCTTCAGCCTGGATGAGCTGCCCCAATTATGGAATGTGCTGCGGGGCGAGATGAGCCTGGTGGGCCCGCGCCCGATTATGCTTGACCAGCGCGAACTTTATGGCGCTAACTTCACGCATTATATGCGGGTCTCGCCGGGCATCACCGGCCTGTGGCAAATCTCGGGCCGCAACCAGGCCTCCTACACCGAGCGGACCGAATTTGACGTGCGCTATGTGAACACCTGGTCGGTCTGGCTGGACATCTACATCCTGGTGCGGACCGCCTGGGTGGTGCTGCGGGCGCAGGGGGCCTGCTGAGAGGATGAGCACCGACCGCCTGCCGCTGGCTGCCGCTGTGGTTGCTCTGGTCCTGCTGGTTGCGGGGAGCCTGGCTCCCGCCGCGGCCGGCCTGCAGCGCGCCGCGGCGGTGGGGGGCCTGCTGCGGGCCATGCGGGCGCAGCCGGGGCCGGTGGTGAACCGGCCGTTTCCCTGCGCGGCGGCACCGCTCCTGACGGAGGCCTCCCGCAGCCTGGCTCGGGAGGCCCAACTGCGCCTGGAAACCCTGGCACTGACCCCCGATCAGCGCACGAACCTTTTGGGGAATACGCACTGCCTGCTGGGTGAGAGCGAGGCCGCCTTCAGCCTGTATACCGCAGCCGGCAGCTCACCGGATGGGTTGGTGCAGCAGGCTGTGATGCTCAACCAGAGGGGGCAAAGCGAGCTGAGCGCCCAGCGGCTGGACGAAGCCGGGCTGGACGGGGGAAAAGCGGTTGAGCTGCTTGCAGTCGTCGTCCGGGATCTGCCCGGGCTCGACTGGCGCCCGCACCTGCGCCAGCTGGCCGGCCAATACCCGCAGAACGACCAGGTGTGGCGCTTATGGATGCTGATCGGTTCCAACCTCGATCAGCGCGAGCAGTACAACCCCGCCCATGAGTGGTACCAGGCAGGCCTGGCGCTCCAGGAGGCTGCCCAGGTCAGCACTTATCGCAGCAGCCTGTACCTGCGGGATGGCCGATATTATCAGACACGCATTGAACCACGTGACCCCGAGACAGCCCTGGAATATTACAACCTGGCTCTCACAGTGGGGGAATATTTCTATCCTACTGAATTGGCCGTTGCTCATTTTTACCGCGGCGAAGTTTACCGGACCCTGAAAGACACCTACACCCCCGCCCAGGCGCTGCTGGAGTTCGAGCAGGCATTGGCGATCCAGCCCGAGAACTACTGGGTGAACCTGGGCATCGGGCACCTCTACCTGCACGACCTCAGCGACCCAACCCGGGCCGAGGCGTATTACACTCAGGCCCTGGCCCTGCAGCCAGATCTTCCTTACGCTTATTATTACCTGGGCGAGCTGTACCGGCTGGGCGGCGACCATGTCCAGGCTGAGGCCTGGTACCGGCAGGCGCTGGCGGCCCAGCCCGATTACCAGCCGGCCCAGGACCGCTTGCAGGCCTTGCAGGAGAATCCATGAGCGGCCGCAGCCCCAGGCCCCGGGGCCTGAAACGCTGGGCCGGGCTGGCGGGAGCCGTTTTGCTGGCGCCCGGGCTGCTGCTGATCCGGCCGGGCTGGAGCTGGCTGCTGGCGGGCGTTCCGCTGGTGCTGCTGCTGCAGGCCTGGGCGGAGGATTGGGGGCCGTTCCGATTGCGCCTGCTGCCGCTGACTCCGCTCAACCTGCCCCTGCTGCTGCTGGTGGGGATGCTGCTGGCCAGCCTGTGGGCCAGCCCCGACCTGGCGACCAGCCTGCCCAAGATCGCCGGCCTGCTGCTGGGCATCTTGCTGTTCTTCACCAGCCTGCGCTACACCCAGACCCGGGCGGCCTGGAACGCGGCCCTGCTGGCCTTTTGCGCCGCCGGAACGGGCGCGGCCTTGCTGGGGCTGGTGGGCACCCGCTGGTTCACCATCAAGCTGACCGGCCTGAACGAACTGACCGGGCAGCTGCCGCAGTGGGTCCAGGGACTGCCGGGGGCCGAGGCCGGCATCCATCCCAATATTCTGGCAGGGACGCTGTTATGGGTGCTTCCTGCGGCCGGGTTTGCGGCGCTGGCATGGCTCCGTAATCCAGGCTGGTTCTTGCCGCCATCAGCCACGCACCGGCCAGGTTGGATTTCAGCGCTGGCACTGGGTGGGGCCTCCCTGCTGATGGGCGGGGTGCTGTTGCTGGCCCAGTCACGCAGCGCTTACCTGGCGGCGGGGCTGGCAGGCACCTGGCTGGTTCTGGCCTTATTTCCGGCGCGCAGGCGCGCTCCGGTTGCAGCGCTGGTGGTCCTGGCCCTGGTGGGCGTACTGCTGTGGGTGGGCCTGCCCGGCCTGGAAGGCCTGCTGGCGGGCTTGCTGGACAGCGAGCTGGTGGGCGAGGGAGCGCTATCCACGGTCACTTTCGCCCAGCGACTGGAGATCTGGTCGCGCGCCCAGTGGGCTATCCGCGACGCGCCGGTAAGTGGCCTGGGGATGGACATCTTCCGGCTGGCCCTGCCGATGCTCTACCCCCTGCTGAGCTATAACCCGGCAGCGCCGATCACCCATGCTCACAACGAGATCTTGCAAGCCGCCCTGGACCTTGGCCTGCCGGGGCTGGCGGCTTTCCTGGCCCTCAACCTGGGGGCCTTCGCCATGCTGGTGAGGCTGCTGCGGGAAGACGGGGGCGTGCGGCTGCTGGCGCTCGGTTTGAGCGGCGGGCTGCTGGCCCATTTCCTGTTCGGCCTGACGGACGCCGCTGCCCTGGGCGGCCGTCCGGGGGTCTTGTTCTGGCTGCTGCTGGGCTTGATTGCCAGCCTGTATCGGCTGGTGGTGACTCAGCCCGCGCTGGCCAGGCGGGCGCCAGATGACTGGCGGGCGCCAGAGGGCAAACAGTTATGATGCGCATGGATTGGCTCTGGCTGGGGGTGACTCTGGTGCAGGTGCTGGGGGTGAGCCTGGCCCTGGCGACCCTCGGCTTTGCCTATTCCCGGGCGATTGAGCGGGGCACCTCCCTGCTGGCCGTCCTGGAACAGGACCGCCTTTTCGAATGGCTGGCCCTGGCTGGGGCTGTGCTGGCAGCGGGGATGGCCTTCAGCACGGCGTCCTGGCTGCAAAAGGGGGCCGCGGTTGGGCTGGCGGTATGCCTGGCCTGGGCGGCCTTGCGCAGGTAGCCCTTTCCGGCTAATATATGCAGGGGGCCAACCCAATCGATCAGCAGAGTAGGGAATTGTTGCGGTAAGGTTTGAGAAACGGTGGGGATTTAACTTGTCTGCCATTTGTCAGAATATGGGGAGGGACCCGCGATGAAAATTTGCCCGGCGCTTGGCGATCTTGAAGATGACGAGCTGCAGTACGCTTATCCGAGCGATGAAAATCACTGCCATAAGGCCGAGCCGGTGGGGCCGGTCAATCTGGTCTATCAAAGCTCGGTATGCCTGTCTGAAAATTATCGCCGCTGCCCGGTCTTCCGCGGCCGGCTGAGCGGCCCTTTGCCGGAAGGCTTCCGGGCCGAGGGCCAGGTCTCCGGTGGCCTGGAGTTGCGCAAAATCCTGCTTTGGGCGGGTTTGATGCTGGTAGCCCTGCTCGGGCTGGGACTGAATATTGCTTTCCCGGACCTGGCGGCTGGCGTGCTATCCAATGCCAACGCGTCGCAGACAGTCACCCTATCTGCCGGCCCGCGTGTTCCCGACCGAGACGGCTGCGCCCGGAATTTCCCTGCCGGTTGTTCCGCAGGCGACCGGCGCACCAGGCGCGGAGAAAACGTCGAGCGCCATCGGAACAGCGGGTGTTGCCAGCCCTACCCAGGTGCCGGTCCTGAGTGCCGCTTCAACCCTGCCAGTGTCTACTGCCACTGCCCTGCCAACCGCCAGCCCGGTGGCTGCCAGCTCAACGGTTGCCAGCTCAACAGCTACCAGTTTGCCAACTGCCAGCTGCAAACCGCCGGCTGGCTGGGTGGCCTATACTGTGCAGGCCGGCGACAGCCTGTTCTACCTGGCCTCGTCGACGGGTGTAACCGTGCAGGCGATTAAGTCGGCCAACTGCCTGAACTCGAACCTGATCGTGACCGGACAGCTGCTTTATTTGCCCTCCCTGCCACCCAACCCGCCCCCTCCTGCGCTTCCCACCGCCACTATGCCTTCCGCTCGCGCCACGGACGATCTGCCCACCCGGTCACCATAAGGCAGCAGTCAATCCCGTTAATAAAAGAGTGGCTCAGGCAAGCAAAACATGCCTGAGCCATTTTTTGGATCATCGGGAATTTCTATAAGTATCCCCAGGAATTCCTGAAGAGCGAATTCATTCTTATCGACTGGCCCTTGTCAAAATCATACTTATAAAGTATAATTCCTTATTGATAACTATTATTTATAAGTATCGGGAGTGAAGGCATGAAGGCACCAACTCAACGCATCGATGACCTGGTAGCCCGCCTCAGGCGGCAGGGTTATCGCATGACGCCCCAACGGATGGCCGTGCTACATATTTTGGTAACCAGCGATGGGCACCCGCGGGTTGAGCAGGTTTACGAGACGGTCAGACAGGCCTTCCCGATGACCAGCATGGCCACAGTGTACAAGACCGTTGCGCTTCTGAAGGAGATGGGCGAGCTGGTTGAAATCAGCTTCGGCGAGGGCGGCAACCGCTACGATGGGAATAACCCAAGGCCCCACCCGCATCTGATCTGCACGAACTGCGAGCAAATCATTGATACCGAAATCGTGGACCTGGATGAGTTGTCCCGCCGGCTAGCCAAAAAATCCGGTTTTCGGATCGAATCGCCCCGGCTCGACTTCTTCGGGATCTGCCCGGAGTGTCAGGACCACGCCTGACATATAAACCATTTAATAACTGCCCCCTCCCTAATGTGGACGTGAGCAGAAACTTGTATATTTCAAAGCTTGGAAGGAGCAAAAAATATGTTGAGCAAATCTGTTTTAGACGAAATGAACCAGCAAATCAAAGACGAGTTATTTTCCGCCTACCTTTACCTGGCGATGTCCGCCCATTTTGAAGCCGAGAGCCTGCCCGGTTTCGCCAGCTGGATGCGCAGCCAGGCCAATGAAGAGCAGGAACACGCCATGAAATTTTTCGACTACATCAACGACCGCGGCAGCCGGGTTGTTTTGGAAGGCCTTGAAAAGCCCCCGGTAAAATTTGGCTCGCCCCAGGAAGTTTTCCAGGCGGCCCTCGGGCACGAACAGAAAATCACGGGCCGGATCAACAAGATTTATTCGGTAGCCAGCAAAGAGGCCGACTATGCCAGCCAGGTCTTCTTGCAGTGGTTCCTAACCGAGCAGGTCGAAGAAGAAAAAACCGCTTCGGATATCTTAGAGATGCTTAAAATGGCCGGTGACAATCGCAATGCCCTGATGATGATCGATCGCAGCCTGGGCAGCCGGGGAGCGCATTAGCCGCCCTGACCAAGCCATACTTCCCCTACCAACGCTGTGCCTGGCTCCGGAGTGCCAGGCACAGCTTGTTTAATGGAAAAGTGAATGTGGTGTTCGGTTTGGGCGGTGGAGCCGCCCAAACCGAACACCACCCATCCTTCTTTTGGTTGCAGAAAATTCAGCGAAAATACCACTAAGAGATGCTTGCGGGGGTAATCTTAAAATGAGCCTGAAAATCCGGCTGCCAACCAGCTGGGAAGTATTCCCCGGAAGTTCTATCCTGGTGGTACTGGCCCTGGTATTCACCGCGGACGATGTGCTGCAGCGCCTCCACCAGCGCGTCGACATCCTGCTGATCGTTGTAGAGGCCAAAAGAGGCGCGGATCAATCCAGGCATTTCGCTTTTATTGCCCGCCAGCATGCTAGCACGCACCTGAGCAGCTTCTTCCGGGTTGAGCCCGAGTAAATGCAGGATATACGGGTGAGCGCAGAAGCAGCCGCTCCGGACTCCAATCCCAAACTCATAGCCCAAGATGGAGGCCACCTTGAAGTGAGAAATCCCTTTCACCAACAAAGGGATGACACCCAGCCGGCTGGCAGCATTGGCCGGATCCCGGTCCCCGAAAACCACCAGCTCTGGAATAGCATTCAAGCGTTCCAGGGCATAGACGGTCAATTCGGTCTCATGGCGGGCAACCGCCTCCATCCCAAATGATTCCAGCTGAGCAATCGCAGCTGCCAGGGCGACTGCCCCGACGGTATTCGGGCTGCCGGCCTCATCCCGGTCTGGCGGTCCGGCCCAGGTAACATCTTCCAAGGTCACAATCTCAACGGTACCGCCGCCAACCATATCCGGATCGCCGCGCTCAAAGGTATCCAACCTCCCAACCAACGCGCCAGTTCCAAACGGGGCGTACATTTTGTGAGCCGAGATGGTGACATAATCCAGGTGTGCCGGATCAGCAAGACTACCCATCCGGATCTGGCGGTGGGGTGCAAATTGGGCGCAGTCCACCAGGATCTGAGCCCCGGCTGCGTGAGTTTTTTTCGCCAGGCGCTCAATCGGGTTCAGGAAGCCGGTCACATTGCTGGCGCCCGTAATAGCGACCAGGGCGACCCGATTGCCATACTGCCTCAACCGGGCATCGAAGTCGGCTTCATCCAGGCGACCATCCGGGAGCAGGGCGACATGCACGGTTTGGGCATGAACCCGCCATGGCAGATCATTCGAGTGGTGTTCCATCCCCGTAGTGATCACCACATCTCGATCTGGTTGAAACGGAAACCGGCGGGCCAGTTTATTGATCGCCTCGGTAGTATTCTTGCCGAAGATGCAAGCATGCTCAGCCGGATTGGCCCCGACAAAACCCAGGGTCGCCTGGCGCGCCTGCTCGTAGGCATGGGTTGATAGCTGGCTTTTGAAGCCCGTTCCGCGATGAACGCTGCTGTAATAGGGCAGGAAATTATCCACAGCTTGCTGAACCACCTTAAGCGCCGGTGTGGAAGCGGCGTTATCCAAATTGACATAATTACGCTGGCGCCCACCCAGCACAGGAATCTGTACATCGAGCCCGACAAATAATTGGCGGTAGGGATTATTAGTTCTAGTATCGGTCATCGTTTTCCTCAGGGATGAATGAATGTGGCGAAGCGGTCAATGGGTAGCATTATAATTGAACACCCTGCAATCACGATAGACAGCAAATTAAGGGAACGCTTGTTTGGTTGTTTCTGTAGTTGGGGTAATCAAAAAATGCGGGCCAGGATACATACTCCTGGCCCGCATTTTTTGAACAACCCGATCACCTAACAAACTTGAGAATAGTACATAAGTCCTTGTTGCCAGCAAAACTCTTGCAATTCGGACAATTTTCGTATATACTGTGTATACTCGTGGGAGAGAGTGGGACAAAGTGGGACGCCGGGCCTGCGCCGGCGTTCTGACGTTAAGGGATAAGTTAGAACTTATGTTCTTGGGACAATTTTACCACAGTTTGGATGAAAAAGGGCGCCTGACTATTCCGGCTCGTTTTCGCGAGCTGCTGGCGGATGAAGGCGCTTACCTTATGCAGGGTTTTGATCAGAACCTGATGGTCCTCACTCGCACCTCGTTTGAGGCGATCTCCCGGCGCATTAACCAAACCAGCATGACCGACCCTACGGCTCGACTCCTGAGAAGGCTGCTCTTCTCCACAGCTGACCGGATTGAGGTTGACCGCGTAGGCCGGATCCTGCTGCCACAATTCTTGCGCCAGACGGCAGGTCTCGAGGGCGAGGCTGTCGTTGTCGGTGCCGGCGAGCACTTTGAAATTTGGTCGCCCGGGCGTTGGGAAGCTCAAACGGAGCAGATCAACGACTCTGAAGCGAATGCCCAGCGCTTTGAAGCCTACGAACTGCTGTTTGGCTAAAGCCCCTCGCCCATGGCTGGCCTGAATCCGGGAGAGCAGCTCCCACATGATCCGGTTCTTTACCATGAAATTTTACTCGCTTTAAGGCCTCAGCAGGCTGGACAATATGTTGATTGCACCTTAGGCGCCGGTGGTCACGCCAGGGGTATCCTGCAAGCCAGTTCGCCGGACGGACGGCTGCTGGGACTGGATGTAGATCCCCAGGCACTGGCAATCGCCCATAATCGGCTGGCCGAGTTTGGCGAGCGGGCGATCATGGTGCGGGCATCCTATACCAGCTTGAGCGAGCAGCTCCAAAAAATTGGCTGGCAGGGGGTCGATGGTATCTTGCTCGACCTGGGAGTATCCTCCATGCAGTTCGACACACCCGAAAGGGGTTTTTCTTTCCAGGTAGAGGCACCATTGGATATGCGCTTTGACCCCCAAAACAAGGTGAGCGCTGGTGACCTGGTCAACACGCTGGCAGAGAAAGAATTAGCGGATCTAATCTTTCGCTACGGCGAAGAGCGCAAGTCTCGCCAGATTGCCAGGGCAATCGTAAATGCAAGGCCAGTGAGAACGACCCGGCAATTGGCTGACATTATCATGCGAACAAATCCCTCGCGGGGTCATGGTCACCGTCTGCACCCTGCAACTCGCACATTTCAAGCATTAAGGATCGCAGTCAATCAGGAGTTGGATGCAGTGGAGAGAGTTCTACCCCAGGCAGTGACAGAATTGAAACCCGGCAGCCGTCTGGCGGTTATTGCTTTCCATTCACTTGAAGACCGAATAGTGAAGCAGTATTTCAGGCAGGAGGCCAGAGATTGCATCTGCCCGCCTCGCCAGCCCGTTTGCACCTGCGGCCACCAGTCGAGCATTATTGAGATCAATCGCAGCCCCATCCGGCCGCAAGCAACCGAAATTCATACAAACCCGCGAGCACGCAGTGCCCTGCTGCGGGTGGTTGAGAAAAAATAAGCTATCAGGCGAGTGAACCCTTCTCTAAAACTGGCACGTTAGTTGCAAACCTGAGGATATAGTTCAACAAGGATTCTATATCCAGCAGGAGGAACCAATGGATAGGGCAAAAGGTTTAACCCAGGCATATTCCCAGGCCCCGTGGCGGAAACAACTCCAGGTTTTCGTCGTGTTTTCGATTGTGCTGGTATTCGGGGCGCTGGTTGCAGGGATCTATCTCTATGTAACCGCCCAATCGGCCGCGGTCGGCAGCCACATACTCGAGATGCAGAAAGAAATCCGGGATTTGGGACGAGTAAACGAAGACCTGCGTGCTCAGCTGGCCCTGGCGAGTTCGGCTACCGAGATGGAGAAGCGCGCCCTGGCAATGGGGTTCCAACCCAGAGACACTGCTGACCCATTATATGTACTGGTTCCGAATTATATTAATCGCCAGCCGGTGGTGCTTGCTCCAGCACCAGGGCCGGTGGTCTCAGATCAAAATCAGCTGCCTTCCGAATACACCGAATCACTATTTGAATGGTTTGAGAAACATGTTTTAGCCCCGCCCTTTCCTTTTTTGGGGATTAACTGATGAAAACTGAACACAATTGGCGCTACACCTTCCTGGGCATCCTGATGTCCATATTGCCATTATTAATTGTTTCCCGGATCCTGATCATCCAGGCTAACCCGAAAGCGCTGGAAGGACTGCTGGATAAAAGCCAGCTCTACACGGGTAAATATATCAAGGTAGAACCTGCCCGCGGCCAAATCTTCGATCGCTGGGGGGATTTACTGGCTGGGAATAAGACAGTCTACGAAGTTGGGATTGAGCTCGGCCAGGTCCGCAATCCCGAATCGATCGCATTAGCTGCGAATGTCGTGCTCGACCTGGATTACAACGAAGTTCTTCAGCTGGCTAAGACGCCCTTATCTAAAGATGCAGTTTACCGGGTGCTGACAAATTACGTTTCTGAGGAAAAAATCGAGCGGCTGAATGCGATGGCCGAACAGATGCAAGCCAGCGAGCCAACCGGGAAGGACCAGCTGTCCCCCAGCCTTAGTGGGCTGGTCCAGACGCCAAAATTGCTGCGCACTTACCCCGAAAACCAGGTAGCTTCCAATATTCTGGGTTTTGTGAGCCGGGATGGCATTGGTTATTTTGGGGTGGAAGGCCATTACAACGATCTGCTGACCGGGCGGCCGCGCAATGTCTGGGTCCCGTCCGATCCGCACATGGTTACAGATCTTCCGGAAATACCCCCGGGAGCCAGCCTGGTCTTGACCATCGATCGAGAAATTCAGGTCAGTATCGAAAACGTACTGGATGATGCGCTGAGTGAGAGCGGGGCCGAATCGGGGACGATTGTGGTGATAGACCCCAAAACCGGTGAGCTTCTGGCCGTGGTCACGACCCCACGCCTCAACCTGAACGAATTCTGGCGCTACGGTGAAGTTTTTGTTGGCAGCACGCCTTTCAACCGGGCAGTCAGCCAGGCTTATGAACCTGGCTCGGTGTATAAAGTCCTCACCGTAGCCGCCGGATTGGATAGCGGAGCCATCAGCCTGGAATCGACCTTCCTGGATACCGGTGTATTTGAAATTGGCGGCGCTTATATTTACAACTGGAATGGCGGCGCCTGGGGACCCCAGGATATGCAGGGCTGCATGCAGCACTCGTTGAACGTCTGCCTGGCCTGGATCGCAAGCCAGACCGGTGCTAATAACTTTTACAAGTACATGAATGCTTTCGGCATCGGCCGCCTTTCAGGCGTAGATATGGCCGGTGAAGCCGCTGGCCGGTTGAAAGTACCAGGGGATGGCGATTGGTACGATGCCGACCTTGGTACCAATTCATTCGGGCAAGGCGTGTCCGCCACCCCTATCCAGATGGCAGCCGCTATCTCGGCCTTGGCCAACGAAGGCAAAATGATGGCGCCTCATATAGTCCGTTCGATCATCAACAAAGGCCATCAGCAGGATATCGACTTGAAGCAAATCGGGCAGCCCATTAGAGCTGATACGGCCCTCTCTCTCTCGGAGATGCTGGCCCGATCATTGGAATTGGAATCCTCGGATGCCCTGGTGGATGGCTATCGAGTGGCTGGAAAAACCGGCACCGCAGAAATTCCTACTCCTTACGGCTACACCAGCAACCAGACGAACGCTTCCTTCGTGGGCTGGGGTCCGGTTGATGATCCCCGCTTCCTGGTTTATGTTTGGCTGGAAAAGCCGCAGACTTCGATCTGGGGCTCGGAAGTAGCTGCTCCGGTTTTCCGGGATGTTGTTCAGAACCTGGTGGTTCTGATGGACCTGCCGCCCGACCGGGTGCGCCTGCAAGTCTACGGGCAATGAGCCAGCCGGTCTTGGGCCTTCAAGTGTGGCGCTCGCACGAGGTAGCATGCTGACCTTAGCGGATATCATCGCAGCCAACACCCAAGACCGACCCGAAGGGGCTGGCATGGTAATCACTGAAGCGGTGATCGATTCACGCAAAGTGATTCCAGGGGCATTGTTTGTTGCGATCCCGGGCGAGCGAGTGGACGGGCACCAGTTTGTTGGCGAGGCTTTTGAAAAAGGCGCTAACCTGGCATTTATCCAGCAAGATATGCCAGAGCCATACCGCTGCCTGGATTTGCGAAAACCAGTCGATCCGGCAGTGCTTGCCGGGCTGGAAGCGCCGTTCTGCCTGCGGGTGGACGACAGCGTTCAGGCCCTGCAAACAACAGCCCGGTATTGGCGGCGCAGGCTCAACCTGCGAGTGATTGGCATCACAGGCAGCGTGGGCAAATCGACCACCAAAGAAATGGCCGCTGAAGTTCTTAACCAGCGCTATCGCACCTTAAAAAGTCCAGGCAATTTAAACAACGAAATCGGCCTGCCGCTGACTGTGCTGCACTTGAGCGAGGGGCATGAGCGGGCGGTGTTGGAAATGGGATTCTATGTGCCCGGTGAGATTGCCCTGCTGTGCGACCTGGCTCTGCCACAGGTCGGGGTGGTGACCAACATCGGCACCGTTCACGCTGAACGAGCCGGCTCCCAGGAGACGATCGCCCGGGGTAAGGCTGAGTTGGTTCAAGCGCTGCCGAGCGCTCCCGAAGGCGTCGCGATCCTCAATTACGACGACAGCTGGGTTCGCAAAATGGCAGACCAAACCTCAGCCCGGGTGTTCTTTTACGGGCTTAATCCGCAAGCAGAGTTGTGGGCAGATAATGTCGAGGGGTTGGGGCTGGAAGGAATCCGCTTCCGGCTGCACTACCACAACGAGGTGATTACCCTGCGGGTGCCCATGATCGGGCGCCATTCGGTCCACACTGCCCTCCGGGCAGCCGCGATCGGCCTGGTGGAAGGCCTGACCTGGCAGGAAATATTCAATGGTTTGCGCTCAGAACACACCCAGCTGCGCCTGGTGGCGGTACGCTCGGTAAGCGGCGCACTGGTTCTGGATGATACCTACAACGCTTCACCCCAGTCCACTCTGGCAGCTTTGAACCTGCTGGATGAGCTGGAGGGACATAAAGTCGCCGTATTAGGCGATATGCTGGAGCTGGGACCTTACGAACGCCAGGGTCACGAGATGGTTGGTGTACGGGCGGCCGAAGTAGCCGACCTGTTGATTACGGTGGGTGAACGCGCCCGAGATATCGCCCGGGCTGCCTGGCAGGCGGGCCTGTCGAAAAAAGTCATCCATGAAGTGTCGAACAGCGACCAGGCGATTGAACTCTTAAAAACTCAACTGAGCCCCAGAGATGTGGTCCTCATCAAAGGTTCCCACGGCATGCAGATGGACCGCATCGTTACAGCGTTGGAGACAGACTAAATGGAGCGAACTTCGCTCGTCCTGGCTCTAGCCGGAATCAGTTTCATGCTGACCGTTATCTGGGGAACGCCCCTGCTCCGGATTCTGCGCTACTTTAAAGTCGGCAAAGAAATCCGAGTCGAAGGGCCAGAAAGGCACTTTACCAAATTAGGAACCCCCACGATGGGGGGTGTGATGATCGTGTTACCCGTGGTTTTGGTCACGGTGCTGATGAATGCCGCCTCCGTGATTGGCGTGACTGTCATTGGGCGATCCGTACTGCTGCCAATGGGTGTGCTGGTTTTATATTCCATCCTGGGCGCGGTGGACGATTGGGAAGGGCTGCGCGGCGGCCGCCGCGGCAAGGGCATGCGAGCCCGGACCAAGTTTTTCTTCCAGGTCATCCTGGCAGTCATTACCGCATACGGTTTGTACGAGGTGCTCGACGTACCCCAATTGTTCTTTCCAGGGGTGCAGACTGAGATTGAGCTGGGGGTCCTGTACATCCCGCTGGCGGCTTTTATCATCGTTGCCATGTCCAACGCCATCAATCTGACCGATGGACTGGACGGCCTGGCCGGCCTGATCGCAGCGACCGCATTTGCAACCTACGGCGGGATAGCGATCTTGCAGGGACAGGTCTTCGTGGCCCGCTTTTGTTTCACACTGGTTGGGGCGCTGTTCGGATTTTTGTGGTTCAATGTCCACCCGGCCCAGCTTTTTATGGGCGATACCGGTTCGCTGGCTCTGGGCGCAACTCTGGGTGTGGTCGCTTTGATGACCGGTCAGTGGATCCTGCTACCCTTGATTGCGGTGATCCCGGTAAGCGTCACGCTGAGTGTTGTACTCCAGGTAACGTATTTTCGACTGACCGGAGGCCGAAGGCTGTTCAAGATGACGCCCTTACACCACCACTTCGAACTCTCAGGCTGGAGCGAGACCCAGATCGTCCAAAGGTTCTGGCTGATCAGCCTGATGTTCGCCATGATCGCAGTTGCCCTGGCAGTTGTATGACCACAAACTGGCAGGGTCGCAAAGTGGTTGTGGTTGGGGCTGCCCGTCAGGGACTGGCGCTGGCCCGCTACCTTGTGCGCCACGGTGCGGCGGTGAGGATCAATGACCGCCGGTCTGCCGACCAGTTGAGGGACGCCCAGCAAAGCCTGGCGGACCTGGGCGACCAGGTGGAGTGGACCTTGGGAGGCCACCCGCTCAGCTTGCTGGAGGACTGCGATCTGCTCTGCCCCTCTGGCGGTGTACCCCTCGACTTGCCGCTGGTATCAGCCGCTAGAGCCGCTGGGATCCCGCTTTCGAACGACTCGCAGATCTTTCTGGAAGCAGCTCCCTGCCAGGTGATCGGGATCACCGGATCCGCCGGCAAGACCACCACCACCAGCCTGGTCGGAGAGATTGCCCGGCGAGCTGAACAGCAGGGAAGATTATGGGTAGGCGGCAATATTGGTTTGCCGCTGATCAGCCAGGTCGATGAAATGCAGCCCCAGGACCTGGCAGTCATGGAGCTTTCCAGCTTCCAGCTGGAGATCATGACCGAATCTCCTGGGATCGCTGCGATCCTTAACATCACGCCCAACCATCTGGATCGCCACAAAACGATGCAGGTATATACTGCGGCGAAGGCCCGAATTCTGGATTTCCAGGGCACCCACAGCAGGGCGGTGCTGAACAGGGACGATCCTGGCGCCTGGGAGCTGCGAGACAAGGTCCACGGCGGGCTGTCCACATTTGGAGTGCTGGCGCCTGATCCCATACCGGCTGGATTTGCAGGCACGTATATGCAGGACAGGACGATGGTAGTACAGCCTCCCGATGGCAGCCAGCTCCAACCTGTGCTGCCGGACAGCGAAATCCCGCTGCGCGGCGGGCATAACTTGCTCAATGCGTTGGCGGCCTGTGCAATTGCAGCTGCAGCCGGGCTGCCTGTCTCAGCCATGCAGGCCGGGATCCGGGGTTTCCGAGGAGTCGCCCACCGATTGGAATGGATCCGGAAGTGGGGCGGTGCGGACTGGTACAACGATTCGATCGCCACCGCTCCAGAACGGGTTATGGCAGCCATCCGCTCTTTTGACGAGCCGCTGGTACTGCTGGCAGGTGGGCGAGATAAAGACCTGCCCTGGCAGGATTTTGCCAGGCTGGTATGTGAGCGGGTCGATCACCTGATTGCCTTTGGGGAAGCCGCCGGCATCATTGCCCAGGCGGTGGAATTGGCCAAAAGCCAACCAGGCAGGCCCAGCGTGACCCTGTGTGGCGGCCTGAAGCAGGCTGTCCAGGCCGCTGCTGGCCTGGCTGAACCAGGCGATGTGGTGCTCCTTTCACCGGGCGGCACCAGCTTTGACGAATTTATTGATTTTGAGGAGCGTGGAGTATGTTTCGCACATTGGGTGAAACAATTAGTGTAAGATCTCGCAGCTGGATTGGTCCTTCGGCGCCTCGCCGGACGGTTCTTGGCATTGACATCATTTTGCTATTATCTGTTTTTACGCTGCTGGTTTTTGGCTTGCTGATGGTTTATTCCGCCAGTTGGGATGACTCGATCCAGGTATACGGCAATCCAACCACGATCTTTGGTCGCCAGCTGCTGTTCGCCTTCTCCGGTTTGTTGGTGATCGGCTGGATGACGATGATGGATTACCATCACTGGCAAAAACTGGCATTGCCAGCGATTGCAGCCACGCTGATCCTGCTGGCGGTCGTGCTGGCGATCGGCGAAGTTCGCAACAATGCCGTCCGCACCCTGATCGGCGGGTCCATCCAGCCCTCCGAGCTAGCCAAACTGGTTGCCGTGATTTATCTCTCGGCCTGGATGTACTCCAAGCGTGAGCAGCTCAGCACCATCAGTTTTGGGCTGGCGCCGCTGGCGGCGATCCTGGGTATCATCGGTGGCCTGATCTTCCTGCAGCCGGACCTGAGCGCAGTGATTACGATCTTTTTCCTGGGCGGGACGATGTTTTTCTTCGCCGGGGGTGAGTGGAAGAAAATCTTCCTGCTGGTCATCGCAGCCGGGATCATCGGCTACCTGGTGGTCCAGTTCACGCCAACCGGCCGCGAACGCCTGGCCTTTTACTTAGCCGGCTGGCAGGATCCGACCGAGGGCTCATACCATATCCAACGGTCGCTGGAGGCTTTTGTGAAAGGCGGCTGGTTTGGAGTGGGGATCGGCAAGTCCAGCACCAAAATGACCGGGCTGCCTTTCCCGTCCACTGACAGTATTTTTGCCGTGGTCGGCGAAGAGACCGGCGCATTCGGCTCGATCGGGCTGGTCGTGCTATATGGGCTCCTGCTCTGGCGGGGCCTGACGATTGCAATGGACGCGCCCGATCAGTTTGGCCGGCTGCTGGCTGGCGGTCTGAGCATCTGGATCGCCTGGGAAGCCTTCGTCAATATGGCCGTCATGCTCAGCCTGATGCCTTTTGCCGGTAATGCGCTTCCATTTTTGAGCGCCGGAGGCTCGAACCTGTGGGTATCTATGGCGGCGGTTGGCATTTTGATGAATGTCTCACGCCAATCTGAAAAAAGCAAGCAAGAAAAAGGGAGGTTGTTTGGTGCGGTTGTTGATTTGCGCCGGCGGGACCGGGGGCGGCGTGTACCCCGCCCTCGCCGTATGGCAGGCACTCGCTGATACCGGGCATTCGACCGATGTACTGTGGGTCGGAGGCAAAGGCGGTATGGAGGCTGACCTGGTGAAACGAGCCGGAATCCCTTATAAAGAGATTTCTGCGGCGGGCGTTCACGGCGTCGGCTTTGCCGCGCTGCCGGGCAACCTGCTTCAGCTAGGCCAGGGTTTTCTGGAAGCCCGCAATATCCTGGCCCACTACCGGCCGGATGTGTTGTTTTTCACCGGCGGGTATGTTGCGGTCCCGATGGCGCTCGCCGGGCACAGCCGGCCCTCCCTGCTGTATGTGCCCGATATCGAACCCGGGCTGGCGCTGAAGACCCTGGCACGCTCAGCCAACCGGATCGCGGTGACCACCGACACCTCCCGCCAGTTCTTCCCTCGCCGGGCCGGTGTCAGGGTCAGTGGTTATCCGACCCGGCCGGATCTGCAAGCCTGGAACAAGCCGGAGGCCCGCCTGGCTCTGGGACTGACCTCAGATTTACCGGTTGTTTTCGTGTTTGGCGGCAGCAAAGGGGCGCGCTCCATCAACCGGGCTCTGCTATCTATTCTGCCGGACCTCTTGCGAGAAGCTCAGGTCTTGCATATCAGCGGCAGTCTTGATTGGGCCGAAGTTCAGGCAGCCAGCCAGTCCTTGGCCCCGGACCTGGCCAGGCAATATCACCCATACCCTTATCTGCACGCGGAGATGGGCGCGGCATACAGCGTGGCCGATCTGGTTGTGTCTCGGGCAGGCGCCTCTACGCTGGGGGAGTTTCCCCTTTTTAGCCTGCCTGCAATTCTGGTTCCTTACCCTTATGCCTGGCGCTACCAGCGAGTCAATGCAGAGTACCTGGCAGACCGGGGGGCAGCCGTACTCCTGCGAGACGAGGATCTGGGGCAGCAGCTCCTGCCAACGGTCCGCGAATTGCTTGCTGATCCTGCCCGACGAGAAAAAATGCGTCAGGCCATGCACCAACTTGCCACCCCCCAGGCTGCCAGCCTGATCGCCAAGGAATTAATCGGCCTGGCAGGCAGCCCTGGCGCAGGAGGACCTAAGCTGTGATCAGTCTGTTAATCGTTTTCTGGATGTACGTGATCCTATTCGCCGTCATCGGCGCAATGCGCGGCTGGGCGAAAGAAATCCTGGTTACTTTTGGCATCGTTCTGTCATTATTCTTGATCACCGTGCTCGAGACGTACGTCAGCGTGGTGATTACCACGATCGCTACCTCAGGCGGGCGTCCCCAATTCTGGATGCGGACAATCATCCTGATCTTGCTGGTTTTCTTCAGCTACCAGACACCCAACATCCGAGCCATTGCCGGGGCGCGCTTTGCCCGAGAACGATTGCAGGATACCCTGTTGGGTTTTATGTTGGGCGGTTTAAACGGTTTCTTAGTGGTCGGCAGCATCTGGTATTTCTTAAATGACGCCAACTATCCGTTTCCAATCATCATCCCGCCCCAGGCTGGTCAGCCCTACTTCGAAGCTGCCCAGCGGCTGCTGCAGATCTTGCCTCCAGAATGGCTGACCATTCCGTGGATTTATTTTGCGGTCGGAGTGGCCTTTTTATTCGTCATCATTGTATTTATCTGACCCAGGAAGGCTGATGAACCACATTCACCTGATCGGCATCGGCGGTACCGGCCTCTCGGCCATTGCCCTGGTCCTGCTGGAAAGCGGGTACCAGGTCAGCGGTTCGGACCGCCAGATCTCACCCCTGGCCCAGCGGGTTGAAGCGGCTGGGGGGCGGGTCTTTTCCGGGCATGCCAGTGAGCATATCCGGGGCGCCGATCTGGTTGTGCGGTCGTCCGCCATCCCGGACGATAATCCGGAAGTCCAGGCAGCCATTCAGGCCGGCGTCCCGGTCCTTAAGCGAGCCGATTTCCTGGGCCGCCTGATGGAAGGCAAAACGAGCATTGCCGTAGCCGGGACGCATGGTAAAACTACCACCACGGCAATGATCGCCTGGCTGCTTACGGCTCTCGAGCAAGACCCGTCTTATATTATTGGCGGAGTGTCAGCCAACCTGTCCAGCAACGCCCATGCCGGCAAGGGACCAGCCTTTGTCATTGAGGCAGATGAATACGACCATATGTTCCTGGGACTATCGCCGGATCTGGCTGTTGTAACCAATATCGAGCACGATCACCCGGATTGCTTCCCCACGCCGGAATCGTTCTATGAGGCTTTCGTGGAATTCAGCGGCCTCCTTACGGAAGAAGGGACCTTGCTGGCAGGTATAGATGACCCTGGAGCCGCTAAACTGGCAGCCCAGGCTGGTCGTAAAGATCAGAAGGTCTTGGGTTATGGGTTGAAATCCCCGCAGGCAGAGTATCGGGCGCTCCAGCCGGAGATCAATATTTGGGGCGGGATGAGTTTTGAGGCAGTCTGCCCCTCCGCCAGCCAGATGGTCGACCTGCTGGTACCGGGGCTGCACAATGTGAATAATGCCCTGGCAGCTCTGGCAGTGATCGACTGTTTGGGACTGCCCCTCCAAGAGGCAGCCCAGGCGCTAGGAGAGTATCAGGGCACCGACCGGCGATTCGAGGTTTATGCTCAGGTGTCTGGTGTTACCCTGGTCGATGATTATGCCCATCACCCAACGGAAATTCGAGCAACCCTGGAAGCTGCTCGCATCCGTTACAACGACCGCCGCATCTGGGCTGTCTGGCAGCCACACACATTCTCGCGCACCCGGACGCTGCTGAAGGAATTTGCGGCCAGCTTTGAGCATGCAGATCAGGTGTTGATTACCGATATTTTCCCCTCCCGCGAAGCCCCTCCGGAAGACGGGTTTTCAGCTCAGGATGTAGCTGCGGTTGTGGATCATGCTCAGGCCCGATATTCCGGCAGTATCGATCAAACTGCCCAGGTGCTGAGTGAAAGCCTGGAACCGGGAGATGTGGTTTTGGTCTTATCGGCGGGCGACGCCAACCAAATCAATCCAAAAATCGCCCAGAACAGTTCTCTGGGCTATATCAGCAACAGTCCGAACACCGAGCAGGGGTTTCAGTTAAAACATAAGCCGGCTCAAGGAGGCAGAAATGTCCGAAAAAATCAGGCAATATGATGCTGAAATACTGGCGCTTTATAACCTGACCTTACGACCGCGCTTCATTCAGGAAGAAGAGACTGGGATGGATATTCTGCCCGAGATCAGCGAGGAGATCATACCGCTGGAGATCGAGGTTCCGCAAAAAAAGGACGTAATTATGCGTCTGATCAAACGAATGAAGAAAGATTGAACCCAGCCGACGATTGACAGCCCGAGAAGCTATGACTGTGATGACTGTAGACTCCGTATTGATCGACCACCTGCGTGCAGTGCTTATAGGGCGTCCAGGGACGCGCCTGCAAGAAAACGCCGACCTATCGCGCTACACTGCTGCTCGCCTGGGCGGTCCGGCTGACTTGCTGGTGGAAGTCAACTCGGTGGAAGATCTGGCTCAAGCTGCCAGCCTGCTTTGGCAGATGGACCGGGACTTCACCATCCTGGGAGGCGGCTCAAACGTTCTGATCAGCGATCTTGGCGTGAGAGGCGTGGTCATCCTGAACCGGGCTCGCCAGACCCGCTTTACAGAGGCGGCCAGCCCTCCGCAGGTATGGGCAGAGTCGGGCGCTAATTTTGGACTGCTGGCACGCCAGGCAGCCCAGCGCGGCCTGAGCGGGCTGGAATGGGCGGCGGGTATTCCCGGGACTGTTGGCGGGGCTGTGGTCGGCAATGCCGGGGCGCATCGCGGCGACATGGCTGGAAATATTCAACTGGCAGAAATCTTGCACCATATGGGAGGAGTGGATAAAACCTCCCCTTTGCGGGAAGAATGGCCCTCAGAACGACTCGGGCTGACTTACCGCAGCAGCATCTTAAAAAGGAACCCCGGTCAGGCCGTAGTCTTGAGCGCCACTCTGGCTTTAGAGCGCAGTACAACCGCTACGGTGCAGACTCGCATGGACGAATACACGCAGTACCGGCGGCGCACCCAGCCAGCTGGGGCCAGCATGGGTTCGATGTTCAAAAACCCGTCCGGCGATTATGCAGGCCGTTTGATTGAGGCTGCCGGCTTGAAAGGCAGTGTGATCGGTGGGGCCGAAATCAGCAGCCTGCATGCTAATTTTTTCATCAACCGGGGCCAGGCAAGCGCCAACGATGTTCGGGCCTTGATCAAACTGGCCCAACAAGAGGTTGAAAGGCAATTTGGCCTCCAGCTTGAACTTGAAATCGAGATCATGGGTGAATGGCCTGAGAATCAGTAGATGGCATTGAAGAGAACAATGAACAACGGCAAACTACAAATAGGCGTAATTTTTGGCGGTCGCTCCGGCGAGCATGAAGTCTCGCTGATGTCGGCGCGCTCGGTTATGGGTGCCTTAGACCCTCACAGATACGCCATCACCCAGATTGGGATCGACCACCAGGGAGCCTGGCTGACTGGTGAAGATGTGCTGGATGCCTTGAGCAGCGGTAAGACCGGTCACTTGAACCGGGCTGCGATGCTGCCTGACCCTTCCTGCAACGGGTTGAACGCCCTGCGGGAGAACGACCGCCGCGCCATACTAGAACCGCTCTCCCAGCTGGACGTGATTTTTCCCGTCCTGCACGGCACTTTTGGTGAAGACGGAACGTTACAGGGCTTCCTGGAAATGGCCGACCTGGCTTATGTGGGCGCTGGCGTGCTTGGATCGGCGCTGGGGATGGATAAGGCAGCTTTCAAAGATGTAATGCGCGCCCATAATATCCCGGTGTTAAAATCCGTCCTGGTACTTCGCAGCGAAATCGAAAGCAATTTGGAGGCGGTTCTGGACCGGGCGGAAAAGACAGCCAGCTACCCGTTGTTTGTGAAACCTGCCAACCTGGGCTCATCAGTGGGGATCAGCAAATGCCGCTCGCGCTCGGACCTGATAGAGGGCCTGTTGGAAGCTGCTCGCTACGACCGGCGGGTGCTGGTAGAACGGGGTATCAACGGGCGTGAGATCGAGATCAGCGTATTGGGCAACGATCTGCCGGAGGCTTCTGTTCCAGGCGAGATCATCCCGGCCGGAGAATATTACTCCTATGCCGCAAAATACCTGGACGAAAATTCCAGTTTGCTGATTCCGGCACCGATCTCGGATGAAGTGGCCCTTAAAGCCCGCCAAATGGCAATCCAAGCCTATCGCGCAGTCGACGGAGCCGGCATGGCCCGGGCAGATTTTTTACTGGATAAGGACAGCGGTGAACTTTACCTGAACGAGATCAATACAATCCCGGGCTTTACCAAGATCAGTATGTATCCAAAGCTCTGGGAAGCCAGTGGATTGCCATACCCGCAGCTGCTGGACCGCCTGATTGAACTCGCTCTTCAGCGCAAAGCCGACCGAGACCGCACGGAACGCAGATTCCGGAGGCAAGACTGATATGGCTCGAAGTACACGATCTTCCAAGACATTAACGGCGCGCACGCGCACCGGCGCCCGAACAAACCGCACCGCCAGTTCTGGCGGAAAACGGTCATCTGGGACAGGGAGAGGCATTCCTCCCGTGATGGTGCGCGGTGGGGTTACGGAGCTTCCTTCCCGGCCTATCCGTCGCAGCAGTGCCAAGCGGCGCTTCGACATAGCGCTTCCGATCGTAGGAGCCGAGATGCGGCTGCCCTCCCTGCCGCGCGTGCGGGTTGGCTGGCGGGTGCTCTCCCTGGCCCTGACAATCTTCTTCGGAGCTCTGCTGTACCAATACTGGAACTCACCCGGCTATCAGGTGCAGATCGTTGAAATCGAAGGCCTGCAGCGGTTGAGCAGCGCAGAGGTCAATGCGGTTCTGGATCTTAACAACGAACCAATCTTTGCTGTGGATATAGCCGCCGCTAAGGCCAGCCTGGAAAAAACTTTCCCAGAATTTTCGGATATCCAGGTCACGGTCAGCCTGCCAAATCAGGTAACCGTCAGCCTGAGCGAGCGGACGCCGGTGTTGGTATGGCAGCAAGATGGCCGGACCCTGCTGGTGGATCAGGAGGGTGTAGCCTTCCCATTGCGCGGCGAGACCCTGCCGGCCGATCTGCCGGTTGTCCAGGCACAAGACACGCCAGAATCCGCCCTGCCGCTGGTGCTCTCAGCCGAGGCATTCACCAGCCTGGAAGCTGTGCAGGCGGCTCAACTGGCCCAACAGGCAGCAGCTACCAGCCTGCTGAGTGATGAGATTGTCTCGGCAGTATTGTCGCTGACGCAGAATGCACCTGCGAACACCCCGCTGGCTTTCGATAACCAGCGCGGTCTGGGATGGCAGGATGCACGCGGCTGGAAGGTCTATTTTGGGGACGCGCAAGACATCGAGATGAAATTGAATGTGTACAACTCTATGCTCGCCCAGCTCAGTGCTCAGGGAATCCAGCCGAGCCTGATCAGCGTTGAATTCGTACATGCCCCGTACTTCCGGGTGGAGTGAGAACTGGGATGGATGATTCTATTGTAGTCGGAATTGATATTGGAACAACCAAAATCTGCTCGCTGGTTGCGCGGGAAGAGAACCCGGGGCAGATCCGCATCCTGGGCGTTGGCATTGAACCAGCTCAAGGCATGCGCAAAGGCGTTGTCGTCGATCTGGCAGCCGCCTCGCAGGCGGTCAGCCGTTCGATCGATAAGGCCGAACGCAGCTCGGGGCTGGAGATCAGCTCAGCCCTGGTCAGCCTGGCGGGCTCGAATGTTTCTTCGGTCAATAGCCGGGGGGTAGTGGGTGTCTCCGGGAGAGTTATCGATGCCGACGATGTCGCCAGAGCGGTGGATGCCGCCCGGGCGGTGGCCATCCCCCACAACCGCGAAATCATCCATGTGATCCAGCGCGGGTTTAACGTCGACGGGCAGGAAGGCATCCGGGCCCCGATTGGGATGCACGGGTACCGTTTGGAAGTTGAGACACACATTATTACGGCTTCAGCCGCCAGCGTGGAAAATTTGCGCCAATGTGTGGCTGCTGCCGGGGTAGAGGTTTCGCAATTTGTGCTTAATCCATTGGCCTCGGCTGAAGTCGTCCTGACCGAAACGGAGCGCCAAATGGGTGTGGTGGTGTGCGATGTGGGCGGTGGGACGACCGATATGGCAATCTACATTGATGGCGATGTCTGGCATACCGCGGTGCTCTCGCTGGGCGGCAATCATGTCTCATCGGATATCGCCCATGGCCTGCGCCTGCCCATGTCCCAGGCCGAGGAGATCAAAATCGAGCACGGCCACGCCCTGCCCGGTGAAGTTGAATCGCAGGAATATTTCAATATTAAGCCGTTTGGCGAGCAGGAGGCTGTTCAGATCAGCCGGCAGGAACTGGTGACAATCATCGAAGCCCGGGTGGAAGAAATCTTCAGCATGGTGGTTCAAGAGATCAAGCGCTCCGGCTATGATGGCCTGCTGCCAGCCGGCATGGTATTGACCGGCGGCTCCAGCCTGCTGCCCGGTATGCGCACCCTGGCAAGCCACGTGCTGGGCGTGCCGGTGCGGATCGCCCAGCCCGAAAACCTGATTGGGATGGTCGACCGCCTGGACTCGCCGGCATACTCCACCAGCGTCGGCCTGTTAAAATGGGCGGTTCAATACAGCGAACTGGCTCCCCAGGGAGGCAGGCGCCGCAGCAGCAGCTCACCTTCCGGCGGCGGACCGCTGGATTGGGAAAAGATTAAAAATCTATTGAAGAGGCTGCTGCCATAACAAGGCAATTCCACACCGGTCGGGAGCTGCGGGCTAGCTGGCACCTGCCCGATCCAGGCCTGTGTGTTGCAACCAGTATAAGAGCGAACGATGCAATCAAGTAGGTATATTCAGATTGAGGAGGAAGTCATGTCGAATATGAATGCCAATTATCCAAACCAGGTCGAATCCTTTGCCCGCATTAAAGTTGTGGGTGTAGGAGGCGGCGGGTGCAACGCCGTCGATCGTATGATCGACGAAGGCCTGCAGGGCGTAGACTTTGTGGCGGTCAACACCGACGCCCAGGCGCTGCTGCTCTCCAAGGCTACTTCCCGGGTGCGGATCGGCGAAAAGCTGACTCGCGGCTTGGGCTCCGGCGGTGATCCCGATATGGGCCGCAAGGCGGCTGAAGAATCGGCCGAGCACATGTACGAAGTTATGAAAGGCTCGGATATGGTCTTCATTACCGCCGGAATGGGCGGCGGCACCGGCACAGGGGCGGCACCCGTGATCGCCCAGATCGCCAAAGAGGTTGGCGCGCTGACCATTGGGGTTGTCACCCGGCCCTTCACGTTTGAAGGTTCGCGGCGGATCCAATCGGCCGAGAATGGGATCTCAAACCTCAAAGAGCAGTCTGACACGCTGATCGTCATCCCCAACGACCGGTTGCTGCAGATCGTGGACAAGCGCGCCAACCTGCAGACCGCTTTCCGGATGGCGGACGACGTGCTGCGCCAGGGCGTGCAGGGCATTTCGGAATTGATCACAGTCCCCGGCTTGATCAACCTGGACTTCGCCGACGTACGCACCATCATGTCGGAAGGCGGAGCGGCCCTGATGGCAGTCGGAATGGCGGACGGCGAGGAAGCTGCCCGAGTGGCAGCCGAGCAGGCCATCTCCAGCCAGCTGCTGGACATCACCATCGACGGCGCGCGCGGGATCCTGTTCAACGTCACCGGCGGCACGGATCTGACCCTGTTCGATGTCAACCAGGCAGCCGCAATCATCAAGGAAACCGCTCACCCGGATGTCAACCTGATCTTCGGCGCCGTGATCGATCCAAACATGAAAGAAAAGGTCCGCATTACGGTCATCGCCACCGGCTTCGAACGGACTGGTGTGCCGCGCCGTATTATGGAAGCCCCGGTCAGCGAACCGCGCAAGCGCTCGCATGCGGCTCCACTGCCCCCAACCGGGCAGAAACCGCAGCAAGACTTCCAGCCGCGCGCCTTCAACACCGAAGACCTGGATATCCCGACCTTCCTGCGCAACCGGGGCCGCTAGAGACGCACCCGTTTAGCGGACCAGAGCCAGGCTAGCATAGATCGGCCTGGTGGGCAGGAACAACTGCATATCTCCACAGACTGCACTGCTGATTACCGGTACGTACCCGGTCATTATTGGTTGGCTTTGCTGTTACAAACATCCGAAATAGCTTTTGGCGGTTTGTTTAGGGCTGCACGCTCACGGACCCGCCTCTAGCGAATGATCGGATGTTATCGGAACCGACTGCTCTGAGGGTTCCTGGCTTCTCCGGGTCTGCCTTCGCCCGAAGAGGCGTGCTCCTCAGTTTGGAATGGGCCTGGTCCTCGACAGCCAGGCCCAACCAATTTAATCTGGATGTATCGTGATTAAGTTTTGGCATATAAGGTGTGCCCCAGGGTGAATGCCCCAAGCACACCTTTTTCGCTGTCCATTTCTACCTTGGGCTGAGCAGTTACGAATAAATTTTATTTACTGCTCACATTCTTGCGGGGATCTTTGGAAGATCCTGGGATGGCATCCCAAAGATTCTCGAACAGCGTTTTCCTGACCGTCTGGACAGGACAATTTATTAATCTAAAATAGTACTTTTGTCCCTTGCACTTGATCGGCAATCATGCTACAATCCAGATCAATACGCCCACATATGCGGGGTAAGCAGCAAAGCACCCCCATATATGGCGGCGACAAATGTTCTAATAATTTAAACCATTCTTTTTGATTCTGTTCACTTTTGGCCGTACACTTCATCTAAATACTGCCAGCTTCTGATTAATACATGGTAGACTATCCGGACATCATCGGGAATTCCAACCTCCCGGATAGCCCCCTACCTCGGACAACCCTTGAGGTCAGGTCCGGCAGATAGCCAACCTGCCTCTTTCTTTCAGCCGCACTCCGGCTGAAACTGTTCCGAGATCTTCAATCGATTGCCTGTGGAGTCCAATGCGCTGTCCTTATTGTAAAAACGATCGCTCACGAGTTGTAGATACTTCGCATGACGTCCGCGGAGGGGTTCGGCGGCGGCGGGAGTGCGAAAATTGCAAGCAGCGCTTTTCTACCTACGAACGTCCAATTCTTGCAACGCCATTGCTGATAAAACAGGATGGCACCCGCGAAGAATTTGATCGCGATAAGCTGGCGCGCGGTATCAGGATCTCCTGCGCCAAGCGCCCGGTATCGGCTGCCGATATCGACCGTCTGATTGGGGAAATTGAAGCCACATTGCAAGCGATGGGCCGCTCTGAAGTTTCTTCGCGCGTTGTGGGGGATATGGCAATCGCGGGTTTGAAGGAGCTGGATCAAATTGCATACATTCGCTACGCGATAGTGTACCTGGGTCTGGACGACCTGGTTGCCATTCGAAACGAGATTGACCGCATTCTAGAGGGTTAAACCGGGCTTCATTACTGCCTGCGTCAAAGTCGCGCGCCAGGCGTTCTTTTGTAGTCTTAACCAGGGTAGACGCTTAAAATTTTATTAATGTTAAGAGGAGATGGATTCATGTTGCAGCACACCCCCAAATCCGATAGCCACCAGGAGATTAATCGCCAGGGACTGCTCACCACCCCGCCGCTACCAGTCGATTTGCCCGCAGTTGAGCTGACCGACAACGCCAGGCAGGTCTTGATGCGCCGGTATGTCCGTCGTGGCGATGATGGCCTGCCGGTTGAGTCTGTCGAAGAGATGTTCTGGCGCGTGGCTTATCATGTCGCCAAAGTAGAATCGGAGTGGGGGGGTGAAATTTTACCGCGGGCTTACGAATTCTACCAGCTGCTGTCCAGCAAAAGTTTCTTTCCCAATTCGCCCACTTTTACTGGCGCTGGTACACCCCTGGGCCAGCTGGCGGCTTGCTTCGTGCTGCCCATCACCGACGATATGGGCCGCGACCCGGCCGGCATCTTCCAGACCCTGCGCGATGCCGCCTTGATCCAGCAGACAGGCGGCGGCAACGGTTTCGGTTTTTCACGCCTGCGCCCGAAAGGCACTTTGGTTAAATCCTCGGCTGGCCAGGCAACCGGCCCAGTTGGTTTTTTGCGCGTTTATGATAAGGCCTTCGGGGAGATTGCTCAGGGAGGCTGTCTGCTGCCTGAGACCCTGGTCTTTACAGACCGAGGGTTGTTAAGATTGGATGAGATCGCTGACCCCAATCAACCCGGATGGCAAGCTCACCAAATGCAGGTTGCGACCGATCAAGGATGGCGCGCCTCCCCCAGAGCCTTCAACAATGGCATCGCCAAAGTGCTCCGGGTCCACACCCGGCAGGGATTAAGCCTGGCTGGAACCCCTGAACACCGTCTCAAGATTATGACTGATCAGGGACCAGCCTGGAGAAAGCTGCAGGAGCTGGAACCCGGGGATTGGATCATCGTCCAGCTAGGCCAGCAGCGCGGCCAGCTCCAGCCGCTGCGCCAGCCAACTCAGCCGCATGGCAACCAGGCTTGGCCCTGCTTGCCTGTTGTGCTGGATGAAGAGCTGGCCTTCTTCCTAGGCTACCTGACTGGCGATGGCTTTACGGCCTCTAAGGGCGATGACCACCGAATTGGTGTGAGCGTGGCACATGCCTCGTATCTCTACAACGAAATGCCTGCTCTGATGGAACGTATCTTTGGGGTCCAGGTTCACCGACAGCAAAAGGCAGGAGACCGGTCGGCTACTTTCGTAATCGACAACCGGGCAGTTAAAGAATTCCTGCAAATGAACGGGCTTGCTAAAGCTCCCAGCCATTCGGCCAGCGTGCCACGCCTCATCCGCCAGTCATCACCAGAAGTCGTCGGGGCATACCTGCGCGGCCTGATCGAAGCTGATGGCTCTTTAAGCCATGGCTATCCAACCCTGGTTACCACCTCCTCGCGGCTGGCCGAAGAGACCGCCACTTTGTTGGTGGGCTTGGGTTGCCCGGTGCGTATCCGCTCGATCGCCCCAGGGGTCTCCCATTACGGGAATTTGCCGGTCTACCAGATCCGGATCGTATCAACTGCTGGCCTGCAGGCCTGGCGTGAGCGCATTGGTTGCGACCGCCGTTCACGCTTTGAGGTCTGTTACGCCTGGGAAAGCGACCTCAGCCGAGAAAGCAGTTACACCATTCCTGCCGCGCGCTATTGGCTACAGCCAGTTTTGGACGCCATCACCCTGGAGCAGATCGATCGACGCGGCCGCGGTGCCGGACGCAGCTACCGAAGCCAGAACCCAGGGCTAAGTCGGAGCCTGCTGCGCTACGTCCGCCAGGAGCGCCGGTTCACTCGTTCCGCTTTCGATGAGCTCAGCGGTTCTTACCCAGAGTTTGCCACCCACGCCCGTTCACCAGAGGGCCTGTGGTTCGTACAGGTTGCAGCCCTGGAGGCATCCGAAGAATCGCTGACCCTCGACCTGGAAGTTGACGACAATCACACGTATCTGGCCTACGGCATGGTAACCCACAACACTCGCCGCGGCGCCAATATGGCTGTGCTGCGGGTTGACCACCCCGATATTGAAGATTTCATCACTTGTAAGACCGACGAGAACGCGATCACCAATTTTAATATCTCGGTTGGTATCACGGATGCCTTTATGGAGGCGATCCGCCAGGACACAGACTGGGAGCTGCGCTTCCCGGATGTTGCCGCCCCCGAATGCAAAGGCTTCAAAGGCACGCTGGAGCAGGCGGAAGCCGCCGGGCTGCCGATCAAAGTTCACAAAAGCGTGCGCGCCCGCGACCTGTTCGATAAAATCGTCCAGCAAGCCCACCACAATGGCGAGCCGGGTGTGCTCTTCCTGAGCGCCGCCAATCGCTCTAACCCGGTCCCACACCTGTACGAGCTGGAAGCTACTAATCCGTGCGGAGAACAGTGGCTGGGTCCGTACGAAAACTGCTGCCTGGGCTCAATCAATCTGGCCGAGCACATGGGGCCAAACGGCAGCGTGGATTGGGACAAGCTGGGCCAGAACGTGACCCTGGCAACCATCTTCCTGGATGACGTGGTGGAGGCCAACGCCTATGTGCCGGCTGTAGCGCAGCTCAAAGAAGCCGCTCTCCGCGCCCGCCGGATCGGTTTGGGTATCATGGGGCTGGGCGACCTGATGTACCACGCCGGCATCCGCTACGGCTCGCAGGAAGGCCAGGAATTCGCCGCCCAGGTGATGGAGTTCGTGCGCTACCACTGCATGCAAACCAGCATCCAGCTGGCCAAACAGCGCGGCGCTTTTCCCGCCATTGAGGGCAGCCTGTACGATCCCGACCAGCTGCGCTGGCAGCCGCCCACCCCCCTGGAAGCATACACCCGCAATTGGGAGCGCCCCAGCCTGGATTGGGATCAGGTTCTAGAGGACATCCGCCAGAATGGCATCCGCAACGCCGCCCAGACCACCGTGGCTCCGACCGGCACGATTGCAACAGTCGCCGGCTGCGAGGGTTATGGCTGCGAGCCGGTCTTCGCCCTGGCCTATATCCGCCACGTGAACGATAAAGGCCGCGATCTGCAGCTGAACTACACCAGCCCGAAGTTTGAGCAAGCCCTGGTGACAGCCGGCCTGGATGAGCCGACCCGCCGCTCGATCGTCGCCCACGTGCTGGAGCAGGGCTCCTGCCAGAGCCTGGGAGAAGTTCCTGCGGAACTGCGCCATACCTTCGTGGTCTCACAGGACATCAGCGCAGAAGAGCACGTGCGCATGCAAGCGTCCCTGCAGCGCTTCGTGGACAACAGCCTGTCCAAAACGGTCAATTTCCCGCCCGACGCCACGCCCGAAGATGTCGCCACTGCCTACCAGCTGGCCTGGGAGCTGGGCGCTAAGGGCATCACAGTCTATGTGACCGGGTCGCGACAGAAGGTCGTGCTGGAAACAAATGCCACTGCCAAGGAAAAGCAGGCGGATGGAGTACCTGCTGAGGCCTTGGCCCAGCAGATTGCGATCTGGCACGAGAAGAAGAAACCCCGCCCGCGCAGCCTGAATGGTCACACTTACAATGTCGGCACCCCACTGGGCAAAGCCTTCGTGACCATCAACGAAAACGGCGGCAACCAGCCCTTCGAGGTCTTCATCAACACCTCCAAAGCCGGCTCGGACACCGCGGCCGTCTCAGAGGCCATTGGACGGCTGATCTCTTATATCTTGCGCCTGGCTTCCCCGGTAGCGCCGCGCGACCGCTTGAAAGAAGTCTGGCGACAGCTTTCGGGCATCGGTGGCGGCCGCTCGCTGGGTTTCGGACCCAATCGGGTGCGCTCCCTGCCGGATGGCGTCTCACAGGTGCTGGCCGAATATCTGGACGAAACTGAGCCCGCGCACGACGAAGCCGAAGGATCCCAAGGCGTCTCTGGGGGGAACGGCTTCCGGCTGGCGAGTGAGAACGCCCGCTTGGCTGCTGAAACCGGCCAGCAGCTGCCCTTAAAAATAGGGGATCTGTGCCCAGAGTGCGGGCAGGCGGCGGTGGTCAATGAAGAAGGCTGCCGGAAGTGCTATGCCTGTGGGTATAGTGAGTGTTAAGTAGATCGATCATCCATTTCTCAGCTTTGGACTGGCGGCCTGATGGTCGCCAGTTTTTTTTTAAAATCTTAACGCCAGCAAGCTGGCCGCGCAAACAGGATCTGGAAGCCAGCTATTGCAGCCAGCGAAATCAGGTGTAAAATAAGACTTATATGGTCTGATTATTGGCGATTGCTGTGCCTTATGTCTGGAGGTTGCCGATGAACTGCTGCAAAATTCAGGGGATTGAAGAATGGTTCAACCAGCCGTACGTCACCAAACAACTTAACCGTTATCGCGCTAAAGGCCCATGTAAAACGACCCGCATGCTGATCGAAGCGATCAAAGAAGCCGATGTCGGTGGGCAAACCCTGCTAGACATCGGCGGTGGAGTGGGAGCGATTCAACTTGAGCTGCTTGACGCTGGTCTGGATCATGCCACAGATGTAGACGCCTCCACGGCTTTCCTGGCTGCGGCCCAGGAAGAAGCGCGGCGAAGAGGACTGACCGAGCAAGTGAGCTATCATCTGGGCAATTTTGTCGATCTGGCTTCAGAAATCGCCCCCGCAGACATTGTCACCCTCGATCGGGTGATCTGCTGTTACCCCGATATGAAGATGCTGGTAGGCCTGTCGGCAGCGCGGGCTCGCAAGCTGTGTGGCCTGGTTTACCCGCGCGATACCTGGTGGATGAAACTCAGTCTGTCCATCATGAACCTTATTTACCGGCTGGAGCGCAGCACTTATCGCAGCTTCGTCCATTCCACGGAGGCGGTCGAGGCTATCCTGCGTGAACACGGGTTTAAAAGGCAGACCTACCGTGAGACTCTGGTCTGGCAGGTCGTGGTTTTCACCAGATGAAACTGATTCGGGCAGATTGCCGTGCAGGTCGGCGGGGTAAACCCGCATTGCAGGTCAGCCAGCCTGATCAGGGCATACCAGCGCTAGACTTCCTCCGGTGGCTTAACCGATTGGAAGCTGCGATATAGAGATAGATCATAGACAATTTTTAGCACCCCGCTGATCACAAATGGCAGCCCAATTAAAGCTGGATTGCTCAACAGCAGCCCTGTGAAAACCGGAGAAAGCGATGCCCCAATGGTGCGAGCCACCCCGGTCACCCCGGAAGCCGCCGAGCGTTCTTCAGGTTCAACAACTGCCATGGTATAGGATTGGCGAGTGGGGACATCCATTTGTGAGATGCTGAATCGTAACAGTAGCACGGCAACTGCCAGCGGCAGGTTTGGCATCAACGGTACCAGCATCAACAGCACATTCGAGGGCAGGTGGGTATAAACCATTGTGCGGATCAGGCCAATCCGCCGGGCGACCCAGGCGGCACTCAATGCAGAAATTCCAGCCAAGATATTTGCCCAGAAGAAAATGCCCCCTAGCAGCGCCGGCTCAACTCCAAACCGGGTATAAAACCAATATGCCACCAGGCTCTGGATTACAAACCCGCCGGCGAAAGCATCCAGGCTGAATAAAGCCGATAGTTTCAGGACAATTTTTTTAGAACGGTAAAGCCCGAAAGAGAAGCGGTCCGCACGGGTATTCTCAGTAAGAGGGGAAGCACCCAATCCATCCACTGATGAGGATAAACCGGCGAACAATCCCAAGAGTAGGACACCAATCAGCGCGTACCCGAGAACCACGATTTGGTAAGATTCGAGCGGCAGCCAACCACGCCTTAGCAAAGCTTGTGAGAGAACTCCGCCAATCAGGGCTCCAAATGCAGTTGCAAAAGAGCCCACCAGGTTATACCAGGAAAATACAGATGTGCGGCGTTCATCCGGCAGGAGTTGTGAGAGGGCGGCCTGCTCGATGGGCAGAAAAGGCCCGATTTCGTTTCCGCTAGGGCTGATCACACCAATGGTCGCTGCCAGGATCAGCACAAGGTAATTGCGGGTGAAGGCAAAGACTATACCTGCCAGAATCATCAGTACCGTACTGGCAATCAGCATGCGCCTGCGGCCAATACGGTCGGCCTGGGTTGTGATCCACAGCGAAATCGCCGTATCGCCAGCCAGAGTCAGGCTGATAAGCAGCCCGACTTGCCCTTCAGTCAGGCCTAATTCGATCAGGTAAATAACCAAAACGACCGAAAGGAGCCCGTAACCGAACAGGCGCGCGGTCCGAGTGGCAAAGAGCAAGCTCACATCACGCCGCTGGACAGGCGATGACAAAGACCGATTTGTCACCTGTGCCTGTTATGCTGTTTTTGCAACTTGCAATCGGCACCAGGCGTACAAGGCATCATACAACTCGAACTGTACGGCCAGGTTTTCCTCATCATTTGGGTAACGCAGGCTAAAACCAGTCGCAATCGCTTCCAGCCCGCGGGCAACGGGATCGCTGTCGATATCGTCCGCCACATCCGCTGCGTGAACAATCCTGGCCAGGCGGAGCAGGCCCGGGTCATTCAGTCCGTACTTCAGAATGATCGACTCAAAAGAGCAGCGACCTTCATGGTGGCCCAGCTCTACCTCAGGCGCATCAAAAGGAATTGCACCAGTCTCCTTGACGACCTGATCCACCTGGCTTTTTGGCACAAAGAAAAACTCAGCATGGTTATCTATGAAACGCAAAATCAGCCAGGGACAGGCAACGCGATCGACATGCACATGTGAACGGGTGACCCATTTCATTTTTCTGCTCCCTGCTGCCTGGAAGGCAGTACAAACTTTTAGAATGCAATTGCAATCAAACTCACTCCAGCCTAAGTCTCAGTTTTGGTTCTTTGAGATTTTCTGGGTTAATGGCTTAATGTCACATCTACACTCCACCCCTCAAATTACAAAAGCCTTCGGTTATTATCAGCATTTTCCACCTCAAATATGATAAAGTAGGTCGCATTTTAACATCTTTTTCCACAATTGGGTGATTGAGAGTCATGGGTGTCTGGGATATTCTTTAATGCTCTCCTAGAATATCTGGAAGAGCCAAAGTCATCAGGTTAGGAGTGCACAGATAATCACTTCCACCCACTCCACACCCCGCCTATTCCCAACTATAATGGAGCCAGGAAACTCCGGAGGTGAACCATGACATACGTTCCAGCTAAATTCCGCTACGACAGCTTGCCTTACAAACGCTGCGGGCATAGCGGATTGAAACTGCCTGCAGTCTCACTGGGCCTGTGGCATAACTTCGGCGGGGTGGACCGCCTCGAGAATGCCCGGGCGATGGCCAGGCGCGCCTTCGACCTTGGCATAACCCATTTCGATCTGGCCAACAACTACGGGCCGCCTTACGGCTCGGCCGAGGAGACCTTTGGGCAGATTCTCAAGAAGGATCTGGGGGCTTTCCGGGACGAACTGGTCATTTCCTCCAAAGCCGGCTGGGATATGTGGCCCGGGCCGTACGGCAATTTCGGCTCGCGCAAATACCTGGTCGCCAGCCTGGACCAGAGCCTCAAGCGCATGGGGCTGGAGTACGTCGATATCTTCTACCATCACCGTCCGGACCCCGAAACGCCGCTGGAAGAGACTATGGGGGCCCTGGACTACATCGTCCGCAGTGGCCGGGCATTGTATGCCGGCATTTCATCTTATTCCGCCGAACAAACCCGCCAGGCTGCCGAGGTTTTACGCCAGCTGGGCACGCCTCTGTTGATCCACCAGCCGTCTTACAATATGCTGGACCGCTGGATCGAGGCCGGGCTGCTGGGAATTCTGGCCAAGTTGGGGGCCGGCTGCATCGTATTCTCGCCCCTGGCCCAGGGCCTGCTCACCAATAAATATTTGGAAACTATTCCGCCGGATTCGCGCGCTGCTAAAGCGGGTACTTACCTGAGCCATGAGGATGTCAGCGCTGAGGTCATTGCCAAAGTGCGGCGCCTCACCGAAATCGCCAGCCAGCGCGGTCAGAGCATGGCCCAGATGGCAATCGCCTGGACCCTGCGCCATCCAGCCGTTACTTCGGCCCTGATCGGAGCCAGCCGCCCGGCGCAGATTGATGAGGCAGTTGGCGCGCTGCAAAAGCTGGAGTTCTCATCTGATGAATTGAATGCCATTGAGATTATCCTGGGTGCCGCCTAAAGAGGTCGGTCTGGCGAACCGATACGAAAAGGATCGGGATGATGGAAATTTTCCGATCCTTTTCATATTGCAATCACTCTCTCAACAGACCTGCGAATATCGTTGACATTCCTGGCATGTTTTGCTATTCTTACATGAGCAACCACAGCATATACAATCAGACATCTGACAACGCAAAATCCTCCAGAAGAAGATGGCCATTCGCGAAAAACTCGAGATCATAAGAGACAGCGGCGAGATATCCTTTTACGATATCGAATCCGGTCGGGAGGTGATTAATTTCGGCAGCCACCCGGAAAACGATGTTGTCCTCGCCAGCCCCGGGATTTCGCCGTTTCATGCCATGCTGGACCTGCGCCAGAGGCCGTACCAGTTCGTGCAGCTCAGCGAGACTGCTGAAACGACCCGGGGCGACCAGATCCTGTCGCCATCTACGGCGCGCGAGATCCATGTCTGGGATACGATCGAGTTGGGCGACTACCGCATCACATTGATTGCCAGCGAAGAGATGCAAAAACGCCCGCAGCCGGATAACGTTTCGGTTAAAAAGGATCCTGATGGCCCGGGGCAAGCCCTGGCCCGGACCGGAGAAACAGGCTTGATGGCGCCATCTGGCCTGGCTGTTCGCCCGCCCGACCAGCTCGATGATGCCATCCTGACCGACCCGGTGGTGCCCGAATATACCATTGATGCTGGCCAAACCCTGACGCTGGCCTTCTCCATCTCCAACGGCGGCGAGACGATAGCCGATTTCGAGGTCAGCCTGGAAGGCCTGGACCCCGACTGGGTGACGGTCACACCCACCAGCATGCACCTAAAGGTCAACCAGCGTGCCAGTGTGACCGCCTCTATCACCCCACCGCGCACACCAGCCAGCCGGGCCGGCCCTTACCACTTTGCCGTAATGGTCACCTCTCCCAACTACCCGGGCCGGTTGAGCCGGCGCGGGGCAACCCTGGTGATCAATCCGTTCTATGAGTTCGCCATCAGCGATCTTTCGCCTCGCCAGCTCGCTGTTTCCTGGGACCAGCGCACCGCTACCGCCAGCATGTCTGTGAGCAATCAAGGCAACAGCCAGGCGCACTTCCGCGTCGATGGCAATGACGACGACAGCGCATGCAGCTTCGAATTCCTGTCACCGGGAGAAAATGTGCGCCTGGCCAACCAGGCCGATTTCTATCTCGGATCCGATTCGACGGCTGTCCTGCCGGTATTTATCACTGTCCGCAAGCGCAAAATACTGGGGCTGCGCAGCCGCGACCTCCCGTTCACGGTCACTACGGCCCCGTTGGAGGGTAGCCAGCCGCCGCGCACGGTGATGGGCCGGCTTTTCGCCAGGCCGCTGATCGGCCCGTGGGTGCAGGTCTTGATCCTGGCCGCCCTGTTTGCCCTGGCCGTTTTCGGATTCTGGCCGCGCATTAACCTGACCGTCAGTCCAACAGACATCCGCGCCGGGCAGCCGGTAGAAATCCGCTGGACTTCCTGGCCGCCCATCTTCATGGAGCTTAAGATCAACGGCTTACCGCTGGACGAACCGCGTGGCCAGCTGGTCCAATACCCCCAGGCGACCACCCGCTACCAGCTCACCGGCGATTCCTGGGCTTCGCGACTCTTTTCGCCCAGCCGGCTATCCAGCATCGACCGGACGGTAAACGTCAGCCCACTCACGCCTCAAATCCTCCTGTTTCAAGCTCAGCCTCCCCAGGTGAACAGCGGTGCGTTTACAGAAATCTCATGGCAGGTGCAGGATGCTGACCGGCTGGTGCTGGTGAGCGACCAGGTTTCCCAAACGCTCGAGACGCTCGAGGGCTCGCTCAATATTCGGGTCGAAAGACAAACTGTCTTCACGTTGAAGGCCTACCATGATTCGCTCCCCGGCCAGGTATTCGAGCAGGTGCTCGACGTGGCGGTGAACCCGCCCCCCGGCAGACCAGCTCCGGTGATCATTGATTTCAGGGTCGAGCCAGCCACGATCACTGCTGGGCAGGAAGTAACCATCACCTGGCAGGTGAACGGCGTTGACGAAGTCTCCATCCAGCCGCTGGGCGACCACCTGCCGCCTTCCGGTGTGATCAGCGAGGCGCCTGCCGAAACGGCCCTGTACATCCTGGGAGCCAGCAATGGGGTACAAACCACCAGCGCCTTGCGCCAGATCACGGTTAATCCGCTGCCCCCTACCCCGACAGCCATCCCTACAGAGACACCGACGGCTGAACCGGTGCTCCCAAGAATTGATCTGTTCATCGTCACGCCGTCCCAGCCCGTGCAGGTAGGAGACCAAGAAGTTGAGATCCGCCTGGATTGGGTGATCTCCGGCCCGACCACCAACGTCACCCTGACGGGAGGGCCGCTTGGAAATGATGGTTTCACGCAGCTTCAACCGCAGGACAGCCAGACATTTTATCTGTTAGAGGATGCTATCTTCGTGCTGAGGGCATTCAACGGCGATCAGGTGGTGCTGCGAACTCTGGAGGTCAGGCTGCGACAATGAAGCTGAGCATCAGCAACACCACTGCTCGCCTGGTTTTCGGGCCGAACATTCACTTTAGCGTGAGTGGTGTCTGGGAATCAATGCAAGGACCAGCAGCATTGTAAATTATCTCCCTTCAAACGACCAACCGAGTCGTTTTCTTCCAGGAGGGAACATTCTGGAAGGTCAGCCTGCCTGGGCAGGTTCAGAAGCCTTACGCACTTGCTGATAACCCGGCTCATCAGAGATCACCAGCAACCGGTCACCAGTCCGTATCTCCGATCCACCACTGGGAACCACATAATCCTCATCCCGGTCGATCAAAACCACCAGGAATTCCTCCGGCAACCCGAGCTCAACGATACGGCGGCCGTCATAAGGCGATCCCGGAAGAATCGATAATTCCCTTAACTGGCGATTAAAGCCACCAGCAGGCGAAGGCTCGATCGGGTCACCTCGCCCAGTTTTAACTGGGCCAGCCACGCGCAGCCAGCGTGCTACAAGCGGGATGGATGGTCCTTGCAACAGTATGGAGGTTAAAACAACAAAAAATACCAGGTTGAACAAAGTCTCAGAGCGAGAGATGCCGGCAAGCATCGGAAAAGTAGCCAGGACAATGGGCGCCGCGCCGCGCAACCCGACCCAGGCAACGAAAGCCTTCTCATTCAAGTTCAACCTGCTAAAAATCAAGCTTGAAAATACGCCTAAAGGGCGGGCGACGAAAATGAGGATCGCAGCGATAAGCGTTCCTGGGACAATAACAACCGGTAGACGGGAAGGAAACACCAGCAGCCCCAGGGTCAGGAACATGGCGATCTGCATCAGCCAGGCCAAACCGTCAAAAAACCGCAACAAGCTGCGCCGGTGAATAAACTCTTCATTCCCCAGAATCAGTCCAGCCAGATAGACCGCCAGGAAACCACTGCCACCCAGGGAGCCTGCCAATCCATAGGTCAGGAGGGCGATGGTCACAGCCAGCACCGGGTAGAGGCCCTCAAAACCCAGCTGGATGCGGTTAATCAGCTGCAGGGACAACTGTCCGACTACAACCCCAACCAGCGCGCCAACCACCATCTGGAGAAAGAAATCGGGAATAAGCTCTATGAGTTGCAGAGAAGGGTCCAGGAGCAGTTGAATGAGCGCAATCGTCAGGAAGACTGCCATTGGGTCGTTGCTGCCCGATTCCAGCTCGAGTACTGGCTGCAGCCTTCCGCGCAGGCTGACACCGCGAGCGCGCAGGATGGAAAACACCGCGGCGGCATCGGTAGAGGATACAATTGCTCCGAGCAGCAAACCCTCGAGCAACGAAAAATCCAACAGCCAGCAAGCCGCGATGCCCACTACCAGGGCAGTGATCAGCACACCAAGTAGTGCCAGCACAACCCCAATTCCCAGCACCGGCCGGATGCTTACCCAATTCGTGTCCAGCCCGCCGGAGAACAGGATGATTATCAGAGCAAGTACACCGACGCCCTGAGCAATCAATGCATTATCAAAATATATTCCCCCCAGACCATCTGACCCGGCTAACATCCCGATTGCCAGGAAGAGCAGCAAGGCCGGCACACCCACCCGGTCGGACACTTTGCTGGCCAGGATGCTCAACAAAAGGAGAGTCGCCAGGATCAGAATTTGTAGTTCAAGGCTTCCAAACAAGTCAGCTCCACCTTAGTGATACTTGAATTCTTTACGAGTTTGGCCCCAGATTTCCCAAGTATAACTCATCGAAACATCTTCCCAACCTACGAGAGCAGTAATTTGGAGCCTATAATATCCATTAGCAAAATCTGACAGCTCCCCGAGCCAACGGGCAATCTAATCTTTCAGTAAGTGGGTTCCAGGCCGATCACCCGGATCTTACAGCCTGTCGAGTTGGTCACCCTGCTGCAGGATTGAAGGATCCGCATTGCAGGGGGCAGGGTTGAGCTGTCATGGCTGCTTAATCTGGCGCGGTTGCCATAAATCCTGATCGACGCTAACACCTTGCTGTCCGACCGGATTGGTTGGATGTTCGAGGTAATTTAATAGCAATCATTTCTGGTCTCTGTCCCAATTTTCACAAACTTAACATTCAGGCTTCACAAAAAATTCACATCCTGTCGTTAAACTAATCCTTATAGCCTGCCCGTGTTCAATCCAGGTAAGGAGAATTAAGGATGATGAAGACAAGCCCTGTATCGCCACAAACCCGCAACAACTGGCTGTTGGATGCCAGTTTGTTTGTCAGCGGACTGCTGGTCCTGCTCTCGGGGATTTACTTTTTATATCTGCCCACTAACGGCTATGCCGGAGGGCGTAATCCAACCTATAACTTAAAATTGCTGTTCGATCGCCACACCTGGGACGATCTACACGCCTGGGGGGGAGCCGCAATGGTCCTGGTTGCCGCGGTCCACCTGGCGTTGCACTGGCCCTGGGTAGTTAATATGTCCCGCCGCGCCTGGAAAGAACTGACCGGGCAATCCGGCTGCATGAATTGGCGCGGCCGCTGGAACTTGATTCTCAACGCGGTCGTCGCCCTGGCTTTTCTGGCTTCCGCGGTCAGTGGGCTGTACTTCCTGTTTTTCCCTGCCGGACACGGAACGGCTTCAAGCGCATATATCCTGTTCACAAGCTATACCTGGGACCTGATCCATACCTGGTCCGGGGTGATCTTCAGCCTGGCTGCAATCCTGCATTTCAGCATCCATTGGAAATGGGTGACAAAAGTAACCCGCAAGCTGGCTGGCCAACCGCTGCCCGGCAGGGCGTACCTGCAGGAAATCAGCTAACATCAGCAACGAGAAAGGAAATTAATCATGTTTAAGAAAATACTGGTAATTACAGCTTTTATCGCCATAGCCGGGATCCTGGTCTTCGGCGCAGTCTACCGCACCCAGGCCAGGGGCGGCAGTGGAAACAGCGAACCGGCCTCCTTGGGTGCCGGTGGCCAGAACACAGGCGCAAGCCGCCGCGGCAGCGGCCAGATTCAAAACAGCGCTGCTGTCCACCCCGACCTGTCCAATTTGCCGGCTGCCGGTCTGGACGGGCTGAGCGCCGCGGAAAGCGAGGCGCTTTTGTTCATGCGCGAAGAAGAAAAACTGGCCCAAGATGTGTATCTGGCGCTCTATGACCAATGGGGGCTGGCGATTTTCCAGAACATCGCCGCCAGCGAACAAACCCATACAAATGCTGTGCTGGCGCTGCTCGAGCGCTACGGCCTGGCAGACCCAGCCTCAACTCAAGCGGGTGAATTCAGCAATCCCGATCTACAAGCCCTCTACAGCCAGCTGGTTGCCCGGGGCAGCCAATCGCTGTCCGAGGCGCTCAAAGTGGGTGGGTTGATCGAAGAGATTGATATTCTCGACCTGCAGACCAGCCTGGCCCAGACAGACAACCAGGATATCGCCCAGGTCTTCAACAGCCTGCTCAAGGGCTCATCGAACCACTTGCGCGCCTTTGCCAATACGCTTACCACCCAAACTGGCGAGACTTACCAGCCGCAAACTCTCAGCCTGGCTGATTACCAGGCGATTGTCGGCGCGTCCGGCTCCGGCTCGGCCAACGGCAGCCGCGACAATGGCGGCCGCGACAATGGCGGACGCGGCAATGGCGGCCGCGGTCGTGGCGGCAGTTCGTAAGTCGTTGTAGAGCTTTCCTATTTTGTAGAAAAATATTGTTCGGTTTGTGCGGAGATTGCTGCGCAAACCGAACAATAGGTTAACTACATTTGACTGCTCCTGATTCAATCACCCACACCGCCGGCCACGGGTTATCACGTATAATCGCCCCATGAAATTATATTTTGTTCGCCACGGGGAGAGCACTGCCAATGTTCTAATGGAGTTTTCGAACAACGAATCGACCCATCCCTTGACCGAAAAGGGGATTACCCAGGCGAGAACCCTGGCCCAGCACCTGGCGGCAGAGCGCTTTGCCCGGATCTATGCCAGCCCGGTGCTCAGGGCAGTCCAAACCGCCCAGATTTTGGCCGAGGAATTGGCTGCTCCGCTGGAAATCAGCGCGAGCCTGCGCGAATGGAGCGTGGGCATCTACGAGGGCTCTCGCGATCCGCTGGGTTGGGAAAAGCACCGCCAGGTGCAGGAGGACTGGTTCATTCACAACCAGCCGGACAGCCGCATGCCTGGCGGGGAGAGCTTGCTCGACATCCAGGCCCGGTTTGACCCTCTCATTAACAGCCTGGTTCAAGATAAGCAGTTGGCAAACCAGAACGTCTTGCTGGTGGCCCATGGGGGCCTGTATCTCGCCATGCTGCCTGCTATCCTTGAAAATATCGATTACCCATTTGCCCACCGGCAGGGTTTCCCAAATGCGGCTGTCGCGCTGGCCGAGAAACAGCCAGACGGGCGGCTGGTCTGCCTGTCCTGGTGCGGCTCTCCGCCACCAGATGAACCCTGGGAATGGTAAGCAGTCCTGGACCAATTAATAAAAAAGGCTGGGAGCAGCTACGCTGCTACTCCCAGCCTTCACCTGCACGCCAGAGCATGGATTATCCGGCCTGTTTTCTAGCCTCAACATAAATCTTTACAGCCTCGCGGATAAAGCCGGCCAGCTGCGGGTCGATCCGGTCGTAGTTCTGCTTGAAGCGTGGATCTTCGTTATACATTTCCGCCAGCCCAAGGAGCTGGTCGTCGTTCGGTACCCAGAAGTATTCCATGTGGCGGTGCCAGAGCTCGACCCCGGCCTGCGCCTCAGGAGAACCTGGTCCTTTGGGCATGGCTTCTAGCAGGGCTGCATAAGCGGCATTGCCTTGCTCGCCAATGCGCTGCTTCTCAGCTGCGCTGTAGGATCGCCATTTGGCATTTGAGGCTCTCACCGTCTCAGGGTCGTACATCTGCATAGCCTCTTTTTCGTATTCGGCCTGCTGTTCTTCGCTAAAACCTTCAAAGAATTGTTTTTCACTCATCACAGTATCTCCTTTTAAATGCGAGATCGTTTTGTCCACGGTTGCGATCAGGTGCTCCATCTGGTTAATTCGCTTGCGGAGCGCTTCGCGATGGCTCTCCAGGGCGCTCAAGCTGTCGAAATCAGGGTCTGCCATGATCTGTTTGATCTCATCCAGCGGCAGTTCCAACTCGCGATACAGTAAGATTTGCTGCAGGTAAAGCATGGCTTCCGGGCCGTAATAACGATAACCGTTATCAGCTATCCGGGATGGCTTGAGCAGCCCGATCTCGTCGTAATAGTGCAGGGTGCGCGGCGTGATACCCGCCATGCGAGCAATCTCTTTGACCGTAAACATGCGGCAAGTATAAACTATAACGTAACGTTAATGTCAAGAGGAAGGATGAAAAATCTGGCTGAGTCCCAAGAAAATCGGCATTTTGAGGCGATTTGAGGACCTGTGGCCCGGCTCGAAACGTCCCAATTTGACATTAAAGATTGTAAATGTTATATTTTATTCCACATGGGCCAGCCGTATGATCATCGCGATGGGGAAAATCTAAATGCAATCCGAAAAAGACAAGTCTGGAATCAAGGAGCATAAGCCTGTAGAAAAGGCGTTGGAGAGCAAGTGGAGCGTGCTTCTATTGCTCTCCTTGGCGGAATTACTGGCAATGGGCACCTGGTTTTCGGCTTCGGCGGTCGTGCCCGCTTTGAACTCAGCCTGGAATTTGACCGATGCGGGGCGAGCCTGGCTGACGATGTCGGTCCAGGCGGGTTTCGTAATCGGCTCGATTGCGTCAGCTTTACTCAATCTGGCAGATCGAATTCCTTCCAGGCGGCTATTCGCCGGCTCGGCGCTGCTAGCTGCCCTATCCGCCGCGCTGATCCCCCTGGTCGCGGACAGCCTGGCTCCTGCCCTGATTTTGCGCTTTCTGACCGGATTCTTTCTGACCGGGGTATACCCGGTGGGCATGAAAATTATGGCAACCTGGACCCAGGCGGATCGCGGTCTGGGAATCGGCTTGCTGGTGGGCGGCCTGACCCTTGGAACGGCCTTCCCACACCTGCTCAACGCGCTGACAGGCATGGGTAATTGGCGGCAGGTGCTGTTGATCGGGGCCGGGCTGGCAGCGGTTGGCGGCCTGATCGCCGGCATCTTCGTCCGGGAAGGGCCCTACCGAACCGCTATGCCGCACTTCAACTGGCGCTATGCGGGGGAGATATTCCGCAATCGCAGCCTGCGTTTGGCAATCCTCGGTTATCTTGGGCATATGTGGGAACTATTCGCGATGTGGGCCTGGCTGGCGGGCTTCCTGATCGCCTCCTTCCGGTTAAACGGCATTTCTCCTACCTGGGCCAGCCTGGTGGCATTTGCCGCCATCTCTGCTGGCGGGCTGGGCAGCCTGGTTGCCGGAAAACTGGCTGACCACTTGGGCCGCACGACGATCTCAATCAGCTCTCTGGCAATCAGCGGCTCCTGCGCCCTGGTTGTAGGATTGCTGTTTGGTGGCAACCCGGCCCTGCTGACGGGTGTCTGCCTGGTATGGGGTTTTGCAGTGGTAGCTGATTCTGCCCAATTCAGCGCAGCGGTCAGTGAATTGTGCCAGAAGAATTATATCGGCACCGCCCTCACAGTGCAAACCAGCCTGGGCTTCCTGCTGACCATGATCACCATCCGGCTGATCCCCTCGCTCGAGAGCCGGTTCGGCTGGAACTGGTCGTTTGCTTTCCTGGCCTTCGGCCCTGCAGTAGGCATTTGGGCCATGCTGGCTTTACGCCGCTTGCCTGAAGCGAGGCGCATGGCGAGGGGAAACCGGTAGTCATTCATTTCAAATCGAAAATTTTCGGGCTTCCTTGTTGCTGACATATTTCGGTCAGGATTTTAATCCTTCCCTTCTGGTATCACCGGCAGGACCAGGGCTGAAGGCCGGTCTGCATCGTGAAAGATGGTCTGCTCGGCGACGACCATGCGGGTGCCGGTCCCCAGATCCTCGCCGCTGTTCAAATTGCGGTCGTACTTCGGGAAGGCGCTGGAGGCGATCTCCAATCCGATCCGGTGGCCCTTAAAGAAAACCTGGCAGGTATTCCACAAGTCAATCTCGTAGCGATAGGTCCGGCCTGGCTCAATCAACTCCGGAGCGTGCATGCCATCGCGGAAGCGAGCCCGCACCATCCCATCACACAGGCGCTGGACGAATCCGTTCGGGTGGACGTCCACCAGTTTGGCCATGAAATCCGTATCGACTGCGCTGGAAGCCGCGTACAGCTCCAGGCGGACCGGTCCGGTAACTTCCAGGTCCGCTTCGAGAGGCGATGTGACATAGACCAGCACGTCATCGCGCCGCTCGATGGCCGCGTAATCATCCGGACCACCGATCTGGCTCGAAGTTGGATCTGTTAGGAAAGGAACCGGGCGGGCGGGGTCGTAGTGGTAGGAGTCGGGCGATTCCATTTTCGGGGCATCCGTCGAAAGCAGCCCGTCCCCAAAGCGGCTGTTAGCGCTCTTCTGACTGTGGAGATAATATTTCGTCCATTCAGTGCGGGTCAGGGGCCATTCTGCCTCCTCCCGCCAGTAATTTTTCCCCATCACAAACATCCGAACACCAGATCGAGCCTGGTCCAATTCGACGCCCTTCAGCCAGCGGTCAAACCAGGCTAACTCAGCTGCCCGCAGATCGATCAGAGCTTGCGGGCCGAAGTCCAGCTCGCCCAGGCGTTGGGTGGTGTTCACCCGGTGGCCCCAGGGGCCCATCACCAGCTTCTGATTCTGGCGGGCAACCTGGCTGTGCGCCTGGCGGGTCATGCCAGCATAGTTGAGGGGCGTGCCGATTTGCTCGTCATCGTACCAGCCTGAGATATGCATCACCGGCAAGTCGATCTGGTCAAACCGATTCTGGTAGCACAGTGGTTGCCAGTATGAATCCAGGTGAGTGTGGTCCAAATCCTGGCGCCACAAGGGGCTGATCCTTCCAGCCTGCTCATCCATGGTCAGCAGCGGAAGGTGCTCGTAAACCTGGTTCCAGTTGACTGCATCCATATTCTGGCAAACTCGTCCGCTGGTTAGATGAAGCCAGCACAGATGCATGGGTCCCTGGGTGCCGGTGGGCGATTCGACAAATGGGTCGGAAGGGGTCACCCGCACAATCATCGTGACCAGGTGCTCGGGTTTTTCCAGGGCTGCCAGCCACTGGATGGCGCCCGGGTATGAGCTGCCCAGGGTGCCCACCTTTCCATCGCACCAGGGCTGGCTGGCGCACCATTCAATCGCATCGCGGCCATCGCGCCCATCGTTGCGGTAAGGGACGAATTCGCCTTCCAAATCGCCGCGACCGCGCACATCCATGTAGACCAGCCCATAGCCGCGCTGAGCGTACCATTGGCCCAGCTCCGCTTCTTCAGGGCTGTTCTTGTTGTAAGGTGTGCGCAGCAGGATCGCGGGATAACGTGACCCACGCTGCAAGTCGATCGGACGATACACGTCCGCGGAAAGATTAATCCCGTCCCGCATTGGGACGCGGCGGTCAAAATCAATCCAGACTTGATGGAGTTCACGCTCGTTGGCTGACATCATGTTCTCACTCCTGTGTTCTATCCTGGTTTATCCAGGCCAGCGCTCCCCGGCCTGCAGCCCGCCCGCTGGCGAAACAGGCTGTCAGCAGGTAGCCGCCAGTCGGGGCTTCCCAATCCAGCATTTCTCCTGCGCAAAATACTCCCGGCATGGAGCGCAGCATCAAGCGCTCATCCAGCGCTTCAAAAAGCACTCCACCCGCACTGCTGATGGCTTCCTCCAATGGACGGGGGGCGATCAGCACGAGCGGCAAATGTTTGATGGCGGCTGCCAGAAGCTCAGGGAAATCGAAATCCTGCCGGGGAATGATTTCCCATAACAAGCCGGCGCGCACGCCCCGGATGCCCACACTCCGCGCCAGGTGGCTCGAGAGAGTGCGTGAACCGCGCGGCCGGGCCAGCCTTTTTGCCAGCCGGTCTAAAGACCAATCCGGAGCCAGATCCAGATAGATGATCGCTTTGCCGTTCGCCTCGATCTCATCTCGCACCGGCCCTGAAACAGCGTAGATCAGGCTGCCCTCGACGCCTGTCCGGGTAACGATAAACTCACCCTGCTGCTGAAATCGAATGCCTGTCGATCCAGTGAAGGAACACACGACTGGCTTCACCGGATGGCCCTCGAATTTCGTGCGGAAGTGGTCGCTCCAGGCAACATCAAATCCGCAGTTGGCCGGTTTCAGCTGCGCCACCGGAACCCCGCGCTTCTGCAGCCATGGCACCCACTCGCCAGTGGACCCAAGCTGGGGCCAGCTGCCGCCACCCAGCGCCAGGATCAATACATCTGCCTGGACCAGGAGTTCTCCCCCAGGCGTGTCAAATCGCAGGCAATGATCCACGCTCCAGCCCAACCAGCGATGCCGCATGTGAAAGGTTACTCCGGCGGCCAGCAAGCGCTGCTTCCAGGCCCGCAAGAGCGGGGCGGCCTGCAGCCCGGATGGAAAAACTCTGCCCGACGAGCCGACAAAAGTCTCAAAACCCAGCTCGCGTACCCAACTGCGCAAATCACCCGGTCCGAAGGCCTGCAGCATAGGCTCAAGCTGAGTCCGGCGCTCGCCGTAGCGCGTTACGAATAATTCAAAAGGTTCAGAATGGGTCAGGTTCAATCCCCCCTTGCCGGCTACCAGGAATTTACGCCCAATCGATGGTTTGGCGTCGTAAAGATCGACCTGGATACCTCCCAGGCTTAAGACCTCGGCTGCCATCAACCCCGCCGGCCCGCCGCCGATGACGGCTGCACGTTTCTGACTTTGCGCACCGATTGCCATACTATCAGCTGTTCCTTTCAAAGCCACAGGTGTAAAAGATCGATCGACCGAACCGGGTTATCGACATCGAAAAATACGCTCCTGAACCCAATTTAACCACAAAAGGTGGGATTAGGGCTCGCCTATCACCGGAATAAGCCAGAGAAACCGGCTCAAAAAATTCTACAGACTTTTAGGGCCCCTGCCAGCCTGGCTGCCCCAGATCCATTTCCAGTCTGGTAGAATCGGATTGGAGAGTCATTGTCCACTCCAGGCCTGCTACAGCCCATGCAGTGGTTCCCAATTTGAGCCAGCTCGGGGTAAGTTCCATGTATAAAGCCTACAATCAGGAAACCAAACAAGATGTGATCCTGCTCGATCCCTCTTGGATCGGCCGGCTTGACGATCTGCGCACCCTGGATAAACGGGATGCGCTGGTTTGCCCGGGCTGTTTGCAGCCTGTCCGGATTCGGGCAGGCCGCACACGCCGTCGGCACTTCGCCCACAAACACTTACAAAACTGCCCATTTGAACAGGCATCACCGGAACTGCTGGCCGCCCGGGCTGGGCTGTATGGCTGGCTGGTGGCGCAATTCGGCTCAGGCAAGGTCAGCCTCGAAAAAGCTCTCCCCCAAAGCGCTTTATCCCGGCCAATCGACTGCTGGGTCGAGCACGGCGGTCGGCCATTCGTGTACTGGATCATCACGCACCGGTTGGCGCCAGACCTGCGTGAGCGGCTTAAGCAAGGCCTCCCGCGGTCAGATTACCGGGTGTCCTGGGTCTTCCACGCCGGGATGCTGCGCACGCAGAAGTACCACGCCAACCGCCTACACCTGACCACCACCGAGCGTGAATTTATCCAGCTGAGCGCCTACGACGAGCCTCACCAGGAGCGCTGTGCTGAGCCTGCAGGTTCGCTGCACTATCTGGATCCCGAGCGTGAAAGCCTCAGCACGTATCGCGGCCTATGCAAGGTTCACCCACCGCAGCTTTATCGCGGCCATCCCGTGCGCAGCCGGTTGGATGATCTTATGGCATCTCCAGATTCCGGCGCATTCGTCCACCGGGGGGAAGACCAGTTCGTCATACACCACCGCCAGGAGCAGGCTGAACGCAAAATTGTGGTTGAAAGAATGCAGGCGACCCTGCGCCAGGCCGCAGCCGCCCTGCAGCCCCGGGAAGACCAGCGGCCGGGCACGAAATTTCCTGGACAAACACCTCACCAGCCCCAGCCTGAGCTGCCTCTGCCAGAATTGGGCCGCTGTGTATTTTGTGGACAGCAGACCAGCGATTGGTGGTATTTCAATCGGGCTACCGGTGAGTGCAAGTGCCGGGCTTGCTACCGCGCCGGACGTGCCTGACCAATGACAGACAAAAGAGAGAAAGATATGGATATCCTCCCTAAAAATCCACGCATCCACAAGTTGCAGCAGATACCGGTCTTCGCCATGCGGCAGATGCTCTACGACCAGCTGGCCGATCCACCAGCTTTTGAAAGCATCCGGTCCACGATCATAAATAATCTCAATATCCAGACCCAGGAGCCGGCAGCTACGATAAAGTATCTCGAACGCGAGCGTTTAATCCGCTTAATCAACACTTGCCCAGAAATCGACGATTTGGAAATCGACCGGCTGTTTGAAGAATACCGCTACGGGTCCAATCCATCGTTCTCGATCTATCTCTTTGACAGCTCATTGGTTCAACGCTCAGACCGCTTGCAAATTCAAGCGGAGTTATGGCGCACGATCAGCCTCTCTAATGAAGCCTTTCAGGTAGATGACCTGCCCCGCGTACGTAATCTGGCGGTGGACGAGCTGTATGAGATCAGCAGCCATCCAGATATTCTGGAAGCCAACTATCACTTTCAAAAACGCCTGGATTTTATCGACGAACAAGAGAATCCCACTTCTGTTTACGAAACCCAGTATGGCTTCTTTTGGCTCAACACCGGAGCCGGCTATGCAATCATCCATGCCCGGGACACCGCCATTCATCAAGCGCTGGAGCTTGCGATCAGCGAAGCAGCCGGGATCCACCTGTCCAATCTGATCATCACCAAACAGTTTAAATCCGATCTGCCGTTTTTGCTGGACAGCGCCTTGCGCTCCAGCCGCCTGCATGACCCGGACCCAGAGTCGGACCGCTTTCGCTGGCTATCGATCACCGATGATGATCCATACGCTAAAGGCTACCTCACGTACGAGCAAAGCTACCCCGAGGTGCGCAACGCCCGTTACCGGGTCGAGGTGGACGCGGACAAGGTAAGCTCACTGTCGATCCAGTTCGACCGCGGCTCGATGAGCCTGGCCGGCAAGCTGACCGCGACCCAATTCCGCAATTGGACCTTGCTGCGCCTGGGAGAGATCATTGGAGTGATCCAGCAGTACCGGAACCGGCCGGAGATTATCGTTCAGACGTATGACCTGCGCACCGCGCCGGAACTGGTCCGGTATGCTGCCGGTCAGAAAGATGCGATTGTCAGGCTGATTGGCCAGCTTATGAATCTTAAGCTCGACCCCGGTCTGGGCTATCGCACGACAGGCGTTTCGCCGCTCGAGCTTGCCAGCCTGTTGGGCAATGAAGTTCAGGTGCAGTACTTGCTGGAGTGCCAGGAACCTGGCTGTGAGATGGAGGGTTACTTTGCCTGCGAGATTTGCGGTAAAGGCCAGTTAGTGGTCCAAAAGCTGGCGGATGGATGGCAGCTGGAATGCAGCGACCATCGCCAGCACAAATGGGTGCAGAAAATTCCAATCCAAGGGGTTTGCCAGAACGAACATCGCTTTCAAATCAGCTTGCACGATCTCGAAAACAACCTGGAGATTCTCCCAAGCGAGCAGCTGCTGCGCACGATCGCCAACCTTGTCAATCTGCACCTGCCCAATTACGCTTTCAGCGATCAGGTGGAGGGTTTCTTAATTCGCGGCAGCAGCCTGTTTTATTATCCGGACCGTGGCCAGATGCCTGTTGGGGTGAAACAGCAGATCAATATCTTCAGTACAGTCCATGCAAACAATGTCCAGGATAACGCCATCCTCAAAGGCGTCGAAATAAAGTCCTTGGGCCAGGATGAAGGTTGAGAACGAACTGGAGAGTTGGGAGGTCTGATACCTTGAAGCCAGCGCGAGAGGTTTGGTGGACGGGTGCAGTCTGAGAGGGGCTAGCTGGCTGATGGCGGTGACAGAACGGCCTGCACACGCCCTACGCGCCCATCTTCCAGCATTACTTTTATGCCATGCGGATGGCGGGGGCTTTTGGTCAGCAACCGCGCAACAATCCCTTCGGTTAACAACCCGCTGCGCTGGTTTTGTTTTTCAATGATCTTCACGCGCATCCCGGGTTTGATCTGATTTCGCTCTGGTGTATTCATCACTTTGCTGTCCTGTAAACCTGGCAGGGACGTTCCTATGCTTGGCCCAAGGCAAAGCACGTTTTCTTCGATCATCTTCGAAGTAAATTTGAGCAGTCACCCATTATATCTGTTCCGTCACCTGCCAGGCCATCCCGAAGGCAAACGCTTGTGGGGGACAGGCTTCACTTTTCAACTGGACTCTGATAATTGGCTGACGCGGCCATCCCTTCCGAAGGCTCGCTAGAGATCCACGATCTATCGAAGTGAGACGCACGCCAGAGAGGGCAGAGATTGAGAATTTGGCAAGTTTCTCGTATAATGTAGATCCATCCTCGTTCTGAAAAAGGCGATACCATGGCAAAACGATTAATCCTGGTTGCCGGCAACATCGGGGCCGGCAAGACGTCTCTGACCGAAAGGATCGGCTCCCGCCTTGGTTGGGAAACTGCCTACGAATTGGTGGCAGACAATCCATACCTGTCGGATTTTTATACCGATATGCGAGCCTGGTCTTTTCACCTGCAGGTATTCTTCCTGGGGCATCGGGCGGAACAGCACCTGGAGCTGATGGCTTTACCCCAATCGGCGATCCTGGATCGAAGCATCTATGAAGACGCATATATTTTCGCCCGAGCCCTGCATCACATGGGTAATATCAGCGAGCGCGATTACCATGCCTACCGGAAAATATTCGATTTGATGATCAAAACTTTGCCGGCCCCAGATTTGCTGATTTATTTGAAGGCGCCCGTGCAGGTATTGGTAGACCGTATCCGCCGGCGAGGCAGGGCGATTGAGAGCGGCATTACGGCGGACTACCTGGCACTGCTGGAAACCTTTTACGAGGAGTGGATGGACACCTTCGATCTCTGCCCGGTGCTGACCATCCGCACCGACGACCTGGATTTTGTCCACAAGCCGAAACATCTGGATATCGTTGTCGCCCGCATTCAGGATAAGCTTTCAGGACGCGAGGAAGTGGTGTTTACCAAGAATAATTGATCGTCAGTAATCCAGCATTTTTTGTCTGAGCGGCTGCCTGCAAATTCTATTGGGGCAGCCGCTCAGGTATTTAAGCCCAAGATTTCTGGCGGAACCTGATCTAACCATGGCACGGTGAACCGCTCCCCTTGGGCAACCAGGGGAGGTGAGTCTGTCTGTTCAGATTTTACAAAACGTTTACATCCGTATGCAGCCCTGTTTACCCGCTAAAGGTATTCTTGGGACAGAAACATCGATCAATTCTGGGCGAAGGAAAACTCAGTCTTCACCCGGAAAAATCCTTAAACTTTCGGAGGTAAACGAAAATGAAGAAAAAACTGGTTCTCCCACTTGCCCTGGTCCTGCTGATCAGCCTGTTCACCAGCAGTGTGGCCTCTGCCCAGGCATCCCAACCCGAGCAATCTCGAAACAGCGGACGGCGAAGCGCCGGCCAGGTGACTGCTGTCGGCGATCAGAAGTTTTCCATTACCACTCGCAGTGGTAGCAGCTATGAGGTTTTAGTGGACGAATCCACCCGGTTCTGGGGAGCGGACCAATCCGAAGCCAGTTTTGAAGATCTGGAAGTCGGCCAGTGGGTGATCACCATCACCACACCCGCTACAGGCCAGGCGGACGAAAGCCAGGCGCAGTTCACAGCCCGGCGTGTTGTTCTGCTGCCTGAAGAAATCGATTTATCCCAGCGGTTTGGTATTCGAGTTCGCGGGGTGGTCACCGGAACAGACCTGAGCGCCAGCACCTTCAGCCTGCGTGACAGGAATGGGCAGATCCTGACCCTGGCAGTTGATCAAAAGACTCAATTTATCGGACAGCCAGATTCTTTGCGTGAGCTGCAGCCAGGCATGAATGTGGCTGCGGCTGGCCACGAAAACGGGGCGGGATATCCTCTGGCAGTTATCGTGGCAGCCCGGTTGCCAGTGGCGAACCACGCTGGAGAGATCAGCGCGGTCAATCTGGATAGCCGCTCATTCAGCCTGGAAACAGTTCGAAACGGTGTCCTGAGGTTCCAGGTTGACGATCAGACCCGCTTTCGAAGCCCGGACCAAACCATACAAACGCTGGAAGACTTGCAGCCCGGCATGCTGGCGACTGTGGCCGCCCGCCAGGATGGGACGCAGCTGATTGCCCTGCTGGTAGCCGCAGCCGACCGATCGGATCTGCCTCAGGTCGATCTACGGTTAGCTGGTTCGGTGGTTTCCATCGGCGCAGATAGCTTTATGGTCGAGAAAGCCTCTGGTGAACAGATCACTATTTTGGTGATTCCCGAAACTCGCTTCCGCAGCCGAATTCGGTGGGTTCAGGGGCTGGATGATCTGCGAGCTGGGATGAAGGTCGTGGTGGGGGCAAACGAGGGTGCAAGCGGTTTTGAGGCTGTAGTCGTTGTGGTGAGCCTGAGATAAACATTGTGAAGGCTTGATAACTTAAGAGAGCGAGCGTGTGCAGCTGCATCCGCTCGCTCCCCGATTTGTGCACGAGATAAAATATCTGAAGATCCTAGGAAATTGCCAGTACCACGACATGCAAGATCAGACCCAGCAAGAACCATTCCCCAAAAGTCCGGTTATGCACAAAGGCTGAGGCGACAAACCACAGCGGCCAGGTATCCTGGGGATAATCATCGGGTGGGCCTTCAGGTTTTGGCTGGCGGTACATCGGCAGGAAAGTCTTAAAAAGGCGGGCAGGGCCAGCACAACGATCAACAGCACCGGGCTGAAGAACCCAGTCAGAACCAGGTAGAAAACCAGCAGATACTGCAATGCCGTCATAGCGATCACAGTAAAACGAGCGGCCCGGTCGCCCAGCAGAACCGGCATGGTATGGATGCCTTTCTCCCGGTCTACTACGAACTTATCGATGTGTTTGCCAAAAATCACAGTGGTAACACCCAGGGCATACGGCAGGCTGGCCAGAATCACATCCCAGTTCCACTGACCAGTGATGACATAATAACCGCCCCCGATCATCAACGGGCCCCAAACTATCAGCACTGCGATCTCTCCCAGGGCGATATATTTGAGGGGATAGGTATAAAAAAGCACAAAGAAAGCGCCTAAGCCCAGGAACAGCAGCGTTAGGCCACCCTGGAGAAGGACCAGCACCAAACCGGCCGCAAGGGCGATCAATCCAGTCACAGCGGCATATCCCAGCAGCTGCCGTTTGGTCATCAGGCCGTGTTCCAGAGGTTGAGGTCCATACTGCGCCCGATAATAATTGTCTCTGTCAACCCCTTTGATAAAATCCGTGTAATCGTTGAGCAGGTTGTTGGTGGCATGGGCCATCACCAGACCAAAAGCCAGCAGCAGCCAGCGTCCCAGGTTAAATGCGCCATGCTGGTATGCCAATATGCCCGCTATAGCTGCAGAAAGAAAGGTCATAATCAAAACTGCAGCGCGGGTCGAAATCAACCATTTTGAGATTATATCCAGGTGATCCCACTCTTCCTGGTCGATGCGAGGGATTACCCGCAAAGCTTTAATCCACATTGCTACTTTCATCGCACAATTTTCCTTTCCAGAATCTGGTTTCTGGAACTGTTCTCAGATTTTTTTGCCCCCCTGACGTTTCAGTGGTCTTTTCGGCAAGTCACATAAGAAAAAAGAGATTTTGTAGTTTTCGGTTTGGGCGGTGTAACCACCCAAATCGAAAACCATGCATCCTTAATATGTTTGCAAAGAATTTAGTGAGAGAACCATTTCAGGCGCAAATATTTAAAGTCGTAGGAGATCGTTCTAACCCTGCACCGCATTCATTCACTCAATAGGCACCCAGACCCGTAAACTCGCTCGATAGAGAGCTCGTTCAAAATAGTCCCCAGTTATCTCGAGATTGTTATAACCTTTCTCAAGCAGGACCTTTATTAATGGCTCCAGCTGTTTGGCGTAATGCCGCATGCTGGCCTCTGAGTGGATACCAGGCCAGGAATAGCAGCTGACAGTTGTCCGGCGGTGGAGCGAGGGGATGGATTCCGGCACAGTCTTATCCCAATTGGGATCGTCCGGGGTAAAAACGTATTGGTTCAAGTTGCCCTGGGGAATGCCCTCGACCCCCCGCACAACTGGCGGATCAACGCCCAGTGTGTAGGGATCAACCGAGAGGTCGGTCACAACCGCATGCTCAGGCAGCCAGCCGATCCAATCATTTGGAATAACTGGTTTGGAAGGATCCCGGCGCTGGGCTGCGTCCACCAAGATATCCGCCTGGTGCATCCATTTCTCCATCACCACCGGATTAGCGGAAATATTGCGGCCTGCCACAATCGCCAGCGCACCTGGGCCGCCGGCCATCATATGGTCATTGTTGCGGCTCACACTGCCCAGCTTGGTTGCAGCATCGACGGCATGCTTGCCAACCATACCGGTGCCCAAGATCAGTACCCGGAAGGGCTCTCCATCCCCCCGGTCTAGCCCTGGCCAGCGCTCCTCCAGCTGGTCGAAGGCTGCTTCGAGGCCATTCCAGGCCACGGCCTGCATGTCTTCAATCATGCGCACATTGGAGTCATTCACGATGCTGTCGAGTGAGATAGCACCCAGACCAAGGTCTTTCAACAACGCCACCCGCCCGGGTCGGGTTGGATAGTGCAGCATTGAGATCAGGATCGAACTTTTACCCAGCATGGGCATCTCGTGATCGCGGGGGGCGCGCAAAACGAGCACGATATCCTTGGAGTAAGCTTCTTCTCGGCTGCACCGGCTGACATACGGGTTGGCCCGTTTGTAGTCCTCGAAGGTAAAGCCTGATTTGGCACCGTAGCCTTCTTCGATGCAGACCTGAGCGCCCAGGCTGGTTAGGTAGCTGATAAACTCTGGAAGGAAAACCCGCTTCTCCCCCGCTTCCTTCATCATTCGTGGAAAGCCAATGCTCGTTCTGGTCATCTTTCTTTGTTCCTTATTGTGATGTTGCTCTTCAGGAATTTCTATTAGGAGCCCCGGATATCGGGCAGCCCCTAAGAGACTCCGCTATAGGGTTTAACCTTCAGCCCAGGTGGACAGACGGGCGCTTGAGATTGCGCGTTCGAAGAAACGACCAGTTGGACGGACCTTATTCACTCCACCGCGTAGAATCAGATTGCGCATGACCGGACGAAGCTGATCGCCGTACAGATCCATGCACTGAATGGGATGAATCCCGGGCCAGGAATAGCACGATACTGCAAAGCGCCGGTTTTTACGATTAACACACTCGGGTAATTGATCGTAGGCGGGATCAGTTGGTTTAAAAATATATTGATCCAAATTACCCTGCGGAATGCCTTCAATTCCCTTTAAACTCATCGCGGTTTCGTCACAAAAATATGGATCGACCGATAGGTCCAGCAAAACGGCGTGGGCTGGCATGACCTCGATCCACTCATTCGGTATGATCACGTGGCTAGAGTCGGGCCGCTGGGTGGCGTCCACCAGGATGTCGGTGTGAGATAACAGGTCCCGCATAACGGATTCATATGGCGTGGTATCGTAATCTACCACGGTCACCTGCACACCTGGGATTTTACTTTGAACCATGGTTTGCCAGACTTCTGGGTCGCCATATCGGATCGCAGCCTGGACCACATGCACACCCACCGCTCCGGAGCCCAGTAGAGTAACCTGAATAGGTGGGCGCTGCGGGGATTTGAAACCGGGCGCGGGGTAAGTGTCAACCAGCGTTTGGAAGGCGATTTCCATCCCATTCCAGGCGACTGCTCGCAGGTTTTCAACCAGCCGCCGGCCGGAATCGTCTTTAAGCAAATCGAGCGAGATAGCATCAACCTCCAATGAACGGAGCAAAGCTACCCTCTGAGGCCGGGTGGGGTAATGGAGCATGGAGATCAAGCAGGCTCCTGGTGAGAGCCGGCGTAAATCCTTATCCGATGGGCAGCGCAGAACCAGGACGTAGTCCTGCTTATAAACTTTTTTATGCGAAGCAAACTTAATCGTTGGGGCAGCTTGCAGGTAATCTTCCTCGCTGAACCCCATCCCAGACCCATAGCCATGTTCCAGGACTAACCGGGCGCCATATCTGGTCAAGTGGGCAACAAAATCTGGCAAAAAAGCCCGGCGCTCTCCGGCTTCGGCGTGAATGTTCGCCAGGCCGATCTTGATGGGAGCGTGGGATTGTTTTTTATTTGATTTTGGCATAGTTCTCCTTTCGAGTTTAATCTTGGAACAGATCTTGAAGCACCCTGCACACCCGATCGACCTGATCTTCGGTCATCACGCCGGAGAATGGCAGCGCCAGGCCGCACTTGCCAAGCTGCTCAGTGACAGGATAGTCGCCTGGCTGGAACCCAAATTTTTCAACCAGGTAGGGCTGTAGATGAATCGGGGCAAAGTATGGGCGGGCCGGGATGGATTGAGCCGCCAGCGCCCGCACAACTTCATCGCGGTCGATCTGGGGGGCAAATTGGACCACGTAAACAAACCAGCTGGCCTGGCTGGTCGTTGGGACCATCCGTGGCGCCTGTAACCCTGGGATCTCTTCAATTCGTTCGGCATACCAGTCGGCCACCTGCTGCCGCTTTGCAAGCAGATCAGGCAGGCGCTGCATTTGAACCCGGCCCAGGACGGCGCTCATTTCATCCAGGCGATAGTTATAGCCGAGATATGTGTGCTGGAGCCAGGTATCGCCAGGCGCCCGACCCTGGTTGCGCAAGGCCCGCATCTTATCAGCCGCCTGGGGATCATCCGTGACAATCATCCCCCCTTCCCCGGTTGTAATCTGCTTGTTTGGATAGAAAGCAAAAACACCGTAATCAGCCAAAGTTCCCGCTTTTCTACCGCGATATTCTGCTCCCAAGGCCTCACATAAATCTTCGATGACTTTCAATCCATATAGCCCTGCTACCTGGGTGATTGGGTCCATATCGGCTGGCTGCCCAAATACATCGACGGGCAGGATTGCCTTCAGCCTGGCTTTTTCATCCGCTCCACTTCTGGGCAGCCAGCGTCGGGCGTTAGCGCCTCCATCCATCAAATCTAAAGCGGCCTGGCGGACCAGGTCTGGGTCTATATTACCGGTTAGCGGATCAACATCCACAAATACCGGCACAGCCTGTTCGTACAGCAGCACATTGGTCGAAGCCACAAACGAAAAGGGTGTCGTGATTACCAGATCGCCCGGAGACCCTTCCGCCGCTCCAATCCCGGCAGCTCGCAGGCACAGGTGCAACCCGGCAGTGCCAGAATTGACCCCAATCGCATGACTTAGACCGGTGAACTTCCGAAAACTGTGTTCAAACGCCAGGATTTCATCCCCCATGCTGAGATTAGGCGTATCCAGCACGGCTCGGACAGCCTGGCGTTCCAAATCGGAAAGGTCCGGGGAAGACATCGGGATCGAAATGGGATCGGTTATGTTTTCAGTGTTCAAAACCTGGCTCCTAGGCTGAAGCGTAGAAATCGTCGGCAGTGACCCTGTATAGATAGATATCACAGCCCATTCGGCTATACGAAGTCCGCTCGCAGGATCGTTACTGCCTGCCCGCTTAACAGGACGCGCTGCCCAGCTACCTGCATCCGGACTTCCCCGCCCCGCTGGGAGATCTGATAAGCCCGCAAATTCGTTTTGTCCAGCTTTGTGCTCCAATATGGACCCAGGCAGCAGTGCGCCGAGCCGGTAACAGGATCCTCATCAATGCCGACTGCCGGGGCGAAAAAACGTGAGACAAAATCAGCCGCAGAATTTTCAGAACGGCTGGTCACAATGACACCACGTGCAGACAGACTGGCAAGCTGCTGAAAATCTGGAGCCAATGCCCGTACCTGGGCTTCACTGGCGACCTCGACCAGGTAATCAAAACGATTCTGACCGGTGAACAGCGGCTCAACACCCAGCGCCTGGTTCAATTTGGGCAGTGGATGGATCTTGTTGGCCGGCTCAGCCGGAAAATCCATTTCAATCCAGGCATCTTTTTGGACGGCAGTCAGCAAGCCGCTGCGGGTATGAAAACGAGCCGCCTGGGCGGGCGGTAATACACCCTGTTCCCACAAAATGTGTGCGCTGGCCAGAGTGGCATGCCCACATAAATCCACCTCAACCGCCGGGGTGAACCAGCGCAAATGGTATCCGTCTTCGATCGGATATAGAAAAGCCGTCTCGGAGAGATTCATCTCCGCTGCTACGCTCTGCATCCAGCCCTCATCTATTGGACCGAGAAGCAGGCACACGCCAGCTGGATTTCCGGCGAACGGCTGATTGGTAAATGCATCGACTTGATAGATCACTTGAGCCATGCCGGTTCTCTCAATCTGCGGGCCAGACGCTGCCAGCTCGCACCACGCCTCCCGCAGGCACATCACTTTTCACGGTTGCGCCGTTGCCTATCCGGGCACCGGGCCCGATTTTAGCCAGCAAGTTGATGGTTGCGCCCATTCCCACCAGCGCCCCACTGCCCACCTGCACGCCCCCTGCCAGAATAGCGCCAGGTGAAATATTGACCCAGGGTCCCAGCCAGCAATCGTGCGAGATAATTGCGCCTGTGTTGACGATCGTTCCAAACCCGGCCCGGGACTCGCTGCCGATATAGCTGTGGGGAAATATTTGGACCCCTGCCGCCAGCTCTGCGCTCGGTTCGACCACGGCTGAGGGGTGAACGACTGCCGGGTTGCTGAAGCCGGCCTCCGCCAGACGCCGGAAGACCTTGATCCGCACCTGCAGATTCCCAATTCCACCGACTGCATTCACGGCCAGGCGGACGCCCTGCTGATGCAGACGGTCCAAATGTTCTTGGCCGCCCAGCAAGGGTACGCCCAGCAGGCTGCTGCCTGATAAAGCCGGGTCATCGTCCAGGACCCCCACAATCCGGTAGCTGCCCAGGCTGCGCAGCAAGTCGATGACGGCTTTGCCATGCCCTCCGGCGCCGTAAACTAGAATGGCGGTGGGATCAAAGTCAAAGTCAGGCAAACTCGGATCCGGCCCGCCGGCATAGCTCGCCTCACGACTGGTTTGAAGAATTTCTTGAATTACCTGGGCCGTAATCAGGCGATCCCTTGGTAAGGAGTCCAGCTCCAGCTGATGCTGGCGTGCCAGTGCCAGAGCCGGATCGGTTATTCGCAAATCAGGCGGCGGGTTAATTTCGCCCAAACGGTCTGGCTTAGCCGTCTCAACCGCCGGCGGCGACCAATTCGGATCGGCTGCCAGATAACAGAAGACCTGTCCTGCCCGAACCGTCTGGCCTTGCTCAAAATGCAGCCCAGCAACGTACCCTTCGTTCTCAGCCACCAGGTCTGCCGCAGACTTGGTAGTTTCCAGGGTGCCCAGAGGATCTCCAGCAGCCACGCGCTGGCCCTCGCTTACGTGAATGGCTGCCAGCATAGCCTCCGGCTCGTTTGGGTTGATCAGTGGGATGAGCACACTCACAGGTTCTGGCATAGGCAAGGTTAAACTCCTAAGAAATCATCTGGCGGGCTGTTTGAAAGATTTGTTCCACTCCCGGAAGCACCCGGAGCTCCAGCGGGCCAGAAGCAGGCACTGGAAGATCCAGGGCTGCCAGACGTTGGGCTTTCTGCAGAGCCGGCCCAAGACTTTCGCTGGCCCGTGCCAGGACTTCGGCCCCCCATCCCAGCGTCAAGGTGCCCTCTTCAACGACCAGCAGCCGCTGGCTGTGCCGGGCAGATTCCAAAATCGGGTCGATCTCGAACGGAGCCAGCTGGGTAACTACGACCAATTCGGCGAAAAGTTCCTGCTCATAGGCCAGGCGAAGGATTGTTTGGCGCGCCAGCTCCGCCATATACCCATAGGCCGCGAGGGTCAATTGAGGGGCCGGCGCGCCCTTCAAGGTCAGCTTGTATGCCGGGGCATAGCCTGGCGTGCTTAACGGCTGGGTCAGTAACTGGCTGCCGTTGGGCGAGGGAAACGACCGAAGTGGAGGCAGCGTCGCCTGAAAATCAAACTCGGCCAGAGAGGTATCTTCCAGGACCGGCAGCAGATACAGCAGTTTATTTTCAATAAACAAGACCGGATCATCGTCCGCCAGGATGGCCTGGATCAGCAAATCACCCGGGTCGCCGAAAACTGTAGGCGCAAGAATCCGCAATCCAGGCACACCCAGGAAAAGTTTCTCCAGGGTCTGGCTGTGGGTAGGGCCGTAGCCTCGCCGGCCTCCCATCGGTGTGCGCACAACCACAGGCACCCGGACCTGGTCGTTATACATCCAGCGAAATTTCGTGGCGTGATTGATAAGCTGGTCGGCGATCAGGGTTGTAAAATCGCCAAACATGATTTCAACTACCGGGCGCAGGCCGCGCAGCGCCATACCGGAGGCCAGGCCTACAACTGCAGCCTCGGAGATGGGGGTTGTCAGCACTCGATCTGGGAAGCTTTCTGACAGACCACGGGTCACCTTGAAGGCCCCACCATAGGGGGAGAGAATATCTTCACCCAGAAGGAATACTTGCTGGTCGCGGGTCATTGCATCCCTCAAACCACGATTAAGAGAATCTAGCACGCTGACCATCGCTATCCATTCCCCCCACCTGCTGCAAGCCGAGATTCTTCAGGCATTGGATAAGGCGGGGCCTCCAGGCCTCGCTGAAATGCCTGTCCAATCTCAAGCTGGACCTCCTGTTTGACTCGCTGCCGCTGATCCTCATCCAATCGCGTGGCCTGTATCGCGACCGGATCGCGGGTCGCTCGCAAACGGTCAACTTCCTGCTGCATGCGGGTGTCATCGCCCTTCGAATGCGGTCCAAACCGGGCCGTGTGCAGGATTAAGCCTCTCGGCCGCAGCTGCTGGCGAACCTGGGCAATCGAGCGTCTTGCAACCGCGGCAATTTCTTCTACATCGCTAGAATCCAGCTCATCCACCGGCAAGCCAAACGCCTGGAAGCGGGCCCCCATCTCGCCGGCAACCGCCAGCTCGACGGGAGTGGTTTGAGCGATCCGGTTGTTTTCCAGCACGTATAAAACTGGCAAAGACCATAACCCCGCCAGGTTCAGTGCCTCATAAATCACACCTTCTCCCAGCGTGCCATCTCCCAAGAAAACAACCACAACGGCCTGGCTGCCGCGGATCTTTTCAGCCAGAGCCATCCCGGTAGCAACCGGGACGATTCCACCTTGCACGCCATTGGAGTAAAAATTCTGCCACTGTAAATGCTGCGAGCCGCCTCGACCACCGCAAACTCCTTGCGGTTTGCCCATCAGTTCAGCGAACAGTGCAAAAGGGTCACCCCCATATGCCAGGAAATGGCCGTGACAGCGATGGTTGCTGAAGACAATATCCGATCCAACCAGCTGGGTGAGCACTCCAACTGCATTGGCTTCCTGTCCGAGGTAAGTGTGGGTCGTCCCGTAGAAAATACCGCGCCCGAAATTCTCCAAAACTGTTTCATCAAAACAACGGATGCGATAGAGCTGGCGAAAGTGTTCAAGTGAATCAGGCATAGGTACGCCCATTATACTTCACACTAAAAACAGTATCCCTACCCCAGTAATTTCTAAAGAGCCGCCATCAGGGTGCCTAAAATGGACTGCCAGCCAAACAGTTCCTTATAAACCAGATACCTGATCGGCATCAAAATTACGGGTGGCAGATCCATCAGGGTGAGGCATCCTTCTGGCTGGCAGGGATTGAAGGTTCCGAACCCATAAACTCTTCGGCCGAGACGTAACCCGGCTGGCTAATGCCTTCCCGGCGCACAACTTTCAACAGGGTCAGGGCGATGATTTTCAAATCCAGCCAGAAAGACCAGTGATCGACATACCAGACATCCAGGCGGAATTTATCTTCCCAGGTCAGGGCATTGCGACCGTTTATTTGTGCCCAGCCCGTAATCCCAGGAAGCACATCATGGCGGCGGGTCTGCTCAGGATTGTAACGGGCCAGATACTGCATCAGCAGCGGACGGGGTCCCACCCAGCTCATTTCGCCGCGCAGGACATTGACCAACTCAGGCAGCTCATCCAGGCTGGTAGCCCGCAGGGCGCGTCCCAAACGAGTCAGGCGTTTTCCATCCGGCAGCAGCTGGCCCTGCTGATCGCGTTCATCCGTCATGGTTCGAAATTTGTACAGCTTGAAGGGCGCCCCGCGAAATCCTGGTCGCTGCTGCCGAAATAAGACCGGCGCGCCATGGAACAGTCTCACCAGCAGCGCCAGGATCAGCAGCAGCGGAGAAATCAGCACCAATCCCAGCCCGGCAGCCAGCAGGTCAAAAATCCGTTTAGAGACCGGGGTGCCCGGCTGGTAGAGCTTCATGGATGGCCTTTTTACGATAGTCGGTAAGTTTTTCCAATATGGATTCCAGCTCAGCGGGCCAGTCTTCCAGCGGGGCTAATGGAATCCACAATGCCACCTTACCAAGCCGCACACTCGGACCTAAATCAGGCAGGTTGGAGGGCGGTTCCCCGGCGGGGAAGCGCAAGACAAGCTGGCCCGCTTCCACCGTTACCGATGATAAACCAGCCTGCTCTGCCAGCAATTTAACTTTGAGCTGGTAGAGCAGGTGATTAACAGCCTCCGGGAGCGGGCCGAAGCGGTCGTTAAATTCTTCCGCCAGAGCATCTACTTCTTCCCGCGCACCGATATCCGCCATCCGTCGATACAGTCCCAAGCGGACATCCTTATCGGCCACATAACTGGCGGGGATGCTGACCGGCTGGGGCAGGTCAACGTTGACATTGATCACCTGGCCCATGAGCTCGAGCTCCAGGTCAGTCTCAGGCAGCTGCCTGTCGTTACGCAGCTGCCTGACTGCGGCCGCCAGGATGCGGGTGTACATGTGAAAGCCGACTGAAGCAATATGTCCATGCTGGCGGGTACCCAGGATATCACCCGTGCCTCGGATCTCAAGGTCGCGCATGGCGATTGAAAAACCCGCCCCCAGCTGAGTATTTTCGGCTATTGTCTCCAGTCGCTGGCTGCCTTCATAGGTTGGTGATTTCTTATTGTGCCTGAAGAAGTAAGCGTAGGCTCGCAAAGCGCCCCGCCCAACCCGGCCGCGCAGCTGGTAGAGCTGGGCCAGGCCAAAGGTATCTGCCCGGTCCACTATCAGGGTGTTGGCATTGGGAATATCCAAACCCGACTCGATGATCGAGGTACTTAATAGCACATCGACGTCGCCAGCCGTAAACTGCTCCATTCGTTCGGATAACACGTTTTCCGGCATCTGCCCATGAGCGATGGCGACGCGGGCTTCGGGGACTAATTTCTCCAGATGATTGCGCATTGCTCCAATGGTCTGCACTCGATTGTGAACAAAGAAAACCTGCCCGCCGCGCTCCATCTCCCGCAGAATGGCCTGCCGGACCAGGCGAGGCGAATATGGGCCTACATGGGTAACAATGGGCAGGCGTTCTTCGGGAGGAGTATTAATCGTCGAAATATCACGCACGCCGCTCAAAGCCATGTAGAGCGTGCGCGGGATCGGCGTTGCGGTCAGGGTCAGCACGTCGACTTCGGTTCGCAGCTGTTTTAAGGCTTCCTTATGAGTGACGCCAAAGCGCTGTTCCTCGTCGATAATCAGCAGCCCCAGATCTTTGAATTCAACATCGGATGAAAACAGGCGGTGGGTTCCGATCAGAATATCAATTGCGCCCTGGGCGGATTGCTGAACGATACGTTTTTGCTGCTGGTGAGTCCGGAAGCGGGAGAGCATCTCCACCCGAATCGGGAAAGCCGCCAGCCGCTGTTGAAAGGTGTTGAAATGCTGTTGGGCCAGCACCGTAGTTGGGACCAGCAATGCAACCTGCCGGCCATCCATCACCGCCTTGAAGGCTGCGCGCAGAGCGACTTCCGTTTTGCCATAACCTACGTCCCCACAGATCAGGCGATCCATCGGGCGCGGGACCTCCATATCCTGTTTGACTTCAGCGAGCACCCTCATCTGGTCATCCGTTTCAATATACGGGAAACTGGCTTCCAGCTCATTTTGCCAGGGTGTATCCGGGCTGAACGCATGCCCGCTGACCACACTGCGTTTTGCGTACAGCTCAAGCAGATCCTCGGCAACTGCCTCAACCGACTCCTTGACCTGGGCTTTGGTAGAACGCCATTCGCCCCCGCCCAGGCGGCTGAGGGTTGGCATCCGGTTGTCCGGACCAACATAGCGGGTCAGCCGGTCGACCTGATGGATGGGCACAAAAAGCTGGGCCTGATCAGCGTACTCAATGCACAGGTATTCACGATCTACGCCCTCAACCGTGCGGCGCACCAGGCCGGCAAACCGGCCGATTCCGTGATCGACATGCACAATCCAATCGCCGGTTTCCAGGTCGGCGTAAGCAGCTTCCGGGGCCTCAGCTACCGGACGATGGCGGCGGCGCGGCTCAGGTCGCCGCCAGCCAAAAATTTCGCCATCGGTCAGCAGGTGGATGGTGCGTCCCAATTCCGGCGAAAAGCTCCAACCCTCGCTCAGGCTGTCCTCGATATATTCCGGGGCCGGACTGGCAGGGTCGCTGGGCAAACTCATCTCTGCCCACAGCTCTTGCAGGCGAGCCGATTGGCGGGAAACCACCAGTTGTTGTTCGCCAGCCAAATACTGCTCGCCCATGTATTCCATCAGCGGTTTCAGCCGCCCCCCAAAGCGCGGCCCTGGAGTAAACCGTTCGGCGATCTGAAGGACGGGATGCTGATCCGGTTCAGTCTCGGGCCGGGTTGTGAAGCCCAACTCCAGCAGATAATGGGCGTGGAGGGCATCGTTTACTTCAGACCAGGACAAGTAAGGCACCGGGAAATCTTCCGCCAGGATCCCATCTGCAATATAGTCCCTGCGCATATCAACCGCCTGTTCTTCAACTTCAATCACCAGATCCTGAAACGCCTGCAGATTATCGAAGGCAATGATTGTGCCCCGAGGCAGGTAATCCAACAGGCTGGCGGGCATCTCGTGCAGGAGTGGAAGATGAAACTCCGACAGATCCCCGGCTTCGGAGGCTTCGGGATCACCGCTCCAGCGGCTTGCCAGGTATTCTCGGGCCGGTGTAACCAGGATCCGGTCGAGATTGGCATTCTCCTGCCGCTCAAGACCCTTGTGCTTGAAGGTGGTCTGAGTGGCCGGGTCAAATCGCCGGAATGTTTCAACTTCGTCCCCAAAGAACTCAATCCGAGTAGGAAAAGGGTCAGCAGTCGGCCACAGATCGAGAATTCCACCCCGGCGAGCAAATTGGCCGGGGGATATAACCATGGAAACCAGATCGTAGCCCAGACCTAACCAGCCGCGTATCAGCTCATCAATGCTTACCAACTGCCCCTGGCGCAGTGTGCGGGACGCCTTTAGGAATTCTCGGCGTGGCATGGTTCGGGTCATCAAGGCCCTAGCCGGGGCAATCAGGAGTGGTGGCTTATCCGGCTGAGCCACGCCGGGGATATGGTACGCCGCCAGGGTAGTCAGCGCGATTAAACGATCGTGGCGGGTGCCTTCTCCCCAGGCTGCATTCTCATAAAACAGAGGAGTTGGTTCTGGGAAAAGCAGCCGGTTGGCGTCCGCAGCCCATAATGCCAGCTCTTCAGCCAGAGACAACGCGCGATCAGCGCGATCGGTCAGCAGCAACACTGGCCGCTGCAGTTCCTGATACACAGCCGCCAGAACCGGCAGCCTGGCGGCACGGCGCAGACCGAGAGCGGGCAGATCCTGCCCCGCTTTCAGGCCCCGGACCAGTTCGATCGTCGAACCCCGGATCAGATCAGTCAAAGCCTCAAGCGCCATTCGAGATCCCCTGCCCATTGTATTGGTTCATGGCCGATTCCAATCCATCGCTGACAAACGCCTGGATTGCGTCCACGCTTCGATCCAGCAATCCAGGTAACTGTTCAAGGTCAGTTTTGCTAAAATCCTGCAAGACGTAAGCTGATGCTGGCATCCTGCCGGGCGGCCGGTCGATCCCAAATCGCAGGCGGGGCACATCCTGAGTGCCCAGGCGTTCCAAAATTGAAGCCATCCCCTTCTGGCCCGCCGATCCACCACCCGGGCGCATGCGCAGGGTCCCCAAGGGCAGGTCGGCGTCATCATATACGACCAATATTTGCCCCAGCGGCACCTTGTAGAAATTCACCAGGGCTCCAACCGCCTGCCCCGAGAGATTCATAAAAGTTTGTGGCTTGGCCAGCACCAACCGGTGGGACTCGAAGTCACCCTTGGTGACCAGTGCTTTCGACTCCAGGCGTGTAAAGGATACCCCCACTCGTTCCGCCAGCCGGTTCACGATCATAAATCCGACATTATGGCGCGTGTGCTGATACTGCCGGCCCGGGTTGCCCAGTCCGATGATCAGAAAAGGAACTTTGGGTTCATCTGGCTTAAAAAGCGCTTTAAATATCATGCATTCCCATTAAGAGTGCGGTCGGCCGCGGTTACGGAGGTAGGTCATAATCGCCTGGTAAAGACCCAACAGGCTCAAAAACCCAACGATCACCAGCGCGCCCTTGCCCATGTTGATCAATATGTCCAACTGGTTGATCTGAGCCGGATTGGGCGGGAGAGGCGTTGGGGTCAGCGGGACCGGTGTGATCGTAGGAGTGGACGTCGCACTGGGCAGCGGCGTGTCACCCGGCTCTGGTGTGGCAGTTGGCGTGACAGGGGTCGGTGTAATTGTCTCCACCGGGCTGTAATTGCGAACTCTCAATCCTGTAACGATGGTGCTTGAACGGCTGCCATCTACTTGAGTGACCACCAACCGTAAAGAATATGTCCCATCGGTGATGGTGGTGGTGTCCCACTGAGCTAAAACCGGATTATCCGGGATCTGGATCAGCTCGGCAATCAGGAACCATGTCTGGGGAGCATTTACCTGGTATGCAAAGGACAGTTCAGCACCCGCAAAACCGGCAGCCGGGATATGGCCTTCAATTGGAAGACTGCCTTGCAGAGCCTGCCCGCCCACAGGTGATGTGATTTGGGGAAGCTCCGGTGTACTGGTTGGCGTAACCGTCCCTGCGTCCGGCCCTGGCGTGGGCAGCCCTTCCTGAGCCAGGGCATTGGGCGATGGAACCATCCAAAACAGCCCAGTTAAGAAGATTAAAGCAAAGAATAGCCTGTTATTCATGACAATCTCTTAGTTTAACATGGAGAACCGGCCCGGTCAACATGTACACAGCACAATGTTATTTTTCAGCGAAATTGACACCACCACATCCATACCCCAGCGATTCCCAAAAACCCTAAAATAATTCCGAGCCAAATAACTGCATCATGTGCACTTAACCCGCCATCAGGATTGACACGGGCGTGGAATCCAGTATACTAGTTTTATACAACAGACCGACGGTCGGTCTGTTGGGCAGGATTTCTCAAGGTGAAAGGCAGATCATGACACGCATCGTCAAAGATTATGCCGAAAGGCGTAACGAAATTATTGCTGTGACTCAGCGGCTGGTTTATACCAAGGGTTACGAGCAAATGACGATCCAGGATATACTCGACCAGGTCCAAATATCTAAAGGCGCGTTCTATCATTATTTCGACTCGAAGCAGCACTTGCTAGAAGCATTAATCGAGCACATGAAGCAGGAAGCGGAACAACTCCTGGCGCCGATTGTTGAGGACCCGGAGCTATCAGCCCTGGTGAAATTGCAGCAGTTAATTGACACTTCGGCGCGCTGGAAAACCGCGCGCAAAGACTATATCCTGGCTCTGATGCGTGTCTGGTATGCAGACGATAATGCAATTGTCCGTCAAAAAGTTCAGTCTGGTCTGGTCAAACAGACTGCCCCAATCTTTACAGCCATTGTCGAACAAGGTATTCGAGAAGGTGTATTTAACACACCTTATCCGGGCCAGATGGGCGAGATCATCCTGGCCACCATGCAGGGTCTCGGCGAAGCGTTCATCGATCGGGTATTATTTTCCGAGCCCTGCCCTGACGATCTGCAGCAAATAACCATCAAGGTTGCAGCATATACAGATGCACTTGAAAGAATTCTGGGGACTCCCCCAGGTTCTCTAATGCTTATGGATAGGGAGACGATTGAAACATGGGTGAACAAACAGGAAAAATCCATTCCACAGACAGCTGGGTAGCTACTCCTAAAGCCCCCCCTTTCCCGCAAGAAGTTTCACGGCGGAAAGGAATATTGAATATGAGGCTCTATCTGCGCCTGGCATGGCGGAACCTGTGGCGGCACCGCCGCCGGACTGCGATTGTCATCTTTGCCATCGCCATGGTCCTGGCATTGATGATGTTCTACGATGGTTTTGTAGCTGGTTTCGAACAGGCTATTTATGCCAATGCCATCAAAGTGCTGGGAGGCAACGTCCAGATCCACGCAGCCGGTTACAGCGAGAAGGCGGATAAATCCCCGCTGCTCCCACTCCCGAGCGCCCAGGCTGCGGTAGAAGCCGCTCTGGCTCAACCGCAAGTCCTGGCTGCCTCACGCCGGATCAGTACCAGCGGACTGGCAACCAATCGAGAAGGAGCCTTCCCGGTAAGCATTATCGGGATTGAGCCCGAAGAGGAACTGCCTGTCAGCCTGGTCGCCGAAAATGTATCTGCTGGACGCTATCTGACCGCTGCGGATCAAGACCTGATCTTTATCGGACAGGGGTTGGCCGATGCCATGGGTATTCAGGTCGGCGATCGCATCACCCTGGCGGGCCGCGCGACCCACGAGCAGATGCGCCAGCGAACCATGGCCGTTGCAGGGGTTTATGACGTCGGGATGCCCGAAATTGAGAAACGGACCCTGTACATCTCGCTGGCAGAAGCCCAATCGCTATATGGCTTAAACGGCCAATCAACGGAAGTGATCGTCTCCCTCAAGCAGATTGGGCAAGAAGCTGCGGTGATAAGCGCCTTGCGAAACAGCCTGGCAGGTGATGAAATCACCTCCTGGCAAACCAACTTTCCAGAGCTGGAATCGGCCCTTAGCACCAAAGGCGGTGTGATGAATATTTTCTCGGTCATCATCATGTTGATCGCCGGGATAGGGATTCTGAATTTGCTGCTGATGGCCATTTACGAGCGGACCCGTGAGATCGGTCTGCTGGGCGCAATGGGACTGAAACCCCGCAATATTGGAATGCTCTTCATCCTTGAGGGAACCATGATGGGATTGCTTGGTGTAGCCGCGGGGATCCTGCTGGGCCTGGCGATCAACAGCACGCTGGCCAGGGTTGGATTCGACTATAGTCAATTTTCTACTTTGACAGAGTATACCGCCTTGATTACTGGCCGCGTTTACCCAACCCTGGGGTTAGACAAGCTGCTCGGACGAGCCCTGACTGTTGCCATAATTGCCACTCTGGCCACACTCATCCCGGCTCGCGAAGCTTCTCTGCGCGAACCTGCCGAAGCTTTGCATTATGTATGAGGTAAACAATGTTAACCTTAATTAAAATGGCGTATCGTGATTTAGGTCGTAACAAACGCCGTTCCTTCTTTTCTGCCCTGGCGTTGGGGATAGGCTTGTCCTTGCTGCTTTTGATGGCCTCTGTGATCCGGGGAGAGATGGACGCTGCCGTGGTTTCCACGATCAAGCTCCAGAGCGGCCATTTCCAGGTGCTGGCGAAATCTTATGACCAGGATAAGGCCAGCCTCGCCTGGGAGGGCCTGATCGAAAATCCGGATGGGGTTGCTGCTCAAATTGCATCCATCAAGGATGTCCAGGTAGCCACACCGCGTTTGTTTGCCAGTGGAATCATCACCGCGGGTGATGATTCGGCGGGCGTAAAACTTGTGGGGATCGATCCACCTTCGGAGGCCAACGCCCCCTTCCAAGAAGGATTGGTCAGTGGGGACTTTCTGACCGCCGATGATCGCCAGGGTGTGTTAATCGGCCTGGCACTGGCAGATAAGCTCAACTTGAAGGCCGGGGATCAAATCAATCTGCTGGCCAATACTTCGAATGGCGATGTGGATGAACAACCTTTCATCATTCGCGGCATATACTCAACCCGCACGCCAGCGTATGATGAATTCAATATCCTCATGCCAATCGCCAAAGCCCAGGCGATGACGATCGCTGAAAACCACGCCAGCAGCATTTTCGTACTGCTGAACAATCGCGACCAGACCCAGGCAATCGTAGCAGCCTTGCAGGGTTCAAACTATCAAATCGTTACCTGGACCCAAGCCAACGAAATCATTATCCAGACAGAGCAGTTTGCGGGCGCGTATATGATGGTACTTTACCTGATCGTGCTGGCGATTACAGCCACTGTGATTGTCAATACCCTGGTCATGGCAGTTTTTGAGCGCACCCGAGAGATCGGTATACTGGCGGCCATCGGCATGAAAAGCCGCCAAATCATGCTAATGTTCTTTGCAGAATCCGGTTTTATTGCCGTGGGCGGAATCCTGATTGGTTTGGTGCTGGGTGGATTAATGGTTTACTACGGCTCAACCCAGGGATTTTTCATTGGCAATATGGGCGTCACCGGCATTATGTTGGGCGATACGATCTATTCTCAACTGACCCTCAACGATACGATTACCCTGGCGATAATGGCCTTCATCGTTTCGCTGCTGGCAGCGCTGTATCCTGCGATGCTGGCTGCTCGTCTCGAACCGGTCAATGCTCTGCATGCCGGGCAATAATTAATTTAGGACTTACGCAGTTGGCGTAAGATACTGCGTAACTTCTGTATGTATTGAAAACAACTTGTAAATGCGAATCTACAACAATCCAAACATCGATCGGACTACACATGTCCGAGGAGAACATCATGGAAGTCACAAAGATTGAAAATGTAACCCGTACTTATAAAATTGGCAAAGTAGAGACCCATGCCTTACGAGGAGTAAGCTGCACGATCGAAAGCGGTGAGTTTACCGCCCTGGTTGGACCCTCGGGTTCGGGCAAGACCACCCTGCTGCAGCTCATCGGGTGCCTTGACCAACCGACGAGCGGGCTGGTCTATGTCAACGGCCATGACGTCAGCAAGCTTAACCGCAACCAGCGGGCCGACATCCGTCGGGGTACGATAGGTTTTGTATTTCAATTCTTCGCTCTGATCCCAACCCTGACGGCTTATGAAAATATTGAGCTGCCGCTGCTGCTGATCGGGCAGAGCCCAGCCGCGCGCCGGGAAAGGGTCAATACTCTGCTTGAGTCGGTAGATTTGAAGGATCGATCCCATCACCGTCCGGATCAATTGAGCGGAGGTCAGCAGCAGCGGGTGGCGATCGCCCGGGCTCTGGCCACAAGACCATCGCTGATCCTGGCGGATGAGCCAACTGCCAATCTTGATACGGTGAATGGCCAGCAGGTGATGGAAACGATGACAAGATTAAACCAGGAAACCGGGGTCACTTTTATATTTGCTACCCACGATCCGCGCGTGATTCAATATGCCCGGCGGATCATCACCTTGCAAGACGGCATGATCGCAGAAAACCATGAGGCGGAGCTGGTGGCTGCAGGAGGCTAGCATGAAATCCAAACCGCTGGCGAAAAAGCTTATCCAGATATTATGTGTTGGTTTACTCCTGACGGCATGCAATGCCTTCTCGCAAAGCTCGTCAGAGCCACTGCCAACCGTCGTGTTGGAAAATAACGCATCCCCATCCCAAACCTCCTTCCCAGTAACGGGCACTGGCGTTATTGCTTCCGGTACAATCGTGCCTGCGCGCCAGGCTCAGGTTGCCGCTACAATGGCGGGAAGTGTCAGCGCAGTGAATGTTGCTGTGGGGGATCGCGTCCAGACCGGGCAAGTGCTGATCGCCCTGGCAGGCAGCGAGAAACTGGCAGCCTCCATCGAAGCTGCCCGATTTGAGCTGCTCTCTGCCCAACAAGCGCTGGCCGATCTGGATAAAGATATGGATGTCCGCCAGGCTTTGGCCTTGAAAACCATCGCCGACAATCGGGATGCTGTCCGGGACGCTGAACAGTATCTCAGGAATATCCAGACGCAATCCGAGCAGGTGGACATCGACGCAGCCTACGCAAATATGATCCTCGCTCGCGATAAGCTCGATAAAGCCCGCGAGGATTATCAGCCTTACGAAAACAAACCGGAAACGAATGTAGTACGGGCTGGCTTACTAAGCCGCCTCGCTCAGGCTCAGAAAGATTACGATGCTCTGGTGCGCCGGTACAACAACCTGGTGGGCACAGCCAGCGAAATTGACGTCAATCAGGCTGAGGCGGATCTGGTGATCGCTCAAGCCCAGCTGGCCAAATCCCAGCGCGATTATGAAATCTTGAAAAACGGGCCTGATCCGGATGCCGTCAGGCTGGCAGAAGCGCGCCAGTCAACCGCCCAGGCCCAGCTGGTTGCAGCCGAATCGGCTGTGAAGGATCTGGAACTGCGTGCTCCATTCGACGGAACAATTACCAGCCTGGAAATCCAGGCCAATGAATGGGTCACACCTGGGCAGCTGGTGATCGTGGTGAGCGATTTGGAAAACTTGCGGGTTGAGACGACTGACCTGAGCGAGCGTGACATCCCTGAGGTCGAGATCGGCCAGTCCGTTAGCATAAACATTGAGGCACTGGCGCTGGATCTTTCTGGCAGCGTGCTTCAGATCGCACCTCTGGCGGATATCCTGGGCGGAGATGTGGTATATAAAACCACCATTCAGCTGGATGCGCCACCCCGCGACCTGCGGGCCGGGATGAGCGTTGAAGTGCGGTTTACGTCCCAAACCAGCCCTTAGGAAAAACCAAACAGCCCGCGCATGCCTTCCAGGGCTGCAGACAAGGTATTTTTGACAGCAATTTATAGGGCTTCCGCTCCATAAATTCCTGTCCACTTTTAAAACAGGATAATGATTATCCGGGCAAAAAGGATTTATGTCAAAGGCCGGAGAATATGGTAAACTCGTGCTTAGTTCCGATCCAAAACTCCACAGTCCGGGAACAAGTATCCTGGTCAGAAAATCGTTGGGACATCTAAAGAGGCCTTGCCATGACACGCTCGCGTACAGATATGATGGTCAGCCGTTTGAGGGAAATGCAAGCTGCATCTCCCGATATCGAAGCTTCAGCAGTGGTTTCCGTTGACGGATTGATCATGGCTTCAGCACTTCCAGCGGATGTGGAAGAAGATCGGGTCTCGGCGATGTCCGCTGCGATGCTCAGCCTCGGTGAACGCATCTCAACCGAATTGGGACGCGGTACATTAGACCAGGTGTATATCCGTGGCAATAATGGTTTCGTGATTCTGACAGCAGTTGGTGAAGAAGCTGTGCTGACAGCTCTGGCCCGCGAAGGCGCTAAACTTGGCCTGGTGTTTTTGGAAATGCGGCGGGCAGCGGAAAGCCTGGTGAAGGTATTAGGTTGATGGACAAACCAAAAGCAACCAGAAAAATGAACAATGTGGGGAGGTCGCCTTCTAACGACCTCCCCACTTCCTTTGTTGCTCTATCGGTTAACTTATTAAGATTTACACAGTTGGTGCAGGGTTGGGCGTGTTTGGGCGGGTGCAGTCTGCCCAAACACACCCAAATTTCTCCGGAAGGGCACAACTACTCTTATAGATAAGCATTTCAAGACTCCTCATTTTATTGGAGGCAGGTATGACAACGAAATACATATTCTTCACTGGTGGTGTAGTTAGCTCGGTGGGCAAGGGCGTTACAGCAGCGGCGTTGGGGCGGGTATTAAAAAGAACGCGGCTTCAAAGTTGCAGTGCAAAAACTGGACCCCTACATAAACGTCGATCCCGGCACCATGAGCCCATACCAGCACGGGGAGGTCTTTGTCTTGGACGATGGGGCCGAAACAGATCTGGACCTCGGCCACTATGAGCGCTTCATCGATATCAGCCTGAACCGGGTCTGCAATGTTACAACCGGGCAGGTTTACCATGAAGTGATCAGCAAGGAGCGACGCGGCGATTACCTGGGAGGCACGATCCAGGTGATCCCGCATATCACCAACGAAATCAAGCGTCGGATCGGGCTGGTAGCAAAAACAACCGGGGCTGAGATCGTGCTGGTAGAAATCGGAGGGACGGTGGGCGATATTGAATCCCTGCCATTCCTGGAAGCCCTGCGCCAAATGCGCAGCGATGTTGGCCGCGAAAACAGCCTGTATATCCATGTGACCTGGCTGCCATATATCGGGGCGACTGGAGAATTAAAAACCAAGCCCACTCAGCATTCAGTGCGCGAGCTGCGTTCGATTGGTATATCACCCGATGTCATCGTGGCCCGGTCCGATTTTCCAGTCACCGATGACCTGGCAGAAAAAATCGCCTTGTTTTGCGACGTAGATAAACGGGCCGTTCTGCCAATGGTCACTTCGCCAGTGCTGTACGAAATCCCCTTATTAATGGAGAAATTGGGCGTCGGAGATTACATCCTTGAACGCCTCGGGTTGGAAGCCCGCTGCCAGCCTGATTGGACCGAATGGGCGCGCCTGATCGAGGAAGTCAAGCTGGAAAAACCTACGGTCAAAATCGCCCTGGTCGGCAAATACGTCGAGCTGCACGATGCTTATATGAGCGTCCGAGAAGCGTTGAAGCACGCTGCCCTGTCAATGGGCGTCGAAGCGCAAATCGCCTGGGTGCACTCAGCCGAGCTGGAAAAAGGCCGCGGCTGGGAACTGGTTGAAGAAGCGGATGGGATCCTGGTGCCAGGCGGTTTCGGCAGCCGCGGTATTGAGGGGAAAATTCAAGCCATTCAATTTGCGCGCGAAAATAAAATTCCTTACCTGGGATTGTGTCTGGGGATGCAGCTTATGGTGGTTGAGTTCGCCCGCTATGCTCTGCAAAACGACGATGTCAATTCCACAGAATTTGATCGGTCAACGAAGCATCCGGTGATTGACTTGATGCCCGATCAACGCGGCATCGCCGATATGGGCGGCACCATGCGCCTGGGTGTTTATCCCTGCCAGCTTCAACCCGGAACCATTGCAGCTCGCGCCTACCAGGCCGATCTGGTCGAAGAACGGCACCGCCACCGGTTTGAGCTGAACAACGCGTACCGGGATGTGCTCTTCGAAGCCGGTATGCGCTTCTCCGGCATATCACCCGACGGGCGGTTGGTGGAGATTGCTGAACTGCACGAGCATCCTTTTATGCTTGCGACCCAATTCCACCCCGAGTTTCTATCTCGACCCAACCGGCCCCACCCGCTTTTCGTGGCTTTTATTAAGGCGGTCCGTGAACAGGCAGTCAGCCACGTCCAGCAGCAGATCGTTGAGCCGGATACAGTCACAGCCTGAATAAAATGGGGCAAGGATTTGGTTTGCGTTCCAGCGGGGCTCACGTCTCACAAAATGCAGACCACAAAAGGAATGACCAACTTTTGGGGCACATGCAGTAAACTTTAGGCTGCTTTTGGTTTATACTTAACTGGAGCTCGGGATACCTCGAATTCGAAACAAGAAGATTGCCGCCTTTCTTGGAGATTGGGAGACTTATCCCAGCTGGCGTCCCTTTAGTGCGGCTCCAAAAATGGCTTTTTTGCAAATCCAAACCAATATTTTTTTCTGCTCAGTCAGGGAAATTTAAGTTTGTCCGAAGCCAATGAAGATTAATCTTGCGGTGAAGGATTTTGAGGCATAGAGGCCTGAAAACAACCATTCACCACAGTCATTGACCGGGCACTCAAAACAACCAAACAAAAGAGGTGAACTATGGAAAGTATTATCGAAGATATCAGCGGCCGCGAAATACTCGATTCGCGCGGCAATCCCACGGTGGAAGTGGAAGTGACCCTGATGGACGGCTCCTGGGGCCGGGCCGCGGTTCCCTCCGGCGCTTCGACCGGCATCCATGAAGCGCTCGAACTGCGGGATGGCGATAAGTCCCGTTATCAGGGCAAGGGTGTACTGCAGGCTGTCGAACATGTCAATGTGGATATTGCTGACGCGCTGATCGGTTGGGATGCAATTGAACAGAAAGCCATTGATATGACTCTCCTGGAGCTGGATGGGACACCCAATAAATCCAAACTGGGCGCCAATGCCATCCTCGGCACCAGCCTGGCAGTCGCCAAAGCGGCCGCTAACTCGCTTGGCATGCCGCTTTACCGCTACATCGGGGGAGTCTATGCTCACCTGCTGCCTGTGCCTATGATGAACATCCTCAACGGCGGGGCCCACACCGGCTGGCAATCTACCGACGCTCAAGAATTTATGGTGATGCCGCTCGGAGCCGAAAGTTTTTCTGAAGGGCTGCGATGGGGCGCTGAAATCTACCACACTTTAAAGGGCGTGCTAAAATCGCGCGGCTACACCACTCTGGTTGGCGATGAAGGCGGTTATGCCCCGGCCCTCAAGGCCAATAGTGAGGCGGTTGAAGTCATTCTGGAAGCGATCGAAAAGGCCGGCTACAAAGCCGGCGAGCAGGTCTGTATCGCCCTCGACCCGGCAGCCTCCGAGTTTTATGAGGATGGCATTTACAACCTGCGGAAGGAAGGTCGCAAGCTCAGCAGCGATGAGATGGTTGCCTTCTGGAAATCCTGGGTGGATCAGTACCCCATTGTCTCTATCGAGGATGGGCTGGCCCAGGATGACTGGCAGGGCTGGGAATTGATGGTTCAACAAATGGGCGATAGGCTGCAAATTGTTGGCGACGATTTGCTGGTCACTAATCCCGAGCGCGTCCGCAAAGCGATCACACAAAAATCTGCCAATGCTCTGCTGGTCAAACTGAACCAGATCGGCTCCCTGACTGAGACCATTGAAGCTGTTGAGACGTGTCACCGGGCCGGCTGGCGAGCCGTGACTTCCCACCGCTCCGGCGAAACCGAAGACTCAACCATTGCCGACCTCGCGGTGGCCCTCAACATGGGCCAGATCAAGACTGGCGCACCGGCCCGCTCGGACCGGGTAGCAAAATACAATCAGCTGCTGCGGATCGAAGCCGAATTAGGCGATACGGCCGAATATGCCGGCTGGAATGCTCTGAAAGTCCGTTAACAGCGTTCGATTTGAACAACGTGAATTCGGGCTAACTCGAAACTAAGCCCGGTTTGTTCGGTAGTGATAAAAAAAATGGCGCCTAGCGCCATTTTTTTTATCACTACGATACCCTGCTTTAGCAGTGGCTATGACCAGGTTTGATCACCCGTCAGGCGGCTGGTTCGTCCTGCGCTTCCGGCTCGTCTTCTGGTTCCTCCTCAGCCGGCAAGGTGCGCAGAACATCGTCTAGTGTCTGATGCTCACGACGCATTCCGGGTGCCGGGCTGCCACAATACGGGCACAGGTTCCAGGGCAGTTCCATCAGACGACCGCATTGGTGGCAGTTTTTCTTAATCTTGGTATGGCAGCTGGGACAAATGATCCAGTTTTCCTTGACACGCCTTCCGCACCCTGGGCAAAGCGAGGCATCTTCGATCGCTTGCAGTAGCGCCTCCTCTTCCAGGGTATGCTGGTAATCTTCTTCGATCGTGCGCGGCGGGCGCAGGATCAGATAAACCACAATCCCCGGTAAAAACAGCACGGCTACCACCAGTACAGCCAGGATACGCGCCAGTGGATCCCGCGCCCGAGCCCGGATATCGCGATACGTCCAGATAACCAGGCTCAACCAGAGGGCTGCCAGGAACGCGCCTCCCCAGGCAGTCAGGAATAACATAAAATTTCCTAAATAAGAAGGATCAAAGACCATACTACACTCCGTGCAGTTCCAGAAATCTGCAGGCTCAAAGTCCGTTATACTTTGGCCGCTCAGAAGCTGTCTAACACCCGACTCGCAGCCTCCACCGGCCTTGTGGATTATAGCATGGATGCAAGAGGTGGACCAATTCTTATCTGCCGGGGGTGTACTAAAATTTTGTAGAAAAAAATGGGTGGATTTCCATTCATCCGGTTGGTATAAATCTATGATCGCGCTTTGGGAATCATTGGTTTGGGAAGAACTGGGGGGCATTTTTCGGGCGGCGCTTGCGCGAATTTGGCACTTGTTGTATAGTGCTTCTAAATGGTCATTTCGGCAAGTCACTTAAGAAAAAAAGTGATTGTGGTGTTCGGTTTGGGCGGCTACACCGCCCAAACCGAACATTACACTTCCTTCTTTTGTTTGCAAAGAATTTAGCGAGAGAACCACTAAATTGGCTGAAAGCAAGAGGGTTCAAAAGCGCTCATCATACTAGCTGCGGCTTCAAGATCTAAGCTATCCCCAGGAGGCGCCCACGATGACTATCAAAGAACAGGACTCCTTTTACCGCATCACCGATCTGGAAGAATCCGAAAGGCCGCGCGAGCGGTTAGCCCGCCTGGGCCCTCAAGTGCTGACCAATGCAGAACTACTGGCTATTCTACTCAGAGTAGGCGTCCAGGGTGAAAATGCGGTTCAGGTTGGCCAGCGCCTGCTGCGGGCCTTTGGCGACCTGGGTGGTCTGCACCGGGCAGATTATGAAGAAGTGTGCAACCAGCGCGGCATCGGCCCAGCTAAAGCGGCTCAGATCAAAGCCGCGATCGAGCTCGGTCGCCGGATGACACTGCTCTCGCCGAAGCGGATTTCTCAGTATTCATATGGAGCCTCCTCAGTTCTACTCTAACTTCTCTTGAGTAGTGATGTCAACTGGATTCTCCATATAAATAATGATGACGTCGCCTTGACGCGCGCGATTGTCCAGGCTGGCAAGCTGCTGGACATTGAAGTCCTCGATCATCTGGTGATCGGCCGAGGGAGCTTCATTTCCTTAAAAGAACGGGGGTTAGGTTTTGGTTAGAGCCTTAGCCGGCGGATAATAACCGCCGGATATTATCCGGCAGATGTCAGCCGGACAGAAAAATGATCGAACTCACCACTGGCAGCCTCCCAAACAGGAGTAACACCGCGCACGTCCGCGAAACGCGGTCCTCGGTAGAGGCTTGAAAGCAGCCGTTCCAGATCAGGGTGGGGACCTTCAGCCAGGACTTCCACACTCCCATCCCAGCGGTTACGGACCCAGCCTTTCAGGCCAAAAGAAACCGCCTTCTGCTGGACAAATGCCCGGAAGCCGACGCCCTGCACAACGCCTTCAACAATCGCATGCAAGCGGGCCAATGCGCCTTGATCTGTCATTTGGAAACTGCTCCATTCTCAATCTTCATCCACTAACTTTTGGTCGGGCTGGCTGCGCAAGCGGGTGATTGCCAATCCCAGGGGAGCCAGCAAGATCAGAACCAGCAGCGAAAGCCAGGGCAATAAACTGCTCAGCGCAGCCCGGTTGGGATTTTCGGAAAATACTGCCTGGCGCCAATCCCGCTCCAACTGCAGCAATGACCGCCCCAAAGCTACTTCAACCCCTCGATCACAATCCAGGCCATCTGCATAGCTCTGAACCAGGGCAGTTAACCCCGAGCTGCCATACTGCTCCTGCAGATAACGGGTGAAGGAGGCCGCCTCAGCATAAGCCAGATTAGCGCGATAAGCATCCCGCGGAAATGGCTGGCACAGCGAGCTGATCGTCAGGAGCGATTCTTCTGCGTAGGCATCTTCCAACAGAAACTGGTAATCTGGGTTAGGATACAGCTCGGCGATCGATGCCAGACCTTCACTCACCCAGGTGGGCAGATTGGTATACTTGGGGCCAACCGCCTCGAAAAGTAGAATATGCATCAACTCGTGCGGTATGCGCTGCTCCATCAATAGCTGTTTGTCAGGCCGGTTGGGCAAGGCCACAACCATCACGCCCAGGTCTGGGTCGGCATGGCCGGCCACCCAATTTAGGCCGGTCAGTGTCAGCGTCTCTTGCAGTTCGCTGGATGACGGGTAAGCGTAAATATCAATCTGCTCAGCAGGTTCAGCCGCAATCAACGATTGGACACGCTGCAAACCAGTCCGGGCCACTTCTATAACATCGGCACCAAACTCAATCCCACCTTGATCTGCCCAGTGCACCTGAAACTGATCGTCTACCAGGCTTTGCCACTGATAGCGATTATCTTCGTAATAGAACCGATAATCCTGGCTGGTAATTGATTCGCCATTTTGCAGATCGATTCGGAAATAGTAGTCGATATTCGAAAACGCCCGCAGCGGGCGGGCGGCAAGATCACGTTCATAATTGATCCGATAAACAGAAGCAGCCTGCTCGATCATTTCTGCTTCGCCTACCTGTGTTTCCGAGTCACTCTCCTCCCGGAAGAGAACATACACCTGCTTAACTGGGCTTACAGCCATAACCGTGGCCTGAAATTCAAGCGTTTGCCCAAAGGTGTAAGACACTTCAACCTGCTCAACCTGAGCCTGTGCCAGGGCGGTCAAACCGGGGACCCCGGTAATAAGAATGATGAGGATTGTGATCAGCAGCAGGCGAACAGGCATGTCAACCTCCGAGATATGCCAGCAACGGCGTTAATGTAAACGCACTCAATAAAGTACCGGTGAAAACAACTGCTGTCACAAAGGCTGGCTCGGTATCGAACTCCGTAGCCAGCACAGTCGTCATCACTGCGGTTGGCATACCTGATTGCAAGATTCCTGCCTGTTGGGCCACCCCTTGGAGCCCATAAACCCAATTGATCCCAATTGCGATCAAAGGGCCGATGACCAGTTTAATGGTAGTCGCCAGGACAATCGGTTTGAAGGACCCACTCCAGCGCACTTGCTGCAACTGGATCCCCAAGATAATCAACATCATGGGTATCGCTGCATCGCCCAATAAACCGATCACCCGATCTACTGGCAAGGGCAGCTGCCAGCCCGTCTGCACTAACAATAATGCCAAGACCAGCGCATAAATCGTGGGAATTTTAACCAGATTTAACAATGCCCGCGGCAGACTCATGCTGCCCATCGATACAATCACCACCCCCAGAGTGTACGACAGCATGACCATCGAGACAAAGTACACGCTGGCATAAGCCAGGCCTTGATCCCCATACACAAACTGAGCCAGGGGCAGTCCATAGTTGCCTGCATTCATGAACATGGTAGAAATCAGCAGGGCGGCTTGCATTTTACGGTCCAGTTTCAGCAACCGCCCACCTAACCAGGCAACCAACCCCACCAGAATCATGACGACAAATCCAAACCCTACCATCTGAACAATCTCACCATTTCCCAGCCTGCTTTCGGTGATAATGTTGATGATCAGGCAGGGACTGAGAATATTAAAAGTAACCAGCGAAAGATCGCGGGCATCAATTTTGCGCCAGTGCGTAAGGAAGTAACCTGTTGCTGCTGCCAGTAAAATTGGCAGCAGGTTGTCCAGGAATAATGTAAGCAGCGATGCCAAACTCAGTAATCCTCATCCTCTTCGAGATAATCATCAAGGTCATAGTCGTCATCATCCAGGTCTTCATCATCCGGCAGATCCAGAAGTTCAAATGCATCGGCACCTTCATTGAAAGCCAGATTATCCAGAGCCATTTCGATAAAATCGGCCGTCTCTTCGTCTTCAGCCAGACGGTACATACGCTCGAGGCGTTTGCGAATGCCGGTGCCCCCCATCTGGGAGAGCGACCAGATCGCAGCCAGGATAACCTTTTCGTCCGGATCGTCCAGCATCTCAACCAGCTGGGGCAGAGCCTTACGCAGTTCGACTTCTCCAGCTGCGCGGGCAGCTTCGGCCCGCATAGCCGGATACCGGCTGCTCAGCGATTCTGAGATTTGCCCGGCCCAGCGCTCGTTGGCTGAACGTCCCATCGCCACCATGGCGCTGATCATCCAGGTCTTATCTCCGGAGTCATACGCCTCTTCGATCAGGACATTTACATCCTCCCGGCTGGAAAAGCCAATCGCTTCCAGAACCATCCGCCGGACAAGGTCTTCCTCTTCCTGGCGCAAATAGGCAGCCAGCAAAATATCTTCTACCTGATTAAATAAACGTAGAGGTAGATCATCCAGCTCGCCCAGATATACAAACCGGCTTAAGGCTGAAGCAGCCGCGGCACGCACCTTCACATCTTGATCCTTTTGGAGCAGCTCGATAAAGGTATCGATCAGTCGGGGATCCTCGTACTCGTGCAGGACCATTAGAGCCGGCAGTCTTACTTTGGGACTGGGGTCCTTCAGCGCGAACAGGGCCAGGGCTTCATAAGAAAGTAAATAATCCCGCTCGCCCAAAGCCTGCACATCCTCTACCAAGGCCTGGCGACGCCAGACTGGAACCTGGGGCCACACTTTTCCCAAGAGGTCTACCTCCACTTGCTCCAGGTCAGACAGGCGGTAGAGGTAGCGAGCTTTCAATGGTTGTTCGCTATCAAGCAAAGCCTTAACAAATTGCTGAAATGGGATTTCAGCAGGCGTCTCAATAGAGTCAATCTGATCGTCCATGATGATTCTTCAAATCCCTAATAGTAGTTATTCACACCCAAGGATTTTTTTGAGTGTGCCGCGATGCTATTATAGTAACTGATTTTTTGCCAAAATCAACTGTCTCTTGCCTAGAACGATAATTAGGGTGAGGGTCCAGCGCTTCTGGACCCTCACCCTAATACTTATCTAAACTGGATAGCCGCTCAGGGTAATTGGATCGGGTCTACGAAATCCTGGACATTGATATAAATCAATAAAATCAACAGGACAGCAAAACCGACCAGATGGATCATGTTCTCATATCGGGGAGGAATTCTCTTTCGCAGCAGGATTTCCGGCAGAGTCAGCACGATGCGCCCTCCGTCCAAGGCCGGAATTGGGAATAGGTTTAAGATCCCGAGCGAGAACGAGACTGCCATGAAGAAATACAATGGGTTACGGATCTGCTGATAGATATCAAACATCCCTTTATAACCAACAAAGCCGCGCCCTTCGCCTGGCGGAGATTGGCCGCGCACCAGATTGACCGGCAGCTGCAGGATCGCTCTGACATAATCTACAGCTGCGGTAAACCCGCGCGAAATAGCTGCGCCAAAACCGATTGGCTGGGTCGGGTTGCCCAGCAAGATTCCGATCGCACCTTCATTCGGAGGTGGATCCTGGCGGGGAACCAGCTCAACGCTGGTGGTCTGGCCGTTACGCTCGAGAAGCACCAGCGTGGGCTGACCGAGGTTATCCTGGATCGCAGTTTGCAGGGATTCCATCCCATCGATAGCCAGATTATTGACCCGCAAAATAATATCGCCAACCTGCAAACCCGCTTGCTGGGCAGGTGAGCCCGGCGCAATTCCGTCGATCCGCACTTTACTAAGGATTGGATCACCCAGGGAATAGAAGAAGAAGATGGCCAGCACGATGCCCAGGGCGATGTTGATGGCAGGCCCGGCGAAGAGCACCGCCAGGCGAGTCCAGGGGTTGGCAGCTGCCAGCCCACCAGGAATCGAGGGGTCATTTTCGCCTTTGGGGCGTACAAAACCGCCCAGTGGAATCCAATTTAAGGTGTATTCGGTGCCGCCGGCCTCGAACAGTTTGACCATCCGTGGTGGAAAACCTATGCCGAATTCTTCGATTTCTACGTGCAGTAACCGGGCGACCACAAAGTGCCCTAGCTCGTGCAATACAATCAGGATTCCCAGCCCAAAAATAAACTGGATCAGTTGTGTTAATGAGTCAAGTGTCATAGCTACCCGTAAAAATTTTCCCCGGCTGTTGCCGAAGGATCAGGCAAGAGCCAATAGCTGGGCATGATAGAGATTATGAGCCTTATCGCCCAGCATTGAATAAAATACGACATTGCTGGATGCAGTCCTTGCCGGATGCAGCCCCTGCTGGATGCAGCCCCTGCTGGATGCAAACATTGCCGCCTATTTGGGATTATAACTTGTCCGCTGGGAATAGTATAGCAAAAGAGCGCTCGGAATCAGTTGTTCTAACGGATTTCTAACCCAATACCCGTTGAGCTGGGCCACCTGTCCGGGCGGTCAGGATGCCGATCACCCCGGGAATCGCTTGCAGGCGATCCTTCACCTCTCCAGCGTACTCGAGCGGGCAGATCACATGCACATTCGGGCCGGCGTCGATCGTATAAAAAACCGGCAGCCCGCCCATGCGCCAGTCCTGGACAGATTGCATAATCGCCATGGTTTCCGGGAGCCAATACAGCAGGGGGGGACTGGAAGTGATCATCACAGCGTGCATCATGTTGCTGTCCAGCTCCACCAATTCGGCCAGAGCCTGGAAATCGCGGCTCAAGATCGCCTTTCGGCAGAGCTCTAACCGGCGAGGCGTATCGGCTACCCGGGCGGCTTGCAAAGGGCTGGTGAGAGCCAAAGGGTGCCCATCACTGGAGCCGGTGGGTTTGTGCACCCGGCTGACGATGGCGACGCAATCAGCCAGCTGCCAGTGACCGGCAGGCGCTATAGAATAGGCATAGGAGTGTTCTTCCTCATCGCTTGCCAGCCACTCAACGTAGCCGCCCGGCACGGAGCGGCTGGCCGATCCGGAGCCCAGCCGCGCCAGGCGTGAGAGCTGGCGCTCGTTCAAAGCCAGCCCTGCGGCGGTGCTGGCTGCCAGCGCCAGGGAGGCAAAAGCCGAGGCGGATGAGGCAATCCCGGTGCCGATTGGAAAATTGTTTTCGGAAACCACCCTGGCAGGCTGGCTAAATCCACTCATTTGGCGGACGTGATCCAGAAACGCGCTCACTCGCTCCAGGGCCGGCCCGAAGGTTTCAACCTCATTCAATTCCAGGCTGTCCCGCTCCAGCGAGCCATCAAAGCTCACCTGCGTCCGAGTGTACAGACCATCGAGATTCATCGAGATCGAGCCATTGGCAGGCAGGCGCAGGCGCTCGTCCAGGTTGCCCCAGTACTTGATTAAGGCGATGTTCGGGCAACTGATAGCAGTTGCTGTCCTAGAATACATTTGACATACACTACCTTTTCTTGGTTTTCAATCGAAAGTTTACCACGAACGTCGAGCATTTCGATTTTCAGGGCTCAGTGGGAATCGCCGTGGTGAGGCCCTTTGTTGGCGGGGGCGGGCGTAGCCCGAAAAACACCACCACTAGCCTTTACCACAGAATATCCCAAAGAAACGACATTTCAGTTCAAAATCAGCGTATTCAAAATCTTTTCAAACCTGAATACAAATAGCCTCGATGTCTTCGGCTGAATAGCGTTACTGCGACATTGCATGCACCCACATTGGCAATAATGCCAACACTGACTCCGGTTATATTGGGGTGGCAGACCAAAAAACGATGCCCACAATACCCCCAAAGATCTCAAAGGATGATCCTCGCGTAAGCATTTTACGGTGCAAATAGGATGATGACGCGTAATTGTCTTATGCATTAATCCAAGTACTTTTCCTCCCGGTCACCTGAGCTCACACCTGGCGGGTAGCGAGCTGTTTTATTTTATCAGTTCCGGTTGCCTATTCATCTCCCTGGTTGTGATATCTGTTACTTGACCAGCCTGTCCAGTTTATGCTATGGTAGATCATCATCGCAGCCTGGGGATGTAATATTACAACCAGGGTGTGTATGCAAACGCTTTCCTGGCTATCATTGCGAGCCGTTCATTGGCGGCGCTGTGCAGTTCACGGGCAAGCAATCTCACTGCAAATTGGCACTATGACCATGCTAATGATGGGGGGGTATTCGCTGCAATCGGAATCTGGTATGTTGGGAGGGCGAAGTGGTGAAAAAGGCCTTAAAAACTTTGGATATTGCAATTATTTTGGGTTTCATCTTAGGCTGTCTCAATGGGTCGATCCATGCCAATGCTCAGGACGTAGGGCCGGGTACCATACCAATAAAAACGCAATCAACGAATAGCGAATATTTATCAATCCACACAATCACCACCAATGACGGTAAAAGTTTGGAGGAAATGGTTATAAGCGGTCCGCCAAATCCGCCCTCGGGTCATGAGCTTGAACGTGTCTCCACTGCCCTGCCCCAACCCGACCAAGCCATGGGAATCAATACGCTGACCGTCCCGGCCTATAACTGGGTTTTCGGTTGCTCGGCAGTATCCGGAGCCATGATAGCTGCTTATTATGATCGCAACGGCTTCTCAAATATCTATACCGGGCCAACCAACGGTGGCATTATGCCTCTGGATAACAGCTTATGGTCATCATGGACGGATGGAGCAGGCAGCACCTATCCAAACAACCCTTTGGTGGCCACTCACAACGGGGTAGATGGCAGAACCATGCGCGGCTCGATAGACAATTATTGGGTTTCGTACGGCAGCAGTGCAGCGGACCCATATATCACAAACGGTTGGAGCATGCACACCTGGGGGGATGCTATCGGCGATTACATGAAGACCAGCCAATCAAACTACAGTAACACAGATGGGGCGACCCATTTCTATAACTGGACTAGCTCATCTTCTCCTTTGACCTGTGTAAATATGGAAACTTATGGTATCGATGATTTGGATGGAACCTATGGGAGAAAACTCTTTTACGAGGCCAGGGGATATACAGTAACAGACTGCTATAACCAAAAGACAGACAATAATGGTGGGGGGTTTACCTATGCAAAGTATCAAGCAGAAATTGATGCCGGACGACCGGTCTTGCTTAATCTGGCAGGCCACTCAATTATCGGCGTTGGTTATGATAATTCAACAAACACGGTTTACATCCACGACACTTGGGACTACCTCTCACACAGCATGGCCTGGGGAGGTAGCTATGCAGGTATGACCCTGTTATCCGTCAGTATAGTTAATGTTGAGAATGGAATACCTGATGACAATTATGAAGAAAACGACACACTAGCCACAGCCTATGATTTAAGCACGATGGAGACGGATTGGCTGTCAACCATCGATGGCAATGGTATCCAGGCCGATAGTGACTGGTATCAAATCTTCGTTAACCCCGGCGATGAGGAGGTTAAAGTTGAAGCCCAATTTACACATAGCGAAGGGAATATCGACCTTGCCCTATACAACTCATCGGGCACGGTCTTGGCGTCTTCAGAGTCCACAACCGATGATGAGTCTATTGACCATGTTGTGCCGGCTGGGGGAATTAATTACTACATAAGTGTATATGGCGGCAATCAGGGTAATCTATACGATCTTTGGTGGGACGATATTGCTCCAGGCACTTCACCTGGAGCCTTTGACAAGACTGCTCCAGCAAACGGGGAGACCAGTGTTTTAATTGATCCGACCTTGACCTGGGACAGCAGCAGTGGCGCTGAGCGCTACGTATATTGCTACGACACCACTGATGATAATACTTGCAGCAACTGGACGGACAACGGTACAAACACCAGTGTGGTTCTGAGCGGCCTGAGCCCGAATACCAGCCACTATTGGCATGTACGGGCAGTGAACAGTATTGGAACAACCTATTCGAATGGCTCATCTACGGCCTTCTGGTCCTTCACCACCCTCAACAATCCCCCCAACACACCTTCCAACCCAGCTCCTGCGGATGGAGCTATCGATCAAGCTCTGAACGTGAATATGAGTTGGACGGGTGGAGACCCCGACGGAGACACGGTCACCTATGATGTCTACTTCGAGGCCAATGACAACACTCCCGACATTTTGGTTTCAAATGATCAATCGGGAACCACTTATGATCCAGTTAGCCTTACTACCGCTACACCTTACTGCTGGCAGATTGTGGCTGCGGACGAAAACGGCGAGTCAAGCAACGGCCCTATTTGGTGTTTCACCACCCTTAATAATCCCCCTGACACACCTTCCAACCCATCTCCTGCGGTTGGAGCTGTCGATCAGGTGCTGAATGTGAACATGAGTTGGACGGGTGGAGACCCCGACGGAGATACGGTCACCTATGATGTCTACTTCGAGGCCAATGACAACACTCCCGATTTACTGCTCTGTAAGGATATTTTAGCCAAGACCTGCGATCCAGGAACGTTCATAGCTAACACTCACTATTTCTGGTACGTTGTGGCGATGGATGAACATGGTGTATCCAGCAGCGGGCCAGTGTGGGACTTTACTACATTGTCCACTGAAGCACAGGACAGGCTATTCTTGCCTATTGTTAGTCGAAATTATTAAGTCGAATAATCAAGTATTTCTAGCCACCTGGCAGTTCTGTTTCAACGGTAAGCACACAGCGCAACTCGTAATGAAGGCTTATTAGCCACAAACCATTTTAAGCGCAAAGCGATTTGAAATTACAGATTTGAATGGCTGGCTTTACCCAACCAAAGTTATGTTTACCTCAATACACCTGACAACTTGAGACTTGTTTCGATTTAGCGCTTGGGATTAGCCCATCGGCGTAGGTTATCGAAAATGCGCCTGGCTGGTGCCCAGAATGTGGGATGGTCATACCCCCTTTCGGAAATAACATTGATAATCCGCGGAAATTATCTCAGACTTCCTTTATTAAGGCTCCAGCATCGCCCTGCTCTTCTCAGTCGGTAAATTCCCAAAGATTCGAAACGCCAGGCATAGTACCTGGCGTTTTTTCTATAATTAGTTCTTGAAACACTTAATTTCATCGCATTATTGACTACCAGCCAGGAGTGAGAACGTATAATTGTTATCTGTTGCAAGTTTAATACGCACAGCCTTAAACTAATTAGCTACATCTACTGGAAAAAGTGCACGCTACAAATTTACATTAAACTGTTCGCCAGATCCTACCATTTCTCCAGTTTTAGCAAAGTTGCTTTTACCCTCGATAGAACAGACAATTAAGTAATGGGGATGGCCGAATCAGCCCCAGGCGCTTGCAAGTTAGGAAATCAGGCGGACTATACCAGTTGATTATCGATAAGCAACCCTATCAAAGCGCTTGATGAACCAGTAGATCAGCCCCATTTGCGAAATTATGCCGACAATCAGCGCCAGCCACCACAAGCTGCGGCCCTCGAGAGCCATCCAGTAGGCTTTAACCACCCAGAAAGGCGGGAACACGCCAATCAGCCACTGCCAGGGTTCAGGAATAAAATAGCCGATCAGGATCGTCCAGCCTGAAATTCCGATGAACTTGGCATAAGCGAAACCAGCCAGTTTATTTTCAGCAAAATTCGCGAAAAACAGCGACACGATTGGAGCTGCCAGGGCTGCTCCAGCCGATATCAGCAACAACTGCCCCAATGGGAGCAGCGCTTGGTTGATGAAGAGCACTTCAGCGACAACGATGAAAAAAGCTAGAATTGCCGGTAAGCCCGCTCGATACAGCACATATTGACTGAGAGGCACAGGCGTGACCAGCATCGCTTTGAGGGTATGGTGGTCTTTTTCATCCAGCATGACGAAACCGAAAACCGTACCGACGAGCAGCGCGCCGGTGTAGATAGCCAGGTATGCCACCAGCATTGGGTAAATTTCCGACAGGCTGATGGGGATCACAGCACCCGGCATCACGCCATTCTCAATTAGATAGGTGTTTAACCAGGGTAAACCGAAACGCAATACGACCGCAATATACACGATAAAAATAAACATGAAAATGAGGAATCGGTCGCGCAGGATTAATTTCAGGTCGCTGGGTCCAAGCTTCGAGATCAGTTGAGACATTTGCATGCTGTTACCCTACCTTCATAATGATGTGCGTATGGAAGGCGCGTTGGGCCCAGATTGCCAGGATAACCAACAGCCCCCCGGTGTAGCCGATCGCATACAACCATTCCCAGGCGGTTAATTGAATATAGGCGGCCTGCATCAAGAGGGCCGGCGCGCTGGTTGGGATGAGCAGGAAAATGGGATGTTTAACCCAACCAAGAAAATACAGGAAGGGCAGCTGCAGCAGCATGGCTACACCGGCCATAGGGATCAGGTAGTCTGTAATCGTATCAAAGCGCACGACCAGGATTATGCCGATCAGGGTATAAACCGCGCCGATCGCGAAGATGCCGATTAATAAGATCGGTAGATTGGGCAGCTTGACTTCATCTGAAAAGCTCATGATGAGCATCGCCCCACCGATCATCACAACGGCTTCAAGGGTAGCCAGCGCTGTCAGGGAGATGATTTTCGACCACAGGTACTCTGAAATTCGTAAGGGTGAGACCATATTCGCATTCAGCGTACCCTCATCTTTTTCAAAAATAATCATACCGGCCACATAGAGCAAAGTTGTGCCGCCGACAACCAGCAGCATCAAGGCCGGGATATATGAAAACAGGAGATCAGGACTGGCAAGCCAGGCGAAAACTACTGCGACCAGCAGGCCTGTACCAATGCCAATGGTATATAGATTGGTGCGAACCTGGACGATCAGATCAGTCTTTATGGCGGTGAGCAGCCGGATCATACGCTCAACTCCTCTCCGGTTACTCTGATAAAGATATTATCCAGGGTAGTTTCCTGGGTATGAATTGTGTCAATATAACAGCCAGAGGTCAGCAGGCTCAGAAATTCGCCATTCTCCCCCAGCCCATCTAGGGGAAACTCCTGGTGCTGGATTTCCTCGGTACCATCGCGATACGCGATCCGGACATCTCGCCTGCCAAACCGTTTCTTCAATGCGGATGGGGTATCAATGAGGCCGATTTTGCCTTTTGTGATGAACGCCACCCGGTCACAGAGCTCATCGGCAACCATCATGTCGTGGGTCGTGATAAAAACAACCGTGCCGCGGCCGCGAATTTCCAGGATCAGATCCTTGATGTTGCGCGCATTGACCGGGTCGAGGCCGGTGGTCGGTTCATCCAGGAACAGAATTTTCGGCCGGTGAAGCAAGCTGCGCGCTACGTTCAGGCGTACTTTCATGCCTTTGCTGTAATCCGAGACCCGCTTATCGGCCTCATCTTGTAAACCGACCCACTCCAGCACCTGCTTTGGATCGAGGGTCTCGTTGCGGTAAAGGGCTCGGAAGTGATTCAGGTTTTCGAGCGCCGATAGTTTGAGATAATGATTCGGCAGTTCGAACGAGACCCCAACGTGTTCATAATAATCCGCCCCCCAGGCGCTCACTTCACGCTCCATCACCTTGACCTGGCCGCGATATTCTTTCAATAGCCCGATTAGAATATTCTGGGTCGTCGTTTTGCCCGCCCCAGATGGCCCAAGAAAACCCAAGATCTCGCCTGGGTTAATTTCAAAGCTCAAGCCATGCAAGGTTTCTGTAGCAGCACCCGGATAAGTGTAGGTCAGATTTTGAACGGAAATCACGATTGTCTCACTCCTGTTATGAGTTCATCAAGGTTCAATCTGCTGGCGGGCAGCTTTTTTTGAAACATCACCCATAGCTGCAGCCATAACGGCCAGAAGGATCCCATCCCCCTGAATCCCTTTTGAAATTGTAACCCCTCAAAGCCTGGTAATGCTCTCCTCCGCTGGACAGTTTGTGCTTTGCGGCTGCAAGCCTGGTCGGATTAAGCCGGGCATGCCCAGCCTTATTGGGATGATACGGGGCGTAGCTAAAAACGTCAAGGTATTGCTTGACTTCTGATCGAAATTCCGCTAGTATGTAGTTGGCCGACATATTGGCTCTACTGCCAAATGCTTTGATCTATTTACACCCGGTGGAGGGAGCGATGACACGAGAGGCTGAAAATCCAGAATTAATAATGCCGCCAACAGGCAGCAGCACGAGCGCGCATTCAGGGGGAGCGCCTGACTGGCGCTGGATTGTCCTCTGGGTGCTGATTACTACCGCCGTCATACCGATAGCGCTGATCCTGTCGCCGCCCTTTGGGGTGGTTGGTTTATGGATCCAGGATCTGGGAGCGAGCGCCGGCCTGTGGACTGGCGGCAACCGGAATATGCTGGCAATCATCGGTTTTATTGTGAGCCTTGCACTCACGCTGCCCACTGCCCAGTGGTATCTGCTTCGCAATTGGCTGCCGAGGGCAAAGTTCTGGTTTTTGGCGACATCGGCCGGAGTGCTGTTGGGCGGTTTTATCGTTGCAATTGGCCTGACAGCAGTTCCAGCTCTCAGCTGGCCCCTTGCCTGGGGCCAGGCAGTTTTGGCGCTGGCGGCCGGCGGCGGGCTTGGCCTGGTGCAGTGGCTCTATCTGAGGCAGATTGTCCCGCGCGCCTATTGGATTATCTTCATCAATGCCCTGGCGACAGGTTCGCTGCTATTTAGCGGCGATGCCATAACCAGTTGGATTGAATTGCTGGTCCTCCTGCTGCTTCCGGGCGTGATCACCGGCACAGGTCTGTGGCTGCTCCTGGCACGCTCGCAGGTCGTTGCTGTCCGCCCGAACCAGCGGCAGGTCCCTGAAACGCAAAGCCAGCGATTTTCCTGGTTAACCAGGCTTGGGTTGAGCCTGGCCTGCGCTGGTAGCCGTTGTTTTTCGCCTGCAGCTGGGTATATGCCGCCTCCCAACTGGCACTCGCAAAAATTGAAGGCATCTATGCGACGCCGGAAGAGGCCATCCTTGCCAGAAACAGCCAGGGTTGGGGCGGGGCCTCGGTGATCAAGCTGGAGGATGTTCGGGCAGGTCCAAACAATCACGACGGTTCCCTGCCGCACGTCTGGTTCGGTGGAGCCACGGTGTTCCTGGACCGGGTCCCCGAAGGCGGGAGCCGCTCACAATATTCCACCGGATCCTTCTACCTGCATGTAAGGGATGGTTGGGTGTATCTTCCCGAAGGCGCTTTTCCGGGGTTCGTCGGCTGGGTGATGGAACTATATAATCTGGAAGGGGTGAAGCAATAGATCGCGCCCCGTAAGCTAGATTTACTGAAAATTCAAGGGGCAGGTTTGACCTGCCCGCCCTCTTTTGAAATTACGGGGACTGTCAGAACCAGGGTCAACCGCGGTTCAATATCTTACGTTTCAAGAATAGTAACGCCTGATTTCATTTACGACGTGTCATCAACGGTCTGGCAGCTTGGGCAGCGCACGGCTCGGTTTATTGGCAAAGTCTGGCGATTGGGGAGGGCTGGCCTTAAGCGTTTTCAACCCCTCAACGATTGCCCTCTCCAGCTGGGGATCCTCGCCGCGGGCATAATCCTGAGGGGTAATATCAACCACGATATCCGGGTCGGCACCGTAGTTCTCGATTCCCCAACCGACATCCTTGAACCAGGTCGAAACTTCCGGTTGGGTGGTCTGGGTGCCATCCACCAGCCAATGGCGAGGCCAGTAGCCGGTTACACCGCCCCAGGTACGTGTGCCAACCAGTGGTCCCAGGTTCATAAGTTTGAAGCCATGTGAGAAGATGTCGCCATCCGAGCTGGCATACTCATTCGTAATCGCCACCATAGGCCCGAGTACAGAATCCGGGGGGTAAGGACGCGGCACCTGGCGCCAGCGGGCAGCAGAATAACCTATCCGCCTGCGAGCCAGTTTTTCCAACAGCAGCGGGGAAACATAACCACCCGTATTGAAGCGCACATCCACGATCAGGCCTTCCCGGTCCACTTCGGCCAGGTATCCCCGGTGGAATTCCGCAAAACCCAATGGGCCCATATTGGGAATGTGAACATAGCCAATTCGGCCCTGGGTAGCCGCCCGGACCCTCTGGCGGTTCTGATTGACCCATTCCCGATAGCGCAGTCGGACTTCAGAGTACAAAGTTTCAACTGTTACCTGACGCGGGGAGCTGGCCCCTGGGTCGAGCACCGTCAGGATGACGGTCTCCTCAGCCAGATTGACGAGCGCTTTTTGCGGAGAGACTTTTTCGCTCAATGAGCGTCCATTAATGGCCAGCAACAAACTGCCCACCCCGATATTCACACCTGGCTTGTTCAGGGGCGAATCGCTGCCTGGGGCCCATCCATCACCGTGATGGATGTGTGTAATTTCCCAGCCCGAGTGCTCGGGAGCATAAGCGTATTCGGCCCCCAGGAAACCCTGGCGGTAGTTCGGTTCGGTGCGGTAATCCCCACCAATTTCATAGGCGTGCGAAGTGCCAAGCTCGCCTTGCATTTCCCACATAAGATCCGAGAATTCAGAGCGGCTGCTGACCCGGTCTACCAAGGGCAGGTAGCGATCGTGGATCGCAAGCCAATCTACCTGGGACATATCGGGTGTCCAGAACTGGTCACGCTGCAGGCGCCAGGCTTCGCGGAACATTTGCCGCCATTCAGCTCCCGGCAGCACCGAGACTTTGACCCGATCCAGGTCCAGCCAGCCGGTTCGGCGGCTGGGGGCGCCGCGCTCTTCCTGTGGTTTTTCGCCAGCCTTTAGAATCCGCAGACGAGTTCTTGGATCGATAGATGATCCAACCCCCATCGCCGGAAACACCAAAATCGGAGAGATTGTAGACCAGGAAATCCTCTTTCTGATCTTCAAAATCATAGACCATCAGGCTGCCCCTCGGCGAGCCTCGATCTTCCTGATCTTCGCCCAGCATCCCCTCTATTGGGTAGCGGGAATAGACCGCCTTGCCGCTGCGGGTCCCGAAGATCCGTCCGTAGCGGCCTTCACTGACAGGGAATGGGATGATGCGCGATTGGATGCCATCCAGGTCGATCTGGACCAAGTGCTCTTCTGCCAATTCCTGACGATCATCAGGAGATTCGAGCGGGCCGGGCTCATCCTCAACCAGAGGTTCCCCCTGGGCTGCTGGTTCACTCTCCGGCTGGTCTGGACCCTCTGCGCTGGTCTCTTCACTATCCGGCTCGGAAGGCGGCTCAGCAAATGGCGGAACCGGGATAAACGGAGATGCCTGCTCTTTGCGCAGCGTGATGAGAAAAGGCTTGACACTGCTGGGGAAACCCATTTCCAGCTGCAAACTATCAAAGACCGGATCAAATATTCGCTGGGAAAGGAAGTAGATATATTTTCCATCCGGGCTGAACACCGGAGCGTAATCATCCAGGACCGGCTCGCTGATCTGAACGGGGCTTTCGCTGCCCACTTTCCAAAGCTTTAGGGCAGAAGTTTTCAATGAAACCGAAACGCTGTAAACCACCCATTCGCCATCCGGCGACCAATCAAACCCATCGATCGGCCCAGCCAACCCGCGATCGATCAGTTTTTGCTGTCTGGTTTTCAGATCAATAAATACCAGCTCATAGCGGTTGTTGCTGAAGACCAGCTGATCTCGGACTGGGCTGACCGCGACCTCATCCGGGCGGCCGATATCCAGGTCAGACAGGTGTTCGGGTTCTCCGCTGTTATCGGCGTCAAAGATCACAAATACTTCTTCACCGCCTTCATCGGACACCATTAACAATCTTTCCCCGTCATTCATCCAGGTCGGCAGGCGGTAGCGCACTCCCGTGGCAGGTGAAGCGGGGTTTTCATCCACAGGTCGTTTGCCATATTGGATCACAGCGCCTTCCCAGTTAAAAAAGGCAAACACCTTGCCCCGGGCTGAGATTGCTGTCGCCAGGCCGCTTGGATGCAGCTTCCAATCTTCCAGGTAATGGCCTGCGTCTACAAACTTACGATTACGCTGCGTCTGAGGTGAATAAAATTCCACTGGCAAACGCTGGCTGGTATCCTCCGCCAGATTGTAAACATACAAATCACCGCCGGCGTGGTAGACGATCCGGTCTCTATCCGAAGCCGGATTGCGAGCATAAAATTCTTTATGATCGGTGTGGCGGCGGATACCCTGCCCAGCCGGTGAGCAGGAATAAATATTTCCTACACCTTCATGGTCCGAAACAAAATAAATCCGGTCGCCAATCCACATGGGCGCAGCCAGATTTCCATTCGATGCAGGCAGCAATTGAAAAGTTCCCTGACCGGATTGATCGACCCATATCTGCCCGGTTCTACCGCCGCGATAGCGCTTCCAATGAGCCGGATCGGCGGCGATTCGACCAAGGACAAGCCCACCCTGCGGACCATAGGAGAGATTGCTAGCCAGGCCAAAGGGCAAAGGAACTGGCGCCCCACCTTCAGGATCAATCTGATAAAGAAATGTGGCACGCGAGTACCAGTGCCCGGCGTTACTGGCAAATACAATCTTGCCTTCCGGAGACCAGGCTGCCGGCTGGCAAACCGTCCCACCCAGATAAGTCAGTCTGCGGGCCGGACCTCCCAGGGCAGCCATAACATAAATCTCAGCCTGCCCTTCATCCCGGCCGACAAATGCCAGCCATTGGCCATCCGGGGATAGCAGCGGCCATGAGACTTCTCCCAGATTGGAGGTCAACCGACGCGCAATTCCGCCCTGAGCCGGCACGACCCACAAGTCGTCCTCACATGTAAATACTACCTGTTCGCCCTGGATGGTTGGGTATCGGAAATAGCCAGATGGCATTCATCGCTCCAAGTTGGTTTCTGCCCAAAAGTTGCAGGGAATATGGTTAACGTGCAGGGTCCGCACGCATCAATGAATAGAAAAACACTTTTCAGACAGGTGAATAGATAAAGATCGCGGTGCAGGATGTTCGCATTTGCCGACGATCCCGGACCGCGCCTATGGTCCCGGATTGTCTCGCCCAGTCCTTACCGGGTAACCACCTCCAGTTTACCATGTTTAGCCAGGGCAGGGTAGTTTTACGCGCCTATAGATGCACACAAAGTTTGACGCAGGAATTATGGAATTCTCACAACACTGAAATCATCACCTAAACGAAAAGTATATTGTAGTTGCCGGTCCCTGCGGAACATCCACCGGAAACCACAATTTCTTTGCCCTTTCGGATAGAGAGGCGGCACTAAAATAATATAGATGCATCTACAGACTTTTAGAACACCTATAGGGGAGCACTCAAAGTTTGTAGATTTGGTGTTCGGTTTGTGCGGCTGGCGCCGCACAAACCGAACACCAAAATTATTTTTCTACAACGTTTGAGTACACCCACCTATAGAGATACGTCCGTTCTAACGACCGGCATGCTATAATCCGATTTATGATCCTTGGAAAACTCAACCGGTTATTTCCGGTGGCAAGTTCAATCCACGCTTCCCGGTTATGATCCTGGTTACCGGAGGTACGGGCTTTATCGGCCAGGCGCTTATTAGCAGTCTGGTCGAAATGGGCTACCCGGTGCGCACCCTGGTTAGGCCTTCACTCCGCTCACCCAACTTGCCGCGTAGTGTGTCGGTCGAGGTGACTGTCAGCAGTTTAACGGATGTGCGCAGCCTGCGAGCCGCCATGATAGGTGTCGACACAGTTTACCACCTGGCCTCTGCCGAGTGGAAAGGGCCACGTGCCAGCCTGATGAACACCGACATTCTGGGAACCCGGGGTGTCGTCGATGCAGCCGTGGATGCGGGTGTCCGGCGGATTTTTTACATCAGCCACCTGGGAGCAGACCGCGCCTCTGCCTATCCAGTTTTAAAAGCCAAAGCCATTGCCGAAGAGTTTGTTCGCCGAAGTGGGATCGCTTATACGATCCTGCGCTCCGCGATCGTATTTGGCCCAAAAGATGGTTTTACAACCGGTCTGGCTGCAATTGCGGGTGGACTGCCGTTCTTATTCCTGAGGCCCGGCAGTGGGGATGTGCTTTTACAGCCGCTCTGGATCGAAGACCTGGTGACCTGCCTGACCTGGGCGCTGGATGATCCCGAGACTCTCAATCAAATGTACGAGATTGGAGGTCCGGAATACTTCACGTTTAATCAGATACTTGCGCTTGTCTTTGAAAAACTGGGAATCTGGCGTTCGTTGATCAACGTCCGCCCGCCCTATTTAAGAGCCCTAACAGTGATCTTCGAATCATTTTTCCCCAACTTACCTATCTCAGTGTACTGGCTCGATTATCTGGCTGCCAACCGCACCTGTGCCCTGGATACGATCCCGCGCTCCTTTAACCTGATGCCGGCCCGGTTCGGCCATAATCTGGATTATCTCAAAGGCCGAAACTGGCGAGCAGAATTTTTCCGATCGCTGGTACGACCGATTTAGCAGCCTGAACGTGTGCCCGACCGGTGAGTACAACCCATTTCTGAGCAAGCGCGCTTCATCCCAATCTGGGGGGAAGCGAGACATTTGCCTAAGTTTCAAACAACACAATATTTTATTCTGCAAAACTTGAGTGTTCCCATCTAGTGGTACTTTCGCTAAATTCTTTGCAAACAAAATAAGGATGTGTGGTGTTCAGTTTGGGCGGCTACACAGCCTAAACCGAACACCACAAAATCTCTTTTTCTTTATTGACTTGCCGAAAAGACCATTTACTAGGACTAACCTTGACGAGGATTTTGTTATGGTAACCAATTGGAGTTTGCGTATCCTGGAAAATGCAGATGATATGGAAAAAGTTGAAGCAGTTCAACGCCAGGTGTGGCCCGAAAGCGAAACCGATGTGGTGCCCGCCCATCTTTTGCTGGCCGCAGTCCATAACGGAGGCGTGGCGGTTGGCGCTTTTATCCCCTCCGGCGGAGAGGCTTCGGATCCCCGGGAAGGCCCCGCTAAGGAGATGGTTGGATTCGTGTTTGGTTTCCCAGGCATCTATACAACTCCGGATGGTCCCCGAGCAAAACACTGCTCGCATATGCTGGGCGTCCTCTCGGCCTACCGCGACCGAGGTCTTGGATTTGCGCTAAAACGCGCTCAGTGGCAGATGGTCCGTCATCAGGGCCTGGATCGGATCACGTGGACCTTTGACCCACTGCTTTCACGGAATGCTTACCTGAACATTACGCGCCTGGGAGGAGTTTGCAACACCTACCTGCGGGATGCCTATGGGCAGATGCGAGACAATCTGAATTTCGGACTACCTTCGGACCGGTTCCAAATCGATTGGTGGATTAACACCGCCCGAGTTGAGCGCCGTCTGAGCAGCAAACCACGCGGGGCACTTGACCTGGCCCATTTTCTTCCGGCGGGAGCCAGGATCATCAACCCCGCCAAACCGATGGCCGGTGAGTGGATCCAGCCCAGCGAGGCGGGACCTGACCCGGAGGCGGCTTTTGAACAGCAAGCCTTGCTGCTGCTGGAAATCCCACCCAATTTTCTATCCTTAAAGCAAGACAGACCCGATATTGCCCTGGCCTGGCGGTTGCATACCCGGTCCTGGTTTGAAGATTTATTCCAGCGCGGTTATCTGATCACCGATTTTATCCACCTACCCGGTAAAACTGCGCGCAGTTTCTATGTCTTAAGTCATGGAGAAAGTACCCTGTGAAAATACAAGCTGTCCATATGCATCATCTGCGCATGAAATTACAATCACATTTCGAGACTTCTTTTGGGCGGATCTATGACCGCGATTCAATTATGATCAGCCTGTATTCTGATGGGCTGGTTGGCTATGGGGAATGTGTGGCTGACCGTGACCCGGGTTATGCCTATGAAACAACTCAAACAGCCTGGCATATCTTGAAGGATTTTCTCATTCCGGCCATGTTGGAACTGAACATCCAGAGACCACAAGAACTGCCGGATGCCTTGCGCTTCGTGCGCGGCCATCCCATGGCCAAAGCCGGCCTGGAAATGGCTGCTTGGGACTTATTTGGCAAGATGACCGGCCAATCGCTGCGGTCATTGTTGGGAGGCAGCAGCCTTCAGGTGCCGGTGGGAGTATCCGTGGGCTTGCAGGATACAACCACCGAGTTAGTCCAGGTAGTTGCTGGTTATTTGGACCAAGGTTACCAGCGGATTAAGATTAAGATCAAACCCGGCCGGGATATGAGCGAAGCGCAAGCCGTGCGGCAGGCATTTCCCAACCTGCAGCTTCAGGTCGACGCCAACTCGGCCTACAATTCAGACCTGGCCCTTCGGGCGCTCAAACCTCTAGATGAGCTCAATCTGCTCCTGATCGAACAGCCCCTGGCAGAGGATGATCTCTGGGACCATCGCCACCTGCAGGCGGCATTCAAAACCCCAATCTGCCTGGATGAGAGTATTCTCTCCGCCAGACATGCCCGTCAGGCTATTGAAATGGAAGCCTGCAAAATCATCAATATCAAAGCTGGGCGGGTGGGCGGTCTGAGCGAGGCCGTCGCGATCCACAACTTATGTTATCAGCAGGATGTGCCGGTCTGGTGCGGCGGCATGCTGGAAACAGGCGTGGGTCGAGCGGCCAATCTTGCGCTGGCCTCGCTGCCGGGTTTCCGCTTACCAGGGGATATCTCAGCCTCGGATCGATATTACGCGCAAGACATCACCCTGCAGCGCTTCACGCTCAACCCAGACAGCACCATCACTGTGCCTGATGGTCCTGGGTTAGGAATCTCGATCGACGAAGCGGCATTGGAGCAAGCCACCATCTCAACTCTGGTGCTGGCAGCGTAAGCGTTACAGTTTTTCACAATCACATAGGTTATTTTGCTGATTGGAAATGGATTTAGTTATTATGACAGCCTGGTGAAGCTGACCTACAACAGAAAGACACTCTCTTAATTAATCAGATTTGCATATTAACTTGCGATCAGCTATACTGCTTGTATCATCTTTATCACAACTGTAAGGCCAAGCTGACCGGGCAAGGAAACTCCAATGAGGACTTATGATATCTCCCTGACCATATCGCCAGAACTGCCTGTCTGGCCTGGCGACCCCAAAGTAGTTCTAAAACGGGTATCCAAAATCTCGGATGGCGCCAATTCAAATGTTTCCCGTCTGGAGCTTTCCGTCCACACCGGTACTCACCTGGATGCGCCAAACCACTTTTTAGACCAGAATCAGACAACAGTTGACCAGTTATCGCTAAAAACATTGACCGGCCGGGCTTACGTGCTGCACCTGCCGGACGAAGTGGATCTCATCACCCGGACCATCCTTGAAAATGCCGAAATACCGCCCCGCACCCGGCGGTTGTTGTTACGCACCCGCAATTCACACGAGTGGGCTGGGCAAGCCAGGCAATTTAATCAAGATTTCGTGGGGATAGACGCCAGTGGCGCAGAATATCTGACCGAACGCGGCGTCCGGCTGGTCGGCATCGATTACCTGTCGGTTGCCCCCTTTGGGGACAGCCGGCCTACCCATGAAATATTGCTAAGCGCTGGAATCGTGGTGGTCGAAGGCCTGGATCTCTCGCAAATTTCACAAGGCCGCTATACCCTGTACTGCCTGCCTCTCAAGCTGCTTGGCGCAGACGGCTCTCCTGCGCGCGCCATTCTGGTCGGTCCTTGAATTTACATGATTTATCCGGAAAATCAACAGGCACTTTGGTTGATTATGTGTAGGACGCAAAGCTCAGCAAGCCCTGGATAAGGGAGAGCCTGCCTCTTGAAACAACCCGCCCAAATCTTATGGCTCGATATCGACGGACTGCGTCCGGATGTGTTTGCACACGCGCTTCAAGCCGGCGATATCCCTAACCTGGCCGGCTTGCTGGGTGCAGACTACCTGATCAAACCGGTACTTGCGCCTGCTCCCAGCATTACTTTCACTTCTCAAGCCAGCATTTTCACTGGATCCCATCCGGGCCAGCATGGTATCCCAGGCAACCAATTCTTCGACCGATTTGGGCTGCAAAGCAACCGCACTCCCCGCCACTATGCTTTCGATGTAGGTGATACCCTGGCTGCCGATGACGCGGTCCGCGTTTTCAGCGAGGGGCTGGCTAGCCAATGCTTGCAAACACCCACAATATATGAAATTCTATCTGAATATGGCTGGCAATCGGTTGTTGTAGGCCATATGTACGCCCGGGGCGCCAGGTGGCTGCGCCCATCTTTGACGAACCTGGCGCGGTTTACCAAAGGCGGCAACCTGTTCGGCTTATCGGCCGCTGAATATGACCGCCATCTCTTGAAAAAAGCGCTCGATTATCTTGAAAACGATGGCTTCCCAGACCTTTTAACGCTGTATTTTATGGGCGTCGATCATGAATCGCACCAGCACGGTCCCCAAGCCCAGGGCGGATATCTGACCGAAGAGCTCGATCCCATGATCGGTGAACTGGCTCAGGCTTTGAAGGCCTCAGGCGTTGCGCCATTAACCATCATCTGTTCGGACCACGGACAGATTGGGGTCAAGGCGGATGATCAGCATTCACTCCGGTTGGCATTTCCCTTTGAACGGGAAATGGGACACCTGTTCGACGCCCTGGGATTAGATGTGCACGATTACCCTGGGGAAGATCCGGATTGTGATGCCGTAGTCGCATCCAATGGAGGCATGGCCCAGGTCTACCTACGTAACCAGCAAGGCGCCTGGGCTGACCAGCCGCTCTTTGAGCGGGATGTATTATTGGTGGGACGCGCTTTCTGGCAGGCTCACCTTTCGGGCCAGTATGCCCCGGAAATGCAGGCTTCATTATCGGCGGTGCTGGTGCGTAATGTAGAAAAAGAAGGCTGGCAAGCAGGCTACCAGGCGCTGACCTCCGAAGGCCAGCTGCAGAGCCTGGCAGAATGGTTTGCCAACCAATCCCCAGACTTGTTCGCCGACCCCACCCATCGTATCCAAAATCTGGCTGGCCCAATGAGCGGGGATATCCTTCTCATCAGTGATTATCCAGCAGGATATTATTTTGCCTCCCCGCTTGCAGGAGTACACGGGGGTCTGCACCCCGAGGATTCATACGCCACCCTGGCCTGCAGCTGGCCAGGCTGTCCGGCGGAAAACTGGCAGCTGCACAAGCAGAACTTTCTCCAGGCAATCCAAACCCGATGCCAGCGGGAAGGGCAGCGCCAGGCTACCACTGCTGACCTGGTTACCGGATTAATGGCGATTTTGAGGCTTGATTGACTTCGGTTAAGATGAAAATAGGGCCTGTTACCTGGACATTAATTGGTTTAATTTTGGCCGCCGCATCCGGCTGCCAAGCCAGTGAGCCTTCTCAATCGGAGTTGCTCGCGGAAGGGAAGACAACCATGACCCTAGTGATCACGAGTCCGGCATTTCGAGAAGGAGAGACCATACCAGTCGAATATACTTGTAACGGGCAGAACAGCTCACCACCCCTGGCCTGGAGCGGCTTGCCCACGGATACACAAGAGCTGGCCCTGATCGTAGATGACCCGGATGCGCCCGCAGGAACCTGGGTGCATTGGGTGCTGTACAACCTCCCAGCCAGCACGAACGAGCTGCCTGCCAGTGTCCAGAATCTGGGCGTGGAGGGCACGAACAGCAGCCGCAAAACGGGCTATTCGGGGCCATGCCCACCTCCGGGCAAACCGCACCGCTACTATTTTAAATTCTATGCTCTGGATACAAACCTGGGGCTAGAACCGGGGGCTACCAAAGCTGAACTCGAAGAGGCGATCCGAGACCATATCCTCGCCGAAGGGCAATTGATGGGGACATTCAGCCGCTGAGAACGATAGCTGGCAACGGTGCTTAAGGATCTTGTAGAACACCCGGAACAGGTAAAGTATAACCCCCATCAATCACAATAATCTGACCGCGAATCATAGAAGCAGCCGGGCTGCACAGAAACCCAATCAGGTTGGCAACATCTTCTGGTGTAACCATCCGTCCCGCAGGCGTGTGACGGATAGAGCGTTCGATCAGATTGTCATCCGAACGGATGAGATCGAATTTCTGCAGTGCTTCCGTCTCTACAATCCCAGGTGAAATTCCATTGACCACAATATTCCGGGAAGCCAATTCCACAGCCAGATAACGGACGATCGCCTCTAGAGCGGCTTTGCTGGCTCCCACCACGACGTAGTCGGGCAATACCCGGCGAGCACCGGGGCTGGAGATAGCCACAATCGCCCCACCGCCCCGCGGCTCCATCAACGGAACTGCTTTTTGAGCAGCGAACAACAAAGCTCGGGCATTGATATTCATCGTCCAGTCCCACCCGCCAGGTTTTTGTTCCATTGCCGGGCGATTGTAGCCTGAGGCGGCATTGCTGACCAGGATATCAAGGCCCCCAAAAAAGCTGGCGGTCTGATCAAATAAATGCTCCAACCCCTCATCCGTGCCAATATTGGCTCTCACAACCAGGGCGCGACGACCCAACCGTTCAATCTCAGACGCTGTCTGTTCGGCTGGTTGCCGGTTGCGAAAGAAATTGACTACCACGTCTGCTCCCAGGCGAGCCAGATGCAGCGCGGCTGACCTTCCTATGCCGCGGCCAGAACCCGTGATCAGGGCGATCTTACCTTCAAAGGGCTGTTCTGTGGACATGCGCTACTCCAGGCCGGGAAAAAGTGAGTGAACCCGCCAAAGTATAACATGCCAACCCGGCCCAATCAAATCAGCACTCGGGAGAAGGTGCACTCAAATGTTGTAGAAAAATAATATTGGTGTTCGGTTTGTGCGGCTGGCGCCGCACAAACCGAACACCAAATCTACATACTTTGAGGGCTCCCTCCGGAGAGGTTTATCTAAGGCTGTTTTATTAATACTGTGGAGTTAGGACCTTCTCACAGCAATTCCCAAAGGCCCATTTTATTCGACAAAAATCTCGACGTGCTCGCCATCCTCTTCGTCAACAACATCGATAATTTTCCCCTCGATACCAGAGCGTAGCATCTCTCCTAGTTGGGTGAGATTTAGATCGGAGACCTCGGGTGCAAACTGAGCACCGATCTTAAGACCCCAATCCATCAGGCCCAGCGGGATATTCACGCTGGCTTTGGCTTTGCCCGAAGTCAGATCCGTCACCCTTACCCTGAACCAGGTTGGGCCACCATTCTTGGATGGCGTCGGCTTTCGATCAGCTGGTCGAGGGGCATCGAGAGAGGCCAATAAGTTGGCTCCTTGTTCGGCAGTTATTTTGCCATCTTCAATCATCTGCAAGATTTGCAGCCGCTCATTTAAAACGTGCGCACCGGTTGGCTCGCTGCCGAATTCGCTTTCATAAGAGCTCGTATCCATGGGTTACTCCTTTTCCACACAATAATATTTATTGTAAATTAATATAAACTTTATGGTTATATTATAGCAAATTTTTCATAAATGTCAATACGCTATTCAATTTTCTTAAAGTTATTTTTTATGTCGGTACAAGGGCCGGATGAGGACATTCAATGAAAAAGCCCCCGAATCATTCGAGGGCTGTGCGCTAGAAGGTGTTGAGTTCGTGTTCGAGTTATGCCAAATACGAGTTGCGATGTAGATTTCACCAATCCATAATTGCCATCATGCGAATGGCAGTTGAGCTACTTGTGCACTCACAGGGCTGCCATCCGCGGCTTCCAGCTCAAGAGTGGCACCGAGTTCGTGATAGGGTCGTTTCAAAACCGCCAGTCCAATTGCGCCGTAACACGGTGATTCAACCGCTGAGCTGAGCACCCCAGCCTTTTTACCCTCCACCCGGATCTGAGCGCCCGCTGGCAGCAATTTTGACATGCGCAAACCGCACAGGTGCTGGGTGATTTTATCGTAAGTGATTTGACGGGCGATGATTTCCTGGCCCGTGTAGCAGCCTTTTGAATCCGAGACAGCTTCCTGCAAGCCAACCTCTAGAGGTGTGTAAGCTTCACTCAATTCCGTTTGAGGGCCTGGCAGGCCACACTCGACCCTGAAAACGTCCCAGGCCTCCGAGGACAGTCTGCCGGCGCCGGCTTGTACTAAGCTGGTGCTCAATTCCTGCACAGCTTCAAGCGGGACAACCAGCCTGCCACCTGGCATCAACGCTGGCCGAGTTGCCAGCAAACGACCCGGGAAAGCCCCTACCTGAAACTCTGCCACCTGGTCAATGGATGGAAATGGGGTCGAAAAAGCCTTTTCGAAAATCTGGGAGGCAGCCGGTCCAACCAATGAAATCTGGGCAAAATCGGCGCTTGTATCATCCACCGCGACCTGATCCATAAAGAAAATCCGGCTTTTTAGGAAATTGGTGGTCGCCTGGCTGCTGCCTGGAAGTGTCAGCACTTGCAGCCGATCCCCTTCAGGCAGCAGGTATAAGACATCCAGGATCCGGGCCGTCGCGCTGGTCAATACGGTCAACAAAGCGCTTCCGGCTTTCAACTGGTGAATATCGTTGGTGGTCTGGCGTTGAAGAAAACTTTCCCGGTCTTTTCCTGTAACGACCAGCGAGCCAGCATCAGGATGCAAATAAAAAGCCGCAGCCTGCCAGGCTTGTAGGTAACCCATTAATTCTTGCGCAATTTCCATGAGTTTTTCCCTTGCTGAGCGCTTGTACACGGCCGTGGATAAGCCCTCAAGTGCCGTCTGCAGGATCTTGCCTGCCCGCCCAACCTAGAGCCATGGGAAATATCAGGCTCAGCTATCCGTTGAGGAGTTACAAAAGAAACGTAAAACTTAATTCGTTTTACGTTTCTTATATATTTAGACGCTTCCAGAAACCGTTACGTCAGGCTGCCACCGACATCGGCAGCGGGGTTCCGCTGGTTTTTGGATTTGGGGGTGGGAAGATCAATTCGAACTCGTCGCGCGTGATTGTCTCGACCTCAAGCAGCCGGCTGGCCACAGCGTCCAGACGATCGCGGTACTGGGTTAAAATCTGGCGTGCCTTGGAATGCGCCTCGCTCACCAAGCGCCGTACTTCCTGGTCAATTTGCTCTGCAACCGCTTCGGAGTAGTCGCGCTGTTCGGAGATTTCGCGGCCCAGGAAGATCAGTTCTTCCTTCTGTCCGTAGACCATTGGACCAAGCTGGTTGCTCATACCAAGCCGGGTAACCATGGCACGAGCCATGCGCGTCACCCGCTCCAGGTCGTTGGAGGCGCCCGAGGTGATATCATCAAATACCAACTCTTCAGCGGCGCGCCCGCCCAGCAAACCCACCATATCAGCCAGCATCTTGTTCTTGGCCATCAAGGTGCGATCTTCTTCAGGCAGGGACATGGTGTATCCACCAGCCATTCCCCGGGCGATGATAGAGACTTTGTGGACCGGATCTGCCTGAGGCAGGGCGTTCATCACCACTGCGTGACCGGCCTCGTGATAAGCAACGATCCGTTTTTCTTCTTCGCTGATCAACCGGCTCTTACGCTCAGGGCCAGCAATCACTCGTTCGATGGATTCTTCCATCTCGGACTGCCCAATCGTTTTCTTATTACGCCGGGCAGCCAGGATCGCACTTTCATTGACCAGATTTTCCAGGTCTGCACCTACAAAGCCGGGCGTGGAGCGAGCCAGAACACCCAAATCAACTGTTGGTTCGAGCGGTTTACCCTTGACATGCACTTTCAAGATCGCTTCTCGGCCGCGCATATCCGGGCGGTCCAGAATGACCCGGCGGTCGAAACGACCGGGCCGCAGCAAAGCGGGGTCGAGGATGTCCGGGCGGTTGGTGGCCGCCACAATGATAACGTTTGTATCGGTATCAAAGCCATCCATTTCGACCAGCATCTGGTTCAAGGTCTGCTCGCGCTCATCATGGCTGCCGCCGAGACCGGCGCCTCGCTGGCGACCAACCGCATCGATTTCGTCAACAAACACAATGCAGGGTGAATGGCGCTTGGCCTGGTCGAACAGGTCACGCACACGGCTGGCACCGACACCAACAAACATTTCTACAAATTCCGAACCGGATATCGAGAAGAACGGCACCCCTGCCTCCCCAGAGACAGCTTTCGCTAACAGTGTTTTACCTGTCCCTGGCGGGCCGACCAGCAGCACACCTTTCGGGATGCGCGCACCGAGTGAGATGAATTTTTCGGGTTCCCGCAGGAACTCTACCACCTCCCGCAGCTCCTCTTTAGCTTCTTCCACACCTGCTACATCCTGAAATGTGACGGTGGGCTGATCCCCTGTGAACATCCTGGCCCGGGATTTCCCAAACGATAAAGCAGCATTATTGCTGCCCTGGGCCTGGCGAAAAACAAACCAGAACACACCTGCCAGCAGTACAAACGGCAGGATATAGCCCAATATCGTGGCAACCCCTAGCCAAGCGCTCGGGGGTTTGATCTCAAGCTTAATCTTATCGGGTGAGAGTTGATCTGTCGAAACACCAAGTTCTTTCAGTTGTTCAACCAGTGTAGAGGTTGCTTCTTTTTGAGATGTTCGTTCAGTTCCATCAGCATAAACTACTCGTATCCGGTTATCGTCTTCGATCAAGCGTTGAACATTTCCACGCATAATCTGGGAGGCCATTTCATTAATTGTGAGGACCTCTTGCGTGGCAGCTTGCTGCTGAAACTGAAAAAACACCATGACGATGATGGCTACGAACAACAGCAAGTAAATAATTGAAGAACGGTTGCGGGTTGAGTTCACGTTACCTCCAAAAAAAGATGACAATCCGCAGATATCCTTAAAATTATACCAATCTATAGGCAGTGAAGATAGGCAAGGAACGAAAAACCAGCCCTTTTCTAACGACGTTCTAACATTCCAGGAGAGATTGTCAAAGGATACTTCCATTATATCCTGACTAACCCGCGAATGGGTAAATAATAGGCTGCCCAAAAAGCGATTGATGGACAGCCCCTTTTATTTACCTGAAATCAAGCCGTGATTGGGTTAACGCTTATCTGCCGTTCCGTCCGCTGCCCCAGATCATAGCATCAATTTTGCGCAGCCAGCGCAGCAGGATAGACCGCAGCCTGGCATATAGCTTATAGCGGGCCGGGTAAACCCTCGGGCGTTCTGGCGCTGGCCCGCTCCAGCGGGCGAAGGCGGCTCCCCAGGTCAGCCCGCCGCCAAAACCGACAAATACAATCTCATCATCGGGTTTTAATCGACCATCATTGACAGCCTCGCAAGTTGCGATTGGGATGGAAGCGGTGGAGGTGTTGCCGTAGCGATCCAGATTCACTACGCACCGCTCCATGGGCACTTTCATCCCGCGGGCAGCCGCCTGAATGATGCGCATATTGGCCTGGTGAGGAATGATCCATTTCACATCGTCCATCACCTTGCCAGCTTTGCTAACCACTTCTTCGGTTGCCTGAGCCATCACCCGGGTGGCAAACCGGTAAACTTCACTCCCGTTCATCTGAATAAAGTGCAAGCCCTGCTCCACCACATCAATGCTGATCGGGATCTTGCTGCCCCCGGCTGGCAAAGAAAGCAGGTCGCCGCCCGAACCATCGGAACGGATTACAGATGAGAGCACACCGCCCGGCTCCGAGCTGGCCTGAAGAACAAAAGCGCCCGCCCCATCCCCAAACAGGATGCAGGTTGTGCGGTCCTGCCAGTTTACCAGGCGCGAAAGCGTCTCTGAACCGATGATAATCGCGTTTCTTACCGATCCGGTCCGGATCATCTGCGTACCCACATCCAGAGCGTAGATAAAACCAGAGCAGGCTGCCGAAAGATCAAAAGCGCCTGCCTTGACAGCTCCGATCCGGTCTTGCACCAGGCATGCAGTGGCTGGGAAGGTATGCTCCGGAGAAGAAGTGGAGACAATAATCAAATCCACATCGGCCGGCTTCAAACCCGCAACCAGCAGGGCGTGCATGGCGGCCTCAGCCCCCAAAGAAGCGGTTGTTTGTCCATCCGCAGCAATCCGTCGCTCGCGAATGCCGGTGCGGGTGACGATCCACTCATCATCGGTGTCAACCATCTGTTCCAGATCTGCGTTGGTTAATACCCGTTCTGGAACTGACATTCCCCAACCGGTAATATGGGCATATGGGCTCATGGGCTTATTCCTGGCCCGTTAAACCGGCTAAGGATGATAGTTGCATTGTGGCCTCCGAACCCGAAGGAGTTTGACATGACATGCTCAACCTGGGCAGAACGGTAAGTATTGGGAACATAATCCAGATCGCACTCCGGGTCCGGGAACTGGTAATTAATCGTTGGAGCAATCAGGCAATCCTGGATAGTTTTTATGGCAACCACTGCTTCAACCGCGCCTGAGGCGCCGAGCAGGTGACCAGTCATTGATTTGGTGGATGAGATTGGGATTCGATAGGCATGCTCGCCAAAGACTGTCTTGATGGCAGCCGTTTCACTTTTATCGTTGAGGGGCGTGCTGGTGCCGTGCGCGTTGATATAACTGATCTGGCGCAAGCTCAGCCCGGAGTTATTCAGCGCCATTTGCATGCATCGGGCGGCTCCGGAACCGTTTTCCGCCGGTGCAGAAATATGATAAGCGTCATTGGTGGTGCCATAGCCGCTCATCTCTGCCAGGATGCGGGCGCCGCGCGCCTGAGCGTATTCCAGGGATTCTAAAACCAACACTGCGGCACCCTCGCCCATCACAAAGCCATCCCGCTGGGCGTCGAATGGCCGAGATGCGGCCTGCGGATCCTCATTGCGGCTGGACAGGGCTGTCATTACAGTTAAACCTGCCATCGCTAAAGGAATGATCGCGGCTTCTGTGCCACCTGCCAGCATGACCTCCGCCTGGCCCCGGCGGATGACCTCGGCAGCTTCACCAATCGCATTGGTACCGGTTGCACACGCAGTGACCACCGCCATATTGGGGCCTCGCACACCCAGATGGATCGCTACCATACCTGGGCCCGTATCAGGCAGCATCATCGGAACCAGAAATGGGCTTACCCGACTCGGCCCGCGCTCGATGAACACTCGCATCTGTTCAAACAGGGTGTTCAACCCCCCTATCCCTGTCCCGATCACCACCCCGATCGCATCCCGGTTATTGTCATCGATCTGCAAGCCGGCATCTTCCACCGCCTGCTGGGCGGTCGCGACGGCGAACTGTGCAAAACGATCCATTCTACGGGCCTCACGGCTACCGAATAAACTCTCTCCATCAAATTCTTTGACTTCGGCCGCGAACCTGGTCTTATAGTCACTGGCATCGTAATGGGTGATTGTATCTACGCCGGATTTACCCGCCAGAAGATTGTTCCAGGTGGTTTGAACATCATTGCCAAGCGGCGAAAGACATCCCATACCAGTAATCACGACCCGTTTGCGCATAAAAACCTCCTGATTGATCGACAAGCCGCAGCCACTTACGCCTTTAGTGAACCCGATCTATCTCTGTAGACTTTGGGAGTTATAACACCTTCCGAAAATAATAGAGGCGGCCGATTCCATTTTATCAGATAATCGGGTCTAGATTGTCTATTTTGGTGGGCTCAAAGTCTGTAGAATATTTATTTGTAGCTCGCATTTTTTGGGCGCACCCCAAAAAGAATGCGGACTACAACTAAAACATTTAAGCCCAGCCATCTATTTTGAGTCAGTGGGAAATCCTGTGACGAGGGGCATTTCAGGTGGCAGTTTGCCTGTCAACGTAATGTTTCAGTGGATTGGAGATCCGCTTGAACCTGGCGAATATGCAGGCGGTCATGCTCAGCGATGATCCCGACCAGTTCAGTCAAGTCGGTTGGACCCAAAATAGCGTGTCGTGCTTTCCGATCCCAGGCCTCCAGCGGGATGTTTTTCAACAAACCCAGCAGTTCCCGGCGCGCACTGAGGAAGCTGTGGAACGCCCGCCCGCCATCCTGGTGGATATACTGCCGCTGTTCGGCCCAGGGATCCGTATCCATTCCCGGTATGAATGGATTCGTTTCCCGCAGAACCAGTTTTATCCTCGACAGGTTGACTTCCCGCTCGACATCCCGCAGATGGCAAAAGATTTCTGTTAAGTTCCATTGATCCGCTGATGGACGACTTCGCCAGGTGTCTGGACTGAGATCACGGCACAGGCTGTCCAGTACCGCCGGAGAGGCGGTCAGGGTTGCCAGCAGCGCATCTGGAGTGCTTGAATCGGGTTGGAGCGCGCCAGCAGGTTGCTCGTCCAACCAGGGCAGTAAATCTGCCAGGCTGCCGTGCCCTGTCGAGGTCCTGATCGCTTGGGCAGGATCGGCCTGATTAGCAATCCAGAAAGATTTTATACCCAACTGATGAGCAGGCTTGATATCTCGCTCAACATCATCCCCCACTATCAAGACGGGCCCTTCTGGACAGCCAAGCGAAGCCAGGACCTCGGCAAAGTAAGCCGGTCTGGGTTTGGAAAAATGGAAATTTTCGCAGCTGCTGACCAACTTAAATGAATAGTTCTGCGGATCGAAACCGGCCCACTTGACTCGCTGCATAATGGCGCTGCGAGGGAAAAGCGGGTTGGTGGCAATTGCGATTTGATAACCGCGCATCAGTGCGGCATCTACCAGTTCGACCGCTTCCGGGCGGAACTGGGTTATTGGGCGTAGCGATGGATACTTTTGCTTATAAAAAGCATCGATGATGGGCCGAATATCCTGCTTTTCGAACCCAATCGCTGGATAAAATGCTTCATCGAAAACTTCTTCGAGCGTACAACCGGGGTCCTGGTTCTCAACCATTCTGCCCGTTGCCGCCAGGAGGGCAGCAACCATCCGGCCCGGCTCAACAGTACCGGATAGATAGCCTGACAATGCTTGCAGATAGGCAGGCAGGAAAGTCTCCATCTGGTTGCCCAGGAGTGTATCGTCCAGATCAAGCAGGAGCGTCAGGGTCACGAAATTCTCCAGTGAACACAGCTGGCAGAGGGTGGCACTCCCCACATCCAATCTGCGGCTCAGCGACGTCGCGCTTGGTCTTGGTGCAGTATGCTTTTATCTGAACTTGTTGTCGCAAAAAGGGAAACGGGCGTATCAGACCCGGTTTCAACACAAGGTGGTCGCAGGCATTGGCCTGCAAAATGCCTGGCACCGGACAAGTTTCACATAGTTGCGGTTTCCAGGGCAACGGAGAATATTCGCCGCCCAACAGGCGGCATTCTTCTTCATTCCGTCCGCGGTAGTAATCCCCATAAAAATAACGGCACTCTTTGCCGGCTGGAGTTTTCATCAGTTAATGCAATTCGTGATCTTTGGCACGTTCAATGGCTTAAACCCGTGTAATATAAGTTCCGGTGCGTGTGTCAACCCGGATCGTGTCACCTGCCTCTACAAAATTGGGCACCGTGACTTGTAAACCCGTCTCGGTCGTCACAATTTTGTTAACTCCAGTTGCAGTGTCGCCGCGTACGGCAACTTCTGCCTCAGTGATCAGCAGATCCACGGAGGTTGGCAGTTCAATATCCAAAGGTTCCCCCTCATAAAAAGTCAGTTTGACTTCAAGTCCTTCCTTAAAATATTGGGGCGTGTCACCTAAAACGTCTCCGCTGAGTGCAGGCTGCTCATAAGTTTCCAGGTCCATGAAATAATGAAACCGGTCATCAGAATACAGGTATTGAACATTGTGGTAGTCCAGACGGATATCTTGAACCCGGTCACCGGAGGTGAAGGTCATATCCAGGTTTGTGCCCTTCCGCAAATCGACCGTCCTTACTTTAATGGTTGCATGGCCCCGTCCGGGTTTATGATGCTGATAATCCATAACCTTATACAGGTTTCCATCCAGCTCAAAGGTGACCCCTTTTCGTAATGTGTTTACATCGATCATCATTAGCCTCGCCGAAAATATGTTCAACTCATCCCTGGTCGGGATGTATTGGTGAATAAGCAGGTAAAAACATAGAATTCATCAAGTGCAAGCCTTGTTTCGGAGGAATGGCAGGCGAAAGTCCGCCTCTCCCCAAAAAATAGGGAAACCCTGCAATGCGACATTTAATGGTACTGCCTCGGGAAGCGCCTGGGTCCTAAGATCAATTACTCAGTGTTTAGGATTAAGATTTGCGGGTGCTTCCACGGCTGACAGTCATGGCGCAGCCCAAAAATCGCTGTGGAATTTCTAGGTCACGCTTCACAACAAACCCTGATTATAGCCCAGCGTATTAAGCATGGCAAGGGCGGGCCGCGTGGCGTGCCAGGCTTTCAAAAAGAAGTCAACTGGCAGTGTGAAATGCTGCTGCGCCAAAAAAATTACAGCCTGCTGGCACAACGATTTCCGAAGAACCAAAAGCTACCCAATGTGGTAAACTTGAAATTAAAAGGATCCTGAGTAATTCAGACGAAGATGGGACACCAATCCCCAGCAAAGTGCCTGGGTTACTTGGAATTGGGTGGAGGATCGCATGGCTGAAACGGATAGACGCGTAGTTTACATTGAAGACGAGCAAGAGATGATCGATCTGGTCAAGTTGATCCTTACTCGCAAAGGTTACCAGGTTACTGGTGCCAGCGGGGGCAGAGAAGGGCTGGCCATCGTACGCAGAGATCCACCCGATCTGGTACTGCTGGACTTAATGATGCCAGACATGGACGGATGGGATGTTTACCAGCAGATGAAAGCGGACAATCTGACTCGCAGTATCCCGGTCATTGTCGTAACTGCCAAGGCTCAGAATATTGATAAAGTGCTTGGGCTGCATATTGCCAAAGTTGATGACTATATCTCAAAGCCATTCAGCCCGCAGGAGCTGCTCGATAGTGTCGAAAGAGTGTTAGCAAATCCGGGATAAAGTGAGCCGCACGCAAGCTCCCCAATTCGCCTCCCCACCGATCGTACCCCCGCCTGGTATGGAAGAAATTCTGATCCACAATCTGACCCGACCGAAAGCACCACCGATTACAGCCCACTACTGCGACTCATTTATTTGTCGCTTGCGTGGGCTGATGTTTCGTCGGAGTATTCCAGATAATTGGGGACTGCTGCTGGTGCAGGGCCGCGACAGCCGGCTCAACTCTGCCATACACATGCTCGCCATGTGGATCGATCTTGGTGTGATTTGGATCAATTCCCAGGGTGAGGTGGTTGATGCTCGCCTTGCCCGCCGTTGGCGACCGGCTTACCTGCCTGCCAACCCGGCACAATATATTTTAGAGATGAATGTCGCCCATCTGGGTGATTTTGCGGTAGGAGATCGTATTCAGTTTGAACAAAAGCTTTCATAACTTTTACCGGCCGGTCGGCCTGGCTCAACTTTGGATCTGTCTGTCAACAGTCCTCATTCTGTTAACCCTCACCACCAGCATCAGCTTAGCCCAAGACCAGCAGCCCGCTGGTCCGGTTTATATTGTCCAGGCAGGCAATTCGCTCTGGGGTATTGCCGCCAGGTTTGGGCTCACTCTGGATGAGCTCTCGCGCGCCAACGGAATCAGCGACCCCAACCAACTTGCTCTGGGAGCCCAGCTGGTCATCCCTGGTTTTGATGGCGTATCCGGTGTCCTGACAACTGAGGCGGTTAGTTTTGGTGAAACGCTTGAAAGCTTCAGCCGGCGTTATCAGACGCCTGTGAGTACTTTAGTCAAGCTCAACAGGATTACCAGCCCAGCTGAGATCTATGCAGGGTTTGATCTGATCGTGCCTGTCCCTGAAAACCGAACCTCCGCAGGGCAGCGAACCAGCCTGGCGGCCGGTCAATCCTTATTAGAGCTGGCGGTATTGCAAGGCTCTAACCCCTGGACGATTGCAGTAAAAAATGGACTGGCCAGTCCAGTGGAAACTCTTCCAGGCGATGTGCTGCGCACATCTGGCGAAGACGACAGAGGCCCTGGCGCGCTGCCGGAAGCAATCCACTCCATTCAACTTGAACCCGCTACCCTGGTTCAGGGTAAGGCAGCTGTCATCCAAATCCAAGGATCGGCTGGCATAACTTTAAGCGGCTCGTTTGTAGACCATGAATTAAACTTCTTCCCGATCGATGAGGGAGGATACGTAGCCCTGCAAGGTGTGCATGCCATGCTTGAACCTGGCCTTTACCCGCTTACCTTGCAAGGCAGCCTGCCGGATGGCACTCCGATCGGCTTTACACAACTGGTTTTCGTAAGAGATGCCGGCTACCCATATGATCCACCCCTGACCGTTCCCCCTGAAACATTCGATCCAGCTGTGACCCGTCCGGAGGATGCTCAGTGGTTTGCCCTCGCTGCCCCGGCTAACAAAGAAAAATACTGGCGAGACGTCTTTCAAAGCCCAGTACCCCCCGCGTTCAGCGCCTGCTTCACTTCCTGGTTCGGGGATCGCAGATCCTATAATGGCAGCCCATATGACTATTTTCACAGCGGCCTGGATTTTTGCACGGGATCGGGACCCGACATCATGGCAGCTGCGGCTGGTAAAGTCATTTTTGCCGGGCCATTGACCGTACGCGGCAACGCGACAATGATCGATCATGGCTGGGGTGTATATACGGCATATATGCATCAATCCGATATTTTCGTCCAGGCAGGTGAAATGGTAGAGGCAGGCCAGGTGATCGGCGCATCGGGTGGTACAGGAAGGGTCCAAGGTCCGCATTTGCATTTCGAAGTCCTGGTAGGAGATGTACAGGTCGATCCCGAAGACTGGCTGGCAGCTGCTTTCCCGTAACTTGTTCGGGTTTACCGACCATAATCACCCCAAGGTTGGTCAAGATCTAATCCGTCAGTTGGGGGTTACGCCCGCTTCTTGCAAATCAGAGAAGCACGCCAGGTTTTATAAGGCCCCAAAAAATGCGCAAAAAACCACCCTATCGTCCCCACCCAAGAGCTTCTCAATGATCCGAAGAATCCGCTCTTCAGGAATTGCTCGGGTAGATCCCCAGATTTGGGTGGGGGCGTGTGCATCCGCACATGCTCACGGAGATTTCCAATGATCTCAAAAATCGGGCAAATGGCTGGCATCAGGTATAATATAATATGGCGGAAGCGCACTCGATCTTACGCGCCTTGCGCCAGAATTGCATTGAGTTGAGGCAACAAATTATGGTTATGGTTTCATTTTCACTACGCGAAGACTATTGGGATAATTTCGAGCTGAAAGAAGACGATATTGAGTTTTTGTATAACGATCTTTTAGAACTTGAAACTCCCTTAACTTCCCTTGAGCTGGTGGCGGCGCTGGTGGTTGAGCGCATCCGCAAGGAAATGATATCCCTGGAGCAGCAGCGCCGCTCGGGGGGTGATCTTTATCTGCCCAAGGAAAATTACAAGGCCAAGCAGCAGCTGGTCTTCCCTGCACTCGGATGGCGCCGCGGCAAAGTGACCGAGATTCGTTCAGGACAAAACCCGGATCTAGGTGATTTTGAGGTCATCAAAATCGCATTTGAGAATGGCGAGCAGAAAGAATTTGCTGCAGGGTTGAACGAGCACACGCTCAACAATCCACTAGAAGTTGCAATCGATGACCCAGGCCTGGACCCAAAAACTGTTTTCAAAGAATTCGGCCCCTATTTGATCGAGGCTCTCGAAGAGGAGCTCGGCTCTAATCCGGATTTTGTTCGGATCGCAGGACGCTGGTTTCCACGGGCACTGCTGTTAGATGTCAACGCCGGGCATCTCAACCTGGCTGAAGCTGTTTTGGATGTAGCAAGCGGTGGCCCTATGCCGACCGCAGAATTGATCAAACAAATCGAACTGACACCCAACGCAAATCCCAAACTGGTAGAGTTCTCGCTGGATCTGGCGCTGCAGGAAGACCCGCGCTTCGACGAGGTTGGGCCTGCCGGTGAAGTGCTGTGGTTTTTACGTCGTTTGGAACCCAAGCAGGTGCTGGAGCCGCCCGTACACTTGCGTTACCCAGGCATGGATTATGATCGCTCACTGATGACCGAGGATATGCTGGAGTTGGAAATCGACCTGGATGATGAGCTCTCCCCAATCAAAGCACCGAGCGAAGGTCTGGAAGCTGTCACTGTTCGCCTGATATATCCACATTGGGCTTCCGGAACCCTGCCTCTCTCCGCCCGCTTGCGCAATATGTTCCCAACCGCATACGAAGCGCCCCGCATCCGCTTCATGCTGGTGGATGGTGAAACCGGCGATAAATTTCCGGGCTGGGTTGTGCCTGAAAAACGTTATGTTTTCGGATTGAAGGAATGGTACGAGGAGCACGGTATCATACCGGGCAGCCTGATTAAAGTCAGCCAGGGCGACCAGCCGGGCGAGGTCATTATCCAGACAACTGAGCGGCGCTCGAGCCGCGAGTGGATCCGCACTGTTCTGGTTGGATCGGATGGCGGGATAGTTTTTGCCATGCTCAAGCAAATTGTCACAGCCAATTTTGACGAGCGGATGGCCATCGCGATACCCGATGAAGAGGCTGTCAATCAGGTGTGGACGCAACTGCAGAAAGAACGCCCGGCCTTCGAGCAGACGATTGTCAATACGGTCCGAGAACTGGCAAAATTAAATCCTCAAAGCCATGTACATGCCAGCGAACTTTACGCAGCTGTAAATATCGTCCGGCGCTGTCCACCAGGTCCAATTTTGTCGCTCCTGGCATCCCGGTCCTGGTTTGTCCATGTTGGTGATTTGCATTTCCGCGTAAATGACTCGGAACAATAAACTTACCCCACCCTGTTGAGGAGGGCCATGTGACCGAAGTAAAGCGCATGAGTCTCGTAAAACCCACATTACAAACGCATTACCACATCGATTTTGACTGGTGGAGCAAAGTCGATCGAGACTGGCGCGTCTATCTACGCAACTACCTGTGCCCGGAGCACCAGGAAGCCTTCGCAGGACTGGATACAGATGCGACAGTCGACTGGGTTGATCCAGACACCGCCGAAGTCCAGCGCGTAGATGGCTTACAGCATGTCCTGATCACCCATTGCGCTGTGCTAGACTCATTCATCAACCAGCAATCCACCCTGGTCGATTCGGTATTCAGGTTGTTCCTGGCGAATGGGAATGTGCCATTAACCCCGGTAGAGCTTGCCGATCAACTCAGCCGCGATCCAACCACCATTCTGCGCACGCTGTCTGGCGGCCGGGTTTATAAAGGCTTAAGACCCTGTCCAGAATAAATCTGCATATTGCCCCCGTAGCTCAATGGACAGAGCAAGTGCCTTCTAAGCACGAGGCTGTGAGTTCGAATCTCGCCGGGGGCGCCTGGAATTATTCACCCCCAGGTGCGTTGGGTAACCTAAAAAATCTCAAATTGGCTGATGATGGGGGGTCAGACAGTAGCATCACGAAGCAATCCAAGTTGTCCGAGTGGCAACCAAAGGAAATATGCGTTCAGTTGAAAAGTCTTGTAGATCGGAATCCATTCATCGTTGGTAAGGATAGAGTAAGCCGATGGGAGAATACGCGATGACTAAGAAACAATCGCAATTTGAATCCCCTGTTCCCAGCCCCAAACAACCTGAGGATGTCCATTTTGTTGACTCCAGCGGTGAACACTGGCGTCTGGCCTTGCGTACCCCTCATTGGCGGCCACCCACCGATGTATTTGAAACCGATAACGCTTTTATCGTTCGGGTTGAAATTGCTGGCATGGAAGAAGAGGATTTTTCAATCGAGCTGGATGGGCGAGTCTTGGTCATACGCGGCCTTCGTCCCGACCAACAAGAGCGAAGAGCGTATCACCAGATGGAGATTCGTTTTGGTGAGTTCAGTGCAGAGCTGGAGATTCCCTCACCCGTTAAATCAGAAGAGGTCCGGGCAGAGTACCTAAATGGGTTTTTACGAGTGATTTTACCCAAGGCCAGACCTCGAAAAATCGATATCAAAGATTGATCGTTGAGCGAGCGCTACCCATGACTTCAAGGACCAATGATCGAAACGCGATTGAGGCAGCACACAGAATAGACCGGAAAAAACCTTATATGCCAGCATCCCGTTGGAACACAAGTATTCTCGACATGCTCAACTGGCTTCAAGAAGAAGAAGCCGCGATGGATGAGCTGCTATTTCGTCCGATTATCCCTCGGATTGTCCAGGGAGATGAAGACAGCTCTGAGGAACAGGCGGATGGAGCTGAAAAGGGCGATACCAATATCCCTTCGATCTTGCCGATCCTGCCGCTGCGCGGCCTGGTTGTTTATCCGCAAACAGCAGTACCTCTGACCATTGGCCAACCGCGATCGATCCGGCTGGTGGACGATGTCATGTCTGGCGATGAGCGTTTAATCGGCCTGATAGCTTCCCGCGACCCAGAACTCGAATCGCCCGAGCCAGAAGATCTCTACCACATCGGGACCGTTGCGATGGTTCATCGCTTATTTCGAGCGCCGGATGGCACAATCCGGCTGGTGGTGCAGGGTCTCTCCCGCTTCAGACTGGATGAGTTTGTTGAAAAAGAGCCTTACCTGAAAGCCACCATCCAGCTTATCCCCGAGACCGTCGCCGAAGGACTTGAGCTGGAAGCTTTAGCTCGCAATGCTCGCGACCAGTTCGATCATATCGCTGAGATGATCCCTTCCATCCCGCGCGAACTGGTGGCTTCCGTTCTTTCCCTGGAAGACCCCCTTGAAACGGTCTATACCATAGCGAATTTCCAGCGCATGGACCTGGCAGATGCCCAGGCCCTGCTTGAGCTCGATTCGGCCTCCGACAAACTGCACAAGCTGGTCAATATCCTGGCCCATGAAGCAGAAGTGCTGGAGATTGGCCAGAAAATTCAAAATGAAGCCCGTTCGGAAATTGAAAAGGTTCAGCGAGAATATTTCCTGCGTGAGCAGCTGAAAGCCATCGAGCGCGAACTGGGTGAAGGCGACGAACAGGCTGCCGAAGTTGAAGAATTTCGCCAGAAAATTGAAAAGGCCGGGATGACAGAAGAGGCCGAGAAGCAGGCCCGCCGCGAGCTTGATCGGCTTTCGCGTTTGCCCACCGCCGCAGCAGAGTATGGCGTTATCCGCACCTATCTTGACTGGCTGACAACTTTGCCCTGGTCGGAGCTTACCGCAGACAATCTTGATATCGTGCACGCCAGGGAAGTGCTTGACCAGGATCACTATGGTCTTGAGGATGTCAAAGAGCGTATCCTCGAATACCTGGCGGTTCGGAAGCTGCGCCAGGAGCGGGCCGACGAGCAGCCTCTGGAACCAGTCGATGAGATTCATCGCATCCGAGAAGGTGTGATCCTGTGTTTCGTTGGGCCCCCAGGCGTAGGAAAAACCTCCTTGGGCCGGTCTATTGCCCGCGCCATGGGCCGCAAGTTTGTCCGCATCTCGCTGGGCGGTATGCGGGATGAGGCCGAGATCCGCGGCCATCGACGGACTTATATCGGCGCCCTGCCGGGCCGGATTCTGCAGGCTTTGCGCAGGGTCGAGACCCGCAATCCGGTCTTTATGCTGGACGAAGTCGATAAACTGGTGTTCGATTTCCATGGTGATCCGGCTTCGGCTTTGTTGGAAGTTCTCGACCCAGAACAGAATGTCGAATTTCGGGATCATTACCTGGAAGTATCTTTCGATCTCTCCCAGGTCATGTTCATTACCACCGCCAATTCGCTGGAGACCATTCCTGGCCCGTTGCGTGACCGAATGGAGATCATCAGCTTATCTGGATACACGGATAAGGAAAAGATCGCCATCGCGCGGGGCTACTTGATCCCTCGCCAGGTGCGTGAAAACGGGCTGCGCAGCGCTGAGATAACCTTCACGACCCCCAGTCTGGAGAAGATCATTCGCTCGTACACCCGAGAAGCCGGTGTGCGCAATCTGGAGCGCGAAATTGGCTCCATCTGCCGGAAAGTCGTCACCCATATTGCGGCAGGCGAGCTTGAGCAGGTGGAGATCAGCCCAGAAAAAGTCCTGGAATATCTCGGACGCCCTCATTACCACGGGAATGAAGAGATCGCCCACCGGACTGCGATTCCTGGGGTCGCGACCGGTCTGGCATGGACACCGGTAGGCGGCGATGTGCTCTTCATTGAAGCGACCCGGATGCCCGGCGGAAAGGGATTCCAAATTACCGGCTCTGTTGGCAATGTTATGCAAGAGTCCGCCCAGGCCAGCTTATCTTATGTTCGTTCGCGAGCCAGGAAAATAGGACTGGATGCTGATTTCTTCGAGAAGAGTGATATCCACATGCATGTGCCGGCTGGCTCGCAGCCCAAAGATGGCCCCTCAGCCGGGGTCACAATGGCAATTGCCCTGGTCTCGCTGATCTCGGGCCGCTCGGTCAAGCCAGATGTCGGCATGACCGGTGAAATTACCCTGCGCGGCCAAGTTCTGCCAGTTGGCGGAATTAAGGAAAAAGTGCTGGCTGCTCACAGGCTTGGGTTGAAAACGGTGATCCTGCCTTCACGAAATGAAGCAGATCTTGAAGATTTACCCGAGGAAGTCCGGCAAAATATTCTATTTGTCTTTGCCGAGACCGTAGATGACGTGCTGGCAGCCGCCCTTGAGGCGATCGATAACCAGCCCGAGCAAGAAGCAGAAAACATCCTGGCGATCGAAGCCGCGCCAGGCAGCTAACTACAAGGTTTAATATTGATAACCAGAAAGAGCCTATCCAAAGAATGGTTTATGTGCATATAGTTGCGTGCTGCGCATGCAACCATATGCACATACCTTCCGGCTTTTCGGACAGAATCAAAAAGTCCAAATATTTACAGGTTCTAAGATAGGCATGATCTTTCTAAATGGATCAACTATATGACAAAGATATTTCTATGTGAAGATGACCCAACGATGAACTCGCTGCTCACAACCCTGCTCGAGTATGAGGGTTATGAGGTTTTTGGCACTCAGGACTGCATCAACTTCGAAGAATACCTTGAGATTATCCGGCAAGAAAAACCTGACATCGTCTTACTCGATGTTCATTTGAGACAACTCAATGGATTTGATCTGCTGCGCTTGATTCGCAAAGAAACCGAGATGCAACAGCCACGAGTATTAATGTCGTCTGGGATGGATATGGGGATGGAAAGTCAAATTGGGGGAGCAGATGGTTTCCTTCTCAAACCCTATATGCCGGAAGAATTGATCGAAAAAATACAGGAGACTTTGGGGACTTAATCTATGGGAAAAAGACGTGGCCGTACCCCGATGCAATGGTGTACGATCGATTTGCATTTACACACCCCCGCCTCAAGCGATTTTCAACAGCCTGAGGCAACTTATATGGATGTACTTTACCGCGCTGAAGCGCGCGGGTTAGATATCATCGCCTTTGCCGATCACAACACAGTTGGTGGTTATCGGCAGATGCAGGAAGAGATTCAACAACTGGAAATGCTTGAAAAGCTGAACCGTCTGCTGCCCGAAGAACTGGCCAGACTCTCAGAATACAGGCGTTTGCTAACTAAAATTCTGGTTCTGCCAGCGTTCGAGTTTACAGCTACTTTTGGATTTCATATCCTGGGGATATTTCCTCCCGAAAAGCCGGTTCGAGAGATTGAACACTTGCTCCTCAACCTGAATATTCCTACCGACCAGCTAGATGAAGGCTCAGCAACGGTGGGCGCCACAACGGATGTACTGAATGCATACCAGATGATTAACCAAGCTGATGGGCTCGTGATCGCTGCTCACGCCAACTCCAGCAATGGGGTCGCCATGCGCGGTTTTTCCTTTGGCGGTCAGACCAAGATCGCTTATACGCAGGACCATCATCTGCATGCCCTGGAAGTGACTGACCTCGAGCACAAAGGCACCCGGACCACGCGGGCTTTCTTCAGCGGTACAAAGCCGGAATACCCGCGCCGCATGCACTGCATTCAAGGGTCTGATGCTCATCGCCTGACAGCCGATCCAAACCGCAAGAAAAACCTGGGCATCGGCGACCGCGCAACCGATGTGCTGCTTCCAGAAATCAGCTTTGACGCTCTGATGGAACTCTTTCTTAGCAATGACTTCGCACGCACTCGCCCCCACCATGGTACCAGAGCTGAATCCGCGTTCGACTTTATCCAGTCTGCCCGCGAAGAAGGCTCCAATATCATCCAGGATTTTCATGAGAGTATGACTGTCCGAGGCGGCAAACGTTATGCGGTGATTGCTGATGTATGTGCATTCGCCAACACCAATGGCGGCACTTTGTATATTGGCATCAATACCGATCCTAAAAAACCAATAGCCGGGGTTACCGAACCGGAACAGGCTACCTCTCAATTGGAAAAGGAGATCAGCAATCGCATCAGCCCACCCTTACAGTGCACAGTCGACGTGCATGAAACCGGCGGGAAAAAAGTCCTGCGAGTGCTGGTGCCGCGGGGCGATGATCCCCCTTACGCGGTAGACGAGAGCAAGATTTATGTACGTTCTGAGGCGGAAACCGGTCTTGCGGTGCGGGACGAGATCGTAGGGCTTGTGCTACGGGGTCCGCAGCGCAAACAGGAAATAACGGAAAGTCCATCCGTGGAAGCCAAAGAGCCAGTACTTGATTTGCCAGGGGAAAAAGAAGAAAAAGACGAAGCCCCTCGAACCGGGGTCGAGGTGGTCGAGGTCGAAGAAAGAAATGGCTCGAAATATTACACCATGCGGGATTTACGTAATGGGAACGTCGTAAAAAATGTCACTCGAACCTCGGCCCGCCGGTTGTGGCATTATGCCATCACTGAATTTGCCAAATTACCTGCCGATCTCTCGCAGGCAAAAGTACAATGGCAAGGGCACTTTGGTTTATTGAGCCGCAATAAACACGGCAAAGTCTTCCGCTACGACCTGATACAACGGACGAACACAGGCAGTCGGTTTTATTTTGGGGTGACCGATGACGGCATCCACGGGCCATGGAAAAATCTAGTCGGTCAGGAAGATGACTGAGACCTTGCCCAGTAATACATTTGCCAACCATGAGCCACCTGCGGAAGCGGGTGGTTCTTTGGATCTTTCCTTCCAAATTCGGACTTTTCATTACCCAGACGATTATCCGGCTGTGCTCCAGTTATGGGCGCATGCAGGGGATGGCATCCATCTCCGGCGCTCTGACGAGCCGCAAGAAATAGAAAAAAAACTGGAGCGCGATCCGGACCTTTTCTTGCTGGCAGAAAAGAATGGCGAGATCATTGGCGCAGTCCTGGGCGGCTTCGATGGGCGGCGCGGTATGATGTATCATCTGGCAGTTCGACCCGATCAGCGCAAGCACGGCATTGGAACAGCATTGATGCTCGCCCTTGAAGCGCGCCTGAAAGCCAAGGGCTGTATTCGCTACTATCTGCTGGTAACTCTGGAGAATGATACTGCGATCCGTTTCTACGAATCCCAGGGTTGGGAGCGCATGGAACTCTATGCTTATGGGAAAAACTTGTAAAGAATGGACTCAAAGTCGGTTCACTGAATGGTTCTTTCGTGAAACTTATGAATGAAAAATACAAGTTAGAGCTGTGCGGTTTGTGCGTCTATGGATCCCACAGGCAGAAAGAAGGTTAATTATGCTGCGAGTTGGACTATTAACGGTTTCAGATCGATCGGCTCGTGGAGATCGGCCCGACGAATCAGGCCCCGCTCTGGCAGGTGAAATTCGCGCCCAGGGTTGGAAGATCTCTGCACAGAAAATTCTTCCGGATGATCGTGCTTCGATCAGCGAGCAGCTGGCAGCCTGGTGTGACGAAGGAAGCATAGATGTGATCCTCACAACAGGCGGAACAGGCTTCAGCCCGCGTGACGTGACACCAGAAGCTACTCTGGCGATTATCGAGCGCCACGCGCCCGGCCTGGCTGAAGCAATGCGCGCCGCCAGCCTGCTGGTGACCCCTCATGCCATGCTCTCAAGAGCAGTGGCTGGGATCCGAAAACACACATTGATTATTAATCTTCCAGGCAGCCCAAAAGGCGCACTTGAAAACCTAAAAGTGGTATTATTGGTTCTGCCGCACGCAGTGCAGTTATTGCAAGAGGATCCGGGCAGCGAGGCGCATCACCAACTGCCCGTAAATAATCAGGTTTAAACAGATGGAAAACTTTAATACTGTCATTTACCCCGATCATCCCAGCGATTCATCAAATGGCGACGGCGGATTGCGCCGTTTTATGATTGACTTGTTGGAAACGATCATATTATCATTGATTTTGTTTGTAGGTATCAATGCTGTATCAGCCCGTATTCGGATCGAGTTGATCAGCATGCAGCCAACCCTGTATGCCGGCAATTATGTCATCGTGAACAAAATCGCCTACAAGCTCGGCACCCCCGGACGGGGAGACGTGATCATCTTTCATTATCCACCCGACCCCAACCGGGAGCCATATATTAAACGTGTGATTGGCTTGCCGGGTGATCAGGTGGAAATCAATCATGGCAAGGTGACGGTGAATGACGAGCCAATCGTGGAACCCTATATCAAAGCGCCACCCAGTTATACCGGCAGTTGGACGATCCCAGTAGATTCACTCTTTGTGCTGGGTGATAATCGCAATAACTCCTCGGATTCACACAGCTGGGGCATGGTTCCATTAGAGAACGTGATCGGCAAAGCCGAAGTCGTCTACTGGCCTCCCGATCAGTGGCAGGTGCTGAATCCATCCAGCGCTGTCGCCGCCAGCCCATGACCCTGCTCTTTTTGGTCTTGTGATTGAAAGCGTAAACCCAAAAAGTGCGAGTAGGAGCATAAGCACCCACTCGCACTTTTTTGTTATTCCGATCAGTCCAACGGTTATATTTAGCGCTGGCAGCGCGCCCATCATCCCCGCACGGTTTCGGAACGAACTAAGGAACGCCAAAATCCCTGGTTGTGACCGGCAGGTAGAGATAGTTCAGGTAACGAATCACGAAGCTGGCGTCAGCCGAGCCGCGCTGCGCACCGTACCGGTATACAGCGCTGTTGATCACAGTTTGCCCATTGAAAGCCAAATCATTCACGACGCTGGTCGTGAAAACCAGGGTGATTGCGCTGCCGGCGTCTAAGTTACCCATCCAGGTGATCTCATCGTTGGCGACAGCGGCGCCGGACTGCTGGAGCCAGCCACCGAAATTGACTGCGGCAGGCAAGGTATCGGTCAACATTACGCCATTCGCAGCGTATGTGCCATTGTTTTGGAGCGTGATGGTATAGGTGACCGATCCGCCCAGGCTCACTTCCATGTATGGACTTACAAGTTTAGCCAGGCTGATGGCTGGTGATCCGAGATCAATCCCGACAACAACGGGATCGTGATCTGAAGAACGGTAAGCGTCTGGGGCATAGATGGCATCCTGGGCATCTTGCTTGAACGATGTATCGTAATCGATCAGGTCCGCCTCGTCGGCGTTGATGTGCCAGATCGTGACCCCGGTGACTTGAGGCAACAAGTTGGCATCTGCCAGAGCGTAGTCCAGATAACCAGTCTGCCCGTCGAACACGTAGGAGTAAGCATCCTCGCCGATGAAGTCGTAAATTAAGTCGGAGTAACCGCCCGCCAGGAGCGCATCGATCGGGTCTTCCTTATCGTACGAATTCAAATCGCCAATGATCAGGAAGTCGGGATCGCCGCTGGCGGTAGGATCGCTCGCCAGCCAGTCCAGCAGCGCTTCGGCGGCGGCCAGGCGGGTCAGGTTGCAGTTGCCGGCGCCATCGCCCAAATCCGGGTCGCCAATTGCATTGCAATCCGAGCCTTTGGATTTAAGGTGGTTAACCGCCACTGTTACCAGTTCATTGGTCCCATTTTGCTGGAAGGTCTGAGCCAGCACTGGCCGGTTGTAATCATCCAGGAAGCGCGGGTCGACCGATGTATCCAGCACAGCGAACGCGCCTACCGGCGAAACGGAGGCAGGTTTATAGATAAAGGCCTGCCGGATGGCATCCGTGCCAATTGCACCGGTGACGATGTAATCGTAGGTGCCTGCGCCCAGCGCAGCGTTGAGACCGCTCACCAGGTCCGCCGTCGGCACGTCGGCGGGGTGATTTTCGATCTCGATCAGGCCGACCACGTCGGCGTCGATAGCGCTGATGGCGGCGATGATCTTGTCGCGCTGGCGGGTGAACTCGGTGGCATCATCCGCACCACGGCATTCTTGATTTTGTAATGGCCCGCAGATCGGGCCGCTGTTATCCAATGTGGTGAAGTAGTTGAGCACATTGAAGGAGGCGACCTTCAAACTGCCACCTACCACGTCTGGTTGGGCCGGGCGCACATTGGCGTTGATATAATCCGCGCCCTGGGTCGGCTGAATGCGGTACAGACCAAAGCTGTAATCCACGACACCGGACACGTTTGCAACTGAGTCGCCGCCGCGGAACAGGTTCGTTAGGTCAAAGACGCCGCCGTTCGGGTGGATGGCGGGGTCCGGGTTCTGATTCGTGCGGCCATCATCGAGCGTGATCCGGTCGAGCAAGTACTCCTGGGCCTCTTGAATGGCATCCGTTCCCGGCTCGACAAACGCGGTTGGGGTCTGGTGGCGCACACCGCTCAGCACAATCTCGCCGAAGCGATCAAAGTTGAAGTATTCCGCTATGACCAGCGGTTGCGGGAATGTGACCAGCATACCTTCATAGGCTTCGAAGGCGTTCATACTCGTTACGGGCAAACTCACGGAAGTAGGCGCAATCGTTGCGGTTGCTGTGCCAGTGATGGCGGAGGTTACACTGCTGATTTCTGTCAGGCCAAAGTATTCTTTCACGGTCCCAGATACGGTAATCGCCTCGCCAATCTGGAGACGATCTACTTCAACCGGAGCGTAAACGTAGATTCCTTCGGATGTCAATGGGTTTGCGTCTGGATTGGGATCCTGCATAAAGAAGCCGACGGCATCAGTGCTGGCTGAATTATTGTAGAGCATCCTGGTCACAATGCCTTGCACACCAAATACGTCCCCATTGACAAATGGGGAAGCACTGCCGCTTCCCTGGATCTGCCGGATTAAGATATGGTCACCCACCACGGTGTAGGATGGAGCGCTCAAAGAATGGGCCCGAAAATTGGTTGCGCTTACTTGATAGACGTTATTGACAACGATGGTCTCGGTGGTCGGGGCTGTAACCACAAAACGCACATCCACACTGGCCGATGGGGCTAAATCGCCGGGTGACCACGATACTATCGGGAAGGGATTTGTGCTGTATACGCCGCCATCTAATACAGAAACAAAACTTGTGCCTACCGGGATCAGATCCCCGATCATCACGCCTGTCAAGGTGTACGTAAATGGGTTTACAACCGAAATCGTGTAGGTGTAGAGGCTGCCGGGCAGCACCTGAGCCGGGGCGAATTTGGTGATTGGTATTTCGGTGGGGACTTGTGAGAAGGTGCCCACCTCCGTATAAACCGGAGTACCCAAAAAATAAGAGTTCGAGTTGGTCGCCCATACCCCATAGACATTATTAACTACAATGGTCTGGAAGTTCGGGGCTGTCACTACAAAACGCACATCCACACTGGCCAGTGGGGCTAAATCGCCCAGTGACCAGGATACAATCGGGAAGGGAGCTGTGCTGTAAACCCCGCCATCCAATACAGAAACAAAACTTGTACCCACCGGAAGCAGGTCTCCGATCATTACGTCCGTCAAGGTGTAAGCAAATGAGTTTACAACTGAAATCGTATAAGTGTAGAGGCTGCCTGGCAACACCTGGGCAGGGGCAGATTTGGTGATTGATATTACGTTGGAACTTTGTAAAAGGTTAGCTGCCACATCATCAGGTGACAGGTAATAATTCTGCCCGAATTCAGCAATGCTCGTTTCTGTCGGATTGGCAAAAAACTCATCGATCACAGGTGCGGCTATGATCTGGGCTGCTGCTGGTCCAGGCATAAAAAAGAGCCAGGCCGCTAGAACCAGCAAAGCTGCCAAGAGCGGCAAGCCCATCTGAATGATCTTAAGTGATATTTTATTTTTCATTCATTTTTCTCCCTTTTTTTCCTGAAACAAAGGCCTTTCCCAGCGTCAGGCTTGTAGATCCTTAACGAATCTGGTCCGGAAGTGATTGCCGCAAGCTTTATAAACAAACCGAGAAATAATGCCAGCCATTCACTTAAATAACCATCCCCTAACCGATTAGGTTCTTGCTTTTCCAGATGTGAACGAATTCAAAACCTATTAGATCATACAACGTTTTTTGGGGAAATGGCGACTTGAATCCCCGAACAATTAACGTTCATTCCGATCCAATCAATTGTTAGACAATTCTCATGAATTTGTTACAGATCACACTTTGACATTTCAACCTGCCCACGGTATAATTCAGGTTCGCGGGTTCGAGCATAAATCCGCATATTTTTTTCTGCATTTTTCCACCGTTTTGGGTGGATTGAAATTTGACCTGATTGGAGAGTAGCGCTATGGAAACAGAAATGATAACAGCGCCAGAAAACACCGAAGTTTCGGAGCTCGCCTCCCTCGAACGTAAGATGAAATTAACGGGTACTGTGGTGAAAACAACCCTGGCGGGGGCAGTTGTCGATATCGGATTAGAAGTCCCTGGAGTCGTTCATATCTCGCAGTTAAAAGAGGGCTCTGTAAATAGGGTAGAAGATGTTATCCAACCCGGAGATACGGTTGAAGTCTGGGTTCGCCGGGTCTTCCCTAAGAAGAAACGGATCGAGCTGACGATGATTGAGCCGCTCGAGCTCGAATGGCGGGAGATTACTAAGGGGATGGTTTTGAAGGGCAAAGTTAACCGGATAGAAAATTTTGGCGCTTTTGTTGATATCGGCGCAGAACGCCCTGGCCTCGTCCATATCAGTGAATTAACGCATGATTATATTAAAAACGTCAATGAAGTTGTCAAAGATGGCGATGAAGTTGAAGTGCAGGTCTTGAGTGTGAACCGCCACAAACGGCAGATCAAGCTGAGCATGAAAGCCCTGGAAGCAAGACCCGAGAAAGTGGTCAGAGAAAGCCACGGACAGACTGCCCGCACGCAGGATGAACCTGCCAGAGACGAACCTGTTCCTACTGCGATGGAAATGGCTCTGCGTGAGGCAATGGAACGTTCTAAAGACCGGGAAGATGAAGCACCAGTCAGCAAAGGCAAGAAGAAGCCTGCATCTTCCGATGAAGAAATCGAAAAAATACTGGCCCGAACGCTAGAAAATCGAGCTCGCACGAAATAGCACAACGTTTGTTATTCATCCAAAACCGGAGTGCCTGGGTTATAAACCCAGGCTCTTTTATTTTGCCAGATATGCGATCACCGGCTCACTCATATTTTAAAGCATTCACCGGAATTAGCGTCGCGGCCCGCAGAGCCGGGTACAGCCCCGAAAGCAGCCCGATCAGAGTAGCGAACACCAAAGAGAAAATTGGCAACCAGAGCGGCGTGAAAACAGCCACACTTGGCGGCAGTCCACCTGTCTGGGCAGCCTGGCCGGCCAGATATGCCATCGCGACCACATTTATGACCTGGCCACCGCTCCAGCCGAGTAATACGCCCCCTAAACCACCGATAAAACCAATCCCGGCGGCTTCGCCCAGAAAAACGCTTAACACATCCCGGTTGGTTGCCCCGATCGCTTTCATCAAGCCGATCTCTCGGGTGCGCTCCAAAATCGCCATCGCCATGGTGTTGGCTATGCCAATCGCCGCCACCAGGAGTGCAATTGCCCCAACTCCTCCAAAAATCACCTGCAAGACAACATAAAAACTGTTGATGCCCTGAACAAACGACTGTGGGGTGTACGCCATATAACCAAGACCAGTAATTTGATCAGTAACATCCAAGACCTTGGAAACATCTTCCACTTTGACGATAGCCATATTGTAGCCATCCCGGTTTCGGTTTATTCGCCGTCCGGTGCCCCATTCGTTAAATGCGGTCAATTCTTCCAAAGAGATGTAGATCGACCAATCGGATTCGCCTCTGCTCTCAGTGATCACCCCGGCTACCCGTAAAGGGACCGTTTTGCGTACCTCCGTACCATCCTGCGTCCATTTCGAAAGCACCAGTTTGAGGTTCGCGCCCAACAGCTCGGGCGGAGGCGGAGGATCCTGACCTGGGCGCGAACGTGGGTCATAAAAGCTGTTGGCGATCATTGCTCCCACAACAACCGTACCCCGTTCCAGCACCAGCGAGCCTTCTTGAATGTTCAATCCCAACGAGCTAAGATCCGAGACGCCCATGCCGATCAGGTTGGCATAAGTTTCAAGACGTTCATACTTAAGCATAGCCCCCAGTTGGAGATAATCTCGCGGGATTACCGCTGTGACTCCCGGTAATGCTTCAAAATCACGCAAGGATTGGTCCGTAATCAGAACCTGGTTAATCGGCCCCCCTCCCCCCCACCCCCTGGAGGGACCGGTCCCGGTCCAAAACTCTCGCCATAATTTGGCATGACCTGAATCTGAGTCAGGTCGCCAATGCCGCCGAGCTGTTCATTGGCGTTGCGCTGCAAGCCGATCGCCAGAGAAACTAAAACCACTACTGCCGCAGTTCCAATCACAACCCCGACCGCAGTTAAAGCCACTCGAGCCTTGCGACGACCAAGGTTATCAAAAATTAAAGCGACCAGATCAAAAAAACCCATAGAGGCTACCTGTGGCAGATGCTGTCTGCAGGCGAGCTGCCATATTTTGGGATACCCATCATCATCAGCCTTTGGGTCCAGATACGCCAGGAAGCGGCACTCCCTGGTCCGGTATGACCTCACCCGGGAAAACTTCGCCCGGTTGAGTGGGTTTGGCGCTGTCTAAGCCAACCAGACCGCGCAGGAAACGCAGCACTTTCTGCCAGGCTGTTTCTACCTCTACAACAGGCTCGGGGAAGCCGCCATCCATCGGCACACCCCCCTCCCCTGGGAAAGGTTCCATTATAGGCATATCTTCAACCATCACTTGCAAAGTTTTGGTGATCACCTGGGGCTGATTAAAATCATCGGTGTAATCGATGGTCGCCACAAGGTTAAGCGGACCCGGTTGGTCCGGAGTCAGCATGGCATCCAGGGTGTAATAACCGCCAGTATCCAGCGCTCCTATCAGAACCACATTATTCGTCAGCTGCGCGCCCATTCCATTTTCCTGCGAAGCACCGGCAACACTGATCCGCATGTTGCCCAGAATGGTCGTTTTCCGGCCCAGGTTTACGATTTGAATTGGCAGCTGGTTGGGTTGGCCCAGGAAGATGGGTCCAGTCTCCCGGTAAAAATTGACCTCTACCTGGGGTAAGGAGTAAACCAGCATTGTGATCACCTGATCATCCGTGTAAAGGGTTCCGTCTTCAGACGTATAAGTGAACGAAATTTTCATCGGGTAGGCGCCAGGGTTAGTCGATGCGTTGACGATCAACTCAGCGCTGGCGCTCAAAGACTGACCCTGGGCCATATCACCCAAGAACTGGACATTCGAAGCGGCGACTGGAGCAAAATTACCAAAATCACCGCTGGCGCCCGAGACGCCTCCATTTGGATCGGGTGTCCCGTTAGTGGAACCGCCGGTGGCAGCGCCCCCGCCCAAGATCATCGTAACGCCGCGGGCAGCCGCATTGCCGAGGTTGTTGATCTGCAAGCCCAGGACAAATCGTGAGCCAGGCTGTAAGATATCAACATCCGACTGGTATCCGCTGATCAACAGCTGCGGGCGCAACCGTGGTTTGGTGGTCGGTGTTGGGGTCGGGGTAGCCGTGGTGAAGACCCCTTGCGGTTGGGCAACCGAGAGGGTCAGATTGAAGGTTTCGGAGTAAGTGGTCCCGTTGGCGTCGGTATAGTTCACTTGGACACTGACACTGCCAACCGCGCTCCCCCACAGGTCATAACCGGCAGTGAGCGGCTGTTCGATCTTGCGCTTGTCTCCTGGGTCGAGTTTATTGACTGCCACCACCCCACCGGTTTCGCGCGGGATAAAATCTCCGGCAGCAAAAGTCGCGATGATATTAGAAGCCGCCATTTGGCCAACATTTCTAAAACGGACCACCAGGTTAAACTGACTGCCCGGCGAGATCTTATCCACAGAAGCGCTGTAAGTGTCCACCACGATTAATGGACGCTGGTAAGGTGTTGGGGTTGATTCGCCCTGGCTGGCCTGCTGGGTGGCAGTGGCTGTGGCGGTCGGGTCGATCAGGATAATGACCGGCGTCGTCTGGGTGGCGCTTATGATCTGACCAAAGGAAATTCCGGTCATCGCCCCAGATACTGGCTCCACCATGAGGCTGCCATGGGAAGTGCCAGTTGGCGAACTTTCGAGTGCCGCCAACCCTGCTGCAGGGAAGAACAAGGCCCCGATAAGCATCACTGGCAAAACGAACTTAAACAGTTGGTAAAATCGATTCTTCATGGCAATATGTCCGTGTTAATCTATCAAGAGAATAGCGCCTATCCGGCAATCTAGCCAGGGTCGACGCAGTTTAGACCGGCTCACCGCTGGTCTGGGGTTCCTGGGGCAATGGTTGGCTTGCAGCGATTGCATCTGCCCTTCCATTGACAATTTTCCCATCCAGAAGGCCTACTCTGTGGGTGGCAAACTCTGCCATCCGTTCGTCGTGGGTCACAACAATCACGGTTCTACCCGAACGATGCAGATCGGAAAGTAGTTGCATCACACTGACGCCGCTGGATGTATCAAGGTTCCCGGTTGGTTCATCCGCCAGGATTAAGTCCGGGTTATTGACCAATGCCCGGGCAATCGCAACCCGCTGCTGCTGACCACCGGACAACTCGGTTGGCTTGTGATAAGCCCGATCATCCAGGCCTACCTGGCGCAGCAATTCCAATCCCCGCTCTCGGCGCTTACGGCGCGAAGACCGTGTAAACCGCATAGGAAACTCAACATTTTCCAGGGCGGTCATACTTGAAATCAGGTTAAAGGATTGGAAAATGAAACCTACCTTACGCCGGCGAAAAACCGCCAATTCGTTTTCGTCAAGCCGGTCAATAAATTGGTCGCCAACCCGAATTTCACCCACTGTCGGCCGATCCAGGCCGCCTATCAGGTGCAGCAAGGTGGATTTCCCGGATCCTGATGGACCCATGACGACCAAGAAAGTATTTGCTTCGATCCAGATATCGACACCGGCCAAGGCATGGACAGCTACCTGCCCCATGAGGTACGTCTTTCTTAAACCACTCACCTGGATATAAGCTTGTTGGATGGAGTGATCCGCCATCATTAATTTACAACCTCATATATCCGTAATTACGGGTCAGTTTTTTTCTGGCAAGATAATCCTCGTTCAAGAGCTAAACGTCCCAATCCGGCTAGAAAAAAGGCCGGATAATGGTTAATCCGCTCAGCTTGCCGGTCAGAAAACCTAACAGAGCCAGCAACGATAGAACCAGCAAAAGAGCCAAAAGCACTGCTGTGACAGCTTTCAGGCGGGTAAGGCCCTGAGTCGTACGGGCTCCAACAATCAGCAGCACCGCATGCCAGATGAGGTACAGATCGACAAAACCAAGCAAGGCTGTGCTAAACATACCCCAATTGGTATCAGCCGGGGGCGCGAAACCCGCCAGGCCAGGTGTGCTGATCAGCTTTTGAGTCAGCATCATTGCGCCTGTTCGAACCAGGTCTCGGATTGCGAAAGGCAAACTTGCCCAGGCAACCAGATTCATGGCCGCACCTGTATCTCCCCGGCCTCCCAAAAGGGTCAACAGCAAATGAATTAAACCACCCACCAGCAGCCAGCCAATCCATACTTTAATGACCCCGGTGATCGCAGGCAGAACATAAAGAAATACGGGGCCTGAGGTTGCTGCCATCGCCTGTTGAAACTGAGCCTGTTGCTCAGGGGTGTAATATTCATAGCCAGGCGGCAGGCTAACCTCACCCTGGGAGGCCATAGTTTGCTTAATTGATCCGCTGGCAAACACCAGCACCAGGGTTGTCAGAGTCAGGATCAACATGGGAGTCAGCCAAACCCCTGTGTTTTGGCCCGCGATATTCTGAAATATCTGGCGAGGCCGAAGGATCACAGCCAACACCCATTCAAAGTGAAACCGTTTAGGCTTTTCAAAAATCGGGGGCTGAGTCTCGGTTATAGAATTTTTACTCGTCATATGTCCGCCTGATGTCAGTCTTTCTGGTGTGAACAAATGTCGCCGGGGTGGATATTGCAGCAGCCAATGGATTGGCTTCCATATAAAAGGAGGCCAGGATGTATGTGGATTCTAGAACTAATAGGGATAAGGGAAAAGTCATCCTCACGCCGCGATTTTACCATGCACCTTGTGGTCTTTCTTCATCCTTTTGAAGGAAATATTCTCAATTGCCGGCCTGGATCTGGTCGATAATTTTTGTCCAGCAAGAGCTCGATCTTTTAGTGGTATTTTCGCTTAGTTCTTTGCAATCAAAAGAAGGATGTGTGGTGTTCGCTCTGGGCGGCTGCACCGCCCAGAGCGAACACCACAAAATCCCTTTTTTTCTAGGTGACTTGCCGAAAAGACCATATAACATTGTTTGACCAACCACATTAATTCCCAAAGGACCGAAATCCTATGATGGTACCTCCGAATTAAAGTAAAATATCTCAAAACCAGCGTGCAGACAGCCTGGTACGGCTTAAGCCGGCATGCTTCCTCGCTCACAGTGCTTAAATGATTAAGTGGGGAACAATCCGAGAAAGGAGAACGATTGGAGCACAAAACCCCTTACGAACAGGAAGAAAGCAACTTTACCCGGCGAGTGGATACGCTGCGCGCCGGGTTAGCCCGATCCAATCCGAAAATTGTAGCCAAGAGGACCGGCGCCAGCTTTAACGCAGCTGATGAACAAACAGGCACTTTTCATCTTCAGCTATGGGGGCAGCCGATTTCAGTCTCATTCCCCAATCTGGTAGTGTTTGACGCGCACCAAGAACTGGCCTCGTTAGTTACCCAGGCTTTAGTCTTGTATTATTTTCACACAGCTCATGGTCCAGCACCGGCGGGAAAATGGGTTTCTTTTTCTGAGCTGACAGATGGTAAATTTTACAATCAGGCGTTTCAGGGTTATAGTGGGAAACAGCTTGTTAAGACATTTGGCAATGACACGGCCGCAGTCGAACTGGCAGCCCAAAAGGCTGGCGCCAGCTCAATGGCATCCAAACCGGTTGAGATTGGTGATTTTGCCTGGCTTTTCCCGGTGCTGCCCCACCTGCCCATCCTGCTGGTAGGCTGGCGTGGGGATGAAGACTTTCCAGCCTCTTACCAGCTCCTGTTTGATGCAACGGCAGCAAATTATTTGCCAACCGATGTTTGCGCGATTGTCGGTGGGATGCTGGCGCGAAAAATAATCAAACGGCGATGAAAATCAACCCAACACATAACCCGAGTATTCTCCTGATCTGCCTGGGTTTGCTGCTGGGAGCATGGGGCTGCAGCAGCGAACTGCCCTCTGCGCCTGAACTCACAGCTCAAGCCGACCGGGTGATCTCATTGGCAACCCAGGTAGCTGCCAATCTGCAGGCTACCCGGGAAGTCGCAAACGCCCAGGCGCAAGCAACTACCCAGGCTCTTGAAAGCCTGGCTGTGCAGGCAGAACTATGGCCGGTCGTGATTGAGGAGCGGTTCGACGATAATGTATTAGAGTGGCCAACTGGGGACGGCGTCGACCCACTGGCAACCATTCTGTGGGAAATTCGGGATCATCAATACCACTGGTGGGCAGTTGCAAAAGAACCATTTGTGTGGTGGACAATCCCTGCCATGGACCCCTATCGAACCTTTATTCTGGCAGTTGACGTTCACCAAATTGAGGGACCTCCCGATGGCGAAGCCGGATTGGTATTTCGGGAGACTGAAGGCAATTACTATTTATTTGAAATCAATGGGGGCCAGCAATACTCTTTTTACCTTCACAATCAGGATGAGTGGGAGGCGATTCAGGATTGGACCGTATCCGATAGCATCTCTTTAGATGGTCCCAACCGATTGAGTGTGATTGCCGATCGGGAATCTTTCTATCTGTTTGTCAACGATCATTATCTGACCACCCTGATCGACAACCGGCTTGCCAGCGGCAGTGCGGGTGTTTTGGCCGGGTTATCCAGTGCCGGGGATGAAGGCAGCTGGGTATTTGATAATTTCGTCATTCAGTCCAAGGATACAGCCGCGCCATGAGTTGAGCGCCTTCTCAACCTACCTAAACATACTCCGACTTCGTAATTCCTAAAATAATATTTGTCGGAGGCTGTATTAGAGGGGACCCTGTCTCAATCCGGTTCCTCAAGGAAACGCTTTTGCCATTCGTACAACTTATTCAGGGCTTCCAGCGGAGCAAGGGTATTGATATCCAGGGCTTTCAACTCTTCCAGGAGCGGGTTCGTCTTAGGAAAGAGTGCCATTTGGCGCGGTGCAGCCGGGTTGATTCGCACCGCTTTGCCGGAAGAGCTTTCGAGCTGGCGCAAGATATCGCTCGCTCGCTGGACAACCGGGCGAGGCAGGCCGGCTAACTGGCCTACATGAATCCCGTAGGAACGATCGGCTCCTCCAGGCACAATTTTATGCAGGAAAACCACGCGATTTTCGGCTTCACTGACTGCCACGTTGTAGTTTCTCACTCCGGGCAGCAAGTCTGCCAGCTGAGTCAACTCGTGGTAATGGGTGGCAAATAAGGTTTTCGACCGCAGCTGGGGGTGGTTGTGCAGGTATTCGATCACCGCCCAGGCAATCGAAACTCCATCGTAAGTGCTGGTGCCCCGGCCAATTTCATCCAAAACTAACAGCGAGCGAGGTGTGGCATGGTGCAGGATATTGGCAGTCTCGACCATCTCGACCATGAATGTGGATTGTCCGGCATGAATCTCATCCTGAGCGCCGATCCTGGTAAATATCCGATCAATCAGGCCAATCCTGGCATCAGCAGCCGGAACAAAGCTCCCCATTTGAGCCATCAGGGCAATCAGTGCTGCCTGGCGCAGGAAAGTGCTTTTTCCACTCATATTCGGCCCGGTCAGCACCCGGATGCGCTCACCCTCCTCGAAGATCACATCATTGGGCACAAAACGTTCTCCGCTGAGGGTCTGTTCCACAACTGGATGACGACCTTCTCGAATTGATAGCAGGTCTTCGTCCACCACTTCAGGGCAGACATACCCGCCCAGCACGGCGGCCTCGGCTAATGATGAAAGCACATCCAGCTCTGCCAGGGCCCGCGAGGCAGACAGCATCCGGTGGGCGCTGGTCGCCAGCTCGCTGCACACCTCGCGAAACAGACGGCCTTCAATCTCGCGCATCCGTTCCTCGGCATTGAGCACTAAAGCCTCATACTCTTTCATTTCCGGAGTAATATAACGCTCCGCATTCACCAGGGTTTGTTTGCGAATATATTCGTCCGGAACCAGGTCCGTGTTTGAGCGGGTTACTTCAATGTAATATCCAAAAACCTTGTTATAACCAACTTTCAAAGACTTGATCGCAGTTCGCTTACGCTCGGTAGATTCGAGGTTGGCAATCCAATCCCGGGCATGCCGGGAGCGCTCCAAGACGCCATCCAATTCGGCAGAATAGCCCTTTCGAATGATACCCACATTCTGCAAGGTTGCCGGCGGCTCGTCGTCAATGGCGCGTTCCAACAAGGCCAGGGCCGAATGGCACAGGTCAAATTCTTTCACAACCGGCTCAAGTGCGGGCTCTTGTTTGGGCAGCAGGCTGTTGATAACCGGCAGCCGGTGTAGAATTGCACGGATTGCCACCAGATCACGCGGTTGGCCGGTCCCTGAGAGGATCCGGTTTGTCAAGCGCTCGAGATCTCCGAGCGGCTTGAGTGCTGACCGCAGTTCTGCGCGTTCCAACCCACGATCGAAAAAATATGCTACCCCGGCCTGCCGTTGGCGGATTTTGGCGACATCCAGCAGGGGTTTGCTCACCCACTGGCGCATCAGACGCTTTCCCATCGGACTAACCGATTGATCCAGCACGCCTAACAGGGAACCTTTGGTCGAACCGCTGCGCAAAGTTTCGGTCAGCTCCAGGTTTCGGCGGGTCGCCGCATCCAGGGTCATGAATTCAAGCAGGCTGTAAGTGTTCAGGCTGAAAAGCAGCTTTAAAGCTGCCGGTTGCGTATCATGCAGGTACTGAAGAATTGCACCAGCCGCCCTGACGCAAAAATGTTGGCCGCGCAGCCCAAATCCATCCAGAGAGACAGCCTCGAAATGCTGCAAAATGGCTTCCTGGCAACGTCCCAGCTCAAAATGCCAGGCCGGCCAGGCCGTCAGATGGCCCGGCAGACCATCGCCCGGGCGCTCATGATCAGGATGTAGGATTTCTGCCGGGTGCAGCCGGATTAACTCGGCTCGAACAGCCCCCTCAATATCCGGGCCAGACAATTCGGTTGTCGCAAATTCCCCAGTCGTAATATCCACATACGCGATACCTGCCCTCCGAGATTGGCCCGGACCCTCGTCCACGCCCAGGTCTTCGATGATGAAACAGGCCAGGTAATTATTAGCATCTCCCGGCAGCAAGTTAGGCTCGACGATTGTTCCTGGGGTGACAACCCGGACAACTTCGCGCGGCATCAGGCCTTTAATTGGCTGCTCGCCTACCTGCTCGCAAATGGCTACATGGTAGCCGCGCTCAATCAGCCGAACCAGATAGTTTTCAGCGGCATGGTATGGAATACCTGCCATCGGAATCCGCACCCCTTTGGCCACATTACGGGAGGTGAGAACGATTTCCAGCTCGCGGGACGTAACCTCCGCGTCTTCATCAAAAGTCTCATAAAAATCTCCCAGCCGGAAAAACAAAATCGCATCCGGGTACTGGCGCTTGATGTCTAAATACTGTTTGCGGATTGGGGTAATTTCATCTTTTGACATACTCAGATTGTAAGTTGTGGACCGGATTTCGACAAGGCAAAAAGGCAGGATTTGGGTACACCTTTATCTCAAAACATCCAGCCACAAATCGAGCAGGTGCAAGTCAATACTGGGAGAGAAAGTGTTTAGGTGTTTTTCGCTGCGCGAAACGCTGTACAAAACACTCAAAATCCTTCCAGATTTTGGCAGCCTGGCGAAGTTGACTCCACACCTGAAAAACCCCCAATTTTCGCAAATAGATTGCCTTTAAACCAAATGGAATATATAATGGGAGCACTATACTCTCAAAGAAAGGAGACAATTGAATAATGGCAAGCGTAACGTACGAACATGTGTATAAGAGGTTTGGTGATGTCGTCGCGGTGAATGATCTCGACATTCACATCGAGGACAAAGAATTCCTGGTGCTTGTTGGGCCGTCTGGCTGCGGAAAAACCACCGCGCTGCGCTGCCTGGCAGGGCTGGAAGATATCAGTGATGGTCGGATCCTGATTGGGCAAACCGTTGTGAACGATGTAGCCCCGAAGGACCGCGACATCGCCATGGTATTTCAATCCTACGCGCTTTACCCGCATATGACTGTGTATGACAACATGGCTTTCGGGCTCAAACTGCGCAAAACCCCCAAGCAGGATATTAAACGGCGGGTAGAAGAGGCAGCTCAGATACTCGGCATCGAACAACTTCTGGATCGTAAGCCCCGCCAGCTCTCGGGCGGACAGCGCCAGCGGGTGGCAGTCGGTCGTGCCATTGTTCGCGAGCCCAAAGTCTTCCTTTTCGACGAGCCTCTCTCCAACCTGGATGCCAAGCTCCGGGTGGAGACTCGTGCCAACATCAGCAAGCTCCACCAGCAGCTGCAAACCACCTTTATTTACGTGACTCACGACCAGACGGAGGCTATGACCATGGCTTCCCGAATTGCTGTCATCAATAAAGGCCTCCTGCAGCAGATCGACACCCCTCAGCGTCTTTATGATTACCCAGACAACCTGTTTGTGGCTGGTTTTATCGGATCGCCCTCGATGAACTTCTTCCCCGCCACTGTTCGCAAAGATGGCGAGAAGCTGTTTATTGACGGCGGAACCTTCAATCTGGAGATCCCTTCCGACCGCAACAATGTCTACAACGGCGCGGTGGGTAAAGCGATCATGTTTGGTATCCGTCCCGAGGATATTCATAATCCGGAATATGCTGCGCCCGGGATCATTCCAAAGCCGGTCGAAGCAACGGTTGATTTCACCGAACTGATGGGCAATGAAATATATGTCTATATGAAGAATGGTGAGCACAGTTTTGTAGCCCGGGTCGATCCTCGCTCGCGCTACTCTATGGGAGATAAAGTCCAGGTTGTCTTCAACATGGACAACATGCACATCTTTGATAAGGAAACCGAGCACGCGATCCGCTAAGTTTCTAACAGAGCAATGAGGCGTTGCCAGGATACGGCCAAATGATCTTGATGTATCCTGGTACGCCAATTGATCAGCCAGTTTAGCGCTACATTCTGGTTGGGTCATTTTGTAAAGACCGACGTCTCCCCATGGAATCATCCATCCACAGGGAGACGTCTTATTGCAAAGAGAGGCTGGGCGAGGAGTTGTGGCAGAGCCACAACCTTCGAAAGTTGCGACTCTGGCGCAATCACCACGGGCCACATAAAAAAACCTAAAAACATGAAACAAGGAAGGAAGCACTATGAGTACTGCATATAAACTGATCTTGCTCCGCCATGGGCAGAGCACCTGGAATCTCGAAAATCGTTTTACTGGTTGGACGGATGTTGGCCTGACCGAACAAGGCGTAAAAGAAGCCCACGATTCCGGGAAGCTGCTTCTGCAAGGAAAATTCAGCTTTGATATTGCCTATACATCGGTGTTGAAACGAGCTATAAAAACGCTCTGGATTGTGATGGAAGAGATGGAGCTGGAGTGGCTGCCGGTTGTCCGGGCCTGGCAGCTTAATGAACGTCACTACGGCGCCTTGCAAGGGCTGAATAAGGCTGAGATGGCTGCCAAGTTTGGTGAGGAGCAAGTCAAGATCTGGCGGCGCAGCTATTCCACGCCTCCCCCTCCCCTGGATTTAGACGACAGCCGCTATCCCGGGTTTGATCGCCGCTACGCAAGCCTCAACGAAAATGAGATTCCTCGCAGCGAGTCGTTGAAAGATACCGTAGCCCGCATGCTCCCATACTGGCATAACACCATTGCGCCGGTCGTTCAATCGGGGCAGCGTGTATTGATAGCCGCTCATGGCAACAGCCTGCGCGCCCTGGTGAAGTATCTCGATGATATCTCCGACGATGAAATCACCGGTTTAAACATCCCGACCGGCATTCCACTGGTTTACGAGCTGGATTCCAATATGAAACCCACCACCCACTATTACCTGGGCGATCCAGACGCAGTCCAGAAAGCCGCCCAGGCTGTGGCCAACCAGGGCAAGGCAAAATAAGCGTCCATAACGATGGTCAATGTAAAAAGTTATAAAAAAACGGGCGCGCTGCGCCCGTTTTTTTATAACCTGCAACTACCGGCCTGGGGTACTGCTATACGTTATGCTCGCGCCTGACTTTGGGCCGCAGCAGACCAATCAGAAGCAATGCAGCCCCAACCGACAGCACGCCAACGTAAATAAATATATCTTGCCAAAACCGTTCCGGGAACAGTCGGATTAATGTATCCGAAAATTGAAAAGTCCAGGTGCCCGGCTGAAAAAACACGTTATGGAAGGCTACGAATAAAACTCCGAAGCTTATGAATACCAGCAAGATGATGGCAGCCAAAACGAATACAGTTATCCAGCTGCCGCGCCGCACCCCCAGCAGGTAGCTATCCCACCAACCTGCCCATCTGGCCCCCAGGCCAATGCCAAAAAGCACCAGCAAGGCCGCGTACCAGACCCTCAACGCCGCGGTCACTGTCACTTTGACATCCACCATATGGCTCAGTTCGCGCTGGTTATAAAGCGGCTGTCCATCATCAAACTTCAGGTCGCCCAGGTAAGTAATATCTGCCGAGTTTAACAGATAATCCACGGCAAATTGGGCCCAATAAAGACGGTCTTCCTGGCTGAACCCGAACCTATCCGGCGGGAAGTTCGGCAGGCTGTACTCGATTCGCAAGAAGACCGGGGTAAGCATCAGGCGGACAACGCCAAGCACAAGGGCCACAGGAACTAGCAGCGCGATCAGCCAGCCGAGAGCTTTTTTTACGGGGGACTGACTCATTGTATCGACTCCATATCGCCAAAAAATACAAAATTTAAAATCATTTGATTGGTTACCAGCTCGATCGGAGCCAGATCATCCGTATAAACGACAGAACTCTGCGGGGTAGTCTCCTGGAACACCACTGCCCGTTGGATCGCATCAATTAATAAGGGATGAATATCTTCACGGGTGTAGAGGTACAGCAGGTTGTTGTATAAATTTTCCACTTGGGTCGGCAAGAGTGTGGCGTATATGATCGAATTAAATGTATCCGGAACATCCATTACATAGACAGAAGGAAAAACTGTCTGGATGGTTCCCACCAGGCCTTCGATCAGTGCCCGATCGGTTGGAGAGCGACCAACATTGATAACCAGGGTGCCATCCGGCTCTAAATGATTGAACACTATTTGGAAAAATTCACGGGTGGTCAGATGCCAGGGGATATATGGAGGGCGATAGGCATCGACTGCTATGATCGAATACTGCCGGTTGCTGTGTTCCAGGCCCCAGCGCCCATCCTGGGCAATAGCATTCAAATTGGGCTGGTTCATATCAAAATACTGGCGAGCCACGGCAATGATCTCCGGATCAATTTCAAAACCATCGATGGGTATTGGCCCGTAAACAGCAGTCGCCTGGCGAGCGAGTGTACCGGCTGCCAGCCCTACAATCGCCATGCTCTTGACCTGCTCTGGGGCGTATGATGGCGCATTGAAAAACGGCGCAGCCAGGAATTGTTCCCAGGGACCTGCAAAACCCAATTGAGTTGGGTGCCAGGCTGAATGAATGCCCTGGCCCTCATTCAATCGCAGATAGCGATACTGATCTTGTTCCAATACCTGAATATAGTTGTACGCAGATTCAGTTTCAAATATCTGGAATTCGGTAGTCTTGATAGGACGGCCCTGCCAAAACCAGGCCAGTGCAATCAGAACGAGGGGCATCCATAGCCAGGGGATCGTTTTTCGCCAACCTTCCGCCAAACCCAGGCCAATCAGAGCTACAACTAGCAGGAACAGGCTGAAGCCTATGAAGGTCAAAGTTGTTCCAATCCATGGGATGATAACCAGCACGGGCAGAAAAGTGCCGATAAAAGATCCCAGGGTAGAGATGGCATAGATTCTTCCCGAGACTCGGCCAGCCTCAGACGAATCGCCGATTGCCAGACGGATAGCGAAGGGAGAGATGGTACCCAGTAATGTCACCGGGATGATAAACAGGATCAGCACCGCAGTGAACGAACCCAGCAAGACCCCAATCTGCAGATGGTCGAAGGCGTCGGCAGCCAGGCGCAGCACCGGGCGGGAAAACAGGGGAGCCAGCCCGCAGGTGAATGCCCCCCAGGCCAAAATACCATACATGGTCCGATAGTGTGGGGAACGGTCTGCCCATGGACCCCCGATAAAATATCCCAGCGTCAGGTAGATTAGAATCAGACCGATGATACTGGCCCAAACGAGATTGCTGGTGCCAAAAACACTGCCTAGCAGGCGTGAAGCAGATAGCTCAATGGCCAGGGTTGTCATGCCAGAGGCAAAAACGGCGAAATAGAGGTAGCGTTTCAACATAGTTCAGGCATAGCTCGCGGGGGTCCCGGCGAAAAGAATTGGAAATTGGATGGCATTCGTAAATGCTAAGTTTACGGGACAAGTATCCCCAACTGCAAGAACGGAAGCAACCTTCTGGGTATGAGTTGGAATCCCGAACTCAGATTAATAACCCAGTGTGAACGGCAGGATTATATCTTAAACCGGACTCACTGGCGCTGGAAGGGGCAGAAGTTCCGCAAAATTCAACTATGGTTCCACATCTTCTGGGTCACTTGGGCAGGCTGACAGGGATACCTCCCCGGAGATTCCCGCCGAACCGATGAATCCATAGCGTGATCCTGGCACACAGCTTGGTATAATTCAAGGATTACATAAGTAGTTTGCACTTGTGCCCGATTTGAAACCTATTGGAGTATGTATGACCTCAAACAAGCCAACCGGCTCGGAAATTCGCCAGACATTTATCGACTATTTCGTCGAAATGAGCCATACCTTTGTGCCGTCGTCCTCCCTGGTGCCTGGGGAGGACCAGACCTTGCTGTTTACCAATGCCGGTATGGTCCAGTTCAAAGACGTATTTCTTGGCACGGATAAACGCCCCTATACCAGGGCAGCCAATTCTCAGAAATGTATGCGTGTGGCTGGCAAACACAACGACCTGGATGACGTGGGTCGAGACGACACCCACCACACATTTTTCGAAATGCTAGGGAACTGGTCCTTTGGTGACTATTATAAAAAAGAAGCCATCACCTGGGCCTGGGATCTGCTGACCCGGGTTTGGGAGCTGCCTAAGAACCGCATGTACGCGACCTGTTTTAAGGATGAAAAAGGCGAGATTCCCACTGATGACGAAGCAGCTGGTTTTTGGCGCCAGCAACAAGGGATGGATCCCGACCATGTTTTGTTTTTTGGCCGACAGGACAACTTCTGGGAAATGGCCGAGACCGGGCCTTGCGGCCCGTGCAGCGAGATCCATTTCGACCGCGGCCCATCCTACTGCGACATGCAAGATCAGCCGGGCCATGTGTGCCAGGTCAATGGAGAGTGCGCGCGGTTCCTTGAGCTTTGGAATCTGGTTTTCATCCAGTACAATCGCCTGGATGCCAGCCACCTCGAACCCCTGCCTGCCCGGCACGTGGATACCGGTATGGGCTTTGAACGGATTGTCTCGGTTCTTCAAGACGTTGATTCAAACTATAAAACCGATCTCCTCAGCCCGCTGCTTGATGAGGTTCAAGAGCTAACCGGTCACAACGATGAAGACCGGGCTTCCAACCTGACCCCTTACCGGGTGATCGCCGACCATGCCCGGGCAGCCGCGTTTTTGATTGCAGACGGGGTTGTGCCCGGTAATACGGGACGCAACTACGTCTGCCGCATGATCATCCGGCGGGCAGCCCGCTTTGGCGGAAAAGTTGGCCTGCATAAACCTTTCCTTGCCAGCGTAGCCCAACGGGTCATCGATATCTACGGAGATTTTTACCCAGAGCTGGTACGCAACCAGGCAACAATTCTTGAGAGCCTTACCCAGGAAGAGGAGCGGTTCCAGCGCACTCTGGAAGGTGGGGTGGCGAAACTGGAGAGCTTGCTGAACAGGCTGAAAAACAGGGAGCTAACAACCTTAACGGGCGATCAGGCTTTCGAGTTGTATGCCACTTATGGTCTGCCGCTGGAAATTACCCGCGATATTGCCCGCGAGCATGGGCTGGATGTGGATGAAACCGGCTTTCTGCAAGCCATGGAAATTCACCGACTTGCATCCGGGGCTGGTGAGACGTTCGGCGAAATGGGCGCTGAAGATGTACCGATGTACCGCCAGCTTCTGGCGGACCTGCAGGCAGATGCCAAGCTGGGCCCAGACGGCGTGAACTACAATCCTTACCAGTGGTTAGAAGTTGAGGGATCCATATTCGCCCTGGTGTCGGATGGACAGCCCGTCCAGCAGGCTGAACCCGGCCAAAAAGTTGAGGTCCTCCTGCCCGAAACTGGTTTTTATGTCGCCTCAGGTGGCCAGGTAGCTGACATCGGCAGCATCGTTTCGGTTTCTGAGCCGCGCTGGGAAATTCGGGTGGAAGATATGCGCAAGCCCGCAGCCGGGATCGTAGTGCATGCCGGCCAGGTCGTGCGCGGCACGCCGCGCACCGGCGATGCCGCCATCGCCCGGGTCGATGAACCCCGCCGCCGGGATATCATGCGCAACCATACCGCTACCCATTTGCTGCACCATGAGCTTCAGGCTGTTCTCGGACCACATGCGCGCCAGGCGGGCTCGCTGGTCGCCCCGGACCGGCTGCGCTTCGATTTCACCCACTCCAAAGCTCTGACAATGGATGAACTGGAACGGATTGAAGCAGGCGTTAATCAAGAAATTTTGGGCAACTACCGCTTGAACATCCAATTCAAGCCGCTTCAAAAAGCGATTGAAGAGGGAGCAATAGCTCTGTTTGGCGAAAAATATGGCGCGGTTGTCCGCAATATTACTATTGGCGAGCCTGAAATATTTTCCAATGAGTTGTGCGGCGGCACGCATGTGGACGAAACCGGCGATATCGGCGTCTTTCTGATCACGAGCGAGGGCAGCACAGCGGCAGGCATCCGCCGGATCGAGGCAGTAACCGGGCGCGGTGCGTATGAGCTGATCCGCTCACGCTTCAGGGTTTTGGAGAAGGTAGCTGGAATGCTAGCCACTACGCCACGCCAGGCGGCAGATAAAGCGGAGACCTTAATGGCTGAGCTAGCTGATCTACGCAAAGAGCTGACCACACTCAGGCAAAATCTGGTAGCAGCCGAATTTAACAACGTGTTGGATCACACCAGACCAGCCAGCGGGATTGATGTTCTGACAGCCACGATTGCGGATGCTGACCCGGACACTCTGCGCCAAATGCTTGACCGTTTTCGTGAACGCCACCCCAGCAATGGGATTGCTGTCCTTGCCAGCGTGCAGGAAGGTCGCCCGGTTGTTCTGGCCGCGATCACTGACGATCTTGTCAAGCGCGGCCTGCATGCCGGAGAGCTGGCTCGAGAAGTTGCAAAAATCCTGGGTGGCGGGGGTGGAGGCCGCCCCAACCTGGCCCAGGCTGGTGGAAAAGATGCCAGCAAATTGGGCGAAGCCCTGGACAGTGTCGTTGCCTGGGTCGAGAAGCGAGTCCAGAACTGAGAGCCTGCCAGGTTGCTTGCTGGCGCCGTAGCTTAGTTCTGACTTTCCCTTGATCTCATCCATTCAAAATATGCCCGGACCATATCAGTGGTCCGGGCAAACAAATCATGGTATTCATAAAGAAATTACACTTTCCAGTTTGGACCATTCCAATCGCCCTGTTGGGTATCAGTTATTTAAGTTACGGCATCCTCTCACCCTGGTTGGGTTTTTTCTGGGATGACTGGCCCGCGATCTGGTATCTGCATACATTCGGCCCGACCGGATTCAAAGATGTATTTGCGATCGATCGTCCGCTATTAGGGCGCTTCTTCATGCTGACCACCCCATTTCTGGGCAACTCTACTCTGGCATGGCAACTGTTCGGGATCTTTACCCGCTGGGTCAGCAGCCTGGCACTCTGGTGGACTTTGCGCCAGGTTTGGCCAGACCGCACCCGCGAAGCTACCTGGGTGGCCCTGCTTTTTACGGTTTATCCTGGTTTTACCCAGCAGTATATCGCGGTCACTTACAGCCACGTCCTGATCATCCTAAGCATCTTCCTGTTCTCAGTAGGCAGCATGATCTGGGCGCAGCGTAAACCTGCCTGGTTCTGGCCTGCAATGATCTCATCGGTGCTCGCTTCGACCGTTACGATGTTCTCGGTAGAATACTTCTTTGGCCTGGAACTACTCCGTCCGGTGTTGTTGTGGTTAGTGCTGAGCGAGAAAATCCAATCCCTTCGGGCGCGCCTCTTTAGAACGCTGTCACTCTGGGTGCCGTATCTGGTCACCATGTTTGTGTTTTTACTCTGGCGGGTTCAATTTAGCGATACGCCGCGGGGACAGGTTAAGATTGTCGATAAGCTGCAGACCAATCCTGTTCAAGAAATCATGCGTCTGGCTGGCATGGTCAGCGAGGATGTGTTTCAAAGCAGCCTGCTGGCCTGGATAAAACCGATCGATTTCAGCCAGCTGATCAGCTTTGGGACAGCCTCGGTTGTTCTGTATGCCGCCCTGACTCTGGTCTCGTTCTTGATTGCCTTCTTTTACCTGGCGAAACTGGAGCTCTCTGCGGATCCGCCTGGCAATGGTTTGCGGCCCGCTCGCCAGTACTTTGCCTGGCTGTTGATCGGTCTGGGCGCTTTTGCTCTGCTAGTCGGCGGCTGGCCTTTTTGGGCCACTCATCTACCGATCGAGCTAATATACCCCTGGGATCGCTTCACCCTGCCGATGATGCTAGGCGCCAGCTTGCTGGTGGTTGGGCTGCTGGAACTGCTCGGGGGCAGGCATCTTCTTAAAGTGTTGCTGTTGAGCATCCTGGTCGGCCTGGCGGTTGGATTTCAGTTTCAACACAGCAATACTTATCGCCGCGATTGGAATACGCAGACCCAGTTCTTCTGGCAGATGGCCTGGCGGGCGCCCGAGATCCAAACCGGCACCCTGCTGTTGAGCTCCGAACTGCCGTTTGTGTATTTCAGTGACAATTCGCTGACAGCCCCCCTTAACTGGCTCTACGCGCCCGACAACACCTCCCACTCAATGGACTACATGTTCTATTCCATCGAAGCGCGCCTGGGCTTAAACCTGCCTGCTCTGCAAATAGGCTTGCCCATTGAACAGGATTACCGGGCGGCAACCTTTGAAGGAAATACTTCGCAGGCGTTGGTCCTCTATTACCAACCTCCTGGCTGTGTAAAATTCCTGGATCCTGCAGCTGATTCAGCAATCCCTCAAAAACCCAAATACATCTCGGACGCCATGCACCTTTCGGATCTGACCAACATCCGGGCTGAGACCCAACACCCGGCCCGACCGCTAGAAAGCGTATTTGGGCCAGAACCTGCCCATGGCTGGTGCTATTACTTTGAAAAGGCAGAGCTTGCTCGCCAATCCGGAGCGTGGCAGCAGATTGGTTCCCTGGCTGAACAAGCGTTCGCGCTGGAAGAAACCCTCTATCCGGTCAATGCACCCGAACTGCTGCCTTATATTGAGGCCTATGCTCATCTGGGGCAATGGGGTCTGGCCAGTGAATATTCCCAGGAAGCCTACCGGCTCCAAAATCGCATGGACCGGGTGCTGTGCCTCACCTGGGAACGGATTGAAGCCAGCACTCCAACCGGCCCGGACAAACAGACGGCGATGAGGCGTATGGCGGAGGAATTCAACTGCAGCCAACCCTGATATCCAAACCAAGGATGGACGGGGTGTAGTCAAACGTTGTAGAAAAATAATTTTGGTGTTCGGTTTGTGCGGCTGGCGCCGCACAAACCGAACACCAAATCTACAAACTTTGAGTGCTCCCGGGGATGGACAGCCATGGCCATCAAAGCGCTATAATGTGTAAGATGTGGTTTGCGGTTTATTTAGACTTACACCCAACAGAATATGACAACCACAGAAAAATCCACCGACTTATAGTGGATATAGGGCGAAAACAGGTTATCCCATGAAGATTGATTCCTGCTCCATTGTGATCCCGGTCTACAAGAGTTCCGAGATCCTTGAAGAACTGATCACCGAACTTAACCAGACACTGGCAGGAGCTTATCCCGAGTCTGAGTATGAGATTATCCTGGTCAATGATGGCAGCCCAGACCGAAGCTGGCCAGTGATTGAGGAGCTTTCCGGACGCTTTCCGCGTGTACGCGGCATCAATATGATGCGTAATTATGGACAGCACAACGCATTGCTGTGCGGCATTCGGTCAGCACAATACCCTATCCTGGTGACAATGGATGATGACTTGCAGCATCCACCCTCAGAAATCCCCAAACTGCTGGAGCGCCTTGGCGAGGGCTACGACGTTGTATATGGCTCGCCCACCCAAGAAAAACATGGCCTGTGGCGCGATCTGGCGTCTCAAATCACGAAACTGGCCTTGCGAAGTACGATGGGTGTGGATATTGCCCAAAACGTCAGCGCGTTTAGGGCCATCCGGACCGTCGTACGCCAGGCATTTGCCGGTTATCAAGGGTCGTATGTAAATTTGGATGTTCTGCTCACCTGGGGCACTAATCGTTTCAGCGCGATTCCCGTCGATCACTCTCCCCGCCGGCGGGGAGAGTCCTCCTACACCCTCCGCAAATTGCTGGTGCACGCCTTGAATATGATAACCGGCTACAGCATCCTGCCCCTTCAACTCGCCAGTATGATGGGATTTGTCTTTGCAGTGTTTGGATTGCTGGTGCTGATCTATGTCGTCGGGCGTTATATAATCCAGGGAGGCAGTGTTCCCGGCTTTCCATTTCTGGCATCCACGATCGCGATCTTTTCCGGGGTTCAGCTGTTTGCACTTGGGATCATTGGAGAATATCTAGCCCGCATGCATTTCCGCCTGATGGATCGCCCTGCGTATGTGATCGCAGGCAGGACTTCCGAATCAGTTGCAGATGAAAAGGCAACGTCCAACCTGGGGCAGGCTGAAGGGTCTGCTCCCTGAAAAGACGGTAAAATACACTGGTGAAAACACACATCATCAAGCTCGAACCCCATGATGACGCCATCTCGACCCGTGACAAAATGGGCTGGGGGAAGACTGGGCGTATTCTTCTGGTCTGGCCCGATCGTGGGCGGGTACTCACCCGCCAGCTGGACCTGGTGCTGCTCCAGCGACACAGCAACGTCCTGGGGATTCAACTAGGAATCGTAACGAAGGATGATGAAGTTCGGACCAAAGCCCAAGAGCTGGCAATCCCTGCTTTTCGGAATTTGCGCCATGCTCAAAACCGTCAATGGCGGACTCCTCGACGGTACCGGCGAAGCCGATACGAACGCGCCAGCCTGCTCCAATCGGCAGGAGAACAAATCGAGAGCCGCGATTATCGAGCCGAGAGGCCGGCACGCCAGTACCGCAGCCCAGCCCCATTAGCCCGCCTGATTCTGTTCACATTTGGGGTTCTATCGATGCTGTCCATTGCAGCCGTTTTGCTGCCCAGTGCAGATCTCGTTTTAACTCCCAAAGTCCAGACCCAAACCTTAAGCCTGGACATTCAGGCCGATCCTCAGGCAGCCAGCCTGAACCTGGCTGGCACGATCCCAGCCCATCATATTACAGTGATTGTCGAAGGGCGCGATCAAAATCCTTCCAGCAGCAGCCTGTCTATCCCCGAGCAAGCAGCCTCGGGCCAGGTCGTTTTCACCAACCTGACCGATCGACCCGTCAGGATACCGATCGGAACGGTTGTTCGTTATCCCGCCCTGGATGCTGCTCGATTCTCTACGACCCGGGCAGGAGAAGTGCCGGCCGGCCCAGGAGAAACTCTCAGCCTGCCAGTAAAATCAATTCATCCCGGGAGCCAGGGCAACCAGCCGGCTAACCGGCTGGTTGGAATCGAGGGACCACTTGGGGTCCAGCTGACCGCCACCAACCCGGATCCGACTTCCGGTGGGCAGGACAGGAAAGCACCAGCGCCCAGCAAGACAGATCGCTGGCGGCTGTCGGTTCGCCTGACAGAATCCCTCCAGGAGACAGCCTTGAACGAAGCCCGTAATCAGGCGCAGGCGGGCAATATTGTATTCATTGATAGCCTGACTATGCTGCGTACCCTGGAAGAAACCTATCAACCAGCAGATTTCCAACCAGCCGATTTCGTCAGCCTGAACCTTAGGCTAGAATTCGATGTTTTGGCAGCCTCTATGGCTGATATCGAGCAACTTGGACAATCTGTACTGGATGCTAATCTACCGGAAGGATTTACTCCGCTGGAAGACACCCTGACGGTTACAAATCTGGCTGAACCAAGCCTGGGAGAGGATTCGATCGCCCGGTGGAGGTTGCGCTTCGAACGGCAGGTGCAGGCTGAATTAGCTTCGGTTCAGGCGATTAATCTATCGCTTGGACTGCCCCCTCAAGAAGCGAAAAAACGCCTGGCTCAAGCGCTGCCTCTGGAAACCCAGCCCCGTATCGCCTTGAGGCCGGAATGGTGGCCGCGACTCCCGGTTTTGCCCTTCCGGATTGCGGTTTCCATACCCTAACGTTAGGAGAGGCGCCAACCACAAACACCGCGGATAAGTGATCTGTCAGGATGAATGAGATGTTGTCCTTTTCAGAAAAGAATTTAGCGGAAGAACCACCAATGCAAGAATGCAAGCATGCGTATTTTAGCTGTTGACCCAGGCGAAAAGCGTATTGGACTCGCCATCAGTGACCCGCTGGGGATGATCGCCAATCCATTAACGGTCATCCGGCACATCTCGCGCCCGTTGGATGCCGCCACCATCGCCCAGATAGCCCATGAGCATCAGGCTAGCCGAATTATCATTGGCCAGGCGCTTGATATAGACGGCCGCCCTACCCCGCAGAGCCGGCGAGCTGCCCGGTTGGCTGCCGCAATCCGGGATCAAAGCGAATGTCAAATTGAGCTGTGGGATGAAAGCGGCAGCACCCAAACCGCGCGCGCCGCTCGGATCACTCTGGGCGTCAGTCGCCACAAGCGCAGCGGGCATCTGGACGAATTGGCAGCCACCGTTATCCTGCAGTCCTATCTGGACGCCCACAGAACTTCGCCTCCCTCAGACGCAGAGGGATTTTCCTGATCGCCCCAAATTCCCTGAATTAAGAATATACAATGAAAGAACGCCGCTCTCCTTGCCTGCCCATCCTGCTTCTGATCTTGATCGCTGCCCTATGTTTGATTGCGTTCCTGGCAGGCCGAGCGGTCATGGTCATCCCCGGTCAGGCCGCAGAACGCTTTGGGCCGGTTTCTCCCCGTCTTGAGCCGTTCCAACGAATCTACCTGGCTGCGATGCTGCTACAAGATCAAGCCGACCTGCTGGAACCCACCAATCTATTTGGTCAGGAGCGCCTTTTCAAAATTGAGCTGGGCGAGTCAGTCCAATCAATTACCAATCGCCTGTATACCGAAGGTTTGATTTCTAGCACCGAAGCCTTTCGAAATTACCTGACCTATGCCGGCCTCGATACTACCATCCAGGCGGGCGAGTATCTGTTCAGCCCGAGTATGACCCCGGTCCAGATAGCCAATACTATGCAAGATGCTACCCCGGCCGTGATCACGTATCACGTACTGGCTGGCTGGCGCCTGGAAGAGATCGCTGCGAATCTGCCGTTCTCGGGCCTGGCAATTGATTCGCAAGATTTTCTTGAAGCCGCCAGCCAGCCAGCCTCCGAATTTCCTCTCAGCCAGCTCCTGCCCCCAACCGCCAGCCTGGAAGGTTTCCTGATGCCTGGTAGCTATCAGATCCGGCGTGGCAACAGCGCCGAGGACTTTATTTTAATCCTTCTGCAGGCATTTAACGATCAGGTGGATGGTGAGCTCAGACGGGGATTTGATCGCCAGGGGCAGAGCTTGTATCAGGCAGTGACCCTGGCTTCCATTGTTGAGCGCGAAAGCGTAATCGAAGATGAGATGCCGATCATTGCATCAGTGTTTTACAACCGCCTGGCTGCCGGTCTTAAGCTGGATACCGACCCGAGCGTCCAGTATGCGATCGGATACAATTCCGAGCAAAAGACCTGGTGGACTAATCCGCTCAGCCGGTCAGACCTGCAGTTCGATTCACCTTACAACACATACCTCTATCCTGGCCTGCCACCTGGCCCAATCGCCAACCCGAGCCTATCTGCCCTGCGGGCGGTTGCATTCCCGGCTCAGACACCTTATTATTATTTCCGTGCGGCCTGCGATTTATCCGGCAGGCACAACTTTTCCGAAACATATGAACAGCACCTGCAAAAGGGCTGCCCCTGATCCATCAGCTAAGTCGGCCTCGCAAGGATGCAAGCACTTTTAAACCTTCTTCGTCCGGAAGTGTGCCGGCTTCGAAATTGGAATATCCAGGCTGATCGTGCCATGCCATACCTGATCCTGGTCAAACATTCTCTACCCGAAATCGATCCAAACCTGCCAGCCGGCGGCTGGCGGTTGGCTGACGAAGGCCGCATACGTTGCATCTCCCTGGCAAATACATTAGCCTTTTACCAGCCTGATCTGGTCATCACCAGCAGGGAACCTAAAGCCATCGAAACAGGCCAGCTGGTGGCTGCACACCTGAACCTGCCCTGTGCAGCCTGGGATGATCTGCACGAGCACCTGCGCCTGACGGTACCTTTTACCAGCCGGCAGGAATTCGAGTCCCGGGTTGCTCGGTTTTTTGCTGAACCAGATCAATTGGTCCTGGGAGAAGAATCCGCAGTTCAAGCATCAGACCGATTCAAACAGTCTATTGCGGAACTGGTCCTTCGGAATCATGAGCGGACAATCATCATTATCAGCCATGGGACTGTGATATCCTTGTTTTACAAGTTAAGAACCTGTCGCGACCCTTACACGCTGTGGCAGGAGCTAGATTTACCGTCCTATTTGGTATTTTCTCTACCCAGTTTAGAACTGGTTGAAGTTGTTTCTAGATTATCCGATGGGGATTAAGCAGCAAATATCCGTCAAAGTATGACGGTTAGAAGCGCTTATAGCGAGCCGGCAGGATTTCCCCGGCTGCATCACTTACGATTATGGAACTGGCGATCAATTACTCAACTCAGGCAGCTGCCCTATTGGCTGAACGCAAGATTCAGCTGGACCGCTTCAAATGCCCGGACTGGCCGGACATGATTGCAAAGGCTCAGGCTCAGCTCCCGGTGGTCGTACATTTCACGCTGACAGCCGGAAGTGGGAAACTTAAAAAAACCGCGGATTGGTCTTTTGTGGCTAAATTACTGGCTCAGACCGGCACACCATACGTCAACCTCCACCTGGCCCCAACCCAAAACGATTTCCCGGATTTTTCCGTCCAGGATCTCTCTCCATCTGAAGCCAAAAAGGTGTTCAAGGCTATGCGGAAAGACGTTCGGGCAGCCGTTCGGGAGTTTGGGTTTGATAGGGTGATCATTGAAAATGTACCCTACCGAGGCCGGCAGGAGAAAGTTTTTCGCACTGCAGTGGAACCTGACCGGATTCGGGAAATCGTTGACGACACCGGATGCGGGCTGCTTTTAGATATTTCGCATGCCCGGATCGCCGCGCATCATCTCGGGCTGGATGCCTATGAATATTTAAACCAGCTGCCTGTTCACAAAATCAAGGAGCTGCATTTCACCGGCTTGCATGATCTAAATGGCTACCTGCAGGATCATCTCCCGGTGCTTGAGCGGGATTGGCCTATCCTGGAATGGATTCTGAAGCGGATTCGCCTGGGAGAGTGGGCTGACCCCTGGCTGTTAGCTTTCGAATATGGGGGCGTGGGCGAAAAATTCGTCGGACGCAGCGATCCGTCCGTGATGGCTGTCCAGGTACCCCGCCTTTATACTATGGTGAAGGAGAGAACAAAATGGCAATAAATCATAAACCAAACCCTCTCATCACAAGCCTGTCTCGATGGATCATCATCCTGCTGGTATTCTGCTTACAGGTACAGACCGTTCCAGCCCGCTCTGCCGTGGTTGCGCCGGCGGCAGTTTGGCCGACCCTCAGCACGACCCAGATCGCGGCGGATTTGGTCAATCCTGTCCAGGTCACTCATGCCGGAGATGGCAGCAACCGGATATTCATCGTTGAACAACTCGGGCGCATCCGGATATTCACCAACACCCTGGTTGACCAGCCGTTTCTGGATATACAGGATCGGGTTTTGTACAGCGGTGAACAAGGGCTGTTGGGTCTGGCATTCCCCCCCGATTACGCCCGCAAAGGATATTTTTACGTTTACTACACCAATAAGAACCCCAACAGCATTGGCTATAATGTCGGCGACAATGTCGTTTCACGATTTCATCTGAGTAATACTTCCAACCAGGCGGACCCGAGCAGCGAAGAGATCATCCTACCACTGGCCCATCCTGTTGAGACAAACCATAACGGCGGGCAGCTGGCCTTTGGCCCGGACGGCTACCTGTATATCGGGACCGGTGATGGCGGTGGCGGAGGCGACCCGGACGAGAATGCACAAGATCCTGGCTCTTTATTGGGCAAGATATTACGGATCGACGTCGAAAATACGCCTACTCCGCCGGTTATAGATACCAATATGCTTTACCTGCCGGTCATCCCACGCGATCTGACAGGAAACGCAAATTTACTCCCCTACAAAATTCCCCAAGACAACCCCTTTGTAGGGCAGGCAGGTTACCGGCCCGAGATTTGGGCATTAGGACTGCGCAATCCCTGGCGGTTTTCATTCGACAGGCAAACAGGGGATCTATTTATTGGGGATGTCGGCCAATCTCAACGCGAGGAAGTCGATTATCAACCCGCATCCAGCGCTGGCGGCGAAAATTACGGCTGGGACTGCCGGGAAGGGGATTTGCCTTACCAGCCAAACAACTGCAGTCCTTCGACAGTGTTCACGGAGCCGGTCTACACTTATGTAACCCATGACAATGGCACTTGTTCAGTCACCGGGGGGTTTGTTTACCGGGGGTCTGCGCACAGCAGTATGCAGGGGATCTATTTCTTTGGCGATTACTGCCAGGGGATCATCATGGGACTCCAGCAAGAGACCGGCAGCTGGGTGCAGCAAAATCTGCTGCCCACTGGATTGAGCTTGTTGGGATTTGGTGAAGATGAGCTAGGAGAACTTTACATAGCAGCGACCGATTCCAGTGCCAGCGCCCCAACCGGACGGATTTTAAAGATTTCTACCAGCCCATAGCCGGCTGGCAGGAGGGTTTCTGCTCTTGCAGCGGTTTCAACCTGCTGTTTGAGCTCCAGAAACGAAGACCTTCGGTTTTTCGGGAGCAGCCAGATCCAACGCTTATTTGAGGATGTAGTAAGTTGCCCGTTTGTCACCAACTTTAATAAGCACTCCCCGGCTGACCAGGTCCGCAAGGTCACGCCGCAGGGTTTCCGGGTGAACATCGGAACAAAGTTCCTGGTAGTCGCGATTGGTAATGCGCTTATTCTGAAGCAGGTGGTTTAGGGCTTGTTCCTGGCGCGGGTTGAGTTCCAACTGGCGGTAAGCTGCAAGGTCCGGGTGGACGGCCTCAGCCTGTTCTGCCCCGTTGCCATACAGAGTGACCCTGAAAGAGCCAGCCAGCTCTTCAAACCTGGGTGGGGGCAGGCCTTCTTTGCGCATGACGGTGACGACCCGATCCAGCCCGTAACCCAACCGCTCCACATACCCCATATCAGCCAGCACCTGAACGATCACCGCGTTCCTTGAAAATCTAGCCTGGAGCAGGTTCTCCAAATTTACCGGTCCCGGCAAATCTCCCGGAGAATGAACCTCAATCCGGTCCGCAAACAGGTTTAGATGAATAATATCCCCCTGCAGGTTGTAATCCCGGTGGGCGACAGCATTAACCAGCAGCTCCCGGACCGCTTCCACGGGATATTCGAGCGTCTCTTCATGCCGGAGACCGGACAGCCTTACAACTGAGCGCAGGTTCTGACGTAAGAATGCCTCAGCCTGGTGCAGCTGCTCGGGCAAGGTGCCGGAGATATCTTGTTTTAGATAGCTGTCGGAGAAGCCAGTCCCTGAGAATCGGGCCGCCAGGATCGTAGCGGCAGGCAGCCAGCGCTGTGGATAACGCCCGAACAAGAGCAGAGCAGCATAGCTGGGGAGCATATTTTTGGAGCCCGCCTCAAGCCGCAGACAGCCCCGCCGGAGAAGGATTTGTTCTGGTCGCTCATCTCCCCGGAAATCCAGTAGAGAGATGTAAGCTTCAACCTTCTCTGGATCGAGATCATCGATCGTCGCCTGAGGCGGTGCCTGCAGTTCGAACTGGACGACCCCGCGTTCCACTAACAGCTGGCGCAGCCTGCGGGCGGACAATGGATTGGTTTGAACGCCTTCCCGGCCAAAAAAACGTCCATCCAGGTTATAGACTTGCGGCAGGCCTGAAGGGACAGCAATATGCATAACCTGGCCCGCGCTGGTTGGCATCAGGCGCGGCATCGGCAGAACCAGCGGCGGATCAGCCAGCAGGGCTGCCTGAAAGACCAGATCTTTCAGGCGCTCGGGGTCACTCAACCCCTGCAGCCGACCTGAACGCGGGGATACTCCCAGAAGCACTTCACCCCCCTCAGTATTCGCCATCCCGACCAGTACGGTGGCCAGCCGTGAGAACTCCCACATCCTCTGGAAACCAGTGGATGTGGAGACCCATTCCCTGGTTGATCAGATCAGTGACCTGGTGGGTAGTGGAATAAGCACACACGGTTCAATTAATCAATTTACATCGGCTGGACTGTGGGCTGGTCGGAGCCTGATCCAGCCGCTTTCTCCACGGTTGTTTTTTTATCAGGCGTTTCGCCGGGCTTGGAGCGGGTTGTACGGACCTTCTTGGGCTGCGGCAATAGGGCAATCTCCAGTACCTGGTCGAGATGCTCCACTGGGATAATCTTCATTTCACTGCGGGCTCGCTTGGGCACATCAACGAGGTCTTTCATGTTGCGCTTGGGCAGCAATATCGTCCGCAGCCCTGCCCGGTAAGCAGCCAGCACTTTTTCGCGCACGCCGCCAACGGGAAGCACGCGGCCCCGCAGGGTAATTTCACCCGTCATCCCGACGTCCTTTAACACGGCCCGTCCGGTAAATGCTGAGACCAGGGCGGTGGCGATCGTGATACCCGCGCTTGGACCATCTTTAGGTATCGCACCTTCTGGGATATGGATGTGAATATCAACCTGGTCGTATAAATCCGGGGCGATCTTTAAAGTGCGGGAGCAGGATTTTAGATAGGAAAGGGCCGCTTGAGCAGATTCCTGCATGACATTGCCAATCTGACCGGTTATTTGAAGGTTGCCTTTGCCCTCCAGCAGCAAAATCTCAACCGGCATGATCTCGCCGCCATTTTCTGTCCAGGCCACGGCAGTTGCCACGCCAATTTCGTCTTGCCGTTCGGCTTCCAGATTGAAGAATTGGGGCGGACCCAAGAAGCGCTCCACTGCAGAGACGCCGATATGGGTTGGGAACCGCTTGCCCTCAGCTTTCAGGCGGGCAATCTTGCGGCACACCCGGCCAATCTCTCGCTCCAGGTTGCGGACGCCGGCTTCATAGGTATACTCCCGGATAATGCGCTGGACGGCTTGATCGGTGATTTTCACTTCACCGGACTCCAGTCCATTTTCATCAATCTGGCGCGGCACCAGAAAGCGACCGGAAATTTCCAGTTTTTCCTCTTCGATATAACCTGGAAACTCGATCATCTCCATCCGATCCAGCAAAGCGGGCGGAATTGTGCTGGTTGTGTTGGCAGTCGTGATGAACATCACCTTGGAGAGATCATAAGGCAGCTCGAGATAATGGTCGGAAAAGGCGTGATTCTGTTCCGGATCCAGAACTTCAAGCAAAGCGGAGGCAGGGTCACCGCGAAAATCCTGCCCCAGTTTATCGACTTCATCCAGCATAAACAATGGATTGGTACTGCCGGCTCGCCGCATGGTTTGGAGAACCCGCCCAGGCAGCGCTCCGATGTACGTTCGGCGATGGCCGCGAATTTCAGCCTCATCCCGAACGCCGCCCAAGGAGAGGCGCACAAATTTCCGGCCCAGGGCTTCTGAGATCGAGCGCCCCAGAGAGGTTTTTCCAGTGCCTGGCGGGCCAACAAAACACAGAATTGGCTGGCGCAAACGTTTTGGTTTCAGGCTGCGCACTGCGATATATTCGAGCACCCGCTCTTTAGCGCGCGGCAGACCGAAATGCTCACTCTCCAGCACTTCGGCGGCGTGTTTGACATCGAGGTTATCCTCGGTTGCATCGATCCAGGGCAGCTCAAGAATCCATTCAAGGTAGGTTCGGATAATACCGACCTCGGGCGACATTGGTTGCATTTGTGCCAGCCGGTCGACCTCTTTAACAGCCCGCACAAGGACTTCTTCAGGCAAGCCAGCTGATTCGAGCCGGGTTCGCACTTCATAGATCTCGCGCGCCCAGGGGTCCCCTTCACCCAATTCAGTTTGGATGACTTTCATTTGCTCACGCAAATAGAACTCCCGCTGGGTGCGATCAACCTCGCTCTGAGCTCGCGAATAAATCTCATCTTCCAACTCTAAGACATCAGCTTCTTTTGCAAGCAAGCCGACAACCTGTTTCAGACGCTCCAATGGATCGAGAATTTCGAGAAATTCCTGACGAGTCAGCAACGGCGGCGCAATGGCGGTCACCACCATATCGGCCAGCCAGCCGGGCTCATCAATGTTGAGGGCATACAGGTAAGCCTCTTCCGGCAGGCTGCGATCGAGCTGAACACATTTCTGGAACATTTCCAGGGTCGTGCGCATGGTTGCGTCCGTTTGGCGATCCACATCGACCTGTTCATAGACAGGACGGGCGCGTGCGATCAGGAATGGCTCTTGCTGAACAAAATCCACTATTTCGATCCGGCGCCGGCCTTGGACCAGGGCAGAACTGGAGCCATCTGGCATGTTTAAAAGGCGCCCAACAGCCACTTCCACGCCGATCAGGAGTAAATCTTCGGGTCCCGGTTCATCCACATCCGGATCGATCATGGTCAGGGCAATGACCGTCTGGTCATTCAGTTGAGCATCCTCAACGGCGAGGATGGCTGCTTCCTGGCTTAGAAAGATCGGCGAAACCATGTGCGGAAATACAACCAGATCCCTCAAAGGGAGAACAGGACATTCAATCAGGCCATCATCATCCGGTAAGGCATCCGGGACGCCGTATAATTCTTCAGTCCGGCGGTGAAGTGCATCACCGAAATCGTCATCATCGTCCTGCAAATACCAATCGTTATGTCTCATATTTTTACCTTGTTTTGATTCCGGTTCCAGAATCGGGAAGAGGGGCCATAGTGCCCACCCAATCTTTCGCCTGCAGGCTTAATTCGCCGGTGAAAATTTTGTGTCCCGAACGGATTGATGGCTTTTTAGCCAGGATTCTCGTACACCTGCTGCTACAAACAAGCTCCCGGTAGCCAGGACCAGAGCAGCGCCTTCCGCCTGCTGGAGCGCTTCGATCAGGGCCTCCTCGATTTCAGCCACCACTTTCGCTGGTCGCCCATATCGGTGCGCCAGCTCGACAATATTTTCTGGAGCAAGGGCGCGCGGATGATAGGAGCGGGTCGCGATAACCTGCCGGACTCTGGGCATCAGCTCTGCAAACATCCCTTCAATATCTTTATCTTCTGAGGCTCCAAAGATCATCACGGCCGGCAAGCCAGGAAAATAATCGTCCAGGGCCAGGCGCAGCTTCAAAGCCGAATCGCGGTTGTGAGCTGAATCAACCAGGACGGGCGGCTCGTGCTGCAGTAGTTCAAACCTGCCCGGCCAATGCACGTTCGCGAAGCCATAAGCTATATCTTCAGCCGAAATCTCCAGGCCGCTCTCGCGGAAAGCCTGCAGAGCTGCATAGGCTGTGGCGGCGTTTTCTACCTGATGATACCCCAATAATGGGATATTAAGATTAACCGGCTGCCACCCTCTGGGCACAGCTTCATCTTCCAAATAATGTGCAATCCGATCCTGCTCTTCCGGATGCCAGATCAGTAAAGATTGGCCCTGCAGCGAGCGATGCCTGGGCGCAAACAGAAGGTCGCGGCCCACTTCAATCAAAGGCGAATCCCGCTCCAGACATATACGTTCAACCACCAATCGGGCCTCTTCCTTTTGGGGTGCGAGCACAACCGGCACCCCCGACTTGATAATCCCGCCTTTCTCACCAGCGATTTCCGCCAGGGTGTTGCCTAAAAAGGCGGTGTGATCGTAAGAGAGCGAGGTGATTACTGCCACTCGCGGGCTCACCACATTGGTGGCATCCAACCTGCCGCCCAGGCCAACTTCAAAGACTGCGGCATTGACGCCCTGGCGAGCAAAGTACAGCATGGCTAATGCGGTGGTGATCTCAAAGGTGGTTAATTCTGTCCCTGCATCCAGATAAGGCCGCAACTCATCCACCAATGCGATCAATGCCTGGCGCGAAATTGGCTGCCCAGCGATCTGGATACGCTCACAGTAATCTTCCAGGTGAGGCGAAGTGTACAATCCGGTCCGATATCCGGCAGCTTGCAAGCAACTGGCGCACATGGACGCCACCGAACCCTTACCTTTTGTGCCCGCAATATGGATGATTGGATACAAAGATTGTGGGTTCCCCAGTTTGTCCACAAAAACCCGCATACGTTCGAGATCAAAATTTTCGGGCGAGTAACGGTTTGAATGCGTTAAGCTGTAATCTACAAAACTGTAGAGATAATCCAGGGTAGCTTGATAGATAGAAGCATCGTCCATAATTTTAGGATTGTAACCGCGTGATAACTACGATGCAAGAGGTAGACCACCTAATTTCAATGCCTTTACGGGGTCGAAAAACTGAAACGGAATAGGGGGCGAGCCCCGGCAGGTAGACCATTCGAGCCTACAAACCGAAGCCTGATCACGATTAATTCCTAGCGAAGAAATTCACAACCCCGCCCTTGTCATCCGATTGAATATCCGCTATCATGGTTGCGACATGATGGGATGTATCGGCGGAAATTGCTACCCATCTATGCTGGCAAGATGGATAAGTGTTAACCGGGCAGCTGGAATGCGTCCCAACAAACTACACAGCAAAGAGAACAGCCCATGCTAAAAATAAAAAATTTAACCAAGATCTACGATGGCGGCGTCCAGGCACTGAACAATGTCAGCTTTGAGGTGCCTAAAGGCCAGTTTATGGTCGTTATTGGCCTGAGCGGATCCGGCAAATCGACTTTACTGCGCTGCATAAACCGATTAATCGAGCCAACCAGGGGCCAGATCCTGTGGAACGATACTGACATCACCGCTGCTTCCCAAGAAGAGCTGCGCCGCATTCGCCGCAGGATTGGTATGGTTTTCCAGCATTTTAATCTGGTGCATCGTTCCAGTGTCCTGACGAATGTACTCTCCGGCCGGTTAGGTTATGTAAATCCGGCCTGGAGTCTGGTAAATCGTTTCCCCAAAACGGATGTGGAAAAAGCCATGGCTCAGCTGGTGCGGGTTGGTATCGCCGATAAAGCCAACAACCGGGCCGACGAGCTCAGCGGCGGGCAGCAGCAGCGGGTAGGAATTGCACGCGCAATGATACAGGATCCTCATATTATCCTGGCTGATGAACCGGTAGCCAGCCTCGACCCGGTGCTTGCCCACAGCATTATGCAGTATCTGGAAAAAATCAATCAGGAAGACGGGGTTACCATCTTATGCAGCCTGCACTTCCTGGATTTGGTCCACCGCTATGCCGATCGAGTCATCGCATTGAACGAAGGCAATCTGGTTTTTGATGGTCTGCCTAAAGAAATAGACGATCAACGCTTTAAAGATATCTATGGCAAGGATGCTGAACGGGTTGGATGATCGCGCAGGTCTTTTCCAAGCAGGGTTATCAATAGACTTTGGCGCACAATTTGCCTTGACAGGATCAATTCTAAGAAAATTCGGTTATGACCTTAGGGCACTAAAAATACTATGAAGACACCCAAGCGAACAATCCAAATTGCATTGGCTGTACTGGCTGGCCTTATCATCTACGCATATGGCTTTCAGGTAACCCAGGTCAGCCTCGATAAAACGCGTGAGCCGCGCCGGCAAGCATCATTTGTGCGTATATTGCGGGCTCTTGCCCACCCGGATTTCGTTGAATATGAGCAAACTGAAGTAGTTATCAATGCGCCGATACTGGTAGGCTGTCCGGAAGGCGGCTATACACCCCCAGAACCAAACAAAGATGAACCTTATATGGTGATCTCGCCTCCCTGTGCGGATCCGGATACGGAAGTTACGATACAAGGCTTTAATTTCCTGCCCAACATCACTGGTCCGATTAATTTCATTCCTCCCAGCGAAGTGACTCTCCAGTTAGGAAATTTTCAGACGGATGAACTGGGTTACTTTGAAGAAATTGTTACCTTGCCCAAGCGCCAGCCAGTGCCCGAACCACAAACCATTCGGACGATCACCCGCACCAATGTTGGTTCACCACAACTATCCCGAAATGGTCTCGAGACCTGGAACAAGATTATCGAGACTGTCTTCCTGGCACTGCTGGCAACAACCTTAGGTACCTTTCTGGCTATTCCGGTCAGCTTCCTGGCTGCTCGCAACATCATGAAAGATGTTGCCAGCCCGCTGGCGAGCGTGGCTCTCTCCATACTTGCCTGGCCGCTCGGTATCTTCCTGGGTGTGCAAGCCGCTGGCTGGGCTTCCAGTTTTAACCAGGTTTTACTTGCAGACCCCATCCAGCGCTGGACCGGGTTGATTGTCAGCCCGATATTAGCGATCTTGCTGGCTCGTTGGGCGCTGCCCCAGGTAGAGACTTCCCGCCCTACAACGACAATCCGCATCATTCGTCTGATCGCGCTGCTGATCGCGGCCTTGTTTGGCATCCTGGCCATTTTCATGCTCGCCAATCTGGCAATCCAGGCCGGGAACCGGTTGGCAATCCCTCTAGGTCCGGTTGGATTCCTGGGTACGTTCCTGGCGAACCTGGGTGACATTGTCACGACCATTTTGACAGGGGTAATTGGTCTGGCGGTCGGTGGGATTTTGGCAAACTGGGCGGGCAGGCTGGGCCAGCTGCTTACAGAACGGCTGCCTTTGGGTGCGTTGAAAGCTGTCAACTGGCTGCTTGGAGCTGTTTCTGGAGCCGTTCTGTTCATCTTACTGGCTGGCGTGGTTGAATGGCTTTATCAGTTCAATAACCCCACGATCGTATTCGGTATTCCTGGTCTGGTTGGGGGTTTAGCCGGGTTGCTGCTCTTTGCCAGGGCAGAGCCGCGCGCCTCTCTTCCTGTTGGCATCACGATTTACTATGTCGTCCGGACCATCTTAAACACCCTGCGTTCTATCGAAGCTTTCATCATGGCGATCATCTTTGTGGTCCTGGTCAGCACCGGGCCATTTGCCGGTGTGCTGGCGCTGTCTTTGCACACCATCGCTGCGCTGGCTAAACTTTATTCGGAACAGGTAGAGAGCATCTCAGCCGGCCCGATCGAAGCCATCAAAGCTACCGGAGCGACCCGTTTACAGACCATCGTCTATGCAGTGATTCCCCAGATCGTTCCACCATACATTTCCTTTACGATGTACCGCTGGGATATTAATGTGCGCATGTCAACCATCATCGGTTTCGCCGGCGGCGGCGGTATCGGTCTGCTTCTGCAGCAGAACATTAACCTCCTGAACTACCGGGCCGCCAGCGCACAGATGATCGCGATTACGATCGTTGTCGCCATGATGGATTACCTGAGTTCCTATCTGCGAGAGCGGGTAGTCTGATCGCCTGAAACACAAAGCCCGCTTCGGATAGAATGGCTCCGCACCAAATCGTACCATACAACTCGGTGGTAATCATTGGACCGGCGGGGGTGTCGATAAAAGCAAATATCATGAGGCACAATCTAAGCGTTTGTCCAAATTGTGCCTCATACTCATTTAAAAATCGAGCTGTAATGACTGCCGCTCATCAGGGGTTAAGCTAATTGCATCAGCAGGCGTGGTAAAATTCGCCCGTGTTGAATATAATCCTAAAAACTACTCTCCGCCTGGCGGCGGTTCTGGCTTTGGTTTTGGTAATGATCCTGGCTGTTCCGCGCCTGATTACTGCATTTCATTCGGCTGCCAGAATCTTTAACGCTGATCAAGCCCCCCAAAAGCGGGTTGCGATCGTTTTTGGCGCTGGATTATGGCGGGATGGCTCGCCCACCCCGGTGCTGCGAGATCGAGTTGCTACAGCAGCTGAGCTGTACTTCTCAGGGAAAGTTGAGAAACTCCTGATGAGCGGCGACAACAGCACCGCCAATTACAACGAACCGGCAGCCATGCAGGCTTATGCCATGGACCTGGGCGTGCCTGAAGGGGTGATTGTGCTTGATTACGCAGGCCAGCGAACTTACGACACCTGCTACCGCGCCCGGGAGATATTTGGGGTCAAAGAAGCTGTTCTGGTTACCCAGCAATTCCATCTTCCCAGGGCGATCTACCTGTGCAATGCACTGGGTGTTGAAGCGATTGGGGTTCCGGCCGATCTGCGCCAGTATCGCAGGCGCTCTCTATTCTTCTGGAATCTGCGGGAGACACCCGCCACACTGGTTGCTTTGTGGGAAGCGCATATCACCCGTCCGCAACCCATTCTGGGAGACCCCGAACCGATATTTCCCCGAAAAGAGGCGCAATGAGAAGAGAACAAGCCCTGGCGCTCGTGCGAGAATATGTTAAAAATGAAAACCTGATCCGACATATGTTGGCTGTTGAAGCCGCCATGGTTTTTTACGCCCAGCAGATGAATGAAGATGTTAATACTTGGGCGTTAGCTGGCCTGCTTCATGATTTTGATTGGGAAATCCACCCCACCCTGGAAGAGCACCCACAGGCAGGTGCGCCCATCCTGCGCGAACGGGGAGTCCCGGAAGAGATCGTGCGGGCTATCCAGAGTCATGCCGACCATACCGGGGTTCCACGCCGCACTGTCATGGAAAAAGCCCTATTTGCCTGCGACGAGATAACGGGTTTAATAACCGCCGTGGCTCTGGTGCGCCCATCCCGTTCGCTGCATGACCTAAAAGCATCATCTGTAAAGAAGAAATGGAAAGATAAAGCTTTCGCAGCAGGCGCCAATCGAGAAGAAATCGCTCGCGCAGCTGAAGAGTTTGGGATTGATTTGTGGCAGCACGTCGATCATGTTATCGAAGCCATGCGCAGGATAGCCCCCGAGCTGGACCTGGCAGGCAATCCCTGACCCTGGCTTCGATCCGAGAATGCTTGTCCCGTATTTATGGTAATAATAATAACGGGCCGGATGGTTTGGTTCATCCAGCCCGTTATTTATTGCACACAGGTTTTCTACGGACCTGTCACGACAATATCGGCGCAATCGTCTCCACAACGGTTTAAAACAGCTTGGAGTTCCCCATCCACCGTTTCTACCGTCAGGAGCGAGCGGCCATCTTTCAGGCTCAATGTCAATTCTAAGGACTGTGACTTCATGATCTGGCTGATTTCGCCGTTGTTGATCATAGCGACAGCCTGCGCCCAGGCAACGGATTCTCCGCTCTGAGGGCCCGGGTAGAGCGACTTGCCTGGAGCCACTTGCGGTGCTTCTGTAACAACTGCTTGGGCTGGCACAGGATAAGCCTCAGCCGCTTCGGTTTCTGCCGGAGTTGCTTGCGTAGCGCTTGATGGGGCTTCGGCAGTGACTGCCGGGGCAGGAGCACTGCTGCAGGCTGCCAGCAAAACGAGCATCAACAGGCTAAGGATAATTGTCAGACGAAACTTCATGTCTCCTCCTATGGTTGGATCTGGATGTGTAATCACATTACTGAAGCCAGAATATCCTGAATTATACCCTTATCTGAAACCCTTATAAAGTGATTGTTGTAGCCTGTCCAGGAATCTCTGTGGGGGAGTCCCAGATTTGGGTGCTCAGATTGGGCAGCTACTACCATCCACTCCAAGCACCCATCTATTAGAGGGATAGTGCAACAAGTCGGGGGAGAAAAAGTCAACTCAAGCAGAAGGGCAAAGTCAACTGAATAGACAAGCGACACCTCTTTAGGTAAATTAGGTTTATCCCTAGACCAAAAACCCAAGGAGGTGTCACATGGATATTGTACAACACCGGGATGCGGATCACCCCGGCAAATTTGGCTGCGCCCAAGATGGATGTAGGGCCTGCCTGGAGAAGCTGCTCCAGGAACACGAAGGGCTGATCCATTACATGGTGCGGCGGCAGTGCCCCGGGGCAGCCGACTACGCCGATCTGATCCAGGAAGGGCGGATCGGGCTGTGGCTGGCGATCCTGCGGTACGAGCCTGAACGCGGGTGTACCTTCTCGACCTTTGCAGGGCGAGCGATCCGCAACCGGGTGTGGCAAGCGGTGAGACAGGCAGGTAAGGCACAAGGGTGGCTTGAGCCGCAGCGAGCGGGAGACAGCCTGGGGGCGATCCTGGCGGCCTGGCAGGCGGAGCAGGTGCATCAGGCGCTGCAGGATGAACTGGCTTGTTTGCCGGAGCGCTTGCGGCAGGTGCTCGAGCCTCACCATTGGCCTGAGCCTGCCGGATGGCTGTATCCGCCTGGCCCGGGATCTGCAAGTCGGTTCGCCCACCTGGAAACTGCGCATCGGTCGCCAGAGTTATGCCGAAAGCCGCAATGCCAGCCAGACCCGCCGGGGGCTCAAGCGCTCCCCCTGGTTCGGCTTGCCCAACACCGCCAAGGCTACCCTGATCGGCGATACCCTTTCCCTGGCCTTTAACCTGGCTCGCCTGATTGGCCAGGCTTCTCGAGCGGCCTGCCAGGAGCTGGGACCTTGAACGCCTGATCCCGCCACCCGTTTGTTCCAAGCTGCTTTCAGCTGCCCTGAAGGCTTGTTCCCACGCGCCTGATCGCCTTTTTCCAGGGCGCCAACCACTTGCCCTGTCTCGCTCTGGCGCTCTGTTCTTCCCCCTGGTTGCGGACTTGTTGCTCCGATCGCCTTGACTTATTGCTCTAAATCGCATTCTTCCACTAGATTTTTGGCTCCAAAAACTGTTTCAACTCAGTTTAGACGCCTGTTTGCTCCTGCTCAGCCTTGTTTCTTCATTATCTACTTATTGCAGAATCCCTTAGATCTGGATCAATTGACATTTGGCTGATTATCAGCTAAACTTCCATTAATTAGACTATACGAAAAGATTTCTTCCAGGAGGTCAAATGGCTGCAGAGTCGATCACAACGGGCAGCAGCGCCCATATTACTACCGGTAGTTTGCTTACGCCTACCATCAAAGCCTGGCGAATTTTTCTGGATGATCAAGGCAATTCAATCCACACGATTAAAGCCTTCACGGCTGATCTGCGCTTGCTGGCCTCATATTTACCCCCAGACCGCAACCTGGGCAGCATTACTACCCAGGATTTGAACAATTTTTTGGATTGGATGCAGACCGGGCGCGGCGTTCCATGCAGCCCAAAGACCTTGGCTCGTCGAATCACTTCATTGAAGGCTTTTTTTCGATGGCTCACCCAGAATGGAGTCCTAAGGATCGACCCGGCCGATAGGGTTATCCAGAAAACTGTCATCAGCCCAATGCCCACGGTTCTCACACCGGATGAATCCGAACTGATCCTGCAGATTGCCAATGCCTACCGCGTGGGCAGCAAACCGGATGCACGCTATTACACGCTGGCTGCCTTGCTGCTCAGTACCGGCATAAAGAAAGGTGAATGCCTGGCACTCAGCCCCAATCATCTCGATTTGGACTCGCCAAATGGCCCCTTGCTATTTGTACGCTACGCCAGCCCAAGGCACCGTTATAAAGAGCGCAAGATCGCTCTACCAGAGAGCTGGGTACCGGCCTACCATGAGTATGCAGCCCAGTACGAAACCAGCGACCGGATATTTGCCTGGTCGCCGCGCCGCCTGGAATACCTGCTAGAAGACTTGAGTGAAGAGGCCGGTTTGGAAAAGCACCTGTCCTTCGATATGTGCCGCTGGACGGCAGCTCTAAACGACTGGACGGCAGGAATGGAGCCTGAAAAAATCCGCCAGAAATTGGGTATCTCGAAGATTTCAGTGGCGCGAAATCCGCATGAAACTCCAAAAGCTGGCGGCCGATTAACCCCCGATTTCGCTCATCACCCTATTTAAGGGAATATTACGCTCCGCCAGGCCATGCCCCCAGGGTTTCTCCCAGATCGCATGAATAATCAATTGTTGGAGCTCATGGAAGCTGGCACCCTGCCGTAGAGGTGTCAGCACATCGACTTCTTGTTCGCGCAGCAAACACAGGCGCAAAAAGCCGTCCGCAGTCAGGCGTGCCCTGGTACAGCTGGCGCAGAACGGTTTGCTCACCGTTGAGATAAAGCCCAGGGTCCCCCTGGCGGCGGCCAAACTAAACAGGCGCGCTTCACCATCCAGCTGGCCACCATTTAACAACTGCAATGGGCCGAGCGCGCTTTCGATCTTTTGTATGATCTCTTCTTCCTGCATTGTCTGCATTTCTTGAAACTCAGTCGCCCCGGCGAAGGGCATCATTTCGATGAACCTTACCTGCCAGGGATGATCGATCGTCAGGCGCGCCAGGTCAACGATATCAGCGTCATTGTAGTCGCGCATCACAACTGCATTAATTTTTATAGGGCTCAATCCAACCCGCTCAGCTGCAAAAATCCCTGCCCACACATCCTCTATTGATCCTCGCCGCGTCAGCCGGCGAAATTTTTCGGGGTCGAGTGTGTCCAGGCTGAAATTGACCCGCTGCAAACCGGCCTCAACCAGGGGAGCCGCAAGCCGCGCAAAATTGACGCCGTTGCTAGTCATTGATAGCGAGCGAATTCCGGGTGTTTCTGCAATTCCCCTGACAATATCAACCACATGCGCCCGGACGGTGGGTTCGCCACCTGTCAAGCGGATCTTATCGAACCCAAGACTGGCAAATACGCCAACCAGCGTCAGGATTTCATCATCCTGAATAAGATCGGCGGTCGGCCTGAAAACCATGTCTTCTGGCATACAGTAAACGCAACGCAGGTTGCAGTGGTCAGTCAGGCTGATGCGTAAATATCGGATTCTACGTCCAAAGCGATCCAGTGCCATTAATCGGTAGCCTCGATTCATTGTAGCATTTTTTCAACGTTAAGTTTTATTTTAGGGTAAAAATCATCGGAAATCATTGCATTTGTCACTGTTGCGCTGCCGAGATTTTCGTTATGCTAAACTGAGAGGCCTCGGATTCTCGGTTGCCTCAAACGAGCAGACAGGATATCGAAATGGCCTGTCTTGCCGAATGTGGGTGCGAAGCAGCTCGCATTACCTCCCTGAAAACAATTCTATGAGCAGCAACAAATTCATAATCTTTTGGGCCAATTTTGAAAGGAGGATGTAAAAATGACTCTCGGTGGTTACGCGAATCGGATTGCATGGGTTGATCTCACAAAAGGTAAAGTGGAATTTAAACCTGTTCCAGAAGACCTGGCACTCAAATATATTGGAGCCCGAGGACTTGGGGTCAAGTTCGTTTTTGATAACGGACCGGAGGTCGACCCACTGTCCCCAGAAAACATCCTCTGCTTCATGAACGGTCCGCTTACCGGCTCCGAAGCGAATATGAGTGGCAGATTGGCTGTGGTCACCAAGTCCCCACTGACCGGCACCGTCACAGACAGCCATCACGGTGGATGGTCTGCGGCACGCTTGCGCTGGGCAGGCTACGATGGTTTGGTATTTAAGGGCAAAGCAGAAAAACCCGTGTATGCCTATATTGAAGATGGCAAGTTTGAACTCCGGGATGCCTCCGAAGTTTGGGGCAAAGGCATTCATGACACCATCAAGCATTTCAAAGAAAAATACGGTGAAAAAGACCTCACCGTGATCTCCATAGGCCCGGCTGGAGAAAATCTGGTTAAATTTGCTTGTTGGATCAATGAAGATGACCGCGCCAGCGGCCGAGGTGGGACTGGCTGCGTGGGAGGCAGCAAGAACTTAAAGGCCATCGTGATTAAAGCCGAGAAGAAGATTGTCAAGGCTGCAGATCGCGATAAATGGAAAGCCGCTCATTCTACGGCACTGGCGGAGATCATGGACGAGCGCGTCGTGACATCGCCTCGCAAGGGCGGGCTGTCTGTTTATGGCACCAACGTATTGATGAACATGACCAACGTGATTGGTGGTTTGCCCGCCAAAAACAGCCAATTTACCGCCTTTGAAGGTGCGGAGAAAAATAGCGGTGAATACGTCAATGAACATATTCTGGTTGGCAATCCAACCTGCCACGCCTGTCCGGTCGCGTGCAAGAAGGAAGTTGAGATCAAAGATGGCCCCTACGCCGGTCTCCGCATGGAATCGGTCGAATACGAACCAGCCTGGTCTGTGGGCGCAAACTGCGGTAACGACGATGTCCGTGTTGTGGCAAAGATCATCGACACTTGTAACGATTTAGGCATGGACGCGATCGAGATTGGTCACCCACTGTCCGTTTACATGGAAGCATCTCAAAAGGGCTACACCAACGGCGATGGAAAACTCGCCTGGGGCGACGGCGAGAAGATGGTTGAGCTCGCCGGTAAAATCGCCCGGCGTGAAGGATTGGGCAATGTAATGGCAGAGGGCGCCAATGCCACCGCAGCACACTTCGGCCACCCCGAACTGGCGATGACATGCAAAGGCCAGGGCGTGCCGGCTTACGATCCACGCGGGATCAAAGGTATGGGTCTGGGTTACGCCACCAGCAACCGCGGTGCCTGCCACTTGCGAGGTTATACCCCTGCAGCTGAAGTTGTTGGTAACGTGCTCGGACCATCCACCGTAGCAGATCCCCTGGCGTGGAAGGGTAAAGGCGAGATGAATGTGATCTTCCAGAACGTTCATACCGTCACGGATTGTTTGGATCTCTGCAAGTTTGCCACTTTTGCCGAGTCATTGGATTCGTTTGCAGCCCAGTATGAGGCCATGACAGGCGTCCCATCCAGTGCCGAACATCTCCTCAAGGTCGGTGAGCGTGTCTACAATCTAGAACGCCACTACAATAACCTGAACGGTTTCCGCGAAGGCAGTGACACTCTTCCTGATCGGTTCACCAAAGAGCCATCCACCATGGGCGGCAGCATAGGCCACGTTTGCGAATTGGATGATATGCTCGAAGAATATTACGAGAAGCGCGGCTGGGTTAATGGCGTTGTACCTGAAGAAAAGCTCAAGGAGTTGGAGATAATCTAAAATCCAACGGTTACAGCGCGGTTGAGATTTTCAGGGTTTGACCTTGAGATCCCCGTAACAATAGAACACAGCCAGTGTGATAGATGATACACACTGGCTGTTTCTATTCTGTGCTAAGGTGACTATGGGATCCGTACCCTTAATGGGAGTTAACCTGATTTTGTGCGCCAATATTTCCAACCCACAAAAACCTTCCGGGTTTGAGTTGGAGTTTTCCCAAACTCACTTTTGTCAAGCTGGTTAGCCTCCGCCCACCGCAGGGAAGACAGTGATCAAATCATCATGGCCAATTTGAGTGTTCATTCCTTCATCTAAAAACTGCACATCCCGCCCGTTTAACATAAAATGAACATGTCCATAAAGGCTTCCATCTTCTTGAAATAATTCTTTTTTCATGGCTGGGAATCTGGCAATAATGATACTCAGCACATCCTTGGCTGTGAGTCCTTGCTCTAATGGTAACTCAACCACTTTTCCGCCAGCAATATCACGCAATGTTGCGTAGAAATAAACTTTCATCGGTTTCGCCTATTTTCCAGGCCAGGCCTGTAGATCACTTGCAAAGATTCATCCATTGGAGTCCATCAAGGACAAATAGTTCACATCGTTTCGTTCAGTTGGGAGTAAATTACGGGCATTGGATAATTCCTTGCGCCCACAAACATCCACCACACACCGGGAAGATCGTATTACCGATACAATCTTCCACATTGCTTTCGGAGAGGTCACACCCACCACAGAAAGTGCAGGGTGCGAAAACAAAATTGTGTAATCTCTGACGATATGCCAGATATTCAGGATCAAGCCACAGGTCTTGCAGAGAACGCTCATTCACAGAGCCAATTATGTGCTTCAGTGAGACGCGTGGCTTGCCGTGCAGATAGCTGGTGTGGGTGTGCATCAACGGCCAGCAAGGGCTAACATCGCCATTCCAGGCGATCGACATCGTCCCGCTTTCAACAAAATTACAGGTGTCGTTTGCACCTCCCCAGTTATTACCAGCATAACTGACATTGCAACCGCTGTTAAACGCCTCAATTAATGCCGCGCTAGTCTCCTGATTAAAATCTATCTTTGGTAGATTCAGACTCGGTAAGACCGGCGATGGGATATAGGCAATATTATGCATTGTGCGCGTATAAAGTCGGCCCTCCTGGAGCTCTGGTGTGACGGGCTGGATGTTGCTAACAGAATAATATTTGGCCCCGAAAAGGTGGCCCATCCGAATGATCTTCGGGAGATCGGCAATATTTCCTCTCATAGCCACAAATGCTACCCCAATCTCGGGTTTTGGGAAGTGACCACCCTTTCGGATTTTATGCAAACGCTTGAGGTTTTCAAGCACATTTGGCAGTTCTGCCCCCAGACGAATATCAGCATAAGTATCGGGTGAAGCGCCATCAATTGAAACCCAGATCGTATCCAGGCCAGAGTCAATCAGCTGCCGTGATTTTTTCTCGTTCAAGATCGTGCCATTTGTGATTAATTCAACCTTGACACCCAGCGCCTTGATCTCTGCAATCCAATCGATCGTCTTTGGATGAAATAAGGGCTCGCCGATCCCACCAAAATACACGCTCGGGATAGGGTCAAGGGCTTTGAGCCCATTGAGAATATTGCCAAATGTCTCTTCGCTCATCCGTCCAATTGTCTGATCCCAGTCGTTTCGATAACAGGTGATACAGTCCAGATTACAGGCAACCGTAGGTTCGATATACACCTTGGTCAACTGAGTAATTGGCCGATGCATCCGCACAAAATTACCCCCCTCATCCAATCGCACCTTAGCTCCCGGCTTCAATCCGTAATTCGCAATTACTTCCTGAGGCAGAATTAACCTGCCGTTATCATCTACTTCGGCCCAAGCTGTGGTTGATTTTGTTGATGCCATGATTTGATCCTTCGCGTTGTATACTAATAAACCCCAAATACTTATTTTAGATCACGATTTAAGGGTCCACCGAAGACTATGGATTCTATGTTTATTTGAGCATTTTAGCAGCCCTGCTGATTACGAATTCTAACATGGAAAGCTCATCGCCAAGTATACGTGGGCCTTTGGGGTGTACTCAAGTGTTGTAGAAAAATAATTTTGGTGTTCGGTTTGTGCGGCTGGCGCCGCACAAACCGAACACCAAATCTACAAACTTTTAGTGCTCCCCGCCTTTGGGGGTGCACTAAAATGTTGTTGATGTTGTTGGATGTGGGCCAAGCTTTTCCGGCCCACGAAAGATTCCGCCAGCTTTGACTGCTCTCCTGACAATTTCACAAGGTGCCCTGCACAATGATCTGAGTATAATGAACCATGGATGGATCGGTCTGGCAATGCCGCCTGAAAAAATAATCTTAGAATTCAAATGACAGATCACGAAAACAACCATTCTCATCTAAATAAACAAATCGGAGATTTGGGGTCAGGCCGGGTGGCCGATTTGCTGGAAGCCTTCAACGCGGCTGCAGCCATGATCCAGCGATCATCCCATTCGGAAGACCAGGTTTATGCTGTGTTTAAGGAACAAATCGCCAGCTTAAATCTGATTGGTGTCATTTCAATTTTGGACGATGACCGCCAGAATCTGGTAATTCGGGCGCTGTCACAGCCCAGCAGCTTATTGGATCGTCTCAAGAAACTGGTTGGTTTTGAAGCCGAAGGTTATGCGTTGCCTGCCAATCAGGTGCAGCCATACCATGAAGTGCTGCAATCCGGTAAGCCTCTATACTTGCCCGATAGTTCAACCATTGTCGTGCAATTTATTCCCGAGGATCTGAACACCCTCAAGGATAAGTTCATTGAAGCCTATGGTAACCATCCGGCGATTGTTGCCCCGATCCAAAGCCTGCAAGAGATCATTGGTGTCTTCAATGTCTTTGGCAGCGGCCTGACAGCCGAGCATGGTCCGGTAATAGAAGCTCTGGCAAACCATATCTCTATCGCGATCGAAAATGCCCGGTTATTCACCCAATTGCACCAGGCTGAAGTTCAATATCGCAGCTTGTTTGAGTCTGCAATTGACGGTATTGTGATTATTGATCCGATTTCAGCCAAAATCCTGTCTTGTAATCGAAAATTTGTCACCATCACCGGACTAAAAGAAGACGATTTGATTGGTAAGCCAGTATATGCATTAGAACCCGGACAAGTCAACGAGGCCATCCAACGCATGTTGGAGATAGTCCGGCTGCGCGGACAAATCGAAATTAAGCTTGAGATCACCCGCCCCGATCAGGAACGTCGATTCGTACGTGTCCTGGCAAAACTGTTCACGGCGAATGAAAAGCCGCTCATCCAAGGCATGTTCGAAGATATCACCGATCAGGTCCGATCGGAGCAAGCACTCCAGCTCTCCGAAGAACGCTTCCGGTCGATCTTTAAGAATGCAATGATTGGCATCTACCGGGCTACACCTGAAGGCCAAATTGTGATCGCCAACCCGGCGCTGATTGAAATGCTTGGGCACAGCTCGCTGGAAGAACTGCAGCAGCGCAACCTGGAAGAATTGGGTTATGCCTCGGATCCATCGAGGCAGCAATTTAGAACCATCATCAGTGACGAGGGACAGGTAAACGGTCTGGAAACTATCTGGCGGCGTAAAGATGGATTGGAACTATATGTCCGCGAAACCGCACAAACGATTAAAGCAGCGGATGGGCAAGTCTTGTATTATGAAGGAACGGTCGAGGATATTACCCAACAGAAAAAATTGGAAAACAGCCTGCGTCAGCGCGCTGAAGAATTGGAAGCAGTCCGCCAGGCTAGCTTGAGTTTAACTGCCAGCCTCGAGCTGAGCCAGGTGCTGGATAATATCCTGTATTCTGCGATCAGCTTGCTGCCAGAGGTGAACAACAGCCATATATTTTTATACAACGCCGACGGCGATGGCAAACTTACTTTTGGGGCTGCTCTATGGGCCGATGGTCCCCAAAAGAAACCCTTCAGCGAGCCGCGCCAGGATGGATTGACCTATTCCGTTGCCCGAACTGGTAATACGATTCTTGTTCCAGACATGACCCAGCATCCACTATACAAGAATGCCCCTACGAGTTGGGCCGGTGCAATTATTGGGCTGCCGTTGATTTTCGGTGAACGGGTCGTAGGGGTTATGAATATCTCCTACCGCAGCTCGCGCCAATTCCCAGAGAATGAAATCCACATGCTGCGCCTGTTGGCGGACCAGGCTTCGATTGCGATTGAAAACGCCCGCCTGTTCGCGCAAGCAGCTACAGAGAGACGGCATCTCAGCCTGCTTTATGATATTGGGCGAGAAATCGTGTCCAGCCTGGAACCGGACGTAATCTTGTTGCGCGCCATTCATCTTACTTGCCAAGCATTAAACGGAGTGGTTGGCCAGGCGTTCATCTATCTGCCAGAAGATGCTCGTTTGAGCATCCGGGCCATATTTGGATCGACAAATATGTCTCTGCAAGAGCTGGATGAGAATTTCAGGCTCAGACCAGGCATCGGACTGGCCGGCTGGGTTGCAGAAAACCGGCAGCCACTATATATCCCTGACCTTCGCCAAGATGTGCGCTGGCTGCCTGTGCCAGGGCTGGATGATGATTTAAACTCTGCAATCTCTGCCCCTATTCTTTCTGGCCAGCAATTGTTGGGGGTGCTGACCGTTTTGCACATAGAGCCTGAACATTTTTCACCGGATCATCTAGTCCTGATGAGCGCTATTTGCCAGGAAGTTAGCCTGGCTCTCAGCAATGCCAGTCGCTACCAGGAGGTTCAGCGCAGGCTGGCAGAAATCACATTCATTCAAAGCCTTACCCAAACCTTCAATCAACGCCATGAACCGCAGGTTCTGCTGGAAGAATTTGTCCGCCGGCTTGGCGTCCAGGTTGGCTATCCCCAGGTCAGAATTTTCCTAATCGAACACGCTCAACTGGTGCTCAAAGCCTCTTACGGACCACGGCCAGAAAAAAGTGTATTCCCATTAGATAAGGGTATTATCGGGAGAGTGGCTCGTACCGCCCGACCGGCTCTGGTCCCTGATGTGACCAAAGACCCGGATTATCAGGACTGTATGATAGAAAGCGCCTCAGAACTGGCTGTTCCAATATTTAGGGGAAGCCAGGTTGTAGGTGTGATCAATATTGAGACGGATCGTTCCAGACAGTTGAACGAACAGGATCATGATCTGCTCCAGGTGTTAGCAGGGCAAATCTCCGTGGCTCTGGAAAATGCACTTTTATATGAACAGGTCCGATTGCATGCCGAGGAGCTAGAACAGACAGTTGCTCAACGTACAGCTGAATTGACTGAGCTTTACGAATTAAGTCAGGAGATCGCCTTCCGATTCTCTTACCAGGAGCTTTTAACGCTGGTGATGGAGCACCTTCAGAGCGCCGTCCTTAGCGATGCGGTAATTGGCTATCTGTCAAATGGTGACTGCCGGTCAATCTCTGTTAGGACCAGCTGGCCGCTTTCCGACACAGGTCTGGAAAAGATTCGTGCTACATTCCTGGAGGCAATCCATGCCCATGGGGGTAAAAAAGCGCTAAATTGTGCGCTTGAGCTGGTTCAATCGAAGGATTATCAGGCCAATCAAGTGCCAGTGAGTGAATTTACATCTTACATCTATGCGCCTGTCAAAATTGGCGGTCAGCTGGTGGGTTTGCTCATGCTTGCCAGCCAGAACAGAGCTGCTTTCAGAGCAGAACACATGCGCCTGGTCAACACCTTTGCAAACCAGGCGTCCACAGCTGCCCAGCGACTGACTGCCCTGCTCACTGCACAGCAAAAACATCTGGAAAGCCTGGTTGAGCATATGCCGGTGGGGACCGTCTTGCTGGATCATGAGTTTAACTTACTGGTTACTAACCCAATTGGCCTACAGATACTGACGATTCTTAACCCAGAAATCGATGACAAGATTGGCGATTATCTCGGCTCTACTCCATTTCAAGAATTGCTGGAGCACCAGGAAGATCTGCTGCCCGTCGAAATCACCCTGGAGGGCCCTCCCCGCCGGATATTTGAAGCCCAAATTCGGCCAGTTGGGGAGCCATCCCAGCAATGGGTATTGACACTGCGTGAAGTTACTCGAGAAAGGGAAAACCAGGATCGCATCCAAAGCCAGGAAAGGCTGGCTACTGTGGGACAGCTGGCAGCCGGTATTGCCCACGATTTCAACAATATTATGGCAGCAATCCTGGTCTATGCCGACTTACTTCGCAACGAGCCGGATATACCAAAAGATAGCCGGGATAAGTTGAAAATCATTGAAGAACAGGTGCAGCGCGCTGCCAGCCTGATCCGGCAAATATTGGACTTCAGCCGACGTTCTATTATGGAGCAGACTGCGCTGGATCTGTTGCCATTCGTGAAAGAACTCGATAAAATGCTCGGCCGGATCCTACCGGAGACGATTAGCCTGGAGCTGACCTACCAGCCAGGCAATTATTGGGTCAATGCCGACCCTACTCGCTTGCAGCAGGTGTTCATGAATCTGGCTTTAAATGCCAGGGATGCGATGCCAGAAGGTGGATTACTTCAATTCGCCCTGACTCGCTATGAACTGCAGGTCGGGCAACCTCCACCAGTTATCAGCATGCCATCCGGAAACTGGATTCGAATCCAAATTTCTGATACGGGTACAGGTATCCCCGCGGAGGTGATCCAACACATTTTTGAGCCATTCTTCACGACAAAACCGGTAGGCCAGGGAACCGGGTTGGGTTTGGCGCAAGTTTATGGCATCATCCGTAATCATGAAGGGTTTATCGATGTAAAGAGCCAGCCCGGGGCAGGCACAAACTTTATCATCTATCTGCCGATGCTTCAAAACCCACCGTTGATGCCCCCAATTTCAGACATACCTCAGGAGGTCAGCGGCCAAGGAGAAACCATTCTGGTCGTTGAGGACGATGAAATTACCCGCGAGGCAATTTGCGCCCTACTGCAAGCCAATCAGTATGAGGTGATCACAGCTGCGAATGGCCAGCATGCGCTTGAGATCTTCGAGCGAGAAATGGGGCGGATAACGCTCATAATCAGCGATGTAGTCATGCCCGCCATGGGCGGGATCGAATTATATAACCACCTTCAAGCGAACTATGGCGATATTAAGATACTTTTCATTACTGGCCATCCATTGGAGGGTAATTACCAGCGGATATTAGAAAAGGGCGGCGTCCACTGGCTGCAAAAACCTTTTTCCGTTCAAAAATTTAACGAAACGATCTGGTCTTTGCTAAAGGATGAGACCTTTCCAGGTTAAAACCGCGCTTGCGGTGCTCTACCTGGATTCTCATATTCACCAGGACGATCGGCTTAAGTTGGGATAATTAACAACTGTGGGCGAGTGCCTTTCCGCGATAGTGATACTCAGAGAGCGATTATGGGCACAGTCCACCCTCCACTTCAATAATCGGCCAGACTTCCCAGACAACCTCAATTTGCGACCAGTGAAATCACCATGCTCAAAATAATGATGATCCCAATTGCATAAAACACGATCTGCTGGGTCCGCAGGTTGCGTTGTTCTCTCTTTGATACACTCTTCTTTTTACTTTTAGGCATTCTAAACTCCTATCACAGATGCCAATAGACTGTATTGCATCTGACTATGCTTATAGACTTCATCAGGCGGGCTAACTTAGTCAAGTTGTTTTAGATGGATATTTGTGGACGAAATTCGCCCACACATTCATCAAATTTATCCTGACAGACAACTTAGTGGTCTTCTCAATTAATATCTGAGCCAAAATGTAGCGAGAGTGTTGTGTGTTTTGGGCACCCTTTTTGCTCAATCCAAATGAGCTTTCAGCGCCTCAACAATACCCAGATTGATGCCCGGCACTGAAAGCAGCTCTTCATTGGCGGCCTCCTGAATTGCATCAATTGAACCAAAGCGGGCCAAAAGGGCTTTTCGCCGAGCAGGTCCAATCCCAGGCACAGCGTCCAAGCGAGATGCCAATCCAGCCTTCTCGCGCCGGTTGCGATGGGCCGTGATTGCAAAGCGGTGGGCCTCATCCCGTATCCGCTGAAGCAGATACAACCCCTGGGACTGGCGCGGCAGCAGAATGGAAATCGACCTGCCAGGCACAAACAATTCTTCATTTTGTTTGGCCAGACCAGCGACCGGAATTTTGTCCAGCAGATCGAAGCGTTCAAGCACAGCAACCGCCCGGCTTAGCTGGCCCTTACCGCCATCTACGATCAACAGGTCGGGTAAACGCGCAAAAGATTGATCAGGCTTCTTACCTGGTTCGTTCGCAGCCTGGCGGGCAGCATGCCAACGATTAAACCTGCGGGTCAGAACCTCTTCCATGCTGGCAAAATCATCCGGCCCGCTCACGCTGCGGATATTAAAGCGGCGATAACTTTTTTTACTGGGCACACCCTGCTCAAAAACTACCATGCTGCCCACAGCGGCAGTGCCCTGGGTATTAGAGATATCATAACACTCGATTTTCCCGGGTGGCTGTGCAAGACCCAGGGCTTGCTGAAGTTCGCTTAACGCTTCTTCCTGGCGGTGCTTGTCCATCTGCCACTGGGCTTTCAGAGCAGTCAGCGTTTCAACGGCATTTTCAGCTGCCATCTCGATTAATTCCTGCTGCTGACCCTGGTGTGGAACCATGATCTCTACTTTCTCACCACCGCGCTTCTGGCTCAACCACTGCCGAATGATTTGGGCTTCTTCAACTTCGTGGGGCAGCAGCACCTGAGGCGGCACATTGGAAGCCTGATCATAAAACTGCTTGATGAATTCAGCCATAATTGCCGCGTCCTGGGTGTCCTCGGTACCCTCCATCATGAAATAGTCCCGCCCGATCAATTTTCCACCCCGGATGAAAAAAACCTGGATACAGGCTTCGCCAGCATCGCGAGCCATTGCCAGCACATCCGAATCGATATAATCGTTTGAAATGACCTTCTGGCGCTCGACCACGTTTTCAATCGCTCGCAGCTGGTCGCGCAGAGCCGCAGCGCGTTCAAATTTTAGCGATTCGGCAGCGGTTTCCATTTCAGATTGCAATCTGGAGACTATTGGCTCAGTCCGGCCGTTCAGGAATTGTCCCAAATCATCGATCATCTGGCGATACTCGTGATGCTTGATTGCCCCAATGCAGGGTGCAGTACACAGCTTGATATCATAATACAGACAGGCCCGGTCGTCCTGGCCTGTAATTTCCCGATCGCAGGTTAGATAGGGGAAAATCCTTCTTAACACGTCTAATGTCTGGTGGACTGCCCAGACGCTGGTGTACGGGCCATAGTAGCGAGAACCGTCCTGGACCATCTGGCGAGTAACGGTCACTTTTGGATACGCGTCTGCCCAGTGGACTTTGATGTAAGGATAGCGTTTATCATCTTTGAGGCGGATGTTATAATGCGGGCGGTACTTCTTGATCAGGTTCATTTCCAGGATCAGAGCTTCCAGTTCAGATCCAACGACGATCCATTCGATATCCTGGATCTTGCGCACCAGTTGGCGGGTTTTTGGATCCTGCTGGGCACTGCTGTGGAAATAAGAACGCACCCGATTTTTCAGGTTAACAGCCTTACCTACATATATCACCTTACCATTACCATCTTTCATCAGGTAACAGCCAGGTTTTTGTGGAAGTGAGTTGAGCAAGATAGACAGAGGTTCGGTGATCTCCATATCTATTAATTCTATCACGCCTGACAAAGCCGCATTGAGGTCCCAAAGGGGGCACTCAAAGTTTGTAGATTTGGTGTTCGGTTTGTTCGGCTGGCGCCGAACAAACCGAACACCAAATTTCCGTCTAATCCAAGAGCCTATGGCCGGAGATTGAACCCACAAGGATTGGATAATAATGCCCATGAATCAAAAACCATTAGAAGTAATCGTCGGGGAATTATTACGCCGCCAGGGCTTGCGCCTGGCTGTTGCCGAGTTGTGCACCGGGGGGTTGGTCGGGCACCGTATTACCAACGTTCCTGGATCGTCCACATATTACATGGGATCGGTCACCGCGTATGCTTACGAAGCCAAAGTTCGTCTTTTAGGTGTTCGGTGGGAAACCCTGGAAAAGTATGGGGCCGTCAGCAAAGAAACAGTGCTTGAAATGGCCTGCGGCGTTCGCAGGGCCTTAGCCGCCGATATCGGCGTGTCTATCAGCGGGATCGCTGGGCCGGGTGGTGGCACACCCGAAAAACCGGTTGGCCTCACCTGGATTGGCCTCAGTGCTCGCGGAGTCGACGAAGCCTGGAGCCATATCTGGCAAGGGGACCGGCTGCAGATCAAGGAACAAACAGCTCAGGAAGCCCTGCAACTGCTGGCGGACTTCCTGGAAAACGCTGAAGGATATTAGCATGATGGAGTCGATCGAGGTAACTGCCCGATTCACGCAAGATGGCAGGGTATATCCCCAACGGATCTCATGGCGGGGTAACGATTATCCGGTAGAGTCAACCGGCCGGAGCTGGCAGGACCCTGAAGGCCTGCATATCCTGATCATGATTCCCAGAGAGCGCGTTCTTGAATTAATTTTTCAATCCGAGCCCGGCCTGTGGTTTCTCAAAACGCCGCCCCCTGGGCAGCGGCTTGCCTGACGGCGCCCGTCTGCCAGGTCAAAGCGCGGCCACCCTATGTTCCTAATCGGGCGCGTTCCTGCTCTGCCACGCTCTCATCCAGTTTACGGAAGAGCGGCTCGGGTTTTACGAGAGGCCGCCCGGCTTCCAACTGACTGGCTTCCCAGTGCCCTCGAGCACCGTCCGGCCGGTATCGCAGAACCTGATGCTCGCCAAGACGATCAGCCTGTACTTCGACGAATTGGGTGCCAAAGAGCGCCCCATCGTAGCCCAGGTAGCGGTGCAGCCGCTCGCTGCTGAACGGGATAAACGGAGCGAACAGGATCTTGAGGGAATTGATCGCCTTCAAGGCTGTGTAAACGGTTGTTGCCGCCGCGTTTTTATCGGTTTTGATCTCAAACCAGGGTGCAGTCTGGTCAAGATATTTATTTACCTCGCTGGCCAACCGCATCGCTTCTCCTAATGCGGCTCGCAGACGGACACTATTCAGGTGCTCGCCAACCACTTCGAAACCTGCCTCCACCGTCGCCAGGATCTCTTGATCGGCAGGGCGCAGTTGTCCCGGAGCAGGCACCACCCCATCCCAATTCTTATAGCAAAATGAGAGCACCCGGTTCGCCAGATTGCCCCAGGTTGCGACCAGTTCATCATTGTTGCGATGGACAAATCCATCCCAATCCCAATCCGTATCCTTGGCTTCAGGCATGTTGGCGGTGAGATAGTAGCGCAGAGGGTCGGGGTCGTAGCGGGAGAGAAAATCCAACCCCCAGACAGCCCAGTTTCGGCTGCCAGAAATTTTTTGGCCTTCCAGGTTCATGAATTCATTGGCTGGCACATCATAAGGCAAGGTCAGAGGTGCATTTGGCCGCTCTTCGTAGAACTGGCTGAACTCTTCACCGACTCCAATCAGCTGGGCAGGCCAGATGACCGCATGGAAGGGGATATTGTCCTTGCCTATAAAGTAATAGGCTCGGGCATCCGGATTGGTCCACCATTCCTGCCAGGCATCCGGTTTTCCTTTGAGCTGAGACCACTCGATGGCTGCTGAGAGGTAGCCAATGACAGCTTCAAACCAAACATACAAGACCTTACTCTCCCAGCCGTCCACCGGCACCGGAATACCCCAGTCCAGGTCGCGGGTGATCGCCCGCCCATGCAGATCATTCGCGGTGATTTGTCCGAGCGACTGGCGCAGGACATTGGGACGCAAATAGGTTTCGCGGGCGCGCAGAAATTCCACAATGGCCGGTTGGAGCTGAGCCAGGTCGAGGTAATAGTGCTCTGTCTCCAGCAGTTCGGGAGTTGAGCCATCAATTTTTGAGCGCGGTTCGATTAGCTGATTCGCGTCCAGCAAACTGCCGCACTGATCGCATTGATCGCCCCGAGCATTGGGATAACCGCAGTTATAACAGGTGCCTTCCACATAACGATCGGGGAGGAAACGTTTTTGGGCCGGTGCATACCATTGTTTTTGGCGCTCTACATACAGGTACCCGTTCTTCTGGAGTGCCAGAAAGATTGTCTGGGAAACCTTAAAATGAAAGTCTGTATGGGTGCTGGTGAACAGGTCGTACGTCAATCCCAATTGTTGGAACAATTCCAGAAAATCGGCGTGAAATCGCTTATATACTTCCTCCGGAGTCGTCCCTTCCGCATCCGCTCGAACGGTGACAGGCGTGCCGTGGGCATCGGTACCGGAGACCATGATGACCTGATTCCCCACCAGACGATGGTAGCGCGCGAAAATATCTGCAGGCAGGTAGGAGCCGGTGATATTCCCCACATGGATATCTGAGTTGGCATATGGCCAGGCAACCGCAACAAGTATGTTTTCAGACACAGTAACCTCCGCTCAAAAAAAAGGGCTGCCCTTGGTTGGACAGCCCACAAATAAGTTGCTCAATTGATGTTTAGAGCGCGCCTGCGGCGATTTCCGCTGTCCATTGCGCGGCGCGCCCAAGCATGGCCATACTGGTCATCCTGCCGTTATCATAAGATATAGCTACCTGGTTTCTGTTATGCACCATGTTCGTTTCACGCTTATCTGAACTACCGGCCAACTGCACAAACACTCCCGGCATTGTATTCCCTGATTGAGATGCTTAAGTCTAAAGCCCGGTCCAGGATTTGTCAAGATTTTCAGGCAGGTGTGTCATTGTTCAGCGGAATTGACACCACCTAATTGTTCAGGCAGGTGCGTGACAGCTTCAACCATGTCGCAGCTGGCGACAACAACCACATCCCTTCCGACTGGTCGGTTAGAGCCTAAATATAATCTCGCAGCAAACGGGCACAAGTGGGGTGGCGCAAGCGCCGGAGCGCTTTGCTCTCGATCTGGCGGATTCGTTCGCGAGTGAGGCCGAATTTTTGGCCCACTTCTTCCAAAGTGTATGCACGGTCCTGCCCCAGGCCAAATCGCAGCCGCACGATGCGCGCCTCTCTGGGAGGCAACGTCCCCAGCACTTCTTCTAGACGCTCGCGGAGCATATTTTGATAAGTAATCTGGGCTGGCCCAGGCGTGTGTTCGTCTTCGATAAACATGCCCAATTCCGAATCATCCTCATCCCCAACCGGGCTTTCCAAAGACAGCGGAAGTTGGGCCACCTGCTGAATCCATTTGACTTTGGCCGGTTCAATATCCATCGACTTAGCCAGCTCTTCTATAGCTGGCGGCCGGCCGAGTTGCTGTTCTAACTGCAGGCTGATTCTATTCATCTGCCGGATCCGGTCAGTCATATGGACAGGAACCCGGATGGTGCGTCCCTGATCTGCAATCGAGCGGCTGATTCCCTGGCGAATCCACCAGGTCGCGTAAGTGGAAAAGCGAAATCCACGGCGATGATCGTATTTTTCTACCGCTTTCATCAACCCCAAATTGCCCTCCTGAATCAGATCCAGAAAGGGCACCCCTCTACCGATATAGCGTCGGGCGATGCTGACCACAAGCCTGGTGTTGGCCCGGATGAGATAATCGCGGGCCAGCAATCCGTCCCTGACCTGCAGCTCCAGCTCCAGCGAACGCGGTCCCTCTGACCTCAGGTTCGTCTGTGCCAGCTGCAAGTTGGCTTGAAAGGCGTTTTCAATCCTTTTAGCCAAATCCGTCTCTTCTTCATAAGTTAATAACGGAACGCTAGACATTTCGCGCAGGTAGATGCTGACGGTGTCTTCGCTGGGGACTTGCTCAAGCAGTTCTTGGGGCTCGGGATCAGGCGGATTGAATAGTTCGGAAAATAAACCCTGATATTCTTGTTCGTCCTCGACAATAATGACCCCCTGCCGACGCAACAGCTCAGTGATTTCGTTAAGACGTTTGGTGCTCGTTGTTACGCCTGGGGTGAGATCGCGCAAATTTTGCCAACGGATATACCCGATTTCTTCAGCTTGTTGTAGCAACCGGTTGAGCAAATGGCGCTGGATTGGAGGCGGCATGCACGACCATCCTGATCAGATATAGGCAGCAGTGCTGATGGTGCCTTGCACTTATGAATGTGAGGGCCGGATCATTCTCTATCGAGGAACGATTTGAGAATCTCCAGGCGAGGATCGATAAATTCTTCTTCGTGCTGGCAAACGTTTTCGTTTAAATTACCGCCGCATATCGAGCATAATCCCAGGCAGTCTGGGCTGCACAGCGGACTGATCGGAACAGCAAGCCACATTTCATCGCGAATGACAGGGCCTAAATTGATCTTGCCGTCCTCGGGTAAAATAAGGCCGGATTCAGAGATCGTTTTTTGGGAAAATGCATACAGGTCGGCGGAATCGATATCAAGCGGCTGCCAGCAATCCTTCAGGCAGCGTACACATTCGTGGACAACCTTGGCGTGCATGCGAACTTGAACCAGCAAACCCTGGGTTGTGCGGGTGACGCGGACAGTCCCATTCAGATCCTTTAAATCCAGATCTGGCCCGATGTGGGCTTCTGGATAATTATAAGAGAAATCGCGGAAATACCCTACCGTCTGGTGGACGATAAAGCCAATATTTAGGATAAATAGGTTTTTAGAATTAGACACCGGCAGGTAAAATAAGGAGGCCGTTGCAGGTAAGCGCGAGATCCATCCAATCCGATTAAATTAATGACCTTGCTTACCTCAAACGCCTCATACTCATAGAATTCGGATATTGTTGCGATTATATCATACGATCAGATCCGAGCTGCTTATCCCCTTTTCGGGTCGATGGGAAATCCTGTGATGATGTCAAAAATCTTACTGGCAACCAACAACCCGGGCAAAATCATCGAAATCCAGGCATTGCTGGCTGAGACAGGTGTCGAACTGGTGATGCCTGGCCAGATCAATCTTAATCTGGAGGTGGTCGAGGATGGCCAGACCTACGCCCAAAATGCGAGCCGTAAAGCCACTGCATTTGCCCTGGCCAGCCAGCTGCCTTGTTTAGCAGATGATTCCGGCCTGGAAGTGGCGGCGTTGGGCGGTATGCCGGGCTTATTCTCGGCCCGATTCTCACCCCTGCCCCATGCCACGGATGCTGATCGCAGGGCGTATTTGCTCGAAAAACTTCGAGGTTTCCCCCGCCCCTGGCTCGCTCATTTTCGATGCGTGGTCGCTTTAATCACCCCCCAGCATGCCCAGGAGCAGCGAGCGGCCCAAATTGTGGAGGGATTGTGTTTGGGGGAGATCATTCCCGAAGAACGCGGCAGCAACGGTTTTGGTTACGATCCAATCTTCTCGCTACAAGAATTTGGGCGCACCATGGCAGAACTGAGCATGGAAGAGAAGAACCTGGTCAGCCACAGAGCCCGGGCTGTCCGGCAAGCGATACCTTGCATCATTGAAATGCTAAAAATAAATAGTTAGCATGAAAGATTGACGGAATTAAGTTATGATTACTGCGATGCGAAAAGCTGAACCGCTCCAATTAATTGACTGGCTGGCCACTTCATTGCGCTGGCTGTTCTTACTGGGGATTGCCCTTGCCTCGGCGTCAGCCGGTCCTATGGGCTTGAATTTGCAGTTCACCCTAGGCCTGGCAGCAGCCTGGAATGTCATTCTGACGATTTTAGCCTTTGTTAATCGACGGCTGCCGGCTCACCCATATCTCACCACCATCGCGGATATGCTGTTTGCCTACTTGATCTTTTTCTTTGCTGGAACCATGCTCGGGCCGGTGGTCTGGGTTGGGATTCTGCCTGTAGTCACGGCCAGTCTTTTTTTCAAGCTGCGCGGGGCGCTGGTTGTACTTTTGATCAATGTCCTCAGCCAGGGACTGCTTGCGCTCGTGGATGTATCCTGGCAGACTGCCTTGCTTTCCTTAGTGATATTGATCCCGATCTACCTGGCAGGCGCCCTGATATTTAGTTTTATCAATCAGCGCATGGCTGGTGTCGTTGAAACAACGGTCAAATCTCAGATCGCTGCCCGCCGTGAGTCGCAGCGCATCGAAAGTGAACGCCGCCATGCCATCTATAACTTGATCTCAGCTCTGAGCGTGTCACTTAATTTGCAGCGCGTTTTGGACACTGCCCTTGACTTGAGCACCAATGCACTGCTAACCGTAAAAACGCCAGCCGACCAGCTGTTCAGCGCAATTTTGCTCTTCAAAGTCATGGAAACCGGACAAGCTGAGCTGCAGGTTGGATCGGCGCGCCGCTTTACACCGGCCGACCAACGGGTCATGCTGCCCGGACGATCTGGTTTTATCGCTAAAGCAATTGAAGAAGGAGAACCGCGGCTGACGAAATCCCTTGAGAGGGACCCCGAGCTGACTCGTTTTATCGCCTTGCGAGTGTGTAAAGCTGCTTACTGCATCCCACTACGAACTGGTTTGGACACTTACGGGGTCTTGCTCTACGCTCACCCGGAAGCGGAGTTCTTCAGCCCCGAGAACCGGGAAATTCTGGATATCGTTGGGAAACAGGTATCGATCGCCATTCAGAACGCCCGTCTCTATCAGGCTCTGGAAGAAGAAAAAGAGCGCATGATGGAGATTCAGGAGGAAGCGCGCAAAAAAATGGCCCGTGACCTCCACGATGGGCCAACTCAATCGGTGGCAGCCATTGCCATGCGGATTAACTTCGCCCGCCGCTTATTGGAGCGGGATGAAAAAGCCGCCGCCGAAGAGATGTTTAAGATCGAAGACCTGGCCCGCCGGACTACCAAAGAAATCCGGCATATGCTGTTTACCTTGCGTCCGCTGGTGTTGGAGTCCTCCGGTTTGATCTCGGCGCTTAAATCGATGGCAGAAAAAATGCACGAAACTTTTGGACAGAATGTCGTCATCGAGGCCGAACCAGAAGTGGAAGCGGAACTGGAAATGAATAAACAGTCCGTAGCGTTCTATATCGCCGAAGAAGCGATCAACAATGCCCGCAAGCACGCCCAGGCTGGCACAATCTGGGTGCGGCTGCGCAAAGTCCAGGAAGACCTGGGTTTGCTGGAAATTGAAGATAACGGCCTGGGCTTCGATCTGAACTCCGTTGATTCCAACTATGATAACCGCAACAGCCTGGGCATGATCAATATGAAGGAAAGGGCTGAACTGGTGAATGGCATCATCCAGATCGACTCGGCGGAAGCAAAAGGGACTCGCATCCGGGTCTGGATCCCCTTTACCGATGAAGCAGCCGATAAAATGCGCCAGGGTAAGTGAACCACTCAAAGCCTGGAAGCTCTTCGCAAAGAATGCCTCTCTTACGCAGGCTGCGGATCTGGGGGATCGTCCTGGGTGGCGGCCTGCTGTTGTGGCTGCCGGTAGAAGACTCCAGCGATCGCTGGGTGCTGATTTTCGCGGCCGGGATCTCCAGCCTGGCAGCGGCGCAGACCTGGCTCTGGCTCGAAAATCGCTTTGGCAGGCGCGGCTATTGGCTGCCCACGGCGGGTTTTTTGGCCGGTGCGATGCTTACACCCGCGGCCTTCCTGCTGATGGCAATCAAAACGGGAATTCATGCTCATCCAACCCCTGATTTCAACGTCCAGCAAATCCAGGCGCTTGTGCTGCGGACCCCGGTCTGGCTGGTCAGCGGTCTGCTGGTTGGGTTGGGGCTCGAGCTGTTCCGCAGGGCCAATGCTTCCCACCAGAAGGGTGATTAACCCAGTATAATCTCCCTTACTGCAATGCCGAGCTATTAGTGGTTCTTTCGCTAAAATCTTAGCAAACAAAAGAAGGCTGTGTGGTGTTCGGTTTGGGCGGCTCCACCGCCCAAACCGAACACCACAAAAGACCATTTAGAGCAGATCCAACAATCTTGCTTCAACAACCCTGAAATCCCTGATCCAACCAGAATCGGACAGCAACATGCCCATCGCCGCAAATATTTACTACCACGCCTATCAGCCCGAGGAAGAGAGGAGCCGGGCGACTGTTATTTTATTGCACGGTGCAGGCGGGACCCACCTGCACTGGCCGGCGGAGATCCGCCGCCTGCCAGGCTACCGCATCTTCGCCCCAGACCTTCCCGGGCATGGCAAGTCTGAAGGCCGCGGCGAACAATCCATCCAGGCCTACGCCCAGGCTATTGTGGCATGGCTGGACGCACTCGAGGTCCACCGGACTGTCCTGGTCGGGCATTCCATGGGCGGAGCGATTGCGCTCAGCCTGGGCCTTGAAATACCGGATCGAGTTCAGGGTTTAGGGTTGGTTTCTACCGGCGCCAGACTGCCCGTTGCGGCGCAACTGCTGGAAAGCACCAGCCAGACCACCACATTTCAAAGCGCGATCGAACTGATCCGCAAATGGGCGTACAGTCCCGACACGCCGGAGCGATTGGTTGAGCTGGCGACCAGGCAAATGGCGTTGACCCGCCCGAGCGTCTTGCACAGCGACTTCCTGGCCTGTGACAGCTTCAATCTCACCGAGCGCTTGCCTGAAATCTCGCCGCCCAGCCTGGTGATTTGCGGCAGCCATGACCGGATGACACCGGTGCGCCTGGCGCAGCTGTTAGCCAGCTGCCTGCCCAACGCCAGCCTGGAAATTATGCCGGAGGCCGGGCATATGCTGATCATCGAGCAGCCCCAGGCAGCGGCCGCTTTGCTGGGCAATTTCCTGAGCGGGCTCACCTGATCTTATGGTATGCAGACTGCAACCAAAGAATCCACCTTGCCTTTTTAAGGCGGGTTGGGTATAATCTGCTGCGCAAGGGCGGTTAGCTCAGCTGGTTAGAGCGTTGCGTTGACATCGCAAAGGTCGTAGGTTCGAGTCCTATACCGCCCACCTGTCCAATGTGAACCGCTCGGCATCCGTGTCGAGCGGTTTTTAGTTTGGGTCCAGGTTGCACCAAGGGGGATGTTATGTCAGTTGGGCATCTGTGTTGGTTCTTTGGATGCCTGAAGCAGGGGTGAACGGAGAGGCAAGCTAAGGAATGGGACGGCAGGGTCGCTGTCCCATTCGATTACCATTGACCTTCTCGGCTGCAGAACTCTACAACCGGAGGCTTCATTTTCATGCCAGGCCCGCTAAGGTTTGCCGGCTTTCATCCTGCAGATAACCCACGCAACAACCAGGCGCTGGCGGCCATCTCGCTACAGGCAGACCATTTCGAGGCCAACCGGGAGTACGACCAGCTCATCTTGTGTACCAAAAGGCTGATCGAGCTGGAACCCTGGCGCGAGTCCTTCCACAGGCGCCAGATGTGGGCGCTGGCAAATATCGGGCAGCGCAAGGGTGCGCTGCGGCAATATGTGATCCTAACCGGATTGCTGTGGCGTGAGCTGGGGATCACCCCGATGGACGAGACCAGGCAGTTGTATGAGAGTATCCGCAATAACTATCTCCTGGGTTCTATAACTCTCGAATGGTAAACTGTATAAGAATAAGGCTGCCATATAGATAAGGCAGATATTCATTCCTCCGGGTGGACTATGTCCATGGTCGCTCGTAGTAAAAAAGTCGCTCTTTGTAAAAAGACCGCCTGCGAGCGGTCTTTTGTTCTCCCGCCAACAATGATTGCCATAATTTATCGGCTTGACAACTGTCCTGGACTGCGCTACCATCTTAACAGCCAGCCTGGCATCAGGTGGCTGCCTGGCAGCACCCAGGACAGGCCGGAGATTGGAAAACACCTCCGGAGCCCACCATGGATCCGGTTGAGAGAATCAATCCATCGTATCGCCCCTGTCAATACGATTGGCCAGAATAAATAAGGAGATCAATCAATGGCGACAAAAAAGTTTACGATTAAACGCCTGGTATTTGCCAGCCTGACGCTGGCCCTGGTGCTCTCGCTGTTCCTGCCCATGGGTGTCCAGGCGAAATCCGATTTAATTCGCTTAACGATCAACAACCGCAATACCGGCCCGATGTACCTGCGCCTGAGCGGCCCAACGTTTTACTACCTTTCCGTCGAGGATGAGACCCGCACGAACTTCACCATTGAACGGGGCAAATACGATTACTCCCTGACAGCCTGTGGGGCGACCACAACCGGCAGCCTGGATTTGTCCAGCAATAAAATATTAGTCATGCCGGTTTGCGGCGGGAATGCCGGGAAAAGCAGCCAAAATCCGGCTAAAGTTGACCTGTCGACCGAGCACAAGCTGGTGCGGGTGAGTGTTGAGAACGAAACCAGCGGGCGGGCACTGGTAATTTTGACCGGCCCTGCGACCTATGTGTTCAGCCTGGAGAAGAATAAAGAGTACACGTATACAGTAGTCAGGGGTGAGTATGATGTCCAGGTTTACGCCTGTGGCCGTTACGGCACCCGAACCTGGACCGCCCAGAAGAACCACAAACTGATCATCGAGTGTCCATAATCAACGGGCGAGCCAGAAAAATACGTCGGACATAATTGGCAACGAACAGGGCGTGGGCAGAGAAATCCGCCCACGCCCAGGTATATTTGAGCGACCACCTCTTATCCCCCCACCACAGGGATTCCCAGCGACCGGGTACACTAAAATAGACTAGATGTAGTTCACAATTTTTGGGGGCGCTGCCCCAAAAATTGCGAACCCCTAAAAATTTCTACACACTTTTAGCACGCCTAAAGCGCCCGTATTGCCAATATCGGGCAAAGTGGTATAATCATCAACACAAGCATACCGCGTTGAATGGGAAGAGTAAGCGGCGAGCGGGGCCGACAGGGAATAAAGGCCAGTGATTGAGAGCCTTTTCCGGAAACCGGCCGCTGAAAACCACCCAGGAGCGTGAACCAGAACAGCCTGTGGGCCCAGTATGGGGATCGATTGGCCTCGTTATCGGCTCAAAGAGACGAGCGGCTCAACCTACGCCTGGTGCGGCCAGATGTGCCGGCGGGGGACGCTTAATCTGGGTGGAACCGCGTGACTTTGCTCTCGCCCCAGGCCGGGTGAGAGTTTTTTGTTTAAGGAGCATAATCATGGCAGAAAAAAAGCAAGCCCGTTATGAAGACAGCGATCTCTATCGCATCCGCCACTCCGCGGCCCATGTGATGGCCCAGGCCGTGGTTGAACTGATCCCGGAAGCCAAATACACCATCGGACCGCCCATCGAAGATGGTTTCTACTACGACTTCGATCTGCCCCGCAGCCTGACTCCGGACGACCTGGAGGGCATCGAGAAGCGCATGCGCCAGATAATCGCTGGGCGTTACCCGTTTGAGAAGCAGGTGATCACCGCCGAGCGCGCCCGCCAGATCTTCAACGACCAGCCCTATAAATTGGAGCTGATCGATGGCCTGGAGGGGGGCGGGATGGACGAGTACGGCAACCCGCTCAAGGAAAAGTCGGAAATCTCGACCTATACGCACGATAAGTTTGTGGATCTGTGCCGCGGGCCGCATGTGGAAAACACCGGCAAGATCAATCCGTCCGCAGTCAAGCTGATGAGCGTGGCTGGGGCCTACTGGCGCGGCGACGAGCATAAGCCTATGCTGCAGAGAATCTATGGCACCGCCTGGCATAACCCGCAGGAATTGAAAGATTATCTTTGGCGGCTCGAAGAAGCCAAAAAACGCGACCACCGCAAGGTGGGCAAAGAATTGGGCCTGTTCTACTTCTCTGAGGAGATCGGCCCCGGGATACCGCTCTTTACGCCAAAAGGCGAGATCGTGCGCTACCTGATGGAAGATTACGTTCGGCGGGTGCAAACGCGCTATGACTACCAACACGTCTGGACCGGTCACCTGGTCAAAGAAGACCTTTACCGGCGCTCCGGGCACTATGAGAATTACCAGGACTCGATGTTCCCACCCATGGTGGATGAGAACATCACCTACCGGTTGAAGCCGATGAACTGTCCCAGCCATATGACCCTATACAAAGAGATGGGACGCCATTCTTACCGCGAGCTGCCGATGCGCTTTGCAGAATTTGCTACTCTGTATCGCTACGAGAAAACCGGCGAGCTGACCGGCCTGACCCGAGTGCGGGCCCTCACCCAGGATGACTGCCATATGTTCTGCACCGAAGAACAAATTGGAGATGAGTTCGCCCGGGCTTTGAAATTGATCCAGGAAGTCCTGGACCGGTATAAATTTACGGATTACTCGGTGCGATTGTCCCTGCGCGGTGAAGAGGGCAAATATGTCAAAGATGATGAGAAGTGGATCAAAGCCGAAGCAGCTCTGCGCGAAGCGCTGGATGCCAGCGGGGTTGATTACTTTGAAGCCACGGGTGAGGCCGCGTTCTACGGGCCAAAGGCCGACTTTATGGCTAAGGATGTCCTGGGCCGCGAGTGGCAGCTCTCCACAATCCAGGTAGATTTTATCCAGCCGGCCCGGCTGGGGTTAACTTACATCGGAGAAGATGGCCAGGAGCACATCCCCGTGGTGGTGCACCGGGCAGTGACCGGCTCGACCGAGCGATTCCTGGGCGTGATCATCGAGCATTTCGCCGGGGCTTTCCCGGTCTGGCTGGCGCCTGTGCAGGCAGTTCTGATCCCGATTGCAGATCGCCACGTGCCTTACGCGCAAGAAGTCGCTCTCCAGCTGAAATCAGCCGGCTTGCGGGCCGAAGTGGATGAGCGCGGTGAACGGATGAACGCTAAAATCCGGGACGCCCAGAAGCAGAAGGTTCCCTATATGCTGGTGGTCGGCGACAAGGAGATGGAACAGAATCAGGTCGCCTTACGGCTGCGCTCAGGCGATAACCCCGGCCCTATGTCGCTGGATGATTTCCTGGGGCGCGCCCGGCTGGATATCGAATCCGGAGATTGAAACTGGCTGTGGATTGGGCTGTTTGAGCGACACTCAAACAGCCCAATCCTGAGATTTAACCACAGACTTTAAGCGGTCAATTTGGGTTTGAACGTTGACTATTTACGCTTTATTTGGTATGATGCGTTCGATTGGCCTAAGGCCAACTTTTATTTTCATTAGCTAGTGAAGGAGCGAGATATCAGCGCAATTAATTATCGTGTCAATGATGCCATCCGAGTACCTCAGGTTCGATTGATCGGTCCCGAAGGTGAAAATATTGGGGTTGTAACAATCGATGAGGCTCGCAAGGTCGCACGCGAAGCCGATCTCGACCTGGTGGAGGTAGCCCCCAATTCCCAGCCTCCTGTCTGCAGGGTAATGGACTTTGGCAAGTTCATTTATGAGCGAGCAAAAAAAGAGCGTGAGGCCCGCAAAGCCCAGACAAAGATCGAGGTTAAGGAAATCCGTCTTCGCCCGAAGACGAATGAACACCACCGCGATCTGAAAGTCCGTGATGCTCGCCGATGGCTGGAAGTTGGCATGAAAGTTAAAGTTCGGATCCGTTTCCGAGGCCGGGAAATTACTTACCCGGAAATTGCACTCAATGATCTGAAAGAGATTGCCGAAGATTTGGCGGATATAGCTATCGTCGAGCAAGCTCCCGGGCTGGAGGGCCGCACAATGCTGATGGTATTGGCCCCCGGAAAAGCCCCCAAGAAGAAGTAAGTTCTTCCAGCGCTGTTTCTGCCTTTCTCAAGGAGTTAACATCCGCGGATGAAAGAAATCCGCGGAATTTTGTGTGAGAGGAGTTCGACCGTGCCACGCAAGCCAAGAACCGGCAAGTACAAAATCAAGACCCATAAGGCTACCTCTAAACGCTTCCGTCTGACCGGGACAGGTAAACTTGTGCGGACCAAGGGTGGTAAAAGCCACTTCCGCCGCCGCACATCTGCCCGCACCAAGCGATTGCTGGACGAAATGATCCCCGTGAAGGGTCGTGGGATCGTAAAAAACGTCCATCGCCTGGCGCCGTACCTGAAGAAGTTAGACTGAACCCTGCTGCACTACAGGCAAGAAGCCAGGCCACGTAAGCAGATTGAGGTGTTTCGAGTTGTAGCCGGTGCAGCTGCACCAGAACAATTCAATTTTATCCAACCTAGATGATTGCGGCTGTTGGGTGTTTGCAACGGGTAGCTGAGAAACTACCGACGCCCAGGGGTCCGCAGGAGAGAAAAAAATGCCCCGAGTAAAAACTGGCACCGCACGCCGCCAGCACCATAAAAAAATACTGAAGATTACCAAAGGCCAATTTGGCACCCGCCATCGCCTGTTCCGGCGAGCCAATGAAGCCATGTTAAAGAGCCTGTGGTATTCCTACCGGGATCGGCGCACCCGCCGGCGTGATCTGCGCCGCCTGTGGATTGCCCGCATCAATGCGGCCGCTCGCCAAAACGGCACTACCTACAGCCGCCTCATTCATGGCATGAAGATCGGCCATATCGCCATCAACCGCAAAATGCTGGCAGAGCTGGCTGTCCGGGATCCGAAGGCTTTTACCGCAGTAGTTGATAAAGCGCAGCTTGCCTGATTAATTGACTTAGCGCGATTACCAGAGGCTGCTCGATAGCAGCCTCTTTTTGATTCTGGCGTCTCCGGGCGGGAGCATTCAAAAGCTGCGGTTGGGGTCTAGGCCCCCATTGAATGCGAACTTCATCGGCAACATTTTTGGGCACCCCATTCAACCGGGCCAGATTCGACCAAGGGTCGCTGTAGTATAATCCGCACAGTGGAGGTAGAAATGACGGATCAAAAGGAACCTAATATTGTGCCATCCAAAGGGGGGATTTTCTCAGATCTAACCCTGCGTATAAAATTGATTCTGCGGCTGCTGGCAGATCCCCGCGTCAATCCACTGATCAAGCTCCTGCCGATTGGCTCAGTCCTGTACTTTTTTATCCCCGATCTTGCGCCTGGTCCAATTGACGATGCAGCCATCCTATGGCTTGGCGCGTATCTCTTTGTTGAACTTTGTCCGCCGCACATTGTGGAGGAGCACACCAAAGCCCTAAACCTGATTGTTCCTGGTGAATGGCGAGATCCTCTTGAGACCGATGATGACGTGATCGATGCTGAGTTTTGGGATAAGTAAACCAGCCAGGTTTTTGCACTTTTCACGCAATCAATCCTAGACCCCTTCAACCAATACGACCCGAAAGAGTGATTTAAGTATGCGTTATCTGATTATTTTAATTCTGCTGCTGGTGCTAGCGGCATGTAGTCAAACTGGCACGCCACCGGCACCAACCCAGGCGCTGCCGGTCACAACCCAGGCTGTGCCAACAAATACAGTCAGCTTACCTTCCGCAACGCTTGCGCCAGCTGTTCCAACCAACTCAACCATCCCAACGGAAGCGGTTGTTGAGAACACCCCAACCAGCGAGCTTGCCCTCCAGTTTCCCGATCCTTCCGGATACACCTGGCAACAAATCGCCAGCGGGCTGGATACACCGATAGGCATTGCCAATGCCGGAGATGAAATCCGTTTGTTTATCGTCGAGCAACCCGGGCGGATTCGGATCCTGGCAAATGGCAGCCTGGTACCGCTGCCCTTCCTGGATATCAGCAACCAGGTGAGCAGGCAGAACGAACAGGGGCTTTTGGGGCTGGCTTTTCACCCGCGGTACTCCCTGAATGGTTTCTTCTATGTCAACTACACTGACACCCAGGGCGACACGGTGATTGCCCGCTATCAAGTCCGCCAGGACGACCCCAATCAGGCCGATCCAGGCAGCGAACAACGTCTGTTGAGAGTAAAGCAGCCCTATGGCAACCATAATGGCGGTGGGATAGCCTTCAGCCCCGACGGTTATCTCTATCTTGGGCTGGGCGATGGCGGTTCAGGCGGTGATCCGCTGGGCAATGGCCAATTTACGGGCACCCTGCTGGGAAAAATTTTAAGGATGGATGTCGATCAAGGCCAGCCTTATTCCATTCCGGTGGATAACCCATTCGTGAACGGGAGTGGAGAGGCGGAAATCTGGGCATATGGCTTAAGGAACCCCTGGCGCTTTTCCTTCGACAGCCAGACCGGCGATCTGTATATTGGGGATGTAGGACAAAACAGCTTTGAAGAAATTGATTTCCAGCCGGCAGATCACCCCGGAGGAATCAATTATGGCTGGAACATCATGGAAGGGTTTTCGTGCTTCGGCCAGGGAAATTGTGATTCTACCGGTTTAACCCTGCCCGTGTTTGATTACCCCACCCATGTCAACGATACTTGTTCGGTAGTGGGAGGGGTGGTCTATCGCGGCCCCAGTCTGCCAGAATGGCAGGGTATCTATCTGTTTGGGGATTATTGCTCTGGTGACGTGGGCGGTCTGATTCCAGAACAACTCCCAGCCACGAGCCAATCTGCCTGGCAGCAAGCCTGGCTTTTTAAGATTAATGGGCGCATTACTTCGTTCGGCCAAGACCGTCTCGGAGAAGTATATCTGAGCGATATTGCCGGCGGAATCTTCAGGCTAGTTAAAAAATGACCCTGAAACCTATCACTGGATCGGACTCGCTTAAGACTGATAAACGCTTGAATGGCCTGATCTACGGAGCCCTGGCTGGCTTCAGTTTCTCGCTGGCAGCCTGGGGATATGATGGGTCTGAGCTGGCGGCGGCAGGAGCCATCTTGCCGTGGGTGAAGTTTGTTGCCGGCGTGCTGCTGGCCACGCTCCTGGGTATGCTGGCCGGCTGGCTGACAGCCCGGGCTGACAATTCCCTGGTCGGCGCCCTGCTCTGGTTGGTGGTTGGCATAATATTCTCGGGCCTGGCCGGGATCCTTCCATACCAGGGGGTTACCCTGGCTCAGAATTGGCTCGTGCCTGAGATTGCGGAACGCACAAACTACCCTCTGACCAGCGCGGCCCTGATCCGAATGTGGATCACCTTGCTGACAGTGGGGCTGAGCATCTTGTTTGTTGGTATTTTCGAATTGGTCCTGATCGATTCCGCCACCACCAGCACATCTCCAGCGTTTCGCTGGCTGGCTCTCGGGGCGTGTATCCCATTGGCCTTGGTGGGTGGATACATTGGGGCAGACATTCAGATCAACAAGCCTTTAAGGGATCCAGTATTGGCTGTCCACAGTGTTTTGGAGTTTGCGCGTGCCAACGAAGGCCAGGTGATTGACCGGATGGCAGCCAGGGAGATGCGCGTGAGCGCATTGCGTGCTCTCAACAATGTGATCTACGGCCCTTATCGTCTGGTCTTAGGCAGCTTCGACGAGTTTTTATCCCAGGTAACGATCCTGATAGATTTTAATGGGGCCTGGGCTCGCTGCATCGCAATTGATGGCAACCTGACCTTCTGTGCAGCCATTGATGAAACCGCTGCGGCCCCGACCGGCACCTCGCCCATCCAAATCTCCAGCGCAAAATCAGGCGGCCAGTCTACCAATACGCCCCAACCCACCTCCCAGGCTGGCTCGCAGCCGGGGAATATGGAGCCAACCAGCACCCCAGCTGCTGCCCGAACCCCGGTTATCCTGCCTCCTGAGAGCGAGGCGATTTTGTCCATTGCAGCAGGAGAAATCCAGGATCTGACCGACCTGTCCGTTTACCAGCTCTCGGCCGTGGTTGACTTTGAAGGCCGTTCTTTCAGCGGACAGATGCAGCTTGCATACGTCAATACGGAAGCAGTCCCGCTGGAAAGCCTGTTTTTCCGGCTGCTGCCCAACGGCGGGAGCAGTTATGGCGACGGCTCATTGTCTGTAAGTCGGGCTGAGGTGGAAGGGCAGCCCGTTGAAACATCGCTCTCACTCAATGATTCTGCCCTGGAGGTCAAACTGCCAGAAACCGTCCTGCCGGGGGAACTGCGCCTTATCATGATGGAGTTCAGCGGAGTAGTTCCCCTGGATTACGGCGGCGAGACTTCAGGCGGTTATGGTATTTATAATTTCAGTCAGAATGTTATGGCCCTGTCTGGCTGGTACCCAATCCTGGCTGTGTACGATGATGAAGGCTGGAACCTGGACCCGGTGTCTGGGATAGGCGACTCAGTATACAGCGATATGGCCAGTTATACGGTCAACGTCAGCCTGCCAGAAGGACTAGTCCTGGTCAGTACCGGCGTTACAATCGATAGCCAGGCAGTCCGTGCAGGGTTCATCCAGCATACAATCGAGAGCGGGCCTGCCAGGGACTTTTTCCTGATCTTAAGCCCGGATTTCCAGGTGTTCAGCCAAAGCGTTGGAAAAACCAGGGTCAATTCATATTACTTACCCGGCCATGAGCAGGGTGGGGAACGAGTGCTGTCGGTTGGAAGTGACTCTCTGCGTATTTTCAACCAGCAGTTTGGCCTGTACCCGTATGTAGATCTCGACCTGGTTGACGCACCCATGCGCGGTGCGGCTGGGGTCGAGTTTCCCGGGATTGTCCTGATCGGCGATGCGCTCTACCGCGAGTACACCAGTCATGACCTGGCAATCACAACCGCACACGAAGTAGCCCACCAGTGGTGGTACAACCTGGTAGGCAATGATGTCATTGATCATCCCTGGTTGGACGAAGCCCTGACCAGTTATTCATCCAGCTTATATTATGAGTTCACACAGCGCCCAGAAGCCGCCGAGGGATTGTTCTCCTACTATGAAAACCGCTACCAGCAAGCCGTCGAGGCAGGTAGTGATGACCAGATCACCCGCAGTGAAACCTATTTTGAGAATCTTGCCGATCCGCGTCGCTATGGGGCCATTGTCTATGCAAAAGGCGCGCTCTTCTTCCGGGCCCTGCGCCAGGAGATCGGGGACGAGGCTTTTTTCAGCGCGCTGGCCAATTATTTCGATACCCACAAATACCGGATCGCCAATCCGGACGACCTGCTTAATGCTTTCGAGAAAGCTGCCGGATACCAGCTGGACGACTTTTACCAGGACTGGTTGTACTCGCCCGACCCGTCCTGACGCTCCAGGGGTTGCAACTTAATCAGGAAACCAGCCATGCGATCACCTCGAAAACGACCTGAGTCGTATTCAGTTAGCACCCGAACATTATGGGGTTTGCTATTAACTGGCTGGTTGTTGTGCGCTTGCACACACCAGGTCATGCCAGGGGTTCAGCCAACCGCTTCTAGCTTCGTTCAGGACATACCAACCGAACTTTCAACCACCGCGCAAGTTTTCCTGCCTTATTCCGGCAATCAGGTGCAGGCCAGTCCGGAGGCTGCTACAGCCACGCAGGTACCTGAACCGTCGCCATCTCTGACACCAGTTCCTGAAAACAAAATTCGGTTTGCAGTTATTGGCGATTATGGCCTGGCGGGGCAACCCGAACTCGAAGTTGCTGCGCTAGTCGCCAGCTGGCAGCCAGATCTGATCCTTACAACCGGCGATAACAACTATCCGAATGGGGAAGCCAGTACCATTGACGCAAATATTGGGCAGTACTATTCCGAATATATATTTCCTTACCTGGGCAATTATGGGCCGGGTGGCGCGCAAAATCGCTTCTTCCCAACCCTGGGAAACCATGATTTTGACACGCCTGGAGCTGGCCCTTACCTGGATTATTTTAATTTACCCGGCAACGAACGCTATTATGACTTTCAGGTGGGGCCAGTGCATTTTTTTGCGCTTAACAGCGACTCGCGAGAACCGGATGGCGTATCCCGCCTCTCCATCCAGGCCGGTTGGCTCGAGAGTACAATGAGTGCTTCAACCGCGCCCTGGCAGATTGTATACTTTCACGCACCCCCATACTCTTCCGGTTGGCATGGTTCAGTCGATTGGATGCGCTGGCCGTTCAAAGAATGGGGGGCAGACGCCATCCTGGCAGGCCATGATCACACTTACGAACGTTTAAGTATCGATGGTTTGGTTTACTTCGTGAATGGCCTTGGGGGCGGCCCCCGTTATGACTTTGTCGATATCTTAGCAAGCAGCCAAATGCGTTACAACGACGAGTATGGGGCGATGTTGGTCGACGCCACCAGCACCCAGATCCGTTTTCAATTCTGGAACAGGACCAGACAGCTGATCGATGAATACCAGCTGGTTATTCAGGAATGACAGAGTTTAACAATCGCGCAGCCGGCATGGTCTAAACACCGGCAGTAGAAAAAATGTGTGTAAACAGCGGCTTCGCCACCTTTTATACACAAAAACTTGACGCGCTGGCTTGACACAAATTTAGGGCCTATGGTAAACTCCCTGAGCTTGAGAAAGCAAATCTATTGAAAGGATAGGCGCACGAAAATGACGATGATATTCAAAGAAACTTTTCGTTTGCTCTCTTCCGGCGTTGCCGGCGGACCAGCTTTACCTTGTCGTAGTGCGTCTACTGACCGCTAAAATCCTGCTTACAGGGAACAGATACCCCTCAGGATGAGCTACCAGTCACGGGTGCACTACAAGCCCCGTGGCTTTTTTCTTGCCTTTTACCTGATTACGGCCACGGATGCGCACCGTGGCCGTTTTTTTTGTCTGGTCTCGGGAAAGCAATCAGAATTCTTCAAGACCTATGAGATCAGGCGGGCCGATCAGAACTAATCGTGAGCCAAGGGCGTTTGGCCTCCACCTTGCCCTGTTACGTGAGAGACCAGGGAACCGCCAGGAGTACGCAAGATGTCTACAGCAATCGTAGTCAGCAATGCATACAAAACCTATATCAATCTGAACACCTCGCTCTGGAAGCGCACTTCGTCATCGAAGCGGACTTCGTCATCGAAGCGCACTCTCGAAGCGCAGTTCCAGCTCCGACGGTCCAGTAGAAGCGGGCGTGTTCGGAAAATCCGGCTTACTGGATCAGTTGCCAATCGTGGTGGCTATTGATCGCGTCTCCTTCACAGTCCAAGAGGGGCAGATCTTTGGGCTGATCGGACCCAACGGCTCGGGTAAGTCAACCCTGATCCGCCTGCTCGCTACTTTGCTGTCCCTGGATGATGGCAAGATCCAGATATTCGGCCTTGACGCGGCGCGCCAGCCATTACAAATCCAGCGACTATCCAATCCGGTCGCAGCCGAAGCCAGTTTCTTTAAAAAATTATCGCCCCTGGAAAACCTGGTCCAGGATGGTCGCCAGTATGGAATGGACGAGCGCGAGACACTCCGCCAGGTGATGGAGATCCTGACCCAGCTTGGCATGCAGGAGCGTTTCATCCTTGCGCCGATGGAAGAACTCTCAGCCGGGATGCAGCAAATGGTAACCCTGACTCGGGCCATCCTTTCACAACCTCGTTTGCTGCTGTTGGATGAGCCATCTTCCGGGTTAGACCCATTCGCCAAGCGCCAGATGCATGGCCTGCTTCGTGATCTCAGGCAGCATTTTGGCACGACCATCGTGTTTGCTACCCAAGACATCGATGAAGCCGATATACTCTGTGACACAGTCGCTATCCTCGATAATGGCAAAATCATTGCATTGGACACCCCCAAATCACTGAGGGGCAACCCCGCGAACAGCCTGGAAGATGCCTTCCTGGAGCTCACCAAGCGCCAGCCGATCACATTCGAAACTGCTTGAAGCCTTCTCGAGCTAGTGACAGGCTGCTGAACAGATAAGACAATTTGATTAGGAGAACACTATGGAAATTACTACCCCATTATTTGAGGGCAAACAGATCTGTCTGGCTCCAATCGATCACGAGCAAGACCCAGAAATCGTATCGGGCTGGACGCATCAGGCAGCTTATCTGCGGATGCTGGACCCCAAACCAGCCAGACCGCTTTCTCCCACCCAGGTCAAAAAACTATACGAGGCTGTGGAGAAGGAGATCAAAGAAAGCAAAAACCTGTACTACTTTGCCATCCACACCTTACCCAAAGCAGACCTGCCTGAACGTCTGGTTGGCTTCGTAAAGTTGTTCTGGATTGACTGGGCCCATGGAAATGGTTTTATCCAGATTGGGATTGGCTCCCCATCCGATTGGGGTCAAGGTTTTGGGCTTGATACGCTCAGGCTGATCGTCCGTTTTGCTTTCAACGAACTCAACCTAAACCGATTGACAGTTCGCATTCCGGAATACAATCTGGCAGCACTCGGGCTGTTCCGCAAAGCAGGATTTGTTGAAGAAGTTCGCCGCCGAGAAGCTTTCCAACGGGACAACCGGCGCTGGGATGACCTCCACCTGGGTCTCCTGGCTGCTGGCTGGCAGCCTGAACAAGATGCGAAAACAGAATTAACGGGGTAAACCAATCATGAAAGACATCCTTAAACCAAACCAGCCTGCATCCATGCTGGAAAACAACCTTTTTCGAGGCCAGCTGGTTCGTCTGGCAGCCGGCGATTCTAAGGTAGTAGGCCAACATTACGTCCGGTGGAACCGCAACTCCGAGTTCAAACGCATGCTGGACACTAACCCGGCTTATCCTTACTCCGAGAAATCTACCCGAGAATGGATCGAAAAAGAACAAGACTCACCAGAACCAGAATTCCTCCTGTTCTTGATTCGCACATTGGAAGATGACAAAGTGATCGGAGATATCGGTCTGGAATTGCCCAACCACCATGGCGATACTTTTGTCGGAATTGGGATTGGTGAGCCCGAATATTGGAGCAAAGGCTATGGCAGTGATGCCATGCAGGTACTGCTGCGGTATGCTTTCCTGGAACTAAACCTGCATCGAGTATCGCTGGATGTATTCGAGTATAATCCGCGCGCCATCCGTTCCTATGAGAAAGTGGGTTTCATAATTGAAGGGTGCTATCGCCAATTTTTAAGACGCGAAGGGCGGCGTTGGGATATGATTTTTATGGGCATAACCCGCCAAGAATGGCTCGCTCAGCAGGCCATCCAAGACGCCGAGACAGCGAGCGCTCATGGATAATAACCTTCTGATCCGCTCGGAAATCCTCGCTGACCAGCCAGCCATCCGCGCAATAAACATGTCGGCTTTTGGACGGCTTGCTGAGGCCAATCTGGTCGATGCCATACGCCCTTGCCTGCCCTCTGCGGATTACTCACAGGTCGCCGTCTTGAGCGAAATAGTTGTAGGTCATATCATGTTCAGCCCGATCGTGATTGATACCGGCCTCGCGACGATTCCTGCCCTGGCATTGGCACCGATGGCCGTTTTACCGGAGCACCAGGGCACCGGGATCGGCTCGGCCCTCGTCCGAGCGGGACTGGCTGCCTGCCAACGGATGGGCGACCGGATTGTGATCGTATTGGGGCATCCCAATTTTTATCCGCGCTTTGGCTTTCAACCGGCCAGCCGGTTTCATCTTCAGGCACCTTTCGAAGTACCTGATCCGGCTTTCATGGCTCTTGAACTCCAGCCAGGCGCCTTGCAGAGGCTGCAGGGCACGGTTCGTTACCCACCAGCATTTGATGAAGTTTAGACTGGAGATCCAACACAATTTTTAAGGCGCTTAATATGACCATCCAAGCCATCATCTGGGACCTGGGCGGGGTGCTGCTGCGCACCGAAGACCAGCGTCCGCGTACCGAACTGGCCCAAGAACTGGGCCTGACCTATGCCGAAATAGACCAGCTGATTTTCAACTGCCCATCCGCCAGACAGGCGAGCCGGGGTGAGATCAGCGCGAGCCAGCATTGGCAGAATGTAGGCAAATTATTATCCTGGCCGCAAGACAGGCTGCCAGACCTGCAAGCCCGCTTCTGGGGCGGCGACCGGCTAGATCTGGAGCTGGTTGAATTTATCCGCTCGCTCAAGCCGGCTTATACAACTGCGATGCTTAGCAATAACTGGTCGGATCTGCGCCAGTCCCTTAGCACGCAGTGGCAGATCGCGGATACTTTCGATGAGATCATCATCTCAGCCGAAGTTGGAATGGTTAAACCTGACCCCCGGATATATCAGTTTACTCAGGAAAAATTGGGCATCTTGCCAGAACAGGCTTTGTTTATCGACGATTTCATCGAAAATGTCAGGGCTGCCCAGGCAGAGGGTTGGCAGGCAGTCCATTTTACGAGCAGCGATCAGGCAACGACGGCAATTAAGACCTTGCTCGCTCAGGAATAGGTACTCTATCCGTATCTTAAAAGTTTTTGGATCTCTCCGAAAAGCCGGAAGGTAACTGGTTGTTGTTGTATGCGCAGCACACGCCAACAAACACAACTACCACTTTTCGAATTGGCTCTTAGCCAAACAGGAGTATGCTATGCAGCTAACACATCTGACTCTATCCGAAGCGGCCGGCCTGATTCGGTCAGGCCAGATCACTCCGCTTGAGCTGACCCAGGCTTGCCTGGATCGCATCCAACAGGTGGACCCACAGACGAACAGTTTTATCACCCTGACAGCCGAGTCTGCCCTGATAGAAGCCAATCGAGCTGGTACGGAGCTGCAATCGGGAAAATACCACGGCCCCTTGCATGGCATTCCGTTTGCTGTTAAAGACCTCTTTGAGACCGAAGGGGTCAGGACAACTGCCGGATCGCAAGTATTCAGCGATTATATTCCGAAGAAAGACTCGACTGCAGTGCGGCGGCTGAAAGCCGCTGGAGCGATTCTATTGGGCAAATTGAACATGCATGAAATCGCACTCGGCGTCACCAACGTCAACCCGCACTTCGGCAGCTGCCATAATCCCTGGGACAGCAGCCGGATCACCGGCGGCTCCTCCGGAGGCAGCGCGGCCGCCCTGGCCGGACGTTTGTGCTACGGCTCATTAGGGAGCGATACCGGGGGGTCCATTCGCATCCCGGCCGCATTATGCGGGATTGTTGGGTTAAACCAACTTTCGGTCGTGTGAGCCTGAATGGCGTAATCCCGCTCAGCTGGAATCTCGATCATGCCGGGCCAATGGCAAGAACAGTCCGGGATACGGCTTTGCTGCTCCAGGCTGTGGCCGGCTACGACCCGGCGGATCCGGGCTCAATCAACCTGGCGGCAGACGATTATCTCGATCAGCTATCAGCCGGTGTCCGGGGGATGCGGATTGCCAGTGCAAGCGATGAGTTCTTCCAGGGAGCAGAACCGGAAATATTGGAACTTATGAGGGCTGCTGAGCGTTGCTTTACCGAGCTTGGCGCGCAGGTTGAAAAAGTGGAGTTCCCCCATGCTCGCCGGGCAGCCCGTGCAAACGGGTTACTGGTCCCCAGCGATGCGGCTGCCTGCTACCAGAAGCAGCTTGAAGAAGATCCTAAGCTGTTTGGGCCGGATGTGCTCCAACGCTTGCAAACTGGCGCCGCTTATTCTTCCAGCGAGTATGCCCTCGCCCGCCGCACTCAGACTGAATTACGGCGTGAGTTTGAGATGTTCTTCAACGAATTTGACCTGCTGCTGACTCCAGCCACACCTGTGCCCGCGCCGCCAATCTCTGGCCCAGATGCTATCGAGCAGGCCAGGCTGCTGACCCGTTTTACAGCCCCGTTCAACCTGACCGGGTTGCCCGCCATCTCAGTCCCCGCCGGGTTCACATCCACAGGGCTGCCTGCCGGCTTGCAACTGGTCTCCCGTCCCTGGGCAGAAGCAGGCCTGCTGCGGGCGGCCTACGCTTACGAACAGGCAAACAATTGGCATCAAAAAGCACCTTGGTCGTGAAGAAGTTGGGGCAATTCGCCAGATGAATAAACCACTCGCCATCCCTAATATTCTCGCTCAGATTCGATCATTCAGTCGTCCGGCGAAATTGTTTTTGCTGGCAACCGCCATTGATGGGATTATTTACAGCGCCTGGACACTGTTCTTCAACTTTTATATCCTTGAGAGCGGGTTCGGTCGCGAGTTTCTGGGCATGATCACTGCCACCACCTCTGCAGCCGCTCTGCTGTTCGGCATACCACTCGGGATGCTCTCCGACCGGATTGGGCGCAAGCGGGCCATGCTGCTGGGGATAAGCATTTACATTCTGGCTAGTTTGCTGGAGGTTACTTTGGTCCAGCCGGCATTGATCCTGGTGATGGCATTTATCGGAGGCAGCGCAACCAGTCTGTATTTTCTCAGCCAGGCGCCGTTCATGATGCGGGTGTCCACGCCTAATCACCGGACAATGTTGTTCAGTTTGAACTTTGGGTTGGTGACCCTGGCTGGGACGATCGGCAGCCTTTTTGCAGGTCAATTGCCAGCCTTTTTTGGTCGCTTGCTGGAAGTGCCGTCCAGCAGCGCCAGTGCCTACCAGGCAGTTATGATCAGTGCCCTCCTGACCGGGTCGTTAATGCTGATCCCCCTGGCCCTGATTCACGAACCTGAGTCAGATCCTGGCGCCCAGGGGCCAGCGGACCAGGTTGCCAGCCCATTATGGCGCACAATCTTCGCTCCACTGACGATTCAGCTCACCTTGCCCAATATCGCAGTTGGCTTTGGTGCAGCAATTTTGATCCCTTATATCAATGTGTTCCTGAAAGAGCGCTTCGCCATCTCCGACCCATTGTTGGGCATGCTTTTCAGTCTCTCAGCTTTGCTTACCGGGGTGGGGGTGATTTTAGGGCCGCATCTGGCAGATCTGCTGAGGAGCAAAATCCGGGCAATTACGATCACCCAGGCCCTCAGTTTAGGATTCCTGGTGCTGCTGGGTTATTCGCCGCTCCTCTGGCCAGCTGCGATCGGTTTTTTGATGCGGGCTGCGCTGATGAATATGGCTGTGCCTTTGTTTGACGCCTTCAGTATGGAGCAGGTTCACGAGCGGGAACAGGCTACCGTCAACAGCACCCGCATCCTTGGCTGGCAGATTGGTTGGACAATCGGCCCATATATCTCTGGCCTGGTGCAGGAATCCTACGGCTTCGAACCATTGTTTGTCACGACGGCATTGATGTACATCCTGGCGACCATAATGACCTGGGCCTTCTTCCACCAGCGTGAGAAGGTGGCAACGGCCCAACTGGCAATTTAAATTATCGTGAATAGCACTTGCAGATCGTTAGGCTATTCAATCCCTATCTCGAGGTGTGAAATGATGGCAATTACACATGATCTTGGAAATTCTCCGATCCTGAAAAACTATGACGTCCGCCCGGTTGGGCCAGAGGACAGCCGGGCCATTAACCAGATGCTGCTGGAGATTGAAGCGGTCGATCAGCGCAATTTCATAGACACGCTTGAAGATCGGCAGCGAGATTTGACTGATCCCGAAACCAACCCGGCGACTGACTCGCTCGTGTTCCTGACCCCCGAAGGGAAAGCCGCCGGTCTGGGCTGGATATTCACACCTCAGGAACCAGGCCAGGAATATGTTTCTTTCTTGACGGGTGAAGTTCACCCCCAGCACCGCCAGCAAGGTCTGGGTGAAATCATCCTATCCTGGGCAGAAGCTCGCGCTCGCCAGATCCTATGCGGCATGCCGAGCGACAGGCCCTGTATGATGCGCGCCTTTATCAAAGATGGTCTCCAGGATCGCGTGCTCTTATATGAAAAGCATGGCTTCAAAGCTGCTCGCAGCTTTTACCGAATGAAGCGTGATTTAAGCCAACCGATCTCGCAATCGTACTGGCCGCCTGGGGTTACCCTGACCGCCTGGGATTCCGAGCGCAGCGATGAAGCTTTGGAAGTCATTAATGAGGCGTTCAGCGACCATTGGGGCTTTATCCCAATGAGTCCGGATCTCTGGAGGCAGTGGGTCCTTGATCACGAAGATTTCCGCCCGGACCTGTCCTTTATGGTATTATCGGCCGAGACCGGCGAAATCGTTGGAATGACGGTAAACAAAGTCAATCAGGCTGAAAATTATGCCCGTGGCATACTGGAAGGCTGGGTCATGGACCTGTGTGTTCGGCGCCCATGGCGCAAACTGGGCCTGGCGACAGCCCTGTTAAACATTTCAATGCAGGCCTTCAAAGCCGACGGGCTCGAGTATGCCGGTTTGGGTGTTGATACTGAAAACGAAACCGGCGCTCTGCGCATTTACGAACGCCTGGGTTTTAAACCTGAAATACGTTTCATCACATATACCAAACCCGTCGAACGGGAGTGAATCACCAACATGACAACTAAACCAGAGACTACATTAATCCGCAGCTTGGGAGATGGCTTGATCCTGCGCAGCGCCAGCCCAGCGGATGCCGACCGGCTGGCAGAGTTTAACAGCATCATCCATGGCAACGAAGAGAGCGGCGAACCGGACATGCGGGTCGGCGTCTGGGTTCGGGATCTGCTGACCAAGCCGCACCCGACTTGCGAGCCCTCCGATTTTACGGTCGTAGAAGATACCCGGACCGGTAAAATCGTATCATCACTGAACCTGATTCCTCAGACCTGGTCGTATGACGGGATCCCATTTCAGGTCGGCAGGCCCGAGTTGGTAGGCACCGACCCAGAATATCGCAACCGGGGGCTGGTTCGGGCACAATTCGAGTTGATCCATCAATGGTGCCAGGAACGCGGCCTTGTGGTTCAGGCTATCACTGGAATCCCATATTATTATCGCCTATTCGGTTACGAAATGTGTCTCAATCTGGGAGGCGGCCGGGCAGGCTATCTGCCGCAAATCCCGAAGCTAAAAGAAGCCGAGCAGGAGCCCTACCAGATTCGTCCGGCAGTTATAGAAGACCTCGACCTGATTGGTGCTCTTTACCAGCGCTCCTGCCAGCGATACCTGGTCAATGTGGTTTGGAACGAAGCGCTCTGGCACTACGAACTCAATGGGCGCAGCGAAAAAAATGTCAACCGGATAGTGCTGAATGTGATCGAAGACCCAGATGGCAAAGCGGTCGGCTTCCTGGGCCATCCGATCTTTAACTGGGGTCAAAGTATGGTCGCAGTGGCCTATGAGCTTGAACCAGGGGTATCGTATGCGGCTGTGACACCCAGCGTGATCCGCTATCTGCAAAAAACCGGGGAAGCGTATATGGCGGCCGATGGGGGCAAAGAGACCTTCGCCGCATTCGGGTTCTGGCATGGGGCCGAACACCCCGTTTATCAGGTCCTGCATGACAGCCTGCCGCGTGTTCGCAAACCCTACGCCTGGTACATCCGCATTCCAGACCTGGTCGGGTTCTTGGAAACGATCAAGCCGGTCCTGGAAGAGCGTCTGGCGAATTCGCCGATGGCTGGCCACACTGGCGAATTCAAGCTCACCTTTTATCGCGATGGGCTGCGCCTGAATTTAGACCGCGGCCGGATCCAGGTTGAAGCCTGGCAGCCGGCGCCCTTCGGGCACTCCGGGGATGCTGCTTTTCCCGGGTTGACTTTTTACCAGCTGCTGTTCGGTTACCGGACTTTCAATGAGATCATGTCAGCCTTTCCAGATTGCTGGAAAGAGACCGACAGCGCTTATGCTCTGCTGAACATCCTGTTCCCCAAACGAAATTCCGATCTATGGCCGATCTCCTGAGATCGATCCCGCCACAGGCTCAGCATGCATCTCAATTCTTCACGATTGGGGTGCTTTCCGATACGCATATACCTGATCGCCAGCGCCAGCTAGATCCACGGATAGAAATGGCTTTCGAACAGGCTGGAGTTGAGCTAATTATCCATGCCGGTGATATCTCTACCCCTGGAGTTTTGGATCAGCTGGGGAAAATTGCCCCTGTTCAGGCGGTGCGCGGCAACCGGGATTGGATGCTGCTCCGTCATTTGCCGTCCAACCTGCAGATAGAGATCCATGGGGTCAGCCTGGCCGTCGCCCACGGTCATGGCAGCTTGCTGGATTACATCAGAGATCGCCTTTTCTACTACGCCTATGGCTTTAAGTTTGAGCGCTACCTGCCTCGCTTGCTGTCAAGTTTCCCCACCAGCCGCATCATCATTTTCGGACACGTTCACCGCCCCCACAACCGAATGATCAATGGGCAGCTGTTGTTCAACCCTGGTTCTGCGCATGTGCCCGATCCACCCTACAACCCAAGCGCCGGGATCATCCAGATATCTTCTCTGGGTGAAGTTCAGGCCCAAATCATCCAGCTTCAAGATGTAAAGGCAGCTCACCAGCCTCTACTGCCCTCCAAATGAGCTTGATCGAATATCGCGGATCGATCCATTCTTATCCGCAGCTGTCCACTATCTACTGCGGGTTAAGCCCAGTTATCTGGGATACACCGGAAGGGTCCAATCCCGGTAGTTGGGCAGTTTACCGCGCACCAGGCGATCGAAGATCTGGCGCAGATTTGAGGTTATAGGCCCCATCTCGCCGCTGCCAATCGGGCGGTGGTCGACACGGGTTACTGCGGTGACTTGAGCAGCAGTCCCGGTCATAAAGAACTCGTCACACAAATAGACTTCCGTTCGATCAATCGGTCGTTCAACGACCTGCAGCCCGAGTTCTTTGTGGGCCAGCTCAATGACGGTGTGCCGCGTGATCCCCTCCAGAATATTTTCGGTAATAGACGGAGTGATCAAGACGTTGTCCTTGATCATAAAGATATTCTCAGCGCTGCCCTCCGAGACATGTCCCTCCTGGGTCAATACCAGGGCCTCGTCAAAACCTGCCCGCACCGCGTCTGTCTTAATGAAAGCAGAATTAGCATATGCACCGCTGATCTTACCGCGGGCCGGGATCATGTTATCGTCTACACGTCGCCAGGAGGAAAAGGTTACATGAGCATCGGTGTCGTTGGCGACATACCGCTGAAAAGGAATGACCACGATTGAGATTTCATCCTGCAAATCGTGCAGCCGTACGCCAATAATCTCATCCGCTTTAAAGGCCAGCGGGCGCAAGTAGACATCACAGCGATGCCCTTCCTGGCACAGCAAATCCACGCTTACCTGGGTCAGGCTCTGTGGGGTATGGTCGAACTCCATACAAAGCAGCCTGGCCGAATTTAGAAAACGCTTATAGTGGTCCAACGGCCTGAAAAGAAAAAGCTGCCCGTCCTCCTCATTCCAATAACTGCGAATCCCACCAAAAGCTGCCGTCCCGTAATTCAGAGCGTGAGTCAAAACACCGATCTTTGCCTCACTGTATGGAACAATCTTGCCCTGGAAATAAGCGAGTTTTGGAAGAACCATGTATGCCTCCTGCAGAATTACTCGCAAACTAATGGCAATCGTGAAGAACGGCGATCCGCCTGTGAATCAAGTGAGGATAATCGGTCTCTCTGCCGCACATATTTGGGTGCTCCAAGCGAGTATCAGTTCGGTGATTATAACACCCACAACTTCTGGCTAATTGGGAATCTAAAGGGTATGGATCGGATCCATTATTGCGCGTGCAGTTCGCAAAATGCAGCCCAGCTTAAAAATTATGGCTCTATTTCATAAAGATAGGTGTATACTCATTTCAACGTGAAATTGGAAGGACCAGGCAGCTTCAATCTAATCTTTATGGCATCAAAGCCGGTCTAAGGAGACGTGCAGTATGAAGCGAGCAGTCAGCATCAGCATCGGATCATCAAAACGGAACAAAGCTGTAGAAGTGGAACTGTTGGGAGAAATAGTTTCGATCGAGCGAGTCGGCACCGATGGCGATATGGAAAAAGCAGCCCAGCTATATCGAGAGCTTGACGGCAAGGTCGATGCGTTCGGGGTGGGTGGGGCCGACCTGGGATTAATGGTAGCTGACCGCTGGTATCCTCTCTATTCCGTCCAATCAATGGTCCGTTTTATCCAGCAAACACCGGTTGTTGATGGCACCGGATTGAAGAACACGCTTGAAGGCCGCATTGCGGGCTTTATGGATGATCAAATCGGCGATTATATCCAGGACAAAAAAGCGTTTATCGCCCTGGGCGCAGACCGCTGGGGGATGTCAATGTCCTTTGTCAATACCGGTTACGACTGCATCTTTGGAGATTTGATGTTCGGCCTGGGGATCGGTATTCCCATCCGCTCACCGAAAGCAGTGATGCGAGTAGCCAGCCTGTTAATGCCAATTGCCGGGCGATTGCCTTTTCATTGGGTCTACCCAACTGGCGAAGCCCAGGAAAAACGAATTCCGAAATGGGAGAAATATTATCATTGGGCAACCGTAACAGCCGGCGACTGCCACTACGTTAAGCGCCATTTGCCGGCCCAGATGACCGGCAAGATCATCGCTACCAATACCACCACACCTGCAGATGTAGAGGAGTTCCGCGCTGCCGGGATCAAATATTTGATCACCTCCACTCCAGTTCTAGAAGGTCGTTCGTTTGGCACCAATATGATGGAAGCCGCCTTGATTGCGGCCGCCGGCAAAGGCCGCAAACTGACGTATGATGAACTCAATCAAATTCTGGACCAGCTGGGTCTAAAACCACAGATACAGGAGCTGAATTGACGTGGATGCAATTGTTACCGCGGGTGGGATCCCGCAACCTGGTGAGCCATTGTATGAAGAATGTCAGGGACTTAACAAAGCCCTGCTGGATATCGCCGGAAAACCAATGATCCAATGGGTGCTGGATGCGCTCTGCCAGGCAGAGTCGATCGGGCAAATTGTGGTGATTGGGCTGCCGGAAGGCAGCGGCGTAACCTGCGCTAAAGTAACCGCCTGGCTGCCGAACCATGGGGGGCTGCTGCAAAATATCCGGGCCGGCGTAATCAAAGTGAATGAACTCAACCCGCAGGCGGGGCATATCCTTTCGGTTTCATCCGATATTCCCGGCATTACGCCATCGGTCGTAAACTGGGCAGCCGGTGTCGCTACAGACCCGGAAATGGATATTTACTACAATATTATCCCCCGGGATGTCATGGAATCACGCTACCCAACCTCCAAGCGCTCCTACACTCGTTTGAAAGGGCTGGAGGTATGCGGTGGCGACTTAAATGTGCTCCACAGCAAGACTGTGACCCATAATAACGACCTGTGGGATAAGATCATCGCTGGCCGCAAAAATGTATTTAAGCAAGCCTCCTTGATCGGTTACGACACTTTAATTTTGCTGCTCCTGCGGCTGATCGATTTAGAAGCTGCAGAAAAGATGGTGACCCGCCGGCTAAATATTAAAGGCAAAGCTGTGGTGTGCCCCTATGCCGAGATTGGGATGGATGTAGATAAGCCATTCCAGCTGGAGATTATGCGGACCGATCTGGCTCAATCTGCTCGGATGGCGGCCTGAGCCTCTAAGATGAAAGTAGACGGTCTGCTAGAACTGGATCTGAAAATTTCACAACGGCTGGGGATTGCCGAGAAGCCCGGACTGTTGCGCAATCTGGCTGCGATCTTGGCTCACTCCGGCGATTCATGGTTTTGGTTTTTGGGATTGGCTGGGTTGGGGTGGTTTGGGTCACCCTACTGGCGGTCGATCGCGATCTCGATGATCATCAGCATCTTGATCACAGCCATCATTGTACTGGCGATGAAATTCCTGGTGCGCCGGCGACGTCCGGAAGGCAAATGGGGCAGCATCTATCGCACTACCGACCCGCATTCATTTCCTTCCGGGCATGCGACGCGAGCAGCCCTTCTGGCGGTCCTGGCGCTGGGCCTGGGGCCGGCCTGGTTCGGCTTGGCGCTGGCAGCCTGGGCGCCGCTGGTCATCCTGGCCCGGGTGGCGATGGGGGTCCACTATTTTTCGGATGTGGTCGCTGGAGCCATACTTGGCCTGGCGATTGGCTGGTTCGCGCTAAACTGGCTGCCCTTTTGAGTTGGTATGATTCTGAAACAGGAAATCTGCCTCAAACCCCCGCTAACATTTGATTTAGCGATTCGAGTGCTGGAAGAGCAGCCGGATCGCTGCCATATGCCATAGCCAGGTAATACGCCAGGTAGTCCCCAAAGTGCAAGGCTGCCCACAGCTGGCCGAGAGCCGACTCACCGGGAGCCAGATAAAAATCAGTGCCGATCCCTTCCAGCATCAAGCTCTGACGGGTCAGCTCTAAGCGCAGCTGGTTGCGCGGCTGATCCAACCTGGACCGCAAAAAGATCACCATCAGGCGCTTGAGCGAATCTTCTGGATTTAGATTAGCTTGTAGGGTGTGTTCGTCGGCTTCGGGCAGAGACTCACAATGCGCCCAAACCTTAGCCATCCGATTCAACTGATGTTTCCAATGGCAGGCCGCTGGTGCCAACCAACCGGATCCCAGAACTGCCACACAGCGACCATAAAGTTGGCCAGCCAGGCGCTTGGCCGGGTTATTGACAACAGGAACACCGGCCTTGATCTGCTCTTGCTGGCGGCGTAGGTCTGCGATTGCCCGATCCAATTCATTTCCAGGATCTTCCAGCACATCCAGCCTGACCAAAGCAGCCATGAGCAGGCCAAAAAACCAGCCCATCCCGGCCATAACGGGACCTGGAGAATGGTAGAGCCAAAGCGGAGCGCCGGCCTGCCGTGCCAGGTCTGCAAGCCTGCCACCGGCTGTCAACACCAGGCAGCGACATTTCCTTTCAACCGCCTGCATAAATGTGGAAAGCGCTACTTCTTCCTCCCCGGAATGGGCACAGACCAGCACCAACACCCCTGGACCAACGGCCCAGGCCGGCAGATCGTAATCCCGATGAACCAGCAGCGGTTTTAGACACTTGCTCTGGGCCCAGGCCGCCAGCAGCTCACCCGCCAGCACCGGACTGCCTGACCCGGTCATAAGAACCTGATCAATAGCAGGCCCGGCGGGTATAGGTTGTTTGCGGCACCATTCCAGTGACTGATAGAGCTGGTCCGGGAAGCTGTCAATCATGGCTAACAGCCCGCTCGGATCTATTTTTTCAAAAGCAGCTAGATCATCCAGGTCCATACCGGCTTACTCCAGATCTTCTAATAAATAAACCAACAGGGTTCTTATAAGGGTTGTTGAGGTGGTTAGATTTTTTTCCTCGACACCCGCCTAATGTGAAAATTAAGTTTATCGATTCTCATGCTCTAATATCATGCGGTAGATTTTGCGGCGAGGCCAGCCGGACGCCGTTGCCAGGCGGGAGGCCAGGCGCGCAGGCGATTCACTGTCAGACAGCGCCTGGCGTATGGCTTCCCGCACGCGTTGTTCATCCCAGGCTGCTGGGCTGGCGGGGCTGCCTGCGATGACCAGGGTAAATTCTCCGCGCGGATTATGCTCGCTAAAATGCTCGATCGCCTCACTCAGGCTGCCTCGTAAAATTTCTTCATACAGTTTGGTTAGCTCGCGGCCTACTGCGGCATCCCGGTCCCCTAACACCTCTCGCAGATCGATCAGTGCGGCCAGCAAGCGGTGCGGAGTTTCTAAAAAAATCAGGGTATACGGGAGGTCGGCAACTTCTGCCAGGACCTTGCGGCGGTCGCCAGTTTTGCGCGGTAAATAACCAAGATATAGGAATGAATCGGTGGGCAGGCCGGATGCGGCCAAAGCAGCAACTGCAGCATTCGGTCCAGGGATTGGGCTGACAGCATGGCCGGCAGCCAGGGCTGCCCGCACCAGCTCATAACCGGGGTCATTTATTGCCGGCGTGCCTGCATCCGAAACCAGCGCCACATCGCCTTCTCGCAGAGCTTGCAAAATCTCGGTTTGCTTCACCAGTTTATTATGCTCGTAATAGCTGGTAACTTGGGTTTGTATTTTTAAATGCTGAAGCAGTTTGCGGGTGTGGCGCGTATCCTCCGCTGCGATCAAGCCCACCTGTCCTAACAGCCGGACTGCCCGGAAAGTAATATCTTCCAGGTTGCCGATTGGTGTCGCAATCAAATATAGGGTTCCCATATCGGTCAGGGCAGCAGCCAGGTCAGGGTTCGCAACCGCAAAGAATAGGTGTCGGGATCCAGAAATTCTATCTGGGCCCGTCCGGGCAGTCCAAAGTCAGTCCGGTAGCAAAAATATTGACCGATGTATTTATCCACCTGCAGCGGTTCGAAGCGCAGGCTCTGGGACTGGCACTGCGCCAGAGTAGGCTGTTCTGGGCCATATAGCAGCAGAGTTATTCCCACAATGGGAGCCAGCTGGTGGCTGCCGCTTGGGGTGCTCTCGTAGAGTAGGTCCTCCCCGGAGTCCGGATTTATCCCATTGCTATCCAGATCCAACGTTTCCCCCGGCATCAGCGTCACCAGCCCGGTGATCTGGATTGCCTCGGTCGGGGTGGCAGTTGCAGTTGGCGTGGTTGTAGCGGGTGTTGGGGTTGGGGTTGGCAGTGCTGCTACGACAATCCGGACCCAGAATGAAGAACTGCCACTCGGGCCGATGCCAAAGGCCGTCCCTGACCGGTTGCGAAGTTTCCAATTTCCCTGATAGACTCCCGCCTGCTTGGGAGCAATTAAATCAACTGTAATATCTACACTCTGGCCCGGATCAACCCGCTGCCCCAGGGCGAATCCTGCAGGCGCTCCCATCGCTTCTCCAGAAAACAAGAACACTTGATAATCAGGCTGCCAGCTGCAAGTGCCTGAATTTTTCAGGCGCCAGATCTTGGTAAAGGCCTCCCCGGGCTGCACCTGGGTATCATCTGGTATGGTCACATCAATCGGATTGCCGGGAGACGCCTGATCACAGCTCCCCGGAACGGGGGTGGCATCCTGCTGATTAGTGGCTGAGGGAAGAACTGGCTGTAGGGTAGCAGTTTGTTCCGCTGCACCGCTTTCGGTAGCCGCCGGGCTGGTTGCAGTAGCTGATGTCTGGGTTACCGCTGCAGTTAATCTGGCTTCAACTGTCTGGTAAACCTGAGTGAGATTTTCAGTTTGAGGGGGGGAATTCCCAACCTGGGGGAGATTGCAGGCAGACAGAACGGCAGCCAGAACACCCAGAAACAGCATCAGGCTTGTTATGGCAAAACCGGGGCCAAGATTGAACGAGCATTTATGAACCATGGTTTATGCCTCGGCAGGCACACCTACCCATTCAGCCAGCAGTTCTGCTATTTCGCGCGCCGCCTGCGGGCGTGCCAACCGCTGGCAAGCCTGGGCTGCCCGCGCGTATTGCCCGGGAAAGTCGATCCAGGTTTTAATGCAGCCACGATCTCTTCGGGATGCGGCGCCCACACACCCGCCCCCTCCGAAGCGATAAAAGTCACGTTGCCATCTTCCTGGCCTGGCAGCCGGCTGTATAAAACCATCGGCAATCCAGCGATCAGTGCTTCGCTGATCGTTCCTGGCCCCGCCTTTGTAACCAGAATATCCGTAGCCCGCATGAAATCGGGCATCTCTTTGACAAATCCATACACGAAAACCGGCAAAGGCCAGTTTTGAGATTCCAGCCTTTCTTTTAGGCTTCGATTGCGTCCGGTCACGATAGCCAGGGATACAGGCAGCTGCGCCCTGGCAATCGCCTGGGCAGTTTTCTCCAGCGGCCCCATCCCATCTCCACCCCCAACAAGCAGAATCATCCGGCGATCTAAAGGCCAGCCATACTTGTTCCGCAGTTCTTTTTGGCTGCTGGCAGGATGGCAGAACCGATCGGCCACAGGCAGGCCGATAGTTCTAATCTGTTCCGGCTTCATCCCATGCTGCAAACCGCGCAAGAAGGCTGCCTCAGTCGGCACGATGCAAAGATCAGTCCGGCGATGATACCAGAGCGCATGGGTTGTCACCAGATCGGTAACAATCGTTATAAAAGGCGGGCGCTCTCTGCCCAGGGCGCGCAAGACCGGGGCAGCAGCCAGCGGGTGCACTGAAACGATCAGCTCGCTGGGATGCTGTGCGATAAAAGCGCGGATTGACCGCCGCAAATAGGGCCAGGCGCTGGCAGTGATCAAGCGGGCACGTCGGTGGCCATTACTGAGCCGATAGCCCAAGCCCCAGGCCTGAGGGACTCGCACCATCTGGGGATACAGGTCAGGCAGCCGGTTGAGGATTGGGGGGCCATGGTGCTTGATAATATCCACCATTTCGGTGGATATCCGGTTTCCATATTGAAGTTGAATCGCTTCAATGATCGCTTCGGCTGCGCTGCGGTGTCCGCCGCCCGTATCGGAAAACAAGAAAAGAATCCGAGGGACGTCACTCATGGCCAGGTCCATTCTCTAAACTTGAAACGATGCTTTTTAGGCGGCGAGCCAGGATACGGCGCGGCAGCAGGACTCTCCTGCCACAGGTCGCACACTCCAGGCCGATATCGGCCCCCAGGCGAACAATTTTCCACTCATATCCGCCGCATGGATGGGGTTTGCGCAGGCGTACGATATCGTTTAAATTCAACTCAGGAAGCATGGAGGCATTATATCACGCTCAGATCCATCAACTTTTTATTGGGTTCGTTGGGGAATCAGGTTGCAAAGGCACCCTGGATCCTCCCCACCCCGGTGTTGTCCAAAGAACCTTTTTAGGCCCGCGGCCAGCCAGCGACAAATCGTCCTGATGGTATAATCGCCCCATGGAGACAAACTTGTATGCCTGATGCTGCAACCCTGATTTCTCGCCTGATCATTCTATTGATCCCGCTGCCAATCCACGAATTAGCCCACGCCGTCACGGCGACTTATTTCGGAGACGATACCCCACGCTTAACTGGACGACTGACATTAAATCCGCTGGCCCACCTGGATGTGATTGGTTCTCTGCTGATCCTATGGCAAGGGTTCGGTTGGGCAAAACCGGTGCAGGTCAATCCGTACGCGCTGGAGCGGCGCTCATCTTCGGCCATGATGCTGGTTTCTCTGGCCGGACCAATTTCTAACCTGGTGATGGCGGTCCTGGGGGCTATTCCTTTTCGCCTGGGGATGGTCTCGGTTGAGGCAGGTTTTCAAACTGGCACAAACATCATTCCGACCCTGGACCAATTTCTGGTTCAGTTTGTGCTGATAAATTTAATTCTGTTCCTGTTTAATATGCTGCCCCTTGCTCCCCTGGATGGCGAGAAAATCCTGGATTTCTTTTTGCCGCGATCTTTTGCCCGGGCGTTTCAGGCTATTCGCCCGTATGGACCGATGATCCTGATCGCGCTGGTATTTGTTGGCCCTTACCTCGGGTTGGATATTCTGGGCGCTGTTCTTTGGCCGGCCATGCGGTCAATTTTTTTCTTACTGGTGGGATAAATCATGGGCTTAAGCTACCGTGCCAGGCAGTTTTTCCAGGCACTGAAAGCCAGTCCATCGTCAGTCGACTTAGATCGGGTACGGGCAATCTTGGATCCGGCACTGATGGACCTGTTCTTGCGAATGAATGCATCCGACCAGGCTCACAGCATCCAGGTTATGCAAAAATTGCAGAAGGAGGGCAATTCTCACCCGGACTTGCTTAGTGCGGCACTTCTCCATGATGTGGGCAAATACCTTTACCCATTGCGGATTTGGGAAAGAATGCTCATTGTGGTGGTGAAAGCTTTTTTACCACGACAGGCCAGCCGTTGGGGCAGGGCTGAAGCGCGGGGCTGGAAGCGAGCCTTTGCCGTGGCGGAACAGCATCCGGCCTGGGGGGCAGAGCTTGCCGCCCAGGCTGGCGCCAATCCTACCACCATCCTGCTCATCCGACGCCACCAGGATACTCGGCCGGTTTCCAGTCGGAGTTTTGGGGATCAATTATTAATCCAATTACAGTTAGCTGATGACGAAAGCTGAGGATTTCAATGACAATCCAGATTGCAATAATCGGACTGGGGCAAATCGGCGCTTCAATCGGTCTGGCCCTAAAAAGTAAAGACGATCTCATTCGCCGGATTGGTTATGACCGGGAGATCAATATCGCTCGCCAGGCTGAACGAATGGGCGCTCTGGACCGGGTAGTGAATAACCTCCCGACCGCTGTGAGAGATTCCGATCTGGTGGTTATGTCTGTGCCAATGGACCAAATCCGAGAAACAATGGCCGTAATCGCCATGAATCTCAAAAATAATGGGATCGTTATGGATACCGGCCCGGTTAAGGAAGCAGTAACCAGCTGGGCGAACGAGCTGCTCCCCAGCAACCGTCATTACATCGGTCTGACCCCTGTCCTGAATCCATCTTATTTGCATGGGACTGATTCTGGCGTTTCAGCCGCTCGAGCTGACCTGTTCCGAGGCGGGGTTATGGCCATTGTCACGCCTCACCGGGCCAGTTCAGAAGCGGTCAAAATGGCAGCCGATCTAACTCGCATTCTCGGGGCGACACCCCTCTTTATCGATCCCATTGAAATCGACAGCCTGATGGCCGCCACCCACATCCTACCTCAGCTAATGGCGAGCGCCTTGCTCAACGCCACCATTGACCAGCCTGGATGGCGGGAAGGACGGAAAATTGCCGGACGGGCTTACGCCGAAGCCACCGGTCCGATTGTGCATTTGGATGACGCCCACACCCTGCGAGTTTCGGTTCTGCACAACCGGGAGAACATGCTGAGAGTGCTGGATGGCACGATTGCCGCATTACAATCGATTCGGGCGGATATTGACATTGAAGATGCTGATGCTCTTGAGGGGCGCCTGGAACGCGCCCGGACCGGCCGCGAGCGCTGGTGGAGGCAGCGCCAGGCTGCCGAATGGACCGGGCCGGATGCGATGACCACCACGGAGCTGCCTAAATCAACCGACGTGTTTGGACGCTTACTCGGTTTAAGCGGACGGAAAACAAAACCCAAAAAATAGAATTGACCCATTTCATTCACCTTTACAATTCCCGAGGCTCAATATGACAGAAACCCTTTTTTGGATCCAGGAAGAACTACTAAATTTAAAAACTGCTGGGCTTTACAATACAATCCGGACTTTGAGCTCCGCCCAGGGCGCCTGGCTGGTTGTGGATGGAAAAAAAACGCTTAATTTTTGTTCCAACAACTACCTTGGGCTCGCCAACCATCCCCGCCTGGTGGCCGCGGCTCGGCTGGCAGTCGAAAAGTATGGCGTTGGGCCGGCAGCCGTTCGCACTATCGCCGGCACAATGGATTTGCACCTTCAACTGGAAAAACGCCTGGCAGCCTTCAAAGGCGTCGAATCGGCGATTACATTTCAGTCCGGATTCAATGCCAACCTGGCGACCATCCCGGCATTAATGGGCAAAGATGACTGTATTTTTTCAGATGAATTAAACCATGCTTCGATCATCGATGGCTGCCGACTGTCAGGAGCCCGGATCATTCGCTATAACCACAACGACCCAGAAGACCTTGAACGGGCCCTGATCGAGCACCGCGGCAGCTTCCCACACGCTCTGGTTGTGACGGACGGCGTTTTCAGCATGGATGGAGATATCGCCCCGCTGGATAAAATCTACGAAGTCAGCAAAAAATACGAAACCATTCTAATGGTCGACGATGCCCATGGAGAAGGCGTTCTGGGCCGCGGCGGCCGTGGCATTGTCGATCACTTTCACCTGCATGGAAAAGTGGATGTTGAGATTGGAACGCTTTCAAAAGCTTTCGGAGTAGTCGGAGGCGTGGTAGCCGGAAATCCCCTGGTGGTCGAATGGCTGCACCAACGCGGCCGGCCTTTCCTGTTCTCGTCTGCAATGACTGTTCCAGATACTGCCGCCTGCCTGGCGGCTGTGGACCTGCTGGAAGAATCTACCGAACTGGTCGATAAACTTTGGTCCAATACCGAATACTTCAAGCATGAGATGCGTAATCTGGGGTTTGATATTGGCAACTCGGTGACACCCATCACGCCGGTGATGTTAGGCGAGGCTCCTGTTGCACAGCAATTTAGCCGGGAATTGTTTGACCAAGCGGTCTTTGCCATGTCGATCGGTTTCCCAACAGTGCCGCGCGGCAAGGCCCGTATCCGGGTGATGATCTCTGCTTCGCATGAAAAAGACGATCTCAATCAGGGGCTGCAGGCTTTCCACACTGTCGGGCGCAAATTGGGTGTAGTTGCCTGATAAGAAAAGAGATGGTGCTGTTTGGCGAGGTGTGCTCGCCAAACAGCACCACATCTAGCTTGACAAAGCGATTCCCAGCGAAATGCAATCGCCCTTGGTAACTGAATGCTTACAGAACCTCAATAAACGGATCGAACGATGGGTTGGTGCCAGCCCACACACAGCTGGCTCTGCCATCCAGGTTGCAGGCAAACGCATGTGAACAGCGATGGGCATTGACCCGAGGGTGTTGATCGGGCAGGATTTCAGCCGGGTAGATCACTTCTGCTTCCAAATTGACTTCCTGATCCGCATGATGACAATAGCGCACTTTAATAACCTGCCAGCTTTTCTCAGCCATACTGTACCTCCTGTTAACACTGTCTCTATCTTGCCAGGCAGTTTCGGAATCTCTGTTCTCAGTTCATAAACAGGGAATTAACCGCAGAAATTCCAACAGACAACTATACCAACGAACTTCCGTAGACCGGACCAGTACGTTACAATTAGATTATACCTTCTCATTGATCGCGGTATAGTGTCAGGTGTCATATGTACCACCCGACAAATTACGCCTTTTAAGAGTGCCAAAGGCTGAAATTGAGGGTGAAACGAGCGGTCACAAATCTCGAAAGTCAGTTGACAAGGTAAATTCCTCACGTATAATGGGTATTGCGGCCTGCTGAAACCGGGTAAAATAGTACTCACAATTCCCACAGCAGGCTTAAGCTCTGAGCAAGCCGGCCAATCCAGAAACGCTTGATTTCTCCCCGGCCAACCAACAGTCTCTACATTTAACCCGAAGTGGATTTCGGAAGGAGGTAAGCGTCCCCAGCAGATAACTGTAATCCCCAGATCGTTCAGTAAAACTAAATTTGATTTTGAATGTAGGAGGAGAAAGAATGAGCCGCAAGACTTTTAATATTCTAGGCGTACTAATCTTGCTCTTAGGAGCGATCCTGAGCGCTTGTGCGCCCGCCGCAACTGCAGAACCGGCAGCTACCGAAGCGCCTGCAATGACCGAAGCACCGGCTATGGCAGCCACCACCTTCATCTTCGGGCGTGGCGGTGACTCTGTCCAATTGGATCCGGCGATCGTCACTGACGGCGAGAGCTTCCGCGTGACCGGTCAGGTACTGGAGCCGCTCTACCAATACGAGCAAGGCTCGACCTCGCCGGTCCCGGCCCTGGCAACAAGCTGCACACCCAATGAAGACGGCACCGAATGGACCTGCGAACTACGGCAGGGCGTTAAATTCCACGATGGCACCGATTTCAATGCCGATGCAGTCGTTTTCAACTTCGAGCGCTGGCGCTTCACCGACAATCCATATCACTTTGAAAGCCAGGTGTTTGAGTATTACGAAGCCCAATTTGGTGGGTTCGATGATGCCAGTATCATCAGCAGCGTCGAAAAGCAGGGTGATTACACCGTTAAATTCACACTGAATGCACCTCAGGCGCCTTTCCTGGCCAATTTGGCGATGGATATCTTCGCCATTTCCAGCCCGGCCGCGATCGAAAAAGCCGGCGAAGACTATGGCACTCCAGCAGTCGGCTGTGTCGGCACTGGCCCGTTCAAGTTTGTGGAATGGGTAGAGGGCGACCGCATCACCGTGGAAGCCAATACAGAATATTGGGGTGGTGCCCCCACTATTGATCAGATCATCTGGCGGGTAATCCCCGATGACTCAGCTCGCTTCCTGGCCCTCAAGGCCGGCGACATCCATGGTCTGGAACAAGCAGTTGTCGAAGACCTGGCCGCGGCGGAGAGCGATCCTAATCTGGCTATCATGACCCGTCCGGCGCTCAATACCGGCTACCTGGCCTTCAACTACAGGCTGGTTGAGTTCCAGGATATCCGCGTCCGCGAAGCCGTGGCGCATGCCATCAACCGCGAGGCCCTGGTCGAAAACTTCTACGGCAAGTATGGCCAGGTAGCCAAGAACTTCCTGCCTCCGCTGGTGTGGGGCCACAACGATGCGATCACAGACTGGACATACGATCCTGAGCTCTCCAAGCAGCTTCTAACTGAGGCTGGCTTCCCGGATGGGCTCAGCGAAGTGACCGTTGCCGAAGATATCCTCGATGCTGACGGTAACGTGGTCTTCGCAGCAGGCGACAAACTCCCGCTGCGGCTTTACTACATGCCCGTGACCCGCTTCTACTACCCGAGCCCGAAAGAGATCGGCGAGGCCATGGGTGCCGACCTGGCCAATGCTGGCATTAATGCCGAGCTCTATCTGGAAGGCGATTGGGCCACTTACCTTGGCGCTCGCCGAGAAGGCCGCCTCGTTGGCCTGTACCAGCTCGGCTGGGGCGGTGACAATGGCGACCCCGACAACTTCATCTGCTATTTCTTCTGCGGCGGCACAGAGCCGATCCAGCGGGAAGGCTGGTATATGAATCCTGAACTGGTCGACGTTCTGTTGGACGCTCAAACTACTCCAGGTCAGGACGTGCGCGAGCCGATGTACCAGCAAGCTGAACAGATGATGCACGACGATGTCACCCGCGTATGGGTAGCTCACAACAATACACCGCTGATCTTCTCCTCGAAAGTCAGCGGGTATATCCCGCAGCCAGTCGGTGCCGACTACTACGAGTTTGTTGAGATTGCACCATAAACTTCAGAAGCGAATACCCTTGAGGTATTCGATCATACCCAATCATGTTGGGGGGCGGAGATTATCCGCCCCCCTTCTTCACTAACACGGGAGGCTGGCCGTGACCAGATACCTTATCCGTCGTCTGATATCTGTGATCCCCACTCTGATCGGGGTCACTTTTGTGATCTTCATGTTCCAACGCCTGGTCCCCGGCGACCCAGCGGTTGCCATGCTGGGCGAGCATGCCTCCCAAGACAACGTTGAACGCATTCGGGAACAACTCGGTCTAAACCGTCCGCTTTTCCTGGATCTGGAAGCCCTGCGCCAGGGCGATTTTGGTGGGTTTGTAGACAGTCAGTATTTTCGCTACCTGGGACGTCTCTTCCAACTTGACCTGGGCAATTCAATTCATCGCCGTATACCGGTAGCCGAAACGCTGGCCCTGCGCTTCCCAGCCACTGTGGAGCTGGCTGTGTTGTCGATGCTGATTGCTGTGCTGATCGGGGTCCCGGTTGGGATCGCTTCAGCGGCCCGCCGCAATACAGCCCTGGACAGCTTCAGTATGGTGGGGTCGCTGATCGGTGTATCGATGCCAATCTTCTGGTTGGGCCTGATGGAAATCATGCTGTTTGGGGTTTTCCTACAATGGCTGCCAACTGGAGGTCGCCTCAGCACCGGAATTGAAATCACGGATATAACCGGCTTGCTGCTGGTTGACAGCCTGCTGACCGCCAATATCCCTGGGTTTATTGATGCGCTGGAGCATATTGCCATGCCAGCCGTTGCTCTAGCAACCATCCCGATGGCGATCATCGCCCGCATGACCCGCTCCAGCATGCTGGATGTGATGCAGGAAGATTACATTCGCACCGCCCACGCCAAAGGCCTGGTGGAGCGTGTGGTTCTATTCCGCCACGCCCTCAAGAACGCTTTCCTGCCGGTCATCACGATCATCGGCCTGCAGACCGGCAGCCTGCTGGCTGGGGCGGTGCTGACTGAAACAATCTTCTCCTGGCCCGGGATCGGCAAATGGGTCTATGATGCCATTTTGGGCCGCGATTACCCGATCGTGCAGGGCGGAACGCTGCTGATTGCCGTCATTTTTGTGTTCTTCAATATGCTTGTCGATGTATCTTATGCGTTTCTGGACCCCCGGATTCGCTACGATTGAGGCAACCATGACAGAAATCGCTCCTGATGACCTTAACGTAACCGATTTTGCAGTCCGCGAGCACCGCTCACTGTGGGGTGACGCCTGGCTGCGATTGATTTCCAGCAATACCGCCCGGCTTGGGATGGTGGTCGTTACATTATTTATCCTTACTACAGTTTTGGCCCATTTCTTCTGGCCATACAATCCCAAAACGGATCTGAACTATGCTTTGAAGCTCAAGCCGCCCAACCTGTTTCCAACTGCCGAAATTGAGTCCATCCATCCATTCGGAACCGATAAGTTAGGCCGGGACATCTTCACCCGTGTGATCCATGGCGGCTGGAATTCTTTGCAGGTTGGCCTGGTCGCGGTTGGCATTTCCTTGTCGGTCGGAGGCATTCTGGGTTTGCTGGCAGGTTTTTACGAAAGCATGCAGGTTACAACTACGGAGCGCTACTTCCTTAAATTTATAATCGGCTTGCTGCTGGGTGCGCTGTCTGCCTGGATTGCCGGGCAGTGGCTGCAGATGGCCCTGTTCGCCCTGCTGGGATTAAGCTCAGTCCGCTTCAACAAATTGCTCTCTGACCGTCCCGGCGCTCGTTTGGGTCTGTTTGCAGGCTCCGGCCTGCTTGCCAGTGGTGGTCTGGCCCTGCTGGTTAATCCTTATGTCGCCTTGATCTGCGGCGCGCTGGGCGCGCTGGCTGGCGGGATCCTTTCACAGGATCTGGGTGGATCACTTTTCTCTGCCATCATCATGCGGGTGATGGATATTACCCTGTCCTTCCCGGGCTATCTGCTTGCCATTGCGATTGTCGCGTTCCTGGGGCCTGGTCTCGAAAAAGGCATGATCGCGATCGGCGTGGTCGGCATCCCGGTTTATGCTCGCCTGACACGCTCAGCGGTGCTTTCGGTCATCCAAAAAGAATATGTCCTGGCGGCTCAATCCGTGGGCGAAGGCCATGGCAGAATCCTGTTCCGGCATATTACCCCGAACATCCTGTCGCCGATTATCGTGCAAACCACAATGGGCCTGGCTAACGCGATCCTTTCGGCCGCTGCGTTAGGCTTTCTTGGATTAGGCGCTATTCCGCCGGAACCCGAATGGGGAGCGATGCTGGGCGACAGCTACCGTTTCCTTACCAGCGGTGCCTGGTGGGCAGTTATTTTCCCTGGCCTAGCTATCATCTTGAGCGTTATAGGTTTCAACTTGCTGGGCGATGGTCTGCGCGATGCTCTGGACCCCAAATTGCGCATCTGAAAGACATTTAAGAGGTCGCCCACGACCCTATGTTATTAAAATTAACAACGCGAATATCAAGTCAGGAATACAATGGAACCATTGCTGAAGATAAGCGACTTACAGACCCGTTTTTACACGGATGACGGCGTTGTGCACGCTGTCAATGGTGTTTCCTATGACATGCAGGCCGGGGAAACACTCGGGGTAGTAGGAGAAAGCGGCTGTGGGAAAAGCGTTCATGCTCTTTCCATTATGCGCCTCATACCTGACCCGCCTGGCAAAATCGAAAGCGGTGAAATCATATTCGATGGTCGGGACCTCTTAAAACTCAGCGATTCCGAAATCCGTCACGTACGGGGCCAGGATATCGCGATGGTCTTTCAGGATCCAATGTCCTCCCTGAATCCGGTTTACACTGTCGGGTATCAGATTATGGAAGCCTTGATGGTCCATAAGAATATGACTAAAAATGACGCCCGCTTGCGGGCCGGCGAGCTGCTTACCCTGGTGGGAATTCCCGCAGCCAGCAAACGCCTGAACGACTACCCGCACCAGTTCTCGGGAGGGATGCGCCAACGGGCGATGATCGCAATGGCTTTATCCTGCGAGCCCAAGCTGCTGATCGCTGATGAACCGACTACTGCGCTGGATGTGACCATTCAGGCCCAGATCGTTGATCTGGTAAACCGGCTGCAGGAGAATCTCGGGATGGCGATCATGTGGATCACCCACGACCTGGGGGTGGTGGCAGAACTGGCCAATAAAATAAATGTAATGTATGCCGGGCGGATTGTCGAACGCGGCCTGGTCGAAGACATTTACAAAAATCCGCGCCACCCATATACGATTGGACTATTGGGCTCCCTGCCCCGCCTGGACGAAGCTCCTGGAACAAAGCTGGTTGCCATCCCTGGCTTGCCCCCAGATCTGGTAGCGCTGCCACCGGGCTGCCCTTTTGCGGCTCGCTGCACCTTCCGGCGTGATCGCTGCCTGGAAGAATTGCAAGGGCTAGAACCGGCAGATAAGGAGGATCACTTCGTCGCCTGCTGGCGCTGGAGCGAAATCGCGGGAGGAAAATCTTGATGGCTGGGACAACCAATAAACTCGTCGAGGTTCGCCATCTTAAAAAATACTTCCCCATCTTGCAGGGAGGCATATTTCAGCGGCATGCTGGGGATATCAAAGCTGTGGATGATGTCAGCTTTGACATCTATCAGGGTGAGACCCTTGGCCTGGTCGGTGAAACAGGCTGTGGAAAAACAACCGTCGGGCGAACCATCTTGCGCCTGTATGAGCCCACTTCTGGACAGGTACTGATCAGCGGCATTGATCTCACCTCGCTCAACGAGACAGAACTGCGCCATTCGCGCCGGCGAATGCAGATGATCTTTCAAGATCCCTATGCCTCGCTCAATCCGCGTATGACCGTTGGCTCGATCATTTCTGCACCTCTGGATGTACACAACTATGGAAGTGGCAAAGAAAAACACAATCGGATTGAGGAATTGTTGAACATGGTTGGCTTGAATCCGGATTTCGTCAACCGATATCCGCACGAGTTCTCCGGCGGGCAGCGCCAGCGGATTGGCATTGCTCGCGCCCTGGCTGTGAATCCGGACCTGATTATTTGCGACGAACCGATTTCTTCGCTAGATGTTTCCATTCAGGCCCAGGTTGTCAATCTGCTCGAAGAGCTCCAGGCTCGCCTGGGTTTGACTTATCTGTTTATCGCCCACGACCTGAGCATGGTGCGGCATATCAGCAACCGCATGGCAGTCATGTACCTGGGCAAAATCATGGAATTGGCCGACAGAGATGAGATCTATCTGCGACCGCTGCATCCCTACACCCAGGCGTTGATGTCCGCCGTTCCTCTGCCTGATCCTGAGATCGCCAAACAACGCAAACGCATCATCTTGCAGGGTGATATCCCCAGTCCGGCTAACCCGCCTAAAGGTTGTAATTTCAACAGCCGCTGCCCGCTAGCCAAAGAAATTTGTTTTGCAGAGGATCCCGAATACCGGGAAATCATCCCAGGGCATTGGGTAGCCTGCCACTATGCAGAGGACTTTCTACCAAAAAATGTGATTTCAGCTGCGGCTTGACCGAGCACAGACCGGTTGATCAGGGTGGGCATTCGCAAACACGAATGCCCACTTTACATTTTCTCAAAGTACCTTTGACATTCTGCTCCGCCCCGCTTACAATGGTGATGAACTTCTTGTACCTGTCCGGTAATCAATATGGTGATCGAGTTTGTCCTGGAGAGACAGCCACTGAGCAAACTCATATTCCAGACAGATACAGATGCAGCCTTTGAGAGCCGTCATCCATTGGCAAATAGGTGCCTGGGTTAAGATCAGCACAACGCGCAAACCAGGCATTCGAACAAGATCCACAAGGGCAAGCGCTCCCAGCAGTTTGGAGGCAAGATGGGCGCCTGGGCAGGGAAATATATCATTGGCTTATCCGGCAACATTGCGACCGGCAAAAGCGTAGTTCGAAAGATGCTTGAGCATCTGGGCGCATATGGCATCGATGCGGATGCTTTAGGCCATCGAGCCATTGCGAAAGGCGCACCCGGGTATAAACCGGTACTGACTGCGTTCGGAACCTGGCTTTTAGGGCCAGACGGACAAATTGATCGGGCGCGCCTGGCGCGGGTTGTTTTTTCCGACCCTGGCGCCCTGGAACAGCTGGAGCAAATTGTTCACCCACTGGTCGAGCAGGCGATCGATATCCTTATTCGTCGCTCGAAGCATAGCGTGATCGTGATCGAAGCGATCAAGCTGTTCGAATCGAACCTTCGCTCTTATTGTGATTCGATTTGGGTAACCTATGCGCATCCGGAAATCCAACTTGCCCGCTTGATACAAAAAAGAGGCCTGGATGAGAACACCGCCCGCCAGCGGATCAACGCACAGACGCCTCAAGAGCAAAAAACTGCGGCTGCCAATACGATCATTCATAACGACAGCTCATTTGAAAATACCTGGCGCCAGGTGAATGGTGCCTGGCTATCCCTCTTCCCGGTAGTTGAAGCGGCTCCTAGCCCACCTGCAAGGGCCATCAAAGGGGAAATGACCGTGCAGCGCGCTGGCCCAAAGGATGCGGGTGAGATCGCCAAATTGATCACCTATATCACCGGCGCCAAGCGTAAGTTGAGCCGCTCAGATGTTATGGCCGCATTTGGTGAAAAAGCATTTTTAATTCTAAAATTGGATGGTGAATCGGTTGGCCTGGTAGGCTGGAAAGTTGAGAATCTGGTCGCCTGTACCGATGATGTCTATATCGAAACTCAAATCGATCTGACCAAAAGCTTGCGAGCACTGATGAACGAAGTTGAACGAGCGTCGCGCGAACTGCAGTGCGAGATCTCTCTGCTCTTTTTACCCCGCGAGTTGACCGGACAGGAAGGCGCACTGCACCAGTTAGGCTATCGCCCGCGCAATATTCAGAGTCTGGGGGCACGGGCCTGGCAAGAAGCTGCCAGCGAATCCATGCCGAATGGTACTGTGATGCTTTTCAAACAACTACGCCAGGATCGCGTGTTGCGACCCGTTTAAACCGATCCCGTCCGGAGTATTGATTCGTGCCCGATTTTATCAACAGCCTGATTGCAAATATCGGCTTTATTTTTGAGCGTGTAAACTGGCTCAGCATAGTTGACCTGTTTCTCGTAACTGTAATATTCTTTGCCATTCTTCAGTTACTGCGCGGGACCCAGGCCATGGTGTTGCTGCGCGGCATCCTGTTGTTAATTGCTCTGATCGGGTTATTAACTTCTCTTGATGTGTTGCCAGCCTTCTCCTGGCTTGTCCAGACCACTCTGCCCGCTCTGCTGCTAGCAATTCCAGTGATATTTGCACCTGAGATACGCCGCGCTCTGGAAAGATTGGGCCGGGCAGGCGTAGTGATCAGCAACGATCGTTCAGCAGCCCAAACTCAGGATATCATCAGTGCGGTCGTCTCGGCTTGCAAACGTCTCTCTGACCGCCAGCATGGTGCTCTGATCGTGATCCAGCGCCTGGATGTGCTCGATGAATATATCCGGACCGGGGTAAAGCTGGATGCATTTGTCACCGCAGAACTCCTGCTGCAAATCTTTTATCCCAACACTCCCTTGCATGATGGGGCTGTCATCATTTCTGGCTCAAAAATGATCGCTGCTGCCAGTGTCATGCCTCTCTCAGCCAGCGGCGTTCTGGTTCGTTCACCCGAACGGCAAATGGGCTTGCGACATCGAGCCGCTCTGGGTATCTCGGAAGTTAGTGATGCTGTGGCAGTGGTCGTATCAGAAGAAACCGGATCTATCTCTGTGGTTCATGGAGGCCGCATGATCCGCCGGCTGGACGCCGACCGGCTGGAAAACATCTTGCGCGCGTTCTATACGGCCCCTCAGACCGGCAACGTCATTCTCGATTTTATCAGCCGCTTTACCCGCAGCAGAAAACCAGACGAGCGGGAGGAGAAATAAATGCTGTTCGCGCCTTTCCGGTGGTTAGGCCGTAACCTGACAACATTACTGCTGGCCTTTATCCTGGCAGTCGTTGTCTGGGTTTCAGCCGTTTTAACTGCCGATCCAAACGAAGAACGCATCTATAACCGGACAATCAACTTGGTCGGACAGGCTTCAAATTTGATGTTGATTAATAATCCGCCAGGACAGGTACGGATCACTATCCGGGCTCCGCGCTCTATTCTGTCAGAAATTACGAACAACGCCTCACTTGTCCAGGCCTGGATCGATTTATCCGGCGTTGAAAGCGGTACGCATAATCTGCCAGTTCAAGTCAGGGTAGACACCACTCCGGTCCGCATTACGAAGGTCGAACCACTGTCATATGATCTCGTCCTCGAGACAATCATCAGCAAAGAGTTTCCCGTTCAACTTTCCGTCAATGGCGACCCGGCAATTGGCTACAGGCGCGGCAACATAGAAATCAACCCGTCCTCCATCACTGTTTCTGGGCCTGAATCCCTGGTCAATAATGTACGGCAAGTCATCGGCAGCCTGGATATTGGCGGCGCCAGCGAGACAGTCCAGATTACTGTAGCCCTCCAACCGGTTGACGCCGATGGGAATACTGTTGAGCAAGCGACCCTGAGTCCGCGACTTGTGTCTGTGACACAACCGATCAATCTGCTGGGCGGTTTCCGCACTGTGGTGGTTAAGGTGGTGCCGGTCGGGCAGCTGGCTTCCGGCTACCGGCTCACACACATTTCCGTCTCGCCTCCCACAGTGACGGTATTTTCTTCCAACCCTCAACTGGTAGACCAACTGCCTGGCTATGTCGAGACAGAGCCATTGGATCTAAGTAATTTAAGTGATGATATCGACATACGCATGGATTTAAACCTCCCCGAGGGCATATCTCTGGTTGGAGAACAAAGCGTTTTGGTCCAGGTTGGGGTGGCAGCGATTGAAGGCAGCCTGACCGTATCGCTGCCACTGGAGCCATTAGGCCAGTCACCTGGATTTGATGTGACCATCTCACCCCGCCTGGTCGATGTGATTATTTCCGGACCGCTGCCGATTCTGGATGCATTAACACCATCCAGCTTCCGGGCGATCGTGGACATCACTGGATTGGAAGAGGGCATCTATCAAATCCAACCTGTGGTTGATTTGATCCCAGGAGAAGTCCAGGTGCAAGATATTCTCCCGGGCACAGTTGAAGTGACGATCGGAATTGCCTCCTCAACCCCGACGCCAGCTGGGACTGTGGTTCCGGCTACCAGTACGGAGACGGCTGTGCCTTAAGGAACAATATTTTATGAAACGACCTGTTGTCGCCCTGGTAGGGCGGCCGAATGTAGGTAAAAGTACCCTATTCAACCGCCTGGCTGAAAAACGGCTGGCGGTTGTTGATGAAATCCCAGGTACCACACGCGACCGTCTGGTTGCCCAGGCGCTGTGGAATGGCGTTGTTTTTGATATCGTTGATACCGGGGGGATCGATCCTTCTCATGTCAGCCAGGGCGGCAGCCAGCAGCCTTTATCCATCGGCTCGGCAGAGTTTGTGGATCAGATTCGCGCCCAGGCTGAGATCGCTATCCGTGAAGCGGATGCGATCCTATTTCTGGTTGATGCCGATAGTGGGGTTACTCCGGCAGATCGCGAAGTCGCCCAGATTCTGCGCCGCAGCCAGCAGGATAAGGACGGCAAACCCTGGCCGCCGGTGCTCCTGGTCGTGAACAAAGCGGACAGCGAAGCCCGCCGGATGCAAGCTTACCAATTTTACGAGTTGGGCCTGGGCGATCCTTTTCCTATTTCCTCTCTGCACGGCACTGGCACAGGGGACATGCTCGACGCCCTGGTAAACACTTTTGAAATCAAAGGTGAAGAAGAGGACGATGATTCGGTAAAGATCGCGATTGTTGGCAAGCCCAATGTGGGCAAATCCAGCCTGCTAAACCGCCTGTTGGGCGAAGAACGGGCGATTGTCAGCCCGATTGCAGGCACGACTCGCGATGCCGTTGATACCCAGCTGGAGTATGAAGGAATACCTATCACGCTGATCGATACGGCCGGAATCCGTAAGCGAGGCAAAGTCGAACCCGGTGTGGAAAAGTACAGCGTACTGCGCTCGATGCAAGCAATTGAGCGCTCGGATGTAGCTCTCCTGATTGTGGACGCCACCAGCGGGCTGACCGCACAGGATGCTCACATTGCAGGGTATATCCTGGAATCCTGGAAAAGTGCGGTAGTCGTAGTCAACAAATGGGACGCAATTGAAAAAGACAGCTACACGATGGACTACTTCACCCAGCATATCCGCAAAGAATTGAACTTCATGAGCTATGTTCCGGTTTTATTTATATCGGCCCTGACCGGTCAGAGAGTCGAACAGGTGCTGCCACTGGCTCTGAGAGTGCAGGAAGAACGGCTGCTGCGGCTGACAACTTCGGACCTCAACCAGATTATTCATACTGCCCAGGATCAATTTCCTGCCCCCAGCCGGGCCGGCAAGCAATTGAAGATTTATTATTGCACCCAGGTGCGCAGCGATCCACCCACCTTCTTGCTGTATGTCAATGACCCTCAGCTGGCTCATTTCACTTACAAACGCTACCTGGAAAATCAGCTGCGGGAGGTCCATCCTTTTATCGGCACGCCGATACGGATCGTGATGCGACCCAGGCGTTGATCGCCGAAGGACTGGAGAAAAGATTGGATAGTTTTCATACCGAAGTAAACCCAGAGCCAGCCATCCCTGAGGAGAACAATCCAGGGGTTTTACGGGTGATTGTGGATATTATTGAAACCCTGGTTTTATCGGCGTTATTATTTGCAGCGATCAACTATATTTCTGCTCGCATCCGAGTGGATGGACAAAGCATGCTGCCCACTTTGAATACGGGTGAATTTGTTATCGTGAACAAACTCGCTTACAGGATTGGCAGCCCCAGCTACGGTGATATCATTGTCTTTCACTTCCCACGTGATCCAGAACAGGAGTATATAAAACGCGTGATCGGCCTGCCTGGCGATCGGGTCGTGATTGCCCAAAAACAGGTTCAGGTCAATGGAACCTTGTTGGATGAACCTTATATCGCCGCCCCGCCTTTATACGAAGCCGACTGGACCGTGCCTGAAAACTCGTTGTTTGTGTTGGGGGATAACCGCAATAATTCTTCTGATTCCCACAATTGGGGACCGGTTCCATTGGAGTACGTAGTAGGAAAAGCCTTGTTCATCTATTGGCCCATTGATAAATGGGGATTTTTAGGCTCATATACGACCAGCGCGATGAGCACATCTCGCCGGATGAGCGATTCTTGGGCAGAGAGCTATTTCATCCAGTTGCTTGATCCATCAGCGCTGAGCGTAGGTCTTCAATAATCAGCATGGATTCCATCACTAACCTTATCACCCTAAGCAACCAATATTTCGACCAGCTGCCCGAAATACCCGTTGGGCAGCCACCTCCAGAGGACGGCGCACTGGCCGGTTGGATTGAGTGTGCGCTATTACAACCGGACGCAACTTTGATGCAGGTCAAGGCGCTGTGCGACGCAGCCCGGCAGATCAAATTTGCAGCTGTGTGCGTCAATCCCGGTTACGTCTCTCTGGCATCTGGGCTGCTGGCCAACACTCCCGTTGCAGTTTGCGGTGCAATCGCATATCCTTTGGGAGCTACGCTTCCCAGCATGAAGGTAATTGAAGCACTCACCTGCTTGAGCAACGGTGCTGCTGAAATCGAAATGGTAATAAATATGGGCGCCCTGAAGGGTGAGGCTTATGGACAGGTATTAAATGAAATCTACTCAGTTGTCCAGGTAGCCCATAACCAACGAGCCGGGGTCACAATTACCCTGCAAACAGAACTGCTCAACCGCCGCGAAAAGATCCTGGCCTGCTTGCTTAGCAAGACCGCAGGAGCCGATTTTGTAAAAACCTGCACTGAGTTCGGACAGGCTGAAGTTTCAATCCAGGATATTGACTTAATGGCCCGTGTTGCCGGCCCAGAAGTTAAAGTGAAAGCCTCAGGCTGCATTCGCACATACCAAAGGGCGCAAGATTTGTTAGCAGCCGGGGCAGCGCGGATTGTCAGCAGTTCTGGTGTTAAAATAGTACAGGAAGCGCTCAAATGAAGGAGTTGCCCTACATGTCCAGCGAACAATCTGAAGGCAGGCTGATGGTCGCTTTATGCTCGGAATGCCAGACCGGGGTTCTCCGTCTGCAGCATATTACCTATTTCACCTGGCTGAACGAAGAACTGATAACAGTCCCAAATTTTCCGGCCTGGGTATGCGATGTTTGCGGCCGGCGGGAATATGATGGTCGGGCAATTGTATGGCTGAATACTCTTTTGAATCCGGATGCAAAACGCCGCCGTTCAAAACAAGCCCCTAAAAACGACCGCCAAAAACCGGACCGTCCCCTGCCCTGATCCGCCAAGTGGTGATTTGTCCCCAAATCATATATAACGTGAATACTGGATAGGGATCTCCATATCCAGGGAAAGGCATTGTTTGGCTTTGAGTTCGAGTTCTCGCGACTCAGGTTATTTTTATGGCGCCAGGTATGGTCTCGCCAGCAGCAAAGAAGCGAGTGTCTTGGCATCGCTGATTTGGCCGTTTTCTGCCAGCTGATATGCCTGGGCAACCGGGATTTTTTCTATTTCGATCATTTCCCCTTCATCCTGCTCCAGCGGGGCGTGGTACAGATCACGGGCCAGGTAAATATGCAAAAATTCCGTTGAGTACCCCGGAGCCAGGAAGAAGCCGCCCAGCTCCTTCAATTGCCGCGCCCCCATGCCGATCTCTTCGCGGATCTCGCGGTGGGCACAAATCTCAGGCCCTTCATCTTCTTCGATCGAACCAGCTGGGAGCTCCAGCAGGATTCTTCCGGCTGCATGGCGATACTGGCGAATAAACCAGATTTGGCCCTGTTCGTCAACGGGTAGTATCGTTACGGCTCCCCGATGCGTGATGATATCCAGCGCTACTGTTTTGCCATCCGGCAAGCGCACCTCATCCTGGCGCAGTTCGAATACCTTCCCCTCAAAGATCTTTTTTGAACCTACAGTTTTCAACTCCATACACTCACCTGATCGTATTTACTTCATTCAATGTTGAATAAGAAGACAACCACAATTCTGCTCCAAACAAACCTGCTTAGAGCCTATCCAAATAGAGATTTGTAGGGATGTTGCGTGCACAGCACGCAACATCCCCATACTTTCCGGCTTTTCAGGTAGCACCTTAACCCCTCGACTTGTTGAGTAATGCAGGAGCAGCCAAGATCGATTATTGGCTGCTCCTAATTGTAGACTAAATTGGGGTCCTGGCTAACGCCAGCCAGCAGTGATCGGGATTGAAAACTCGCTTTACCCCGACCGGATTTGCATTTCTAGGGGATCTGCAAAGTCTGGCCTAGCGTCAACGTATAAGGGGCTGACAGGCTGTTTGCGATGGCGATGGCATTCGGATCGACATCGCCGTAATCACAAGCAATCGAATAGATTGAATCATTGGCCTGGACCGAATACGTTGTGGGATGTGATTTTAATGACCGGTTGGCCGGGAAGGAGCCGCTTTGTGGAATGCGCAGCACGGTACCTGGAGGGTAACTGCCGCCGGCGCCAAGACCACTCAGGCTGAGCAGCTGAACCGGGTTTACATCAAAACGGCGAGCAATGCAGTAAGGGTGTTCCCCTTTCTGAAGGGTATACGAATTCGGGCGTCCAGGTGTGGCCGCTGGTACTGGAACAGCCGTCGCTACCGGTGCTTGGGCTGGTTCAGTTGTCGGTTCTGCCGCCACTGGCTGACCTGGGTCTGGGGTTGCAGCCGGTGTACCTTCTGCGGGAACTGGGGTTTCCACAGCAGGCGCCTGGCCTTCGAGGGCCATGGCTGTCTGTGTGGCAAACACACCAAGTTGAGCCATGATATCATCTGTTGGCGCTGGTTCCCCCACGCCTACGACCTCAGTCGGTTCTTCCGGAGCTTTCCCCCCTGAAGGCGACAAAGATCTCTCACAGGCGGTCACTCCCGCGACCAGCAATACTGCAACCAAAATAAAACCAAAAAAGCGCTTATTCTCCATCTTTGTCTCCTTAAAAGAAGAAGTTTTTATCTGGAAAGTTTAGCTCCAGGGTGTACAGATTGGGCTAAAACAGGCCAGAGTATACCTAGCTTTGCAATGATACTAGCACAAACCTCATAATGCGTCAAGCATATTGCAAAATAAGCCTGCAACCTTATCGTTGCAAGAAATATGCCTTATCGATATGGATCCTCAGGGATTATGCAATGACTGCAGAAAAAAATCCGAGTATGCTTGTGGAGGCCGCCTGATTCCTCTATCTTTCCTGAAAACCCCTAATATTCTCGTCCAGATTGTGGCAGCCAGGTTAAGTTGGCCCAAACTGAAATGCGCCTCCATAAATCAAGGAATGGACAAGCCAGAGAAAAAACAGTATGATTAAACCAGACTAGACTAGGAGGGACGAATTATGCTCATCTTCATTTTAATTGCCCTGATCATCGCCATCATCGCGGTAATCTTCGCTCTGCAAAATGCGATTACCATCACCGTATCATTTTTCATCTGGCAGTTTGATGGCTCTCTGGCACTGATCCTGCTGCTGACACTTGCCCTGGGATTCTTAATCAGCTTTTTCTCGACTTTACCGGCTTTGATCCGCCGGAGCTGGACAATCGCCGGGCAAAAGCGAAAACTCGCTGCGATTGAAAAGCAGCTCCAAGAATCGGAAACAAAAAACGAAACATTGGACCAACAGCTCAAGGCCGCAGTCCAAATTGTAGATGAGCACCAAACTACCGTCGATCTGCTTGGGAGCCAACCCGAGCAAGCGCCTTAGACAGATAAAGCGGAACAGACAAGCAAGAGCAATTATTCAAAAACAGAGCGCAGTGCATGGAGACGATATTAAACCCGCCGAGCTGTTGCTCCCAACAGCCAGCAGCTGCACAAGGCGTCCTGTGCCTGAGCATGGTCACGACGCTCTATTTATAGGCCTGGGAAATTTGCAGCGTCGTGTGAAGAAGGACATTCGCCCCATTGACGCAATCCTGCCAGCTGGTAAATTCATCCGGCGAATGGCTGATTCCGCCCACTGAGGGCAGGAAAATTATGCCTGTCGGACATAAACCGGCAACCGGTTGGGCATCGTGTCCGGCCCTGGAAAGGATCGGCAGGCTGCTCAACCCAAGTTTACTGGCGGCATTCTCAATCGCAGTCTGCATCATCGGATCTGTCGTTACCGGATCGCGCTTCCCCAGAAACTCAACCTCCAGTCCGAGTCCAAAATTCCTGGCTACATTTTCAGCTAAATCCAAAACGGCAGACATTAAATCCTGAAAGCGATCCGGGCTGGCAGCTCGAAATTCCAGCGAGACATTCGCCTTTTCTGGCACAATGTTATAAGCTCCAGGTTCGTACTGAACACTGCCGATATTTGCATAACATTCCGGGAAACGCTCCAGAATCAGGCTCCTTAACCCCAGAGAAAAACTGCTTGCGCCGACACCCGCATCTAGCCGCTCCCCGACTGTAATGGTTCCGGCATGATCAGCCCGGCCTCTAAAAGATAATCGATACATTGCTATTCCAGCGATCTGGGTTACGATCCCGATCTGGTACCCGCCTATATGAAGTACGGGTCCTTGTTCAATATGTAATTCCAGATATCCGGCCAGGGTTTTGGGATCCCGCCGGGCAGATAATATACTCGCCTCACTCAGTCCGGCTCGCCGAATCCCCTCCTCCAGCATTTGGCGGGAGCCGCGAGGATTCATCAAATCGGCTTGTTTAAGCAGCCCGGCAAAGGCAAAACTTCCCAGAAAGCTGACCAGGGAACCTTCCTCATCGGTAAAATCGATCAATTCCAGGTGAACCGGCAGCTGCAAGCCGGCTTCATGCACGCAGTGGAGCACTTCTAAACCTGCCAAAACCCCCAGCGCCCCGTCGTAGCGCCCACCGGTTGGAACTGAATCGAGATGTGATCCCAGGCACAACGACAGCGCGCCTGGTGGGCCACATTCCAGGCGGGCAAAATGATTGCCAGCCCCATCCCGGTGGAATTCCAAACCAGCTTGCTCGATCTTACGGCGAAGCCACTTCCTGCTTGCCAGATGTGCCGGGCTTAATGCAGGGCGGTTCACACCGGTGTTGCCCGTTTTTCCAATCTCACTGAGTTCTAAAAAATCTGCCTGAAAGCGTTGTTCGTTGATGCTTGGCCAGGATGAATCCACAGGTTTTTACCTTTCAAATTCAGCTCTTAATGGTTAATTCGTTAAATTCTTCGCAAACAAAGAAAGATGTGTGTTATTCGGTTTGAGCGGCACAGCGTGCGAGCCGAATAACACAGCTGCTTATCTATTTGAAAAAATGAATTGGTGATATACCCGCGTATGGACGAACCACATCATTATAACGGCAAGTATCCGATCAAAACCTGATCTTATTCCCAGGGCTTTGGGAAACCCTGTTGTAAAGGCAGATCAGGCTTTGGGTCCTGCCCATGAGTTTGCTCAGGGAGAACAATTGACAGAGCAAGCCCGCGTGCCATATAATACAGGTCGTCAACCATATCCACAGGCGACTGCCCGACTTGATGCTAAGGTTAAAACCGAGAAATAGTGCGTGGGGGCTAATGCCCACGCACTATTCATTTCCCTGAATATCTGGTGTCTGGCGGATTAGTCCCCTTATAAAATCACAAACGGAAGTTAGAAAATGAGCATTGAGGTCCTTAAGTTGCGAATTGGGATTGACATTGGTGGAACATTTACCGACGCCATAGCTATTTCAGGGCGGGGAATTTCTACCGCAAAAGTACCTTCCAGACCAGACCTGCCCGGTGCAGCTGTCCTGGCCGCCCTGGACGCCTTAGAACTTGGCGAAGACCCAGACCGGTTTTTACACGGCACGACTCTGATCACAAATATGCTGTTGGAGCGCAAAGGGGCGCCGACCGGCCTGGTTACCAGCGAGGGGATGCGAGATGTGATCCATATCGGCCGCCACGAACGCCCGTTGAATTATGCCATCCGGCAGGAAATCCCTCCGCAGCACTACCCACCAGTCCCTCGCAGTTGGCGATTGGGTGTTCCCGAGCGAATCAGCGCCAAAGGGGAGGTTGTGAACTCCTCTCGATGAAGCGGCAGTCCGCCAGGCAGCCCGCCGGTTGGTAGCCGCCGGCGTTGAGGCGATCGCGATCGGTTTCCTGCATGCATATCGCTATCCCAAGCATGAACAGCTCGTTGAGCAGTGGATTCGCGAAGAAGCCCCTGGGTTATTCGTCTGTGCTTCGCACGAGGTATCCCCTCGCTTCCGTGAATATGAGCGCTTTTTGACCACAGCCTGGAATGCTCGTGTTGCTCCAGGAGCGGCTCGTTATCTCTCCAACCTGGCGGATGATATTGACAAACGCTGGCCAAATTTAAAACTGACGCTGATGACCAGCAACGGCGGGTTGGAGGAAGTCAACATGTTAGCTGACGAGGTCAAAGGAGATTTGCGGCGTACGCCAATCCGGCTGGGGCTGTCCGGTCCAGCTGCAGCGGGGAACGCAGTAACCCGGGTAGCCAGCGAACTAAAACTCCGGCATTGTGTCGGTCTGGATGTAGGTGGAACAAGCTCAGATATCGTTGTCATCCGTGACAACCGCTTAGGAGAAGCTCCCTGGGAAGATCGCAGCATTGGCGGTTATCCGCTGCAGATACCCATGCTCGATCTACACACCATCGGCGCCGGAGGAGGTTCCCTGGTCTCCCGCGATCCGTATGGCGCCCTGCATGTCGGGCCGCAGTCTGCCGGTGCCAATCCAGGGCCGGCATGCTACAACCGGGGTGGCAGCCAGCCGACAGTCACCGATGCAGCCGCAGTGGTTGGTCGCCTGCCTGAAAACATCTTATTGGGCGGTTCGATGCCGATCGAAGTCAGTCTGGCTCGCCAGGCCTTTGAACGGGCATTCCCGGCTGAAAGCGAGCCTGGCCTGGTCCGCTCCGCCCTGGATGTGCTCGCTCTGGCAGAAGCCAACATTGCCTTTGGAATTCGAGAGCGCACGGTCGCGCGCGGTCTCAACCCGGCCGAGCTGGCTCTTGTGGCTGCCGGCGGCGCGGGGCCGCTGCTGGCTTGTGGCATTGCCGAAACGCTGCAGCTGGCCGAGGTGATCGTACCACCCCGCCCGGGACTGCTGGCTGCCTGGGGGCTGCTGGTAGCTCCCGATCGGCGCGAATCGGCGCTGACGATTTTGCGGCCTCTGTCGGAAGTCTCGGCGGAAGAGTCGAGTGCCTATTTCGAGAAGGCGTTCAACAGTTTATCCGCTCCGCCTCCACAAGGCGCCAAGATCTTGCGGACGGCTGCCATGCGCTACCTGGGCCAGGGCTTTGAAGTGGAAATTAACGTCGATGACCCAGGCGATTGCCTGGAGCTTGCCCGCCGGTTTCACGCCGCTCACCAGCACGAGTATGGCTTTGCTCTGCCGGCTGCCCCCGTCGAGTGGGTTGAACTGCGGGTGGCCTGGGAAATTCCTGCCCAGGCCTGGTCCTTCCTGGATGAGGAAGATTTACCCGACAGCCAGCCCGATCTGTCCACCATGTGGGAATATGGTCCCGCTGAGGCTCAATCCGGTATACGCCAGCCGCGCCAGGTAACGGCAAAAATCTATGTCCGCTGGAAACTGCCTCTCAACACCCGGTTGCAGGGTCCGGCAATCGTCGTCGAAAAAGATGCAACAACTTACATCCCTTCGGGTTGGCTGGCACAAACCAGCCGTGGTGGATATATGAGGATTCGCAAAGATGAGTGACCAAAGTAATGCGCACAGGCAATCCATTGAACTAACCCTGGAAGACCAGGTGGTCTACGGTTCCCTGACAACTCTGGCAAGGGAAGTCGGGCACCGCCTCAAACGGGCAGCCTATTCGTCATTGATTCGAGAATCAGACGATTACGGTGCGGCTATCGTCTCGGCAGGTTTCGAACTTCTGGCAGAAGCCGAAACCACTCCCCTGCAAATGGGCCCACTGGCCGGTTATTGCCGCGGTGTGATGCAAACTTTGCAGGAAGCCGGCGAAGAATTAGATCCGGGCGGGATATATTTACACAACGACCCCTATCGCGGCGCCAGCCACAGCCCGGATATTGGCGCCATTGCCCCCTTGTATATCGGGGACGAGCTCTTCGGATTTGTAGGTACAGCTGCTCACCATGTGGATATCGGCGCCGCAGTTCCCGGCACCTGTATCATCAAGGCCCACGATACTTTTAGCGAGGGCTTGCGTTTGCTGGCTTACCCGGTTGAACTTGCAGGTCAGACCGTTTCGGCAGCCTGGCGCATGATTGAGAGCAATGTCCGCATGCCCGGGCTGGTTGTTGGCGATCTTCACGCCCAGGTGGCTGCCTGCCGTTGGGGCCAGCTTGGGTTTCAGCAGTTGGTGGACCGCTATGGAGTAGAAAAATTGCAGCGATCCACCCAGCGCTTGCTCAGTGTGGCAGAAATTCGCATGCGCGATATGATCAGATCGCTGCCAGATGGCCGCTACCAGGCAACCGGCTATCTCGACGGATATGAAGATACCGGGGAGGTTGACATTCCGATCTGTGTCTCCATAGAAATTAAAGACGACGAAATCCTGGTCGATTTGACTGGCAGCGCACCGCAGCTCGACCACGCCCCAATCAATATGCCTTTTTTTGGAACCACCGATATGGCTGTGCTGCTTACATTGCGAATGTTATTGCTGCCAGAAACCGCTCATCCGAACCTGCCGCACAACGCCGGTATGTTCAGACCGATCTCGATTGTTGCTCCTGCCGGAACGATTGTAAACCCAACCTTTCCGGCTCCTACGATCGGTCGTTTCTGCGGGGGTCAGATGGTGTCAAACCTGATCGTGCGCGCCTTGCAGGACATCTTACCGGACGAAGTGTGTGCTGGCTGTTCAACCACCAAAGCGATTACGTTCTCGAGCACAACTGAGAAGGGCGAGTCCTGGATTTATATGGATGTGACCGAGGGCGCCTACGGCGGCATGCAAGGCTTGGACGGACTGGATGCTGTGGATGTGTTATATGCCAATACCAAGAATAACCCCATTGAAGATATTGAAGCCCATTATCCGCTCAGGGTAGAGCGCTACGAGCTGCGGGAAAATGCCGCCGGAGATGGGCAATGGCGCGGCGGATTCGGCCCTGTGCGCGATACCCGTATCCTGGTAGATGGGTTTGTCTCTGTAGAGGGGGATGGGTTCCGCCACGCCCCCTGGGGGCTGAAAGGCGGAGAAGATGGCGCAACCGGCGGTGTGATGATCTTTAAGAACGACGATCAAGAAGGCGAACTGCTCTCTTCAAAAATCGATAATCTCGAAGTTAAAAGCGGTACGATCATACGGGATCTATGCCCGTGCGGGGGCGGTTTTGGCCCTCCTGAAAAGCGGCTGCCGGAGCATCGCGAGCAGGACCGGCTCGATGAGCTAGTAACAAAATGAGGTCGGATCTATGCCAAAAGCCCTGGTGATTAACCCCAACACCTCTGTCACGATGACCGCCGAGATCGAACAGACTGCCCGGCGCGTATTCCAGCCACCTTGGGAAGTTCAGGTCTGCCAGGCGCCTGCCGGGCCTGAATCGCTGGAATCCTGGACTGACTATCATATCGCCAGCCTTGCTATTCTGCCACTCGTGGAACAAAATCCGGACGCAGACGGGTTCGTACTGGCCTGTTTTGGAGATCCTGGTCTCTATTTGCTTAAGGAAGCCTGCGCGGTGCCAGCCGTTGGGATCGCTGAAGCCTCTATGTCGGTGGCCCTGCTGCTTGGTGCCCAGTTCGGTATTCTGGCTGGAATGCTCAGGGCGATCGAGTTGATGGACAGCATGGTCCGCACTTATGGCCTGGAATCCCGCTATGCCGGGACAGAATCGCTCGAGATGCGTGTTCTGGATTTCGAAAAGAATCGCGCAGCAACACTCGATAGCCTTACCAGGGCCAGCCAGAAGCTGCGCAACAGAGGGGCAGAAGTTCTATTGTTGGGCTGCGCCGGTCTGACGGGTTTTGTAGATGAATTGCAGGCTCGCACGGATATGCCGGTGATCGACCCGGTAGAAGCTGGCTGCAGGATGTTAATGACGGTCTGTGATGCACGCTTAAACACCAGCCACATTGGGCTGTTCAGCCGCCCTGCTCCCCAGAAAATGCAGCAGCTCGATAAGGTGTTCAGCTCTGAAATGGCCCGCCTGTTGAATAAGCCGCGCTCCTGATATCCAGGCGAATATCCATCCCCGACGTTTGAGCCCTCTCATATCCGGACCGACAAGAAGTTTTGTGAAGGCCTTCATCGCAGCCATAAAGAGAAATTTAAATTCAAACTTTGAGATGGCGTTTCATCCAAACTGCAATCAATTTATAGACTTCTTCAGCTTGCTGGTCATAGTGGAGAGCGTGCCCGCTCCCTGCGATTAATTTCAATGACTTCGGCGCTTGCAATAGATTGTATAAGTTCTGGCTCTGTTTGATCTCAATAACCTGATCCTGGGCACCGTGAATGACCAGGACCGGAATTTGAATTTTTGCAACTGTTCGGGTGATGTCAAACCAGATACTGTCCAGGCTTTCGGGAACGGGCACAGCTCGATAACTTTCCCGCAGCCTCGGATCAGAGATATACCTCTGGTTGTCTGCTTCGTCTGTTAAAAAACGCATCTCCGCCAGTTCGTTAAGCCGAGATAAGATGATCGGTTTTTTCTTGATCGCCATTTTGAGCCGTGCGGCCAGGCCCACCACCCCATACGCCAGCCGCTCAGACAGGGGTGGCATTAAAAAGACCGGTCCCGCCAGGACTGCTGCACAGGCAAGCCGCGGGTCGTGGGCCGCGGCCAGTAAGGCTGAACTGCCGCCGCTGCCCCAGCCAACCAGGCCAAACTGATTGAACCCGCGCTGCTCAAGGCAGGATATGCCATCCCGGATGTTGTATGCCCAGGTTTGTAAATTTACCAGGCTGCTAACACCTGCACTTTTACCATGGCCGGCGAAATCAAATGTAAACGCAGCGAGCCCGTCTGCGTTCATACGCTGCGCGTAGGGGAACCAGTTTTCCTGATTATCGAAAGCGCCATGACAGAAGATGACGGCCCGGGATTGATCCTGGACCGTCTCGTGAAGCACACCATGGACCTCTAGGCCCTCAGAGTAAAAAGTTATTTCTTCCATCAAATGGGCTCGATTCAGTTTCCTGGGAAACTGACATCAATTTTTCACCAATGTGATCAGGTAAGGCCTGGGATGCATTGATCCAACCGCCTGCCGATCTGGCTTAAACATTTTTAGCCCTGACTTCCTTAAACGCTTCGACCATCTCATTCACAGATAAGATATTTTTTGGGATACCATAACCATTGAGCGCCTGGGCTACGCGGGTGATTTGCGGCGGCTTTACGTAGGACTGGGCCAGCAATTCTGGTTCTGCAAACACATCTCGGGTAGTACCATCTAGAAGAACCTGGCCCTGCGCCAGTACGACTACCCGCTTGGCGAATTGAGATACGATTGGCATCTCATGTGTGATGATAATGATGGTATGGCCCTCTTTTTCCCAAAGAGTTCTCAAGAAGTTCATAACCTCCAAGGACTGGCGCAGATCTTGCCCAGTCGTTGGCTCATCCACAATGATTGTACGCGGTCGCATAGCTAGAATTGAGGCAATTGCTACACGCTGCCGCAGCCCTTTTGTCAGGAAAAATGAATGCTCATCGAGCAGCTTGATTTCGATCCCACACACATTGGCAGCTTCGTACACTCTTTCCTTAACTTCCTTCTCATCCAGCCCAATATTACGCGGCCCATAAGCGATTTCTTTATAGAGCGTGTTATTAAAGAGCTGATGATCCGGATTTTGGAACACATATCCGACCTTGGTGACGATCTTCTTGGTCGTACCTTTCGCTTTGGTGTCCAGCCCTTCTATCTTTACTGAACCCGAGTCGGGCTTTAAAAGGCCGTTCAAGCATTTTGCCAGGGTTGTTTTTCCCGCCCCATTCTGACCGATGAAGGCAACAAACTGGTTTTCATAAATATCAAGATTGATATCCCGGAGGGCCAGGGTGCCGTCCGGGTAAGAAAAGAACAGGTTAGTTACTTCGATTAGTTTTTCGTCTGCCATAACGTTGTTTAACTCCCACCCTGCTTGAGCAGGTTCATTGTTATCTGGACCGTTTCTTCAAAAGTCGCCGGCAGGGAACCATGATAATAATTTTCGACTTTCAACCTGTCCAGAAATGCTGTAGCTTCAGGAGCATTGATGCCGTGTTCGTAAAGAAATTCACTGTTTTCAAAGAATTCAACGGGCGGGGCATGCTTGGCAATCCCACCATCATACATCAGCACAATTTGGTCTGAAAGCGGTGCGACCTGCTCGATATTGTGTTCGACGACAATCAGGGTCAGGTTTTGCTCTTGCTTCAGACTGCTGAGAATGTCGAAAATAAAATCTTTGCCAAGCGGATCTAGCATCGAAGTTGGTTCGTCCAAGATCATTATCCTTGGTTTCATCGCCAGGACACTGGCAATAGCCACCCGCTGCTTCTGCCCGCCAGAAATTTCATACGGAGATTTATCCAGCAAATCGCTGATCATCGCGATTTCGGTTACCCATTCCAGCCGATTTTTTACTTCGCTAAGGTCAAGCCCAATATTCTCAAGCCCAAAAACAAGCTCTTCCTGGACGGTCATAGAGGTAAACTGGGCTTCCGGATCGGCGAACACAAAACCAATCTCATCCGCTAGAGACTGGGCAGACATCTCTCGCACATCTTTCCCGTAGATTTCCACATTCCCCCGCCAGACACCATGGAAACTGTTTGGGATAAGACCCTTAATGCATGAAACCAGGGTGGTTTTTCCGTGTTCGTTCGGACCAACAATACTGGTAAAAGTGTTATCTTCAATCTCAAGATTGATGTTTTCAATGGCAAAATTCTTACGCCCGGCATATTTCCAGCCAAGATCTTGAATAGAAACTGCAATCATAAATTTGTTCCTGTTAAAAAAGTGAAAGTAGGTAATGATAAAAAGGAGAACGATCGATTGCGAACAGTCCATACCCGAACTGCAGAACGGCGACTGCTACAAACACAATCACCATCGCGGCGATCAAGATGATATCGATCGATCGGATCTCATAGAGGGTCAGGATGTAATCGCTTCGCTTGCCGCCCTTTTCAATTTTCCCCGAAGGCGTGTACCCTCTGGCAAACAAAGCGTTGCTGATTTCATCAGTCCGCCGGATCGCCAGCGTAAAGAGAGGGATCATATACATCGCATACAGCTTGGCACGATCGCGGAGAGACATGGAAGATTCATCCAGGCCGCGCGCACGCTCCGCTTCTCGAATCGTGCGCATATCTTCGAGAAACATGCCTGAAGAGCGCAGCGCCAGGCTAAAGAAGTAGGTTACCACAAAGGGGGCTTTGAGCGAACGGATGGCAACCAACGTGTCGCGCTCCCGGTTGGTGGAAAAATATTGGATCGTCCCGAATAACATCGCCATCAGACGCCAATAACTGGCGAATGTGAAGTAAAAGACCTCCAGGTAAAATGTGATCCCTAAAAATACAAAGGGATGGTACTCCGGCTTGGCGCCCGGAAAAGCAGTCGAAACGGTGAACATAAAGATCGCAACCGTAATTGTCAGGGGTAAATAAATTTTCAATCCCGAAATATCAACTTTTGCCCACTTCAAATACACGAAGATAAATAAGATCAACGCAATATTTATCTCAGGTGTCAAAATAAATAATGAAACAACCCCTAAGAAAAGCAGCGTAAAGAGCCTGGTGACAGGATGGAGTTGGTAAATCGGTGAAACAATCGGCACTGTACCCAAAAGGGTTCGCCGCATTTTTCTTTGGGTGAGATGGGTTGTACTTTGAGCTGTCTGTTCCATACTCCCTTTCCTAAAGCAAGATCTAAGGTATTCCCGGGTCCAAGATCTGTCCAGTATACCAACTATTTGGGCGTCTGGAGGTCATAAGTTAGCCAGATAGAGTCCAGGATAAATTACAGGGCTGAGGGAAACCTCAGCCCTGTATATAGAGGCAAGAAGATTGAAGTCAGGCCCAATAGCCTTTGCAAAAAGCCTTGGTTTTGATCACCAATGGAGAGAGGAACTTTAATAATAATACGCCCAGCACCCAGGAAGCGACCGAGTTACCCAAGAACCAGCCAGCCCAAGATACCAGGTGGGCATCAGGTGTGATTAAACCAAACATCCGCAGAACGGTCGTGCCCCATAAAGCGCCAAACGCATTGGCAGCTAAAATACCAACCAGGGTAAACCATAACCAGTCTTTGGCAGATTTGAGAGCGGGATGGAGTTTTAGTTGGCGGAAAATCCAGCCAGCAGCCATACCCTGTACGAAGTTAGCAGGAATATATGCCATGGATACAGGCAGGGGAGCAGAACCACTCATTGCATTGGAAATCAATGGGAATAAAAAGGCTGCCAGGCCGCCCCACATTCCGTACCAAACAGAGCCAACTGCCTGAATAGCTTGTCCAGGCCAAAAAGCGGACACGAAACCAATCGGGATTGCCAGGCTTCCAAAAGTTCCGACAACGATACCAATACCGGTGAATAGAGCCAGCGCGACAATGTGCGCGATACCCGGTTTCCTTACCTCTCCCTCTTCCAATTCCCAAACGTTCTCATGGCCAGTGGATGATGCTGCGAGTGTTGACATAGTTATTCTCCTTTTTGGTTAGAAAGACGATTCTAATTGAAATTCATGGGGATTCTAGGGCCATTGTGAATTTAAAAATCTCGATGACTGGCACCTCCTTAATTGCAAAACGGTGTCCCCTTTGCTTAAATAACACCAATTGTTCAATAAGGTTTCGCAAATTTTCATATCCCGTGTGAACAGCCCTTACTGATCGATTTTGAAATAACCACGGAATCGGAATAAAATACTAAACAGCCCAAATCCCAAGAACGGCAGCAGTCCGGCGCCGCACGGCAGCAAGCCGCGACTGCCAGTGGCGGCAGGCGTGGGTTCACTCGTGACGACCTGCAGCTCGGTACTGGCAGGCTGCGGCACCTGGGTGTTGGCGGGTTGGCTGGTTGAAGTTGGCGTCATGGAGGGAATACTGGTAGGTGTCGGAGATTCCGTATGGGTTGCAGCGGGGGTCGCGCTGGGCACCTGCGTTGCTGTGGCCTTCGGCTCCGGGGTTGCAGTCAAGATCAGGTAAGTGATCTGTGAGCCATTCACCTTCACGGCCTCAGGCAGCTCATAGCTAATCCATTCCAACAATTCGACAGCCAGTAGGTTGGCGGGATCCATGTCATGGGAGAGCTGCAATTCCCGCACTGCCCGCAGCACGTCAGAGTAATCGGTTGGCTCGACCCAATGTTCTGTCCAATAAAAGTGTGACCATAATAAGTCGGCAAAGCCATAATGCCAGAGAGCATCCTTTGGCTTGAGCGTCACAGCCCGGTCATAAGCGTCAACAGCCAGTTGATACGCTTCCAGACCCCCTGCATCTTCGCGCATCCCTTTCCGCAGCAGGATGATCTCCTTATATGCTTTCCCCAACCTTCCCCAGGCCTCGCCGTCGTTGGGGTTTTTCTGCAGGCGTCCTTGCTCGAGCAGGACTTTATTCCAGGCTGCCGGGGTGATCAACGCCACTTGCAGATTATGCGATGCATCGGGTTCCAGATCTAAATACTGCCAAATCAGTTCACTACCCCGGAACTCGCCCCCCGGGCTGGTCATCCCAAAGCCAATTTGTTCGTAAATCACATTTTGGTAATTGGCCTCATATGGCAAGCGCACGATCAGGTCCGCCTGCCCAATCGTACCATTCCAGCCAGCGCCAGTTTCCATAAGGTAATTAAAAACCACAAAATTATCCTCACCAAAGCCATCGGCGGTATACGTTACTTCAATTAAAACCTCCTGCTGGACAGGAAAAGTGACCGTAAAGGCCGCCCATGGAATTTGATGATCAGAGAACCCGCTCAGGTTGGGCGTGGTTATCCGTTGGGTAGGGACCGTGCTGCCATCTAGCTTGACTCGCAGATCCCTGATTTCGGGGTAGTTCCCAAAGCCATCACCCCAACCGTTCCAGTTGCTTAATGGAAAACGCACCTGGATGGTTTCGGCAAAGCTGCCCAGGTTGCGCATGTGAAAGGTCGCAGTAACTTTTGCCTGACCGATCCAGCTGCTCTGGCTTTGGGACAGCACATCCAGGATGACCGTCTCGGCCTCCATCCGCACCTGGGTCGACTCGCTGCCCGGCACAAGGTTGCTGCCCGGCGGGCTCTCGGGCGGAGCGACATCCGCCCGCACAGGATACGGAAAGGCCAGCAGGCTGAAAAGAACAAGAACCAAGATAAGAATATCCCAACTGCCATGCCGATTACAAAGCGAAAACTTGAACATGGTTCACCTGATCCTGAAATTATGCAAATTTAATAAACATTGGGGCGCCGATATAAAGCGATTATAGCAGTATGGCTGGTTTAAGGGCGATCAATTCGATCTCCACCTGCGCCCCAAGAGGCAGCGATGCCACCCCAATCGTCGTCCGGGCCGGATATGGCGGTTCAAACTGACGAGCGTAAACCGCATTCATGGCCGAAAAATCGGCCATATCCGTCAAATAAACATTGACTTTGACCACCTCGTCCGGGGTCAATCCGGCTGCATCAAGGACGGCGAACAGATTCTTGAATGATTGTTGCGTTTGGGCTTCAATCCCACCCTCCAGCAACTTCCCGGTTTCAGGATCAAGCGGGGTTTGGCCCGAGAGGAAGATCAGCTCGCCGGAATCAACGCCGTGCGAATAGGGGCCGATTGCTGCGGCGCCCGGGGCAGTAATGGCTTTTCGTGACATTAGATCTGTAACTCCTCTTGGTGGAAACAATCTTGGGATAGGATCAGGTTTATCTCCAGGCTCGACAGAGATCTTCAATAATGCGTCTCGCGTTTTCAATTCCATCTTCTTTGCGAATAAGCTCGCCCACCCCGGCGGCTTTTTGGCGCATGAGCTGATTGCTGAGGCCCTGCTGGATCGCTGTGCTGAGTGCTTCCACAGTCAAGTGGACGTGACGAACAGGTTTAGGGCCAGCACCCAGAGCGGCGATCCGCTCTCCCCAATAAAACTGGTCGAATACAAAGCTAGCCACCCAAGATGGAATACCAGCTCGCAGCCCAAAAGCGGTTGTTCCGGAACCGCCGTGATGGATCGCCATCGCCAGGCGTGGAAATAGCCAACCATACGGAGCGTAATCTAATTTGAAGACATTCTCGGGCAGGGTTTGGTTGCTTGTCCAGCCCCAGCCCCCATGCAAAATCGCCCGCTGCCCGGTTTGCCTGAGCGATTTCAGGATTATAGAGGTTGTTCTCTGTGAGTTTTTGACTGGCATACTCCCAAAGCCAATAAATACAGGCGGATCGCCCGCATCAAGAAAATTCGTCAAACTCGTCGCAGGCTGCCAGCCCAAATCCTCCGGAAACCAATAACCCGTGATATAAACATGCTCGCCCCAATCAGCGGGACGGGGAACCACGTGGGTGCTGAATCCATTCAGGATAGGATATCGTCGAGTTCCAAGTTGCCCAAAGTATCCTGCCGCAGGCCTTGGGGGCAGTGCCAGGGTTTGCTTACGCCAGCGATTGATGGTACCCCGGAACATCTGCCAGGCCAGCTGTTCACCGAAATAATAAGTGGCTGTGTTGTAACCCGGCAGCGGGATTCTTGGAAAGCCCATGACAGGCATGGTTCGTGTCCTTGCCAGGGGAATCACGGACGCCAGAATCATTGGTATGCCGTATTTTTCTGCCAGGTCGGCGCCAAACAACCCAACCGGCAGTTGATTGATAATGAGGTCGGTCTCTCCCAAATGCGGCGCAGACAAATCACGGGCGTAGCCTTCAGCCAGCGAACTGAAGGACCGGATGAGGGAAAACATATTTGCCCCGGCCCGAGCAACCAACGCCTGGGCGTTGCCCTGAATAGGGTGGAACTCTAAATCCTTTTCGGCAATCAGCGCGGCGTAATTCTCAAAGGTGATGAAACGAATCTGGTGCCCAGCCGCTTTTAGACCGCTGCCCAATGCGACATAGGGTTGGATATCACCTTGTGAGCCAAGTGCCAGTATTGTGATGAGCATCGATCATGGCTCGATTAATATATATTGGCATACACTGCACGGGGGAACCACCTGCCCTGGCACTGCTGGCATGGCTGGCGAATAACGGGCGATTGTCCATAATAGCCACATACAAACATTATAGCGCTCTCGATCTACCTGTCAACATGACGGCTGCCTTGAAAATAAGGCAGCTTTTCATTCCTCCGAGTGGCCGATGTCGATGATGGCTCTCTAGAATTCTTATATGATTATTCTTGTCATACTTGTCATTTTTATGGTACTATAAATGATACATCCAGATGTAGTTGCCAGTGGTCGAGTTGTTTCTCATGTTGGCCGCTGAAGACGCAATCGGGGGACCAAAACAATTCGGCTGCGTGGACGTCCAAAAGTCCCGTTCCCATGCTCGCACAACCATCTGGCTCGGATCCATTTCAGCATGTACTAGAAACCCCAGACAAAGGAGAACAATTGCATGATACGCAAATCTATCAGGTTTATGCCAATCCTTGCCATATTACTTCTGCTCACGACGGCTGCATCTGCGGCTCAGCTGAGCAGAGGCAGGCCCGACCCAAAGAGTTGTCTGGTCGAAGTTCAGCTACTCGCGATCAACGACTACCACGGCCATCTCGAGGCGAACACGCCCGGCGCCATTTATGACGTTAACGCCGGAGGTTCCGAATACCTCTCGGCCAAGCTTAATGAACTTCGCGAGGGCCATAAGTACAGCCTGACCGTCGCCGCCGGGGACCTCATCGGCGGCTCACCAGCGTTCTCCGGACTCTTCCATGACGAGCCATCCGTTGAGTCACTGAACGCGATGCACCTCGATGTCTCCAGCGTGGGCAACCACGAGTTCGATGAGGGTATTATCGAACTGCTCCGCATGCAGAACGGCGGCTGCCACCCCGTTGACGGCTGCTACTTCCCCGAGGCGCCGTACGCCGGGGCCGATTTCCAATGGCTCGCCGCCAACGTCGTCAACGAATCAGGCAGAACACCCCTGCCTCCTTTCTGGATCGAGAAGTTCAAAAACGTCAAGATTGGTTTCATCGGCATGACACTAGAGGCAACTGACACCCTGGTCGCCGCCGCCGGTATCCAGGGCTGGGAGTTCCGCGATGAGGCAGAGACAGCCAACGCCCTCGTTCCGATCTTGAGGCGTAAGGGCGTCCAGGCAATCATCGTGCTGCTGCACGAGGGCGGTTCGCAGACGCCACCGCCAGGCAACGTGGACGCATGTGTCGGTATCTCCGGACCGATTGTCGCAATCAACAATGCGCTCCATCCCGAGATCGACGCGATTATCACTGGTCACACCCATTTGCCGTACAATTGCATGTTGCCGGACCCTCGCGGCCGGCCGCGCATCGTCACGAGCGCTTACTCCTACGGCCGGGTGGTCTCGGAGCTGAACTTGGTCCTTGACAGGCGGACCAAGGAAGTGCGCCGCGACCTGAGCACTGCCACAAACCATATCGTCGATCAGGGAGCCCTGGCTCCTGACCCGGCTCTCACGGCGATCATAGCCAAGTGGCAGCCGTTGTATGATGCCGCCGGCACGACACCGGTCGGCACAATCACCGCTGACATTACCCGTGGAGGCACCCCGCCCGGATCGGACCGAGGTGTTGAGTCTGCAGCCGGCAACCTGGTTGCCGATGCCCAGCTGTGGGCAACCTCCTCCAACTTCGCCGATGTAGCGTTCATGAACCCCGGTGGGGTGCGCTCCGATCTGACGTACGCGCAGTCGCAAACGCCCCCAGAGGGCGATGGCGTTGTCACCTTCGGGGAGGCGTTCACGTTCCAGCCGTTCGGCAATACCCTGGTGACGTTCCCGATGACCGGGGCCGAGATTGTTTCGGTGCTCGAAGAGCAGTGCCAGCCGACCGGATCAAGCCGCCCGTTCCTGCACCTGGGTGTGTCAAACGGCTTCACCTACGACCTCTCCAAGACCATTGTAGCGGGCAACTGCACCTCGGTCACGGTGAGCAACGTCCAGCTGAACGGAGTAGCTCTCGATCCACTTGCGACCTACTACGTGACGGTGAACAACTTCCTCGCCGACGGCGGGGACAACTTTACTACCTTTGCCACGATCACTGCCCCAAGGCTCGATGGGGGCAACGATCTCCAGGCCCTTGTAAACTACCTCGGCACGTTTAGCCCGGTTGCTCCACCCAGCACCGACCGCGTTAACGAGCAATGAGAAGCGTACGATAACCAGGATTTAATGGGTGTTATTCGCAGCGAAATGCGCTGCGAATAACACCCACACCTTTTTTCCCCAGAATTTTAAATTCACCCGGATCGGGATTCCTTATTGACTCTCGATCCTTAATTTGCTAAGCTGTAAGCGCTTACAGAAAGCGTTTACAGCATATGCGCAACAAAAAACCCCAACCAACCATCTCAGATGTGGCCCACAAAGCGGGCGTTTCGATAGCCACAGTCAGCCGGGTGATCAATGCTACCTCCCCGGTTGCAGAGGATACGGCCCAGCGAGTTCGAGAGGCCATTCAAGTGCTTTCTTATGTCCCGCGCGCGGCCGCGCGCGGATTGGCAGGCGGGTGCACAGAGACTTTAGGATTGCTGCTGCCAGAGATCGGCGGGGCTTACTTTTCCCCGCTATTGCGCGGGATCGAAGCGGAGGCTCAACTCGCCGGGTTCGACTTATTGATCCATGCCACCAGCCATAGCCTGCATGCGCATACGCCGGTAGCCCACCGCCCCTTGGGAGAGCACAACACCGATGGCCTAATTGTTTTTACTCAGAGCATCGATAAAAATGAGCTGAGCCGGTTGTACGCCCTTAATTTTCCCACTGTGCTTTTATACCAAACCCCTCCTGCTCCACTAAAAATCCCGGCTGTCACAATCGAGAACAAAAATGGGGCGCGCGTAATCGTGGACCATCTCGTCAAGGTCCACAACCACCGCCGGATTGTTTTTTTAAGCGGCCCAGCGGGCAACCAAGACTCACAATGGCGCGAGCGCGGTTACCGGCAGGCATTAAATGCGAACAACATTCCATTTGACCCGGCCCTGGTGGTAACAGGAGGGTTTAATGAAGCAGAAGCCCAGGCTGCCGTGCAGAAGTTAATCCAGAACGAAATTGATTTCGAGGCTGTCTTCGCCGGAGATGATGACTCGGCTGTCGGGACGATTTCGGCGCTCCTTCAAGCGAATAAACAAGTCCCCCAGGATGTGGCCGTGGTAGGGTTCGACGACGTGCCCATTGCCCGCTATCTGCGCCCGGCGTTAACGACAGTCCGGGTTCCAATCGAGCAAGTTGGGCGGGAAGGCGTCCGGCAGCTCGTACGCCTGATCCGCGGCCAGCCAGCCAAGGAGCTGGTCATGCTGCCGACCGAGCTCATGCTCCGCGAATCATGCGGCTGTACACCAGCCCCATCGCCGAGGTCTGTTCAGGATAAATCTGATTCCAGTGCAAGGAGGTGACCAGATAGTTTCGTAAGTAAGCTGTTTATGTGGAGACCAAAGGGCCTTTTCTCGGAGGAGATTATGAATAAAAAACTTTATACCCTGATTTCTGCCTTGGTCCTGGCCTCTATGTTGTTGGGCGCCTGCAGCGCCGGGCAACAGGCCGCAAGCACCGAGCCAGAAGTGCTTCGAGTTTGGATCCAATGGGGCGACAATCCGCAACAGATCCAGGAACTCTTTGACAAATACACCGATGCTTCTGGTATCAAAGTTGAAGTGACCGCACCCCTGGAAGAAGATAAAATCTTGCCTGCCCTGACCGGCTCGGAACCACCTGATGTGCTGGTTCTGTCGGGCGGTGATCTGGTTAAATCCTACGCTAAGGAAGGTCTGGTGATGGAGCTGGCAGACATCATCACCAGCGGCGGGATCGACCTGAATGATTTCTTCCCTGCACCGTTAGAACAGTGCAAGTCTGGCGATAAAATCCTTTGCCTGCCATGGGGTACAGATATGTATGCCTTGTTCTGGAACAAGGACATGTTCGAGGCTGCTGGCTTGGATCCAGAAACCCCGCCCAAGACGATGGAAGAGTTAGCCGAATTTGCGGACAAGCTGACTGTACGCGATGCAGATGGCAAACTTGTCCAGGTTGGATTCCTGCCCGACCAGGGTTGGGATCACAGCGACCTCTATGTGCGCATGTTCGGCGGCTTCTGGTACAGCGATGACGGCACCCAGCTGATGGTTAACAGTCAGCCCATGATCGACGCCCTTACCTGGCAACAGCAGTTCTATACTAAATACGATGCTGACGAAGTTTTAGCATTGTCGTCTGGCTGGGCTGACGCCTACATGTCCCCCGATTACCCCTTTTACACCGGCAAGATGGCGATGTACGTGGATGGGGAATGGATGACTGGCCCGAACTTTATCAGTGCCTTCAAACCTGAGGCAAGCTATGGTGTGGCGCCGTTCCCGCCTCCGGCTGCCCACCCCGAACGCGCCAATACAGCCGTTGTGCAGGGTACTGTCGCAGTCATCCCGGCTGGGGCAAAATACAAAGAGGCCTCCGCCAAGCTGTTAGCCTGGATGATGTCCCCCGAGATCGTGGCGGAGGAGTTCTGCTTTAACGCCAACCTGCCCACCAGCAAGAAGGCTGCCTCGGATCCATGCTTTACCGAGAATCCCAAGTTCCGAGTCTTCACAGACTTGATGGCCAGTGAGAATGCAACCTATATCATCACCACGCCCATCTCGCTGGAACTCAACGATGCCTACGGCCTGGTATTCGAGCAGGTTGTCCATCACGGCGCTGATCCGAAGCCGCTCCTGGACCAACTGCAAGCTGACTTCGAGCCCAAATTACAACAAGCGCTTAAGTAACGCTTTTTTAGAACCAGAGGGCGGCGAATTCGCCGCCCTCTTCTCCAGGCAGGAGGTCTCATGGAAAAACCTCAGGGCAAGAAACAAACAATCTGGCCTCCCCGGTTGCCAAAATGGAATCGTCGCGATCGCGCCAATTTCAAGACCGGGATGCTGTTCCTGCTGCCCTGGACAATTGGCTTCCTGGTATTCACGCTCTATCCGATGGTGGCTTCATTCTTATACAGTTTCACCATCTATCACCCCCGACAGCCCAACGAATGGATTGGGCTGCAGAATTATGCCGGCATGCTGGCAGACAAAAATTACTGGACATCGCTCTCCAACACCCTCTATATGGTTGGCATTGGTGTCCCCCTGACATTACTGGCATCCTTTTTTTGCGCGGTGCTGCTTAACCTGAAAGTGCGCGGCCAATCTTTTTACCGTCTGATTTACTTCTTACCATCCATCGTCCCGACCGTAGCCAGTACGATTCTCTGGTTATGGATTCTGAACCCGCAGACTGGGATATTGAACACATTGCTGGGCTATGCGGGAATCCAGGGGCCAAACTGGATGAGCAACCCGAGCTGGTCTAAACCTGGGCTCATTTTGCTTGGGATGTGGGGTATGGGAGGCACCATTGTCATCTATCTCTCGAGCCTGCAGGATGTGCCCATTTCATTGCTTGAGGCGGCCGAGTTGGACGGCGCCAGCTGGTGGCAGCGTCTCCGGCACATCACAATCCCGATGGTTTCGCCGATTACGCTTTTCAATTTAATTACCGGCGTGATTGCCATGTTCCAATATTTTGCTCAAGCCTATGTTTTCCGAGGCACACACGGGCTTGGTTATCCTCTAAACTCGACCCTCTTTTATAGTGTTTATCTGTACCAAAATGCTTTTCTATGGCTCAAAATGGGATATGCCTCTGCCATGGCCTGGATATTATTTATCATCATCTTGATTTGTACGCTCCTGTTATTGAAGGTCAGCGAGCGCTTTACCTACTATGCGGGCTGACCAGATGGCAACCAATACCCACACTCCGTATCCTCATCTTAAGGTATCCCCACATGCGCAAGAAGAGCAGCGCAAACGCCTGCGGGCTCGCAAAATTCGCAATTTTTTCAGAACCCTGATCAGCCATGCCATCATCAACTTTTTCGGGCTTTTTTTCCTGGTACCATTCCTCTGGATGATGCTGACCGCTTTTAAATCCAGCCAGGATGTGTTTCACACACCGCCACGTTGGCTGCCGTACGATAATGAACTGGTGGAAGTCAACGGCGAAAAACTGCCCCTATACAATGTTCGCACAGAGAGCGGGATGAAACGTCTGGCCGCCGTAAATATCGCCGAAGGCGTCGGCACGTTCATTGACCCGGCTAACCCGGGACTGGAAATGGAATATGAAATCCAAGAAGGCGCGACCAAAATCGCCGAACCCATCATGCAGATCAGTTTTCGCTGGCAGAATTTCCCCGATGCCATGAGCCGCGGCAGCCGGCCGACTGTTGGGGCCAGCTTCTGGATTTATTTCAGAAACAGCCTGATGGTGGCTTTCTTTTCCATCATTGGAACCCTCTTGGCCAACTCTCCGGTTGCATACGCTTTTGCTCGCATTAAATTTCCGGGGCGAGATATTCTCTTTATTCTCGTATTGGCGACCATGATGCTGCCCTTCCAGGTGACGATGATCCCGATTTACCTGCTGTTCAACGATTACCTGGGTTGGGGCGACTCATTCCTGCCGTTGATCATCCCCACTTTCTTTGCCAACGCCTACGACGTATTCCTGCTGCGCCAATTCTTCCGAACGATTCCAGAAGAGATGTGTGATGCAGCCCGAGTTGATGGGGCATCCGAATGGCAAATTTTCACCCGTGTCGTTCTGCCGCTCTCGGTACCCGTTCTGGCAACCGTCACAGTCTTTACATTTCTGTGGGCCTGGAATGATTTCACCGGACCCTTGCTCTTCCTGACCAGCCCAAAAAACTTCACCATGGCGCTGGGTTTACAGGACTTCCAAAGCCAGCGAACGATGATCTGGAACCAGTTGATGGCGGCTGCAACCGTCTTCACTGTGCCGATTGTGATCGCCTTCTTCTTTGCCCAGAAGACCTTTATCCAAGGCATCAAATTGACGGGTTCGAAGGAATAAAGCGTCGCCCAATCATGGATCTTTTCAAAGCCCAAAACGGCCAAATCGTGAGCGCGTCACAATCGACCACATGCTTGGCAAGCTCCGAAAAAAATTCTTCTATAACCGCCTGTTGGACGATTTCTTACCCGAAAAAGACCTCCGAGCGATGGTGTTGAAAGGACCTTAGAATGAGCCTAAAAATTGCTTTGACCGGAGCAGGGTATATCGCCAACATCCATGCCAAAGCTGCCCAGAACCAGCCGGATGTGGAGCTTGTGGCTGTGGTGGAAAATTATTCGGATAAATCGAAGGCACTGGCCGGGAAATTTGGAATTAAGTGCTGTTTTGCCTCGGTGGAGGCATTACTGGACGAAGGCGGTGTGGATGCACTGGTAGTTTGCACGCCAAATTATTTGCACCATCCACAAACCATAGCCGCATTGGAACGGGGCGTGCATGTAATGGTCGAGAAGCCAATGGCAATGAACGCCGTCGAAGCGGAGCAAATGGTGGCCGCCAGCCAGGAATCGGGCGCATTGCTGATGGTTGCGCACTGCTGGCGTTTCGATGTGGAGGCCCTCTGGTTGAAAGAACAGGCAGCCCGACTGGGGAAAATCGTCCGCACCAAGGGATACGGTGTGCATACGCATTGGGGACCATCGGGCTGGTTCACGCAGAAAGCACTGGCGGGCGGTGGGGCCATGGCCGATATGGGCATCCATGCGCTGGACACAGCCCGCTTCCTGCTCGGTGACCCGCAACCAACCAGCGTGTATGCCCGGATCGGCACATATTACCGGGATTTCGATGTGGATGACACCGGATTGGTGATTGTCAACTGGGATAATGGTGCGGTTTCCTATATTGAGTCGGGCTGGTGGCAGCCCCACTCAGACGGGCCGGAGGCAGCCACTCAGTTGTACGGTACCTCGGGATTTGGGCAGCTGTATCCAACCAGACTGGAACTGCCGAACATAGAACAAGAAAAGCTGGAAGTGGTTGACCCGGGCTTTGCCTTCCCCCGGGCGGAACAGTGCCCACAAGCCATGTATGATGCCCAGATGGCGTATTTCATTGAGTGCATCCACTCCGGTCAGAGACCCATACCTGGCGGGGTGGAGGGGTTGGTCAACATGAAAGTTGTGGATGCGGCCTACGAAAGCGCCCAAACCGGTCAGGTAGTGGAGATTAAAAGAGAACAATGAAGATCACAGTGATTGGCGGCGGATCAACCTATACTCCAGAGCTGGTTAACGGGTTCCTCGCCAGAGTGGATCGCCTGCCGCTCGAAGAGCTTTGGCTGATGGATATTGACAAAACGCGCCTTGAAATCGTCGGCGGGTTTGCCGAACGGATGGTCAAGGCCAAAGGTGACCCATTTAAAATAGTGCAGTCGCTGAACCAGCGGGCTGCAATTGCAGGAGCATCTTACGTGATCACGCAGCTGCGGGTCGGGATGATGCCCGCCCGCCGGGGGGATGAATATCTAGGCAAGCGGCATGGCTTAATAGGGCAAGAGACAACCGGTGTGGGTGGCATGGCCAAGGCTTTGCGCACGATCCCCGTCATATTAAGCATCGCCAACGACGTCCGTGAAACCGCACCAGGCGCGCTGATCGCCAATTTCACCAATCCTGCCGGCCTGATTACGGAAGCGCTCAGCCGTTATGCGCCGGATGTCCCAGCAGTGGGAGTTTGCAACGTCGGTATCACGACTAAAATGGAAATCATCACCGAGCTAGAAAAATCCACAGGCCAGAAGATTGCCGACGATAAGGCTATTTTGCATACCCTTGGCCTCAATCATCTCACCTGGCATTATGGATTCACCGTCGATGGGGAAGATGTGTGGCCACAGCTTTTCACAGCCTATATTGAGAGGCTGAAGCAGGAGCCAGCCCCCGAATGGGATATCAACACAGTCGAATCACTCGGTATGATCCCCAACTACTATCTGCAATATTTCTACTATACTGCTAAAAAGCTCAAAGCACAGGATCTGTGGCCGCCCTCACGCGCCGAAGAAGTGATGGAGATTGAGAAAGGTTTGCTGCAAAAGTATGCAGACCCGACCACGAGCGATCTTCCCGCCGGCCTGATGAACCGAGGCGGTGCGTACTACTCGACCCTGGCAACCCAATTGATTGACTCTCATCACAATGATTTGGGCCAAATCCATATCGTCAACGTACGCAACGACGATGCAGTTAAGCAATGGCCAGCAGATTGGGTGTTGGAGCTTCCAGCCAGAGTAGACCGGCACGGCATCCACCCGCTGCCAGCAGACCCGCTGCCAGCTGCCTGTTTCGGCCTGGTATCTCCCGTCCAAATGTATGAGATCCTCACCGTCCAGGCTGCCGTACATGCTGACAGGAACGCCGCCTACCAAGCGTTAATGGTCCATCCACTAGGACCGAGCGCCGATAAAGTCTCGGAAGTATTAGACGACCTATTAATAACGAACCGGCAATGGCTGCCGCAATTCTTCAAATGAAGTAAAAACTCCTCACGCTTGAAAAGTTGTTGGCGATTTGTCAGGACAGCCATGAATGCCACCACACCAGAATTCACCACCATTCGTAAAATCCGCAGCATGGTCGCACCGGTCAGCCTGGGTGCTGCAACACTTTCTGAAGCCAAAGCAGGTGTACTCGCCTTTTACATCTTGCATGGATATAACCCGGTGGTAAAAAGTTTATTATGACGAAAAACTGTTTTCTTGGAATCGACGTTGGCTCATCCAAGACCCATGCATTGATCGTGGATGAAGCCGGGCAATGCCTCGGCTTCGGCAGGGCCGGGGGCGGCAACCACCAAGGGGTTGGCTATGCCGGATTGGCGCATGCCCTGCAGCAATCTTTTGAACAGGCCAGCCATATGGCAAAAGTTACCAGCTGCGAAATCGCCGGGGCAGGTTTCGGCGTGGCAGGTTTCGACTTTCCCTCGGACCGAGCGCCGCACCTGGAAGTTATCGCCAGGCTGAGCCTGGCCTGTCCAGTAGATATTGTTAACGATGGCGTCAATGGTTTGCTGGCAGGAACCACCCATGGCATCGGGGTGAACATTACCGCCGGATCAGGTGTCAACTGCTGTGGGCGTGGCTCGCAAGGTGAAGAAGGCCGGATTGTTGGGAATGGATCATCTTTTGGGGAGTTTGGCGGCGGCAGCGAAATTGTCTGGAAGGGCTTGCACCTGGTCAATTACGCCTGGATCAAGCGCATCCCACCCAATGCCCTGACCGCCATTTACCTTAAAGCCTGCGGCGCCAGCGATGAACTAGACCTGATGGAGGGGTTGTCCAATGAAAAATATCACTTGTCTCCATCCCTAGCCGTGCAAATATTTGAGGCCGCCCAAGGAGGCGATGCCGCCGCATTGGAAGTCTTGAAGTGGGCGGGCGAAGAACTCGGCTGGTTGACCGTAGCGGTCACACGTCAGATCGGAATGGAGGCTGAGGCTGTCGAAATAGTTCAATCGGGCAGCGTGTTTGAAGGTGGCGAACTGCTCACCGGACCCATGCGCCGGATCATCCACCAGCATGTGCCCCAAGCCCTCATCACCCGTCTGGAAGGCCCACCTGTGGTCGGTCCAGTCCTGCTCGGCATGCAGATGGCAGGCGTGGACGGCTACCCTGTCCGACAAATTCTTATCCAAAACGCGAAAGAGTTGGTGCAAGAATGAAACAAGCAACTGCGGGCCAGCTTTACGAAGAGACCAATTCGATCAGCAAAGAAGTTGGCCCCAGAGTGATGGCTGCCATGCGGAGCCAGTAATAACCCAAACTGGGCTGCAATACCCCCCGCCAAATAGCTCCCTGAGGTGCTGGTTTTCTTGAATATCGGCTGACCAGAATAAAAATTGTTTCCTGATGGAGGTCTTATGTCGCAACTCGCAATTCTCGGCGGGCCAAAAACCCGCACCGAGTCCTATCCTGAATGGCCAGTCTGGGATCAGCGTGATATTGATGCTGTGACCGAGGTCATCAAGTCAGGGCAATGGGGCGGGTATCCTTATCCCGGCCCGAAGACGGCCGAACTGGCCCGCAAGTTTGCCGAACTCCAAGGCGGCGGTTTCGCAGTACCTATGGCAAATGGTACTGTGACAATGGAAGTGGCGCTGCGCGCAGCAGGCATCGGTTGGGGCGATGAAGTCATCGTGCCTGCTTACACCTTCCAGGCTACCGCCTCTGCCCCGATGGCAGCCGGGGCCATCCCAGTGATTGTGGATGTGGATCCGAACACCTACTGTCTTGATCCAAAGGCTGCTAAAAAAGCCATCACCCCGAAAACGAAGGCCATTATCCCAGTCCACCTTGGCGCGAGCATGGCTGATATGGACGCCACCCTGGCGTTGGCGGCGCAGAATAACCTGATCGTGATTGAAGACTGCGCCCATGCCCACGGCGCCAAATGGGACGGCAAAGGCGCGGGCACGCTGGGTCATTTCGGCTCGTTCAGCCTGCAATCGTCGAAGACATTAACCACCGGCGAGGGTGGCATCCTGCTATGCCGCTCACCTGAAATGGCTGCCAAAGCTGCCAGCATTATCGATTGCGGTCGTCCGCACGCACTAGGTGGCGGCCCTGAAGACAGCAGCATGGCGTTCCAGGTAGGCGGCAACTTTCGACTGAGCGAGATGTCTGCCGCGCTTGCACTGGTTGGCATTGAGCGCTTCCCAGCCCAGGCCAAACAGCGGGAAACGATGGCTGCTTACATGGACGAATCGTTGAGCGAGATCCAGGGTATCCGCGTGCTCCAGCGCGATCCACGCCACACCACCCGTTCGTTTTACCGCTATATCTTCGCCATTCAGCCCGAAGTATTTGGCGTGGAACATGATGTCTTGTGCGCCGCGCTGGATGCCGAAGGTGTTGATTGCTGGGTGGGCTACGAGGCCATGAACAACTATTCGCTGTTCCAACCCCAAAAATCAAGGCTGGCTGTACCAAGTGCTTTTCCAGAATACTTCAGGTTCGACCAGATGGACCTGCCCGAAGCGACTCGGGCCTGTGAGCGCGAAGCTGTCTGGCTGGATGAATCTGTCTTCAGAACTGGGCCTAAGGGCGTGAATGATGCCGTGGCTGCCATCAAGAAGATCCAGGAAAATGCCGGCGAGCTGGCTCAAGCCGCCAAAAAACTGCGGGAGCATTATCACAATTGAGATACTCCCGCGCAAGCACAATGATTTGGACCCCCATATAGCAATAACAAGATATCGAAAAGCGCCCTCCAGGGATGGAGGGCACTTGAATTCTTATCGGCCAGCTAAAATAATCCTGAATGCGATTTATCCCGTTTTTACGTTAAAGATCGCTCTCTACGGGAAAGCCTGCCAGTTATTTTTTGTCTTACCGCGGACAAAGCCCGCCAGGTTTCAGCGAGCTTCAGCCAGCCCGATGCCAGCGCAGCGGTTTGCTGGTCTCCCGAACCAAGATACCTTTGGCCTCCAGGTCCAGCTGTACGGACTTGGCCCACCAGCCAGCCTTGGCTCCGCCCGGATACAGATCCTGCGGCAGATGCGGAACCACTGCTTCACGCATCTCAATCTGAGTCAGGCCAGGCGCTTCAGCCGGCAGAACTTTTAACATGGCTTTCTTCATAGCCTCGTACATAACCTTCTTTACCCGAGTTGTTTGTCCCGGATGGTTCACATTTTCAACCGTTATCATTTCATCCATATCGCTTATTGTACCTCCTCTGGTTTCGGTCACTATAGTGGGGTTTAAAATGGGGGCACTAAAATATCGCAGATGTAGTTCGCATTTTTTAGGGGCGCTGCCCCTATGCTCCAAGCGAGCAGTAAAATTTTACCATGTCATGAAAGGAGCCGACTTGTGCGGTAATATTATCTTTTGGTAGAACGATGCCCCTTCGGTAACATTATCATTTGACTTGACATGCCTGCTTGGCCAGTTAACCCATGTCTCAGACAAGAAAGGATTTGGGTGTTGCAGAAGGTACTCTTTTTGATGAGAGCAAGAAAGCTGAGTAAAAACGCCTTTGCCCGCATTTTCAATAATAGCTCGAATTTTTATACTCTGGCTCTCCATTTAGTGATTCTCCTGTCGAAAATGGCAGGATTCCAAGCCGCCGACCGATTGGCTGCCCCGACCAGGACGGCTCTCGTTATACAGGCAACTCTTGAAGCCCACCTGGGCTGCATTTTGAGGATTCGTTCACCCGATTGCCAGAACAAATGCCATGATGAATTACCGTCCACGCGCCAAAGATCGGAGGTGTTCGCTCTTGACCCAGCCCGGTGGAAATGCAGCCTTGTCATTGGTCAGCAAATGGATTGCTTTCTTGACTCTCGACCGGATAGCCGCACTTCTATGCCGTTGCAACGGCACGATCTGTTGAAGGATTTGCTCTTGGTGGACCGGGTATTTGCGTCCCAGAATACAAAGACTGGCGATGGCCCAGCTGGCAGCAAATACGCTCTCATCTTGTAACAACCCCAGCAAGGCCGTAAGAAGCTCAGTGACCCGCTCGGAATAGATTGCCAAATGCCCAAAGATCATCGCCAGATGCATTTTGACCATGGCGACCGGGTCTTGCCGGCTGCTGGTCAGCAGCTTGGAGAGATAAGGCAAAAGCAGTTCTGGATGACTTCGCCCGATCTTTTCCAAAGCATCGGCAGTGTGTCCCCGGACAGCAGCCTCGGAATGATCCAGGCCTGCCACCAAATCGACAATGACCTGGGGTTGTTGGAGAACAATCTGGACGATCTGATTAGAGAGACCATCGGATCGCAAATCGCCATATGATAGCCAATCAAGAAGTGGATTTTCGGTTTCAGACACGGGTATTCTCCATCCTGAAATCGCCAGCAGTGCCCTCCATTCGTCACTACGATCATGCCATCAAGGAATACAAGCGCTGGTTACTTCACTTTTCTCATAAGAATCTATCCTTTGACGTAGGACAGCTTCTCGCTTATCAGGCCGTTTTTCACCCGGAATATATCGACGCCGCGGACATGGCCATTCACCCCTTGTTGATCCACCCAGCTGTATCTCCAACGCATGACGCACCGTTCACCAAAGCCAAAAATATCTTCGATCTTGATGTGCGCCTGGGGCGACTCACGGAAGAAGTCGTTCCAAAATTGAGTTACTACTTCCTTACCCGAGTATATGCCGCCATCAGGGGCTGGAGCAGTGTTTTCGAAAATACAGTCATCGCTCATCAGCTGCATCATACCATCTACATCATGCTGGTTGAAATTCTCGTTGAATATAAGAACGGCCCGTATCGAAGATTCTATTTTGGACATCCGAGTTGGGCTCATAGCTAAACATCTCCTTCAATAGAAAGCCGATTGGCTGGCGAACGCTTGAGCTAAAGTACTGGGGCGGGCCAGGTAGACCCAGAGCTTTTTCAACTAGAGTTAAATGCTTATACCGCAAACGTATTGTGCGCAATCTTGATACCCTTCAATTTTACCGTATGGTCCACTGATCAAACGGATGATATGCCTCAACGAGTAGCTCGGTGTATCTCACATCCTCCTACCATTGTTTTATAATTGTCCAGACCGAATTCCTGTTTATTTTATAAGGAGGCTCCCCATGTCCAAGAAAACACCGCCCGATCTAACCCAATCCAGCGCCAGCTGGTACTTCTTTGTGCAGCGGCTGCACATCTGGATCACGCCAGAAGTTGAACCTCCATACCGGCCATTCGTGAGCCTTATTTTTAATTTAAGTACACGCACGATCCGAGGCTATGATATTGGTGTCGATCCCACTGCTTCTGACGCGGAAGAGATGCTGATCAAGGCGATGACCAAACCGGAATTAAGTAAGGACGATAAGCCCGAGCGCCCGGCGCGGATTTTTTTTGAAGACAAGCAATGGATGACTGCCCTGCGCCCTGCACTGCAAGAAATAGGGATCGAGTGCCGCCTGCGACCGCAGCCCGAACTAAGACGGGAACTGGTAGCGGATCTAGAGACCTTTTTGCTTGGTGACAAGCCCTTAATCCCGGGGCTGCTACGTCAGAAAAGGGTCAACCCGCCCCTGGTAGGCGCGCTCTTTGAGGCCGCAGCAGAGTTTTACCGGGCCGCACCCTGGGTGCAGTTAGGTAATAACCACCTGCTTGCGCTCAGCGTCTCCTCCCAGAAAGAGCCTTATTACGCCACCGTAATGGGGCAAGGCGGTGTTGAGTATGGCCTGGGGGTCTACCAGAACTGGGAACAAGTGGAGCGCCAGTATGGCGAGTACGATCGGTTGGAAGATCTAATGACGGGCGAAGGGCGGCATGTGTTCTTTTTCAACGATATCACCCAGGTTCCCTTCGATGATCTGGACGCTTTCGAAACTTATCAATGGGTACTGGCTGGCCCACAAGCCTACCCGGTGCCGCTAATATTCATTTTTCCGGACGAAGTCCGCAGGCCAACCCGGGAAGAACTGCTATGGTACGAAGCGGTAATGCGGGCCATCCCACGCTTCGTTCAGGAACATCTCACCCTGGACGCAGATGGGCAACCGGAACCAGCCGAGGCGCACATCCCCGTAATCACCAACGCTGGCATGGTCAATGTAACGATCAAATACCCCGGGGGTGACTTGCCAAAAGGGCGAGTCACTTCCCTGATCGACATTGGGGATGATTTTGAGGACGAAGACGAATTCATTAGCCCGCCTTTTGACCGCCGCGCGATGGAAGGCGATATGGTCCGTTTGGTTGGCAGTCTGGGGGAAGCGGTCCTGGATGCCAAAACGGCCGAAGCCCAAGGGTTGATGTATGAGGCCTGGGATGAGGACAACCCGGCCAAACGACTGGCGCTGGCCCATCAGGCGCTAAAGGTCTCACCGGACTGCGCTGATGCTTATGTGCTGTTGGCCGAGGAGGAAGCTAGCAGCCTGCTGCAAGCCCATGATCTTTACCGGCAGGGCGTGGAGGCTGGCCGGCGCGCTCTGGGCGAAACTTATTTTGAAGAGAATGCCGGCCATTTCTGGGGCTTGCTCGAGACCCGGCCTTACATGCGCTCCCTGGAGGGTTTGGCCTCTACTTTGTGGGAGGACGGCCGTCGGGAGGAAGCCCTGGCAGCCTATCGTGAGCTCATCCGGCTGAACCCCGGCGATAACCAGGGCATCCGCTACGTCCTGGCAGATTTGCTGCTGGAATTAAACCGGGATGCTGAATTGGGAGTGTTGCTCGATGCGTATAATGACGATGCTTCGGCTGTGTGGAGCTACTCCCGGGCACTGTATCTTTTCCGCCAGGCTGGCACGAACCAAAAGGCCACCCGGGCGCTGCGCCTGGCATTGGAGGGGAATCCGTACGTTCTTCGCTATCTGACCGCTGAGGTGCGCATTCCCAACACGTTACCCGATGCCATCGGTTTTGGCGATGAGAGTGAAGCGCAGGTGTACGCCGCCCATCATCTGAATTATTGGCGACGCTCACCTGGAGCACTGGACTGGCTCCAGAAACACGCTGGGGTGGCAAAAAAGGCGCTAAAAAAGAAACCCAAAAAAAACCGCCGTCCGAAGAGTCGCTTTCGGTTGGGCGATACGGTCCAAGTCAAGATGGGTGTGAAGGATCCGGATGATGAACGTGTCGATCTCGACGGCTGGCAGGGTGAAGTCATTGAGATTGTCGAGGAGGAAGATGAAGTGCTGGTTTTGATCACCTGGGACGCCGAAACCTTGGCCCAGATCCCTCCTGCCTCGATTGAAGCTTCAATCGGAGAAGGATATGACTGGTCATTGATGTATCTCACGGAAGAGGATTTAACCCCCGCAAAGCCGCGCGGCACTGAAGAAGACCGCCAAGTCGTCTTAGAGCGACTCGAGCGAGAGCATGCCTGGATGTATTTGGGCGTTCAGGGGATGCGTATCCGGGAGGGTGTATGTTATATACATTCAGGACCCTCAGGCTTTGTGTAATACTTATACGAGAGAGTTTGAAGAGATGTGGGGTTCGCATACTGATGATAATAATCCATCCAATGCAAAATTCGGAAGTGAGAAAACCGATAACACTCCTCATTTTTTCAACATTAATGGAAAGAAAGTAAGGTGCTATTTTTCACCTTCCGAAAATGTATCCGTAGTATTGGAGGAAGCTATTGACACAGAGACTGATAAATCTATCAACTTCTGTATATATGCTTTTACTCGTTTTCAAATAGCGAATGAAATGAAAGGTGAGTACAATCCTCCGACTAAAATGGTTAGAGGAGTCTTTGATCATGGAAACTTAAACGGTAATGTTTACCTTGAAATGAAAGGTATAGGTGGACAGTATCCCTGGAATCCAGCAGCTAAAGAATATCTTGAAACATTCACCGGCTCGCTTCATCATAAATATTTGTTAATTGATGCCGACAATATTCAAAGCAATCCTATTGTAGAAACCTGTCGTATAATTATTCTAATGCAGGCACTTTTGGGAACGATGAGAATGTTTTACTGATTTATGATTCATTAATTGTTAACCAGTATTACCAGGAGTTTGTTAAAAGGTTTACGGATGCCGGGGGAACAATCGGTATTCAACAAATATCCTCTGAAGTTCCATCAGAATTTAAGTTGAGCCAAAATTATCCGAATCCATTCAACCCGATCACCGTAATCAATTTTGATATTCCAAAGAATGATTTTGTTTTGTTAAAAGTCTTTGACATAACAGGACGGGAGGTCACTACTTTAGTTAGTAACAAACTTTCTGCGGGAAGCTATGAAGTTACTTTTAACGGGAGTTCTTTCGGAAGCGGTGTTTATTTTTATCAGTTACAGAATGGTGGAAATATACAAACGAAAAAAATGATTTTGGTGAAATAAGATATCATTACTTATCGCCTTTGCGTGAAATATTACTTCTCGCAAACCCTGTACGCTCATACTTCGTTACAGGGTAAAGACGCTAAGAGATTTAATTTTATTTTAAAATTAAAGAGAAGAGTTATGAAAACATTAATTAAAATATTAGTTATTGTTCTTTTTGTTTCGCTTATAAATGATGCCAACGCTCAATTCAAAATAAAAGCGAAAGATAAATTCACTCAAGCTCAAACGAGTGCTAACAATGTATCTCCCGATGCCATGTTATATGCTATTATTTCTACAGCAGCTCTTGATACAACGGGTAAAGACCTTTCATGGATATATTATTATTACTCTGCGAATCTCGATACAGGTATAATTGTTATAACATCAATCATCGGAGTGTTACCGGGAACAATAGGACCTACTTTACCGGGTTCGCTTGTAAGGCTGCTTACAAATAATTTTGTAGACAGCGATGTTGCGTTGCTTGCTGCTGAGAATGCTGGGGGAAGGCTCTTCAGACAAACACATCCGAACTACAACATCTTAGCAACAATTTTCAAAGTACCCGGATTGCCCGATACAACGAGACCTTACTGGACTGTTATTTATTCTGATAGCACCGATAACGAGATATTTATTATTGATGGCATAACCGGGCAGATAGTTCCGATTGGGATTACGAATATTTCTACTGAGGTGCCTGATAATTTTGTCTTATACCAAAACTATCCGAATCCATTTAACCCCTCGACAAAGATAAGGTTCGACATACCGAAATCATCTATAGTAAAGCTCATAGTATATGACATGATTGGCAGGGAAGTTTCAGTTTTGTTAAATGAAAAAATTAAACCTGGAAGCTATGAATATCAATGGGATGGTTCGGATTTAACAAGTGGTGTATATTTTTATAAATTACAGGCAGAGGGATTCGTACAAGTTAAAAAGATGATACTTATTAAATAAACTATCCTTTTTTATCTTTATGTTGTGTCAGGTCTTCTTAAGTCTGTCCGAGAACTAACTTTTTTCATATTGTCATTCCAAAGAAAGTTGGAATCCAGTCTTAAAATGAAAACTCTGGATTCCAGTTTGCACTGGAATGACAGTATTCGGACAGACTCTTCTTGAGATGACACGTGTCAGATGAAAACATCTGACACAACATTAAATTCAAACAATATTTTAACCATCTAATTCTTTAAATTCATCGAGCCGGGAAATAAGTTTCCTGGCTTTTTCATATGGGAGGGTTTCCATAAGTGCTTTTACGTTGGGAAGAGGTTGTTTTATAATAGAGTGAAGGGGATGGTCAGAGGGGAGTTTTGAGTTTTCGGAAGGAGTAAAATCAAATAAATCATTTGGAGTGCAATTGAAAGCGATACAAAGTCTTTCAATATCTATGAGAGATATTTTGTGGATGGTACCATTAATGATATGAATCGCAGAATACAATGAAATACCTTGCTTTCTAAGCAAGTTTTGCTTTTTAGTAATATTTCTAAGGGCAAAAAGTGGTTCGAGGTTAAATTTTAGCATTCTTACGTAGATTAATTATAAAAATGTGTTGTTTATATACAAAAATAAACTCAGATATGATAATGTACAAGTGATAAAATAAGAATTATCAGTTATAAAAATTAGATTACAATATATAAAGATAATATTACAAGATATAAAAATAAATTTATAAGATATGGAAATAAATATAGAAGATATGAAAATAAACTTACAAGATATGAAAATAAACTTACAAGATATGAAAATAAACTTACAAGATATGGAAATAAACTTACAAGATATGGAAATAAATTTATAGGATAAGAAAATAAATTTAGAGTATATAAAAATAAAATTATTATTGATAAAAATATTTTTATAATGGATAAAGAATAATTTATACTGTAATTAAGTTAAAGTAACCCGGTAGAACCTCTAAAATCATTTTTGGTATGACTTTTGGTAGCATGGAGAGGAGATTGACAAAACAAAAAGAGATTTTTATATAGAATGAGGAAATACCGTTTAACTTATTTCATTGTTTAAATGGTTTATTTCCAGGGCATTCAGTTTAATCCTCCAAGTTCAAAACTATTTATTTTCTTGATTATCCTTATATAACTTAAGTGCCTCATTTAGAAGTTCTTCAGATTCAGGTGTTGGTTCGATGGTTTTGTATTCGAAATTTATTCCATTAAGAATTATTATTGACCCAATCTTATATTTTACAAGATCGTCCTTTGGATCGATTAGTTTGGTTCCACTGATATTTCCCTTACCATTCTTTATACTTTCAAAATCTGAGTCTGCTTTCAATGGATTGGATAAATACAAATTAATTTCGTCACCATCATTTAGACCGTCCGAATCTGTGTCTGCATTCAGAGGGTCCGATTTAACAATGTTTATTTCTTCACCATCGAGTAATCCATCATTATCTGTATCAGCTATAATTGGATTTGTGCTAAATTCATATATTTCTTCAATATCTTTTAATCCATCGTTGTCTGTATCAGGATTCACAGGGTTTGTTTTGTGAATGATAACTTCATAATAATCACTCAAACCATCTCCATCAGAATCTTGATTTAGCGGGTCGGAATTGTAAATGTTAACTTCATCTCCATCTTTAAGACCATCCAAATCAGTATCCGGATTATTAGGATCAGTTCCGATTTTTTCTTCGTAATATTTTTTCAAGTTATCTTTATCATAATCTGTTTTATCGCTTTGCCCTGTGTATGTTAACCCGATTGCGAAATTACCGATGGCGTCATCATAAACATCAATACTGTAATAATTCAAATTATCCGTAAATGTATATGCGATTCCTGCGCTTATATCGAGCAGTAAATTTTTTGTTAAAACTACTTCAGTTCCAATTCCAGAAAGCAACATCCCCGTAACATTATCTCTTTCTCTTGGATCAGGAGAAAGAGTACTATGGAGACCTGTTACTTCATATCTAAGAATTCCACCACCAACATAGAGATATGGATTTATATTAGGTATTTTTGTAAACGGAGCAATTCGAAGTCTGGCATCAATCGTAGTTATATTCGTTTTCCATTCATTAGGGAATGGATTATGCATAACGTCGGTTCCTGAAAGACGCCCTAATCCAATTCCAAGTTCTCCAGAAAGCAGTTTATTAAATCGTAAATTAAAATATCCCCTTATTAAGAAAGAATATTTATAATCATTGAACTCTGCAAAAATAAGTCTCTCATCAATCTGCAATCCTCCTTTTACGACGTAGTCTCTCATTTGAGCTTGGGAGTTTAAAGATAGAACAGATAGAAGTAAAGCTAATAAAAGAAATTTGGTTTTCATTTTTACCCTTTAAATAGAACCCTGTTTAACTTTAGAACATTAGTATTGTGACTATTAAATAATTTAATATATAGCTTTAATACTTTACACAGAAAATACAATTATTTTCTAAACCTGTCAAGTCAAAATGTATGTAGGACAAAATAACCCCAAAAGTAAGCAATCGTCCTACAGATTTTTAAAAAGAAAATTAGTAAATTGGATTAGAATACTTTAACTCACCCTCTAACTCCTTCTCTTATAAAGAGAGGGAGGATTTTTCGTTCCCCTTCTCTAAGAGAAGGGGTGAGGGGATGAGTTGGAGATGATAATAAAACAGAAAAATGGAATTGTGATGAATCAAGCAACAAAAGTTGCAAAAGAACTTAGAACTGTAATAATTAATGAACTAGGAATAAAGATTATTAGATATAAAAATGAAATGGTCGAGAAAAATTTAGATGAAGTATAGCAAATTTAAAGAAAGTTATTTAACTCACCCTCTAACTCCCTCTCTTATAAAGAGAGGGAGGATTTTTCGTTCCCCTTATTTTAAAAGATAAGGGTAAGGTGATGAGTTAGAGATTAATAAATATTGAAAAATGAAAAATAAAGTTATGGGAAATAAAATAACGAAGGATGAAGAGATTCGGTTACTGAAAAAGCGTATAAGAGAGTTAGAGCGTTTAGAAGCTGGACGAAAGCTAGCTATGTCCCAAAGGAAATCTGCACTCGAGGCACTGCGTGTAAGTGAAAATCAATGTAAGAAGATTTTTAACTCAATTCCTGCATCAATTATGCTCGTGGATAAAAAAGGTTATATCGTTGATATTAATCCATACCATATGAAATATATTAGCAAAGGAAAAACAGTAAAGAAAGATTTTATAGGGACGAACATTTTAAAACGTAAGAGCTTAGTTAAAGCTGGTCTTTCAGATAATTTTAAGAAATTGTTGAAAGGAAAATCACTTAATCTGAATAAAGTATATTTCCCGGTTACGACTGCGGGAACCGATGCGTATTTTAATATCAGGGGTGTTCCAGTAAAGAAAGGTCGTGAGGTAACGGGTGCGGTTATAATTCTTGAAGATATCACAAAACGTGAAAAGGCGGATGAAAAACTTAGAGAATCTCAGGAACTTTACCATAATTTATTCGATAATACAGGTACCGCAACTATAATTGTTCAAAAGGATGCTACCATTACAATGGCTAATGAGGAATGTTATGAAATAACGGGTTATAGTGCTGATGAATTAATTGGAACAAAATGGATTAAATACGTTGCTCCTAAAAACCTGGAACAAATGCTCAAATACTTTAAATTACGGTTTGAAACTCCGGGTGAAGTTCCAAATCGCTATGAGACATGTTTAGTAAATAAAAAGGGGGAAGCAAGGGATACTATTCTAAGCATCGGACGGATACCTAATTCTGAATTAATTATAGTATCCATGATAGATATCACCGAGCGTAAGAAGACGGAGGAAATGCTGCAGCGTAATGAAGAAAAACTTCGAAGTATTGTTGAACATAGTACAAACCTATTTTATTCTCATACACACGAACACGTATTAACGTATTTAAGTCCTCAGTGTAAAGATATTTTAGGCTATGAACCTGAAGAGGCAATGGTCAAATGGACAGATTTAATAACAGATAATCCAATCAATGCAAAAGGATTTGAATATACTCAGAAAGCAATAGATACAGGAAAAAGGCAACCTCTGTACGAACTTGAAATACGTCACAAAGATGGACATAATGTATGGGCAGAGGTTCGTGAAGCGCCGATAGTAAAAAATGGCAAGACTGTAGCGATTGTTGGATCACTTACAAATATTACGGAACAAAAGAAAGTACAAGAACAAATAGATGAAATGTTAAGAGTACTACAACAAAATGAAGAGCGTTTATCTCTTGCATTAGAAGGCACAGGTCTTGGGACATGGGACCATAATTATACAACGGGTGAGATTGTTAGAAACGAACGCTGGGCTGAAATGCTTGGATATAAATTCAAAGAATTAAAACCATATTTGAATTTCTGGGAAAGTCTGATACATACTGATGATATTGAAAAAGTAAGAGAGTTATCAAGATTATGTGAAATAGGAAAAACTGATGATTTCAAAGCAGAATATCGTATGAAAGCAAAGAATGGTGAGTGGAAGTGGATACTCGATTGGGGTAAGATAGTTGAGAGAGATAAAAAGGGAAAACCTTTAAGAGCAGCGGGGACACATCTTGACATAACGGAACGCAAGATAGTTGAGAAAACGTTAGAGGAAAGCGAGACGAAATTCAAGCTTTTAACAGAGACAATTAAAGATGTATTCTGGATGAGCACCTGTGGTGTTGGAGAAATAATCTACATAAGCCCAGGCTATGAAATTCTTTGGGAGAGATCGAGAGAGAGCCTCTATAAATCCCCTCGGTCATTCCTGGAGGCTATTCATCCCGATGACCTTGAAATCTATCTTGGAGTGATAGACAAATACCACATGAAAGGAAAGCCCTATGAATGTGAGTACCGTATCATCAGGAAAGACGGAAAGGTCAGATGGATTCAGGAAAGAGGCTATCTTGTGCCGCATTCGCTGGACAAGGATCTGCTCATGACCGGTGTGTGCACAGATGTCACTGAACGTAAAAAGGCAGAGGAGGATAATACACTTTTAGCACAGACTCTAAAATCTGCGAAGGACTGTATATCTATTACGGATCTGAAGAATAATCTGATATTCGTAAACGAAGCTTTTCTTGAAACATTTGGTTATACCGAAAAAGAAATATTAGGTAAACATATTTCTATAGTACGTTCACCTCATGAAACAATTGATCTTAACAAAGAAATCATTCCTAATACATTGAAAGGTGGTTGGCATGGCGAGCTTAATAACAGAAGGAAAGATGGTACGGATTTTCCGATTGAGTTATGGACATCAGTAGTTAACGATAATATGGGAAAACCTATTGCCCTCGTAGGTATTTCACGCAATATCACAGAGCGCAAGAGAGCTGAGGAAGAGATGGAAAAACTTTCTACTGTGGTGAAACACAGCAGTGAACTCATCAACATAGCTAATATGGATGGGCGAATGACCTTTCTTAATAGTGCAGGTTGTGAGATGCTCGGTATTGATCCTAAAAAAGTCACTAGTACTAATATAATGGAGGTCATACCTGGTCACTTGACGGATTTAGTCGAAACTGAATTACTACCCGCATTGAAGAACTCAGAAATCTGGGAAGGCGATCTGCAATATCTCAATTTAAAAACGGGTGAATTAATAGATGTACACGCTATGACATTTTCGATAAATGACCCATTTACAAAGAAGCCATTGTATTTGGCAAATGTATCACTTGACATTACGAAACGCAAGCAAGCGGAGGAAGCAGTAAAGATAAACGAAGAACGATTATCTCTAACTCTTGAAAGTGCGGAATTAGGACTATGGGATCAGAATATGATTACGGGTGAAGTTATTCGAAACGAACGCTGGGCAGAAATGCTTGGATACAAATTGTCTGAGATTGAACCGATTTTAAAATCATGGAAAGATTTGGTACATCCCGATGATTTAAAAATAGTGAACTTATCAATTGAAGAGCATGAATCAGGAAAAACTAAAAGTTATAAAGTTGAACATCGCATGAGAGCAAAGAACGGTGAATGGAAATGGATACTCGATTGGGGTAGGATAGTTGAACGAGATAAAGAAGGTAAACCTTTGCGCACTTTAGGTACGCATCTTGACATAACTGAAATGAAAAAAGATGAGGAGGAACTAAGGAAATACTCGGAGAACCAGGCAATACTTGTACGAGAGATCAATCACCGTGTACGAAATAATCTAACAGCGATTATCGGTATGCTCTATGCAGAAGAAGATCTTGCCAGGGTAAAAGGAACTGAAGAATGTTTGCCAATTCTTTGGAAACTTGAGACACGAATAAAAGGATTAGCGACTGCTCATACAATGCTATCAGAAGGTAAGTGGGAACCACTGAAAGTGACTCAATTGTGTACGAATGTTATTAACGCCACAATAAAGAGTCAACTTTCTTCCAAGACTGTAAATATTGCGATAACTCCTTCTGAAATTTATGTTGACAGCAACCAGGCTCACCATCTCGCAATGGTCATAAATGAGCTGGCAACGAATAGCTTAAAGTATGCTGTTCAGAATAAAGAGAAAGTCAATATTAGTATAAATGCAGGAAAAGATGGAGAGAAAATAATAATACAATTTCATGATGACGGTCCCGGTTATCCCAACGAAATGTTGAAGGGGGATTTCAGTAAAACCAGTACAGGATTCGAATTAATAAATGGTATTGTGAAAAAAAGTTTGTTTGGTGAAGTTGAACTTAGTAATGATAATGGAGCGTTAACAAAAATCATTTTTAAAAATTTTGAAGTAAAAAATAATAGTGAATCATAAATGAGTGAAAAAAAATCTATTCGTGTTTTAATAGCTGAGGATGATTTCATAGTAAGTAAAGCATTAGAACATATTATATCTGATATGGGATATGAAACAATCGGAACAGTAACAACGGGTGAGGAAGCATTTGAAATGACATGCTCTCTTCGTCCTGACGTTGTTTTAATGGACATTCAAATGCCCGTAATGGATGGTATCGAAGCTACACAAAAGATACAGGAAAAATGTCCAACACCTGTTATTATTCTTACTGCATACTTAACAAAGGAATTATGTTAATACGGCAAGTGAGAATGGTATATCAGCTTATCTTATTAAACCTCCTGATGCTGATGAAATAGAAAGAGCAATAAAAATTGCGATGGCAAGACATGGTGATATGATGGAGCTTAAACGTTTGAATGAAGAGCTTAAGTATGAAAATAAATTACGCAATTCTCTTTATAAAATTTCAGATGCAGCAAGTAAGTCTGAACATATAGAGCAGTTATATCAAATAATTCATGGAATTATTGGTGAATTAATTCCCGCAAAGAATTTTTATATAGCACTGTTCCACAGTGATAAAAATGAAATCAGCTACCCTTATTTTATGGACGAGTATGATGAAACTCCAAAGACAACTAAACCCGGAAAAGGTATCACAATGAAAGTAATAAAAACAGGTGAATCTTTACTGGTTAAAAAAGAGGAATTTAAAAAATTTGAAGATGAAGGGGAAATTGAAATTTGGGGAAAATTACCGTATTGTTGGTTGGGTGCTCCATTAAAGGTTAAGAATAATGTTATTGGAGTAATAGCTGTTCAGAGTTATGAAGAAAATATAGACTATAGTGAAAAGGATAAAGAAGTATTAATATTTGTATCAGAGCAGATTGCAATGGCAATTGACCATGTTAGAAATGATGAAGAGATTAAAAGAGCTCATGTTCAAATGAGAAATCTAACGGCACGATTACAGGAATTAAGAGAGGAGGAAAAAGTTAAGATGGCATACGGTGTCCGCGAAGATTTTGGACAGGTGTTATCGGTTTTAAGAATGGATTTAGTATGGCTTGAGAAGAAACTTAAAAATAGAAATGAAACTGAAAAAATAAAATCAATGATTGAGTTAATCGACTCGACTGGTAAGGATGTACAAAAAGTTACTTCTGAATTGAGACCATCTTTTCTGGATCATATTGGGCTTAATCCTACAATCAAATGGTATGCAGAGGAATTTCAAAATAAAACCAGTATTAAATGTAAAACACTGTTTGATCCAAAAGAATTAGAGCTGAGCAAAAATCTTTCTATAACTTTATATAGAATATTGGAGGAAGTGTTGGAGAATGTTAGAAATCATTCGGATTCGAACGCCGTTAAAATATCAGTGAAATTAAAAGATAAAAAATTAGTGATGAGCATAACGGATGATGGTATTGGTATTCCTGAAGAAAAAATTAATGATCCAAAATCGGTAGGATTAATAGGAATCAGGGAACGAGTATTACCTTTTGGGGGTAACGTAATTATAAGAGGATTTCAATCAAAAGGTACAAAAGTAATCGTGAACATACCAATGATGAATGCAGTTAATCATTGATGGTGACATAACAGAATATAAGTCTAAACTGTTATGATTTAAAGGGCAAGGTTTGTTTTACAGTTCAAATTATTATTCTCAACATTAACAAAAGGATTAATTGTATTTCATTACTCTGTAAGTAACTTTCAGGAAGAATAAATTAATTTTTGAAATTTATATTCGTTAAAAAATTTGTATATTGCATAAAGTTATAACCTTATTATACTATGTCTAAAATATTAGTTGTAGATGATGAAGCTACTTCTATTGCGATCTTAAAAAAAGTACTGGAAGATGCCGGGCATAATGTGTCAACTGTTACGGAGGGTAAGAGCGCGTTAGAGCAAATCAGGAAGTATAAGTTTGATATTGTTCTCACAGATTTCAGTATGCCGGGTATGAATGGTATTGAGCTTACGGAAGCAAGTTTAAAAATCGAACCCGATCTTATTGTTATTTTAATAACAGCGTTTGCAACAATCAGGTCAGCAGTAAATGCTATCAGATTAGGTGCTTTTGATTATCTTACAAAACCAATAGATAAAGAAGAACTTTTACTTTCGATAACAAGAGGAATGGAGAGGATATCGCTTCTTCATGAAAACCTTCTTTTAAAGCATAAGCTTTTGAAGGTTGAGCCGGGTGAAGATTTTGAAGATGAATACGGTACAGCAAACAAAGACGTGAAGAACATATTGCGAGAAGCCCGGAAGGTTTCAAAATCGGATTCAACAATTTTAATTACGGGTGATAACGGAACGGGTAAAGAGGTTCTTGCAAAATTTATACATGCTCATAGTCTAAGGAACAATCAACAGTTTGTTGTTGTAAACTGTGCAGCCATTCCTACTCAATTGCTCGAATCAGAATTGTTTGGTCATGTCAAAGGTTCGTTTACCGGGGCGATTAAAGATCATAAAGGATATTTTGAAATTGCTGATAATGGGACTATCTTTCTGGATGAGATTGCAGAGATAGATACTCTTATGCAGGTTAAACTATTAAGGGTATTGCAGGAAAAAGAGTTCTCAAAGGTTGGTGACACGAAAATTCAAGTAACAAATGTCAGGATAATAGCAGCTACGAATCAAGATCTGAGTAAATTAATTGAGGAAGGAAAGTTCAGGGAAGATCTATATTATAGGCTGAATGTATTTGAGTTTAAACTGCTAAGTTTGAAAGATAGACCAGAAGACATAGAGTATTACTTCAATAAATTTCTAAAAGAATTTTCCGCAGCAAATAAGACTAAAATGCCTAAAGCAGGTCATGATGTTATACAGTTATTGTTAAATTATGATTGGCCCGGTAATATCCGTGAATTGAAGAATGTTGCCGAGAGAGTATCTATATTAAATGAAGGCGGAAAAATAACCGTTGATCAATTACCAGGTAATATTTTTGGAATTAAAAAAGAGGAACCGCTTGGTGATGATTATACTTCTAACAAAGAAGCTGTATTAAATGATTTTGAAATTAATTTTATTTGTAAGTATTTAAAAATGAATAAAGGTAATGTTGCTGCCACTGCAAAAGCAATTAATTTTCATCCTGTGAGTTTACGTCAAAAGATTGCAAAATTGGGAATAGACCCAAGGGAGTATAAGGTTTTGTGATTTGATAAGCTTCGTATGGTAAAACTGATTGTAACGTTTATCCATTTGTTGTAACAATTTATAAAAAACATTATCACTGTGCTGCAAAATTTGAAACTCTATGAATGATCTTTTCATAGAGTTTTTTTAATAAAATTTATTAAATTTCATTAAATATTTGTTTTAAAAAAAGTATTTATATAGTCTTGACAAGGTAAATTTATTTTATTAATTTTACCATAGTGAAATAGCTAACTTTTTAGCATGAATTAAAGTAGTTTAACTATTATTTATTACTTGTATTATTTTTTCAATTTTTTTAATTATTTAATCTAATTAATATTTATTAGATTTACTTCATTTCAAATATTAGACACTACTATTCATAAACGATACTCAAATAGAGATAGTAAATTTATTTATGAATGATAATCGATCAATATTAGATAAGATTATTCGGAAGGAACGGAAATCTGTTAAAGAAATTATTGAAAGCGATAATCTTCTTCTATCGATCTTTAATAATAATGATATAGGCATTAGCATAACTGATGATCAGGGAAGATTCTTAAATGTCAATAACCATTTCTGCCAAATTTTTGGTTATTCTGAGTCGGAGGTTATCGGAAATAATGCCATACTAATTTTTCCAGAAGAAAATAAAGAGTATGGTGAAAGCATTTTTCTATCGAAGCCGGAGGAACAGGCAGATAGAATCTTAGAATGGAAAGTCAAGCATAAAAATGGTATAAACTTTAATGTTCATGCAACAATTAAAACTATTAAAGCAGAGGATAGTAGTGTATATAATTTGACGATGTTTTCAGATATATCTGAGGTTCTTAAATCGAGAGAGAAACTATTTTTACTGGAATCAGTTGTTACAAACACAAACGATGCTGTTGTCATATCTGAAAATAAGGGAGGAGATCCTGTAAATACAAAGATAATTTATGTTAACGAAGCTTTTTCGAAAATGACAGGATTTCATTATGATGAGATTGTTGGAAAGACTCCTGAAATTCTAAGAGGACCTAAGACAGATAAGTTGAAAATTAATGATATAAGAACAATGCTTAACGATGGTAAAACTGTCATGGCTGAATTAATAAATTACAAAAAAGATGGAACAGAATTTTGGATTGAATTTAATATAGTACCATTAATTGATGAATACGTAAACTGCACTCATTATATTTCCATACAAAGAGATATAACAGAACGTAAGAGAGTAGAAAATGAAATAAAAAAAAGCAGAGAATTTCTAAAGAACATTTATGAAGGAGTAGACCAATCAATATTTGTTTTGGATATTCGAAATGATAATGATTTTGTGTATACAAGTGTTAATCCCGAATGGGAATTTGTAACAGGTCTTGAAGCGTCAGATGTAATAGGGAAAAAAACAAATGAAATTCTAAAAAATAGTTCTCTAATATTATTAAATGATAAGATTAAAGAATGTATAACAAAAGGAGAAGTTACAAGGTTTGAAGAAAGAATACAGTATGATAATAGTGAATGTTGGCTTATTACGACTTTAACCCCGATAAAAAATTCTGAAAACAAAATATACAGAATAATTGGCAGCAGTACAAAGATTACAGACAGAAAAAATACTGAAGATGCATTGCAGAAGCGTGAAAAATATTTATCTTCGCTTGTTAAAGTTCAAGGAATATTACTTAACAAAGAATTGTGTGTGGAAACATATAATGATATTCTCGAATCATTAGGCAAGGCAACTTTAGCAAGTCGTGTTTATTTGTTCTTCAATCACAAAGGTGAAGATAACAGGATTTACACGAGCCAAAAAGCTGAATGGTGTTCTGTTGGAATCAAACCGGAAATAGGAAATCCAAAACTTCAAAACCTATCATATGATGATTTTTTCCAGCGATGGTATGAGGAATTGTCAAAAGGTGGAATAATTCAAGGAGATGTTTTAGATTTTCCTGAAGCAGAAAAAGAAATATTAATGCCCCAGGAAATATTTTCAGTTCTAATATTACCGCTGTTTGTCAAGAATGAGTTTAGAGGTTTCATAGGATTCGATAATTGTAATAGCTATAGAAAATGGGAAACGGCTGAAGTTGATTTACTTCAAGCTTCTGCGTCAGCAATTTCAATCGCACTCGAGAGAGAAACAACATCTGAAAATTTAAGAAATCGAAATAATGAAATCTCAAGGTTTGGTCTCAACTTAAAACTACTGCACAAACTTAATACAACAAGTTATGAAAATTTTGATAATCTACTCGATGATTATTTAAAAATAGGCTGTCAGATATTTGATATGGAAACAGGCATAATAGGACGACAGGAAAACGAGACTCTTACGATATATTCTGTTAAATCGACTTTAGAAGAATTGAAACCGGGTTATAAATTTAACACAACAAACGAAACGCTAAATTACTACCCATTAAAATTTAAAAAGACTGTTTCATACAATTACCTAAGTAGAATTAAAGAGTTCACTCATATTGCGTCTATAAAACAATATAAATTAGAATCTTTTATTGGAACACCAATAATTATTAAAGGTAATGAATTTGGTGTACTGACATTTACATCGTCAAAAAAAAGAAAGTATGATTTCAATAAGTCTGATTATGAAATTATTGAGATGATGTCTCAGAGTATAAGCAGTTATATTGAAAAGCAAATATCCGAAGAAGAAAAACGAGTTGCAGAAGAAAAACTTAAAAAATCTCAGCTTCGATTGGCTTTTGTATTTCAGAATCTTCCTGATATAGTAATATATGAAACAGGTGGAGGGAAAGAATTTATATCAGATAATGTTAAAAATCTTTTAGGCTATAATTCGAATGATATAACGACAGACAGGAAATTTTTCAAAACTATTATACATCCTGGTGATAGTTCCGAAGTTACAGAAAAAATTGCAAATTGGCATAAAGCAGGAAGCATCGGTGTACTCTTGATGGAATTTAGATGTAAACGAGCTGATGGAAGATACATTTGGCTTGAAGACCATATGATTAAAGTAGAGGGCATTAATGAACCTGATTATATGTCTGGTATATTGATTGATATTTCCTACAGGAAGACTGTTGAAGAAAAGATAAAGAAGAGTGAAGAGAATCTATCGAAGGCACAGAAGATTGCACATATCGGCAGTTTCGAATATGTAATTGAAACAAAGAAATTAATGTTGTCAGATGAAAATTATAGAATTCTTTGCAAAGAAAATGAAAATGGAGGGATTACATACGGAGATTATTTATCACTAATACATCCGGAGGATAGAGATATATTTTCAAATTGTATGGATGACTCAATTAAAACAGGAAAATCTTATGAGATAGATTATAGAGTTTGTTTAAATGATGGAGAGATAAAATATCTTCACAGTTTAGGAGAACCAGTTATTAATGATGCAGGTGAAGCTGAAAAAATTATCGGAACTAATCATGATATTACCGAACGCAAGATAGCGGAATTAGAGTTGATAGAAAGTGAAGAAAGATTCAGAACTTTAATATTAAATTCAACAGATATTATTACAATCATTGATGAGAATCTAAATATTGTGTACGACAGTCCATCTTCTGAACAATATCTTGGGTACAGTTTAAACAAAAGAATTGGAAAAAATATTTTAGGTTACATGCATCCGGATGATAAAAAGATTATACAACCGGAGATAGAAAAAGTATTAAAGAAAGATGGATTGAGTAAACCATATCAATATAGATACAAACACAAAAACGGAAACTGGGTATATTTGGAATCCATAGCGAATAATTTATTGAAGAATAAATTGGTCAAAGGTATAGTAATAAATACGAGAGATATAACAGAACGCTGGAAAGCTGAAGAATCATTAAGGAAGAGTCAGCATTTCAGTAAAACAATTGCAGAGTCTATCCCGAGCAGCTTATATGTCTTTGATCTTGAGAAGAAAGAGTATATATATTCTAACAGAGATATTTTAAAGATACTGGAGTATGATGATAAAGATATTAAAAAGGATAGAAAAAGATTGATGATGGATATCATATATGAGGATGACTTAGAAAAAAATGATGAAAGGTTAAAAAGATTTTATACTTTAAGAGATGGACAAATTGTAGAAACCGAATACAGGTTAAAGCATGCTGATGGACGCTGGAGATGGTTTTATAGCCGTGATTTAATATTCAACAGGTTGCCCGATGGTAAACCTAAACAGATTTTAGGAACTGCACAGGATATTACTGACAGGAAAGAAGCCGAAGAAGAATTACGCAAGAGTGAAGAGAAATACAGGTCAGTTGTTAATAATGTAAACGAGATTATTTTCCAAACCGATGAAACAGGAAAATGGAAATTCTTAAATCCTGCCTGGACAGACATCACAGGATTCTCTATTGGTGAAAGTATTGATAAAGCATTCTTAGATTACATTCATCCTGCAGATAGAGAAACGTTTAATGAAAAGTATAAGAATTTAATGAAAACGAAGAAGGAGTATAGCCGATTTGAAATTCGTATGTTGACAAAGCAGAGAGATTATAAATGGTTAGAAGTTACGACTCGATTAAATTACGACTCAACAAATAATATTGTAGGGACCTTTGGAACATTAACCGATATCACGGAGAGAAAACTTGTTGAGCATGAACTTATTAGTGCGAAGAATGAAGCTGAAATAGCAACTAATGTCAAATCGGAATTTCTTGCAACAATGAGCCATGAAATAAGAACTCCATTGAACGGGATAATTGGTATGACTGGATTGCTGCTTGAGACTGATTTATCAACCAAACAAAAAGAATTTGTTGAAACGGTTCGTGTCAGCGGTGATACATTAATGACGTTAATTAATGATATATTGGATTTTTCAAAGATAGAATCCGGTAAGATGGAACTCGAGGAACAACCTTTCGAATTAGTTGCATGTATCGAGGATGCATTTGATCTATTCGCTTCAAAGGCTGCGCAAAAACGAATCGATCTTCTTTATCTTGTTGATACAAGTGTTCCTTCCTTCGTGCTTGGTGATGTTACCCGCTTGAGACAGATATTAGTTAACCTTGTCAGTAACGCAATTAAATTTACAGAAAAAGGTGAAATATTTATTTCTGTAAACAAAATATATAGTGATGATGATTTAATAGAACTCGAATTTTCAGTAAAGGATACCGGAATAGGAATACCAAAGGAGAAGACTAAAAAGTTATTTAAAGCCTTTTCACAATTAGATACATCAACTACAAGAAAGTTCGGGGGCACTGGATTAGGTTTGGCTATTTGTTCTAAACTTGTTAACCTTATGGGTGGGAAATTGTGGGTTGAGAGTGAACAAAATAAAGGCTCTATTTTTTATTTCACTATAAAATCTAAATCATCAAAAATAAAGATACCAAGAACCTATTTAAAGTCATCAATCCCTCAACTAAGGAACAAAAACGTACTAATTGTTGACGATAATAAAACAAATCGTCAGATATTAAAACTTCAGTGTCAATCGTGGGGAATGATGTCCAGAGCAGCTTCGAGTGCAAAGGAAGCAACAGAATGGCTCATGAGGGGAGATACATTCGATTTGGGAATCATTGATATGCATATGCCGGATGTTGATGGTATTGAATTGGGAAAACGGATAAAAAAATTACGTCCAAGAAATTTATTACCTTTAATAATGTTAACATCTTTGGGAGATTATGAAAAAAATGAGGATTTTCCTGATGATGTTTTTTCTGCGTATATTACAAAACCATTAAAGCAGTCACAGTTATTTGATGTAATTTTAAATGTGATGTCAGGTTCTAAGAAAATCGATGAAAATTATAATTTCAAAAAGAAGATTAATATATCTTTGTCAACACAAATACCTTTGAGGATACTTGTTGCAGAAGATAATATTATTAATCAAAAACTAATTCTCAGGATATTAGAACACATGGGATACGTTCCTGATGTTGTTGTCACAGGTTTAGATGTTCTGGATTCTTTACGAAGGAAAAAATATAATATGATATTTATGGATGTCCAGATGCCTGAAATGGATGGTTTAGAGGCAACAAAACATATAAATAATAAATACAGTGAAGATGAAAGACCAAAGATAATAGCAATGACTGCTAATGCTATGCAAGGCGATAGAGAAATTTGTTTATCCGCAGGCATGGATGATTACATAAGCAAACCGATATTAATCGAAGAAGTTCAAAGTGTGATTGAGAAATGGGGTAAAGTTTCAAATTCAGCAAATATAAAAATCACAAATAAAATGAAAATTGAAAAAGAAGATTTACTGGATTTTAACATCATTCAGGGTTTAAAAGAACTTGGAAATGACGACGACAATTCTTTTCTAACCGAAGTAATCGATTTGTATTTAGAACAGGCACCTGGTTTGATAGAGAAAATAAAAAAACAGTTTGAAGAAAAAAACAGTTTAAAAATGTCCCAGGAAGCTCATGCTTTAAAAGGAGCAAGCCTTAACATTGGTGCGAAAAAACTATCTGAGATTTGCAAAAGCATCGAACTCAAAGGGAAAGCTGATGATTTGGAAGGGATTCCCGAATTGATAAAAGAATTAGATGAATTTTATGAAATCTCAAGTGTAGAATTAAAAAAATTATAAACTAAGTCGTTTAATTTGAGTGTAAATAAATACACTTAAATAGGAAAGAAAAATTTATACATATTAGGATGCATTATATTTTGAAGCATAAAATTTTATAATTAATGCTAATAAGGCAATTACATATTAGTTCAAGTAATATAGATGCAAATGAGTTTATGACGATATCAGAGATTAATCCTCAATTGATTATTGTTTTTTCATCTATTGAATCATTAGTAAATGGCAAAATAAATAATAAACTAACGGATTATTTTTTCAATTCAACCATTGTAGGTTGTACAACTGCTGGTGAAATCTATAAAGATAGTGTATACGATAACACGGTTGTTGTTACCGGGTTACATTTTGATAATCCAGATTTTCAAGTTAGAACATCCGAGTTGTCTTCAATGAACTTAAGTTTTGATTCAGGAAAGAAGCTTGCAGAAGAACTGTATGATGATTCTCTTCACTCAGTTTTTGTAATGGGACTCGGAGTTAATATTAATGGCAGTGCTTTAATCGATGGACTTGAAAACATTTTTAAAAAGAATATTCTAATTACAGGTGGTTTAGCTGGTGACGGTGGTAAATTTAAGCAAACTTATACTTTTTTAAATGACCAGGTATTCGATAACAGGAATTTAGGCATTGGATTTTATAATGATAACATCAATCTATATTATGGTTCAGCGGGAGGCTGGCAGCCTTTCGGTCCATTAAGGCAAATCACAAAGTCATCTATGAATATATTGTATGAGATAGATAAAAAACCGGCTTTGGAAGTTTATAAAAAATATTTAGGTGAATTTGCGAATGATCTTCCAGCTTCGGGATTGTTATTTCCATTTTTGTTATTAGATGAAAATGAAAATGGACTTGTTAGAACAATTCTGGGTATAGATAAGAAAAATGGTAGCTTGATTTTAGCTGGTGATGTGCAAGAAAATGGTTACGTAAAACTAATGCAAGCAAGTACAGAATCTTTAGTCGCAGGAGCGCAAGAAGCTGCAAAAAGTATTATTGAAAAAAAACAAGAAGAAGATACCGGTTTAGCAATTTTAATAAGCTGTGTGGGTAGAAAACTTGTTATGGGAAGTCGTATTGATGAAGAAATTGATGCAATTAATAATATGTTCGATACTACAATTGATATAAACGGATTCTATTCATACGGTGAAATTTGTCCGTTAAAGGGTTTGATTGATTGTAAACTTCACAATCAAACAATGACAATCACTTATATTACAGAAAAATGAAAAACGAAATTTTAAAAAGGCAGATTAAGAAGACACTTGGCATTGAAAGCGATGAACAATTAAGCGAAGTGATAAAATGGTTAAGAGATTTAGATTCTTTTGTCAAAATACCTTCAGACGCTCAAGGTGTTCTTACAAACCTGCACTCGTTATTAGATATAGTAGATGAAACTTATTATCAAAATGAGAGAGACACCAAGTTAAAAATACGAAGTCTTGAGCTTAGTTCAGAGGAGTTGAATAAATCGAATGAACTCTTATTAGCTGAATCTCTTAAACAAAAGAAAATACTCGATTCGTTAAAGAAGATAGCAAAAAAATTATTAGTCAATTCAACTCAGGGTGATATTGAACTCGATAACATCAGTCTCGAAATGCTTGTGGATTTGATGTCTCAATTAGTAGTAGAAAGAGCAAAATATCAAAGTGATCTCAGCAGCAGTGAAGAGAAATATAAATATGTTGTTAATAGCGTAAAAGAAGTTATTTTCCAAACCGATATATATGGAAACTGGACCTTTCTAAATCCTGCCTGGACTGAAGTAACGGGATTTTCTTTAAGTGAAAGTCTCGGTAGAAGTTATCGAACTTATTTACATCCGGATGACATAGAAGTTAACGTAAAACAATTTGAAAATATGTTTAGCAAAAAGATTGATTCTTTGCACGAACAGATGCGTTTTATCACAAAGCAAGGTGGTTATAAATGGATAGAAATTTTTGCAAAGCATACCTTTAATGGAGATCATAAAATATCCGGTACACTTGGAACACTAACAGACATAACACAAAGAAAGAAGAATGAAGAAGAGTTAATAAAAACTAAAGAGGATGCAGAAGAAGCTACAAGAGTTAAGTCTGAATTTTTAGCTATGATGAGTCATGAGATTAGAACCCCGATGAACGGTGTTATAGGAATGACAGGTTTGTTGCTTGAAACAGAATTAAATCCGGAGCAAAGAGAATTTGTAGAAACTATAAGAATTAGTGGTGATACGTTATTAACTTTGATTAATGATATATTAGATTTTTCGAAGATCGAGTCGGGGAAAATGGAGCTTGAAGAACATCCGTTTGATCTAAAAGAGTGTATCGAGGATGCATACGATCTACTTGCTTCAAAGGCTGTTAAGAAAAAACTTGATCTTCTTCATCTAATTGAAAACGATGTTCCTGATTTCATAGTTGGAGATGTTACAAGATTAAGACAGATACTCGTTAATCTTATTAATAATGCAATAAAATTTACTGAAGAAGGTGAAGTGTTTGTATCAGTAAAAAAAATGCATCGGATTGATAATTCTCTAGAACTTCAGTTTTCCGTTAAAGACACCGGTATTGGAATATCAGAAGATAAAATCGATAAGTTATTCGGTTCATTCTCTCAATTAGATTCTTCGACTACAAGGAAATATGGTGGTACGGGATTAGGTTTGGCGATTTGTAAAAGATTGGTGAATCTTATGGGAGGAAAGATCTGGGTGGAGAGCAATGAGAGCCTTGGTTCAACATTTTATTTTACTATAAAGACCAAAGCATCTGCGGTAACTCCTCCAAAAATTTACTTAAGGTCTTCAATTCCTGAGCTTAAACATAAACGAGTCCTTATAGTTGATGATAATGAAACGAACAGACACATTTTGGAACTTCAGTGCAGGAATTGGGGAATGATAACGAGAGTTGCTGCCAGTGGTAAGGAAGCATTAAAGTGGATAAAGAGTGATGATCCATTTGATATAGCAATTTTAGATATGCAAATGCCTGAAATGGACGGTGTAGAATTAAGTAAGGAAATTAGAAAGATAAGAACAAGAGATGAACTTCCATTAATAATGCTTACATCAGTCGGTAAGCAGGAGCTTGATGTTGAAACAGTCAAGCAAATATTTACATCATTTGTATCAAAGCCTATTAAACAATCACAACTATTTAACATTATATTAGATGCTTTTACTGATAAAAAAGATAAGGCTAATAAAAAAGCTGTAGAACCAGAAACTGAAATTGAAACTTATAATACATTACCTCTTAGAATATTAGTTGCTGAAGACAATATTATTAATCAGAAATTAGTCTTAAAAATGCTGGGACAGTTGGGTTTTATTGCTGATGTCGTTGGAAATGGTAAAGAAGTTATAGAAGCATTACGGAGACAACGATATGATATAATATTTATGGATGTTCAAATGCCCGAAATGGATGGTTTGGAAACCACCCGTTATATTTTAAAGAACTGGCGAGATGATGTAAGACCTAGAATTATTGCTATGACTGCAAATGCTATGCATGGTGATAGAGAAATCTGTATTGATGCTGGTATGGATGATTATATTAGCAAACCAATTTTAATAGATGAAATTAAGGAAACAATTAAAAAATGGGTAAAAACAGAAAAAGGCAAAGATGAGGTTAATAGAAAGAAGATTAAAACAAGTCTCATGTTGGACTCTGAGATAATTTATGGTCTGAAAGAACTTGAAGACGATAGCAATGATTTTAAGAGTGTTCTAAAACTGTATTTGGAAGTAGCTCCTGCATTATTGAAAACCATAAAGAAATCAGTGAAGAAGAATGACAGGGATAAATTAAGAAAAGCCGCTAACAATTTAAAAAGAGCAAGTTTGAATTTAGGAGCTAACAGGTTAGCGGAAATTTGCATAAAATTAGAATCATTTAATGGGAATTATGATATGGGTGATATGATTAAATTGATACAAAGACTTGAAAATATATACGAACTCACAAGTTACGAGTTAAAACAATTGAACTGAGGTAGATTATATTTGATTTATTATCTGATATAATCTAAGATATAATAATATAGTATAGTTACGTATAAATATCTAAAATAATATTTATTACTTGTTTTCAGCATGTAACTACCAGTATATCTCAAACCTTTTATACCCCAAATTTTTAAAATTAATTAAACAAGGATAGTGAATGTATTTCAGAAAACGTACTCATAATTGTGGAGAATTGAACCTTAATTTTCTCGATAAAGAAGTGACATTGAATGGTTGGATTTCAGGAAAGAGAGATTTAGGTGGCATTTTGTTCTTTGACCTGAGAGACCGTTACGGTATCACTCAATTAAAGATTACTCCTGATAAAAAGAATATCTACACGGTCGCTGAAAAAATCGGATATGAATTTGTTATTTCAGCTTCAGGAAATGTTGTAAAGCGAGAGAGCATTAACAAAAAAATGCCAACAGGAGAAATAGAAATTGATGTAAATGATCTGGAAATACTAAATGAATCAGATGTAACTCCTTTTGTAATAGAAGAAGATGTTAAAGCTTCAGATGAATTGAGATTAAAATATAGATATTTGGATATGAGAAGAAAGAAAATTTTTGATAATTTATTATTAAGAAATAAAGTATATCAAATAGTTCATAAATATTATGAGAAGAATGGTTTTGTTGAGATAGAAACACCTATACTAATGAAATCCACACCGGAAGGGGCAAGGGATTATCTGGTGCCATCGCGAGTAAATAAAGGAAAATTCTATGCTCTTCCTCAATCACCTCAAACTTTCAAACAGATAATAATGGTTGCGGGCATGGATAAATATGTTCAGATATGCAAATGTTTCCGCGATGAGGATTTGAGAGCTGATAGACAACCGGAGTTTACTCAAATAGATGTTGAGATGAGTTTTGTAGATCAAAGTGACGTCTTCAGAATTTCTGAAGGTATGCTAAAAGAAATTTGGAAAGAGACATTAGGGATAGATATCGAAACTCCTTTTTTAGAAATGACTTATGATGAAGCAATTGAAAAATATGGTTCCGACAAACCAGATTTGAGAATACGAGATGGTATGACTATATTTGATATTTCTGAAAATGTTAAAGACTCTGATTTCAGAGTATTTCAAGATGCACTTAAAAAGGGTGGGTGTGTTGCTGGCTTAAAATTGTTTTCTTCTGATAATGATGGTGAACAAAATTGAAATTACAAGAAAAATAATTGATTCATTAACAGATTTAGTAAAAAAATTAGGATTTGGCGGATTAGGATATTTCAAAATTGAAGAAGACGGTAGTATGAAATCGCCAATTTCAAAATTCTTTACGGAAGAAATACTCGAGTCAATTAAAAATAAATTTTCAGCAGAGACTGGTGATACAATATTTCTGTTATCAGGTTCAAAGATTGATGTCCTAAGTGCTTTAGGGCTATTGAGAGTTCATCTTGCAGAAAAATTTAATTTGATCGACGAAAGCAATTACACATTCTTATGGATAACGGATTTTCCTTTATTCAAATTTGACGAAGAAGAAAATAAGTTTGTAGGTGAACACCATGTCTTCACAATGCCAAAAGATGAGTATTTGAAAAATCTTGACAGCAATAAAAGGGAAGACATCGAAAATATCAGGGCGAACTGTTATGATTTAGTTCTTAACGGAAATGAAATTGCGAGCGGCAGTATTAGAATTCATAAGAGTGAAATTCAAAGGAAGGTGTTTAATATTATTGGCTTAAGCGAGGAAGAAGCAAATCAAAAATTTGGATTTTTACTCGAAGCATTTAGATACGGTGCACCACCTCACGGTGGAATAGCATTTGGTTACGACAGGATAGTTGCAATTCTATGCGGTTTAAAATTTATAAAAGATGTAATTGCATTTCCAAAAACTGTTAGTGCAGTTTCATTAATGGATGATTCACCCAACCCGGTCAGTAAAGAACAACTCGATGAACTTGGAATTACATTTAAAAAAGAATAATGAATTTTATTAAAAAAATATTTAAGGTATATTGATTTTTAAAAATAAATTACGAGAGATTTAAAAATAGAAAGAGGTCAATTATTTAATGCCAAAAAAGTTTAAAGTAAAGGATTTAAAACTCGCTTCACAAGGAAAGAAAAAGATCGAATGGGCAGAGTCCAGGATGCCGGTTCTTGCTGCATTAAGAAAAAAATACAAAGCAATAAAACCATTTAAAGGGTACAAAATAGCTGGATGTTTACACGTTACAAAAGAAACAGCAGTTCTTATAAAAACATTTAGGGACGCAGGTGCTGAAGTTTCATGGAGCGGATGTAATCCGCTTTCAACACAGGATGACGTTGCTGCATCACTTGCAGCTGAGGGTGTTTCCATATTTGCCTGGCACGGAATGAATACGGATGAGTTTTATTGGTGTATAGACGGACATTAGATTTCAAACCGCATTTAACCCTCGACGATGGAGCTGATTTAATTTTTACTGTTCATAAAAAATACACAAATCTTATTTCAAACATAATAGGTGGTACAGAAGAAACAACGACTGGTGTTCACAGGTTAAGGAAAATGGCTGAAAAAGGTGCTTTAAAATATCCGGTCATTGCCGTAAACGATTCAATTACAAAATGGGATTTTGATAATGTTTATGGGACGGGTCAGTCGACACTCGATGGAATTTTAAGAGCAACATCCGTTCTTATTGCAGGCAAGAATTTTGTCGTCGCAGGGTATGGTCATTGTGGCAGCGGGGTTGCCAGCAGAGCAAAGGGACTTGGTGCCAATACGATTGTCACAGAAGTTAAACCTACTGCTGCTTTAAAGGCAACACTTGATGGTCACAGGGTGATGAAAATGGATGAGGCTGCGAAGATAGGTGATATTTTTGTAACGGCAACGGGAATTAAGGATGTTATTATAAGTAAGCATTTCAAATCGATGAAAGACGGGGCAATTGTTTGCAACACTGGACATTATGATTGTGAATTAAATCTAGTAGACCTGGAAAAACTAAAAAAATCAAAAAGGGTATTAAGAGATAATTGTGAGGAGTACACACTCAAAGATGGAAGAAATATATTTGTTTTAGCAAAAGGAAGACTTGTGAATTTATCAGCAGCCGAAGGACATCCGTCAGAGGTTATGGACATGAGTTTTGCTAACCAATTTAATGCTCAATTGTCATTAGTCAAAAGACATAAAGCAGGAAAAAATTTCGAGCTTGGTGTTCACACACTCCCTGAATCAATGGATCAGGAAATAGGTCAGCTTAAACTTTCAACGATGGGACTCAAGATTGATAAATTAACAAAAGAGCAAAAAAGATACATTGATGATTATTCTGAAGGAACTTAATATTGTTTTAAATAATATGCTAGCGTAGCTCAGCTGGTAGAGCAGCTCATTCGTAATGAGCAGGTCACCGGTTCGAATCCGATCGCTAGCTCTAATAGAAAGCCTGATAATAAAATTTGTTGTCAGGCTTCATTGTAAATAATATAAAATTCTCAAAATGAATCGAAAAAAAACAAAACACGGTATCAAAGCTAAGTCTGCATTATAAGTTTGATAATCTAATGTCTGCAGGACCTATTGCTATTATTGCCTGGCTTGGAATTTTATCACTATTATTGATTTTATTTGCAGCGATTATTCTGAATATTTTTAAAATTGCGCAGGATGGGGGAGAACCACTTGCTTTTGTAGAAGCATTTTGGGAAAGTTTAATGAGAGCATTAGATACAGGAACCGTAGCGGGTGATATTGGGTGGGGTTTTAGAATTGTTGGTTTGGTAATAACATTGGGTGGTATATTTATTGTCAGTATGTTGATAGGTATTATTTCAAATGCGATTCAGAATAAGATTGAAGACCTTCGAAAAGGAAGATCTCTTGTGCTTGAAAACGGTCATACTTTAATACTTGGGTGGTCTTCAAAAATATTTTCTATCATCTCTGAGTTGATTGTTGCGAATGAAAATCAAAAGAATGCAAAGATAGTAATTCTTGCGGATTTGGATAAAATTGAAATGGAAGATGAAATCAAGACTGTCATACCCGATACAAAAAACACAAAGATAATTTGCAGGAGTGGAAGTCCTATCGATATCAATGATCTTAAAATAGTTAATCCCGGCAATGCAAAATCGATAATCATTGTATCACCCGAAGTGGATGAACCGGATACCCATGTTATTAAGACTATTCTCGCTTTAAAAAATGCACCGAACAAAAGTGAAAAACCTTATCATATTGTTTCCGAAATTAAGGATATTAAGAATTTAAAAGTTGGGGAGATGATAGGTAATGATGAAGTTACGCTAATATTAAGCAAGGACATAATATCGAGGATAGTCGCACAAACGTGCCGGCAGTCAGGATTAAGTGTAGTCTACACAGAATTATTCGACTTCGAAGGGGATGAGTTGTACTTCCAGGAGGAACCGGGCTTATTCGGTAAAGCATTTAAAGAATCACTTTTTATGTATGACGATTCTACTGTAATGGGTATAAGGAAAATTGATGGAAAAATTTTGATTAATCCGAAAATGGATACAGTATTTGAAAAAGGTGATAAAGTAATTGCAATTACTGAAGACGATGCTACTTTAGTTTTATCTAATAGAATTGATTATGATATCGATGTCGATGCTATTAATAATTCCAATTCAGAAGAAAAGCAAACCAGAACGAACTCTTATATCTTGGATGGAACCAGGAAGCCTATACAATAATAAGGGAATTAGATATGTATGTACCGAAGGGTTCTGAACTGAAAATTGTTGCGGATAATTTAATAGAGGGATTGAATGAAACAACGGATAAGTTGAAAGAAGAATTAAAAAACCATACTTTAGATTTTAATTATGAGAATATATGTGATCGAGAAACTCTTGAAAATTTGAATGTCGCATCGTATGACCATATTATTTTACTTTCTTATTCTGATATAATGGAACCACAGAAAGCTGATGCCAGAACTCTTGTTACACTTCTTCATTTGAGAGACATGTCTGTAAAATCAGGGAAGGAATTCGATATTGTAAGTGAGATGATGGATGTTAAGAACAAGGAACTCGCAAACGCTACGAAAGTAGACGACTTTATTGTGAGTGATCAGTTGATAAGCCTTATTCTATCACAATTGTCAGAGAACAGGGAACTAAAGGACGTGTTTAAAGATATTCTTAATGCAGAAGGTTCTGAGATTTATTTTAAACCTATAAGTGATTATATTAATACAGAAAAAGAAGTTAATTTTTATACGGTTGTTGAAAGTGCAGCAAGAAAAAATGAGGTTGCAATTGGTTATAAAGAACAAAGATACTCTTCTGATTCTAAGAAAGACTACGGAGTTGTAGTAAATCCGATAAAATCTAAAAGAATCACTTTTGAGAAAAATGACAAGCTAATTGTTTTAGCAGAAGATTAAACTTATAGCGAAACATCTATACACTTTTCATTTTTAGCTTGAATTATTAATTAATTATTACGATATAATTAAATTCTTAGCATAAGATATCTACACGTAACAAAGAATTCGTCTCTCAAAATCTTACAATTTTCATAAATAAAGCCGAAAGGAAAAGTTGTGAAAAAAATCTTACCATTTTTAATCTTCATTTTTATTGTATCATTTTTTGATAATTCAGATGCACAGGTAAACGGACAGTTTAAATGGGTGCATCCAAAACCACAGGGAAATTTTTTAAGATGGGTAAAACGTTTCGATGCTAACAACTGGTATGCTGTCGGTTACAGCGGTACTTTTTTAAAAACAAATAATGTCGGAAGTTCATGGACTGTATTGCATAATGTTGTAGGAACAACATCAACAGGGTACAGCATCAACCTTTATGACGCTCACTTTTTCAATATGAATACGGGTTTGGTCTGCGGCTCTAACGGGAAAATAGGGAGGACAACAAACGGTGGTACTTCATGGAATATAATGACAGTAGGTTCATCTACTTGGTACGACCTGTACTTTTTAAACAGTAACACTGGTTTTATTGCAGGTACATCTTCTAATAAAGTTTATAAAACGACCAATGCGGGATTAAACTGGACATCGATCGGTTTAACATTAACAGCTACGAGTTACAGTATTTACGCCTGGGACGTAAACAATATTATCGTTGCTTCATCATCTGGAAACGTTGTGAAAACAACAAACGGTGGAACGACATGGACAACAATTAATACAGGAACAACTGCTACATTATACAAAATTAATTTTATAGATAACAATATAGGTTTTGTTTGTGGTACATCGGGTGCAGTAAGGTTATCCCTGAACGGTGGAGTAAGCTGGACGGATGTTAGTTCAGGAACGTCGACATCTACCAAGTACGATATTGATTTCGGACCTCTCGGATCCGGTAGATGGAAACAAGTATTTACTCCGGAAAATTCTACTTCATCGATTTCATCGCCATCATCAATTAAATTGACTGAGGATTTCGAAGCTACAACATTGCCACCAACAGGATGGACTGAAACGGGTACTACATCAATCTGGGGAAGGTCAACAGCAGCAAGTGGTTATGGTACCGGAGTGGCTTCTGCAAGGGCTTATTTCTACGGTGTATCCTCGGGTACGGGAATATTAACTACAGTAGCGTTCGCTCCTACTTCAGCAGGCGATTCTTTGAAGTTCGACCATGCCTATTCAACTTATATATAATGATAACGATCAGCTGCAGATCATGTTATTCAACAAACAGCGGTACAAGTTTCACATCATTAATTCTTTTAAATGGCGGTGTAAGCGGTCCTTTAGTAACAGCACCTCCACAACATCGTAATTTCGTACCTACAGCCTCACAATGGGGAACCTATAGGTTTTGCTCTGCCGGCAGGTACAAATAAGGTTAGATTCAACGGTATTACAGCTTACGGTAATAACCTTTATATTGATAATATAATGTTGGAGCTGCTGGTCCTTTCAATCCTGTATATGTAACAGGTGATGCTTCAAACATTTACAAATCCACAAATCTCGGTACAACAATTGGAGTACATTTGCATTCAGACCGGCAGGCGGGCAGCCCGTATCGAGCACTATGTACTCAACCGACCTTGCACCATCGGGAGATGCATTGATAACGGGAGGAGCTTATGGATTATTTAACGAAAGATTTAATGAATCAACAAGGATACAGTATTGCAACAGGCTGACTACCACAACTGCTTATGACGTGTGGGCTGAGAGTGGTTACGGAAAAGTTATTAGCTGTTGGTTCATCGGGAACTGTTCTTAGGTCGGTTAACGGCGGTAACACGTGGACAAGTTCGAATTATTCAACATCAACATGGAACAGTATTTCAATGATAAACAGTAACACCGGATGGATAACTGGTTCAAGCGGAAGGACATACAGAACTGTAAATGGAGGTTCTACGTTCTCCGAAGTAACGAATAATACCAGTGAAACTTTATATAAAGTATTTTTTGCAAACGCAAACACGGGTTGGATCTTCGGAAGTTCCGGGACAATTCGCAGAACTACTAATGCAGGTTCGACATGGATAACACAAACAGCTCCGGGTGTTACAGGTGTAATTCGAGGAGCACATTTTGTGGATGAATATACAGGATGGTTATGCGGCGACGGGGGTTTAGTAAGTAATACTAATGATGGCGGTGAAATGTGGACAGCTCAAAATTCTAACACGACAAACACACTCTACGATATTGATATGATAAATGCTAATACAGGCTGGATGTGCGGAAGTTCGAGTACACTCAGGAAAACAGTCAATGGTGGTGCTACATGGAATACATTAACAATTCCTTATACAGGCGTAACATTATATGGAGTGCATTTTGTAGATCAGAACAACGGAATGGTTGTAGGTACGAATGGAATGACATTCCGAACAAGGAATGGCGGAAGTTCCTGGCAGTTTGAAAACAATAGCGGGGCTACAAATTACAGCGTATATTTGACTTCATCCGATACTGGTTATGTTTGCGGTTCTTATGGAGATATATTTAAATACCAGGAATTTCTGACTAGAGTTGGCAATTATACAAACGAGATACCAGAAACTTATGAACTTCATCAGAACTATCCGAACCCGTTCAACCCGGCGACTACAATTAAATTTGGTTTGCCTGAGAATAGTAATGTCACATTATCAGTTTACGACATTACGGGCAGGTTGATAAAAACACTATTCAAAAACGAAGGATTGAGTGCGGGAACATTTAAATACACATTTGATGGAAGCAATTTATCATCGGGTATGTATTTCTATTCGTTGGTAGTAGATGGTAATTTAATCGACACTAAGAAGATGATACTCATAAAATGAGCAGTCACATTCTACTGTTTAACAAGGTTTTTCATAACAAAAAATAATAGCGGGGTTCAAGATTTTGAATCCCTATTTTTATATAAAAACTTAATACGTTTAATAAATTTAACAATTCATTACCACCTCACAAAAAAAAGTGCACAAATAAACATTTATTTTTTCTTTGGTTTCTGATTTTTTCGGTATTTCCCCCTTGAAATTTTTTATAATAATTATTATTTAAAAGTTAATATGTCTTATTCTTCTAGTTTTAATATCAAATCTAGACTTTAAAAATCGTTCTCTAAAACAAATCAGAAAGGAAAGGAAATGAAAAAAATCTTATTCTTTTTAACCGCTTTTCTATTATTAGCTACTTTTATTAATACAAAGGCGCAACCGATTCACGACTGGAGTTGGAGTTTTCCAAAACCGGTCGGTGCTACATTAAGATGGTGTCAAATGTTTGATGCCAATACATGGTATATAGTTGGTTATAACGGAAATTTTGGTAAAACGACTAATGGTGGGACGACCTGGAACTTTTCTGCTCCCGGAAATCCATCAGGTCAATATGGTGCTTATGGATATTATATGACAATTTATGATGCTCACTTCTTTAATATGAATACAGGTATAGCGTGTGGTTCTTATGGTAGTTTAATAAGGACTACCGATGCCGGAGTATCATGGGATACTATTAATGTCGGCTCTACTCCGTCATTATACAGTATGCACTTCATCAATAGTAACACAGGTTTCGTTTCTGGTTCAACTACTCAAGACGTGTCCAAGACTACTGACGGTGGTCTGACCTGGACGGATATCAGCGGTAATATTGGCGGTTCCACAAAATACAGTGTCTATGCCATTGATGCAAATAATATTATGGTTGGTGAAACCAGTGGTGATATTTGGAGAACAACAAACGGTGGAACAAACTGGACAGAAACATTATTACCGGGTGGTACTATGTATGCTATTAATTTTATTAATGCAACCACAGGTTTTGCATGCCGGATCCAGTACAACGTTTCATTATAACAACAAACGCCGGTGCAAACTGGACAAATGTAGTTATAACAGGGTCGGATTCCGGCTTCATCATTCTATGATATTAGATTTCGGAACCCCAACAGTATTAACTCCGAAATTGGAACAGGATTTCGAAGGAACAACATTCCCGCCCACAGGCTGGACTGAAACAGGTACAACAACAATCTGGAGTAGGTCAACAGCAGCAAGTGGATATGGTACCGGATTGGCTTCTGCGAGGGCTTATTTCTACGGTATATCCTCAGGAACGGGAATTTTAACTAACATTAACGTTCACTCCTACTTCAGCAGGTGAATCTTTGATGTTCGACCATGCCTATGCGAATTATTCATCTCCAGCGAATGATTCATTACGTATTTTAACTCAACAAATGGCGGTTCAACCTGGACAATACTAAGCAAGGTATTATGCAGCGATAGTTTACAAACAGCACCTAATACATCCGGGAATTTCGTACCTACAGCTACACAATGGGGAACAAAGACTTATGTTCTGCCAACTGGTACAAATAGGATTAGTTTTCACGGTCATACTGATTATGGTAATAACCTTTATCTTGATAATATTCAGGTTGGAGCAAGTGGTACTGTTATCCCTGTATATGTAACGGGTAATCCATTTGCTATTTATAAAACATTAGATACTGGGAGCAACATGGGATACATTAGGAATCACTGCTCCAACTCAACCGATTACGTCTACATATTATTCAACACATCTGGCGGCTAATGGAGATTCCCTATTAACTGTTGGTGCATATGGATTAATTAATAAGAGAAACAATGCATCGAACAGAATAGCATATCGGACGCAGATGTATGGTTCACGAGTACATTACAATGATGTTGATATAGTGGGAAATAGGATAATAATCCCGACTTCATACAGCACAATACTATCATCCACAAATGGGGGTGTTAACTGGGATACAACCAAAATGCATACTTCAAGCTATACACAGTACAGTGTTAGCGTTGCTAACAGCACTACTGCATGGTCTGGTGGTTCAAGTGGACACACATTTAGAACAACTGACGCCGGTGCTACGTGGTCAGAAGTTACAAATACATTTACAACCACGATATACAATGTCAATTTCGTTGATGCAAACACTGGCTGGCTCTTTGGTTCGTCAGGTACAATTCGTAAAACAACAGACGCCGGTGCTACCTGGACTACACAAACAGCCACAGGTGTAACGAGCACGATTTATGGTTCATGCTTCCTGGATGCAAACACAGGCTGGCTCGTAGGTAATTCCGGTAAAGTCAGTATGACCACAGACGGCGGAACAACCTGGACTGCTCAGACTTCGAATACAACTGCAACAATAAGAAATATCGATATGATAAATGCGAACACGGGATGGTTTGTTGGTTATTCCGCCAGTTCGTTAATGACATGCAGGGGTACAACCGATGGAGGTACAAACTGGGATACAGTAGCATATGCCGTTTACTAATATCAACACTTTATGATGTTGATTTTGTTGACGAGTGGAATGGAATGGTAGTAGGTGATTATGGAATAACATTCAGAACAAGAGATGGTGGAACAACCTGGATATTTGAACGTACCGGTGGAATCTACACACACTATGGTGTGAAAATGATAACATCAGATTCAGGATGGGCAGCAAGTAGTACCGGTTATGTACTTAAATACAACGAAACACTTACAGGTCATAATACATACACTCATAATAGTACCGACAAAATATACATTGTCACAGAACTATCCGAATCCATTTAACCCAACGACAACTATACAGTTTGGTTTACCAAAAGCAGGTAGAGTTTCGTTGAAGATATATGATGTATCGGGTAGGTTAGTTACGTACACTCGTGAACAACGAAGGTCTTAATGAGGGAACCTTTAAATATATATTCAATGGAAGCGATATAGCATCGGGTGTATATTTCTATTCATTGATAGTTAATGGCGACCTTATTAATTCAAAGAAAATGGTGTTAATTAAATAAATTCTTATTTTGCTTTCCTGCCATAGATGGAGTAATTCTATCTATGGCGGGTTTGTTTTAAACACTTAGAGTTCTTAAAATCTAATTTTTAACACTCGTAACGAAGCCCAGCTTCGTTACGTAAATTTCACTGCGAAGCAGGGCTTCGCAGCAAGAAAGTTCTTTATATATATTTTATCGACTCGTTCCTAAATTTCTTATTGCAACTGGCTGATAATTTGGGAACGAGAATTAGAAATTTTTATAAGGGGTTTAATATACCAACATTACACCATTGAAGTGTGTTGCCGGGTAGTCAAGAAGAGTAAGAGGATAATTCCTTTCTGACACTGCTTAATTAAACCCCTTGTATTTCTTTATATGAGCCCCTGAGTTAGTTTAAAGTTTCTCATACCCCTGTTTATCAGGAAAATCTATACTGTAAGTTTTCACTGATTTAAAAACGATTGGTAAAAATGTAATGAGCTATTTAAATCTCTTGATTTTTACAAGGGGCTTAAACTCAACACATTTTACCTTTGAAATGTGTTGCTATGTGGTTAGAAGGGTAAGGCATTTACCAACCGAATAACTACACCTTAAGCCCCTTGTTTAATTGTAAACTTCGCTTCCGTTTTATTTCCTTAAACATAATACACATTTAATCTACAAGAATATATAGACTTCTATGTTTTGGGATAATAGTATTTAATTTAATTGTGGTTAAAATGTTATTTTTCCTTTATAAATACGATAAAATCGCAATTAATATTTATACAATCATCTAATTTTTCTCAATATTGCTGCTGATTTATTCTATCTGCAAGTTCTATATTTAGCTTAATAATTATTTGAAAAGCAAAAATTTTATCTTGTTTCATATTTATAAATAGATATATTAGTATAGAATTTATTTTTATTAGGGGTTTATACTCTACTCGTTACACATCAAGTGTAATACAAAGCGGTTAATAAAGAATAAGACATATTCCTTTCCTTAACCTACATAAGTTAAACCCCTATTTGTTTTATATTCACAATCCCCCGATGTTCTCCTGCCTGTTGTGCACAGGCTAAATCAAAGGGGGTTTTTTATTACCACTTAATTCTTTTTTATACACCCTGTTACTGTTTACGGAAGTCCTCTTTCGTAAACAAAATATAGTTACTGTATGTTCTTAAAGAGCCATGTCAGACTAAGATTTTTAGCAGTCTCTTGCATTATATCTTCTTGATTAAATTTAAAAAGATATTATACAAAATATTTCTCTTGGTGTTCAGTCATATTTGTGTATAATGGACAGCTTTGCTAAGGAGGGGAAGACTCTTTATGATATTAAGGATCGATCTCTTTCGTCCAATAAAGATTTTTCATGCTCTAATTTAATTATTAAAAGTAAAGTTTATATTTTTCATTATCTTGCCCTGTAGTGAAGTATGAGCGTACAGGGTTCATTATCATTAATCATTATTCGTTATTCATTTTAATTACCACGCGTACGCCTCTGGTGCCTGTCCGCCCGGACCTTGCCAGATTTCATCAAGTTGTTTCATAGTTTCATCATCGAGTTCGAGTTCCAGATGTTCGAATGCTTTCATCAAGTTGTTCCATTGTTCGTGGTCCTATGATAGGGGATGTAACAACCGGGTTTTTAAATAACCATGCTATAGCAACGTCAGCAGGTTTCTCACCAATCGTCTTTACACAAAGCTTCATAACGTTCTATCTGGTCTCGGTGTTTTTCAAGAGCTTTTTGTACAAGATCACCAGCTCTTCTTCCTTCATTTACTTTTTGTAATATACCGCCAAGCAATCCTCCAGCCAGGGGACTCCAGGGGATAAGTCCTAATCCGAATTCTTTACAAGCCGGGATAACCTCGAGTTCGATCGACCTTGCACGCAGATTATAGATGCTTTGTTCTGAAACTAATCCCATGAAATTCCGCATTCTTGCTTCGTACTGTGCCTGAACGATATGCATAGCTGCGAAGTTACTGCTGCCTACGTAAAGAACCTTTCCTTCCTGCACAAGCAGTTCCATCGCCTGCCAGATTTCTTCCCAGGGAGCACTGCGGTCTACGTGATGCATTTGATAAAGGTCTATGTGGTCTGTTTGAAGCCGTTTAAGACTGTCCTCGCACGCTTTGCGAATGTGGTATGCTGATAGTCCTTTGTCATTAACCCCTTCACCCATCTTACCATAAAGTTTTGTTGCTAAAACAATTTTATCTCGTCTCCCACCCTGTGACAGCCAGCGTCCGACTATCTGCTCAGTGATTCCTTCACCGAGTTTCCAACCATAAACATTGGCTGTATCGAAAAAGTTGAATCCCAAATCTATTGCACGGTCCATTATCTTGAAGCTGTCTGCTTCGGAAGTTTCAGGACCGAAGTTCATAGTGCCAAGGCACAACCTGCTTACCGTCAAACCTGTTCTGCCAAGATTAGTATATTGCATTATTTGTCTCCGCTTTGATTATTAAATATGAATAAGATAAAGCATAAGATTATAATTATCAAGTTCGGATTTTTGAATTGAAGAGGGCATACTGAATGTTGCCACGATATGAATAGCCTGAAAGCCGATATATGTTCTTATTTGATCTGCAACAAATGGTTTAAATAAATACTACCTTCCAAGGATTTTAAGCATTTTAATGTGACTGCGGACAGCAAGAAAAAAATTAGACTGAACATTATAAGGAAGATTATGTTTTTGTGCAGTAGTTTGTACTAAACACGAGAGGTTTTTATAATGAACATGACTAATATTAGGAAATAAATGATGTTCAACCTGGTAATTCAATCCACCAATCAGCCATGAAAAAATCTTGCTTTTTGGAGAGTAATCTGATGTAGTTGACAATTGGTGTATAGCCCAATCAGTTTCTATATTCCCGTTTTCATCTGGTAATGGGTATGCCGAAGTAGGCATGACATGAGCTGTTTGAAAAATAGTACTGAATATTAGCCCGCTAACAAAATGCATCGCTAAAAAGAATATTACGATCCAATACCATGCTATGGGTAATACAACGAGTGGAATCACAAGAAAGATTATATAATAAAGTATCTTCGATAAGATTAAATCCACAAATAATTGATTGTATTTTTTTGTATTGCTTAAAGACACATTTCTCTTTTTATAGATTATAAGCTGCTTAAACTCCTTAATGGTTATCCAGTTTATTGTCAGAAGCCCATATAAGAACCATGCATACCAATGCTGAAATTTATGGATTTTACGAAGCGGTTTGTGTGGTGAAAACCGGAGAAGGAACATAGGGTCTATATCTTCATCGTGCCCATCGATATTTGTAAATCCATGATGTAAAGTGTTGTGCTGATATTGCCAGGTTGGAGGAAATCCTCCGAGAAGGAACAACGATTTACTAAGTAGAGTATTTATCCCTGGTTTTTTCGAAAAGGTTCTGTGATTGGCATCATGCATGAGCACCATCCCGACACCAGCCATGCCGATACCCATAATTACCCAGCAGACAAATATTCCGGGTATTGAATAAATCACACCGGATAACATCAATACATAAGGTATGAAATATAACGAAATCATAAAAATTGACTTCATCACTATACTAATATTGCCATATTTTGAAATGTTGTTCTCTTCGAAATAATCTTTGACCTTCTCTTTTAAATCAATACTAAAATCAGGATTATCTTGTGAAGAGAACTTTATTTTATTTTTTGTCATAATAAATAGTTTTCATTTATTTCTTGCTCCGCTTCCTATCATGCTCACTTAGCAGCATCTTTCTTAAGCGAATAGATTTTGGGGTTACTTCGACATATTCATCTTCTCCAATATATTCCATTGCTTCTTCCAATGAGAACTTTATTGCCGGAGCTATTGAGGCTTTTTCATCTGAGCCCGAAGCCCGCATGTTAGTTAGTTTTTTAGTCTTGATTACGTTCACGACAATATCTTCCTGCCTTGTGCTTTCTCCTATAACCTGACCAGCATATATTTCTTCATTTGGGTCAATGAAGAATTTACCCCTGTCTTGCAGTTTATCGATTGAATAAGCAATAGCAGTTCCAGTTTCCATCGCTATCAGGGCACCATTTCTTTTACTTTGTATTTCACCTTTCCATGGTTCATAACCTTTAAACCGATGCGATATGACTGCTTCACCTTCGGTTACTGTTAATAAAGGAGTGGTAAGTCCGATCAAACCTCTTGTAGTAATTTTAAATTCAAGATTTATTCTGTCATTCTTTTTCTCAATATTAAGAATATCTCCTTTAAGCCGTGTAACGATCTCTATTACTTTTCCGGAAAACTCCTCAGCAACATCTACATACAACAATTCTACCGGCTCATGTTTAAACCCGTCTATTTCTTTAATAACCACTTTAGGCTGACCTAATTGAAGTTCATAACCTTCTCTCCTCATTGTTTCTACCAAAATAGATAGATGAAGAATACCTCTGCCATAAACCAACAATTTATCCGGTGAATCTGTTTCCTCAACCCTTAGTGCAAGGTTCTTCTCTGTTTCTTTAAATAACCTATCCCTGACATGCCTTGATGTAACATACTTTCCATCTTTACCAAAAAACGGTGAGTTGTTAATGGTGAAAAGCATACTCATAGTAGGTTCATCAACCGAAATTGGGATTAAAGCTTCGGGTTCTTCGAAATCCGCAATAGTATCTCCAATATCAAAATTATCAAGTCCCATTATTGCTACTATCTCACCTGATTTAACTTCTTTTTTGGTTTTCTCTTTTCCCAGTCCTTCAAAAAGATAAAGTTCTTTTATTACAGATTTATTTATCAGACCATTTCTCTGAACAACAGAAACCTGGTCGCCCATTTTAACACTTCCTCTATGTATTTTTCCTACGGCAATTCTCCCTGTAAATGTCGAGTAATCCAATGAACTAACCTGTAATTGCAAAGTCCCCGGATTATCTTTCGGCGGGTCAAAATATTCAATGATTGTATCCAACAAATAGGTAACATCATGAGTTGGTGTTTTCCAGTCTGGTCCCATCCATCCCTGTTTTGAAGAACCGTAAACAGTCGGAAAATCCAGTTGTTCGTTTGTAGCATTCAGAGAGAACATCAGTTCATAAACAAGGTTATTCACATCTTCAGGATTACAATTTGGTTTGTCAACTTTATTTATAACGACTATTGGTTTTAAACCGAGTTCCAGTGCTTTTTGCAAAACAAATCGTGTTTGCGGCATAGGTCCTTCAAATGCATCCACAAGCAGCAGCACCCCGTTAGCCATATTTAAGACACGCTCTACCTCACCTCCAAAATCCGAATGTCCGGGAGTATCGATAATATTTATTTTTGTTCCTTTATATCTTACAGATACATTCTTAGATAAAATAGTTATACCTCTCTCACGTTCCAGGTCGGTCGAGTCCAGAATCAAATCCTGCATTTCCTGGTTATCCCTGAACAATTTCACCTGGTGTAGTATTCTATCGACCATCGTTGTTTTTCCATGGTCTACATGTGCAATAATAGCAATATTTCTTATTTCCATAATATTTTTACAGTTGGTGGTGCTATCCCTGTAACTTATATCTTATTAATTAATAAAGACCTGCAATTTACATGAAACAGATTTCCTATGCAATTGCAAAGGATATTATTTTGGTGGGTGGTGTTTGTAGTGCTGTCCTAACCTGGATTGACTTCCCGCGCGCGGCACAAACCTTTGGCGTGTTATGCATTGCGTTGGTATTCATCCGTCAGGAGAAGAACTCTTGACATCACTAAAATTTAGGCTAAAGCCAATACTTACTCGTATTTACCCCCACCGTAAACGGTGGGGAAATTAAAATAATTACCCTGCCGTTCACGGCAGGGGTGAGAGAACACCATTAACCCGGGCTTTAGCCAAAAAAATATAACGGTTTGTTATGTCAGGTCTTCATGACCTGATGCGTGTCAGATGAAGAACATCTGACACAACATAAATCTTGTTAAACCTTTCATTTTCACTGGCAAGTCACGGACCATTCCGTGACTTTTTCGTTTTCAAAATGTGTCATGGTGTGGACCATAACATGCCAGATATGACTTAATATCGGTTCCGTGAGACTCTCTTTCATCTCAAAGAGTCCCTCAATCATCTGATTTTACCTCTATATCTTCTCCGTTAGCCTCTCAATCATCTGATTTTGCCTATAAATCTTCTCCTTGAACCTCTCAATCTTCTCCGAGAGACACACTTTCAGCTCGTAGCGTTCCACTTCGAGCTTCGAACGTTATAAATTTGGCAAATCTATCACACTTCAAGCTACGAGAGACTCTCAATCATCTGATTTTGCCTATAAATCTTCTCCTTGAACCTCTCAATCTTCTCCGAGCGTCATACATTTGGCAAATCTGTCACACTTCGAGCTCCTTGAGCCTCTCAATCTGCTCCGCGAGAGGCTCAATCTTCTCAGAGAGACACGCAATAAATTGGGAATGTGTTAAAATTGTCTGTTTTTGAGGTTTTTTCAGAAAGAACTTATTCTTTTGGAGTCTTTTTTGTTTTGGGAAATGTTATCTTCGAACTGTAAAGAGTCCTGAGAAATCCCCGATGAACCGGGACTGACAGACACAGGGCTTGAAGGAGATAATTTAAATAACTAATATTATGAAAAAAATAATTTTACTGATTCAATTAACACTTTTATTTCTAACTTTCACAGGTGCTTATTCCCAGTGGTATACTCAGACAAGCGGAACAACAAACCGATTGAGGGATGTCTGCTTTACGGATGCAAATACCGGGACGGCGGTTGGTGATTTGGGTACAATCCTCAGAACCACAAACGGTGGAACAAACTGGACTTCACAAACAAGCGGAACAATATACCGGTTGTGGGGTGTCTCCTTTACAGATGCAAATACCGGGACGATTGTTGGTGATTATGGCTTCATTATCAGAACCACAAACGGAGGAACAAACTGGACTTTACAATATAGCGCAACAGCAGAAACTTTATTAGATGTCTCCTTTACAGATGCAAATAATGGGACTGCTGTTGGTGGTAATGAAGGCACAATACTAAGAACTACAAACGGAGGTACAAATTGGATTTCACAAACAAGCGGAATTACACGCCCTTTGTACGGTGTCTCCTTTATAGATGCAAATACCGGAACGGCTGTTGGGGGTTTGACTTTCATAAATGTAGTTATTAGAACTACAAACGGCGGATTAAACTGGACTCTGCAAGGATCATCAACAGGAGTGTTATTTGATGTTTGCTTTACCGATGCAAATACCGGAACTGCCGTGGGTGGTGCAGGCAGAATCGTCAGAACCACAAACGGAGGAACAAACTGGACTTTACAATATAGCGGAACAACAGAAGATTTGTGGGGTGTCTCCTTTACCGATCCAAATAAAGGAACAACTGTCAGTGAAAGTAGCACAATCTTTAGAACCATAAACGGAGGAACGAACTGGACTTTACAATATAGCGGAACAACAGGATGGTTGCATGGTGTCTCCTTTACAGATGCAAATACGGGGACGATTGTTGGCGATTCAGGTACAATCCTTAGAACTACAAATGGTGGTGTTTCTTTTATAAACCAGATAAGCGGTGAGATTCCAGCGGGATATTCGCTCTATCAAAACTATCCCAACCCATTCAATCCATCGACAACCATCAAATTCGATATACAAAAGACATCTGCAACAAAGCTGATTGTATACGATGCTCTTAGCAGAGAGGTCGTGACACTTGTTAAAGAGGTGTTGAAAGCGGGGAGTTATCAGGTGAGTTGGGATGGGAGTAATTTTACGAGTGGTGTGTATTTCTATAAATTAGTAACAGGGGATTTTGTTGATGTGAAGAAGATGGTTTTGGTGAAATAATAATTTAATTCTTCTGGATTCCCGCTTAAAGCATACGGGAATGACATCGGGAAGATAGTAATGTCAGGCATAACACGCCACAGGTTCATACCGCGTCGCAGGAGAAGTCAATCCATGTAATGATAGCACTGCCAACGCCACCCCAAAAGCACAGTTTAATCCCACTAATATAAAATTGTATTTGATATTGCTTTTTGCTAATTTGAATACAAATGATATTGCAACATCACATCAAAAAAACTACATATTTTACTAACCTATTACTGAAATACAAGACATGAATAATGCACAAAACAACTCCGACATTGATTTTGCTATTCGTATAGCCGGCGAAGGAGGCGAAGGTGTCATCAGTGCCGGAGAGTTGTTTGCACAAGCGGCTGCAAGAACAGAGTATCAGGTATTTACATACATAACCTACCCCGCCGAGATAAAAGGCGGATTTTCTATGATTCAGATTCGGATTCGAAACGGGACGATTCATTCGATGGGGAGTTCCGTAGACTACCTTATCGTATTTAACCAGGAAGCTTACGATAGAACAATAGGTGACCTGAAAGAGGGCGGAATGCTTATATACGATCCTGATGTAGTGAAACTTAAGGAGGGCTTGAAAGCTGAGTTTCACCCGATTCCTCTCGATAAACTGGTCATGGATACTGTGGGTGTCAAATTAGGAAAAAATGTCGTGGCTCTGGGTGCTCTCGGACAGCTATTCGGAATTGAGTTTAGTGTACTGGAAAAATTAATAAAGGACCGTTATGGTGACAAGGGAGGTGATATTATTGAAAACAATTTGAAAGCTTTAAAAGCTGGTTACGAAGCAGGCAGAGCTAACGAATGGGAACAAAAATATAAATTGGTCTCAGACCCCCAGGCAAAAGTCCATTATATGTTTATATCAGGAAATGAAGCTGTAGCTTTGGGAGCAATTGCAGCGGGCTGCAGGTTCGTTGCAGGTTATCCCATAACACCGGCTACACCGATTTTTGAAACACTAACAGGTCTTATGCCAAAAATTGGCGGAAGAGCTATTCAACTCGAAGATGAAATTGCTTCTCTCTCAGCATGTATAGGAGCTTCTTTCGCGGGTGAAAAAGCAATAACGCCAACATCGGGTCCGGGACTTCAACTCATGGGCGAGCAGTTAAATCTTGCATCAATGTTAGAAGTTCCTCTCGTGATAGTAGATGTACAGCGAGGCGGACCGAGCACGGGACTTCCGACCAAGACAGAGCAATCCGATTTGAAGTTTGCTATATACGGGACCGCTGGTGAAGCACCAAGAATAATTCTTGCACCAACGTCTGTAGAGGATGCTTTTTATCAGACGATTCGTGCATTTAATCTTGCGGAAAGATTCCAGATGCCTGTCATAATTTTAACGGATCAATCAATTGGTTACAGGAAGGCAACAGTAAGAATGCCCGATTTAACAAAAATTATCGAAGTCGACAGCTCAATGCATTCTGACGATATTTCTATTCCAACACCTGAGAAGATAGAAATAGCATATCGAATAGAAGCAAATCCAAAAGAGTTAGATGGATACAAACGGTATCTTGATACAGTTGATGGAGTATCACCGATAACAAGACCTGGACTTGAGGGCGGGCAATATCTTTCAGGCGGTTTAGAACACGATGAAACAGGAAAAGCAAGCTACTTACCTCATATACATTCGAAAATGATGAAGAAACGGTTTAAAAAATTAGAAGCACTTGGGCAAGCATTAGAAAAGAATCCACCTGAATATGAAGGACCTGAGGAAGCAAAAATTGGAGTTATCGGATGGGGCTCGACTGAAGGAGCCATTCATGAAGCACGTTTGCTTGCCGAGGAAAGAGGTATACTATTTCGTCACTTACAACCGAAAGTACTTTCACCATTACCGGAAAGACAGATCCGAAATTTTCTTTCTGGTTTGAAGCAGGTAATAATGGTTGAAGAAAATTACACAGGGCAGTTTGCTCATTTTATTAAAGCTAAATTCGGTATAAAACCGATTGAAATTCACAAATGTGAGGGAGTTCCGTTTACTCCCGAAGAAATTTTTAATGGAATTGAAAAAGTAGAAAGGATTATCAATGAAGAGAACATTGCAAGATTATAAAAGCGTCATTGAGCCGGTCTGGTGTCCGGGCTGCGGTGACTTTGGTGTTTTAGCGAGTTTGCAAAAAGCGCTTCTAACGTTGGATATACCACCGGAAAATATTGTTACAGTTTCCGGTATCGGATGTTCAGGACGGTTGTCTCACTTTGTAAACACGTACTCGCTGCATGGTACACATGGACGTGCAGTTCCGACTGCTCTTGGAGCTAAGACTGCAAACCCCGATTTAACCGTGTTTGCTGTTGGAGGAGATGGTGACGGACTTGGTATTGGAGGCGGACACATAGCTCACACAGCACGCAAGAACGTTGATATGACTTACTTATTGATAGATAATAGAATCTATGGCTTAACAAAAGGACAATCATCTCCGACATCGCCGTATGGACAGAAAACAAAAACGTCACCTTATGGTGTGTTTGAAGATGCTTTGTCAGCTATCCCGATATTCTTGGCTTATGATGTTTCGTTTATTGCACGAGCTAATGGATTAGATTCAAAAACGTTAACACAAATACTAATTGAAGCGATTAATCATAAGGGAATGTCTATAGTATACATATTTTCTCCATGCAGAACATTTCCACTTTTAGATTCAAAAGGATTGAAAGCTATGCTGCAGCCTTTACCCGAAGACCATCCGAGGGAAGATAAGTTGAAGGCTATGGAAATGGCTTACTGTGAACAACCAATGTACACGGGAATCTTCTACCAGATTCAAAAGCCAACACTCGAAGACAGGCTTCAATCTGTGATAAAGCAATCCTGGGACAAGGGAAATAAAGGAGAGGAATTCTCGCTTCAACAGATTTTGCATAGCTTTGCTTAGGGATAGTGTGCAGTTGATTTTTGCAGCAGAAAAGTTAGCACTTGTTAGCTATATAAACGGATAACTAATAGGTTACAATAATTCGCTACGATATTAGGTTTATAGTGTTTTCATAATTAGCTTAATAAACAATTGTGTAAACCATAAAAAAAATCAAAGCGTTATGAGTGTAACATGTATTAATCACCCGGAAAGAGAAGCATTTAGTCAATGCTACTTCTGTAAAAAGAATTTTTGCAAATCATGTTTGGAAGAATGTGATGAATATTATTATTGTGAAAATTCCAGGTGTCGAAAAACATTAAAAGAGAAGTTACTTCCTCAGATCGTTGAGTGTCCCGAATGCTCAAACGAACTCGAAATAAATTTTGAAGAGAGAATAGAAAAGAAATTCCATTGTCCTGTTTGTGAATGCTTTCTTGATTTCTCGACAAAACATCCAAAGGTAATTGACCCGGAAAAGTATGAACATGTTTTAACCACTCTTAACCAGGGGGATCTTGCTGTAATCCAATCTTTATTTGATTCAGAAAAGATTCAATGTTTTATTTATGGCGAAAACTTTTTATCGGTTGATCCATTGATTCAAGGTGCAAGAATTCATGTTTTAGAAGAACATGTGGAGAGGGCAAAAGAGTTACTGAAAGATATTGATATACATTTATTCGGTACATCTACCAGTGAAAATAAATAATGCAAGAGTAGTTATAACTATCTGAGTTTGCTTCCATACTATATTTTCCCTTGATAAGAAATTTAAAAACTGCTATGTTAAATAGGACTGAAATAGTCTTATTTAACATTTAAACATCAATATTTTTTAAAAAAGAACAGGAGTAATTAATGATTCAATTATCCGAAAAAGCAAGTGAGCACATCAAATCTTTAATGAGCAGGGAAGGGAAGTCAGACCTTGGGTTAAGAGTTGGAGTCAAAGGCGGAGGATGTTCCGGATTATCATACTATATGGGTTTTCAGGATAAAGCAGGGCAGGATGATACAGTTCATGAAGTAAATGGTATTAAAATATTTCTGGATAAACCAAGCGAAGCATATCTTTCAGGAACCGAACTGGATTATGCAGATGATTTAAACGGTGCGGGCTTTGTTTTCAAAAATCCTAATGCGAAGAAAACATGCTCTTGTGGTGATTCTTTCTGTGCATAAATATGATTAGTATGCCAATCAAGATTGATATATCCGATTATTTGGAAAATGGAATAATCAAAGAAGAATCATTCCGCAAAAAGATTGAAAAGACTAACTGGAATTCCTACGAAGGTGAAAAAGTATTTCTTCAAGGATGTGATAAGACTCCGATTCCCACATGGGCTTATCTGATATTAGTATCCAAGTTGATTCCAAAAGCATCGAGGATTTATTGGGGAGATCCATGTAGTGCAATTCTAATTCATAAACGATTAAATTGAAATGTTGCAGACCTTAGTAGTTAGGAAGTTAATATCATTATGGAAAACGAATTGATTATCGTTTTTGACGGTGTATGTAATTTTTGTAATTCGACTGTTCAATTTATAATAAAAAGGGATACTCAAAACAAATTCAAATTTGCTGCTTTACAAAACAAAGCAGGATATGACTTGCTTCAAAGACATAATCTCAAGGCAGGGGAGTTAGATACAATTGTTTTATTGAAAAAAGGATTTGTGTATTTGAGAAGTGATGCGGTTTTACAAATCGCAAAAGAATTAGATATGCCCTGGAAGATACTTGTAATTATTAAAATCATACCAAAGTTTATAAGAGATTTCCTGTACGATGTTTTTGCTAAACACAGATATAGCTGGTTTGGAAAAAAAGATGAATGTCTTATCCCTACGCAAGAGTTAAGACAGAGATTTTTGGAGTAATTCAAATTACACAAGTGTTTTGTGATATCATGTCATTTTCTGCGAATTAATATTCTTTCCCTATCCATAATCAAATTGAAAAAGATTTTTTAAATTTGTATTATTAATTATAATAATTACATTTAAAATATTTTATTATTTTATACATCTACTATTAAGTTGTATGAACAATTTATTATAAACTTTTCATATAGGAGAAAAATTATGTCAGATGCACTAATTGCAAGTAAAACACCCTTCGCAATCGAAGTCAAAGAAGGTGAGAAGTATTTTTGGTGTCAATGCGGGAAGAGCATGCTTCAGCCCTTTTGTGATGGTTCTCATAAAGGTACGGATTTTTCACCGGTAATGTACACAGCAGATAAAGACAGAACGGTTTATTTCTGTGGATGTAAGCAGACGAAGAATCCACCATTGTGTGACGGAAGTCATAAACATTTATCATAAGGGAGTCTATAGAAAGTCCTTGTATTATTTTGTGAAAGTAATTTGATAATTTAAAAGTAAAAGCCCTTGAAAAAATATTCCAAGGGCTTCTTATCAAGGAGGTTATATGAGGATCATGAAAGCACTCTTATTGTTCAGATTTATTTAATACTATCTTGTTTCTCTCTTTTTATTCTTATGTTTGCCGTCTTTATTCATTTTCTTTTCTTCCCATGTCTTAAACTGCTCATCGGTCAGAATCAACTTAACTTCATTCTTTAGCTTTTCCTTTCTCTCAGTTCTCATTTTCTGGCATTCTTCTTTAGTATATTTATCCTTGCTATCCTTAAAGTTTTTAACCTCTGTGAAGTGATTGAGAAAAATCTTTTGCAAAGAGGTCTGTTGTTCATCCGTCAGATTGAGTTTATTCTTCATCCTTTCTGACATTTTCTGAGACATCTCCTCTGGTGACTTGTTTTTATCAAAACCTTTATGGTGTTTCTTATGTTTTTTGTTTTTCCATTTATCAGGTTTATCCATTTTATCTTTCTTGTGCTCTTCCATTTTTTGCTTCTGCTCATCGGAAAGATATACGCTTATTTCGTTTTGCAGTTTTTCTCTTTTTTCTTTTCGCAGTTTACGAAAGTCTTCTTTTTGATAAGTATTATTTTCTTCGTGCATTTTTTTCATATCCTGTGCATGTGTTAACACAATTGGATAAATAGAATTATATTGAGCATCACTTAATTCAAGATTCGTTTTCATACGCTTCACTATCTTTTCAGCGATTTCCTCAGGAGTCTTACTGAATTTTTCTTTGTCTTTTTTCTGAGCAATCGTGAAGTTAAATGATATTGCTGAGATTAATAAGATTGTTAGGATAAGTTTTAATTTAAGCATGATTATTATTTTGTTTTAAAAAATATCTATTTATTATTTTTATTTTACAATTTTAAAACTATTTCAGTTATTGTTTCTCCTCCGAATTCTGTTTCAATTTTTTCTGATTCTTTCTGAATTTAAATTTCTCCATCTTTTCACGTCTTTTTTGCAGCCTTTCTTTTTGCCTATCTGTTAGGATTGGTTCTAACTCTACCCGCATCGAATCTAATATTGCGGAAAACTCTTCGAAATATTTATCAGTGATTTCAGAAGTTCTTTCAGCATACTTGTCTATTATTGGATCGATTTTAGTAAATTGATCTTCATCAGGGTCGATAACTCTTATCATTCTTTTCTTGAAGTGTTCTTTAGATATCCTCTTGCCATCTGTTGAATGTCCGTCTCTTCTATCACTAATAAAGAAACTGCCAACTAACGCTCCTAAGAGCAATCCAACGATAAGAATAATAATACCTAAGAAAATTGGTTTCTTTAACATTTTTTTTTAAAGATTACTTAATAATAAATTCGTAACAGTTTCAGGAACTAAATAATCAGGTTCAGAAAAATAATCAAATGGCAGTGAACCTTCGAGTATGTATAAACCTACTATGAATATAATTACAGCTGCGATTCCTGTAATAGCAATCCTGCTGAATACAAATGAGAAGTTTTCCGGGTTTAAAACTCCGTTAATTTTTGATTTGTTTAGACCATCAATTTTACTAATAACATTGTCAGCAAAATAAGGATATGCTCCAAGCATTTTATCTGATTCAATAATTCCATAAGTATTTGCTATCTCGTTATATATTTTGGAACAGTTTTCACAATGTTCGAAGTGATCTTTTATATCCATCTCAATTATTTCCGGCAAAGTTTTTTCTATGTACTCGATAATTCTATTTTCAACTTCTTTGCAATCCATGTTATTTGGTTTTGTTAATGTGACACTTTTTATTTAAAAAACTTGCGTTAGAAATTTTCTTTGTAATAATTGTACAATTTTTCCTGAAGATTCCTCTTTGCTCTGAATAGTAATGATTCGATCGAGGATACTGATTTGTTCATAATTTCAGATATTTCTTTGTAGTTAAGATTTTCGTACTTGTTCAATATAAAAGCTTCTTTCTGGTTTGTTGGAAGTTCATCAATTGCACTGTAAAGCACACGAGACCTTTCACGATTTTCGATTTCGGTATCTGGTAAATTTGGATTCAAGTGTGAGGATATATGTTTTTCATTTTTTCCTGTCATAATATCAATATCACTTAATCGTCCTGTGTTTTTTATTATCACGAATAAAATTTAATGATTTGTTAACAGCAATGCGGTAAAGCCATGTAGTGATTTTTGAGTCGCCTCGGAATTTCTTAACAGATCTGTAGGCTTCTATGAAAACTTCCTGCGCGACGTCATGTGCATCATCTTCGTTGTGCAAAAAACCTTTACAGGTATTCAATACAAGTCTTTGGTGATTTTCAACCAATTCCCTAAATGCTTGACGATCATTATTCTTTATCTTTTTTACGAGATCTTTATCTGTCATCTGCAGATGGCTTCAGCTAATTCTATGATAAGTTATACAAAATCTATAATGTTTGACACCTTTGCTTGGTAAAACTTGCGTTTGAATTATTTCCAAATTCAACATGCCTATTTTTTTCGGAAGGATAATATTGAAGATACTATTTTTTCTTCATTCTTCTTTTTCTTTTCACATGGTCAACAGGTCCTCCCATTAATATTGCCATCGGTTTTAGTTGTGGGATGTTCTCAAATATAATTTTTATAGTAGCTGTTAAAGGTACTGAGAGCAGCATGCCGACAACTCCCCAAAGCCATCCCCAAAATATTAATGCTACCAGTATAAGCAAAGCACTTAAGTTCAGGCTTTCCGACATCACCATCGGTTCGATAACATTTCCCATTAAATTAGTTGCAACTATTAATAGTACTAATAAGATTACGCTTGTCAGTAAGCTGTCGAATTGCAGCAATGAAAAAATCACAGGAAAAAGTATAGCTATAAAAGATCCAATATTAGGTATGAAACATAACAAGAAGGCTATGAAGCCCCAGAAGAGTGGAAATTCTAAACCAAACAACCAGTATATTAAAGTAAATAATGATGCAGTTCCAAAGCTTATGAAAAATTTTGTTGTTAAATATTTTCTAACTCTTATACTGATATTGTCTATGACCGATGATATTCTTTCAGCATTCTCATCTGAAAAAGCTTCAAGGATTTTGTTTTTAAGACCACCACTGCCTGCCAATATGAAAAGCATGAATAGCAGAACCATCGCAGCATTGGATAAGAAATTAATGAAAGAATTTGCAACTCCAGTAGCAGCGTTTGATATTGTTGCAAAAGGTATTACATCTGTGAGTTTCAGTTCATCTATGTTAACATTCATGGATTTTGCTGTGTATCTTACGAAGTTTTCTAAATCTTTTAACATATTCTGAAATTTAGCTTCATAGAGAGGTAATGCTTCGGCAACGGATGTAGCACTCGAATAGATCAAAAGAGATATAAGGAACAAAACTATTGCAAATGTCAAGACGACAGAAATTAATGAAATAACTGTTGGTACTTTTTTCTTTTTTAAGAATTTTACCATTGGATCAAAAATTATAGAAAACAAAACTGCTACTATGAATGGTAATAGAACACTCTGTAATGTCAGCAATGTTACACCAAGTATGAAAACAACTATAATAGCAAGGAGAATGATGATGATGTTCTTTTTATCCATGATGTTAGGTTTATATTTAATTTAATATAAGTACTTTATTTTTTTCTAAATATTTATCTATAGTTAAACAGATTGAAGTAAGAAGGATAAGTAATAATGAAAATAATTTATACTTTAATAGAAAGTTTTTCATTTCAGAGAGATTTGTGCACAGTAAATTATTTCAACAAGTGTAAATTAATTTACTTAATGGAGAGAATAAAGAACTAAATTAGTTTATAGAATGGAAGATAGTAGTGTTTAATTTTGAAATATATCATTCTTATTATATACTTCTTCCATTTTTCTTTTGTGAAACAGCTCGTGTATTAATTGAACACTTTTATCTCAGAAGGGAAATAATAAACGAGTTTTTAACGAGGGTGAGGATGTATTTTGTTAGACACTTTTATATAACATATTATAGAAAAGTGATTTGTTAAAAATGAACTGATAAAAAATTACAGATCTATCTCGTTAAAAGGTGGATGATATTTTTCAATCCAGATTCTCTCGAGCTTTTCTGCATCTATATCGTTTGCAGTCATGAACCATCTGTATTTAGATGCTTCTCCATTAACTACGACATTAACTTTTGCTTTTATTTCCTTTTTTAACTTACCATTTTCTGACTTTCCTATATAAATTACCTCATCCTTTTCATCGAGTAACATATATAAACCGGATTTATTCGGAGCCTTACGAATTTGGTCAGGATAGTCAAGAGGATATGGAGAGTCTTTTAATACTTTAATGTTCTTTTTGTCGTTGTAATTGAATCTCATTTTGTACTGTCTGTTTGAGTTAAGATTGAGTTCTTAATATAGAAATTAGATTGTGAATATTCAATTAAGTTTTCGAGAATAATGAACGGGCATTTTGTAAAATAAATTTTATAATTATATCTTCATTAGAAAGTCATTGGTTATTTATTGGGGGATTGTTATATTAAAATTGATAAATCAGAAATCTGCTTTTATTTTTTCCTGTTATTTTAAATCAAGATTTTATTTAGTAATTACTTATTCCTTATTTCTTTTGAAAAGTCTTCAATTGATGTACAGGTTCTCATTTCAATTTTATAAATTTTCACATTATAAATCTCTTAGCATAGTGTTCTCCAATATTAATACAAACATTATCAATTGCTAATTTTCAAAAATGAAAAGTCACCCGTTGCTGTTGAAATTCACAGCTGGTCGGTTGCAGTTGCTTCTGAAGTTTTACCTATTGTCGATTATGAAATATTAGCGATGTCGAGTTATGTACAAGCCCATAAAAGCAGAAAGAAGATGTTGTATGGTGAACAGTTCCACGCAGAGGTTATGGTTCCATACAATCAGGGGCACCCTTTTTTAATAAATTTTCTAAAGATGGCAATTGAAAAGCAAAACACAAATTAATATTATAAAACTTACAACTTCAAAGGAGAGAGTATGAAGAAAAATTCTACCTTAAAATTAGGAGTCTTTGCACTTGCGATGATGAATGTTGCTGCGGTGATGAGTCTTCGCGGTATACCAATGATGGCAAAAGAAGGTCTTTCAATGATTTTCTATTTATTATTCGCATCACTATTATTTTTAGTACCTGTGTCTTTGGTTTCAGCAGAGTTAGCAACAGGCTGGCCTAAATCGGGAGGAGTTTACCGCTGGGTAAAAGAGGCATACGGGTCACGTTTAGGATTCACGGCAATTTGGCTTCAGTGGATACAAAATGTAATTTGGTATCCTACTGTATTAACTTTTGCTGCAGGAAGTCTCTCATATCTTTTTCTTAATCCTGAATTAGCATCCAATAAATTTTTCAATCTCGCTGTTGTCCTTGTTGTTTACTGGGCTGCAACCCTTGTAACTTTCAGGGGTGCGAAAACTTCGGGTAAATGGGCATCAATCGGTGTAATTGGCGGTACGTTAATTCCCGGTGTAATAATCATATCTTTAGGTATAATTTGGGTGATCACAGGAAATCCTCTTGAGTTTTTAAACCATGTGAGTGCAAAATCAATTAGCATTCTACCGGATTTTAGCAACTTTAGTAATATATCTTTCCTAGCAGGGATTGTTTTATTGTTTGCAGGTATGGAAGTGGGTGCAGTTCACGTCATGGATCTTAATAATCCCAAGAAACAATTTCCGAAAGCCGTATTTCTTGCAATGTTCATTATTATAATTGTATTTACGTTAGGCTCTTTATCAGTAGCTGCTGTAATACCCGAATCTAAGATAAGTCTGACTTCGGGAATTATGCAGGGTTTCGATGATTTACTCACAAAGTTTAATATTCACTGGCTGCTGCCTGTTATGGGATTTCTTGCTGCATTCGGTGCGGTTGGTGGTGTGCTTGCATGGATAGCGGGTCCGAGTAAGGGATTGCTTGCAACAGCAAAGGACGGTGACCTTCCTCCTTTCATGGCACATACAAATAAAGCCGGTGTTCAAACACACATACTTTTTATACAGGGTGGAATCGTAACTATTATTTCATTGGTATATGTGGTTATGCCGAATGTCAACAGCGCATTTTTTTTATTGACTGCATTAACTGCAATTTTATATCTCATTATGTATATTATGCTTTATGCATCGGCAATTAAATTAAGATATACACAACCAGATGTTGAACGTTCATATAAAGTACCCGGAGTGGAAAGCTGGTATGTGGATAATCGCTGGCATTGGTCTGTTAGCTGTTTTGTTTGCATTCTTTATTGGTTTTTTCCCTCCGGCACAACTGACAGTAGGCAGCCCGACCTTTTACGTAGTGTTTCTTATTGTCGGAGTTTTGATATTTGTCGGTACCCCGATTGTTATTAATAGATTTAAAAAACCTGAATGGGTTTCAAAAGAAAATGATAAATAAAATAAAAAATAGAGAAAGGAAAAATTATGCTTTTTAAAAAAATCAATAACAAAATTGAAAGGAACAGATGACATATTAACACCGGCGTATGGTAGAAGAGGGTTAACTACAGATGTTCCTAAATATGAAATACCGGATAAAGAGATGCTTCCAAGAACTGCATACGATATTGTGCATGATGAATTAATGCTCGATGGTAATTCAAGATTGAACCTTGCAACGTTTGTAACAACCTGGATGGAACCGGAAGCAAGACAATTGATGGCGGAAACTTTTGATAAGAATATGATAGATAAGGATGAGTATCCGCAGACAGCAGAAATTGAAATGCGTTGTGTAAACATGCTCTCAAGGTTATGGAATTCTCCCGACCATGAAGAAGCAACGGGCTGCTCAACAACCGGTTCAAGTGAAGCAGCAATGCTGGGAGGTATGGCTTTGAAATGGAAATGGCGTGAACGTATGAAAGCAAAAGGGAAACCGACCGATAAACCGAATATGGTTATGGGAATTAACGTACAAATATGCTGGGATAAATTCTGCAGGTACTGGGAAATCGAACCCAGGCTGGTGCCGATGGAAGGCGACCGATACATGCTGAATGCCGAAGAAGCAATAAAGCTCTGCGATGAAAATACAATTGGTGTTGTTGGAATACTTGGAACAACTTTTACGGGGCAGTATGAACCAATTAAGGAAATAAATGATGCCTTAGATGAGCTTAATAAAAAAACAGGATGGGACATTCCAATACACGTCGACGGGGCGAGCGGTGGTTTCATTGCACCGTTCATACAACCGAAGCTCGAATGGGATTTCAGATTGAAATGGGTAAAGTCTATAAATGCATCAGGACATAAATACGGCTTGGTTTATCCCGGAGTTGGATGGGTAGTATGGCGTGATAAAGAAGAGCTTCCCAAAGATTTAATATTCTATGTTAACTACCTTGGCGGTGAAATGCCGACTTTTGCTTTGAATTTTTCAAGATCGGGAAACCAGATAGTTGCTCAATATTATAACTTGCTTCGCCTGGGGAAAGAAGGATACAAAAGAATTCAGCAGTCATGCCAGGATGTTGCATTGTATCTATCGGGTGAGATAGCAAAGATGGGACCGTTCGAGTTGATAAGTGACGGAAGTGACATACCGGTTTTTGCATGGAAGCTAAAAGAGGAAACGAATTATTCGTTATTCGATATGGCAGAGAGGCTTCGCGACCGCGGGTGGCTTGTACCCGCTTATACTATGCCAAAGAATCTTGAAGACCTTATTGTGCAGCGTGTTGTTGTGAAGGAAGGTTTCAGCCATGACATGGCTAATCTATTGCTCGATGACATGAGAAGACATCTAAAAGCTCTTGCATTGGAGCCGGACCATAAACCAAAGAAATCAGGAACGCATTTTCATCATCATAAGTAGTAATGTAGTTGCGTTGTGAGTAGGTGAGTGATGTTTGTTTTTTATGCTGTGACATTGGTAGTGCTGTCGTGACACGTTTCTACTTCCCGCGCGCGGTATTAACCTTTGCGTGTTATGCCTGACATAAGTAAAGTTTACATTTTTCAGATGAGGAACATCTTCGTTACATCAGAGTCTCCCATAGGGGACTCTGATGAATAAATAACAAAACGCAGAGTCATCTTTTCGAGAAAGACTCTTTTATGTTAAAAAGCAAGCCTATATATATATTTTAAAAACTTTGTATTTGTAATTTATATAGTATTACATAATAATATTTTTTCTTTTTATTGCATTAGTTATTCTACAATCTTTTATCTGCAGACTGCTTTTATAATTTTCCTCAGCAACTGCATTTCCTTTGTTAGTCTAAATAAATGTAGGAGCACAGCCTGCGGAATACAGTCAAAATATTACTTATAAACATAAAACGGTTCGTAATATCGCTGTAGAGTCTCTCATGTGCTTTCCCACTTTAACTTAAAATATTAAAGCAATAAAAGTTAATTATCCAAGTTGATTAATTTCTATTCAAGAACTCCTGTTACATATTGCTTTTTGTTTATCATAACATATCTTATTCTGTTTAATACTTTTCTTGCTATCTTTACGATTGCTTTGCCCTTAGGCATGCGTTTAGCGTAATTTGTAAAGCATAACCCTAATGCCGGGTCTTTTCTCACTGCAACCCATGATATCTCTGTTAATATATGTCGTAGATATGGATTCCTTCGATTTGTAATCCCTGTTATTATTCTTCTCTCTCCACTTGAGTGCTCATCAGGGATCAAGCCAACATAGCTGCATAACTTTCCAAAATTGCTAAACCTTTTAATATCTATTATCTCTGTTAATATTATCATCGCACTTAAATTGCTTATCCCTGGTATTGTAGTCAGATTTTCTGCCTGCTCTCTATAGCGTTGTGTCTTTGATAATGACCTTATTTCTTTGGTTAGCGTAAGATTTATTTCCCTTAACATTTCTAATTCCTTGAGTAACATACTCATGGGCCTACCTATCATATCATCTGTCTGACTTATTGCATCCAGTTTATTTATATATAATCTTGACCAGTGTCTCTTGACTTCATCCTCGTCTATCTTTATTCCAAGAAAACTTAATCGGCTTTTTATCTGATTCTTGCATCTGGTTATCTTTTTTACTACTTGTCTTCTTTCTCTTACTAGCAGCCTACCCGATAATATCTCATCATCAGGTACATATATTCCCTTGACTTGTTGATTCCTCAATGTCTGTGCCAATTTTCTCGAATCAACTGGATCGGTTTTCCGTACTTTCTCTTTGTTGTTTGTTGGTACATCTGCTGGATTTACGATCTTATTATCTATAACCATTATCCTCAATTGTTTATCTATCCAGTATCCACTATAACCAGCTTCATATACCGAATGATATCTTCCATTTGGAAATTGTTTCTTTAGATAATTGTATAACTTACCTGCATCAGGAACCGTTGTATATGTTTTATGCTCAAACTCTCTAAGATATATACTTACTGTCCAGCTCTTTTTGTGTACATCGATACCAATATAAATATCTTGACCGCTAAAATCGGGCTTAATACTATGTGTTTGTGTTTTGTTGATTGCTTCCATATGTTTTTATTATTTTGTTTTATTACAAATATAATAAACTTTTTGGAAGCTTGCTTTTTTAACATAAGGCCTGCTGAAACAGATGTCAGGAGTCGTGTTGGAAAAATTCCAGGACGTGTTGGACAGTTACGTAGTAATGTAAAACCTCAATAATTATCTGTTTTTGAGGTTTTTCTCTCGTTTCCAAAGTCCACTTTGGGAATGGTAAGGATTCAATGGTTTTAGATTACAAAAGAGGACTTTTGTAATCAGATGAAACAAGATTTCCCAAAAAGTGCAAAAACAGGCGAATTTTAATTTAAGAGGGTAAAGATTATGAGAGTTGTAAAATAATTTTGGAGTCTTTTATTATTGGGAAATGGTTATCTTTGAACTGTCAGGAAGAAGAGTCTGTCCGAGAACTCAAAATCGGTGGTAGTCGCAACCTTTAGGTTGCGTTTTTGTTCATTAAACACAGGTATGAAGCCTGCGACTACCTAAAAAGCATAGTATTCGGACAGACTCGAAGTACCGTAACAAACAGCGGAAAATTACGTTTTTATTAATGTTAATCTATATTATATTTTTATAACTAAAGAGAGGTCATGTCAAATTTTATTTTCAAAGCTGTAATTATTTTATTTACGTTAACAATTCTATCTGCTGAACATTCGTACGCAGATTCACCAAAGAACAGGCATAGTATAGATGTTCAGTTTTCTTTTCTGAAAAATTCGAAATCTTCGGTTGAGGTAGGAATTGGTGGTGTTGAAATTAATGCGGGTAATGAAGGAATGGGAGGAAAAGTTACTTATAATTATTTTATAGACGATGAGTTTGCTGTTAATGTCAGTGCAGGGGTTATTTCTTCGAGTGCAACAGTTTCGACGACTTATACTAATACGAGTGTTAATACGAGTCTTGTTGTTCCCGTTATGTTCGGCTTGAAATATTATTTCACAAAGTATTCAAATAAGAAATCAGTCAGACCTTACCTAAGTGGAGCCGGCGGTTTTTTGGTTGGCTCGGAAACAGAAACCGGTACTACAAAAGTTAGTGTAAGCACTGAGACCGCAGCAAATGTATACTTTGGTGCCGGTGCGGATTTCATTCTCGGTAAATTAGTTAAGCTAAATGCTGATATAGGATACAATTTGTCTTCGGATTTTTCAGAACCTATCGGAGCAAGGCAGAATTACGGAGGACCTGAATTTTCAGTTGGTGTTGGATTTATGTTTTAATAGTTCAAATAAAAAAGTTAATCTAAAACTGTTTAAGAGGAACTAATACTATAGTTTGATAGACTTCTGCTATTCGTCCTACTCAAGCACTCTTTCTGTACTCGATAGAATCTGCTTTTAATTTGTATGATAATGCACCAGAGGTACAATTCTCAACAGCATCGATAATTCCATACGTATTTAAATTTCCAAATGTTTTTATCCATGGACGGTTTTTAGGACTCCAGAACTCAAATATTTTTTGATATTTAGTTGCTTCGAGCAGACTTTTATTGACGCACATTGTACAGTTTGTGCATTTCTTCTCATGCCAAAAAACTGTTAGATCATCATTCGAACATTCCTTGATTTTTGCTCTCCTGCTTTTTTTCCTTGTTGATATTAGAAAGACAAGATAAAAAACACATTGACCCATAAAACTCGTGTAAAGTAAATAACATGCGAAGAACTGAAAGGCAGCTTCAAAAAATAAGCTTGGGGGTTCTATCAATGTATATCCGAATAGTGATACAGCTATTATCACTCTTAGCATCCGGTCAGATTGACCAACATTTTTATACATTTAGAAAGAATTAAGATTTGAAAATAAATTTAAGTAATTTATTTGTAAGAAAACATTTAGTAATTTTACTATGATATTTTTAAAATTTTTACAATTATTAAAATTTCATAGTTATTGTAAAGAACAATTTTATTCAAATATATACTAAATGAATATATTTTTCAAAAACAAAAATCTTAACGAAACATAGAAGTTGCATTTAAATTATTTTATAGTATAATTACTACAAAATTAGAGCGAAATTGTTGTGATTAGAAATTAATAAAAAAATAAAATGATTGAATTATTTCTTATGGATTCTATAATAGCAAATGCCTTTTCCATTCTTTCTTCGGAGTTTGATGATGATGTTTTGAATTCTTTCATGCTGTTAATATAATATAAAAAGCAGTAGATTCTAATTCCATTTCCATTTGAACGAAATCACCTTCGACTGGTTGGTGAGGCAAGTAATTCCATTCATCAAGCATTTTTCTGAAGTCGAGAATGTAAACTTCAATAACATTTCTTAAACCCATTATCAAAGTCGGTTTGCTCATACCAGTTTTGCAATTCCTAATCAGAAAAATTTTCCGGGGTGGGGTAATCAATGAGTTG